>CAVQWY010000005.1:0-1954338 GCA_963717755.1 uncultured Microthrixaceae bacterium | reverse complement strand
CGGAGGCGCCGGGCACGGTGGCGCGGCGCCTCCGGTCCATGCCAGATCAGACCCGGACGTCTCCGTCGCGGATCATCTCTCGGGCCGGGGCGGGTGCACCGGGACCTTCGGCCGCGATCGAGGCCGGGGCGAAGGCCCCGAAGCCCTTCGCCGTAGCCGGCCGAGCCGTGCTCTTCGATGTCGAGACCGGCAAGCTCCTCCGCCTCGGAGACGCGAAGGCCGACGGTGACCTTGATCACGGTGAAGAGGATGATCGAGGTGATCGACACCCACGCCAGCACCGACACCACGCCGATGACCTGGCTGACGAGCTGGTCGGTGCCGCCGCCGTAGAAGATGCCCTGGGACCAGAAGCCGTCGACGTCCTCGCGGGCGAAGAAGCCGACCATGAGGGTGCCGAACGCGCCGCACACGCCGTGGACCGAGACGGCGCCGACCGGGTCGTCGACCTTGAGCACCTTCTCGAAGAAGTCGACGGCGAAGACGACGATCACGCCGGCGAGACCACCGATGATGAGCGCGGCCTGCGGCGTCACCGCCGCGCAGCCGGCGGTGATGGCGACGAGACCGGCGAGCAGCCCGTTGCCGGTCATGCCGACGTCGGGCTTGCGGGTCTTCACCCACACCGTCGCCATCGCCATCAACGCACCCATTGCCCCGGCGGCGGTGGTCGTCACGGCGATGCCACCGATGGCGGCGTCAGCCGCGAGCTCGGAGCCGGGGTTGAAGCCGTACCAGCCGACCAGCAGGATGAAGCAGCCCAGGATGGCGAAGGGGATGCTGTGACCGAGGATCGCCCGGGGCTTGCCGTCGGGTCCGTACTTGCCGATGCGGGCACCGAGGAGCTTGGCGCCCCAGAACGCGGCGACGCCGCCGGTCATGTGCACGATCGTGGAGCCGGCGAAGTCGTGGAACGGTGTGGACAGCTGGTAGAGCCAGCCGCCGCCCCACTGCCAGCGCACGACCACGGGGTAGATGAACAGGCTGATGACGAAGGAGTAGATGAGGTAGGCCTTGAACTTGGTGCGCTCGGCCATGGCGCCGGACACGATCGTGGCGGCGGTGGCGGCGAACGCGACCTGGAACATGAAGTTCACGGGCACGGTGAGGTTGCCGTAGGCGAAGGCACCGTCGCCGAGGAAGAAGCCCTTGGCCCCGAAGAACTTGCCCGACCCGTCGAAGCTGCCGCCGAACGCGATGGCGTAGCCGACGGCGAGGAACGCGACGGCTCCGGCGCAGAAGTCCATGAGGTTCTTCATCATGATGTTGGCCACGCTCTTGGCCCGGGTGAGGCCCGCCTCGACGAGCGCGAAGCCGGCCTGCATGAAGATCACGAGCACGGCGGCGAGCAGCACCCACACGTTGTCGAGGTTGACCTGCACAGGGTCGACTTCGACTTCTTGAGCGAAGGCGGGTGCCGCGAGGCCCAGCACCGTGACCGTCGCGAGCGCGGAGCCGACGAGCAGCTTGGACCGCCACCGATGACGATGCGTGGATGGGGACGGGACGTGCATGGGCGTTCTCTCCTTGGGGTTCGCCGGCCTCGGTCGCTTGACGTGCGAGCGTCTCGGTGACCGTAGGGAGGCGCGGTTTCTTGACCGTTCCTGTCGCGTTACGACCGACGCACAGGTGCCTTTCGTGCGTCTGACGCGCCGCTCGCCTTGAGCCGTGTTGCACGTGTGAATGCTCGATGAACGTGGGCCGTTGGCGTTGCGTCCGGTAGGGGTGTTGCGTACGAAGGTCTGATGCCGGGGATGCCATTGCGGCGCACGTGGAGCGAGTCAGATCGGTTCGTGCCCCGCGCCGTCGTGCAGCCCGCGCAACGAGTGCTGCGCCACGAGGCTGCCGGCGGGGTCGTGATGCTGGTGGCCGCGGCCCTTGCGATCGGGTGGGCGAACTCGCCGTGGTCTCAGTCCTACTTCGATCTGTGGGCGACCCCGCTGCGGGTCGAGCTGGGCACGGTGATCCACCTCGACCACCTGTCTTTGCAGGCGTGGGTCAACGACGCGCTCATGACGGTGTTCTTCCTGCTCGTCGGGGTGGAGATCAAGCGTGAGGTCGTGCACGGTGACCTGCGCGACCCGCGCGCGATCGCCTTGCCAGTGGTGGCGGCGCTCGGCGGGATGGTTGTCCCGGCGGTGATCTACGCGTCGTTGAACGCGGGTGGGTCAGGCGCGGACGGGTGGGCGGTGCCCATGGCGACCGACATCGCATTCGCGGTCGGGATCGTCACGCTGCTCGGTCGGCGCGTCCCGCTGGCCGCCAAGATCTTCCTGCTCACCCTCGCAGTCGCCGATGACATCGGCGCCATCGTCGTCATCGCGATCTTCTACACGGGGTCGCTGTCGTGGGGCTGGTTCGCGTTCGCGCTCGTCGGGCTGGGCGTGATCTTTGCCATGCGGCGCGGTGACGTGCAGAGCCTTGCCCCGTACCTGGGGGTTGGCGCGTTCGTGTGGCTGGCCCTGCTCGAGTCCGGCGTCCACGCCACCCTCGCCGGCGTCGCGCTCGGTCTGCTCACCCCCGCCTGGCCGTTGCGATCACCTCGCCGGTTTCCCAGTGAGGTGCGGCAGGTGCTCAACCGGGTCGAGAAGGCCTATTACGACCGCGTGCTCACCGACGAGGAGTTCGCCGAGACCGAGCAGCACATCGCCGAGGTCGGCCGCATGGCCATGTACGCCACCAGCCCCCTCGAGCGCCTCGAACGGGCCCTGTCGCCGTGGGTCGCGTACGTGATCGTGCCGGTCTTCGCCCTCGCCAACGCCGGAGTGGCGTTGAGCTCCGAGGCCGTGCGTGGAGTGGTCACGGACCGGGTCACCCTCGGGGTCGTGCTCGGTCTCGTCGCGGGCAAGACGATCGGCGTGTTCGGTGCCAGCGCCATCGGGGTCAGGCTCGGCATCGGGCGGCTGCCGGCAGGCACCACGTGGCGGCACATGCTCGGCCTGGCCATCGTTGCCGGCGTCGGGTTCACCGTCGCCTTGTTCGTGACCAGCCTCTCCTTCGATGACCCCGCCGTCGCCGACGCCGCCAAGATCGGGATCCTCGCCGGCAGCCTGCTCGCCGGCGTCCTCGGCTACGTCGTGCTGCGCTCGTGCCCATCCGAGCCGGCCTCCACGCCGCCCGATGAGGTGCGCCGCGCCGCGACCGAGCTGCGACGACCAGTGACCCCCGTCGTCGGCGCGGCCCCACCCCACCCCACCGACCAGGCGGCGGGGAGCGGCAACGACGACCGGGAGGACATGGCCCTCACCTGAGCGGCCCCCTCCCACCCGGCCAGCCCGCCAGCCGGTTGAGGTACGGTTGCTGCCAGGTGCGCCGGGAAGCCTGGTCGGCAACGTCCGTCGACCGCGCCCGGAGCCCGATGCCTGAGCTGTCTCATCAGTCCGCACGATGCCTCCATTGCCACGCGTGCTCGGTGCGCGCACGGTGATCAGCACCGAAGCCGACGCCACGACCTCGGCTGACGGGGTCTCGGTTCTGGGCTCCTGGGCCTGCGCGCGCGACCTCGTCGTGCGGATGGTCCGATCGGGGCGCGATGTCCGCTGACTCGGCCTCGGCCCGCCGAGCGACGCCGGCGCGCAGCCTTCCCACGGTGGTGGCCCGCTTCGTGCGGACCGAGGCGTCCGGCGGGATCGCGCTCGTTGCCGCTGCCGTCGTGGCGCTGGTGTGGGCCAACTCCCCGTGGCAGGACAGCTACGAGACGCTCTGGCACAGCCAGGTGAGCATTGGCTTCGGGGTGTTCCAGGTGGAAGAAGATCTCCGGCACTTCGTCAACGACGGGTTGATGGCGTTGTTCTTCTTCGTGGTCGGCCTCGAGATCAAGCGCGAGATCGTCCATGGCGAGCTCGCCGACCGGCGCGTCGCGGCGCTGCCGGTGTTCGCTGCCGTCGGCGGCATGGTGCTGCCCGCGCTGCTCTACCTTGCGGTGGCCGGTGGTGGCGTGGGCGGGCACGGGTGGGGCATCCCGATGGCGACCGACATCGCGTTCGCGCTTGGCGTGCTCGCCCTGCTCGGCTCACGGGTGCCGTCGGCGCTCAAGCTGTTCCTCCTCACGCTGGCGATCGTCGACGACGTCGGCGCCATCGTGGTCATCGCCGTGTTCTACAGCGGCACCATCGACGCGCCGGCACTGCTCGCCGCAGGTACGGGGCTCGTGGTGTCGGTCGTGCTGCGGCGCCTGCGAGTCGACTGGTCGCCCATCTACGTCATCCTCGCCATCGCCGTCTGGTACGCCACCTACCGGTCCGGCGTGCACGCCACCATCGCCGGCGTCGCGCTCGCGCTGACCACCCCCACGCATCGGTTGGCGCCGGCCGAGACGGCGCGACGGTGGGCCCAGGACCTGTCCGATGAGCCCAGCGCCAGCGAGGTCCACCAGATGACGATCATCGCCCACCAGAGCGTGTCACCGGCCGAGCACCTCGAGGAGCTGCTGCACCCCGTCACCAGCTTCCTCGTGCTCCCGGTGTTCGCGCTCGCCAACGCCGGCGTGGAGCTCCGATCCGGGATGCTCGCTGGCACGGGGACCACCCGTGTCGCGGCCGCGGTCGCCGTCGGCCTGGTGGGCGGGAAGCTGCTCGGGATCCTCGCGGGTGCGTGGCTCGGCATCCGGCTTCGGCTCGCGGTCCTTCCGCCCGAGACCCGATGGGCTCACGTTGCCGGGGCGGCGGCGCTCGGTGGCATCGGATTCACCGTGTCGCTGTTCATCACCGGTCTCGCGTTCGAGCAAGCGGAGCTGGCCGACGCGGCCAAGCTTGCGGTGCTCGTGGCGTCCGTCACGGCGTCGGTGATCGGCGCAGGCGTCCTGCTGGCGGCGCCGTCGCCCGGAGCGGTCGATGAGTGACACGCGGTGCGCTGACGCAAGGAGCTCGCCCACGGCCGCATTCGACGCGCCGCCTCACCGCTCTTCGTCTCGGGCCTCCTCGGACGCGTCGGGATGGCGCGTTCTCGAACGGCGCGACCTGGGATGGCTGGCGGTCCGACGACCTCGAGGCACCAACCGAGGACCAGGGTGCTCCGCTCGAGGTGCCATGCCGTCACACCGCTGAGGAAGGAGCCATCGGCGGCACGCTCACCGGACAACCCGGGGTCGGCCTCGTTCGCTTCTCTGTCGGGCGGACACCCATCGAGGTTCCCCGAGCGGACGGGTCTCTGACCGATGCGGCCGTCAGCCGTGACGACTACGGCTCCTTGCTGCGATCCTCAGTCTGAGCGCCGACCCACCACGCGACAACGCGGTGCGCGAGCATCGCAGCAGTGGCACACGAGGTTCTTCGAGCTCGGCTCCGCTTGGTCGTCGCCGCCGTCGCCGGCGCCGGCATCGCGGTCGCCCTCGCCGGACGCGTGCACGCGTCGGTCGGACCGTTCGACACCACGCTCTCAGCCCGGCCTTCCCTCGACAGCGTCAGTGCCGTTCGGCTCGCGCCCCTCGGCAGCATCGAGCTCGACACCCACACCGGACCCGTGGGCATCGAGCTCCGCGTGGACGAGCTGCGGCCCGACGCAGCCGAGCGGATCGCGAGCGACCCTGCGTCACTCGAGCTCCTCGAGGACGACATCGCTGCGGACGCGAGGAGCGGGCTCGTCAACCTTCTCCTTCGCGTCGTCACCGTCGGCAGCATCGGGGGTGCCATCGGCGCCTTGCTGACAAGGTTGCGATGGCGCGCCGCGGCCAGCGGGGCGGCCATCGGCCTCGCGATCACAGGGACGCTCGCGACGACGACCGCTGCATCGTTCAAGCCCGAGGCCGTCGCCGAGCCGCGCTACAGCGGGCTGCTCACGGTCGCACCCCGAGCCGTCGGCGACGTCGAGTCCATCGTCGAGCGCTTCGACGACTACCGCGGGCAGCTCACCGAGCTCGTCGGCAACGTCGTCACGCTGTACGAGGCGGCCCAGGGCCTGCCCGATCTTGACCCTGGCGACGACACCATCCGCGTGCTCCACGTCAGCGACATCCACAACAACCCACAGGCCTTCGACCTCATCGGGCAGCTCGTCGGGCAGTTCGAGGTCGACGCGGTGTTCGACACCGGCGACATCACCGACTGGGGAACCGAGCCTGAGAGCCGCCTGCTGCGGCAGATCGGCCGGCTCGACGTCCCCTACGTCTGGGTGCGCGGCAACCACGACTCCCAGAACACCCAGAACGCAGTGGCCGGGCAGCGCAACGCGGTCGTGCTCGACGGCTCCGCGACGGACGTCGCAGGGCTCCGGGTCTGGGGCATCGGCGATCCCCGGTACACGCCAAACAAGGACCAACCCACGGGTGGAGACGACGAGCGCGACCAGGCCGAAGCCTTTGCGGATGACGTCGCCCGGGGTGTCGCCCGAAGTGATCCGATCGACATCGTGCTCGTTCACGACGCCCGCATCGCCTCCGAGATCGGGGGCGTGGTCCCGCTCGTCCTCGCCGGCCACACGCACCGAGCGTCAGAGGGGAACATCGACGAGGCGCTGCTGCTGATCGAAGGATCGACCGGCGGGGCGGGGCTGCGCGGATTGCAGGGCGACGAACCGCAACCGTTGACCGCGTCGCTGCTCTACTTCGATCCCCGGTCCGACCGGTTGGTTGCCTTTGACCGGATCATCGTGGACGGGCTTGGCGGCGCGGGGGTCCGCATCGAACGCCACGTCACGTCGCGCCCGACCGGCTGATCGTCGAGGGTCGAACCGGTGAATTGGATGCCGAACGCGTCGCGACCCCGACGTTCCAGTCGTACCGCTGCGTTCAGCTGACGCGTCGTGATGGCGCGTGCCGCGCCGGTCCGTCGGACGCCGCCTCGGTGGGTCTCGCTAGGTCACGGCAGCTCAACCGCGGCTCGTGCACCCGGGTAGCGGAGCCCTCGCATGAGGCCTGACCAGGGGGTTTGCTAGCGTGACCGGGCACCTCGCGGGTGTAGTTCAGCGGCAGAACATCAGCTTCCCAAGCTGAGAACGCGGGTTCGATTCCCGTCACCCGCTCCAGTCCATCGCCCCAGGTCAACCCGGTCAGCATCGGCGCTGAGACGGTTGACGGGGACCGATCAGCACCCCTGCGTGCCATCTCCGTGCCATGAGGGAGACCGAAGCTTCGAAGTTGCGCGACCCACGCCGAACAAAGCGAACCGTACAAGTGGCTCCACAGCCTCAGGGAGACTCGACCCCGCGATTGAGGACGTCTCGGATCATGCCGTCGAGGGCCGTGGCGATCACGACGTCTCGGTCCCGTGTGGCGTGCTGGTAGATCAGCGCTGCTCTCGCTGAGGCGTGGCCCATCCTGGCCATGAGCTCCTTGGTGCTCGCCCCTGTTGCGGCCGCGAGAGTGTTGCCGGTGTGGCGGAGGTCGTGGATGTGGAAGCCCTCCATGCCGAGGCGCTTCGTCGCCGCGTGCCAAGCCGTGTAGAGCGTCGCTCGGCGGAACGGGCGACCGCCTGGACGGCCGAACACGAGGGCGTCGGGATGATTCGGGACGGTGACGAGGTGCTTGCGGAGCTCGTCGACGACGGACTCCGGGATGGCGATGACGCGGAGGCCAGCGTCGGTCTTGGGTGGACCCGTGAGGTGGGTGCCATCCCGCAGCACGAGCGTCTGCTCGACGACACGAAGGGCGGCGCTGTCGAAGTCGACGTGGCGCCGGCGGAGAGCCTGCAGCTCGCCCAGGCGCAGCCCCGCGAAGCAGGCGAGGAGCACTAGGAGACGGTGCTCAGGACCGACCGCATCGGCGAGGGCGTACACCTCGGCGACCGTGGCGATCGGGCGCTCGTCAGGCCGCTCTCGCCCGGCTCCGTCGATGTCGCACGGGTTGGCGGCGATGATCCCGTCGGTCACGGCGGTGCCGCAGATGGTGCGAAGCAGTCGGTACGCCTTGGCGGCGGTCGGCGCGCCCGGGTAGCGCCCACGAGTCAGGTCTGCGTACCACGCGCGGATCTTCGGCGGAGTGAGCCGAGCCAGCTCGATCGCTCCCAACGTCGGGAGGATGTGGAGCCGCAGCAGCCCTTCGTAGAGCTCCCGTGTCCTGGGTCGCAGCGGTCGATCGCGGAGCCAGGTCCGGGCGAACGTGTCCAGCGGCACCCGCCCGGCGGTGGGGTCGATCCATCGGCCGCGGTCCATGTCGGTCCGGATGCCGTCGAGCCACCGACCGGCGTCGCCCTTCGTCGTGAACGTGGACGGCGCCCTGACCGGCTGACCGTCGGGCCCCGCGTACCGGGCTTGCCATCGCCCCGAGGGGAGCTTGCGAATCGAGCCGAACTGCCGCCGGCCGGCCTTGCCCGCCACCGCTACTCGCTCCGGGTGCCTTCGCTGCGCATCGAGATCGCCTCCTCGAGCGGACCCATACGGGTCGAACCGCTGGAACGGCGACCGACGGCATGAGCGTGGTCACGAGCGCTGTCCCACGATGGTCGCAGCGCTGGGTCCCGAACGTCAACGCGCAACGTCGACAGCCAGCCCTCGACCTCCTCGGGGTCGAACCGGAGGAGGCTCCCGATCTTCAGGAGCGGGATCCGCCGCTCGAACACCAACCGCCGAACATGGCGCTCGGTGATGTGAAGACGGTCAGCCACCTCGTCGACGTCCAGCAACGACTTCTGCACACCCTCCCTACAGAGGGTTTGCGGCCCAAAGCGCGACGCGATTTCGCGCTGCGTCGATCAGCGCCGTTGTCGCCAAGGCGATAACGGCAAGTCTGTGTGCTGCCATCGGGGTTGACGGACGTGGTGGTGGAGCCGAGTGCCGAGGTCGGGAGACACTGGACACGTGAACACGGTGCTGCAGATCGCACTTGAGGAGGCTGTCGAAGCCGACGATCGGCGCGAGCGGAGGGACTGCTGATCCAGGGAGCAGATCCGAACGGCACGCAGCATGCGTTGGACGACGTGCCGATCTTCGACCTGGCGTTTGATCACCCCACCCCGGCCATGCTCGAGCTGCTTGCGGAGCACGGAGCCCGTGTGACCGCCGCCGATCGCGAAGGGCGACCACGGCTCGCCCGGGAAGCTTCCTCGTGCGATGACAACCAGGCCGTCCGATGGCTCCTGGAGCTAGGAGCCAGCCCAAACGAGGCTGATCCGGTGGGGTGGACCGCATTGCACTGGAGCGCCGCGCTCGGTTACTCGGAGAACGCCGCACTCCTGCTCTCGGCCGGGGCGAGCCCTCTCCGGACGACCGCGGAGGGCCTCACACCGTCTGAGCTGGCCGAGCGAAACAGCCACGCTCGCCTCGCTGAGATGCTGGCGGCACCGGAAGACCAAGGCGATGTGATCCAGATCGGCCCACACGTCATCGAGATCGGCTACGAGGACGATCCGCGCTACGAGGAGGAGACAGCCGCCTGGAAGGCGGCTCGGGCGAAGGCGGCGGCGATGCACTCACCCGATGAGCTCCTCGAAGGCGTCACGGACCCCGACTGGCGCGTGCGGGCAGAAGCCATCCCACGATTGAAGATCCGTGGCAAGGACGACCCGCGCAACGGTTCCCGGCGCTCATCGAGCGCTTGCTGCATGACACGGAGCCGCTGATCCGCGGAGACGCCGCCGGCGCGTCGTCCTGGATCGACCAGCCTGAGGTGATCGAGGCGCTGATTGCGGCTGAGGCTGATCCGGATCCGGAGGTGCGTCGGGACGTGCAGCTGGCGCTCAACTGCCATGGCCTCCGGCCGCTTCCCGACGAATACCTCTGAAGCCGATCGCGGTCCGACCGAGTTGCTGAGACTGTCTCAGCGTCGCCAGTCGAGTCTCAGCGTCTCAGGATCGATCGCGAGGCGTGCCATCCGTGTGCCATACGCGAAGGATCAAATTGGTGCGCGGGGGTCAACGACGGACAACGGAGGCCGCGCTGACCTGGGCGTTCGTGTCAGGAAGCTGATCGGCGGGGTGTGCGGATCAGCTTCCCCAGCAGAGAACGCGGGTCGATTCCCGTCACCCCTCCTCCACGACATCGGGCTCCTACTTGAGCAGCGGATCTCTCGGGAGACCGAGGATGCGCTCACCGATCTGGTTGCGCTTGATCTCGCTGGTGCCCCCGGCGATGGACATGCCGCGGTGCATGAGCACCATCATGTTGCTGATCCCACCGGCGCCATCCATGAAGACGCTCTCCTCGCCGTTGAGCTCCGTCATGATGGCGGCGGACTCGTGGCCCACCTCGCTCAGCACGAGCTTGGTCATGGCACCTTCGGGACCGGGGCCACCACCGGACACGGCCCGGTTGACGGCGCGGAGGTTCAGCAAGCCGATCGAGTGCTGCTCGGCGATGTAGCGCCCGAGACGAGCCGCTCCGCCGGAGAGGCGGTCGGGGTTGGCGTCGTACATCGGCACGAGCATGGATCCGGCCATCGACATGCTGCCGCCGCCCCCGCCACCGATGGACACGCTTTCGTTGCCGAGCGTTGCCCGTGCGACCGTCCATCCGCCGTCGACCGGACCGACGACGTTGTCGTCCGGGACGAACACGTCGCTGAAGAACACCTCGTTGAACTCCGAGTTGCCCGTGGTCATCTTCAGCGGACGGACCTCCACGCCCTCGGCGTGCATGTCGATCGCCATCATCGTGATGCCGTCGTGCTTGGGCACGTCGGGGTTGGTGCGCACGGTGGCGAAGCCCATGCCCGAGTAGTGGGCGCCGGAGGTCCACACCTTCTGGCCGTTCACCAGCCAGCCCCCGTCCACGCGAGTGGCCTTGGTCTTCACGCCCGCGGCGTCGGAGCCGGCGTCCGGCTCGCTGAAGAGCTGGCACCACACGACCTCTTGGTTGAGGGCAGGGAGCACCCAGTGGTCCATCTGGTCCTGGTTGCCGTGCTGGATGATCGTGAGGATGTTCCAGGCGGTGATGCCGTACTGCGGCCGCTTGATCCCCGCCGCCGAGAACTCCTGCTCGATCACCAGCTGCTCGACGGCACTTGCCGCTCGGCCATAGGGCTTGGGCCAGCTGGGCATGACGTAGCCCGTCTCGATCAGCTTGGTGCGCTGCTCCTCGGCGGAGAGGCCCTTGATCGACTCGGCGAAGGCCTTCACCTCTGCGCGGACCTTGTCGGCCTCGGGCGGGAGCTTGACGTCCTTGGTGCGGACCACGCCCTTGCGGCTGAGGTCGACGAGGTCGGCGGCGGCCTGGTCGGCGTCGATGAAGTGCAGCAGCGTGGTGGCCCGGCGCATGTAGAGGTGGGCGTCGTGCTCCCAGGTGATGGCGATGCCGCCGTGCACCTGCGTGTTCAGGTTGGCGCAGAGATCGGCGGCCGGCGCGGCGAGCGTGGCGGCGATGGCCGCGGCGTAGGAGAGCTGGTCGGCGCCGATCTCGACCGCCATGGCCGCATCCCAGACCGCACTGGTGGTGAGCTCGGTGGCCACGCACATGTTGGCGCAGTGGTGCTTCACCGCCTGGTACATGGCGATGGGCCGGCCGAACTGGATGCGCTCCTTGGCGTAGGCGGCGGCCAGCTCCGTGCACTCGAGGGCGAGGCCCATGGCTTCGGCCGACAGCAGCAGGCGGTTGCGGTCGACGAGCGCCTGACGGGCGCCCGGGATCACGGTGCAGGCCGCGGCATCGAGCGTGATCCGGGCGGATCGACGGGTGGGGTCGAGGTTCTTGGGGCGGTCGACCTGCACGCCGTCGCCCACCTCCACGACGACCACGTCGTCGCCCGCCAGGACGAGCAGCACGTTGGCGAACCCGCCACCGAGGACGACGCCCGCGTTGCCGGACACGGTGCCCTCGGACACGGTCACCGAGCCCCCGAGGGCGACGGCACCGAAGGACGAGCCGTCGGCGAGCCCCGGGAGGTACGTGGCCTTGGTGGCGTCATCGGCCACCGCGTCGAGGGTGGCGCTGGCGATCACGGTGGGCACGAACGGCCCGGGCGCCACGGCGCGGCCGAGCTCCTCGATGATGACCACGAGCTCCTCGATCCCGTAGCCGGAACCGCCGTGCTCCTCGGGGAGGTGCAGCCCCAGCCATCCGAGCTGCACGAGATCGGCCCAGAACGAGGGGAGATCCTCGGTCTCCGCCTCGAGGAGCGAGCGGGCGGCGCCGCGCGACTCCCGCTTGGTGAGGAAGTCCGACGCTGTGTCGGACAGGGCGCGGTGGTCTTCGGAGATGGCGATCGACATGGCCAGCAACGTACTTGACCGCGCGGTCAAGATGACTAGCGGCGCCCGCGGCGTCGAACCCTCCGGCCCCGCCGTCCGTACACCGGGTGCGGGGACTGCGAACGAGGGGGAGACAACGATGCTGAGGTACATGCGGCCCAAGGCCGGCCTGGTGATCGTGGCGGCGCTGCTGGGAGGCAGCGTCGGCGTGGGGACCGCGGGCGGAGGCGAGATCGTGCCGAACGCCTCCAGCACGTTCACGAACAACATGGCCGGTGCGCAGGAATCGCCGCCCGCGGACGACGGCACGGGCACGGCCAAGATCACCCTGAGCCCCGGCAGCGGGAAGGTCTGCTTCTCGGTGAGGTTCGAAGCCACGGGCACGCCCAACCGAGGCCACATCCACGTCGGCGCGGCTGGTGCCAACGGCGGCATCTCCGTCCCGCTCTTCGAGCTCGTCGGCCTGCCGGCTGACGCGCGCAACGATGCCCTCGAGAACGGCAAGCTGTCTCGGCTGCACCACCGCCGACCCTGCGTTGGTGCAGACGATGATCGCCAACCCGACGGGCTACTACGTCAACCTCCACAACGCTCGGTACCCCGGCTGGATCGATGCGCTGCCAGCTCGTCGATCCCTAGGGCACGACGCCCCCGACCTCCGCGGCGGCCGACCCGTCACGGGGGCATGCCCTCGACGATGGGGTCTCCACGCCGTCCCCGCGCGGGCGCGCGGGCCGTCTCCGCCGCCGCGATGCCCGCGATGACGACGCCGCCCCGACGAGCTGGGCCGGCGTCAACGACTCGCTGAGCACGACCCACGCCACGATCCCCGAGGTGACCGGCTCGGCCATGCCGAGCAGGCCCGTGCGCGTCGAGCCGAGGTTCCGGATCGCCAGGAGGACGAACCCGTACGGCACCACCGTGCCGAGCACGATGATCCACGCCACGAGCGCCCCCAGCGGCACGTCGGCGCCGTCGAAGGGACCGGGCAAGCGACACGGATTCGCCGAGCGTCGACCATCGAACGCCCACGGCGGCTGCAGCACGGACCAGAACACCGCCGCGGCGGTGAACGTCCACGCCGCCAGGCTCAACGGGTCGCGGTGGCCGAGGCTGTGCTCGCCCGTCAGGTAGTACGCCGCCAGCGAGGCGGCGGCGCCCAGACCGGCCAGCACCCCGAGCCCGTCGAGCGTGAGGCCCGGACCAGACGCGGGCGACGATCGCCAGCCCCACCAGGCAGAGCGCCAACGCCCCCCAGATCCGCGGGCCGACCGCCTCCTGCCGGACGAAGCGCACCCACACCGCCACCAGCACCGGCGCCAGGTACTCGAGCAGGAGTGCGATCCCCACCGGCAGGCGGGCGATGGCCACGAAGTAGAGCCACTGCACGAGCCCGATGCCGACGATGCCCGCGACCACCAGGAAGACGAGCTCCCGACGGCCGACGGCCAGGGAGCGAGGGCGCGTGACCAGCAGCGCGCCGACCACCAAGCAGAGCGCGGCGCCGAGCGAGCGCAGCTCGACGAGGCGGGTCGACGTCAAGCCGGCTTCGAGGGCCAGCTTGCTGACCGTGCCGTTGACGCCGAACAGGAGCGCGGCGGCTCCAGCGGCCGCGACGCCGAGCGCCGGTCGGGCGGACGACGTCATGCGACCGATGATGGCAGGGCGCCGCCGAGGGTCGCTCCGCCACGTCCCGTGACGCAGCCCGGCTGATCGTCAGGATCCTGTCGCCTTCCTGACTGTTCACGGAGAGGTGACCGAAGCAGAAACACTCCCGAAACACGTCATTGGAATGGTGTCGCCTGACCACATCCCCTGAGCAAGGAGTGACATGGAAGTCAATGCTGGCGATACCGCATGGGTGCTGACCGCGTCAGCGCTCGTGCTGTTCATGACGCCGGGGCTTGCGTTCTTCTACGGCGGCATGGTCCGCGGCAAGAACGTGCTCGGCATGCTCATGCAGAACTTCTTCGCGATGGGCCTCATCGGCGTCCTCTGGGCGGTCGTCGGGTTCTCCCTCGCCTTCGGCGACGGCGGCGGGTACGTCGGCAACTTCGACTTCGCGTTCATGACCGACGTCATGAAGTTCGACGGCGACGGGGCGCCTGGTGAACCTGCTCCCGGGCCTCGACTTCCTGACGATCCCGCCGATCGTGTTCTTCGCCTTCCAGATGATGTTCGCCATCATCACGCCGGCGCTGATCACCGGCGCCACCGCCGACCGGCTGAAGTTCAAGTCGTACGCGCTGCTTCATCGCCCTCTGGTCGGTGCTCGTGTACTCGCCCGCTCGCCCACTGGGTGTTCAGCCCCACCGGCTGGCTCTTCAAGCGGGGCGCCCTCGACTTCGCCGGCGGCACCGCCATCCACATCAACGCTGGCATCGCCGCCCTCGTGATCGTGGCGATGATCGGCAAGCGCAAGGGCTACCCCGACCAGCCGATGCCGCCGCACAACCTGCCCGTACACGCTGCTCGGCACCGGCATCCTGTGGTTCGGCTGGTTCGGCTTCAACGCCGGCTCCGCCGGTGCCGCCAACGGCCAGGCCGCCCAGGCCCTCGTCAACACCAGCCTGGCTGCCTCGGCCGCCATGCTCGGCTGGCTCGTGGCCGAGAAGCTCAAGGACGGGCACGCCACCACCCTCGGCGGCGCCTCCGGTGCAGTGGCCGGGCTCGTCGCCATCACGCCGTGCGCCGGCTACGTCGGGGGCATGTCGCCGATCATCATCGGCGCCATCGCCGGCATCGTCTGCTACCTCGCCATCGCGATCAAGAAGGCGTTCAACCTCGACGACAGCCTCGACGTGATCGCCGTGCACCTCGTCGGCGGCATCGTCGGCTCGCTGCTGCTCGGCTTCTTCGGTGACGCTGTCGGCGACGGGCTTCGGCTTCGACGGCGTGTTCTTCGACGGCGGGACCGACCTGCTGGTCGACCAGCTCGTGGCCGTCGGTGCGGCGCTGGTCTACTCCGCCGTCGTCACCTTCATCATCGCCAAGGTCGTCGACGTCATCTGGGGCCTGCGGGTCGACGAAGACGCCGAGGACGTCGGCCTCGACCTGTCCCTCCATGCCGAGACGGCATACTCGAACTGACGACGGGAGCACTCGTGAAGCTGATCACTGCAGTCATCAAGCCGTTCAAGCTCGACGAGGTGAAGGAGGCGCTCAAGGGCGCCGGCGTCAACGGCATCACCGTCACCGAGGTGCAGGGCTTCGGACGTCAGTCCGGCCACACCGAGGTGTACCGGGGTGCGGAGTACACCGTCGACTTCGTCCCGAAGATCAAGATCGAGATCCTCGCCGACGACGGCCAGGTGGACGCCATCGTCGACGCCCTCGTCGCCAGCGCCCGCACCGAGAAGATCGGCGACGGCAAGATCTGGATCACCGACGTGGGCGAGGTGCAGCGCATCCGCACCGGCGAGAAGGGTCCCGACGCCATCTAGCCACCGACACCGGACGCGCGAACACGGGGACCGTCCCTCGACGGTCCCCGTGTCCGCGTGCTCGCCCGGAGGGACCTAGGCCGCCGCCGTGGCGGCGTCGGCGTCGTCGCCGGACAGGAGCTGCATGTACACGTAGGCACCGACCGCCGCTCCGATGAGCGGCGCCACGATGAACAGCCAGAGCTGCTCGAGGGGGTCGCTGCCCCCGAACACCGCCACGCCGATCGAGCGGGCCGGGTTCACCGAGGTGTTGGTGACGGGGATGCTGATCAGGTGGATCAGCGTGAGGGCGAGGCCGATGGCCACCGGCGCGAAGCCCGCCGGAGCGCGGTCGGTCGGTGGCGCCCATGATCACGATGAGGAAGAAGGCCGTCAGCACGACCTCGCACACCAGGCAGGCAAGCAGCGAGTAGCCACCCGGCGAGAAGTCGCCGTAGCCGTTGGTGGCGAAGCTGCCCGGGGCACCGGTGGACGCGTCGAACCCGTCGACGCCGCTGGCGATCACGAGCAGCACCCCGCCGGCCAGGATCGCGCCGACGAGCTGGGCGATGATGTACGGGGCCACGTCCTTCTGGTCGAAGCGCTTTCCCAGCCACAGCCCGACGGTGACGGCGGGGTTGAAGTGCCCGCCCGAGATGTGGCCGACGGCGAAGGCCATCGTCAGCACCGTGAGGCCGAAGGCCAGCGCGATGCCGAGCAGCCCGACGCCGGCCCCGCGCCAGGACGGCGGTGCCGCACCCGCCGAGGACCAGCCAGAACGTGCCGAAGGCCTCGGCACTCAACCGTTTCGTGTTGTTCATCGCGACCTCCAGCGGTCGTCCGGTCGCCGCCCGCCGTGAGGGTTCCGCCCGGCGCCCACCATGTCAACGACCACGGGGCGCCGAGTACCCTGACCGGCCATGGACGCCTCCACGCCCGCGGCCTCGGCCGATCCCGCGGGCCCGGCCTGGCACATCGAGCCCAGCGGTCCGCTCCGGGGCGACGTCCACGTGGCGGGGTCGAAGAACGCCGTCACCAAGCACATGGTGGCGGCCCTCATGGCCGACTCCCCGTCCACCATCACCAACGCCCCCGTCCGTCGGCGACGTGGGCATCACCGCCGACATCCTGCGCTCGATCGGCCTCGAGGTGGCGATCGACGGCAGCTCGATCACCGTGGTCCCCACCCCGGAACCCACCCCGCGGGTGCCGCTCGAGTTCTCGGGGCTCAACCGCATCCCGATCCTGCTGCTCGGCCCGCTGCTGCACCGCGCCCACGAGGCGTTCGTGCCGCTCGTCGGCGGCGACCGCATCGGCCGCCGCCCCGTCGACTTCCACGTGAGCGCCCTCCAGCAGATGGGCGCCGAGATCGAGGTGCAGCCGCACGGGATCACGGCCCGGATGGCCGGTCGCCTCCGCGGCACGCGGATCACCCTCCCGTACCCGTCGGTGGGCGCCACCGAGACCGTGCTGCTGTCCGCCGTGCTGGCCGAGGGGCGCACCGTGATCCACAACGCGGCCACCGAGCCCGAGGTGGTGGAGCTGGCGCTGTTCCTCCAGCGCATGGGCGCCCACATCGCGCTGCGCCCCGACCGGCGCTTCGTCATCGAGGGCGTCGAGTCGCTCACCGGCGCCTCCGCCCACCTGCAGGGCGACCGTCTCGAGGCCTTCAGCTACCTGGTGGCCGGGCTGATGACCGGCGGCGAGGTGCGCGTCGGCGGTTGCAACCAGGACCGCATGGTCACCGCCATCAACACGCTGCAGCGCATGGGCGCCGACTTCGAGATCAACGACGAGTGGATCAGCGCCAGCGCCGCACAGCTCCGCCCCTCCGCCGTGCAGACCGACACCCACCCCGGGTTCATGACCGACTGGCAACCGCCCGCTCATCGTCCTCATGACGCAGGCCGACGGCATGTCGGTGCTCCACGAGACCGTCTACGAGGACCGCCTCGGGCTACGTCGACGCCGTCAAGGCGATGGGCGGCGAGATCGAGCTCTTCGACACCTGCCTCGGCGGGCCCGGCCTGTCGCTTCCACGATTCCTCGGCGGTGCACTCGGCCGTGGTCCGCGGCGTCTCGAAGCTGCAGGGCGCCGACGTCACCATCCCCGACGTGCGGGCCGGGTTCTCGTCGGTGATCGCCGCCGCCGCCGCCGAGGGACCGTCGACGCTGCACGGCATCCACCACCTCGAGCGCGGGTACAACGCCCCCCTCGACACGCTCGTGTCGCTCGGCCTCCAGCTCCGCCGCGACGTAGCGGTCAGCTGACGAGGGAGCCCAGCGCCCACAGCGGCCGCCACCACCCCGACCGCCGCGAAGGCCACGCTGCGGGCGAACGGGGCCCGCTCCAGATCGCCCTCCTTGCGGGCCTCGGGCGGGCGGACCAGGGCCAGGACGCTGCCGCAGGCCATGGCCGCTCCGAGGGCGAGGACCAGGTAGGCGAGCAGGTCCGGTCCACCGAGCACCTCGCCAGCGTAGTGGCCGGTCATCCTCACGGAGCGTGCCGGACATCTCCCCCAAGTGCGGCGTAGTTACCCCCGGAAACCACTCAAGGTGGTGGCCGAATGGGTCGATTGGCCTAGAGACCGGCGGTCATCGCCCCCGCTGGTCATCACGGGACCGGGACGGGGGTTGCGACTCCCTCCAACAGCATCGAACCGGGGACGCAAGGATCCGGGACCATGCCGTAGCCTCCGTCCCCCCGTGACCCCTCGTCACGGGCGGAGGTCGGCGGCGGTCACGTCGACATCGATGGCGGCGACGGTCACCACCTCCACGATGCCTCCCTCGTAGTGCACGCGGCTGTTCGCCGGCGCGCCGGTGGCGGCGTCGAAGCAGAAGTGCGACTCCGTGCCGAACGGTGCCCGGGGGTCGCTCCGGAGCTGTGCGAGGTCGAAGCAGCCGGCGTCGTCGCCGCGCGCCACGGCGTACAGCGGGTTCGGGCCCTGGAGGATCGACCGAAGGCCGGCCAGCTCGCTGGTCACGTCCTCCGCGTACGTGGGCCCGCCGGGTCCGCCCAGCCGACACTCGCCGGCGGTCGCCTCGCCGGCGGCGGGCGCGGGGCACACGATCATGCGGTCGTCGTCGCGACCGTCGATGCCGCCGAGCTGGCGGTGGAGTCGCTGCGGCGGGCGCTGGGCGAGGACGTCCTCCGACGTGATCACGGCCCCCGTCACGGTGCTGCGGCGCTCGAAGGTGCCGGAGCGCACGAAGGTGGCGGTGCGAGCGCGCTCCCACGCGTCGATGAGCTCGGCGGCGGCCGAACCGTCGTCGGGGCGATCGCCCGGGCGCAACGGTCCGTCGGTCGTGGTGGCGGCCACCACCACCAGCGCGCCCGCGTACAGCGCGACGAGCACCCAGCCCAGGATCAGCCCGCGGCGCGCTCGCATGGAGGCCGACGGTACGCGATGCTCCCGCCATGGCGTACCACCACGTTGCGGTCGCGGTGAGCGACCTGGCCGAGACCCACCGCTTCTACACCGAGTCCATGGGGTTCGAGCTGGTGAAGGCGCAAGCCGCTCCGACCGACGCTCCCGGCGGGTGGGCGAAGCACGTCTTCTACGCCACCGGTGAGCTCACCGACGGCGAGGCCCCAGGGCTCGTGGCGTTCTGGGAGCTGCACGACGACCGGATGGCGGCCTTCGACCCCGCCATCTCCACGGGCCTCGGCCTCGAGCCGTGGGTCAACCACATCGCGTTCCACGCCCGCGACCTCGACGACATCGAGAGCCGGAAGAAGCGGTGGCTCGACCACGGCCACGACGTCGTGGAGATCGACCACGGGTTCTGCGTCAGCATCTACACGCTCGACCCGAGTCGCATCTTGGTGGAGTTCTGCACCGACACCGCGCCGTACACCGAGGCCGATCGTCAGCATGCCCTCGCGCTCCTCACGGACGGCGACCCGGAGCTCGAGGCACCGCCGAACCCGCAGTTCCACATCGCGCCCAAGTGAGCCGCCGGGCGATCGCCCTGGTCGCGATCGCGGTCACATCGCTGCTGGCGTGCTCCGGCGACGACGAGCCGCCGGCCACCACGACCACGACCACGAGCTCGAGCGGCCCGACGACGGTGCCGCCGGACGCCAGCCTCGAACCGCTCCTCGTCACGGTCGACGACCTCCCGTCGGGGTTCGCGCCCAACGCCGACGTCGACGACACCATCACCGCCTTCTGCGCGGGGCAGGACGCCGCCGCGGGGCTGCGGGCGTCCGGTCGCGCCATCGTCGGGTTCACGCGCACGCCAGCCGGGGCATCGGTCATCGAGCTCGTGTTCCGCTTCGAGGACGACGGCGCCGCTCAGTTCGTCACCCAAGCCGAAGAGCTCCTCACCAGCTGCAGCGACGTCCCCGACGCCACCGGCCTCGCCTTCACGTACGAGGCCGTGAGCGCACCGGTGGCGGCGGCGCTGGCGGGGGTGGAAGCGTCCGCCAGCCGCTACGGCGTGTCGTTCGGCAGCGGCAACCTCACCGTCAACGTCGCCGTCCTCCACCAAGGCGACGTAGGCGTACTGGTGGCGGTCCTAGGCCTAGAGGAGCCGCAGAGCGGCCCTCGACGACCTCGCCGCGAACGCGTTCGCGGCAGCCATCGACCGACTCGGGTAGCGCTCGGCGCCGACTACGCGGACGCCTGGACGAGGCCGAGCTCGCGCTCGAGGGTGGCCGGCGTCGACGGCGCTGCCGAAGTGCATGCCCTGCCCGAGCTCGCAGCCGAGGGCGAGCAGCCCGTCGAGCTCCACCTGCTCCTCGATGCCCTCGGCGATGGCGGTGCGGCCGAGCGTGCGGCCGAGGTCCATGATCGTGCGGACGAGGGTGGTCTGCGGGTCTTCGTGGCGCAGAGCCGCCACGAACGCCCGGTCGATCTTGAGGATGTCGAACGGCACGCGCTGCAGGTAGCTGAGCGACGAGTAGCCGGTGCCGAAGTCGTCGATGGCGATCTGCACGCCGAGGTCCTTCAGGCGATGCAGGCGGCGCAGCACCCGCTCGCTGTCGGCGAGCAGCACCGACTCGGTGAGCTCGAGGATCAGCGACGACGGCTCGAGGCCGGCCGCTTCGGTGGCCGTGCGCACGCTCGTGACGAGGTCGGGCGCGAGGAGCTGCCGGGCCGACAGGTTCACGCTCATCTGCCAGCGGGCCTGCGGGTTGGCCGACCAGCCACACGCCCAGCTGCTGGCACGCCCGCTCCAGCACCTGCTGGCCGAGCGGGACGATGAGCCCGGTGTCCTCAGCGATCGGCACGAACTCGGCGGGTGACACCGCGCCCCGCTCGGGGTGGCTCCATCGAGCGAGGGCCTCGAAGGCCACCAGCTCACCGGACTCCAGTCGGACGATCGGCTGGTAGGCGACCTCGATCTCGCCGCGCTCGACGGCCCGCTCGAGCTCGCCCCGGATGGCCAGCCGGTCGACGGCCCGGTGGTGCATGGCGGGCTCGAACATCTCGATGCAGCCCTTGCCGTTGGCCTTGGCGGTGTACATGGCGAGGTCGGCGTTGCGCAGCAGCTCGTCGGGCGTGGTGGTCGGTCCCCGGCGCGTCGCGATGCCGATGCTGGCGCGGGCGTAGACCTCGCGCCCCTCGACGATGATCGGCGCGTGGAGGGAGTCGAGGATGCGCTCGGCGACCTCTACGACGGCTCGCGCGTCCGGGGCGTCCTCGAGGAGCACCGCGAACTCGTCGCCGCCGAGGCGGGCCGGGGTGTCGCCGGAGCGAAGGCAGCCGCGCAGGCGATCGGCCACCGCCCGGAGCAGCTCGTCGCCGGCGCCGTGCCCGAGGCTGTCGTTGACGAGCTTGAAGTCGTCGAGGTCGATGAAGGCGACCGCGGGGATCGGCGAGTCGGAGCGTCGGATGCGGGCCAGGGCGTGCTCGACGCGGTCGAGGAACAGCGCCCGGTTCGACAGGCCGGTGAGGGCGTCGTGGAAGGCCTGGTGCCGCAGCTGGTCTTCCAGTGTGCGGCGACCGGTGACGTCGCGGATCGTGAGCACGATGCCGTTCACGTCGGGGTTGTCGAGGAGGTGCACACCCACGATCTCGGCGTGGATCACCGAGTCGTCGGCGCGGAGGAGCCGGGCGTCGACGGTGCGGACCGTCTCGGACGCGCCGTGCACGAGCTGATCGAGGAAGCTGCTGAAGTGCGACACCGCGTCGGGGTGCAGCACCCGTTCGAAGTCGGCGCCGTCGAGGTCGACCGCGAGGTAACCGAGGACGCGGACGACTGAGGGGGTCTGGTAGCGGATGCGGCCGTCGCGCCCGACGATGAGCACCGCGTCGCTGCTGTGCCGCACGAGCTGCTGGAAGCGCGCTTCGCTCCGCTTCTCGTGGAGCTCCTCGGACTGCACGAGGGCGTCGAGCGCGAGGGCGGCCTGAGTGCCGAGGATGGCGAGGCTCTCGTCCACCTCCTCCGGGACCCGACCCGCGCTCGCCACGGCCATCCCGGCGCGCGGGCTGATGCGACAGGGGATCGGCGCGAGCAGCACCTCTTCGCCGGTGCTGTCGAGGAGCCGCACCGGTCGATCGCCGATGCCCTCGACCTGGTGGAGCGCGCCGTCCACGCCCGAGTCGGCCCGCTCGATCGGCCCGTCAGGACCCGCCAGCTCCATCGGGTACATGGCGCCGCGCTCGTTCACCGCGATCCAGCCGACGTACCGCAGCTGGGCGCCGAGCAGATCCCGAGCCGCGTCGAGCGCGACCTGCCGGATGGCCGCCGCGTCGCGTGAGGAGCCGAGGGCCCCCGCCGCATCTCGCACGGTGACCTCGCGACGTGCCTGGGCCTGGCTCGAACGGACGACCAGCTCGAGGCGCAGGGCCACCAGCACGAGCAGGAGGGTGGCCAACCCGCCCAGGGCGAGGCCGTCGACCGGCTCGTCGCGCAGGTACTGGGCGACCGCGCTCAACGGCGCGGACGAGGCCGCCACCGTCAGCAGCACGAGCCGCGGGTGGGACAGGTCGTGGGCGCGGTGGTGCTCGCGCTCGGTGATCCTCGTGGCCGACGGGTGGACGGCGGCGGCCGCCAGCACGAGGGCCGAGGCGACGCACAGGCCGATGCCGATGCGACCAGGGTCGGAGTCGGTGAGGTGCAGCTGCGACGTGCGCAGCAAGGTGATGCCCACGGCGAGCCCGAGGACGCCCTCGATGGCGAAGCGACCGGACGCCAGGCGCGACGCGCCGGTGATGGCGAGCCGAACGGTCGCGCCGACGAGGAACGCGGCCAGCACTCCGACGGCGATGCCCACCGCCACGACGTTCGGCTCGAGGTCGGCATCCCGCAGCTCGGGCCACAGGAACGCCACCAGGACCACACCCGCGCCGATGCCGACGATGGCTGCGTCGATGCGCGCGATCCAGTCGTCTCGCAGGGTGCGCGCCAAGGCCATGACGACGAGGGCGGTGCCGATGAGCAGGAGACCGGTGAGCTGTGGCACGTCGACCGCGCTGGGCTGCGGCACGCTGGCCAGGTCGCCTTCGTACGTCCAGGCCACCGCGGCGTGACCGCCGGCCCAGACCCCCATCCCCACGCCGAGCAGACGCCAGGTGGCGCCCGGACCACCTCCGGCGGGCCCGCCGGCGACCAGGACCAGCGATGAGCAGAGCGCGGTGCCCGCGAGGATCCACGCGGCGGCGAGATCGGAGGTGACGAATCCGGCGGTGACCGCCGCAGGGATCGACAGCAGGACGAGGGCGGCCGCGATCCACTGACGTCGGGCCGGCAACCTGCTGGCCTTCGATCCGCTGCGCGCGCCCATGCCCAGTCCTGCGCTCCTGTCCGTCGCCCCCGCGCAATCGTCGTCGCCGCCGATGGCGATGTGCAGGGGATCATCCGGTGATACACCGCGAATCGGCACTTCCGTAGAAGACTGTAGGGCCGATCGACCAGCGATGGCAGGGTTCCCTGAGCGACGGCCTCAGTCACGAGGCGGACGGCGCCGATCCGCCTTCCGGTTGGCCTGCCGACGCTTGGCCTCGAGCCGCCGCTGCACGCTGGCCCGGGTCGGCTTGGTGGCCCGCCGGGGGGTGTCGACGCGCAGGCCGTCGGCCAGGCGATCGGCCAGGCGCCGGAGGGCGAGATCGCGGTTGCGGGCCTGCGAGCGCTCGTCGGAGGCGACCACCCGCACCTCCTCGCCCAGCCGCTCGAGGAGGCGGGCGCGCTGGCGGGGGCCCAGCGAGGGCGAGCCGGCGATGTCGAAGCGCACCTCCGACCGCGTGTCGGCGGTGTTGGCGTGCTGACCGCCGGGCCCTCCCGATCGGCTGAACCGCCACGACAGCTCGGCCAGCGGGATCGACAGGCTGGACGACACTCGCAACCGTCCCGGATCGTCAGCCATGGCTCCAGCGTAAGTTGGCGGCCATGCCCGACGATGCCCGCACCCGCGCCGAGTGGACCGCCGCCTTCGCCGCCCGGCTGGGTGTCGAGCCGCCGAGCGACGAGGTGGTTGACGTCCTCCTCGACCTGGCCGGCGTCGCCGCGCACGCGTCGGAGCGCACGGCCGCACCGATCGCGTGCTGGCTCGTCGGCCAGACCGGGCTGTCGCCGACCGCCGCCGTCGAGCTCGCGCGCGAGATCTAACCGCGGCGGCGGGCAAGGTACGCCGCTCCCCGCGGGCTCAGCCGGTAGCCGACACCGAGGCTGATCGTGAGGCCCAGGTTCTTGAGCTTGCGGACGTCGGTCTTGAACGGCAGCCGCTCCCGCCCGACGTCATCGGCCAGGTCGCCCGCCCGCACCTCTGGCCGTCGCTCGATCAGTTGCAACGTCTCCAGTGTCCACGCGCCGTGGCGGCTCGCCTGGTCCAGGCGAGCGAGCCGCGCGTCGAGGTCCGCGAGGTCGGCGTCGGTGAGGTCGGCCGACTCGGCCAGCACCGCGCGCGGGTCGGGCTCGTCGACGAGGTGGAACCGGATCCGGTAGAGGTCGAGGTCAGGCGGGCCGCGAAGCTCCGCCACGACCGCGTCGACCGACGCGAAGCCACCCGCTCGCGCGTCCGCCTCCGTGATGTCGCCGACGCTGATGACATCCACGGCGTCGGCCTCGATGATGCCGCCGGCCGTCCGGTACCGCCGTCCGGTGATCGCCTGTCGCCGCTTCCACCGCCGGAACGTCACCGAGACCTCGCCGCGGGCGATCGGCTCCCAGAACCGCTGCTCGAACAGCACGGCCCGAGGTCAGTCGAAGCCGCGCGCCATGTTGGCGAACCGGGTGTACTGCGGGAGGAACGCCAGCTGCACGACGCCGGTGGGACCAGAGCGGTGCTTGGCCACGATGATCTCGGCCTGCCCGGCGTTCTCCGGCTTCGGGTCGTAGATCTCCTCGCGGAAGATGAACATCACGACGTCACTATCTTGCTCAATGCTGTTTTCCACGACCACGCCGTTGGCGACGAAGTTGTGCGTCTCCAGCACGGTGGCGTCGTACACCGGCTCCTCACCGCGGGACTCGATGGCGACGACCCCATCCCAGAAGACGTCGGAGCTGGCCAACGCGTCGAGCACCGGGTCACGGACGAGCTGGGCGACCCGTCCGAGGCGCTCGCGGCTGGGGCTGTGCTTGTAGAGCGTCGATCCGCAGTACGCGGTGCCGAGCCCCGACGCCAGCTCGCGACTGGTGACGCCTGACGCCCGCATGGCGGACTTGACCCGTTGCCACACCGGGCGCGGCACCGTGTCGTTGTTCGTGTTCGGCGCGACGGAGCGGAGGACCTCCGCGGCTCGCTCGGCCACCACCCCGCGGGCACCGTGGACGCCCACCTGCTCGAGGAACCGCAGCTGGTTGGGGGCGCCGGAGACATCGACGTGGAACGACGGCCGATGCCGACCCTGGGGGACCCTGCGGACGCGGCTCTGCACGTCCAACCGCAGCAACAGCTGCTGGAGACCGTGGGCCAGCGTCTCGCTCGTGGTTGCGTAGTAGATCTTCGCCCCGCGACCTCGGACGTGGACGCAGCCGTCGGTGGCCCAGAGGTGCCGGAGGAACAGCGCGACCTGGTCGTCGGGCAGTCGGAACACGGGCGTCGGGATGAACCTCTCGTGGGAGCGAAGGCCGGCCAGGCCGAGCGGCTCGAGCCACGCCTGGGTGGGGTTGCGACCTCCGAGCGACTGCTCGACGCGGCGCGGCGTGATCCCGAAGTGGGCGGCCGCCTGCTCGACGGCGGCGAGGTTGGCGGGATCCGCGCTCGTGTAGTGGACGGGCTGGCGCGAGGCCACGCAGCCGTCACCGATGAGGTGGGCGAGCATCACGACCTCGGCGATCGGCCAGCGCTGGGGATCGAGCGGCGCAGGAACGCGACGGGGAACTGCGATCCGGCTGCCGACCTCGAGCTCGTCGAGGCGCTGCCAGCCGTCGACGGTGAGGAACGGGTGGTTCGGGCTGGCGGTGACGGTGCGACCGGAGGCGAGCCGCAGCTCGAAGGTCTCCTTGACCCCCGTGGGGAACACGTGGGTCATGGTGGCCGGGACCATCTGGAGGTCGCGGTCGAGCGACCACACCGGGATGTTCGTCTCGCCCGAGAGGAGCAGCTCGCCCATCGTCACCTCGGCGCCGGTGTCGGCTCGGAGGACGCGGGCGTCGGCGGTGAGGCAGCCCGACTCACGAAGGTCGGCGAGCATCGGGCGCTTGTCGGCGCGCATCTCGAGACCTCGAGAGAGCTGGGAGAGCGCTACCACCGGGGTCTCCAGCTCGCGGGCGAGGATCTTGAGGCCGCGGCTGAGCTCGGACACCTCGACCTGCCGGTTCTCGGCGCTGGAGCGCCCGCTCATCAGCTGCAGGTAGTCGATGACGATCATGCCGAGGTTGCCGACCTGGCTCTTGAGCCGGCGGGCCTTGGCGCGGATCTCCATGATGGTGAGGTTCGGGTTGTCGTCGATCCAGATCGGCGCGTCGGCGAGGCGGCCCATGGCGCGCGAGATCTTCTGCCAGTCGTCGGCCTGCAGCTGCCCGTTGCGCACGCGCATGGAGTCGACGCTGCGCCTCCGCGCACAGGAGCCGCGACGTGAGCTCTAGGTGGCTCATCTCGAGCGAGAAGAACAGGACCGGTGACGGGTTCGGGGCCTCCACCGCGGCGTGGGCGATCATGCCGAGCGCGAACGACGTCTTGCCCATCGCCGGCCGGGCGCCCACCACGACGAGCGAGCTGGGTTGCAGGCCGGACAGGAGGTGGTCGAGGTCGAGGAAGCCGGTGGGCGTGCCCGTGATGGCGTCGCCGCGCTCGTAGAGCTGCTCGAGGCGATCGAGGTTCTCCGACAGCAGCTCCGACAGGCGTTGCGTGCTGTCGGTGACCCGCCGCTCGTTCACCTCGTAGACCAGCGACTCGGCTCGGTCGAGCGCCTTGCTGACGTCCTCCGGCACCGAGTAGCCGAGCTCGGCGATCTCCCCGGCCACGCCGATCAACCGCCGCAGCAGCGCGTACTCCTCCACGATCCGGGCGTAGCGACCGGCGTTGGTGGTGGCCGGCGTCGACGACATGATCTGCGCCAGCACGGCGTGCCCGCCGATCGCCTCGAGCAGGTTGGCGCGGCGCAGCTCGTCGGCCACGGTGACCGAGTCGGCGGGCTGCCCCGACGCGTAGAGCGTGTGGATCGCGTCGTAGACGTGGCCGTGGGCCGGCTTGTAGAAGTCGGACGCCGTGACCACCCCGGCGGCCGCCGCGATGGCCTCGGCCGTGAGCATCATGGCCCCGAGCAGGGACTCCTCCGCCTGGAGGTCGTGGGGCGGCACCCGGCCGGCGGCCTGGCGAGCGGCGCTCGGTTCCTGATCGTCGGGTCGGGGCGCCATGGGGGCTTCACCTTCCTCCAACCGGCCTGTGGGCTACCAGAGGCACAACCCTGGGGAAACCCTGGGGATGTTGGCGTTCTGACTGTGGACGGACCTGTGGACAACCTGGCCGCCGGGGCGCGTCGAAGCAGGCGGGAGGGTCGGCGGACAGGGCCACCGACCCGACGGGGACCTACGAGGCGACGACCTCGACGGTGATGGGGAACTCCACCTCGGCGTGGAGCTTGGCGGGCACGAGGTGCGTGCCCAGGGTCTTGATCGGCTCGTCGAGGTGGAGCTGGCGACGGTCGATCTCGACGCCGGTCTGGGCGCTCACCGCATCGGCGATCTCGGTGGTGGTGACGGAGCCGAACAGCTTGCCCTCGGCTCCCGCTCGCGCGGCGATGGTGACGACCTTCGGGACGAGCGCGGTGGCCACCTCTTGCGCGGCGGCGCGGTCGGTGGCGTCGCGGACGTCGCGGTTGCGACGCATCGCGGTGGCCTGCGCCTCCACGCCCTGGGTGGCCGGGAAGGCCAGGCCCTTCGGGACGAGGTAGTTGCGGGCGTACCCGTCGGACACGTCGATGATGTCCCCCTTCTTGCCGACCTGGGCGACGTCGGTGCGCAGGACGAGCTTCACGCGTCGTCCTCCGTGGCGCCCACGGTCTCCTCGACGACGTCGTCGGTGCCGTGCTCCTCGGTGACCGCCAGCTCCTCGCCGACGAGCTCCTCGGCGGCGCCGGCGCCCTCGACGCCCTCGTCGCGCCGCAAGGGCTCGATGTCGGGCGCTGGGAGATCGCGGTCGCGCTCGCGGCGGCCGCCGCGCTCGCCGTCGCGCTTCGGGCCGCGGGTCTGCGTGACCCGGCTGGCGTAGGGCAGCAGTGCCATCTCGCGGGCGTTCTTGATCGCACGAGCGATCTCCGCCTGCTGCTGCGTGCTGTTGCCGGTGACGCGGCGCGCCCGGATCTTGGCCCGGTCGGACATGAACCGCCGGAGCAGGTTCACGTCCTTCCAGTCGACGTACTCGACGCGCTCGGTGAGCAGGAGGCTCACCTTCTTCTTGGCGCGGCGAGCGTTGTCCTTGTTCTTGGTGCGGACGGGCTTGGCCATCAGAAGGGTTCCTCGTTGGGGTCGTAGCCGGCCGGCGCGTCGTTCTTGGCGGGACGGTTGCCGCCGCCCCCACCGCCGCCCGCCGGGGCGTCGCCGCCCTCGCGGCGCTCGTTCTTGGTGATGTCGGCGGTGGCCCAGCGGAGGCTGGGACCGACCTCGTCGGCGATGATCTCGACCTTGGAGCGCTTGTCGCCCTGGTCGGTCTCCCACGAGCGCTGCTCGAGGCGACCGGTGACGATGGCCCGACTGCCCTTGACGAGCGTGTCGCTCACGTTCTGGCCGAGCTGGGCCCAGCAGGTGACGTCGAAGAACGAGACGTTCTCCTCCCACTCCTGGGTCTGGCGGTTCTGCCAGCGCCGGTTGACGGCGAGGCCGAAGGTGGCGATCGCCTGGCCGGAGGGCGTGAAGCGCAGCTCCGGATCGCGCGTGACGTTGCCGATGACGGTGACGGTGTTGTCTGCCATGTTCGTGGACTCCTACCCGGCCGCAGCCGGTTGGGCCTGGCCGTCGCCGAGCAGGCCGCGGCGGGCGGCCTCCCGGTCGGGCAGGCGGACGAGCTTGTGGCGGACGACCTCGTCCGCGAGGCGAAGCGACCGCTCGAGGGCTTCGAGGTCGCCGCCCTCGGAGGTGAGCTCCCAGACGACGTAGTAGCCCTCTTGCTTGTGGTCGATCTCGTAGGCGAACCGTCGCCGGCCCCACCGGTCGGTGGAGGCGACGGCACCGCCGCGGGTGACGATCTGTGCCGCCACCGACTTCACCTGATCATCGATGGCCTGGTCGTCGAGACCGGACTCGAAGATGACCATGAGCTCATAGGCCCGCATGGGCGCACATCCTCCCTCTGGACCCGGCCGAGCCGGGGCCCCCGCGGTGGGGGCAGGGTCTGCAACTGAACGGCTGATCGTAGCGGTGGCGGGACGGGCTGCACACATCCGCGAACCTACGCAGGGGGTGTGACAGCGGCGGCCGGGATCAGCTCAGGGTGCGCAGGCCGCGACGGGCGAAGGCGGCGCCGAAGCCGCCGAAGAGGCTGATCGGCACGAGCAAGGCGACGCGCCACCACGGACGACCGGTTCCGGACGTGCCGTCGATCGGGCCGAGCCCGACGAAGTCGTCACCTGGGTCGTTCTCCTCGACCGTCGGGACGGTGGTGGCCGGGGTGTCCGGGAGGGGGCCGGCGTCGAAGCCGCTCCCGCCCAGGTCGGGAGGCGCGAACTCGGGGTCCCCGACCGCCGGGTCGGTGAAGGTCGGGTCGGTGACCGAGGTGGCCGGCGGAGCCGTGGTCGGCGGGCCGCCGGTGTCCAGGACCTGCAGCGTCGCCCCGCTCAGGTCGAGCTGGAACGGCGGGGTGATGGGCAGCCCGGCGGCCGGCGGGACCCCCTGCGGCTGCAACACGACGCCGACGATGTCGCCTGGCGCGGACCCCGCGAGGAGGGCGTCGATGGACCCCGTCCACTCCAGGGCCGTGGCGTCCCGTCCGAGCGTCGGGGGGTCGGCCTCGCAGTCGACGGTCGGCCGATCGCCCCACGCACCGGGGTTGGCCGGCGTCCAGCTGCTCGTGGTCACGCAGAGATCGACCGCGGCCCGGTCGGTCGCGAGGCCACCGGTCTCCTCGAGCACGAGGAGCACCTCACCCTCGACGTCGGGCACGACGACGTGGAGGGCGGCCACGCTCTGCGCCGACTCGGCGGCCCAGGTCAGCTGGACCCCGTCCTCCGGCTGCGCGGAGGCGGCTGGCTGCTGCGACCACCACCCCACGTCCTGCACCCCCGCCGCGTCCTGCGCGCCGGTGGGCGGGATGGCCAGCACCGCCAGCGCGGCCGTGCCCGACAGCACGAGGATCCGCCCGGGGGTCAGCCGGGGGCTCATGACCGCTTCCCCGCCACGAGCGGCGTCCGTCGGCGCGGCGACGCGACCGCGATCTCCGCGTCCGAGTTGGCCGGCGCCTTGCGCACGCGCTTCGGCTTCGGCTTCGGCTTCGGCTTCGCGTCGCCGGATCGCAAGATGGCGGCCTCGGACCCACCGAGGTACCCCTCGATCACGCGCGGGTCGGCGATGACGTCGGCGGGCGCGCCGCGAGCGACGACGGCACCGAGCTCGAGCGCCACCAGCTCGTCGGAGATCGCGGTGATCAGCGGCATGTCGTGCTCGATCACGACCAGGGCGGCTCCCGTCTTGTCGCGGATGTCGAGCAGCACGGGGCCGAGTGCTTCGGTCTCCCGCTGCGCGATCCCCGACGACGGCTCGTCGAGCAGCAGCACGGACGGTCGGTGGGCCAGCGTGCACGCGAGGTCCACGATCCGGCGCGTGCCGGTCGACAGCTCGCCGACGAACTTGTCGGCGTACGCCTCGAGGCGCATCAGCTCGATGAGCCCGTCGACCTCCTCGGCGATGAGCCGCTCCGACACCTTCACCGCGGGTGACAGCACGAAGGCGGCGATCGGGTCGCGCACCGTCACGTGTCGCTCGCACGCGGTCGCGATCGTCTGGCGCACCGTCATCGACGGGAACAGCCGCGCATCCTGGAACGACCGGCCGAGCCCGAGCTCGCTGCGAGCGGAGGCGGGCAGGTCGGTGACGTCCGAGCCGGCGAGCAGCACCCGGCCGGCCGTCGGGATGACGAACCCGGAGATCAGGTCGAGGACGGTGGTCTTCCCGGCGCCGTTCGGTCCGATCATCCCGACGACCTGCCCGGCGTGGACCGTGAGGTCGACGTCGTTGACGGCCCGGACGCCACCGAAGGCGGTCGACAGGCCTCGCAGCTCCACGGCCAGCGCGTGCTCGTGGCCGCAGTGCTCGCAGTGCACCTCGAAGGGGCGGTGCCCGTTGGTGGCGGCCTTGGCCGCCGCCTTCTTCTTGGCGCCCGTGCCCTCGAGGAACACGGCCCGCAGGATCTCGGGACGGTCGAGCAGATCGGCGGTGCGGCCGTCGAAGCGCACCTCGCCCTTCTCGAGGAACACGGCCCGCTGCGCCAGCGTGATGGCCACGTTCACCGACTGCTCGACGAGCACGACCGTGGTGCCGTTCGCGTGGATCGACCGCACGATGCCGAGCAGCTGCTCGACGATGATCGGCGCCAGCCCCAGGCTCAGCTCGTCGATCATCAGCAGGCGCGGGCGGCAGATCAGCGCTTGACCCAGGGTGAGCATCTGCTGCTCCCCACCGGAGAGGTTCCCGGCCTTCTGGTCCCAGCGGTCACGAAGCACCGGGAAGTGCTCGAGCACCTGCTCGGTCGCCGCGGCCACGTGCCCGGGATCCTTGGCGAACAACCAGCCGGCCAGCTGGAGGTTCTCGGCGACGGTGAGGGTGGGGAACACGCCCTTGCCGCCCGGCATGAGGATCATGCCCTTCGCCACGCTGCCGGTGGGGTGGTGGCCGGTGATGTCCTCACCATCGAAGCGCACCGAGCCGCCGTGCGGGCGGGCCAGGCCGCAGATCGCGGAGAGGAGGGTCGACTTGCCGGCGCCGTTGGTGCCGAGCAGCGCCACCATCTCGCCCCGCTCCACGTGGAAGTCGACGCCGAAGAGCACCTGCGTCTTGCCGTAGGACACCTCGAGGTCGCGCACGAGGAGCAGCGGGTCCTCGGAGGGGGCCGTGACCTCGCCCTGCTTCCGCGCGGCATCGTCGGTGGCGTCATCGGTGACGCGGACATCGGCCACCAGGCTCGGCACGATGATCTGCTTGGCATGGGCGAGCCGGCGGAGAAGGCGGTCGCGGGTGTCGTAGACGAGACCGCCGAGACCGCCGGGAAACACGAGCAGCACGAACAGCAACCCGACGCCCGTGGCGAAGAACTTCGCCGCTGGGGTCCGAGTGAGGCTCGAGAACTGGACGACCGCGAGGTACACCGCTCCGATCAGCGCGCCGGGAACCGAGCCGAGCCCACCGATGACGGCGGTGGCCAACAGCTGCACGTTGTACTCCGGGGTCAGGATCGTCGAGGACAGCCCCTTGAACCCGAACACGTACAGACCGCCGGCCGTGCCGGCGATGAACCCCGAGATGGCGAAGGCGGTGACCTGCGCCCGCACCGGGCTGATGCCGTACGACTGCGCGGCGCGGGTGTTGTCGCGGTTGGCGACGAGCACGCGGCCGGTGCGCGAGCGCTGCAGCTTCACGACCGACGCGATCGTGAAGCCGAGGAACACCAGGCACACGTAGTAGTAGGTGTACTGCGACTGGAGGTCGAACTTGTCGAAGATCACCGGCCGCACCAGCTCCACGTTCGGATCCGGCACGAGCCACGGGAAGTACTCGCGGTTCAGGAAGTACGTGCCGGTGGCCAGCGCGAACGCCAGCGTGGTCACGGCCAGGAACGGGCCCTGGATGCGAAGGGCGGGCACCCCGAGGGCGACGGCGACCGCCATCCCGACGAAGCCCGCGACCGCGATGCACGCGAAGAAGTCCTTGCCCTGGAAGAACAGCGACCCGGCCACCGCGGCGCTGATGGCCGCGATGGCGAGCTGGCCGAGGCTGATCTGGCCGGCCCACCCCGTGAGCACCACCAGCGACAGCATGAACATGGCGAAGACCAGGCTGATCCCGAGCGTGAACACGTCACCGGGCTTCATCCGCAACGGGTAGAGCACGAGCATCGCGGTGATGAGGACGACGAGCGCGCTCTGCGCCACCCGCACCTCGGTCAGGCGCGCCAGCTCGCGTGGGATCGGGCGCACCTCTCGGATGGCCTGCCACGACGACGCTCCGAGGTCGCGGGCGCGCTCCACGCCCCCCCGACGCTGCACGAGGAGCCCGACGATGATGATGGCGAACAGCACACCGTCCACCACCACCGTCCGGGTCGTCTCGAAGAACACGGCCTGCTCGAGCACCCCGAGCACGAGGGCGGCACCGAAGGTGACCGGGAGGTTCTCCATCCGCCCGATGACGGCGGCGGCCAGCGCCCGCAGCAGCAGGGACAGGCCGAACACGCCGCCGATGGCAACGCCTTGGATCGGCATGCGCAGCAGCACGGCCAGCGCGGACAAGCCCGACGCCAGCACCCAGACGAGGGTGTTCAGCCGGTGGACGGGGATGCCCAGCAAGGCGGCCCGATCAGCCGACTCGGCGCTGGCGCGAACGGCCACCCCGAACCGGCTGCGGCGCAGGAAGATCGCCAGCCCGACGCACACGGCCGGGACGACCACCGCGATCAGGAGGTGCCCACCCGTGAAGGTCGTCGGGAACCACTCCACGCGGAACGAGGCGAACGGCCGCGGCGGCTGCGGCGCCGTGTCGTAGTCGAAGAGCGTCGGGAGGAAGAGGGTGACGAACGCGAGGAGCTGGCCGATGCCGATGGTGGCCACGGTGAGGATGAGGCGGGGCGCCTTCGCGAAGCGCCGGATGACCCCGATCTCGATGAGCGCCCCGACCACCAAGGCGACGAGCAACCCGACGGCGGCAGCGGGGAAGAACCCCCAGCCCGGACCGACGATGAGCGACGCGGCGAGGACCGCGGCCATGCCGCCGAGCTCGCCCTGGGCGAAGTTCACGATCCGGTTGGCCCTGTAGACGAGCACCAGGCCGATCGCGATGAGCGCCGAGATCAGGCCCGGGAAGAGCCCGATGACCAGCACGGAGACGGGCGCGGCGTACAGGATGAACACGAAGACGCCGAAGGCGAAGACGCACGCGGCGGCGCTCAGCGCGAAGCGCGTGTCGGTTCGATCCACGTCCACTCCCACGGTCTCCCCCGCTGCCCCAGCAGCCCCCGTCTGTACGACGGCGCCACCGTAACGCTACGGTCGGTAACAGCCCAACACGGCCCATCTGGGGAGGCCGCCCGGGCCGAGCTGGGGGACACGTGCAGCTGAAGGAGTTCATCGACCGGTACGGGGTGTCGCTGGGCGTTCTGTTGGCACTGGCGGCGGTCGTGGCGCTGCTCCCGGGCAACGCCTCCGATGCGCGCGTCGGCACCGGAGGCACCGGCGACGAGCTGTCCACGGACCTGGGCACCGCCGCCGATGGCTCCGGACTCGAGACCGGCGACGGCACCGTGACCGACGGTGCCACCACCGGCGGCACCGCAGGAGGCACCGCCGGGGGGACCGCGGGGGGGACCGCCGGGGGGACCACGGGCGGCACGGCGGGAGCTGCCGGGGGGGTGCAGTTCGGCACCGGCCCCGACTGTCGCGCCGACGGGCGCCAGAAGGGCATCTCGCAGTACACCCCCCCATGCGCCAACTGGAAGGCGGGGACGGCGAACGGTGGTGCGACGGCGCGTGGGGTGACAGGCGACAAGATCGTCGTCGTCCAATGGATCGGGAACGTCGACCCCGCCACCACTGCGATCCTCGAAGGGGCCGAGCTGTCGGACTCGCCGGCGAAGGTGGATCAGATCAACGACGTGCTGCTTCGCTACAACAACCAGCACTACCAGACCTATGGGCGCGAGGTCGTGTTCGTCAAGTACAAGGCCAGCGGGCCGTCGGAGAACGACGAGGCGATGAAGCGCGACGCCATCAACATCGCGGCCAAGAAGCCGTTCGCGGTGATGGTGGGCAACCCGGCCGCACCGATGCCCACCACGCTCTTCCGCGACCTGGCGCAACGGCAGATCCTCTGCATGTGCGGCGGCGGGCTCACCGAGGAGTTCTACGCCTCGCTCCCCCCGATGCTGTGGAGCTCGCTGCCGTCGATGAACCTCTACGCGAAGCACATCGCCGAGTTCCTCGGCAAGCGGATGGCCGGCAAGAAGGCGCAGTGGGCCGGTGACGAGCTCAACCCGCTCCAGAACTACCAGGACAAGACGCGCAAGTTCGGGCTCATCTACCTCGAGGGAGCGCGGGGCAAGGTCGACCCGGAGGGCGCCCGCAACCGCGACGTCATGCTGCGGGAGCTGCGTCGATACGGCATCACGATCGACAAGGCTGTGCAGATCGGGTACCTGTACGACCCCGGCCGCAACTCCATCGACGTCACGGCGATGATCTCCAAGCTGAAGAACGAGGGCGTCACCACGGTGATCCCGCTGTGGGACCCCCTGTACCCGATCCTCATCACGAAGGAAGCCACGTTCCAGCAGTACTACCCCGAGTGGTTCATGAGCGGCACGGGCCTGTCCGACACCACCTCGGCCGGCCGGCTGTACGACCAGCTGCAGTGGCAGCACGCCTTCGGCCTCTCACCGCTGTGGGTCACGTGGCAGACGGTCGCCAAGTCGGGTGGCGCCCGCGAGTACCACCACGGCCTCCCCGGCCGACCCGCCGGCGACGAGGGGGTGCTCGTCAACATCTACCGGGCCGGGTTCCAGACCCTGTTCCGCGGCATCCACATGGCCGGGCCGAACCTCACGAACCAGTCGTGGATCTCCGGCACGCTCGCCTATCCCAGGACGGGCGGCCGTCCAGCGGCGCCCCTCGTGTACCTCACCCGCGAGAACCCGACCGAGATCAAGGACTTCGTGGAGGTGTTCTACGCCGTCAACGCCAGCGGGCCCGACGAGCGCGGCAACGACGGCAGCGGCATGGTGATGAAGGTCAACGGCGGCCAGCGCTACGACCTCGGCGAGTGGCCGAGGGCGAACCCGGGTGCCTTCTCCATGGGCGGCACGATCGCGGTGAGCGACAACCCACCCGGCGGCGGCGACCCGCCGCACGAGCAAGACGGGCACAAGCACGACACCAAGTGCCTCAGCTGCCCCTGAACGTCGCGCGCGACGCACTCGCGGAAGCGGCTACCCGGTGGGGGTGCAAGGACCGCCCACGGTGACCGTCGCGTCCTCGCTGATGCCAAGGCGCGGCAGGTCGCCCTGGAAGACCTCGATGGCGTAGCGGTACCGGCCCTCGGACGGATAGCTGGGGCAGCCGTCACGGTCCTCGCAGGGCGCCATGTCCTTGATCGTCACCACCGCGCCGTCGGCGGCGACCCAGGCGATCGACAAGGGCGTGGGCGTGTTCCGCATGTAGAAGCCGTTCTCGACGTCCTCCGGGTAGACGAACGCCATCCCCTCGTACCCCTGCAGGTCGGTGACCCCCATCAGCCCGCGGCCGCGCGCCTGCGCGTCCAGCGCCGCGAGCAGGCACCACGCCAGCGTGGGCGTGCCGTCACCGGGGTCGACCTGGATGGCGATCTCCTTGAAGCCGTCCAGCAGGACGCGGTCGGCCGCTCCGGGGGCGGGCGCGACCAGCGGTCCGAGCACGGGGTCAGCGGGACCGTCGGACCCGCGCAGCACGAAGGCCCACAGCCCGGCGCCGACGAGGACCAGCGCGGCCACCAGCAGGAGGCGCGCTCGGCGCTCGTCGAAGCTCACCTCGACATGCTGCCTCAGACGCCGATGGGGGCCAGACCGTAGAGGTTCAGCGTCTCCGCCACCTCGGCGCTGAGGTGGTAGCTCTCGGCCGCGGCCGGGAAGGCGCCGGAGCGCACGTCGGCGGCGTAGGCCGACAGGGCCTGGACGCCGGCCGCCTTGAGGTCGGCGTAGCGACGCACGAACTTCGGCAGGATCCGGTCCTCGATGCCGAGGACGTCGTGGTACACGAGCACCTGGCCGTCGGTGCCCGGACCGGCACCGATCCCGATGGTGGGGACGTCGACGGCGTCGGTGACCATGCGGGCCACCTCGTCGGGCACGCCCTCGAGCACGATGGCGAAGACGCCGGCGGCGGCGAGGGCCTTGGCGTCGGCGACCAGCTCCAGGGCGGCGCCGTGCTCGCGGCCCTGCACCTTGAAGCCGCCCATGGCGTGCACCGACTGCGGGGTGAGGCCGAGATGGCCCATCACCGGGATCTCGGCGTCGACGATCGCCTCGATCATCGGCAGGCGCTTGCGGCCGCCCTCGAGCTTCACGCCCTGCGCGCCAGCGCGGATCAGCGCGGCGGCGTTGTTGACGGTGTCGACGGTGGTGGTGTGGTAGCTCATCCAGGGCAGGTCGGCGACCACGAACGGCTTCTTGGCCTCGCGGTCGGGCGCCGACGTCGCCAGGCCACGCGCGACAGCACCGGTGTGGTGGGCGAGGTCGTCGACGGTGACCTGCAGGGTGTCGTCGTAGCCGAGCACCACCATGGCCACCGAGTCGCCCACGAGGATGAGGTCGACCCCGGCCTCGTCGGCCATGCGGGCGCCGGGCGCGTCGTACGCCGTCACCATCACGAGCGGCGGTTCGACGCCGTCGCGGACCTTGCGGGCCCGGATGGCGGGCGCGGTGAGCTTCGTGCGCATCTCTGCACCTCCTGATCCCGTCCAGCGCCCTAGTGGCTGCCAGCGGTGCCGCCATCATACGCGGGCCGCGCACCCCCGCCGCCACTCCGCGGTGCGAGCCGCTCGAAGGGCCTCGGTAGCCTGCGCCGATGGCTGAGCTCGGCACCTGCGACAGCTGCGGCGACCCCACCGTGGAGGTCGAGGCGGTGCACCGCATCTACCTGACCCCCGAGGCCTGGGACCAGGAGGAGAAGGTGGAGGTGCTCGAGGCGGTCGAGCGCTGGTGCTTCCCGTGCCGCACCAGCTACCCGCACCAGCTGCTCGACTGACGCGCGGGCGCGCAAGGGCGCGCCGGGTCCCTAGTTGACGATCGGGCCCGTCGTGGTGGTGGTCGTCGGCACCGTGGTCGTGGTGGTCGGGAGGGTGGTGTCCGTGCTCGAGGTGGTGTCCGGCACCGTCGTGGTGGTGGACGTGGTGGTGCTGGTCGTCGTCGAGGACGTCGACGCCGTCGTGGTCGTCTGCGCCAGCTCGTCGTTCAGGACCCGCCCAGGGAAGGACGTCGGCACGCGGAAGGTCCCGGCGTCGACCCCTTCGGTGGCGGCGCGCATGAACTTCCGCCAGATCTCCGCCGGCAGGCTGCCGCCGGTGACCCCACTGAGGCCGTGGTTGCGGCTCACCGACGAGTCGGCGTTCATCGTGGGCACGGTGCCGTCGGGCAGGGGGTCCGGGTAGCCCATCCACACGGCGGCGGTGAGGGCCGGGGTGTACCCCACGAACCAGGCGTCCTTGTTGTCCTGGGTGGTGCCCGTCTTGCCGGCGATCGGCTTCCCGAAGCTCGCCGACGTGCCCGTGCCGCCTGTGACCACCCCGCGGAGGCAGTAGGTGACCATGTCGGCCTCCTCCTCGGTGAGGACCCGGTCGCCGTTGGGCACCGCCTGGTCGAGGACGGTCACGTCGCCGTCCTCGTCGACCTGCTCGATCTTGGCGATCATGACCGGGTCGTTGTGCACGCCGCGGTTGGCGAAGGTGCTGTACCCCACCGCCATGTCGAGCGGCGACACGTCCCCGCTGCCCAGGACGAGCGACGGGAGCGGCGGGAGCTCGGCGCTGATCCCGAGGCGACCCGCGAGGTCCGCCACGTTCTGCGCACCGACCTTCAGCATGAGCTGGGCGTAGGCCGTGTTGGACGACACGCGGGTGGCATCGACGAGGTCGAGCACGCCCTGGGCGGTGCCGCCGTAGTTGCCCACCTTCCAGTCCTCCCCCGCCTTGGCGCCGGGCACGCCGGGGAACGTCATCGAGCCCGGCGCGTTGAACTTCGAGTTGAGCGAGATGCCCTGGCGCACCGCCTCGGCGAGCACGAAGGGCTTGAACGCCGAGCCGGCGCCGCGTCCTGACCCGCCCGCGGCCTGGCCGAGGGCCAGGTTCACCGCGTGGTTCTCGAAGTCGGTGCCACCGACCATCGCCTTCACGAAGCCGTACTCGTCGACGGCCACGAGGGCGCCGGCCGGGTCGCCCTCCTGGTCGAGGGTGGACGTGACCGCGTCCCAGGCGGCTCGCTGCATGTCGAAGTCGATCGTCGTGTAGATGCGCAGGCCACCGCCGTAGAGCGTCTCCTCGCCGAACTGCTCGGCCACCTGACGGCGCACCGCCTCGACGAAGTACTTGGTGCCCATGTCCTGGCCCTTGACCGGTCCGAGCCCGGTGCGATTGCGCGGCGGCTTCACGCCCGTCTCGATCGGCGAGGCGTCCATGGCCGCCTCCTCGTCCCCGGTGATGTAGCGCTCGTCGGCCATGGCCGTGAGCACGGTGGTGCGGCGCCGGGCCGCCTCCTCGGGGTTCTCCAGCGCGTCGGCGCCCCCGGGTGAGCGGATGAGACCCGCGAGGTACGAGGCCTCCTGCAGCCCGATGTCCCGAACGTCCTTGTCGTAGTAGGCGCGGGTGGCGGCCGCGACCCCGTAGGCACCGCGCCCGAAGTAGATGGTGTTGAGGTACCGCTCGAGGATCTCGTCCTTGTCGAGCTCGCGCTCGAGCTTCACGGCGAGGACCGCTTCCTTCAGCTTGCGCACGACGCTGCGCTCGGAGGTGAGGTAGACGTTCTTGACGTACTGCTGGGTGATGGTGGAGCCACCCTGCTGCACGCCGCGGCCGCGCAGGTCGTTGTAGAGCGCCCGCCCGATGCCCACCGGGTCGATCCCGCCGTGCTCGTAGTAGTCGCGGTCCTCGGTGGCGAGCACGGCCTGCTGGAAGACGGCCGGCACCTCCTCGAGGCGGACGTTGATCCGATCCTCCTCGGCGCTGAAGGTGGCGATGGCGTTGCCGGGCCCGCACGCCGCCTCCACGTCCGCGGCGCACACGAAGGACGTCTGCAGGAGGGCCTCTTCGGGAGGCAGCTCGATGTTGAGCACCACCGCGGCCACACCGCCGGAGGTGGCGACCCCCATCAGACCGACCATGAAGATCCCGCGGCGCCAGCGCCACAGGAGGCTGCGGTCGCTGCCGGGCTTCGGTCGCTTCGGGCGGGGCACCGGGGTGGTGGACCCCTTCGGCTTGGGGCCCTTGGCGGAGCGCGCGGGGGCTCGCTTGGCCGACGATCGTCGGCGCGAGGCGGCTCGCTTGGCGGGAGGGCGGCGTTCGGGCATCGGGAGGGCACGACCGGCGACACGGCCACGATCGAACCCGCCGAGCCTAGGTGTCAGGTTCGGCGTTCCTCCATCGCGGCCCAGCCCAGACGGACCGCCACGAGGACCCCCGTCACCCCGGCGGCGACGGCCAGCCCCTCACCGGCCGACGACGAGGACACCGTTCCCGCCCAGCCACCCGCCTCCTGTGCGGCCGCGGCCAGCGCCGCGACCGCCGCGACCAAGGACACCGCATCGAGCGCGATCGCCGCGCGTGCGGCGCCCACCCGCCAGCGACCCACCCCGACCGCGATCACGGCGGCCGCCACGCCCGCGACGACCCGCACCCACACGTCACCGCCCGGAGCCGGCCCGGCCACGATCACCGCGGCCGCGGCCCCGCTCGCCGCGCCGGCCACCAGCTGGGCGCGCCGATCCCGGAACCCCGGCGTCGCGGCGAGCAGCGCGACGGCGCCGAGCCACGACCCGGCGGCCGCCAGGCCTGGACCGACCCAGCCGGCCGGCCCCAGGACCGCCTGCGCGCCGGCGATGGCCTCGAGCGACGACGAGCTCCATCGCCAGGCGGTGGCGAGGAGCGCCGACGCGACCGCCACCGCCGGCAGCGGGCGCCACGCCGCGGCCGCGAGCAACGCAGCCAGCACCAGCGCGTCGCCGCGCGACAGGACCGCCAGCACCAGCGCCGCGGCGGCCGCCGCGACCCGCAGACCGACCGCGCTCAACCCGGGCCGAGGAGGAACGTGCGGGCGAGGTGGTTCCACGAGCACGACGGGCACACCTCGACCACGTACGCCGCCAGCTGCTGGCGTCCGCGAGCCAGCTTGGCCAGCTCGCCCTTCGTGGTGATGCAGCGACCGGACGCCGGGAGCCGGGAGCCGAACGCGTAGGTGACCAGCACGATCTGGTCCTCCTCGCAGATCGGGCAGTCCATGTCGGTGGGCTCGCTGGCCGACTGGGCCGCCCGCTTCAGCTCCGGGTGGGCGTCGCACACCTCGTGGCGGGCCAGGCGACCCTTGCGGTACTCCGACACGACGCCCATGCGGGCCAGGCGGTAGTCGATGACGCCACCGGCCGTCTGCTGGCCGTTCCCACGGATGGCCTCGGGCCTGAACGTCACGTCCGGAGGCTACCGGCGGGCCTGCAGGCGTGCCGGTGACCGACGTCACGCCGCCTCCGGGTTGACGTCCGTTGGGTTCTCGTCCATCCTGTCGTTGCATCGAATCGATACATCAACCCGATGTAGCGACCACGGCACCCTCCTCATGATCGACCTCGCCATCCTCGGCCTCCTCACGGAGCAAGAGCTCCACGGCTACGAGCTCAAGAAGCGGCTCGGTGAGCTGCTCACGAGCCGCGCCTCCGTCAGCTTCGGCTCGCTCTACCCCGCCCTCGCCCGCCTCGAGGCCCAAGGGGCCGTCAAGGCCGTCGAGCAGCGCACCTCGGTGCCGTCGGCGCCGATGACCGGCTCGCTCGCCGGCGAGCTGGCGGCCTTCAAGGCCCGGGTCCGCGAGAGCGGGCTCGTGAAGTCCGGCCGCGGCAAGAAGGTCTACGGCATCACCGACGTCGGGCGGGAGCGCCTCGTCGAGCTGCTGTCCAACCCCGACGTCAGCGACGACCGCGCCTTCACGCTGCGCGTCGCCTTCGCCCGCCACCTCGACCCCGCCGCCCGCCTCGAGGTCTTCGAGCGTCGCCGCACCGAGCTGCTCGGCCGGCGCGACGACCTGAAGCGCCGCGGCACCGGTCGCCGGGCCGACGCCTACCTCGGCGCGCTCCTCGAGCGCGACGCCGACCACCTCGCCAACGACCTCGCCTGGCTCGATCGCCTGATCGAGACCGAGCGCACCGCATCCAAGCAATCCATGGAGGAAACGTCATGACCGAGATCCGGCTCGCCATCGCCGGCATGGGCAACTGCGCCAGCGCACTGGTGCAAGGGCTCAGCTACTACAAGGACGCCGACCCCCTGGACCGGGTCCCCGGTCTCATGCACGTGGAGCTCGGCGGCTACCACATCCGCGACATCCGGCTCGTGGCCGCCTTCGACGTCGACGCCGAGAAGGTCGGCCTCGACGCCTCGAAGGCGCTCTTCGCCGAGATCAACAACACCATCAAGTTCGCCGAGGTCCCGCACCTCGGGGTCGAGGTGATGCGTGGCCCGACCATGGACGGCTTCGGCGAGTTCTACCGCCAGGTCGCCGAGGAGAGCCCCGCCGAGCCGATCGACGTCGCCCAGGTGCTGCGCGACACGAAGACCGACGTGCTCGTCTCCTACCTCCCCGTCGGCTCCGAGGACGCCCAGCGCTACTACGCCCAGGCCTGCCTCGACGCGGGTGTGGCGTTCGTGAACGCCATCCCCGTGTTCATCGCGTCCGACCCCGAGTGGGCAGAGAGGTTCCGCACGGCCGGCATCCCGATCGTCGGTGACGACATCAAGAGCCAGGTCGGCGCCACCATCGTGCACCGCACGCTCGCTCGCCTGTTCGAGGACCGTGGCACCACGATCGACCACACGTACCAGCTGAACTTCGGCGGGAACATGGACTTCATGAACATGCTGGAGCGCAAGCGCCTCAAGTCCAAGAAGATCTCCAAGACGCAGTCGGTCACCAGCCAGATCGATCAGGGCATCACCGACCGCGACGTCCACATCGGCCCGTCCGACCACGTGCCGTGGCTCGACGACCGCAAGTGGGCGCTCATCCGCCTCGAGGGCCGCAACTTCGGTGACGTCCCCCTCATGGTCGAGCTCAAGCTCGAGGTGCACGACTCCCCCAACTCCGCCGGCGTGATCATCGACGCCGTGCGCTGCGCCAAGATCGGCCTCGATCGCGGCATGGGCGGACCTCTCGAGGGCCCGAGCGCCTACTTCATGAAGAGCCCGGGCAAGCAGTACCGGGACGAAGAGGCCCACCGCCTCGTCGAGGCCTACGCCCGAGGCGACGCCGAGCTGTTGTGACTCAAGGGGGGCGCCGCCCCCCTTGGCATGACCCCCGGGTTGGGGCGGCGCACGGTCAGCGCAGCTCTGCCCATAGGGCCAGGTGGTCGCTGACGGGCAGCTTGGCTACGCCGCTGTCGGCGACGGTGCAGCCCTTGGTGAGGACGTGGTCGAGGCGGCGGTTCAGACCGGACCTCGCGTTGATGGTGTCGGGGCCGGCGAGGAGGTCGTAGCCGGCCGCCGCCGCCGTCGGCGCCACGCGCGCGGGCTGCAGGTTGAGGTCGCCTAGGAGCACCTGTGGGCCCGGACGAGCCGACAGGTGCGCGAGCGCCGTCTCGAGCTGGAGGTCGGCGACGAACGGGTCGAGCGACAGGTGGGTGGTGGCGACCGACCAGTGCTCACCGCGGGTCACCACCGTCGCCACCAGCGCGATCCGGCGCTCGCCGGGGCCGGGCAGCGTGATGACGTCGTGGCTCACCACCTCGCCCCGCACCACCAGCGCGTTGGCCTGGCCACCCCAGAGGAGCTGCTTGGCGCGCGCCCACACGAGCTCGCCCTCGAGCGCACGCGCCAGCACCGCTCCCTGGTGCTGGAACCGTGACCGCCAGCGCCGGTGGTCGAGCTCCTGGAACGCGTAGACGTCGCCCGCCAGCGCCCGCAACGGCTCGACGGCCCGCCCCAGCGCCGGCCGGCCGAGCGGGTCGGGCACCCCGTGCTGCAGGTTGCTCGAGACGACGCGCACCAGCGCAGCCTCGCGCCCGGGGGCAGACTGCAGCGATGCAACCGCGCTTCTCCGCTGCCAGCCCCGCTGGCCGTGACCTGCCCACCGACGTCGTCACCTACGGGCCCGACGTCGCGCGGGAGGACACCCTCAAGCTCCTCGGCAGCGTCGACGGGAAGCGCATCCTCGACCTCGGCTGCGGCGCCGGCCACAACGCCATCGCCCTGGCGCGCCAAGGCGCCAAGGTCATCGGCGTCGACGAGTCCTCCGACCAGGTCGCCGACGCGCGCGCCGCCTGCGAGCGCGAGCACGTGAAGGTGGAGCTGCACCACGCGTCCCTCGCCGAGCTGGCCTTCATCCGCGCCGACACGATCGATGCGGCGCTGTCGGTGTGGGGGCTGGTCCCGGTGGAGGACATCGATCGCGTGTTCCGCCAGGTCGACCGCGTGCTGCGGCCCGAGCACCCCCTCGTGCTCTCCATGCCCCACCCCGCCTTCGCATTGATCGACACCGATGACCCGGAACGACGGGTGCGGCGCGCGTATTGGGACCCGGCGGTCGCGGACGGCATCGTCCCGCGCACGATCAGCTCCCTGTTCACCGCCCTCGGCCGCGCCAACTTCCGCGTCGACACGGTGCTCGAGCCGCAGCCGGCCACCGGCGGGCCTCGTAGCGCCGCCTGGCACGACCACATGCGCTACGTCCCGTCGACGCTGATCATCCGGGCGCGCAAGCAAGGCATCTGACCAGCCCCGATGGCACCGGTCGGCCTCAGCGCCGCCTTCACCAACGCCAACGCACCACGCGGGTGGCTGGCACTGGCTGTGGGGCTCGTCGCGGCGGCGGTGGCGTGGGGCGTCGACCGGAGGCGGCGGGCCTACACGGACCTCCCCACCACGCCGGCGGCCGCCGTCTTCGCCGGTCGCAACGAGGTGGAGGGCCGAGCCTGGGCCGCGGCGCCCCTCGACAGCCACCGCACGAGGACGCCGTCGATCTGGTGGCACTACCGGCTCGAGGAGGAGCGCACCCACACCCGCACGGTCACCTCGACCGACGTGAACGGCCACAGCCACAGCCACACGGAGACGTACGAGCAGTGGCACGACGTCGACGCCAAGGGGGAGCGCCTCCCGACCTTCGAGCTGGTCGACGCGTCGGGATCGGTGACCGTCGGCCTCGAGCACGCGCCGCGTCGAGGCACGCGAGCTGCACCAGGACGTGTTCGAGGACGACGACGACCGCGGGATCCTCGGGAAGCTCTTCGACAACCGCACCGGCCGCTACCGGGAGACGGAGACCGCGGTCGCGGTGGGCGACGCGCTCTTCGTGGTGGGTGACGCGGAGCTCGACGCTGACACCTCGACACCGGTGCTGGCCCGCGGCGTGCTCGTGTCGACGCGATCTGAGGAGTCCCACACCGGTCGGCTCGGCGCGGGCGTCGTGGTGCTCACGATCCTCGCGGTCGCCGGCACCGCCATCGGGATCGCGCTGCTGGTCGCGCGCGCGGACCCCGGGCCGCGCTCGATCGCGCTCGGCATCGCCGTGCCGGCGCTCGCGCTCCTCACCAGCTGGACGGCGACCACCTACAACCGCCTCCGCCTGCTCGCCCAGAGCAACGACCGGGCGTGGAGCCTGATCGGGGTGCAGCTGCAGCGCCGTCACGACCTGGTGCCGGCGCTGGCGGCTGCCGTCACCGCCCATGCCGCCCACGAGCGCTCAGTGCTGGAGGCGCTCACCCTGTTGCGCGGGGACGAGCGTGGCTCGCACGACGCCCAGAGCCTCAGCCGCGAAGCGGCCCAGCAGACGGCCGAGCTCACCCAGGTGCTCGCACGCGCCGAGGCCTACCCCGAGCTCACGGCGGGCGAGTCGTTCCTGCGGCTGCAGCGCGAGCTGGCGGACACGGAGAGCCGCATCGCGGGCAGCCGGACCTTCTACAACGACACGCTGACGCTGTTGCGCAATCGAGCCCAAGCGGTGCCGGCCTCGCTCGTCGCGCGGTTCCTCGCCCTCGGGTCGCGTGAGCTGATCCCCGCCGAGGGGTTCGAGCGCACCGTCCCCGCCCTCGAGCGCACGTTCGCCTGACGGACCTGGGCTAGTCGGTCGGACGAGCCGCCCACCACGCGTCGAGGCGGCGGTACGCCTCCTCGGCGTCGAGCGGACCCTCGTCGAGCCGCGCCTCGAGCAGCATGGCGAGCGCCTCCCCCACCGCGCGGCCGGGCGGGATCCCGAGGTGGGCCATCACCGCCTCGCCGTCGAGGTCGGGTCGGATCGCCTCGAGCTCCTCACGCTCTCGGAGCTCGGCGATGCGCGCTTCCAGCGCGTCCATCCGCGCCGCCAGCAGCTGCGCCTTGCGCTCGTTGCGGGTGGTGCAGTCGCAGCGCGTCAGCTCGTTGAGGTCGTCGAGCAACGGACCCGCGTCGCGCACGTAGCGGCGCACAGCGCTGTCGCTCCACACATCGTCGCCGTAGCCGTGGAACCGCAGGTGCAGGTACACGAGCTGGGTGATCGCCTCGACCTCGTCGTTGGGGAAGCGAAGCGCTCGCAGCCGGTCACGAGCCATCCGTGCCCCCACCACCTCGTGGTGGTGGAACGACACGCCCTTCGGTCCGATCGACCGCGTCTTCGGCTTGCCCACGTCGTGCAGCAGGGCCGCCATCCGCACGATGCGCTCGGGACGGGTCTTGGCCACGACGGCGATGGTGTGGGCGAGCACGTCCTTGTGGCGGTGGATCGGGTCCTGCTCGACCCGCATGGCGGGGAGCTCGGGGAGGACGATGTCGGCGATCCCCGCGTCGACGAGGAACCACAGGCCCGTGCTCGGGTCGTCGACGACGAGCAGCTTGTTCAGCTCATCGCGGACGCGCTCGGCCGAGACGATGTCGAGGCGGCCCACCAGCTCGCGGACCGCCGTCACCAGGGCCTCCTCGGGCACGAGGCCGTACCCGGCGAGGAACCGGGCCGCCCGCAGCATCCGCAGCGGATCGTCGGTGAACGACTCCTCCGGCGACAGCGGCGTGCGCAGGACGCTGGCGGCGAGGTCGGCCACGCCCCCGAACGGGTCGATCAGCTCGGGCACCTCACCCTCGGCCCCGGTGACCCGCAGCGCCATCGCGTTCACGGTGAAGTCGCGCCGCGCCAGGTCGGCCTCCACCTCGTCGGCGAAGGACACGTCGGGCTTGCGGGAGTCGGGCGAGTAGGCCTCGGCGCGGTGCGTGGTGACCTCGAAGACGGTGGCGCCGCGCTTCAGGCCGACGGTGCCGAAGCGAGCCCCCTGGTCCCACACCGCGTCGGCCCACCCGGTGACGAGCTCGACCGTGCGCTCCGGCCGGGCATCCGTCGTGAGGTCGAAGTCACCCTTGAACGCCCGTCCGAGCACGAGATCGCGGACGATGCCCCCCACGAGGTAGATCCGCTGGCCGGCCGCGTCGAAGCGCTGCGCCAGCGGGCGCACCTCGTCGAGGATCGGGCGCAGGCGCTCGGGGATCACCGAGCGAGAGGGTAGGCGGGGCCCCTCGACCCCTCCGAACCCAGATCATCCACGAGCGCCCGGGCCCTGCGAGGGCCCGGGCTCCCGAGAAGGACCGCTACGCCTCCGACCGGCGCCGCAGGGCGACGAGCGCGAGACCGGCCAGGCCGAGCCCGACCGCGGTGGCCGTAGGCACCGAAGCCCCCGTCGTGGGAAGGGCCCTGCTGCCATCGGACTCGTCGTCATCGTTCGGGTCGTAGCTGTCCGGGTTGTTCGGGTCGCCATCGGTGTGGCAACCCGGGTCGTCGATGTCCGCGACGCCGTCACCGTCGTTGTCCACGCCGTCCGAGCACTCGTCGGACTCGTCGTCGTCGTCAGGGCTGTCGCAGCCGTTGTCGTCGGGGAAGTCGATCTCTCCGTCACCGTCGTTGTCGACACCGTCCGAGCACTCGGGGAGGTCGGTCTCGTCGGTCTCGTCGTCGTCCTCGGGGTCGTAGCTGTCCGGGTTGTCCGCGTCGCCGTCGGAGTGGCAGCCCGGGTCATCCTCGTCGGCCAGCTCGTCTTCGGGGTCGGGGTTGTCGATCCCGTCCGAGCATTCGGGCAGCGCACCGCAGGCCACGCCACTGAGCTCGGCATGGCCGACCCGCACCTGGACGAGAGGAGCCTCCTCGTCGATCGCCTCGAGCACGCTCACCACGAGGGCGTCGACGGCGAGGCCGTCCGCGAGCTCGGTGACGACGTTCTGCTCGAAGTTGACGACCGGGTCGAGGGGGTCGAGGCCCGGGAAGAGCGCGTCGAGGAGGTCGTCGAGCGCGGCACCGAGCGCGCCCTCGCCGGCCACGGCGAGGTTTACGTCCTCGGACATCGCGGAGTACTCGACGGTGTCGCCGGAGCACACGGCCACGACCTCGCCGCGGAGAACATCGGCCTCGATCAGCGGCACGTCGTCGCCGACCGCGTCGATCAGCACCTCGAGGTCCTCGACCGCGCCGACGGCACGAGCGTTGTAGGGCCCGGCCACGGCCTGGTCCTCGGTCTCGAGCACGGTGTCGAGGTCGGCGTCCTCGTGGACGGCGGCCTGCGCGATCAGCGTGCCGTTGACCGCCAGCGGATCGGCGGGGATGGGGATGGCCGTCTCGTTGTTGTCGTCGGCGAAGGGCGGCGCGGCGACCGAGGCCTCAGGGCTCGGCGGGATGAGCTCCGTGCCCGCCACCGAGGCGGTGATGCCGAAGCCCGACGCGGCACCGCTCTGCGCTGGATCCGCGCCGGCAGCGCTGGCCCCGCTGACCAACGCGGCCAGCAGGGTCGAGGTGAGCAGTCCGCTCAGTAGTGCCTTGCGCATTCGTCAAGCTCCTGAAGTTGGTCGCCCGGGGGGTGCGCGGCGCAGAGTACCCACGCTACGCATTCTGGACAATACGTACCGAAAGGTACGGTTGCCTAGTCCTGTTCTGGCCGAACTATAAGGCGCGGGGCCCGCCAGACAAAGGACTGTCCGTGGATTTCGCCGTGAGCTCGGGCCTCAGTAGGCCGTGCTCACCCCAGCCTGGGTCAGCGCGATGCGCAGGTCCTCCGGCCGAGCCGACGCCGCCAGGGCGTCCTGCAGGCTGATCAGCCCGTCCTTCACCAGCTCGACCAGGGCCTGCTGGAGGGTCTGCATGCCGTGGTACTGGCCCTCGGCCAGCACCTGCTCGAGCTCGTGGAGCCGGATCGGGTCGGCGATGCAGTCGATCACCTTGGACGTGCCGGTGAGGACCTCGACGGCGGCCGTGCGGCCCTTGCCATCGGCCCGTTCCAGCAGCCGCTGGTTGACGACGCCTCGCAGCGTCACCACCAGGGACTGGCGCGCCTGCACCTGCTCGGCGGGCGGGAAGAGGTCGATGAGCCGCGTGATGGTGTCTGCGACGCTCGACGCCCGCATCGTCGAGATGACGAAGTGGCCGACCTCCGCGGCGGTGAGGGCCGCCCGCGCCGTCTCGGCGTCCACCAGCTCGCCCACGAAGATGACGTCGGCGTCCTGGCGGAGCGAGCTCCGGACGGCCGCGGCGTAGCCGGGCGTGTCGCTGCCGACCTCGCGCTGCGTCACGATCGCCTCGGCGTCGGAGTGGAGCACCTCGATCGGGTCCTCGATGGTGAGGATGTGGCACGCGCGCCGGTGGTTGATGCGGTCGACCAGGGCGGCCACGGTGGTCGTCTTGCCGGAGCCAGGGGTGCCGGTGACGAGCACGAGGCCCCGCTCCTCCTCGGCGAAGCGCTCCACCTGCGGGGGCAGGCCGAGCTCGTCGAGGTCGGGGATCTCGGGCGGCACTCGTCGCACCACCATGGCGAGCGACCCGCGCTGCCGGTGGATCGCGACGCGGAAGCGGCCGAGGCCGGGGACGCTCAGCCCTGAGCTCGCCTCGCCGGTGGTCGCCAGGTCGTTCTGCCGGGTCGCGTCGAGGACGCTGGCCGCCAGCCCCTCGACCACGCCGGGCGCAGGGGCGTCGAACGGCGCCGGGCGCAGCTGGCCATCGACGCGGACGTGGGGCACCGCGCCGGGCTTCAGGTGGAGGTCCGACCCGCGGACCTCGTGCAGGTACGAGAGGAGCTCTTCGAGCTGGGTCATCTGGCCTACATCGGCAGGCACCGACCCGAACTTCAGCCGAGTTCGGCCAGCTCAGACCGGAGGAGCGCCACGGCCGCCACGGCCTCGCGGCCTGGGCCGCCGCTGGTAGGGGGCTCCGGGACCAGGCGCTCCCCGACCATGGCCCCCACGCACGCCGCCGCCGAGGAGGCCAGCGCCGCGAGGTCGTAGCCACCTTCGAGGAACACCACCCGCCGACCCGGCGGCACGAGGTCGAGGAGCGCGGCCGTGAGGTCGGCGTAGTCGCCGGCCGACAGGCCCAGATCGGTGATCGGGTCGGCTCGGTGCGCGTCGAAGCCGGCCGAGATGAGCAGCCAGGTGGGTGCGAACGTGGCCGCGAACGGCGCCAGCACCTCGTCCACCCCCGCCCGGTAGGCGTCGCCCGTGGCTCCTGCCGGGAGCGGGATGTTGATCGTGGTGCCGCGTCCCTCCCCCACGCCGACCTCGCGCAGGGCGCCGGTGCCCGGGTAGAGCGGGTACTGGTGGAACGAGGCGTACGCCACCTGGCCGTCGGCCCAGAAGATGTCCTGGGTGCCGTTGCCGTGGTGGGCGTCGTAGTCCACGACGAGGACGCGCTCCCCGCGCGCCGCCAACGCCGCGGCGGTGACCGCCACGTTGTTGAAGAGGCAGAAGCCCATCGCGCGCACCGCGGTGGCGTGGTGGCCCGGCGGCCGCACCGCGCAGAAGGCGCTGTCGGCGACGCCACGGTCGAGGGCCTCGACGGCGGTGAGCCCCGCACCGGCCGCGAGGAGGGCCGCGTCGTAGGACGCCTCGTTCATGGCCGTGTCGGCGTCGAGCCAACCACCGCCCTCGGCCGCGAGCCGAGCGATGGTGGCCACCAGCTCCGGCTCGTGCACCCGTTCGAGCTCGGCGGGGGTGGCGACCCGCGGCACCTGCCGCAGCAGCGCCTCGCCGAACCCGGCCTCCTCGATCCCCGCCAGCACCGATCGCAGGCGGTCGGGACGTTCGGGGTGGCCGCGGCCGAGGTCGTGGTCGAGGTAGCGCTCGTGGGTGAGGAACAGGACGGTCACGCCCTCGGCACGATAGGCGGCGCCACTACCGTGGCCTCCATGACCGGGCACCGCCTCCTGCCGGGCACGGACGCTCGCCTGCGGATCGCCCCCTGGCGCGGAGACACCCGCACCGCCCACCTCACCCCGGGGCGCAGTCGGCCGACCCCCGCCGCCATCGCCCGCGCGCTCGAGGAGCTGGCGGCCAGCCCGTACGGCGCCGCCCTCACCGCCGCCCTCCCGGTCGCGGAGCAGCGCCCGTTCCTCGACGCCGGCTTCGAGGTGCACGAGCGGCTGCACCTGCTCGTCCGCGGCCTGGACGACCTCCCGCACGTGCCCGCGCCCCCGGCCGACCTGCGGCGCGGGCACCACGCCGACCGCCCTGCGGTGCTCGCCGTCGACGCCACCGCCTTCCCCGCGTTCTGGCGCCTCGACGGGCCCGGGCTCGACGACGCCCTCGCCGCCACGCCAGCGGCCCGCTTGCGGGTGGCGATCGGCCGCGACGCCGACCGGCCGTTGCACGGGTATGCGGTCACGGGTCGGGCCGGGCCCCGTGGGTACCTCCAGCGGCTGGCCGTCAACCCGGTCGCGCAGGGAGCGGGGGTGGGCGCGGGGCTGGTGGTCGACGGGCTGCGCTGGCTGCGGCGATGGGGCGCCAAGGAGGTGTTCGTCAACACGCAGGAGGGCAACGCGCCCGCCGTCCGCCTCTACGAGCGCCTGGGCTTCCGGCTCCAGGCCGACGGCCTGGCGGTGCTCCGGCGGGCGCTCGGCGAGGCGTCGTAGTGCCGCTGGCGCGGCGACGGCGACCGGCCTCGGCCCTCCTCGCCGCCGGACTGCTCCTCGCCGTCGCCAGCACCGGCGCCGACGCGACCGCTCGGCCGGCGCCTGCGCGCGGCGCCGCGGTGCAGATCGAGCTGGCCTCGCAGACGCCGGTCGTGCCCCCCGGCGGCACCTTCGCGGTGCGGCTCCGCCTGGCGGGCGTCCCCGCCGACGGCAGCATCCTCGTGGTCGTCCACCAACGAGTGCACTCGCGCTCGGAGCTGGCGCTGTCGATGGACGGGGAGGGGTTGCGCAGCCAGGCCTTCCAGACCGCCACGCCGCTCGGCGCGCTCACGCCCCAGCCGGACGGCACCCGCCGCCTGGCCCTGAGCCTCGACCCCGCCAGCGGTGGCGTCCCACTGCGGACCGAGGGCATCTACCCGGTGGAGCTGATCGCCCAGGACGCGGCCGGCACCGCCCTCGCCACCCTCGTCACCCACCTCATCGTCCCGCCGGAGGAGGGGGACGACTCGCCGCCGCTGGGCGTCGCGGTGGTCGCGGAGGTGGGCGCGCCGCCGGCCCTCCAGGCGGACGGGACCACCTCGCTGCCGCGGCCGGTGGTCGCCGACATGGCCGAGCTGGTCAGCGGGCTCGTGGCCGTCCGCGACGTGCCCTTCACCCTCGCCGTGACGCCCGAGACAGTCGATGCCCTGTCGGCCTCCGCCGAGCCCGGCGACCTCGAGCTGGTCGACGCGCTCCGCACCGCGGCTGCCGGCGGCGGCATCGTCATGGACCTGCCCTACGTCGCGGTCGAACCCGACGACCTCGCCCCCGCCGGTCTCCTGGGCGAGCTGCGGGAGCAGCGCGAGCGCGGGCATGCGGTGCTCACCGACGCCCTCGGGGTCGAACCATCGACCGCGGAGTGGATGGCACCGCCATCGCTCGGGGCCAACGGTCTCGGCGCGCTCGCGTTCAGCGGCGTCCACCGCGTCGTGGTGTCCGACACCCAGGTCGAACCGCTCGAGCCCGGCATCATCAGCTACTCGCTCGCCCAACCGTTCCTGCTCGCGGTGCCCGAGGGCACCCCGCCCGACGCCCCGGCCCCCGGCAACGTCCAGGCGCTCGCCACCGACCCCGTGGTGCTCGAGCGTCTCGCCACGGCCGGATCCCCGGGTCTGATCGCCAGCCGGGTGCTCGCCGAGCTGGCGTTCCTGCGGCTCGAGCAGCCGAGCGTCGCGCGCAGCATCGTGCTCCCGATCGACCGCGGCACGCCGGCCACCGTCGTGCAGCTCGTGCTCGACGGCCTCGGCACCGGTCGCCCGTTCGCCCCGATGGGCCTCGACGCCGCCTTCGACCACGCCATCCCGCTGCTCGACGGCGGCGGCAACCAGGTCGATCGCCGCCTCCTCCCGGCCACCACCACACCGATCCCCTCGGCCGTGGCGCGCGCGCTCACCGATGCGCGCGCGCACCTCGGCACGTTCGTCAGCCTCGTCGGCACCGACAGCCCGCGCGGAGCCGCTCGCACGCCACCTGCTGCTGGCCACCGCCGCCGACCTCAGCCCCGCGGATCGGCGCGCGCACGTGGACACCGTCGAGGCCGCGATCGAAGCGGTCACCAGCAAGGTGACCACGCCCGCAAGCTTCACGCTCACCCTCACCGCGCGTGAGGGAACGATCCCCCTCACGATCCGGAACGACTCGGGCGTGCCGCTGCGCGTGTCGGTGCGCCTGCGCAGCCAGAAGCTGGAGTTCCCCGAGGGCGACACCATCGAGCGCCTCCTCACGGAGGAGACCACGAGGATCGACATCGCGGTGCGCTCGCGCGCCTCGGGCGCGTTCCCGCTCGAGATCGACGTGATGTCCCCGGACGGAGAGCGCAGCCTCGCCCACGCGCGCTACACGGTCCGGTCCACCGCGGTGTCGGGCGCCGGCCTCGTCCTCTCGATCGGCGCGGGCGTGTTCCTCATCGTGTGGTGGGCGCGCCACTGGAGGCGCACCCGACGCAGCGCCAAGCTCGTCGCCGCGGCGGCCCACCCGGCCAACGCGGGCCAGGAGGCACCGGGCGGCGGGCACTAGGTTTCGCCGCCATGGCCGGAGTCCGCATCGTCACCGACAGCAGCTGCGATCTCACCGACGAGGAGGTCGCTGCCCACGGCATCGAGGTGGTGCCGCTCTCGATCCGCTTCGGGACGGACGAGTACGAGGATCGCTCCGAGCTCACCGTGGAGAGCTTCTACGAGAAGCTGGCCGCGTCGTCCGTCCTGCCTGAGACGGCCGCTCCTGCTCCAGGGAAGTTCGAAGCCGCGTTCCGCCGCCAGCAGGCGGCCGGCGCCGACGCGGTCGTCTGCATCAACCTCTCCTCTGAGCTGTCCGCCACCATGCAGTCCGCCCAGAACGCCGCCAAGGCGGCGGAGGGCAGCCTCGACGTGCGGGTGGTCGACTCGCTCTCGATCACCTCAGGGCTCGGCACGCAGGTCCTCCTCGCCGCGCGGGCCGGGGCATCGGGCGCCTCCGCCGACGAGGTGGTGGCGCTGGTGGCCGACCTGGTGCGTCGCACCCACGTGTTCGGCGCCCTCGACACCCTCGACAACCTGAAGAAGGGCGGCCGCATCGGGAACGCCCAGGCCCTGCTCGGCTCGCTGCTGTCGATCAAGCCGATCCTCGACATCTCCACCGGGAAGGTGGAGGAGGCCGGCAAGGCCCGCACGCGCAAGAAGGCGCTCGAGGTGCTGCGCGACAAGGTCGCGGAGGCCGGCGCGGTCGAGCACCTGTGCGTCACCCACGGCTTCGCCCCCGACCTCGAGGCCATGCTCGACCTGCTCGCTCCTCTCTACCCACGGGACCAGATCCGCGTCGGCTCGATCGGCCCCGTGATCGGCACGCACGGCGGCCCCGCGTGATGGGCGTCACCTGGATCTCGCCGTAACCGAACCCGCTCCCGCGCCGGTGGGCCGGTTCTGAGGGACGGGTAGCCTCGTCGGGCTGTGTCGATCCCCACGCCGCCGAGCGGCACGCCCGTGCCCGCCCCTCCGGCCCGAACACGCATCGTCGAGGCTGGGCGGCTCCTGGCCGATCGCTACCGCCTCGAGGAGCTGGTGGCCTCCGGCGGGATGGCCCAGGTGTGGCAGGGCACCGATGAGGTCTTGCGGCGCAAGGTGGCCGTCAAGCTGCTCCACCCCCACCTGGCCGCGGACGGCAGCTTCGTCACCCGCTTCCGCCACGAGGCGGTGGCCGCCGCGCGGCTCGCCCACCCCGGCATCGTGTCGATCTACGACACCTGCTCGGAAGGAGGGACCGAGGCGATCGTGATGGAGCTGGTGCCCGGCCAGACGCTCCGCCAGCGCCTCGACGACCCCACCCCGATCGATCCATGGCAGGCGGCTGGCCTCGCCGCGCAGGTGGCCGAGGCGCTCGACGCCGCGCACCGCGCCGGCCTCGTCCACCGCGACATCAAGCCGGCCAACGTGCTCCTGGCCGGGGACGGGCGGGTGAAGGTCGCCGACTTCGGCATCGCCAAGGCGATGGAGGCGGCCGACCTCACGCAGCCGGGCCTGATGGTCGGCACGGCGAAGTACGTCGCCCCCGAGCAGGTGGAGGGCAAGCCCGTCGACGCCCGCACCGACATCTACAGCCTCGGCATCGTGCTCTACGAGATGCTCTGCGGTCGGGCGCCGTTCGAGGCCGAGGGCGAGGCGGCCACGGCGCTCGCTCGTCTCCAACGCGACGCCTTGCGGCCCCGTCAGGTGCGCCCCGGCGTCCCCAAGGCGCTCGAGGAGATCGTGTGCCGGGCGATGGCTCGCGCGCCGGAAGACCGCTACGACTCCGCCGCCGACCTGCGCGCCGCGCTGCTGGCCGCCGGCGCCACGCCGAGCCCCGAAGCCGATCTCACCGCCACCAACCTCGCTCACGCGCCGGCCGCCCCGGCGATCCCGTTCCCGACGGGGGTCCCAGCCTCACCGCCGTCCGCCCCCGCGGCGACCCCCTCGTTCCGGCAGACGGAGCGCAGCTGGCTCGTCCCCACCATCCTGCTCGTCGTCGTCGCGCTCGCCTTGGGCATCGCCGGCGTGCTGCTCGGCCGGTCCGGCGCCGGCGACCTGTTCGACGGCGTGAAGGATGCGATCACGGGCACGTCCGAAGCCGCCGCGGTGCCGATCAGCGCCGCGAGCGCGTTCGACCCCAGCTGTGACCGCAGCGAGTGCGCGGACGGCCAGCGCGGAGGTGACGACTCGGAGAACGACGACGACGCGCCGCTGGCCGTGGACCGTGACGACTCCACCGCCTGGCGCACCGAGGGCTACAACGACCGCGACATCACCGTGCTCAAGCCGGGGGTCGGCCTCGTCCTGCAGCTCGAGGACGCCAAGGAGCTCGTCGAGCTCCAGGTCGACAGCCCCACGAACGGCTGGCGGGCCCAGATCTACGTGGCGGGCTCCGATCCGGGGAACCTGCCCGGCTGGGGGGATCCGGTGGCCACCACGGATGCCCTCTCGGCTGGCACGTCCACCATCGACCTCGGCGACACCACCGGCGGTGCGGTGCTCATCTGGATCACCGATCGGGGCGACGCCCCTGGCCGAGCCGCCGCCGAGATCACCGAGGTCCGCGTGTCCGGCCGCTGACGAGGCACCGTCAGTAGCCTCGCCCCATCGCTCCTGAGCCCGACGACCAGGCGCTCATCAGCGCCGCCCAGCTGGGCGATGGCGCCGCCCTCGACGCGCTCCTCCGCCGCCACCACGATCGCATCTTCGCCGTGTGCCGCCGGCTGGCCGGCAACGAGGCCGACGCGCTCGACGCCACCCAGGACGCGCTGATCGCCATCGCGCGCGGCATCCGACGGTTCGACGGGCGCTCCGCCTTCTCCACCTGGGCCTACCGCGTGGCCACGAACGCCTGCCTCGACGAGCTCCGGCGCCGCCAGCGCCGGCCGACCCCCGGGCTCCCCGACGACCTCGGTCTGGGCGATCGGAGCGACGTCGGCGCCGCCCCGTCGGCGGGCATCGAGGTGCTCCCCGACCGCCTCGCCATCGACGCCGCCCTCGGGGAGCTCGCCGAGGAGTTCCGGGCACCGGTGGTGCTGCGCGACCTGTGCGACCTCGACTACGCGGAGATCGCGGAGGCCCTCGGCATCCCACCCGGCACCGTGCGCTCGCGCATCGCTCGCGGGCGCGCCCAGCTGGCCCGCCGACTCGACCCCGGGAACCAGGCGACGGCCGCGCGACGTCCTATCGAACGCATCGACCCGGAACCTCTCTCATGACCGACCACGACCGCCTCGACGAGCTCGCCTCCGCCCACCTCGACGGCGCCACCTCCCCGGAGGAGGCCGCCTTCATCGCCGCCGACCCCGCCCTGCAGGCGCGGGTCGAGGAGCTCCGGGCGGTCCGCGACGCCGTCGGAGCCCTGCCCCGGGTGGACCCGGCTCGCCGGGACGCCGCCCTCGCCGCGGCGCTCGCCGCCTTCGAGGACGACGGCCGCGAGACGACAGGGCCGATCGCCCCGGTCAGGTCCTTGACGGCGGTCGCGGCTCGCCGAGGTCCGTCCCCTCGGGCGCGGCGGCTCGTCGGGGCCGCCGCGGCCGTGGTGCTGCTCGTCGCCCTGGCGCCGCTCATCGGCAAGCTCGGCGGGTCCGACGACGACCGCGCCGACCAGGCCACCGGCTTCGAGGAGACGGGCGGCGCCATCGGCGGCGAGGCCAGCGACGGAGGCGGAAGCGCCCCCGAGGCCGACACCGATGGCGACGTCCCGAGCACCACGACCGCCGAGCACCTCCTCGACCTCGGTGCCTACGAGTCCTTCGCTGCGTTGGAGGCCGCCGTGGGCGCGGACGGGGCCGCGGACTTCGGCGGCGGCCTCGAGGCGGCGCCATCGTTCGGGGGCGACGACACCGACGCCGCCTGCGCGCCCGGCGTCGCGCGCCAGGCGTCCAGCGAGGGCGCCACCGCGATCACCACCGCGATCGCGACCGTCGGGGGGACGCCCGTGGTCGTGCTGATCACGACCGACGCGAGCGGGGGGCGCACCGTGCGCGTCTACGGCGCCGATGCGTGCACGCTGCTGAGCGAGCGCTCGCTCTAGCTGGCGGCCTTCCGGCGGGGAAGTCCGACGATCCGCACCAGCGCCGCCCCCGCCGCCAGCCCCGCCGCCACCCAGGCCAGGCCCTTCACGGGTTCCAGGCCCTCGGTGGAGTCGATCCACCCCGCCCAGGCGATCCCGCCGAACGACAGCGCGGCGGCGATGCACCCCACGAGGAGGGCCCGGGTCCGGCCCACCTCCACCACGACCTCGCCGATGAGGAGGCCGAACAGCGGCCCTGCCACCCACGGCATCGTCCCGGTGAACTCGTACTCCCCCAGGATGAGCGCGCCGAACGCGGAGACCGCGGCCGCACACAGGAGCCCCAGGGGCGCACGCCAGGTCATCGGGCCGTCACGGTACCGGTGACGCGGCGGGCGCCCGCGCGCACCCTTACTAGGCTGCCCCGCCATGGCCCAGCCCCGCCCGACCGAACCGCGCGCGCCCGGGACCGCCGCGCGACCCTCGTCCTACGCCGCCCCCGAGGTCGACACCGGTGACTGGCCGGCGCAGGCCGCCGACACCATCGAGCGCGTCGTCCAGGGCGTGCGGGACAAGACCACCGGCCCGGCCATCAGCGCGGCGCGCTGGCTCGTCGCCGGGCTGTTCCTCCTGCTCGCCGGCACCATGGTGGCGGTCCTGGGCGCCGTCCTGCTCGTCCGCATCCTCGACGCGTACCTCCCCGACTCCGTGTTCGGGGAGCAGCACGTGTGGGCGGCGCACGGGATCGTCGGGCTCGTCTTCTCGGCCTTCGGCCTGTGGGCACTCAGCAAGCGGAGCTCCGGCAGCACCACCGACAGCCTCTAGGCCGCGGAACAACCGCCGCTCGCCACCTGTTCTCACGTCCGTCACCGATCCCGAGAGGCAACCCAGGTCATGAGCGACCAGACCACCGACATCCGCGACGTGATCATCATCGGTTCCGGGCCCGCCGGGCTCACGGCCGCCGTCTACGCCGCCCGCGCCAACCTGGCGCCGCTGGTGATCGAAGGGGAGCCGTCGTCCACCTCTGACCAGCCGGGCGGCCAGCTCATGCTGACCACCGAGGTCGAGAACTACCCCGGGTTCCCCGAGGGGATCATGGGTCCCGAGCTCATGGTGCGCTTCCGGGAGCAGGCGCTGCGCTTCGGCGCCGACATCCGCACCGAGAAGGTCACGAGGGTCGACCTGTCGGCCCGGCCCTTCGGCGTGTGGGTGGGCAACCCGGAGGCGGCGGAGCCCACCTACCGGGGACGGTCGGTGATCATCTCCACCGGCGCCCAGTCGCTCATGCTCGGGCTCGAGGACGAGGGCCGCCTGATCGGCCACGGCGTCAGCACCTGTGCCACGTGCGACGGCTTCTTCTTCCGCGACCACGAGATCGCCGTGGTCGGTGGCGGCGACTCCGCCATCGAGGAGGCCACGTTCCTGACCAAGTTCGCCAGCAAGGTCACGCTGATCGTGCGCCGCGACCAGCTCCGCGCCAGCAAGATCATGCAGGCACGCGCCTTCAGCAACGACAAGATCGAGGTGCGCTGGAACACCGTCGTGAAGGAGATCGTCGGCGACACCAAGCTCGACCACATCGTGGTGGAGGACGTGCTCAGCGGCGAGCAGAGCGACCTGCCGGTCACGGGGTTGTTCGTGGCCATCGGCCACAAGCCCAACACCGACCTCGTGAAGGGCCAGCTCGAGCTGGAGGACAACGGCTATCTCGTCACCGGGCAGCAGGGCGGCGCCTCCACGACCAACGTGGAGGGCGTCTTCGCCTGCGGCGACGTGCAGGACCACACCTACCGGCAGGCCATCACCGCCGCCGGCTCCGGGTGCCAGGCCGCCATCGACGCCGAGCGCTGGCTCGAGGCGCAGCCCTGATCGAACAGGTGTTCGACACCAGCGGCGGGAATGCATCCCTGCCGGGCGGCGTTGCAGACATCGATCCCATCGACCCCGAAGAGGAACCCATGTCCACCACCCTCACCGACGCCACCTTCGACGAGGAGATCGCCGGCTCCACCGAGCCCGTGCTCGTCGACTTCTGGGCCGAGTGGTGTGGTCCGTGCAAGATGATCGCCCCGATCCTCGACCAGATCGGTGAGGAGCAGGCCGGCAAGCTCAAGATCGCCAAGCTGAACGTGGACGACAACCCCGACATCGCCCGGCGCTTCGACGTGATGAGCATCCCCACCATGATCGTGTTCCAGGACGGCCAGCCGGTGAAGCGGATGGTCGGCGCCAAGGGGAAGGGCCAGCTCCTCGAGGAGCTGAGCGACGTTCTCGCCTGAACGTTCTCCACAAGGTTCCACACAGGTTGTGGACAACGTCAACCTAGCGTTGAACCCCGAGACCCTTGACGAGATGTCGAGGGTCTCGCTCGTTCCGCAGGTCAGGCCTCCGCGGGGCCGGTCATGACGCGGTAGATCCGCTCGAGGTCCTCGAGGCCACCGAACTCGACCACGACCTTGCCCTTGCCGTCGGACCCCGCCATCGAGACGCTCACGCGCGTGTCGAGGTGGGCGGCCAGCAGCTCTTCGAGCTCGAGCAGGCCGGGCGGGCGCAGGCGGGGCGTGGACGTCTTGGCGACGGCCGGCGCGTCGGCGGGCACCGCCTCCTCCGGCTCGGCGGCGTCGACCTCGTTGTGGCGGCGCACCGCCTCCTCGGCCTCGCGGACCGAGAGGCCGTCGGCGACGATCTGCTTGGCCAGCTGATCTTGGAACGCCCGGTCGGGCGTACCGAGCAGCGCCTTGGCGTGGCCGGCGGCCAGCTGGTTCTCGGCCACGAGGCGCTGGATCGACGGGGGCAGCTGGAACAGGCGGAGCGTGTTGGCCACCGCCGAGCGGGACTTGCCGACCTTCTGGGCCACCGCCTCCTGGGTCAGCTCGAAGTCCTCCATGAGCTGCTGGTAGGCCGCCGCCTCCTCCAGCGGGTTGAGGTCCTCGCGGTGCAGGTTCTCCACCAGGGCCTGCTCGAGCGAGAGGACGTCGTCGACCGTCCGCACCACCACGGGGATGGACGGCAGCCCGGCCCGCTTGGCCGCCCGCCAACGCCGCTCGCCGGCGATCAGCTCGTAGCGATCGTCGCCGATCTCCCGGACGAGGATCGGCTGCAGGACACCCAGCTCCGCCACCGAGGCGGTGAGGCTCGCCAACGCCTCCTCGTCGAAGTAGGCGCGCGGCTGGTGCGGGTTCGGTGAGATCAACCCCACCGGCACCTCCCGGAGCCCTGACCCGGCGTCGCCGGTGATGTCGGTCGGGATCAGTGCCCCGAGCCCTCTACCCAGCCCGCTGCGGCGTGCCACCGCTCACCTCCTTGGCGAGCTCCCGGTAGGCGATGGCGCCGCGGGAGCTCGGATCGAATGCGATGATCGGTTGCCCGAACGACGGGGCCTCGGAGAGGCGGACCGTGCGGGGCACCACGTTCTTGCAGACCTTGGGCCCGAAGTGCTCGCGGACCTCGTTGACCACCTGGTCGGCCAGCTTGGTGCGGGCGTCGTACATGACCAGGATGATGGCGCTGACCTCGAGGGCGGGGTTGAGGTTCTTCTGCACCAGGTTGACGTTGCGCAACAGCTGGCCGAGACCCTCCAGCGCGTAGTACTCGCACTGGATGGGCACGATCACCTCGGTGGCCGCCGCCAGGCCGTTCACGGTGAGCAGCCCCAGCGATGGGGGGCAGTCGATGAGCACGAAGTCGTAGTCGTCGTGCACGTCCTGGAGGGCCCGGCGCAAGCGGAGCTCCCGGCTGAAGGCCGGCACCAGCTCGATCTCGGCGCCGGCCAGATCGAGGGACGACGGCGCACAGAACAGGTTGCGGACCGCGGTGGCCTCCACGCAGTCCTCGATGGGCAGGTCGTGGAGGACGACGTCGTACATGGAGCCCTGGAGGTCGCGGATGTTGATGCCCAGACCGGTGCTGGCGTTGCCCTGGGGGTCGAGGTCGACCACCAGGACGCGGTAGCCGATGTCGGCCAGGCAGGCGCCGAGGTTCACCGCGGTGGTGGTCTTGCCGACCCCGCCCTTCTGGTTGGCCACGGCCAGGATGCGCGGAAGGGGCGCGCGAAGGCGGACGGCTCGGCCGGGGCCGGGGCGGGCGCCGCGACCGGCGGGGGCTCCGGGGCGGGCGCCGGCGCCTCCAGGGGGGCGGGCGGCTCGGGCTCGGCGGCGACCTCCGGGGCCTCGTCGAGCGGCACGTAGATCGGGGGCGCCACGGCCTCGTCGTCCAGCCGGGGCAGGTCCTCGGTCCCGGGGAGGGCCGCCCGGGCGGGGGCCTCGTCCGGTTCGGGGCGTTCGGGCGGCGGGGGAGCCGTGAACGACTCCAGCTCGTCGTCGGTCAGCCCCGATTCGGCCGGAGCGTCCGGCTCCGGCTCGACCGAGTCGTCGGATTCGGCCGAACCGGCTTCGCTACCCCGGAGACGCTGGAAGATGGCCCGCCCGCGGGTGGCCAGATCATCCGACGGGTCGCTCACCGATGCATCCTGCCCGCTGGCCCGGCCGGGCGCAAGGACCGTTCGAGATGTTCCACGTGGAACTCTCGACCCGGGGGTCAGACTTGCGGCCGCCGACGTTCCACGTGGAACACCCTCAGAAGAGGGGCCGCTTGGCCGGCTGACCGTCGCGGCGGGGAAGCGGGGCCGGGCAGAGGGCGACCTGCCGCAAGGTCTGCATGACCGGCGACGACGCGGAGCGGGGCCCCCGGGCCAGGCCGACCTCCGCCAACCCCGCGTCCGGCCAGCGGTCGGCGGCGGGGGTCGGGGGTTCGCTCACCACGAGGATCCCCCCGATGCGCAGGAAGGGGGCGGCGCACTCGGCGGTGGGGGCGGGCGCCCCGAAGCTGCGGGCGACCACCGCGTCGACGGAGCCCCGCAGCTCGCCGTGGCCGAGCACCTCGGCCCGGCCCTCCACCACCCGGGCCGACAGGGCCAGGGTGGCGACGGCCTCCTCGAGGAACCGACAGCGCTTGGCGGTGGCGTCCACCAGGACGAGCGTGAGGTCGGGCCGGGCGATCCCGATGATCAAGCCCGGGACCCCCCCTCCGCTGCCCAGGTCGAGGACGGACCCGACGACCTCGCCCAGGGCGTCCAGGAACCCCATCGTGTGCTCGAGGTGATCAGCGACGGGACCCGGGCCGAGGAAGCCCAGGGTGCGCGCCCGTTCGAGCTGGGCGATGAGCAGCCGGTGCTCGAGCAGCTCCGGCGGGGCCGCCATGCCGGGGCTAGGCGTCGGGGATGATCACGACCCGGCGGCGAGCATCCTCGCCCTCCGAGACCGTGTGGACGCCGTCGATGTCGTTGACGGTGTCGTGGACGACCTTGCGGTCGGGCGGCGACATCGGCTCCAGCGCCTTCTGGGTGCCCGAGGCCCGCACATCCTCGGCGACCTGGCGCACGAAGCCCTCGAGGGCTTCCTTGCGCCGGGCCCGGTAGCCACTGACGTCGACCCGGATCCGGGCGTGCGACTCCCCCGGCAGCTGCCGCTGCAGCACGCTGCGGGACAGCTCCTGGATGGCCTGCAAGGTGGCGCCCTTCGGACCGATCAGCAGCCCGAGGTCGCCGCCCGCCACCGCCAGCTCCACGGCACCCTCGTCCGCCGGCGTGGCCGTCACCTGTCCGTCGAAGCCGAACGCGTCCAGGAGGTCCACGAGGAAGCCCCGCACCACCTCGCCCTGCTCAGCCAGCTCGGTCTCGCTCATCGTGATCGTCTCCTGCTCATCGTGGTCACCGGCGGGGCGGCCGGTGCGGGCTCGCTGGCCCCCACCTCCGCTGCGCCGCTTGCGATCTCTGTTCCCGGCCGCGCCGCCCTCGTCCCGGGTAGGGGCCAGCGCCCCGCTGGGGGCCACCGGCTCTCGCCGCGGCTCGCCGCCGCCGGCCCGTGGCTTGCTCGTCTCGCGGTTCCCGCGGCCGCCCCCGTCGCGGCGGCTGCGCTCCCCCGGCTTGCCGGCCCGCCCGCTGGCGCGGCCTCGGCGGTCGCGGCGCTCCACCTTCGGGCGCGGCTGGGTGGGGCGCACCCGGGCGCGGACCCGCGCCTCCCCCCGGGTGCGGCCGAACAGGCCCGTTCGGGGCTCCTCGACCACCTCGAACTCGGCGTCCTGCTCGTCGACGCCGAGCTGGTCCAGCGCGGCGTCCTTGGCTTCCTCGATCGTCTTGCCGGTCGTCTCGACCCACTCCATGGTTGCGTTACCTGCGCTTCTTCTTCTTCTTGGACCGGTTCTGGGTGCCGGTGGTGCGAGAGGTGGGAGCCACGGGGGCGGCGCCGTTGCCGCCGCCCTTGGCCGCGGTCCGCTGGGCGGTGCCCTTGGCGGGGGGCGTGGTGTCGGCGGCGGCGGCGTCCAGGGCCCGGGCCTTCTTGCCGAGGCGGGGCACGGCCTCGGTGTCGCCTTCGTCCTTGAGCTTCTTGGCCTCGGCGCTCGCCTTCTGGGCCTGGGCCCCCAACGAGTCCTCGCCGTGGTACAGCGACCGGGTGATGTAGGCCTGCATGCCGATGCGGTACAGGTTGGACACCACGAAGTACACCACCAGCGCCGACGGCGAGACGAAGGCGAACACCACGAACATGGCCGGCATCAGCCGCATCAGCATCTTCTGCTGCGGCGGCATCTCGGCGTTGGGGTTCCGCCCCTGGATCTGCTTCTGCTGGTAGTAGGAGCTCACGGCCACGATGGCCACCAGCACCACGTGGGGGAGGCCGTGCACGAACCCGTCGCCCAGGGCCTTGCTGGCGCTCTCGGCCAGGTCGACGCCGAACGCCACCATCTCCCGTTGCCCGACCAGATCACGGAACAGCCTGGACCCCTCGTCCAGGTACTTCGGCAGGAACGTGTCCGTTTCGCCAGGGGTGTGCGTGAGGCCCCGGACCATGTTGTAGAGGATGATGAAGATCGGGGTCTGGAGCAGGAGGGGGAGGCAGCCGCCCAGGGGGTTGAGGTTGTTCTCCTTGTAGAACGCCATCAGCTCCTCGTTGAGCTTCTGGCGGTCGTCCTTGTGCTTGAGCTGCAGCCGCTTCATCTCGGGCTGGAGCCGCTGCATCTGGATCATGCTGCGGGTGCCCTTGAGCGTGAACGGGGTCGTGATCACCATCACGACCAACGTCAGCATCGCGATGGCGATGGCGTAGTTCGGCACGAGGTCGTAGAAGACGCTCAGCGTCTTGGCGGTGACCTCGAACAGGCCGTCGAACATCAGTTCGCCTTTCGTTCAGGGACCGGATCCCAGCCGCGGCCACCCCAGGGGTGGCAGCGGACGAGTCGCCGGAGGGTGAGCCACGTGCCGCGCCCGGCGCCGTGGCGCTCGAGCGCCTCGAGGGCGTACGTGGAGCAGGACGGATCGAACCGGCACGGCGAGGGCCGCCCGGCGGTGAGCCGGCGGTACCCCCGCACCCCGGCGTGCAGGACGCGGGCCGGGGGGGTCATCGCTGCGCCTCGGTGAGCGTCTCGTGGAGCAGCTCCACCAGCGCTGACCAGGGCATCGTCGCCAGCTCGGCGGTCCCGCCCAGCAGGTAGGTGCCGGCGCGGAGCCGGTCGGTGACGCGCAGCTCGCGCAGGGCGGCCCGGAGGCGCCGGCGCACCCGGTTGCGGACCACGGCCCCTCCCGTTGCCTTTCCGACCACGAAGCCGGCGCGGGGCGGGCTGTCGACCTCCCCTTCGCGGGGGGCCAGCCAGGTGACGGTGAGGGGGCCGCGCCGGGCGCGGCGCCCGTGCTGCCGGAGGTCCTGGAAGGTGCGGCGGTCGGTGATCCGCCAGAGCTGGGGGCGCGCGGCGGCCACGTCAGACCCCTGCACCGCGGTGGGCATCGTCGACGGTCCGAGGGCCGCTACGCCGACAGGCGCTTGCGGCCCTTGAGCCGGCGAGCCTTGACCACGGCACGGCCCGCGCGGTCGGACATGCGATGGCGGAAGCCGTGCCGCTTGGCGCGGCGGCGGTTGTTCGGCTGGTAGGTGCGCTTCACGGGGGTTGCCTCCTCGGCAGCCAGAGCCACCCTGGCCCGGCGCCCGGCGGGTGAGAACCTGCAGGGTGCACCACGACGCGCGGGAGCCCGGCGCCGAGAGGTGCTTCGGGAACGGTAGAGGGTCGCAGGGCTGCCGGGCAACCTCAGGCGGCGGCGCCGAGGCGTTACCACACCGAATCGGCCTCATGGGGGACCTCGCACCCCCTCTGACCAGGGAAAACAAAGAAATCCACAGACCCCTTGCGTTGGCCTCGGGGGCCGGTGCTACGGTGCCCGAACCCCGTCACGACGGTCTGGGGGCGGTCGCTTCCTCCGGTTCCCGGCCCCCGTGACGCCGTCCATCGGGGGTGGGGGGTAGCCGGCTCGGCGACGGGCGACTGCACCACCACCAGGTCTTTTCCACAACTGTGGACGTCCTGTGGACGTCTCCCGACCAGGAGGAACGCGCCGAGTGAACGAGGCACAGCGGTTGTGGGACGAGTGCGCCGGCATCCTCCAGGCCCAAGTCTCCGAACCGGTGTGGCTCACCAGCTTCGACGCCGCCCGCGCCGTCAGCCTCGAGGCCGGCCTCCTGACCCTCGCGGTGCCGTCCTTCCTCGCCAAGGAGCGCATCGAGGGGCGCTACCTGTCCCTCGTCCGGGACGCCCTCACCGAGATCGGCGCCGCTGACGTCGAGCTGGCCCTGATGATCGCGCCGAGCGAGCCGGAGCCCCAGTGGACCGTCGCGCCGCCCACCGCTGCGCCCCCCGGGGCCACCGGGGGCGTCGGTTCCCCAGTGCACGACATCAACCCTCGGTACACCTTCGAGACCTTCGTGATCGGCCCGTCCAACCGCTTCGCCCACGCCGCGGCCTTGGCGGTGGCCGAGACGCCGGCCCGGAAGTACAACCCCCTGTTCATCTACGGCGACGCCGGCCTCGGCAAGACGCACCTGCTGCAGGCCATCGGCCACTACGTCCGGGAGAACTACCCCACCTACCGGGTGCGCTACGTCACCTCGGAGACCTTCCTCAACGAGTTCATCGACGCCGTGCGCACCGGCACCAACGATGCCTTCAAGCGCCGCTACCGGGACATCGACGTGCTGCTCGTGGACGACATCCAGTTCATCGAGGGCAAGAAGGAGACCCAGGAGGAGTTCTTCCACACCTTCAACCACCTGCACCAGGCCAACCGCCAGATCGTGCTGTCGTCCGACCGGCCCCCGGATGCCATCGGCACCCTCGAGGACCGGCTCCGGAGCCGCTTCAAGATGGGGCTCATCACGGACGTCCAGCCTCCTGACCTCGAGACCCGGCTCGCCATCCTGCGCAACAAGGCGGAACGGGAGGCCACCTGGGTCCCCCCGGAGGTGCTGGAGTTCATCGCCACCAACATCACGGACAACATCCGGGTGCTCGAGGGCGCGCTGATCCGGGTGGCCGCCTTCGCCAGCCTCACCTCTGAGCAGCTCACGATCGACACCGCCTCCTCGGTGCTCGGCGACCTGCTCACCGCCCGCCAACCCCGGCCGATCACCCCCGCGGTGATCCTCGAGGCCACCTCGAAGATGTTCGGGATCCCGATCGAGGAGATCATCGGCAAGAAGCGCCAACGGCCCCTCGTCACCGCCCGCCAGGTCGCCATGTACGTGTTCCGCGACCTCACCGACCTCAGCTACCCGGCCATCGCCCGGGAGTTCGGGGGCCGCGACCACACCACCGTGATCCACGCCGTCGAGAAGATCAGCGCCCAGATGCGCACCCAGCGCCCCACCTACGACCAGGTCACCGAGCTCGTGCAGACGATCAGGGCCGAGGCGTGACGTTGGGGACAACCGTCCGGATGCCGTGTGGACAGCCACCGACTCGTGCGCGCCACCTGTGGGCAACCTGGGCGTCATCGGCCGCGAGTCCCCGGGACCGTCACACCCCTGTGGGATCCTGTGGATCCCCGGGGGACAGCCACACCCCCTCTGACCTGGGATGATCGCTGGTCATCCCCAATCCACAACCCCTACCACCACTCCTTCGTTGCGAAGCACAACACGACGGTAGAAAGCAGGCCACGGCGTGAAGTTCCGATGCGAGCGTGATGTCCTCGTCGAGGCCCTCGGCACCGCCGGCCGGGCCGCGGCCGGACGAGGCACGTCCCTGCCCGTGCTGTCGGGGGTCCGGGTGCAGCTCAGCGGCGACCAGCTGCGCCTCACGGGCACCGACCTCGAGCTCACCATCTCGGTCGAGGTCACCGTGTCCGGGGCCGAGGACGGCGTGGTCGTCCTCCCGGGCCGCCTGGCGTCCGACATCGTCCGTGCCCTGCCCGACGGCAGCGTCGACGTGGAGGTGTCCGACGACGAGGCCCGCATCGCGGCCGGGCGCTCCGAGTTCAGCCTCCGGATCCTCCCGGCCGACGAGTTCCCCCGGCTCACCGAAGCCACCGGCGAGCCCGTCACCCTGGCCAGCGCCGAGCTGGCCACCGCGCTGTCCCAGGTCGTCCGGGCCGCATCGGGCGACGATGCCCGGCCCATCCTCACGGGCGTCCTCCTCGCCGCCGAGGCGGGGGGCCTGCGCCTCGTGGCCACCGACTCCTACCGGCTCGCCATCCGCGACCTGCCCGGCACCACGGTGCTGGCCGAGGGGCAGCACGTCCTGGTGCCCTCGCGCGCGCTCCAGGAGCTCTCCCGGGTGCTCTCCGGCGGCGACACCCTCAGCGTCCGCCTCGGCGAGCGGGAGGCGAGCTTCGAGGTCGGCGGCACGCGCCTCACCACCGTGCTCATCGAGGGCGAGTTCCCTCCGTACGAGCGCCTCATCCCGCAGGCGCAGCCCAACCGGCTCACCGTGGGCCGCGAGGTGCTGCTCGAGGCGGTGCGGCGCGTGAAGCTCCTCGCCCGGGAGGCCACGCCGGTGCGCCTCTCGATGTCGAGCGCCGGGCTGGAGCTCGTGGCCGTCACGCAGGACGTCGGCCAGGCCCACGAGAGCCTCGACGCCAAGTTCGAGGGCACCGAGCTCACCGTCGCCTTCAACCCGGAGTACCTGGTGCAGGGCATCGAGGTGGCCCCCGGCGACGAGGTCACCATCGAGACCGTCGACGCCCTCAAGCCCGCCCTCCTGCGCGTGCCCGAGCACCCGGAGTTCCTCTACCTGCTCATGCCCGTCCGCGTCTCGTAGGGCGCAGGGCAATCCAACGGGCGCGGCGAGGCGGCGCGCGGCGCTCGGTGCCGCCACGCCTGCTCGGCGTCGTCCGGCCTCAGGGTTGGGGGCACGAGCCGTCGGATGCCGACGGTGGGCGCCCCGAACCGCAGCGAGGGTGCCGTGACCCGGACGTGGAGGCACCGACCCACCGCCGCCCGCCGCGCCCTTGCTGTTGACCTCCGCCACCGTCTGCGAGAGTTGGCCGGATGCGGCTCGACCGGGTGTGGCTCACCGACCTGCGGTCGTACGAGTCGGCGGAGCTGGAGCTGTCGCCTGGGGTGACGGCCCTGCTGGGCGACAACGGGCAGGGCAAGACGAACGTGCTCGAGGCCATCAGCTGGCTCGCCACGCTCCAGTCGTTCCGGGGCGCGCCCACCGAGGCGCTGATCCGCCAGGGCGCGGAGCGGGCCGTCATCCGCGCCGAGGGGGAGCGGGAGGGCCGGGCGATCCTGCTGGAGGCGGAGCTGGTGGCATCCGGGCGCAACCGGGTGCTCGTCAACCGCCAGCCCCTGAAGAAGGCCCGAGAGCTGCTCGGGGTGCTGCGGGTGACCGTGTTCGCGCCCGACGACCTCGACCTGATCAAGGGCGGCCCAGCCGAGCGGCGGCGCTACCTCGACGACGCCCTGGTGGCGTCCCATCCCCGCTACGACGCGCTGCGCTCCGAGGTCGACAAGGTCCTCAAGCAGCGCAACGCCCTGCTCAAGGGGGCCGGCGGCCGGCTCGACGAGAGCGCCGCCTTCACCCTCGACGTGTGGGACGCCAAGCTGGCGGAGTCCGGTGGTGCCCTGGCCGCCGCCCGCCAGGAGCTGCTCGGACGGCTGGTGCCGGTGCTGTCGTCGACCTACGACGCCGTGGCCAACAAGCCGGCTGAGGTCACCGCGACGTACGCGGCCGAGTGGGCCGCCCTCGGCCTGGCCGAGGCGCTGGCCGCGTCGCGCAAGGACGACGTCCGCCGCGGCGTGTCCACCGTCGGTCCGCACCGGGACGACGTGGAGCTCCGGTTGGCCGGCCTGCCGTCCCGCACGCACGCCTCGCAGGGCGAGCAGCGCTCGCTGGCGCTCGCACTGCGCCTCGCGAGCCACCACGTCCTCACCGACGTCACCGGCAGCGCGCCCGTCCTGCTCCTCGACGACGTCTTCTCCGAGCTCGACCCCGATCGCAGCGACGCGCTGCTCGCGCAACCTCCCGGCCGGCCAGACGCTCCTCACCAGCGCCAGCGGTCTCCCCCCCAAGGCCGATCCCGACCTCGTCCTGCACATCCGCGACGGTCGCATCGTGCCCGGCTGATCGGGGGGTTGTCGCCGGTGTGCGGCGCGGCGACGATGGCGGGCATGCCTGCTCGACCGCTTCCGGGGAACGGGCCGGGCCCGCAGCCCCTCGGGGTCGCGCTCGACGCGGTCATGCGGGGGCTCGGCGCGCCGGAGGCGAGCGGCGTGCACCTCGTGTTCGACCGCTGGGCGGAGGTGGTCGGCGACGCCCTCGCGGCCCGCACGCGCCCCCTCCGGATCGACGGGAAGCGGCTCGTCCTGGCGGTCGACGAGCCGGCCATCGCCACCCACGTGAAGTTCCTCCAGACCGAGCTCCTGGCCCGTCTCAGCGAGCTCCTCGGACCCGATCGTGTGACCTCGCTGGACCTGCGCGTCGGCCCCAAGAGCTGAGCCCGAAAACCCCGTCTGGATGGTCGGGATGTCACACCCATCCTGGTAGGATTCCAGGGTTGTCATTCGGGGTTCTGACCAGGGTTTTCGCGCTTCCGCGACCCTCCTGGACCCCCTCCCCAGCTCGGCTGCTCAGGGCGCCGGGCCCACTGGCTGAAACGGACGTCTCTTGGCGCAATCGAACGGGTCTTACGGGGCCAACAACATGCAGGTCCTCGAGGGCCTGGACCCGGTCCGGAAGCGCCCCGGCATGTACATCGGGAGCACCGGCCCGAGCGGCCTCCACCACTGCGTCTGGGAGCTCGTCGACAACTCCGTCGACGAGGCGATGGCCGGGTACGCCACCCGGATCGACGTCACCCTGCTGGCCGACGGCGGCTGCCGGGTGTCCGACGACGGGCGGGGCATCCCCACCGACATGAACAAGCAGCAGAAGATGACGGGCGTCGAGCTCGCCCTCACCAAGCTGCACGGCGGCGGCAAGTTCGGCGGCGAGGGGTACAAGGTCTCCGGCGGCCTCCACGGCGTCGGCGTGTCCGTGGTGAACGCGCTGTCCACCAACCTCATCGTCGAGGTCGACCGCGACGGCAAGCACCACGAGATGACCTTCGCCAACGGCGGTGTCCCCACCAGCAAGCTCAAGGTGGTCGGCGATGCCCCGCGCGGCCGCACCGGCACCACCGTCACCTTCTGGCCCGACGACACCGTCTTCGAGACCACCGAGTTCTCCGCCCGCACGATCCTCGAGCGGCTGCAGATGTTCGCGTTCCTCAACAAGGGCCTCGAGATCCGCTTCAAGGACGAGCGCCCCGAGCACAAGGCGGAGCCGGTCACCTACCGGTACGCCGGCGGCATCGTCGACTTCGTCAAGCACATGAACGCGTCGAAGGAGGCGCTCTTCAGCAAGGTCGGCTACTACGAGCTGGCCGAGGAGGAGCAGGAGGTCGACGTCGCCTTCCAGTGGAACACCGGCTACAACGCCGACGGCATCCACTCCTTCGCCAACGGCATCAACACCACCGAGGGGGGCACCCACGAGGAGGGCTTCAAGGCCGCTCTCACCACGGTGGTGAACAAGCACGCCCGCGCCAAGAACCTGCTGAAGGAGAAGGAGCCGAACCTCCAGGGCGAGGACATCCGCGAGGGCATCACCGCCATCATCTCGGTGCGCCTCCGCGATCCGCAGTTCGAAGGTCAGACCAAGGGCAAGCTCGGCAACACGAGCATCAAGACGCTCGTGCAGAAGGCCACCAACGACAAGCTCGGCGAGTGGTTCGAGCAGAACCCCACCGAGGCCAACAAGGTCGTGAAGAAGGCCGTCGCCGGCGCCCAGGCCCGCATGGCCGCCAAGAAGGCGCGCGACGTCATCCGCTCCAAGACGCTGCTCGACGGCGCCGGCATGCCCGACAAGCTCAAGGACTGCAGCTCGAAGAACCGCGAGGAGCGCGAGCTGTTCATCGTCGAGGGCGATTCCGCCGGCGGCTCCGCCGTCACCGCGCGCGATCCGTTCCGCCAGGCGATCCTGCCGATCCGCGGCAAGATCCTGAACGTCGAGCGGGCGCGGCTCGACAAGATGCTCAAGAACCTCGAGGTGCAGGCGCTCATCTCCGCCATCGGGGCCGGGGTGGGGGAGGAGTTCGACCTCGAGAAGCGGCGCTACGACAAGATCTGCATCCTGGCCGACGCCGACGTCGACGGCCTGCACATCCGCACGCTGCTGCTCACGTTCTTCTTCCGGCAGATGCGCCCGCTCGTCGAGCATGGCCACATCTACATCTGCCAGCCGCCGCTGTACTCCACCGAGGTGAGCAAGGCGAAGATCTACCTGAAGGACGACCACGCCAAGGACGTCTTCCTCCGCGACAACCCGAACCACAAGAAGGACTTCGGGCGCCTGAAGGGCCTCGGCGAGATGGACGCCGAGGAGCTGCGCATCACCACCATGGAAGACGGCCTGCGCACGCTGCTCCAGATCAAGGTCGAGCAGGCGGCGCTGGCCGACGAGGTCGTGTCCACGCTGATGGGCGACGTCGTCGAGCTGCGCAAGGCCTTCATCGTCAACAACGCCAAGGACGTGAGGTTCCTGGACATCTGATGTCGGATCAACCCCCCCCTGAAGACGGTCCCGTCCGCGCCGCCGTCGAGCCGATCGAGATCCAGGAGGAGATGGAGTCCTCCTTCCTCGACTACGCGATGTCGGTCATCACCGCGCGGGCGCTGCCCGACGCGCGCGACGGCCTGAAGCCGGTGCACCGCCGGATCCTGTACGGCATGGACGGCCTGGGCGCGCGCCCCGACCGATCCCACATGAAGTGCGCTCGCATCACCGGCGACGTGATGGGCAAGTACCACCCCCACGGCGAGGGGGCCATCTACGACTCCCTCGTCCGCATGGCGCAGGACTTCTCCCTCCGGCACCCGCTGGTCGACGGGCACGGCAACTTCGGGTCGCCCGACTTCGGTCCCGCCGCCTCGCGCTACACGGAGGCACGGCTCAGCCTGCTCGCGATGCGGATGCTCGACGGCATCAGCGAGAACACGGTCGACTTCGTCGACAACTACTCGGGTGACGACGTCGAGCCGGTCGTGCTGCCGTCGCGGTTCCCGAACCTGCTGGTCAACGGCAGCCAGGCGATCGCGGTCGGCATGGCCACCAACATCCCGCCCCACAACCTCGGCGAGGTGATCGACGCCACCGTCCACCTCATCGACAACCCCGACGCCACGCCCGACGACCTCATGCAGTTCATCCAGGGCCCCGACTTCCCCACCGGCGCGCTGATCATGGGCCGCCAGGGGATCCTCGACGCGTACCGCACGGGCAAGGGCTCGATCCGGCTGCGAGCGGTGTGCGAGATCGAAGAGGGGAGCGGTCGCGGTGGCGACCAGATCGTCGTCACCGAGATGCCGTACCAGGCGTCGATCTCGGTGTGCGCGGCGCGGATCGCCGACCTCGTGCAGACCCGACAGGTCGAGGGCATCGCCGACGTCAACGACGAGTCGGCGCGGGGCAAGACCCGGCTCGTCATCAAGCTCAAGAAGGACGCGCCCGCCCTCGTCATCCTCAACAACCTCTACAAGCACACGCCGCTGCAGACGAACTTCGCGGTGAACACGGTGGCGCTCGTCGACGGCATCCCGCGCACGCTCAACCTGGTGCAGGCGCTGCAGGCGTACGTCGAGCACCAGGTCGACGTCATCCGCCGTCGTTCCGAGTTCCGCCTGCAGAAGGCGCTGGACCGGGCCCACATCGTCGAAGGCCTGCTCAAGGCCGTCGACGTCATCGACCAGGTGATCGCCCTCATCCGCGGCTCGGAGGATCGCACCGCCGCCCGGGTCGGGCTGACGTCGGAGCCGTTCAGCTTCTCCGAGGTGCAGGCGGAGCACATCCTCGACCTGCGTCTCGGCCAGCTGACGCGGCTGGCCAAGATCGACCTCGAGACCGAGATGGCCACGCTGCGCGAGACCATCGGACTGCTCGAGTCGATCCTCGGCGACGAGACCGTGCTGCGCACCGTCATCAAGAACGAGCTGGCCGAGGTGCGGGAGAAGCACGCCGACGGGCGGCGCTCCAAGATCACCTTCGACGTCGGCGACATGAACATCGAGGACCTCATCGACGACGAGGAGCTCATCGTCACCCTGTCGGCGAAGGGCTACATCAAGACCGTCTCCGCTGACTCGTTCCGGTCGCAGGGACGCGGGGGTCGCGGCGTGGCGGGCGCCAAGCTGCGCGACGACGACTACGTCAGCCACATCCTCACCACCACTGCCCACGCCTACCTGCTGTTCTTCTCGAACCTCGGCCGCGTCTACCGGCTGAAGGCGCACGAGATCCCCAAGAAGGAGCGCACGGCGCGCGGCACCGCCATGCCCAACCTGCTGCAGCTGCAGCCGGGCGAGCACGTCCAGACGATCATCGACACGCGCGACTACGAGACGAACCGGTTCCTGTTCTTCGCCACCAAGAACGGTCAGGTGAAGAAGACCAAGTTCAACGAGTACGACTCGTCGTTGCGCACCGGCATCATCGCCATCAACCTGCGCGACGGTGACGAGCTCGTGAAGGTCATCCCCACCAACGGCGGCGACGACATCCTCATGCTGTCGAAGCTCGGCCAGGCGATCCGCTTCAGCGAGGACGACGTCCGCTTCATGGGTCGCACCGCCGCCGGCGTGCGCGGCATGAAGATGCGCGCCAGCGACGAGGTGGTGAGCCTCGACACCTGCCGCGACGACGTCGCCATGCTCATCGTCACCGATCAGGGCTACGGCAAGCGCACCCAGCTCGAGCACTTCAACCGGCAGGGGCGCGGCGGCCAAGGCGTGCGCGGGATCAAGCTCACGGCCAAGAAGGGGCACGTGGTGGCCGCGTTCATGGTCGGTCTCGACGACGAGATCTTCGTGATCAACTCCGTCGGCACCCTCATCCGCATGCCGGCGCGCGACATCTCCTCGCAGGGTCGCGACGCCACTGGCGTGCGCGTCATGAACCTGGGTGACGGCGAGTCCGTCGCCTCGGTGGCGCCGGTGCTCTCGGCCGACGACGACACCGCCTAGCTCCCTCCTCGACTTCCCCCGATCGCTGGATGGGCGCACCCGCGCCCGCACATGGGGAGGTCGTCGTGGGACGACACGTTGCTCGACGGAACCGTGACGACGGTCAGGCGGTGCCGCTGGTGCTGGCGGTGGTCGCGCTCGCGATCGTGGTGCTGCTGACGCTCGTGCCGCTGGCGCGGGCGGCTCAGGAGCGGGCTGCCGCGCGCACGGCGGCCGACGCCGCCGCCCTCGCGGGAGCGGTCGAGGGGGAGGACGCGGCCCGCGAGGTGGCAGGCGCCAACGGTGCCCACCTGGTGTCCTGGCGCGCCGAGGGTCTCGACGTCTGGGTCGTGGTCACGCTCGGCGAGGCGCGAGCCGAGGCCAAGGCGCACCGCGACCCCTGACCACTGGGTGCGTCGGTGGGCTCACAGGGCTGCCCTACACTCGCTCCGATGTCCCCCGACCGGCCTCGCGTGGCCGCGCAGCCTGAACCTGGCGGCACGGCGACGTTCCGGGCGGGCGTCGAGCCGGCCGAAGAGGCCGTCCCGGTGCCGAAGGTGATCCCGCCCACCTCGCGGCGGCGGCTGCTCGACGACCCCGACCCGGATGCGCCCAAGACGCCCCGCCGGGCCAAGGTGCGAGCCCGGAAGGTGCGCCGCATCGTGCGGCACATCGAGCCGTGGTCGGTGCTCAAGATCTCCGTGCTGTTCTTCCTCTCGATCTTCCTGATCATCTGCGTCGCGTCGGCGGTCCTCTGGAACGCGGCGCGCAGCGCCGGCGCCATCGACGACGTCGAGAGCTTCATCACGTCCCTCGGCTTCGGGAACTGCGAAGACATCGACGGCGACACGTCCACCACGCCCGAGACCACGCCCTCCACCGTCGATGGCGCGGCGCAACCACTCGGCGGGGCGGCCGAGGGCGGCGGACCGACGACCACGGTCCCGGCGGTCGACGAGCCGTCGACGCTCCCGGACGAGGACGGCAAGTGCGCCGACGGACAACGCCTCGTCGGCGGGTTCAAGTTCGAGGACGAGCGGATCTTCCAGGCCTTCGCCCTCGGAGGCGTGGTGCTGGTGCTGGCCGGCGCTGCGGGCAGCGTCGTGATGGCGCTGCTGTTCAACCTCATCAGCGACCTCACCGGCGGGGTGCGCGTCACCGTCCTCGAGGAGGAGACGCCGCCTCGTGCGGCTGCGGCTTCGGGCTCGCCCGGTCAGGGAGCCCGCGACTAACTTCGCTTTCCCACCCGGGGGCTATAGCTCAGTCGGTTAGAGCGCATCCCTGATAAGGATGAGGTCGGAAGTTCGATTCTTCCTAGCCCCACCAAGCGGGTGTGGCCGGTCACTGACGCGCAAGGCCGACGATCCCTGATAAGGATGAGGTCGGAAGTTCGATTCTTCCTAGCCCCACCACCCGGGCCCGGACGTCACGGGTTGGAGGGTCGCTTGGGCGCGTGGGCAATACCGCCCACGGCGTCGATCACTCGGCTCGCAGCGACGTGCTCGCCGGGGTGTGGCCGGCCGCTCGCCCGGGCGCGGCGGCCACGATGTTGCAGAGCACCAGGGCCGCGGCCACCAGCACGCCGATCGCGACCATGGGCACCTCGGGTGCGGGCACCACGTAGAGCTGCTCGGCGAAGCGCTGCCACAGCCACCGGCCGGCGGCGATCCCGAGGGGGATCCCCAGGAGGAGCCCGATCCCGATGGTGATCGTGGCCTGCCACGCGACCGCGGTCGAGACGTCGCGCTTGGTGAACCCCAGTGCCTTGAGCAGCGCCAGGTCGCGCCGACGGCGGGAGATCGACACCGACAGCACGAGGGCCAACGACGCGAGGGCGGCGACGCCGAGGGTAACCCCCACGAAGGCCGGGGTGCTGCCGATGTCGTCGCTGTTGGTGATCTCCGCGGGGCGACGAGATCGGAACACCTCGGTCGACCCCGGGAACTCGCCGATGCCCTGGGTCGCTTCGCGCAGCCACGCGTCGGCGGCGTCTCGATCGGTGCCCTCCGAGTAGCGGACGAACACGGCGGGCGGCCCGAAGGAGTCGGTGAGCGCACCGGGCACGCGCTCCGGCGCGACCAGCGCGCCGATGCCGAGGGACGGGTGGTTGCCGTGCGTCTGGCCGACCGTGGGGAACGACGCCGTGCCGACGATGCGGACCACGCTCGGCTCCCCGCCACCGTCGAGGGTCACCTCGTCTCCCACCTGCTTGCCGAGCGCCTCGAGGGTGCCCGTCCCCACCACGATCTCATCGTCGTCTTCGACCGCCCGGCCGGTGAGGACCGGTGGCACGACGCCCGCGCCGGGTTCGGTCCCCAGGAGGGGCACGTTGAGCCCGTCGATGTCGTCGGCACCGAAGTAGACCTCGGTCCAGTCGTCGATCCGCTCGTCGCCGTCGAGGAGCTCCGCACTGGCTTCCGGGTCGATGCCTCCGTAGCCGGCCGTGTCGAGCAGCGTGGCGTCCCAGTCCCAGCCGTACAGCCGCGGGGTGTTGACCAGCGCATCGAGGCTGGCCGCGAAGCACAGCGCGGCGACCAGCGCGCCGATGGCGACGACCGTCCCTGCCAGCACGGATCGCACGGGCACGGCGGTGGTGCCCGTCCCCGGCTCGAGGGCCAACCGAGTACCGACCACCGCGGCGGGGCGCAGGCCTGCCGCGGCCGCCGCCTGCACCGGACGGGACGGTCGCGGTACGCGCCGCCGGGAGCGATCCTGGGTGGCGATGGCGAAGACGCCCACGCTGAGCAGGGCCAGGATGACGATGCCGATGCCAATGCCGAGCGCGGCCCAGTCGGTGAACAGGCCGCGATCGATCTCGATCCGGCGGACCGGACCGATCGGTGTGGCCGGAGAGAGCGCGATGGCGAGCAGGACGGCCAACGCCGATCCCAGCACCACCGGGATGCTGGCCAGCACGGCGGCGATGGCCCAGATCGTCCGCCGCCGGGCGCCGAGGGCGCGGAGCACGTCGTCGTTGCCTGCTTCGTTCCGGATCTGACGGACCAGCCCTTGTCCGATCAGCGCGATGACGGCCGCGGCGGCCGCGGCGCCGAGGATGCCGAGCGCGAGCGCAAGCGGCCGCACGGCCCGTTGGGCGCGCTCCACATCCGCCGAAGCCACCCGGAAGACGGCGCCGGAACCCTCCGGGAGAGAGTCGATGAACCGTTCCTGGACCGCCGGGATGTCGGCGTCGCCGTTGCGCAGCACCACGTGGTTGAACGCGTAGCTGCCGGCGTCGATCTCCTTGGCCGTGAACGCCGGCGTCAAGAGGTAGCGCGGGATGCGGTCGGCTTCGTCCTGGACGACCTCGTCCGAGAAGACGGCCACCCCGACCACGGTCAGGTCGACCTCGTCGAACGGTTCCGGGTTCGATTCGAAGAACGCCTCGTCCTCGAGCTGCTCGTCCGTGTAGAGGGCGACCCGCACCTGGTCGCCGACGTCGAAGCCCTCGAGCTCGTGGGCGAACTCGTTCACGACGACCTCGCCGACCTCGTCCGGGTCTGACATCCGGCCCTCGACGATCCCCACCCGGTCCTGCGTGAAGAACTGCCCGTCGATGCTCCCGGCCGCCTCTCCGCCGGCATCGTCGAAGACGGGTTGGCCCTTGTCATCGAGGAGGGCCATGTTGAACGCCACCCATGAGCGCGTGCGCACCACCTCCGGGAAGTCGTCGTAGGCCGCGGCGTCGAAGGCGTCATCGGAGAAGTTGTTGATCGCCAGGTCCGACGGGTCTCCGGCGTCGCGGAACCGGGAGTGGGCGGAGGCGGTGCGACGGGCTCCGGCGAAGGCGGCGAGCGAGCCACCTCCGAGGATGCCGAGCACCAGCACGATGACCAGCAGGCCGCGCCAGCGACGCCGCAGCGCGGCCGCCACGTAGAAGCGGATCACCGCTGCTCGCGCCCGTTTTCGTTGGCCCCAGCTGTCCGCACGGCGTCAGCCTCCCCCAGAGCGCGCCGCGCCGACAGGGCGCAGCCACCCCAACGGGGTGGGGTGTCAGCCTCACCACCCACCGTCAAGGCCTGCTAAGGATGGCGCCCGGGAAGCCGACGCTCCCGACCCCCCGCCCCCGATCCCCGCTGGAGACACCCCTGATGGCCCTGTTGCGCCGTGCCCTCGTCGCCCTCGGGCTGGCCGGGATCATCGCCGCGGTGCTGCGGCTCCGTGGGTCCGGCGGCACGCCACCCCAGCAGGGCGGTTGGCGTGAGCTCTCCGGCCCTGACCTGCAGTAGTGCGCGTCCTCGTCGTCGGTGCCGGGGCGGTCGGAGCCCGAGCGGTCCGGCAGCTGGTGGAGAGCAGCGACATCGATGAGGTCGCGGTGGTCGACACCGACCGCGTGCGGGCGGCGGCGGTGGTGGAGAGCTCGGGCCCGAAGGCGGTGGAGGGCTCCGATGATGGTGCGGCCGACGCGGTCCTCATCGCGAGCCCGGCCGGCACCCACGTCGAGGTGGCGCGCCGGCACGTCGCGGCCGGGCACGCCGTGGTGTCCACCAGTGACTCGATCGAGGATGTCCGCGGCCTGCTCGACCTCGACCGCGAGGCCCGCGCCCGCGGAGCGGTCGTCGTGGCGGGGGCGGCGTTCTCGCCGGGGTACTCGTGCGTGCTGGCTCGACACGGAGCGAGCACGTTCGATCGCGTGGACGAGGTGCACGTCGCCCGCAGCGGCACCGGCGGCCCCGCTTGCGCCCGGCAGCACCACGCCGCTCTCACCGGGCAGGCCCTCGACTGGCGCGACGGCGACTGGCAGCGCCGCGCGGCGGGCTCAGGACGAGAGCTGTGCTGGTTCCCCGACCCGATCGGGGCGGAGGACTGCTACCGGGCGGAGCTCCCGGACGCGCTGCTGCTGGTGCCGGCCTTCCCCGGTGTCGCCCGGGTGACCGCTCGCCTGGCTGCCACCCGCCGGGACCGCTTCTCCGCCCACCTGCCGATGTTGCGCAAGCCCCACCCCGAAGGGCTGGTGGGCGCGGTGCGCGTCGAGGTGCGCGGCAGCCGGGCCGGAGCCAGCGACGTGTTCGTGCTCGGGGCGCTCGACCGTCCCGCGGTCGCGGCCGGCGCGACGGCCGCCCTGGCGGTGCGGTGGGCGCTCGGTGGACGGCTCGCGGTGGGCGCGGCGGGCCTGGGTGTCACCGCCGACCCGGTGCCGTTCCTCAACGAGCTGGTCGGGGTCGGGATCAAGGCGGCCGCCTTCGAAGGCAGCACCTAGCCCAAGGGCACCCAACTTGACCACGCGGTCTAGATTCGGGCCATGGAGCCGAACCGCAGCCTCGCCCTGGACGAGATCGACCTGTCCGACCCGGTGTTCTGGCTCCGGCCGACCGCCGAGCGCGAAGGCGCCTTCCTCACCCTGCGCCAGCAGGACCCGATCCGGTTCTTCGAGGAGCCGGTGCTGTCGGAGACGATGCCGCCGGGTCCCGGCTACTACGCACTGACGCGGCACGCCGACGTGCTCGACGCCAGCAAGCGGTCGGGCACCTTCTGCTCGGGTGAGGGCGTCAACATCCCGGACATGCCGATGGAGTTCAACGAGTTCCTCGGCTCGATGATCAACATGGACGACCCGAAGCACGCGCGCATGCGACGGATCGTGTCGCGGGGCTTCACGCCGCGGCAGCTCGACCTGATGAAGGGTGACGTGGAGGCGACGGCCGCCGCCATCATCGATGACGTCATCGAGCGCGGCGAGGGCGACTTCGTCACCGACGTGGCCGCCACCCTGCCGCTGCGGATCATCGTCGACATGATGGGGATCCCGCGCAGCCAGGAGAAGTTCATCTTCGACCGCACGAACGTGATCCTGGGCCTGGGCGACCCCGAGTACGTGCCCGACCAGACCGAGTCGGGGATCATGGGCGCGCTCCTCACTGCCGCCCAGGACCTCGCGATGCTGGTCACCGAGCTCGGCGAGGCGCGGATGAAGGATCCAAAGGAGGATCTCACCACCGCGCTCATCACGGCCGAGGTCGATGGCGAGAGCCTCACCTCCGCCGAGCTGGCGTCGTTCTTCCTGCTGCTCGTGGTGGCCGGCAACGAGACGACCCGCAACGCCATCGCCCACGGCCTGGATGCCCTCACCCAGCACCCTGACCAGATGGCTCGCTGGCAGGCCGACTTCGACGGTCTCGCCGTCACCGCCGTCGAGGAGATCGTGCGGTGGTCCACCCCTGTCATCCACTTCCGCCGCACGTGCACCGAGGACGGGGTGCGCATCGGCGATCAGGACCTGAACGCCGGCGACAAGGTGGTGCTGTGGTACTCGTCAGCGAACCGCGACGACGCGGTCTTCGACGAGCCGTTCACCTTCGACCTCGGCCGCACCCCCAACGACCACCTCGGCTTCGGAGGCCCTGGCCCGCACTTCTGCCTCGGCGCCCACCTGGCCCGTCGCGAGATCACCGTCATGTTCCGGGAGCTGTTCAAGCGGATGCCCGACGTCCGCTCGGCCGGCGAACCCGTGCGGCTCCAGTCGAACTTCATCAACGGGATCAAGCACCTCCCCGCGGCATGGACCCCCGCGTCCGCGTCCTGATCCCCGTCTCCTACCCTCCCCGGATGCGGAAGCTCCGGTTCGTCATCGCGCTCGTCGCCGTGGCGCTGCTGGTGGTGGCCGCCTGCTCGGGTGGCGGCGGCGACATCGACGCCGACGGCGGGGTGAGCAAGGACCTCGGCGAGGCCGACGAGGGGATCGAGGGAGTGCACGCGATCCGCGTGTACTACGAGTCGCCCGTGCACACCGAGGACCTCGTGGACTACGACCGCCGGCCCCCCGCGGGTGGTGCCCACAACCCGGTGTGGTGGAACTGCGGCTTCTACGACGAAGCGATCCCCGACGAGCACGTCGTCCACGACCTCGAGCACGGAGCCGTGTGGTTGGCGTACGCACCGGACCTGCCCGACGCCGACGTCGAGGTGATCCACGACCTGGCCCGCGCCAACGCCAAGGTGATCGCGGCGCCGTACCCGGACCTCAAGGCGGGCGAGGCAGTGGTCGCCACGGCGTGGGCACGCCAGCTGCGGCTCGACTCCGTCGCCGACGAACGACTGGCGGCCTTCGTGGCCGAGTACCAGGACGGCTCCCACGCGCCGGAGGCCGGCGCGGCCTGCACCGGCGGCCCCCTGGGCCAGCCGATCCCCTAGAAGACCACCGACGTTCGCCAGGTCTCGAGGGGCGCGGCGTCGCCGAACACCTCGAAGCGGTCGTCGACGGGAGCGCGGTTCCAGGTCCACAGGAGCAGGTCCTCGGCGCGCCCACGAACGGCGACGTCGCCCTTGGCGTGGCCGTGCTCGAAGCTCAGGCCCTCCGGCGCGAGCCGGATGAGCCACTCGCCGTCGACGTCGGTGGCGTGGAGGTGGATGGTGCCGGCGGCACCCGCCAACCGCTCGGCGGGGATCCGCGGGGCGAACAGCTCGAGCAGCTCGTCGATGCCGTCGACCGCGAGCGTGGCGTCGATGGCGCCACCCGAGCCGTCCCATCGGTGCACGGCCATCTCCTGGGCCATGCGCCGGGGGAAGAAGGTCCCCGGTTGCGGTCCGGCCCACGTCGGCCACGTCGCACCGACGTCCATGTCGGCCAGCAGCTCCAGCAGCTCCACCAGGCCCGCCTCGAACCACCCCAGCAGCTCGTCGCCCGCCGGTGCTCGCTCGATCTCGCCGAACCGCACCCGCTCGCTCGGACCGGCGCGGAGCTGCGTCCGCACCCAGCCGTGGACGTTCGCCACGTGCTCGAGGAGCTCGGTGCGGTTCCAGCCGGTGCCAGACCACGCCGGGGCGGTGGGATCGGCGCGGTACGCGGCGAGGAACGCGGTGCTGTCGACGCGGAGGTGAGCCAGGTGGTCGGACGGGTCCATGCCGCCGAGCCTGCCACGCCACCGGGACGCCCCGGAGGGGGTCGTAGCCTCGTTCGCATGCAGATCCGTACCTCTAGTTGGCACAAGCACCCTGGGGTGCGCTCCGGCGAGCAGCTGACCGTGGGCGAGCGCGCCGCCGATCAGCTGCGCAACGGCATGGGCTCGTGGGGGTTCGTGTTCGGTGCCCTGCTCTTCCTGGCCGGATGGATGCTGGGCAATCGCAACACGGGGTTCGATCCGTACCCGTTCATCCTCCTCAACCTCATCCTGTCGTGCCTGGCGGCGATGCAAGGAGCGATCCTGTTGATCGCGGCCAAGCGCCAGGACCAGATCTCCTCTGAGCTCGCCCAGCACGACTACGCGACGAACACCGAGGCGGACGCCATCGTGAAGTCGATCAAGCAGCTCACCACCGAGATCCACCAGCGCGTCGTCGGCGGCGACGGATGATGGGCCGGTGATCGTCGACTGCGCCGTCTACACGGACGGCAAGCGCCGCGAGGGCCAGCTCGCCGTCGTCGACGCCCTCGAAGCCGCCAACGAACCTGACTCGTTCGTGTGGATCGGGTTGCACGAGCCGTCGCCGCAGGAGTTCGACGCGGTGCGCGAGGAGCTCGGGTTGCACGACCTGGCGGTGGAGGACGCCATCGCCGCCCACCAGCGGCCGAAGCTCGAGGTGTACGACAACGACCTCTTCGTCGTCCTCAAGACCGCGCGGTACGACGACCGCACCGAGTCCGTGCAGTTCGCCGAGCTGCAGCTCTTCGTCGGCGAGCGCTACGTCGTCACCGTCCGCCACGGCGAGGCCAGCGCGCTGGCCGAGGTGCGCAGGATCATCGAGGCCGACCTGGAGCGCATCCGCTGCGGGCCGATGGCGGTGCTGCACGCGGTGATCGACCGCGTCGTCGACGACTACGCACCGGTCATCGACGGCCTCGACAACGACATGGCCGAGATCGAGGACGCCGTGTTCTCGCCGGACCGCCCCCGCGGGTTCGACCCCAGCCAGCGGATCTTCAAGCTGAAGCGAGAGGTCCTCGACTTCCACCGCAACACCGAGCCGCTCCTCGAGCCGGTCGGCCGGCTGGCTGCGGGCCAGATCCCTGGGGCCCACCCGGAGCTGGGGTCCTACTTCCGAGACGTGGAGGACCACCTCAAGCGGGTCGTCAGCGCCGTCGCCCACATCCGCGACCTGCTCTCCGACGCGCTCAACGCCAACCTGGCGCAGGTCACCGTGCGCCAGAACAACGACATGCGCACGATCTCCGCCTGGCTGGCCATCGGTGGCTTCCCCACGGTCGTCGGCGCCGTGTACGGCATGAACTTCGAGCACATGCCCGAGCTCGAGACCCGCTACGGCTACTTCGCCACCATCGTGGTCATGGCCGTCATCTGCCTGGTCCTCTACCGCCGGTTCAGGAAGGCGGGCTGGCTGTAGCCGTCTGATCCTCGTCGTCGTCGAGGTCGGGGAGCGAGAGGACGCCGCTGGTCACGGCGAGGAACGCGGCGGCAACGCTGACGCCGAGGCCGAGCGCGACCGTGGTCCGGTCGAGCGCGAAGGACAGGTCCGTGGGGAGCACGGGCTTGAGCAGGGCCTGGATGCGGAACAGGGCCCAGCCCGACAGGGACGCCACCGACGCGAGCAGCAGGACGACGCCGGCGCTGCGCCGGGCCAGCGCCAGCGCGCCGACGGCCGTCCCCAGCGCCACCGCGGCGAGGGCCCACAGGAGGGGGTTGCCCCCGCCGTCTGGCGTGGCGCGGTAGTCGGCCCAACCCACGACCACCGCGGCGGCGCTCACCACGGTGAGGACCGCCGCCGGGATGCGGAGACCGCCCCGTCGGCCGTACCAGGCCATCGCGCCCGCGACGATCGCAGCCAGACCGGCGTAGGGGAGCGGGCTGACCGTCTTCTCGTAGATGAGGATGCCCTGCACCTCCCCCACGGCGCCGTCGACGACGAGCGGCACCCGCCACGGGTCGTACGCACCATCGACCCGTTCACCACGATCGACGCTGGGGGACGCGGCGTCCATCCAGTGCACCCGGTGGTCGTGCCAGGCGTACGCGCCGCCGTCGCCGATGGTGTCCCACTCGGGGGGCGTGTCGGCGTCGGCGGCCCGCGGCGTCAGGTGGGATGGTGATCCCCGCGCCGCGGCGATCCTCGTTCAGGTAGGTGGCGGTCGAGAGCCGGTTGCGCTCGACGGTGCCGTCGGGCTGGAAGCGCAGGTAGGGCTCGCCCCCGTAGCCCTGGACGATCACGGTGTGCCCGTCGCTGACGGTGAGCTCGAGGAAGGCGTCGCCGCCGCGGATGTCCGCGGTCACGACGTCGCCCGGGGTGACGCCGGTGACCTCGGACCGGAAGTCGCTCGGCCCGGCCGGGTCGGCTCCCGCCGGGGACGCCGCGACGATGAGCAGCCCGAGCGCGAGGGCAAGGGTGCGCGCGATGCGAGCCATGCCGTCGATCATGCCTCCCTCAGGTGCTCTTGCCGCTGCGGACGAAGGCCGTTCCGCCGAGAGCCAGGCCGAGCAAGCCGGCGACCAGGCCGGCGATGGCGATGGCCTCAGGGCCGTCGTCGTCATCGTCTGACTCCGGCGTTGTCTCCGCCGCCGTCTCCTCGTCGTGCTCGGCCTCCTCGTCAGTGGCCTCTTCCTCCTCGCCACCATGGCCGTGGCCCTCGTCCTCGCTCTCCGTGAGCGTGATCGCGGGCGCGGGATGCTCGGGCTCGTCCTCTCCTTCGACCGTGGGCTGGATCCACTCGGTGGAGGCACCGCCCTCGCACGTCTGGATCACCGGGAACAGGATCGTCTCGCCGGGCGTGTCGGGCACCTGCACCGAGAGGCCGAACTGCTGGAGCTGGTCGGGGGCGAGGGGCCCGCCCTCCCACGTCACCGTCGCATCGCGCTCGGTGTGCTGGCCGCCGTGGCCGTCGTCCACCGGCTCGTCGAGCGCTTCCGTGGCCTGGCTGATCGTCCAACCGGGCACGACCTCGGGCGTGGCGGAGTAGATGCCCTCGGGGATCTGCACCTCGATCCTCGTGGTGCCCGCCTCCTCACAACCGTGGGGGACAACGAGGTCGAACAGCACGAACGATCCCGCCGCCGCCTCGGTGACGGTCGGGTACACGTGGGCACCGGCTGGCATGGCGAGCGTGAGGGCAACGGCCAGACCGCCGGCCCCGGCCAGGAGAGGGTGTCGAAGCTTCACGGGTGGATCTCCTCGATGGATGGGTTTCGTCCGAACGGTTGGGTCATCGCGCGATCGGGATCTCGGTTGCCCCGGCCTCCTCGGTGAAGCGGTCGATGCGGGCGCGGACCTCGATGGTCCAGTCACCCGCCAGCGCGAGGTCGGGGCCGTCGAGCTGGAAGTGGGCCGGACCGGCGCGGTCGGCTTCTCGGGTGATGGGCCCGAGGTCGGCCGCCGGCAGGCTCATCACGAGCGTCACGCCCTCCGCGAGCTCGGCGGGCCGCCCATCGGGGTCGAACAGGTAGAGGTGGATCTGGTTGAAGCCGGCTTGCGCCGGGGCCACGGTGATCTGCACCGACCCGGTGTCGCCGAGCTCGACGATCCGCTCGACCACACCGGGAGCGGCCTCGGTCCGGGCCGGTGTCACGACCACGAGCACGGATGTGAGGGCGACGACGACGGCGAGGAGCGCGACCTCAAGGCGAACGGTCGTCCAGAGCTGGGCGAGAGAAGCGCTCGTCTGGCCGCGGCCGAGGGCGGGCACCAGCCGGAAGTGGTTGTAGGCGCCGAAGGCAGCCACCAGTCCCACGACGGCCACCTTGACGAGCAGGAGCCGCCCGTAGCCCGTGCCCGTGACCGCGTCGAGGGTGCGGACCTCCTCCCACGCCAGGACGCTCCCCGTCACGCCGACAGAGAGGACGGCCACGGTGCCGAGGGTCGAGAAGCGCTGCACCAACCGGACGGTGTCGGCACGGTCGCTCTCGCCCCGGCGCGCTCGGAGCGTCCGCCACAGGAGGAGGAGCCCACCTCCCCAAACGGCCGCCGCCCAGAGGTGGGAGACGTCGGCGATCGTGGCCACGGCGACGTTCGAGCCCGCCCGGGTGTGCCCGTTGGTGGCGAAGGAGCCCGCGGCCACGGCGGCGCTCGCCAGGGCGAGGGGCAACGAGCGACGAAGGGCCGCTCCCGCCACGGTCACCCCGACGAGGGCGAGCAGCGCGCCGAGACCCACCCCGTCCTTGGCGACCTCGGCGAGCACCCCGTCGTCGAAGAGGGAGTCGGGGCCCTGACCGGTGCCGAGGGCCGCCTGGACCGGTAGCGCCACGAGCGACCCGAGCCCGCCCAGCACCGCGCCGATCCGCACCCACCGCACGAGCTGGTTGTGCTCGTCGCCTCCTCGGTGCACGAGGACCAGGAAGGCCACGCCTCCCGCCGCGAACAGGATCCCGGCGTAGGCGAGCGCCCGACCGACCGCGCCCACCACCTCCCAGGACCGATCGTCAGCGTCGCCTCCCACCCGGCCGAGGGCCGCAGTGTCAACGTTCCCCTCGCCCACCCCGAACACAGACCCGCCGCGCACTGGATGACCGTCGGCCGAGATCACGCGGTAGGTGACGACGTAGGTGCCGTCCGAGAGGTCGGGCCGCAGGTCGACCTCGACCATCTCGCCCTCGGCGCGGGCGGCACCGTCCTGGACCGCGTTGCCCTCCGCGTCCACGACCCGTACCCCGCCGAGGCCCACCGAGACGCGTTCGCTGAACGTGAGGCGCACGACGTCGGGGCTCTCGTCGAGGCGCGCGCCGTCGGCGGGGTCCACCGAGATGAGGGCGGCGTGGGCGGCGGCGGGTGAGGCGGTCGCGCCGACCAGCAGGAAGCCGGAGGCAGTGGCCGCGATGGCCACGCGCAGGAGCTTCACGAGGCGGCGAGGCGACCCTGGGTGGAGGACCGGCCGACCACCTGCTCGTCGCGGGCGACCCACCAGATGAGGGCCACGCCGGCGAGGTCGAGGACGTGGTGCGCCTCGCCGAGCGAGCTGGCGGTGCCGCGGGCGACGTCGAGGAGGGCCGTGCCTCCCATCACCAGGGCCAGCGCCGCCACCACCGGGAGCAGGCCCCAGGCCCGGGCGGGTTGCCAGGCCGCCACCAACAGGCCGACGGCCAGCGCCACGTCGAACGCCCCCAGCTCGCGGGCGACGTGCACGGAGGCTCCGGTGTCCTCTCCGAGCAGGAGCGCCGGCGCGGCCAGGACGAGCTGCGTGAGGGCGACGACGAGGAGCGCCCACCGGGCCGGGCTCACCACCTCCGCGAGCGGCGACCGTCTGGCGCGGCGCCGGTCGGGGGCGGCGTCGAGGATGGCGGCGGTGAGGTCCGGGACCTGCTCGGCCTCCCGCACCCGCACCATGCGGTGGAGCGCGCCCAGCTCCTCCGACCACGCCGTGCACGCCCGGCACGTGCGCACGTGGTGGTCGATGGCGTCCTCGTCGAGCCCGGCGCCCTCGCCGTCGAGGTGGGCCGAGAGCGCTTCGCGGATGGTGTCGCATCGCATGGGGTGGAGGTCGCCTGACTGGGCCCCTCGGTTCCCGGCGACCACACTGGCGAGGTGGACGACCTCACCGAGCTGGCGCTGGCGGCCGCCCGGGGCGACCGTGTGGCGATGACCGCGTTCGTGCGGCGCACCCAGCCCGAGGTGTGGCGAGTGTGCGCTCGCCTGGGCGACCGAGCCGAGGCGGATGACCTCACGCAAGAGGTGTACCTCAGGGCCCTCCCCGCGCTGACGCGGTTCCGAGGGGACGCGTCGGCCCGCACTTGGCTCCTGCAGATCGCGCGCCACGTGTGCGCCGACCACGTGCGGCGGAGCACCCGACGCCGAGCGCTCCTCGAGCGGCTCGTCCGCCGGACCACGGAGCGCGACGTCGTCGAGGCGCCGCGCACGGGCGAGCTCGACCTCGACGACGCGATCGAGCACCTGGGCGTCGAGCGGCGCGACGCCTTCGTGCTCACGCAGGTGGCGGGCCTGTCGTACGCGGAGGCGGCCCAAGTGTGCGAGGTGCCGATCGGCACGATCCGGTCGCGCGTCGCCCGGGCGCGCGCCGACCTGCTCGATGCGCTCGCGGAGGGACTCGATGCGGGGTCAGCCCATCCCTAGGAGCTCGAGCAGCTCGTCGTGCACGAAGCCGTTGGTGCCCATCCCGCTCCCGCTCTCGATGGTCTCGGCGCCGTGCAGGTCGGTGAACCGCCCGCCGGCCTCCGCGAAGAGCACCGGCATGGGCCCGACGTCGTACGGCGCCACCGCGGGATCGACCATGGCAGCCACCCGGCCGGTCGCGGTCAGCGCGTAGCCGTAGCCGTCGCCCCACGTGCGGAGCACGGCGCCGGCCGCCTCGAGGGCACGGACCCGGCCCGGCGGCCAGTGGCTCAGCGAGCTCGACATCACGTAGGCGCCGTCGAGCGTCGATTGGGTGCTCACCGCCGCTGGGCCTCGTTCGGACCAGCACCCGAGCCCGCGTCCGGCCCACACCGTCTCGCCCAGCGCGGGCAGGTTGACCACCCCCACTGCGATGCCGTGCTCGTCCTCGAGGGCGAGCAGGTTGGAGTAGAGCGGCACGCCGCAGGTGAAGGCCTTGGTGCCGTCGATCGGGTCGATGATCCAGCGCCGTCCGGTGGTGCCGGCAGTCGGCGGCTCCTCCTCGCCGAGCACGCCGTCGCCGGGGAAGGCGTCGGCCAGCTGCTCGCGGAGGAAGCGCTCGGCGTCCTTGTCCGCCACGGTCACGGGGGTGCCGTCGCCCTTGCGCTCGACGTCGAGGTCGGCGCTCCGGAACCAGCGCAACGTGCGCTCGCCCGCCGCCCGCAGGAGCGCCACCGCAGTGTCGAGGGTGGCCTGATCGGCGGCGGGCACGGTCACCGGTCGAGTCTCGCATCCCGTCCCGCTGGCAGACTCCACCCGTGGAACCAGCCGCGGCGCCGCGTCGTCAGACGTTCGTGCGCCTGATCGTTCCCGTGCTGTCGGTGGTCGGCTTGCTCGCCGCGTGTGGGGACGACGGCGCGGTGGACGTGGGCGGGCCGACGACGACGGCCTCCGATGCCGATCAGCGCTACGAGGCCAGTGCCTTCGTCCTCGAGAACGAGAAGCACGGGCCGCAGCTGTGCCTGGGGTCCGTCCAGGACTCGTTGCCGCCCGGGTGCGGGGGCCCCGACCTCCCCGGGTGGGTCGCCGCCACCTGACCCCGATGAGCCTGACTTCACGACTCCGTGTCCCGAGCCTGTCGGTGGCTGGACGGTGGATCCGGCGCTCGCGACGGACGAGGCGCTCGCCGCGGTGCACGCCTACATCAGCGGGCTGCCGGACTACGGCGGCAGCTGGCACGACCAGTCGATCAACCCCGCCTACGCCGACGGCATCGACGCCGTCGAGGACGAAGGGCTGCTCAACGACCCCACCCAGCTGGTGCTCAACGTACGGTTCACCGGCGACCTCGAGCAGCACGAGGCTGCGCTGCGGGAGCGCTGGGGTGGGGGGCTGTGCGTGGTCGAAGCGGCCCACACCGAGACCGAGCTCAGGCGCATCCAGGACGAGCTCACCGACGGGGGCATCCCTGATGTCCTCGGGGTCGGCAGCGGCAGCATCAACAACTGGGTCGATCTGCTCGTCATCCTCGACGACGGCACGCTCCAGGCTGAGCTCGACGAGCGGTACGGCGAGGGGGCCGTCCTCGTCGAGTCGGCCCTGCAGCCCGTGGACTGATCCTGACGGTCCCGTGGACCAGACTCGGCCTGTGGCGCACCAGCATGACCACGGTGACCAGGGCGCGCTGACGTCACAGCAGGCGCGCCGGTTGCTCGGGAGCGTGGTGGCCGTCGTCGCCCTGGTCGCACTGATCGGCATGGTCGTCCTGCGGCCGCAAGGCGATCGTCCAGAGCTGGCCGCCGAGCTGGGGCTGAACGCCGAGGTCGTCGACGCCACCGTGACGGACGTGGCCGAGGTCCCATGCGCCGGGACCGCGCCAGACGATGGCATCCGGTGCACGGCGGTGGCCTTCGAGGTCACGAGTGGATCCACCGACGGTGCAGAGGCCTCCTTCGAGACCTCCATCAACGAGGCCTCCGTCCGCTTCGATGCCGGAGACAAGATCACCCTCGGCTACCAGGAGGACAACGAACCCGGCTTCCAGTACTACTTCAACGACTTCCAGCGTCGGACGCCACTGCTCCTCCTCAGTGCTCTGTTCGCGGTTGCAGTCCTCGCGCTCGGCCGGTTCCAGGGCCTGCGCGCGCTCGTGGCGCTGGGTGTCACGGGAGTGGTGATGGTGGCCTTCATGTTCCCGTCGATCCTCGACGGGAACGATCCGACCGCAGTCGCGCTCGTGAGTGCCGCCCTGATCGCCATCGCGGCGCTCTACCTCACCCATGGCATCACCGAGATGGTCACGGTCGCGCTCCTCGGCACGTTCGCGGCCCTCGGCCTGACCGCCGCGCTCGCGTGGGTGTTCTCGAACCTCGCCCACTTCACCGGGTTCGCGTCAGAGGACGCCTTCTACCTGACGATCGCCTCCAGTGAGATCGACGTGAAGGGCCTCGTGCTCGCCGGCATCATCGTCGGCAGCCTCGGGGTGCTCGACGACGTCACCGTCACGCAGGTGTCCGCGGTGTGGCAGCTCCACACTGCGAACCCCGCCTACGGAGCCCGGCGCCTGTACGCGTCGGCCGTGGTCATCGGACGCGACCACATCGCGTCGACCGTGAACACGCTCGTGCTCGCCTACGCCGGGGCGTCGCTCCCACTGCTGCTCGTGTTCACCCAGGCAGGTCGGGGCCTGGGCACCGTCGCCGAGGGAGAGCTCGTCGCCGTCGAGATCGTTCGGACGCTCGTCGGCTCGATCGGCCTGGTGGCGGCGGTCCCGCTGACGACGGCGCTCGCCGCCTTCATCGTCACCCGCGGCTCGGCCGTGCGCCCTCCAGCCGCGGAGGGGCGGTCACCCGCGACGACGCCACCACCCCCCGCGCCATCCTCGTCGGCACCCGAACCGCCCGAGCCGGCGTGGGAGCAGTTCGCACCGGATGAGCCTGATGGCTGGTGATCCACGTCTTGAGTGCGTCGCGGCGCATGATCGTCAGGCCCACGGTGATCATCGGGGTGGCGCTGGCCACGCACTGCATGCACATGAGGCGTCCGATCGTACCTACCAGTCGGTGGCGATGTACTTCGTCTCGGTGTAGTCGAGCATCCCCTCGTGGCCGCCTTCGCGGCCGATCCCCGACTCCTTCACCCCGCCGAACGGAGCGGCCGGATCCGAGACGATGCCCTTGTTCAGGCCGACCATGCCCGACTCGAGCGCCTCGGCGACCCGCAGGCCCTTGGCCAGGTCGCCGGTGTAGACGTAGGCCACCAGGCCCATCGTCGTGCCGTTGGCGAGCCGGACGGCTTCGTCCGCATCGGCGACGGACACGATCGGTGCCACCGGTCCGAAGATCTCCTCCTCGAGGATCGGGTTGTCGGCGCTCACGCCCGTGAGGACGGTGGCCGGGTAGTAGAAGCCGGTGCCGGCGGGCGTCTCGCCACCCACCAGGGCCTTGGCCCCGGCCGACACGGCGCTGTCGACGAGCTCGGCCACCTTGTCGCGCGTGTCCGCGTCGACGAGCGGGCCGAGCCGGTTGCCATCGGTGAGGCCGTGACCGGTGGGCAGCGCCCCCATCGCGTCGGCCAGCTTGGCGGCGAAGGCCTCCGCGATCGGTGCCTCCACGTAGAAGCGGTTCGCGGCGGTGCAGGTCTCGCCGTTGTGGCGCATCTTGGCGATCATCGCCCCCTCGATGGCGGCATCGAGGTCGGCGTCGGCCAGCACGATGAAGGGGGCGTTGCCGCCGAGCTCCATCGAGACGTTCAGCACCCGGTCGGCGGCCTGCTCGATCAGCTTCTTGCCGACCTCGGTGCTGCCGGTGAACGACAGCTTGCGCACGCGCGGGTGCTCCAGCACCGCGGCGGTGATCGTGCTGGCGCTCCGACCGGGACAGACGTTCACGACGCCGGCCGGCACGCCCGCCTCGTGGAGCACGTCGGCCACGGCCAGCGCGGTGAGAGGCGTGAGCGTGGCCGGCTTGAGGACGACCGCGCACCCGGCGGCCAGAGCCGGAGCGATCTTGCGGGTGGCCATCGCCGCCGGGAAGTTCCACGGGGTGACGAGGTAGGCCACGCCGACCGGCTGGTGGGTCACCAGGATCCGGTTGGCGCCGCCCGGTGCGGTGGTGAGCTCGCCGGTGAGGCGCACCGCCTCCTCGCTGAACCAGCGGAAGAACTCGGCGGCATAGGTGATCTCGCCCTTCGCCTCCGCCAGCACCTTGCCGTTCTCGAGCGTGATGAGCCGGGCCAGGTCGTCGGCGCGCTCCGTGAGCAGCTCCCAGGAGCGCCGCAGCACCTCGGCGCGGGCGCGCGGGGCGAGGGCGGCCCACGCCGGCTGGGCATCGGCCGCGGCGGCCGCCGCGGCGCGGGCATCGTCGGCCCCGCCGTTCGCCACCGTGGCGATGACCTCCTCGGTGCCGGGGTCGATGACGTCGAAGCGCTCGCCGCTGCTCGCGGCTCGCCACTCGCCACCGATGAACAGATCTGTGCGGAGCGCGTCGTCAACCATGCCGCTCGTTGTACCCGACGATCCCGGGCTCTGCCCGGTCGGTGGGCCAGCAGCTGATGGTGCCGAGGAGGAGGAGGGGGAGGGCAGCCGCGGGGACGACGAAGGGCAACGAGCGGTGACCGATCACGGCCAGCACGAGCGCGACGCCGCCGATGGCGCTCTCCACCGCCAGCACGCAGCCGGCCACGATCCGCTCAGACGGGTCGTTCCCCGCCGCGAAGCGGGCGCCCAGCACCAGCACCACGACGAGCAACGCCGCGAGCACGACCATGAGCCCGATCAGCAGGCGGAAGAACCCGGTGTCTCCGCCATCCAGGCCGGTGAGGCGGAGCAGGCTCGCGGCCTGCTCCGCACGGGGCTCGCCGGTGGTGAGCTGCTCGCTGCGGACCGCCGCGCCGATCAGCACCGCGGTTCCGACGACCGCCGCGCCCGCCTGCACGGCGAGCAGCCCGGCGGCGAGCGGTGAGCCGTCCGACCGTCCGTCTGGGAGCACGATGAGCGCAGCCATGACGAGCGCGGCGGCGCAGGCTGCGATCGCGACCACGATCCACGTGAGGGTGCTGGGCGGCGACGGCGGCGCCGACGCGAGGCCGCGGTCGGCACACCCCGCGGTCAGCAGGAGCAGCGCGACGGGCCCGCCCCGGCGCGCTCCGGTCACGAGCACGTGGGGCAGGTGCCGACGAGGTCGAGCCGGTGGGTGCGCACCCGGAACCCCGTGCGCCGCGCGACGCGGGCCAGCGCCGCTTCGAGGTCGTGCTCGACGGACGCGGACACCTCGAAGTCGGTGACGTCGCCGCAGGACGAGCAGATGAGGTGGTGGTGGTGGTGCGTGAGGTCTTCGGCCAGCTCGTACCGAGCGAACTCATCCGAGGTGACGATGCGGTGCACGACCCCGGCCCGCTCGAGCACCGCCAGGTTGCGGTAGGCCGAGCTCTGCGCCAAGCCGGGCCGCCGGTCGAGGAGCTGCGGGATCGTGAGCGGCTGGTCGACCTCGGTGAGCAGATCGACCAGCGCTCGTCGTTGGGTCGTGTAGCGCTGGCCGTCGTCGCGCAGCCGGCCGGCGGCGGTGCTGTGGAGGTCGTCGGTCATCAGTGGTGGGGATGGTCGTCGAGGATCAGCGTCTGCTCGCCGACCCGGAGCAGGTGGCCACCGTAGGCCTCGGCCAGGTGGACCTCCGTGAGCACGTCCTCGGGCGCGCCGCTGGCCACGACCCGCCCCGCCAGCAGGAGGAGGTGGTCGGCAGCCGCGGCGTCGCCGAGGTCGTGAGTGGACACCAGGACCGCGCGACCGCGGCGCGCTCCTTGGCGATGGCATCGATGATGTGCTGCCGCGACACGAGGTCGAGGCCGGTGATGGGCTCGTCGAGGAGCAGCACGTCGGCGTCCTGCGCAAGGCCCTGCGCCACGAAGGCGCGTTGCCGTTGGCCACCGGAGAGCTCGCGCAGCGGGAGCGACGCGAGATCGGTGATCACCAGTGACTCCATCGCGCGATCGACGGCATCGCGATCGGTTGCGCGGAGTCGCCGGAAGGGCCCGGCGGTGGCGTAGCGGCCCATCGTGACGGTCTCGCGCACCGTGAGCGGCAGGTGCTCGTTGGCGTGGGTGGCCTGGAGCACGTAGGCCACCCCGCCTCGCCGCTGTCGGGCGGGGACGTCGAGGCGCCCGGAACGCGGCGCGAGCAGCCCGGCCACCGCATGCAGCAAGGTGGACTTGCCCGCCCCGTTCGGACCGATGAGCGCGGTGACGGCCCCTTCGGGCATCGAGAAGGACGCCGTGTCGAGGACGACGCGGGACCCGTAGGCGAGGACGAGCTCGGAGGCGGTGACGGCAGCGATTTGCGAATGATAACCAACATCTCTACGGTGTCCGACTATGAGAACCGTTCTCGTCACCGTCCTGCTCCTCGCGGGCACCGCCTGCACAGACGGTTCGCAGGCCACCGCTGGACCGCACGTGGTGGTCACCACGAACATGCTGGGCGACGTGGTGCGCAACCTCGTCGGTCCGGACGCGGAAGTCGAGGTGATCATGCCGCCCAACGCTGATCCCCACGACTTCGCGGCGTCGGCGCAACAGGCAGCGGCGATGCGAGAGGCCGACGCGCTCGTCGTGAACGGGCTCGGGTTCGAGGCAGGGCTGGTGGACACCATCGAGGCGGCGGAAGGCGACGGCGTGCCGGTCATCACGGCGACCGACGCCGTCGATCCCATCGCCTTCGGGGACGAGGTGGGCACCGATGACCCGCACTTCTTCACGGACCCGGTCCGCATGCGGCAGGCGGCCGAGCTGATCGGTGCCCAGCTCGCCGACGAGGTCCCAGAGCTCGACACGCCCGGCGTCGATGACCGGGTGACGGCGTACCTGGGTGAGCTCGACGATCTCGACGCCGACGTGCGCGGACTCCTCGAGGGCATCCCGTCCGACGACCGCGTTCTCGTGACCAACCACGAGGTGTTCGGCTACTTCGCCGATCGCTACGACTTCGAGGTCCTCGGCGCGGTGCTCCCGGGCGGCGCCACCCTGGCTGAGCCCAGCGCGGCGGACCTGGCTCACCTCGCGCAGCTGATCGACGAGCGCGATGTGCCCGCCATCTTCGCCGACACGTCGTCGCCCTCGCGCGTGGCCGACGCGCTCGCCGCCGAGGGAGCTGACGTCGAGGTGGTGGAGCTCTACAGCGAGTCCCTCGGCAAGGAGGGCTCTCCCGGCGACACCTACATCGGGATGCAGCGCAGCAACGCCGAACGGATCGCGGCCGCCCTCTCGTGACCTGCTGAGATGAGCTGATGGCCCACTGGGTGCTCGACCCCTTCGAGCCGGAGTTCATGCAGCGGGCGCTGCTCGCCGGGATGCTCGCGGTCGTGGCCTCCTCCGTCGTCGGCACGTGGGTGGTGCTGCGCGGGCTCAGCTTCCTCGGCGACGCACTGGCCCACGGCGTCATCCCCGGCATGGCCCTCGCCGTCCTGTGGGGGTTCAACCTGACCCTCGGAGCCCTGCTGACGGCGGGGCTCATGGTCGGCGGGATCAGCCTCGTCAACCGACGGTCACGCCTCGGCGATGACACCGGGGTGGGGCTGCTGTTCGTCGGGATGCTCGCCCTCGGTGTGATCATCATCTCGAAGAGCCGGTCGTTCACCACCGACGTCCAGAGCCTGCTCTTCGGTGACATCCTCGGCGTCACGTGGGCCGACGTGCGGGTGCAGGCCGCCGCCGCGGCGCTCGTGCTGGTGTGCAGCGCGCTCGGCTATCGGGCGTTCCTCGTGCTGTCCTTCAACGAGGCGAAGGCAGGCAGCTTGGGTCTTCGGCCGGGAGCCACGCACCTCGCCCTCCTGGCACTGATCGCGGTCGCCATCGTGGCGTCGTTCCAGGCCGTGGGCACCCTGTTGGTGTTCGGGCTCCTCGTGGGGCCACCGGCCACCGCCGCGCTGCTGGTGCGCCGGGTGTGGCTCTGCATGGTGGTCGGCGTCGCCCTCGGGTGGTGCGCGGTCGGCCTGGGCCTCCTGCTCAGCTACCACCACGGCACCGCCGCGGGCGCCACGATGGCCGGCGTGTCGGTGGCGATGTTCTTCGCCGTCCTCCTCGGCCAAGAGCTCATCGCGCTCGGGCGCCGTCGGGGCGGCGCCCCGGCGGCCATCGCCCACTGAGCCCGTCTCCTTGCACGCGGTGTGCGATGAGTGACCACCGCGTGCCAGCCTGGGCGGACCGACCACGAGGGAGATGGCGATGACGGAGATCGGGGGCTCGGTCGAGCCTGGGTTCGAAGGCGTGGCCGACGCGTTCGCGGCCAACTTCGAGCAGCACGGCGACGTGGGGGCGGCGACGTCCGTCTACGTCGGCGGCCAGAAGGTCGTGGACCTCTGGGGTGGGATCGCCGACCGCGAGGCCGGCACGCCGTACACCGAGGACAGCCTGCAGCTGGTGTTCTCCACCACGAAGGGCGCCACCGCGGCCTGCGCCAACCTGCTCGCCCAGCGCGGCGACCTCGACATGGACGCGCCGGTCGCCGAGTACTGGCCCGAGTTCAAGGCCGCTGGCAAAGGCGACATCCCCGTGCGCTGGCTGCTGTGCCACAAGGCCGGCTTGCCCTACGTCGACAAGGTCCTCACCCTCGACGAAGCGCTGGCGTGGGACCCGATGATCCGTGCCCTCGAAGAGCAGGCTCCCGTGTGGGAGCCAGGCACCGCCCACGGCTACCACGCCACCACGTACGGCTGGCTGGTGGGGGAGGTGGTGCGTCGCATCTCGGGCAAGAGCCTCGGCAGCTTCTTCCGCGACGAGATCGCCGAGCCCCTCGGCCTCGACTTCTGGATCGGGTTGCCGGCGGAGCAGCACCACCGCGTGGCGCCGCTCATCCAGCTCGGTGGGTTGGCCGCCGCCCAGCGCGACCCGGAGGTCGCGGCCCTGATCGAGCAGTTCATGGGGCCGGACACCATCCTCGGCAAGGCGTTGGCGGCGCCCAACGGCGTGATCAGCTCGGTCGATGGCGGCATGAACAACCCGGTGGTGTGGGCGGCCGAGCTGCCGGCGTTCAACGGGGTCACGAACGCACGGTCGCTCGCTCGCTTCTACGCCGGCCTCACCGGCACGGTGGAGGGCGGGCCGGCGGAGCCGCTGCTCACGGCCGACCAGGTGGCCAAGGCCTCCGAACGGCAGACGAGCGGGATGGACAAGTGCATCTACTTCGAGACCACCATCGGTCTCGGGTTCTGGGTCGCCTCGCCGTTCGCCCCCTACGGCGGCGCCAAGGCGTTCGGGCACGGCGGCATGGGCGGGTCGCTTGGCTTCACCGATCCCGAGCACGGCATCGGCTTCGGGTACGTCATGAACAAGATGGCCATGGGGCTCAGTGGTGACCCCCGCACCATCGGCCTCATCAAGGCCGTGTACGACGCCATCGGCGTCCCGCCGACCTACGTCTGACCGTTGACGATGGACGCCGGCGACGAGCTGGTGGACGTCGTCGACGTCGACGATCGCGTGCTGGAGGTGGTGACGCGCGCCGAGCTGCGCGCCCGCGGCGCATCCGCTCGCCACCGGGCGTGCTACGTCGCGGTGCTCACCACCGACCGCAGGTTGGTCGTGCACCGTCGGGCCGAGTGGAAGGACGTGTACCCGGGCTGGTGGGACGTGTGCTTCGGCGGGGTGCTCGGCGCGGGGGAGGCATGGGATGCCGCCGCGCGCCGTGAGCTGCTCGAAGAGGCAGGGGTGGACGCGCACCCTGCCCTGCTCGGCACCGCTCGGTGGGATCGTCCGGATGTCGGGCTCAACGCTCGCATCTACCTCGTCCACCACGACGGTCCCTTCACGTGCCCGGACGGTGAGGTGGTGGAGGTGGACACCGTGGCGCTGGCCGACCTCGACCAGTGGCTGGACGGCCGGCTGGTGTGCCGCGACTCGGTGGACCTGGTGGTGCCGAGGCTGCCCCGCTGACAGGAATCTTCCTTGACATCCCAGGCGGGGTGGGCGGTTGGCCCCGCGATGGCTCGGCTAGGTTCCGGGCGGCTCAAGGGGGGGCGTTCGAGGGGATGTCGATGGGAGTGGGAGCGCTGGGGGGCGCCGCCGCCCTCGAGGAGCGCGCCCGGCGCGTCGCGCGGACCCTCGCCCCGGCCGCCCTGATCCTCCTCTTCCAGATGCTCGTGTTCCCGATCCCGGCGGGGTCGCCCTGCGGGGCCTGCTCATCGGTCTCCTCACCGCGATGGTGAGCGTGGGGATGGCGCTCGTGTACCGGGCGAACCGCATCCTCAACTTCGCGCAGGCCGACCTCGGCTACATCCCTGCCTCCTTGTCCGTGATGATCGTGATCACGTCGGGGCTGCCCTGGCTGGTGGCCTTCGGGGCCGGCCTGGCCACCGCCGCGGTGCTCGGAGCGGTGTGCGAGCTGCTGATCATCCGGCGGTTCTTCCGGGCGCCCCGCCTGATCCTCACGGTGGCGACGCTCGGCCTGACGCAGCTGCTGGCCTTCGGTGGGCTCCTCCTCCCGCGGCTGTTCGGGGAGAAGGTGCGGTCCCAGCGGATCGATCCGCCGTTCGACTTCACCTTCAACGTCGACCCACTCGTGTTCAACGCCAACGACGTGCTCGTGCTGGTGGTGGCGCCGCTGGCGATCCTCGCCGTCGGGCTCTTCCTTCAACGCACGCCGGTCGGAGTTGCCATCCGGGCAGCGGCCGATCGCTCTGATCGGGCCAGCCTGCTCGGGGTGCCGGTGAAGACCCTGCACACGATCGTCTGGTCGATCGCCGCCACGCTCGCCTTCCTCGCCCTCTTCCTGCGGGCCGGGATCATCGGGCTGCCGATCGGCTCGGCCCTCTCGCTCGACTTCCTCGTCCGGGCCCTGGCCGCACTGATCATCGGGCGCATGACCCACCTGCCCACCATCACCGCCGCGGCCATCGCGCTGGGCGTGCTCGAGATGGGGGTCGACTGGAACGGGGTGCTCGGCGAGAAGAGCCCGCTCCTGATCCCGCCGATCATCTTCCTCGTCGCGGTGGTCGCCCTGCTCCTGCAACGACGCGACGTGAGCCGCTTCGAGACGGACGCGGCGTCGTCGTGGACAGCCGCCGACGAGGTGCGCCCGGTGCCTGTGGAGCTCCGGCGGATCCCAGAGGTGCGCGCCGTGCGCGCCAGCGCCTTCCTCCTGCTCGCCGCCGGGGTGCTCTACCTGCCGCACTGGGTGGAGACCGACACCTCACTGAAGATCTCGGTCATCTTCATCTTCTCCCTGGTCGTCACCTCGGTCGTGATCATCACCGGCTGGGCCGGGCAGGTCTCCCTCTGCCAGGTCGCGTTCATGGCGGTGGGTGCCACCGTGGGCGCCCGTGCCACCAAGGACTGGGGCCTCGACCTGCTCCTCGCGCTCCCGCTGGCGGGGGTGGCGGGGCTGATCGCCGCGGTGCTCGTCGGCCTCCCCGCCCTGCGCGTGAAGGGGCTGTTCCTGGCCGTCACCACGCTCGGGTTCGGCGTGGCGGCGTCGTCCTGGCTGCTGAACCCGCGCTTCTTCGACTGGATCCCGACCGGGCGCATCGAACGACCTGACCTGCTCGGACGCATCGACCTCAACAGCCCGACGCGCATCTACTACTTCTGCCTCGCCGTCCTGGTGCTGGTGCTGGTCGGGCTGCGCGGCGTGCGCCACAGCCGCACCGGGCGCGTGCTCCTCGCCCTGCGCGAGAACGAGCGCGGCGTGCAGAGCTACGGCGTGAGCGTGGTGCGGGCCAAGCTCACCGCCTTCGGGATCTCCGGCTTCGTCTCGGCGGTGGCGGGCTGCCTGTTCATCCACCACCAGCAGGCCTTCGACGAGGGCGCCTTCGGACCCGGCCTGAGCATCATCCTGTTCACCGCCGCCGTGATCGGTGGGCTCGGCTCGCTCACCGGCGGGGTGCTCGGGGCCATCTACGTGGAGGGGAGCTTCTTCCTCCTCCCGGCCGACTGGCGCCTCTTCAGCTCGGCGCTCGGCGTGCTCTTCGTGCTCCTCGTGATGCCCGGGGGCATCGGATCGGTGCTGTTCCGCGTCCGGGACGAGTGGCTGCGGTGGGTCGCGAACCGCCGGCACCTGATCGTGCCGTCTCTGGTGGCCGACCGCCGCGTCGAGGACGAGCCACCGGCGGTCCACGACGAGGTGGTCGAGCTGGTCGGGGGGCCGCACCCGTGAAGCGGATGCGGCGATATCTCGCGGACATCACCGGCGGCGGCCCGGTCTACCCGCTGCTGATCCTCTTCGGCCTCAACGCCGTCGACGAGCTCGACCGCACCGCGTTCGGCATCCTGCTGCCGGAGATCCGTGACGAGTTCGGTCTCAGCAACCAGGGCATCCTCTCGATCGTCGGCCTCATCGCGGGCGTGGCCCTCGTGCTGCAGATCCCGATCGCGCACTACGCGGACCGTGGTCCGCGCGTCCGCATCGCGCTCGATGGGCGCGCTCGCCTGGTCGCTGTTCTCGTTCGCCACCGGCCTGGCGTGGAGCGTGTGGTTCCTCGTGGCGATGCGGTCGGGGTCGGGCATCGGCAAGGCGGTGGTGGACCCCACCCACAACTCGCTGATCGCCGACTACTACGCGCCCGCGCACCGGACGAAGGTGTACTCGTTCCATCGCGCCGCGAACGCCGTCGGCGCCTTCCTCGGACCGCTGATCGCCGGGCTGATCGCCTTCAACACGAGCTGGCGCGTGCCCTTCTTCGTCTTCGCGGTGCCGACCGTGATCGTCGTGTTCTTGGGCCTGCGGGTGAAGGAGCCCGTGCGGGGCGAGCACGAGCGCCGGGCCATGGGCGCCAGCGAAGAGGCGATCATGACCGAGGAGCAGCCGCCGAGCTTCGGGGAGGCGTGGCGCATCTGCGGTCGCATCGAGAGCCTCCGACGGATCTGGTGGGCCCTGCCGTTCCTCGCCGCGTCGTTGATCGGGTTCGCGTCGCTGGCCAGCCTCTTCTACGAAGAGGTCTTCGACCTCGACGAACGGGCGCGGGGCTTCGTGGCCGCGGCCGTCGAGCCGGCCCAGCTCATCGGCCTGATCGTCGGCGGTCGCATCGGCTTCAAGCTGGTGGCGCGCGACCCCGGGCTCATCCTGCGGTTCCTCGGCATCCTCTCCTTCATCGCCGCCGCTCTGTTCGCCGGGTTCGCCCTGAGCCCGTGGCTGTGGATGTCAGTGGTGTTCAACGCCCTGGTGACGGCGCTGCTGGCCGCCATCGGCCCGGGCATCTACGCCTCCCTCGCGATGGCGATCCCGCCGCGGGCGCGGGCCATCGGCTTCAGCATCGGCTCGCTCTGGGTGCTGCCCGGACTGCTCATCCTGCCGATCATCGGCGGGCTCGGGAACCGCTACGGCATCCGCACGGGCATGCTGCTGATGCTCCCCGTGTTCGTGGTGGGCGGTCTCATCATCTCGAGCGCTGGGCGCGTGATCACCCGCGACATCACCCAGGTGTGGACCACGGCGGCGGCCCGCTCGGAGGTCGCCTACGAGCGCCGCCAGGGGCGCTCGAAGCTCCTCCTCGTGCGCGGCGTCGACGTCAGCTATGGCGGCGTCCAAGTGCTCTTCGACGTGAACCTCGAGGTGGACGAGGGCGAGATCATCGCCCTGCTCGGCACCAACGGTGCGGGCAAGTCGACGCTCCTGCGCGCCATCTCCGGGATCGTGGAAGCCGACCGTGGCGCCATCATCTTCGACGGCGTGGAGATGACCGCGACACCGCCGGCCGAGATCGCCAGCCGCGGGGTGTTGCAGGTGCCCGGCGGGGTCGGCACCTTCCCCTCCCTCACGGTGCGGCAGAACCTCGAGGTGGCGAGCTGGTTGCACCGCCGTGACGCGGCCGCGGTGCGGGGCGGCATCGAGCGCGTGCTCGACCTGTTCCCCGTGCTCGACAACCGCCAGCAGGAGCCGGCCGCCAACCTCTCCGGTGGCCAGCAGCAGCAGCTGGCACTGGGCATGGCCTTCCTCTCCAACCCGCGCCTGCTCATGATCGATGAGCTGTCGATCGGCCTGGCCCCGGTCATCGTCGAGCAGCTCCTGCCGCTGCTCCGCGAGCTGCGCGACGCGGGCACCACGATCATCCTCGTCGAGCAGTCGGTGAACGTCGCCCTGACGGTCGCCGAGACCGCGTACTTCATGGAGAAGGGCGAGATCCGGTTCTCCGGGGCCACCGCCGACCTCCTCGAGCGTCCCGACCTCCTGCGCTCCGTGTTCCTCGAGGGGGCTGGACGCGCCTCCGGTGCAACCCAGGCTCGGCGCGAGCCGGCGCGCGCCAAGGCGAGCGGCAACGGCCGAGCGGAGGGCGACGCGCCCGTGGTGCCGGCGCTGCAGACCGTCGACCTCACCCGGTCCTTCGGTGGCCTGCGAGCGGTCGACGAGGTGTCGATCAGCGTGGCGCCCGGCGAGGTGGTCGGCATCATCGGCCCGAACGGCGCCGGGAAGACCACGCTGTTCGACGTCATCTCCGGCTTCACCCCCGAGGACAGCGGGCGGTTGGTGCTGGCCGGGCACGACATCACCGGGCTGCCGCCGAACCGGCGCGCGCTGCGGGGCCTGGGTCGGTCGTTCCAGGACGCTCGCCTGTTCCCGGCCATGACGGTGGACGAGGCGCTGGCGGTGAGCCTGGATCGGTTCATCACCACCAAGGACCCGGTCAGCGCGGCCCTGCACCTCCCCAACACGTACGACGCCGAGGAGCAGGTCGCCAAGCGGGTCGACGAGCTGGTGGAGCTCATGGGCCTCGGGGCCTTCCGCACCAAGTTCCTGCGGGAGCTCTCCACCGGCTCACGGCGCATCGTCGATCTGGCCTGCGTCGTCGCCCATCGGCCGACGGTGATCCTGTTCGACGAGCCCTCGAGCGGGATCGCCCAGCGCGAGACAGAGGCGCTCGGTCCGGTGCTCCTGCAGATCCGGGACGGGCTGGGCGCCGCCCTCCTCGTGATCGAGCACGACATGCCGCTCGTCTCGTCCGTGTCCGATCGCCTCATCGCGATGGACCAGGGCCGCGTCATCGCCGAGGGGACACCCGACGAGGTCCTCAACCATCCTGTCGTCGTCGAGTCGTACCTCGGCTCGAACGCCGACGTCTTCGCCCGTTCCGGCGCCCGCGCCGCTACCTGAGCCAACCAGCCAGCGAGATCCAGCAACCTCCAGGGGGACTTGAACCATGCAGCCAGCCACCGACCAGTCCGGAAGCTCCGGAGGAGCCATGCGCAGATGGGGGCCCATCGCCGCCATCGTGGTGATCGCGGCCATCGTCGCCGTCGTCGTCGCGATGGGTGGCGGGGACGACGAGCCAGAGTCGGGCGGTGGGGACGGCGGGACGGGAGGCGAGGAGGCCACCGAGGTCACCAACGCCGACGGCGAGCCGGTCTACCCCTTCAGCTGGGCGGACGGCGAGGCCTCGGGGCTCGACGACCTCGAGTGGGGCGATCGCTGTGACACCGAGCGCGGCCGGCTCGCGGTCCCGGACGTGGGGGCGGAGTCCTGCTACCTGCCCTTCGAGGGTGACAACGGTGGCGCGACGGCGGACGGCGTCACGGCCGACACCATCAAGATCGTCGTGTACCTCGGGCCGGACAACGACCCGATCATCAACTACGTCACCGATGCGATCCAGGTGGACGACACGAACGCCGACACCAAGGAGACCCTCGACAACCTCATCACGTACTACGAGACGTACCACGAGACCTACGGACGCCACGTCGAGATCGAGTACTACGAGAGCGAAGGCATCGCGACCGACTCGACCACGGCCCGCGCCGACGCGGTGGCCATCGCCGAGGACCTGAAGCCGTTCCAGGTGTGGGGCGGTCCGGCGCTCACCGAAGCCTTCGGCGACGAGCTCGCTGCCCGCGGCATCCAGTGCATCAGCTGTGCGGGAGGCAGCCAGGCGGAGTTCGCGGAGCGGGCTCCCTACGGCTTCGGGCTCGGCCTGACGAGCGAGCAGTCCCGCGCCCACAACGTCGAGGCCATCTCCAAGCAGGTGGCCGGTGGGAAGGCCGAGTACGCCGGGGATCCCGCCTTCCAGGACCAGGACCGGGTGTTCGGCTACCTGCACATCGAGACCGAGGATCCGGAATCGGCCGAGGACGCCGAGCGGACGGTGGCCGCGCTCGAGGACGCCGGGGTGGAGATCGCCGAGAAGATCCCGTACGCCCTCGACCCCGCCACGCTCCAGGAGACGGCGGCCAACGCCATCGCCAAGCTGAAGCAGTCCGGGGTGACCACGGTGATCTTCGCCGGCGACCCCGTGGCGCCGCGCGACTTCACCCGAGAGGCGACCAAGCAGGAGTACTTCCCCGAGTGGTTCCTCAACATCTCCGTGCTCGTGGACACCAACGTCTTCGCTCGCACCTACGACCAGGAGCAGTGGCAGCACGCCTTCGGCCTCACGGCGCTGGCCGCCCGCGTCGACCCGGAGGTGACCGGGTCGGAGTACGTCTACGAGTGGTTCTTCGGCGAGACCCCGGCGTCCGATGACACCATCGGCGTGATCACGCCCCAACCGGGGTTGTTCTACGCCGTCCTCCAGGAGGTCGGTCCGAACCTCACCAACGAGACCTGGCGCGACGCCATCTTCCGCGCTGACCCCACGCCCACGTACCTGACGGCACCGTCGCTGTCGTGGGGACAGCACGACCGGTGGCCTGGCGTCGACGGTGACGACTACGACGGCATCGACGACATCACCAAGATCTGGTGGGATCCGGAGGCCACCGGCCTCGACGAGATCCGCAACGAGGGCAAGGGGCTCTGGCGGTACGTCGACGGAGGCCAGCGCTACCTGCTCGGGGACTGGCCGGAGGAGGACTTCAAGGCCTTCGACGAGGAGGGCACGTCGACGATCTACGACGAGGTGCCCGAGAGCGAAGCGCCACCGGAGTACGAGCCGCTCCCAGCCGGGTAGCTCGACGACCGGGTGACACGTGACGGTCCGCCTCGCCTAGGGGCGGACCGTCACGAAGTCGTTCACGAGCCCCGGCGTCCGCTCGACGGTGCCGGTGGCGCAGTAGTGGTACACCATCGCCGCGCGCACGCCGTCGCTCTCGTTGTCGGTGGATCGGTGCATGAGGTGGCTGTCGAACAGGAGCAGATCCCCCGGATCCATGAGGACGGGGATGGCGTCCGCCATGTCGTGGTCGACGATCTCCACGTAGCCGTAGTTGGCGTCGGGTCGCCGATCGGGCACGTGCTCGTGCACGCTCCGTGCGAAGGCCTCGAACACCCCGCGCCGGTGGAGGCGGAACACCTTCGACGCGAGCTCCTCGGGGGCGCCGTCCCGGCCGACGAGGTTGGCCTCGGGGAGCACGAGGGCATCGGGCTCCGGTGCGCCCGCGGCTTGGGCACGGGTGACCGCGACGACGTCGGCGAGCATCGCCGCGCACGTGTCGGGATCCGCGAACGCGGGCAACCGCACGAACCCGTCCGCCTCGAAGCGCCGGCGGTCGGCTGCGGCCAGAGCACCCATGGTCGACTAGAAGATCACACATGGACACCGTCTCGCTGTGGCACGAGGAGCGGGGGGACGGGTTCCCGCTGGTGCTGGTGCACGGCTTCACGGGAAGCCACCGCGACTGGGAGGGCGTGGTGGACGACCTCGAGGCGCTCCTCGAGGAGCTCAGCATCGAGCGCCTCGACCTGCTCGGCCACTCGATGGCCGGCGTCGACACCGCGCGGACCGAGGGGATGGCGACGCTCTACGAGCGCATCGAGGGGTTCCTCCCGGAGGACCAGCGAGCCCGGGTCCGCTGGGCGAACGAGCACATGGATGTGGCCGCCTTCGTCGAGCTGGCTCAGGAGCTGTCCGCCTATCCCTCGATGCTCGACCAGCTCGCCACGCTCGCCCTCCCGACCACCGTCATCGTCGGCGAGGACGACACCGGCCTCGCGGCGCGGCGGACGACCTGGTCGCCACGATCCCCGGCGGCGGTGTTCGAGCTCATCCCCGATGCGGCCCACTCGCCCCAGCTCGAGAACCGGGTCGTCTGGATGCGGGCGGTCGAGGCCCACCTCACCCGCGCCGAGGCCACCTGATGTCGACGCCCTCCGAGGAGGCGGCGCGCCGGCGAACGTTCGCGATCATCAGCCACCCCGACGCGGGCAAGACCACCCTCACGGAGAAGTTCCTGCTGTACGGCGGCGCCCTCCAGAGCGCCGGCGCGGTGAAGGCGCGCGGTGCGACGCCGGCGCGTCACGTCCGACTGGATGGAGATGGAGCAGAAGCGGGGGATCTCGATCACGTCCACCGTGCTGCAGTTCCCCTACCGGGACGCGGTGCTCAACCTGCTCGACACGCCAGGCCACCGTGACTTCTCCGAGGACACCTACCGCGTGCTGGCGGCGGCCGATGCCGCCATCATGGTCCTGGACGCCGCCAAGGGCATCGAGCCGCAGACGCTGAAGCTCTTCGAGGTCTGCCGCGAGCGCAACCTGCCGCTGCTCACCTTCATCAACAAGTGGGACCGGCCCGGGCGCGATCCGCTCGAGCTGCTCGACCAGGTGGAGTCGCAGCTCGCCATCGTCCCGACGCCGGTCACCTGGCCGGTCGGCATCCCCGGCGACTTCCGGGGCGTGGTCAACCGACGCGATGGCAGCTACGTACGGTTCACCCGCACGGCTCGCGGCGCGACCGAGGCGGGCGAGGAGGTGCTCGCCACCGAAGTGGCGGCCGAGGTCGAGGGCGACGCGTGGACCGCGGCCGCCGACGAGCTGAGCCTGCTCGACGAGGTCGGCGCCCATGCCGACCCGGAGCGCTTCCGGAAGGGCGAGGTCACGCCGGTGTTCTTCGGCTCGGCCCTCACCAACTTCGGCGTGCGCCTGCTGCTCGACGCCGTCGTCGACCTGGCGCCGTCACCGCAGCCGCGGGACGACGTCGAGGGCCTGCCCCGACCGATCGACGCGGCGTTCTCCGCCTTCGCGTTCAAGGTGCAGGCGAACATGGACCCGTCCCACCGCGACCGCATCGCCTTCGTGCGCGTCTGCTCCGGCCAGTTCGAGCGCGGCATGGTCGTCATCCACGGGCCCACCGGCAAGCCGTTCGCCACGAAGTACGCCCACTCCGTGTTCGGGCAGGACCGCGACACCATCGAGGAGGCCTGGCCGGGCGACGTGATCGGCCTGGTGAACGCCACCGACGTCAAGGTGGGCGACGCCCTCTACCTCGATCCACCGGTCGAGTTCCCTCGGCTCCCGGAGTTCGCTCCCGAGCACTTCGTCGTGGCGCGGGTCAAGGACACGGGGCGCTTCAAGCAGTTCCGCCGCGGCATCGCCCAGCTCGACGAAGAGGGCGTGGTCCAGGTGCTGCGCGACCAGGACCTCGGCGACCAGGCGCCGATGCTGGCCGCCGTCGGTCCGATGCAGTTCGAGGTCGCCGCCCACCGCTTGGAGCACGAGTTCGGCGCGCCCGCCGAGCTCAGCCCGACGTCGTGGCGGATCGCCCGGCGCACGGACGAGGCCTCCACCGCGGCGCTCCGCGGCCTGCAGGGCGTGGCCGTGTACGCGCGCGCCGACGGCACGCGGTACGCGCTGTTCGAGTCGCCCTACTGGCTCGCCCGCGTCGAGCAGGACCACCCCGAGCTCACCCTCGAGCGGCTGGTCGCCGAGGGCACCGTCGGCTGACGCACGTTTGCGGTACGAGGTGGCCGGGCACACGTCGGTCGTCCACGAGGGCATCCGATCCTCGGGGCGGGGAGAAGACCATGTACATCGGTGTCGGCACCCTCATCCTGATCATCATCCTCGTGCTGCTGCTCACCTGAGGAGGAACCGGACAATGGAGCTCATGGAGCCTGAAGTCGAGTTCTTCTTCTACCTCGGTGCGGTGATCTGCTTCGTGCTCGCGGCCCTGGGCGAGGGCTGGCGGTTCGGGGCGCGCACGCGGGCTGGTCTCAAGCCGTCCCTCACGCTGCTGCCGCTCGGTCTGGCGCTCGTGTTCTTCCCGCTCATGTGGAACACGGGCGTCGAGGCCTTCTAGCTAGTCGCAGGTGACGCCGTCCTCGGGGACGACGTCGTCCACGAGGTAGGCAGCCACGAGGTCGTCGATGCACGCCTTGCCGTTGCCGACGACCGTGTGGCCGTCGCCTTCGTTGGTGATCAGGATCCCGTTCTCGAGGGTCTCGGCCACGAGCACCCCCGCCTCGTAGGGCGTGGCGGGGTCGCCCGTGGTCGAGACCACCAGGATCGGTGGCGTCCCCGGGGCGGTGGTCGCCTCGAGCGGGACGGGCGGCGCGGGCCAGTCGACGCAGCGGATGTAGTCGTTCACCAGTGCCTCGCCGAAGTGCGGTGACTCCTCGGCGGTGGCCTTGGCGGCGGCGAGGAACGCGTCGGGATCCCCTGTCGGCCACGCGAAGTCGATGCAGTTGACCGCGAAGTAGATCTCGAAGTCGCCGATGTCGAGGTACCCGTCGGCCAGGTGCACCAGCTCGCTGCCGTCACCGCCGCGCGCGGCCGCCGAGCGCGCTGTCGAGGTCCATCCAGAGGCTCTGCGAGTAGAGGGCGTAGCTGATGCCGAGGTTGGCCTCGCCCGGGCCGGCGGGGCGGTCGGCGTCGGGGGCGGCGATGCCGCCGGGCTCCTCCGCCATGGCCAGCACGTCCTCCACCGCCTCGAGCGACTCACCCGCGATCTCGCAGCCCTCCGCCGCGTCGCAGAACTGGACGAACCGGTCGAGCGCCGTCTCGAACCCGGCGGCTTGCTCGTCCGCCAGCTCGAGGCCGGTGGGACCCAGCGCCAGGACACCGTCGAGCACCATCGAGCGAACCCGATCGGGGAAGAGGTCGGCGTACACCTGGCCGATGGCGGTGCCGTAGCTGAACCCGAGGTAGCTCAGCTGGTCGTCACCCATGGCGGCGCGCACCGCGTCCATGTCGCGGGCGACGTCGCGCGTCCCGACGTGGGGGAGCAGGTCGGCGTACTTTCCGGCGCAGTCCTCGACGTAGCGCTGGCTCACGTCGAGCAGCGCCGCCTCGTCCTCGGGGCTGTCGATGCTGGCGTCGACGCCGTAGAGCTCGACGGCCTCGACGCCGCAGTCGACCGGCGTGCTCCCGCCGACGCCCCGGGGATCGATGCCGACGATGTCGAAGTGCTCGCTGATGTCGGACGGCAGGACATAGGGCAGCACCTCGGCGTACTCGGCTCCACCGGCTCCCGGGCCGCCCGGGTTGACGAACAGCGCGCCCTTGCGGTCACCCGACGCGGGCGTCCGCACGACGTAGATCTCGATCCGCTCGCCGCCCGGGTCGCTGTAGTCGAGGGGCACCTCGAGGAACGCGCACTCAGCCGACCCGCAGTCGTCCCACTCGATCGGATCCGGCCTGAAGGTGTCGCCGCCGCTCGTCGTCGTGGTGGCGTCGGCGTCGGTGGTGGAGGTGGTGGTCGGGTCCTCCGAGACGACCGGGTCGTCGGCCTCCTTGGCGCACGCCGCCGCCAGCAGGGTCAGGGCGACGACGGCGAGGCCGGCGCGCGGCAGGGAGTGCATGGCCGCCGAGGGTAGGCGAGACCGTCGGCGGGGCCGCTGCACCCTGGATCGCCTTGACGGGTGCATACCAAGTATGCATACTCGGTATCCATGGCGGTGCGCGAAGGGCTGTTGGCCCTGCTCAGAGAGGGTCCCTGTCACGGGTACCAGCTGAAGACCGCCTTCGAGGCGGCCACCGGCGGCGCCTGGCCCCTCAACGTCGGCCAGGTGTACACGACCCTCGATCGCCTCCAGCGCGACGGGTTCGTCGCCAGCGATGAGGTCGACGGCCAGAAGCGCTACGCCATCACCCCCGCCGGCCGAGAGGAGCTCGGCGGCTGGTGGACCACCTCGCCCGTGGATGCCCCCCCGCCGCGCGACGAGCTCGTCCTCAAGGTCCTGTTCGCCATCGAGGACGGCCCCGATCACGCCCTCGAGGTGATCACCCGGCAACGCACGGCCCTCACCCGGCTGCTGCAGGAGCGCCGGCACGCCACGCGCCCCGGCGACGTCGACGATCTCGCCACCGCCCTCGTGGCCGACGCCCTCGTGACGCGCGCCGAGGCCGACCTGCGCTGGCTCGACACGTGCGAGGCGCGCGTCCTGCGCGCTCGCACCACCACCCTCCCGCCCACCACGAACGGAGACCACCATGGCTGACACCACCAGCCCCGCCCCCGCCGCCCTCGAGCTGAAGGCCGTCGTGAAGCGCTACGGCAGCGGCCTCACCGAGGTGCGGGCCCTCACCGACGTGTCCGTGCGGGTCGAGCCCGGCGAGCTCGTCGCCATCATGGGCCCGAGCGGGTGCGGCAAGTCGACGATGCTGCACCTCGCCGGCGCCCTCGAGGACCCCGACGCCGGGCACGTGCTCGTCGGCGGTCGGGACCTCTCCACCCTCTCCCCGACGCAGCAGGCGACCCTCCGTCGCACCGACGTCGGCTTCGTGTTCCAGCGCCTCAACCTCGTGCCGTCGTTGACGGCGATGGAGAACGTCATGCTCCCGATGGAGCTGGAGGGCGTGGCCGCTCGCGAGGCCCGCGAGCAGGCGCGGGCCGCGCTGGTGTCGGTGGGGATCGTCGAGCAGCTCGACCGGTTCCCGGACGACTTCTCCGGCGGCCAGCAGCAGCGCATCGCCGTCGCCCGGGCCGTCGTCGGCACCCGCAAGCTCATCCTCGCCGACGAGCCGACCGGCGCCCTCGACACGATGACGGGGGATGCGGTCATCGAGCTGATGGCGGGCCTCCCCGCCGCCACGGGTGCCGCCGTCGTGCTGGTGACCCACGAGCCGCGCTACGCCGCGTGGGCCGACCGCGTGGTGTTCATGCGCGACGGCCGGATCGTGGACGAAGCGTCGGTGTCGCCCTCCACCCTGCCGTCGGCCGCCCCTGCGGGCGTGTCGTGAACCGGCTCCGCCTGCCGCTGCGCCTGGCCCGCCGCGAGGTCCGCCGCCGTCCCGGCCGTACGACGCTCGTAGCGCTCCTGGTGGCGTTGCCCGTCGCTGGCATGGCCCTCGCCGTCACCCTCATCCGCACCGACCACGAGACACCGCTCCAGACCTGGTCGCGCTCCTACGGGCAAGCCGAGGCGGCCGGCTTCCTGGGCGACCTCGACGAGAGCCTGCTCCCAGCCGGGGCGCGGCAGGTCGAGGTCAACAGCAGCTACGCGCGGCTCAAGGACCACGACGGCAACCGGGCGAACACCGAGCTGAGCGACCTCCCGCTCAAGGACCCGATCGCGGCGGGGATCTACGACCTCGTCGCCGGCCACCCCGCCTCCGCCGCGGGCGAGGTCGTGCTGTCCACCTCGTTGGCCGATCACCTCGGTGCCCACGTCGGTGACGACCTCACCCTCGAGCGGCCCGCGCTCTCCGCCGCGGGTCGTGGGGGAGGTCGAGCCGGTCGGCTGCCTGTCGTGTGGCCACATCCTCTTCGCGCCCGGGGAGCTCCCGGTCACCCCGGACGGCAACGAGGGTTCCACCTTCGTGCTGATCGACCTGCCGGCCGACACCCCGATCGCCGACCTCGTGACGCTCCAGCAGGGCGGACTCGGCAACGTCCAGGTGCGGGACCTCCCGCTCCCGTACCAACAGGACGACGGCGCCCAGGCGGTGCGCTGGAGCCTGGTGCTCGGCGCGCTGGTGCTCACCGTCGTCGGCATCGTCATCTCCGCGGCGTTCGCGGTGGGTGCCCGTCGCCAGCTCGTCACCCTCGGGCAGCTCTCTGCCAGCGGGGCGTCGCCGGCCACCGTGCGCACCGCTCTGGTGCTCCAGGGCACCGTCACCGGCGTGGTCGGCGCGGCCATCGGCCTGGCGCTCGCGGTGGTGCTTCTGGTCCTCGGCGAGCCGCTGGTCGAGCGGCTGCTCGATCGCCGCATCGACGGCTACACGGTCCGCCCCCTCGAGGTGATCGCGGTGGTCGTCATCGGGATCGCGGCCGCGACGCTCGCAGCGCTGATCCCCGCCCGGACTGCCGCCCGCATCCCCACCCTGGCCGCCCTGGCGGGTCGGCGGCCGCTCGCGCCGGTGTCCCGACGGCTCATCATGTGGGGCTTCGTCAGCATGATCGGTGGCCTCTCGCTGCTGTTCATCGCGGTGCTCGGCAGCCAGAGCGGTTCGTCCGGGGACCTCTGGGCCTTCGTCGCCATCGTCGGCGGCGTCGGCGAGCTCCTCGGTGCCTGTGCCATCGCGCCGGCGATCGTTGCCCGCCTCGAACCGCTCGCCACGCGCTTGCGCGGCTCGCTGCGGCTGGGCGCCCGGAGCCTGGCGCGGCACCGCGCTCGTACGGGCGCGGTGGTGTCGGCGGTGGCCGCCGCCGGCGCGCTCGCGGTGGCCGCCGGGGGGTTGATCCTCGGCAGCGAGGCGCGCAGCACCGACGACACACGAGTCCCCGACGACGTCGTGGTCGTGCAGAGCTACCGCGATGACGGGTCGACCGTGAGCGGCGAGATGCCAGCCAGCGTGCGCCGCGGGATCGAGGACGCGCTGCCGGGTGCCCGCGCGTCCGACGTCCGCGGTGTGCCGTCCCGCGCCGGCGGACCGAACGGACCCGGGTTCTGGACCGTGTCGGACCCGGGGACCTTCGTGCCGGCGGACGGCAACGTGTCCTACGAGGGACCGAGCTGGGAGCGGGCCCTCGTGGCCGACGACGCCCTGCTCGACGCGCTGCGGGCCGGCGACGAGGTGCGGGACGCCTTGGCCGACACGGGTGTGGTGGTGCTCATCTCCCGGAGCACCGGCTACGACGTGGCCGGCGACGTCACCGTCAGCCTCCCCGACAAGCGCCCGATCCCTGGCGTGGCCGTCGCCCACCACTACACACCCGGCTACGTCTCGCAGATCCTGATCACGGAGGACACCGCGGCTGACCTCGACCTCGAGCCCGAGTCGGTCGCCACCCTGTTCCACGCGCCGGAGGCGCTCACCGCTGACCAGCGCGGCGCCATCGAGGACCTGCAGTACGACCTGATGGACGCGCAGGTGGACCTGCCGTCGGGCGCCCAGGGCTACACCAGCTTCACCTACGACTACGCCGACGGTGGTCCCACCCCGTTCCAGCTCGAGCTCATCCTCTCGGGCGTGGCGTTGGTGTTCTCGCTGTTCGTGGTGGGGGTGAGCCTGGCGCTCGCCGCCGCCGAGTCGAAGGACGAGCGCGATGTCCTCACCATCGCCGGTGCTCCTCCGGGCACCCTCGCCCGATCGGCGGGCGCGCGGGCCTGGCTGCTCGCCCTCATCGGTGCCGCCATGGCCGTGCCGGTGGGCTTCCTGCCGGTGGTCGTGTTCGGGTGGGCGTCGGACCGCAACCAGAACAGCTTCACCGACTTCCCGCTGGTGTTCCCGACGCGGACGGTCCTGCTCCTCGTCGTGGCCGTGCCGATGATCGTGGCGCTCGTGTCGTGGTCGAGCAGCGCGGCCGCGCAGCGCTTGCGGCCGGTGCGGGTGAGCACGGCCACCTTCGAGTAGTGGTGCTAGCGCGGCGGGCGGATGGCGTACGTGAGGCTGCCGTCGGCGGCCAGCTTCCCGTCCGGGGTGCGGACCTCCGCCCGGCAGAACACGAGCGTCCGGCTCCGCTGCTCGATCCAGCCCTCGGCGATGGCGTCCACGCCGATCACGGCCCCGATGTAGCGGATGTCCATGGCGATGGTGAAGTACGCCCAGCCCTCGTCGTAGCCCTGCCCGACGGCGGGGACCACGACCGTGTCGATCAGCGTGGCCAGTGCACCGCCGTGCACCACGCCCGCCGGTTGGTCGAGCTCCGGCCGGTAGGGGAGCCGCATCCGCGCGTAGTCGGTGCGCACCTCCTCCAGCTCCAGTCCGATCAGGGTCGGGAAGTACACCCGCTCCCAGCCGCTCGGGAACCGGCGCCAACGCTCACCCAACGGTCCCTCGAGCGGGGCGAAGCGGTCAGCGTGGAGCGCGGTCACGCATCGGAACCTACGGCCGCGTGACGCTGGATCAGAAACCCGCACCAGTACGATCGTCCTCTGTGCCTGATGACCGTCGCCGCCGCCTGACCCTCCTCGGGTTGGCGGTGGTGAGCGTCCTCGCTCTCGTCATCAGCGTGAGCGTCGACAGCTTCGGCAGTGACGACGGCCCGTCCGCGGCGCCCTCCGGCGACGACGGTGGCGACGGCGGTGACGGATCACCGAGCACCGACGAGCCCGGCGAGGAGCCGGACCCCGGCCCCGAGGGCGAGTTCTTCCGGACCGACTACGAGGGTCTTGCCGATCCGGCCGGGTTCACCAAGCCGTACCCGAACGCCACCGTCGAGGGGCTCCTCACCTTCCGGGGCAACCCGTCGCGCTCCTACTACGGGGTCGGGCCGGTGCCGATGACGACGCCCACGGTCCTGCACCGGTTCCCGGACGAGCCGATGTGCCGGGAGTCGCACAACCTCGGCGTCACCAAGGTGTGGTGCGGCATGGGGTGGACCGGCCAACCCACCATCTCGGTGCGCGACGACCGCACGTGGGCGATCTTCGGTGGCTACGACGGGCACATCCACTTCATGGACGCCATCACCGGCGAGCGGATCCTCCCGGACGTCGAGACCGGCGACATCATCAAGGGCACGCCCACCGTCGATCCCGACGGCTATCCGCTGGTGTACTCCGGGTCGCGCGACGACCAGCTCCGGGTGATCGCGTTCGACCGTCCCGGGGCGGCGGAGGTCCTCTGGTCCCTCGACAGCGAGTCGGTCGGGCCCGTGCTCTGGAACGACGACTGGGACGCGTCACCGCTCATCATCGGCGACTACATGATCGAGGGAAGCGAGAGCTCTCGCTTCTGGATCATCAAGCTCAATCGGAGCACCGATGCCGCCGGGCTCGCGCAGGTGGACCCGGAGGTCGTGTTCAGCACCCAGGCGTGGGATCAGGAGGCGCTGAACATCAACGGTGACCAGACGGCCTCGGTGGAGAGCTCGGCGGCGATGTACGAGGACACGGTCTACTTCGGTACGTCCGCCGGGTTGATCTGGGGGTACGACCTGAGCGATCTGCGCGACGGGGGAGAGCCGAAGCAGGTCTTCCGGTTCTTCACCGGTGGCGACAACGACGCGTCGGTCGTGGTCGACGACGATGGGATGCTCTACGTCGCATCCCAGTACGACCGCGCCCTCGATCGGGCCCGCGAGGTCGGCCAGCTCACCAAGGTCGATCCGAGCAACTCGGCCAACCCCATCGTGTGGAAGATCGATGACCAGAGCGCGCTGAAGGGTGGCATCTACGGGACCCCCGGCGTGTACGGCGACACCGTGTACGTGGGCACGAACGGCGGTCGCCTGATCGGCCTCGACCGAGCCACAGGTGCGGTGCGCTGGGAGAAGCTTCTGCCCCCGCCGGTGTGGGGAAGTCCCGTGATCGTGGACGACGTGCTCCTGGTCGGCGACTGCGACGGCGTCTTCCACGCGTTCGACGTGAGCGACCCCGCCGTCGACCCACCCGAGCTCTGGTCGATCGACCTCGGCGGGTGCATCGAGGCCACTCCGGCCGTGTGGGACGGGCGCATCTACATCGGCAGCCGCGACGGACACCTCTACACGCTCGGGTAGTCGTCGTCGCTCGCCTGCGGCGAGCTCCTCCGCCCTCACCCCGCGGCTGTTGTGGTCGTGGTGGTGGTGCTGGCCGTGGTCGTGGTGGTGATGTCGACGGGGTTGAGGTCCCACAGGTACTCGCGGAGCGACAGGCCTGAGTCGATCACGTCGGCGGCCAGCTCCCGGCCCACGTAGCGGAGGTGCCAGGGCTCGTAGTCGTAGCAGGTGCGGTCGGACGCGTCGGGTGGGTAGCTGAGCAGGAAGCCGTACTTGTAGGCGTTCGTGGCCACCCACTGGCCGTGGGCCGTGGAGCCCCACGACTGGTCCACGTCCGTGGCCCCCTCGGTGGTCACGTCGATGGTGGTGCCGAGCTGGTGCTCGGAGTGCCCGGGCCGCGCGACGCGGCTGCCGGCCTCCGTGTCGCCGAGCTCGTCCACGCGGCGCTCGTACAGGTCCGCTTGCTGGGTGAAGCTGCGGTACGCGGCCAGGATGCTGAGCGGCGTGCCGTTGGCGGCCGCCGCCTGCCGGAGGGCATCGAGGTCGGCGACGACCAGGGTGCGCACGGCCAGCCCGTCGGTGAACGGGAAGCCGGCGTCGGCGATGTTGTGCAGGTCGTTCGGACCGAACCCCTCCGGGAGCCCCCGCGCGGTGTCGACCAGGACCGTCGCCCACGCGTTGCCGGGATCGTCGGGCACCTGGACGTCGGCCTCGGCGCAGGCCGGGACGGGAGGGATTGTGGTCGTCGTCGACTCCGACGTGGTGGTCGTCGCCGCCTCTTCGCTCCCGCCGCCGCCGACGGCACCGGTGAGGTTGAGCACCGCGAACAAGCCGAGCACCACGCCGGTGGCCGCCAGCGCGCGGCGGAGCCGGTACACGTGGTCGGGCTCACGCCGATGGGCGGGGCGGTACGGGTGCATGGCGGCCGCGAGCGTAGGCACCCGTCGGCGAACGGCCCACTCGCGTGCCGACCCCTCGGGATCTTCCGGTTCGCGCCGATTTCTGCCCGTTCGGCCCAACGATCCCGCGGTGACGTGGCCGTGCAGGGCAGGAGTCGGGCCTCGGGGCGCCGAACCGCTGGGTGTTGCCCACGTCACACCACCCGTGATCGCACCGACTGGAGCCCTCATGCGCAGAACCGCCGCCGCGCTCGCCGCCACCGCCCTCACCGTGGTGGTCCTCACGGGACCCCTGGCGATGCCGGGCCAGGCCGGGCCGCCGAGCTCGCTCAGCTGTGCCGGCGCCGCGACCACCCCCGAGTGCGTGCTGCTCGACCAGCTGGCGGCCCAGCTGGCACCCCTGCAACCGGTGCTGGCGCTCGCCGGTCCGGTGCTGGCCCAGGTCGCACCCGCCGCGCAGAACCTCGCGGTCCTCGCTGATCAGCCGGGCGGGGTGCCCACCGCGGCGGTCCGTGCCCAGGCGCAAGCGCTGCTCGACCAGCTCAACGCCCTCCCGGCTCCGGTGCGCGCCCTCCTGGCCGCCGCCCAGCTCGACGGCCTCAGCACCACGCTCAGCGCGCTCGTGACGGCGCTGGCCCCTGTCACCGGTGAGCAGACCGCGGCCGAGAGCAGCAGGCCGACGCCCGCCAAGACGGGTGGCTCGACCGGCGCCGCACCGGCGACCTCGACGTCGAGCGGGCTGCCGACCCTCGGTGGGTCGCTGGCGGGTCCCGACGACCGCGGCGCGGGCACCAGCAGGCCGGCCATCCCCGACGTGCCGGTCGGCGACTCGCTCACCCTCGCTCCCCTGGCCCTGCCCGACTTCGGGTTCAGCCCCACGTTCGAGTCGTCGGCCGAGGTCTCCCCGGCCGCCACCGAGGCGGCGGCGGACCCGGTGCAGGCGATCGCGGCGGAGGGCTTGTCCGGCGAGGGCGCCGGGACCGAGATCGGCATCGTCATCGTGCTCTCGCTGATGCTCCTGGGCGCCGCGTTCGCCGCCCAGACCCGTCAGAACCGCCACACCATCCCGGACTGACCTGCTCGCCCGGCGAGCCGCGGTTCAGGCCGCGGCCGTCGACTGCTCCCCGCGTGCCCGCTGCGTGGCCTCGAACTGGCGCACGTGGCGCGTGGCCAACCAGATCAGCACGGGTCCGCCGGCTCGGGTGCCGGCCGTGCGGACGACCCGGGGCGTGGCCCGGAAGATCTGCCGCACGCGGCGCTGCGCCCGCTCGTAGCGCGCTTGGTCGGCCGGGCTCCAGGTGACATCGAGCTGCGCGCGCACGCCCGGCGGCAACGACCCGAGCGTGAAGAGGGTCTGCAGCCGCAGCAGCGGCCGGAACGGGAGGTCGAGCCGCAACGGCAGGCGCGGGTCGAGGATGAACCCGGCCAGATCCCTCCCCACGTCGGTGACCTCCATGGCGGCGACGGTGTCGGCCATGTAGCGACGGAAGTCGTCGAGCGTCGCCGGCTGGTGCTCCAGGCCGACGCCGAAGACCTCCGCGACCCGCTTCATCTCCTGGTAGTAGGTCTCGGCCTCGGCGGTGGGCAGCGGGCCGACGAGGTCCTCGTAGCAGCGCAGCGCGGTGTCGGCGAGGGTGGCGTGCACCCACAGGAGGTTGCTCGGGTCGTTGGCCGAGTAGCCCGGCCCCGTGACGAAGTCGTGGATGCGTTGGATGCGACGACCCACCCCGAGGGCCAGCTCCTCGGATCCGAACACGACCGCGTACGTCGCCTCGAGCGTGCCCTGCAGGCGTTTGAACGGGTTCTTCTTGAACTCGCTGTGATCCTGGACCCCCTGGGCCACCGCGGGATGGGCCAGCTGCAACAGCAGCGCCCGCCCTGCGCCGAACATGATCGCCGGCTCGATGTTGACCTCGCGGATCACGGAGCCCTTGGGGAAGTGGTCGCTCATGCTGCTCCTCACACCATCGTCTGGCCGGCGCTCGTGTTCACGGCCTCGCCCGTGACGGCGGCGGCGTCCTCGGACAGCAACCAGCAGATCGACGCGGCGATCTCCTCGGCGCTCTGCAGTCGCCCGAGCGGGATCTCGCGGTTGATCCACTCCTGCGCGCGGTCGGCGCCGCCGAGCATCATCTCGAACATGCCGTTGGGGTTGATCAGGTCGGTGTCGACCGTGCCGGGGCACACGGCGTTGACGGCGATGCCCGCCGCGCCCAGCTCCGTCGCCAGGCACTGGGTGAGGAGGATCACCCCCGACTTGGCGGCGCAGTAGGCGCCCAGCATCGCGAACGCCTGCTTGCCGGCCTGGCTCGACACGTTGCAGATGCGTCCGCCGACCTTGGCGTCGACCATCCGCTGCGCGCAGGCTCTCGACACCAACCAGGTACCCACCACGTTCACGTCGAGCACCTTGCGGAACTCGTCGGCGCCGACGCTCAGCAGCGGGCCGACGCCGAAGCCCATCCCGCTCCCGCCGGCCACGTTGGCGACCAGCTGGATGGTGCCGAGGGTCTCGCTGGCTGCCGCGACGGCGGCCTCCACCTCGGCTTCGTCGGACACGTCCGCGCGGACCGCGACCGCCTTGCGACCCAGTGCTTCGATCTCGGCGACGATGCTGTCGAGGTCGTCGGCGGTGGCGGTCGCGTGACCGGGGGCCTCCGCGTAGGGCCGCGCGATGTCGAGGCACGCCACGTCGGCCCCACCCTCGGCGAGGCGGAGGGCGGTGGCCCGCCCGATCCCGCGCGGCCGGGCGGCGCCCGTGACGAGCGCAACCTGGCCGGCGAAGCGGTCGCTCAAGGCGTCACCAGGATCTTGCAGTGCTCGTCCGGGTTGCCCAGCGCCTCGAAGGCGCCGGCCACGCCGTCGAGGTCGACCTCGCCGGTGATGAGCGGGGCGACCGGCAGCTCGCCTTCGGCGATGGCGCGGAGCGTGTCGGTGAACTCCATCGGGTCGTAGCCGAGGCAGAACTGCACGTTCAGCTCCTTGCTGATCCCGAAGAACGGGTTGATGCGGTCGCTCTCCATGCAGACGCCGACGACGACGAGCCGAGTGCTGTGGGGAGCATCCTTCAGGACGCTGTCGATGATGCCGGGCACGCCGATCGCCTCGAACACGACGAGCGGCTTGCTCTTGCCGGCGCGGTGCCAGGCCTCGAAGGCCGGCTCGCTCGCGGGGTCGACGACCTCCGTGGCGCCCATCGTGGTGGCCAGCGACCGTCGGGTGGGGGAGAAGTCGGTGGCGACGATGGTGTCGATGCCCTTGAGCTTCAACGCGCCGATGACGGCCAGGCCCACGGGACCGCAGCCGAGCACGAGGGCGCCTTCGCCGGGCTTGATGCGGCTCTTGTTCACAGCGTGCAGGCCGACGGCCATCGGCTCGGTGAGGGCGGCGTGCCGGAAGTCGAGCCCGTTCGGCACCTCGGTGATCATCGGCGCTGACAGCAGCATGCGCTCGCCGTAGCCACCGGCCACGTCGTTGCTGTAGACGATCGGCTTCACGCCGGTCGGGCCGAACAGGATCGGGATCGACGTGACGATGGTGCCGGCGGCGGGCGCCACGGTGTCGGGTCCCACGTCGAGCACCTCGGCCGAGAACTCGTGGCCCATGTAGACGTCCTGGTCGAGGTCGAGGTCGGGGCCCTCGCTCATGATCGACAGGCCGCCCATCTCCTTGCCGAGGGCGAGCATCTGGGCGCCGTGCTTGGCGAAGTGGAGGTCGGATCCGCAGATGCCGCACGCCTTCACCTGGACGAGGACGTCGCCGAACCCTGGGGTGGGATCGGGGGCGTCTTCCTTCACGTAGATCTGGCCGGACTTCAGGGCGACAGCTCGCATCAGGCGGTGGCCTCCTCGTTCGCGGGGCCGGTCGCCGCCTGGGCGTCGGCCTCCTTCTCTTCGACGTGCGACGTGATGGCGTTGCCCATCGCCTGGATGGCCTGGCCGAACAGCTGGCCCCGGTTGGCGGTGGCCCAGTCGTGCGACGCCCGCGGGCTGGCCAGCTGCCCCTGGAAGTGCGGCATCACCTTCTCGGCGAAGAGCCGGTAGCTGTTGATCGTGCGCTCCGGCGACGCCCAGTCGTGACCGAGCATCAGGAACGTGCCGAAGCCACCCGACTGCTCGATCAGGCCTTCGATGTACTCGATGGCGTCGTCGGGCGTGCCGATGACGACGCCACCCGCCTTGTTGTAGCGCTCGACGAACGCCTCGGGCGTGTCGGCCTCGCCGTCGACGGCGTTGGCGAGCGGCACGAACCCGGCGCCGCCACCGAAGTAGTCGGAGAAGTCCTTGAGCCCGTACGTGCAGTCCTGCACGGCCTGCTCGCGGGTCTCGGCGATGTGCAGGTTCCCGAGGATCCGCCAGGTGCGGCGGTCGGGCTCTGGCTGGCCGTGCTTGGCGGCCTGCTCCTGCACCACGCCCCAGGCCTGGCCGATGGCGGCGAAGCCCTCGGCCAGCGACATCGACAGCGACAGCAGCGACACGTTGTGCTGCCCGGCGAGCCGCGGGCCCGACGGCGTGACCATCGCGGCCACCGCCACCTCCGGGTGGGGATGGGTGTACGGGCGCATCTGGAGGCGACCGTCGCGGATCGTGAACCAGTCGGTCTCTCGTGTGATCGGCTCGTCCGAGGTGAAGAGCGCCAGGATCGCCTCGAGGCTCTCCTCCATCATCCGCCGCTGGTTCACCGGGTCGATGCCCATGATGTGGGCATCGGTGGGGAGCGCCCCCGGACCGCAGCCGAAGATCAGTCGACCGCGGGTGAGGTGGTCGAGCAGCGCGATGCGATCGGCCACCAGCCACGGGTGGTGGTACGGGAGCGACGTCACACCGGTGCCGAGCTTGATGTGCTTGGTCCGCTGCGCGGCGGCGGCGATGAAGATCTCCGGCGAGCCGATGATCTCGTAGCCGCCTGAGTGGTGCTCGCCGAACCAGGCCTCGTCGTACCCGAAGCGGTCGAGCGCCTCGACCCGCTCGAGGTCGTACTCGAGGGCGAGGGTGGGGCTCTGGCCGACCGGGTGGAACGGCGCGTAGAAGGCGCCGAAGCGGAGCGGCCACGGGGCGGGCACGTCAGCGACCCCCGATGTCGAGCGAGCCGAGGAACGACAGCAGCGCGGCGTTGACCTCGTCGGGTGACTCCTGCTGCACCCAGTGCCCGGCGCCCTCCACGATCGTGCTCCCGCGGTGATCGGTCACGTGGCCGTCCATGACCGCCTCAGGGCTCATGAGGCGCACGGGATCCTGGCTCCCGGTGATGAACGCCGACGGCACGGTGACCTTGGCGCCCTCGAGCTGCGGCGTCGTCTCCCAGTTGCGGTCGAAGTTGCGGTACCAGTTGATGCCGCCGGTGAACCCGGTGCGGGTGAACTCCGCGATGTAGTGGTCGAGCTCCGCCTGGCTGAGCCACGCCGGGAGGCCGGCGGGCTTGGGGAGCCGGTCGACGAAGCCGCCACCGTCGGGGTTGCCGAGCCCGGCGACGTCGCCGCCACCGTCGGCGGGGATGGTGAGGCCGGCGAGCATGCGGGTCATCGTCTCGCCGGGGTCGGCGCCGAGGTCGGCGTCGGCCACCCCCGGCTCCTGGAAGTAGAGGATGTAGAAGAAGCTGTCGCCGAACACCTGGCGCATGAGCTGCACCGGCGACATCGGGCCCCGGGGGAGCAGCGGCACGCTCATGGTCATCACGCCGGCGACCCGCTCCGGGTGCAGCAGCGCCATCGAGCCGACGACCATCGCTCCCCAGTCGTGGCCGACGAAGGCGGCCCGGTCGGCCCCGATGTCGTCGAGCAGGCCGAGCAGGTCGTCGGTGAGGTGGTGGATGTCGTAGTCGGCGATCGCCTCGGGCCGGTCGGACCGTCCGTAGCCGCGCTGGTCGGGCGCCAGCACGTGGTAGCCGGCGTCCGCCAGCGCCGGCAGCTGGTGGCGCCACGAGTAGGCGAGCTCGGGGAAGCCGTGGGCCAGCACCACCGGGAACCCGTCGTCGGGGCCCGCCTCGACGAGGTGGAGCTCGATGCCGTTGGTGGCGACCCGGCGCTCGCGGGTGGAGGGGTGGGTGGCGGGCATGGGCGCTCCTGGCAGGCGGTCGGTCGGCGACCTCGGCTGTATGGTAACGAGTGTTGCCAACTTCGCCTGCCACTCGCAAGCCCACCCGGTGGGTCGGTCTCTCGCCGCAGGACCGTAGGGCCGAGCGCCGGACGCTGCTGCTCGACGCGGCGTTCGATCTGCTGGGCACCGACGGCTGGAGCGGCACCACGGTGCGGGCGGTCTGCCAGGCGGCCCGCCTGAACCCTCGCTACTTCTACGAGAGCTTCGCTGACCTCGACGCGTTGGTGGTCGCCGTCTACGACCGGTTGGTCGAAGAGCTCGGCGCGGCCGTGTTCGAGGCCATGGCCGAGGCGGGTGACGAACCGCGCGCTCGGGCCCATGCTGCTGTCGGTGGCATCGTCGGCTTCGTCGACGGCGATCGGCGCCGCGGTCGGGTGCTCTACGTCGAGGCCCTCGGCAACGAGGCGTTGAACCGGCGCCGGATCGAGACCGCGCACCTGCTCGTGGGGGTGGTCGAGGAGGGCGGCGCGGAGCTCCACGGCCGGCCCGCGGAGGGCGAGCGCATCGGCCGCATCGCGGCCGCCATGCTCGTCGGCGGCGTGGGCGAGCTGGTGGTGGCCTGGCTCGACGGCCGCATCGACGTCAGCAAGGAGCAGCTGGTCGATGACGCCGCCGAGCTCATGGTCGCCCTCGGCGAGACCGCCGCGTCGATCGCGGCCGCCCGGCGCCGCCCCTAGTCCTCGCCGGCGCGCGCTCGCACGCAGGGCAGCGCGGCCTCGCGGCTCGCAGCAGGCGACCACCTGAGCGGCTTGGCGAGAAGAGATCCCTGAGAGGTGCTTGCGTGGCGAACGTGTGTTCGATAGACTGGGGTTCTTCCCCTTCGGTGACCGCGAGGTCCCCTTCCCGCTGGAGCACCGCGTCCCGGAGGAGGTCGAGCATGTCGAACGAGCGCATCGCCGCTCTCCGGTCGTGCACGCCCACCGAGCGCTCGGAGGCCATCGAGCAGCTGGGTGCGCTGCTCGGCGCGGTGCAGGCCGAGCTCCTCGACGTGGTCACCGCCGCCGACCTCGAGGAGGACTGGGCGGCCGATGGAGCCACGTGCACCGAGGCGCAGCTCATGTACCTGCTCCGCGTCGGCCACCACACCGCCAAGGAGTGGGTGCGCGCCGGCGCCGCGCTGCAGCAGCTGCCCGCCATCCGGGAAGCGTTCGCGTCGGGCACGCTCTCGTGGGACCAGGTCGCCCCCGCCACCGTGTACGCCACGCCCGCCACCGACGCCGACCTGGCCCACGACCTCCCCGGCCACACGGTCCGGCAGATCAAGCGGCTCGCCAAGGACCACCGGGTCCGAACGAAGCGCGATGCCGAGCGCGCACAGGCTCAGACGTCGTTCCGCTGGCGCGAGGACCACGAGCGCGATGGCTGCACCTACTCCGGGTTCCTGCCCGCCGCCGAGGCCGCCCGACTCAACGCCACGCTCGAGCGGGAAGCCAACCGGGTGGGTCCGGACGCCGACACCGGCGTGTGGGCACCGTTCCCCGAGCGCTGCGGGCACGCGCTGGTCTCCCTCGCCGATCAACAGGTCGCCGACGACCTCGATCCGCAAGGGGCGCTGGTCGTCGTCCACGCCGATGCCGACGTCATCGACGGAGCCGTCGACGGCAACGGTCACATCGGCGAGCTCTCCGTGCCGCGCGACTCGATCCTTCGCCTCCTCTGCGACGGTCGCGTCGAGTTCAACCTCGACACCCCCGAGGGCCGCACCGTCGGCATCGCTCGCATCTCGCAGTCGGTGCCTCGCTGGCTCGCTCGCAAGATCGCCCGGCGGGACGGCTGCTGCCGGTTCCCGGGCTGCGAGCGCCCGATCCGCCACCGTCACCACATCCGATGGTGGTCGAAGGGCGGCCCGACCGACGCCAGCAACCTCATCGGCCTGTGCTGGTGGCACCACCACCTCGTGCACGAGGGTGGCTGGAGCGTGGAGGGCGATCCCGAGGCCGAGGTGACGTTCGTCGGCCCGTTCGGTCGCCGCCTCCGATCCAAACCGAGCCAGCTCCGGAGCGACGTCCGCCGCCGAGCCAGTGGCATCGCGCGACGCGACCTCGGATCCGATCCGCCCGCGGCCTGAGCCCGCCGCAGTTCCTTTACCGGTCCTTAGGCGGCTCTGGGGATGCGCATTGCCTTGGTCAAGAGATGGTGGCCGCACCAACCACTCACCAAGGAGACCTCCGTTGAACCCGAAGAAGCTCATCGCATCCGCGCTCTTGGGCGCCACGATCATCGGCGGGCCGATCGCCGGCACCGCATCGGCCGACCGCGGCCCGCGGCCCGTGTGCACCGGGCTCAACGCAGCCCAGTCCACCGCCACGTGCAAGGCCGGCAAGGTCGGCTCCGTCACCATCCAGCGCGACGGGCTGCAGCTCACCGTCGTCAGCGTCCAGGCCGCCCCCGGCTTCACGGCTCACATCGACCGTGGGACCGGCCTCGAGGTCGAGGTGCAGTTCCGCAAGGGAGCCAAGCGCTGGGACTTCAAGGCTGAGGTCGAGGACGGCGTCGTCGAGACCCGCACGATCCGCAAGGACTAGCTGTTCGACGCACCCGGTGCGGTCTTCCGCCGACCGCACCGGGGTGCGTGCCCTGACCACCTGCAGCAGCCCGGACTCGGTCGGTCCGGGCGTCGCCGGGGTGAACTCGGGGCATGGGTGACGACGGTCGGCCAGCTCGTGTCGTTCCTCGATGCCGGGTCGATCCCGGAGGAGCACCGGGCCGCCTACCAGCAGATCGTCGGGGGCGCTGCAGTCCGATGCACCGCCGATGCCGTTCGAGACGGTGCACGCCGTGATCGAGCGAGAGCTCGGACGTCCCGCCGACGAGGTGTTCGAGTGGATCGGCGAGCAGCCCACGGCGGCCGCGCCGATCGGGCAGGTCCACGCGGCCCACCTGCACGACGGGCGCGAGGTCGTGGCGTTGGTCGACGGTGACGCTGGTGCGCTCCACCAGTGCTGGGTCGATCTGGGCTTCATCGAGGCGGGGGGCAAGCTCGACGAGCAGCGACTGTTCGACTGGTGGGCCCCGATCTTCGATCCGGGCCGCCATGACCAGCCGTTGACCTTCACCCCGGACTTCGCCGCCTGGGTCATCTCCCGCAACTTCAACGTGCTCGGCGAGTGGCCACCCGCGATTGGCGCGCGATCCACGACCCGCTCGCGTTCCGCGCCCCGCCCACACCGACCTGGGCCAACAGCACGAGTCCTGGCGGACCGAGCGGTTCTCCTAGGGCGCCCTCGGGGATCGATCCTCTCCGGGGTCGGCGGCTCCCGCGGCAGGTGGTCCAGAATGGCGCGGTGGCCTCTCTGCCGACCGGCACGGTGACGTTTCTGTTCACGGACATCGAGGGCTCGACGCGCCTGCTGCAGCGGCTTGGTGTCGACTACGCGAACGTGCTCGAGGACCACCGCCGCCTGCTTCGCGAGGCCTTCGTGGCCCATGGAGGTGCCGAGGTCGGCACCGAAGGTGACTCGTTCTTCGTGGCCTTTCCGCGGGCCGACGAGGCCGTCGCGGCGGCGCTCGATGGCCAGCTCGCCCTCCATGAGCACGAGTGGGGGAGCGCCGGCGAAGTGCGCGTGCGCATGGGGTTGCACACCGGCGAAGTGCTGCTGCGCGGTGAGAACTACGTCGGCATGGCGGTCCACATCGCCGCGCGCATCATGTCTGCTGGGCACGGCGGACAGGTCGTGGTCAGCGAGGTCACGAAGGCGCTCGCCGAGCCTTCTCATCACGAGGCCGAAGTACGAGACCTCGGTGAGCACCAGCTGAAGGATCTCGCGGCCCCTCGTCGCCTCTTCCAGCTGTCGCGGGGCGGGCTTCCGACGAAGTTCCCCCCGCTGCGCTCCATCGACACGCCACGTCACTCGCTTCCCGTCGACCTGAGCACCTTCGTCGGGCGCGAGGCAGAGCGGGCAGACCTCGGCGCGATGCTCGACGGCTCTCGCCTGACGACGGTCGTGGGACCGGGCGGTTCGGGGAAGACACGGCTGGCGGTCGAGGTAGCGCGTGACCGGTTGCCGCGCACCGATGTCACGTGGTTTGTCGACCTCGTGCCCGTGCGCGATCCCGGCACGGTCGGCGACGCGATCCGCGCTGCGATGCCGGAGAGCAGCAGCGACGAGTCGCCAGCGGGCAGCGTGATCGACGCCGTGACCTCGCGGCTCGGCGGTCGTGTGGCGCTGCTCGTCCTCGACAACTGCGAGCACGTCACCGATGCGGCTGCGGAGGCGGTGCGCGGCCTGCTCGCCGGTTGTCCCACGCTCACGGTGCTCGCAACGGGCCGGGCGCCGTTGCGCATCACCGGCGAGCGAGTGTGGCGCCTGCCCTCGCTGGGCAGCGATGACGCCATCGCGCTGTTCTCCGACCGTGGCGAGCTGGCCCGACCCGGCTACCGAGTCGCTCCAGAGGATCGGAACCTCGTCGCGGCGCTGTGCGCGCAGCTCGACGGCAACCCCCTCGCGCTCGAGCTCGCCGCCGCCCGGCTTGCGGTGCTGACCCCGAGCCAGATCGCTGATCGACTCAACGACCGGTTCGCGCTCCTCTCGTCACGGGAGGCGCCTGAGCGCCATCGCACCCTCGCTGCGGTCGTCGACTGGAGCTATGGGTTGCTCTCCGAGGAGGAGCGTGGCCTGCTGCGCGAGCTCGCGATCTTCCCCAGTGGCTTCGAGATCGACGCCGTCGATGCGATCGGCGATGGGAGCCCGGCCGTCGAGCGGCTCGATCTCCTGGCCGTCCTCGTCGATCAATCGCTGGTGCAGACCGAGCTGCTCGCCACCGGCGCCCGCTATTCGCTCCTCGAGACCATCCGTGAGTACGCCGCGCAGCGCCTGGTCGAAGCCGACGAGCACGGTCGGGTCGAGGAGCGCATGGTGTCTTGGTGCGTCGATCTCGCGATGCGGGCTGAAGACTCGTTCCAGACCGCCCGCGAGACCGAGGTCCTAGCGGCGGTCGTGCGCGAGCGCGGCAACTTGCAGGCAGGGTTCGAGGCCGCGATGACACTGGGGCGCGTCGACGACGCGGCTCGCATTGCTGCCGGATTGAGCCGCGGGCTGACCCGCACCGGACTGGTCGAGGAGGCGCGTGATCTCCTGCTCCGCGCCCTCGCCGCGATGAGCGCCGATTCGGACGTGCGGGCGTCGGTGCTGGGACACCTTGCGGCGGTCAGGATGTGGACGACCGACGAGGTCGGCGCCTTCTTGGACGAGGCGATCACGTTGTCGAGGGCGAAGGGCGACCGGCTGGGTGTGGCGCGGTGGTTGCAGGTGTCCGGACAACGTGCACTGTTCAGCGGCGATCCCGAGCAAGAGCTGCTGGGCCGGCGTGCACTCGAGGAGAGTGCGGACATCTTCCTCGAGCTTGGACGGAACGGGGCGGCGGCGTGGTCGATCGGCTCGATCACTGACCAGATGACGGCCGGAGGCCAGTTCGATGAGTCACTGGTGATGCACGACCGAGCGCTGGCGCTCGTTGCCGACGGCCCGTACCCCTCGGCGTTGGCGGCGCTCGGGGAGAGCCGAGCCCGGCTCGCGCGGTACGTCGGTGACCTCGAGACGGCCGAGCGCGAGGCGACGCGGGCGCTCGGGTTCGCCCTCGAGAGCGGCGATGAGTGGAACGCGGCACTGTGCGTCGACACGCTCGGCTGGGTGGCGGTGGAACGGGGTGACCTCGATGAAGCGGGCATCCTGCTCCGCGACGCGCTCAGCCGTCTCTGGTCGGTCGGCCGATGGGACTTCGTCGACCCGCTCCAGTCGTTGGCGCACCAGGCGGTCGCGGCGGGAGACCACGAGCGCGCCGCGGTGTTCCTCGGTGGGGCGGCTGCAGTGCTCGAGCGGACCGCGGTCCACGACCTCGGCGGCCGGGCCGCCGCCGCCGATCACGCCGCCATCGTGGCGGCACTCGGCGAGACAGCCGCGGCCGCCGCGGTGAGCCGCGGGCGTGCGATGGCGGAACGAGAGGTCGTCGAGCTCGCGCTCGGCCCGATGTGACGCAGGCGGGGGTGGCTCCGAGCCGTCGATAGAGTCCGTCCCGTCAAGTCCCGGGGGCGTAGCTCAGCTGGCTAGAGCACCTGCTTTGCAAGCAGGAAGTCGTGGGTTCGAGTCCCATCGCCTCCACCGCAGGTCGATCAGGCGTCCTCGGGCCATGCCGCGAAGTCCTTCTTGACCTTGCGGTACCAGCCCATGCCGGAGACCGGGCGCTTCCACCGGCCCTTCATGTCGTCCAGGGCGCCCTTGTGCGTCTCGTCGCCGGCGGCGACCGCCTGCTTCAGGTGCTCGTCCTGCGCCTTGATGACCTCGTTGGCGTCCTTGCCGGTGAGCTGGTGATCACACGGTCCGCCGAGGTGGCTGCACGTCATCGTCTTCATGTCGCTCCTTCGAGTGGGTGTTCCAAAGTGAGAGTAATACTCTCATATCGAGAGTGTTAGTGTCAAGACGTGAGCGACGGGAACCGCGGCCAGGCGAGGACGCGCTTGGCGCGGGCCGCGGTCGTCGATGCGGCACGGACGCTGTTCCTCGAGCGCGGCTACGGGGCCGCGACGATCGAGGCGATCAGCGCGCAGGCGGATGTCCCGGCGGCCACCGTGTACCGGCTGTTCTCGTCCAAGCGCGGGATCCTCAAGGCCCTCCTCGACGTCTCGATCGTGGGCGACGACGAGGCCCCTCCGATGGCCGATCGTCCACCCGTCCGAGCGCTCCTCGCCGATCCAGACCCGAAGGCGCGGGTGGCCGGCTTCGTCTCGATCGCCGCCCAGGTGAACTCGAGGGTCGCGCCGAGCTACCGCATCCTCGTGAGCGCGGCCGGCTCGGATCCCGACGCCGCCACGCTGCTGGATGACCTGACCCGCCAGCGGCAGGAGGGGCAACGGCTGCTCGCGAGCTCGTTGGCTCGAGCGGGGGCACTGAGGCCCGAGCTGCGAGCGCGCGACGCCGCCGACGTCATCCACGCCCTCATGTCGCCCGAGGTCTACCGGTTGCTGGTGCTCGACCGGAGCTGGAAGTCGGAGCGGTACCAGAAGTGGTTGACGGAGACCCTCATCGATCAGCTCCTCTCGTAGCTGAGCTCAGGCAGGATGGGGGGCGACATGCCAACCAACGACGACCGTGGCTCGAGTCGGCGAGCTCCCTTCGCGCAGCGCCAGGCGTTGAAGGGTCTCGTGAAGTACGCCCGCAAGCACCCTGGTGAACCGCTGGCTCCGGATGACTGGGAGTCGTACTGGCGCTACGGCGCGCAGCCGAGCTCGCGGGCCTTCAAGCGCCTCCTGCGGGCCCTCCCGAGCACGCCTCGGTGCGGCTACTGCGGCGCGCCGTTCGGGGGGCTCGGCGGTCGGCTCGTGCGCCCGCTCGGCTATCGGCCGTCGCGGAAGAACCCGGCCATCTGCTCGACCTGTGTCGAGCTGGCGCCGCCGGGGGGCATGACCCTGGAGATCGGTGTGCTGTTCGCCGATCTGCGCGGGTTCACCGCCGAGTCGGAGTCGCGCACCCCAGCCGAGGTGAGCATCGAGCTGCGACGGTTCTACGCCCATGCCGAGAAGGTGCTCTTCCCGGAGGCGCTCATCGACAAGCTGATCGGCGACGAGGTCATGGCGCTGTACGTCCCGCCCTTCATCGTGCCCGAGGTGGAGGTCGTGCCTGCCGAAGCCCGCACGCTCATCGCTCAGCTGATGGTCGAGCACGCACGCGAGCTGCTCGAGCGGGTCGGCTACGGCACATCCGGCGGCGCCGACTTCGAGATCGGGATCGGCCTCGACTTCGGCGAGGCGTTCATCGGCAACATCGGCGATACGGCCGTGCACGACTTCACCGCCGTCGGCGATGTCATCAACACCGCGTCGCGGCTCCAGGGACAGGCCGCGGCCGGTGAGGTCATGCTCTCCGCTCGGCTCGCTCATCTCCTTCCAGAGCCGGTTGGCGTGCCGGAGCGGGTCGCGCTCAAGGGCAAGCAAGAGCCGTTCGACGCGCGTCGTGTCCGATGGTTCGCCCCCTGATGGCCGCGGCGGGCTAGCCGGCGCCCGCGCAGGCCTCGGCGATGGCGCCGACGTGGCGGTGGTCGGTGCCACAGCAACCGCCGACGACCCTGAGGCTCGGGTGCGCGGCGCACAGCGCGGCGTACGACTCGGCCAGCTCCTGCGGATCGCCGCTGTCCAGCTCCTCGGCCTCGTCGAGCTCGGCATGGGACATGCGGGAGGCGTTGGCCCGGAGCAGCCCGATGCGGCCGAGCCAGTCCTCGTCGCCAGCCAGCACGGCGGCGAAGTGGTCCGGGTGCGCGCAGTTGATGCCGTAGAAGAGCGGCGAGCCGTCGGTCGCGTCCTCGACGGACCGGATCGCCTCCTCGAGTGACACGTCGGACGCCAACCTGCCATCGGTCTCGACGACGAACGACACGACGGCCGGGAGGCCGACCGCGCTGGCCGCGCCGCGAAGCCGATCGCCTCGTCGATGTAGTTCGCCGTGAGGAAGGTGGTCAGGTCGGCGGCGGTGTCAGCGAACGTGGCGACCTGCAGGTGGTGGTGCTCCTCGGCCTCGGCCGCGGTCATGAGGTCACCAGGGACGTACCCGTCACCACGCGGTCCGACGTTGCCGCTGATCACGATCGTCACGTCTGGCGCTTGGTCGCGGATCTCCTCGAGCAGCGCGACCGCCGCCCGGTTGACGGCGTCGAGGCCCGCGGCGTCGTAGCCGAGACCCGCACCCCAGCCACGGTTGGCCCGCCACGTCGGCGTCTCCAGCACGACGCCCACCCCGGCCCGGCGAGCGATGTCGACGTACGACAGGAAGTACTCGGTGAGGGTCGCTCGGCCCGCCTCGTCGTCCACCAGTGGGAAGGACGCGAAGTCTGGGAGGTCGAGCCCGCGGTCGAAGAGGAGGGTCGTCTCCAATCCGCCGTCGGTGAGCAGCAGGTCGCGGCGCTGCGGCAGGTCATCTCGGTAGCGGCTCGCACCCATCGGGTGACCTCCGTCTCTGCGTCAGGATCCGGCCACCGTACGACGGATCCGGTGGGCCAGCCGAGGCGGACCTCGACGGACGGGGAGTGGTGGACGAGGGGAGTGCCCTCGGGCGAAGGCAGCCCTGAACCTCCGGCGTTCAGGACGGCGCGACGTCAGGCGGGGTGGTTGCGCTCGAACTCGGCGTCGAGCTCGGCGACCCGCGCCGCGGCCGCGTCGCTGAACTCCACGCCGGGCTGCAGGTCCTTGGTGAGGTGGTCGACCCAGTGGGTGCGGCATGTACGCGATGGCGACCTCGCCCGCGGTGGCGGGATCGGCCATCCGGACGTCTCAGCCGTTCATCGCGGCTTCCCAGGTGGGGCGGTCGACGCCGTTGTCCTGGGCACTGGCTCGTCCACCGAGCGGACGGTGGCCCAGCGGTAGCGTCGCGTCTCGTGGCGCAGGTGGACGACGACGGGTTCCCAGAGCGCCAGCCGCTGGTCATCGACGAGATCGGCGACACCCTCGAGCGCTTCCGCCTCCTGCGCAAGAGCGACGCCGCCGCCACCGACGAGCTGCTCGACGGACTCGGCGCGTCGTCGCAGGTGGAGCGCGACATCATCCTCCAGCTCTCGGCCACCCGTCCGCTCGGGGCGCGGCAGTTCGCGCTCTACGCCATCGTCATCACCGCGCTGGCCTGGATCGTCGTGCCGGCCGGCGCCCTCTACGTCGTCGCCGCTCTCGATTGATGAGCGAGCAGCTCGCCAAGCGGTGCTTCGCGGCGGTCGCCGCCCTCGTCACGGCAGGGCTCGTGCTGCAGCTCGTCCTCTCCGCCACGTCTGATGGTGGGTCGTTCGGGAGCGTGCAGGGGAAGGTGTTCAACTTCTTCTGCTTCTTCACCGTGCTGTCGAACATCGCGGTGGCCGTCACCCATCGGATGCTCGCCGTCGACCCGTTCCGCTCGTCCACCGCCTTCCGGGTCATGCGGATCGTGGCGGTGCTCTGCATCGCGGTGACGGGCGTGGTGTTCCACGTCGCCCTCGCCTCGCTGCACGAGCTCACCGGCTGGGACCTCGTGGCCGACACCATCCTCCACACGCTGTCGCCGATCCTGGCTGGGGTCGGCTGGCTCGTGCTCGGACCGCGTCGCCAGCTCGATGGCGGCGTCGTGCGGCTGGCCATCCTGCCGCCCGTCGGGTGGCTCGTGTTCGCGCTCGTCCGCGGGTCGTTCGTCCAGGACGTGGCGGGGAACGACTACTACGCCTACCCGTTCATGAACGCCCAGGTGCTCGGCTACCCCGTCGCCCTGCTCCGCTGTGCGATCGTGGCGGTCTTCTTCCTCGGGCTGGCCTACGGCGCCCTCGCGCTCGACCGCCGCCTGCCCGGACTTCGATCGGAGGCCTGATGGACAGCGATCCCCAGAAGCGCCAGCGAGGGCTCGAGGTGATGGCCTCCGTATACGGCTGGCCGGAGGTCGCCGACGGACCCGGCGACTTCTTCGGCTACACGGTCGAGCACCTCTTCGGTGAGATCTGGGAGCGCGACGGGCTGTCGTACCGCGACCGTCGGTTGCTCCTGATCGGGCTGCTGGTCGGACGCGGCATGCACGACGTGCTCGGACTCCAGCTCGAAGCCGCGCTCGGCAACGAGGAGCTCACGGCCGACGAGGTCCGCGAGATCGTCATCTTCCTCACCCACTACGCCGGCTGGCCGAGCGGCGCCAAGATGAACAGCCAGGCGGAGACGCTCATCGCCAAGGCGGAGCGCCGCGTGGCCGACGAGTAGTCAGGCGAGCAGGCCAGCCAGGCGATCCAGGGCGCCGCGCGTGCGGGTGCCCCACCACAGCAGGTCACGGCCGTCGACGAACAGCGTCGGGGCGACCTGTTCCAGCTCGGCGCGGTGGCGCTCCGCGAACGGATACGGCTCGCTCGGCGCGATCACGACGTCGGTGCCGCGTGCCCGCGCCGTGGCAGGGTCGACCTCGGGGTAGGCGCCGTCCGGCGCGGCGACGTTGGCGAGGCCGAGGGTGCGCAGGATCGCCGACCCGTAGGTCGGCTCGCCGAGCGCCATCCACGGCCGCTTCCAGATCGGCACCCACGCGGCGCGGGTGGCGTCGGGCACCGGCACGGGGCCGAGCGGCTCCCAGTGGGCGCCGACCGCGTCGGCCAGGCCGGTCATCTGCTCGTCGAGCCCGGCGAGGTCGCGCACCGCCAGCACGTGGACCGCCAGCCCGGCCGCCACCAGCGCGTCGTGGTCCTCCCGTCGGTTCTCCTCCTCGTCGACCACCACGAGGTCGGGCGCCAGGTCGAGGATCCCGGGCACGTCGGGGTCCTTGGTGCCGCCGACGTGGTGCAGCTGCGGCTGCTCGCAGAAGCGGGTGCACGCCACTGGCTCGACGCCCCAGGCCAGGAGGGTCTCCGTCACCGAGGGCACGAGGCTGACGATGCGGGAGGTCACCACCCCACCGTCCTACCGGATGGAGACCTCGGACGACGCGGGCGGGAGGTGGGGCGTGCCGTCGCGCATGGCGGGGAACTGGAAGGTGGCGGCGGTGGTGCCCCTGGTCATCGTGGTGATCGGCGGCTCCTCGAGCGTCTCGTTGGCGTCGTCGATCGTGACCTCCCAACGGCAGTGCGGCACGCGATCGGCGGGGAGGCGGGGCGGGCGGTGCACGTGGCTGACGTGGGCCTTGGGGTTCACCGCCTGCGCGGTGGGGTCGAAGGTGGCGTCCTCGATGGTGTGGCACATGCCGGTGATGGCCCGCTCGCCCCACGGCTCCACATCCATGAGCGCGCCGCACGATCGGAGCTCGAAGAAGCCGTGGCGATCGTCGACGATCTCGTACTGCACGTCCATGTAGTGCTGCGGGAACCCGGGATCGAGCTGCAGCACCTTGAAGATGGCCTCCACGCCGTCGCCCTCGATGCCCATGACCTGCCGGAGGCGGTCGCCGTAGATCGGGGAGGCGCCGCGCCACTCCTCGATGGCCAGCTCCTCCACCACCTCCTGGCCGTACTTCATGCCGATCGCCGCGCACATCGAGCGGTCGAGGAGGTGGACGATCAGCGCGTACTCGCGCACGAGCCGCACCAGCGCTTCCTTCGACAGGTCCTCGTAGCGGAAGTCGGGATCGAACGGCCCGGAGTAGTCGGGACGATCGTGGAGGTCCTGCGCGTCAGGGTTGCCGTCGTTCATGCCGCCAGACTAGTGTCTGGACACATGTCCAGCACGTCGACCGCGGTGCCCGTGCGGCGCGGACCCGCCGAGCGGCGGTCGGACAGGGTGGACGCACTGGTGGACGCGACCATCGACGAGCTCCGAGCCCATGGCTATGAGGGGCTCACGGTCCGCAACGCCGCTCGCCGGGCCGGCGTGGCCGCCGCCACCGCCTACACCTACTTCGCGTCGAAGGACCACCTGGTGGCCGAGGTGTTCTGGCGTCGGCTGCAGACCCTCGCTCCCGCGCCCGTCGACGGCCGCCACAACGCCCGCACCCGGGTGTCGGTCGCCATGCGCGAGCTGGCCCTGCTCATCGCGGAGGAGCCGGAGCTGGCCGCCGCGTCGACGACCGCGATCCTCGCCCAGGACCCCGACGTGCAGCGGCTCCGCAACCGGATCGGAGCTGCCTTCAACCAGCACCTGGCCGCCGCGCTGGGCGACGACGCCGACCGTGCGGTGCTGCGCGCGCTGAACCTGGCGCTGGCCGGGGCGCTCCTGCAGGCGGGGATGGGCTACTTCAGCTACGCCGATCTGGCGGATCGGATGGACGAGGTCGCCGGCCTCCTGGTGGGGGGCGGTCGATGACGGCCACCGACCTCGTCTACAGCCCGTACCAGTACGAGATCCACGAGGACCCCTACCCCACGTACCAGCGCCTCCGCGACGAAGCCCCCGTCTACCGGAACGACGACGGCGACTTCTGGGCGCTGTCCCGACACGCCGATGTGGTGGACGGCTTCCGGGACAACGTGCGGTTCTCGTCGGCCCATGGCGTGTCGCTCGACCCGGCTGCCTCCGGTCCTCACGCCCACCGGACGATGTCGTTCCTCGCGATGGACCCGCCGATGCACGGTCGCATGCGAGGGCTCGTCTCCCGCGGCTTCACCCCCCGGCGCGTGAGCGAGCTCGAGCCGCGCATCCGGGAGCTCACCCGCCAGCACCTCGACGTCGCCCTCGCCCGGGGCACGTTCGACTTCGTCGCCGACGTGGCGGGCAAGCTCCCGATGGACGTCATCTCCGAGCTGATCGGCGTGCCGGTCGCTGACCGCGACGAGGTGCGACGGCTGTCCGACCTGCTGGTGCACCGCGACGAGGGGATGGACGACGTGCCGCCGGCGGGGGTCGAGGCCGCCTTCTCGCTGGTGGCCTACTACGCCGACATGCTCGCCCAGCGTCGGACCCAGCCCACCGATGACCTCACCTCGGCGCTGCTCGCCGCCGAGGTCGACGGCGACCGCCTCACCGACGACGAGATCATGGGCTTCTTGTTCCTGATGGTCGTCGCCGGCAACGAGACGACCACCAAGCTCCTCGGCAACGCGTGGTACTGGGCGTGGCGCAACCCCACCGAGCGGGCCAAGCCGTTCGGTGCCCCCGAGCGCATCCCGGCGTGGATCGACGAGACGCTCCGCTACGACACGTCGAGCCAGATGCTCGCCCGGATCACCACCGAGGACGTGGAGCTGCACGGCACGGTCATCCCGGCGGCCGAGCGGGTGGTGCTGGTGGTGGGATCGGCCAACCGCGACGAGCGGATGTTCACCGACCCAGACCGCTACGACCTCGACCGGCCCGACCGCGAGCTCCAGCAGATCGCCAGCTTCGGGTTCGGTCGCCACTTCTGCCTCGGCGCGTCGCTCGCCCGGCTCGAGGCCCGCGTCTGCCTCGAGGAGCTGGTGGCTCGCGTGGCCGACTACGACATCGACGTCGACGGCATCCGCCGCGTCCACAGCGTCAACGTCCGCGGCTTCGCCGCCCTCCCCACCACGGTGGTGCTCCGCTGATGCCCAAGTTCCCGCCCCACCCTGATCGCCGCGCCGCCGTGGTCACCGGCGCCTCGTCAGGCATCGGGCTGGCCACGGCGGAGGCGCTCGCCGAAGCCGGTCACCCGGTCGTGCTCGGTGCCCGCCGCCTGGATCGGCTCGAGGAGTCGGCCGCCAAGATCCGCGCCGACGGCGGCGACGCGCTCGCGGTTCCGCTCGACCTCACCGACGATGCCTCGATCGACGACTTCGCCCGCCGTGCCGAGGCTGAGGTGGGCCCGATCGAGATCGTCGTCTCGAACGCGGGCGAGGTGTTCCCGCTGGCGACGCTCGACGTCGACCCCGACGACTTCGTCCAGCAGGTGCAGCTCAACCTGCTCGGCGCCCACCGGCTCGTCCGAGGGCTCGGGCCGGGGATGGTGGAACGGCAGCGGGGCGACATCGTGTTCGTCACGTCCGACGTCGTGCGCCTGCTCCGACCGTCGATGGCCTCCTACGTCGTGTCGAAGCACGCCCTCGAAGGCATGGCGCGGTCGATGCAGATGGAGCTCGAGGGCACGGGGGTGCGGGTGGGGATCGTGCGGCCCGGGCCGTCGAGCACCGAGCAGGGCTCCAGCTGGGACCCGGCCGTGATCGACGACGTGCTGAACGAGTGGACCAGGTGGGGACTGATGCGGCACCCCGGCATCCTCCGGGCCGGCGACGTCGCCGCCGCCGTGCTCACGGTCGTGTCCGCGCCGCGCGGCGTCCACCTCACCCTGGTCGAGATCGAGCCCGAAGCCCCCGTGGGAGGCAGCGAATGACCGCGATCGACACCGACCGGCGCGAGCCACCGCGCGTCTCCGGCGAGGGAGACCCGACCGGCACCGGCCACCTGGAGGAGCTGCGCGTCGATCCGATCGGCCTCATGGAGCGCACCCGCGCCGAGTGCGGCGACGTCGGGACCTTCCGCCTGGCCGATCGCGACGTCGTGCTGCTCACCGGCCCCGAGGCCAACGAGATCTTCTTCCGGGCCCCCGAGGAGGACCTCGACCAAGCCGAGGCGTACCCCTTCATGACGCCCATCTTCGGCGAAGGGGTGGTGTTCGATGCGTCGCCCGAGGAGCGGCGCAAGGCGCTCCACAACCAGGCCCTGCGCGACAAGTTCATGCGTGGCCACGCGGAGACGATCGCCGACGAGGTCGAGCGGATGGTGGCGCAGGCCCCCGACGGTGGCGACATCGATCTGCTCGACTGGTTCGCCGAGCTGACGATCTACACCTCGTCGGCCTGCCTCATCGGCAAGCGCTTCCGCGAGCAGCTCGATGGTCGCTTCGCGACGCTGTACCACGACCTCGAACAGGGCACCGACGCCCTCGCCTACGTCGACCCGTACGCCGACATCCCGAGCTTCCACGCGCGCGACGCCGCCCGGGTCGGGCTCGTGCAGCTCGTCGAGGCGATCATGGACGGCCGGTCCGGCGAGCCGCCGCCCGAGAAGGACGACCGCGACCTGCTCGACGTGCTCATGTCCATCAAGGACGAGGACGGCTCGCTGCACTTCAGCGCCGACATCATCACCGGCATGTTCATCTCGATGATGTTCGCCGGGCACCACACCACGTCGGGCACCGCGGCCTGGACGCTCATCGAGCTGCTCCGCCACCCCGACTACCTCGCCGAGGTCGTCGACGAGCTCGACGCGCTGGCCGCCGACGGCGTGGAGGTGAGCTACCAGGCGCTCCGGGAGATGCCCAAGCTCGAGGCGGCCATCAAGGAGGCGCTCCGGCTGCACCCGCCGCTGATCCTCCTGCTGCGCGTGGCCAAGGTGCCGCTCGACGTCGATGACCACCGCATCCCGGCGGGGGCGCTCGTGGCGGCGTCACCGTCGGTGTCGAACCGCGATCCACAGGCGTTCGTCGACGCGGAGGCGTTCGAACCGCGGCGCTACCTCGACGGGCGCGAGGAGGACGCCGCCAACCCGTGGAGCTGGATCCCGTTCGGCGCCGGCCGTCACCGCTGCGTGGGGGCGGCGTTCGCGATGATGCAGCTCAAGGCGATCTTCTCCGTGCTGCTCCGCCGGTACGCGTTCGAGCTCACCCAGCCCCACGACACCTACCGCAACGACCATTCGAAGATGGTCGTGCAGCTCGCTCAGCCCTGCGCCGCGAGGATGTCGCCGAGATGAGCGAGCGCTGGCGGATCGTCGTCGACCGGGACCTGTGCCAAGGGCACGGGGTCTGCGAGAACGAGGCCCCAGGGGTGTTCGAGGTGTCGAAGGACGGCGTGCTCACGATCCTGCAGGAGGCCCCCGACGAGCGGCCGCCCGTCGAGGCCGCCGTGAAGTACTGCCCGACCCATGCCCTGACGATCGTGGAGGACTGACCCGATGCCCGCGTACCCGCGCGAAGAGATGGAAGAGATGGTGGAGCGCTGGCTCCAAGCCAACAAGGACGCCGAGGAGGCGGGCGACTGGAAGGACCTCGCCCTGCTCTTTGCCGAGGACGCCACCTACGGCTGGAACTACGGCCCGGAGAACGAGTTCATGGCCGTCGGCCGCGACGAGATCCGCGACGTCGCCGTCGGTCTCGAGATGGGCGGCCTCGACGGCTGGGTCTACCCGTACCAGCAGATCCTGATCGACGAGAAGGCGGGTCAGATCGTCGGGTTCTGGAAGCAGATCGCCCTCGCGACGCGGGCGGACGGTACGCACTACGAGGTGGCCGGCATCGGCGGCTCGTGGTTCGGCTACGCCGGCAACTACCAGTGGCGGTTCCAGCGCGACTGGTTCGACTACGGCAACGCCGCCGCCTGCTTCATGGAGATGATGGGCGACGGCACGCTGTCGGAGGGCATGACCGCCCGCATGCACCGCAGCCTCGGTGGGGGCCTGCCCGGCCACTACGCCATCGGTCAGGCGCCGGCGCCGATCTGGCCCGTCCCGCCGGTCGAGGCGTGATCGTCCGCGCATGAGCGACGTCGGCGCGGTGGGGTTCATCGGGCTCGGGCAGATCGGCGCGCCGATGGCGGGGCGGCTGGTCGAGTGGCCCGGCGGGCTGCACGTGTTCGACCTGCGCGAGGAGGCGATGGCGCCGCTCGTCGAGGCGGGCGCGACGGCGGCCGGCAGCGTCGCCGAGCTCGGCGGCACCTGCGACGTCGTGTCGGTGATGGTGCTGGACGACGACCAGGTGCGCAGCGTCGTCGCGGAGCTCCTCACCACTGCGCGACCGGGCACCGTGATCGCCGTGCACTCCACCATCCGGCCGGAGACCGCGGAGGAGCTCGCCGTCGCCGCGGCCGAGCAGCAGGTCGACCTCCTCGACGTGCCCGTGAGCGGTGGCTTCATGGGCGCGCTGGCCGGCACCCTTGCCGCCATGGTCGGCGGGGAGCGGGCCGCCTACGAGCGAGCCAAGGACGCGTTCAGCACCTGGGCCACGGTCGTCGTGCACATGGGTCCCGCCGGCGCCGGCACCCGCACGAAGCTGGCGCGCAACCTCATGCACTTCACCGCCTACACCGCGGCCGGCGAGGCGCAGCGGCTGGCCGAGGCGGCCGGGCTCGACCTCCAGAAGCTGGCCCGCGTCGTGCGCCACAGCGACTCCGTGACCGGCGGCCCGGGAGCGATCATGGTGCGCGACACCACCGCCCCGATGGCCGACGACGACGGACTCCGGGAGATCTTCGAGCACACCCGCACGCTGGGGGAGAAGGACCTCACCCTCGCGCTGGAGCTGGCCGACGAGCTCGGCGTCGACCTGCCGCTCGCGCAGCAGGCGCTGCAGGACTTCGGGCCCAGCCTCGGCCTACCGCCTCACTTGGCGTAGAGCGCCTCGATCTCGTCGGCGTACTTGGCGTGGATGCCGCGCCGCTTGAGCTTGGACGTGGGCGTGAGCTCCTCGGAGTCGGGCAACCACTCGTCGGCGAGGATCTTCACCTTCTTGACCCGCTCGGCGTTGTTGAACCCCGCCATCGCTTCTTCGAGGCCCTGGTCGACCTCGGCGACCACGTCGGGGTGCTCGGCCAGCTGAGCGAGGGTCTCGAACTCGATGCCGTGGTCCTTCGCCCACACGGGTGCGATCTCGGGGTCGAGCACCACGAGGGCGGAGACGAACGGCCGCTGGTCGCCGATGGCGCACGCCTGGCTGACGAGCGGGATCATCTTGAGCTCGGCCTCGAGGTTGGCGGGGCTGATGTTCTTCCCGCCCGCGGTGATGATGAGCTCCTTCTTGCGGTCGATGATCCGCAGGTAGCCCTCGTCGTCGAACTCGCCGATGTCGCCTGAGTGCAACGTGCCGTCGGGGTCGAGCGCCTCGGCGGTCTTCTCGGGGTCGTCGAGGTAGCCGAGGAAGACGTTGCCACCTCGGATGCACACCTCGCCGTCGTCGGCGAGGAAGCAGTCGGTGCCGGGGAACGCCACGCCCACCGTGCCGGCCTTCACCCGCGTGGGCTCCCACGTCATCGGGCCCGTGCTCTCGGACATGCCGTAGATCTCCGACAGCGGCACGCCGATGGCGCGGTACCAGCTGATGAGCTCGGCGGGGATCGGCGCGGCGCCGGTGATGGCGTACTCGACGGCGTCGAGGCCGACGAGGGCCCGCACGCCGGAGAAGGCGGCGTCGTCGAGGAACTTGTACGTGGCCTCGTCCTCCTCGGTGGCGGTGCCGAACGTGCGGCGCTCCGCGATCGGGATGGCGGCCGCCACCGCCTCGTCGAACTGCGCCTTCTTGGTCGCATCGGCGCCGAGGGCCGCCTGCACGCCCGCGTAGATCTTCTCCCACACCCGCGGCACGCCGAACATGATCTGCGGGCGGACGTCGCGCGCGTAGGCCGCGATCTGGCCCGCGTCGGGGCAGTCGGTCACCTCGTAGCCACCCATGACCGCCAGGTAGTGCGTGGACATGCGCTCGGCGATGTGCGCCATCGGGAGGTAGGAGATGGCGCGGAAGCCGACCGGCTCCACGTCGAGCAGTCGCAGGTAGCCCTCCGCGGTCCACACCACGTTGTAGTGGGAGAGCATCACGCCCTTCGGAGGACCGGTGGTGCCCGACGTGTAGATCACGGTGGCCAGCGTCTCGGGGGTGCAGCTGCCCGACTCGGCGGCGAGGTCGAACGAGCCGCCGTGGAACATCTGTTCCGGCACACCGTCGTGGCTCATGTTGACGATCGTCCCGAGCTCGGGGAGCTCCTCGCGCACCTTGAGGAAGCGCTCCTCGAACCCGTCGTCCTCGACGATGGCGAGCTTCGCCTTGCAGTGACCGGTGAGGTACGCGACCTGCTCGGGTGAGGACGAGTTGTAGATCGAGATCGACGTGGCGCCGAGGGCGGCGATGCCGAGGTCGATGAAGTGGAAGTCGGGCTGGTTCCGCATCATCAGCACGACGCGGTCACCCGGGCCGACGCCCAGCGAGCGCACGTGGGCGGCGGCACCGGCCACGTGCTCGGCGTAGTCGGCGTAGGTCCACTCCGCATACGAGTCGTCGGGTTGCTTGGCGCGCACCGCGACCTGGTCCGGGTGGGCCTCCAACGTCGCCAGGAAGCGACTGATGATGGTCTGCCCTTCCACGGCCTGGTCGAGCTCCGCCTTGGTGATCTCAGACACCGTGCTCCCCTCTACCCCGATGGTCGGTGGACCTCCATTCAAGTCGAGGCAGGGAGGGTGATGCGCACGAGCGCGCCGGTGCCGGCGTGGGTGTGGTCGATGGCGATGTCGCCGTCGAGCACCTCCACCAGCGTCCGGGCGATGGGGAGGCCCACCCCGAGCCCTGGCACCGCCGTCGTGCCCTGCGCCCGAGTGAACATCTCGAAGGCTGTGTCGCGCACGTCGTCAGCGAACCCGGCGCCGCGGTCGCGCACCTCGAAGGTCCAGGTGCCGTCGTCACCGGTGGGGCCGATGGCGGTGACCTCCGCCGTGCTGCCGTACTTGATGGCGTTGTCGACCACCAGGCCGAGGGCGCGGATCAGGAGCTCGCTGTCGGTGGTCATGCCGGCGTCGGCGGGCGCCTCGAGGAGCACCTGCTCGGGTTCGGCGGCCGCTTCTCGCACGCCGTCGAGGATGGTGGTGATCGCCACCCGCGCGGGAGCAGGGGTGAGCACGCCGGCATCGAGCCGGCTGAGGATGAGGAGCTCCTCGATCAACCCGGACAGGCGGGAGGACGCCAAGTGAGAGCGCTCGAGCATGTGGTGGCGCTGCTCGGCACCGAGGCTGTCCTCGTGGGCGAGCATCGTGTCGAGGAAGCCCCTGATGATCGTGATCGGGGTGCGCAGCTCGTGGGACACGCGCGCGATGAAGTCGGACTTGAGGCGCTCGAGCTCCATCACCTCCTGGAAGAGGCGGCCGCGCTCGAGGGCTCCGGCGATCTGGGCGCCGGCGATGTCGAGCAGCGCCCGGTCGCCACCCCCGAAGCTGCCCCCGGCCGGCGGATCGACCGCGAGCTGGCCGATGGGCCGGTCGGCGCCGACCAACGCGACGAGGTGACCGTCAGTGGTGACCGTGGTGTGCTGATCCGGGTAGGCGGCCACCTTGCGGAGCCCGTCGCCGTCGCCCAACCACAGGGCGGCGCCTCCCACCGGCACCGCCGGGGCCAGCGCCGTGAGCGTGCGAGCGAGGATCGTCGACGGGTCGAGGGCCGTGCCGGCGGCGCGGGTCACCGCCGCCACCGTCACCGCGATCTCGTCGATGCGCCCGTCCACCGCCCGGATTGTTCCGCCTGGCCCGCCGTGGCGCCATCCCCCAGGTTGCGATCGGGGAGTCTCCCGGCCACACTTGACCGTCCGGTCAAGAGACCCCGAGGAGCACACCCATGGCCACTGCCGTCATCGTCGACGCCGTCCGCACCGCCGGCGGCAAGCGCAACGGAAAGCTGTCGGGCTGGCACCCGGCCGACCTCGCCGGCGAGGTCCTGAAGCAGCTCGTCGAGCGCAACCAGCTCGATCCCGCCCTCATCGACGACGTGATCATGGGGTGCGTCATGCAGGTCGGCAACCAGGGCCTGAACATCGGCCGCAACGCGGTGCTGGCGGCCGGCTTCCCCGAGTCCGTGCCGGCCACGTCGGTCGACCGCCAATGCGGCTCGTCGCAGCAGGCCGCCCACTTCGCCGCGCAGGGCGTCATCGCCGGTGCGTACGACATCGCCATCGCGGCCGGCGTGGAGGTCATGACCACCACCCCGATGGGTGCGTCGATGACCCCAGGCTCGCTGCCGTTCGGCCACCGGGTGCTCGCGCGCTACACCGACCCCGGCCTCGTACCGCAGGGAATCTCCGCGGAGATGATCGCCGACAAGTGGGGCATCTCCCGCGAGGAGCTCGATGCCTTCGGCGCCGAGAGCCAGCAGCGGGCCGAGCGGGCCACCGCCGAGGGACGCTTCGACAACGAGATCGTCGGTGTCACCGAGAAGCGCCTCGACAAGGAGACCGGGAACATCGTCGAGAGCGACGAGCTGGTCACCAAGGACGAGGGCATCCGCCCCGGCACCACGGCCGAGACGCTGGCCAACCTGAAGCCCGCCTTCAAGCCCGACGGCAAGGTCACGGCCGGCAACTCGTCGCAGATCTCCGACGGCGCCTCCGCCCTGCTCATCATGAGCGAGGAGAAGGCCAAGGAGCTCGGCCTCACCCCGCGGGCTCGCTTCCACACCTTCGCCCTGGCCGGCGTCGACCCGGTGACGATGCTCACCGGCCCGATCCCGTCCACCGAGAAGGCGCTGGCCAAGGCCGGCATGACCGTCGACGACATCGACCTGTTCGAGGTCAACGAGGCCTTCGCCTCGGTCGTGCTGGCGTGGGAGAAGGAGCTCAAGGCCGACCTCGGCAAGACCAACGTCAACGGTGGGGCCATCGCCCTGGGCCACCCGCTCGGCGGGTCCGGCGCCAAGCTCATGGCCACGCTCCTCAACGAGCTGGAGCGCACCGGCGGCCGCTTCGGCCTCCAGACGATGTGCGAAGGCGGCGGCCTCGCCAACGCCACCATCATCGAGCGCCTCGGCTGAGGCTCGGAACGAGGCGCAGCTCGTTCGACCTAGCGGCGGCCCTTCGGGGCCGCCGCAGTCGCGTCCGGCCCCGGCACCGGCGGGGGCGGCTCCTCGGTGAGCGGCGCCGGATCGACGTTGTAGCGGTTGTAGAAGAAGTCGCCGCTCATCTCGAAGATGTCGTAGTAGCGCCCTGCGGTGGCGGCGGGGTCGTAGACGAAGAAGTCCTGGGGGACCTCGAAGTCCTCCTGCCTGACGCCGGTCACCGCGGTGTAGGCACCGGTCAGCGGCTCGGGGGCCGTCGCCTTGAACAGGCGATCGTCGAAGAAGTTCCAGACGGAGTCCTGCGCGGCACCTGGCCCGACGAAGATGATGTCGTCCCAGAAGTCAGAGGCGCTGGCGAACAGGTTGCTCACCGCCAGCTTGTACGTGCTGCCCGCCACCTGGATGCCCGGTGGTGAGGTGGACGTGTACTTGTAGTCGAACGGTGAGCTGAACTCCCAGATCGACTCCGGGCCGCTGGGGTTGTACCAGAACACGTCGTCGACCCCGCCCGGGAAGCCCAGGAAGTTGCCGGCCACCGGCTGGTAGCCGGCGCCGTTCACCGTGACGGGCCGCGACTTGAACGTGAGCTGGCACGAGGCACACGGCGTCTGGAAGTCCCAGATCGAGTCCGTGACGGCCCCACGTCCGTACCAGAAGATGTCGTCCCGGGCGCCAGGGAAGAAGTGTCCCGCCACCGGCGTGTAGGTGCCGGTGACGCTGATCGGCAGCCGCGTGTAGCTGGGCCGGGCCAGGCAGACGCACGCCTCGAAGTCCCAGATGACGTCCGGCGCGGCGCCGGGCTGGTACCAGACGATGTCGTCGGCGCTGCCGTTCGCGCCGAACTGGCCCACGACGGGCCGGTAGCTCCCCTGCACCGAGTAGGTGTAGATGTCGATGTCCTCGGCGCCCACCGGGGGGTTGAGGTCGTACAGGACGTCGGGGGCGGTCGACGGCGAGTGGAAGAAGAGGTCGCCGACGCCGTCTCCGGTGAAGTCGCCGCTGAGCACGATCGGATACGTGTTCGGCGCCGGATCGTCGGCGGGAGCCGCGGGCGCGGCGTGCACCGAGCTCGCGGGCGCGACGGTCGTCAACCCGATGACGACGGAGGCGACGAGGACAACGCCACGGAGGGATCGCATGCAGGTGCTCCTGATCGTCGAGCTGGCCGGGGCCGCCGCCCCTGACCGCAGATGCGTCGGCGACGATAGCGGCCGGTACCCTGCGCCGCGTGGAGCGACCCTCGATCTCGCGCACGTCGGGTGGGCTGCTCCTCGCGTTCGTCGTCGTCGCCTGGTTGCTCACGAAGGCGTCGCCGCTCGCGCTGCTGGCGGCCGCGGTGGCGGTGTGGGTGCTGTTCCGCGTGGGCTTCGCGATGCTCGGCGGGCTGGCCCAGCCCGTGCCGGAGCCGCCGCCGGCCGGCGAGCTCCGCAAGGTCAAGATCCTGTACCGGTGCGCCATCTGCGGCACCGAGGTGCGCATGACCACGGCCAACGACCAGATGCCGGAGGCACCCCGGCACTGCCTGGACGAGATGGACCTCGTGACCCCGGTCGACGACCTCTGAGCGACCGCGAAGTTGTCCACAGGCTGTGGATGACGTTGGGGAGCGTCACACTGGTGTAACTCGGCCGACTCGCAGCGGATGCCGGCTGTCCACCTCGGTGCGTCGACCTCCAGGAGGGGTCAGCGGTACTGCGTGGCGGTCATGATGCCGCCGAGGATGAACGCCAGGCCCACGAGCAGGTAGCTGTTCTTGGTGTCGCCGGGCAGCACGCCGAGGTAGTTCAGGAAGATCACCACGAGCCCGAGGCCGAGGAGCGTGAACATCAGCACCGGGATGTACCAGGGGCTGACCTTGTACTCCTTCGGCACCGGTGGCGTGTAGCGGCTCGAGGCGTCGGGCCGCGGGCTGGACGAATGACCGCCCTTCGGCGTGACGCGCCCGCCCTTCACCTTGCGCTTCGGGGGCGGCTTCGTCGGCATGGCGAGCGAGACTACCTGGCACCACCTCGCGGCGCGACCAGACTGGACGGGTGGCCACGTCGTCCGACCCCCAGAGCGAGACCCTCGCGGCGGTCGACATCGGCACCAACTCTCTGCACGGCGTGGTGGCGCGGATGACGTCGGGCGACGCCGGCCCCCGGTTCGAGATCCTGGAGCGGGAGAAGGAGATGGTCCGCCTCGGCTCGAGTGCCGGCGACATGCGCGAGCTCGACGTCCGACGCCATCGACCGGGCGGTCGCCGCGCTCGACCGCTTCCGCCAGGTCGCCGAGGTGCACGACGCGCCGATCACCGCGGTGGCCACGTCCGCCGTGCGCGAGGCGGAGAACCGCGACGACCTCATCGACCGGGCCTGGACCGAGGCCCGGGTGCACGTGAACGTCATCTCGGGCGTGGAGGAGGCCCGCCTCATCCACCTCGGGGTGCTGCAGGCCGTGCCCGTCTACGACAAGCGCCTGCTGCTCTGCGACATCGGGGGCGGGAGCACGGAGCTCCTCGTCGGCCAGCGGGGTGAGGTGCTGGCCTCGCGCTCGCTCAAGCTCGGCGCGATCCGGCTCACCCGGCGGTTCTTCGACGGCAAGCTCACCCATCCGGGCGCGATCGACGCGTGCCGTCGCTACGTCCGCTCCACCATCGCTCCGTTCGCGCGGGAGGTGCGGCGCCTCGAGGTCGAGGTGGCCGTGGGCTCGTCGGGCACCATCGCCACGCTGGCGGAGATGGCCGCATGGCGCGCCACCGGCATCCGGCCCCGGTCGATCAGCAACCTCACCCTCGCCACCGAAGACCTCGACGAGCTGGTGAAGGAGCTGGCCGCCCTGCCGACGGCGGAGGCGCGGGCGGAGCTGCCCGGGCTCGACGCCGGCCGAGCCGACATCATCCTGGCCGGTGCCGTGATCCTCGAGCAGGTGGTCCACGAGCTCGGGATCGACGAGGTGGTCGTCTCCGACTTCGCCCTGCGGGAGGGCGTGCTGCTCGACACCTGGCGGCGCCGGCACGGCGGGTCGCTCCACCACCTCTCCGACCTGCGCCGCCAGAGCGTGCTGAACCTGGCCGAGCTGATGGACGAGGACCCGCCCCACTCCGCGCAGGTGGCGCGCCTCGCCCTCGAGCTCTTCGACGCCACCCAGGCCCAGCACGGGCTCGGCGACGACGCGCGCGAGATCCTCGAGGCCGCCGCCCTGCTCTGCAACGTCGGCATGTTCCTGTCGCACGCCCAGCACCACAAGCACAGCTACTACGTGATCCGCGGCACCGATCGCCTCCTCGGCTTCAACGACGACGAGGTCGAGCGGATCGCGCTGGTGGCCCGCTACCACCGCAAGTCGGACCCCAAGCCGAAGCACCTCGAGTTCGCCGAGCTCGGCGACGACGCCCAACGGGAGGTGCGGGTGCTGGCCGGCCTCCTGCGGGTGGCCATCGGCCTCGACCGCAACCACGCCGCCCGGGTGCAGTCGCTGGCGGTGAAGGACAAGGGCGACCGGCTCGTGGTGAAGGTCACCCCCATGCAGGACGAGGACATCGGCCTCGAGCTCTACGCCGCTGGCACGCGCACCGGGCTGCTCGAGTCCACCCTCGACCTCAGCCTCGAGATCCGCGAGGCCTGACCTCGGTCAGATCGCCACCGACAGCGCTCGGTTGGACTCGACGGCGTCGGTGAGCGCGGCGTCCGCCGCCATGTAGAGGCCGTCGGCATCCGACGCGTGCTCCGGGTAGCCGGCGACGCCCACCGCGAGCCGCACGTCCACCTCGGCGCCACCGGGCAGCCGCACCTCGCTGATGGCGTGCACCGCGTCGCGCGAGCACCGTCGACGCGTCCTCGGCGGTGCAGCCGGGGAGCAGCACCGCCAGCTCGTCGGTGCGGGTGAGGCCGAGGGCCGCGTCAGCAGGCAGGCGCTCCCGCGTGCGGCGCACCAGCTCCCGCCCGACGTACTCGCTGCCCTCGGTGCCGACCGTGGTGGTGATCTCGCTGGAGGACAGCAGGCGCACGAGGGCGAAGGCGGCCGGTCGGCTCGGCGCCACGACGGTCAGCTCGTCGGCGAGCCGCGCCTCGACGTACCCCTGGCCGAGCAGGCCGGTGACCGGGTCGCTGGCGGTGTCGGCGCCCAGCTGGGCCGCGCTCGCGATCCGCTCGGCCACCAGGTCGGCCAGCGTGTTCACGTTGAACGGCTTGGTGACGAAGGCGTCGATGCCGCCGACACCCGACAGGAGCTCCCGGGCGTCGGGCCGGGCGCTCACCACGATCACCGGCAGCAGGGCGTAGCGCTCGTCGGTGCGGAGCAGGCGGTACGCCTCCACCCCGCTGAAGCCGCGGAGGTTGAGGTCGAGCAGCACGCAGTCGGGGCTGTGCTCGTCGAGGGCCTCGAGCACGCCGAGCGGGGTGTCGGGGTCGAGGTGCACGAAGTCGTAGCCCGCCGCCCGGAAGTACGCCCGCAGGAAGTCGGCGATGTCGTGCTCGTCCTCGACGACGAGCACCCGCTCGGTGGCCGCCAAGCGGCGCGCCACCGACCCCAGTCGCTGATCCTCCGGCATCGCGCAGACCCTTCCGTCCCACCCCTCGGCGGCATCTTCGCGCTTGGTGGCGCGTTCGGGGAGGGCGTGACCGGTTTGTGCAGTTCTGCCTCTACAACCCCCGTGCACGTCTTGGGCGTGCCCGCCGCGCCGCTCGACGCTGCGGTACGCCACGTCAACCCCTTGGGGAGCGAGCGTCCCCCGGCACTACCGTCGAGCGCCGTGACCGCCCGCGTGCTGGTGATCGACAACTACGACAGCTTCGTCTACAACCTCGTGCAGTACCTCGGGGAGCTGGGGGCGGAGCCGCTCGTGCACCGCCACGACGAGCTCACCATCGACGAGCTCGTCGCCCTCGAGCCCGACGCGGTGCTGATCTCTCCGGGCCCGGGCACGCCCGACGACGCCGGCGTGTCGAACGAGGTCGTCACCACCTTCGCCGGCCGGGTGCCGGTGCTCGGCGTCTGCCTCGGCCACCAGTGCATCGGCCAGGTGTACGGCGGCGACGGTGGTGCGGGCGCCGCAGGTGATGCACGGGAAGACGTCGCTGATCCGCCACCACGACGTCGGCGTGTTCGCCGGGCTCCCGCAGCCGCTCGAGGCCACCCGCTACCACAGCCTCGTGGTCGATCGAGCCTCGGTGCCCGACTGCCTCGAGATCACCGCCGAGACCGACGACGGCATCGTGATGGGGCTCCGCCACAAGGAGCTGGCGGTGGAGGGCGTGCAGTTCCACCCCGAGTCGATCCTGACCGTCGGTGGGCACGACCTGCTGCGCACGTTCCTCGGGCAGGCCGGCGTCCCGGTGCCCGCGAGCTAGTCGCCGCCGTCGAGCCCGCCGTCCACGACGGGGTCTTGGCACTCCAGCGTGATCGTGACGGTCGAGCCCTCCGGGGCCGACGTGTTGCCGTCGGGGTTCTGGTCGATCACGCGCAGGTCGCCGCACTCCGCGTCGAAGCCCTCCTCGGCGACCACGAACCCGGCTGACTCCAGGGAGTTCGTCGCGTTCTCCCGCGTGAGCCCGACCACGGAGATCACCGTCTTCTCCGCCGGTCCGCTGGACACCACCACCGTGATGGCGTCGCCCTTGGCTCGAACGGTGTCCGCAGGCGGGTCGGTGCGGATCACGCGACCCTCCTCCACCGTGTTCGACGGCTCGGACACCTGGTTCACGGCGAAGCCGGCCTGACCGAGCAGGTTGGAGGCCTCCGCGATCGTGCGGCCCACCACGTCCGGCACCGGTCGGTCGGCGGGGCCTGACGACACGAACAGCTTCACCTCGGAGCCCTTCGGGGCCTCCTCGTTGGCGCCCGGGTCCTGGTCGACCACCTCGCCGACGGGTGCCTCCTCGTCGACGACGTCTTCGACGACCACCGTGAAGCCCTGCGCGGTGAGCAGCAGCCGGGCCTGGTCGACCTGCGATCCGATCACGTCGGGCACCGGGACGGCCGCCGCGCCGGCGCTCACCTTGAGCTTGACCGTCGAACCCTCGTCGACCTTCTCCCCGCGCTCGGGGTCCTGGTCGAAGACGTTGCCCGCCTCCTCGTCGTCGTTGGCCTCCTGCACGATGTCGACCTCGAACCCGAGGTTCTCGAGGATCCGCTGGGCGTCGGCGACCGGCTCGCCGATGACGTTGGGCACCTCCACCTGCGTCACCGTCGGCGTGTCGTCCTCGCCGAACCCGAGCGCCTTGGAGAGGAGGAACAGCATCCCGGCGAGCAGGATGAGCAGCGCGATCAGCGCGGCGAGGAAGAGGCCCGACGAGCGCTTGGGCTCGTCATCGTCGTCATCCTCGTAGTACGTCGGGACCGCGCCGGTGGCCCCACCGTCGGCGGCCGGCACCGCGGTGGTGGCGGCGACGACGCTGGTGGCGCCGGGGTCCACCGGCGGCGCCATCACCGGTTCGGCGAGGATGCGGTTGCCCTCGCGGAAGCGCCGGAGGTCGGCGCGCAGGTCTTCGGCCGACGGGTACCGGTTGACCGGGTTCTTGGCCAGGCACTTGAGGATGATCGCCTCGATGGCGGTGGGGAGCTCGATGTTGAGGTGCCGCGGCGGAACGGGCGACTCCTGCACGTGCTTGTAGGCGATGGCCACGGGCGAGTCGCCGGAGAACGGCGGGCGCCCCACGACCAGCTCGTAGAGCACGCACCCGAGGGAGTAGATGTCGGAGCGCGGGTCGACCGCGTCGCCCTTGGCCTGCTCCGGCGAGAAGTAGGTGGCGGTGCCCATGACCGTGCCGACCTGCGTGAGGTTCTCGTCGGCGTTGGCGGTGATCGCCCGCGCGATCCCGAAGTCGGCCACCTTCACCTGGCCGGCCTGGGTGACGAGCACGTTCCCTGGCTTCACGTCTCGGTGCACCACGCCGTTGCGGTGGGCGAAGCCGAGGGCCGCGGCCACGTCGGCGCCGACGTCGGCGGCCCGGTCGGGGTGCAACGGCCCCTCGTCGCGCAGGATCTCCGAGAGGGTGCGCCCGTCGACGTACTCCATGACGATGAAGTAGGTGCCGTCGGCCTCGCCCCAGTCGTAGACGCCGACGATGTTGGGGTGGTTGAGGTTGGCGGCGGCGGTGGCCTCCCGCCGGAAGCGCTCCACGAAGGCGGGATCGGTGGCGAACTCCGGGAAGAGGACCTTCACCGCCACCGGGCGATCGAGGAGCTGGTCGCGGGCGAGGAACACCTCGGCCATCCCGCCCCGGCCGAGGCGACGGTGCAGCTCGTAGCGACCGTTGAAGACGGTGGGCCCGGGGTCTGACATGTGGGCCTCAGACTAGTGAGGGGTCAGAGTTCGCCATGGCCACGGCGTCAGCGCTGCAAGTACGCGGCGAGGACCGCTTGGGCGATCGGCGCGGCCACCCGGCCACCGGTCTGCTCGCTGGCTCCCGGCTGGCCCTCGACGATGACGGCGACGGCGATCTCGGCGTCCTTGCCGGGGGGACCGCCGAAGCCGATGATCCACGCGTGCGACCGGGGCTCCTCGGTGCCGAGCTGCGCGGTGCCGGTCTTGCCGCCGACGTCGAAGCCGGGGACGGCCAGCCGCGTCGCCGTGCCTGACTGCACCACGCCGCGCATGGCCTCGCGGAGCAGCGAGGCGGTGGCCCGGTCCATGGCGGTGGTCCACACCCCCTGGTCGTAGGTGTTGACGACGTTGCCGTCCTGGTCGCGCACGTCCTGGAGCACGTGAGGCGTCATCACCTGCCCGTCGGCGTTGGCCACGGCCCCGGCCACCATCGCCATCTGCAGGGGGGTGGCCTGCACCTCGTTCTGCCCGATCGCCGACTGGGCGAGGGCGGGCAGGTTGCGCTCGAAGTCGGTCGGGAAGTTCGACGTGGCCGGAGCCGTGAGGTCGATGGGCACGTCCTTGTTGAACCCGAACGCCTCGGCGGTGGCGATCATCCCCTCCGGGCCGGTGTCCACGCCCATCTGGGCGAAGGCGGTGTTGCACGACACGCGCAGCACCTGGAACAGCGCACCGCCGCAGGTCCCGCCCCCGAAGTTGCGCAGCGGGCGGGTGGTGCCGGGGGCCGTGTAGCCGTTGCTCGACGGGTAGGCGGGCTCGTCGGTGGTGACCCCACCGCGGGTGATGCCCGCGGTCGCGGTGACGATCTTGAACGTCGACCCGGGGAACTCGCGGGCCTGGTAGGTGCGGGCCAGGCGCGGCTTCTCCGGATCCGCGTCGAGCAGCCGTTGCACGTTGGCGGCGGTGGCGGTGTCGTGGTCGGCGATCAGGTTGGGGTCGTAGGTGGGGTACGACACGAGGGCGAGGATCTCGCCGGTGCGCGGATCGAGCGCGACGACCGACCCCTCGCGCTCGCCGAGCTGCTCGGTGGCGATGCGCTGGAGGTCGGCGCGCAGTGTGAGGGTGAGGTCGCCGACGCGGTCCTTGTCGACGAACAGGTCCCCGAGGTCCTGGAAGGACAGGTCGATGGTGCGGCCGGCCAGCTCGTCGTTGTAGGTCTTCTCCACTCCGGAGCTCCCGAGGGTGAAGCTGAAGAAGCCCGTCACCTGCGCGAACAGCGAGCCCTCTGGGTACTCCCGCTGGAACTCGAAGCGGTCGTCCGACGGCACCGATCGGGCGATCACCACCCCGTCGGCGGTGGTGACGCTGCCGCGCGGCTGGCTGAAGTCGCGCAGGATCTCGCGCGTGTTGACCGGGTTGTCGTTCAGCTCGGCGGCCTGGAAGACGGTGAGCCGGTTGAGCTGCAAGAACAGCACGAGGAAGCACACCATCAGGCCGAGCCCGAGGAGGCGGATCTGACGGATCACCGGTTCTCCTGCCGTTGCACGGTGTCGTCGGAGATGCGCAGGAGCAGGGCGAGGAGCACGTAGTTGGCGATGAGGGACGAGCCGCCGTAGGACACGAACGGCAGGGTGACCCCGGTGAGGGGCAAGACGCGGATCACCCCTGCGATGATGATGAACGACTGCACGCCGATGAGCACGGTCAGACCGGTGGCCAGGAGGCGTTCGAACGGGACCTCGGTGCGGAGCGCGATCCGCAGACCGGCGCCGATCATCAGCATGAACGCGAGCAGCACGCCGGTGGCGCCGAGCAGGCCGAGCTCCTCACCGATGGCCGCGAAGATGAAGTCGGTCTCGGCGTAGGGGATGCGCCCGGGGCTGCCGAGGTTGATGCCGGTGCCGGTGACCCCACCGGCCGAGAAGGCGAACTGCGACTCCACGATCTGGAAGCCGTCGTCCTTCGGGTCCTCCCATGGGTCGATCCAGATCGCCACGCGATCCTGCACGTGCACGAACTGGCTGTGGGCGAACACGGCGCCGCCGGCGAACAGGATCAGCCCGACCACGAGGTAGGTGGCCCGCTCGGTCGCCACCCAGAGCAGCGCGACGAACAGCGCGAAGAACAGCAGCGAGCTGCCGAGGTCCTTCTGGGAGATCATCACCACGAGGGACGCGCCCCACGCCAGCAGCACCGGTCCGAGGTGCTTCGGGTCGGGCAGCGGGATCGGCCCGAGGCGCCGGCTGCTGACCGCGAGCAGCTCGCGCTTCTCCACGAGGTACGACGCGAAGAACAGGGCGAGGAGGATCTTGGCGAACTCGCCGGGCTGGAAGCTGATCGGCCCGATCCCCACCCAGATCTTCGCCCCGTTGATCGTCTTGCCGACCCCGGGCACCAGCGGCAGGAGCAGCAACCCGATGCCGGCGAGGCCGATCGTCCACCGGTAGCGCTCGAGGTCGCGCATCCGGCGCACGATGATGAGCGTGGCCACGAAGGCGCCCATGCCCACCACCGCCCACGCCGACTGCAACCCGGCCAGGTTCTTCGGGTCCACCCTCGCCTCGTCGAGGCGGACGATGAACACGTAGCCGAGGCCGTTCAACAGCCCGGCGATCGGCAGGAGGGTCCCGTCGGCGTCCGGGGCCAGCCGGCGGATGGCGATGTGGGCGACCAGCTGGAGGCCGAGCACGATCCCGAGGAACGGCCCGATGTTGGCGGGGATGGTGGCGTCCTCGGCCAGCGAGGCGAGCAGGTAGGCACCGACGGTGACGAGCGTGCCGAGGACGATGAGGCCGAGCTCGGTGTTGCGGCGGACCGCTCGGAGCATCAGTTGGCCTGGGTGGTGGAGGTCGTGGTGGTCGAGCGGGTGGTCGTGGTGGTGGAGCCACCGGGGGACTCGCCACCGTCGTCGATGTCGCGCTCGATGTTGGCGACGAGCTGCCGCGCCTTGGCCAGCGACGGCTGCTCGTTGCCGGCCACGATGGCCGGGATGTAGCGCTGGGGCACGTCGTCGCGTTCGATGCCGGTGCGCTCCTGCAGCTCCGGGTCGAGCCACAGCACGCCGTCGGGCCGGCCTTGGTAGATCACCACCTCGTCGCCGTCGAAGCCCACGTAGTACGTGCTCGTGCCGTACCACTGGATGGTGGCCAGCGCCCCGCCGATGGCCCCGGCGACCAGCAGCACGAACAGCAGCACGCGCCAGGTGAGGCGCGTCCGCGGACCGCGCTCGGCGCGCCGCTCCTTGCGCGTCCGCCGGGTGGTGCGCACCGACTCGAGCTGCTCGTCGCTGAGCCCCTCGCTGGCATCGACGCTGGGGACGGCGGTGGTGAACCCCGCCGGGTCGTCGTCGGCGCGCCCGACGGGCGCCGGGGCCGCGCCGCTCTCCAGGCCGGAGCGGGCGCCCGCGAGGGCCGCCGAGGCGGCCTGGGCCACGCCGCCGTCCTCGACCACGTCGACGATGACGACGGTGATGTTGTCGCGACCGCCGCCTTCGTTGGCGAGCCGCACGAGCTCGGCGGCCGCCTCGTTCGGGTCGTCGAGCCGGCGGAGCACGCTGCTGATCTGATCCGCGCCCACCTCGTTGAACAGCCCGTCGGAGCAGAGCAGGTAGCGGTCCGCCGCGATCGGATCGACCGGCCACAGGTCCACCTCGACCGTCTCGTAGACGCCGAGCACCCGGGTGACGATGTTGCGCTGCGGGTGGACCTCGGCCTCCTCCGCGGTGATCCGGCCCTCGCGCACGAGATCGGCCACGACGCTGTGGTCCTCGGTGAGCTGGGTGAGCGAGCCGTCGCGGAAGAGGTAGGCCCGGCTGTCGCCCACGTTGGCGATCAGCAGGTGCTGTGGCACCTCGGCGTCCTCGTCGAAGGGCTCGTCGGGGTCGGGTTCCTCGGGCATGACCGCGAGGGCGACCACCGTGGTGCCCATGCCTCGCAGCTCGGGGTCGGCGTCGCCTTCGTTGCGGATGCGGTGGTTGGCGACGGCGATGGCGTCGGTGAGCGAGTCCGCCGTCGGGTCCTGGTAGGCGACCTGCAGCGTCTCCACCGCGAGCCGCGACGCCACCTCGCCGCCCTGATGCCCGCCCATGCCGTCGGCGACGATGAACAGGTGGCGGTCGGGCAGCAGCACGAAGCGGTCCTGGTTGATCGTGCGCAGGCGCCCGACGTCGGTGGCCGCGCCCGCTCGGAGCACCACGCCCGTCATGACCCCAGCTCCAAGACGGTGTTGCCGATCTGCAGCTTGTCGCCGCGCTGCACGACCATCGGCCCGGTGACCTTGCGCCGGTTCAGGTAGGTGCCGTTGGTCGAGCCCAGGTCTTCGACGTAGACCTGGCCCTCCCGCTGGAACACGCGCGCGTGCAGCTGCGAGGCGTAGGTGTCGTCGATCGTCACCTGGCAACCCGCGGCGCGGCCCACCGTGACCTCCTCGCCGAGCGGGTACGACCGGCCCTTGAGCTCGGGCGGGGCGACGAGCCGGAGCACGAGGGCGCCGTGCTTGCGGTTGCCGCCCGGCCGCCGGGCGGCGCGGTCCCGCTTGGGCTTGGCCGGCGCCTCCACGACCTTGGGCGGGTTGACCTCCGCCCAGACGGCGCGCAGCACCCGCAGGAAGAAGAGGTACAGCAGCAGGAGCAGGAACAGCTTGAGGAGGTTCAGCAGCTGGTCGGGCATCGGCTACGAGGCCTCGAACCGCATTCGTGTGTTCCCGAAGGAGATCTCGTCGCCGTCCTGGAGCACCTGGGTGTCGACCCGGACACCGTTGACCCGCGTGCCGTTCGTGGAACCGAGGTCGACCACGGCGAACCGCTCGCCCTGGGGCCGGATCTCGGCGTGGTTGCGGCTCACGTTCGGATCCGCCAGCACGAGGTTCGAGTCCGGGTGGCGCCCGATGGTGATCACGGATTCGGTGAGCGAGAAGCGGTCGCCGTTGGGCAGCACGATCGACCCGGCCCCGGCGCCGCCCTCGCCTTCGGCCATCCGGCCGACGATCTGGAAGGCGCCGGTGTGCAGGCGGTCGTCGATCACCAGCTCGATCTCCACCGGCCCCATGAAGGCGTAGCCCTCGTCCCGAGCGTGCTCGCGGGCGGCGTCGCCGAGCTCGCGAGCCAGGCTGTCCTGGACGCCCTCGAACTGCTCGAGGTCGCTGGCCGACAGGGCCACGGTGAACGCGTTCGGCACCACCGTGCCGCCCCGCACGCCCACCGAGCGGTTGTCGTCCATCTCCCGCACGAGCCGCCGCCCGAGCTCGACGGGGCGCAACCCGCTCTTGAACGCCCGCGCGAACGCACCTTCGACGAGGCGCTCGAGGCGGCGTTCGAACCCACGGATGCCCATCGCCGGAGGAGGCTACCGGCATCACGCCTACGGGCTGGGGCGCTGACAAGGGCGGGCGCTACGCTCTCCAACCTCCACTCGGGCGAGTGGCGGAATTGGCAGACGCGCTGGCTTCAGGTGCCAGTGTCCTTCGGGACGTGGGGGTTCAAGTCCCCCCTCGCCCACCACCACCACCGGTTGGTCACATGACCAGGAGTTCCGTGGGCTCGTAGTCGAGGCGCTGCTGGCGGCGGCGGGCGTCGAAGCGGGGGCCATGAACGACCCCCGTATCCAGCACCGGCCTTCGCCAGCTCGCCGACCTCGGCCACGAACCCCCTGGCCGCCCGTCTGCAGCGGTCATCGGGTAGCTGTCGTCACAACTGAGTCATCCGCCGACAAGAACGATTGCGCGAGCCGATGAAGGTCCGCGGCCGCACGGTCGACCGAGCGTCCGCGGTGTTCGACGAGCGTCTGGAAGGACTCGTGGCTGCTCAGCACCAGCAGTGAGTCTGCGATTCGGGATTTCGTCCACCCTGGAGCCGCCGCCCCTTCGGCGAGGACGCGGGCGGCGAGGGCCTCCATCGCTCGGTGTCGTCGGCCGTGGTAGGTGGCGTCGATGAACGTGCGCATGTCCCGGTCGGTGCGGGCGAGCTCGAGGGCGAAGGGCATGGCTCCACCGAGGTTCGCGAACATGCGGCAGTTCGCAAGGAGGACCCGACGCACTGCGGTCCGAACGTCGGGTTCGGCATGGGCTGCATCGACGAGGTCGAGGCGAGCCTCAGCGAGTGTGTGCAGGACGAACCCCTCGAGGAGCGCCTGCTTGGACCCGAAGGTCCGGTACAGCGTCACCCGCGTCACGCCAGCGCGCTCGGCGATCGCCTCCATGCTGGCGTCGTGGACGCTGCCTTCGGTGATGACGCCGAGCACCGCGTCGAGGATCCGGGCCCGGGTGGCGGCGACCTTCTCGGCTCGGGTGCTCACTGTGTTCCGATCCGGACATTCATGATACAAACTGTATCATGACAACTGCGCAGCGGATCCTGCTCGTGTACGGCAGCCTGAGCATCGTCTTCGGGATGGCCCTCGGACTTCCGCTCTCTGGGATCCGCATGTCGCATCCGACCGGGCCTCGACATCTCGTCACCGCGCACCTGTCGGCGTTGATGCAAGGCGCCATGCACCTTGGGCTCTCCATGGCGGTCGGGTTCGCGACGATCACGCCGTGGGCCCTCACCGCGTCGGCGGTTTCCCTCGTAGGTGGTTCGGCGCTGTTCGTGGCGGGAGCCACCGCCAACTGGCTCATGAAGGTTGACGACCACTTCGCCGAGCGCTCGCGCGGTTGGTACCTCCTGTCCGCCAGCGGACCCCTCCACCTCGCTGGAGCGCTCGTCATCTTCGTCGGCGTGACGAGTGCGGCGCTGTCGTAGAGATGGCCGAACCCCTTGAACAACCCGAGACGCGCTACACGCGGATCGAGGGCGCAGACATCGCATACCAGGTCGTTGGTGACGGCCCGATCGACCTCCTGTACTGCCGGGGCACGCAGCACCTGGAGCTGTTGTGGGAGCACCCGGCGTCGGCGGACTTCCTCCGCGGTCTCGCCTCCTTCAGCCGACTCATACTGTTCGATCGACGAGGGTGGGGCGCGTCGGATCCCTTTCCAAACGGTGCGATGCCGACGTGGGAGGGGTGGGCGGAGGACATCGTGGCTGTTCTCGACGCCGTCGCGTCTGAGCGGGCTGCCCTGTTCGGCGAGATGGACGCTGGCCCGATCTGCGCTCTGTTCGCAGCGAGCCACCCGGAGCGCACTCGTGCTCTCGTCCTCGGCAACACCTCTGCCCGCGAGCTGGTCGACGTGGACTACTCGATCGGACGCCCGGTCGAGGACCTCGATCTGATGGTGGAGATGCTCGAGCAGACATGGGGCTCGCCCGATCTCATTGCAGCGAGCATTCCCAGTCGCGCTGGCGACCCGGACTTCCTGTCATGGGGGGCCAAGGTGCGCCGAGCATCGGCGACGCCGCGAGCGGCCGCAGTGCAGCATCGGTACGTGTGGGAGAGCATGGATGTTCGGGGTGTGCTCCCGCTGATCCAGGTCCCCACCTTGGTGCTGCACAACGTCGGGAACCGGATCGTCCCGGTCGAGCACGGGCGATACCTCACGAGCCACATCTCCGATTCGATCTCGGTTGAGTACGCCAGCGACGACGCCTTCTTCTATGCGGACCACCCCGAACCGGTGATCGATGAGATCGCCCGCTTCCTCACCGGGCACCCCCTCCCCCTCGATTTCGACCGAGTTCTGACGACGGTCCTGTTCACCGACATCGTCGGGTCGACAGAACACGCGGCCGCCCTCGGCGATCATCGGTGGCGCAGCGTGCTGGATGCACACGACTCCGTGTCTCGCACGATCATCGATCGACATCGGGGTCGAGTGGTCAAGCTCACAGGTGACGGCGTGCTGGCGACCTTCGACGGACCCGGCAGAGCCGTTCGGTGCGCGTTGGCGCTGAGGACTGCGCTACAGCCGCTGGGCATCGAGATGCGAGCCGGGCTCCACTCCGGGGAGGTGGAGCTTCGTGGTGATGACATCGGTGGCATCGGCGTCCATGTGGCCGCTCGAGTGCTCGCCCACGCCTCGCCTGGCGAGGTGCTCGCGTCCGGCGCCCTTCCTCTGCTCGTCGCAGGGTCGGGGATCGAGTTCGATGACCGGGGCGAACACGCGCTCAAGGGCGTGCCGGGAAGCTGGCGCCTGTACTCGATTCCGTAGTCGCCTCCACGCGCTCGGGCCTGGTCACACCTTGAGCAGGCCAGTGCGGCGCGCGATCTCCGAGGTCAGGCTCGACCAGGGGGTGTGCTGCCGATGCCAGGGTCGCGCCGCCATGCTGAGGACACCTAGGAGGCCGCCGGAAGCGGCTTCGCGCGGCGATGTGGCAGCGACAAGCGCTGCGGCTCGGGCGGCGACCGGGACAAGAGAGACTGCGGACTGTCTCCATGGGCTGGCTGGCCGACGGGCTGGTGGTACGGCGCCCACGCCTGTGTCGGAGACCCGGCCGCGTCGGATTGGTTCAGAACGGAACCAACTGGTCGAGCAGGCCCGTCCCTGTCGCCCGGCCCGAAAGGGTGCGGCAGAACTCGACGGCGTCGATGGTGATGTGCTCGCCGTTCTCGCCGGAGGTGTACTCCTTGCCGGCGGGGCCGGTGAGCGAGAGGGTGAACGGCTTGCCGTGGCGGCGTGCCCACTCGGCGACCACGTCGGCGATGAGCCGCCCGTCGTGCTCCGGTGTGAGCTCGATCTGGCGACCGGTGGCGCGGGCGATGTCGACGCGGTGCATCCAGGGGTCGCGGGAGAGGATGGTGTCGAGGAGGTAGCCCATGCGCCAGGTCTCCTGCTGCCCGCCGACCTCTTCCTTCATCGGCATCCTGCGGAACAGCGCCGGCCTCGTGGCTCGCCATCGAGCCGCGCGGGGGCCGACGTCGTCGACCTTCGCGATGAGCTCCGCCGTCGACAGGGGAGCGTGGTCAGCGACCTGCTTCGCCGTCAGCGCGTCGATCATCGGCCCGCCCGCCTGCTTGGCGGACTTCGTCGCGGTGCTCATCGTGCGCATCAGGGTCCGGTAGCCCGTGAACGTCGACAGCATCCCGGTGCTGTGGCCGGCCATGGCCCGCACGTCCCACAGCGCGCACTCGGTCGGCTTCGTCCAGTCGTCGGGCGCGAGCGAGCGGAGCTGGTCGGCGACCCGCTCGTACTCTGTCCTCGCCAGCCCTTCGACCTCTCCCCGGCTGATCGGCGGGATCGTCTCGACAGGTGTCGCGGTCATCATCTCGTTCGCCTTCCCTTCGCAGGTCTCTTCGACGGTTTTGTGATGTGGTCGTAGAACATCTCCGCGGCGTCGTCGATCAGCCGGATCCAGCGATCGCCGCCGGGATCGTTCGACAGCTGCTGGTCGGCTAGCCCCGTGCCGAGCGCGGTGAGCAGGTCGATCGCCTCTGGTTCGTTCACGCCGCACCGGGCCAGCAGCTCGCCGACCTCCGCGAGGTTGTCCTCGGAGATCTTGAACGATTCCGGCGAGGGCTCGAACCCCGGGATCGTGCGCTGGAACAGCAGCTGGTACCGAGCGAAGTCGGCGGCGCAGAACTCGACGAAGAAGTGCAAGCCGGCCTTGAGCGCCTCGAGCGGGTCGTCGGGTGCCGGCATCGACGCCTTCTGCTCGTCCACGAACTGCTGGGCGCCCTGGGCGAACATGGCGTCGTAGATGGCGTTCTTCGAGTCGAAGTAGCTGTACATCGACGGCGGCTGCATGCCAACGCTGCGGGCCAGGTCGCGCAGCGACAACGCCGCCAGGCCGCTCGCCCGCACCTGCTCCCACGCCGTGTCGAGGATCTCTGCCCTCGTTGCCGCATGCCGTTCGGCGCGCCGATCCCTGAGCGGTTGTTCTAACACTGTTCGGAGTATCGAACGGCACTCACCCTTTGCCAAGGGCGGGTGACGGGCCCCGGGCACGAACTTCTCAGTTCGGCCTGCCGCCGTGCAGACTCGCGTCGTGGCGGACGACGGCATCCGGCGGGGGCGGCTCGCGCGAGGGCTGCCGCTCGCCGGCCTCGCCGTGCGGCAGGGGGCCGGGCGCCTCGCCGGGAAGCTGACCCGCGACGAGCAGAAGCAGCTCGACCGGTTCACGCGCGAGGCGGAGCGCTACGTCGCCGTGCTCGGCGACATGAAGGGCGTGGCCATGAAGGTCGGCCAGCTCGTGTCGTTCCTCGACGCCGGCGCCATCCCCGAGAAGCACCGGGCGGCCTACCAGCAGATCGTCGGGGCGCTACAGGCGGACGCGCCGCCGATGCCCTTCGAGACCGTGCGCGTCGTCCTCGAGCGCGAGCTCGATCGCCCCGTCGACGAGGTGTTCGCGTGGGTCGGCGAGCGCCCGATGGCGGCGGCGTCGATCGGTCAGGTCCACGCCGCCCACCTCGCCGACGGCCGCGAGGTGGTGGTCAAGGTCCAGTACCCGGGCGTCGGTGACGCGATTCGGGCGGACCTCCAGAACACCGAGCTGATCGCGTCGTTCGCCCGCTTGGGGTCGAAGCTCTCACCGATCCGGATGACGGCCGATCCGAAGGCCATCGCCGAGGAGATCACCGAACGCGTCACCGAGGAGCTCGACTACCGGATCGAGGCGGCGAACCAGACCGAGCTCCGCTCCCACTACGAGGGCCATCCCTTCATCCGCATCCCCGAGGTCGTCGGGGAGCTGTCGACCGAGCGGGTCCTCGTGATGGATGAGCACGACGGGATGCGGTGGACCGCCGCCCTCGAGCAGCCACAGCAGCTCAAGGATCGGTGGGGCGAGGCCATCTACCGCTTCGTGTACGGGTCGCTCTACGGCCTCGGCGCGTTCAACGCTGATCCGCATCCTGGCAACTACCTCTTCCACGAGGACGGCGGGGTCACGTTCCTCGACTTCGGCTGCGTGAAGCGCTTCTCGCCCGAGCAGATGGCGGCGATGCGTCGGATCGTCGCCGCCGTCGACGATGGGGACGCGGACGGGTTGTTCCAGTGCTTCCAGGACGTCGGCTGCATCCCGCGCCAGAGCAACCTCCAGCCGCCGCGCGTCCTCGAGTGGTGGGCTCCCATCTGGGACCCGGGCCAAGACGACCAGCCGTTCACCTTCACGTCCGAGTTCGCCGCCTGGGTGATCGAGCGCAACTTCGACCCCTTCGGTGAGTGGGGTGGCATCACCCGCGGCATGGGCATCGGGCCGGAGTCCAAGGACTGGCTCTCCCTCATTCGGATCCAGGTCGGCCTCTACAGCGTCCTCGGCGCGTTGCGGGCGACGGGCGACTGGCGCGCCGTCCTCGGCGAGCTGGTGAACGGCGACCCACCCCAGACCGACCTGGGCAAGCAGCACCAGGCGTGGCAGGCGGCTCGGACCTAGCTGGCGGTGCGCACGAAGTCGCGCCCGGTGACCTCGAACCTGGCCGGATCCTCGAGGTAGCACTCGTGTCCCAGGCCGGGCCGCCCGGCGAGCGACGCGTCGGGAAGCGCTGCGGGTCACGCGCCGCGTGCAGTGTCGAGCGCCCGTCGGCGTCACCGTGGACCAGCAGCGTCGGGACCGTGATGTCCTGGAGCGCGCCGCTCAGGTCGGACTCGGCCAGGGCTTCGGCCATCGCTCTGGTGGCCGGCGAACGGATCTCGGACATGATCCCCACGAGTGCCCGACCACAGCTGCCCGCTCGAGATCCGGCGCCACCATGAAGTCGGCGAGGCGGTCGGCGTAGTCCGCCATCTGCGGGCCGGGCGGGAGGTCCGACGATGCGCCACACCCGGGTGTGTCCCCAGCGATGACGTCGAACTCGTCGGCCAACGACGCGAGCGTCAGCCGCCCCACCCGGCTGTCGCACACGGCACCGTGCAGGAGCACCAGTGGCGGGCCGTCACCAGCGCGCCGGTAGCCGATCTCCCCGTCTCCGACGCTCATCGATTGCATGCCGACCTCCCCAATGGGACTGCGCTTGAAGGACGTGCTCGCCGAGCACTGCGCCTTGTTCGGCCGCGACCCCGACGAGATCATGACGTCGGCCCACCTGCGTCTCGACCCCAAGGACCCGAAGGCCCTCGCCGGCGAGGCACAGGCGTTCGCGGAAGCCGGTCTCGACCTCGGCATCGTCTACCTCCCGCCGCCCCACAGCCCCGCGGACCTCGACACGATCGCCGACGTGCTGGCCGGGATCTGAGCCTCTAGCCCCCGAGTGCCACGACGTGGCCGACCCGCGGCGGGGCGGCGCCGGCGAGGACCTCCTGCCACGCGGCGTCGAGGCCAGTCGGGCCTGCGCCGAGGGTGACGTCGACCCAACCCGCGACGACTGGCGCAAAGCGAGCCCACGCCTCCGCGTGGCGGACCTCGACGCCGTCGGGGCCCCAGTCGGCGTAGCGCTTGCGCATCTGGTCGGGGGCGAAGAAGAAGGTCGGGCTGCTGCCGGGCAGGTCGTCCCCGCCGGCGAGGTCCGGCGCGGCGTCGTGATGGGCGGCGCCGACGACCGCCGAGTGCACCGGGACCAGCCGCTCGTGAACTCGGCGCCGGAGGGCGGCATCACCGGCCACGTCGACGTAGACCGCCGGGCCTTCAGTGAGCTCCTCGACTTCGTCGTAGGTCCGCACCTCGTCGTAGCAGCCGAGCGATTCGGTGAACTCGCGGTTGCCCGCGCTGGTGAGCCCCACCCGGTGGAGGCCGTCGAGCAGGAAGGCGGTTCCGTACGACGTCTTGCTCGACGCGCTGCTGATCACGACGGTCGGCGCTCCGAAGCCGTCGTGATCGGTGATGAAGTCGGCAAGCACGAAGCTGGTCATGAAGAGCGGCCGGTAGAGGACCTGCAGGTCCTCCTGGTCGACGGCGTAGGCCGGGTCCTCGGCCGTGGTGATGAGGCCGTTGTACGGGGTGGGGAGGTGCTGGCGGTGCGGGCTGGCGTCGCGGAACCCCTTGGCGTCGGCCTTCGACGGCTGCACCACGAGGTGGCTGCTGGTGGGCAGGTAGCCGTAGAGCCGCGTGCCCTCGGCCACCTCGGGGACGGTGCTGGCCTCGACCTCGGCGAAGCCCCAGAGCGGCACCCGCCCGAAGGCGGGATCCTCGGTCGGGAAGAAGTCCCAGTACTTCATGGCCTCGCCGAAGGCGGCGTAGGTGACGTTGTTGGCGGTCATCCCGACGCGGTCCGATCGCAGGACCAACTGGCCCGGTCCGGGCGTAGGCGCCGGGACGTCCACCACCTCCGTGTGCGAGAGGTCGGAGCGGTCGACGAGCAGATCCCAAGCCATGCCCTGGTCTACCCCTCAGCAGCCCCGCGGGCGGTCTCGACGCGCTCGATGATGATGGCGGGGGCCATGCCGCCGCCGGCGCACATCGTGATGAGGGCGAGCTGGCCGTCGCGGCGTTCCAGCTCATCGAGCACCGTCCCGATGAGGATGGCACCGGTGGCGCCGATCGGGTGCCCGAGAGCCATGGCGCCACCGTTCACGTTGACCCTGTCCCGATCGAGGTCCAGGTCGCGCATGAACTTCTCCGACACGACGGCGAAGGCTTCGTTGACCTCGAACAGGTCGATGTCCTCGAGCGAGAGGCCGGCCTTGGCGAGCACCTTGCGGGCTGCCGGGACCGGTGCGTTCAGCATCAGCGTCGGGTCGTCGCCCATGTTGGCGGTGGCCACGACGCGGGCCCGGGGCGTGAGCCCGTGCGCCTTGGCGTAACCCTCGCTCGCCAGGAGGATGGCGGCGGCGCCGTCGACCACGCCGGACGAGTTGCCCGCGTGGTGGACGTGCTCGATCGTGAGGTTCGGGTACCGCCGGGCCACCAGCTCGCGGAAGGTCGGGGCGTCCTCGCGGTGCCGGTAGTCGGCCACGGCCTCGAAGGACGGGGCCAACGCCGAGAGCGACTCGACGGTGGTGGAGGGCCGGGGGAACTCCTCGTGGTCGAGCGCGACCGAGCCGTCGAGGTTGTGCACCGGGATGAGGCTCTTGTCGAAGCGGCCCTCCCTGATGGCGCGGTCGGCACGAGCCTGCGACTCGGCCGCGTGCTCGTCGAGCGCGGCGCGCGGGATCTGCTCGAGCGTCGCGATGGCGTCGGCGGACACCCCTTGATGCGGCTGCGGGTGCAGCTCCTGCAAGTGCAGGTTGTTCGCACCCATGGGCAGCATGCCCTTCTTGGGCAGCGACATCATCTCGGTGCCGCCGGAGATCACGAGGTCCTCCATGCCGGCCATGACGGCGTTGGCGGCGATGTTGGTGCTCGTGATGCCCGAGCCGCAGAAGCGGTCGAGGGTGACACCGCTCGCCTTGATGTCGTAGCCGGCGTCGAGCGCACTCATCCGACCGAGGTCTCCGCCCTGCTCGCTCACCTGCGCGCTCGTGCCCCACACGACGTCGTCCACGTCGGCGGTGTCGAAGGCGTTCCGCTCGACGAGGGCGCGCAGCACGGTGGAGGCGAGGTGCTGGGGATGGAGGTGTGACAGAGCACCCTTGCCTTGCTTGCCGATCCCACGGGGCGTGCGGCAGGCGTCGATGATCAGGGCGTCGGGCATGCGCAGAACGTAGTCAACCGATGTCACCTGCCGGGGTGTCGGAGGAGGAGGTCGACGGTCTCTCGCGTCGGCGGTACTCGGTGTACCCGTGCCCCAGCGAACCGCCGACGAGCCCAGCGCCTCTGGCGGCCGTCCACGCCCCGCGGCCCTTGCGATCCGCATCAGCCGTCGCGAAGCCCGCCGCGACGCGCGCGCTGCCGGAGACGACGCGGGCGAGGCCGCCGACCAGGACTCGAACGCGCATCCGCGCTCGCTTGGCGGCGGAGCCGGCGAGCATGAGGTCGACGCGCACGGAGGAGTTCCCGGATCGGTAGCCGCGGCGCAGGGTCCAGCGTCCGGTCAGGCGCTCCTGGGGCACGAACTCGTGCACGACGGCCTCGTCGCACCAGTAGATGGTCCCGCCCGTGTCGACCAGCTGCCTGGTGAAGAGGTGGTCCGAACCGCCGGCCAGTCCCAGCTCGTCGTCGAACGTGAGCCCGTGTCGACGGACGTGGGAGAGGTCGAGGAGCAGGTTCCCCGTGCCCGCCGTCTCCCTCACGGAGCCGGTGGGGAAGCGTCGGCGATCCATCACGCGCGCCGATCTGACCCAACGCGCGGGCTCGTGCTCGTACGTGCGGAGGACCGGTCCCGTGACGGCCGCGCCCCGGAGCCGCGCGTGGGCGCGGAGGATCGTCGACAGCCAATCCGGCTCAGGGGTCTCGTCGTCATCGATGAAGACGAGCGTCTCCAAGTCCGCGGCCGCTCGGAGTGCGGCGTTCCGTCCCATCGCGATCCCCGGGCGTGGCTCGTGGACGTAGGTCACCTCATCGAGCCGGAGCGATGCCACCGTCTCCCGAGCGCTTCCGGCGGGATCGTTGTCGACGACGAACACCCCGGCCGAAGGCTCGTGCGCACGTGCCTGCCGGGCGAGCTCGGGGAGAAGGGTGGCGAGCTGGTCGGGCCGCTGGTAGGTGAGCACGGCGATCGCGGCGGATCCCGCGCCACCCGACTCCGACTCGTCCACCCGACGACCCTACAGAACGCGGCCGAGACGATCGTTGGTCGTCGAGCGGCGTCGCTACCCTTGCGTCGCAGGATGAACGAGCTCATCGGGTCCCTCTGGCGAACGACCACGCGTCCGGTGGGATCGGTGCGGTCGGTCGCCACCGGAGATCCGATCGTCGTGCTGACCTTCGACGACGGCCCCTCGCCGAGCTCGACCGAAGGGCTGCTGGCGGCGTTGGCGGACTTCGACGCGTCGGCCACGTTCTTCGTCCTGATGACACGCGTCCACAGGTCACCGGAGCTGTTGGACGCGATCGTGCGGGCCGGCCACGAGGTGGGGTTGCACGGTCCCGATCACGCCCGTCTCACGCACCTGCCCGTTCGGGAGGTCGTCGCACGGACCCGTGCCGCCAAGCTCGAGCTCGCGGACCTCACGGGCCAGCCGGTGCGTTGGTTCAGACCGCCGTACGGATCGCAGTCGCTGCGGTCGTGGGCGGCAGTGCGGAGGGCGGGCCTGATGCCCGTCATGTGGGGAGGCACGACCTGGGACTGGAAGGACGAGTCGATGGAGCAGCGGATGGCCAAGGTCACCTCCAACCTCGCGCCTGGCCAGATCGTCCTCGCCCACGACACCATCGCCGGTGTCGAGGACGGCGCCGAGCCGAGAGAACCGTTCGACATCGATCGCGGCGCGTTCATCAGGGACGTGCTCGGCGCCTATCGGGAGCGCGGGATCACGGCCGTGAGCCTCGGCGCAGCGTTGGATCGCGGTGCCTCGCTGCAGCGATGGGCCTCGTTCGGCGGCTGAGCGCCACCCCACACCACGTCAGGGGCGGAACGGACCGTCCGTGAAGGCCATCGGGGCCGAAGAGGTCTGGCCCCTGCACGAGGTGCAGGATGAGCGTCGTTGTGCTGCGCTCGCGCCCACGCCGGCATCCGGTGCGGGACGATCCCGCGCGCCGTCGGTTCGAGGTCGACGATCCCGGCGACCCGCACGGCTCCGCCGATGACATCGACTGGTTCGAGCGTCGTCATCACGTGACTCTTGCGTCAACCTTCGAAGGAGTGGCTCCCGGAGCCGACGCGGTCCGGCGGTCGCCCAGGGAGCGTCACGGTGGCGAAGGTGTTCGGCGGGACCTCGACCTCGACGTGCAGCCCGCGGTCTCCGAGCTCCCAGGCGACGGACGCGCGGCCGAAGCGGGTCTGCAGCGAGGCCGACGCCGAGGTGATCCCGCCGCCGGGCCGAGGCTCGATGATGAGGTGGTGGTAGCCGGGGTCATCAGGATCGGGTCGGAGGCCGGCGACGGCCGCGTGCAGCCACTCGGCGACGGCGCCGTAGGCGTAGTGGTTGAAGGACACCATCGAGGAGCCGGAGCCAGCGCCGAGCGCCTCCAGGGGAACGGAGCCGTCGGGGCGCAGCGCGTCCCATCGCTCCCAGATGGTCGTGGCGCCGGCGAGGACGGTGTAGAGCCACGATGGGCACGTCCGCTGGAGCAGAACCGCGTACGCGAGGTCGAGGTGGCCGGTCGCGGTGAGCGCCGGGAGCAGGACCGGTGTGCCGAGGAAGCCCGTGGCGAGGTGGTCGTCGGCGTCGTGGACCCGCATCGCGAGCGCCTCGCCCAACGCCAGTCGTGCTTCCTCGTCGGGCGCGAGGTCGAACATGATCGCCAGCGCCGCTCCGGTCTGGGTGGTCGTGGCGGCGGCTTCGAAGCTGCGCCACCAGGCGGCGCGGAGGGTGGCGGCTCGATCGGCGTACGTGTCCGCCACTCCGAACTCGCCGAGGACCTCTGCGGCTCGGGCCAGCAGCGCAGTGGTGTGCGCGGCGTAGGCGGAGGCGACGAGGTCGAACTTGGCCTTCGCCCGCCACGGCTCCTCGGTCGGCGCGTCGGGATCGAGCCAGTCGCCGAACTGGAAGTCGCGCGACCACCGGTGGTCGTCGCCGAGTCGTGACCACACGAAGTCGACCCAGGCCCGCATGGACGGCAGGGCCTGTCGCAGCACGTGGTCGTCGCCGTAGGCGAGGTAGGTCGACCAGGGCACGACGACGGCGGCATCCCCCCACCCGGCGGCGCCGGCGTGGCCGAGGGGGATCGCCGGGACGATGTGTGGCACCGCACCGCTCTCACCCTGGTCGGCGGCGAGGTCGCCGAGCCACTGCTCCCAGAACGTCTCCGAGTCGTAGAGGAACGAAGCGGTCGGCGCGAACACCTGCGCATCACCGGTCCAGCCGAGCCGCTCGTCGCGCTGCGGGCAGTCGGTCGGCACCGACACGAAGTTGCCGCGCTGGCCCCACACGACGTTCTCGTGCAGGCGCTCGATCAAGGGGTCGGAGCAGGCGAAGGTCCCGATGCGCTCGAGGTCCGAGTGGACCACGACGGCGACGGCGTCGACCTGTGACGGGTCGACGCCGGTGATGTCGGCGTAGCGGAACCCGTGGAACGTGAACCGAGGCTCGTACACCTCCTCGTCGGCGCCGCCGGTGATGTACCGGTCGGTGGCTTCGGCGGTGCGCAACGGAGCGCGGTACAGCTGGCCGTCGCCGTCGAGCACCTCCGCGTGGCGCAGCACGACCTCGGTGCCGGCGGCCGCGCCACGGACCGTGATGCGCAGCCAGCCGACCAGGTTCTGCCCGAAGTCGATGACGCGTCCGTCGTGCGACACGGGTCGGACGATCTCGGTGCGGCGGACGGGTGGGACGGCCGGTGCGATCAGGACGGCAGGGTCGAAGGCGTCGACGAACGACACGGGGTGCGGATCGCCGGTGGGCGCCCGTCGCGCGTCGTACGTCTCGCCGTCGTAGAGGTCCGCGGCGAGGAACGGGGTGGCGCTGGCGGCCCAGTGCTCGTCGGTGCTGATCGTGGTCACCGAGCCGTCGGACCGCTCGAGCTCGAGCTGGGCGAGGGCCGCTCGATGCGGGCCGTAGAGGTCGCGCTGGCCGTCCCAGCCGAGCCGTCCGCTGAACCACCCGGGAGCGACGAGGACCGCGACCTCCACCGGGCCCGGTCGTACGAGCGGACTGACGTCGTAGGTGCGGACGGTGAGGCGGTGGTGGTAGCTCGTCCAACCTGGTGCGAGCACCTCGTCGCCGACCTCGGTGCCATCGATCGTGACGGTGTGGATGCCGTGCGACGTCACGCGGAGTCGAGCTCGCACGACGTCGTCGGGGACGTCGACGATCCGGGTGAAGCGCACCACCGGCGTCGCGACGGCGGCGGTGATCATGGCGGCGGACCAGTCACCGGGCTCGAAGAGCCCGGTCTCGAACGTCGCCCAGTCGGACCACTCGGTGTCGCCCGCGCTCGTCCACACCCGCACCCGCCAGCGCAGCGGGGTGCGGGACGCGAGCGCCGGCCCGTCGTAGGTCACCTGCTGACGCCAGCCGTCGACCTGGCCGGTGTCCCAGCGACCCTCGACCTCCACCTGGTGCGAGCGCTGCACGACGTCGGTCACGTCGGCACCCGCCTCGAGCCGCCAGGTGAGGCGCGGCGTGCGCGCGTCGAGGCCGATGGGGTCCACGAGCCGCTCGCAGCGGAGGTCGGTGCAGCGCAGCATCACGCGGGCCATCTCGTCCCGCAACCTATGTCGACGCGCGCGACCCCGCGGGCGCGGATCAGAGCAGGTCGGCGAGGAGGCTCGCCGCTCGCGCCGCCCCGTCCGTGGCGACCGGGCGGTAGTCCACGGTGCTCGCGAGCTCGTCGACGATGGCGGCGGCGAGGACGCCAGGATCGAGGTCCTCGTAGGAAAGGCAGCGTCCGGCGCCGTAGTTCGCCAGCCGGTGCCGGACGTGGAAGCTCTGCTCGAAGTGGTTCCGGAGCGGCACGTAGATGAACGGGCGCCGGTTCGCGGTCAGCTCCATGCAGGTGGTGAGCCCGCCCTGCACGATGGCGATGTCGCACGCCGCGAGGTGGCGGTGGAGCTCGGGAACGTACTCGTGGATCGTCACCCCATCCGGCTGGGGGAGCGACCGCGGATCGATGCGGGGACCGGCGACAACCGCGAACCGCAGGTCGGGCACGGATCGACGGGCGGTGGGGACGGCGTCGAGGATGCGGTGCAGCAGGGCCTCGCCGACGCCGGATCCCCCGACGGTGACGATGCACAGCCGCTCGTCGTCGTCCCGATGGCCGAGCCGGGCCCGGAGCTCCTGGCGATCGCCGACCTCGGCCGGGTCGAAGCCGGTGACGTACCCGGCGAAGTCGAACTCGCCCTCCACCCAGTCGCGGATGGCGGGGAGGTCGGGCCCGAAGGTGTCGGAGACGACGTCGTCCGGGTCACCCACGAAGATGGATCGATCGCGCAATCGGCGGTACCGCGCCCGCTGCTCGATCATCTCCGCGTTGTAGTCAGCGGTGAGCGCGGCTTCGGCGTCGCCGCCCGCTGGCATCGGGAGCCAGCCGACGAAGTCGGTCATCCATGCGAAGGCGAAGCGCTTGAGCTCGGGGTTCTCGTGGAGGTAGTAGTCGATGTCCCACGCTTCGTCACCGATGACGAGGTCGTAGGGGTCCGCCGTCACGATGTCGTTGAACACCATGAAGTTGTTGACGAGGATCTCGTCCATCCGTCGGATGGCCTGGAAGGCGTGGAGGTCGTGCTCGGCGCACTCGTCGTCGATGTGGGCGGACTCGCTGGCGAGCCACGCCGATCCAGGGTGGACGCGCTCGCCGGCGGAGTCGAGGACGGCCGTGACCGGGTCCTGGGCGAGCCAGTCGATCTGCACGTCGGGGTGGTGCTGGCGCAGCTCGCCGGCGATGGCGAGGTCGCGGCGAGCGTGGCCGAGGCCGATCGGTGAGGAGATGTAGAGCACCCGCTTCGCGCGGTGGCGGGCTCGCGGCCAGGTCGCTGGTGGCGGGGTGGGGACCGGCGCCGTGCGGTCGATGAAGTCCTTGATCATCCCGTTGATGAGGACGGGGTCGCGGGCGGGGATGCCGTGCCCGCCGCCGTGGACCGAGACGAAGGTGGCGCCCGTGAGCTCCGCGAGGCGCTCGCCTTCGGCAGGGAGGCGTATGCGGTCGTCGTCGCCGTGCACCACCACGACCGGGCAGCGGACCTGGCGACACCGGGCCTCGACCTCGGCCGGGGGCCGCGCCGAGGCCGCGCTGCCCTCGATGGTGGCGACCAGGGTGGCGGGATCCATCTCGCGACCCCATCCCACGCAGTCCTCGATCTGCTTCGTGGAGTGCGGCTCCGCGAACATCTGGCTGAAGAAGTGCTGCAGGAAGTCGTCGTGACCCCCGTTGAGCCAGTGGGCGCGGTTGAACTTCTGCCACCCCTGCGGGTCGTCGATCTCCGCCAGCCACCGACTCTCCTCGCGGCGCGGCACCGGCACGTCGAGGCCCGTGGCGGGTCCGATGAGGAACAGCCCGCTCACCCGCTCGGGGTGGTAGGCGGCGACCAGGACGCTCCACAGCGCTCCCATCGACAGCCCGACGAAGGTGGCTCGCTCGGTGTCGGTGGCGTCGAGCACCGCGACGATGTCCTCGGCGAACTCGTCGTCGGCGTACGCCTCGATGGCGCTCGGTCGGTCGGATCGGCCGTTGCCCCGGCCGTCCAGGGTGACGACCCGGAAGTGGCGGGCGAGGAAGGGGACCTGTCCCTTCCACACCCTGGAGTGCACGATCGACCACGTCGGGGCGAGGAGGACCGTGGGGGCATGGCCCTCGCCGTGGACCTCGTACGCGATCTTCACGCCGTCGCGCTCGACGATGTCGCTGCGATCAGGTTCCCGTGCGCGCACCGGAGGCTCCCTCCTCGAGCTGTCGGATGAGGACGCCGACGCGGCGAAGCGCGGCGCGGATCGGCAGGTGGTCGCGATCGAAGCCGAGCAGGATCAGCGCCTCGGAGCCGATGAACGTGTTGCCGATCAGCGTGGCCACCTCGCGAGCGGTGAACGGGCCGAGCGGGCCGAACCGCTCGTCCGCCTCCGTCGCCACCTCCGTGAGCAGGTCGTACCAGCTGCCCAACAGCGAGCGGACCGCCTCACCGATCGCCTCGTTGGCCCACCCCTCGGCGATCATCTCCTGGAGCACCCGCACGAACCCCGAGTCGAGGTCGTCCTCGAGGAAGTCGCACGCCTGCTCGTAGCGCTCCCACAGCGGGCGGTCGCTGGCGTACATGTGGGCCTGGCGTTCCACGCGGCGCCGGTTCTCCTCCTCGAGCACGGCCAGGAGCAGTCCCTGCTTGGACCCGAAGTAGTAGTGGAGCTGGCTCAGCGGCACCTCGGCGGCCTCCGCCACCTTGCGGGTGGACAGGCCGCGGTGCCCGTCGTGGAGCAGCCGGCGACGGGCGGCGGCGAGGATCAGCGCCCGGGTCTCGCCGGCGACCTCCTGCTTGCTCACAAGACGCCCTCCCTCGGTCGACCGACCGGACGCACTGTGACATACGCAACCCTTGACAGCAAGCGTTTCTCGGCGCGAAGGATGTGCGGGTCGGTCGACCGACCGAACACTGTCATCGCTCGCAAGGAGAGACCACCATGACCATCACCGACACCCCCATCGACAACGGGGTGAACGTCCAGGCGCTGCTCGATGCCCGGGACGCCCTGAGCGCCGCGCCACCCGCGGCCGAGTTCCAGTGGCGTGCGAGCTGCACCTGGCGCCACGGGACCCACAGCCACTCGAGCGTCGAAGGGTTCAGCGGCCTTGGTGCCGAGCAGCACCACCGCACGACCTACGAGTTCGACGTCGACCACCCAGAGTGCTTCGCGTCCGAGGACAACGGCGCCACGCCCGTCGAGTACGTGCTCGTCGGACTGGTCGGGTGCCTCACGGCCGGCGTCGCCGCCGTCGCGCAGCACCGCGAGGTCCAGCTGCGCTCGGTCACCGCGACCATCGAGGGCTCGATGAACGTGCTGGGCATCCTGGGTGCGGACCCTGATGTGCGCAACGGCTTCGAGTCGATCACCGTTCGCTACGACATCGATGCTGACGCCACGCGCGAGGACATCGAGGCCATCGTGGCGCAGTCGCAGAAGCGCTCCGCCGTGTACGACATCGTCACCAACCCGACCAACGTCAAGGTCGAGGTCAGCTGACCACCACGGACATGCGCACGACCGCGTTGATCATCGGGGCCGGCCACGCCGGCCTGGCCATGAGCCGCCGCCTCACCGACCGCTCGATCGACCACGTGGTCCTCGAGCGCGGTGAGGTGGCCAACGCCTGGCGCACCGAGCGCTGGCCCGGCCTGCGCCTCCTGACCCCGAGCTGGCAGACCCGCCTGCCCGGCCTCGGCTACGAGGGCCCCGACCCCGACGGCTTCATGCCCGTCCCCGAGCTGGTCGATCTCCTCACGGGCTACGCGCAGCGCATCGACGCGCCGGTCCACGCCGGCGTGACCGTCCGCTCCGTGGGGCACGACGATGGCGGCTTCCGGATCGCCAGCGAGGACCAGGTCTGGCGCGCCCGCGCCGTCGTGCTCGCCACCGGGGCCTGCAACCTGCCCTTCGTGCCAGCGGTGGCGGCGGCCCTTCCGCCGGCGATCACGTCGATCACCCCCCTGACCTACCGAGGTCCCGACCACCTACCCGACGGCGGGGTGCTGGTCGTGGGAGCGTCGGCGACGGGGTGCCAGCTCGCCGACGAGATCCACCGATCGGGTCGACCGGTGACGCTCTCGGTGGGCGAGCACGTCCGGCTGCCGCGCACGTACCGGGGTCGCGACATCTTCTGGTGGATGGAGGCGATCGGCCTGCTCGACGAGCGCCACGACGAGGTCGACGACATCGTGCGGGCCCGCCACGTGCCGTCCCCCCAGCTGATCGGCGCCGCCGACCGATCGACGCTCGACCTCAACGTGCTCCGACAGCGAGGGATCCGGGTCACCGGGCGCCTCGGCGGCGTCGTCGACGGGATCGCGCAGCTCTCGGGCTCGCTCGCCAACGTCTGCGCGCTGGCGGATCTGAAGATGAACCGCCTCCTGCGGCGGATCGACGAGTGGGTGGTCGAGTCGCGGCTCGACGCCGAGGTCGAGCCGCCGCACCGGTTCGACCCCACCGATGTCGACCGGGATCCCCTGCTCCGCCTCGACCTCGCGGGCGGCGAGATCCAGACCGTCCTCTGGGCCACCGGCTACCGGCCCGACCACTCCTGGCTCGACATCCCAGTCCTCGACCGCGCCGGGCGGGTCCGGCACGACGGTGGCGTGGTCCGCGAGGCGCCCGGTCTGTACCTGCTCGGGATGCCGTTCCTCCGTCAGCGAGCGTCGACGTTCATCCACGGCGCGCGCGCCGACACCGACGCGCTCGGCTCGCACCTCCACGCGCACCTCGACGAGCTCAGCTCCCGCGCAGGGGTCGGATCGCCCGGGGCAGGGTGATCTGGTAGATCGGCACCGAAGGAACGGAGCGCCGCCCCCATGGAAGATCGGATCACGCTCGGGCTGTACCTGGAGATGACGTCGATGGCGGCCGATCGGTACGCGGCCGAGCGGGTCCCTCACGTGCTCGCGCTGCCCGCGGTCGCGCGGGCCACCTGGTGGCAGAACGCGCAGCCGGGCCGCACCGACCTGCCGCGGAAGCTCCCGGAGTTCGAGCGGCTCGGCGTGTACGAGGTCGGCGACGGGTTCACCGCACCGGAGGTGCCGGAGGGGATCACCGGCCTCCACTTCCGCCACCACCAGAGGCCCGGGCAGGGACGCCTGACCGGCCAGCCCACCATCGGGATCTCGCTCGTCCTCATCAGCCCTCGCCACCCGGAGGGCGCGCAAGCGCTGCGGGACTGGGGCGACTTCGTGCACATCCGCCACATCGCCGAGGTCGCCGTGCCGGGCTACTCGATGATCACGCCGTACGAGAACGTGACCGGTGGCGACCCCCGCTTCCTGCACCTCTACGAGATGGACACCGACGACCCGGAGGCCAGCTTCCAGGCGATGACCCCGCTCGTGACCGAGCGCATCGGCGCGATGGACACGTCGTACTGGCAAGCGTGGGCCCAGCACGCAGAGCTCCGGATCATGTACGTGAACACCTTCCGCCGGCTCGGGTCCACGCACTCCGAGTCGTCGTGACCATCCGGTGCCCGCGTGGAACGGGTCGGCTAGCGCCCGGTCACCCGGGTCAGCAGGGTCCGCCGGTTGTGCGTCCCGGTCTTGGCGAAGATCGACTTCAGGTGGTCCTGCACCGTGTGCTGCGAGACGAACAGCGCCTCGGCGACGGCCTTGGTGTCCGCTCCTTCGACGAGGAGGTCGAGCAGCTCCGTCTCGCGAGGGCTGAGCGCGTGGCTACGGGCGTAGAGCATGCGCCGTTCGGCCGGCGTGGTCGGCTCGATCGTGACGGCGATGTCCCGCTCGGCCACCGGTGCCGAGGAGTCGACCCGGGCGGCGCGGAAGGTGAGCCAGACGCCGCCCACGAGCCGCACGCGCGCGAGGGCCGGACGGCTCGAGACGCCCGCCTCCACGGCGAGCAGCTGGGCGGCCACGTTGTAGGCGCCCGCGGGGATCGGACGCTGATCGGCGTCGGGAGGGAGAAGGGTTCGCAGGTACGCATCGGTCTCCGGCGTCTGCGCGAGGACCTCGAGCGTGGGGGACAGGAAGAGCACCACCGGCCCCGAGCGCTCGGGGGTGGGCGTCGGGTCATCGAAGCTGCAGGCCAGGCAGCGCCGGAGCGCGTCGGTGACGGGTTCGGCGAGCGCGGCGAGGAAGCCGACATCGTGTTCGGAGAACGGGTCGTCGCCCGCGAACCGCCACAGCTCGAGCCACCCCCAGGAACCGTGCCGGTCGCGGAGCGCGACGTAGGCGACGTCGCTCACGCCAAGGGGCGCCAGCGCCTCGCGGTACAGCAGGCTCGCGTCGGGGGTGCCGCCCGTCGATCGCAACAGCGTGTTGGCCGGGCCCTCGAGGGTGCTCCAGCTGTTCAGGCCCGTGAGGTACCGGTACCGGATGAGGCGGGGAAGGTCCCGGAAGTCGAGCTGGGGCACGTCCGCGAGCGGAGCCGTGCCGACCTCGGTCTCCGGATCGGCCAGCGCCCACACGTAGGCGCCGAAGCTGACCGTGCGCCGGATCTCGTCGACGAGGGCGATCCGCAGCGGCCGCTCCTCGTCGTGCTGCGCACACATGCGGGTGATGCGGTCGACCGCGCCGCTCAGGCCTGGCCCCAGTGCCGACACGCGGCGAACAGTACCTGGGCGGATTCCCCAACTACCTGGGATGGGCCGATCCTGGGCGCGGTCTCATGATGCAGGCATGACCACATTGCACCTGGAAGTCACCGTCAACGACGTCGCCGCCTTCAAGAGCAGCTTCGCCGACCACACCGAGCTGCGCCGTCAGGCCGGAGTCCACGCTGAACGGGTGCGTCACCCGATCGACGACGACGCCAGCCTGATCATCGACCTCGACTTCGACTCCGTCGAGCAGGCCGAGGGCTTCCTCGGGATCCTCAAGGAGCAGATCTGGAAGGACAACCCGGTCCTCGTCGGGACGCCCAGCTACCAGATCCTCGAGTCGCTGGCGCTCGTCTGAGCGACGCCATCGCCGGGTCGCGAGGACCTGCCAGCTGAGTCGTCCGGTCACCCTCGGACGCGACGAGGCCCCGATCCCTGGGGATCGGGGCCTCGTGCCGTGGTGGGTGCGCTGGGTCAGTGCACCGTGTCGGTGGTGTTCTCGACAACCGGCTTGTCGAAGTTGTCGACGTCGACGTCGTCGCGGTGGGTCACCGGCGAGGGCCAGCTTGGCGAGGAGTCCATGGCGGGAGTTGGTGGTCTGCATCGGTCCTGTCCTTGAGGAAGTCGGCCTCGGCACTCACCGTGGCTCGCAGGTGAGAGGCGCGTGCGACCCCGGACCTTGCAGAAACCTCGCCAGCGATCTCGCTCGAGCAGATCAGGGGTGCAGGGCGAGGGATCGGCGCAGGCCCACGGTGGCGGCGGCGGCCAGCACCAGGAGCAGCGCGAGCAGGGTGCCGTCAGCGCCGCCGGTCGCCGGGAGGCTGCGCCCGTCGACGGAAACCGCCGGTGGCGGCGCCGTCGCCGAGGGACCGTCGGGCGTCGACGGGGCCGCCGGGACGGTCGGCGCGACCTCGGCCAGCCGCGCCTGGATCGCGGCGGCCACCACCGCTCCGCTGTTGGCGAGCCCGAGCTGGTTGGGGTGGGCGGGAAAGCTCGGCGGCGCGACCACCAGTCCGTTCACCCACGCGAGCACCGGGAGCTGGCACGCGTCGTGGCCGATGCTCGACGTGTAGATGTCGATGTACGTCGCATCGTTGGCGGCCGCTTGCTCGGCGAGCATGGCGTTCATCTCCTTGAACTTCGCTACGAGGTACGGCATGTCGGCCTGGAGGATCGGTACGTAGGGCCAGCACGCCTGGCCACTGTCGGGGAGCGACGTCGGATAGCTGACCAAGAAGACCTCGGCGTTCGGGGCGGCGGCCTGGATGTCCCGGATCGCCTGGCCGAGCTCCGGGCCGACCGCGGCGATCTCGTCTGACACCAGGTCGCCGCCGCCGGCGGTGTACTCGGGCGAGCAGGGTGCCTCGGTCGGCGGGCCGACCAGGCGGATGCACCCCAGGGCCAAGCCCACGAAGCCCACGTCGTTGCCGCCCATCCCGAGTGTCACGATGTCCGTCTCCGACCCGAGGGCGTCGAGCTGGGGTGCGTTGACGCCGCCCAGTGGCAGCCCGTCCTGCGCTTCGTAGAGGTCGTCGATCGTGGCGCTGCCGCAGCTCACGTCGGTGAAGCTCGTCGCGCCGATCGCGTTGGCGGCCAGGTGCGGGTAGTTGAAGATGGACTGCCCGCAGTCCTGCGGCACCCACGTGGTGTCGTGCGGCAGCACCAGCGGCCCGGACGTGAACGAGTCGCCCATCGCCACGTAGTCGAGGTCATCCCCAGCGGCCGGCGCCGCGTGGCTCGCCGGCGTCACCAGCAGCGCGGCGGTCACACCGATGCCGACCACCGCGCTCGCGAAACGAGCTCCCCAGCCCCTCACCCAGGTGACGCTAGTGACCGGAGGCCGCCCCACACCAGGTTGGCCTACTGGGCGTCGGCATTTTGCCTGCCGCCGACCGGGCGCACAGACTCGATGGCAGACCGGCAGGAGGAGGCGCTCGGTGGCCGAGGCGGACACCCCGAGGAAGGGCCCACGCTCGCCGCAGGCGGTGCTGGGCGGTCGCATCCGGCGGGCCGCCACCCCGGCCCGCCTCCTGGCCCGCGGCGCCAGCGCGGCCGCGCTCGCGCGCATGCGCGTCCTGCGCGGCGACTCCGCCGAGGACATCGCCCTCGACCCGCACCTCGTGGCGGCAGCGGAGGACATCGCCCGGTCGCTCGGCGAGATGAAGGGCGCGGCGATGAAGATCGGGCAGGCGCTGTCGTTCGTCGACGTGTCGCTGATCCCGAAGGAGTACCGCACCGCGCTGGCAGTCCTGCAGTCGGACGCGCCGTCGATGCCGCTGGAGCACGTGGTGGGTGTGATCGAAGCGGAGCTGGGCGCTCCCCTCGACGAGCTGTTCGACTGGTTCTCACCGAACCCGATCGCCGCCGCGTCCATCGGTCAGGTGCACATGGCGCACCTGGGCGACCGGGAGGTCGTGGTGAAGGTGCAGTACCCCGGCGTGGCCAAGGCGGTGGAGGCGGATCTGCGCAACGCCGCCCTGCTGTCCGGCGTGGCGCGCATCGCCCAGAAGATGCTGGTCGGCCTGGTCGGGGACATCGACGTCCGGTCGATGATCGACGAGATCCGGGAGCGGGTGAGCGAGGAGCTCGACTACCGGATCGAGGCCCGCAACCAGCAGGAGTTCGCCGACCGGTTCCAGGGCGATCCGGGGATCGGGATCCCTGGGGTCGTGCCGGAGCGGTCGTCGGAGCGGGTGCTGACCGCCGAGTACGTCGACGCCATGCGCTGGTCGGCGGCCCTCGAGGCGCCCGAGGAGCTGCGCGACCAGTGGGGGGAGACCATCGCCCGCTTCGTGTACACCTCGCTCTACGACCACGGGGTCATCAACGTCGACACCCATCCCGGCAACTTCCTGTTCCACGAGGACGGCCGGGTGACGTTCCTCGACTTCGGGTGCGTCAGCCGCTTCACCGAAGAGCGGCGACGGTCGATCGGTGAGCTCTCGCTCTCGCTGATCGCCGACGACGAGGACGGCATCCTCGACGCCCTCGTGGCCCTCGGGTTCCTGCGCAACCGTGAGGGGTTCGACACGGACGTGCTCCTCACCCCGTTGCGGCGCTCCCTCCAACCCATCCACCAGCCGCAGCCGTTCCGGTACTCCCACGCGTTCCTCGAGGAGATCATCAGCGAGGCCCTCCGCTTGCGCGTCGGCGTCGACGAGCTCCGGCTCCTGCAGCGCCTCGACGTGCCCCGCGACTACGTGCTCCTCATCCGGGCCTCCGCCGGCCTCGAGGCGGTCCTGTCCCACCTCGAGGCGGCCGTCGACTTCGACCGGCTGTGGTCCGGCGTGTTCGGCGATGCCTACCGGCCTCCCGATCGCGGGACCTAGCCTCCGCTCGTCGAGGGGAGGGCGCGTGGCTCGGGGGACGAAGGTGATCGTCGTGGGCGCCGGGATCGGCGGCCTCGCCGCAGCCATGGCGCTCTCCCGCATCGGTTGCGAGGTCGTGGTCGTGGAGCGGGACGACACGCCGATGCCCGAGGACGTCGAGGGCGCGTTCGAGTGGGACCGTCGGGGCGCGCCGCAGGTGCGGCACACGCACGGGTTCCCTGCGCTGATCCGCGTGATCCTGCGCGATCGCTACCCCGACGTGCTGGCGGCGCTGGTCGAGGCCGGCGTCGGTGAGCTCAGCATCATGCCGCCGTCGGTCGCGCCCGACGCCCCGACCTACGCGCGCGATGCCGAGGACCTGCAGGTGCTGTGCTGCCGGCGGACGACGCTCGAGTGGGTGTTCCGCCGGTGCGCGCTCGCCGAACCGGACGTGCGGTTCCAGGTCGGCGTGCCGGTGGAGGGGCTGCTCGTCGACGCGTCCGATGGCGCACCGCTCGACGTCCGTGGTGTGCGGCTGGCCGACGGCACCGAGCTGCGAAGCGACGTGGTGGTGGCGAGCTCCGGTCGGCGTGGCGACGTGCCGGGGTGGTTCGCCGAGCACGGCGTCGAGGTGCCCGAGGAGGAGCACCCCACTGGCACCATCTACCTGTCGCGCTTCTACCGCAGCGCCGACGGTGCCGAGGTCCCGATGGGCTACCAGGGCGGGCGCCGGGCCGGGCTCGGGTTCGTGGTGGCGGGGGCGGACAACGGCACCTACTCCGCGACGCTGGCCGTCGACGCTGACGACGCGGAGCTGCGAGCGCACCTGCTCGACGCCGAGCGGTTCGAGGCCGTGCTGCCGCTGTTCCGCGAGATGGAGCCGGTCGTCACGCAGGGCGGCACCCCGATCACGCCCGTGCAGGCGATGGGAGGGCTCATCAACCGCCTCCGCCGGTTCCTCGACCGCGCCGGCTCGCCGCTCGCCCATGGGTTCTTCGCCATCGGGGATGCCCACACGTGCACGAACCCGCTGTACGGGCGGGGCTCGTCGCTGGCGGTGCTCCAGGCCGTCCTCGTCGCCGACGCCCTCGCGGCCGATCCTGACGATCGCGACGCCGCGGCGCGCGCCTACGAGGCCGCCAGCGCGGAGAAGGTCGAGCCGTGGTTCGACGTCTCGGTGATGACCGACGCGGCGGCCAAGCCCGCGCCCGAGCCCTCGGCGGAGCCACCCGAGGCGGAGGTCGCGGACGCGCCCCGCGCCCCGCGCCTCGACCTGGCCACGCTCCGCCGGATCGCCGCGTCCGGCGACCCGGAGCTGGCGGTGCTCGTGGCCCGCACGATGAGCCTGCTCCTCACCCCGCAGGAGGTGTTCGGTGACCCGGAGGTGCTGCAGCGGCTGGCGACCGCCGCCAGGACCGAGCGGCCTCGCGATCCGTCCAAGCCGCCCCGTCCACGCCTGACGCGGGACGACCTGCTCGCGGCCGGGCGCTGACGCGGAGGTTCAGCAGCCGGCGCGCTCGAGGTGGTCGAGCACGGCCGGAAAGGCCCGTTCGTAGGCCTCGGCGCCCATGAAGCTGTCCTGGTGCCCGTGGTGGTCGAGTACGACGCGGGTGAACCCGTCCGGTCCGTGGGCGCCGACCAGCCATTCGTAGTCGCGCTCGGTCGACTCCGGCACCCACACCAGGTTGTGGCGGCCGGAGATGAACGTCATCGGCAGGCGCGCTCGTTCCACGTGTGGCATGTACGCGTCGGCGCCGTCGGCCGCGACCAACCGTTGCTCGCGAGAGCAACGGGCGAGGTGGGCCATCATCGTGAGGTCGGTGATGCCGAAGAGCTCGTGCAGGCTCTGGTGTGTCTCCTCGTCGACGGCGTCGTGGTGCACCGCGATGCCGTAGATGAACGCGAGGCGCCGGCACACGGCCGAGTCGCACCGCTCCTCGCGCGGGATGGGATGCAAGCGCAAGAGCAGGTCGAACAGGCGGGCGCCGCGGGACTCGTCGTCGAACGAATCGGTGGTGAGCAGGCGCACCCCCAGCGTGCGCAGCAGGTTCGGGGCGCGGAGGCCGGCCTTGATCTTGGTCAGCCTCGGCGCCACCGGGTGGGCACCCACCTGGGACAGGACCAGCGAGGCCGGCGTGGTCCAGCCGGCGAGCGTCGACATCATCCAGGTCATCGAGCCGACGCAGTGCGTGACCCAGTGGACGTCCTGGCGACCGGTGGCGGCGCGGATGGCCTCCTCGGCGGCGGGATGGTCGAACCTGGCGACGCGGTCGGCATCGAACTGCGCATTGGCGGTGGGGAGCGCGGTGGAGCCACGCCACTCCTGCAGCCACACGTCGAACCCGTGCCCGACGAGGTACTCGACGAGGTTCGGTTCGATGGTGTCGAGCGTGTACGTCAGCGGGTTGGCGCCCATGCCGTGCACGAGCACCACCGGACCGCGGTCGCCACCGTGGTAGCGGGTGAGCCGAAGGTCCTGGCCGTCCGCGGTGCGATAGGTGGTCACCTCCTGGGCGGGGACGTCCAACGGGCGGTGCGGGCGGGGAGGGGCGTTGCGCCGCAACCGGCTGGAGCGGTGCACCACGCTGCCGTAGTCATCCCACAGCGCCCCGAAGAACGTGGCGCCGAACCGGGCGAGGAGCGCGAGCCGCCGGAGGGGGTTGTCCTCGTCGGTGATGTCGAAGGTGGTGAGCTGCCGGGCGAACCCCGTGGGGCTGAGCCGGGCGACGCCCCGCCCCACGATCGGCCCCTGAGGGCCGTGGCGGTGGATCGTGACGAACAGGGTGGTCGACGCCCCCCACAGCTGGGTGACGTCGCCGTCGGTGAGGACCTTGAAGCCCTCCACGTGCAGGCCGCCCGCGAGCGGGAGGTGGTAGCGCATGTGCTCCACGTCGGGGTCCACACCTCCGTCGGGCACCACGAGCTGGACCGTGGCGTCGGTCAGCGCGGCCGGCTCCACCAGGAGGCCACCGGCGGCGACGGTCCCCGTCGCGGTCATGGGCGTGCTGAGGTCGTCGATGAGCCGCTCCACGTCCCCGGTGGCGAGGGTCAGCCACATGTCGAGCGCGCGCCCGGCGCGCTCGCCGGCCTCGGCCGCCTCGACGAACTGCCCGAGGTTGCCGACGTCGGGGTTCTCGTCCGGCGACCACCAGCCGACGAGCTGCTCTCGCAGCTGCAGCCCGGCGGTCACGGCGTCGGCCGAGGCGTGGAGGTGGGCAGGTCCTCGTCCTTGTCGCGCAGCCGCCACCAGCCGAGGGGCCCGGCGTAGTAGTCGAACAGGTGACCACCGAACATGCGGCCGTACGCCATGAGCGCGGCGAGCCGGTCGGTGGTGGGGGCGGCGCCGGACACGCGCATCGTGGTGAGCTGCTTGGCGAAGTCGGGGGCCGAGATGCGGAGGATCCCGCAGCCCCACGGCTCGCCGTCCGGACCGTCGCGGCGGACCGTGGCGAACAGCGTGGTGGTGTCCTGCCACAGGTCCCACGGCGCGCTCTTCTGGATCGTCTTGAACCCGCTGAGGTGGAACAGGCGGCCGTCGGACGCGCGCATCGGGATCTCGTACAGCATCCGGCTGTTCTCAGAGCCGTCTTCCTCGGGCACGAACAGGCGGAAGTACCCGTCCTCGACGGAGAACAGGTCGTCGGACAGAGCCGAGCAGCCGATCACCCCTACCGCCTTGGTGGGAGCGGCGGGGTCCTCCGTGACGGTCTTGGCGTCGCCCGACATCGAGAGCTCGTAGAAGAACGTGCTGTCGGTCTCCATGCCGCGGGCGGTGCCCTCCTCGTAGTCGGTCTCGCTCTCCGCCACCCAGCCCTGCATCTTCTCGGTGAACTCGAGCAGCATGCCCGTGGCCGGCGCGGTGGCCGGCCTCGGGTGGGCTGGCCGTCGTAGTCGATCGACCACCCTCGGGCGGCGGCGATCTGCGCCGCCGTGCGCTCGGCGAGCGCCGAGATCGTGAGCAGCGGGTTGACGCCGAGCGGCCGCGGGATCACGGCGCCGTCGCACACGTAGAGGCCGTCGTGCACGTCGGTGCCCGTCGGGGCCGGCGAACACCGCACCGGTGTGGTCGACGGCGCCGTCCTCCGCGGTGTCCCCCATCGGGCATCCTCCGAGGGGGTGGACGGTCACGAGCGGCTTCTTCTGCAGCTCGTGCCACGCGGGGTTCGGGATGTACGTGCCGCCGACGCCCTCGGCGGCCGCCTCCAGCGCCTCGTCGATCCGCTCGAACATCGGTGACGACCCGATCCCGGCCCAGCGCAGGCGCAGGCGGTCGTCCTCGAGGTCCATGGTCCCCGCCGTCGGCTCGTTGCCCATCACCAGGAAGGTCTGGGTCCGGTGGATCGGGCCGCGGTAGGCGCCGCCCACCAACGCCTTCGCTGCCTGCTTCAGGCGCTCGAGGCGCGGTCGCGGATCGTCGGGGTCCTGCTCCGCCAGCGCGAACCCGGCGGGGATGAGGTGGGCCAGCGCGCCGGGGATCGCCCCCTCCTCGATGATGATCCCGGCTTCGAGCGGGGCCCCCTCGCGCGCGTCGATCACGCCGGTGATGCACGGCCCCACCGGCGGTCGGTCGGGGTGGTCCTCGTGGCCCCAGCCGACGCCGTTGACGGTGTCGTCGCAGTCGAACGCGAATCCGAGCACGTCACCGTTGCCGCTGAAGGCCGAGCCGACCCGCGGCGACACGGACAACCCGTGGCGTGCCGACCGCAGCATCATCTCGGTGCTGCCGAGCGTGCCGCCGGCGACCACGACGATGTCGCCGCACACGGTGAGCGGATCTTCGCCGAAGCGGCCGCGTCCGGCGTCGAGCAGGTGGTAGCGCACGCCCCAGGTGTCACCGGAGCGCTCGATCCACTGCACGTCGACGCCCGTGAAGATGCTGGCGCCCCAGCGGTGGGCGTCCGGGCAGGTAGTTCATCAGCAAGCGTGTTCTTGGCGCCGACGTTGCAGCCGCTGACGCAGTCGCCGCAGCCGGTGCACGCGGGCTGCTCGCACGCCCGCCTCGTTCATGCCCGCTTCGAACGTGACGTTGATCGGCGGGAGCCGGAACGGGTGACCCAGCGCGGCGGCCTGGCGCTGGAGCATCGTCGTCTTCGCCAGGGGGATGCGGTCCTGCGGGTACGGGGTCGAGCCGAGCATCTTCTTGGCGCGGCGCATCCCGAGGGTGATCGAGTCGAAGTCGGCGCGCAGTGCCACCGGCCAGCGCTCGTCGGCGAAGATCGCCCTCGTCGGGCTCGATGGCGACGTTGGCGTTCACGAGCGACGTGCCCCCCAGGCCGCAGCCCTTGAACACGTTGATGTCGTCGTCGATGTGCAGCTCGTAGAGCGCGTGGCGCTTGCCGATGTCGTGCTCCGGGCGTGTGGACCTGGAAGTCGTCGGCGGCGCTGAGGGCCCATCGGGGTACTCGCCCGGGAGCATCTCCGCGCCGCGCTCGAGCAGGCACACGTCGCGGCCGGCGCGGGCGAGCCGCGACGCGACGATCGAGCCGCCGTAGCCCGAGCCGATGACCACGACCTCGTACCTGCTGCCGGAGGTCTCCCGGTCGGCGCGAGATCCGCTCCATCGTCAGTCCCCGTTCGTGTTGGCGAGCAGCTCGTGCGCTCGCCGATGGACCAGCTCGGTACCGCCCGCGCTCGCGCCAGGGTCGACGGCGCGGCTCAGGTCCCCGAGGGCCGCGGCTCGCATCGCCGTCCGCGTCCCGCGCGGCGGGCGACGGCGAGCTGGCTGGCGGCTGCGGGCTTCGAAGAACGGCGCCGGGATGGCCTCGTGGAGCGTCGCAGCTCCGCTGCAGGTGCGTCGACGGCGTCGTCGTGGCGGCCCAGCACCGTGGCGAGGCCCCCGAGGTGGTGCTCGAGGCCGCCGACCGTCGCGACGCCGTCGAAGCCCGATCTGCGCCGCGAACGGGAGCGATGCATGTCGTAGAGCAAGGCCGCCGCTCGCGGCGTGGCGCAGGTGGATCGCAGTCTCGGCGAAGAGCGCCACGCAGGTGATGTAGGCCGGGTCGTGGGCGAGGTCGGTGAAGCGCCATGTCGGTCGCCCGGTCGAGCAGCACGGCTGCCTCGTCGTCGCGGCCCGCTTCGCAGAAGATCACGCACAGCGACGCCACCGACGTTCGGCGGACGCGGGGACGTGCCCTTGATGGTGGCGCTGAGCTCGCCGCAGCGTGCCGCGCTGCCAGTGGATGCACATCTCCTGGGACTTGAAGTACACGTGCGGCCTCGGCCTCACCGGCCTGGTTGCCCAGATCGAGGGCTTCGTGCGCGAACGGCTCCGCGCCCGAGGGGTCGCCGGCCAGCAGCCGCTGCGCGGCGCGCGGTGTGGCGAGCGCGCCACTGCAGCGCGGGTTGGGCGAGCTGGTCGGACAGCTCCCACATGGCGTGCAGGTACGTCTCGCTCCCGGTCGACGCGGCCCGCCTGCACCACGTTGAGGTAGTTGGAGATGGCGGCCCAGAACTGGGGAAGGGGATCGTCGGACGGCGGCGACGAGGGCGAGGCTCTCCTCGGTGAGGGCCAGCCGCTCGTCGAGCGTCTCCGGGATCCACAACGGGTAGAAGACGAGGTTGATGACCCGCAGGAGCAGCAGCGCGTCGTCGCCGCTGGCCCGGGCTTCCCGCAGGGCGTCGTCCACCAGCTGCCGTCGGCGGTCGTAGTCGCCCGCGTAGGTCAGCTCGTTGGCCAACGTGCCGATCAGGAGCGCCTGCCGGCCGTTGGCGCCGCCCGCGGCGATGGCGGTCTCGAGCATCTCGACGCGCTCGGTGTCCACGCCCTGGAACGTGCTGAACGTGCCGCTGTTGTTGGCGAGCGCCGCCTCGGCCAACCGGACTCGGTCATCGATGCGCCGCGCGAGCCGACAGGCCTTCAGCAGCGTGTCGCGGTGCTCGGGGTCCCCGGCCTGTCGCTCCGCCGTGCCGAGCTTGGTGAGCAGGTCGATGCGCATGGCCACGTCGTCATCGCGGAGCTGGTCGTGCAGGAGCAGGGCCTGCCGGAAGTAGGCCATGCCGTCTCCGGGGGCCAGCGCCGCCAGCGCCGCGTCGCCCGCCTGGATGGCCCAATCCCGTGCCCGGCTCGTGTCGGACACGTTGGTGGCCTGCAACCAGTGGTGCGCCAGCTCGGCGGCGGGCATCCCCACCTCGTGGTCGGCCTCGAGCACCTCCGCCACCCGACGGTGGAGCGCCGCCTCGCGCGGTCGCGCCGAGGTTGGCGAGGATCGCGTGCTGCACGAGGGCGTGGGTGAACAGGAAGCGGCCGGGTGCGTCCGTGACCTCGCGCACCAGGGCGGCGGCCGACGCGTCCGCGAGGACGTCGACCAGCTTCTCCTCGCCGACGTTGGTGACGGCGGCCAGCAACGGCAGGGCGAACTCGCTGCCGATGACGGCGGCGGCGGCGAGGACCGCGTCGGCGGCTGATCCGAGGCGGGCCACGCGCTCGGCGAGGACCTCACGGATGCTGTCGGGTACGAGCGAGCCGCCCGTGGGGATCGGGCCCGCGAGGTGCTCGAGCTGTCCGGTCTCCTCGAGGTGCCGGATCACCTCGGTGACGAAGAACGCGTTGCCGCCGGTCTCCGCCACCAGGTCGTCGGCGAGCCGCTCAGCCCCTGCCCCACCACCGGCGCCGCTCCAGTGCTCCACCAGCTCGACGATGTCGGGGCTGCGGAGCCCGTCGAGCTCCAGCCGTTGCACGGCGTCGACCCGGCGGAACGCGGCGAGGGCCTGGCCCATCGGGTGCTGGGCGGCCAGCTCGGCGCTGCGGAAGGTGCCCATGACGAGCAACCGCGCCGGTTCTGGCACGGTGGCGAGGTTCCGCAGGAGCGAGGCAGTGCCGGCGTCCGCCCAGTGCAGGTCGTCGAGGAACAGCACGACCGGGCTCTGCTCGCCGAGGGCGGCGAGCAGGTCGCCCACCGCGGCGAACAAGAGGAACCGCTCCGACTCGGGATCGGTGGAGACGGGATCGGGCAGACCCTCCACGCGGTGGCGGAGCCCTGGGGCCAGCGGGAGCAGGCTCGATCCGTGGCGCTCGACGTGACCGGCGAGGACCGCCTCCGGGGCGGAGGAGACGAGGTGGCCGAGGGCGTCGATGAACGGGCGGTACGGAGCGCGCACGTCCTCCTCGCAGCGACCCATGGCGACCGTCGCACCCGCGTCGTACCACCGCCGGATCGCTTGGCTGACGATGGTGGTCTTCCCGACCCCGGGTTCGCCGCCGACGAGGAGGACCCGACGTTGGTGGAGGTCGCTCACCGCGTTGAAGGCCTGGTGCAGCTGGCTGAGCTCCACCGAGCGGCCGACGAAGGTCGCGTGCTCGGCGGCCAGGCGCGCCGGGAGCGGGGTGGCGGAGGTGCCCAGCCGCTCCCACTCGACCTCGACGGCGTCGACGGGGTCGGGGAGGCCCTTCAGCTCGAGGGCGCCGACGGTCTCGAAGCCCGGAGCGCGGGAGCCTCCCACGAGGGCCTGTACCAACGCGGTGGCGAGGATCTGGTCGCCGTCGGCCACCGCACAGAGGCGGGCGGCTTCGACGACCGCTTCGCCGTAGCAGTCGCCGGTCTCGAAGCTGACGTCGCCGACGGACAGGCCGACGCGGATCGACAGCGCCGGTTCGGCTCGCCGGCCGTTGAGCCGGTGGATCGACTGCTGCGCGGCGCGGGCCGCCGTCACACCGTCGGCGACCGTGTCGAAGGTGGCCATCACGCCGTCCCCGGTGCCCTTGACGACCACGCCGCGGCTGGCCCCGACCGCGGACCGGAGCAGCGCATCGTGGGCGCGCCGGGCTTCGTCGTACCGCTCCCCGAACGCAACGGACAGCTCCGTCGAGCCGACGAGGTCCGTGAAGAGCACCGTCGATGTCCGTCGTGCCATTGCGCGCCCCCCGACCTGAGCCCGGAATGTACCTCTTGCGCGCGACGACGTGACGCTGGTGTTACCTACGTCACGGGGCCGGGGCGGTGGCCTACGACGCCGGTTGCAGGTCGCCGAGCTCGATGCGCCAGTGGGCGAGCAGCTCGGCGGTGTCGTGATCGTCCGGGTGGAAGTCGGCGCGGTCGTAGTCCTTCAGGCGGCGCAGGACGCTGCGCTGGAAGAAGACGTGCGTGCGCAGGCCTCGGACGCTGCGGAGGATTCGGATCGGGTGCCGTCGCGCGTCGCGGTCGAGGGCGACGGAGAAGGCGACCGAGGTGCTCATGGCCACCAGGAAGCCGAGGTGGATGGCGTACATCGTCCCCAGCCGCACGTAGCGCTTGCCGCAGACGTGCTGGAACACGTCGAAGGCGACGGACTTGTGCTCGGTCTCCTCGAGGGCGTGCCAGGTGAAGAGCGTGCGGACCTCGTCGGAGCCGAACTCCGCGCGAGCGGCGTCCTCGCGCAGGATCGCCTCGGCGAGCGTGGCCGTGTAGTGCTCGAGCCCAGCGGTGACAGCGAGCTGCGTGCGCCTGGGTGCCACCTTGCCGAGGATCGAGAGGCCGATCTTCACGCGACGATCGGTGAACCGCGTCGGGTAGCCGAGGTCCTGCAGGCGTTCGTTGAAGGCCCGGTGCTCGCGTCCGTGGAGGGCCTCCTGGCCGATGAAGCCCTTCACCTGCTCCTTCAGCTCCGGATCGGTGATCTTGTCGCGGTAGTTGCGCACGCTCCGCACGAAGAAGTCCTCGCCCTCGGGGAAGACGGCCGAGAGCATCGCGGCGATGTGGCTGCGCACGATGTCGTCGGCCACGAAGTACTTGGGCAGCGAGCCGTCCGGGTACTCGAGCCCGGGGCGGCGGACCGAGATCGTGCGGCTCGGGACCGGACGGGGCAGCGCGGCGGTGGGCATGAGTCCTCCAGCGGGGAGACGAGGTTTCACTACCCAGAGTAGGACAACCGCCGCTCGATGGGAAGCCGACACATGTCACAAGGGGCGGCCCCGCATGGGTCGATCGGCCCGTTCACCTTCAGGGCCCTCGGGGCGGCGTCGATCTCAACGCATCGACCACCACCCCGGAGATGCCGACGTGCGACCGTTCGCCATCGCTCCGGGCGCCAGCCCCTCGGCCTGGCGACCCGCCGCCGTCACCGGGCTGGGCGCCGCCCCGGCCCTGGGTGGCCTGTGCTGGGCGGTCGTGGCGTGGGAGGCCCGTCGGGCTCGGAGCGGCCCGCGACCGTACGAGCACGCCCACCCCGGTGATGCCCGGATCGGTCCGGTCGGCCAACCGCCCGTGCGCATCGCCTGGCTCGGCGACAGCCTCGCCGCCGGGCTCGGGGCCGACGTGGTGGACGACACGCCCGCCCACCTCGTCGCCCGGATGCTCGAGCGGGCGGTGGAGGTGACGGTCCTCGCCGTCCCCGGCGCGCGTGCGTGCCATGTGCTGGAGGAGCAGGTGCCGCGCCTCGACCGTCACCTCGACCTGGTCGTGGTCTGCGTCGGCGCCAACGACGTGGCTTCGTCGACCAACCGTCAGCAGTACGCCGCCGAGCTGGACGACATCCTGGCCGCCACCGCCCCGACCCCGACGGTCGTGCTCTCGCTGCCCGACCTGGCGATGGCCGATCGCATGGCCCAGCCCCTGCGCTCGCTCGCCGGGCTCCGCGCTCGGTGGTTCGAGGGGGCCCGCGCCGCGTGGCGGCCGGCCACGCCCACGTGCACTCCGTCGACATCGCCAGCCGCCCGCCCGCCACCTCCCGCCGTGCCGCCCGTTCCCTGCTCAGCGTCGACCGGTTCCACCCTGCCGGCGCCGGCTACCGCATGTGGGCCGAGCGCATCGCCACGGTCTGCGACGGCGTGCTCCCCCGGCCGGCTCCGGCCCAGGACGGCATGGCGGTGGCCGAGTAACCCCCGATCGGGTGGTTGGGGGCAGCCGGTAGCCTCCATGGCCCATGACCCGGCACCTGATCACCGAGCGCGTTGCCGTACATCAACGGCGTCAAGCACCTGGGGAACCTGATCGGGTCGCAGCTGCCCGCGGACATCTACGCCCGCTACCTCCGCCTGCAGGGGGAGGAGGTGCTGCTCATCTGTGCCACCGACGAGCACGGCACCCCGGCCGAGCTGGCCGCCAAGGAGGCGGGCCTCGAGGTGGCCGAGTACTGCCGTGTCCAGCACGCGGTGCAACAGGACGTCGGCGAGCGCTTCGGGCTGAGCTGGGACCACTTCGGCCGCAGCTCCTCGCCCCAGAACCACGAGCTCACGAACCACTTCGCCGAGCGTCTCGAGGCCAACGGGTTCCTCGAGGAGCGCACCACCAAGCAGGTGTACTCACCGGTCGACGAGCGCTTCCTCCCCGATCGCTACATCATCGGCACCTGCCCGCACTGCGGGTACCCGAACGCGCGGGGCGACCAGTGCGAGAACTGCACCCGGGTGCTCGATCCCACCGACCTGCTCGACCCTCGCTCGGCGATCTCGGGGAGCACCGACCTCGAGGTGCGCGAGACCAAGCACGTCTTCCTCCTCCAGTCGAAGCTCGTCGACGAGGTGCGCGAGTGGGTGGAGGCCCACGCCGACGTGTGGCCGAACCTCACGCTGTCGATCGCGCGCAAGTGGCTGGCCGAGGGCCTCCGCGACCGGGGCATCACCCGCGACCTCGACTGGGGCGTGCCGGTGGTCGGCCGTCCCGGCTTCGAGGAGAAGGTCTGGTACGTGTGGTTCGACGCGCCGATCGAGTACCTGGGCGCCACCGCCGAGTGGGCGGCCGAGGACCCCGAGCGCGACTGGCGGAGCTGGTGGTACGAGGCGGATGACGTCGAGTACACGCAGTTCATGGCCAAGGACAACGTGCCCTTCCACACGGTCTCCTTCCCGGTCACCCTCATCGGCTCCCGGGAGCCGTGGAAGCGCGCCGACCAGATCAAGGCCTTCAACTGGCTCACCTACTACGGCGGCAAGTTCTCCACGAGCCAGGGCCGCGGGGTCTTCATGGACCAGGCGCTCGACACCTTCCCCGCCGACTGCTGGCGCTGGTACCTGTTCGCCAACGCGCCCGAGTCCAGCGACGCCAGCTTCACCTGGGACGGGTTCACCGTCGCCGTGAACAAGGATCTCGCCGACTCGTTCGGCAACCTGGTGAACCGTTGCCTCACGCTGTCGGCCAAGAGCTACGGCGCCGTCGTGCCCGTGGGCGGCGAGGCGGGGCCGCGCGAGGAGCAGCTCACCGCCGACCTCGGCGAGGTCGTGCGCACCTACACGGAGCTGCTGGCGGCCAAGGAGCTGCGGAAGTCGGCCAACGAGCTGCGGCGCGGCTGGGCGCTGGCCAACGCGTACTGGGAGCAGAGCGAGCCGTGGAAGGTCGTCAAGGCCGACCCCGATGCCGCCGCCGTCATCTTCCGCACGGTGATCAACGTCGTGCGCGTGCTGTCCGTGCTGGCGGCACCCATCATCCCCACCTCCGCGGCCACCGTGCTCGAGGCCCTGGGCGCGGCCGACTCCACCTGGCCGCAGGCGGATGCGATCGAGGCGGAGCTGGCGGCGCTCGAGCCGGGGCACCCCGTCGCCATCCCCCCGGTCCTGTTCGCCAAGGTCACCGACGAGCAGCAGGCCGACCTGATCGAACGCTTCGGCGGCCCCGACCGCTGAGCTCGTCAGGGCTGGTGGCTGGTCGCGCGGGGCGAGCGGTCGCCGTCCCAGTCGACCGAGCGCCACGGCAGGTCGAGCCAGCCGCTGGCCCGACCGGCGGCCGACGTCACCCGGTTGCGCCCTGACCGCTTCGACTCGTACATCGCCTCGTCGGCCGCGCGCATGAGCGACGGTCCGTCGGCGGCGTCGGCCGGGTAGCTGCACGCGCCGAAGCTCGCCGTCACCGGCACGGGGGCGACGAGCGTGGCGATGGCGAGGCGGGCCCGCTCGGCCATGGCCGCGGTGGCCACGGGGTCGCGGCCGGGCAGCACGAGGGCGAACTCCTCGCCGCCGTACCGGGCGACCGTGTCACCCAGCTCGGTGACGCCGACGAGCACGTCGCTCACCCGGCGGAGCACCTCGTCACCGGTGAGGTGGCCATGGGTGTCGTTCAGGGCCTTGAAGCGGTCGAGGTCGACGAGGATGAACCCGAGGGGCGTGCCGTCCGCCTTGGCCGCCGCCAGCTCGCTCGACAGCGCCGCCTCGAACTGGCGGCGGTTGGCGAGCCGGGTCAGCTCGTCGGTGACGGCCAGCTCCTCGACGTCGTGCAGCAGCCAGGCGTTGCGCAGGGCCAGCGACGCGTGAGCCGCCAGCTGCTCGACCGTCGCGATCACGCTGCGGGGCACGCGGTTGTCCCGCACGTGCTCGAAGGCGCCGACGAGGGCACCCGCCGGCCGGCCATCGTTGAAGAGCGGCACGATGGCCACGCTCCCGGCCCCGCCGAGGACGTCGTGCAGGTACGGGTCGAGGTCGGCGTCGAGCTGCCGGATGAGCATGGTGTCCTTGCTGACCCAGGCCTCGATCACGACCGAGCCCTGGGTCAGCTCGAGCTCCTCCCCGATCTCGCAGTGCACCTCGCCCTCGGCCGCCAGCAGGGAGTTGGTGCCGGCCCGGTGGGACAGGACGAGGCACGACCGCATCCCGGCGATGGTGCGGGCGTGCGCGGCCAGCACGGCCGCCACCTCGCCCGTGTGGCGGGCGTGGTCGAGCGTGACCGCGAAGTCGTGGAGCGCCTCGACGTCGGCCCGACGGCGTCGGAGCTCCCGTTCGTTGACCGCGCTGAAGGTCGCGGTGCCGGCCCCGATGAGGAGCACGGTGATCCCGAACACCAACGTGCGCTTGTGGTCGCCGTACTCATCGCCCCGGACCTGCTGCACCGCGAACAGCAGGATGAGGTGCCAGGCCGCCACCTTGAGCCCGGTCCGGTAGGACACCAGCAGGGTGACGGCGATGAGGTGGAGGGTGATGAGGGAGCGCAGGATGCTGGTCTGCCCGCCGGTGGCGTCGACGATGTAGGCCAGGAACACGCCGTCGACCAGCAGCATGGTGGTGAGGAGGACCCGGTCGCGTCCGAGGAGCACGCGGAGCAGCTCGGACACGGTCTCGGCCACGAGGTACAGCGCCACCGCGACCCCGACGTCCTGGAGGGTGCCCGGCACGATCGTCGGCAGCGTGATCCGGGCGAGGAGCACCAAGGTGGCCAGCGTGATGCGCATGAAGGCCAGCCACTGGACGCGAGCGGCGAGGGGCACGAGCTCGCTGGTGGCGGGGACGCGGCCTCGGGAGGGGGGCGCGGAGCTGGAGCGCGGGCGGCGGATCACGTGAACTCCCGGTACTCGGGTTCATCCCGCGCCGGGGCGTTCGCCAGCTTCGGGTCACGGCGGTCGATGCGGTTCTGGACCGCCACGAACACCAGCACGACCATCAGCACCAGCATCGGGATCGTGGTGGTCTCCGCGGCCGTCTGCAGGAGGTCGGCGACGACGTTGCTGAGCCGGTTGTCCGGGTTGCGGACCATGGGGTCCCGACGGCTCGACACGAGTCCAGGTCCCGGTGCCAGCCCCTCGCCGACCGGGCGCGCCACCACCTCGGGCTCGGCCTCGACCGGCGGCGGGCCCAACGGGCTCGGTTCCGGGTCCGGGGTGACCGATCCGCCGCCCCCGGCCGGTGGCAGCGGGGGCGGCGGCGGTGGTGGCGGTGGGGTGACGGGTCCGGTGCCGAGGGTCGGGGTCACGGTGGCGCCGGTGACGGACGATCGGTTGCTGGCCTCGTCGACGGCCCGCACCTCGAAGCGCACGACGCGATCAGGCGTGCCCCCGGCCAGGCCGCTCGCGCAGGCGCTCCAGGGCACGCCGTCCACCGAGCACTCGGCGTGGGTTCCGGGCTCGAGGCTGAACCGCCATACCCACGCGGCTGCATCGGGGGTGTGCGTCAGCACGGGGGCGGCCGGGGCCACGGTGTCGAGCTCGTAGGAGCTGGTGGTGCCGGGGGACGCGTTGCCGGCGGCGTCCCGGGCCAGCACGGTGAGCCAGTGGTGCCCGTCGAGGCCGGTCAGGTCGACGGAGAACAGGGCGCCGCATGCCTCGGCGGGTCCGTCGTCGAGGCTGCACTCCGCCACCGAGCCGTCCTCGACGGTGATGGACCACTCCGGGGTGGGGTCGTTGCCCGGGCTGTCAGGGGCGATCAGCGCTGGGAGGACCGGCGCCGTGGTGTCGAGCGTGTAGGTGACGGTCACCTCGGCGCTGCGGTTCCCCGCCGGGTCGACGACCACGATCGTGAGGAGGTGCTCACCCTCCTCGCCGTCGAGGGCCCCGGCGAAGATCCCTGGGCAGGCCACGGCGGTGGCATCGTCGAGCGAGCACCAGGCCGTGGTACCGGGCTCGTGGGTGAAGGTCCACACCGGGAAGGTGTCGTTGCCTGGGGAGAGCGGCTCCGTCGTGAAGGTGGCGGTGCCAGGAGCCACCCGATCCAGGTCGTAGGCGGCCACCGTGATGGGTCCGACGTTGCCGACCGCGTCGACGGCCCGGATCTCGAGGGCGTGGGTGCCGTCGGCGGCGCCCGCGAGGTCGGCGGTCAGGACCCCGTCGCAGGGGGCCCAGGGCCCGTCGTCCACCCGGCAGTGGGCGGTGGCGCCTGGTTCCACCTCGAAGGACCAGCTCGGGGTGTCGTCGGAGCTCGAGGGGTCGGGGCCGCTCACGACGGTCGGAGCGGAGGGGGCGGTCCGGTCGAGGACGAACGTGTCGAGGGTGGTCTCGCTGATGTTCCCGGCGGCGTCGGTCGAGCGGACGGCGAAGGCGTGGGGCCCGTCGCCGGCGGTGGACAGATCGGCGCTGAAGCTGCTGGCGCAGGGCACCCACGGGCCCGCGTCGACGGAGCACTCGCCGCCCGACCGGCGCTCCAGGGTGAACCTCCATTGCGGGGTGGACACGTTGGACGGGCTGGCCGGTGCCTTGGTGATGGTGGGCGGCACGGGGGCCACGGTGTCGAGGACGTAGGTGGCCACGGCCAGCGCGCTGGGGTTGCCCGCCGCGTCCTTGGCCTGCACCCGGAGGTGGTGCGTGCCGTCGGTGGTGAGCGACTCGGTCCAGCTGTCGACGCACGGGAGGGCGGGCCCGAGGTCGACCCGGCAGGTGGCGGTGGCGCCCGCTGGCGTCTGGAAGGTCCACGTCACGGTGCTCGCCGAGCCTGGCGAGGCGGGTCCATCGGTGATGACCGGGGTCTGTGGCGCGGCTCGGTCGAGGGTGAAGGTGCTGGTCTCGACCGGGCCGACGTTGCCGGCCGCGTCCGTCGCTCGGACCGAGAGGGTGTGTGGGCCGTCGGCGGCCGCCGTGAGGTCGACCGTCCAGGGCGACCCGCAGGGCAGCCAGCTCCCGGCGTTGATCGAGCACGAGGCGGCGGCGAGGGGCTCCACCGTGAAGCTCCAAGACGGCAGGGGGCTGTTCGAGGGGTCGGCCGGCGCGACGGTGATCACCGGGCGGACCGGGGCCGTGGTGTCCAGCACGTAGGTCGCGGTGGCCTCCGTGCCCGTGTTCCCGGCTTGGTCGGTGGCGCGCACCGTGAGGACGTGGACGCCGTCGGACCCGGGCCCGAAGGTCGTGGTGAACGAGCCGATGCAGGGGGTCCAGGCCCCGGCGTTGAGGCGGCACTCGGTCGTGGCGCCCGCCTCGGTGGTGATCGTCCACACGGGGGTCAGCCCGTTCGAGGGAGACCCGGGGCCCGTGATGGCGGGTGGGGCGGGGGCGAGCCGGTCGAGCAGGTAGCTGCTGGTGGTCGCCGGGCTGTGGTTGCCGGCCAGGTCGTGGTTCCGCACGTCGAGGGTGTGGGTGACCTCGTCGGCACCGGGCGGGGGTGACAGGTTGGCCGTGTACGGGCTGGAGCAGGACTGGTACGGGCCGCCGTCCACCGAGCAGGTGGCCCCGACTGCATCGGCGGCCAGCTCGAAGGTCCAGGTGGGCGTGGGATCGTTGCTCGGCGAGGGAGCCGGGATCGTGATCGTGGGTGGGGCAGGGGCGGCGCGATCGAGCAGGTAGGTGTGCGAGGCCGGCGGGCTCTGGTTGGCGGCCGCATCGACGGCCAGGACCACGAGCGTGTGCGGGCCGTCGGCCGCGGCGGTGAGGTCGGGCGCGAACGGGGACGGGCAGAGCACCAGGGGGGCTCCGTCGAGGGAGCATCGGCCGGTGGCGCCGGCCTCGAGCGAGAAGGCCCAGACCGGGCGCGCGCTCATGCTCACCGCCGGCGGGGTGGAGGTGAACGTGGGCGTCGCGGGCGAGATCCGGTCGAGGGTGAACGTCCGTCGTTCCGGCTCGCCGACGTTCCCCGCCCCGTCGACGGCACGGACGCTGAAGGTGTAGGGACCGTCGTCATCGCTGTTCAGGTCGGCGGTCCACGGGCTGGTGCAGGCACCCCACAGGTTGGCGACGGTCGGCGTCACGAGGCGGCACTCGGTGGTGGCACCCGCCTCGGTTGTGAAGGTGATGATCGGGTTCGGGTCGGCGGTGAAGGCTCCGGGTGACGACGTGATGGTGGGCGGGTCGGGGGGCCGGGTGTCGGTGACGTAGGTGTAGGTGACGGTCACGGTGGCGCCGGCGGCCGAGAGCAGCTCCGAGTCGGCGTCGGGTGCCCCCGGACCTGTGGACGCATCGGTCCCGCTGGTGAGCAGGGTGATCGGCGTGGTGCCGGTGAAGAGGGCGAGGTCGGCCGGGCTCGACAGGTCGACGGTGATCTCGGCGTCATCGGTGACCACGTGGGTGGCACCCGACGTGCCGCCGTGATCGAGGGTGGCGTCGAAGGCGGCGAGGTCGTCGGAACGGGTGGCGGAGGGGGCGACGGAGGCGAGGGTGGCGCCCGCCGGCCGGGTCACGGTGACCGTGGCGGCGAGGGTTGCGGTGAGGGTCGCGCTGCTGCCGGTGAGGTTCTCGACGGCGATCGTCCCCTCCAACCCGGCCTCGAGGTGGACCGCGATCGAGCGCAGCTCGCCCAGCGTGCCGTCGAACCGGGGGACCGTGACGCTGTCGGTCCAGTCGGTCGGCAGCACGGGCAGCACGACCTGGAACGACTGGGTGTCCTCGGCGGCGCCGGCGGCCGGACCCAGCAGGGTGGCTCCGATGAGCGCGGTGGCCACGAGCGCCGACGGGAGCGGGGATCGCACCCGCATGCTCAGCTCGCCCCGTCGCTGAGGGAGGGATGCGCGACCAGCTGCAGGGCATCGGTGGCGTCGTCGACCGTGAGCTCCCGGGCGAAGTACCACCCCTGGCCGAGGAAGCACCCCATCTGCCGCAGGCGGTCGGCCTGCTCCTCCCGCTCCACGCCCTCGGCCACGGTGATGAGCCCGAGCGAGTGGGCCAGGTCGACGATGGCCCGTACGAGGGCGGTGGCGCGGGTGCTGGAGCCGATCTGGTCGACGAACACCTGGGCGATCTTCAGGACGTCCACCGGCAGGCGGCTCAGGTACTCGAGCGACGACCAGCCGGTGCCGAAGTCGTCCAGACCGAGGCGCACGCCCAGGTCGCGCAGGCCCTTGATCTGGGACCGCACGACGTCGTCGTCGGCCATGAGGGTGCTCTCGGTGAGCTCGAGGAGCAGCACCTCGGGGGGCAGACCGGTGGCGTCGAGGCCGCGCCGGACGGCCTCCACGAGCCCCGGCCGAGCCAGCTGTCGGGCCGAGACGTTGACGCTGAGCCCGATCACCGGCAGCCCGGGGATCTCGCGGGCCCAGCGAGCGTGCTGGTCGAGCGCCTGGGCGAGGGCCCACTCACCGATGGGGAGGATCAGGTCGGTCTCCTCCGCCACGCCGATGAACTCGGCGGGGAGCACGTTGCCGTGGAAGGGGTCCTGCCACCGCAAGAGGGCTTCGACGCCGAGGGTGGCGCCCGTCCGGAGCGACACCATGGGCTGGTACCGCAGCGAGAGCGTGTCGCGCTCGATGGCCCGGCCCAGGCCCGCCTTGAGCTGCAGGCGTCGGATGGCCTTCTCGTGCTGGCCCAGCTCGTAGAACCGGAAGCCCTCGCCCGACGCCGCCGCCTGGTCCAGGGCCAGCCGGGCCCGCAGGAGCAGCTCGTCGGCGTAGAGCGACGTGCTGTCGGCCACCGCCACGCCGATCACGGCGCTGATGCTGAGGTCGGTGCTGGTGGTGGAGAGCGGCTCGGCGAACAGGGACACGAGCCGCTGGGCCACGTCGCCGGCCATCATCTCAGGTTGAGGACGGGTGGAGTCGGTCTCGAGCACCACGCCGAAGGTGTCCTCGTCGAGCCGGGCGAGCAGGTCGATCTCGCGCAGGCAGCTGCGGAGCCGGGCGGCCGCCGCGCCGAGCACCTCGTCGCCCACGTGGCGGCCGAACCGGGCGCAGATCAGGGGGAGGTCGCGCACCCCGAGCAGCAGCACGGCGACGGAGGTGGGGGTCCGCCAGGCCCGCTCGAGGGAGCGCACCAGCTGGCCGTCGAAGACCTCGCGGCTGACCAGCCCGGTGAGCAGGTCGTAGGCCAGGGGGGCGGCGTCATCGGGCGCGAGAAGGTGGTCTGTCGGCCCGCCACCGATGTCGCCCATGGCTCTCTTCATTCGCCCCGCCTGCTCGCAGTTCCTCCGGGCCGCCCGCCACTGTGAGTGGCGCATATCGTACAAAGAGCGGCGAACCGGCCGCAAGGGCCTTCCTAGGGGGCCGTTCGGCTCACCAGCTCCCGCCGCCCCCGCCGCCCCCGCCGCCGCCGACCGAGCCCCCACCGCCACCGCCGCTGCTGCTCGACGACGGGGCCGTCGAGGCCGAGGTGGCCGAGCTGGCGAGGAGCGGGGCCATGTGGACGTACCCGAGCCCGGCGTCGGCCGGGATGATCGTCGAGCCCGCCACCGCCCGCTCCCACCGATCGATCTCGCCCAGGGCCACGGCCCAGGCGGTGTACTCCCGGAGCACCCCTCGCTTGGCGGCCTCCTCGGCGTGGAACGTCTCGGACTCGCTCAGGAAGCGCCGGAACGACTCGACCCGGAGCCACAGGCCCGATCCCTGCGGGGTGCGCACGCGCAGCTCCCAGCCCCGGAGCGCGGCGGCGAACCCGCCGCCGCCGAGGAGCGAGCCGAGGATGATCAGCGGCAGCCACTCCCGGCCCCACCGGTTGGCCGCGTAGCCGCCGGCGAAGGCGACCAGTGCCCCGAGGAGCATGGCCAGCGCGCCCAGTGCCCGCACCTTCGTCTTGCGCCGGTCGGCGCTGGCATCCCAGTAGCCGCTGGCGCGTCCCCACGTGTCGAGCTCGGCGTCGATGGCCGTCCAGCCCGATGCGAAGGTGGAGTCGTACGACCCGAGCTCGATCTCGTCGCGTCCGCCGAACGCGGTGCGGAGGGGCCCCTGGCCGTCGGCGGACAGATCACCCTTCTTGATCAGCTTGATGTCCTTCTTGTCCTCTTCGACCAATTCGATGGCCCCGTCGATGGCGGCCTGGATGAGCCAGGCCACCTTGTGCTCCGGCTGCACCTGCTCGACGAGCAGCAGCCCACCCTGGGCCGGGGTCAGCTCCTTCGGCGGCGCGAACTCGGTGGTGGCCATCTGGGCCAGCTCGGTCTCGTCGAGGCGGACCTCGCTCGTGGGGCCACCACCTCCCGCCCAGGCTGCATCGGCCACGCCGCCGACGCCCACCCGCTCGCGCCCTGAGCGGCGTACGAGCTTGGAGGTGGACAAGGCGGTGCCGAGCCCGGCCGCCAACGCGGCGGCCGCGGGCATGGCCAGCCCGGCGCCCGGATCCGGCGGGGCGGACACGGGCGGGGGCGGGACGGCCGGCGCCGCGGTGAGGGCGGCGCCGCGGGCGGCGGTGACGGTGATGCCCTGGCCCTTCTTGAGGCCGTCGATCTCGGCCACGAGGTGGCCCGGCTCCACCTGCCGGAGCGTGCACCCTCCGGTCGATCCGCTCGAGCCCTTGCTGCACGTGAGGTCCTCGAACCCCCACGGGGCGACGATGTGGACCTCGGCCCGGCCCACCGGCACGGACCACTCGGTGCCCACCGCGTCCCAGCTGATCTGGTCGGACGAGTCGAGGAGCTCGTTCCGCGGCAGCGAGTACGAGATCCGGTAGCGATGCCGCCCGGAGATGGTGGTGTTGGCGTCGCCGATCTTGAGGTTCGATCCGGGCGAGCCGGGGCTGGTGCTCGGCCTTCGCGACGCGATGGCGTCGGGGGCGCTGTCCGATTCGACGACGACGGGCGACTCGAGGCTCAGCCCCGGGATGTCGCGGAAGATCCCGTGCTTGTCGATCGCGATGCCGAAGTCGTAGTCGATGACCTCGCGCACGGTGGAGCTGCCCTCCGTCGAGAGCTCGGCCCCGACCCACATCTGGGTGACGCGCTCGGCGTCGCCGACGAGCCCGCCGATGGCCACGATCCCGCCGCCCGCGACCGCCCCCAGGCCGAGCATGATCACGTCCAGCCGCCGCCGGCCCCTGGTGCGCATGGGCCGCAACCTACCCCTGGGGTCAGGAGCGAACGGGGTTCGGGGGCGGGGCGGTGAACCCCGGGCCCGGCCGCCAGCCGCTCTCGCCGAGGTCCTCGAGCACGTGGGCCATGTTCAGGAGGTCTTCCTCGAACGAGAACTTGCCGTCGCCCGCGTAGCGGAGCATCGAGACACCGGTCTGCTGGTACGGCCGCCCGTCGGTGCGCTGACCAGGCAGCACCTGGTCCCACACGGTCACCACGTCGTCGCCGTCGATGGCGGCGAAGCGGATCGGGAAGCGCCAGTCCTCGAGCCCGCGCATGCTGTCGACGAGGAAGGCCCGGATCTCGTCGATCCCCTGGATCCGGCCCCACGCCGGGTCGATGTAGACGGCGTCGTCGGTGAAGAGGTCGGCGAGGTCGATCCAGGTGGCGTCGCCGGCCTCGATGCGGGCGCGGAGGGCGACGTAGGCGTCGACCGTGGCGCGGACCTCGTCGGCGTCGTGCATCACGGCCACTCTGCCACCCAGTCGGTGTAGCGCGGCGTGAGGAGCGCGGGGAGGCCACCGGTGTGCACGAACACGATGGTGCCGGTGGTAGGCGCGCGGCCTTCCCGGAAGCGGGCGATGAGGCCGGCCATGCCCTTGCCCGAGTACACGGGGTCGAGCAGGAGGCCTTCGAGCCGGGCGCAGAGGTCGAGCGCCTCGCGGCAGGTCGGGGTCGGGGCGCCGTAGCCGTCGCCGATGCGGTCGTGGTCGATGGCGCAGGTGCCGCCGGGGGCGGGGAGGCCGGCCAGCGCGGCGGCGGCGGCCGCCTCGCGGGGGACGACGTCGTCGAGGTCGGGCCGGGTGCCGACGTCGACCCCCAGCACGGCATCGTGGTCGCCCCACCCGGCGACCAAGCCCGCATGGGTGCCGCCGGTGCCGTCGGCCGTGGCGATGAGGGTGGTGTCGGGCAGCTGCGCCCGGATCTCCTGGGCGGCCCGCACGTACCCGAGCTGGCCGATGGTGGAGGCGCCACCGAGCGGGATCGCATAGGGGCGCCGACCTTGGTCGCGCTGCCGGTCGGCCTCGGCTTCGATGGCCGCCTCGAGTGGGTAGTAGTCGAGCGGCCCCGCCCACACGATGGCCGCGCCGAGCAGCTGGTCGAGCACGACGTTGCCGGTGGCCACGTCCACGGGCTCAGAGCCGAGCACCAAGGTGCAGTCGAGCCCGAGCTGGTTGGCGGCCGCCGCCGTGATCCGGGCGTGGTTCGACTGGCGGCCCCCGCCCGTGACGAGCCCGTCGCACCCCTGAGCGATCGCGTCCGCGCAGAGGTGCTCGAGCTTGCGCACCTTGTTGCCGCCCCCGCCGAGCCCGGTCAGGTCATCGCGCTTCACCCACAGCCGCCCGGGCTCGAGCCCGAGCGCGGCGCCGAGCCGGTCCATCGGCTGCACCGGTGTAGGCGACACAGGGCTGAGCGCCACCCACCGGTCGAGCATCCCGCCGGTCTACCTCCAAACCCCCCGCCACCCCCGCAACTTGTGGTCCTGAGTACCGGTTTCGGTGTGTTCTGACCACAAGTTCGCGGGGTCGGCGCCAACCCCCCGCAACTTGTGGTCCTGAGTACCGGCTTCGGTGTGTTCTGACCACAAGTTCGCGGGTCGGGTCAGGCGCACTCCTCGGCGGTGCCGACGCAGCGGCTGTAGGCGGCGGTGTAGCCGGCGGCCACGAGGTCGGCCTTGGCGGCCTCGGCGCCGGCGACGTCCTCGAACGGGCCGACGTAGGCCACCCAGAAGCCCGGCTCGAGCGACGTGTGGTCGTCGGAGTGGAGCACGGCGGCGTCGAAGCCGCCCTCGGTGAGCTCGTCGCGGATCGACTGGGCGGTCGCCTCGTCGCCCTCCGACGACACGATGGCCACGAACGTGGGGGTGACGAGGCCGCCGGCCGCCGTGGTCGTCGTCGAGCTGCTCGTGGTGCTGGTGGTCGTTCCGGCACTGGTTCCGCCGTCGTCGTCGAGCAGGGTGAGGACGACCGCGAACGACGCCGCGCCCACGACGAGCACGAGCAGCACCAGCAGCAGCTGGAAGCGGGACCGGCTCACCGGCCGAACATGGCGAGCCACTCGGCTTCGGAGCTCGGCTTGAACACGTAGTTCCAGCGACGGGTCTCCGACATCGTGGCCGACGGCTCGGCGGAGTAGAGGTGGCCGGGGAAGAGCACGGCGTCGTCGGGCACCTTGGCCAGCTTGGTGGTGAGGCTGTCGTACAGCGCGGCCGGATCGCCTCCGGGCAGGTCGGTGCGCCCACAGCCCTCGAGGAAGAGGGTGTCGCCGCTCACGAGGCAGCCGTCCACCAGGAAGCACTGGCTCCCGGGCGTGTGCCCGGGCGTGTGGATCAGCTCGATCGGGATCTCGCCGACGGTCACCGTGTCGCCGCTCTCGTGGGCCACCAGGTCGGCCTCGGCGACCTCGGTGACCCGTGTGATCCAGGGGACCTCGTCGGCCTGCACGTGCAGGGGCACCGGGGCGAGCGTGAGGAGCTCCTCGATCCCCGCGATCGAGTAGCCCATCATCGAGCCGCCGATGTGGTCGGGGTGGTAGTGGGTGACCAGGGCGCCGGTGAGCCGCATGTCGTCGGCGGCCAGCACGTCGAGCAGCCCCTGGATGTCGTAGGCGGGGTCGACGACGACGGCCTCGCCCGTCTCCCGATCGCCCACGAGGTACACGAAGTTCACCATCTGGCGGGCGATCGGATCGGACTGGGCGAAGTCGCGACCGGCCAGCAGCTGGCGGAAGTACAAGCGGTCGTCCATAACCTCTGCACCCTATGGCGCAGTCGTTCGACGCGGTCAGCCTCGACGTGGGCGGGGTGCTGGTGGTGCCCGACCACGGCGTGCTGGCGCTCGCGCTCACGACGGCGGGGATCGAGCACGACCGATCCCGCTTCGGCGTGGGTCACTACCTCGCGATGGCGGCCATCGACCGGGCCACGTCGGATCCCGAGGACTTCACCGACTACCTCTGGGGGTTCGTGGCCGCCGTTGCCGTCCCGAAGGCCGACCGGCCACGGGCCCATGACGCCTTGGCGACCGTGCTGTTCACGCCCGTGTGGTGCCAGCCCGTGCCGGGATCGCGAGCGGCGGTCAGGGCGTTGGCCGACGCCGGGATGCGCCTCGCCGTCACGTCGAACAGCGACGGCACGGTCGCCGACCTCCTGCGCCGGCACGAGTGGGTGCAGGTGGGCGAGGGCCCTGGCGTCGCCGTCGAGGTGGTCACCGATTCGGGGATCGTCGGCGTCGGGAAGCCGGACCGGCGCGTCTTCCAAGCCACCGTCGACGCCCTCAGGCTGCCGGCAGAGCGGATCCTGCACGTCGGCGACAGCGTCCACTACGACGTCGGGGGCGCCGCCGCCGTCGGGCTGCAGACGGTCCACATGGACCCGTTCGGCCTGTGCGGGCAGACCGATCACGCCCACGTGCGCGCGCTGGCGGACCTGCTCGACTGAGCGCCGCGCGACGACGGTCGGCAACATGGCGCCATGACCGCGTTCCAGCCCCAGATGAACGACAACTTCTGCTGGGGGTGCGGCGCGGACAACCACGCCGGGCTCCAGCTCTTGAGCGAGTGGGCCGACGAGACGACCACCGTCGCTCGCTGGACGCCGTCGCCCGACCACGCGGCCGGCCCGAGGCACGTGGTGAACGGGGGGATCATCGCCACCGTGCTCGACTGCCACGGGGTGTGCACGGCCATCGCCGAGCTGTACCGCCGGGAGGGACGGGAGATCGGCACCGCCCCGGACCTCTGGTGCGCCACCACGTCAATGCACGTTGACTACCTGCGCCCGACGCCCTTGGGCCCCGAGCTCACGATCCGCGGGTCGGTCGTGTCGGAGGTCGACGGACGGATCGCGGTCGACTGCGTGCTCGAGGCGGAGGGCAAGGAGCGCGCGCGGGCGAGGGTGGAGGTCGTGCAGGTGCCCGACTCGTGGCGGCGTCCGCCGGGCGGGTGAGGCGGGCGCCGGGGCCCACGCCGGAAACGTGCCCAGCCGTAGGGAGCGGCGTCGGTAGGGTGACGGCATGCTCCAGTGATGCGCCGCCGGTCCGACCGGCCTCCCGTGGCGATGCGGCCCAGCCCTTCGCCTCCGGTCCCCCGGCCAGCCACTGGCCGTCGCACGATGCAAACCCCTGGCCTCCGGGCCGGGCCGATCCTCGAAGGGAGGATCACCATGGCGAAGAAGCAAGGTCGCTCCGGCGGGCGGGTCACGCCCAAGGGCACCAAGCCCGCCGAGACCAACAAGTCCGCGTCGAAGGCCCAGCCGGCCATCGACCACCACATCGTCAACCGCTTCGACCCCGCCCAGAACCAGCGCGGCGGCGGCTCGACGGGCCCCACGAGAGCCGGCCACCACCGAGGCCAGCGCTAAGGAGCCCGTGGGGTGCGTCCGCCACGGTCGCGGAACCAGTCGCGGAGGACACGGCGGTAGGCCGCGTCATAGGCGTCGTACTCGGCGCGCAGCTCCGGGCCGGGCCAGCGCGCGGGCACCAGCTCGGCGGGGAGGAGCGGGTCGGCCTGCAGCAGGCGCAGCACCGCCGCGGACGTGACGAAGCCGTCGGCCAGCGCGGCCGTGTCGCCGCGCTCGAGCGGGTCGACCAAGCGACGCATCTCGCGCCGGAGGTCGTCGGCATCCGCGGTCCAGGTCGGCAGGTCCCACCAGCGCGACGACATCGGGCGCGGGTTCCGGACGAGCGCCCCGCCAGCGGACGCACCACTGGTCGACGACGGCGGCCGCGTCGGGTGACCGGTCCGCCGCGAGGTTGTCGGGGCGCCCCCACACGCCTTCGCGCAGCTCGGCCAGTCGGAGGGCGCGCGAGCGCGTCGCGCAGGTCGGCCCGGTCGGCGGCGGATCGGCGGGTGTCGCCGTCGACGGTGGCGAGCTCCCAGGTGCCGTCCCACGTCCTGACCTCCGCTCGGCGGCTCGCGGTCTGCCGCTGCTGACGGCTGACCAGGCGGCCCACCAAGCGATAGCCGCCGTCCTCGGCCACCGCCTCGTCGGCGGCGACCATCCGCGACAGGGCGGTGCGGGTGCTGCCCTCGCTGATCCCGAACAGCGCGGTGGTCCGCACGAGGAGCGGGGTGGGCAGCCGCGGCGGGTCGGTGCCGAGGAGGACCGACGCCAGCACCGAACGAGCGGTCAGCGGCGTGTTACGGAGTGGCGACATGTGCAGCAGAAGTGTAAGGTACTCCCATGGTCACCGTGTTGGAGGCCCGGCCGACGATGCTCCCACCCGAGGAGCTGCTCACCGACGTCCTCCCCACCGATCGCCTCACGGCGACGGGGATGGCCGTGCCGGAGCTGCGCGTCGAGCTGCGGCGCATCGCCGACCTGCGCAACGTCGGCTCGGTCGTCGCCACCTGGGCCCAGGCGCTCGGCACGGTCGCGCTCGCCGTGTGGATCGGTCACCCGCTGGCGTACGCCGCTGCCTTCCTCCTCATGGGCCCCGCCTTCGCCCGCTTCGCGATCCTCGGTCACGAGGCCGCCCACAAGCTCCTCTTCACCAACAAGCGGTGGAACGACGCCATCGGACGCTGGGTCGTGGCGTACCCGTCGTTCGTGGCCCTCGACGCCTACCGGCGCGGGCACTTCGCCCACCACAAGGACGAGTTCGGGCCCAACGAGCCCGACATGAACCTCTACAACGGCTACCCGATCACCGAGGCGAGCTTCCGCCGGAAGATGTGGCGCGACGCCCGCGGCACCTCGGGCTGGAAGAACCTCAAGGGCCTGCTGCTGGCGCTGAAGAGCCCCACCGGCCGCACGATCGCCATCCGGATCATCGTGATGCAGGTGCCGCTGATCGCCGCCGCGATCCTGGTCGGGCGCTGGTGGCTCTACCCGCTGCTGTGGCTCGGGCCGTGGCTCACGCACCTGGCGCGTGATCAACCGGCTGCGGTCGATCGCCGAGCACGGCGGCATGGCGCGCTCGAAGGATCGCCGCCAGACCACGCACCACGTGCGCCAGACGTGGATCGCCCGGTTCTGCATGGTGCCGCTGAACACCGGCTGGCACCTCGCCCACCACGTCGACATGGGTGTCCCGTGGCGCAACCTCCCCCGGCTCCACGCCGAGCTCGAAGCCGCCGGCTACGTCACCGACGCACTGACGTACCCCAGCTACCGCGCCCTCTGGCGCGCCCTCCGCTCGCGCCCGGAGCCGAGCGTCACCGCCAGTTCTTGAGTCACCTTGCTGCGAAGACCGCAGCGAACTGACTCAAGAACGGGTGGTTCACGGCTCGACGATGACAGCGTCGCCGGTGCGGATGGTGCCGGGCTCGCGGACCCAGGCGTAGGCGCGGCTCCAGCCGGGGTGGAGGTCGTGGTCCATCCGACGGAACTCGCGGTCGGCGAACCACTGGGCGTTCTTCGCGCACGGCGTCGACCACGCGGAGATCTCAGCCAGCACGTCCCCGATCAGCAGCTGGGCGCCCGGACGGATGGTCGACCAGTCGATGCCGCTGATGGTCACGTTCTCGCCCGCCGGCGCCAGGCTCGATCGGGTGGCCCTCGGCCCGCAGCGCGTCGATCACCTCCGTCGACCAGAGGCACAGCGCCTGGAGGGGTCGCCCGTGGTGCTTGCGGTCGGCCTGCCGGTCGCCGACCAGGCCTCGGTCACCGACCTCGACCACCTTGATCGGCTTCTTCGGCACGCCGCCGTCTGAGACGTTCAGCTGGGCGACGACGCCCTCCTGGGTGGGTGCCCCGGCGCCGAGGAGGTGGATCCCGCGGCCGACGTCGCTGAGGTGATGGGTGGCGTCGTGGACCGCGTGCCGGACGATCCACGCCGCATCGACGACCTCGTCGCCGCACCCGGGCGGTGCGCGTCCAGCGCGGGTCGTCGGCGCCGTCGAGCGACGCGGCCTTGTCGTGCAGGCGCGCGACGTTGGCTGTCGAGCCGCTCGAGCGCGGCCGCCATCGGTTCGGGCGTCAGGCTCGGGGACCTCGGGACTGAGATCCGGGAGCTCGAGGTCGTCGATCGTGAGCGTGGCGTGGAGCAGCCGCCCCATGTTCGCGACGACGTCGGCGCTGTGGCTGGTGTACTCGGCGGCCGACCACACGACGGGGCGCCGGGCGAGTGCGCGCAGCACCTCGTCGGGGACGCCGTCGATCGTCTCGCGCCACATCGGCGCGATGGCACGGAGCGTGCCGAGCGTGTCGGACAGGTCGTACTGCGCGCCCGTCGAACCGGCACGCCTCGCAGGTCTCGACCGGGGACGTCCATGCGCGTCAGGCCGGGTCGTGCGTCGGGCGGGTGCGGGTGGACGTGGTCGGACGGTGGGATCGGACGTCGGGCGCCTCGTCGGGTTCGGGATCGGGGACGATGCGAAGGGTGCGGCGGCCGGCCTCCTCCGCCAGCGAGAGCACCTCGCGCAACGGCAGGCCGGCGCGCTGGGCGACGCGCGCGGCGTCGTCGTGCTCCACCTTGATGCGCCCGGGGCTCACCTTCACCCGCACCGGGAAGCCGGCCACCTCGACCGTGTCGGGCTGGCGGGCGGCGGGCCAGCGGTCGAGCGTGGCGCCCCGCACGCCGAGCGAGCCGGTCTCGAGGGTGAGCACCTCGGCCACCTGGGCGCTGAGGGCCACGTCGGCCAGCGCCGACGACGGTGTGGGCGGGCCGGCCCTTCTTCATGAGGATCGGCGTGATCCACGCGTCGTGGGCGCCGGCAGTCGAGCAGCGCGCCGACGGCATGGGCGAGGGTCTCCCCGGTGGCGTCGTCGACGTTGACCTCGAGCAGCACCACCGGCTGACCACCGAGGACCGCCTCGTTCGGCGTGCCGATCACCACCTGCGTGGCGTTGGGCTGGCCGTCGATGTCGCGGGTGCCGGCGCCGAAGCCGCTGCTCTCGATGGTCATCGGTGGGAGCGGACCGAAGCCCGAGGCCAGCGCGGCGACCAGCGCCGCACCCGTGGGCGTCGTGAGCTCCACGCCGAGGTCGAGACCGCGGGTGGGCGCGCCGACGGCGGCCAGCAGCTCCACGACGGCGGGCGCGGGGTTGGGCAGCAGCCCGTGGGCCGACCGCACCATGCCCGTCCCGGTGGCGATCGACCGACGCGTAGAGGGTGTCGATCTCCAGCACCTCGAGGGCAGCGCACGTGCCGACGACGTCGACGATGGCGTCGAGCCCACCGACCTCGTGGAAGTGCACCTGCTCGGGAGGCCGCCGGTGCAGGCGGCCCTCGGCGTCGGCCAGCGCCGCGAACACGGACAGGGCGCGCCTGCCGGACACGCTCGGGGAGACGTGCCTCCTCCACCAGCGCGGCGATGTGCGACGCCGTGCGCACCACGGTGGTCTCTTCGGTGTGGACGTGGGCCTTGGTGGCGGCGATCCCGCAGCGCAGCACCGGTTCCACCTCGAGGCCCCAGCCCCGCACCGGGAGGCGCTCCACCATCGAGCGCACCTCGTCGACGTCGGCGCCCGCGTCGAGGAGCGAGCCGAGCGCCATGTCCCCGGCGATGCCGGAGAAGCAGTGGAACCAGGCGACGCGGCTCACTTCAGCATCCGCAGCACGGCACAGGCGGCGCCGTAGCCGTTGTCGATGCCGACCACGGTGAGCCCGGCGGCGCACGAGGCGAGCATGGCGAGGAGGGCGGTGACGCCCTCGAGGCTCGCGCCGTACCCGACGCTGGTGGGCACGGCCACGACCGGCGCGGGGGTGAGGCCGCCGACCAGGCTGGCCAGGGCGCCCTCCATCCCGGCCACGACGATGACGGCGTCGGCCGAGGACAAGGCGTCGGTCTCGCCGAGCAGCCGGTGCACGCCGGCGACGCCCACGTCGGTGAGCCGGGTGGGCTCGATGCCGAACGCGGTCGAGCACGGCGGCCGCCTCGTCGGCCACCGGGAGGTCGGCGGTGCCGGCGGCGGCGATGACCACCTTCTCGGGCCGCGGCGCCGACGGCCGCCACACGACCATCGTGCCGTGCCGCTCGCCGTCGGGGCTGCGCAGGAGGGCGGCGTCGGCCTGTTCGTCGCTGGCGCGGGTGAGCAGCACGGGCGAGGCGCCGCCGTCGAGCAGCTCCGCCACGATGGCCGCCGCGTGCTCCGGTGCCTTGCCCGGTCCGTAGACCGCTTCAGGCAGACCTTGACGCAGCTCGCGGTGGTGGTCGACGCGCGCGAAGCCGAGGTCGGCGAAGGGAAGGCGGCGCAGCTCGGCCACGGCGTCGTCGGGGTGCACCTCGCCCGAGCGCACCGCGCCCAGCAATCGCACCAAGGCCGCTTCGTCCACCCCAGTAGCATTGCCCCTCGTGACGGACGACGCTGCACCCACCGCGCGCCGTCGCATCGGCTTCCTCGGCCCTGAGGGCACCTTCACGGAGCAGGCCCTGCTGGCGGAGACGGATCTGGCCGGCGAGGACCTCGTGCCGATGAGCACGATCGCGGAGGTGCTGGCGGCCGCCGACACGGGTGCCATCGACCTCGGCTTCGTCGGGATCGAGAACTCGATCGAGGGCACGGTGAACGTCACGATCGACGCGCTGGCCTTCGAGCACGAGCTGCTGATCCAGCGCGAGGTGGAGCTCGGCATCCAGCTCAACCTGCTCGCCCCGCCCGGCGTCGACCGGTCCGACATCACCCGCGTCCTCACGTTTCCCGTCGCCGCCGGCCAGTGCCGCACCTGGTTGGCCACCGAGCTCCCGGGCGCCGAGATCGTGGCCGCCAACTCCAACGCCGAGGCCGCTCGACTCGTGGCTGAGGAAGCCGACGGCGTGTCGGCCGCCGTCGCGCCGTCGCTCGCCGCCAAGATCTACGGCCTCGACGTGCTGGCCAACGACATCGAAGACCACCCGGAGAACACCACCCGGTTCGTGCTCGTCGCCAACGCCGGCATCCCGGCGGCCACGGGCCACGACAAGACGACGATCGTCGTGTTCCAGCGTGCCGACCGTCCGGGTTCGCTGCTCGCCATCCTCCAGGAGTTCGCGGCCCGGGCCATCAACCTCGTGAAGCTCGAGTCGCGGCCCACCAAGAAGGGCCTCGGCGACTACTGCTTCATCATCGATCTCGAGGGGCACCTCAGTGACGAGCTGGTGGCCGACTGCCTCCGCGACGTGCGCTCCAAGGTGGAGGACATCAAGTTCCTCGGCAGCTATCCCGCGGCCGGTGCCCACGGCCCGGCGGTCCGCCGCGACGCCGAAGAGGCCTGGCGCACCGCCGACGCCTGGATCAAGGACCAGAAGGCCAAGCTCGCGCCCTGAGTAACGTCGTCGACGGAGCGGTGGCCGAGTGGACGAAGGCAACGGCCTTGAAAGTCGTCGACCCGCAAGGGTCCGTGGGTTCGAATCCCACCCGCTCCGCCACCTGACCCTCGCCCGGACGCGACGATCGCCCGGCCAAGCCGGGCGATCGAGCGGAGAGGGTGGGATTTGAACCCACGAACGAGGTTACCCCCGTTACGGCCTTAGCAGGGCCGCGCGATAAGCCACTCTGCCACCTCTCCAATCCACGTCTACGTGGACCAACGAAGATACTCCGCGGCAGCCGCGCAGAGACCAGGGAGGTCCTGCAAGTGCCCCAACGCTCGGTTGCAGGGCCCACACAAGAGTCCTCGCACCTCGAAGGCGGCCCTGGTCATCCCGTACTCCAACCACCTCTGCCGATCGGGGGTGTACGGGCGCCTGCCCTTCGCCTCTTCGGCTCGACGCGCTCCATCGGCCGGTCGATGCCGCACCGTGCGCACTCCATCACCGGGCCCCCGAGGGGGAAGGCGTCGAGCGCCTTCTCGAGGCCGCAGTCGCGGCACACCTTCGTCGCGGAACCCTCGGGCGTCTCCGATCGCGAGACAGCATCCGGGGGAAGGCGGCCAGATTACCGTACGCGCGTTCGATCCGCGAGGACTCCACCATCCGCGGCGCTCCGTGGACGCGCGGGCACGCTGGTGGCTTCCATGTCGCTCCGTCGTCCCCCCGCCGCGGAACGGCGCCGCCCGGGCGTCCCGCTGGCCGCGCAACCGGAGGTGGTGCGCCTCGTGCGCGACCTCACCCTCGCGGTCTTCGTGGCGGGCGTGCTCTGCGCCACCTTCACGCGGCTGGACCAACCGGGCGGTCCGCGGCCGGACGGCCTCGTCATGGAGCTGGCGTCGGACGCCGAGTCGGCGTGGCCGGATGACCCCGAGGTGGAGGCGGCCCTCGTCGAGGTCTGGGGCGCCCGCTCCGCGGAGGCGGCGCGCGTCGCGTTCTGCGAGTCGTCGTTCCGCCCCGACGTCGTCAGCGACGACGGTGAGGACTGGGGCCTGTTCCAGGTGAACGACGTGCACCAGCCGCTGGTCGGCGAGCTCGGGTACGTCTGGTACGACCTGCTCGACCCGCGGGTGAACAGCGTCGTCGCCAAGCGCATCTACGAGCGGGCGGGCGACTGGTCGCCCTGGACCTGCGGCTGGGCCGCCCAGCCGTAACCCCGCGAGACTCCAGCCGATGACCGAGCTGATCGTGCGGGGGGCCTCCGCGCTCGTGGACGGCGCCTGGGTGCGGTCCGACATCGCCGCCCGCGACGGCGGGCTCGTCGCTCCCGAGTCGCTCGGCCCCGACCCGGCCGAGATCGCCGGTGACGGGTTGCTGGTCGCGCCCGGCTACGTCGACCTGCAGTGCAACGGCGGCCTAGGCATCGACTTGGCCAGTGAGCCGGAGCGGCTCTGGGACCTGGCGGCTGTGCTCCCGCGCTTCGGCGTGACCGCGTGGCTGCCCACCATCGTCAGCAACCCCGCGGGCGTCGTCGAGCGAGCGATGGCCACCCTGGCGGCCGGACCCCCGGAGGGCTGGCGGGGCGCGCGGCCCGTCGGTCTCCACCTCGAAGGTCCGTTCCTGTCGCCGACCAAGCGCGGCGCTCACCCCGAAGCCGCCCTGCGACCGCCGACGCTCGACGCCATCGATGGGTGGTCACGGGACGCGGGCGTCGCCATCGTCACGATCGCCCCCGACCTCCCTGGTGCGCTGGAGGTCATCGCCGAGCTCGTCACGCGTGGCGTGGTCGTCTCGCTCGGCCACTCCCCGGCCACCGCCGAGCAGGCGACCGCGGCGGTGGACGCAGGCGCGCGCTGGGTCACGCACCTGTTCAACGCCATGGCGCCGATGCACCACCGCGAGCCGGGCTTGGCGGGGGTGGCGCTGGCCGACGAGCGCCTCCACGTCGGCCTGATCCCCGACGGCGTCCACGTGCACCCGCACGTCGTGGCCGCGGCACAGCGCGCCCTCGGCCCGCGGCTCACCGTCGTCACCGACGCCGTGGGGGCGCTCGGCATGCCCGCCGGGCGCCAGCCCCTCGGCCGCACGGAGGTCATCGTCGGCGACGACGGCGTCCGCCTGGCTGACGGCACGCTGGCCGGGAGCAACCTGGCCATGGACCAGGGCGTGCGGAACCTGGTGGCCTTCAGCGGCTGCACGTCCGAAGCGGCGCTGCACGCGGCGGCCACCGCCCCCGCCGCGCTCCTGAGCGACCCCACCCGCGGCGCCCTCGGCCTCGGGGCCCGAGCCGACCTCGTGCTCCTCACCGAAGACCTGCACCTCGTCGCCACCGTGGTAGGCGGCGAGGCGGTCCACGACGCCCGCGGGAGCAGGTAGGACCGTGCTGCGCGCCGAACCAGGATGGGATGCCCATGACTGACACCCCCTGGTCGGGGGACGCCTCCTCGCTCGTCGATGCCTTCCGGGCGGGGGAGCGCTCGCCCGTCGAGGAGCTCGACGCCACCCTTGCCGCCATCGAGGCGTCCGACCTCAACTGCTTCTCCCACCTCGACCCCGACCGAGCCCGGAAGGCGGCGCAGTCGGCGGACGTGTCCCTCCCCTTCGGCGGCGTGCCCACCGCCATCAAGGAGCTCGACCCCGTCGAGGGCTGGCCGTGGACGGAGGCGTCGCTCGTCTACAAGGGCCGCATCGCCTCGTACACCTCCCACCAGACCCAACGGCTGTTCGAGCGCGGCGGCGTCGTGCCGGTCGGCAAGACCACTGCGAGCGAGTTCGGTGGGCTCAACGTGAGCACCACCAAGATCAACGGCGTCACCCACAACCCGTGGCAGCACGGGAAGACGGTGGGCGGCTCCTCCGGCGGATCGGCCGCCGCCGTGTCGGGTGGGCTCGTGAGCCTGGCGACAGGTGGCGACGGCGGTGGTTCGATCCGCATCCCCGCCGCCTACACCGGGCTGCTCGGCATGAAGGGCACCTTTGGCCGGATCCCGCGCGGACCGCACGCGTTCATGCGCCCGAACACCGTCGTGCTCGGCAACCTGTCCCGCTCCGTGCGCGACGCGGCCCGGTACTACGACGTCTGCGCGGGCGTGCACCCGTACGACCCGTCGAGCCTCCCGTCCCACGGTCGTTGGGAAGCCGAGCTCGGCACGAACGACCTCACCGGTCTGCGCGTCGCGGTGGTGCCGGCCCTCGGGGGTGTCGACCTCGAGCCTGGCGTCGAAGACCGCCTCCGCGCGGAGGCGAAGGCGCTGATCGCCGACCACGGCATGGTGGAGGTGGACCTGCGCGTCGAGCCGCCGAACCTGTCCGCCCAGTGGATGATGGGCAACCTGGCCACGTTGCTGGCCGACCTCGGCTCGGCGTGGCCCGGCTGCTCCGGCGACCTCACGGACGAGGTGGCGGTCGGCCTCCACCTCGCCGAGGCCATGTACAACCTCCGCACCGCCGCAGTGGCCGAGGAGCTGCGCATCCAAGCGAACGAGGTGATGGCGGACGCCTTCGCGGAGGTCGATCTCGTGATCGCCGCCACCAACCCAGGTCCCGCGTTCAACGCCGAGTGGGCGACCAGCAGCCAGCAGGCCGCCATCGTCGACCGGCTGTTCTCGAGCGGTCCGGCCCGCTACGTGGTGCGCGGCCTCCTGGGCGGCGTGCGGGTGGCCGCGGGCGCCGCCCCCAAGCTCCCGTCGGCGGTGCTCGGTCAGGCCGCCTCGCGGTTCCCCGACCTCGTCAACATGGGTGCGCTCACGATCATCTCCAACATCTACGGCAACCCGGCCGTGTCGATCCCGGCTGGCACGGTCGACGGCCTCCCCGTCGGCATGCAGGTGCTGGCCGCCCACCACCGCGACGGCCTCCTGTTCGACGTCGCGCTGGCCGTCGAGCGTGAACGGCCCTGGCCGCTGGTGGCGCCCGCCAGCTGAGCCGCGGAATCCGGGCACCGACCGGGCTGGATCGATAGCGTTCCCCCCGGGACGGGGGCGGCCGATGGGCCGAAACGGGGGCGCGGGCGATGACAGACGACAAGGACCCGGAGCTGGGCGGTGCCGCGGACGTGTTCGGGGTGGAGACCACCGCTGGTCGCGCGAAGCGCGAGGGGGACGAGCGCGATGAGGAGTCGTACCAGGAGGAGGTGGAGCACCGACGTTCGATGGACGCGGCGCGCAAGGCGCCGCTGACCGCGGCCCCGGCGGCTCCGCCACCCGGCCCCACCGCCAACGAGTTCAAGCGCGGGCTGGCGGAGGACTTCCTCGGGGAGCCGAAGTCACCGCCGCCGGCGCCGGACAACAGCGGCTGCTTCGCCTCACTCCTGAACCCGAAGCTCCTGCTGATCGCGGCGGCGGTCGTCATCGCGGCGATCATCTTCGGCTACATCACCATCACCGACCCCGGCGGCGACGAGGTGGAGGACCCGGACGAGGCCCTCGAGGAGGCGTGCAGGCCGCACGAGACCCTTGGTGACGGTTCGATCCAGCTGATCGCCGTCACCCAGGAGTGCCCGGCCGACGAGGAAGAGCCGCCCGACGAGGGCGCGACCTTCGTGGCGCCCGCCCCGGCCGACCTGCCGCGCGACGCGGTGCTCCACGAAGGCACCTCCGCCGGCGAGATCGGCTGCATCACCTGCGATGGTCAGAGCCGCTTCGTGCACATCGAGAACGACTCGATCACAGCCGGGGACCCCAACCGTGCCTCGCAGGAGATCGTCTGGCCGGAGGACGGCGAGGTCATCGAGTTCGGAGCCAACGTCTCAGGTCCGAACAAGGGCCGTTACGGGTTCAACCTCTTCGCCCACGGCACGGAGTACCGCAACGGCTGCAGCATGGAGATCGGGCAGACGTCGTGCATGCAGCAGACGGTCAGCCAGTTCAAGGCCGGTGACCGCGTCACGATCATCATCGGGGAGGGCGGCACGCTGGACGACGAGGGTGTGCCCGCCTCCGTCGGCGACTTCGTCGTCAGCTGGTGGTTCGTCTTCCAGCCCGGTTGACTCCGCCGTTCAGGCCAAGAACGGTGGCCTCCTCACCGACGATCAGGAGACCCCGATGCCCACGCTGAACCCGAAGCAAGAGGAGCTGTGCGAGCAGTCGCAGTGGGACTTCAGCGACCTGCGGGCGATGTTCATCAACTGCACGCTGAAGCTCTCACCTGAGGTGTCGAACACCCAGGGGCTGGCCGACATCTCGATGGAGATCATGCGGCGGCAGGGGGTGAGCGTGGAGGAGGTGCGGGCGGTCGACCACGACATCGCCACCGGTGTGTGGCCTGACATGAGCGAGCACGGCTGGGAGCACGACGACTGGCCCGCGATCTTCGAGCGCGTGATGGCGTGCGACATCCTGGTGCTGTGCACGCCGATCTGGCTCGGCGAGAAGTCGTCCGTTTGCACGCGGGTGATCGAGCGTCTCTACGGCAACTCGAGCATGCTCAACGACGCCGGGCAGTACGCCTATTACGGGCGGGTCGGCGGCTGCCTCATCACCGGCAACGAGGACGGCGTGAAGCACTGCGCCATGAACATCCTGTACTCGTTGCAGCACCTCGGGTACGTGATCCCGCCGCAGGCGGACGCCGGGTGGATCGGCGAGGCGGGGCCCGGCCCGTCGTACCTCGATCCCGGCTCGGGCGGGCCCGAGAACGACTTCACCAACCGCAACACCACCTTCATGTCGTGGAACCTGCTGCACCTGGCTCGGCTCCTGAAGGACGCCGGGGGCATGCCGGCCCACGGCAACCAACGAGCCGAGTGGGATGCCGGCTGTCGCTTCGACTTCCCCAACCCTGAGCACCGGTGACACCTGATCGCCCGAGGAGGATGATGGCCTGATGTTCGATCTCGACGACTTCATCGTGCAGTGCAAGGAGGCCGGGGCCGAAGGCGAGTCCCGACGAGCCATCCGCGAGGTCCTCGACCGGGCCCTCCACGCCCCAGGCGAGGTTGCCGACGCGCTGAAGCCCACCGAGGGCGGGATCACCCTCCTGCACCAGGCCGACGACCTCACCGTGCTGCACGTCGTGTGGGCCCCGAAGATGGACATCTTCCCGCACGACCACCGCATGTGGGCGGCCATCGGCGTCTACACCGGCGCCGAGGACAACGCGTTCTACCGGCGAAGCGGAGCCGGATCGCGGACGCTCACGGAGTCCGGCGGCAAGCGGCTCGACGTCGGGGACACCGTCGTCCTCGGCGACGACACGATCCACGCGGTCGCCAACCCAAGCGACGGACTCACGGGTGCGATCCACGTCTACGGCGGCGACTTCGTCAACCAGCCCCGCAGCCAGTGGGGCCCGGGGCCCCTGGAGGAGCGCCCGTACGACATCGACGAGGCTCGCCAGCGGTTCGCCAACGCCAACGACGCCTGGCAGGCCGCCCAGGCCTGACCGGAGTTCGACGGCGAGGTGACGGTCGAGGGCCAGGAGCTGATCGCGTCGGTGACGTTCAAGGACGACGAGAACTTCGAGTTGGCCTTCAACGGCGACGTCTTCGACCAGGACTGACATCAGATCGACCGCAGCGCGAGCGCTCTTGTAGGGTTTCCTCTCCAACCCAGCGCTCGTAGCTCAATTGGAGAGAGCATCTGACTACGGATCAGAAGGTTGGGGGTTCGAGTCCCTCCGAGCGCGCTGCATAGGTCCTGGTCACCGGGGCGGGGAAGTGTGGTCGGGTCGGGGTGAGGTCGGTTCTTCTACCGGTTTCTCTACCGAACGCTCCGGCACGGCTCGTTAGTGGGTGGCACCGAACGGGCCGCGGACGGCGCATCGGGCCGGTCGCGGATCGCACCTTCGTTGGGCGCCGGGCAGAATCGCGCGCGTGGCGATGGCCTCGGTACATCAGCTGAAGGTGACGATCGTGGGCATCAAGCCGCCGGTGTGGCGGCGCGTGGTCGTGCCGAGCCGCATGACGCTGGCCGAGCTGCATGACGTCGTGCAGGCGGCGTTCGGATGGTGGGACTACCACCTGCACGAGTTCGACATCGGCAGGGTCCGTTATGGGACGGACGACGGTGAGGACTGGAACCCACCGCAGGACGAGCGGCGCGCCCGGCTCGACAAGGTGGCCCCGGCCGGATCGACGTTCACGTACACCTACGACTTCGGGGACAACTGGCGGCACAAGGTGACTGTCGAGAAGGTCATGCCCGCGGATCCGTCGATGACCTACCCGATGTGCGCAGGTGGCCGGCGTGCGCGGCCGCCGGAGGACTGCGGTGGCGTGTCGGGCTACGAGAACCTGCTGGCCATATTGGCCGATCCCACGGACGAGGAGCACGCCTCGATGCTGGAGTGGGCGGGCGGCGGCTTCGATCCCGAAGCGTTCGACCCCTCCCAGTTCACGGAGAACTTGAAGCACGGCCCGATGCCCGAGCTCGAGCTCTAGTGCTGGGTTCTTTAAGGACCCTCGATCGCTGCTTGACCGTCGGCCTCGTCGTCGGGTTCGGGGTGGGCGAGGAGGCGTTGGAAGGTGGCGGCGGCTTCGGCCTGCATCCCGGGCAGTAGCCACTGGTAGGTGTTGAGCGTGAATGTCGCCGACGCGTGCCCGAGCCGCTCGCTCACGACCTTGATCGGCACGCCAGCCTTCAGCAGCAGCGAGGCGTGCGTGTGCCGCAAGTCGTGCAGCCGGATGTCGGGCATCCCGTGCCGGGCGACGAGCTGGTCGAATGTTCGGGAGAACCGTTCGGGGTGGATGGGCCGTCCGTCGGGCCGGCAGAACACGAGCCCGTTGTCGTCCCAGGCGGGGCCGATGAGGAGCCGTTCTGCGGCTTGGCGGCGCCGCCATGCGCCGAGCACATCGACGTCATGCGTGCTGACGTCGATCGTACGGCGGCCAGCGGCGGTCTTCACATCGGAGAACCGCATCTCATACGAGACGGCGATGAGCGCCTGTCGCACGGAGAGCCGCTTCACGCCGAGGTCGACGTCGGCCCAGCGCAGCCCGAGGATCTCCCCGCGGCGCATCCCGGTGGCTGCGGCGAGGTGGTAGGCGGGGGCGAGGCGGTGGTCACCGATGGCGTGGAGGAACCGCGCGAGCTCCGCCGCGGTCCAGATGTGCATCTCCGACCCGTCGCGCTCGGCGGTCTCCTTGGGTGCGTCGGCGAGGTCGGCGGGGTTGCGGGCCAGCGTGCCCTTGCGATGCGCGTCGCTAAGCGCCTTCCGGAGCACCCGGTGGACGTAGCGGACGCTGGCGGGGGAGAGGCCTCCCCCGCGCTTGTTGCGCCGCCCGTTCTTGAGGAGCCGTCCGTAGAGGGCGTCGAGGTCCTCGGGCAGCAACCGCGCCATCGGGACCTTCCCCAACGTGGGGAGCACGTGCAGCTCGATCGTGCGGGTGTAGGAGTGCAGCGTCGAGGGGCGCAGTTGGGAGCGCTGCGCGGGGAGCCACTTGCCGGTGAGGTAGTCGCCGAGGGTGAGCTTCTCGGGCGTCCGGTAGTCGCCGTCGTTGCGGCGCTTCACCAAGTCGGTGACCATCCGTTCGGCGTCGGCCTTGCGGGATCCGGCCGGATGCCACGATCGGCGTTCTTTGCCGGTCACGGGGTCGACGCCTTCGTAGATGACGGCGTAGTAGCGGTTGCCTTTCTTGACCGTGTAGCCGCGCATCAGCGGGCCCCTCTCTTGGTCGGCTTCCTGGTCGTGTCGCCCCGTGCCGTCTCGTCCGCGGTGCCGGCTCGTGCCGCCTCGTCCATGGCCCGGAGGGCCTCGGCGAGGCGCTCGAGGAGGTCAGCGCCTCCGTCGAGGTCGCCCAGCACGTTTCGCAGCAGCGCTTGCGCTCGCAGTTCGACGAGGGGAGTGAGTCGGTCGGCGAGGTCGGCAGGAGACACGCTGGGCTTCTCCCGCTTGCTCCGCGGCATGGGGGCGTGACTGGCGGAGTAAGCGAGCAGCTCATCGGCCCAATACCCGAGGTTGTCGGGGGTGCCGAGGACAGCGTCGAGCAACACGATCGGGTCAAGGCCCTTGCTGCCCGCGTCAGGTGCGTACAGACCGGCGTCCATCGCAGGAGGGAGCGGGGTGAAGAAGAACCCGATCGGGAGGTCGAACCCGCGGGACAGGGCGAGGAGGTCGTCGGCGGAGAACTGCTTGATCCGGTCGACCTTCACGGCGGAGCGTTCCAGGTTGGAGAAGCTTGGACCGGAGAGCCTGGCGCCGAGGTAGGGGGCGAGGGCCTCGGCGGCCTGCTCCTGCGTCCAGCCCCTCAGCTCGCGGGCTCTGGCCACGTTGTGGGCGACGATCTGATTCGTGGTCATGACTCGGCGGATGCCGAACTTCCGGGTGGCGGTCATACGGCCATCCTAGGCTCACACTCTAGAAAAGTCATTCACGGATCGGAAAGTCTATGCTACCCTCATCGTCTTGTTAGGTGCATGACGATCGAGTGAGGTGCCGATGGCTGGTCTTCCTGACCTGTTGACCATCGAGGAGGCGGCCCGGGTTATTCGGGTTGGCCGGACCAAGGCCTATGCGATGGCTCGCGAGTGGCGCACCACCGGAGGGAAGTCCGGTCTCCCGAACATCGACTTCGGTCACGCCATACGGGTCCCGCTGTGTCAGCTCGAGACGATCGTCGGTGGCCCGCTCACGGCTCAGGAGGTCGGCTCAGACCCGCCCGCGACTGGAGCGGAGCCCGAGGCGCTGCAGGCGACCCGCGAGTCCCTCCCGGCCGGGACGGACTCGACGCCTCCTGACCTTCCGTTGCCGGCGGTCCCTGCCGTCCCGATCCTCGAGCCGCCGCGTCCCAAGCACGCCCAGCGACGTCCCCCGCGACGTCGCACCCGCACTCCCGATCAGCCGACCCTCCCGTTCGCGGACTGACCGTCGTGCCCTCGCTCACGTCCTACCGAACGACCAACCCAGAATCGGCAGACACTTGCCAGCCGTGCGGGCTGGCTCGCCTCGTCGTCCCGGTCAGCGTTCCGCTGAGGGTCCCGGCGGAGGTCCCGGCGCCGTGATGACCATCACGAAGCTCCGGGGCGCCGAGTACCTACTCCGGTCGGTCGCCGACGGCGTCGAGGACTACTTCATGGGCGCCGGGGAGGCCCCCGGGGTGTGGCATGGCCGCTGGGCCGACGAGCTCGGCCTCACCGGCGTGGTCGAGCCCGAGCATCTTCGGGCCCTCGTCGAGGGCAACCACCCGTACACGGGGGTGGATCTGCTGGCGGGGCATCGGGAGCGGACGGTCAAGGCGATCGATCTGACGCTGTCGGCGCCGAAGTCGGTGTCGTTGCTGTGGGCCTTCGGCGGTGACCGGGTCGCTTCGGAGGTGTCGATCGCGGTGGTCGAGGCGGCCACCACCGCGGTGGACTTCATGGAACGCCACGCCGCGGTTGCCCGCCAACAGCACCAGGGGGTGCGCCGCCGGGTGGATACGCACGGCGTGGCGGTGGCGATGTTCACGCATCGGACCAGCCGTGACGGCGACCCGCAGCTGCATGTCCACAGCCTTGTCCCCAACCTGGTGCAGCGGGCCGACGGTACCTTCGTGGCGGTTGACGCCAACCCGGTGCATGAGTGGTTGAAGGCGTCGGGGACGATCTTCCAGTCCGAGCTGCAACGCCACCTCACCGACCGCCTCGGCGTGCAGTGGGGTCCTGAACGCAACGGCTGCCGAGAGCTGATCGGCTTCACCCCCGAACAGCGGCGCGCCTTCTCAAAGCGCACCAGAGCGATCGAAACGGTCCTGGAGGCCGGCGACGAAGCCGTCACCCCGAAGGAGCGGATGCGGGCCGACGATCGGGCATCGCTGGTGACCCGCCAACGCAAAGACCACACCCTCACCCCCGAGCGGCTCCGAGCCCGGTGGGAAGACGAGGCCGCCGCGGTCGGGATCCCGACTCCAGCGAGGCTAAGGAGGACGGTGTGTCACCAGCCGGGACCAGCCGAACGGCCGGACCAGGCTGAGGTGTTCGCCGCTCTGGTCGACCCCGACACTGGGCTGTGCGCCACGCGAGCACGGTTCGGGCACGCCCACGTCGTCGAACGGGTCGCCGCCTTCAGCGCCGGACGCCTGACCGTCGCCGAGATCGAGGACCTGGCGGGCGAGTTCCTGCGCAGCGAGCTAGTGGTGCGGCTCGTCCCGTCCATGGCGCCGGGTCAGCGCAAGCCACCGGAGTGGTCGACCGTCGAGCACCGCGAGCTCGAGGACCGCGTACTACGCCGACCTGGCCGACTTGCAGCACAGAACCGACCCGGGGCTGCACCTCAGCCACGTCGACGCCGCGGTCGCCCGCGCGCCGGTCGGCCTAGGCGGCGACCAGGAGGAAGCGGTTCGGTTGTTGTGCGGACCTGGCGCAGGAGTGCGGGTGGTGCTCGCCCCGGCCGGGCACGGCAAGACCGCCCTCACCGCAACAGCCGTCGAGGCGATGACCGCCGTCGGACGGCCGGTGGTGGCATTGGCGACCACCAACAAGGCAGTCGCCGAGCTCCGTGCCGTCGGGCTCGACGCCTCCACGATCGCCCGGTTCCGTCTCGACGGCGCCAAGATCCCACCAGAGTCGGTGGTGATCGTGGACGAGGTGTCGCAGGTCTCGACCCGCGACGCCCACGCCGTGCTGGCGGCAGTGTCGGACACGCCTGGTGCGGTGTTGTGGTGCCTGGGTGATGATGACCAGGGCCGTCCGGTCCAGCCCGGCGGCCTAGCCACCGAGCTCCACCGTCTCGCCGACCATGACCAGGTGGCCGCCGCCGCGCTGACCGTCAACCGCCGCCAACGCGACCCCGCCGAACGCGAAGCGTTGGTTGGCTACCGGCGAGGCGACCTCGCTGAGAGCCAAGCCATCCGCCACGCCCAGCACTGGGAGCACGATCACCACAGCCCCGCGGCGACCCGCGACGCCCTCGCCGCCGCCGCGGTGAGCGACGCCGACGGGCTCGGCGCCGACCAGGTCGCGGTCCTCGCGGTGTCCCATGCCGACTGCGAAGACCTCGCGGATCGGATCCGGACGATCCGCCAGGCACGCGGCGAGCTGGCCGGCCCGACCCTCACCGGCCCCGGCTGGGGACCCAACCCCCGCCGCTACGCCGCCGGGGACCGGATCCTGTTCCACACCAGCCTCACCGTCGAAGGCGACCGGTTCGTCAACGGCACCACCGGCACCGTCGCCGCCATTGGCGACACCGGCGCGACCGCCCTGCTCGACGACGGCACCGTGATGGTGATCCCCGCCGGGTTCGTAGTCGGGGAGCGGATCGACGGGACCCCGAACCTGTCGCACGGGTGGGCCCGGACGATCGACGGCGCCCAGGGCGGAACCTGGGAACAAGTCCACCTCCTCGCCACCCCCAACCTCGACCGGCTCAACGCCTACGTCGGCCAATCCCGCGGCCGGCGACCCACCCACACCTGGAACACCACCCCCGACCTGAGCGGCGAGGAGCACGGCAACGTTGTCACCGACCCGCGCCAGCCCGCCGAGCAGACCCTCGCCGCCATGACCCGCATCCCGGAACGGCGCTTCGCCGCCGCCGATGACCCCTTCGTCCTCGACCGGCAACTCCGCGCCGAACGCGCCGAACACGAGACCGCCCTCGCCGCCGCCCCACGAAACCCGACGACGCTCCACCACCGCTACACCGCCCTCGTCGAACAGCGAGAACAACAAGCCCGACGACTGTGGGACGAACTCGGCCGACTCGACCGCCAGATCACCAAGACAGGACGACTCCGCCAGATCCGCCCCGACACCCGCCGCACCCACCGCGCCCTGCTCGCAGCCAGAGACGCGACGGACGTGCAGCTCGAAGCCACCCAGGAGAAGCTCCGCAGCGATCGAACCACCGCCCTCCGCGCCCGCGCGGCCATCGACGAACACGACCGCTGGGCACGAGCCAACCAGTGGCGCCACACCGAGATCGACCGCATCGACCGGCAACTCGCCGACCACTGGACCGACACCGTCCTCGCCGCCGTCCACCAAGACGACCCCCTCGCCTACGGCCTCGACCGCCTCCGCAACGCCCGAACCGTCCTCACGACCAGAGAAGGAAGCGTGGTTAAACGTGACCTTCACGACGTCGACCACGCCCTGGGGCAAGCACGCGTGACCCGCATCCGCGCCCTCGATCAGGGCGGACGCGCCCCGGCGCACCTTGCCGAGCGCCTCGGTCCGATCCCCGATAGCCGCCCCGCCCGGGACACCTGGTACGGCCTAGCCCTCCACATCGAATGCCGCATCGACCGCGGCGCCGGCATCCCAACCACTGATGCTCGCGACGGTCACAACATTGTCGAGCGGCTCAACCACCTCCACTCGACTGACCCGCTCGATCACGCACGTAGCATCCTCGAGGCCGCCCGCACCGTCGCCGACCCGTCGGGCGTCGACGCTCCTGGAGACCCCGCCACGTGGCTCCGCGCCCTCGAAGTCGCCACCGACGCGCACCGAGCCGTGCAGCAGCAACCCCGCCGCGAGCGCGACCACGGCCTCGGGCTCTCCCTATAGCCCGAACTGCCTCTCACGGTCGGGACCGGACTGCAGCCCGACGACGATGTCGACGTCCCTGGGGCAGAGCGACGCACAGCCGCGCTTCGCTGCGGTGCCGGAGGTCGGGTCTGTCCGATCCTCTGTGTAAACGGTCGTGGCAGCCATTGGTTCAGAGATGCTTGGTGATGCGCTCACCGTAGTGAACGATGAGGGTGTTGAGGACGGCCTTCCAGCCGTTGATCCGGCCGGTCATGTTCTGACCGGTTGGGCTGATACTCGATCGCTTTGAGGTACAGGACCTTCATGGCCGCCTGCTCGGTCGGGAAGTGCCCTCGGTGACGGACGGCCCGCCGGAACCTCGCGTTGAGCGACTCGATCGCGTTGGTGGTGTAGACGATCTTGCGGAGTTCGGCCGGGAACTCGAGGAAGGGCACGAACTCGTTCCAGGAGCGCTCCCACGAGCGGATCATGGCCGGGTATTTCTCTTCCACAACGTTGGGAGAACACGGCGAAGGCTTCCTCGGCGGCGGGGACCGTCGGGGCGGTGTAGATCGCTCGCAGCGCCGGGTGACCTCGACCCAGTACTTCTTGGACACCTAGCCGCAGGCTGTTGCGAACCAGGTGCACGACACAGGACTGCACGGTGGCGTCGGGCCACACGCCCCGGACGCGTCAGGCAGACCTTTCAGGCCGTCGCAACAAGCGATCAGCACGTCAGTGACGCCGCGGTTGCGGAGCTCGGTCAGCATCGTCATCCACTGCTTGGCGCCTTCCCCGCCCGAGGGTCCCATCCACAGGCCGAGCACGTCGCGTTCGCCGTCGAGGTTCACGCCGATGGCCACATAGACGGGCCGGTTGGCGACCTGGGTGTCGCGGACCTTCACGACGATCGCGTCGATCAACATCACCGCGTAGATCGGATCCAGCGGCCGGGTCTGCCACGCCTCCATGTCGGCGACGATCGCGTCGGTGACCCTGCGAGATCGTGTCCTTGGAGATGGACGTGTCGTAGATCTCCTCGCAGGTGCGCTCGGATCTCCCCGGTCGTCAGCCCCTTCGCGTAGAGCGAGATGAGTCTGCCCGGACAGCCCATCGAGTCGTCGTTCGCCTTTGGGGATCAGCACCGGGTCGAAGGTGCCCTCCCGGTCACGGGGCATGGCGACTTCGACCTGGCCGACCTCAGTGGTCACCGTCTTCGGGTAGGTGCCGTTGCGGGAGTTCCCCGAGTGGTGCCCGTCGATGGCGTGGCGTTCGTAACCGAGGTGCTCGGTCAACTCCACCGCCAGACCCGTGCTCAGCACGCGGCCCAGCAGCGCCGGCAACAAGGCCGCCCTCCCCGGTCAATGCGATGCCATCGGCGCGAGCCTGATCGACAAGCCGGGCCGCGATACGCGTCCAGCTCACCCCCGACCAGCGTGGCCGGCACGCAACTCACCAGCGACACCCCTCGCCTCGGACTCGTTCAACCTGGGCGATCTTGAGAAGGCCGACGGCAACTGGTCGACACACGACGCCGACTGCGCAACCGACGCAAGACAGTGTTCGCTCTGTGCTCGAGCAGACAGAGCTCTCGAGAGCCGACCAGACAGCCCTCCTTGGTCAGATCCTCCTCATCGGGCATGTGATGGTTCGTACCGATGAGGCGTGGGAGGACATCGACAATGAGGTCGGCTGGTGGGACAAGCACGGCGCCACAATCCTTGCCGTCGGCGGTGCGGTCGCCTGTCTTACGACAGCCGTCGCGTGTGGCCTCGGAATCGCTGCGGGCATACTGAACAACGCTCAACAGACCGTGCGGTCGGGCGGCAGCCTCCTCTCCACAGAGTTCGTCGTCGACACGGCCGTTGACGTCGGGATGGCGAAGCTTGGTGGGCCAGCGGCTCTGGCCCGCACAGGGAATCTCGCGCGCCTACAGACTCCAGCGCGCAAGTACCGGGCTGCGCGCGTTCCTGCTCCCTCGCGGGACGTTCCTGGAGATGGGAACACTCCTTGTCCGGGGCACTCGCCAAACCTCGGTCGGCGTCGCAAACTCCTCGCGGGTCGCTTCTTGCGAACCGTCTGACCGGTCGTCGTGGTACTGCTGAGTCGCGTGGCACCCTCCTCGGTCGGGATCAGCAGAGCGGCCTGGATCTACTACGCAGCCTTCCTCGCTGTCCCGCGCTCGCTCTGGCCTGGCTCACCCAAGCGGCCACTTCGCCGGCCCTCGCCGTCGCCTCGGGTGCTGCGGCGTGGGCTGTAGCGCTCGTTCGAGTGGCGCGAGTTCGGTTGGAGCTGCGCACCGACACAGTTCATGTGGTGAACCTCCTTCGGGAGTACGAGGTCCCCTGTCGAGACATCGAGAAGTTCCGTCGTTCTCGGCTTGCGTTGTTTGCGATGCCGGGCGGGTACATCGCGCTCGCTCGGACCAGCGGTCGAAGTATCCGGGTGGGGGCTTCGGTGGTAGAGGATGCGCACGTTGAGCGGTACCTGGCTGCGAGAGGGTTCAATGTGGACTAGCGACTTCTTCGAGAAGCCTCTCGCCCGCTCCGTCACGTCAACAACTCCTTGAGCAGGCGCGATCGCGGACTATGGACGGTGAGGGGAGACACGGCTCATCGACTGCTCGGCGCAGCCTTCGCGGTCTCTGCGCTGGCCTCGTGTGCGGACACTGCACCGGCCACCGACGAAACGGATCGGCGCGTGTTGGTCGAACTGGAATTCACAAGCGACTTGCCTTGCCGCGCGGTTGCCGTGTCATTCGGTATCGGCGAGATCGCGGAAAGCGTAGACCTCCCGAGTGATGGGCTTTCCTGTGCCCTGTCTCCCGAGGCGGCCTACTACATCGACGACTTCAACTTCGACCAGCGGTCGGATATCGCAGTGCTCGCGAGCATCCCGGCCGCAGGGTCTCTCAGCTATCGGTTCTGGACGCAAGATCCGAACAGCGACACCTTCGTGCCCTCAACCGCGCTGAATGACGCTGGACTGCAGCGGCCAGTGTTTGATGCGGAGACGCGAACCATTGTGTCGACTAGCCGCGCAGGCGCTGACGAGACCATCGTTCGCACGTTCCGCTGGGTTGACGGCCGTCTCGTTGAGGTCGCGTGCGAGGAGCGGACACCGAGTTCGACATCCGGCGGCCAAGCGTCCGACTGCTGAGGGTGCAGGAAGGCGCTCGCGATTCGCGGGCCGAGTTCGAACGGCTCGGTGGTAGCCCGTCCTTCTCAGCTTGGGGAACCTGGGCATCGACCGCGTTGGCCGGCGACACGGGCCAGGGCGCGGCTTCTACCGGTTCTTCTACCGGATGATCCGCAACGAGGACCTCGGGTACGTCACCAGCCGTCACTGGCTTCCGGCGTTCGCCCTGCTCAGCTGCAGTCCCTGACATTCAGCGTCACGTCGCACCACGGCCACAAGGCCCCTACGGATCAGAAGGTTGGGGGTTCGAGTCCCTCCGAGCGCGCTGAACGGAAACCCCTGCTGAGCGGGGGCTTCTTGTCACACTGTTGACGTGGAGGAGGGCGTCCTCTCGCTGCTGCGCGACCGCGGTGAGGCCGTCGAACGCGTGCAGTAGCGAGGGGGCTGAGTCAGACGAAGTCGTCGGTGAGGGCCGCGACCTCGTCGAACTTCTTCTTGATCTCTGGCAACGTGGCCGTGCCGTCGCGATACGACTGCTTCGACATGTCAACGTCGCCGAATCGCAGGCGACCGGAGTCGCTGTCGATGACGTCAGCCACCAGAAGATCACCGGTCTCGCGATCGAAGCCGCACTCGATCTTGAAGTCGATGTAGACGCCGCCGTGATGCCTCCAAGCCGACTCGATGACCTCGAAGGTCGAGACAGTGAGGGCCCGAAGGCGTTCGACCAGCTCTGGCGAGACGTCGGCGTATCGGCTCTCAGCGATCGCTTCTTCGCTGACGAGATCGCCCGCTTTCACATCGGGGCCGATGGCTTCCGCCGCGTTCCTGTTCGGTACGTAGCGCCGCAGAACGCCGGCTGCGAAGTCGAACTGCAGCAACGGGTCGTGGTTGGCATCGTCCTTCTCGAACATCTCGAAGACGAGCTCTTCGAAGACCGTGCCGTCGGGCAGGTGAGGAAGACGATCCCTGACGCTGCCGGTGGCATACCGCCGCGCGATCAGCTCCAAGGGGATCATGTGCACGTTTCGCGCTCGGAAGGTCACGTCGTCCACACGATCGACGAAGTGGGTGGGAACGCCGTTGCGCTCGAGCAGGCGGAAGATGTTGGAGGTGGTCCGCGTGGAGGCGGCCGCTTTGCCGTCGAGCACATCGTGCTTGGCTCCGTCGCCTGCCGTGATGTCGTCCTTGCTGCGGATCAGCACCTCACCGCTGCCCGCATCCTCCACGATCTTGGTCTTGCCCTCGGTGAGCACTTGCATCAGCTTCTCCTTCTCTCGGTGCAGAACGGCGGGGGCCGGGTCGGCGATCGGTGAAAGGCGGTCGGGGCGGGCAGCACGGACACGGTCGATCTCGTCAGCACCGACGCGGAGCTTCCGCCGCGTGCGGTTCAAGCGTGAGCGCACCGTGCCAACCGGGATGTCGAGCGCCATCGCAAGCTCCTGATAGGTCAGTCCCTCCCAGGCGTGGAGCAACAGGACGTCCCGCTCGGCCGCAGGGAGCTCCTCGAGCAGCTTCGCCAGCGCGCGCACCTGCAGCTGCGCGTCCACTGATGCGGCGATGGCATCGTCGGTGCTGTCCAGATGGGTCTGCCCGACGACCCGCTCCAGCGCGCGGAGCTCGCTCGCTCGCTTGCGGAAGTGCTTGCTGAGCAGGTTCGAAGCGATGCCGTACAGCCACGGCAATGCCATCGGCACCTTCGTGTCGTATCTCTGGCGTGACTCGAACGCAGCCAGGAAGACGTCACTGAGGACATCGCCACCGTCGTCCGGGCCGACTCGACGCCCGAGGAACCGGTAGATCGCTTGGGCGTGCCGATCGAAGATCTCCCCGAAGCGACCGGGGTCGTCGAGTGACTCGCGGATCACGTCCGCATCCGACGGCTCCATCACATCTCATACTTACCGCCAGGCGCGCATCGGGTTCGCGCTTGCCATCGCGTCAGGGACCGTGATCCGCAGTACCGTCCGCGAGTGAGTCAGAGGGCCCGGTACGCGGGCACTGCCCTGTTCGCCGTCGCGTTCGTCGTCCTCGGGCTCCCGGACTTCGGCCATGGCGTCGCCTGGCCGACCATGCGGTCCGACCTCGATCGTCCGCTGGTCGACCTGGGCACGTTTCTGGCGGCCGCGTCAGCCGGCTACCTCCTCATCGCGATCCTCACGGGTCGCCTGGCGAGGCGCTGGGGTGTCGAGGGCCTCGTGCTGGGCTCGACGCTCTCGTCAGCGTCCGGGCTGCTGCTGATCGCGGTCGCTCCCACATGGCCGGTCGTGCTCGTCGGCAGCACCCTTGCCGGCATGGGTGCGGGCGGCATGGACACCGGCTTCAACGCCGCAGTTGCGCTCCGCCAGGACGGGCGCCTCATGGGCCTGCTGCACGCGGGGTACGGCCTCGGGGCGGCCATCGGGCCGATCGTGGTCGGCGCGTCGTTGGCGGTTGGCGGCGGCTGGCGCCCCGCCTACGGCGTGTTCGCCGTCGCCAGCTTGTTGCTGGTCGTCCCCATCGCGGGAAAGAGCTTGGGGGATGCGCCATCGCAACAGACGATGGGTTCGCCGCGGGGGATGCTGCTGCCGTGTCTCGCGTTCTTCGTGTACGTGAGCCTCGAGGTGACCGTCGGCCAATGGGCGTTCACCTTCCTCACGGGCCATCGGGGTCTCGCGGCGTTCTCTGCATCGCTGTTCGTGGGCGCCTACTGGATCTCGCTCACCGTCGGTCGCCTGTGGCTCGGCGTCGCCGGTCACCGGGTAGCCATCAACCGTGTGCTCGGGATCGCGGTGGTCGGCTCGGCCGCCGCAGCCGCGGTCCTCTGGCTCGGTGGTCCGATCGCACCCGCCGGGCTCGTGGTCGCCGGTCTCTCCCTGGCGGTCGTGTTCCCCCTGCTCATGCTCCTCACGCCCGCACGCGTCGGCGCCGAGCGAGCCGCGGCTGCCGTCGGATGGCAGACGGCGGCCTCGTCGATCGGGGCGGCGGCGGGCCCCGCCGTCGCCGGCATCGTCCTCGACCAGCACGGGATCGACGCCTACGGGCCGATCGTGCTCGTGATGGCAGTCGCGTTGGCGGTCATGGTGGTCGCCCTCGAGACGGGCGTCGATGCCGAGACCGAGACCTTCGCGGGTCACCCTCGATGACTCTCGCCGACGCCCGCCGTCGTAGGTGCACCAAGATCGCAGAGATCACACCACGAGAGGAGAGCTCGGTGGCCACCATCACTGCCAGCCTGTTCAGCGCCCTCGACGGGGGCGTCGACCCCGGGATCGGCGAATGGCACTTCGCGTACTTCAACGACGAGATGGGCGAAGCCGTCAGCGAGACGCACGACACCGACGTCATGCTGTTCGGACGGAAGACCTACGACAGCTTTGCCGGCGCCTGGCCCGGACGGGAGGCGGCGGGAGGCGAGGACGCCGCCTTCGCGGCCCGGCTGGGTGACATGCGCAAGATCGTGGCGTCACGCAGCCCGCTGACCTTCATGTGGCGCAACAGCGAACAGCTCCAGGGTGATCTGGCCGAGACCGTCGCCGCCCTGAAGGCCGACTCGGCGATCCGGAAGGTCGCGCTCAGCGGGTCGGTGTCGATCGTCCGTCAGCTGCTCGATGCGGGCCTGCTCGACGAGCTGCACCTGTTCGTGCACCCGGCGACCGCCGGATCCGGGCTTCGGCTGTTCGAGGACGACGGACCCGGGCGGCACTTCACGCTGATCTCGGCTCGGCCGTTCGAGACCGGGGTCGTGCACCTCGTGTACGCCCCGAACCCGCACCCGCCGACGGGCTCGTACGAGGACGCGATCGAGACCTTGCCCGACGAGTGACGCAGGCGGCGGTCGCGCGGATCAGTGGGTGAGGCCCACGCCGTCCTGGCAGTGCGGTCCGCCCCAGTGCTCGACGATCTTGCCGTCGCGCAGGCGCAAGATCGCGGTGCCGTTGATCTCGACCGGTTGACCTGACGCGCCGACGCCGTAGAACGGGGTGCCCGTGTGCGTGCCACGCACGGTCCAGTTCGAGACGACCAGGTCGTCGGACTCGATGAGCAGGTCGACCGTGAAGACCATGTCGGGGAACGCGGATCGCACCGCGGTCCACCACTTCAGCTCCTCGCTGCGGATGTCAGTGCCGACGGCGTCGGGGTTCACCCGCGCGGTGACGTGGCTCGTGAACTCCGGTGCGAAGAAGGCGAAGACGGCTTCCTCGTCGCCGGCCTCCATGGCCTCGCTGTACTCGCCGAGCAGCCTGAGGTTCTCCGACATGGAAACAGGATGCCGCATTGGGCGGTCCCGCCGTGCCAAGGGTCATGACGTTGGTCCTTTCCCTCCGACGTTGCGGTGCACATCGACAGCACCTACCCGACCACGGCGCGAAGGTGGGCCGGCTTCCAGAACGGGAGGGGATCCGCGGTGCCCAACCGAGGCGTTCGAGGGCGTCGCCCCCTCGATGACGGCCAACCAGTTCATGACCGCCTGTGACGCGCCGTGGGATGCGACCATCGCTCGGTCGAACTCGATGTTGAGGGCCAGGCCCGTAGTCGAGACAAATGCGGGGGGGCCCTGCTCGGGTAGCGTCTACCGGCAAGGGAGAGGTGGGCAGCCATGGTGAAGCGCAGGCGTTCGACGCGGGTCGTGTTCGGTGCGATGACGGCCGCGCTGTTGGTGGGTTCGGTCGTGCTCGCCCAGCCCGCCGCCGCCTCGGCCAGCTTCGACATCGATCTGGACTGTCGGTACAACACCGTCTCCAACACCCTGCGACCGGTGGTGACGCTCGGCCGGGAGAGCCCGCTCAGCGACGGAACGGACTCGCGGGTGAGCGTGACCCTCCAGCTGCTCGACGGTGGCGTTCAGATCCTGCAGCTGTCGGCGGCACCGATCGATGAAGGCTTCCTCGGCGCCTACCCCCTGCCCCCCTTCACCTCGCGCACCTATACGCCGCTGCGCACCGCGACGTCGGTCCCCGGCGGACGCGGAGCGGCGTTCGGCGACGGCGGAGCCGGCGGAACCATCGTCGCCGACCACGACTACGTCGTGCGCGTCCGGGTGTTCGACTTCGACCTGTCGGAGCAGCAGCTCTTCTCGTTCCCGTGCCACACGTCGGCCGGGCCTGGTGCGATCGAGTCGACGCCGGGGCTCACGACGGCCTACCAGCTCAACGGAGGCGATTGGGGTCCCCGGGCGGCACTCTTGGCGGCCATCCCCGGCACGAGGCGCACCCTGAACGAGGTCGTGGCCGGTGCGGCCACCAACGTGACGGTCGGCTGCGACGCCGGCACGGACGACGTGCCCGAGTACCTCCGCGCTGGCGCTGAGCACGAGTCGTTCTGCTTCAGCGGAGACGACTTCACCAAGGACACCTGGCGTCCCCAGGGGATCGCCGGCTCCGGCGAGTCCGGCTGGGCGGGTCGCCCACCCGGCGATGTGCTCCTCACGACGTGGTACCGCAAGAAGGGTGACGAGCCCGGCGAAGGGCGAGTCTCGGTCATCGACCTCGCCGCCAGCCCGCATCGCTATCGCAACGTGCGGCTCGTCGAGCCCATCGCCGACTCGCTGTGTCCCGACACCTGCGAGCCGCTCCTGGTCGACATCGCAGACGGCGCGCACGTCGGCGGTGCGGCATGGGCCGGGCGCTACCTCTACGTCACGGACACCAGCCCGCGCGGACTGCGAGTGTTCGATCTCACCGCCTTCGTCGAGTACGAGGGAGAGCTCGTCCTCCCAGAGGTCGCCTTCCACAAGAGCAAGGGCGCCGCGAAGGCCGCCTTCTCGTTCCTGTCGGTCGACACCACCACATCGCCGCCCTCGCTGCTGAGCGGCGAGTTCGTCGAGCGGGCGACGGGAGCGGACATGGTGCGGTGGCCGCTGTCCACCAACGGCAAGCTCGCCAAGACCGCTGGCGCGATCCGGCCCACCGAGGGCTGGACGGTGAGCTCGACGGCCATGCAGAGCCTCCAGGGCGTCGCCTTCGTCGGTGATTCGTTCCTCTTCACCAGCAGCTTCTCCACCGATGACCCACTGCTCTTCCGTAGCGGCGCCGATGCCGGCGAGGCGGTGGCCACGCCGTACATCGACGGTGCCGAGGACCTCACGTTCGAGCCGACCAGCGGCCGCCTGTGGAGCGTCGGCGAGTTCGCCAAGCGGCGGGTGGTGCTGTCGTTGCAGGCGAGCGCCATCATCGGCTGAAGGCAGCGCTGAGCGTCAGTACGCTCAGATGCCGCCATGGAGATCACGCCCCTGGATGCGACGCTCGGCGCGGTCGTGACCGACGTCCGCCTCACCGACCTCGATGACGCCGGCTGGGCCGAGCTGGAGCAGGCGTTCCACGTCCACGCGGTGCTGGTGTTCCCCGGTCAGCACCTGCGGTCCGCCGAGCAGATCGCGTTCGCCCGGCGCTTCGGCGCGATCGAGGTGCTGTTCGAGGGGTACGACGCGGTGCCGATCTCGACGGTCGATCACACCGGGGAGGTCATGGCGCCCGACCATCCCGTGATGCAGGTCGTGCGGGGCAACCAGGGGTGGCACACCGACAGCTCGTACATGCCCGTGTCGGCGAAGGCGTCGATGCTGTCGGCCCAGGTCGTGCCGACCTCGGGAGGTGAGACCGAGTGGGCCGACATGCGCTCGGCCTACGACGACCTCGACGCTCCGACTCGAGCGCGGATCGCCACGCTCGACGCCTACCACTCGATCGCCTACTCGCAGGCCCAGGCCGGGTTCGAGTCGACGGTCGGGTACGGGATGGGCGAGCCGGCGCAGCTGCGTCCACTCGTCAAGGTGCACCCCGACACCGGCCGCCCGGCGCTGTTCATCGGGCGACACGCCCACGCCATCCCTGGGCTGCCGCGCGAGGACTCCGACGCGCTGCTCGCCGACCTGCTCGAGCGCGCGTGCCAGCCGCCGCACGTCTACCGCCATCGGTGGACGCCGGGCGATCTCGTCGTGTGGGACAACCGCTGTGTGCTGCACCGGGCCGGCGAGTGGGACCTCGCCGAGCCCCGCGTGATGCGACACACGCGGGTGGCGGGTGACCCGGCGACCGAGACCGCCCTGGCGGCCGAGGCCGTGTAGCGAGCCTCAGTCCGTGAGGGCCGGTTCCCGCTCCTCTTCGTCCATGATGGCGGCGGCCTCGGCGTTCCCCTCCACGTCGAACTGGGGGAGGATCCGGTCGAGCCAGCGCGGCAGCCACCAGTTCTTGTCGCCGAGCAGCTCCATGGTGGCCGGCACGAGGAGCATGCGGACGATGGTGGCATCGAACAAGATCGCCACCGCGAGGCCCGTGCCCATCATCTTCATGGTGCGCTCGATCTCGAGCATGAAGCTCCCGAACACCACGACCATGATGGCGGCGGCCGCGGTGATGACCTTCGCAGTCGCGGCGAGCCCGTCGGCCACCGACGTGTGGCTGTCGCCGGTGCGCCGCCACTCCTCCCGCACCCGAGACAGCAGGAACACCTCGTAGTCCATCGACAGGCCGAACACGACGGCGAAGAGCATCATCGGCACCCACGTCTCGATGGGTCCCGGCTCCACCCCGGTGAGGTCACCGAGCCAGCCCCACTGGAAGAGGGCGACGATCACGCCGTAGGCGGCGCCGATCGACAGCAGGTTCATGATGACCGCCTTCAGCGGCACCAGGAGCGAGCGGAAGACGAGCATCAGGAGCAGGAACGAGAGGGCGAGGACGGCCCCGAAGAACAGCGGCATGCGATCGCCCATGTACTGCGACATGTCGACGTTGGCGGCGACCAGACCGCTGACGAGCACGTCGGTGCCGGCGTCCTGCTCGATGGCGGGGAGCACGTCCTCGCGCAGGCGGTCCACCAGCTGGGTGGTGGACTCGTCCTGGGGGCCTTCCTTCGGGACGACGAACCATCGGACCGCGGTGGGCGCCGCCGGGTCGTTCGACAAGGCGGGGCTGATCGAGGCCACGTCGGGATCGGCCGCCACCTCCTCGGTGACCGCGGCCAGCGCGGCGACCTGGTCGGCTCCGTCGACCTCGGCGACGAGGTACACCGGCCCGGTGAAGCCCTCACCGAAGCCCTCGACGATGAGGTCGTAGGCCTGCTTGGTGGTGGTGTCGTCGGCGAAGTTGCTCTCGTCGGAGAAGCCCAGGCGCAGCGACAGCACCGGGAGCGCGAGCACGATGAGCACGGCTGCCGAGGCGATCGCCGACGTCCACGGCCGGTGCTGGATGACCCGGCTCCACCGGTAGGCGACGGTCTCGCGGCGCGGCTTCGGAGGCCGGTGCTGCACCTCGCGCTGCAGCGCCGGCACGAAGAACCCGAGGATGATCGTGAGCACGGCGAGACCCATCCCCAAGCCGATGAGCGGAGGGATCTCCAGGCCGGCTCCCACCAGGCCGATGGCGACGAACCCGGCCGCGAGCAGGCCGCGCCACCTGGTGCGCTCGATGTTGTCGCCGGCGAAGCCCAGCAGCGCTGGGAGCAGGGTGATGGACGCGGCGATCGTGGCGGCGACCGTGATCGAGGCGGTGATGCCGAGGCCGCCGACGAAGCCGATCCCCATGAGCAGCATGCTCAGGAGCGAGATCACGACCGTGGCGCCCGCGAACACCACCGACCTACCCGCGGTGTCCATGGCGATGGCGATCGACTCGCGCACGTCATGCCCCGCGTGGAGCTGCTCGCGGTAGCGCGTCACGATGAGCAGCGCATAGTCGATGCCGACGCCCAAGCCGATCATCAGGCCGATGAACGGGGCGAAGTCGGGCACCTCGGTGAGATGGCTGGCCAGGATCACGAAGGCGCCACCCAGCCCGATGCCGAACAGGGCGATGCCGACGGGGAGCCCCATGGCGAGCACGGAGCCGAACGCGACGATGAGGATGACCACCGCGAAGGCCAGGCCGAAGAGCTCGGCTGACGGCTGCTCGAACTCGGCGAACAGGAAGCCGCCCAGCTCGACGCGCAACCCGTCCTCGCTCGGGACGAGGTCGCGGACGTCGTCGCCGATGTCGGTGGCGCGCGTGAAGTCGATGTCCTCGGGCAGGTTCACGACCGCGAACGCGGTGGTCCCGGGCGCCTCGCCCTGGGTCGAGATCTGGAACTCGCCGCCCGGCGCGTACGGGCTCTGCACCGACGTGACGTCGTCGATCTCGGCGACGGCGGCGAACATCTCCTCCATCGCCGCCTGGACGGCCGGGTCATCGATGCCTTGGTCCGCGTGGAACACGATCTGGCCGGACTGCGGCGACCCGCTGCCGTCGTCGAAGCTCGACTCGACCAGGGTGAAGCCATCGGTCGACTCGAACCCGTCGAGCGAGAAGTCCTGCCGGTAGGCGTCGCCGATGCCGCCCGCGATGCCGTTGGCGAGCACCAGGGCGGCGATCCACAGGACGACGACGAGCCGTCGTCGGTCATGGCACCACGGACCAAGTCGAGAGAACACAACCCACCTCCTGGGTGAGGGCAAGAGCGACGTCAGGGTACCGACGAGCCGAATCGTGAACGGTCATCGCTGACGTCCGCTGTCAGGTGGTAGGCAATCCCACGATGGGGGACGCGGTGATGGCTGGGGTCGACCTCACCGACCTGGACGGCTTCGCCCACGGGTTCCCCCACGACGTCTTCGAGCGCCACCGCCGCGAGGCGCCGGTGTATTGGCACGAACCCACGCCGCACACCCCCGGCGGCGAGGGCTTCTGGTCCGTAGCCACCTACGCGGAGACGGTGGAGGTCCAGCTCGACCCCACCACCTACTCCTCGGAGCGAGGCGGGGACCGTCCCCACGGCGGCACGCTGCTGCAGGACCTCGAGGTCGCCGGGATGGTGCTGTCGATGATGGACGACCCCCGTCACGCTCGCATCCGCCGACTCGTGAGCGCCGGGCTCACTCCCCGAACGGTCGGCCGCCTGGAGGACGAGCTCCGCCGACGCACGGTCGCCCTGCTCGACGCGGTGGAGGCCGGGGCGACCATCGACTTCGTCGCGGCGGTCGCCAGAGAGCTGCCGCTGCAGGCGATCTGCATCCTGCTGGGCGTCCCCGAGGCCGATCGGCACCAGCTAGGAGCGTTCTTCGACGCTGGGTTCGACGTACGGGAGGGTGACGTCGGGTTCGCCGACCGCGGCGGTTCGGCGGACGGGGACGCCATGCTCGAGTACTGCGTCGGCCTGGTTGCGGCGAAGCGCGCGACGCCGACCGACGACATGCTCTCGGTGGTCGTCCACGCCACGTTGCCGGACGTCGAACCGGCCCAGCTCACCGACGTCGAGCTGTACGCGTTCTTCTCGCTGCTCTTCGCGGCGGGTTCGGAGACGACTCGCCACGCCATCTCCGGCGGGGTGCTCGCCCTCCTCGAGCGGCCCGATCAGCTGACTGACCTCCGCGACGACCCGGGGCTCCTGGGCACGACCATCGAGGAGGTGCTGCGGTGGACGGCGCCCTCGCCGGCCAAGCGCCGGACCGCCACCCGGCCCGCCGAGCTCGGCGGCCATCAGGTCGCTCCGGGCGACAAGGTGCTGTTCTGGGAGGCGTCGGCCAACCGCGACGAGCTCGTGTTCGACCGCCCATCCAGCTTCGACATCCGGCGGGATCCGAACCCGCACCTCTCGCTCGGCCGCGGGGTGCACTTCTGCCTCGGAGCCAACCTCGCTCGTCTCGAGATGCGGGTGGTGCTGGAGGAGCTCCTCGAGCGGTTCGGGGAGATCGATCTGGTGGGGGCCGTCGAGTGGACTCGCAGCAACCGCCACTCCGGCATCCGCCACCTCCCGTTGCGGCTGCACCGCTGACCGTCGGAGCGGTCCGGCGCTCAGGACCGTCGGCGAGGCGGAGGACCCTGTCGCTCCTCGCGCGCCACACCGAGGTCGTCGAGGCGCTGTGCGACGTCGACGACCACCGAGTCGACCTCGGCGTCGGGGCGATCCCCCGCTCGATCGACCGCCCAGGCCACCACGCGGTCGGCGAGACGGTCGAGCTCGGCTGATGCCTGCAGCAGCCCCACGACCAGCGCCGTCGGGTCCGACGCCGGCACCGCTCCGGTCGCCACCGCCTCCCAGAGCTGTGGGCCCTCCTTGGCGAGGAGCTTGGCGTGCGGGTGCAGCGCGAACTCGATGCGTCGGACCAGGTCGAGGACCTGGCTCACCCGCTCGGGGTTCGCCTGTGCGTAGCGGACCAGCGCGGAGCGGAGGCTCCAGTCACCGGTTCGGGGACGCTCGGCGAAGTCCACCAGACGGGCCAGCTCGGGCGGGTCGAGCTCGGGGGGCACGTCGGTCAGCGTAGGCGCGGGTGGTGGCGGCCCTCGGGTGGTGCAGCCGGCGCACCGACCGCCACCAGTACGCTCCGTGACCCCATGTGGGATCGCATTCGCACGGTGATCGTGACGGTCACATCGGCGCCGTGGCGGCGGGCACCGTTGTTGCTGTGGCGCCGCCCGGGCGTCCTGGCGACCGTCGCCGGCGCGTGTGCGGTGATGGCGGCGTCGCTGGCGGCCGTGCCGCTGTTCCTGTCGTCGGTGGGCAGCGAGTCGGTGGCGCTGCAGGCCGCCGAGCGGTGCCCCCGCGACACCGGCGCCACGTTCTCCTTCGCGCCGACGGGCCGGGTGGTGGAGGCGCCGATCGCGGATCCCCTCGTCCCGCTGGCGGACCGGCTCGGGCCCTCCAACCTGTGGATGCGCGTGAAGGGCGTCTCCTTGGCCGGTGCTGACCCGTCGGAGGCCGAAGCCGCGTCGCTGCTGGTCCGTGAGGGTGCCCTCGAGCACGTCGACGTGCTCGAGGGGACACCCGGACCTGGCGTGTGGATCAGCGATCGCGCCACTGAGCTCACCGGGCTGCGCGTCGGGGACGGCGCGCGCATCGGGAACGTCCAGCTCCCCGTCCGCGGTGTCTACCGCGACCTGTCCGGCAACACCGTGGACGACTACTGGTGCTCGAACTCGGACATGGTGCTGCTGGAGGTGCGAGGCGCCGACGTGGTCCCGCCCCCGCTCCTGGTGCTCGTCGACGACGCCACCCTCTCCACCGTGATGAGCGGCCTCGACATCGACGAGGCGGAAGGCGCCTGGGAGGCGCCGCTCCGCGATGGCCTCACCACCACCGACACGGAGGCGCTGGTCCAGGACCTGGCGTGCAACACCAAGATGGATCCGGCGCTGCGGTGGTGCATCGGTGGCCGCCCGCTGATCCCACGCGTACCGGGACGACCCTTCAGCAACCCGACCGAGGCCAAGGACGACGCCGACTTCGTCGAGCGGTACCTCCACTCGCACCTGCCGTTCGTGACGGACCGCTCCGGCGCGATCAAGACGTCGGTCGGCGGAGGCATCTGGCCGATGGCGGGACTCGCCGGACTGGCGGGCGTGGGCCTCGTGGCCGCCGCCGCGTCGCTCTGGTTCGACCGCCGGCGCCGCGAGGTCACGCTGCTCACCGTGCGCGGCGTGTCGCCGGCTGCCCTCGGGCTCAAGGCGGTGCTGGAGCTGTGCATCCCGTCGGTGCTCGGCGTGCTGGCGGGCGTCGGGTTGGCCTACGGGACGGTCGTGTGGTTGGGCCCGTCGCCGGACCTCGAACCGACGGCGATCGGCCGAGCCGTGCAGGCCGGCGGCCTCGCGCTGGTGGGGGCGGCCGCCACCATCGCCCTGGTCGTCGCCTGGCGCACGCGGGCGCCCGAGGCCCGGCCCCACCGACGCGTGCGGCTCGGTGTCCTCCCGTGGGAGCTGCTCCTCGGCTGGGCGACCGTCGTCTCCTACCAACGGCTGTCCCGCTGGGGCATCCCCCTCGGGCGGGGCGCGGACGTGAGCCGGGTCGACGTGTGGGGCCTCCTGTTCCCCGTCCTGTTCCTCGTCACCGCGGTGGCCGTGCTCAGCCGCCTCCTGTCGCTGGCCCTCCGTCCCATGCGGGCGGCGAGCCGCTCGTGGCCCACCGCGCTGTACCTCGGGGTGCGCCGCGTTGCCCGCTACCGGGTGGCGGTGCTCGGCCTGGTCGCCGCCTCGGCCATCGCCGCCGGCGTCCTGGGCTACGCCGCCACCATGAACCGATCGCTCGACGCCACCCTGAAGGCGAAGGCCCAGACCTTCGTCGGCAGCGACGTGGCCGTCCGCCTCTCCGACGAGGAGCAGCTCCCGCCGGCGCTGGTGGAGCGATCGACCGAGGTGGAGGTGTTCCGCTTCGCCCGAGCCCGCGGTGCCACCCGCGACAGCGTGTCCGTGGTGACCATCGACCCGGCCACCTTCGATCGGGCCGTGCTCTGGGACACGACCTTCTCGGACACGTCGCTGCCGGACATCCTCGAGCGACTCGTCGTCCCACCCGTCGACGGGCGTGTGCCCGCGGTCGTCGTCGGCACGGAGGTCGACGCGACGGCCCAGGTGAGCGTCGCCGGTCCCGGTGCCAACCGATTCGACATCGAGGAGGTCGCCGACGTCGAGGCGTTCCCGGGCATGCGGTTGGCCAAGCCGACGATCTTCGTGGCGACATCGGCGGTGGACGATCTCGAGCTGTACGGCGGGACTCCCGAGGCGTGGATCCGCGGCGACCGCGGCGACACGTTGGAGGCGTTGGCGGCGGCCGGCACGGCGTTCAGCGAGGAGCGGAAGGTGGGGGAGGTGGCCGACGGTGCGTCGTTCTTGACGGTCTCGTGGACGTTCGGCTTCATGCAGTCGCTCGGCATCTCCGCCGGGCTCTTGGTGCTGGGCGGCGTGGCCGTCTACCTCGACGCCCGTCGCCGCGACCGCCTGCTCGGCCACGCGTTCATGCGGCGGATGGGGCTGAGCCGTCGGCAGCATCGCCGCGCACTGGTGGTCGAGCTGACCGCCAGCGTCCTGGTCGGGTGCTGGGTCGGGCTCGGCATCGCGGTGGTGGCGGCCTCGTTCGCCCACCAACGCGTCGATCCGGTGCCCGGCTACCGGCCCGATCCGCTGCTGCGACCCGCCGTCGTCGTGATCGCGACCTTGGTGGTCGCATCCGTGGTGATCGCGGGACTGGCCGCCGTGCTCGGCCAGCGTCGCATCGACCGGGACGATCCGGTGGAGGTGTTGCGTGCCGGTGTCTGATCTTCCGACGGCCGACGCCGTGGCCCGCTGCCGCGGGGTCGGGGTGGACTACCGCACCGCCGCGGGCGTCGCGCACGCGCTGACGGACGTCGACGCCGCCTTCGAGCGCGGCCGGCTCTCGGTGGTCGCGGGCCCGTCGGGGTCGGGGAAGTCATCACTCCTCCGCGTGCTGGCCGGTCTCCACCGTCCGCACACCGGCCACGTGGAGGTCGACGGGGCTGACCTGACGCGACTGCGTGCCGGGCCGCTCCGCCGGTTGCGCCGACGGGCCATGGGGATCGTGCTCCAGAACCCGGCGGACAACCTCGTGGAGTACCTGTCCGCCATCGAGCAGATCGAGCTGGCGGCCAGGTTCCGCGGCGTAGACCCCGGCGAGGCGCTCGGGCTGCTCGACGCGGTCGGGCTCGCCGATCGAGCCACCAGCCGCCCGGCCGAGCTGTCGGGCGGCGAGCAGCAGCGCGTGGCGTTCGCGGCCGCCGCCATCGGGCAGCCCACGTTGATGCTGGCTGACGAACCCACGGCGGAGCTGGACGCGCCGGCGGGGGTGGTGCTGGTCGACGCCATGCGCAGCCTGGTCGACCTCGGCGCCACGCTCATCGTGACCTCCCACGACGCCACGGTGATCGCGGCCGCGGATCATGTCGTGCTGCTGCGCGACGGTGAGGTGGTCGCGTCATGACCGCCACCGGTGGGGGCGACACGGTGGTCGAGGTGCGGGGTGTCGACAAGTCGTTCGCGGACGCGGCAGGAGCGCGTCCCGTGCTCGCCGGCGTCGACCTCACCGTCGATCGCCACGAGATCGTGGCGGTGGCCGGCCGGTCCGGCTCGGGGAAGACCACGCTGCTCACGATCATCGCTGGCTGGGAGCAGCCCGACGCCGGCACCATCCGCCTGCTCGGTGGCGAGACGGACCCCGACCGGTGCTCCTGGAGCGAGGTGGCGATCTTGCCGCAGTCGCTCGGTCTCCTCGACGAGCTGACCGTCACCGAGAACATCGGGCTTCCGCTCCGTCTCGACGACGTCCCTCGGCCCGGGGACGCCGACGACCTGATGGCGCACCTGGGGATCGAGCACCTCGCCAACCGGTTCCCGAGCGAGATCTCCCTCGGGGAGCAGCAACGGGCGGCGCTGGCGCGGGCGGCGATCGTGCGGCCGCTCGTCCTCCTGGCCGACGAGCCCATCTCGCACCAGAACGAAGCGTGGGCGCGCGCCATGATGCTCGTCCTCGAGTCTCTCGCCGACACCGGCACCGCCTGCCTGCTCGCCACCCACAACGAGATCGCGTTCGGTGCGGCCCGACGGGTGCTCGAGCTGCGCGAGGGTCAGCTCCACGTCCTCGCCCGGTAGCTCGGCCCCTAGGCTCCGGCGGTGGAGCGCGTGCGGGTGCGACCGTTGGAGTGCGGCTGGCTGACCGCCGACAGCGGCACGATGCTCACCGGTCAGCCGGGACGCATGCGGATGCCGGTGGGTGCGTTCCTGGTCGAGCACCCAGACGGGAACGTCGTCTTCGACACCGGCATGCACCCCGAGCTCGAGCACGACACGAGCCGACTGCGCTCGAGCGCCGAGCTCTTCGAGGTCGAGCTGTCCGACACCTGGACGCTCGCCGGCCAGCTCGAGGCGGCCGGCGTCGCGCCCGACGACGTGTCGGTGGCCGTGGTCAGCCACCTCCACTTCGACCACTGCGGCGGGCTCGGTCAGCTGCCTACCGCCCGAGTGCTCGTCCAGCAGGCCGAGTGGGCTGCCGCCTTCGACGACGGCCTGGTGGAGTTCGGGGTGTACAACCCCGCCGACTTCGACCTCGGCCACGACCGGGTCCTCCTCGACGGCGCCCACGACGTGTTCGGCGACGGCAGCCTGCAGCTCGTGCCGACCGCTGGGCACACGGCCGGCCACCAGTCCCTCCTCATCGAGGGGGCGACGCTCCTCGTGGCCGATTCGTGCTACTGCCAGCGAGCGCTCGACCTCGACCTGCTCCCGCCGTTCGGGCACGACCGCGAGCGCCAGCAGGAGGTGTACACCTGGCTGCGCGACCAGCAGGCCAGCGGGACGCGCCTGGTGTACTCGCACGACGCGGAGCAGTGGGCCGCGCTGCCGCCCGTCCTGTGACCAGGCTGACGCTCACCTTCCTGCGCGAAGGGCCGTAGGTCAGGCCACTTGTGTCCAGGTTCCCGGGTTCCCGGTGGCTTGGCAGAACCAGAGGCGGCCGGTGCTGTCGACGAACAGGTCGCCGCGCTGGCCCGCGGTGGGGTGGTTGCCGGCGGTCGACGGCTTCAGCTGGATCTGGGCGACGTCGGACGTGAACAGGCCGCCCCTGCCCTTCTTGCTGGTGGCTCGCAGGGCTGGGCCCTTGCCGGTGGTCTCCGCGTCGACGGCGGGGGCGTTCGACAGCTTGTTCTCGATCAGCCCGTAGAGGCCCCGGCCGGTGGAGGTGGTCCGACCGACCACGGCGTCACCGGCGACGCTCTTCGACCCGTAGATCGAGTTGCCGGCGCCCTCCGCGATGCCGAGGACGGCGTTGCCGGTACCGACGGTGCGCCCGAAGACGGCGGAGGCGCTGTTGCCGGCCGCGGTGAGGTCGCCGAACACGGCGCCGCCGAGACCGTTGGTGGTCCCGGTGACCGCGACGTCGTTGTTGGCGGCGTTCTGGATGACGCCGAGCACGGCGCGGCCGTTGCCGGACGTGAGCCCCACCACCGCGTCGCCACTGGTGGTCTTGAAGCCGTAGACGGAGTTGCCCACGCCGTCGGAGATCCCGAGGACGGCGTTGCCCGAGCCGACGGTCCGCCCGAGGACCGCGTTGGCGGTGCCGCTGGTGTTGAGGACCTCGCCGAACACGGCGTTGCCCTTGCCGGCCGCTCGACCGTGCACACCCGAGGCGGTGTTCCCGGCCTTGGTGAGCTCACCGAACACGCCATCGCCGGTCCCGTTGGTGGTGCCGTGGACGGCGGTGGCAGCACTGGCCGCGTTGTCGACGACGCCGAGCAGCGCGCGACCGGTCGAGCTGGTGTAGCCCACGACCGCATCGCCGGCCTGCGACTTGGCTCCGAACACCGAGTTCCCTGGCCCGTCCGCGATCCCGAGCACGGCATTGCCGGTCCCGGCGGTGCGGCCGAGCACCCCGTTGGCGTTGGCCGCGGCGTTGAGCACCTCGCCGAACACCGCGTTGCCCTCGCCGGCCGAGCGGCCATGGACCGCCGGGCTGCCGTTCGCCGCCCACACGTTGTCGCCGAAGATCCCGGGGCCGTGCTTGCTCTGTGCGTGGACAGCCGCGCCGACGGTCTTGTCGGTGTAGGCGTACAGGGCCGACGCCTGGCTGGGAAACCCGACCGGTGGGCTCTCCCCGGACTGGTAGCTGAGGACGTTGAACCCGAGCCCGGTGGTCCAATTGCTCAAGGACGTGTAGTCCGTACCGGCGAAGTTCCCGGTCCCGATGACCAGGTCGTCTCCGCTGTCGGCGGACGCAGGCGCGGCTCGGGTCACGGCCGCCACTCCGCCGAGCACCAGCCCGCCCGCCGCGGCGCCCGCGAACCGAAGCATGTGTCGTCGAGCGACGCGCCCTTCGAACGGAGCGTCCGGTGCGGCCACGTCCGTCACGCCGTCTCCGGCAGCCCGCGATCGTCCGAGATCCGCGCGCAGCTGGACGTTCTCAGCGCGCAGGTCCGCGAGCTCAGCCCAGATCTGGGTCAGCTCGTCGGCTCCGCCACCGGCACCCTGAGTTCCGTCCATGACTGTTCTCCTCGTTGTTGACGTTCGGCTAGGGCTTGCAGGCCGCGACGTTCGGTGCGGCGAGCACCTCGTGGACGACCGTGGCCGTCTTGGCTGCGAGCTCGGAGTCGAGCTTCACGGGCACCGATCGCAGCCGGTCGAAGAGGGATTTGACGTAGTCCGTCCCGGGTCCGCCACCCCCGACGGTGAACCCCAGGCCGCCCGAGATGACGACGTCGAGAGACGCCTGCTTGCACTTGACGATGCCGAGGTCGGAGCCGTTGGTCAGGCCGACCGACACGGTGATGCCACCGAAGGGCCCCGCGGTGAAGAGCGGCACCCCCAAGCCGAGCAGCACCTTGGCCTGGTACGCGACGACGATGCCGTTGACCCCCACTGACACGCCCTGGAGCGAGTCGATCATGGACTTCTCGGTGGTCACGGTCGGCGTGGTCAGCGCGACCCCGCCCGATCCGTAGTCGAAGCCCAGTGGCCCACCGACCTTGTACGAGCCGGTTGCGCTCAGGGTGGAGTTCTTGGCGCTGAAGGCGGTCTCGACGAGGAACTTCTGGCGGATGCTCAGGTTCATCGGGACGGGACCGAGCAGGAAGGGGAAGTTGGCGTCGATGGGCAGCTCGACCCGGGCCTTGAAGTTGCCGGCCAGCCCGGTCTCCGAGCCGGCATCGACCTTGACCTCCAGTGACTGGAGGCCGTTGATGCGCGCGGTGGCGTCGACGATCTTTCCGGAGGCGATGTCAAGGACGATGTCGGCCGTCGGGTTGTTGAAGACGGCCCCGAAGTCCGCCGCCACGGACACGCCGTTCTTCGTGTAGGTCGCCTTCAGCCCGACCCTCCCCGCCGCCCCGGACGTCCTGGTGAGCTCGACGCTGAAGTCGCCGATCGAGAGCTCGGCACCGCTCCCTGAGGTCGGGGGTGGCCAGGTGTCCACCGGCGACGACACCGCGCTGATCGGTGCCATCGACAGCTTGCCTGCTCGGAGGGCGCCCTCCGACGTGGTCGACTCGGACGGGGCCGGGGGCACGTCCTTCTCGGTGAGCTCCAGTGCGCCTGGGAGGTCGGGCACCGTCTGCAGCGCCAAGGCGCTGACGTCGATGGCCTGGTGGGACTCGAAGTGCCCGTCGCGCACGACGTCGGTGATGTCGACGGGTCCGAGCGTCACGACGAGGTCGTCGCCGTCGGGTTCGACGCCGACGACCCGGCCGACGGCGGTTCCGGTGAGGAACATCACCATGCCCGGTTCGAGGTCAGCGGCGTGGGCGGCCTCGGCATCGATCGTCCACACGAGCCCGTCGGAGCTGGCGGAGCGGATCGAGTCTGCGCCGCCACCGACGATCACCACGTCCGGTTGGTAGGCGACGGAGTCGTCGGGCACCGGGGCCAGCCCGTAGGCCGCCACCTTGGCGTCGGTTCCTGCCGGCGCCAAGGTGGTGTCGTCAGACGTGCTCGGCTCGGCGGGCGTGGTGGCCGTCCCAGCGTCCGAGCCGCCACCGGATCCGCAGCTGGCCGTCAGGAGCCCGACGACGAGCGTGGCGGCGAGGATCCTCTGATGGGATCGGCAGGTCGGCGACGGCTCAGGTGCCCTCGTCATGGCTGGCCCCCGTCGCGATCGCGCGTGGGAACCGGCCGATGATCTCGATGCCGCCGAACGTGCTCATGGGTTGCCTCTCTGACCAGCGACGTTCGCCGACCACTACGGGAACCAAGCTGGCTCGATCTTCGCACCAGGTCCGGTGACGACGCATCGGGGCTAGCCCTTGGAGACTACGTGTTCTTCGTCACCCCACCTGTTGGGCGGCGAACGGCGGCGGGCCCAGGAGCTCGACGCCGCGCGGGTTGTCGCGCGCCGAGCCTTGGAGCCGCGGAACGTCGACCCGTTCCGCGTCGGACGGATCGCCCGTGACCGGTTCGCTGGCGTCGCGATAGAAGGCCTGACCGATGCCGGGGGCCTGGAACGTCAGCAGCCGGCACGTGTCCGACGCGACCATGAACGCGTGGGGCACACCTCTCGGGGTGAAGGTGACGCCGCCGGCACCGACGCGCGTCTCCTTGCCGTCCTGGGTGATGACGATCTCGCCTTCGAGCACGTAGACGGTCTCGTCGGCCTCGGGATGGCGGTGCAGCGGGGTGACCTTGCCCCGGGTCATCTCGTCCTCCATGAGGAAGAAGGCGCCCGCGGTGTCCTCGGCCAGCAGCTTCCACGTGTGGAGGCCACCGCCCAGGAACGCCCGCTTGTCGCCTTCGCCAGGGGCTCGGATGATGGGCACTGGACTGGTCATCGTGGTCACCTCTCTCTCGTCCTTCGTGGGACGCTCGTCCCATGACGAGAGTAAGGTACCATGATGGGCATGTCAACGGCGTACGAGCTGAACGGCCGCGTCGAGCAGAAGCGGCGAACTCGAGACGCGCTGGTCGCCGCCGCCCGGGACATCGTCGCCAGCGGCGCGACGCCAACCGTCGAGGGTGCGGCGGAGGCCGCCGCCATCTCCCGCACCACTGCGTACCGCTACTTCTCGAGCCAACGCGCGCTCCTGGCGGCCGCGCACCCGGAGACGGCGGCCGTCTCATTGCTGCCCGAAGACGCCCCCGATGACGTGGCGACGCGCCTCGAGCTGGTCGTCGCCGCCTTCAACCGCGCGACCGTCGACAACGAATCGCAGCAGCGCACGATGCTCAGGCTGTCGCTCGAAGCTGATGACGCCGAGCGGGCGGAGCTGCCGCTGCGGCAAGGCCGCGGCATCCAGTGGATCGAGGACGCCCTCGCGCCGCTTCGCTCGGAGATGTCCGACACGGCCGTTCACCGGCTGGCCCTCGCGATCCGGAGCGCGATCGGCATCGAAGCGCTCGTGTGGCTCACGGACGTGGCCGGGCTGTCGCGAGACGAAGCCGTCGAGCTGATGCGGTGGTCCGCGCAGGCGTTGCTCCAGGCCGCCATCGCCGACAACACCCCGCCGCGGCGTCGTCGATCGTCTCGCTGACGAGGGTGCGGCTACCCCTGGGACGGGATCGCCTGCGTGAGGCCGTTCTCGTAGGCGAAGGAGGCGGCGGCCGTGCGCGAGGTCACGCCGATCTTGGTGAAGATGTTCGAGAGGTGACGAGCCACGGTCCGCTCGCTGAGGTGGAGGGCGGTGGCGATCTCCTTGTTGGTCACCCCTGATGCGACGAGGCCGAGCACCTCCGCCTCTCGGGCCGTGAGGCCTGACGGCAGCGACGACGGCGACGTGAGATCGCGGATGTGGCGTGATTCGATGGCGGCGCCGAGCCGATCGAAGATGGCGGCGGCGCTGGCGAACGAGCTGGTGGCGCCCTCCTCGTCGCCGCCGCTCCGGCACGCCTGGCCGAGGAGCAGGCGGACCGTGGCCACCTCGTAGGGGACCTCGAGCTGCTGCCAGTGCTGCAGCGCCTCCCGAAGCGTTCCGCAGGCGCCGTCGGCATCGCCTTGGGCGAGCTGGAGCCGCCCACGTGACGACATGGCCGCGGCCGAGAGCGCCGGGCTCTCGAAGTCGGCGGCAATGCCCTCCAGCTCGTCGGCGGCGGCGATGGCGGCGTCGATGTCGCCCGCCGCCACTGCGATCTGCACCCGCGCCGGGAGCAGCTTGCCGCGGGCGAGCTGGTTCCACGTGTGGTCCGCGAGCATCCGCGTGATGATGGCGGTGGCCTGGTCGACGCGGCGTTGCGCGAGGCGCACGAGGGCGAGCCCCGCGCTCTGCTGACCGCACAGGGTCTCAGCGGTGGCGAACGCCTCCTCGGCTCCGTCGAGGTCGCCGAGCCGCCGACGGATCTCACCGATCTCGATGTAGCCCGCCGCCACGTTGGGCACGTGGAAGCCGTCGAGCTCGACGCACGCCTGTCGAGCCTCCCGCTCCGCGGCGCCCCAGTCACCACGGAGCTGGAGCAGCGCCGCGTGGTGGACCCGACAGATGCCAGGCCACATGGCCATCGGGTGCTCCTCCGACCAGCGGAGCGTGGCGTCTGTCCACTCCGCGGCGCGGCGGAGGTCACCCAGCTGCTCGCAGGCGCTGATCAGGCTGCAGTACACCTTGCCGGTGGTGAACGGGCTGAGCTTGCCCTCGACGGCGGACAGCATCGCCTCGTCGAGGTGCCCCAGCCCGTCGGTCAGGTCGCCGGCGTCGATGAGGAGCCGGCCGATGGTCTGGAGCGCCGCCGCCTCGAGGTCGATCGACGACAGCCGTCGGCCCAGGGCCAGGGCGTCGCGCGCCATCTCTGTCGCCTTGTCGAGCTGTCCGGATCCGTGGGCGACCTCGGCCTCGCGGAGCAGGAGGTTGCCGTACGGGATCGACTCCGTATGGGCTTCCAGCGTCCTCCGCGCCCGCCGTAGCCACCCACCGGCGATCGACGGGCGAGCCTTGAGCTGGTGGTGCTCCCACAGCCACACCGCGCACTCGCCCGAGCGGAGCCCATCGCCGTCGGCCTCGTACAGGGCGTAGGCCTGCTCGCGGGCGCTGATGCAGTCGTCCATCTGACCGAGCCACCACGACGACTCCGCGATGATGTCGAGGCGATCGGCCTCGGCCCGGCCGGCCGGGACGACCGCCGACCGGGCCGCGTCGAGCGCGTCGGTCCAGACCCACGAGGCCAGGAGGCGGTGGGCCGCCTCCAGCGGGTCGGTGGGGGTCGCGGTCACCTCGTCAGTCTGGTCGACCACCATGCGGCGCGTCGGCCGTCAGCCGGCGAGCTGCTTCGAGAGGTGATCGAGCACCGGGAGGATCTCGGTGGTGGGGCTGAACTCGAGGAAGGTCACACCTTCGTCGGTCCAACCGGTGTGCCCAGCCGGCCAGTAGTAGACGTCGCCGGCCCGGTTCGTCTCCTCGTGGCCGTCGGCGAAGCGCAGGGTGATCGAGCCGGCCAGCACGTAGCCCCAGTGCGGGCACTGGCACTGGTCGTGCGGCAGCCCGACGAGGAGGGGCGTGAAGTCGACGCCCGCGGGCAGGTCGATGTAGCGGCTGTACACCTCGCCGCACTCGACGCCACGGGTCTCGATCCCGTCCTGCTCCATCTCCAGCGGGATCTCCTTGAAGCTGTAGCGCATCGCAACGTTCCTCTCGTCCATCGCCAGGCCGATGCCCAGCGGGTCGTCGCCACCGTGCGTCATGCGCGGTCACGGCCGCATCGGTCAGAGCGCCCAATCCCGGCGGAACGGCGGGCCGGCGCATGGGCAGATCACGCCATCGCGCCGCCGGGAGGATGGCGGGTCTGGCGGATGCGAGGGGGCACGGCGTCATCGCACGATGTCTCCATGACCGATCGCCACCAACGCGACGCCCACCACGAGTCCACCGAGGACCTGATCGTCCTCGGTCGTGACCGTGAGGCTGTCGCCTCGGCGACGCGCGGCAACAACCAAGGAGAACCCATGGACGGTGTCCAACAGCTCGACGAGATCATCCCGCTGATCGCGAAGGTGGTCGAGCAGATCCGCCCGGACCAGCTCGACAACCCCACGGCGTGCGCCCAGTTCACGGTGACCGGCGTCCTCGAGCACATGATCGGCGGCGCCACCCACTTCTCGCCGGCGTTCCGCGGCGGGGTGGCCGGGTCCGTCCCGCCCCTCGAGGGCGAGCTCACCGACCGCTGGAGCCGAGCCATGGCCGAGCTGCTGGACAGCCTGCACTCGCCGGGTGCCCAGGAGCGCACCGTGACCGCCCCCTTCGGTGAGGTCCCGGTGTCGAGCTTCGCCCGCTACACGGCCTTCGACGGCCTCATCCACGGCTGGGACCTGTCCAGGGCCACCGGGCTTCCGTACGACCCGCCCGACGACCTCGTCGACCAGGTCGGCGGCTTCGCCCGCTCGTTCGTCCAGCCGGAGATGCGCGACGGCGACACGTTCGCCGCCGAGGTTGCGCCCGCCCCTGACGCGGGCCCGCTCGACGCCCTCGCGGCCTTCAGCGGCCGTCAGCCTCTCACCAACAACAACCACACCAACTGAGGAGAGATAGCGATGAGCACGACGCTCACCACCCAACCGGACCTGGAGGCCGTCAAGGCCAAGCAGCAGGCCACCTGGTCCAGCGGCAACTACGCCGTGATCGGGACGACCCTCCAGATCGTCGGCGAGTCGCTCTGCGAGGCCGTCGACGTGGTCGCCGGCTCGAAGGTGCTCGACGTGGCGGCCGGCAACGGCAACGCCTCGCTCGCCGCCGCCCGCCGGGGTTGCCACGTCACCGCCACCGACTACGTGGAGGAGCTCCTCGCCGGGACCGCTCGTCGGGCCGAGGCCGATGGCCTCCCCGTGGCCACCCAGGTCGCCGACGCCGAGAACCTGCCCTTCGAGGACGCCAGCTACGACACGATCCTCTCCACCTTCGGGGTGATGTTCGTGCCGAACCCGCAGCGGGCCGCGGAGGAGATGCTCCGGGTCGTCCGTCCCGGCGGGAAGATCGGCCTCTCGAACTGGACGCCCGAGGGCTTCATCGGCCGGATGTTCAAGGTCGTCGGCGCCCACGTGCCGCCGCCCGCGGGCGTGCCGTCCCCGCTGCAGTGGGGCACCGAGGACCGCCTCGAGGAGCTCTTCGGCACCGAAGCAGACGTGCAGGTCACCCGGAAGCACTTCGTGTTCCGGTACACGTCGGCCGACGACTTCTTCGACACGTTCATCACCTACTACGGGCCCACCCTGAAGGCATGGGGTGCGCTCGACGAGGCCGGACGCGAGTCCTTCCGGTCGCAGCTCGTCGGTCTGGCCAACGAGTGCAACCGGGACACCACCGGTGCGCTGGCCGTGCCGTCCGAGTACCTCGAGGTCGTGGCCACCCGCCACTGATCTCCAAGGTCGCCCACCCCACCCAGTCGGCGGACGCTGGGTGGGGTGGGCCGTCCCGCGTCCGCACCCCCTACGATCCGCGCCGTGCCTGGACCGGCGGCGGCGATCGAGCGACAGGGGGTGCGGCTCGGCATCATCCCGCCGATCGCCACCCAGCTGCCGGGGTCGCACGCGGCGTGGGAGGCCAGCGCCGGGATCGACGAGCTCCTGCGGATCGCCACCAACGCCGATCGCCTCGGGTTCGACCACCTGACCTGCAGCGAGCACATCGCGGTCCCACCGAAGGACGCCGAGGTCCGCGGCGGGGTCTACTGGGACCCGGCTGCCACGCTCGGGTGCATCGCCGGGCACACCGATCGCATCCGGCTCGCCACCTACGTCCTGGTGCTCGGCTACCACCACCCGCTCGAGCTGGCGAAGCGCTACGGCACGCTCGATCGCATCGCGGGCGGCCGCGTGGTGCTCGGCCTCGGCGTCGGCACCCTCGAGCCAGAGTTCGAGCTGCTCGGCGCGTCGTTCGCCGACCGCGGGGAGCGGGCCGACGACGCCCTGCGCGCGCTGCGCGCCTCGCTCGGTCGACGCGACGTCGAGTACCACGGCTCGCACTACGACTACGCCGAGCTGATCGTGGAGCCGCACGCGATGAACCCGCACGTGCCGTTCTGGATCGGCGGCCGCAGCCAGCGGTCGCTGCGGCGGGCCGTGGAGCTGGCGGATGGCTGGGCTCCGTTCGGCTTGTCGAGCCACGACGTCGCCGCCTGGTTGGCGGCCTGCGACGCGCCCGCCGGCTTCGAGGTGGTGGGCCAGCCGCGCGGGGTCGTCGACCCGGCCTCGGACCCGGCGGCCGTCGACGACCTGCTGGGCGAGTGGGCCGCGGCGGGCGCCACGGTGGTCGACCTCCACCTCGTGCACCACTCGCTGGACCACTACCTCGAGCAGCTGGAGGCGTTGGCGTCGTGAACCTGGTGAAGGTGGGCTTCTTCTCGATGACCGGCGGCGCGCTCAGCGGCGACGACGCCGCGTACCTCCAGTGGCACCTCCTCGACCACCTGCCGGAGCAGTACTCGATCCCTGGCATCCGCCTCGGCACGCGCTGGCGGGCCGACGACGAGTGCGTGGGGATGCGTCTCGCCGCGACCGACGACCTGGCCCCGATCCGCCACGCCGTGAGCTACCTCATGACCGACCCGGTGGAGCAGACGCTGGTGGCCTTCGCCCAGCTGGGGCGACGGTGCGCGGAGGCGGGCCGCTACCCCGAGCCGGCCAGCTCGTTCCTCCTGGGGGCGTTCCACCTCCAGAACGCCTACGCCTCGCCGCGCGTGCTGGTGTCAGCCGAAGCCGTGCCGTTCCGGCCCCATCGCGGCGTGTACCTGATCGTCGAAGCGCCTGAGCCGCGGGGCGACCTCGACGGGTGGCTGCGGTGGCACCACCGCGAGCACGTGCCGGCGGTCCTCGCGGTGGACGGGGTCGCCGGCGCCTACGTGTTCCGAAGCAGCACCATGCTCGGCGTCGGCCCCGACCAGGGCGAGCGCTTCGGCGTGGCGGCCTGGAACCCGGGCCCACGCGTCGTCACCGTCGTCTACCTCGATGGCGAGTTGACGACCACCGCGGCGAGCCTCGAACCGCTGGTGCGGTCCCGCTGGGCATCGGGCGCGGTCGTCGGCCAGCTGGCCGGGCCATTCCGGTCGATGGTGACCTACGCGGCCTGGCCCGGCCTCTAGCTGGTTCGGATCAGGGCATCCGGTTGGCGCGGAACGGCCCCGCGCCCGGGTGCGAGAACTCGATGGCGGTCCCGTTGCTCAGTGCCTCGGCGTTGAGCGAGTACTGGAGGGCGTCGTTGCCCGCCGCGTTCTCGATGCCGACAGTGGCCGAGTTGCCCGCTTGGCGGGGGGTGTCGACGTTGCCGTACTGGAGCAGCACCTTGCCCGACTCGTAGAGCACGACCTCGAAGTCCCAGCGGTCCGTTGGGGACTGGTACGGGACGACGTTGCGCCACTCGATGACGAACCGGCGGTTCGGGGCGGAGCCGAGGGTGCTGGTGTACACGGCGGCCGTCCCATCGACGATGAGGTCATCCCATTGCGGATAGATGGCCGCGTTCGGCGCCGAGGCGTTCGGGATGGCCACGTTGCTGTACGCCGTGCTGGCCGCCGTGAAGCTCAGGTGGCCGTTGGAGGACACGTTGGCGGTCGCGTAGTTCGTCCCGTAGAACGAGAACGGGAACGGCACCGACACCGCCGCGGACACATCATCACCGGTCAACGGCACCAAGGTGCTGCCGGCGATCCAGCTGCTGGCCTTGAGGTTGCACTGGTGCCCGTAGGTGTCCGTGACGCGGGTGAGGGTGAAGTTGACCGTCTCGGGGCCGTTCACGTTCTTCGAGGTCGACCCGCTGGATGCGCAGCCCCCGTAGCTGGCCTGGATCGTGTAGGTGCCGCCGGGCACGGCCGGGAACGTGTAGTTGCCGGCCGAGTCCGTGGTCGCGGGGGCGAACGGAGCCCCGACGATGGTGACGGTGGCGCCCGCCAGCTTGCCGCCGGACTTCACCGTCCCGCTCACGGGGTAGGTCGGCTGCGCCTCGAGCGAGAAGTTCCTCGTCGTGACGTTGCCGTCGGTGACGGTGGCCGAGGACGTCTTGTTCTTGTGGCCGAAGGCGACCGCCTTGACGCTGTAGGTGTCCACCGGCAGGTTGGCCAACGTGTAGGAACCGTCGCCCGCCGTCGTGGTGGTGCGGGGCGAGCCGTTGACGGTGGTGCTCAAGGTGGCGCCGGCGAGGGGCGTGTTGGTGCCCTTCTCCTTGACGATGCCCGAGATGTCGCCGGAGGGCCCGACGGGCGCGAGGTTGGTGGCGGCCAGGATGTCGAGTCGGCCCTCGCCGTAGACGTTGTTGTCGGCCGCGGTGCCACCGCAGGTCACGTCGTTGGTGTCGATGGCGGTCGAGTCGAGGAGGGTGCGCGTCGCGGTGATGTCACCGATCAACGATGGTGCCGCTGACCACAGCAGCGCGACCGATCCAGACACGTGGGGCGCTGCCATCGAAGTTCCGTTGAAGCTGCTGTAGCCGTTGGCGGGGATGCTCACGCTCGAGCGAACGGCCACGCCGGGCGCGGAGATGGCCGGGCGGATCTCGCCGGACTCACCACCACCTCGGCTCGAGAAGCTGGCGACGAGGTTGTTGATGTCGTAGGCGCCGACCCCGTAGGCCTCGAGGTTGTCCGCGGGCGAACCGGTGGTGTTGCAGCTCGGACCGGCGTTGCCGTTCGAGAACACGCCGAAGATGCCGGCCGCCGTCCACGACGTCAGCGTGGCGCGGTACCAGGGGTCGACGGCGCCGCCGTTGTCGCCGCCCCAGGAGTTGTTGATGATGTTGGGCCGCAGGGCCGGGTTGGGGTTGGCGCCGGCGAGGTCGGTCGGGGCGAGCATCCACTGCCCGGATGCGAGCAGGGAGGCATCGGAGCAGCTGTTGCTCTCGCAGCCCTTGGCGGCGATCCAGGTTGCGTTGGGTGCGACGCCGATCTGGTTGGCGCCGCCGTCGTCGCCGGTCATGGTGCCGATGGTGTGGGTGCCGTGGCTGTTGTTGTCGCACGGATCGTCGCCGGCGCAGACGTTCGCCGGGTCGAACCAGCTGTAGTTGTGGTTGAACGACCCGCCGCCGAGGTTGCCTCGGTACTGGCTGACGATGGCGGGGTGGTTGAACTGGGCGCCGGTGTCGATGCTGCCGATGACGACGCCCTCGCCCCGGGCGCCGAACGTGCTCCACACGTCGTCCGCGTTGATGTTGGCGATGCCCCACTCGACGGCGTTGACGCCGGCAACCGCGGGCGCGGGGACGAGCTTGGGCACCTCGTAGGACTTGCGGGCCCGGATGTGGGAGACCCCGGCCGTGGTGCGGGCGGAGTCGAGCGTGGCGCGGTCGCCGCTGTGCACGAGGATCGTGTTGGCGGCCCAGAAGCGCTGGTGCGAGATCTTGGCCTTGGTCAGCTTGGCGGCCAGCTCCGCTTGGCTGGCGTCGGCCGTAGCCGTGAGCCGGTCGTAGACGAACTGCCCGCGCGCGTCCCAGTCGTCGATCGCCGAGGCGCCGCCCAGGTCGGCGGAGGCCTCGAAGTCGACCCAGAAGTCGGCTGCGCCTTCGCTCGCGATGGCGGCATCGACGGATGCGTCGACGCTGGCCGGCTCGGCCCCGCCGGCGCGGGACCCTGCCTGGGCGCTCGACGCCGCCGGGAGCAGACCCACGACCAGCAAGGTGATGATGATGGGCGCGACCGCCCACGCGCGTGACTTCTCTACGAACCGCACAGCCCGCCTCCTGATGTCCACACCGCGACCGCCTCGACCCCGGGTGTCGGGAGCATAGACCTGGCTCTCAGGCGGGTGGGGTTTGCACAATTTCTTTGCATAGATAGTGTGTGGTCATGGTCGCCGATCGCACCGTCGTCCATCCGGACGGCCAACAGCTCCGGACCCTCGCCCACCCGCTCCGCTCACGGCTGCTCGGCGCGCTGCGCTTCCACGGGCCGGCCACCGCCACCGCACTGGCGGCCCGGCTCGGCACCAACAGCGGGGCGACGAGCTACCACCTCCGCCAGCTCGCGGCGGTGGGGCTGGTCGAGGACGACGTGGAGCGGTCCACGGGCCGCGACCGCGTCTGGCGCTCGTCGCACGACATGACGTCGTGGCGCTCCACGGACTTCGACGACGACCCGGACGCGCGCGCCGCAGACGACTGGCTCGCGCGCCGCCAGGCGAGCATGGCCGACCGCTGGCTCGATGACTGGTTGTCGGCTCGAGACGAGTGGCCGGCAGAGTGGCGCGCTGCCGCCGAGCAGTCCGACTACCACCTCGAGCTCACCGCCGACGGCCTGCGATCGCTCATGGACGAGCTGCACGAGGTGATGCGCCGCCATCTCGACGTGGCCGACCCGTCGACTCCGGGCGCCGAACGCGTGCTCGTGCTGTTGCAGGCGTTCCCATCGCCGGAGCGGGCGGTGTGAGCGCCGCCGACTTCCAGGCGATCCGCCGGCGCTACCACCTGCTCCTCGCGCTGCGGTTCATACCGACCGGCCTCTTCATCACCGTGTTCGTGCTGCTCCTCCGCGACCGGGGCCTCTCGCTGGCCGAGATCGGCCTCGGCACCGCCGCGCAGGGGATCGTGATGCTGTTCCTCGAGCTGCCGAGCGGTGGGTTGGCCGACGCCCTCGGCCGCAAGCCGGTGCTCGTGTTGGCGGGTCTCGTCAGCATGCTGGCCACCGCCGTCGTGCTCGTCGCCGACACCGTGCTCCTGCTCGCGGTGGCCTTCGCCCTGCAGGGGGTGTTCCGGGCCCTCGACAGCGGACCGCTGCAGGCGTGGTTCATCGACGCGTCGTTCGCGGCGGACCCGAACGCGGCGATCGAGCGCGACCTGGCCCGCGCCGACGTCGTGATCTGCGCGTCGATCGGTGCCGGCGCGCTGCTCGGAGGTCTGATCGTCCATGCCGACGGGCTGGTCGGCCTCGCGCCGCTCGCGGCGCCGATCGTGCTCGGCTTGGTGGTGCAGGGCGTCGGCGTGGTCGCGGTGATCACACTGATGGACGAGGTCCGGTCAGGCCAGGGGTGGGCGGCCGCTCGCCAGTCGGTCGCCGAGGTCCCCACCGTCGTGCGCGAGGCCGTGCACCTGATCCGAGGGAGCTCGCTGCTGACGGCGCTGGTGATCGGTGAGCTGCTCTGGGGCTTCGGGATGCTCGCGTTCGAGATGCTCCTGCCGCCGCGGCTGGCCGAGGTCAGCGGGGGCGTCGACGAAGCCGCGAGCCTGCTGGGCCCGGCGATCACCGCGGCCTGGGTCTTGTCCGCCGTGGGCGCCGCCGTCGCGCCGATGCTCGTCCGGCGGCTCGGATCCGGGTGGGCGGGGTTCTCGCTGCGCCTGGCCCACGGCGCCACCGTCGTCGCGATGGGCCTCGCCGCCGGGCCCACCGGACTGATCGTCGCCTACCTGGCCACCTACTGGGTGCACGGCGCCACGGCACCGATCCACTACGGCATGGTGCACCGGGCCGTCGAGAGCAGCCACCGGGCGACGGTCGTGTCGGCCAACTCGCTCACCTCGCAGGTCGGAGCCGCCATGAGCGGCATCGCACTGGGTGCCCTCGCCGACGCCACCAGCATCGCCACCGCGATGTACGTGGGTGCCGCCGTGCTGGCCGCCGCCGCGCCCCTGTACCTGGTGGGACGCACCCGAGCCACCCCCACCTACGACGCCGCCGTGCCGCTCAACCTCTGATCGCGCGACGCAGCACGCGGCGGCGATGGCACCGCGCGCCATCGAGGCGCTCGAGCGGCCGCGCGGCTCCCGCGTGGTGGGTGGCGACCGACGACGAGATGTGCGGAGGCGACCGCCTGAGCCGCCGTTGACCGATCCGACGAGTGCCGCGGTCAGCCGGCCGCGAGGTGCCGGCGCACGGCCGGGACGAAGGGGCTCCAGAGGAACCAATGCCCGAAGCCCCGCGTGAGCGCCGGCATGCCGGCCAGATCGATCGAGCCCTTGGCCGTGGCCTCGGCCAGGGTGTCGATCCCGGAGAAGACCCGCATCATCGACACCGTGTCCGTGGTGACGATGAGGTCGCTGTCGAACCCCGGGTGCTTCACGCACACGGAGGGGTCGCCGCGGTCGAGGACGAGCCAGATCTGGGTGGCGTCCGCGCCCCGGTAGTCGAACTCGATCACGACGCGACGATCTGGGAGCCGGTCAGCGTCGACGCGCCGGTGCATCCACCACGTGAGGGTGACCGGATCGACGTCGGCCGCCTCGGGATCGGTGAACCGCCACCGCACCGTCCACTCGCCCAGCGCCATCAGCACAGGCTCGAGGTCCTTGCCCGCGGGGGTGAGGTGGTACTCGTTGCCTCGACCGCCGGACGCGGGCCTCGTGGTGAGGACGCCCTTGCGCTCGAGGTGGCGCAGCCGCTGGGACAGGAGCGTGCGGGAGATGCCCGGGAGCCCGCGCTCGATGTCGTTGAACCGGGTGCTCCCGAGGATCAGCTCTCGGACGATCAGGGGGGTCCAACGGTCGGCGAGCACTTCGCTCCCGAGCGAGACCGGGCAGTACTGGCCATACTCACGCACGGCGCAAAGGGTACAGATCCCGTACTAGTCGCGCTCGGCCGTGCTCCGTACGGTCGGCTCATGAGCGCAACCCAAGAGGTGCAGACGGTGGAACAGGATCGAGAACGAGAGCTGGTGGCATGGGCCGCCGAGATCGGCGGTCGCATCAGCGAGCATGCCGCCCGCCACGATCGCGAGGGCACGTTCGTATCGGAGGCCTACGACGTCTTCAAGGAGGCCGGCTACCTGGCGCTGGCCGTGCCGGAGGAGCTGGGCGGCAAGGGCGCCACGATCCGGCAGGTGGCGATGGCCCAGCGCGAGCTGGCCCGCCACTGCGCGTCGGCCGCGCTGGCGTCGGTGATGCACCACCACGTCGTGCTGTTCACGGCGTGGCGCTACCGGCGCGGCCTGCCCGGCGCGGAGGCAACCCTGCGCCGGGTGGCCGACGACAGCATCGTGCTGGTCTCGACCGGAGGGGCGGACTTCACCCGACCTCGCGGCTCCGCCACGAAGGTCGACGGCGGGTACCAGGTCAGTGGGCGCAAGATCTTCGGGAGCCAGGCCCCGGTCGGCACGGTGATGTCGACGATGTTCCCGTACGAGGATCCCGACGATGGCCTGATCATCCTCAACATGGCGGTCCCGATGGCGGAGGGCGTCACCGTCCTCGACACGTGGGACGCGCTCGGGATGCGCGGGACGGGCAGCCACGACATCGAGATCGAAGATGTCTTCGTCCCCGACGAGCGGGTCCTGGCGCGCCGTCCGCACGGCAAGCTCGACCCGCCGTTCCAGGTGATCCTGAGCAACGCCATGCCACCGGTCGCCGCCGTGTACCTCGGAGTGGCCGAAGCGGCACGCGACCACGCGGTGGCGCTGGTCAGCGGCACGAAGCGAGCCGACGATCCGCTCGTGCAGCGGCAGATCGGCCTCATGGACACCCGGCTGCGGGTCGCGTCCTGGGCCCTCGACGGTGCGCTCGCCATCGTGGGCGACGACCCCGAGCCGAGCATGGACACCGTCGTCGCCGTGATGGCCGCCAAGCGCGAGATCGCGGTGGGCGGCGCCGAGGTGTGCGAGCTGGCGCTGTCGGTGGGCGGGGGCGCGGCGTTCTACCGCACCCAGCCCATCGAGCAGTGCTTCCGTGACGTGCAGGGCGCGCGCTTCCACCCGCTCAACCCGGAGGAGACGCTGGTGCACGCCGGTCGCGTCGCGCTCGGCCTCCCCGCGGACGAGCAGTGACCGTCATCCGTGTCGCGGCCGTGCAGGCGGCCCCCGTCGTCCTCGACCGCGGCGCCACGGTCGACAAGGCCTGCGGCCTCATCGACAAGGCCGGCGGCGACGGAGCGGAGCTCGTGGTGCTCCCGGAGAGCTTCGTGCCGGCGTTCCCGGAGTGGGCCTGGCGCCGACCGCCCTGGAACGCCACGGTCACGGAGCTCACCAGCGTCCTCCACGACCAGGCGGTCGTCGTCGGGAGCGACGACACCAAGCGACTGGCCGCGGCGGCACGACGGGCGGGCGCGCTCGTCTCGATCGGGGTGACCGAGCGAGAGGCGCACGGGTCGACGCTCTACAACACGCAGCTGCTGTTCGGCCCGGACGGCGAGCTCCTGCATCGCCACCGCAAGCTGGCCCTGACCGGCGCTGAGCGCCTGGTGTGGGGCCAAGGCGATGGATCGTCGTTGCACGCGGTTGGCGTCGCCCAGGGCCGGATCGGCACCCTCACCTGCTGGGAGAACCTGATGCCCTTGGTGCGCACGGCGCTCTACGAGGACGGGATCGACATCGTCCTCGCGCCGACCTGGGACTCCGCCGACGCCTGGGTGGCGACGCTCCGGCACGTCGCCCGCGAGGGGCGGGTGTTCGTCATCGGCGTCAACCAGTGCGTGCACGTCAGCGACATCCCCGCGGACGTGCCGGGGCGCGAAGAGCTTTGGGGCGAGGACGCCGACCTGCTGACGCCGGGCAACACCGCCATCGTCGGACCCGACGGCGACCTCATCGCCGGGCCGCTCAGGGGCGAGGAGGGCATGCTCGTCGCCGACCTCGACCTGGCCGACGCCCAACGGGCCCGACAGATGAACGACCCGGTCGGGCACTACGGACGCACCGATGTGGTGCGCCTCGTCAGGGACCGTCGCAACCCGTAGGTAGGCCACCGCGCGCGACGGGCGCACCAAACCGGACGCCCACCTGGACGTTCACCAGCGATGATGGCCGGCGTGGAGGAGGTCGAGGTCGTCGTCGCCCACAGCGAGCGCGCCACCCTGCGCGTCGGCGACGTGTTCCTGAAGGTCGACGCTGACCAGACCCGCACCGACGTCGAGGTCGAGGCGATGGCGATGGTGCCGGTCCCGATCCCAGAGATCTTGTGGCGGAAGCCGCCCGTGCTCGCGCTCGCCGCCCTTCCAGGGACGGCACTCGGCCACCTGGGCGAGCCGTCGACCGCATCGTCGTCGGCGTGGACCGCGGCGGGTGCCGCCGTCCGGGCGCTGCACGACGCGCCGCTGCCGCCATGGCCGGGTCGGAGCGTCGACGAGCTCGCATCGCACCTCGCCGGTGAGTGCGAGTGGCTCGTCGCAACCGACGTCCTTCCCGCCGACGTGGTCGCGCGCAACCGCCGACTCGCCGAGAGAGCACTCCGGACGTGGACACCGGTGTTCATCCACGGCGACCTGCAGGTCGACCACGTGTTCGTCGCTGGTGACGAGGTCACCGGCGTCATCGACTGGTCCGAGGCGTCTCAGGGCGACGCGCTCTTCGACCTCGCCACCCTGACGCTCGGACACCCGGAGCACCTTGAGGACATCGTCGCCGGCTACGGCACCGACGTCGACCGCGACCTGATCCGCGCATGGTGGTCGTTGCGATGCCTGAGCAACGTGCGATGGCTGGTCGAGCACGGCTACGGCCCGCCCGAGAAGTATCCCGAGGTCGCGGTGCTGCGACGGCCGGTCGTCACTGCGCGGCGATGATGTCCTGCGCCTCGATCTCCGCATCGATCTCCGGTTCACCGCTCACGTCGATGTCGACGCGGTGGAGGGTGCCGGTGAACGCGAACCGGCCTCGGTAGTCCTCGTCGGCGGGGGAGTAGTCGGGTGACCATCCGGCCGTGAGCCCAGCGCCGGTGAGCGAGAACCGACTCCACACCGTGCGCGTGATCTCCCCGGTGCCCACGACCGTCCCGTCGACCAGCAGCTCGCCACTCGGCGGGTTGAACCGGAACGCCAGCACGTGGTCGCCGGGCGGCAGCGTCCCGATGTCGGCGTCGACCCGGTACAGCCGCCAGCCGGCGAGGTTGTGCACGTAGCAGAGGCGCCCGTCACCCAAGAGGTGGAACGACCAGCCGCCGAGCACCGATCCCTGCACGGCGAGCACGCCCTCGACGACATCGAGCCCAGGATCGATCGTGACGTGGGCGCTGATCGTGTGCGGTCGGCCGCGGACGTTCACGGCCACGCTCTCCGGCACCGGCGCCCGCCCCGGCCAGTACGTGTAGGTCGACCTGGGCGCCACCGACGGCGTGCGACCGAAGACGAGCTCGGAGAACGGCCGGTTGTCGAGCGGGAGCACCTGGTTGCGCTCCGCCTCCTCCCACCAGCGGTCGATCATGGCGGCGAGCCGTTCCGGGTGCTCGGTGGCGAGGTCGTGGCACTCCGACGGGTCCGCCCGAAGGTCGAACAGCTCCCAGACGGCCTCGTCGAGGGCCGGCTCGTCGCGCTGGATCTCCTGGTAGACGACGGCCTTCCACCCGTCGTCGTAGAGCGCCCGGCAGCCGAGCATCTCGTAGTACTGCGTGGTGTGCACGTCAGGTGCGCCGGCGTCGTCGAAGGTCGAGGCGAAGCTGACGCCGTCGAGCGAGCCGCTGCTCGACCCCACCGACCTCGGCGGGCGGGATGATGCCGATCACCTCGAGCAGCGTCGGTGCGATGTCGATGGCGTGCACGTACTGCGTGCGCACCTCGCCCCTCGCCTGGAAGCCGGCCGGCCAGTGGACGATGAGCGGATCGGCGACACCCCCTTCGTGGGTCTCCCGCTTCCAGCGGCGGAAGGGCGTGTTGCCGGCGACCGTCCACCCCCACGGGTAGTTGTTGTGGATGCGCGGCCCGCCGATCTCGTCGAGCCGCTCGGCCGCCTCCTCCACAGTGCGGGGGAGCACGTTCCACACGCGGGCGTCGTTGAGCGAGCCGACCGGGCCGCCCTCTGATGAGGCGCCGTTGTCAGACACGACGACCACCACCGTGTTGTCGAGCTCGCCCATCGCCTCGAGGCGATCGACCAGCCGTCCCAGCTCCGCGTCCGTGTGCGACAGGAACCCGGCGAAGGCTTCCATGTACCGGGCGTACACACGCTGCTCGGTCGGATCGAGCGAGTCCCATGCCGGCACCCAGTCGGGCCGAGGCGACAGCTCCGTGGGCTCCGGGAGCAGCCCCTCCGCCTTCTGGCGCGCCAGGGCGGCCTCGCGCCACGCGTCCCAGCCCCCGTCGAAGTGGCCCGTGTACCGGTCGATCCAGGCCCGAGGCGACTGGTGGGGCGAATGGCAGGCGCCCGTCGCCAGGTAGACGAACCACGGCTTGTCGACGTCGACGTTGCGGAGGTCCTCGAGGTACTCGATGGCGTGGTCGACCAGGTCGGTCGTCAGGTGGTAGCCGTCGTCGATGCTCTGCGGCGGCTCGACGTGGTGGCTGTCGTGGATGAGCGCCGGCACGAACTGGTGGGTCTCGCCGGGGAAGAAGCCGTAGAAGCGCTCGAAGCCCTTCCCGAGCGGCCACCGGTCGCGACGGGCGCCGAGGTGCTCCTCGTCCTCGGGGGTGAGGTGCCACTTCCCGACCGCGTACGCGGCGTAGCCGTGCGGCGTGAGCATGGCCGGGAGCAGGGCGCACGACGCGCGGGATGCGGGCGTCGTAGCCCGGGAAGCCAGTGGCGAGGTCGACGATCCGGCCCATCCCGACGGCGTGGTGGTTGCGGCCGGTGAGCACGCAGGCTCGGGTCGGGGAGCAGAGGGCGGTGGTGTGGAAGCTCGAGTACCGCAGGCCGCCAGCGGCCAGACGATCGAGGTGGGGGGTGGCGATGTCGGACCCGAAGCACCCGAGCTGCGCGAACCCCACGTCGTCGAGCACCACGAGCAGCACGTTCGGTGCCCCCGTGCGGAGGTGCGGCTCGTCGGGCCACCACGCCTCCGACTCCCAGTGGTACCGCCCGATCCGACCTGCGAACTCACCCGGCTCCATGGCCGCAGCATGCCCCGCGGGACCACGGAGGTGGTTCAGGGGTTGCTGAATTCAGCCACTTCTGTATCATGGGCCGGGTGTTGAGCACCGTGGCGACGACCGACGCGCTGGAGCGGGTGGGCACTGCCCTCGCCGACCCGACACGACGGCGCATCCTCCTCACGCTGGCCGCCGGCCCCGCGTACCCCGCCGACCTGGCCGATGCGCTGGGCACCGGTCGCTCGCACATCTCGAACCACCTCGCGTGCCTCCGCGGGTGCGGGCTGGTGCGGGCGACACGGGAGGGGAGGCAGGTCCGCTACGAGCTGGCGTCCCCTCGCCTCGCCCACGCCCTAAACGACCTCGTCGCCCTCGAGCTCGAGGTCGACGAGGCCCACGCCGACCTGGACGGACGACATGGCTGATCACGCGGGCCACGACCACGAGCCTGGCACGGTGGCCACCGTCGTCCCCGAGGTGCCCTTCGGCCGCGGGGCGGCGGTCGAGCGGGCCCGCTGGCTGAACGTCCTGACCATCGGCTGGAACGGCGTCGAGGGCATCATCGCGGTCGCGGCCGGGCTGGCCGCCGGTTCGGTGAGCCTCGTCGGCTTCGGGTTCGACTCGGCCATCGAGGTGTCGGCGGCGCTGATCCTCGCGTGGCGGCTCCACCAGGAGCGTTCCACCGGGTGCACGCAGGAGTCCGACCGCGTCGCCACCCGGGCCATCGCCATCGGGTTCGCGGCGCTCGCGCTGTACGTCGGGATCGAAGCGAGCCGAGACCTGCTCGACGGCACCCGTCCCGAGGCGAGCGTGGTCGGGATCGTGCTGGCGTCGCTCTCGTTGCTCCTCATGCCGGTCCTCGCCCGGGCCAAGCGGCGACTGGCTCCCACCCTCGGCTCGGCCGCGGTGATCGCCGACGCCAAGCAGACGAACCTGTGCGCGCTCATGTCGGGCGTCGTGCTGGTGGGGCTGGCGGCCAACGCCGCCCTCGGCTGGTGGTGGGCGGATCCGGTCGCGGGGCTCGGCATCGCCGGCCTGGCGGCCGTCGAGGCCGTCCGCACCTGGCGGGCAGAGGCGCTGGCCGACACCTGCTGTGCCTAGTCCGCCCGGCAAGACCAGCAGGCCGGGTGTACGGTCACGCCAGACACGACCACAGAACCCGTACGTGTCGGATCAGCCCGGGCTGGTCCCGGGAGCGATGCTCTTGACCCTGGTAGCGCCTCACCGAAGTCGCTGATGCCAGGAGAGCCCTATGGCTCAGATCGAGTCCTCGCTGGTCACGGTCTCCCCCCGACGGCGGATCGCGTTCGCGGGCACCGACTCCGCCCGCACGGTCGTGTGGATGCGGGGCGAGCACGACACCTCCACCGTGCCGGCGCTGTCGTCGGCCATGGCTCGGGCGATGTCGCTCGACGAGTCCGACGTCGTGGTCGACCTCAGCGACGTCGAGTTCATGGACGCGTCGACCATCGGTGTGATCCTCCGCACCCGCGAGTTCCTCCGCCCGAGGTCCCGCGTGGTGTTCCTTCGCTCCCCCTCGCCCAGCGCGCGGCGGATCTTGGACGTGTCTGGCCTGCGGGACGTCCTCGATCCTCCGACCGACCCCCCCGGTGCCTTGGCGACGTGGGTGGCGGTCCCGGTCGCCGAGCGACCCGACCGACGCGACGCCGCTCCCGCGCCCGCGTCGGTCGGTCGCGCGGCACCGTGACGGGTGGCCGGCGAACGGCGCCTGCGCATCCTGGCCCTGCTGATGGCCGACGAGGCAGCCGGGGTTGAGACGAGGCGGCTGTGCGAGGTCTGCGCCGCGGTCACCGAGATGACCGGTGCCGGGATCATGCTGATGTCCGGCGATGTGCCGCGCGGCTCGGTCTGCACCACCGATGACGTCAGCAGCCTGATCGAGCAGCTGCAGTACGACCTCGGGGAGGGGCCGTGCGTGGACGCCTACCAGCAGGACCGACCCGTGCTCGAACCGGACCTGGCCGACCCGACGATCCCGCGGTGGCTCGCCTTCTCCGGTCCCGTCCTGAACGCCGGCGTGCGCGCGGTCTTCGGCTTCCCCCTCCAGGTGGGGGCGGTGCGCCTCGGGGCGCTCAACCTGTACTCCGACCGCCCGGGGCAGCTCACGGCCAACCAGCACGCCGACGCGCTCGTGGCGGCCGACATCGCCGCCCAAGCCGTCCTCGTGCTGCAGGCCGACGCGCCGCCGGGGAAGCTGGCCGCCGCGCTGGAAGCCGGCGCCGACTTCCAGTACGTGGTGCACCAGGCGTCGGGGATGGTCGCCGCCCAGCTCGAGGTCACGGTCGGCCAGGCCCTCGTCCGGTTGCGGGCCTACGCCTTCGGCAACGACCGCCCGCTCGCCGAGGTCGCGCACGAGGTCGTGGCCCGGACCCTGCGGTTCGAGCCGTCGATCGAGGAGGACCAACCGTCATGAGGGCGACGACCGCCTGGCGCGGTGGGCACGACGCCCGCTGGTTTTCTAGAGTGCGGGCACGGGTGGTCGCGCTCCCGGGTCATCGACGGCCGACGTGACTGGAGACGAAGTGGCAAGAGAATCGATGCTCGCCCGGACCCTGGTCGAGCTGGCTGACACGCTGGTCGCGGACTTCGACGTGGTGGAGCTGCTCACGTTGCTCACCGATCGGTGCGTGGAGGTGCTCGAGGTCGATGCCGCCGGGCTCATGCTGGCAGCGCCCGAGGGCGACCTGCGGGTGATGGCGTCGTCCAGCGAGACCATGCGGGTGCTCGAGCTCTTCGAGGTGCAGGCCCAGGAGGGCCCGTGCCTCGACTGCTACCGCACCGGGGAGCCGGTGGTCAACCAGGATCTGGCCGCCGCCAACGGCCGGTGGCCGAGGTTCTCGACTGAGGCCATGGCCGCGGGGTTCCGCTCGGTGCACGCGCTCCCGATGCGGCTTCGGGGCACGGTCCTCGGGGCGCTGAACCTGTTCCACACCGAATCAGGCGACATGCCAGCGGAGGATGTCGAAGCGGCGCAGGCCCTCGCCGACGTGGCCACCATCGCGATCCTCCAGCATCGCGCGGTGCTCGAAGCGCAGGTCGTCAACGAGCAGCTCAACCACGCGCTCAACACCCGCATCGTGATCGAGCAGGCCAAGGGGATGGTGGCCGAGCGCGAAGGGCTCAACATGGAGGAGGCCTTCGCTCGGCTGCGGGGCCACGCTCGCAACCACAACCTCCGGTTGGCCGACGTGTCCCGGGATGTGATCGCCGGGTCGTTGGCGCCGGCCGACCTCGACCGGCCCCGCCGCTAGCTCTCGTCGACGGCGTCGACCAGCCCCCACGCCAGCGCGGCGGACGCGTCGAGCCGCTCGCCGGTGAGCGCCAGCCGGGCGGTGCGGTGCCGACCGATGCGGCGGGGGAGGCTCACGGTGCCGCCCGCCCCGGGGATGAGGCCGAGCGACACCTCGGGCAGGGAGATCACCGTGTCCGGGGTGGCGATGACCGTGCCGGCGAAGGCGGGCAGCTCGATCCCGGATCCGACGCAGGCACCGTGCAGGTGGGCCGTCACCCGCGCCGCGACGACGGCGATGGCGCGGCCCGCGCTCTGCTGCAGCCGCAACAGGTGGGCGGTGGCGGGGTCGGGGAACGAGCCGAACTCGTCGAGGTCGCCGCCGGCGCAGAACGACGCGCCCTCGCCCCAGAGGTGCACCTCCGTGACGGTGTCGTCCAACGACGGGATGGCGAACGCCTCGACGAGCTGGTCGCGCATCGCGGTGTTGAGGGCGTTCCGCACGTGCGGACGGGTCAGCGTGATGTGGAGGACCGCGCCATCGCGTCGCACCGCGACCGCGTCGCCCTCGGCCGGGCGTTCCCGCACGGGCGTCGAGGCTCGCCAGGCGGCGAACTCCGGGCCGGCCTGGAGGGTGGAGTAGACGGCGGACTCGGCGGCCAGCCCGTGGTCGACGGTTCGCTGCGCCGCACCTCGCAGCAGGATGGCCAGCGCCCCGGACGCCAGCGGGCGGGCGGCGATGGCGTCGAGCACGGCATCGATGCCCGGGTCGTCAGGCGGCAGGAGGAGATCGCACAACGGGGCGGCCGGGTGCGCCTCGGGCGGGGTGGCGGTGGTGACGCCGATGACGACGCCAGCGAGTCCCGCGGGACGCTCCGCGGCTGAGGCTTGGAGGCCGGCGGGGTCGGTGTCGAGGTCGACCACGACCGCATCGGACGGTTCGGCTGGCCACGTGGTGGCCCCGGCCGGCTGGGCGGCCGCGGCCAGCAGCTCGCCGAGGGACGGGTGGTGGGTCGGCATCAGAGTGGTCGCCGGGCGTCGGCGGGGGCCATTGTCGCGCGGTGCCTGGCGCGACCACCGATCCCACAGATGAGGTGGCGGCCTGGGCGGCCAGCGGAGCGATGGCGCTCACGGGGCGCGCCGACTCGCCGCCGCTCGGGCCGCCGGCGCGCCTCGTCACGAAGCTGCGCCGCGTCGCGATGGCCCTGACAGCTGGGGTGGCGCGGTTGGGAGGTCAGGTCGCGGTGGATCCGCTTGCGCTCCTCGGCGAGCGCGCGGCGATCTCCGGACTCGCCCGGAGCGGCACCACGAGCAACGGAGGGGCCACCCGGCTCCTCCCTGGCCTCGCCGGCGGATGGTTGGCGGTGTCGCTGGCCCGTCCCGAGGACGTCGAGCTCGTGCCGGCCTGGCTGGAGGTGCCGGCGATCCCGGGCGACCCATGGCCGACGGTCGCCGACGCGGTCACCCACCACGTCGGGTCGGAGCTGGTCGAGCGGGCTCGGCTGCTCGGCCTACCGGTCGCGCTCCTGCCCCCGTCGTTCTCCGACGCGCCAGCTCCGGTCCGACGCACGGAGGTCGGCGGCGGTGAAGCTCGACGACCGCTGCGCGACACGATCGTGGTCGACCTCAGCTCGCTGTGGGCGGGCCCGCTCTGCGGGTCGCTCCTCGCGGACTCGGGCGCCACCGTCATCAAGGTGGAGTCGACGACTCGGCCAGATGGCGCGCGGCAGGGACCGGCCGCCTTCTTCGACCTCCTCAACGGGCGCAAGCGCAGCGTCGCCCTCGACCTGGACCGCCCGGACGGGGTCCGCCAGCTCGGCGAGCTCCTGGCCGTCGCCGACGTCGTGATCGAGGCATCCCGACCCCGAGCCCTCGAGCAGATGGGCATCGACGCCAAGGGCCACCTGGCGTCGGGTCGACCGCTGGTCTGGGTGTCGATCACCGGCTACGGCCGGCGCGCGCCGGAGCGGGACTGGGTCGCCTTCGGAGACGACGCCGCCGTCGCCGGCGGGTTGGTCTCGTGGGACGGCGACGGGCCCGTGTTCTGCGCCGATGCCGTCGCGGACCCGACGACCGGGCTGGTCGCGGCGGCCGCCGTGGTCGACGCGCTGTCGCGGGGCGGGAGCTGGATGCTCGACGTGTCCCTCGTCGGGGTCGCGGCTCACCTGGCCGGGCCCACCCTTCCGATCGCGCCCGACACGGTCGCGGCACCGCCGCAGGCCCGAGTGGCGGCCTCGTGGGCTCCTCGCTTCGGCGAGCACACCGCCGAGGTGCTCGCCGGGCTGTGAACGTCACGCCGTCGCCGGATCCCAGGCGTCGCCAACGACCGCACGGGTCTCCGTCGGCGTCAGGCACCGGCGCTGGTCCTCGCAGGCTTGCCAGATCGCATTGAGCGCGGCGAGGCGGTCGTCGTCGCTGATCGTCCTGCCCTGCTCGGCCGCGAGCTCCCACATCGCTTCGAACATCACCCGTCGTTCGGCCATGTGGTCGGCGTAGGCGACCTCCGCGTCGTCGAAGGTCCACGCGCTGCGCGGGACGCCGAGGATGTCGCCGCCGTACACGTGCAGACCCGCGCTCCACTCGCGCCGCGGGTTCGCGACCTCGTGGATGGCATCCGCTTCGAAGGTCAGTACGTCGCCCGGCTCGATCTCGCGGCCGACCTGCGGCACGAGACCCTCCGGACCTCGCGCGAAGAACCGGTTGACCTCGCCTCCGGCGTACACCCCGACGACCGCCCACATCCGATGGTCGTGCACGCCACTTCGAGCGCCGCCGCGGAACACGATCCGTTGCACCGTGAGCTCCGGTGTCGACAACAGCGTGTCCGGTTGGAGTGGGTTGACGGCGATCCCGAGCGCGTCGTCGATGGACCTTGGATCGGTGATCGCCTCCGCGACCACCTCGGCCACTGCCCGAGCTGGGTCCGGCTCCGCCCGCGCGACCAGACAGGCAGCCACGAAGTCGTCGGCGTCGAATCCCATCGTCGATCGACATGGTGGCAGGTGGCCGAGCCGCGTGGGTCAGTTCATCGCGGGGCGAGCAGCTCGTAGTCGTCGAGATCGGGTTGGCGGGTCTGCTGCCAGTACTCGAGGAGGGTGAAGGGCCAGTTCTGGGCTGTCCGTCCCGTTGCGTTCTTGTACCAGCTGTTCACGCTCGACACGCCCCACGCCATGCGGAGGTTCTCCGCGTCGATGCGCTCGTTGTAGGCGTCGTGCACGTCGGTGCGCGGGTCGATGGCACCGATCCCGTGGGTCAGCAGCTCACGGAGGCAGCTCGTCACGTAGTGCACCTCGCACTCCGAGAAGTAGGTGATGCTGCCGTTCACGACGATGTTGGTGTTCGGGCCGTACAGCAGGAACAGGTTGGGGAAGCCCGGCAGGGTGATCCCGAGGTACGCGCGGGCATCGCCTCCCCAGCGCTCGTGCAGGTCGACGCCGTCGCGTCCGGTCACTGCCATCGGCATCAGGAACTCCGACGCGCGGAAGCCCGTGCCGTAGATGAGCACGTCGGCCTCGTGGACGGTCCCGTCGGCAGTGCGCACCCCCTCGGGGGTGATCTCGGCGATCCCATCGCTGGTGAGGTGGACGTGGTCCTGCTTCAGCGCGCGAGCCCACGCGCCGTCATCGAGGATGAACCGCTTCGAGAACGGGGGGTAGGTCGGGATCACCTGCTCGAGCAGGTCGGGGCGGTCGTGGAACTCCGCGGTGAGGTAGCCGGACAGCATCTCCCGCATGAAGTCGTTCGAGGCGCTCACCGAACGTTCGCCGTCGTCCCACTCGGGGTCGACGGTGGCCATCGGGAGCATCCCTTCGACGGTGCGCCAGAACACCCAGAACCGGCTCCAGTTCGTGTAGCCCGGGACGTGCTGGCGCAACCAGCGGACCTCCGGTTCGATCGGCTCGGTGTAGCTGGGGGCCGGGATGAACCAGGCGGGGGTGCGCTGGAACACCGTGAGCTCCGCGACCTGCTCCGCGACGACCGGGATGAGCTGCGCGGCGCTGGCGCCGGTGCCGATGACCGCGACTCGCTTGCCGGTCAGGTCGACGTCGTGGTCCCAGCGGGCGCTGTGGAAGACCGGGCCCTCGAAGCGGTCGGCGCCCGGGATGTCGGGCACGTTCGGTCGGTTGAGCTGGCCGACCGCGCTGACCACCGCCTGCGCCTCCAGCTCCTCGTCACCGACAGGACCGGCCAGCTGGAGGCGCCAGGTCGTGGTCGCCTCGTCGAAGGCCAGCGAGGTGACCTCGGTGCCGAAGCGGATGAGGGGGCGCAGGTCGCAACGGTCGGCGACGGCGCGGAAGTAGTCGAGCAGCACCGGCTGGGACGAGAAGTGCTCTGGCCAGTCGGCCCGCTGCGCGAAGGAGTAGCTGTAGAAGAGGTTGGACACGTCGACCCGGCAACCCGGGTAGGAGTTGTCCAACCAGGTGCCGCCCACGTCCTGGTTCTTCTCGAGGACGACGACGTCCACGCCGGCCTGGTGCAGACGATGGGCGGCCACGAGACCGGACATGCCGGCACCGATCACGGCGACCCGGAACGGGCGGTCGGCGGCGACGTCGGCCTTGTGCCAGTCGGGAGCCCGGAGGTCCTCGTCGAGCGCCAGCTCCTCCCGCAGCAGCTCCAGGTACTCGTGGATCGAGTGGCCGCCCGACAGGAACTCGAGCACCCCCTCCAGCTCCTCGACCGGCACCGCGCGGGCCGCCACGCCTCCTGCGTCGCGGAGACGCTGCAGTCCGGTCAGGGCCAGCTGGCGGCCCTCGGCCAGCTGCTCCTCGCTGAGGCCGGCCGTCGGGTCCATCAGGTTGGACAGGTCGGGCCGGAGGTGGTCGGGGAGGAAGCTCGGGTCGCCCAGCGCGGCCGCGAGGGTGGCGAGCATCGGCGGCACCTCGGCGTGGTCGAGGGCGGCGACGAGGGTGGCGTCATCGGCCGACACGAGGTCGCGCTCGAAGTCGGGGCTGGCCGTCATGGCCCCACCCTCGCGCGAGGGCAGGATCGTGATCGAATGGTGCGATGGCGATCGGTCAAGTGACGTGAGCGGCCCGGTCACCGCCGCGGACGCCCCGCTCTCCGACGCGGGCGGCCCGGAGCCGGCTCCGATCGTCGAGGTCACCGAGAGCCGGGCATCGCAGGTCGGGTCGCTCACCGTCCGCCGAGCGCTCCCTCGGCGCGGCCGCCGCACCGTGGGGGCATGGTGCTTCGCCGACCACATGGGCCCGGTGGAGGTCACCGAGCAGTCGGGCGTCGACATCGGACCGCATCCGCACACCGGATTGCAGACCGTCACGTGGCTGCTCGCCGGCGAGATCCTCCACCTCGACAGCCTCGGCTCCGAACAGCTGATCCGTCCGGGCCAGCTGAACCTGATGACCGCCGGCCACGGCGTGTCGCACGCCGAGGAGCGCACCGGCGGCTACCGGGGCGAGCTCCAGGGTGTGCAGCTGTGGGTGGCCCAACCGGACGCGACGCGGCACGACTCTGCCGCCTTCGAGCACCACGCGGAGCTGCCGGTCATCGACCTCGATGGCGGGGCCGCCACGGTGATCGTCGGCGAGCTCGCCGGTGCGGCCTCGCCGGCCCGGCGCGACACCGACCACGTGGGCGCCGAGGTGATCGTCCGAGCCGGTGACGTGACGATCCCTGTGGAAGCGACGTGGGAGTACGCGCTCCTTCCGCTCGTCGGCCGCGTGTCGATCGAGGGGCACGCCGTCGAGCCCGGTCACCTCGCCTACCTCGGGACCGGGCGCGACGAGGTCAGCATCGCCAGCGACGAAGAGGCGACGGCGCTGCTCCTCGGCGGCGTGCCGTTCGACGAACCCGTCCTGATGTGGTGGAACTTCGTCGCTCGCACCCGCACCGAGATCAGCGACGCCCGCGACGAGTGGATGGACAGGCACCCTCGGTTCGGTGAGGTCGCGTCGCGGTTGGAGCGCATCCCGGTCGGGCCGCCACCCTGGTCGGACGAGCGGCCCTAGCCACCTCTACGGTGCCCGCATGGAGCTGCTCCACGCGCTGCGCACCAACCCGTCGGTCCGGGAGTTCACGGACGAGCCCGTCTCCGACGCCGAGGTGGCCGCCCTGATGGACGACCGCGCGGTTCGCGCCGAGCGGCGGCAATCGGCAGCCGTGGCGCGTCGCCGTGATCAAGGATGCTGCCCTCCGCCGCGATCTAGCTGCCCTGTGCCAGCCCGTCTGGTCGGAGTACCTCGCCATCGGTGTCACCGGCGTCACGCCCTTCGCCGTCGCCGGAGACCAGCCGGACGTCGACGACATCGGACCGCAGCCGAACCCGCTGCTCGATGCGGTCGAGCAGGTCCCCGTGGTGCTGGTGGTGGCGGCCGACCTCCGGTCCATCGCGATGATGGACAAGGACCTGGACCGCCCGACCTTGTCAGGCGGTGCGTCCGTCTACCCGTTCGTGCACTCGATGCTCCTCGCCGCGCGCGATCGCGGGCTGGGCGGTGTGATGACCACGTTCCTGGCTCGCGCCGAGGACGCCGCCCGCCCGCTCCTCGACCTGCCGGACGATTGGGCGGTGGCCTCGATGGTGTTCCTGGGCCACCCCGTGCGACGAGCGACGCGGCTCACCCGGCGCCCGGTCGCGGAGTTCGCGTTCGTCGATCGCTTCAGCGGGCCCGCGTTCGATCCACAGGAACCTCCCAGGTGACCCTGCGGGAGTCGCGGCTGGCCTCTTCGTGCCACCGCGGCTGATGGGTCGATCCGGGCGCACCGGGGCCAAGGACCAGGAGCGCGCACCCGGTCGAGCCTGAGCGCGGCCGGCTTGGTGCCGGGCCAGTAACGCGCGTTATCGTGGCCAGCGCTGGACGAAGGGGGACGCATGAAGGTCCACGTCGACGAAGAGCGCTGCGAGGGCCACGGCCGCTGCTATGCGCTGGCCCCGTCCGTGTTCGAGCCCGACGACGTCGGCAACGGCCAGGCCATCGGCGATGGCACCGTCGCGGCCGGCGACGAGGAACGGGCTCGGCTCGCCGCCGCCAACTGCCCCGAGCTGGCCATCACGATCGACGAGGACGGGTGAGATGAGCATCACCGAGGACGCCGACCACCCGCCGGTGGCCGACTGGGCCACCGACTTCGACCACACCGACGACGTCTACGCCGCCGACCCGTTCCCGATCTGGGCCGACATCCGCGCGTCGGGTTGCCCGATCGCCCGCACGGAGCGCTACGGCGGCGCGTGGCTGCCGACCACCCACGAAGACGTCGCCGCCATCGCCTACGACACCGAGCGGTTCACGTCGCGTAGCGTGGTCATGTCGCCGTTCCGTCCGCCCATCGAGATGGCGCCGGCCGGGATCGCCCCACCCATCACGTCGGACCCTCCGTTCCACCAGGGCGCGCGGCGCCTGCTGCTCCCGGCGTTCGCGCCCCAGGCGATCGAGAAGCTCGAGGCCTCGACGCGCGCGTACTGCAAGGAGCTCATCGCCGGGATGGGCGACCGTGACGTCGTCGATGCCGCCGAGGAGTACGCCCAGCACATCCCGGTACGGGTCATCGCCACCATGCTCGGCTTCCCCGAGGAGGATGCCGACCGCTTCCGCGGGTTCGTCAAGCACGTGCTCGAAGGCGTGGCCCTCCCGCTCGAGCAGCGGGCCGAGGGGATGATGGTGCTGTTCGAGTACCTCCGGGTGCAGGTGGAGGACCACGTCGAGCACCCCCGCGACGACCTCACCAGCTACCTGCTCGCCTCGGAGATGGACGGCCAGCCCCTCGAGCCGGCGCACGTGATCGGCACGATGGCGCTGCTGCTCCTCGCCGGCATCGACACCACGTGGAGCGCCATCGGCGCGTCGATCTACCACCTCGCCGCGACCCCCGCCGACCGCGAGCGCCTCGTCGCCGAGCCCGACCTGCTGGCGACGGCCATGGAGGAGCTGCTGCGCGGCGTACGCGCCCGTCACCATGGCGCGCATGGTGAAGGACGACATGGACTTCAACGGTTGTCCGATGCAGGCCAACGACTGGGTCCTGCTGCCGTTCCCGTCGGCCAACCGCGATCCGGCCTTCTTCGACGACGCCGATCAGGTGATCATCGACCGCGAGGTGAACCGCCACGCCGCCTTCGGGCTCGGGATCCACCGGTGCGCCGGCTCCCACCTCGCGCGGATGGAGCTGCGCGTCGCCCTGGAGGTGTGGCTCGAGCACTTCCCGACGTTCTCGCTCGCCGATCCGGACGCCGTGGTCTGGTCGGGCGGCCAGGTGCGCGGCCCGCGGGTCCTGCCGATCCGGGTCGGCTGACCCGGCGGGCTAGGCCCAGGTCTTGCGGACCTCGGCGGCGTAGTCGGGCAGCGACCGCTTCGGTTCGAAGCCGATCGCTCGGGCCTTGGATGCGTCGGCCTTCCCTCTCGCCCGCTCGCCCTGCCGCGCGGGGATCAGCTCGATGTCATCGCTGAACATCCGCGCGACCTCGATGATCTCCCAGTCCTGCGAGGTGCCCAGCTCGTAGCCGTCACCCTCGCCGTGCAGGTAGCAGACGATGAGCCCGTCCACGATGTCGTCGATGTGGGTGAAGTCCCGCGTCTGGGTACCGGGCTCGACGACCGTGAGCGGCTCGCCGTTGGCGGCCTGCTCCTCGAAGATCCCGATCACGGTGGCGTAGGAGCCCTTGCCGATCTGCCCGGGCCCGTACACGTTGTAGAAGTAGGTGATCACGTAGTCGAGGCCGAACCAGTCCGCGAAGTTCCGGATGTACTCGATGTTCTTGGCCTTGGTCCAGGAGTACGGGCTGAGGTGCTCGGCCCCCTCGCTGGCGAACTTGGAGCTGGATCCCGCGTACACGAGCAGCGAGCTCCGCTCGTGGCAGAACGTCACGACCTCCTTCGTGCCGCGGATGTTGAACTCCCACACGTCGTCGAAGTCGGCGAAGGACTGCACGATCCGCGAGTACTCGCCCAGGTGGAAGGTGACGTCGGGGGTGGGGAGGCGGCGGCGATCCCACATGCGGTTGATGTCGAGCGAGCTGGCGGTGATGTACTTCACGCGCGGGTCGTCGACGTGGTTCTCGATCGAGCCGCTGAAGTAGTTGTCGACGGAGATCACGGACGTCTCCGGGAACTGCTCGACGAGCCGCCGGATCAGGTGGCTGCCGACGAAGCCGGCGCCGCCCGTGACGAGGGCGACCGTCGGCGCGGGGCGGGCGAGGGGCTCGGTGGTCACGGCGGCTGAGGCTACTGGCGCTCGGTAGGGTCGCCGCCATGCAGCTGGACCTCATGACGGGTGGGCTCCCGCTGCGTCGGATGCAGGACCTGGCCCGCGACGCGTCGGCGGCGGGCTTCGACGGCCTCGTCGTCACCGAGTCGGGCCGCACCGCCTACCTCCCCTGCGCGGCCGCCGCGCTGGCGGCCGACCTCGACCTCCTCACCGGCGTCGCCGTCGCCTTCCCGCGGAGCCCCATGGTCACGGCCGCGGCGGCCTGGGAGCTGGCGGAGGCGAGCGGAGGCCGGTTCCGCCTCGGGCTCGGCACCCAGGTGAAGGCGCACGTCGAGCGCCGCTACGGCTCGGAGTTCAGCCATCCCGGCCCGAGGCTCCGCGAGTACGTCCTGGCCCTGCGCGCCATCTTCGCCGCCTTCCGCGGCGAGCCGCTCGCCCACGAGGGCGAGTTCTGGAACCTGTCGCTGCTGCCGGCGATCTGGTCGCCCGGCCCGATCGACGTGCCCGATCCGCCGATCGACGTGGCGGCGGTGAACCCGTGGATGCTGCGCATGGCCGGCGAGGTCGCCGACGGCGTCCACGTGCACCCGCTCAACACGCCGACCTACCTCCGCGAGACCGTGCTGCCGAACCTGGCCGAGGGCGCCGCGGGGGCCGGGCGCGACGTCAGCGACGTGGCGGTGATCATCCCGACCTTCGCCGCCCCCGGTTCGACGTCCGACGAGGTGCAGGGGTGGCGGGAGATGGCCCGCATGCAGGTGTCCTTCTACGGGTCGACGCCGAACTACGCGTTCATCTTCGACCAGCTCGGCCGCGAGGGCACGACGGCTCGCATCCGCGAGAAGCAGAAGGCCGGCGACCTGGCCGGCATGGCCGCCCAGATCGATGACGAGCTGCTGGAGCACTTCTGCGTCAGCGGCGACTGGGCCACGGTCGCCGACGGGCTGGCCGACCGGTACGCCGGCACGGCCACCCGGGTGGTCTCCTACTTCGCCGGCATGGCGTGGACCCGCAACCCGACGTCGCTCGGCGCGTGGGGCGAGCTCGGGCGAGCCCTGCGCGGCTGAGCCAGCGCTAGGTCGTTGACGAGCGCTGAGGGGCTGGCGCATACTTGACGGAAGGTTGTGAAGAACTTCACAAGGAGGTCACGTGACGGAGCGCAAGCCCTTCGGTGTCACCTGGGAGACGTGGATCGATCGTCAGGTCCGCGAGGGGATGGAGCGCGGTGACTTCGACGGTCTGCCCGGCCAGGGCCAGCCGCTCGCCGACGTCGACCAGCCGCGCGATGAGCTCTGGTGGGTGAAGCAGAAGCTGGCGCGCGAAGGCGTGTCGTTCCTCCCGCCGACCCTGGCCGTCCGCAAGGCGCTCGACGATGCCCTGGAGCAGGTGGCGGCGTCGTCGTCCGAAGCCGAGGTCCGAAGGATCGTCGACGGCATCAACACGAGGATCCGGGGCGTGAACTCGATGGCCACCTCGGGCCCGCCGTCCAACCTGATGCCGCTCGACGTGGAGCGCGTCGTCCGAGACTGGGCCGCCGGCCGGTAGCGGGGAATAGGGTCCGACCGATGGCAGCCTGGACCCGCGAAGACCACGACGGCGTGGCAGTGCTGACGTTCCGTCGCGAGCCGTCCAACTGGATGGACCTCGTGTCGATGGGCGAGCTGGCCGACCACCTCGACGCGCTGGCGGAGCAGACCGACGCCGTGCGCGTGGTCATGCTCACCGGTGGCCTCGACGGCTACTTCATCGCCCACGCCGACCTCGACGATCTCGCCAAGCTGGCCAAGGGCGAGCCCATCGAAGGCGACCTGTCCTCGTGGTTCCGTGCCCTCCACCAGCTCGAGACGATGCCGCAGCCGACCGTGGCGGCCATCGACGGCCAGGCGTGGGGCGGCGGGTGCGAGACGTCGTTGGCCTGCACCATGCGGATCGGCTCCGAGCGGGCCCACCTCGGGCAGCCCGAGGTCGCCATCGGGATCATCCCCGGAGCCGGTGGCACCCAGCGCCTGCCTCGTCTCGTCGGTGGCGCCATCGGGGCGGAGCTGTGCCTGACGGGTCGCATCGTCGCCGCCGAGGAAGCCCAGCGCCTCGGGCTCCTCAACACGGTGCTGCCGACGGATGGGTTCCGCGACGCCGCCATCGCCTGGTGCCAGCTGATCAGCCGCCACCCCGGACCGGCCGTGTTCGCGGCCAAGCGGGCAGTGGTCGCAGGGCTCCGGGGTCCGCTCGATGCGGGGCTGCGCCTCGAGGGCGAGCTGTTCCTCCAGCTCAACGCGTCAGATGACGCGAAGGCCCGCAACGAAGCGGTCTCGCGGGCCGCCTCCGACCTGGGCGGGGTCGAGCGACCGAGCTAGCAGCAGCGAGCCTCGGCTTCGGGCACGGATGCGCAGCAGAGCGACTCAGCGGTGTCGTCGTCGACCTTGGCGGAGCTCCGCCCGAAGACGTCGCTGTCCTCGAGGACGGTGTAGATCTCCCAGGCGCCGTCGGGGCCGTCGACCCAGACCTTGTCCTGCTTGGCGAAGCAACAGGTGCCGGACTCCTCGAGGGAGTCGACGCCTTCGTCGTCGAGCCGGATCTGGTGGGCCCACACCTCATCGCTGCTCTCGACCTCGACGCCGAGGTGGTTCAGGCGGCTGTCGGCGTCGGCCTTCTCGAACAGGACCAGCTTGAGGGGCGGGTCGGCGATGGCGAAGTTGGCGTAGCCGGGCTGGCGCTTGGCCGGCTCGGTGGCGAACAGCTTGCTGTAGAACGCGACGGCCTCATCGACGTTCGGGACGTTGAGGGCGAGCTGGACACGTGACATCGGTGATCCCCTTGGTATCGTATGGACAAGTGTCAATGTATCGACAACCGTCGATCAATGCAACAGGAACTTGCAACCATGCGCCAGACCACCGTCACCGCCTGCTGTGCCCCCCTGCTCTCGGCCACGTTGAGCGCCGACGACGCCGACGAGCTGGCCTCCTCGTTCAAGGCGCTCGCCGACCCCGTCCGCCTCCGCTTGCTGTCCCTGATCGCTGCCGCGCCCGAGGGCACGGCGTGCAGCTGCGACCTCGAGGAGCCGGTGGGCAAGAGCCAGCCGACCGTCAGCCACCATCTCACCGTGCTGGCCGACGCCGGTCTCATCACCAAGGAGAAGGTCGGCCGTTGGGTGAACTGCACGGTCGTCCCCGAGCGGCTCGCGGCGCTGCGTTCAGTCCTCGCGGTCTGACGGTCAGGAAGCGACAGGCACCCCGAGCTCATCGAGGAGCGTCCGGACGCGCTGCTCGATCGCATCGCGGATGGGACGGGTCTCGTCGACGCTGCGACCCAACGGATCGTCGAGCTCCCAGTCCTCGTAGCGCTTGCCCGGGAACACCGGGCAGCTGTCGCCGCAGCCCATCGTGATCACCACGTCGGCGGCGCGCACGACGTCCTCGGTCCATCGCTTCGGGTGCTCACCGCTGATGTCGATCCCGACCTCGGCCATGAGCTCGATGGCGGCCGGGTTCACCTCCTCCCGCGGCTCCGAGCCGCCGGATCCGGCGGCCGCACGGTCGCCGGCCAGATGACGGAACCAGCCGAGGGCCATCTGCGAGCGCCCGGCGTTGTGCACGCACAGGAAGAGCACGGTCGGTCGCCCCTCAGGGTCGGGCATCGAGGGCCTCCTCGAGTGACGGTTCGGGTTCAGGGAACACGAGGCGAGCCACGAGCACGGCGAGGGCCGCGCCCAGGAGCTGGGCGCCGATGAAGGCGGGCGCTGACGCTGGCCGGATGCCGGCGAAGGTGTCGGACAGGGTGCGGGCGATGGTGACGGCCGGGTTGGCGAAGCTGGTGGACGACGTGAACCAGTACGCGGCGCCGATGTAGCCGGCCACCGCGATCGGGACGGCGGTCAGGCGGCCCGATCGCACCACCCCGAAGATCACCGTCAGCAACCCGAAGGTGGCGACCACCTCGGACAGGAACGTGGCCGAGGTGATGCGGTCGTGGGTCGACCAGTCGACGGCGGGGAGGTCGTACATGAGGTTGGCGACCATGGCTCCGAGGCACCCGCCAACGGCTTGGGCCCCGATGTACGGCAGCACCGCGCGCCGGTCGATCGTCCCGGTGGCCAGCTCGGCAAGGGTGACGGCTGGGTTGAAGTGGGCTCCCGACACGGAACCGAACGTGAGGATCAGGGCGGCCAGGACGAGCACGGTGGCCGTCGAGCTCTCCAGCAGCTGCACACCGATGTCACTCGGCGACAGCCGTTCCGCGGCGATGCCGGAGCCAACGACGGCCGTCACGAGCAGGCCGGTGCCCAGGCCCTCGGCCAGTGCGCGGGCCGGCATGGAGGAGTGGGTCATCCGCAGGGCCGACGACGGGGTGACCGCGGCTGGGTGCCGAGCTCAGCCAGCTCCTCGGCGATGGCGGCGAGGACGGTGCGGTCCAGCACGTTGTAGGTGAAGGCGCCACACGGCTCGGCCTGCACGATCCCGGCGTCCCGCAGCGCGCGGAGGTGGTGGCTGATCAGCGGTTGGGCCAGCCCGAGGTCTTCCACGAGGTGGCACACGCAGAGGTCCTCGGCGGCCAGGCGCCGCACGATGCTCCAGCGCACCGGCTCCCCCAGGAGCCGCAGCAGGGTGGCTCGATCGCAGGTCTTTACATCAACGGCCATACATATCAATATGCATGCATGCGACGACCTGTGCAAGGCGCACCGATCGCGTGCACGCTCGATGCGGAGGCGATGCCGGACCGGCTGGCCGCCTGGGAGGCGCTCCTGAGCACGGGCGGTGCCCGCACACCGCTCGACGACGGCGGACTGCGCGTCGAGCTGGGTCCGAGCGCTGATCTCGCCGAGCTGACGCGGCTGGTGGTCGCGGAGCAGCGGTGCTGCGCCTTCTTCTCGTTCACGATCACCGTCGATGGGCGCGGCGTCGGCCTGGAGGTGCAGGCACCGGAGGGCGCCGCCGAGATCGTGGCGGCGCTGTTCGGTCAGCCTGCCGCGCGTGGCGAGAGCGTGACGGGCACCAATCGGAGCTCGCCGACTGCGCCCGCCGGCACCACCGGCCGACGCGGGACCACCGGTGAGAGGCGCTGGTAGGGCTCGCCGATCGGGGGTCGCGAGTCGGCCTCGCCGGCGTTGGGCCACAGCGACATCGCCCGCTCCGCCTGGGCGGTGATGGTGAGCGACGGGTTCACGCCGAGGTTCGCCGACACCGCCGCGCCGTCGACCACGTGCAGGCCGGGGTGGCCGTAGGCGCGGTGGTACGGGTCGATCACACCGGTGCCCGCTGAGTCACCGATCGGCGCGCCACCGAGGAAGTGGGCGGTCATCGGGATGTTGAACACATCGTTCCAGCCACCCCCGGCGAAGCCCTTGATCTTCTTGGCGATGCGACGGACCGCGTCGTGGCCGACCGGGATCCACGTGGGGTTCGGCTCGCCGTGTCCCTGCTTCGAGGTCAGCTTGCGCCGGCCGAGCAGCCCCTTCTTCGTGTAGCAGGTGATCGAGTTGTCCCGCGTCTGCATGACGAGGGCGATGATGATCTGCTCCGACCAGTGCCGCATGCTCATGTTCCGGAGCAGCATCACGGGATGGCGGGCCGCCTCGCGCAGCCAGGTGAGCGGCCGGGACCGGCCACCGCCGTCGGCCAGACCGGTGGTGAGCAGGCCCATCGCGTTGCTGCCCTTCCCGTAGCGCACGGGCTCGATGTGGGTCTGGTGGTCGGGGTGGAACGACGACGTGATGGCCACACCCTTGGTGAAGTCCGTGTCGCTCCGGAACGTTCGGGCGCCGAGGATCGCTTCAGAGTTCGTGCGGGTGAGCTCACCGAGGCGGCCGGAGAGGTGGGGGAGGTGGCCCTCATCGCGCATGCGGTGCAGGAGCTTCTGCGTGCCCATCGTGCCTGCGGCCACCACCACGTCGCGCGCGGTGAAGGTGCGCGTGGGCTTGCGGAACCACGAACCGGTGCGCTCGGTGTCGATCGCGTACCGGCCGTCGGGCAGCGGGCGGATCTGCGTCACCGTGGTCATCGGGTGGACGACCGCGCCCGCCTTCTCCGCGAGGAAGAGGTAGTTCTGCAGCAGGGTGTTCTTGGCGCCGTGGCGGCAGCCGGTCATGCACTCGCCGCACTCGATGCAGCCGCGGCGGGACGGACCCACCCCACCGAAGTACGGGTCGTCCACCTCGAGACCCGCCGGCCCGAAGAACACGCCGACAGGGGTGGGGCCGAACGTGTCGCCGACGCCCATCTCCTCGGCAACCTCGCGCATGATCTCATCGGCTGGGGTGATCGTGGGGTTGGGCACGACACCGAGCATCCGCTTCGCCTGGTCGTAGAACGGCGCCAGCTCGGCCTGCCAATCGGTGATGTGGCCCCACTGCTTGTCCGCGTAGAACGGCGGCAGCGGTTCGTAGAGCGTGTTGGCGTAGTTGAGCGAGCCACCGCCGACGCCGGCGCCTGCGAGGACCATCACATCCTTGATGATCGAGATCCGCTGGATGCCGTAGCAGCCGAGCTTGGGGGCCCACACGAAGGACCGCAGGCGCCACGAGGTCTTCGGCAGGGTCGACTCGTCGAACCGACGGCCGGCCTCGAGCACCGCCACGCGGTACCCCTTCTCGGTGAGTCGGAGCGCGGTGGTGCTGCCCCCGAACCCGCTGCCGATCACGACGACATCCACTTCGTCCCCAGCCACGGGCGCGAACGGTACTTTCCGCTGGATCGGCCCGTCCTCCGCTGGCTGCGGTGAGTTATTGCACGCGGAGCGCAAGTTCGAGAAGCCGGGGCCCAGCGAGGGCATGGTCGTCACCGGGGGTCCCGCCGGCGACCGCGAGCTGCACGTGTCCGACGGCGCCTTCGGTGCCGGGCTGATCGAGGCACCCACCAAGCTCACCGTGCCCTACGCGACCGCCCGCCAGATGTTCGTCGAAGGCAACCAGCAAGCCGCGATGCAGGCGTTCATGGGTGGGCAGATCAAGGTCGAGGGCGACATGACCAAGCTCATGGCCATGCAGAGCAGCGGCGGGGACCCGGCCGCCGCGGCCGCCATGCAGCCAAGCTCCAGGAGATCACCGCCCCCGACTGATCAGCCCGTCGCGGCGCCTGAGCGGTTGATGGCCGCAACGTCGGTGCCGAGGTAGCTCTCGATGACCCGCGGGTGCTCGAGCACCTCCGCGGGACGACCCTCCGCGATCACGGCGCCGAGCTCGAGCGCGTACATGCGGTCGCAGATCGACGTGAGCAGCGGCATGTCGTGCTCGATCACCATGATCGAGGTGCCCGTGTACGCCTGCACGCGCTGCAGCAGGGGACCGAGCGCTTCGGTCTCCCGTTGCGCCACGCCGCCCGATGGCTCGTCCAGGATGATGACGGCGGGATCGGCCGCCAGGAGGCAGGCCAGCTCCACGATCCGACGGGTGCCGGTCGACAGCTCGCCAGTGAGCTTCTCTCGGAAGGCGCGGAGGCCCATGAGGTCGATGAGCATGTCGACCTTGCTGGCGACATCGTCCTCGGACGTGCGGGCCACCGGCTGCGCGAACGCGGCGGCCACGAAGCCGCGTGAGAGGAGGTGTCGCTCGCGCGCGATCGCCAGCGTCTCCGCCGTGGTCAGGGACGGGAACAGGCGGGCCTCTTGGAACGAGCGACCCAGACCTCGCTGCGCGCGCTGGTGGGGGGCGAGCTCCTGGATGTCGTCGCCGGAGAGGATGATGCGCCCGGCGTCGACCTCGAGGAAGCCGGAGATGCAGTCGAAGAGCGTCGTCTTGCCGGCGCCGTTCTGCCCGATGAGGCCGACGATCTCTCCCTGGCGGAGCTCGACCGACACCTGGTTGACGGCCGTGATCCCGCCGAAGCGCTTCACGACATCGCGGACCTCGAGGATCACGGGGGCCTCGGCGCTGGGGGGCACCCGCGTCGGCGCCGCGGCGGGCGCGGCGCCGTCGTCCGAGCCGTTCGTCGTGGCCTTCAGGCGTCCCCGCCGCTTCGGCTTGGCCGGCGTCGCGGGAGTCGAGGCGCCGCCGATGAACACGGAGCGCAGCAGCTCTGGGCGCTCGAGCAGCTCGGTGGTGGGACCGGTGAAGCGGAACTCGCCCTTCTCCATGAAGACCGCCCGGTCGGCCAGCTGCAGCGCGACGTTGATCGACTGCTCGACGACGACGATCGTCACCCCGGTCTCGTGGGTCTGGTGCACGACCTCGATCAGCTGCCCGACGACCGTCGGGGCGAGACCGAGGGACAGCTCGTCGATCAGCAGGAGGGTCGGTTCCGGCATGAGCGCCTGGCTGATCGCCAGCATCTGCTGCTCGCCGCCCGAGAGGTCACCCGCCATCTGCGTGTAGCGGTCGCGCAACCGGGGGAACAGGCTCAGCACCCGGTCCTCGTCGGCGGCGACCTGCGCGTTGTCGTGGCGCTTCGTCCAACCGGCCAGGCGCAGGTTCTCCTTCACGGTGAGCGTGGGGAACACACTGCGACCGCCCGGCATCATGATCATGCCGCGCTCGACGATCGAGGTGGTGGGTTGGTTGGTGATGTCGGCACCGTCGAAGCGCACGGTGCCCCGTCGCGCTTCGAGCAGGCCGGTGACGACCTTGAACAAGGTGGACTTGCCGGCGCCGTTCGTACCGAGGAGGGCGACGATCTCACCGCGCTCGACGGTGAGATCCAGCCCAAAGAGGATCTGGACGGGGCCGTACGACGCGTCGACGCCCGTGACCTCGAGCAGGGGTTCGGTCAACGGAGGGCCCCTCCGATGACGGCGGTCTCGTCCTCCGCGTGCGCCTCGGCGTCCGCGACGTCGTCCGTCACGCGCTTGTCGGCCACCAGGCTGGGCACGACCAGGCCGCGCCGGTCGGCGACGATGCGCAGGTAGCGGTCGCGGAGGCGCTGCACGAACTGCCAGAGCCCGCCCGGCAGGAAGTAGAGGATGATCAGCAGCCCGCCGCCGGACAGCGAGAGCCGCAGCACGTCCCCGAGCGGGCCGTCGACGTTCTTGGCCAGCACGAAGTCGAGGCCCCGGAACAGGCCGACACCGGCGATGGCGCCCGAGATGGAACCGAGCCCACCGATGACGGCGTACGAGAACACCTCGATCGACATCGACGGGCGGAACGTGCCCGGACCGATGCCGATGAGCGCCGCCACCAGCATGTACAGCGCTCCCGCGAAGCCCGCCACGCAGCCGGCGAGGGCGAACGTCTGCACCTTCACCCGAGTGGTCGGCACGCCGAACGCGTCCGCCGCCCGATCGTTGTCGCGGGTGCCGATGATGACGCGGCCCGGTCGTCCGTCGCGGAGCTTGCGCATGAGCACGATGGCGACCGCGAGCCCACCGAGGCACAGGTAGTAGGTGGACCACTCGCTGACCAGCGGGAAGCGCTTGATGAACACGGGTCGCACGATCGACTGCGGGATGAAGCTCGAGAAGTTGACCGGGTTCAAGAAGTACGAGTCGAGCGCCACGGCGAAGGCCAGGGTGGTGACGGCCAGGTAGAGGCCCTTGATGCGCAGGGCAGGCAGGCCGATGCCCACCGCGATGAGGGCCCCGGCCGCGGTGGCGGCGATCGCCGCGACGATGAAGTCGACGTTCCACCGCATCATCAGGTTCCCGGCGACCAAGGCGCCGACCCCGACGATGGCGAACTGCCCGAGGCTGACGTTGCCGCCCCAGCCCGTGAGCACGACCAGAGACGTCGCGACCATGGCCCACACCACCGCGAAGCTCAGCTGCGACACCGTGCTGGGGGCGGCACCGAGCGGGACGAGGATCAGGAGGACGGCGCCGATGGCGGCGAACGCCTGCTTGGGGATGCGGACCTCGGGGAGCTGTCGCAGCTGCTCCGGGATCGGCTTGAGGGTGCCGGCGGCGTCCCATGACGACTCGCCGGTCTCGGCCCGGCTGGTCTTCACCTTGCGCAGGAGGAGGGCCGCGAGGATCACGACGAAGAACGTCACGTCGAAGACGGACTCCGCGGACACGTTCCAGCGGATCGTCCACTCGGCGATGCCGAGACCGAGCCCGGCCCAGAGCGCCACGGGGAGGGACTTGAACTCGCGCGACCGCCGCGACCGCGAGGCCAGGCAGGATCGTCGTCGCCCCGACGAGGGCCTCGGGTACGACGCCCGTGAACGGCGCCTTGGTGACGAAGGTGATCGTGGACAGGCCGCCGGCCACCGCCCAGACGATGGTCTGCAGCCGTCGGACCGGGATGCCGAGCAGCTGCGCGCGGTCCTGGTTCTCGGCGGCCGCTCGCACCGCGGTGCCGGCGTCGGTGCGCAGCAGGTACCACGCGAGGCCGGCGAGCACGACCGGCACGACGCCGATCATGAGGAGGTGGTCGCCCCGGATGGGGTACGGCCGCAGGAAGACGTCGCCGTCGAGGGGCGTGGCGATGTTGCCGATCAGGGTCTCGGTGCCGAGCCAGATGCCGATGCCGAGCCCGATGGCGCCGAGCACCTGCGCGAGCCCGATGGAGGCCACCGTCAGCACGAGGCGCGAGGACTTCTCGAAGCGGCGGATGACGAGGATCTCGGTGAGCGCGCCCGAGACGACGCCCACGACGACGCCGATGGCGATCGACAGGAAGTAGTTCCAGCCCTTGGCCGTGAACAGGCCGACGGTGATGGCGCCGGGCATGGCCCCCATGGCCCCGTAGGCGAAGTTCACGATGCGGCTGGTGCGGTAGATGAGGATGAGGCCCATCCCGAGGAGCGCGTACGACGACCCGAAGATCACCCCCTGCGCGATGACGCCCCAGGGGAGCTTGTCGGGCAGCGGGGAGGACGGCACCCAGTAGAGGACGCTGTAGGCGAGCGCCACCGCCACGCCGATGCGCACCCGCTGGTCCTCCCACGCCCGCTCGATCACGGCGCGACCTCGGTCGTGGTGGTCGTGGTCGTGGTCGTCGCGTCGGTGGGCTGCAGGATGATGTGCTCGGGCGCCACCGAGGGCGCGAGCAGCACGATCAACGCCACGAGGATGCAGAGGGCGACGAGCGGTCCGAACCCGCGGAAGCCGTGGGGGTTCTCCGGCGTCGCCCGCAGGCGCGCCAGCGGTCCGTCGGCGACGTTCACTTGAAGTAGGGCGCCGAGCCCTTCGGCACCTGCCCTGGCAGGTACCGCTGGCCACCGTTCAGCTCCACCCAGGCACCCTTCTTGTTGTTCTGCGGTGAGATCTTGTTCGGGTCCCACCAGATCTCGCGGAAGTCGTCCGTGGGCGTGTAGTCGCCCTCGCCGAAGCCCCACGTGCCGCGCGGTCCGCTGCCGCCCGGGTAGGCGAACATCCCCGCCTCGAACGACGCGGGGGTGAGGTTCGGCCCGGCCATCTGCAGGCCGATGGCCAGCAGGTAGAACTGGTAGTAGATCTCCTCGTAGCCGAACACGGGCTCGTCGCCCGGTCGCACCTGCTTGTAGGCGGCGTACGGGAACGAGCGCCCGAGCGGCTCAGGGGTGGCGTTGAAGGCGATCCCGAACGAGTGCTGCCACTGCTTGGCGTCGATGAGCTGGCCGACGAGGTCCTGCTCCACGAACGCGAGCCCCGAGGTCAGCCACTCGGGCTGGTAGCTCTGCTCGTTCGACTTCGGGGTCAGCCCGAGGGCGAGCATCACGGGGTCGCACGCGCAGATCACGCTGGTGATCCCCTTGTCCTTCAGCTGGGCGACGATGCCCGAGGCCTGGTTGACCATGGTGCCGAGATCGAGCTTGTACTTGAGGTTCAGATCGAGCGCGAAGCCGGCGTCGCGCACGAGCTCGATGTAGCGGTTCACCGACTCTTGGTACTCGGGGTTCTCGGGGGCCACCACCGCATAGCGGCGCGGCTTGCCGAGGAACTGCGGCGAGTACTGGACCGTCTTCTGGCTGGTCAGGCGCGAGGTGATCCAGGAAACGGACGCCTCGGTGGCGATGGTGCCGTCCGGGAAGACGCTCCACACGTACGGGCGACGGTCGACGAACCACTGGCGCGACGGGTACGGCGCCCCGAAGGCCACGACCTTCTGGCGGGCCAGGGCGTCGGCGTACGGGAGGGTGAGGCCAGTGAGGTCGGCGAAGGCTCCGATCTCCTGGGAGGCCTGGATGGCGTCAGCCAGCGCCGCCTCACGGCCGCCGCCCAGCAGCTCCGACGCACCGACCCCCTGCCCGTCGAAGATCTCGACGTCGATCTTGCGCCCGTAGAGCTGGAACCGGCTCGAGAAGTACTCGGCGTACGCCATCACCGTGTCTCGGTACGACTCGGGGGAGTCGTTGACCGCCTCACCAGTGATGTCGGCGAAGATCTCCGCCGCCGACGGGCCTTCGAGCTCGCGCACGCTCACCTTGATCGACGTCGCGGTGACGCCCTTCGAGGTGGCGCCACCGTTGTTCCCGCTGAAGCCCACGCACGGCGGCGAGTACGGATCGCCGAGCACCTGCAGGGTGCGGTCGGTGCAACCGGCGGGAGCGGCCGGTCCGCCGCCCTGCGCTGGACCGGCGCCGGGCTGGCCCGCCGCCGGCGCGTTCGGATCGCCGGCCACGGTGGACGCGGTCGCCCCGCCGAGGACCGGGTCGACGACACCGCCGGCCACGCCGGGGCCGGAAGCGAGGGCCTGCTCTTCGTCGCGGTCGGCGGGTTGCACCGTGAGCGCGACGAGGAGGAACGCGAGGGCGATGCCCACGACGGCCCCGTAGCTGCGGGCCATCTCGCGCAGCGGTGCGCCACTCGTCACGCAGCGCCCCCGACGCCGGCCGCCCGCTTCGAGCGCCGACGTTGGTGGCGCCAGTCGAGCAGGGCGATCCCGGCGGTGGCGCCGATGGCCCCGAACCCGACGAAGGTGCCGGCGCCACCCGAACACGACGGCCAGCGGAACGGGTGGACGCTCTCGCACAAGCGCCGGAACGAACCGGCCGGTTGCGTGGCCACCGGCGGCGGCTGGGGCGCGGCGGGAGCGACCGCCGGGCCGGTGGGTGCGGCTGGCGCGGCGGGCGCGGCCGGGGTCGCCGGGGCGGCCGGCGCCGCAGGGCTCGGCCCGAGGAGGCCGCCGTCGCCGAACGGGTCCTCGAGGGCGACGAGACCGGTGGTGGCCTCGGCCCCGCCGACCGAGATGAGCGTCGATCCGATGCCTGACAGCTGGCCGATGGCGATCTCACCGAGGAGGAAGAGGGTGGAGGCCTTGCACGTCGCGGAGATGACGGACGCGGCGAGGTCGTCGCGCACCTGCCGGCTGGCGTCGAGGAGCGGACCGAGCAGGAGGGCACCGAGCGGGGAGTCGCCGAAGCGGACCTGCAGGGGGGTGATGCGCACGACGTCGGCGGGGTCGGTGAAGCGTTCGACGAACGGCGCGGTGAGGGTGATCCCGAGCGGCGCCAGGCCGGTGTTCAGGGTGGCGATGAGGTCCTCGGCCGACACCCCCTGCACAGGGATGGTCTGGCCGAGCAGCACGACGCGGCCGACCTCGAACGAGGCATGGGCCGACGGGGACGTGCCGGTGCGGTGGAAGGCGTCCCACTGCAGGCCCTTGAGGGAGAGGATCCCCGGGATCACGAGGTCGGCCGACACGGTGCCGTGCGCCACGCGGGCCTTCCCGTCGATCACCTCCGTGGTGGTGACGGCTCGGCCGCCGTCGATGGCGACCAGCGGTCCCAGCTCGAGCTTGGTGCTGGTGGAGACGGCCTCTGCCAACGGTTGGGCGGTGGCGCGCACCTGTTGCACGCCGGCTCCGTCGCGACCGAACGGCGCCGCCGCGGTCTCGGCGTGGGCGTCGCCACCGCGGTTGTCGATGCGGATCGGGTGGGGGAGGTCGCTCTCCTTGAAGCTGGCCTCGGAGCCGTCGCACTGCTCGCCGACGAGCGCCGTGGCGATGAGGCCCAGGTCGGCCGACGTCGACTGGGCTTGCGCCAGGCTGTTCTTGATCTCGGCCACCGAGATGCCCGAGCCGAGGGCCAGCTGCAGGGCACCCACCGCCGGCGCCACCTTCACCACGATCGCCGTGGCCTTGGCGGTCGCCACCGTCGCGCCGTCCTGGGCGCGGGCGGCGGGGGCCGGAGCGACGGTGATCGCGGCGAGGGCGACGAGCCCCGTGGCCCGCGCCAACCAGCGTTGGCGACGTCGTTGCATGAGCTGATCCCCCCCCGGGTCCCCAACCACCGCGTGACGCTTGTCACGATTGCACGGTTCCTCCCTCGTTGCACACCGAGGGACGTTCTCCTTCCTCAGCGACCCTCGTAGCGGGCGGGGCGCTTCTCGAGGAACGCCGCGACGCCCTCGCGGTGGTCGGCGGTCTGGAACAGCTCGCCGAGGCTCCGGCTGACCCAGGTCCCCAGCTCGTGCCAGTCGGGGTCGAGGGCGCGGCGCAACCCCTGCTTCAGCTTCTGGACCGCCAGCGGTGGGTTGGCGGCGATCGTGCCGGCCAGCTCGAGGGCGGCCGGGAGCAGGTCTTCGTGCGGGACGACGCGGGAGACGAGCCCCAGCGCGTGCGCCTCGGCCGCGTCGATCACGCGTCCCGTGAACAGCAGCTCCGCCGCCCGCTCCCGCCCGACGAGCTGAGCCAGGCGTCCGATGCCCGGCACGTCGGAGCACAGGCCACGGTGGACGAACAGCTCGCCGAACTTGGCGCGCTCCGACGCCACCCGGAGGTCGGCCATCAGCGCCAGCTCCATCCCCCAGCCGACGGCCGGCCCGTTGACCGCGGCGACGATCGGGATGTCGGTGTGGAGCAGCGCGTCGGCGGCTGGGGTGAGGGCGGGCTCCCGGCGCCGCCCGCTGGCGACCGCCTCACCCGCGTTCACCATGATCTGCTTCACGTCGTCGCCCGAGCAGAACGCCGGGTCGACGCCGGTGATGACGAGGCAGCGCGCGGTGGTCGTGCGGACGGCGTCCTCGAGCTCGGCGTACGTGGTGTGCGTGAGGGCGTTGCGCGCGTCGGGCCGGTTGAGGGTGATCACCCCGACGTGGTCGTCACGCAGCTCGTAGATCAGCTCGGTGGGCATCGGAGGTTGACACTAGGTTTCGGGCGAACCGAAGGGGGCAGGGATGGAATCGTTCGAGGGGAAGGTCGCGGTCGTCACCGGCGGCGGCACGGGGATGGGGCGGGAGCTCGTGGTCCAGCTCGCCGCCGAGGGATGCCACGTCGCCACGTGCGACGTGAACCTCGACAACCTCGAGGAGACGGCCCTGCGCGCCGAGAAGGACGCCCCCGAGGGCACCAAGATCACCACCCACGAGTGCGACGTGGCGGTGGAGGCCGACATGCTCCGCTTCCGCGACGAGGTGCTGGCCGCCCACGCCACGGACCACGTGAACCTCGTGTTCAACAACGCCGGCGTGGGCGGCGGCGGCAGCTTCATCGAGGCAGACCGGGCCGAGTGGGACCGCACCTTCGGGATCTGCTGGGGTGGCGTCTACAACGGCTGCCGCGCCTTCGTGCCGCTCCTCGTCGCGAGCGACGAGGGCCACCTGGTCAACACCAGCAGCGTGAACGGCTTCTGGGCCAAGCTCCCGGACATCCCGCACACCGCCTACAGCGCGGCCAAGTTCGCGGTGAAGGGCCTCACAGAGGCGTTGATCGAGGACTTCCGGCAGAACGCGCCGCACGTCGGCGTGTCCGTCGTGATGCCGGGACACATCGGCACCGACATCGTCATCAACAGCCGCCTCGTGCACGCCGGCTCCGGCGAGGTCGGCGACGACGAGCTGGTCGACCTGCGCGCCACCATGGCCAAGCGGGGCGTGCCGGTGGAGACGATGGACGACGAGGCCATCCGCTCGATGATGACGATGTTCGGCACCATGTTCCGCGAGAGCGCGCCGGTGTCCGCGGCCGAGGCGGCCACCGTGATCCTCGACGGCGTCCGCGAGGGCCGCTGGCGCATCCTCATCGGCGAGGACGCCCACAAGCTCGACGAAGCCGTCCGTGCCAACCCCGAAGGCGCCTACGACGGCACCATCGGCCTGGAGACCATCCGCCTCGGCTGACTTGGGTAGACAGGGCGCATGGCCGACGTCGTGCACAACCCGGACGAGTCCCGCTACGAGATCCACGTCGACGGGAAGGTCGCAGGGTTCACGCGGTACCGCGAGACGCCCGACGCGTGGGAGTTCTTCCACACCGAGATCGACGACGCCTACGAGGGCCACGGTCTCGGCGGTCAGCTGGCACGCGGCGCCCTCGACGACGTCCGCGCCCACGGCCACCAGGTCATCGCCACCTGCCCCTTCATCAAGGGCTGGATCGCCAAGCACGAGGAGTACCAGGACCTTCTGGTCTGACCGAAAGGTCAGATTGCGAGTAGGGATGCTGCGCCATGGGTAGCGCTGGGAGCGTCGACGAGGCGTCCCGTCTCGTCCTACTCAAAGCGAGGTTCTCGTGGACTTTCTCATCTGGCTGTTGGTGATCTTCCTGGTGTTCCTGGTCGCCGGCTGGGGCTGGCGCAAGGGTCGGACCGGCGTCTGACGCCGGCGAGGTCTAGGCCCAGGTGCGGACGAGGTCGAGGACCGCGTCGGCATCGGGCCCTTCCGCGACGAGGGCGGTGTCGCGCGGGGCGACGCGGCGGCTGGCCACTCGGCACAGGTCGTAGCCCGGGCCGCGGATGACGGTGGCGGCGTCGCCGTCGGGACGAAACGTCCAGGCGGCGCCGCTCGGGGCGGTGAGCTCGAAGGCGACCGGCCCAGGTGGTTCGAGGCCCTCGCGCGTGAAGGCGTAGGGGATCGTGCGCCAGGCCAGGCGGGCGATGTGCCGCAGGCGGTCGGCGGGCACGAGCTCGACCCCGAGCCCGACGGCGACGTCGCCGGTGTGGATCCACGTCTCGGCCAGGCGGGTGGTGCCGAGGGTGCGGGCGGCCATGTCGCCCACGACCCACGTGACGCGATCGCCCGGCTCGCAGTCGAGCAGCGCCGCGCGCAGGTCGGCGCCCGACTGCCGCCACCGCTGGTGGATGGCGGCGGCCCCCGCGCCGCGCTCCTTGGCCACCATCTGGTCGGCGCCGTCGTCGATGTCGCTGGCCGGCGGCAGGCTCTCGGTGAGCCGACCCATCACGGCCGGCAGGTCGCCGCGCGCGCTGGCGGTGGCCATCTCGTTCGTCTGGGCGAGGTGGAGCACCACGTCGGCGACCGACCAGCCCGCACACGCCGACGGCTGGGCCCAACTCTCGTCGGCGAGGTCGGCCAGCAGCCCAGCCAGCTCGTCCTGCTGCTCGGCCAGCGCGGCGACGATCTCCTGCACGGCTCGAACCTAGGCCAGGCTCTCGATCCACTGGCGGTGGAGGTCGGCGTAGCGGCCATCGCCGCCGATCAGCGCCGAGGGGGCGCCGTCTTCGACGATGCGGCCGCCGTCGATGACGATGACCCGGTCGGCGATCTCCACGGTGGTGAGGCGGTGGGCGATGATCACGGCGGTGCGGTCTTCCAGCAGCGTCTGCAGCGCGTGCTGCACGAGCCGCTCCGACGGGACGTCGAGCGACGAGGTGGCCTCGTCGAGGATGAGCACGGCGGGGTCGGCGAGGAAGGCGCGTGCGAACGACACCAGCTGCCGCTGGCCGCTGGAGAGGCGGGCCCCCTTCTGGTGCACGTCGGTGTCGTAGCCCTGGGGCAGCCGGCTGATGAAGCCGTGAGCCCCGATGGCGCGGGCGGCGTCCTCGATCTCCTCCTGGCTCGCACCCGGACGGCCGAGGCGGATGTTGTCGGCCACCGACCCTGCGAAGAGGAAGCTCTCCTGGGTGACCGTGATGACCGCGCGCCGGAGGTCGACCTCGGTGAGGTCGCGCAGGTCGATGCCGTCGAGCAGCACGGCGCCGTCGGTCGGGTCCCAGAAGCGGGCGGCGAGGCGGGCGATGGTGGTCTTGCCGGCGCCGGTGGCTCCCACCACCGCGAGGGTCTGGCCGGCGGGGATCACCAGGTCGAGGTGGTGGAGGACCGTGCGCTCCCGGTAGCCGAACTCCACGCCCGCGAACCGGATCTCGCCGTGGGCGTGCTCGAGCGGGGTCGGTTTGACCGGCTCGGGGACGCTCGGCGCCTCGGCCAGCACCCCCGACAGCTTCTCGGTGGCGGCCGCCGCGGCTTGGAACAGGTTGTAGAACTGGCTGAGCTCTTCCATCGGCGCGAAGAACTGGCGCAGGTAGAGGAGGAAGGCGGCCAGCACGCCGACGGTCATGTCGCCGTCGAGGACGCGGTGGGCGCCGACGAGCAGCACCAGCGCGATCGTGAGCCGGCCGACCAGCTGGACACCCGGGCCGTACACACCCGCCAGCCGGCCCGACCAGTTGTTGGCGCGCCGGTAGCGGTCGTCGAGGTGCTCGAAGATCTCCTGGTTGCGGGGCTCCCGCCGGAACGCGTGGACCGCGTGGATGCCACCGAGGCTCTCGACGAAGTGCACGATCACCAGCGCCACCGCCTCACGGGTGGCTCGGTAGGCGAGCTCCGCCCGGCTCCGGAACGCCCGGGTCATCACGAACAGGATCGGGAACGAGCCCAGGCTCACGAGCGCCAGGGGCAGGTCCATGAGGAGGAGCGCGACGCCGATGCCGCCGATCAGCAGCCCGGAGGTGATGAGGTTGATCAGCCCGTGACCGAGCAGGTCGGCGATGGCCTCCACGTCGGACGTCTGCCGGGAGATGACGCGCCCGGAGGTGTAGCGCTCGTGGAACGACGTGCTGAGGAGCTGGAAGTGGCGGTAGACGCGCTCGCGCACGTCGAGCACCACGTCCTGGCCCACGCGACCGACGAGGAGCAGGAAGGCGTTGAAGGTGGCCGCGCTGATCGCGGCGGTGGCCAGCACGGCCAGCACCACGGTGACGAGGGGGCGCACGTCACCGCTCCCGCCGTCGAGCAGCGGGGGGATGCCCTCGTCGATGCCGCGCTGCACGAGCCAGGGCATCGCGAGTCGGGCACCGACCGCGACGGCGATCAGCAAGGACGACAGCACCAGCGAGCGCTGGTGAGGTCGCATGAGGTCGGCGAGCAATGCGCGACTGCGGCTGCGCAGCAGGCCGGCGAGGCCCCCGGTGACCTCCTCGACATCCTCGACGTTGACGCCGCGCCACTCGTCGACCAGCTCGTCGCCGGTGAGGTCGAGCGGAGCGTCGACATCGATGTCGTGGACCTCGTCGGGTTCGATCGTGGTCATCGCGCGCGCACCTCCTCCGCGTCCTCGGAGAGCACAGCTCGGTAGCGGGGCTCCGACTCGAGCAGGTCGTGGTGGGTGCCGACCGCGACGAGGCGGCCCTCGTCGAGGAGGATCGATCGCTGCGCCAGCGCCACGGTGGAGGGGCGGTGCACGACGATGAAGACGGTGCAGTCCTCGAGGATCGGCCGCAGGGCGGCCTGGGCGGCGGCTTCGGTGTGCACGTCCACGGCCGACAGCGGGTCGTCGAGCACGAGGATGCGCGGTCGCCCGATGATGGCTCGGGCCAGCGCGAGGCGCTGGCGCTGGCCGCCGGACAGCGACAGCCCCTGCTCACCGATGCGGGTGTCGAGGCCCCACGGCAGGTCGAGGGCGAAGTCGGCCTGGGCCACCTCGAGGGCCGCGAGCACCTCGGCCTCGGTGGCGTCGGGCTTGCCCATCAGCAGGTTCTCCCGCACCGACGCGGAGAAGAGCGAGGGCTCCTCGAAGGCGAAGCCCACGTGGCGGCGCAGGCTGTTGACGGTGAGGTCTCTGAGGTCGTGCCCGTCGAGGGTGATGCGCCCCTCCGTGGGGTCGTAGAGGCGCGTGAGCAGCGTGACGAGGGAGGTCTTGCCGGAGCCGGTCGCCCCGACCACCGCCACGATCTGGCCGGCTGGGACCGTGAGGTCGATGTCCGTCAGGACCGTGCGCTCGCTGCCCTCGTAGGTGAAGGACACGCGCTCGAAGCGGATGTCGCCGCGCACCTCGTCGATGACGAGCGCGCCAGGCCGATCCTGGATGGTCGGCTCGGTGTCGAACACCTCGTAGATGCGCACCGCGGCGCTCTCGGCCTCGCCGGCCAACGCCATGATCCACGCGAGGATCTCGAGCGGGAACGTGAGCATCAGCACGTAGGACACGAACGCCACCAGGCCGCCGAGCGTGAGCCCGCCGGAGCCGACGGCGAGGACACCAGCGAGCAGCACGCAGGTGAGAGAGATGTTCGGGATCAGGGCCAGGACCCACACGAAGCGGGTGTGCAGCGTGATCCGCTCCATCTGGGTGTCGTGGATCCGTTCGGCCTCGCCCTGGTACTTGGCGAACGACACATCGCCCCGCCCGAACGCCTTGAGCACCCGGATCCCCTTGGCTCCCTCCTCGATGGTGGTGGTGAGGTCGCCGGTCTGGTCCTGGATGCGCCGGACGATCTTCATGTACCGCTGCTGGAACCGATGGCAGAGCACCAGCACCGGGATGGTGGCGGCGAAGGTGAGGAGCGTCAGCGGCACGTGCAGGGTGAGCAGCACGCCGAAGATCGCCGCCACCTGGACGAGGATGAGCACGAAGAAGATGGCCCCGAACCCGATGAAGCGACGCATGACGCTGAGGTCGGTCATGGCGCGGGACAGGAGCTGGCCGGACTGCCAGCGGTCGTGGAAGCCCACGTCGAGGCGTTGCAGCTGGGCGTAGAGGTCGTCCCGCAGGCTCGTCTCGAGCCCGGTGGACAGGACCGTGAGGAGGAAGCGGCGGCCGAAGGCCAGGAACACCTCGACCAGGGCGATGGCCGCCACGAGGGCCGCCCACCCGAAGACCGCGTCGCGGTCGCCGTCGGCCAGGGGACCGTCGACCACCTCCTTCACGATCAGCGGGACGACCACCATGCCGGCGCTCGACACGATCGAGGAGATGACGATGAAGGTGAGGTGCCGGTGGTAGGGCGCGAGGTACGAGCGGGTTCGCCACAGTGCGCGCTGACGCCAAGCCCCTCGAGCCATGTCCCCAGTTTGCCTGAGGGGTGTGACATCCCCTGTGTCGGTTTCCACGGCGCAGGGGCCTCCCGGTACCGTCGTCGCCCATGGCGGACGGCTGGGACGACCTCACCATCGACGGCCAGGACCGCTCGCTCGATCACGACCTGCTCGGTCTCGACCGCACCGGGCCCGGGATCGTGGGGTTCGACCTCACCCGGGCGCTGGCCCGCTTCGACGGCAAGCTCTTCGGTGGCACGGCCATCGCGGCCGCCGTGGCCCTCGCCGAGGTGGAGACGGCGCGCCCGGCGCTCTGGATGACCGTGCAGTTCATCGCCGGTGACACCATGATCGGCGACCGCTTCGAGTGCACCACCGAGGTGCTGGCTGAAGGGCGCAGTGCGGCCCAGGTCCGGGTGACCGCGCGGGTCGACGGGCGTGAGATCTTCTGCGCCCTCGGCGCCACCGCCCACCGCAAGGAGGGCAGGGTCGAGGCGGCCTTCGAGCCGTTCCCGCTGGTGACGCCGCACGATGAGGCCCCACCGTTCCAGCTGCCGATCCCCGCGGCCCTGCGCAGGGAAGCGGCCAAGGCCCTGCGCAACATCGAGTTCCGCTCGGCGGCCCCGCTCCCCGGGAGCCAGGCGCCCAGGGCGCACCTCACGATCTGGGCCCGCGTGCCTGGACGTCCGGCCACACCGGCGGTGATGTCCTACCTCGCGGACATGGTGCCGCTGTCGATCGCACGGGCCGCCAGTCGGGCCGGCGGCGGCAGCAGCATCGACAACACGATGCGCTTCGCCTCCAGCACCGGCGACGAGTGGGTCCTGCTCGAGCTGGATCCGCACCTCGCGTCCGGCGGCTACGGCCACGGCACCGTGCTGGTGTGGTCACCCGACGGCGAGCTCCTCGCCACCGGCAGCCAGACCGCGTCGATGCTCCTGTTCGACTAGGTGTCGCCGAGCGCCATGAGGCGCTCCCCGACCACGGCCACCACCTCGGCGTACTGGTCGAGGTCGAACACGTCGTTGCGCACGATGAAGCCGTCCCCGTCGGTCTCGACGAGCTGCAGCGCCTCTGACTCCACCCCCATCTCTGGCGGGAGCGCGTACCGGACGCGGGAGACGCTCAGTCGGTCGCCCCAGGCTCGGAAGGCCGTCGGGGAGATGCTGGTGACGCCGACGGCGTTGAGCCCCTGGCTCGCCGCGATGTTGTCTCGGATCCCGACGATCGCCAACCCGCCGACCAGCGGACGGTGATCGAAGCTGACGACGTCCTCCGACAGGAGGGACGGGCTCTCCTCCCACCGGTTGGCCGATCCGAGCGCGCACAGCCGAGCGAAGGCGCGGAAGGCGCCGTTCTCGAGGGGCTCGAGTGGGACCTGCGCCTCGAGGGTCCGCCGGTCGAGGCAGACCATCGCGGTGTCCAGGTCGTCGACGTCGAACAGATCGTTGTTGAGGATGCGACCGTCAGGGTCGACCTCGACGACGTGCAGCACGTCCACGACGCTCTCGTCGTCGGGTCCCGCGTACCTCACCTGGACGAGGCACAGGCGATCTCCGCGCGTCGCGACCACGGTGGGGGTCACGCGCTGCACTCGGAGCTCGCGGACGAGGAGGATCGCCCGCATGTGGCCCTCGATCCCGATGGCACCGAGCTCCATGCCCACCAGGTGGCGGTGGTCGATGCTCGCCGAGCTCTCCGCCAAGGCATCTCGGACCGCATCCGGGCCTCCGGTCGGAAGCAGCTCGCACAGCCGGACCCACGTCCGGACGGCCGTGTTCAGGACCGGTGCCGCCGGTTCGTCGTCGCCTCCCAGTGCTGCCCGTCCCGCGTCGACGTCGGCCTCGGAGAAGTAGTCGGCGCGGGTGATCTTGCCGGCGGCGACCATCAGCACGATCGTGGCCGACGTCCGGAAGTGGGCACCCTCGTCGGTGGTGCCGAACCCGGCGCCTCGTGTGCACGCACCGTCGTCGGTGAGGGCATGGATCTCGGTGATGCCGAACCAGGCGTCCTCGGCGCCGTCCGTGGCGGAGCGGTACAGGCCCACGAGGTCGTCCGCGCCGAACCGACCCCACCCGAGCTGGCGGTGGTCCATGCCCTCGAGGTCGTCGTGCAGCACCGCCCGCATGCCGTCCCAGTCGCGCGCGTTGATCCGGGCGACGAGCTCGACGACGGGCCGCCACTGATCGGCGTGCGGGACCGCGTCGGTGGCGAGGTAGCGCTTCTCGAGCTCCTGGATGGCCTCCGCCAGCTGCGCGTGGTCGTACATGGCGTTGACCGCGATGCGTCCCGCGTCATCGAGCTCTCCCAGGCCGAGCGCGTCGACCATGTGCTCTCCCCGCTTGTCGCCGAAGCGCGTGTGGCTGAGCGTCAACCGCTCGCCGCGCACCATCAGGTGCTCGACCTCCATGGAGGTCACCCCGAGCTCGACCACGAGCTTCGTGTTCTCCATGTGGGGTGCTCGACCGCGGATCTCGGTGCGCATGACCGGGCGCCGGTCGCTGAAGACGATGTCCTCGGCGTAGCACTCCTCCAACCGGTCCCAGTCGTGGGCCAGTATGAGCCCGTTGCACCGGTCTTCCATCCGGGTGGCGGCGTTCTCTGGGGGCGGGAGCCGGTCGCCTGGCGCATCGGCGACGATCGACGGCTCGGCGTGATCGCCGAGGAAGGCCCGGACCTCGTCGGCGAAGACGGTGGCCTCCTTGCGCTGGTAGAGCTCGAGGGCCTGGCGGGCGTGGGCCTCGGCGTCGGGCTCGTCGCCGGCTGCCCGCAGCGCGCGTGCGAGGGAGAACTCAGCCTTGGCGTGGTCGACCAGCGCGTCGGTGGTCTCCGCCAGCGCGACCGCCGCCCGCGCCACCTGCGTCGCCTCATCGGTCCGGCCCTGGCTGACCAGGGCATCAGCTCGCACGGTCCGCCACGCGATCGCCGTGCGCAGATCGTCTCCGCCGAGGCGCTCGCTCTCCTTGGTCAGCGCCAGCGCCTCGTCGAGTCGACCGCGCGCCACGAGGACGCCGGCGAGCAGGGCAGCCGCGAAGGCGGCGTCGGCGTCGAGCCCGAAGCCTTGCAGCCCGTCGCGCGCTCGGCTCAGGTGGCCCTCGGCGGCGTCGAGGTCATCGGCCAGCGTCGCCACCATGCCCTCGGCGACGTCGACCTCCAGCAGCCCGGCCTGGTTGCCCAGCTCCTCGAGGGAACGCCGCGCGGCGCCGAGCATGCGGCGCCCCACCTCCGGGCGGCCCCGGAGCGACTCGAGCACCGCCTGGCACCGCAGCGACGTGGCCTCGACGGCCGGCGCGCGGCTGGTGATTCGCAGCACCCGCACGACGTCGAGGCAGCGGCCGCTGGCGCGCGTCACCGGGTTGGGTCCCAACAGCGCGGCCACCGGTGCTCCCGCCAGAACCGCCGTCGCCCGACGGCGGTCTCCGGCGCGGCGCGCGGCGCCGAGGGCCAGATCGAGAGCCGCTTCACACTCGCCGATGCGACCGAGGCGCGCCAGCGAGTCGGCCCGGACCGCGTGGGCCTTGGCCTCGCCGGCCAGATCGCCGAGGGCCGCGAGGCGGTCGGCGGCCTCGCCGGCCTGGGCGGCCGTGTCGGCCAGGGACGCCGTGCTCGTGCGGTTGGCCACCTCGGCGGCGAAGCACGCTACCCAGCCCTGGAGCCGGTCGTCGGCGTGGGCTTGGCTCCGAAGGCGGTCGATCACAGGGATCGCGGCGCTGACGTCGCCGCCGGACAGGAGGGCCTCGCACCGATCGACGAGGAGCTCGGCGATGTCGTCGTCGTCGGTGAGGCAATCGATGGCACGACCGAGGAGTGCGGCCGCCGCCGACGCGTCGTCGGCCTCCAGCGATCGGCGTCCGGCGGCCGCCAGGCGCGCCGCGGCCCGTCGACCGATCGCCTCGTCCACCGTGCCGAGCTCGGATCGCAGCGTGAACGCCTGCTCGAGCTGGTAGCCGATGGCGTCGTCGTGCTCGGTGACGTCGCTGACCTTCTGCTCGAACCAGTCGGCGACCCGTTCGTGGAGGTCGGCCCGGTCATCCTTCAGCAGCCGCCGGTAGGCCGCGTCGCGGATGAGCACGTGGTGGAACCGCAGGACGGGCTCGTCGATCCAGTACGTGCCGGCCGGTTCGACCAGCTCCTTCTGGCGCAGTCGTTCGAGGGTGGCGTCGAGCCGTGGCTCCAGGTCGGGAGGGACGATGCTCGCCACCGCCCCCCGGTAGAACGTCTTGCCGAGCACCGACGCCGCCTCCAGGACGGTGCGCTCGTCGTGGGCGAGGCGGTCGATGCGGGCGCTGAGCAGCGCGTGGATCGTGAGCGGCACGTCGATCTCGGCGAGGTCGACCGTCGCCGTCCACTCGTCGCCGTCCTGCTGGAGCACGCCGTCGTCGACGAGCATCCGCAGCAGCTCGCCCATGAAGAGCGGGTTGCCCTCGCTGGCCGTCGTCACCCGCTCGAAGACGTCGTCGGGGAGCCAGTCGGTGTCCAGCACGTCGCAGGCGAGGCGTCGGCTCTCCTCGATGGAGAGGCCTTCGAGGTGCAGCACCGCGCTCGAGGTGCCCGCCCTCCTCCACGAGCGAGGGCCGGAGCTCACGCAGCTCGGGCCGGGCGGTGAGCACGAGCATCACGGGTGCGTCGCGGGTCCACTCAGCCAGGTTGTCGATCAGATCGAGCAGGAGCGGCTCGGCCCAGTGCACGTCGTCGAAGATCAGCACGATCGGCCGTCGGCGGGCGGTGTTCTCGACCAGCCGCCGGACCGCCCAGAAGGTCTCCTCCGGTTGCCCAGGCTCGCCGACCCCGAGGACCGCGGCGGCCACCTCCGCGACCCGTTCCCGGTCGGGGGTGTCCTCGTCGAAGAGGGCCGTGAAGGCGGCGACGATCGTGTCGTCGCTGGCGTCGTCGTCGAGCGAGGCGGCGATCCGAAGCGCTTCCGCGATGGGCGCGAAGGTGGGGCCGCCGGCCGGGTCGCACCGCAGCTCCACGATCCGCGCGGGGACGACGCCACCGCGGCCAGCTCGCGGGCCAGACGCGTCTTGCCGACACCGGGGGAACCGATGATCGTCGCCAGGCGGGCGCGACGCGCCTTGATCGCGTCGTCGAACACCACGACGAGGCGGTTCAGCTCGGTGGTCCGCCCGACGAACGGCGTGCCGGTCCCGGGTTCGCGCACCGGATCGAGCTCGATCAACCGGAACGCCTGGACCGCCTCCGCCTTCCCACGCACGTCGAGCGGGGGGAGGGCGCGGAGCTCGGCGGTGAGTCGCACCAGTCTGTACGTGCTCTCGCCGACGAGGATCTCCCCAGGCTCGGCGGCCGCCTCGAGCCGGGCCGCCACGTTGACCGCGTCGCCGACGACGTCGTCGTCGGTGTCCGTGACGACGACCTCGCCGGTGTTGAGGCCGACGCGGAGGCGAGCTTCAGGATCCATCTCGGCGAGGGCTCGCTGCATCCCGAGCGCGGCTTCGAGAGCCCGGCGAGCATCGTCCTCGCGGACCTCGGGGATCCCGAACACCGCCATGACGCCGTCGCCGAGCAGCTTCACGAGGCGGCCGCCGTGCGCATCGATCTGCTGTCGGAGGGCGGCGTGGAACCGGTCGACCCAGGTGCGGACCGCCTCGACGTCCATCTTCTCCTGGCGGCTCGTCGACCCGGCGAGGTCGGCGAAGAGGACCGTGACGAGCTTGCGGGCGTGCTGGCTGGTGGCCGACGCGGGTTCGCCTGCGAGCGCCGTGCCGCACTGGTCGCAGAACCGGGCCGGCCGCGAGGGGACGGCGCCGCAGGCGGGACAGGCGCGCACCAGGGATGCGCCGCACGCGGCGCAGAACAGTGCCCCCTCCCGATTTGCGACCCCACAGGCAGCGCAGCTGTCCACCGTGGGTCATTCTCCGCCAAACGGACCGTCGGCGCTGGCTGGATCAGCTCGCGGCGAGGGCGAGGAACCGCGTGGCGGCGGGACCGAGCTCGCCGGCGCGGTGCACGACGACGATCGTGCGGCGGAGCCGGGGCGACGTGGATCGCACCGACGCGCCCAGCTGGCCCGCCGCCCGGGCCAACGTGGTCGGGAGGAACGTGGTGCCCGCCCCGGCCAGCACGAGGGGGATGAGGGCGTCGCGCTGGGCCGTCTCGACGGCCACGTCGGCCTGCACGCCGGCCTCGGCCAAGGCCGCATCGACCACGTCCCGTAGCGACGAGCCGGCGGGGCTCAGCACCAGCGGGACGTTGGCGAGGCGGTCGAGCCGCAAAGCGGACGTGGGTGCGCCCCTGGGGGAGACGGCGAACAGCTCCTGCTCACCGACCGGGACCTCCACCAGCCGGCGGTTCGCCGCCCCTTGCTCGGTGAACCCGACCTCGGCCGTCCCGGAGCGCACCGAACCAGCCAGCTCCTCGAGGTCCTGGGGAGCGCCGAGCCGGACGGACACCGCAGGGTGGGCGACGCGGAAGCGGCCCACCAGGTCGGCCACGGGATCGGCCGCCAGGGTGGGGAGCGACGCGAGGTCGAGGCGCCCGGCCACCAAGCCGGTCACCGCCGCCACCGCCGCCGCGGCGTTCTCGACATCCCGCAGCGCCTGGCGGGCCGGGCCCACCAGCGCCTCACCGGCGGACGTCAGGCGAGCGCCCTGGCGCGACCGGACGAGCAGCGGCGCGCCGAGCTCGGCCTCCAGCTCGCGGACCGCGAGGGACACGGCGGGCTGGGCGACGTGGACCGCCTCGGCCGCCGCCGTGAACCCGCCTGCGTCGACCACGGCGAGGAACAGGTGCAGCCGGCGGAGATCCATAGGGAGATCCTATGGGAAGTGGAGATAACAGGTCTTGGACTTCTGGATCGTCCTGCCGTTGGATGGAGGTGTGCCCGAGCTCCTGATCCTCCTGGCCGGCGTGGCGGCCGGAACGGTCTTCGGCCTCTTCGGGGCGGGTGGCTCGGCGTTCGCCACGCCGATGCTGGCCCTCGCGGGCGTGCCGGGCGCCATCGCGATCGCCACCCCGCTGCCGGCGCTGCTCCCGGCCTCCGTGCTCTCCGCCCGCCGCCAGCTGCGCGCCGGGAACCTCGATCACCGGATCGCCCTCCTCGTCATCGCCGGCGGCGTGCCCGGGGCGATCATCGGGGCGCTCGCCTCCAGCCAGCTCAGCGGCGCGGCCCTGCTGGTCGCGTCGGGCGTCCTGCTCCTCGTGGTCGGCGCTCGGGTGCTGCTCCCGGATCCCACGGGCCACGCCGAGCGGTCGGCGGCGCGACGGGCGCAGATCGCGGTGGTCGTCGCTCCCGCCTTCGCGGTCGGGGTGCTGAGCGGCCTCCTGGCCAACAGCGGTGGCGTGCTGCTCGTGCCGCTCTTCATCCTCGTGCTCGGACTGACGGCGGCTCGGGCCGCAGGGACGAGCATCGTGGCGGCCGGTGCCCTGTCGTTGCCCACGCTGGCCGTGCACTGGTCGCTCGGCCACATCGACTGGACCGTGGCGCTGGTCTTCGGCCTCGGCATGCTCCCCGGCTCGCTCGCCGGCAGCCGGCTCGCCGACCGGATCCCTCCGGCGCTCGCCCGCCAGCTCTTCGGCGTCGCGCTGGTCGGCTTCGCCGCCTGGTTCCTGACCCGTCAGCTCTAGCCTTCGCGTCGTGCGTCGACCCGCCCCTCCCGAGGTCGTGGAGCACCACCCGGCCTTCGTCCCGTGCTCGGGCGAGTCGTGGCGGGCGCCGTGGGCCATGTACGCCAGGCTGCGCGACCACGACCCTCTGCACCATGTGGTCGAGCGCGACTACTGGGTGCTGTCGCGGTTCGCTGACGTGTTCGCGGCCGCGCGCGACACGGCGACGTTCTCGTCCGCAGAGGGCCTCACCTTCGAGTACGACGAGCGAACCAAGGCGGGCCTGGCCGAGGCGTCTCCGATGGTGATGATGGATCCGCCCGAGCACACCGCCTTCCGGCGGCTCGTGGGACGCGGGTTCACGCCGCGCCACGTGGAGGAGATCGAGCCGGCGGTGCGGGCCTTCGCGGTGGAGCGCATCGAACGGCTGCGCGCCGCCGGCGAGGGCGACATCGTGACCGAGCTCTTCAAGCCGATGCCGAGCTTCGTGGTCGCGTACTACCTGGGCGTGCCCGAGGAGGACTGGTCGCGCTTCGACGCGTGGACCGAGGGCATCGTGGCCGCCAACGCGCAGGGCGATCCCCTGCGCGCCGGCCAGACGGTGGCGGAGCTGTTCGGCTACTTCAGCGAGCTGATCGAGCAGAAGCGCGCGCACCCGGGGGACGACACCATCTCCGCGTTGGTCGCCACCGGCGCCGCGGACGTGCCGATCATGCAGGTGCTGGGGTTCGCGTTCACGATGGTCACCGGCGGCAACGACACCACCACGGGCCTCCTCGGCACGGCGGCTGAGCTCCTCACCCGGCATCCCGAGCAGCGGGCTCGGCTCGTCACCGCCCCTGACCTCCTCCCGAACGCCGTCGAAGAGCTGCTCCGTCTGGCCGCTCCCGTCCAGTGCCTCGCTCGCACCACGACCCACGCCGTGGAGCGGCACGGCGAGGAGATCCCGGCGGGCAAGAAGGTGCTGCTCCTCTACGCGGCCGCCAACCGCGATCCGCGCGAGTTCGGTCCCACCGCGGACGAGCTGGACGTCGGCCGAGCCATCGACCACCACGTCACCTTCAGCTACGGCGCCCACCACTGCCTCGGTGCGGCGGCCGCCCGGTTGCAGGCGCGCGTGGCCCTCGAGGAGCTGCTCGCTCGGTGCCCCGACTTCGCCGTCGACCACGCGCGCGGCACGTTCGCGCCCGGTCACTTTGTGCGTCGCTACGAGACGCTGCCCTTCACCGCCGACATCGGCGCCTGACGGCTAGGCGAGGGCGGCGGGCCAGTCGTCGCCGCGCAGTGCGGCATCGGTGCCGCCGTCCATGGTGATCACAGAGCCGCAGAAGAAGGCAGCCTCCTCGGACAGCAGGTACGCGATCAGGCCGGCGACCTCGGCCGCCCGGCCGGGCCGCGCGATGGGGATCGGGTAGATGTCGCCGAGGCTCATGATGAAGTCCTCGGTGCCCGCGGTCATCGGGGTGGCGATGAGCCCCGGAGCGATGGCGTTGAGGCGGATCCCGGCGCCGATCCAGTCGTCGCCCACCGCCTGCCGGCGAACCCACCGCGCCAACGCCAGCTTGCTGGCCCCGTAGGCGGCTACGCCGTGGCCCGCCGCCGCCCTCGCCGCGTGCTCGTCACCCGCCAGGCAGGCGGCCACGTGCTCGAGCGACAGCCCCGGCTGGGTCGTGGACGAGTTGGAGCTCACTGCCACCGCGCTGGTGCCGGGCCGCCCGGCGAGCAGCGGCCGAAGACCGGCCAGCGTGGCGACGGCGCCGAAGTAGTTGATCGAGGTGACGAGGGCACCGTCGTCGTGGGTGACGCCGGCGGCGGCGACGACGCCATCGAGCGCTCCGCCGCTCTGCTCCGTGACGGCCGCGACCATCGCCGCCCGACCGTCGTCCGTCGCGAGATCGGCGAGGACCTCCGCGTCGCCCACGTCGACCCCGATCACGGCGTGCCCGTCGGCCTCGAGCCGCTGGCGGAGCGCGCTCCCGATGCCGCCGGCGGCTCCGGTGACGGCGATCGTGCCCATCAGCGGCGTTCGTCGTTCTTCATCCGCGCATAGTAGGAACCCTCGCGATGCGCGGGACGATCCGGCGGTGGGTGGAGGAGTGGCGGCCCTCCGCCGTCACCCTGGGCGCGCCGGCGTTCCCGCTGTTCGTGCTCTTCGGGCTGAACGCCGTGGACGAGCTCGACCGCTCGGCCTTCGCGGTCCTCCTGCCTGACATCCGTGACCACTTCGACCTCAGCAACGCGGGCGCCCTCCGCATCGTGTCGTTGACCACCATCGCCGTGCTCCTCATCGAGGTGCCGCTGTCCTTCTACTGCGACCGTGGCAACCGCGTCCGGATCGCCACCATCGGCGCGGCGATCTGGGCGCTGTTCTCCGTGGGGACCGGCGCCGCCGTGACCGTGGGGATGTTGGTGGCGGCGCGCATCGGCGCTGGCGGTGGGCGGGCGGTGGTGACGCCGACCCACTCCTCCCTGCTCGCCGACTACTACGCCCCCGCCAGCCGGGTGAAGGTGTTCTCCGTCCACCGTCAGGCCAACTCCGTCGGTCAGATCCTCGGACCCTTGGTCGGCGGGGTGCTCGCGCTCCACTTCGGGTTCCGGGCGCCGTTCTTCGTGTTCGCCGTGCCCACGATCGTGTTCGTGCTGCTGGCCCTTCGGCTGCGCGAACCGGTGCGGGGCTACCACGAGCGGCGGGCGGCCGGCGCCGACGAGGCGACCGCGCTGGTCGCCGAGGCCCCCGAGCGGCCCTGGGCGACCATGAAGGTCCTGAGCCGCGTCCGGACCATCCGGCGCATCTGGCTCGCGGTGCCGTTCCTGGCCGTCGCCCTCTTCGGCGTGCCCAACCTCCTCTCGCTCGTCTACGAAGACGTGTTCGGGCTCGACAGCGCCGCTCGAGGTGCGATCGCGGCGGGCGTCGAGCCCCTGCAGGTGCTGGGGGTGTTCGTGGCCATGCCCCGCGTCGCCAAGGTGGCGATGAGCGACCCCGGGTTCCTCCTGCGGTTCGTCGGGATCGTCGGCGTCATCGACGGTGTGCTGCTCGTCGTCCTCGCCTACGCCCCGAACGTGGCGGTGGCGGTGGCGATGCACGCGCTCCTCGCCGCGTCGATCGGGACGCTGGCGCCCGCGTTCTTCGCGCTCATCTCGATCGTGGCCCCGGCGCGCGTGCGCGCGGCGTCGTTCTCCACCATCTCGGTCTTCGCCATCCCCGGGATCGCGGTCTTCCTCCCGGTGATCGGCCAGGTCTCCGACTCGATGGGGATCCAAGCCAGCATGGTGGTGATCGTCCCGATCGCCGTCGTCGCCGGCTTCATCCTGGCGTCAGCCAGCAAGTTCGTGATGGACGACATCGCGGCGGCCCATGCCGTGGTGACGCCGGCCGACCTGTTGGAAGCCCCCACCGACCTCCTCGACCCGATCGACTGACCCGCCGCACGGCGAAGGTCACGGGCGCGACGAGGCGGAGCGTTGCGGTCGGTGAGCCCCACGCCTGCTCCCGGTCGTCCGCCGCGCGGAGTCGAGGCAATAGGTCCCGGCGGAGGGCTTCGGAGGCGATGGGTCCCGCATCTGGGACCCATCGCCTCGACTCCTCCCAGGTGGGACCTATCGCCTCGTGGAGCGCACCGCACGCCGCGCGCCGCCGTCGTCGCGCCCGTGACCTTTGCGTCATGGCAGGGCCGAGGCTGGGGTCCAGCAGCTGTGGGTGCCGGCGCTGATCCGCTCGGGGAGGCGCACCCGGGCGATGGGGCCGGCGGCGAGGTCGGTGGCGTCGAAGACGAGGCACTCGCTCAGGTCGCGGCCGACATCGGTGGTGAAGGTGACGAGGTAGCCGTCGTCCTCCGCGGTGGCGCCGACCTTGGGGGCGAACGGTGCCTCGCTGCCGAACACGCCCTCGCCGAACGCGTAGCGGACCTCGCCGCCGGTCTGGAGGTCGTGCTTCACGAGCCCGTCGAACAGGAACCAGCCGGGCTCGCCGGTGACGTTGTAGGAGTAGCGGTGGGGGCGCCCGGCCACCGTGCCGTTGATCATCCCGAACTCCATGATGCGGTCTGACAGCGACTCCTCCTTCGTCTCGCCCGTGACCAGGTTGAACCGCCAGCGGTGCGGGCGGGTCTGGAGCTGCTCGAGGTCGAGGTAGCGGTACACCGACGCGAGGTGGGGCTCGTCGCTGTCCCGCCTGCGCGGGGATGGGTCGTGTTGGAAGAAGCCGTCGAGCACGACCTCGTCGCCGTCCTCGTAGGCGTTGATCCAGTGCAGGACGTAGGTGGGGTCGGCCTCGAACCACCGGACGTCACCGGTGCCGTCGCGTCGCACGATGGCGAAGCGGCTCGGCACGTCCGGGAAGAAGCGGGGAACGTGGATGCCCCGTGCGAGCAGGTCCGGGTCCCAGAACAGCGGGAGGTCGTTGAGGACCGCGTACTGCTCGGTGAACGCCATGTCGTGGGGGAGCCGCGGGCCCGGCAGCTCCACCTCGATGGAGCGCTCGAGCTCACCGTCGGCGCTCACGATCCCGAGGTGGAGGAAGGGCCACTCCTTGCCGTACCCGAACACGAGCAGCTCACCGGTGCGCTCGTCGAGCTTGGGATGGGCGGAGATGCCGGTGGGGGACGGGAAGCCGCTTGCCCACGGCGCCTTGCCGTGCTGCTCGAGGGTGCGCGGGTCGAGGGCGTACAGGTCGCCGCACTGCCAGAAGCTGGTGAGGGCCTGGCCGTTGTGCACGACGACGTCGGTGCTCGACGCGTCCTTCATCCGGCCCCGCGCGCCCCAGCCGTCCTCGCGCTTGGAGTGCTCCGGCCGGTCGAGCATCCCCGTCCACAGGGACTCGGCCGCCTGCTGCTCCGCGAGGAAGCCGTCGGTGCGCACGAAGCGGTTCCGGTAGCTGGCCCGGCCGTCCTGGAAGGCGATCTGGTGGAGCATCCCGTCGCCGTCGAACGGGTGGTACAGCCCGATCGACTCGTGGACGGGGTTCTCGGTGTTGCGCAGGTACACCCCGGCCAGGTCGGCGGGCAGCTCACCCTCCACCTCGAGGTCGTCGGCGTCCCACTCGCGATGGTTCGGTCGCCACGCCCCGCTCCGGTACGGGTGGGGGTCGTCCGCCGGCAACGTGGTCGCCACCGTGCCGTGCAAGATCGCCGCCATCGAGCCGAACCCTAGGTCCGGGCTCCGATCCACGCGGCGACGAGGTCGGCGACCTCGTCGCGCCCGCCGGTCTCGAAGTAGTGCTCACCCGGCACGAGCTCGAGGGTCTTGTCCGTCGCCGCCAGCGCGGCGTGGATGGCGCGGGCATCGCTGGGGAACACGCCCCGATCCGCGAGCGACTGCACCACCAGCGCCGGCACCGTGATGTTGGCCAGGTGCGGGGCTCCCTGGCACTGCGACGTCTCGAGGCTCCACATCGACAGCCACGAACGGAGCGTGCTCGTGCCGCCGATGGCGAACGGCCCGTAGTTCGCGCCGCGGGGATCGCCGGCGTAGCAACCCGGCTGGCGGTCGGACGGGTCGATCGTGAGGTCGGCGAAGCGCAGGTCGGCCCACACCCGGTAGAGGTTGAAGATCCGGTCCCACGCCTTCGCCGCCTGCATCCGGTCGAGCTCCGCTCGCACCCACGCCGTGATGCGATGGTTCCGGGCGCGCTGGGCGTCCTGGTACCGCGCCACGAAGTCCGCGTCGTACGGCGGTCCGTGCTCGAACATGTCGAGTGCCGGGTCGACGGACAGCGGGTCGGTCTCGTCGGTGACCGACGGGTCCATCCACGCGGTCAGCACGTCGGGCCGCCCCGGGTGGGCGTTGAGCGAGATGTAGAGGTCGGCGCTGGGGAGGGCGAGCACGGCGTCGGGGAGCGTCAGCCCGAACGACGGCTCGATCGACGGCGTGGCGGCCTGTGACTGGTAGGCGCCCATCAGCGAACCGCCGCCGGAGTTCCCCACGATGACGACGGTCTCGACGCCTGCCTCCTCGCGCAGCCAGCGCACGCCCGCGCCGATGTCGACCAGTGCGTGCTCGAGGAGGAAGTAGGGCTCGTTGCCGCGGTAGCGGGTGTTCCAGCCGAGGAACCCGATGCCGCGCTCGGCCATCGGTTCCGCGAGGTAGTGCTCGCTGAAGTCGACGTTGTAGTGGGTGGCGATGCAGGCCACCGTCGGGCGGCCACCGGTGGGTCGGTGGTACAGCCCCTGGCACGGGTGGGGTCCATGGCCGGCTCGGGCGCCGGTGGGCGACGTGAGGGCGACCCAGTCGCGTTCGATGGCCATGCGGCCGTCAACGTAGGTGGTCGGGTGAGGCTCGCGCCGAGGCGGGGGGTGGACGGCGCGACACTGGCGCGGTGCTGCTCCGCCGCCTCGCCGCCACCGTGGTCGCCGTGCTGATGGTCGTGGCGGCCCTCGTCGTGAGGCGCGATGGCGATGACGACGTCTCGGCGGAGGGTGACGCCACGACGACGACGAGCGCCACCACCACGTCATCGACCGCCACGACGACGAGCACCACCGCGCCCACCACCACGACCACCCGCGCTCCCACCACCACCAGCCCACCTACGACGAGCAACCCGCCGCCGCCCACCACGACCCCGCCGCCGCCCTACCGGTCGTCGATCGAGACGGTCTCCGCCGCTCAGCTCGGGTCGTCGTGGAAGCCGAACATGGGCTGCCCCGATCCGTCCACCTTGCGGGCGGTGAACGTCACCCACTGGGGCTACGACGGCCAGGCGAAGCCGGGGCGGCTCGTCGTGGCCGCCAGCCAGGCCGAGAACGTGGTCGTCGTCTTCCGGGACCTGTACGGCGCTCGGTTCCCGATCCAGCGCATCGTGCCCGTCGACGCCTACGGCGCCGACGACCAGACGTCGATGCGGGCCAACAACACCAGCGCCTTCAACTGCCGGTTCGTCGCCGGGACCACCACGCTGTCGCAACACGGCCTGGGCCTGGCCATCGACCTCAACCCGCTCCACAACCCGTACGTGAAGGGCGGCACGGTCGACCCACCGGAAGGCGCGCCGTGGGCGGACCGGTCACGCACCGATCCCGGGATGATCAAGCCCGGCGCGGTGGTCGACGCCTTTGCCAGCCGCGGGTGGAGGTGGGGTGGCTACTGGTCGGGCGGCAAGGACTACCAGCACTTCTCGACGTCGGGGCGCTAGGAGCCCGTCAGCTCGGAGGGGCCGCCTCGAGGATCTCGCGGACGACGCGCAGCGCGGACGCGATCGCGCCCTGGATCCAGCCCGGATCGGTGGAGCAGTGCTCGCCGGCGAAGTGCACGTTGCCCTCGGCGGCGATGGCGTCGGCGAAGAGGTGGGTGTGGTCGCCCGGTGCGGGTTCGGAGAACGAGCCGGCCGCCCACGGATCACGATCCCAGAAGATCGACGCCTGGCCGTCGACCATCCCCTCCTCGGCGATGGCCGGGTGGAGGCGGGCCAGGTCGCGCGCCACGACCTCCGCGCGCTCGCTGGCCGCGATGCTCCCCAAGCGGCGAGCGTCCTGCCCCCAGGTGTACGAGGCGAGCAGCACGCCCGGGCCGGCGGACACCGCCGGGTCGGCCGCCGCGAACCGGCCACCCTCGTAGGCGCCGTACATCGTGTTGAACCGCGCCTCGGCGGCGACAGGCTCGGTGGTCGCCACGGCGTTGTCGCTCGGGTAGTAGGCGGCGCGCCAGATGCGGTCGCTCTGCGAAGCGCCGCCGACGATGCCGTCGCGCTCCTCCCAGAACCGCTCGCGGGTGTGGAGGAGCACCTTGGTCGAGGACATGTAGCCGAGGTTGCGGATGGCGCGGACCTTCGGTCGGCTGAAGGCGGCATCGATGTCGAGCCGGCGCAGCACGGAGAACGGGATCGTGCAGACGACGACGTCCGCGGTCTCCACCGCGGTGCCGCGACTGCCGTCCGCTCCCTCTTGCTCGACGACGAGATCGACGCGCCCGTCGGCGCGCCGGCGGATCGCCCGCACCGCGGCCCGGAGCGCCACCTCCGTGCGCTCGAGCCGTGCCGCCATCGCCTCGGGAAGGAGGTCGAGGCCGCCGACGATCTCGTCGAAGCCGTCGCCGGAGCCCACCAGCGCGTCCCGCAGCAGCATCATCGTGGACCGGTCGTACATCGTCTCCAGCCCGGAGGCCGCCCCGATCAGCTCGGCGGCGCCGGGACCGACGCGCTGGCGCAGGAACTCGCCCATCGGGAGGGCGTCGAGGGCGCGGAGCCGATCCGAGGTGAGGCAGGGTGAGCGCAGGCTGTCCCGTTCCTCGTCGGTGAGGCCCTCGACCACGTCGGACACCGCCCGGCCGAGCATCTTCGGCGGGATCTCGTCCTCTCGCTGCTGCGACGACAGGTCGAAGTCCCCGTACAGGTCGCGCCGGGCGGTGCGCATGCGGGTGACCACGCCGGCGATGTCGTAGAAGCCGTCCAGGTTCTGGTGGGCGGTGACGAACGGCCGCAGGTCGAGGTCGCACACCTGGATGTAGTGACGGGTGATGTCGTGGTGGATCGGCACGCGCATCGGACCCAGCTCGCCGTAGGTGCCGTCGTCGAAGCGATGCGTGCGGATGCGACCCTGCGTGCGGTGGCGGGCCTCGAGCAGCCGCACCGACCAGCCGAGCCGCTCGAGCTCGTAGGCCGTCACCAGCCCGGCGATGCCTCCGCCCAGCACCGTGACGGCACCGCGGGCACGACCCTGGGCGGCGGCATCGATGCCCGCCAGGTGCTCCGCCGCGGTGGGCTCGCTCATGAACCCGCCAGCGGGCGGTGCTCCCAACGGCCCTGCCGGTAGCGCCCGAGCTCACGGCTCGGGGGCGTGAGGCCCGAGAGGACGTCGAGGACGTCGGGGCCGGCCGACACCACGAAGGCGTCGCCGATCGACAGCACCGCGTCCCGAGACGGGTGGTGGTCGAACCGCTCGTGGCGGTGGGCGAGGACCTGCACCTGGAGCCGTTCCTCCAGCTGCCCGATCGTCCACCCGGAGAGCGATGACTCCTCCACGACGGTGAACTTGGTGATCGTCATCAGCGTGCGGGGCTCGTCCCCCTCCCCGTAGGCGAACGCGTAGTCGACCGGCGCCCGCGTAGCCGCGGCGGCGAACGCAGGCGCCGCCAGCGCCGACGTGCTGTAGGCGCGGTAGATGTCGAAGCCCTGCTGCAGGTTGGCGGCCAGCCGGTCCTCGAACGTGCGGACCACCACCCGCACGCCGGGGTGGACGCTGCGCGCGGCGGTGGCGATGGACAGGTTTACGAGGTCGTCGTCGGTGATCGGCATCACCGCGCAGCAGCGAGCGACCCCGGCCTCTTCGAGGACGTCGACCCGTCGGGCGTCCGCGCACACCACCGGCACGCCCCACGCCCGCACCTGGTCGTGGAGCTGGTCTTCGTCCTCCGGCAGGTCGATCACCACGACCTCCTCGCCCAGGTCGAGGAGCCAGCGCACGACACGGAAGCCGACGCGGCCGAGGCCGCACACCAGCACGTGATCGGAGTAGGTCGACGCCACTGCGGTCTCCCATCGGTTTCGGTTGAGGATCGTGACGGTCAGGCGCACCACCAGCTGCCCGACGAGGAGCAGGCCGGCGAGCGGGATGAGCACGAACACGGCCCGGCTCGCGCCATCGTCGGGCAACGGCGCCACCGGGCTGACCACGACCAGCGTCAGCGCGAGGTACAACGCCTCGAACGGCCCGAGCTCGGCCCCCGAACCCGGGTCGTGGTAGTTGCTGTCGAGGACGACGGCTCCGATCGCGACCAGCGCGGCGAGGGTGGCGAAGGCGATGGCGAGGCTGAGCGAGCCCGGCAGGTTGATGAAGGCGCGGAGGGCGCGCGTCCGCGAGAAGCGCGGCTTGCGCCGCACCTGCCACCACCGCCGGTCGGCGGTCTCCGCCTGGGCCACGAGCGGAGACGGTACTGCTGGTGGGTCGACCTAGCGCTCGGTCCACTCCAGGTAGAAGTGGGAGTCGCCCTCGACCGCCGCGCCCAGCGCGTCGAGCTCGGCGATGTCGTCGGCGCCCAGGTCGACCGACAGGCCGCCGACGTTGTCCTCGAGGTACGTCCGGCGCTTGGTGCCCGGGATCGGGAACACGTCGTCGCCCTTGGCGTGCAGCCAGGCCAGGGCCACCTGGCCAGGGGTGGCGCCGTGGCGGTCGGCGAGGGCCTTCACCTGGTCGACGAGGTCGAGGTTGCGCTGGAAGCGGTCGCCCTGGAAGCGGGGGAGGCCCTTGCGCATGTCGCCGTCCTCGAAGTCATCCGGGCTCGTGATCTGCCCGGTGAGGAACCCGCGGCCGAGCGGGCTGTACGGCACCAGGCCGATGCCGAGCTCGCGACACGTCGGCACGACCTCCGCTTCGAGGTCACGCGTCCACAGCGACCACTCCGTCTGGAGGGCCGCGATCGGATGCACCGCGCTCGCCCGCCGCAGCGTGTCGGGTCCGGCCTCCGACAGCCCGAGGTGGCCGACCTTGCCGGCCGCCACCAGCGCGGCCAGGGCGCCGACGCTGTCCTCGATCGGCACCTCCGGGTCGACGCGGTGCAGGTAGTAGAGGTCGATCTGCTCGATCCCCAAGCGAGTGAGGCTCTCGTCGCAGCTGCGACGGACGGCCTCCGGGGAGCCGTCGAGGGAGAACGGCGGGGCGCCCTTGTCCGTGCGGATGCCCATCTTGGTGGCCACCACGGCATCGCCGCGCCGACCGGCGATGGCCCGACCCACCAGCTCCTCGTTGCGACCGCGGCCGTAGGCGTTGGCCGTGTCGAGCAGGGTGACGCCGAGGTCGAGCGCTCGGTGGATGGTGGCGATCGACTCGTCGTCGTCGACCGCGCCGTATGCCATCGACATGCCCATGCAGCCCAACCCCTGCGCCGAGGCGACCAGGCCCGTGGAGCCGAGCGGACGGGCGGGTACGGGTGCGACGACGGTCATGCCCCGAGGGTAGGGACTGCCCTTCGCAACCTCACCCGCGGCCCCCGGTGAGCCCACCGTCCACCGCGAGGATCTGGCTGGTGATGTAGCTGGCGGCGTCGCTCAGCAGGAAGACCACGGGCTCGGCGACCTCCCAGGCGGTTCCCTGCCGCCCGAGGGGCACCGGCGCCTTGGTGCGGGACGGGCGTCCGCCGGTGGCCCAGCGCCCGAGCGGCGTGTCGATCAGCCCCGGCGCGACGACGTTGGCGCGGATCCCCTTGCGGGCGCCTTCCGCGGCCACCTGGCGGCACAGGCCCGCGAGGGCGGCCTTCGAGGAGTCGTAGGCCGGGATCCGGCTGCCGGCGGTCAGGCCCGCGATCGAAGATATGAACACGATGGCGCCGCCTTCGGGCATCACCTGCAGCGCCGCGCCGGACAGCAGGAAGTGCGAGCGCACGTTCACCGCGAAGACGGCGTCCCACTGCTCCGCCGTGGTGCCGCTCATCCCCATGCCGGCTCCGATGCCGACGTTGAGCACCAGCCCGTCGAGCCCGTCCATCGCCGCGGTCGCCGCCTCGATGAGGCCGCCGCACGCGTCGGCGTCGCTGACGTCGCCGCCGAGCACGTGGGCGGTCGCCCCCTCCGCCTCGACGAGGCCGGCGGTGACCGCGGCGGCGTCCACGTCGACGTCGGCGCAGGCCACCGTGGCACCGGCCCGCGCCGCCACCACGGAGATGGCGCGACCGTTGCCCACCGGCGCGTCAGGATCAGGGATCGGGCGGGTGCCGGCCCCGACCACCAGCACCTTGCGTCCGGCGAGGGTGCCGCTCATGCGGGGAGAGCCGGGAAGTCGGCGGTCTCCGGCTCGACGCCGAGCGAGTTCAGCGTGAACGCCACCAGGTGGTACTGGCCCACGATCATGCACACCTCGATGAGCTGCTGCTCGTCCCAGCGCGCCGCCAGTGCCGACCAGGTGCTGTCGCCGATGCGGCTGTCGGCGTGCAGCTCGTCGGCGGCGCGGAGCAGCGTGGCCTCGTCGGCCGACCACCCGTCGGCGTCGGGCCCTCCGGCCACTCGGGCGACCTCGTCGTCGGTGAGGCCAGCGGCCTTGCCGATCACGACGTGCTGACCCCACTCGTAGTGGGCGCGGCACAGGTAGCCGGTGCGCAGGATGAGGAGCTCGCGCTCGCGGGCCGGGAGCGTGCCGCCGTAGAGCAGCGTGCCGCCGAACGCCGACCACCGCTTGAGGAGCTTGGGGTGGTGGGCGAGCGTGCTGAAGATGTTGAGCTCGGTGCCGTTGAACCCGCGGAGGGCCGAGAGCAGCTCCTCGGTCTGGGGGTCGCGGCCCTCTTGCGGGAGCGGTGGGATGCGGGGTGCCATGGCGCTCATCATGGACCGGTGCGGCACCCGCCGCCCGATGTGTCCAGAATGGGCGGGTGACGGAGCCCGAGCTGCACGCTGAGGAGCCGATCGCGTCCGACCCCGCCGCGCGTCGTCCCGCCACCGACTTCGGAGCGCCGGGTGTGGTCTCCCACTTCCGGGGGCCGTTCGCCGACGGCCCGCCGGCCAAGGCGCTCCACGTCGACACACCGCCGCTCGACAAGTTCGGCATCGCGGAGCTCCGGCGGATGGTGGTGATCTACCTCACCTTCACGGTGTGCATCCTGCGGGCGCTCGCCGGCCGGCTCGCGCGCCAGCGGAAGGGTTCCTGGGCCACCGTCGCCTCGGAGGGCGCCATCGACGCGTTCGAGGCGCTCGGCCCGACGTACGTGAAGCTCGGACAGCTGATCGCGTCGTCACCCGGGATCTTCCCGGCGCCGCTCTCCAACGCCGCGCTGCGGTGCCTCGACGAGGTGCCACCGTTCGACGGCGAGACCGCCCGCGAGATGATCCGCAAGGACCTGGGTCGGGCGCCGTCGCAGATCTTCAAGCACTTCGAGGAGTCGCCGCTGTCGGCGGCCTCGATCGGCCAGGTGCACGCGTGCGTGCTGCCCGACGGCCGCGAGGCCGTGATCAAGCTCCAGCGGCCGAACATCCGCGAGCGGATGACCACGGACCTGCGGATCATGCACCGGCTCGGCTCGACGCTCCAGAAGCACACGAAGCTCGGCAAGAGCGCCAACCTCGTCGGCGTGGTGCAGGACCTGCACGCCAACACGTTCAAAGAGCTCAACCCGGCCCTGGAGGCGTTCCGCCAAGACCGCTTCCGCACCGACATCTCGGCCTTCGGCGACAACAAGTTCATCACCGCCCCCGAGGTGTACTGGGAGTTCTGCGGTCCGCACATGATCTGCATGGAGCGGATGACCGGCGTGCCCATGGACGACTTCGCCGCCATCGCGGCCCAGGACGTCGACGGCGCGCTCATCCTGCGCCGCGGCGTGAAGGTGTGGCTGGAGGCGGCGGTCGTGCATGGGTGCTTCCACGGCGACGTGCACGCGGGGAACCTCTGGGTGCTCGACGACGGACGGGCCTCCTACCTCGACTTCGGGATCATGGGCGAGGTTCCCGAGGCGTGGCGCGACCTGCTCAAGGACCTCTTCTACACGTCGATGATCGACGGCGACTTCACGCGCATCGCCCGCGCCTTCAAGAGGGTGGGCGCCTTCCCGGAGGAGGCCGGCAGCGACGAGGAGGTCGGGGCCCGGCTGGCGCTGGCGTTCGGACCGATGCTCGACCTGGGCGTGGCCTCGGTGAGCCTGGGCGAGGTGTTCAAGGGGATCGTCCAGATGATGGACGGCTTCGGCGTCGAGAGCCCGCAGGAGCTCGTGCTCGTCACCAAGCAGCTCCTCTACTTCGAGCGCTACGCGTGCGAGCTCGCCCCCGAGTGGGCCCTCGCCCGCGACCTCTACCTCGTCAAGAACATCTTCCCCGAGGCCGTCGCCGAGAAGGCCGCCGACGAGGGCCTCGTCCTCCCCGACTGACCCTGTGGCGTACTTCGGGATCCGGTTCGACCTGCGTGACCCGGGGCTCTCGGGGGTGCCGCTGAGCGAGCGGTACGCGACAGCGCTCGACATGGCGGCGTGGGCGGACCGGATCGGGTTCGTGACGCTGACGCTGTCGGAGCACCACGGTTCGCCCGACGGGTACCTGCCCAGCCCGCTGCCGATGGCGGCGGCGATGGCCGCCCGCACGGAGCGGATCTCGATCCAGGTGGCCGCGATGGTGGCTGCCTTCCACGACCCGCTCCGGCTCGCCGAGGACGCGGCGGTGGTCGACCTCATCTCCGGCGGCCGGCTCGAGCTCGTGATCGCCAACGGCTACGTGGCCGACGAGTTCGCCATGTTCGGCGTGCCGATCGGGGAGCGGGTCGCCCGCACCACCGAGGCCATCGAGACCCTGCGGTCGGCGTGGACCGGGGAGCCGTTCGAGTTCCGCGGCCGCACCGTGCGGGTCACCCCCAAGCCGTCTCGCCCCCGCGGCCCCAAGCTGGCCCTCGGGGGCAGCAGCGACGCCGCCGCGCGCCGGGCGGCTCGGCTCAAGGTGAGCTTCCGCCCGTCCACCAACACCGTCTGGGAGACGTACCGCACCGAGCGCATCGCCCTGGGTGGCTCCGATCCCGGTGGCTTCGTCGGCGGGGACACGACGGCCACCTTCCTGGCCGCCGATGTGGATGCCGCGTGGGGCGCCATCGGCCCGTACGTGCTCCACGAGGCCAACGCCTACGGCGCGTGGGCGGCGGCCGCCGGTGCCGATACGGGGTACCGCCAGGCAGCGGACGTCGACGAGCTGCGCGGCGACGGGCCAGTACAAGGTGGTGACGCCCGACGAGCTGATCAGCAGCCTGACCGCGCAAGGCGACTTCGCCTTTGCGCTCTTCCATCCGCTCATGGGCGGGATCCCGCCCGACGTCGGGTGGGACAGCCTCCACCTGCTGGAGCACGAGGTGCTGCCGAGGCTCGCCGGGTGACGACCCTCGTCGAGCAATGGTCGACCATGCGGCCGGCTCGGATGCCTGGCCGCTTCGACGAGGCGCTCGAGGTGGCGCGGGCGGTCGCCGTCGCCACGCCGACGCAGGCCGACCAGCTCGAACGGGTGGCCGCGCTCCGCGAGCACTACGAGGAGTGGTGCGACCGGCTGGCGTCCGCTCGGCACCCCTCGAGTGCATGCTCAAGCTGCTCGACGGTCCGATCGCCGAGCAACGGGCGTAGGTTCGGCGCCATGGCCGAACAGGAGACCAAGTCCGTCATCGTCACCAAGGCAGTGCACGAGTACGCCGTCGCCCACGGCACGCCGCCGGACGCGGTGCAGGAGTCCCTGATCGCCAAGACCTCCGAGCTCGGTGGGGTCAGCCGGATGCAGATCGCGCCCGAACAGGGCACGTTCATGACGCTGCTCACCAAGCTCGTCGATGCTCGGTTCGCGGTCGAGGTCGGCACGTTCACCGGCTACTCGTCGATCTGCATCGCCCGCGGTCTGGCGCCCGGCGGGAAGCTGCTGTGCTGCGACGTCAGCGAGGAGTGGACGGCGATCGCGCGTGATCACTGGGCCCAGGCGGGGATCGCGGACCGGATCGAGCTCAAGATCGGGCCCGCCGCCGACACGCTCCGAGCGCTCCCGTCCGATCCGCCGATCGACATCGCGTTCATCGACGCGGACAAGACCGGCTATCGCACGTACTACGACGAGATCGTCGATCGGCTGCGCCCGGGGGGCCTGGTCCTGCTCGACAACGTGCTGTGGAGCGGCCAGGTGGTCGACGAGTCCGACCAGAGCGATGACACGGTCGCCATCCGAGCCGTGAACGACCACGTGGCGGCGGACGGGCGCGTCGAGGCGGTCATGCTCCCCATCGCTGACGGCCTCACCATCGCCCGCAAGAAGTAGCGGTCAGGTGCCGGAGAACTTCGCAACGAAGACGTCGCGGAGGCGGTCCGGGAGCACGCGGCTGAGGAAGCCGCCGGCCTTGGCGTCGGGGCCGGCCAGGTAGCGGGCTCGTGGCCGGGCCTTCGTGAGGGCCTTCTCGTAGTAGGCGGAGCAGGCATCGGCCGTGATGCCCCGCCGATCGTTGTCCTCGATCGCCTTCTTGCCGGCGGTGATGAGGTGCTGGTAGCGCTCGAGCGCTTCGGGTGGGTAGCCGTCGAGGTCGTCGGCCGTGTCCCGGGCCTTGTTCCAGATCGGTGTGCTCACCGCTCCCGGTTCGACGAGGACCGTCTTGATGCCAGTCGACCTCAGCTCGTGGCGGAGCGTCTCGGCGATGGCCTCGATGGCGTGCTTCGAGGCGGAGTAGGGAGCGACGAGGGGCGTGGCGAGCCGCCCGGCGATCGACCCCGTGAAGACGATCCGGCCCCGCGCCTGGCGCAGCAACGGCAGGAACCCCTGCGTGCACGCGACCTGACCGATGACGTTGATGTCGAGCTGGTGTCGCCACTCCTCGATCGGCAGATACTCGATGGGACCGGCCACGACGATGCCCGCGTTGTTGACGAGGCCGTCCAGGCCGGCGGCCCCGACACCCGCGGCGACCGTCTCGACGGCGGCGTCGATGCTCCCTTGGTCGCCGACGTCGATGGTCAACGGGATGAGCTGCCCGGAGGCTTGCGCGACCAGTCGGTCGCCGTCCTCGGACTTGCGGACACCGGCCCAGACCGTCCAGCCGAGGCGGGCCATCCGAAGCGCGACCGCCTCCCCGATGCCAGTGGATGCTCCGGTGATCACGACGGTCGGCATGCGGGCGAGCGTACGACCATGCGAGGCTGGGACCGTCCGGTCGACCCACCGAGGTGCCACATGACGATCACCCCTCCTGCCCTCGTCGACGCCGCTGTGCTCGCCAAGTCGCTGCGCGCCACGTTCGACAGCGGTCGCACGCGCCCCCTGGCGTGGCGCAAGGAGCAGCTGGCCGGCCTGCGTCGGATGATGGAGGAGGGCGAGGACGAGCTGCTCGACGCGCTCCGCCTCGACCTCGGCCGACCGAAGGTGGAGGCGTTCGCCGCCGACATCGGCCACACCAAGCAAGAGCTGCGCCACATGGCCAAGCACGTCGAGCGGTGGATGAAGCCCACCAAGGTGCACATGCCGTTGCTGGTGGCGCCGGCCAAGGGGTGGATCGTGCCGGAGCCGCTGGGCGTGGCGCTGGTGATCGCGCCGTGGAACTACCCCATCCAGCTCCTCATCGAGCCCGTCGGCGCCGCGCTGGCCGCGGGCAACTGCGTCCTGGCCAAGCCCTCCGAGCTCGCCCCGGCCTGCTCGGCCGCCATGGCGCGGCTGCTGCCGCGGTACGTCGACCCGGAGGCCGTCACCGTCGTCGAGGGTGGGGTCGACGAGACCACCGCGCTCCTGGCCGAGCGGTGGGACCACATCTTCTTCACCGGCTCCACCGCCGTCGGCCACGTCGTGGCCGAGGCCGCGGCCAAGCACCTCACGCCCACCGTGCTCGAGCTGGGCGGCAAGTCACCCACCTACGTCCACGCCAGCGCCGACCTCGACGTGGCCGCTCGCCGCATCGCGTGGGGCAAGTTCCTCAACGCCGGTCAGACCTGCATCGCGCCCGACTACGTGCTCGTCGACCACCAGATCAAGGACGCGCTCGTCGACAAGCTCGCCCGCCAGATCGGCGACTTCTACGGCGCCGACCCGAAGGCGAGCAAGAGCTTCGGGCGCATCGTCAACCAGCGGCACCTCGATCGCCTCAACGCGCTGCTCGACAAGGGGGCCGGCACGGTGGCGGTGGGTGGCCAGGTCGACGCGGCCGATCGCTTCGTCGCCCCCACGGTCACCGTCGAGCCCAGCCCAGACAGCCCGGTGATGCAGGAGGAGATCTTCGGTCCCATCCTCCCCGTCCTCGGCGTCGACGGTCCGGCCGCCGCCAAGGCCTTCATCGGCGCGCGACCGAAGCCGCTCGCCCTCTACGTGTTCGCGAGCGAGGACGACGTGGTCGACGACATCGTCGGCGGCACCTCGAGCGGCGGCGTGTGCATCAACCAGACGCTCATGCACCTGCTCCCGCCCGACCTTCCGTTCGGGGGCGTGGGTGACAGCGGCATGGGGGCGTACCACGGCCGGACGGGCTTCGACGTGTTCAGCCACCGCAAGAGCGTCCTCCGCAAGCCGACGCGGCCCGACCTCAAGATGCTCTACCCGCCGTACAAGGCACGCATCGAGAAGCTGGTTCGCTGGCTGATCAAGTAGGGATGAGCGCGGTCGAAGCCGGCCGTCCAGCGGTCGAGTCGGCGGCCGTCGTAGTGCCGCAGCACCAGCACGATGACCGCGAACGTCGCGAGCTTCCAGACGATGTCGCAGACCGAGTGGCCCACCGACGGGAACTCCCCATCCGGCCGCCGCCGCCAGGCCGCTGGTCGCGGTGCCGATCAGGCCGACGGCCGGCGTGATGCCGACGCGTCGCGCCAGCGGGAACGGCCCGGGCATCTACTGGTCCCTGCCCCCAGCGGCGACCACGCCGCGAACCTAGGGCGCCGCCTGCTCCGCGGCCGCGCTCAGGGCCTCCAAGCCCGCGCGCAGCTCCGACTCGGTGGGCCACCCGTAGCCGAGCCGGAAGTGCCGGTCGTCGAGCTCGAACCAGTGGCCGGGCCCCACGTAGGTGCCGTGCTCCGCGAGGAGCACGTCGTAGAACCGCGCGGTGTCGAGGGGCACCTCTGGCCGGGCTCGCACCAGGCCGACGACGCCGCCGGTGGGCTCCACCCACTCGAAGGTGGACTGCGCGGCCATCCACTCCCGCACGATCTGCAGCCGAGCGTGGACGTCGTCGAGGATCGGCGGCAGCACGGTCGATCGTGCGGCCAGCACCGTGCCGGCGATGCGCTCGTCGAGCGTGGCCCCGCAGATCAGCACCTGCTCCTTGGCGGCGAGCAACCGCTCCGCCAGCTCGGGGTCTCGGCATACGGCCCAGCCGATCCGCAGACCCGGGAGCCCGTAGGCCTTCGACATCGACGACACGCTGATCACGCGGGGCGACCGGGTGGCGGCCAAGGGCCGCAGCTCGCCATGGGTGAGGTCGCGGTACGTCTCGTCGACGAGGAGCACCGCGCCAGAGCGCTCGGCCAGCGCCACCAGTGCATTCACGGTCGCGTCATCGAGCATCGTGCCGGTGGGGTTGTGCGGCTGGGTCACGCTGATGAGCCGGGTCTGCCCGTCCCGCACGCGTTCGGCCACCTGCTCCACGTCGAGCCGCCAACCATCGTCGAAGTGCAGGTCGACCACGTCGAGGTCCGCGCCGATGGCGCGGGGCGTCTCGAGGTTGGTCGCGTAGTTCGTGCGGACGACCACCGCATGGTCGCCGGGCTCGAGGAGCGTCGTCGCGGTGCAGAACAGCGCGGCCGCCGCACCCGCGGTCACGAGCACGTGGTCAGAGGACAGCCCGTCGCCGCCGGCGGCGACCGCCTCCCGCAACAGAGGGTCGCCGAGGTGGTCGCCGTAGCAGAGCAAGAGGTCGTCGAGGTCGAGCTCCAGGCCGAGGTCGCGCAACCGCCGATCGGCGACGGAGCTCTCGGAGAGGTTGTTGGTGATGGTGTCGTAGCCGAGCTGTTCGGGCGACTCGACCTCGATGGGCATCCGGCGGTAGCGCACGGCCGGAGCATGCCAGGCAGTCCTAGGCTCCCGCCCGTGCCGGACCCCGCCGCGCTCGTCGACCTCGACCGCTACCCGATCCTCGACGTGGGCGGGGCGGGCGCCTCGGTGATCGAGCGGCACGCCGCCGAGCTCCGCGAGACAGGCCTCTCGATCCTGCCGGGGTTCCTGCGCGCTGACGCCCTCGACGGGCTGGTGGCCGAGTGCGACGCGCTCGCCGAGGGCGCCTTCCTCCAGGACGTTCAGGGCACGCCCTACCTCGAGCTGCCCGATCCCGAGGCCTGGCCCGCCGGCCATCCGCGCGTCACCTGGGCACGTTCGGCCGTGCACACCGTCGCGTACGACCGCTTCTCGCCGGCCCGATCAGGACTGCGCGCGCTGTTCGAGTGGGACGCGCTGCTCGACCTCGTCGGCCGCATCCTCGGTCGGACCCCGCTCTACCGCTACGCGGACCCCTTGGGAGCGATGAACCTCGCCGTCATGCGCGAGGACGACACCCTCGGTTGGCACTTCGACCAGACCGACTTCGTCGTGTCCCTCGCCCTCCAGGCGAGCGACGGCGGCGGCGAGCTCGAGAACGTGCAGCGGCTGCGCTGGGCGGACGACGGCGGCATCGACGAGCGGTACGACACCGTCGCCCGCGTGCTGGCCGGGGAGGCCCCGGAGCTGGTCACGACGGTGCCGATGACACCGGGCACCCTCATGCTCTTCGAAGGCCGCTGGTCGCTCCACCGGGTCACGCCCGTCACCGGCTCGACGCCGCGGCACGTCGCCCTGTTCGGCTACGACACGAAGCCCGGCACCATGAGCTCCGACCTGCTCAAGCTCATCCGCTACGGGCGCCAAGAGCCCGAGCCCGTGCCGGCGTGATGGAGATCGGCGAGAGCTTCGTCGGTCGCGGTGGAGAGGCCGCCCACCTCAACACCGTGCTCGGCGAGCGCGCCGGACCCGTGGGCCAAGCGTGGGCCACGGCGCTGGCCACCCCGTCCGCCGGCCATGCTCCGTTCGTGGTGGTGCTGCGGCCGGGGCTGCCGGTGGTGCCGTTCACCTTGTTCGTCAACAAGGCCCGCATCGAGGACGACGACCACGGCCGTCTGACGTGGGGAGCGGCCCAGGCCGGGGTCGCGGCCGGGGTGGCCGACGCCGTGGCCGCCGGGACGATCGCCGAGGCCGACGTCGGCAACCTCGTGCTGATCGCGGCGGTGTGGGTGGACCCAACGGCGCGCGACGAGGACCTCGTGTTCGCCAACAACCGGGAGGCGACCGCGGCGGCGTTGGCCCTCGGTCGGGCCGGCGGGCCGACGGTGGCGGACGTCCTCGCTCGGCGGGACGACGCGTCGAACCCGTTCTTCCGGGCCAACGGCATCGGCTGATGCGCGAACCCGACGACCGGACCGCGCGCGCCCTCGTCGCCATCCGCGGGCTCCAGGCCGCATACGGCGACGCCGTCACTCGGCGGGCGTGGGATGAGGTGCGCGTCCTGTTCGAGCCCGACGCGGTCGTGCACATCGACACCCGCACGCGCGAGCCGTTCTGCCTCGACGGGCCCGACGCGCTGGTCGAGTTCATCCAGCGAGCCCTCGAGCCGTTCGTCTTCTTCGAGTTCGCCATCCTCAACGCCGTGGCCGAGGTCGACGGCGACACGGCGACCGGCCGCGTGTACATCTGCGAGCTGCGCCACGATCGCGAGGGCGAGTGGACGGAGGCCTACGGGCTCTACCGCGATCGCTACCAGCGCCGCGACGGCGCGTGGCGCATCGCCGAGCGCTGCTACGCCTCGCTCGCCCGCCGGGGCCCCTCGACGGAGTCCTTCCCGCTGCCCACCGACTAGGTCCAGGTCACGAACGGACGCCCGTGAGCAGGAATAGGGGCAGATCGGTCGAAACCTGCCCATATCGGTAGTCCCCCGGGCCAGGAGGGTCGGTTCCTTGCACACGCTCATCTCTTGGCACCGCCGGGCTCTCGCAGGTCTGGCGGCCGTCGCCATGGCCGCCCTCGTCGTGCCGAGCGTGGCCGCCGCCCCCGCCCATCGGCCTCCGGAGCCCCCGCCCGCCCGGCCGGCCGAGCCGCGGTGGGGTGACTTCGTGGACGCAACCGACCCAGCGCTGGTGTTGACGCAGCCCGACGGCACCGAGCTCCGCGCCCGCATGACGGACGCGGCGATCGGCGGCGCCCTCGAGCTCGACGGCTACTCGATCGTCAAGGGTGAGGACGGGTGGTGGCGCTACGCGTCTGGCCGCGGCGCCGCCGGACTCGTAGCTGGCTCCCAGCGGGCCGGTGTCGACAAGCGCGCGGCGGATCTCCGCCCCGGCATCGGCCGTGGGGCGCCCATGCGCGACGGCGAGGGCGGCCATGCCCGAGCTCAGCTCTTGCGCCAGCTCCAGGCGGCGTCCGCGACAGGCGTCGCTGATGGCCGCCGGCGGCGACGGGCCCGTCATCTTCAGGTTCCCGGTGCTGATGCTGGCCACGTGGTGGGACGAGCCTGGCGGACAGACCGCGCCGCAGTTCCAGCCCGGTTCCGACACGCACTGACTACTTCAAGGCCATCCTCGACGGCTTCGGCGGCAACCCGAGCGGTTCGCTCACCGAGTACTACTTCGAGAACTCGTACGGCCAGTTCCTCGTGCAGGTCGACGTCTTCGGCCCGTTCACGTCGAACCTCTCGGTGGTCCACGGTCCCTGCTACTACGGCGGGATCGACCCGCCGGAGGATCCGTTCGACGACCTCGATCCGATCGACACGGTGCTCGGCGTGGGCGGGGCCGGCGCCGCCGGCATGACGGTCGAAGTGGTGCCCCAGGCCGACCTGACCGTGGACTTCTCCGACTACGACAATGACGACGACGGCTACGTCGACTTCGTGGGGATCATCCACTCGGGAGCCGACATGGCGGTCACCGGCGACGAGTGCAACACGTGGTCCCATGCCTTGCCGCTGTCGGCGTTCGGTGACATCGCAGAGGGTGTGCTCGGACTGCCGAACGATACGTTCCGAGGGCGGGTATCCCAACCGTCGGATGGCGTGCTCGTGGACCGCGTCTTCACGATGCCCGAGTTCGACGAGGTCGGCGGCGGGCTCAACATCGGCGTCGCGACCCACGAGATGGCTCACGCGCTCGGGGAGCCCGACTACTACGCGGTCAACGGGACGTCCTCGGGGGACGGCGACTGGGACCTCATGTCGGGCGGCTCGTACATGGGAAACCCGAGCGGCTCGAACCCGGCCTGGTTCAACCCGGCGTCGCGCGTGTTCCAGGGCTGGGTCACGCCCACCATCGTGCACGGCGACCTCGAGGACTACGAGCTCGAGCCGCGGGAGACGCCGATCCCCGGCTACACCGTCGCCGACCCGAATCCGAACCTCCTCCTCGTGCCAACGCGGTGGATCGAGGTCGGCCAGGTGGACGACGACGGGCACGAGTGGAGCGATGAACGATGTGCACGGCCTCGTCCTGGACGGGGACAACGGCTACGTCATCGAGGGCTGGTACCTCGAGTACGTCAGCCGTCTCGCGGGGCCGCATGAGCCGCTGCACGCCGGAGATGACGCGCAGCCCCTACTTCGACCGGGCCGATCATGGCAGCGGGCTGCTCACGTGGCACTTCGACTACTGGCGGCGGTCCAACGTCTACTTCGGCGACAACAACGCCCAGGACGACGCCAACCGCATGCAGATGGACGTCGAGGAGTGGGACTTCAACGACAACACGCAGGAGATCGCGCTGAACCTCCACCGCGGTGAGGGGAGCGATCCTGTGCACGCCACGGCCACGGGGATCACGTCCGGCACCCACGCTCCGAACCCCGGCGTCCCGATCGTCGGTGGTGACCCCCAGGGCGCCCCTCGACGTGAGCGGCGGTCCGACGCTGCCTGGCGTCCCGACCGAGGACACGTTCACGGTCACCGACAACCCGGCCAACTACACCATGCGGGTGGTCGTCGGCGGCGTGGGTGACTGCATCGTGCAGCTGTTCCGCGAGGTCGAGGGCGAACGAGGTCCCCCAGAGCGAACCCGTCGACTCCGCTGCAGTTGGCGACCCCGAGGAGATCATCATCACCCAGCCGCCTGCCGGGCGATTGGATCGTGGAGGTCAGCGACTTCGCCGGGTGCCTCGACTGGACCGGTACGGTCACGTTCGAGAGCCCGACCGGCTTCGACAGCAAGGGCACCGCCGACACCTGGTCGAACTCCACTGAGGCGCCCACCGGCTGGGCGTTCACCAACATCCGCACGGCAGGGCTGTCCGAGGGGCTCGCCCTCGGCTCCGAGTCCGGGTTCGAGAACCACCTCACCCTCGACTTGCTCCAGCTCGAGGACGACATCGACGCATCGGCCGGCTACGCCCGCCCGGTGATCAACGACTCGGCTGGCCGAGGCGTCGTCACCGCCGGTGGCGCCAACCCGATGATGGTCCAGGTGTTCTCCAACGGCGGCAACGCGCCCGGCGACGTGTCGGTGACGGTGCGGGAGGGCGGGCCAGCCGGAACCGTGATCCACAACGAGACGGTCGACCTCGACGAGTACGAGAACGTGCAGGTCGGGTTCAGCTACACCCCGGACGACGAGGGGCCCTACACCCTGTTCACGACGGTCAGCACCCCGGGCGACGACGTGCCAAACGACAGCCAGGCCACCACCGGGTGGGCCGGGCCCGTCGAGCCCCTCGGTGCTGGTCGTGGACGACGAGGGCTACACGGACGGCGAGGATGCCCACGTGGGTGCGCTGGCGGCGCTCGGCATCCCGTACGCCGTGGCGACGACTCACGTCTCCGCCGAGACGATGGAGGCGTATGACGCCGTGATCTGGGCGGCGTCCATCGATCGCGGTCCGGGACAGCTCGACAGCGATGATCGCGAGGCGATCGCGTCCTACCTCGACGGGGGCGGACGCGTTGTGGCTCGCGTCGAACCGCGCCGCCGGCGCCGTCGAGGCCGACGATGACGCGGCCTTCATCAACGGCTACTTCGGGGCCGCCACCGAGGAGACCACCACCCTCGAGCGCCCACACGAGGTGACCGGCACCGGCGAGGTGTTCCCCGATGGCCTGACCTTCGAGCTCCAGCCGTACCCGATCCGTCCCTTCAGCGACACCCTGGTGGTGTCCGACTCGGGTGTCTTCGGTTCCGCCGACCTCGCGCTCACCCTCTCGAAGGCCAACAAGCAGGGGCGCGACGGGAAGGGGTTCGGGACAAGAGTGGACGGCGACGGCGAGCACGGATCGTTCCGCACGGTGCTCACTCCCTTCTCGCTCTCGCAGGCAAGCTCCACGGACACGTGGGTGGCCCTCACCCGTGCGGTGATGGATGACTTCGGCGTCCCCACCGACCAGTACACGCCGGATGGCGTCGAGCCGCTGGTGTTCCATCCGGGCGTTCGCTTCCAGGTCTCTGGGCGCGACACGCCCGTGACGGCGCTGGTGCTCGGCGGCGACGCCGGCCAACCCGTGACGCTCTTCTACCGGGTGCACGGAACCGAGGACTTCACAGCTCTCACCATGGAGGCCGGCGAGCCGGGCGCCTTCGTCACGGTGATCCCCGGCCAGGACGTCACCCCGTCGGGGATCGACTACTTCATCAAGGCCGGCACCAGCTCCACCTACGATCCGGCATCGGCGGCGTCGGGCCAGCTGACGCACGCCGTCGCCGTCGCCATTCCGGAACGGGCCCCAGCGACGCCCGAACCCGAGCCAGAACCCGCACCGGAGCCGGAACCCGCGCCGGAGCCCGAACCGGCGCCGGCCGTGGGAGGCGGTGGTGAGATCCCGGCGACCGGTTGGGATGCACTCACGGGCCTGGGCGCGCTGCTCCTGGCCGGGGGCCTGCTGGTCCGGCGCCTCCACCGTCGGGCGCTGGGGTAGCCAAAGTTACATAGGTTGCGCTATGTTTCTTGCGTGGCCACCCAGGGGGAACGACGGGCCGACACGCGCCAGCGCCTGCTCGATGCCGCCGCGGAGCTGTTCGCGGAACGGGGCATCGAGGGGTCGTCGGTCGACGCCATCGCGGAGAAGGCCGAGCGCACCTCCGGGGCCGTGTACGACCACTTCGGTGGCAAGGACGGATTGCTGTTCGCGCTGCTCGAAGGGTGGGTCGACGACGTCGCGGTGGTGATCGGCGCCGAGCTGGCCACCGCAACCAGCCTCGACGAGCGGTTGGCCTCGCTGTGGCGCAACGTGTCCGACCCGCCGACCGGTGGTGGCCACTGGATCGCCCTCGAGCACGAGCTGTGGAGCTACGCCGCCCGGAACGCGCCGGCGCGCGAGCACCTGGCCCGCCGCTACCGCGCCGCGTGGGAGGGCGTCGACGAAGCCGTCGCCGACTGGACCGATGGCGATGGCGCAGCCGTGGGCCCCGCGCTGATCGGCCTCCTCCTGGGGCTGGAGATGATGCGGCGGGTGGACCCCACCGCGGTGGACGACGACATGGCGATCGCCGCGCTGCGCGGCGTCGTGCGCACGACGACAGGAGCGGACCGATGACGGTGACCGACCGCGGCCTGGAGGACATCGACCTCCTCGCCGCCACCTGGGGCAAGGGCGTGCCCCACGACCAGTTCGACCGATTGCGGGCGCAGGCGCCCGTGTTCTTCCACCCCGAGGCCGACGGTCCCGGGTTCTGGGCCCTCACCAAGCACGCCGACGTGCGGGCCGCGAGCCACGACCACGAGACGTTCTCCTCCGAGCTCGGGGGCACCTTCATCCCCACCGCTGACGAGGAGATGCTGTCCACCCTCCGGCTCACGATCCTGAACATGGATCCGCCCAAGCACCACCGCTACCGGCGGCTGGTGTCGAAGGGCTTCACCCCGCGGATGATCACGAACCTCGTCGAGGAGATCGAGCGTCGCGCTGCGGTCGTGGTCGACGGCGTGTGCGAGCAGGGCGAGGTGGAGTTCGTCGAGGAGATCGCCGCCCAGGTCCCGATGCAGATGATCTGCGAGATGATCGGGCTCGAGTCCGAGGTGTGGCCTCGCATGTTCGTGCTGTCGAACCATCTCATCGGCTCTCGGGACGATCCCGACTACCAGGAGCTGGATGGCGGTCCGATGGCGGCCGCCGCGGAGGTCTACGCCATGTGCGACGCGGTGGCCGCCGACCGCCGTGCCAACCCCCGCGACGACATCATGACCGCCCTCGTGCAGGCCGAGATCGACGGCGAGCGGCTCGACGACTCCGAGCTGAACCTCTTCTTCATCACGCTGATCGTGGCCGGCAACGAGACGACGCGGAACCTGCTCAACCACTCGATGCTCGCCCTGATCGACCACCCCGACCAGGCGCAACGCCTGCGCGACGACCCGTCGCTGTGGGACACCGCGGTCGACGAGATGTTGCGCTGGGGCAGCTCGATCCACAACTTCCGCCGCACCGCGACGCGTGACACCGAGCTGCGCGGCGTCCCGATCAAGGAAGGCGACAAGGTCGTCCTGTACTACGCGGCCGCCAACCGCGACGAGGAGGTCTTCGCCGACCCGCACCGCTTCGACGTCGGTCGCACGCCCAACGACCACGTGACCTTCGGCGGCGGCGGCGCTCACTACTGCCTCGGCGCCAGCCTCGCGAAGGCCGAGATCCGAGCCACGATGCGCCAGCTCGTCGAGCGCCTCCCCGACCTCGAGCTGGCCGGGCCCGTCAACCGCCTGCACTCCGACTTCGTCAACGGCGTCAAGACGATGCCCGTCCGCTTCACCCCCACCGCCCCGTCCCGGAAGGACTGACCATGCGCACTGCCCTCTGTGAGGAGCTCGGCATCGAGTTCCCGATCTTCGCCTTCACCCACTGCCGCGACGTGGTCGCCGCCGTCAGCAAGGCCGGTGGCTTCGGCGTGCTCGGCGCCGTCGGCTTCACGCCCGAGCAGCTCGAGGTCGAGCTGGCCTGGATCGATGAGCACGTGGGCGACAAGCCCTACGGCGTCGACATCGTCATCCCCGGCAAGTACGAGGGCATGGACGAGCTCGACCCGTCGAAGCTCGAGCAGATGCTCAAGGACATGGTGCCGAAGGAGCACGTCGAGTTCGCCGACAAGATCCTGAAGGACGCCGGCGTCCCCGACCTCCCGCCGGAAGAGGACGAGCGCATGCGGCTCCTCGGCTGGACCGAGGCCTCCGCCCTGCCGCAGATCGAGGTGGCTCTCCGCCACCCCAAGGTGCGCCTCATCGCCAACGCCCTCGGCACCCCGCCCGCCGACGTCATCCAGCACATCCACGACGCTGGGCTCAAGGTGGCGGCGCTGTGCGGCTCGCCGTACCAGGCCATGAAGCACAAGGACGCCGGCGTCGACATCGTGATCGCCCAGGGTGGCGAGGGCGGCGGCCACACGGGCGAGGTCGGCTCGATCGTCCTCTGGCCGCAGGTCGCCAAGGCCATCGCGCCGACGCCCATGCTCGCCGCCGGCGGCATCGGTTCCGGACAGCAGATCGCCGCCGCGCTGGCGCTCGGCGCCCAGGGCGTGTGGGCGGGCTCGCTGTGGCTCACCGTCGAGGAGGCCGACCTCCCGCCGGCCCAGAAGCAGCAGCTGCTCGACGCCGACTCGCGCGCCACGGTCCGCAGCCGCTCCTTCACCGGCAAGCCGTGCCGGATGATCAAGACCGACTGGACCGAAGCCTGGGAGCAGCCGGACAGCCCCGACCCGCTGCCGATGCCGATGCAGTACATGGTGTCGGGCAACTGCGTGGCCCGGAGCCACCGCTACGCCGACAAGGCTCTGGCCGTGATGTTCAACCCTGTCGGCCAGGTCGTCGGCCAGATGAACTCGGTCGAGAAGACGGCCGCGGTGATCCAGCGCCTCGTCGAGGAGTACATCGACGCCGTCGACGGCCTCAACGTCCTCCAGGACGCCTAGCTACCCGGTCGGGTCCGGCGGCCGAGAACGGCGGGTCGGGTCGACGGGGCTCATCAGGCCGACGGGGTTGCCTTCGGGATCCTGGACGATGGCGTAGCGCGCGCCGAAGAACGCGTCGAACGGCGGCTGCTGCCCCTGGTACCCCGCGGCGATGATGTCGGCGTAGCGCTCGTCGACCGCCTCGCGGGTCGGGAGCCGGAACCCGATGATCGGGCCGGTGCGGTCGGTCTGGCCCTCGTTCCACTTCCGGGCGGACTCGATGCTGTCGAGGTCGAAGTCGAGCCCTTCCGCGGTCTGCGCCGTGCGGTGGTGGTCGGCCCACTCGCTGGTGTCGTCGTCGATCGTGAGGCCGAGGTGGCGGTAGAAGGCGACCGCCTTGCCCATGTCGCGCACCACGATGTTCAGCTGGTCGAGCACCAGTCCCGGGTCGTCTGCCATCGGCCCATCATGCCCTCCGATACCGTCGCTGGCATGGGTGACACGGCGCCGCGCATCGGGCTCGTGCTCGGTGCCGGCGGTGTGGCTGGTGGTGCGTTCCACGCCGGGGTCGTGGCCGCCATCGTGGAGGCAACCGCCTGGGACCCGCGCACGGCCACCGTGGTCGTCGGCACGTCGGCGGGATCGATCGCGGGAACGTCGCTCCGGGCCGGGTTCCCGGCGGCGGACCTGCTGGCCCGGGCCCAGGACCGCCCGCTCACGGCGGAGGGCCAGCGGGTCATGCAGCGGGTCGGCCCGATCGGGCCGCCTCCGTCATTGCGTCCCGCGCGCAGCGCCCGTCCTCCGGCGGCGCTCGCCGCCACCCTCGCCCGGGCTGCGCGCCGTCCGTTCGCCGCCCGGCCGTCGGCGCTCCTGGCCGCGCTGCTCCCGGAGGGCTCGATCAGCACCGACATGATCTCGGACGGCATCGGTGGGCTCTTCGCCGACACGTGGCCGTCGGCGGCGCTGTGGATCTGTGCGGTCCGCCAGGCCGACGGCCAGCGCGTCGTGTTCGGGCGCGGCGATGCGCGTCCCCCGGTGGCGGATGCGGTGGCGGCGTCGTGCGCCATCCCCGCCTTCTTCAGCCCGGTCGTGATCGGCGAGCACAGCTACATCGATGGCGGCGTTCACTCGCCCACCAACGCCGACGTGGTGCGTGACGAGGAGCTGGACCTCGTGCTGATCAGCTCGCCGATGTCGCGCCAAGGCCGCCGACCGCGCTTCGCGGCGGACCAGCCGATGCGCGCGTGGTCAAGCGCCCTCCTCGACGCCGAGGCGCTGCGCCTGCGGCGCCGGGGCGTGACCGTGCTCGCCTTCCAGCCGGACGTCGAGGTGCTCGGGGAGATGGGGCTGAACGCCATGGACCCCGCCCGGCGAGCGGCCATCGCGGGTGCCGCCCACCAGTCCGCGCTCCGCCAGCTGGCCCGCGCCGACGTGCGGGCGCGCGTGGAGGTCCTCCACGGGTGAGCCACGCCATCGAGGACCCCACCGGAAGTCAGCGCGGGCGCATCGTCGCCATCGTGGTGGTCGCGCTGGCCGTGCTGGCGGCGGCCGGTGCGGCGGCGTTCTTCGTGCTCGGCTCCGACGATGACGAGCCGGGTCCGGAGGACACGGCGGCCGCGTTCGCGTCCGCGTGGGAGGACGGTGACGACGACGCCCTGCGCGACCTCGTCGTCGAGCCGGACGCCCTCGACGCGGTCGATCCGGTTGCCCTGGTGGCCGACCTCGGCGGCACCGAGACCGCGGTCGCGATCGGCGCCGTCGACGAGGAGAGCGACCCCGCCACCGCGGCGGTGACGGTCACGCTCACCCTGGGGGACGTCGGGGACGTGAGCTGGGACGCCACGTGGCCGCTCGTCGACGTCGAGGACGTGGGCTGGCGCGTGGACTGGAACGAGGCGGCGCTGCACCCGCAGCTGCCCGAGGGCGGGTCGCTGCGGCGCGACACGACCTGGCCGGACCGGGCGCCGATCCTCGGCGCGGGCGGCCAGCCGCTCATCGGTGAGGTGGAGACGATCCGCGTCGGGATCGAGCCGCAGCGCTTCGACCGCGAGGCGTCGGTGCCGATCCTCGCTGAGGTGCTCGGCCTTGACCCCGCCGCCATCGAGGCGGCGCTCGACGCCCCGGGCGTGGAGCCCGATCACTTCGTCCAGATCGCCGAGCTCCGGCCGGCGGCGTTCGAGGAGGTTCGGGAGGTCATCTTCCCGGTCCCCGGGGTGCTCTTCCCGCGTGCGACCGCGCGGGGTGGCCCCAGCGAGGACTTCGCCCGCCACCTGGTCGGGCGCTTCGGTGAGGTGACGGCCGAGCGCCTCGAGGAGCTCGGCCCGCCGTACGAGAGTGGCGATCAGGTGGGGCTCGACGGGCTCGAGGCCCGCTTCGAGGAGCAGCTGGCCGGGCTCCCGGCGGTGGAGGTGAGCGTCGTCGACGCCGAGGGCGAACCGGTGACCCAGCTGGCGAAGCTCTCCGCCACCGAGCCGGAGCCCGTCGTCACGACGCTCGACCCGGCGCTGCAGGTGGCGGCCGAGGCGGCGCTGGCCGATGTCACGGTGCCCGCCGCCTTCGTGGTGGTGGACGCCGGCACCGGTGAGGTGCGCGCTTCCGTGGCGCGGCCGCTCAGCGAGGGCTTCAACCGCGCCGTCGGTGGGGAGTACCCGCCCGGGTCCACGTTCAAGGTGGTCACCGGGTACGCGCTGCTCGGCAGCGGCCTCCAGCCGACGTCGCCCGTGGACTGCCCGCCCGAGCTCGTCGTCGACGGCCGACGCTTCCGCAACTTCGAGGGTGGGTCGTCGGGCACGGTCCCGTTCTCGCGAGCGTTCGCGCAGTCGTGCAACACGGCCATGATCGGCGCCGCCGAGTCGCTGCCCGACGGCGCGCTGGCCGACGCGGCGGCCGCGCTCGGGTTCGGCGTGGACTACTCGCTCGGCCCGACGACGCTCGGCGGCTCGTTCCCCGAACCGACGACCGCAGTCGAGCGCGCCGCGTCAGCCATCGGCCAGGCGCAGGTGACGGCCAGCCCGCTCCACATGGCGACGGTGGCGGCGTCGGTCCTGGACGGCACGTGGCGCAGCCCGATGCTGCTCCCAGAGGTCGCCGCCGATCAGGTCACGCAGCCGCTCGACCCGGCGATCCGTGAGCAGCTCGCCGCGCTCGATGCGCCTCGTCGTGACCGAGGGCAGCGGCACCGCCGCCGACCTGCCCGGGCTCGACGTCATCGGCAAGACCGGCACCGCCGAGTTCGGCGAGGAGGACCCGCCGCTCACGCACGCCTGGTTCGTCGGCGCCGCCGATGGGCTCGGCTTCGCCGTGCTGCTCGAGGGTGGCGGCGTTGGCGGCCGTGACGCCGCGCCGATCGCGGCCCGGTTCCTCGAGACGCTCGCCGGCTAGAGCCAGCTCGTCGGGAGCTCGCTCGACCGAAGGAGCGCGGTCACCCGGAGACGGTCGCGCACGGCGTCGGTGGTGTCGTCGACGATCACGCTCGTGCCGACGAGCTCCGCGCCCGCCCGCTGGGTCGCCTCGGCCACCGCCGTCGCCTGGCTGCCGGTCTCGATCCAGTCGTCGACGAGCAGCACGCGGTCGTCGGCCGTGAGCACGGTCGCCAGGCGCACGGTGACCTTCCGCCCGCGCCAGTCCGGCGCCGACACCACCTCGATGAGGGCACCCGGGTGGACGCTCCCCGGCTTCCGGGCCAGGACCAACCCGACACCGAGCTCGCGCGCCACCAACGCGCCGACCACGAACCCACGTGCCTCGAGGGCCACCACCGCCGTGGCGCGCACCTCGTGGAAGGGAGCGGCGAGCGCCGGCCCGAGCGTGGCCAGGCAGTCGGCGTCACGGAACACCCCCGCCAGGTCCGCATGCCCATCGGTCCACCTGAACGTCCGCACGAACGCGGCTCGACCCGCGGCGATGGCGTCCATGCGGAGGAGTCTGACCGGGACCTGCCGCCACCATGCGTGACGGTTCAGATGTTCTCAGTGGTTGTCACACCCCCTGCATGACGTTGGGTGCATGGAGGACCGCTCCGTCGACCAGCTGGTCGAGGACGCCACGGCGATCTTCGGCGAGCTGGCGGAGGTCGACGTGGCCGGTCTCACCGAGGTCGAGGTGCTCGAGCTGGTGCGGGGGACGCAGCGCCTGCGGTCGCTGGCGGACGCCGCGTGCGTCCGGTCGGCGGAGGCGTTGGACGTGTCCAAGGCGTGGGCGCCGGAGGGAGCCAGGTCACCCGCCGCGTGGATGGCCTGGCGGTGCGGGATCCAACGAAGCCGGGCCAGCGTGTTCCTGCGGTGCGCCCGCGAGCTGCGGGACATGCCCGCCACCGAAGCCGCCCTCATCGCCGGGGAGATCACCACCGATCACGTGCGCTTGCTGGTCGACGCCAAGCAGCGGTCGCCCGATGCGTTCGCAACGGATGAGGAACGCCTGGTGCGGGTGGCCACCACCTATCGGTTCGTGCAGCTCGAGAAGGTGCTCGCTACTGGAAGCAGGTGCACGAACCCGACGAGGTCGAGGTCGCCGCCCAGTCGGCGTTCGAGCAGCGGCGGGCCCACGGGTCGCGTGTCCTCGACAGCATGGTGGCCGTCGACGCGCGGCTCGATCCCGTGGGCGGCGAGATCTGGCGGCGGGAGCTCGATCGGATCGAGCAGGAGCTGTGGGAGGCCGACTGGGCCGAAGCCCGCGAGCGCCTCGGCGAGGCCGCCTGTGAGGCCGACCTGTGGCGCACCCGCCCGCAGCGCCGCGCCGACGCGATGCGGATCATGGCCGAGCGCTCCGCCGCCAAGCCCGCCGACGCCACCGAGGCGCGAGTGCTGCTGCAGGTCCTGACCGGCGACAAGAGCCTCGAGCGGATCTGTGAGCTCTCCAACGGACGAGTCGTCACCCCTGGCCAGATCGTCCCCCACCTCGACAAGGCCGACGTCGAGCGCATCGTGTTCGACGGGCCATCGAAGGTCATCGACGTCGGCGTGCGACAACGGCTGTTCAGAGGGGCCACCCGCACCGCCGTGCTCGTGCGAGACCGCGGGTGCACCGACCCCTCCTGTGATGCCCCGATGGACCGGTGCGAGGTCGACCACATCATCCCCTGGGCCGACGGTGGCTTGACCACCCAGGACAACGGCCAAGGCCACTGCGGCTTCCACAACCGCCGCAAGGGTCGAACACCACCGCCGGCCGCCTGACGGCGGGCCGGCACTCGGGAGCGATGAAGGGCAACGTCGAGCGACACCAAGCGGACGGATGAGCGCCACCAGCGCCGCCGAGTGCCGCGACACGTCTGCATGCCATCATCCCGGGATGCCGCAGGAGCAGTCACGAGATGGCCTCGCTGTGCTAGCGGGCGCGATCCGACTCACCTCCGGTGTCTCGTTCCTCGTGACACCGAAGGCGGCCAGCCGGGTGTGGGGCTCCGACCCTGACGACAACCCCACCGCGTCGTTGCTGCTGCGCTCGATGGGCTACCGGGACGCGTTGGTCGGGGCGATGCTGCTGCGGTCGGGCCTGCGGGGCGACGCCCACACCGCCGGCTGGTTCCTCGCCAGCGGCGGCGCCGACCTGGCCGACCTCGTCGGCGGCATCGCCAACCACGATCGGCTCCCGGCACGGTCGCGCACCGTCGGACTCGGTGGTGCCGTCGTCGGCGTTGCGGTCGGCCTGCTCGGCGCCGCCCGGGCCGCCCGCTAGGGCCGCCGTCAGCCCGTCAGCTGGTCCCGGAGATCGCGCTTCATGAACTTGCCGGCTGCGTTGCGCGGCAGGGGCTGGTCGAGGAGCGAGACGATGCTGGGCACCTTGAAGCCGGCGAGGCGCTCGCGGACGTGAGCCTGCAGCTCCTCGACGGTGACGTGCTCCCCGGCGCGCACGTACACGGCGGCGGCGACCTCCTCGCCGAGGCGCTCGTGCGGGACGCCGAACACGGCCGCCTCGTGCACAGCGGGGTGCTCGTAGATGGCGGCCTCCACCTCGGCGCAGTACACGTTCTCGCCGGCCCGGAGGACCATGTCCTTGGCGCGGTCCTCGACGTACACGAAGCCGTCGTCGTCGATGCGGCCGAGGTCGCCGCTGCGGAGCCAGCCGTCGACGATCGTCTCGGCGGTCGCCTCCGGCTTGTTCCAGTAGCCACGGATCAGGTGCGGGCCCTTGAACCAGATCTCACCGCGCTCGCCGATCGGGAGGTCGTGGCCCTCAGGGTCGCGGACCGCGAGCTCGAGGATCGGCGTGGCCCGGCCGGTCGAGGTGGGATGGGTGAGGTAGTCCTGGCCGTTGTTGCCGGGTCCGTAGGCGTTGGTCTCGGTCATGCCGTAGCCGATCGACGGGCCGCCACCTCGGAAGCTCGAGGCGACCCGCTTGACCAGCTCGGGCGGCGCGGGGGCGCCGCCGCCCCCGATGCTCGTGAGGCTCGACGTGTCCGTCTGGCCGAAGCGCGGTGACTCGAGCAGGTCGAAGCTCTGGGTGGGCACGCCGACGAAGTTGGTGACCTGCTCGCGCTCGATGAGCTCGAGGGCACGGTCGGCGTCCCACTTGTACATGATCACCAGCTTCAGCCCGGAGGCGAAGCACGAGAGCATCACGGGCACGCATCCCGTGACGTGGAACAGCGGGACGATGAGGATGAACGCGGGCGGCAGGCCGTCCTTCTCCGCTTCGGGGCCGCCCTCGCGGCGCAGCCGATCCAGGGCGGCCTTGCAGCCGAAGCCCATGAGGGATTGCACCACCGCCCGGTGGGTGGAGACGGCGCCCTTCGGGTTCCCGGTGGTGCCGGAGGTGTAGAGGATGGTGGCGTCGTGGTCGGGCGTGACGGTGACGTCGGGCATGGGAGCCCCGAGGTCGCGGAGGTCCTCCCAGCGATCGACGCCGTCCGGCAGCTCGCCGGGCGCGCGCACGGCCAGGACGCGGCAGCCGAGGCGCGCGGCGGACTCGTGACCCCGCTCGACGCGCTCGACGTCGGCGATGAGGACGCAGGCCCCGCAGTCCTCGAGGGCGTAGTCGAGCTCGTCGGCCGTCCACCACGCGTTGAGCGACACGGACACCGCGCCGATCGACGTGATGGCGGCGAACGCGATGACCCACTCGGGGTAGTTGCGCATGCCGATCGCCACCCGGTCACCGGGGGTGACGCCGTAGCGGTCGACGAGCAGCGCGGCGAGCGCGTCGACGTGGGTCATCACCTCGGGGAAGCTCCACCGCTCGTCCTCGTACACGAGGAACGTCTCGCCCTCGCGGGCGCGGGCGGTGGCGAAGATCTCCCGGAGGCTCGGCGGGGCGTGCTTGAACGCCTTCACCGGGACGCCACCGACCTCGATGGTCTCGACCTCGTACCGCTCGCCCGGTCCGGTGACCGCGGCGGCCGCCTCCTCGTAGGAGAGCACTACGCGCCGGCCAGCTCGGCCATGCCGCCGAACAGCGTCAGCACGTCGTCGGTCGGCGCCAGGTCGAGGTCGCGCGCCAGCGCGGTGAGGTTGACGACGAGCCGTTCGCCCTCGCCCCATCCTGCGTACGGTCCGCCGGCGAGGTCGCGCGCCGCGTCGAGCGGGGCCAGGCCGCCCTGGAGGCGCGGCGTGCCCTCGGCCACGAGCCACTCGAAGTAGCCGCGCTGGGCCTCGATGCAGCCACGGTCGCCAAGCGGGCCGTGGCCCGGGACGACGACGTCGGGCTCGAGCGCCAGCATCCGGTCGCAGGCGTCGATCCACCGCTGCACCGGTCCGGCCCACACGATGGGGTGCCCGCCGTGGAAGACGAGGTCGCCGGTGAACAGGATCCCGGCGTCGGGCAGGTGCACGATCACGTCACCCCGGGTGTGGGCAGGACCGAGCTCGACCAGGTGCACGGCGCGGTCGCCCACCTCGAGGTCGAGCTCGCCGTCGAACGTGGTGGTCGGTGGCGCCACCTCGATGCCGTCGAAGCTGAAGGCACCGAAGATCTGCTCCAGGTAGGCGCCAGCCGAGCCCATGCCGGGTGCCGCGGTGAGCAGTGCGGCGAGCATCGACGGCGGCACCTCGTCCATCTCGCGGGCGCTGGCGGCCGACGAGACGATGTCGGCGCCCTGCACGAGCTGGTTGCCGTAGCAGTGGTCGCCGTTGGCGTGCGTGTTCACCAACGTGCCGATGCGATCGGCAGCCGGCGACACCGCCCGCAGTGCGTCGAGCATCTCCGCGGTCAGCGCCAGGTCGAACAGGGTGTCGACGAGGAGCGACGCGTCCCCGTCCGTGACCAGGCCCGCGTTCGACCAGCCCCAGCCACCGTCGGGCTGCAGGTACGCCCACACTCCGTCGCCGACCTCGTGGGCGCCGCGCCGGAACGGGCGGCTCCGAGCGTCGCTGGCGCTCCTGTCTCCGCTCGCCGAGCTCATCGAGGGTCGAAGGCGAGGTCGAAGCGGCGCACGGCGCCGGCGAAGATGTTCGGCTCGATGTCGGGCGGGGTGATGACCCGCAGGTTGGTCCACCGCTGCGTGAGGCTGGCGAAGAGCAGCCGCAGCTCGAGGCGAGCGAGGTTCGCGCCGACGCAGAAGTGGGTGCCCTGTCCGAACGCGAGGTGCGAGTTGGGCTCCCGCCGGATGTCGAAGCGGAACGGCTCGTCGAAGACGTCTTCGTCGCGGTTGGCCGAGGGGTAGACGAGCATCACGCGGTCGCCGGCCTGCACGGGCTGCGCTCCGATGTGGTCATCGCGGAGGACCTGCCGGAACATGTTGTTCAGCGGGGTCACCCAGCGGATGAGCTCCTCGACGAGGCCGGGGACGAGGGTCGGGTCGGCGGCGGCCGCCTCCCACTGGTCGGGGTGCTCGGCGAGGATCGCCAGGCCACGCGCGATGGCGGTGCGGGTGGTCTCGGCCCCGCCGGCGATGAAGAGACCCGTCTCGTGCATCATCGTGAGCGGGTCCATGTCGGCGCCGGCCCACGTGGAGATGAGGTCGTGGGCGGGGCAGCCCTTGCGCTCCGCCGCCACCGCCTCGAGCACGGGGTTGAACTCCATGATGGCGTTCATCACGCCCATCAGCGCGTCCTGGTCGCGCGTGATGCTGTCGGTGCGCATCAGCCGCTCCGACCACGACATGAGGTCCTCCCAGCGGTCCTCGGGAAAGCCGAGCAGATCGGCCGTGAGGCGCGAGGGGAGCTGACCCGCGAGGTCGTGGACCACCTCGAGCTGGCCTTGAGCGGCCACGGCGTCGATGAGCTCGTCGATGCGCGACTGGAGGAAGGCCTCGTCCTGCTCCACCGCCCGGGGGGTGAAGCGGCGGCTGACGAGGCGCCGCTGCTCGAGGTGCTCGGGATCGTCGAGGGCGATCATGTTCGACTCGTCCATCCCGATGTTCGCCCGGTAGGACCCTCGCGACGAGAACACGGCGCTGCGCCGCTCGACGTCGAGCAGGTCGGCGTGGCGGGTGACGGCCCACAGGCCGTTGGGCTCGTCCCGGAACACGGGGGCCTCGTGGCGAGCCCACGTGAAGAACTCGTGCACCCGCTCGAGGTCGACCCACCACGCGGGGTCGAGCAGGTCGGCGGTGCGGGCGTCGATCGTGCTCATGGGTGCAGGACCGTAGCCCGGTGTCGCCGCCGTCAGAGGGCGTCGATGCCCATGACGATGCCGATGCCGACCACCAGCGTGAGGGCGATGTTGCGCGTCCGCCACGCCACCAGGGCGGCGGCGACGCCGGCGACGAACCGAGGTTGCCAGAGGTCGATCTGCGTCTCGGGTCGCAAGAGCGCGGGCACGACGATCGACGCGAGGGCGGCGGGCGGGATCTGACGCAGCAGGCGCTGCACGTTGGGGGGCACGTCGGCCAGGCGGTGGGCGAACACGAGGAACGAGGCCCGCATGGCGTAGGTGCCGAGCCCGCTGAGGATGATGGCGGTCCAGATGCGCGCGGTCACGGAGCCACGCTCGGATCGGGGGGCAAGGGCGTCTCGTCGGCGGCGGCGCGGTGCTCGAGGGCGGCCTCGGCGATCGCCCCGGCCGCGATCCCCGCCAGCGCGCCGAACAGCACGGCGAGGTGGCCGGCCCCTGCCTCGTGCGCGAACAGCGCGACGGCGCCGCCGATGCCGGCGGCCACCGCCGCGGGTCGGGAGCTGATGGCCGGCACCAGCAGCACGAGGAAGACGAGGGGGACCGCGAAGTCGAGCGGCAACGACTCGGGGAGTGCCGAGCCGATGAGGATGCCGACGATCGTGCACACCTGCCAGTTGCCCCAGAGCATGACGGCGGCGCCGAAGTAGTAGGGCACCTTGTGCTCCAACCCGGGCGCAGGCGGACCGCCCGCGGCCGCGTCGTCGGCCTCCTTCGTCCACCGCGTGATCGACACCGCGTAGGCCTGGTCGGTGAGGAGGTAGCCGATCAGGAGCCGGCGCCGCAGCGGGACGTCGGCCAGGTGCGGCGCCAGCGACGCCGAGTAGAGCAGCAGGCGCAGGTTGATGGTGCAGGCGGCGATGACGGCGACCAGCGCCGAGCCACCGTCGGCGAGCGCGTCGGCGGCGGCCAGCTGGGAGGCACCGGCGAAGACGATCGTCGACAGCCCGATCGACGTGCCCCCGCCGAGGCCGGTGGTGGCGGGGGTGGCCCCGGCCACCAGCCCGAACGGGATGACGCCGACGAGCATGGGAGCCACCGCCTTCGCCCCCGCCAGCAGCTCGGCGCGGGCGGTCGACGTCGGCACCGCTGCATCATGCCGTGGCATCTGCCACACGCCACCCGAGTTACGTGGTGCGCGTCGTACGCTGTGGAGCCATGCTTCCGACCGCCCCTGCCGCGGACGAGCTCGTCCCGCTGAAGCCCCTGCTGCGCGGCTGGATGCACCTGGTCTGCTTCTTCTTGGCCATCCCCGCGGGCGTGACGGTCGTCGCGCTCGCCACCGACACGCGGGGTCGCATCGGCTCGCTGGTGTACGCCGTCGGGCTCGTGGCGCTGTTCGGGGTGAGCGGCTTCTACCACCGGCTCAACTGGACGACGACCAAGCGGCTCTGGATGCAGAAGCTCGATCACGGGACGATCTTCGTGATGATCGCCGGGAGCTACACCCCGGTGTGCCTGCTCGTGCTCCGCGGTTGGGTCACGTGGACGATGCTCGGCATCGCCTGGACGGGCGCGGTCGTGGGGTTCGTGCTGGCCTTCACCGGGGGCCGAGCCAGCCGGGCCGTGCGCGGCACGCTCTACATCACGCTCGGGTGGGTGTCGCTGGCTGCCATCCCGCAGATGTGGAGCAGCCTCAGCCCGGCGGAGCTGGTGCTGCTCGGGGTCGGCGGCGTGCTCTACACCGTGGGCGCCGTCTTCCTCTTCACCCACTGGCCCGATCCGTTCCCGAGCGTGTTCGGCTACCACGAGGTGTGGCACCTCCTCGTGGTCGCGGCGGTGGTGTGCCACTTCGTGGCCATCGCGTCGATGGTCCACGGCCCGCTGGCCTGACCGCCTACGCGTTGATGACGGTCGCCGCGTAGCGGTTGAGGTTGTCGACCTTGGTCTGCAGCGACTCGGTGTCCTGGGCCCGGTCGTAGGTCCAGCGGAAGCCGACGATGACGTCGGTGACGCCGAGCTCCTCCAACCGGCGGATGCCGTCGACGGTGTAGGCGTCCATCGAGATCACGTGGATCTCGAAGGGGTCGCCGGCTCGGGCCAGCTCGTCACGCAGCTCGAGGACGCGGGTGATCAGGCCGGGGAGCGCCTCCATGTCCCCGCCCCCGTGGATCCAGCCGTCGTTCCGAGCCGCCCGGCGCAGCGCGGGCTCGGCGTGCCCGCCCACGATGATCGGGATCGGGCGCGCGGGCGCGGGGCACTGCTTGATCCGCGGCACGTCGTAGATCTCCCCGTGGTGCTCGAACCAGTCGCCGGTGAGCAGCCCGCGGATGACCGCGATGCTCTCGTCGGCTCGCTTCCCCCGGCGCTCGAAGGGGACGTCGCACACCTCGTAGTCCTCGGGCCACGGGCTGGTGCCGACGCCGAGCGTCAGGCGGTCGCCGGTGAGCACCGCCGTCGATGCTGCCTGCTTGGCCACCAGCACCGGGTGGCGCACGGTGAGCTTGAGCACGGAGACCACGAACCGGATCCGCTCCGTGACCGCACCCATCGCCGGGATGATGGAGAACGGCTCGAGGAACGGCTTGTCTTCGATGAACCCGCGATCGCCGTCAGCCGTGTACGGGTAGGTGGCGTCCGACTCGGCCGGGTAGCAGATGCTGTCCGGCACGAGGAACCCGTCGAAGCCGGCCGCTTCGGCGGCTTCGGCGAGGGGCAGGTAGTACGACGGGTCGGTCATCGCCTCCGCGTAGGTGAACCTCATCGGTGCACCCTTCGGGATGCACACGATGAGGTATCGACAGTTCGTGCCGCGCAATGCACTGTGTCGCTGGTTCGCTCGCGTCGCTCGCTCATTCGACCAGGCGCTCGGACAGCTCCCACCGCGCGTCGGCTCGGGCCGGGTCGAGGCGCAGGTCGAGGTCGGCGTTCTTGCCGGTGAGGTCGATCCCCTCCAGCACGTCCTCGGTGGTGCTCTCGAACCCGAAGCGGCTCATGGCGGCGATGTTGGCACGGATTGGCAGACTCGCTCTGCGGGCTGCTCGGATGGGCGGCCGTGGACGACGCCTTCGCCGACCTGTTCGAGGGGAACGAGCGCTACGCCGCGATCGAGCACGAGGTCGCCGAGTCGGGGGTGGCCCGTCGCGGGCTCGCCATCCTCACGTGCATCGACTCGCGGATCGACCCGCTGGCCGTGTTCGGCCTGGAGCCAGGCGACGCCAAGATCCTGCGCAACGCCGGGGCCCGGGTGACCGACGATGCCCTGCGCACCCTCGCCCTCGCGGCCGCCACCCTCGGGGTCACGCGGATCGCGGTGGTGCAGCACACCGACTGCGCGATGGCGTCCGCCTCCGACGCGGAGCTCATCGATGCGGTCGCGGCGTCGACCGGGATCGCCCCCGACTTCGAGCCGCTGGCCATCGCCGACCACGTGGCCACGCTGCGGGCCGACGTCGAGGCCGTGCTCGCCAGCCCCCTGCTGCGGGATGGCGTGGTGGTGGCGGGGCTCCTGTACGACCTGCGCTCAGGCCGTCTGACGACGATCGTCGAGCCCCGCACCAGCTGACCCGCTCGGCGTGATGGTGATGTCGCCGCTCACGGTGCTGGCACGGATCGTGAGCACGTCCTCGCCGCGGCTGGTCCCGGCTGCCTCGGGCGCGAGGTCGGACGTCGTGCGACCGGACACCGTGGTGAGGTCGAGCCAGACGAGGGTGCCCTTGCGCACGCCCACGGCCACGTCACCGGAGGTGGAGCGGAGGTGGAGCGCGCCCCGGACGGCGTCGCGGACGGTGACGGAGCCCGACGCCGACTTGGCGCCCACCGTCTCGCCCGCCCACCCCACGTCGATGGAGCCCGACGCGCTCGTGGCGGTGCACGTGCCGGCCACGCTCGCGACCTGCACGTCGCCAGACGCGCTCTTGAGCCGCACCGAGCCGCCGACCGTGCCGAGGCGGATGTCGCCGCTCGCGGTGCGCCCGTCCACGTCGCCGGTGACCTGCTCGATCGTCACGGCGCCGCTGGCGGCCTTCACCTCGGCGGTCGCCACCGTGCCGCGGGCCACGATGCTGGCGGACGCGGTGCCGAGGTCGAGGTAGGAGCCCTCGGGCAGGTGCACGACGATGTCGAGCCGCGGCGCGTTGCCGAGGCGGCGGTGACGAGGGACGTCGACGGTGATCGTGCGCCCGTCGCTCGACGCCTCGACGTGCGCCTGGTCGCCGTCGTGGCGGCCGCTCACCGTGACGACGGTCTCGGTGACGGCGCCGGCAACCACCTCGACGGTGCCGCGTCCGCTCCGCAGGCGGAGGCGGATCGGCTCGGGGGTGGGGAAGCGGTGGGTCTTGGTGGGCATGGTGTTCTCCTTGGGCGAGGGGTGGATCAGCTGCGGGCGAAGCCGGTGGTGCGGCGCGGGCCGCGGCCGTGCACGTGACCGCCGCCGAGCGGCTGCGCGGCCGCGTTGACGGCGCGCACCATCCAGGCGTTGACCGACAGCCCGTCGCGGGCGGCCTGGTCCTCGGCCCGCTCCTTGAGCGACTCGGGGAGCCGGACCGTGAGCCGGGCGGTGCCGCGGTCGTCGTCGGGCTCGATGGGGTCGGCGGCCGCCTCGGCCGGGGCGGACGCCACCACGAGCTGCGGCTCGCGGCCGTGCATGCGGATCTCGACCTCCACGTCGCTGGCGGCGGTGACCTCGGCGGCCATCGCCGACAGCGCGTCGACGAGGCAGAGCCGGAGGGCGGCATCCAGGGCGCCGCTCAGGAGGCGGGCGGTGGCCTGGGTGTCCTCGGTGCCGGCGGCGGCGGCCGCCTCGAGGTCGCCGCGCAGCGAGTCGACGTAGGGGGAGAGGTCCATGACGTCACCATGCCACCACTTCTGACGTCATTCAAGGGTCAATGTGACGTCACCGGTCAGCTGAGCCCCAGCAGCTTGGTGATCCCGTGGTCGCGGCCGGCGGTGTAGCCGCCGTCGACCGCCAGCGCGTGCCCGGTCACGAACGACGCATCCGAGGACAGGAGGAAGGCGGCCGCGGCCGCGATCTCCTCGGGCTCGCCGTACCGGCGCAGCGCGTGCTCGACGACGAAGCTCTCGGCGACGTCGTCCAGCCCGGGCATGTCGAACAGCCCGGCGGTCATCGGGGTGTGGATGAACCCCGGGCAGATCGCGTTGGCCCGGATGCCGGACGGCCCGTAGTCGATGGCGAGGTTCTTGGTGAGCAGCACCACGCCGCCCTTCGACGCGTTGTAGGCGCTCCCGCCGGCCGTCCCCTCGAGGCCCTCGATGCTGGCCAGGGTGACGATCGACCCGCGCTCGCCGTCGACCCGCTCCTGCGTCAGCAGCTGGCCGATGACGTGCTTGGCCACGAAGAAGGTGCCCGTGAGGTTGACCGCGATCACGCGGTGCCACTCGTCCGCCTCGACCTGGTGGGCCACGCCGCCGCCGGCGACGCCCGCCGCGTTGACGACGCCGTCGAGCCGGCCCCCGGCGTCGACGGCGGCCGCTACCAGCGCCTGCACGGCGGCTTCGTCGGTGACGTCGGTCGGCACGTAGGACCACCGCTCCCCGAGGTCGTCCGGTGCCCCGCTCACGTCGGCCCCCACCACGGTGGCGCCGTCGGCCAGCAGGCGGCGCGCGGTGGCCAGGCCGATCCCCGACGCCGCCCCCGTCACGATCACGACCTTGCCCTCGACCTTGCGCATCGATCCTCCTGCCGTTGGTGGTCCCTGCATCGTGCCGGATCCGCACGAGCCGGGCGACCGTCCGCGCGCTCAGTACGGAACGTGCGGTCGCCGCGGCCGAGCTGCCCAAACGACACGAAGCGTGACGTATGACGCATTGACCTCATTACGGACCGTGCTTACGTTGAGCGGTGCCCGAGGGTCGGCGTGGGGGACAGCCCCGACGCTCGGACGGATAGGCGGACGTATCCAACGGCGGAGCGTTTTTTGGGCGCTTCCTTCATCAGAGCGGGTGGAGGGAACACATGAAGAGGTTCATCGTGCTGTGCCTGCTCGCGGCCTGTGCCGCGGTGGTGCCAGCAACCCAGTCATCGGCGGCGACCGGTACCTTGAGCTGTCGGGCGAGTGGCCTGCGGGTGGACACGCTGCTGCTCGACGCCGAGCCAGTGGTGGCGAACAGCCCCAACGACCCGTGCGCGGCGCAGGACAAGCAGCTCATCGGCATCCCGGCCCCGCTGAGCAGCTTGCTCACGGCCAACACGGTCAACGCCAAGACCACGGCCTCGGCGTCGTTGGCGACGTCGTTCGCGTCGATCGAGAACGCGGCGGTGAAGGTGGTCGGGCCCATCACGGCCGACGTGATCGAGGCACGGGCGTCGGTCCAGTGCGTCGCCGGCGCTCCGAAGCTCTCGGGCGCAGGGACGGTTGCCGGCCTGAAGATCAACGGCAAGTCGATCGTGACGCTCAACCTGCCGCCCAACTCGGTGGTGGTCAACCTGCCGGGGGGACTCCTGAAGGTCACGGTCAACGAGCAGACCACCAGCGGTGGCGAGATCACCGTCCGCGGCCTGCACGTCGTGTCCAAGCTGGGCGCGCTCACGGTCGCTGACCTGGTCCTCTCGGAGGCCAGGGCCGATTGGCACGGCGCACCGTGCGCCCCGGCGCCCACCACCCAGTGCTCGGACGGCGTCGACAACGGCGACCCCGAAGACGCGCTGATCGACGCCGCGGATCCGGGTTGCCACTCGGACGGCAACCCGAACAACCCGGCTTCGTACGTCCCGAGCGATGACGACGAGACGAACACGCCGGCCCAGTGCTCGGACGGTGTCGACAACGGTGACCCGGAGGACTCGCTCGCCGACATCCTCGACCCGGGCTGCCACTCGGACGCCAACCCGAACAACCCGGCTTCGTACGTCCCGACCGACAACGACGAGACGAACACGCAGTGCTCGGATGGCGTCGACAACGGAGACCCCGAGGACACGCTGGCCGACAGCGCCGATCCCGGGTGCCACTCGGACGGGAACGCGGGCAACCCCAGCTCGTACGTCCCGAGCGACGACGACGAGTCGAACACGCCGCCGTCCTTCGAGTGCTCGGATGGCGCCGACAACCAAGACCCCGAAGACGAGGTCTACGACGCTGACGATCCCGGCTGCCACAGCGATGGCGACGTCGACAACCCCGACTCGTACGTCCCCACGGACAACGACGAGACGGATCTGCCCGAGTGCTCCGACGGTGGCGACAACGACGACGACGGCCTCTCTGACGCCGCCGACCCGGGTTGCCGCCCCGGCGGGGTGTACGACCCGAACGACGACGACGAGACGAACCCGCCGCCGTCCTGACCGCTAGGAGCTAGCGACGACGGGCCCCGAGCCCCGAGGCGACCTTCGCAGGGCGGTGCGAAGGCCGACCCCGGTGGCTCGGGGCCTGCGCGCGTGCAATCGTGCACGGCCATGCGCTTCGCCTTGTTCTACGAGATCCCGGTGGCTCGCCCCTGGGGGCCGGACTCCGAGCGGCTCGCCTACCAGCACACCATCGAGCAGGCGGTGGCCGGCGAGCAGCACGGGTGGGATGCGTTCTGGACGGTGGAGCACCACTTCCTCGAGGAGTACTCCCACTGCTCCAACCCGGAGGTGCTGTACGGCGCCATCGCCGCGCTCACCGAACGGATCCGCCTCGGCTACGGCGTGCGCCTCATGCCGAAGCCGTACAACCACCCCGTCCGCACCGCGGAGTCCGTGGCGGTGCTCGACCTCATCTCCAACGGCCGGGTCGACCTCGGCACCGGTCGGTCGTCGACGCGCGCCGAGCTGGAGGGCTTCGGCATCGACCCGGCGGAGACCCGCGCGATGTGGCAAGAGGCCATCGGCCACGTGGTCGGCTGCTGGACGAACGAGGAGTACGAGCTCGCGGGTGAGCACTGGTCGATGCCGAAGCGCCGCGTGCAGCCCAAGCCGATCCAGTCACCCCACCCGCCGATCTGGGGGGCCACCTCCTCGGCGGACGGCCACCGCCAGGTGGGGGAGCTCGGCCTCGGGCTGTGCTCGTTCGCCGTCGGGGTCCCGCCCGAAGAGGTGAAGGAGAAGATCGACATCTACCGCAAGGCGATCGCGGGCTGCACCGAGCCGATCGGCAAGTACGTGCACGACCAGGCGTCCACCTTCACCATGGCCATCTGCGCGCCCACCGCCGAGGAGGCCCGGGAGACGGCGCGTGAGAGCTTCGAGTGGTACCCGCGCGCCGGGGCTCGCCTGATCGCGTCGGTGGCCGAGATGCAGGCCGACCGCGGTGAGGACCTCGGCACCTACGGGTACGCGGCCGACCTGAAGCAGGTCGCCGACGACGGGTCGCTCGACCTGCTGAGCCTCGAGTACCTGATCGACTCGGGGGCGTGCGTGCTCGGCACGCCGGACGATTGCATCGAGACGTGCAAGCGCTACGAGGCGGCGGGGGTCGACCAGCTGCTGTGCCTGGTGAACCCGTACAAGATCCCCCACGAGTCCGTGATGCAGACGATCCAGATGATGGGCGAGCACGTCATCCCGGAGTTCCGCTGACCGACCCGGCGTTGCTAGACCACACCGCATGTCTGACCCTGCGGTGCTCGTCGAGCGCGATGGCCACATCCTCCAGATCACGCTGAACCGGCCGGAGAAGCGCAACGCCTTCAACGCCGAGGTCTTGTGCCGCCTGTGCGACGCGTGGGACCTCCTCGACGCGGATCCGGAGCTGCGCGTCGGGATCATGACCGGCGCCGACGGCAACTTCTCCGCCGGCGCCGACCTCGACCGCCTCGTCGGCGCGCTCACGTCGGGCAAGCCGGCCGAGGACGAGTACGAGGAGCGCATCCGCCAGGACTTCGCGCTGATCTACAAGGGGTTCCTCAAGGACCACTACGTGCAGAAGCCGATCATCGCGGCGGTGGAGGGCTACTGCTACGCGGGCGGGATGGAGATCCTCCAGGCCTTCGACATCCGGGTCGTGGCGGAGAACGCGCAGCTGGCCATCTCCGAGGTGCAGCGCGGCCTGTTCCCGATGTCCGCCAGCACCATCCGCCTGCCGAGGCAGATCCCGTACACGGTCGCGATGGACATGCTCCTGGTCGGCGACCCGATCACCGGCGAGCGCGCCTACGAGGTCGGCCTGGCCAGCCACCTGACGCGCGACGGCGAAGCCATGTCCACCGCCCTCGAGGTCGCCGACCGCATCGCCGCCAACGGGCCGCTGGCCGTGCGCAACATCAAGGCGTCGGTCATGGCGGCCCTGGAGCTCAAGGAGGAGGCCGCCTTCCAGCGCGAGCTCGAGCTCGGCATGGAGGTCATGGCGAGCAAGGACGCCAAGGAGGGCCCGCGGGCCTTCCTCGAGAAGCGGAAGCCGACCTTCACCGGCACCTGAAGCGCATGTCACGTTGCATCGGTGCGACGGGCAGGCGCACGATGCCCCCCATGGGCGTGGGGACCCTTCTGGCGGTGCTGTTCGGGCTGGGCGCGTCGGTGGTCGCCGCCCGCCAGACCGCGATGGCTCGCAGCCACCGCAAGGTCGGCGCCTTCGCGTTCGGTGTCGTCGTCACCGTGGGGCTCCTCCTGGCGACCATCAGCTTCGTCGTGCTCCCCGACCTGTGGCTCGACGCGTACCGCGCGGTGATGGGCGGCTACGACAGCAGCTGAGGCCGCCGCCTGGTGGCACGATGGCCGCGTGCTGCTCGCTGCGCTCGTCGCCACGTCCGCCGCCGTCGGCGAGACGCGCTCGCGCAAGGCGAAGGTCGGGGCGCTGTCCGAGCTCCTCCGCGCGCTGGCGCCCGACGAGGTGGAGCCGACGGTGGGGTTCCTCACCGGCGTGCCGCGCCAGGGTCGCATCGGGGTGGGGTGGCGCTCGGCGTACGGGGTCGAGGTGGTGCACGCCGACGAGCCCAGCGTCGAGGTGCTGGAGCTCGACCGCATCCTGACGGAGCTGGCCGGCACGTCTGGGAGCGGCTCGGTGAAGGCGCGGCAGGCGCTGCTCACCGACCTCTTCACCCGCGCCACCGGCCCAGAGGCCGACTTCGTGCGTCGTCTGCTCACCGGCGAGCTGCGGCAGGGCGCGCTGGCGGGGGTGATGACCGATGCGGTGGCCACGGCCGCCGAGGTGCCCATCGCCGTGGTCCGGCGCGCGGCGATGCTCTCGGGTGACCTCGGGCGCACGGCGACGATGGCGCTGGCGGACGGCCTGGCGGCGCTCGAGGCGGTCCGCCTGGCCGTGCTCCACCCGATCCAGCCGATGCTCGCCGCCAGCGCCGCCGACGTCGGCGAGGCGCTCGGGCACACCGGTGCCGCGTCGGTCGAGTGGAAGCTCGACGGTGCACGGGTGCAGGTGCATCGGGCGGGCGACGAGGTGCGGATCTACACGCGCAACCTCAACGACATCACCGGTCGCCTCGGTGGCGTGGTCGCGCTCGCCCGTGGTCTGCCGGCGACGTCCTTCGTGCTCGACGGCGAGGTGCTCGGGGTCGACGAGGACGCCAAGCCCCAGGCCTTCCAGGACACGATGAGCGCGTTTGGCCGGGATGCCGCGTCGGGATCGGCCGCGGCGCTGCTCGTGCGCTTCTTCGACATCCTCCACCGCGATGGCACCGACCTCATCGACGAGCCGCTCGCCGCGCGCCAGCGACACCTGGACGAGGTGGTGGGTGACCTGGCCATCCCGCGCGTGATCACCGACGACCCTGAGGAGGCGCAGGCCCTCCTCGACGAGTCGCTGGCGGCGGGTCACGAGGGCGCCATGGTCAAGGCGGTCGACTCGACGTACGAGGCGGGTCGCAGGGGCGGCACGTGGCGGAAGGTGAAGCCGGTCCGCACGCTCGACCTCGTCGTGCTGGCGGCGGAGTGGGGCCACGGGCGACGCCAGGGATGGCTCTCCAACCTGCACCTCGGCGCCCGCGACCCCGACGGGGGCTTCGTGATGGTGGGCAAGACGTTCAAGGGCATGACGGACGAGCTCCTCACCTGGCAGACCGAGGCGCTGCTCGAACGGGAGGTCGAGCGGGACGGCATCGTCGTCCACGTGCGCCCCGAGCTCGTCGTCGAGATCGCCCTCGACGGGGTGCAGACCAGCACCCGCTACCCGGGCGGCGTCGCCCTCCGGTTCGCGCGGGTCAAGGGGTACCGCCCGGACAAGGACCCGCAGGACGCCGACGTCATCGACGACGTGCGCGAGCTGCGCGCGGGCGGACGCTGACCGGGGGCAGGGTCTCGGGCCGGTACGATCCCTCCGTGCTCCCCACGTTTCTCGGCATCGGCGTCCCGCGGTCGGGCACGACATGGCTCAACGACGTCCTCTCGTCGCACCCGGATGTCCTGATGGCGCAGGGGCGCAAGGAGGTCCGGTTCTTCAACGAGAACCACGAGCGAGGCCTCGGGTGGTACGAGCGGTTCTTCCCGGAGACCACCCCCACCCCGGCGGCGATCGGCGAGTTCACCCCCGGCTACCTGTTCCACCCCGACGCCCCGGCCCGGGTGGCGGCGCTGGGGTCGGTCGACCGCTTCCTCGTGTCGTTCCGGGATCCGATCGATCGGCTGGTGTCGCACTATCGGGCCCGGCAGCGGGTCGACCACTTCGTCGGCTCGCTCGAGGAGTTCATGGCCGCGTACCCCCACGCCGTCGACCAGGGCCGCTACGCCACCCACCTCGAGCGGTGGCTCGACCGGTTCCCCCGCGACCAGTTCCTCATCATGACGTTCGAGTCGGCGATCGCCGACGTCGAGACCACCAAGAAGCGGCTGGCGTCGTTCCTCGACCTCGACGTCGCTCGGTTCCCGGTCGACGCCGGCGCCATCGCGCGGAACCAGGCGTTCCTCCCGAGGCAGCCGCGGCTCTACGCGTTCGCCAAGCGGACCACCCGGTTCCTCCGACGCCACGACATCGACCTGCTCGACAAGCTTGGTGACCACATCAAGGGCCGGGTCGTGCGACGGGCGGAGACGGGGTCACCCACCGAGGTCCCCGACGAGCTGCACCGTCGGCTCGTCGACCTCTACCAACCAGAGGCCCAGCGGCTGGAGAAGCTCGCTGGCGTCTCCGTCGACGGGTGGCGGTCGGCCCCGGCGTGAGCGGTTCGAAAGCTGGCGCGCTCGACCGCCCCATCGTGATCCTCGGCGCGCCGCGCTCCGGCACGACGTTCCTCGCGCGCCTGCTCGAGCTGCACCCCGACACCGCCCGCACCCGCGAGGCGCGGCTCACGTGGCGGTACGGCAACGACCGGCGCAGCGACGAGCTCCACCCTGCCGATGCCCGCCCCGAGGTGGTGGACCACATCCGAGCCCAGTTCGCGGGGCGGGTGGGGGAGCTGGGCGGCGGCCGCCTCGTCGAGAAGACCCCGGCCAACTCGGTGCGGCCGTGGTTCGTGGACGCTGTCTTCCCCGACGCACGGTTCGTCCACGTCACCCGCAACGGCTGGTCGTGCGTGCCCGGCATCCGCGACTTCTGGTCGCAGCGCGGCACCGGCCTCGATGCGAAGCAGCGCTCGAAGGCTCGTCGCCGGCTCGCCGAGCTGCACCCGCGGCAGGCGCCGTTCTACGCCAAGGAGCTGCTGCGACGCGTCACCGGCGGTCGCCACACCGCTCTCTACGGCCCGCGGATCACCGGCCTGCAGGACATCGTCGACGAGCACGGGGTGCTGGAGGCGGCCGGCCACCAGTGGCGAGCCTGCGTCGAGCGAGCCGCCCTCTTCGGGCGAGACCTCGGCCCCGAGCGCTACCTCGAGCTCAAGCTCGAGACCCTCGACCCCGCGGCCATCGCCGAGCTCTTGCGCTTCTGCGACCTGCGTCACGACGACGCGCTGGTCGCCCAGTTCGCCGAGCTGTTCGACCCGGCCAGGGCATCCCGCCGGCCCACCCTCACCGACGACGAGGTGCGTCGCCTCACCGTGCTGATCGAACCCACCAACGCCTTCCTCGGCCTCACAGGACCCGCTTCGCGATGCTGACCTTCGCCCGCCAGACCTACGACCTGCTCGACCAGCAAGCGCGGGTCCGGTTCTTGCTGTTCGGCCTCGGGTCGATCGCCACCGCCGGCCTCGAGTCCCTCGGCGTGCTCCTCCTGCTGCCGATGACCCAGGTCCTGCTGCTCGACGAGGGCGACCGGCTCCCGAAGCTCGCCCAGATGATCGGCGACTGGTTCGGCGTCGAGTCCACCAACGGCGTCGCCGCGCTGCTGGCGACCCTCGTCCTGGTCGCCTTCGTCGTGAAGGGCGTGAGCGCGCTCCTGCTCCTGCGGTGGGGCATCGGCAACTCGCTGCTGCAGGAGACGCGGATCGCCACGCGGCTGTTCGACCGCTACCTCCGCGCGCCGTACCCGTTCCACCTGAACCGGAACTCCTCGGAGCTCCAGCGCACGCTCAACGAGTCGCTCCTGCTGGTCTTCCGGAGAACGGTGCCGTTCGTCCTCGCGGGGATGGCCGACTGGGTGTCCCTCGCCGCCGTCGCGTGCGTGGTGATCGCCGCCGACCCGATCATGGCCCTGGTGTCGATCGCCTACTTCATCGCCGTCGGTGTCGTGTACCAGCGGTCCATCGGTGGCCGTCAGAAGGTCGCGGCGAAGAAGGCCCACAAGGAGATCGCCACCCGGTACCGGGAGGTGCAGGACGCCCTCAGGGCCGTCAAGGAGCTCCACGTCCTCCACCGCCAGGGGCACTTCGTCGACCGCTTCGTCTCCACCAAGCAGGAGCTCATGGCGGCGCAGCGGTACCTCGTCATCGTGCAGATGGCCCCGCGCTACTTCCTCGACATCACCTTCATGCTCGGTGCCGCGCTGGTCGGCGGAGCGGCCTTCGCCACCCGACCCGCACCGAGGGCGATGGCCACCATCGGGCTGTTCCTGGGCGCCAGCTTCCGCCTGGTGCCTCCGCTCAACCGCGTGCTGGCGGCCACCACGCTGGCCCGCACGGCCGCGCCGAGCGTCGAGCAGGTCGTGCAGGACCTCGCGGAGATCGACCAGCTCGTGATCGACGAGCCGGCCGAGGCGCCCGCCCCCCTCGACCCGGTGGCGCTCGAGGTGGTCGACGTGGGGTTCCGCTACGCCGACGACCGCGACTGGGTGCTCGAACGGGTGTCGCTCCGCATCGAGCCAGGCGAGGACGTCGGCATCGTGGGCACGTCCGGCGCGGGCAAGACCACGCTGGTCGACCTCATGCTCGGGCTCCTCGAGCCGACGAGGGGCCAGATCCTGCTCGGCGGCACGCCGCTCGACGAGTGCCGGGGCGCCTGGCAGCGGTCGATCGGCTACGTCCCGCAGGAGATCGTGCTCATCGACGACTCGATCCGGAGCAACGTCGCCTTCGGGCTCGCGCCCGACCAGATCGACGACGACCGTCTGCAGGAGGCGCTGCAGCTCGCCCAGATCGAGGACTTCGTGGCCTCCCTGCCGAATGGCCTCGACACGGAGGTGGGGGAGCTCGGCGCGCGGCTGTCCGGCGGCCAGCGCCAGCGGCTCGGCCTGGCGCGGGCCCTGTACGGGCGCCCGAACGTGCTCGTCCTCGACGAGGCCACGTCCGCCCTCGACTCGAACACGGAGTCCCGCATCATCAAGACGATCGAGCAGCTCCACGGGTCCCGCATCCTGATCTCGGTGGCCCACCGGCTCAGCACGCTGAAGCACTGCGACCGCATCTACTTCCTGGACGGCCACCACCTGGCGGCGGTGGGCAGCTTCGACGAGCTGCAGGACACCGTGCCGAAGTTCGCGCAGCTCGTGGAGCTGTCGCAGATCGACGAGCGCCGGCCGACCCGGCGAGCGCGCTCGGTCGGCTAGCTAGTCGACCTCCGCGAACCGCTGGCGGATCGCGCGGGCCAGGGCGCCCTGGCGTCGCCGGTGCTTCACCTCGGTCGCGAGCCGCTCCGCGGCGCCGAGGGCGGTGTAGGTGCGGAACCGCCTCCGCCACGCCGCCTGCGACGGCAGGTCGTCCTGCAGCGCGTCCAGCCACGGCTCCGCCTTCGGCCCCAGGTACGCGACCTGGGCGCGGACGACGTCGTCGAGGGCGTGGTGCACGTGCCAGCGGACCTCGGGCGGCATCTCGACGAGGGTGGCGCCGAACCGCCGCCCGGCCCCGAGGTCGAAGGCATGCGGCTCCAGGCCGAGGAAGTCAGTGAGGCCGCGCAGGGACGCCTGCTCGTCGCGCACCAGGTCGTCGAAGAACATCAGGTGGAGCTGGTCGCGCCCGAAGGCCGAGGTCCACGCGTCGATGGTGGCGACGAAGTCGTTGTGGTCTCGCGTCGTCCGGCGGTGGATCTGGTGGAGCGCCCGGCGGAGCGCGAACGCCTCGGACGGTCGGTTGGGCCCCGGACCGAACCGCGAGCACAGGTGCGACCAGGTCCGGTCGATCGGGTTCCGGACGATCATCACCAGCCGCAGGTCGGGGAGCGCGTCGCGCACCGCCTGCACCGCGTTCGAGGCGAGGCTGCCGTAGGCGGGCGTGGCCTCCCCCAGCTGACGGTCGTCGCCGCCGGCGTCGACGTCGAAGTGGGAGCGATACCAGGCCAGGTCGTGGTGCAGCACGAACCGGCTGAAGTAGTGGAGCTCCTTCGGGGCGCCCATCACGATCTGGGGGTGCTGATCGAGGGTGGACGACACCCACGTGGACCCACAGCGCTGGCCGCCGATGATCAGGAAGTCCAGCGGGGGCGTGCTCGACGGCTCGGTGCTCACCGAACCGGGACGTCCGCTCGGAGCGCTGGTGCGACGCGCCGCACCGGGCGACGGTGGCGCGTCGGGTGCTCGCGACGCCTCGCGCGGTCGAACGCCGCCACCGCGTGGGCGGCCACGAAGGCGACCGTCGCGAGCCGAGACACGCTCCGGATGTGGTACTGGACGAACTGGAACGTCAGCAGCGCGCCGACGCCGGTGCTGAGGATGCGGATGAGGAGCGCGGCGGCAGGTCGCACGCGCTTCACCGTCTGGTCGATCGACCCGAGCATCGCGCCGAGGACGAGCGAGTACCCCGCCAGGAAGATCGGGCCGTGGTTGGCCAGCTGACCGATCGCGCCGTACGGGGCGTACGAGGTGACCTTCAGCTCCTCGGCGGCCGCGTCCCAGCCGACCATCCCCGACGGGAGCGGGTTGACGCTCAGCAACAGGTACCGGATGTCGATCGGCTCGACGTTGAAGGCAACCCAACCCGTGACGCCGAACGTCTGGAACACGTTCTTCATCGCTCGGTCCGCATCGACGTCGACCAGCGTCCCCGGGTGGGTGGCGACGTAGGTCGTGTACGGGATGAGCCCGTGGTCGTCATCCAGGGCGCGCAGGGTGAGGGGCACCGAGTAGATCAGCACGGTCGCCACGGCGGCGGTCACCAGGATCCGCAGCCGAGGCATCGTCCCGCCAGCGAGGACGCGGCCCAGGAGCCATGCCAGGGGCATGAGCGCGAGCTCACGGGTGGCGAACGAGAAGTTCATCACGATGTAGGTCACGAAGATCATCAGCGCAAGGCGGCGCTGCGACGCGTGGACCGGGAGGGCGAGCACGCTGGCCGCGATGATCGCCCCCGCGAGGGAGAGGATGCTCCCGGCCCGGAAGAGGGTCGAGATGCCGGCGGGATCGCGGTAGACGTCGCGGTCGATCATGTTCCACGGCGTGTAGCCGACGACCAGCAGGACGATCGGGATCCCCGCCAGCCAGAGGAGCCCCCGCACGTGCGACATGGCGCGGGTGCGCATAGGGGCGAGGCCGGTCCGCAGGTCGGCCGACCAGCTGGTGCTCCGCACGCCGCTCGGCCGCCAGCACCGGGCGCCGAGGAGGAGCAGGCCGGCCACCATCAGGAACAGCGTCAGGGTGGGGAGGTACTGGCGGCGGGCGAGCGTGGCCCTTGCGATCACGCCGACGCCACCGGTGGTCACGAGGGACGCCTCCGCCCCGCCCGACCAGTAGTACCAGTAGCCACCGACCCCGATCACGACGATCAGGAGGGGTGCCAGCAGCGACGCGCCGGCCCGAGCGGCCGGCGGGCGGTGCTTGAGCGCGATCCAGAAGAGCCCGGCGTCCGCCACCGCCACCGGCAGGAGCAGGGCCCGGAGGGCGTCCTCACCCGGCAGCGACGCCACGTACGAGACGGCGGCCCCGAGGAGGACGCACGCCGCCGCCACGGCGAGGTGCAGCGCCGCCCTGGCCATGGACGGGTGCAGCCGCGCGCTCCCGAGTCGTTCTGCACGCAGCGCCACGGCGTGCGATTGTAACGGCTCCCGTGATCAAGCAACGCCTCGCCAACTCGATCCCCAACCGCCTCCGGCCGGCCGTGCGTCGGGCCGTGGTGCGGACCCGGTATGTCGGGCTCGGCGACCGCGACCTCCTCCTGGTGTCGTATCCCAAGTCCGGGAGCACCTGGCTGCGGTTCCTGCTGGCTCACGCGCTCAGCGGCGCCGAGACCAACTTCGACGCGGTGCGGCGCACCTTCCCGCCGCTCGGTCGCCACCGGCGCGCCCCGCGATCCTGCCGCGATCAGCTCGGGCCGTGCGGACCCACGAGCCGTTGGACGAGCGCCGGCTCGGCGGTCACCAGACCCGCGTCATCTACCTCGCGCGGGACGCCCGTCCCCTGGCCCTGTCGTACGCACGCCACAAGGCCAGGGTCGAGGGCGACCCCGTCGACCCCACGGTCTTCATCCCGGACTTCCTCGACGGGACGGTCGATTCCTACGGCCCGTGGCACGAGCACGTGCGCGCCGGGCTCGCCTTCGGCGAGGGTCACCCAGCCTCGTTCTCCCTCGTGCGCTTCGAAGACCTCCAATCCGACACCGCCGGGACGGTGGCGGCGGTCCTGGCGTTCCTCGAGGCCGAACCGGCCGTCGACCTCGACACCGTCGTGGCCGCCAACACCGCCGATCGGATGCGAGCCAAGGAGGCGCAGAGCGAGTTCCTCCAGCGCGAGAACCGCGACGGCTCGACCTTCGTCAGCGGAGGCGACCGGGCCCCGTGGGACGAGGTCGTCCCCGTGGAGCTCCGCCGACGGTTCGAAGCGGTCGTGGGGGAGGGCCTGCGCGCGCTCGGGTACCCGCTCGAGTTCGGGTCGGCACCTTGAGCTCGGCGGCGACCTGGCCGCGCGTGGACGTGGCGGTGATCGGTGCCCAGAAGGCAGGTTCCACGCACCTCGCGGACCTGCTCGGCCGGCACCCGGAGATCTTCATGGGCGAGGACGAGGTGCCGATCTTCGAAGACCCGTTCTACGGCAACAGCGACCCCGCTGAGCTGGCGGCGGCGTTGGCGGGGGCCGGCCCCTCGCAGCGCCGCGGCATCCACCGGCCGGACTACCTGGCGCACCCCGAGGTCCCCCCCCGCCTGGGCCTCCACTCGCCGGACGCACGGGTCGTGGCGGTGCTCCGGGAGCCGGTCAAGCGGGCCATCTCGGCCTACTGCTGGTACGTGCAGTTCGCGATGCTGCCCGTCCGCTCCGTCGAGGAGGGGCTGACCGAGCTGCTCGACGGCTGGCAGGACCCGTCCTACCCGCACGCGCCCGAGGTGCTCGAGTACGGGCTGTACGGCCGGCACCTGGGGTGCTGGTTGGAGCACTTCCCCCGTGAGCAGCTCCTCGTCCTCACGACCGACCAGCTCGGCCAGGTGGACGCCCAAGCCGAGCTGTTCGACCTCCTGGGGGTGGAGGCGGCCCACGTCGAGCACGACGCCGCCCCGCGGACCAACCTCGGCGTGTACGAGCCGAGGCGGCTCCGCTTCCTCCGCGCTCGGGCCCGGTTCGCGTTCTCGTGGGACTCCACGGACGAGTACACCTACCGGCCCAGGCGGCTCCGGCGCCCGCTCGGCATCGCCGTGGCCGCGGCGGCCCGCACGATCGACCGCCAGGTCCTCGCCCGGTTGTGGGGCAACGACCTTCCGACCCTGACGCCGGTGCTCCGCGAGCGGCTCGCGGCGTACTACGCAGACGACGCCGCTCGCGTGGCCGAGGTGTTGGGCCGCGACCCCGGTTGGCCGCCCGGATGAGGGTCCTCGTCGTCCACAACCGCTACTCCTCCGCGGTCCCGTCGGGCGAGAACGCGGTCGTCGACCACGAGGTGCGGTGGTTGCGGGAGGCATCGGTCGACGTCGACCTCTTCGAAGCGCGCAACGACGACGTGATGGACGCTGGGCCGGTCGCGCGGGTCTCGGCCGGGGTCAGCGCCCTGTGGAACCGACGCGCCGCCCAGCAGCTCCGCGAGCGGATCGAGCGCTTCCGACCGGACGTCGTGCACGTCCACAACGTGTTCCCGCTGCTGTCGGCGAGCGTGCTCTCGGCCGCGCTGAGCGCCGCTCCCGTCGTCTGGACCGTTCACAACTACCGGATCGCGTGCGTGGCGGGCACGTTCAGCCTCGACGGCCGACCGTGCCACGAGTGCGCGTCCACCCACCGGCTCGCGGGTGTGCGGCATGCCTGCTACGCCAGCTCCCGGACGGCCAGCGCGGCCGTGACCATCGCCAGCTCGTCGTACGCGCGGCTCGCTCGCCGAGGCGTGTTCGCCGCCCCGGTGAGCGCCCACGTCGGCCGGTGGCTGGTCGAGCAGGGCTTCGCGCCCGACCGGGTGCACGTCAAGCACAACGGGGTCGACGACCCTGGTTCGGCCGGCCGCGTGCCACCGAGCGCGTCCACCCAGTTCCTCTTCCTCGGTCGGCTGGCCCCGGAGAAGGGCATCCGCGAGCTGCTCACCGCGTGGGGACACCTGCCCGGGGACCAGTGGTCGCTCGTCATCGCCGGCGGTGGGGAGCTCGAGTCCGAGGTGGCGGCCGCCGCCGCGGCCGACCCGCGCATCGTCCCGGTCGGTGCCGTGCCCCCGGGCCGGGTGCTGGAGCTCATGCGCGGTGCCCGCGCTGTCGTGCTGCCGTCGCAGTGGGAGGAGCCGTTCCCGCGCTCGGCCGTGGAGGCGGTGGCCGTCGGGCGGCCGGTGGTGACGTCGGGTCTCGGGGGCCTGGCCGAAGCCGTCGATGCGGCCAGCGGCTGGGTGACCGGGCCCACCGTCGAGGGCCTCGGTGCGGGGTTGGCAGCCGCCGCCGCCAGCGACGGCCCCGCCCTCGACACCATGGGGACGCTGGCGCGCCGGCGGTTCGAGACGTCGTTCACCCCGGCCGTGACGACCCGCGCGCTGCAGGCCATCTACGACCGGGCGATCGCGTCGTTCCGCCAGCGCTGAGCGCGCCTACGGTCGGGAAGCCCTAGCGAGCGCGTCGGCGTCCGTTGCCGCCGGCGGGGCGGCCCGGTCGGGCAGCTCCAGCACCAGCGGGTCGTCGGCCGGGCTTGGCGCCAGGGCGACCAGGTCGGGCCGGTGCACCGGCTCGACCCTGACCGTTGCGATCATGGGTGGCGGACGGCGTCCCGGACCGCGTCGGCTTGGGACGCGGGGTCCACTCCGCCTCGGCCACCGCGCGGGGGCTCGCACCCTTGCGATGGCCCTTGCCGCGGACGGGCTGGTTGCCGCGGGGTCGCTCGGGGCGATCCGCGGCCCGGGCCCGTTCGCGCCGGCTGACGCCGTCGAGGCCGTCACCCCGGTCGATCGGCTTCGGCGGGGTCGACGCGAGGATCGAACCCGCGGTGGCCACCGTCGCCGTCTCGATCGGCTCGCGCCGACGCAGCTCGCGCTGCATCTTGCGCACGTCCTTCTCCTTCTCCGGAGGAACGAAGGTGATGACCGTGCCCGCGTCGCCGGCCCGACCGGTGCGGCCGGAGCGGTGGACGTAGTCCTTGTCGGTGGCGGGCGGGTCGTACTGCAGCACGCACGCCACGCCATCGACGTGGATGCCGCGGGCGGCCACATCGGTGGCGACGAGCACGTGCACGTCGCCGCGGGAGAACGCCGCGAGGGCTCGCTCCCGCTGCGACTGGCTGCGGTCGCCGTGGATCGCCTCCGCCCGGATGCCGACCTTCTTCATCTGCTTCGACAGCCGCTCGGCACCGTGGCGCGTGCGGCTGAACACGATGGCCGGCCACGAGCGCTCGACGATGGCGGTGGCCACCTGGATGCGATCGGCGTGGGAGACCGCCCAGAACCGGTGGGTGACCTCGCCCTGCTCCTCGATCGACACCGCTTCGTGGTGGGCAGGGTTCGTCTGGTAGTGCCGGACGAGCACGTCGACGTCACCGTCGAGCGTGGCCGAGAAGAGCATCGTCTGGCGCTTCTCGTTGGTCATGTCGAGCAGTCGGCGCACCTCGGGGAGGAAGCCCATGTCGGCCATGCGGTCGGCCTCGTCGACCACGACGAGGTTGACGTCGTCGAGGCGCAGCGAGCCGCGCTCGAGGAGGTCCTTGAGCCGGCCCGGGGTGGCGACGACGATCTCGACGCCCTTGCCGAGCGCCTTCATCTGCCGCTCCATGCCGGCCCCGCCGTAGATGGCGAGGACCTCCGTCTTGGTGCCCCAGCCCAGCGCCTGCAGCTGGTCCTGCACCTGCGACGCCAGCTCGCGGGTGGGGACGAGCACGAGGCCCTTGGGGCGACGGGGCGTCGCCTTCTCGATGCGAGCGAGCATCGGTAGGCCGAACGCGATGGTCTTGCCCGACCCGGTGGGGGCCTTGCCGCAGACGTCGCGGCCGGCGAGGGCGTCGGGGAGGGTGGCGGCCTGGACCGGGAACGGCTCGGTGATGCCGAGGTCGTCAAGGCGGGCGCAGAGGTGGGCGGGCACGCCGAGATCGGCGAAGGTGGGGGGCACTCGGGGGGTCTCCTGCATCGAGGGAGCAGGCACGCGCGCACACTCGATGGGATGGATCGGCCGGTTGCCGATCTCGTGTCGAGTGCAGCGATGTCGTCCGCTGCTCCTGGGTGGCAGTACCAAGCCACAGCTCGACACGGCCCGCCAGCGGTTGCCGGCGTCGAGTCACCGTACCGGACGCTCAGCGCGAAGCCACCATCCGGCGTCCTAGGGTCCGCCGCCATGGAACCGGTGATGGCGCGCAAGATGTGGCGGACGCTCGAGCCGTACCACGGGATGATCTACTTCGCGCCCGAGGCGACGGCGGCCTACGAAGCCCTCGGCGTCATGGGCTTCGACGGCTACTTCGCCTCGCGGGCTGCGCCGATGGGGCCGGTGCCGGCGGAGGTCGTCATCGCCACCTTCTTCAACTTCAACCCCGCCATCGTGCGGGAGGCGATCCCCCGCGCATGGGAGATCACGACCCCAGCCGACCTGCTCGCCGCGCGGCTCGGCGCCGCGGGCGCGGCCTTGCGCCGGGCCGTCGGCGAGGCGTTGGAGGATCCGGGCGTGAGCCGGGCGGCCGAGCTGGCCCGATCGGCCACCGAGGCGTGCACCGCCGCCGGCCGCCCGCTCTTCGCCGGGCACGCCAGCCTCCCGTGGCCGGACGAGCCGTCGCTGGTCCTCTGGCACGCCGTCTCCCTGCTCCGGGAGTTCCGAGGCGACGGCCACATCGCCTGCCTGGTCGACGCCGGCCTCGACGGCATCGACGCCCTCGTGGTGCACGCCGCCTCCGGGGAGGTCCCCCGGGCCGCCCTGCAGGCCTCCCGGCGCTGGGACGATCCCGCCTGGGAGGCGTCCGTCGAGGGCCTGCAGGCCCGGGGCCTCGTCGACGCCACCGGCGCCTTCACCGACGCCGGGACCGCCCTGCGTCAGCACATCGAAGGCCAGACCGACGCCCTCGCGCTGGCGCCGTGGGCGGCGCTCGGCGAACCCGGTTGCGACGAGCTCCGGTCCCTCGTCCGACCGCTCAGCAAGGCCATCGTGGCCGGCGGCACGTTCGGCTTCCGCACCGCTTGACGACCATGAACCAGGTCCCGAGTGTTATCGGGACCCACCGGGACGCGTACGATGCGGGTGTGGAGCCGATGCGAGGGTTCGATGAGTTGCACCTGCGCGAGTACCTGCTGGTGCTCAAGCGCCGCCGGCTCACGGTGTTCGCCGTCGTGTTCCTGCTCGTCGCCGCCTCGCTCGCGTGGACCCTCCTCCAGACCCCCCGGTACCGCTCCACCGCCGACGTGCTGCTGGCCAGCAGCCTGGCCGAGGTCATCTTCGAACCCGATTCCGCCGACGGCCGCACCGCCACCGCCGACCGCAGCCGGGTGCAGACGGAGATCAAGGTGATGGAGTCGCGGTCGGTGCGAGACGCGGTCGGCGAGGAGCTCGGCTTCACGCCCAAGGTGTCGATCAACGAGCGCGGCGAGACCGACGTCGTCGCGATCTCGGCCACACATCGGGATCCCGATCGGGCCGCCATCGTGGCCCAGACCTACGCCGAGGTCTTCGTGCAGACCCGTCGGGAGACCCGGGTCAACGAGCTGCTCGAGGCGGTCAGCCAGATCCAGACGCAGGTCGACGACCTCAACACCCAGCTCGGTGAGGTCCAGGCTCCGCTGACCGTCCTCGACGACCAGATCGCGATCACCCCGATCGGCGACGAGCTCGATGCCCTGCGCGACCAGCGCACCCAGCTCGCCACCACCATCAACCAGCAGGTGCTCGGCCTGCAGAGCCGCCTGAACGCGTTCAACGGGCAGCTCGACCAGCTGCAGCTCGCGCACAACATCACCGAGACGGGCGGCGCCCAGATCGTGTCCGCCGCGGTCCCGAGCAGCTCCCCCGTGAACCAGCACCCCATCCAGACCACCGCGCTCGCGCTGGTCGTGGGCCTCGCGCTGGGGATCGTGCTCGCCCGAGTGCGCGACCACTTCGACGACCGGATCAAGGTCCGCGAGGACATCGCCCTGCTCGGCGACCTCCCCGTGCTGGCCGTGATCCCGAAGGTGCCGGGCTGGCGCGACGAGGGCACGGCCGAGCTGGTGTCGGTCACGCAACCGAGCTCGCCGACCTCCGAGGCGTACCGCGTGCTCCGCACCTCGCTGTCCTTCCTTGCCCTCGACCGGCCGCTCGGCATCGTCCACGTCACCAGCGCCAACCCGTCGGAGGGCAAGTCGGCCACCATCGCCAACCTCGCCATCTCCTTCAGCAAGCTCGGGCGTCGGGTGGTCGTCGTCGACTGCGACCTGCGTCGCCCCCGCGTGCACGAGTTCTTCGGGCTCACCAACGAGGTGGGGCTCTCCGACGTCCTCCTCGGCGACGTCACCCTGGCGGACGCCGTGCAGCTCGTGCGTGGCCAGCCTCGGCTCGCGGTCGTCACCGCCGGGCCGCCGACGGCCAACCCGTCCGAGCTGCTCGCCTTCTACCGCATGCCCGAGGTCCTCGAGGCGCTGGCGGCGGAAGCCGACGTGGTGCTCGTCGATGGTCCTCCGGTCCTCGTCGTCACCGACTCGCTGATCCTCGCCGGGCTCGCCGACGCCACCGTCGTCATCGCCCGGGCGGGCACCTCCAAGCGGCGGGAGCTCGCCCGTGCCCTGGACTCCCTGCAGCAGATCGAAGCACCGCTCGTCGGCGTCGTGCTCAACGACGCCACCGAGGACGAGACCGCGGGCGGCGGCCGTGGCTACTACGCCTACGCGTACGCCCCGGCCACCCGACGGGGCGGGCTCCTGAGGCCGCGGCGGTCGGCGACCCCAGATGACGACGTCGACGATGACATCCGGGCGGACGTTCCCACATCCGCCCGCGAGCTCGACCCGGTCGACGTCGCGCCACCAGCCGGCTGATCGCCGCCGCTGGCTCCCCCTGCATGCGCATCCTCGTCCACGACTTCTCCGGCCACCCCTTCCAGGTGCAGCTGAGCCGTGCCCTCGCCGAGCGCGGCCACGAGGTGCTGCACCTTCACTGCGCCTCGTTCGTCACCGGCAAGGGGTCGGTGGAGGGTCGGGCGGGAGACCCCCCGGGGTTCACGGGTGACGCGATCGACCTCGGCGTCGAGTGGGACCGCTACCGCTGGGTGACGCGGGTGCGGCAGGAGCTCGACTACGGGCGCGCGTTCAACGTGCGGGCCGCCGAGTTCAAGCCCGACATCGTCCTCCTCAGCAACGATCCGCTCTTCGCCAAGGCCCGCGTCGCCCGCTGGTGCCGGCGGCAGGGCGTGCCGTGGGTGTACTGGCTCCAGGACTTCCACAGCGTCGCCATGGCCGACTACGCGTCGGGCAAGCTCCTGTTCCTCGGCCGCCCGGTGGGTGCGGCGTTCCGCTTGATCGAGCGGCGCATGCTGCGAGCGGCCGGTGGGGTCGTGGCCATCACCGACGACTTCCTGCCGCTGCTCCGGAAGTGGGGCATCGACGGCGATCGCTCCGTGGTGATCGAGAACTGGGCGCCCCTCGACGAGGTCGAGCAGCGCCCCAAGGACAACCCCTTCGCGCGGGAGCACGACCTCGTCGACGCGCGCGTCGTCCTGTACTCAGGGACGCTGGGGCTGAAGCACGATCCGTCGGCCCTCCTCGCGATCGCGGACGACGTGCGCGACCTCGAGGACGTCGCGGTGGTGGTCGTGTCCGAGGGCCTCGGGGCCACGTGGCTCGCGCAGCAGATCGCCGAGACCCCGCGTCCCAACCTGCGGCTGCTGCCCTACCAGGACTGGGAGGGCATGTCCGACGTGCTCGGCACCGCCGACATCCAGGCGGTGCTCCTGAAGCCGTCCGCCGGGGTGTACTCCGTGCCCTCGAAGGTGCTCACGAGCCTGTGCGCCGGCAAGGTGATCGTCGCCGCGGTGCCGCGGGAGAACCTGGCCGCCCGCATCGTGGAGCGCGCGCACGCCGGCGTGGTCATCACGCCAGGCGACCACGCTGGGCTCATCGCGGCAGTCCGCCGGTTCCTCCAGGATCAGCCAGCTCGGGAGGCGGCGGGGGCGGCGGCACGGGCCTACGCGGAGGCCGCGTTCGACATCGATGCGATCACCGATCGGTTCGAGTCGCTGCTGATGTCCGCCGGAGCACCGCGAACATGATGGACTAGAGCGGTGAGCAACTTCCAAGGACGAGTCATCCTCGTCGCCGGAGGGGGCGGCTTCATCGGCGGCCACCTGGTCAGACGCCTCATCGGCGACGGAGCGCAAGTGCGCTCCGTCGACATCGCCGACCTCGATCGCTGGCACCAGCGCATCGACGGAGCCGAGGACGTGCAGCTCGACCTCAGCGATCCCGACAGCTGTCGCAAGGCCGTCGAGGGCGTGGACACGGTGTTCAACCTCGCGTGCGACATGGGTGGCATGGGCTTCATCGAGCTCCACCGCGCCGACTGCATGCTGTCGGTCCTCACCAGCACCAACGTGCTCCTCGCCGCCAAGGAGGCCGCCGTCGACCGGTACTTCTACGCGTCGTCGGCCTGCGTCTACGCCGCCGACAAGCAGCTCGACCCCGACGTCACCGCCCTGAAGGAGGAGGACGCCTACCCCGCCGAGCCCGAGGACGGGTACGGGTGGGAGAAGCTCTTCTCGGAGCGGATGGCGCGGCACTTCCGTGAGGACTACGGCGTCGAGACGCGTGTCGCGCGCTACCACAACGTCTACGGCCCCAACGGCACCTGGTACGGCGGGCGCGAGAAGGCGCCGGCCGCGATCTGCCGCAAGGTGGCCGAGGCGGTGCTGTCGCGCAACCACACGATCGAGGTCTGGGGCGATGGCCAGCAGGGTCGCAGCTTCATGTACATCGACGACTGCATCGAAGGCACGCTCCGCCTCACCGAGTCCGATGTCGTCGACCCGATCAACATCGGATCGTCCGAGCTGGTCAGCATCAACCAGCTGGTCGACATCGTCTCCGACATCGCCGGGGTCACGCTCGAGCGGCACCACGACCTCAGCGCGCCGCAAGGTGTGCGCGGCCGGAACAGCGACAACACGATGATCCTCGACCGTCTCGGATGGGAGCCCACCACCAGGCTCCGCGACGGCCTCGAGCGCACGTACGCGTGGATCTACGACGAGATGGTGTCTCGAGCCTGACGCTGCCGTCGCCGGAGGAGCCGCGGAGGAGGAGACGACCGCGGTCGAGCGGGCGCCTCGTGCTCGTGCTGATCCTGGTCGTCGCGGCCGTGGTGGCGAGTCGGGTCGACCTCTCCCCGGACGGTGAGGTCGCGACCGCTCTGGCCTTCGATCGCCGCTTCATCCGCGTCGGGACCGACGACGGCGAGCCGCTGTCGGACGACGAGGTCGACGAGCTGGCCACCCACTACGGGTACGTGCTGTTCTCGAAGGCCCACGCCGGCTGGAACATCGAGGCGCACCACGCCGACGCGCGTCGGATCAAGGCGGCGAACCCCGACGTCCGGGTCCTGCCGTACTTCTCCACCAAGTACTGGTTCGACGAGAACGAGTGGGGCGTCGAGATCGACCCGGACTGGCTGCTCCGCGACAACGACGGCCAGCTCATCCCGAAGACCCGCGGTGGCGAGGAGCAGGAGGGCGGTCGGTACGCCGACCTCGCCAACCCCGACTTCCGCGCGTGGGCGCTCGAGGTGCTCGCCAGCTGGCTCGAGGCCGCCCCCTACGACGGGCTGTCGTTCGACGCCGCGGACCCCATCGGCGACCACGACCCCGAGGAGATCGAGCGGTGGACGAGGTTGCTCGGCCCGGACCGCATCGACGCCTACAACGCCGGGATCCGAGACCTGCTCTCCCGGGCCGGCGAGCTCATCGGCCCAGGGCAGGAGGTGCTCTACAACGGCTTCGCCCCCATCCCGATCCGCGGGCCCGGGCGCGACCTCGACCTCCTCGAGATCACCGACGGTGCGCTCGACGAGCGCTTCTGCCTCGATCGCAAGGGGAACAGCTCGTTCATCGACGAGGACCTCGCCCTGATGCGGGACACGGTCGACGACAAGCTCTTCCTGCGGACCGTCCTGCCGGCGCGGCTGTCGGACGGCGAGCGCGACCGGCTCGCCCGGTTCTGCGTCGGCAGCTTCCTCCTCGGGTGGGTGCCCGGCCGCACGTTCTTCCAGCTCGCGGAGGACTACACCACCAAGCAGCTCGCCCGCGACCACCCCGACGTCGAGGTCGACGTCGGCGACCCGACGGGCCCGGCAGAGGGCAAGACCGTGCGCACCCGCGCCTACTCCAAGGGGATGGTCGCGGTGAACCTCGGCGACGAGCCCGCCACCTTCACGGTGCCCGCGGCGATGAGCGTCGTGGAGGGCGGGCGCACCGCGGCCGCCCTCGACGCCGGGGCCGAGGTCACGATCCCCGCCTACGACGCATTGCTGCTGGTCGCCCGGGCGTAGGATGATCTGTCCCCCGGGAGCGCCACCTGCGCACGAGGAGCCACAACGCTTGTCTGACCCCACCGATCTCGACCCTCGCCGCGCGCTGCGGCACGCCCTTGGGTTCCCCCTCACCGATTCGCAGGTCCCGGCCGACCGCAAGCGACGCCACGACCGCAGCCCGGCCCGCCGCACCGCGGCAGCCGCACCGGAGAAGGACAAGGCGCCGGCTCCGTCGCCGGCTCCCGTGGCCGGCGCCAAGCGCGAGGTCGCCAACCGTGAGGTCGCGCCGCCCGCACCGAGCCCCTCGGGGGTGCTCGAGGACCTGGCTGCTCGCCTCGAAGAAGCCCTCGATCGGATCGCCCGCCTCGAGGGTCTCCTCACGGAGACGAGCGAGAAGCTGAACGGCCGCGTGCTGGAAGACCTCGCCAACGCCGCCGCCAGCCGCACGTCGAAGGCCGTGGTGGCCGCCCTGCGGCAGGAGATGGTGGCGTTCAGCGACCGCTTGAGCGAGGTGCTGACTGGTCAGCAGTCCGTGCAGGCTCGCGCGGAGGGCAGGCCACGGCGAGGCTGACCGTGGAGAACGGCGGCGACCGGGATCGCCACGGCATCGCGCTCGACGAGCGGCTCGACCAGTCCCTGCAGCGGCTGGCTCCGCTGCTGCGCGAGGTCACGCCGCGCGCGTTCGTCGACGCCATGCCGGGGGACCGACCCCGGGCTCGTCCGCTGCCGGTCCCGCCGCCCCCGCGGTACCGCGCGTCGCCGCGCCCTGGCCGCCCTCGGCGTCGCCACCACCGCGGCCCTCGGAGCTCTCGCCATCGACGCGCTGGCACCGCGGGACCAGCCGCTGGAGACCGTGCCGGGCAGGCAGGTGTCGACGACGGTGCCCTCCACCGAGGGCACCGAGACCACCACCGACGGGACCACGGTGACCGTGGCCACCACCGCCGCGTCGACCTCGATCCCGCCTGACACCATCACGGTGGAGCCGACCGCGGGCACCACCCCGCCGCCCACGACCCCGGCCACGGCCCCGCCGGCCACCGCGCCGCCGACGACGCGCCCGCCCACCACCAGCACGACGGCACCCCCCACCACCACCACCACCACGACAGCGCCCCCCACCACCACGACGACCACCCCCCAGACGACGACGACCACGGTGCAGCTCCGGGTGGACCCGTGAGGTCCCGGTGGCTCGGGGCCACGCCCGTCCTGGTGGCCTTGGCGGCCATCGGGGGGGCGCTGGCCGGGGCGGAGCCCTCGGGCACCACCGTCACCGATCACCTGCTCGGGGCGGGCGCCGCCGCCGTCGTCGCGCTGGCCGGGACGCGCGCTCGCCGGTGGTCCATGTTCCCGCTGGCGGCCGCCGGGATCGCGCTCGGCACGACACCGATCGGGCTGGGGTGCGGCCTCGTGGCGCTGGCGGTGGCGACCCGAGCGAACTTCCGCCGCCGGGCCACGCCGGTCCTCGGCACGCTGGTGGGCGCCCTGGGCGCGCAGGGGCTGCTGCGCCTGGAGGTCCCCGGCTTCCACGGCGTGGAGACGCTCGTCGCGCTGGCGGCCGTCGCCCCGCTGCTCGCATCTGGCTACCGGTCCGCGCCCAGAGCCGAGCGCCGCCGCGCTCGTCAGGTCACGTTCGGGGTCGCGATCGTGGGCGGCACGTGCATGGCCCTCGGGTTCCTCAGCGTGGCGATGGCGCGGACGTCCGCCGACCGCGGGGTCATGCAGCTCCAGCAGGGTGTGCGGGCGGCTCGCCAGAGCGAGAGCGAGTCGGCGGCCGACGTCCTCGCCCGGGCCAGCCAGTCCTTCGGCAGCGCGCACGACTCGATGGCGTCGTGGTGGTCGTTGCCGGCGCGGGCGGTCCCGGTCCTCGGGGCCAACCTGCGGGAGATGGCCGACGCCGCGGACGCGGCGTCGGACGTGGCTGATGCGGGCGCCGACGCGCTGGCGGAATCAGCCGCCGACGAGCTCGAGGTCCGAGGCGGCGCCATCCCCATCGGCGCCTTCGCCGACCTCGAACAGCCGTTGCTGAGCGTGCAGGCCGCACTGGCCGCCGCGCACCAGCGACTCGGTCCGACGTCGCCGTGGCTGGTCGATCCGGTGCGCACCCGGCTCGACCGCCTCCAAGACCGCCTCGGTGAGGCGCAGCACGATGCGGACGTCGCCCTCACGGCGGTGCGCACCCTGCCCGAGTTCTTCGGGTCGGGGGGCGTGCGGCGCTACCTGGTGCTCTTCGTCACCCCGGTGGAGGGGCGCGGATCAGGGTTCCCCGGGAACTTCGCCGAGCTCACGCTCACCGACGGCAAGATGGAGATGACGCGCTTCGGCCGGGTGCTCGAGCTCGAGCACGCGAACGAGGACGGGACGATCCCCGTCGACATGCCGGAGGAGTACGAAGCCCGCTACGCGCGGTTCGGCACGTCATGGCGCAACATCACGCTCACGCCCGACTTCCCCACCGTCGCCGAGCTGGCTCGCCAGATGTACCCGCAGTCCGGTGGCACGGAGATCGACGGCGTGCTGAGCGTGGATCCGTCGGCGCTCGCGTCGCTGCTACGGCTCACCGGGCCGATCACCGTGCCGGGCATCCGGCGCGAGCTGACCTCTCGCAACGCGGAGGAGTTCCTGCTGCGCGAGCAGTACGTAGATCTGCCGGACACGCCGGATCGCGCCGACGCGCTCGAGTCGCTCGGTCGCGCCACGTTCGACGCGCTCCTCGACGGCGACCTGCCGCGGCCGCAGGGGATCGCGCGCATCCTCCACCCAGCCTTCGACGAGCAGCACCTCCGGATCGTGTCGTTCGACGAGGACGTGGGTCGCTTCTTCGACGAGGTCGGGCTCACGGGCTCGCTGCTCCCGGTCCGAGGCGACGGGCTCGTGGTCACCACCAACAACGCCATCGGGAACAAGGTCGACCTGTTCCTCCAGCGGACGATCGGCTACGAGGCCGAGTGGGACCCCGCCACGCGCACGGTGCAATCCGTGGTCAGCATCGACCTCCGGAACGACGCGCCGAGCTCCGGTCTGCCCGACTACGTCATCGGCAACGCCCTCAACCACGAGGACGACGTCCCGCTCGGCACCAACCGCACCTACCTGTCGGTGTTCACACCCCTCCAGCTCGTCTCGGCCACCCTCGGAGGCGAGCCGGTGGCCCTGGAATCCCACGTCGAGGCGGGGCGCCACGTGTACTCGGTGTTCCTCGAGCTGGGCCCGAACGGAGATCGGGCGACGCTGGAGCTGACGCTCACCGGCACGCTGCCCGGGGCCGATGGCTACCTCCTGGACCTGGCACCGCAGGTGCTGGCGCAGCCGGATCTGGTCCGGATCCGGGTCCGAAACGGGGCCCGGAACCTCATCGAAGTGGACGAGCACCCACTCACGGCGCGCGACGAAATCTCGGAATGACTTGCAAGGGACCGGCAGATGGGGAAAACTCCTGACCTACGGCGTAACCGCGTCGCGGAAAGGGTCAATTCCATGCTCAAGCGGCTCCTCGTTCTCACGGTGGCACTGTTCGCGTTCGCGCTGCAGACCTCGACAGCTGGCGCGGGTGAGTACCCGACCGGCGACGACGGCATCGTGGTCGACGACCCGACGGTCGACGCTGGTCAGACGGTCAACGTCTCCGCCCAGTGCTTCGAACCTGGTTCCACCGTCGACTTCTCCGTGGGCGGCGAGAGCATCGGCACGGCTGTGGCGAACGCCGACGGCGTGGCCAGCCTGGCCTACGAGGTCGAGTCCGGCACCGGCGACGTGATCGTCACCGCCACCGGCACCGGCTGCGACGGCGACGCCCTCGTGCTCGGCGTCACCCTGACCCGCAACGCTGCCGGCGGCACCGCCCTCCCGGCCACTGGCTCGAACTCCTCGGTGCCGATGGCTCGGATCGCGATCAGCCTGCTCGCCGTGGGCGCCCTGGCGGCCTTCGCCGCTCGCTGGCGCCGCAACCGCACCGCCACGATCAGCGCCTGATCCGGCTCGACCCGCTCCCCGGAGCGGGATGGTGGTGAAGGTCCTCTACATCGTCGGCGTCCAGAACTCCGGGTCGACGATGCTCGAAGCGATGCTCGGCGCCGCCCCCGGCGCGCGGGGCGCTCGGCGAGCTCATCGGGTTCGATCGCTACCGGGAGCACGAGACCTGCCAATGCGGTGAGCCCTCCGCCGGGTGCGGTCCCTGCCAGGCGGTCCGCGCGGAGATCGCGGTGGACGCCCGGCGAGGGAGCGTTCCAGGCGTTGTGGCCGGCGCCGCGCAAGGAGCGGCGGCTGCACTGGCTGCTGCGACCCACGAGGGGGAGCCGCGCCTACGTCGAGGTCGCCGACGGCATCTTCGATGCCGTGGCGACCGCCACGGACGCCACGGTGCTGGTCGACTCGTCGAAGAACGTGTCGAGGGCGGCCGCGCTGGCCCTCGGGAGCCGGCACGAGGTGCGGTTCATCCACATCGTCCGCGACGGCCGCAGCTATCTGGCCTCCCGCCAGCGCCGTCAGCAGACTCGAGGCACGCCGTACCGCCGATCGGTGGCCATGGGCGGCTGGCTGGCGAAGAACGTGCTGGCCAGCTCCGTGCTCCGACGGCGGGCCGCACGGGGATCCGGCTACCTGCGCGTCCGCTACGAGGATCTCGTCACCGACCCGCAGCCCGTGCTCGAGCGGATCGCCGACTTCGCGGGCATCGACGTGCGCGGCATCGCCGTCGCCGTTTTGGGCGATGGCGTGCCGCGGGAGCACCTGTTCGAGCCGCCCCGGAAGACGGACTACTCGCTGGTGCGCCTCGATCGCTCGCGGTCCGAGGTGCCGCGGCTGTCGGCGACGGAGAACTGGCTGTACTGGCTCGGCGGTGGGTTCGTGTCGCGGCTCTGGGGCTACCGACGCGCCCCGGCGTGAGCGGCTGAGCGCTCAGGCGAAGATCGAGGCGGCGCCCTGCATCGAGTCGGCCGGCTCCACGTCGAGGAGGCCGAGGATCGACGGCGCGGCATCGAGCACGCTCACCTGGTGGCGGGACCGGTCCGGCCCGACGCCGTCGCCGTAGGCCACGAAGATCCCCTCGGGCACGTGGTACGCGGTGTTGGCCCCGCCCGGACGGGAGCGGACCACGACCCCGAGATCCGCGATGTCGGCATCGTGCACGGTGGGGCCGCCGGCCGGCGTGTAGGTGACGCCCCGCGGGAGCTCGGACGCCCCTCGGGGGAACTCGATGCTGCACGACACGGTGGTGCCCTGGACGTGGAGGTCGTGGAACATCGGCCCGTCGCCGATCGCCACGGCGGCGAGGGTGGCGGAGGCGGCCGACGCGTCCTCGCCGTCGCGGAAGTCGAAGCTGATCCGCGGGTACATCGCCAGCCCGACCTGCCCGTCGACGAGCTGGAGCGCGGAGAGCAGCCGCCCAGCGTCCTCGAGCACGTACGTCTCCCGCACGTCGCCCCGGTACGGCACCGGGCCCTGGCCCATGCTCGACGCGATGATCAGGACGGTGCCCGGATGGCTGTCCACCCAGCGCCGCATCCGGCGGAGGTGGTCGTCGAAGTAGTCCATCGCCGTCGGGATGAACGTGGCGTACACGTCGTTGGGGGTGTAGCCCTCGTCCTTCGCGTAGGCGGGCTCCCAGTCACCCCAGAAGCGATGCATCATCCCGGCCACGTGGTTGGTGAAGAACACGCTGAGGTCCGGTCGGTGCGTGCGGTGCAACCGCCAGTAGAGATCGAACGCCGGGAGGACCTGCACGATGGAGCGGCGCGCGGTGTACTGCCGATCGAGCCGCTCGCGCACGAGGTGGGCTCCGGTGCGGTACGCGGACGCAGGGGTGAGGCCCTTCGTGAGGATGTCGACGCCGACGCGAGCCGTGTCGAGGACGCTGAGCCGCGCGTCCGACGCGAACCCGTTCTCCCGCGTCATCGCGAGGTTGAACGACTGGAACCGCCGCAGGGCCGCCGGCTCGGTGCCCGCATCGCGGCTGAACGTGTCGGGGACGTGGAACCCGCCGTTGGCGAACTGCTTGGCGGGCCAGCTCTGCATCGGCCCGAACAGGCCGACCGTGCGGCCGGCGGCGTCGGCGGCATCCCACAGCGTGACGCCGCGGAACGTGGTGGGGTCCTGGCCCAGGTCGTAGGAGTTGTGGTCGGCCGTGTAGCTCGAGGTGTGGAACGTGGGCCAGGTCCGCCAGGGTTGGAAGGTGACCGGGTCCTCGTTGACCGTCGTCGTCTGCTGGGCCTCGGGGAGGAGGCGGCCGAGCTGGGAGTCCGGGCGGTGCTCGACGTAGCGGTCGACGACCTCCCAGGGCACCTCGTTCAGCTCGTAGAGGATCACCCGGCGTTGCACAGGTCTGGATCGTATGGTGCGGTCGCGGGAGCGCGACGAATGACAGAGGTGTAACTTTGCGGTCGATGGCCACGCTGCGCTTCTCGTACGGCACCATGGGCTCGGGCAAGAGCACCCTCGCCCTGCAGATCCACCACAACCTCTCCACGCGCGGCCTGCGGGGGCTGCTCTGCACCCAGCTCGACCGCGATGGGGCCCGGGTCTCGTCCCGTCTCGGCGTCTCCGCCGCCGCCGTCGACGTCGGGGCCAAGCTCGACCTCTTCGAGATGGCCTCGACCTGGGCCGACACCAACGGTGGCATCGACTACCTCGTGTGCGACGAGGCGCAGTTCTACACACCCGCGCAGGTCGAGCAGCTGGCGCGCGTGGTCGACGAGCTCGGTGCCGACGTGCACGCCCTCGGCCTGCTCACCGACTTCCGCGGCAAGCTCTTCGAAGGGTCGGCCCGCTTCCTCGAGCTGGCCGACGAGCGCCAGGAGCTCCAGGTGGAAGCCCGGTGCTGGTGCGGGGCCCGGGCCACGCAGAACGCCCGGCTCGTCAACGGGCGCCAGGTCTACGACGGTGAGGTCGTGGTCGTGGGCGACACCGGGGGCGACGCCGACGTGGTGTACGAGCTCCTGTGCCGGCGCCACTGGCTGGCCGGTGAGACCGGCGCGCGGCGCCCGACGCCGCCGAGCTGGCCGACGACTCCACGCTCACCGACTGAGCACGCGAAGAGGCCCGGGCCGGAGCCCGGGCGATGCGGTGGGTGGCGGAACGGGGGGGTGGACACGGGTTCTTCTCCTTGGGTTGAGGCCCGCGTCGGGCGGACATCTGTAGGAGGTCGTGTCGGTCACCGACCTTGCAGAAACCCTCACCTCGCGGCGGCTCGCTCGGCGAGCGCCCGTCGGCGACCTCGCCGGATCGGGTGCTCGATGAGCCGGTACGAGATCTCCGCGAGCACGATCGTCGCCCCGAGCGTGAGCACGGGCACCAGCGCCGCCGCGGTCTCGTGGGCGTCGAGCCAGAGCGAGATCGGCAGGTGGAAGAGGTAGATGCCGTAGGAGATCACCCCGATGCGGGCCAGCCACCGCTGCCGGTCCGGCCACCACACCGCGTCGGCCACCACGACCGTCGCCGCCAACCCGACCACCACGAAGCCCCACTCGAGCAAGGGATCCAGGAACGTGGCGTAGCACCAGGTGACGAGCACGATGCCCGCCAGCCCCACGAGGGCGCGCGGCGGGCGCGGGAGCCGGGCGATGGTCACCGCCAGCACCGCCCCGATCAGCATGGCGTCCACGCGCAGGTGGGTGGCGCGGAAGGCGAGGGCGGGGTCGGTGAGGCTGGTCGAGTACCGGGCCACGGCCACGATCGCGATGCCGCCGAGGCACACCGGCACCAACCAGCGGCGGGGGATGAGCAGCACCAGCGCCGGCCACACCAGGTAGAAGTGCTCCTCCACCGCGAGCGACCAGATGTGGGTGAAGGATCCGTACTCGATGCCGTGGCGCACGCTGGCGTAGTTGGCGGTGTAGGTGAGGGTGGCGACGATCGGGTCGCGCACCCACAGCCCGAGGTGGTCGTTCACGAGGGCAGCGAGCGGGAGGAACACGAGCAGGGCCGGGAGCAGCCGGCGTGCCCGTCGGGCGTAGAAGCCGCCGAGGGAGATGCGCCCGGTGCGGACCCGCTCCTCCAGGAGGAGGCGTGTGATCAGGAAGCCGGACAGCACGAAGAACACCGTCACGCCGATCCGGCCGGCCCCGCCCACGCCCCACCGGTGGATGGTGTGACCGAGGACGACCATCAGCACGGCCACGCCGCGCACCTGATCGAGGCCTGGGCGGTGCCCGAGGCGCCATCCGTCGTCGGCCACCATCACGGGCAGCATGGCATCAGGCTCCGGGCGTGCGCTCCTCCATGCCCCAGGGGGAGCCGTGGTCCACGAGGAGGTCGAGGAACGGCTGGGCGGGGAACGCCTCGGGCCCGAGCACGCCGACGCCGGTCCACACCTCCGAGGCGAGCAGCTCGAGTGCCACCACGGGGTTGACGGCCGTCTGCCACACCACGGCCTGCGATCCGTCGCGCGCCATCGTCTCCTCGTTGTCGGCGAGGTGGTACAGGTACACCTCCCGCGGTCGGCCGTCCTTGCCGGTGCCGGTCACCCACGTGCCGGCGCAGGTGCGGCCCCGCATGCGATCCCCGAGGCCGGCCGGATCGGGGAGGCACGCGGCCACCACGTCGCGGGGCGACACGTCCATGCCGCGGACGGACACCGTGGCGGTGCGGTCGAGGCCGATCTTGTTGAGCACCTGGAGGACCTCGATGAACTCGTCACCGAGGCCGTACTTGAAGGTCACCCGGTTGCAGTCCACCCACCGCGGGATGAGGAGCACCTCCTCGTGCTCCACGTTCACGCACTCGACCGGTCCGATGCCCTCCGGGAACACGAACGTCTCGGGCTCGGAGAACGGCACGGTGGTGAACCAGCCGCGGTCCTTCTCCCAGATCACCGGCGGGTTGAGGCACTCTTCGATGGTCGTCCAGATCGAGAACGTGGGTGCGAAGGCGAAGCCGTCCACCACCAGGTCGGCGCCGTCCCGAACCCCGCACTCGTCGATCGAGCTGAACAGCTCGTCGGCGGCGTGGCGGGCGAACACGTCGGACAACCCTGGTTCGACCCCGATCCCGACGAGGGCGAGCAGCCCGCGCTCCTCCCAGGCGGCCGCCTCGGCCAGCTGCTCGTCGCCGAGCTTCACGCCGGGTTCCTCGTGGGGGCGGTCCGGGTGCGGGTGGGACAGCGACATGGCCATGTCGAGGTACGTCGCCCCCGCGTCGAACGCGCCCCCGAAGATCGGCATCACGAACCGCGGGTCGGCGGCGTTCAGGATGTGGGTGGCGCCGTGGGCGCGCGCACACTCGGCCACCGCCGCGCGATCCGAAGCGTCGATGGCCGTCCCCGTGAACCTGGGGTCACCGGTCTTGTCGGCGGCGGCGTGGGCGCGGGCCTCGTCGAGGTCGGCCAGCACCACCTGCTCGAAGAACGATCGCCGGCGAGCGATCATCGCGAACGCCGATCCGACGCCGCCGCTGCCGACCACGAGGATGCGCATCAGGTCCTCCGATCCTGGAGCCGGTACCACGCTGACACGAACGGGAGCCACGCGGCGCGCAGCGCGTGCAGGGGGATCGGGCGGTGCTGGAGCTCGGCGAACGGCGGCGGCGGCCCGCCGTCGATGGCGGCGGCCATGCGGTGCCCGAGCCAGGTGTTGAGCGCCACGCCGGAGCCGTTGCAGCCGGTGGCGTACCAGAGGCCGTCGATGCGGCCGCAGTGCGGCAGTCGGTCGAGCGTGAGGGCCACCTTGCCTCCCCACGCTCGCTCCACCGCCACGCCCTCGAGCTGCGGGTGCACCTCGAGCATCGACCGGTACAGGTAGTCGCGGGCGTCGTCGAGGCGCACGGATCCCAGGCGCCGGCGGCCGCCGAACACCATGCGGCGCTCGTCGTCGAGTCGCCAGTACCAGAGGAGGTTGCGGTCGTTGAAGCACATCCGCCGTGTGGGCAGGACCGCATCCGCCAGCTCGGGCGTGAGGGGCTCGGTGGCGATGATGAACGAGCCCATGGGGAGCACCCGGCGCCGAAGGGTCGGGACGAGCCGGTCGGCATAGGCGTTGGTCGCCACCAGCACGTGGCGTGCGACGACGTCGCCGCGCGGGGTGGACACGCGCCAGCCGTCGCCGCTGGCGGTCACGTCGGTGGCCGGCGTCTGCGGGTGCAGGGATGCCCCGGCCGTCTCGGCCAGGCGCGTGAGCCCGGCATGGAAGCGGGCCGGGTGCAGGCCGCCGCTGCGCTCCACCACGAGCCCGGCGGGGAACCGGTCCGAGCCGATCTCGGCGGCGAGATCGGCGCCGCGCACCACCCGGGCAGGAGAACCCACCGACGTCAGCTCACCCGCCAGCTCGTCGAGGTGCGTCGCGCCGCTCGCTGAGTGCGACACGTAGAGGTGTCCGCTCCGCTCGTAGGCGCAGTCGATGGCGCCGTGCGCGATCACCTTCTCGACGTGGTCGAACGCCGCCTCGACCTCGGCATGCAGGCGCAACCCGAGCTCGCCGTGGGTTCGCTCGAGGGTGCGCGGCCCGGCCTTCAGCTCCGGGAGCACCATCCCGCCGTTGCGGGTGCTGGCGCCCCAGCCGAGGTCGTGGGCGTCGAGCACCACGACGTGGTGGCCGCGATGGGCCAGCTCTGTCGCAGCGGACAGCCCGCAGTAGCCGCCGCCGACCACGACGGTGTCTGCCTCACCCGGTGGCTCCGCCGTGGCCACCGGATGAGGCGTGGCCGTTCCCTGCCACAACACCTCCGCCCGGTACCCCGATCCAAGCGGAGCGCCCATCGCGGGAGGATGTTAGCCAACCGGATCGCGCCGCACGATGGATCGCTCGTTTCCAGCCCGTGACGCAAATGATTCCGTTACCATCCCGCTGTTCGGCAACCGATTCCACGGAACGGCGTCGGCGCTCAGCGAGGGAGGCGATCGCAGCGGTGACGGATGCACAGGATCGAGGCACCGACGGCGATGTGATCGTGCTCGATCACCTCTCGAAGCGCTTCGGCGACTTCACCGCCGTGGAGGACGCCTGCTTCAGCATCGGGCGCGGGGAGTTCTTCTCCCTGCTCGGGCCATCGGGCTGCGGCAAGACGACCATCCTCAAGATGATCGCCGGCTTCGAGACGCCGACCGACGGAGCGATCATGCTCGAGGGCACGGACGTGTCGTCCGTGCCGCCGTACAAGCGGAACGTGAACACGGTGTTCCAGCAGTACGCCCTGTTCCCGCACATGTCGATCGTCGAGAACGTGGCGTTCGGCCTGCGCTCGAAGAAGGTCCCGGCCGCCGAGGCCCGCAAGCGCTCGCTCGAGATGCTCGACCTCGTCAAGCTGCCTGAGTTCGCCAACCGCCGCCCCAACCAGCTCTCCGGCGGCCAGCAGCAGCGGGTCGCGCTGGCCCGGTCGCTGGTCAACATGCCCGCGGCGCTGCTGCTCGACGAGCCCCTCGCGGCGCTCGACCTGAAGCTCCGCGAGGCGATGCAGCTCGAGCTCAAGCGGATCCAGCGCGACGTCGGCATCACGTTCGTGTTCGTCACCCACGACCAGGGCGAGGCGCTCACGATGAGCGACCGCATCGCGGTGATGAGTCGTGGCCACGTGGAGCAGATCGGCACGCCCGAGGAGATCTACGACAAGCCGGCGAGCATCTTCGTGGCCGGGTTCATCGGCTCGGCCAACCTGCTCCCGGCCGTGGTCAGCGCCGGCTCGACGTCGTCGGCCCCCAAGGTCGATCTGGCGATGGGCTCGACGATCGACGTCGCATCGGTCGGCGACGTCTCGCCGGGCGCTGACGTGACGGTGATGCTGCGCCCGGAGCGCATGACGCCCCACGAGGGCGAGCCGCTCCATGGCCGATCCGTGGTCGGCGAGATCAGGGAGGTCATCTACCAGGGCTCCGAGATCCGTCTCCTCGTCGACCTCGACGACGCCACCGAGATCATCGTGTCGGTCGACCCCGACGAAGCCACCGACCTGACGAGGCCCGGCAACCTCATCACGCTGACGTGGACGCCCGGCGCCGCGTTCGTGCTCCCGGGCCGCACCGCGATCGTCGGTGCCACCAGCACCGACTTCGACGAGGTCGAGGCGACGATGGCGGGCGAGCTCGCCGACGCGGATGGCGATGGTCCAGCCGGAGCTGACGAGCAGGCCGCCGACTACAGCCGGGCGATGACCCGGCGTCGGTTCCTGGTCGGCGGAGGTGTGGTGGCCGCCGGTGCCGTAGGAGCGGTCCTCCTGTCGAGCGTGCGCAGCGATGGCGGCGGCGGTTCCAACGGTCCCAGCGGGGCGACCGGGACGGCCGGCGCGGGTCTCGGGGACGGCGCCGACGAGGTGAACGTCATCAACTGGACCGAGTACATCGACGTGACCGAGGACGGCGAGGAGGGCACCCTCGACCGGTTCAGCGACGAGACGGGCGTCTCGATCAACTACTCGGAGACCTGGAACGACAACAACGAGGCGTACGGCAAGGAGTTCGTGGCCTACCTCGAGGCGGGGAACCCCACGCCTTGGGACATCTGCGTGCCCACCTACTGGCTCGCCGCCCGCATCAAGGCCAAGGGCTGGCTGGCACCGATCCCGTACAACATCATCCCCAACTACGTGAACCTCGAGCCGCAGTACCTGAACGTCTCCTGGGATCCGGGCGGGAAGTTCAACCTCCCCTGGCAGGCCGGCGTCACCGGGTTCGCGTACAACATCGCCGAGACCGGCCGGGAGCTGAAGAGCATCAACGAGCTGTTCGATCCGGAGTTCTCCGGCCGGATCGGGTTCTTCACCGAGATGCGCGACTCGCTGGGGCTCGTGATGCTCGGCATGGGCAACGACCCGACGAACCCCACGGAGGATGCCATCTTCGACGCCCTCGACAAGATCGAGGCGGCCAAGAACGACGGCCAGATCCGCCGCTTCACCGGCAACGACTACCTCCAGGACATCCAGAACGGGAACTTCGCCGCCTGCATCGCGTGGTCCGGTGACATCGCGCAGGCCTCGAACCCGGACGTGCGGTTCGTGTTCCCCGAAGAAGGCGCGATGTCGTGGTTCGACACCATGGTGATCCCGTTGAACGCGCCCAACGGCATCGCGGCGGCGAAGTTCATGGACTTCGTGTACGACCCGGTCAACGCGGCCAAGATCGCCGCCTACGTGCAGTTCATCTCGCCGGTGCGCGGCGTGCAGGAGGAGCTCATCAAGCTCGGGGGCGACGCGGCGGCGCTGGCCGAGAGCCCCCTGCTGTTCCCCGGTGAGGCGGAGAAGGCCAACATGTTCGTCTACGGCGACATGCCCGAGGACCTCGACACCGAGGTGACCGACCGCTTCATCACGATCACCGGCGGCTGACCATGGCAACTGACGCTGACGACCGCACGCTGCGCAAGTCGAAGTGGACGCCGTACCTGTTGGCCGCCCCCGCCCTCGTGGTGATCTACCTGTTCTTCCTGGTCCCCCTGGTCACGCTGCTCAAGATCGCCCTGTCGCAGCGGGTCGAGCGGGGGAGCAGCCGGGTGGACTTCGGCTGGGAGTGGGGCAACTTCTCGAAGGCCTTCACGGACTTCGGTGACCAGCTGTGGCGGGCCCTCGGCTACGCCGGGGTCACCACCATCCTCTGCATCCTGCTGGCCTACCCGTTGGCCTACTTCATCGCCTTCAAGTCGGGGCGTTGGCGGAACGTGCTGCTCGGACTGGTGATGGTGCCGTTCTTCACCAGCTTCCTCCTGCGCACCATCGCCTGGCAGTCGTTGTTCTCGGACAACGGCCCGGTGCTCGGGGTGGCCGAATCGCTGCACCTCGTCGGCGTGCTCGACTTCATGCAGCTCACCACCGACGGCAAGATCCTCAACACGGCGACGGCGGTGGTCGGCGGGCTCGTCTACAACTTCCTGCCCTTCGCGCTCCTGCCGATCTACGTGAGCCTGGAGAAGATCCCCCCCAGCCTGATGGACGCCGCCAGCGACCTCTACGCGCCGTTCGGGAGCACCTTCCGTCGGGTGATCCTCCCCCTGTCGCTCCCCGGGGTGTTCGCGGGCACGCTGCTCACGTTCATCCCCGCATCGGGTGACTTCATCAACGCCCACCTCCTCGGCGATGTGAACAAGCCCGTCATCGGCGGCGTGATCCAGGCCCGCTTCCTCCAGGCCGGTGACTACCCGACGGCGGCGGCGATCAGCATCGTGCTGATGGCGATCATCACCGTCGTGGTGCTCCTCTACGCCCGCACGCTCGGAACGGACGACATCGTATGACGCGGTTCAAGCCGGGGACCGTGGCGCTGTGGGTCGTGTCCGGGGCGGTGTTCGTCTACCTCTTCATCCCGCTCATCACGATCGCGGTGTTCACGTTCAACAAGCCCACCACGAAGTTCAACACCACGTGGGAGAGCTTCACCTGGGACAACTGGGCCCACCCGTTCTCCGAGAAGCTGTTCACGGACGCCCTGATCCAGAGCGTTCGGGTGGCGGGGGTCGCCTGCGTGCTGGCCACGATCTTGGGAAGCCTCATCGCGCTGGCCCTCGGCCGCTACCGGATGCGCGGCAGCGGCGCCATCAACCTCCTGCTCATCCTCCCCCTCACCACGCCCGAGATCGTGATGGGCGCCTCGCTCTTCACGCTCTTCTTCAACTACGGCGCCGAGCGGGGGTTCACGACGATCGTGATCGCCCACACGCTGTTCTGCCTCAGCTTCGTGGCGATGACGGTCAAGGCTCGAACGCGGGGCATGGACTGGTCCCTCGAGGACGCCGCCATGGACCTCGGGTCACCTCCCCTCCGCACCTTCTGGAAGATCACCTTCCCGGGGGTCCTCCCTGGCGTGGCGGGCGCCTTCATGCTGTCGCTGGCGTTGTCGATCGACGACTACATCATCACGTCGTTCGTGGCCGGACCGACGGTGACGTTCCCCCGGAGGGTGTTCGACTCGGCGCGCATCGCGCTTCCCCCGCAGGTGCACGTGCTGGCGACGATGGTCATGCTCGTCGCCATCGCCATCATCCTGGCCAGCAGCCTGCGCAAGCCAGCGAAGCTCTGAAGCCGCGGTTCTGGAGCTGGAGCTCCGGCCGTCGGCACTCCGGCGTGGCAGGCTCCCTCCGCCATGGAGGTCATCTTCGAGCTGCTCTTCGAGGTCGCCTTCCAGCTGGTGATCGAGCTGGTGTTCAACTTCGGGCTCCGCGGCGTGGGACGGATGCTCTCGAACCGCGTCGTCCGCGTGGTGCTCGGGATCGTCATCGGCGGCGCGGTGGCCTACGGCGGGGGCTGGTGGTGGGGGGATCGCCTGTCAGAGGCCGGTCGCACGGAGGTGCCCAGCTCGCTCTACGTGTCGATCGGTCTGGCGGTGGCCTTCGCGGCGCTGGCGCTCCTCCGTGCCCTCAAGGGCAAGCGGGACGACACCTTCACCGTGACCCTCGGCGACCTCCTCGAGGAGCCGGGCGAGTCGCTGCCGCTCCTGTCGCCGGTGCACTGGTCGACGGGGCGCCTGCTGACCTTCTCCCTGATCAACGTGGCCCTCGCCCTCGGCATCAGCGCCGGGTTCTCCCCCGACGCCGTGCGGGTACTCCGCTAGCGCACGCCCCAGGAGTACGTCTGCTTGACGAGGCTCATGTAGGTGAAGACCTCGGTGCTGGTGACGCCCTTGATGGCCCGGATGTGGTCGTTCACGACGTCGAGCAGGTGGTGCGTGTCGCTGCACACCACCTCCACGAGCAGATCGAACCGTCCCGCGGTGATCACGACGTACTCCACCTCCGGCAGGTCCCCCAACGCGGCGGCGACCTTGCGGACGTCGCCCGTGATCGAGATCGCCACCATGGCCTGCACCGCGAAGCCGAGGGTGGCCGGATCGGTCACCGCCACCACCTGCATCACCCCGCGGTCGATGAGGCGCTGCACGCGCTGGCGTACGGCCGCCTGCGACAACCCCACCGCCGGTCCCAGCTTCGAGTACGGCGTCCGCCCATCGATCTGGAGGGCCCGGATGATCGCTTTGTCGGTGTCGTCGAGGTCGGCAGGGTTGTCCGCCATCAGGCGGCGCTGTAGTAGCTGGGCGTTCCGGCCGGCACGCCGAGAGCCTCGGCCACCACCGGGTTCACCACGTGCCCGCCCTCCGTGTTGAGCCCGAACGCCAGCGCGGGATCTCGCCGGCACGCGTCCGTAGCCCCGTGGACCGCCACCTCGACGAGGTAGGGCAGCGTGGCGTTGGTGAGGGCGTGGGTGGACGTGGCGGGCACCGCGCCGGGCATGTTGCCCACGCAGTAGTGCACGACATCGTGCTTCACGTAGATCGGATCGTGGTGCGTCGTCTCGCGGGAGGTCTCGACGCAGCCGCCCTGGTCGATGGCCACATCGACGATCACCGCACCCGGCTTCATGGTGGCCACCATGGGCTCGGTGATCACGACCGGCGCGCGGCCGCCCGCCACGAGCACCGCGCCGATCACGAGGTCGGCCTCGGCGATGCAGCGCTCGACGGTGCCTCGGTTGGACGCCAGCGTCGTGATGCGGCCCTTGTGGATCTGGTCGACGAAGCGGAGCCGGTCGAGGTTCTTGTCGAGCAGGTTCACCTCCGCCTCCATGCCGGCGGCGATCCACGCCGAGTTCCAGCCCACGTTCCCGGCTCCGATCACGACGACGCGGGCGGGTTGCACGCCGGGCGCGCCTCCCAGGAGCACCCCACGCCCGCCTTGGGGTGCTTCCAGGAAGCGCGCGCCGGCCTGCACCGCCAGCCGACCGGCCACCTCGCTCATCGGCGCGAGGAGGGGGAGCGCGCCGTCCGTGCGCATCACGGTCTCGTACGCGACCCCGGTGGTGCCGGCATCGCAGAGCGCCTGCGCCACCTTCGGGTAGGCGGCCAGGTGCAGGTACGTGAACAACGTGAGATCGGGTCGCAGGTAGGCGAACTCGGAGCTCTGCGGCTCCTTGACCTTGGCCACCATGCCCGCGCGCGCCCACACCTCCTCGGCGTCGCCGACGATCTCGGCGCCCGCGTTGGTGTAGGCGTCGTCGGGGATGCTGGCACCGAGGCCCGCACCTTGCTGCACCAGCACCTCGACTCCGTGCGACTCCATCTCGCGGACGCCGTCCGGGGTGAGCGCCACCCGGCGCTCGTCCTCCTTGACCTCCGTGGGGATGCCGACGGTGAGGGTCACGTCCGGAGCCGGACCTGCCGGTCGTCGTCAAGCGATCCGCCGTCCCCGTCGCGGTCGAGCTCCTTCCAGGCCTCCAGCAGGACCTGGTGCAACGTGCTCGAGATGGCGTCGAACTCGTCCTGGCCGGCCACGAGCGATGGTGAGAGCTGGATCACCGGATCGCCGCGGTCGTCGGCTCGGCAGATGAGCCCGAGCTCGAGGAGTCGCTTCGAGAGGAAGCCGCGGATGAGCCACTCGCACTCGGCGTCGGAGAAGTCCGCGCCGTTGCGGGTGAGCTCGATGCCGTAGAAGTACCCCATGCCGCGGACCTCGCGCACGATCGGCAGGTCGGTGAGCGTGTCGAGGCTGGCCCGGAACTCGGCCTCGAGGCCCTGCACGCGGCCGGGCAGGTCCTCCTTGGCCATCACATCGAGGTTGGCGAGGGCCACCGCGCAGCTCACGGGGTGACCGGCGAAGGTGAGGCCGTGGAGGAACGACGTGCCCTCCGTGAGGAACGGCTCGGCGATCCGGTCGCTCACCATCACACCGCCGAGCGGGGCGTACCCGGAGGTGATCCCCTTGGCGAAGGTGATCATGTCGGGCTGGTACCCGAGGCGGGTCGACCCGAACCAGGCGCCCAACCGGCCGAACGCACAGATCACCTCGTCGCTCACGAGCAGCACGCCGTGGCGGTCGCAGATCTCGCGGACCCGCTGGAAGTAGCCGTCGGGCGGCACCAGGCAGCCGCCGGCGTTCTGCACCGGCTCCAGGTAGACGGCCGCGACGGTCTCCGGGCCCTCGGCGATGATCATCGCCTCGATGGCGTCGGCGCCGGCGAGGGGGTCGTCCGGGTTCGAGCGCTGCGCCATCAGCGTGTTCGGCACGTGGCGCGCCTGGCCGTTCAGCAACGGCAGGAACGGCTCCTTGATGGCCTCGAGGCCCGTGATGTTGAGCGCCCCGAGGGTGGTGCCGTGGTACGCGGTGTCGCGGCTGATGACCTTCACGCGGTCGGGTTGCCCGATGGTGACGAAGTACTGGCGGGCCAGCTTCCACGCCGATTCCACCGCCTCGCCGCCGCCGGTGGTGAAGAACACGCGGTTGAGGTCGCCCGGGGCCAGGTCGGCGAGCCGAGCGGCCAGCTCGATCGCGGTGGGGTGGGCGTAGGTCCACAACGGGAAGTAGCCGAGCTTGGACGCCTGGCTGCCGGCGGCGTCGGCCATCTCCTGCCGCCCGTGCCCGGCCTGCACCACGAAGAGCCCTGCCAGGCCATCGAGGTAGCGGTTGCCGTGGTTGTCCCAGACGTACGCTCCCTCGCCGCGCTCGATGATGGTCAGGGGCGCGTCGCCTTCGCCCGACAAGCGGGAGAAGTGCAACCAGAGGTGATCGGCTGCCGCGGTCGCCAGCTCGTCGCTGGTCATGGTCATCAGGTCGCCTCCAGGCGAACGGTTGCGGATTCCGTCGTTGGGATGCTGTCCCACGAACGGATCGTCAAGATTCTGCCAGACTCACGATTGGATCGCTTGGAGGCCAGAGACATGCCTGACCAGAACTTCATCGACAACGAGTGGCGCCCGGCTCGCGGTGGGGGCACCGACGACATCCTCAACCCCGCGACCGGCGCCGTCATCGGCACCGCCCCCGCGTCGGAGGCGGCCGACGTCGACGATGCGGTGGCCGCCGCCGCCACGGCCTTCCCGGAGTGGTCGGCCAAGACGCCGCGCGAGCGGAGCGAAGCCATCCACGAGCTGGCGCGGCGCATCGAGGCGGACATCGAGAACCTCTCCGCCATCGAGTCCGAGAACGTCGGCAAGCCCGTCTCGATCATGGAGTTCGAGATGGACCTCACCCTCGACAACTGGAAGTTCTTCGCGTCCGCGGGTCGCTTCCTCGAAGGTCGGGCGGCAGGCGAGTACATGGCCGGGTACACGTCGATGCTCCGCCGCGAGCCGTTGGGTGTGATCGGGTCGATCGCGCCATGGAACTACCCGTTGAACATGGCCACCTGGAAGGTGGCCCCCGCGCTCACGGTCGGCAACACGGTGGTCCTCAAGCCGTCGGAGCTCACGCCGTACACCGCGCTGCGCCTGGCCGAGCTGGCCGCCGACGTGCTGCCGCCCGGCGTGCTCAACGTCGTGTGCGGCCAGGGCGAGACGGCCGGCGTCGCGCTCGTGGCCCACCCCGACGTGGCCATGGTGTCGCTCACCGGCTCCGTGGCCGCCGGCAAGGCGATCGCCAAGGCATCGTCCGACACGCTGAAGCGGGTGCACCTCGAGCTCGGCGGCAAAGCACCTGTCGTGGTGTTCGACGACGCCGACCCGGCCGCCGTGGCGGCGGGGGTGCGGGCGGCCGGCTACTACAACTCCGGCCAGGACTGCACGGCGGCCTGCCGGGTGATCGCGGGGCCGAAGGTGCACGACGCCGTCGTGTCGGCGCTGCAGTCAGAGGTCAGCCAGATCCCGTTCGGAGATCCCACGGACGCCGACACCGAGGTCGGCCCGGTCGTGTCGGCCGAGCAGCTCGAGCGGGTGAGCGGGATGGTGAGTCGCGCCAAGGACGCCGGTGCCGAGGTGCTGACGAGCGCGACCGCGCCCGACGGAGGCGGCTTCTTCTACGCCCCCTCGATCGTGGTCGGCCCGGACCAGGGCAGCGAGATCGTGCAGCGCGAGGTGTTCGGGCCGGTGGTCACCGTGCAGCGAGCTCCTGACGAGGAGACGCTCCTCGCGTGGGCCAACGGCGTCGACTACGGCCTGGCCGCCTCCGTGTGGACCACCGACGTGGGACGGGCCATGCGCATGGCCGCCGGCCTCCGGTTCGGCACGGTGTGGGTCAACGATCACATCCCGATCATGAGCGAGATGCCCCACGGCGGGTTCAAGCAGAGCGGCTACGGCAAGGACATGAGCATCTACGCGGTCGAGCACTACACCGAGCTCAAGCACGTCATGATCAAGCATTGAGCCAGCGCCGCATGACCCGCTCGGGCTAGTTAGTGTCAACCTCCGAGATGGCCCGGTTGGGGGGTGTTCCGCGCCTCCTGCTGGCTCGTACCGTTTGTCGGTCTCTTTGAACGGAGGCAGGGCACTGATCGGGTGGAGGGTTCGCAAGCGCAACGTGGGCACCTGGTCGCCGGCGGCCCGGGCTGGGTGGGAGCGACGCGACTGGGAGCTCCGCCTCGCCGACCACCAGCGAGAGCTGGCGTCGTGGGAGGCCGAGCGCGCCGAGCTCGCGCGTGCGGTGGCCGAGCTCGAGCGCGACGAGCCGTGGTCCCCCGACGGGCTCGAACGCCCGACGTCGATCCGGCTGAAGCGCGGCGAGCGGATCCACCACGTCGTCGATGACGCTGGACTGGTCGAGCCCCGACGCGCCGGTGGCCCGTGGCGAGTCGGCTACACGGGCTTCTCCGTGCGTCGCGCTCGAGCGCTTCGCTGGAACGTCGGTGGCACTCGAGACACCTACGTCCCGGAGCGGAAGGAGCCCAAGGTGATCGACACCGGGACGGTGACGATCACCGATCGGCGGATGGTGTTCCAGGGCGCCTCGAAGGCCCGGGAGTGGGCCTTCGCCAGGCTCCTTGGCTACCAGCACGAGAGCGTCGCGCCCGTCACCCTCGTGCAGGTGTCGAACCGGCAGAACGCTTCGGGCATCCTGTACCGCCCTGACGATGGCGCGCTCTTCCAGCTCCGACTCGCGAGCGCCATCGCCCGCGCCAACGGCACCGAGGTGGAGCTGCTCGCCGCCCTGCGAGGCGAGCTCGCTCAGCACGAGTTCCGACGACCGCTCCCGCCCCCGCCGCCCTCGAGCTCTGCCGTCGACCGGCGCCTCGTCCGGCCACGGCTCCTGTTCGGGTTGCGGGCGCATCGCCTCTGACCGCGACGGGGCCTACTCCGCTGGGAGCACCTCGATGGTGCCCTCCATGCCGTAGGCGACGTGGCCGGGCAGGTGGCAGGCGTAGACGATCGAGCCGGGCTCGGTGAACTCGTAGAACGTCATCGCGCGATCGCCGGGGGCGATGCTGACCTCGCCGGGCACCGGCGGGTGGCGGCGTTCGCGGCCGTCGGCGTGGCGAGCATGCACGGTCGCGTCGCCCACCACCAGCTCGTGGTCGATCGGGTCGTCGTTCTGCACGACGAACTCGACCAGCGTGCCCTCCCGGACCCGGAGCGATCCGATGTCGAAGGCGCTCTGGTCGATCCGCACCGCGACGGTGACCACGCCGGGTCCGAGGGCGGCGCGCTCGGACCCGGACGCGTCCAACGCGTAGCCGGTGGTGGCGGCCAGCGCCCCGGCACCCACGGCGAGGCCGACGCGGGCGAACCGGGTCACGCCGGAACGGCGCCCGAGCGCCGGTCGGGGCCGAGGAGCGCAGCCATGACGAGCACCGCGACGACCGCCCCAGCCGCCATGGGCCAGATCGGCAGCGCCGCGCCGGCCGACCGGACCGGCCGTGCCTCGGGCGCCGGCACGCCGGTGTCGACCAGCGTGGGCAGCGTCGTGCGGTCGGGGGAGATGGCCAGGTCGTAGTCGAGGTCGCTCGCCTCTGCCGCCACCTGGAGGTAGGTGAACCACATGTCCTCGGGCACCCACTCCATGCCCACGTCCGACCGGAGGTCGTCGAGCAGGAGGTCGTTGGCCGCCTCGGTGCGCTCGAGGCTGAGGCCAGGGCCGCCGGCCAGCAGGTCGGGCTCGTCGTCGGTGAGGAGGAAGACATCGGCTTCCACGAGCTCGCTGCCGTCGAGGCCGAGGCTCAGGATCCGCAGCGGCACCCACGGCGCATCGGTGGGGATGGTGAGCATGATCGGCGTGCCGTCGCCGGCGGTCTGACCGAGCTCGGCGGCGCGCGAGGCGTCGAAGCGGGCGGCCATGAAGATCTCGCTGCGGTGCCCGTAGAAGTCGAGCATCTCGGGGGCGTCCGGCGTGAGCAGGAACCCGTTGTCCCGGGCCCAGCGCCCCACCTCGTCGCCGCCGCCCTTCAGCACGGTGATGTCGAGGGCGTCGATCTCGGTCTCGAGGAGCACCTCGGCCGAGTACAGGGCCCCACCGGTCTCGGCGAAGTCGCCGTCGGCGGCCGCACGGGCGGCAGGCGCCACCTCTTGGGCGAGGCGCTGCAGGGTCCAGTCGCCGCCGCGCACGACCTCGGAGGGGACGTCGGGCAGGGGGATGATCGAGCCGACGGACTCCCCGGTGCCCGTGAACTCGAACGAGGTGACGTAGCGCTCCACACCGTCGTGGTACGCGGCGAGCGTCGAGGTCTTGGTCAGCTGGATGCTGCCGTTCTCGCCGACCAGCCCGCCGCAGGCCCCGGCAGGGACGGCGGTGGCGATGAGGGCGGCAGACGAGGCCAGCAGGGCGGCCGCCAGGCGGCGGGAACGACGGGTCGTGGGCATGGCGAGCTCCTCGGCAGGGTGACGTCCCCTACGACGAGCGGCTCACGCCATCTGGTTCCCGAGGATCAGCGGTTGCGGGGGAAGCCGAGGTCGACGGCGCTGGTGGCGGGGTCGGGCCAGCGGGTGGTGACGACCTTGGCGCGCGTGTAGAAGCGCACGCCCTCAGGCCCGTACATGTGGCTGTCGCCGAACAGCGACGAGCGCCAGCCGCCGAAGCTGAACGCCGCCACCGGCACCGGGATGGGCACGTTGATGCCGACCATGCCCACCTCCACCTCTTGCTCGAACCGGCGAGCGGCCCCGCCGTCGCGGGTGAAGATGGCGACACCGTTGCCGTACGGGTTCGCGTTGATGAGCTCGAGCGCCTCGTCGTACCCCTTGGAGCGCACCACGCAGAGCACGGGGCCGAAGATCTCGTCCCGGTACACGTCCATGTCGGGGGTGACGTGGTCGAGCAGGCTGGCGCCGAGGAAGAAGCCGTCGCCGTTCACCGGTGTGGTCCGGCCGTCGACCACCGCGTCCGCGCCAGCGTCCGTGCCCTTGCCGACGTACGAGGCCACGCGGTCGCGGTGCTCGCCGGTGATGAGGGGCCCCATCTCCGAGGACGCATCCGTGCCGGGTCCGACCACGAGCTTGTCGAGCCGCAACCGGATGGCGTCGACGAGCGGATCGCCGATGTCGCCCACCGCCACCACGACGCTCACGGCCATGCACCGCTCGCCAGCCGACCCGTAGGCGGCACTGACGGCGGCATCCGCCGCCAGATCGAGATCGGCGTCGGGCAGCACCAGCATGTGGTTCTTGGCCCCGCCGAGCGCCTGCACCCGCTTGCCGTGCGCGGTGCCGGTCTCGTAGACGTGCCGTGCCACCGGGGTGGACCCCACGAAGCTGATGGCGGCGATGTCGGGGTGCTCGAGGAGGCGGTTCACCGCGACCTGGTCGCCGTGGACGACGTTCAGGACACCGTCGGGCAGCCCCGCCTCCTGGAACAGCTGGGCCAGCAGCACCGAGGCGCCCGGATCGCGCTCGGAGGGCTTGAGCACGACGGCGTTCCCGCACGCGATGGCGTTCGGGAGCATCCACAGCGGCACCATGCACGGGAAGTTGAACGGGGTGATGCAGCCGACCACACCGACTGGCTGGCGGAGCGAGCGGACGTCGACGCCAGTGGCGGCCTGGGGCGAGAAGTCGCCCTTCAGGAGCTCGGGGATCCCGCACGCGAACTCGATGCACTCCAGCGCCCGCTGGACCTCGCCGCCGGCGTCGGCCAGCGTCTTGCCGTGCTGCGCGGTGATGAGGGCAGCCAGGTCGGCCTCGTGTCGGACCACCGCCTCCCGGACGGCGAACAGCACGTGGGCCCGCTGGCCGAGCGGGACGTCGCGCCAGGCGCGCTGCGCCTCGACCGCCACGGCGACGGCGGCGTCGACCTCCTCGACCGACGCCAGGTCGACCTCGGCCGCCACCTGCCCGGTGGCCGGGTCGTAGACGGGGGAGGAGCGTCCGGAGGTGCCTGGGGTGGTGTGACCGGCGATGACGTGACTGATGCGTTCCACGCGATCGACGGTAGCGCCGCACGAGTTGCTCGGCTCGGGCGACCGCGGCGACGATCCGGCGTGGACTTCGCGACGATGATGCAGCTCGAGGACCAGGGCGACGACGTGTACCTGGCGCGCGGACCCCAGTACCCGTGGGGTGGGCTCTACGGCGGGCAGATCATCGCCCAGGGGCTGCGGGCCGGGGCGGCGACGGTGGACGACCGCTTCCGCGTCCACTCCCTGCACGCCTACTTCATCCGCCGCGGCAACGCCGACGAGCCCATCCGGCTGGAGGTCACCCGGTCCCGCGACGGGCGATCCTTCGTGACGCGCAGCGTGGTCTGCCGCCAGGAGGTGGGCGTGATCCTGACGATGTCGCTGTCGTTCCACGTGGACGAGGCGGGCCACGACGTGCAGACCGCGCAGCTGCCGGACATCCCCGGTCCGGACGAGGTGTCCGGCTACTCGTGGAGCACGATGTTCGACCGGCGCTTCGCCCAGCTCCGCAACGCGGAGGAGGGCAAGGGCGTGGCGTGGATGCGGCTGAAGGAGCCCGTTGGTGACGACCCCGTGCTGCAGGCGTGCGCGCTGGCCTACCTCTCCGACGATCTGCCCACCGACGCGGTGGTGGCGCTGCATCCCGACCGGCCGGCGCCGGGGGAGGGCGACGCCTTCGAGCTCGGGTGGATGTCGGCGAGCCTGGACCACGCCATCTGGTTCCACCGCCCGTCACGGGCCGACGACTGGCACGTCCACGACTTCACGAGCCACGGCTACCTCTCGAGCCGCGGCCTCACGGTCGGCCACGTGCTGAGCCAGGACGGCGTCCACGTGGCGACGATCGCCCAGGAGGTCCTGCTCCGCAGCGCCGGATGAGCTCAGATCTTGACGGCGATCATGGCGACGTTGACGTTGCCCTTGAAGTTGGTCACGAACAACCGGCTTCCGCTGCGTTCGATGCCGTTCAGGTCGACGGGGAACGGCAGCTCGAAGGACGACTCGCCGTCGTCGTTGAAGGCAGCATCCGGGTTGCCGCTGGCATCGAGCGTGTACAGGCGCAGCCAGCCCGTGGGGCTCGGTCCTCCTGCTGCCACCCACGGCTTCCCCGTGGCGTCGAAGTGGGCCCGGAGCTCCGAGGAATTCGGGATCACCCACGACGTCTTGCCGTCACCCGAGTACGTCGTGTCGAACGCGCCCGTCGTGGTGAACCGGTACATCGCGAGGGTCGTCGACGGCGAGGTGTCCTTCACGCACTGGAGCAGTGGCCGGCCGCTCAGATCGATCCCCATGTTGGCGCCGCGGTGGGTGCCGCATGCCGCCGAGGCGATGCCGTCGCCGGAGAACGAAAGGTCGAGCTGACCGCTGGGGAGCAGCTTGCGCACCTGGTGGGTGGTGGCTCCCTGGACGCCGACGAAGGAGCTCCCGTTCGCCGCGCCAGCGGACGTCCGACCAGCTGTTGGGGATCACGGCGACACCGTCGCCCGAGAAGGTGGTGTCCTGGGTCCCGTTGGCGTTGAGCTTGAGCATGGCCTGGGCGGTGAACTGCAGGTCGCCGTGGCTGTCGGCGTCGAACGCCACGACGGCGATGCCGATCTTGTCGCCGGTGAGCACCTCGGCTCTGAACGCGCTCACGACGTCGTGCTCGGTGGGGAACACCTTGTAGAGCGCGCGCCCGTCACTCGAGAAGGCCGGGTCGTAGGAGCCGTCGCTGCGGAGCCGGGCCACGCCCAGCCGGGCCGTGTCGCGATAGTGCTCACCGACCACCGTGACCCGGAGGCCCACCGGGACGACGTGGGTGGGGAAGCTGACGCCAGCGCCTCCCGGCTCGAACGCGCGGATGACGTACCCCGCCGTGCCCCAACCCGACGCGGGATCGCCGGTGGCCTCGAACTTCGAGACCCGCATCGGGCCGTCGCCGTCGGTGACCTTGTACGACCCGACAAAGGTGCCGCCGTCGCCGGTCGGACCGAGCGCGATCGAGTACCGAGACGGGAACAGCGAGACGCCGTCGTCCGCCCAGGCGGGATCGAGCATCCCGCTCGTGGGCGGCGGCGGCGGCGGAGGGGGCTCGCCGCCGGTGCGCTCGTGCGCACCGATGTCGAACTCAGGGTCGAGATCCGCGTCAGCACCGTCGATCGGGCGGGCGATCCCGTAGCGATCCGTCGCTGGTGCACCGGTCGCCGTGCCGGCATCCACGGCCGGTGACGACTCTTGAGGGCGGACGTCATGACCGTCCCGGTGGATGAACAGCGGGTCCCCCGTGATGTTGCCGTTCGATCCCGTCGGGTCAGGCAGGCCGCGGTAGTCCTGGCCGTTGTCCCCCATGAGGTTGTGCTCGATGGTCGGTGGGACCGTGGGCGGGGTGATCGTGTCGACGTCGATGCCGACGGTGGTCTCGTGGATGATGTTGTTGCGGATCACCTGGTCGTCGGCGTTGCCGCCGTCCAGCTGGATGCCAGTCGGGCCACCGATGATGGTGTTGTTGGTGATCACCGGTTGCTTGCCGCTCGGGATCGACCGAAGGCTGACGGCCGCGCCGCACGTGTTGTCGATGAAGGCGTTGTTGACGATCACCGGCGCGGAGGGGCCCACGAAGGTGAGCACCCCGGCCGAGGGCTGGGTGTCGCCGCCGCACGCGTTGCGGACGAACATGTTGGCCTCGATGACCGGGCTGGCGCTCTTTCCGTAGATCGCGGCTCCGCCAGATCCGCTGCCGCCCTCGTCGTTGTCCACGATCAGGTTTCCCTTGATCACCGAGCCCTTGCCGTTGACCTTGATCGCGCCCCCCTGCTGGGCGTTCCCGTCGGAGATCAAGAAGCCCTCGAGGCGGCCGCCCGGCCCGATCACGATGTGCGAGGTCCCAGGAGGGTCGATGGACGCGCTGGTGCCGCCAAAGGTGTTGACCACCACGGCGACGTCCTTGCCTTGGAAGTTCGGCGCCTCGGGGTAGTACCCCGTGTGCACATCGATCGTGTCCCCGTCGACCGCCACCGCGAGCGCCGCCGAGATGGTCGGCTCGTCGAACGGCACGCGGATCGTCGTGGCGGCGGCCGCCGGCGTAGCGGCAGCGACGACGAGCCCGCCGTTCAGGAGGGTGGCCGCGAGGAAGGCGGCCGCCCGGCGCCGCCCGGATCGATGGTGCATGCCCACGCTCCCCCAGTTGTCGGGGCGAGGTTACCCGAGCCTGGTCAGTCGACCCGCTCGCCGTACATCCAGCGGAGCGGGTCCGCGATGAGCTCGAGGCGCTCGCCGTCGGGACCGCGGAAGTAGAGGCTGACCTCGTCGACGTGGTCGTAGGAGATGCCCTCGGCCTCGAGCCGGGCCCGGGCCTTCTGCCACTGGTCCAGCTCGATCGAGATGGCGAGGTGGTGCAGGCCGCCGAGCACCTCATCGTAGGGGCCGGGGTCGACGCCGGGGAGGTCGAAGTAGGCGATGGTGTTGCCAGCGCCCAGGTCGAAGAAGAAGTGGGTGGACCCGGGCAGGTCGCGGTTCTCGAACATCGAGGTGAGCGGGAAGCCCAGCACCTCCTGGTAGAAGCGCGTGGTGCGCTCCACGTCGGAGCAGATCGAGCGCGATGTGGTGGGCGCCGCGCGCGCTGGAGGGTGGGCGCTCGTCGCGCGGGTGGAGGTAGGCGGCCCGGATGCGGTCTCGCTCGGCCGCCAGGCGGTCGCGCTCGGTGGTGTCGACCTCGGCGGTGCCCTTTGAGTACGAGCCGGTCATTCGGCCTGTCTAGTCCTCTAGCCTGCCCCCGACCATCCCCGGCGGTACCGGACCACCCGCCTGACCAAAACCGGAGGCTCCTTCGTGGCGACCACCACGCACCCTGCTGCGGTGCTGTCCCCTTTCACGCGCGTGGCGGTGGTGGCCGTGGGCGCCTACGTCGGCGCCCAGGTGATCGCCGACATCACCAGCCTCAAGATCGGCTCCTTCGCCGATCGGGCGGTCGACATGGGGACGTTCATCTACCCGATCACGTTCACGCTGCGCGACGTCGTGCACAAGGCGCTGGGCAAGCGAGCCGCGCGGACGCTGGTGCTGACCGCGGCCCTCGTCAACGTGTTCATGGCGCTGTACCTGCAGTGGGCGGCCAAGGCGCCGTCGGACGCGTCCTATCCGCTCGGTGCCGAGTTCTCCGCCGTGCTGGCTCCGCTGTGGCGCATCACGATCGCGTCGATCGTCGCCGAGGTGGTGAGCGAGCTGGTCGACACCGAGGTGTACCACTGGTTCGTGCGGCGGGTGACCACCCGTCACCAGTGGGCCCGCGTCGCGGTGAGCAACGCGGTGAGCGTGCCGATCGACAACGTGATCTTCGCCGTCGGCGCCTTCGGCGCGATCCCGGGCTTCGCCGACCACGCCCTCACGCTGCCGTGGGAGACGGTGTGGGACATCTTCGTGGTCAACCTCACCGTCAAGGCGCTCGTCAGCGCCGCGAGCCTGCCGCTGATCTACCTGAGCCCTGATCGCGACTGGAGCGACGACCCGGACGACGCCTAGCTGCACGCCTCGAAGGCGGCGTCGAGCTTGGCCTGGAAGGCGTCGCCGTCGAAGGCCGTCCCCTCGGGGTCGACGATCTCGCCATAGGTCAGATCGGCGATCACCGCCCGGGCGTAGCAACGAGCGCCGTCGGGGTCGAGGACCTCGGTGGCGTCGGCCACCAGGTAGCCCCAGAGGTTGGGGAGGTAGAGCGAGGTCTCGGATCGGCCGGTGAGCTCGAGGTCGAGGTCCTCACCCGGGTCGCACGCCTCGAGGCCGGGGTGCCCGGCGACCTCCCGCAGCTCGGCCTGGCCCCCCGGCATGGCGTCGACCCAGCCTTGTAGCGCGTCGGTCATCTGCGCCTCGTCCTCGTCGCGGTCACCGATGAATCCGGCCCGCACGCACGTGGCGCCGTCCCGCTCGAACGTTCGCGAAGGCATCGCCGTTCCATCCCAACGTCGCCTCGAAGGCCACCTTCGGATCGATGTGCTCGGCGAGGACCAGGTACCAGGTGGTGGCCCCGAACGGACCGGTGTCGAACAGCTCCGTGTCGTCGTCGAAGCCGAGGTCGAGGTCCTCCGCCCCCTCGTCGGCGAGGAAGCTGGGTGGATCGAAGAGGTGCTCCTCGGTGTTGGGCGGCGACTCGAAGGCGTCGTCGACGCCGTCGTTGCCGTCGCGGTTCGTGAGCATGAGCGTGAAGGGCTGCCCGAGCGCGTACGGCGCACCGAAGGTGGCGCTGACGAACGGGGGCACGTCCGCGGTGGCCTCCTCGCTGTCGGCCAGCTCCTCGGCGTACTCCTCGTCGTAGGCGTCCTTCTCCGCATCGCTGAGCACGTCGGTGGTGTACACGTCCTCCACCCGGAGCGCGTCACCTTCGACCAGCCCGCGGAACGCGGTGGACGCGCTGCTGTCCAGGTTCCCCTGGTAGAGGCGTTCGAGGTCGAAGTGCTGGTCCTGCAGCGCGTGCGTGAGCTCGTGGACGATCGTGACCTCGAGGCCCACGGTCATCGTCGTGCCGCGCACCCGCACCCGCTCGTCGGTGGGGTCGTAGAACGCCAGCGTGCCGCCGTCCGAGACCTGGTTGAGGACCTCGAACAGGTCGAGCTCGCCCGACGCCACCCCGAGCGCTCGCAGCTGGCCGGCGTACCGGTCGAGCTCGGCTCGCTGGGCTCCCTCGCCGGGACCGCCGTCATCGGTGGTCTGCTCGCTGTACTCGGCCGCGGTGAGGAAGTCGACGTACACCGGGTGGTCGAACGTGAGCCCGCGCTCGTCCTCGACGAAGGCGGCGAGGTCGGTCACACGAGGATCCCACGCATCGGGGTGCGAGGGGCCGTCGTCGAGCGTCTTGCTGACGACGCCGACGGCTCCCAGGACGATGAGGCCGACGATCACCACGCCGAGGGCGGCGGGCCAGCGCGGCGTCGGCTCGCGGGGAGGCGGCAGGGGCGGGAGCTGGCTCCACGGGTCCGCTGGTGCTCCCCAGGTCGTGGGCGGCGGCGGGGCAGGGCGGTACGGCGGCGGGGGCGGCGGCGGCAGGCTCATGGGGGAGGCGCGGTCACGAGAGGGGGGTGAGGGCGATGGCGTCTTCCGGCTCGAAGTCGTCGGGTGACGACGCGGGGATCGGCCCGTCCGCCGTGCTGCGCCCCTGCACGTGCGCACCCAGTGCCACCAGCGCGGCGACGATGTTGCCGGCGAGGAACGCGGTGGCCGCCCCGTCGATGCCATCCTCAGGCACGAGCACGAGCGCCGGCACCAGGATGGCCAACGAGAGCACCGCGGTGATGAGCACGGTGGTGCCGCTGCGATGTCGCACGCGCGCTTCGGTGAGGTACACGGAGGTGACGGCCCACGGGATGGCCGCGATCACCAGGGCTGGCAGCACGTCGGCGGCCTCGCGGTACTCGGCGCCGTAGAGGGTGACGATGAGATCGCGCCCGAGCGTGGCGGCGGCCGCTCCCACCACCATCAGCCCGCCGGCCACGACGATCGCCAGCCGCACCTGGCTGCGGAGCCGGGCACCGTCGCGCCCCCCTCGGCCAGCAGGGCCTGCCCGATGGCCGTCGGGACGTAGCACGCGAGCGCCGCCACGCCCCACGCGACGTAGAAGCTCGCGTTCTTGTCGGCGTCGACGTGCACGAGCACGATCACGGGCATGGCGAAGGTGGGGGCCTGGTAGGTGAGCGTGGACGCCCAGTTCACCAACGAGTAGCGCACCATCGCCTGGGTGGCGGCCGGCAGCGGACCGAGGTGGTGCCGGTCGCCGGTGACCTTCGGGAGCAGGCCGGTGCCGACGAACCCCGACACCGCGGCGGGCAGCGCCGCCACCACGAGCAGCCACACGGCCCGATCGGTGTCGATCGGGATGGCCAGGATGAGGAACCGGGCCACCCCGACGATGGAGGCGCGAGCGAGCACGAGGCCCCACCGCCGTTGGGTCATCAAGCGCACGTCGAGCAGCAGCGACAACGCCGTGCCCATGCAGAGGAAGACGAACACCGTCGGGCCCAGCGCGCCATGCCACTCGCGCAGCTCGTCCACGGCCGGCGGGCTGACGATCACGAGGTAGGCGAGCGCCACCACCGCCGAGGCGACCGCGGTGGCGAGGGCACCCCACGCGTACAGCACGTGGTCGTCGCGGGTGCGGCCAGCGGCGTAGCGGGCGGCGGCGACCGGTTGGCCGAGGCCGGCGACGAAGGCGACGAACAGCACGGAGGTGAAGAGCGCGGTGGCATGGCCCACGTCGGTCTGGGTGTCGACCCGGGCCGCGATCAACCAGAACACCGCACCGGAGACGGCCTGGACGCCCGCCGTCAGCACGAGGGCGACCGAACCGGTGAGCAGGTGGCGATGGCCGGAGGCCCGCCGGCGCAGGCCGTGCAGCATCGCGGACGAGGCTACCGGTGGCTGTCGCGCAGGTACGAGCGGAGGCAGAGCTCGAGGTGCTCGTCGATGAAGGCGTCGAGCTCCGGCCACGGCATCGTGGGGCGGGCGACCAGGAGCGACGTCAGCCCGTGGATGCTCGCCCACACGTGCAGCGCCATCGAGTGCAGGTCGTCGCTGGGCCCCGTGGTGAGCAGGCCAGCGTCCACGGCTCGCTGGAGACCCTCGACCAGGTGGGCGAACGAGCCGGTGTCGAGCACGTCGTTCCACTGTTCCGGCGTGGCCGCCGCCGGGCCCATGAACATGATGCGGTAGTGCTCGGGGCGCTCGATCCCGAACCGCACGTAGGCCCGGCCCCGGGCCCGCATCGCCAGGAGCGGGTCGTCGATGCCGGCGACCGCCGCCTGCAGGACCTCGTCGAGGCGATCGAACTGGCGCGAGCACACCTCGAAGATCAGGTGCGTCTTGTCGACGAAGTGCCGGTAGATGGAGGGTGAGGTGACGCCGGTGGCGTCGGCGACGGCCCGGATCGACACCGCGTCCTCCGACCCGGTCTCCAGGAGCAGCCGTTCGGCGGCTTCGAGGATCTCCTCGCGCAGGAGGTCGCCCTGCCCCTTGGCGGCGCGCGGCCGCGTGGTGCTCACGTCGCCCATGTCAGCACGGATCGCGGTCAGCTGTCGTCAACCCTGTCGTCACGGCCGGTGGCGACCAGCGGTCGCGTGCGCCGCGGGCGGAGGGGATACCCCGGGAGCGCCGTCACCAGCGGGTCGGGCAGCGGACGGGGTGCCGGTGAGGGGTCGAGGTCGACGTGCTCGCTGATGCCGATGCGAGCGTGCAGGCGACGCAACGGGGCGGGCGCCCACCAGTTCCAGCCGCCGGCCAGCCGCATGAAGGCGGGCACGAGGGTGCCGCGGATGAGGAACGCATCCATGATCACGGCCAGGGTGAGGCCGACGCCGAACAGCTTGATGAAGGTGATGTGGCTCGAGGCGAAGGACATGAAGACGACCGCGATGAGCAGGGCCGCCGCGGTGACGATGCGACCGGTGTGCTCGAGGCCACGCGCCACCGCCAGCTCGTTGTCGCCGGTGCGGTCGTACTCCTCCTTGATCCGCGAGAGGAGGAAGACCTCGTAGTCCATGGACAGGCCGAAGGCGACGCAGAACATGAGGATCGGGGTCGTGGAGTCGATCGAGCCGATGGCGGTGAAGTCGAGCTGCTCGCTGAGGTGTCCCTCCTGGAACACCCAGACCATGGCGCCGAACGTCGCCGACAAGCTGAGCAGGTTCAGGATCACGGCCTTGATCGGGATGATCACGGAGCCGAACTGGATGAACAGGACCAGGAACGTCACCAGAGCGATGATCCCGGCGGCGAGCGGGAGCCGGTCGAACAGTGCGTCCTTCGTGTCGACGAGCTGGGCAGACATCCCGGTGACCTGGACGTCGAAGGGAGCGTCCGCCGAGCGGATGGCCCCGCGAGATCCTCGCCCTCCTCGGACAGCGGCTCGACGTCGGGGACCACGGACAGGTAGGTGCCGCCCCCGCCGGCCGGGGTGCTGAAGGCGAGGTAGCGCCCGGTTCCACCGGGCACCACGAGCTGGCCCGGCTGGCAGCCGAGGTCGACCAGCCCCTCGCCGCAGTAGCTGCCGGTGACCGCATCGACGCGGGACACCCCGTCGAGCTGGGCCAGGGACGCGGCGTAGGCGCCGATCTGCTCCGTCTGCGCGGCGGGGTCGCCGATGCCGCGCGCGACGACCGACGCGGCGCCGGCTTCACCTGAGGAGAACTCGTCCCGGAGCACGTCGGCGGCCTGGCGGCTCGGAGCGGACTGCGGGAGGACGCGGTCGTCGGGGAGCGAGAGGTCGATGTTGAGGAACGGGGCGCCGAGGAAGAGCAGCACGACGATGGCACCGGCGGCGACGGGGATCGGTCGCCGCATGACGAAGATGGCCATCCGGTGCCAGAAGCCCTCACGGTGCTCCTGCGTAGAGCGCTTGAAGATCGTGAGCTTGTCGACGTTGGGGCCGAGGGCGGCGAGGATCGCCGGCAGCACGACCACCGAGAAGGCGCCGGCCAGGAAGGCCACCGCCACCCCGGCGTAGGCGAAGCTGCGCAGGAAGGCGAGCGGGAACACCAGGAGCGCGCAGAGCGACGCCGCCACGGTCACCGCGCTGAACGCCACGGTGCGCCCCGCCGTCTGCACGGTGCGCCGCACGGCGTCGTGCGGTTCGTGACCCGCGTGCAGCTCCTCGCGGAAGCGGCTGACCACGAACAGCGAGTAGTCGATGGCCAGCCCCAGCCCCAAGGCGGTGGTGAGGTTGAGGCTGAAGATCGACACCTCCGTCACCATGTTGATGAGCCGGAGGACGGCGAGCGTGCCGACGACGGAGAGCGCGCCGATGGCCAACGGCAGCGAGGCCGACACGACGGTGCCGAACACGAGGAGCATCAGCACGAGGGTGATCGGCAGGGCGATCGACTCGGCCCGCACGAGGTCGTCCTCGATGGTGGTGCCGACCTCGCTGAAGACCTGGGCGAAGCCCGTCATCTCCACCGTGATCCCAGCACCCGAGCGCTGGAAGTCGGCCAGGTCCTCGACCCGGTGGTTCACCTCGTTCTGGTCACCCTCGATGCGGGCCAGCACGAGCGCCCGGTCACCGTCGCGGCCCTTCAGCGGCGGCGCGTTGTCGAGCGTCCAGTACGACACGACGTTCGTGACGTGGTCCTCCGCCGCCAGCTCCTCGGTGAGCGCGACACCGGCGGCGGCGACCGCGGGGTCGTCGACGCTCACGCCGTCGTCGGCGGTGACGAGCAGGACGAGGTTCGGGGTGCCGCTGCCGAACGTCTCGAGCAGCGCGTCGTCGGCCTTGAACGACTCCGAGTCGGGATCGTCGAAGCCGCCCGAGCTCAGCTGGTCGGCCACGCCGCCGCCGAAGGCGCCGGACACCGCGAACAGCACCACGGCCCCGACGAGCACGAGCTTCCGGTGGCGGATCACCGATCCGGCGAGACGAACGAGCATCACGGCTCCTGGAGGGGGGAGAGCGCCGGTGGATCGGCGCTGAGGTAACGGTGGTAACCCATCACGGCTCGGTCCGGAATGTCCAGATGACGTCGGTCACAGGGTTGCCCGGACGCCCGATGGACGGTCATGGTGGCCCTCCATGAGCGATCCCACCTCCTTTCCTGGCGCGCGTCGGCCCGACCGGCAGCGCACCGTCGACAGCCACGGTCTGGCCATCGCCGCCTACGAGTGGGGCGACGAAGGCGCGCCGCCGCTGCTCCTCTGCCACGGCGGCATGGACTTCGCCGGCACCTTCGACGGGTTCGCCCCGTTGCTGGCCGACGCCGGGTTCCGCGTCGTGGCCTGGGACCACCGGGGGCACGGCGACTCGGAGCACGCGGCCTTCTACAGCTGGGAGGCCGACCTGCGGGACGCGGTGGCGGTGTTCGACTCGGTGAGCCCGGCGGCGGTCCCGGTGGTCGGGCACTCCAAGGGCGGCAGCCTCATGCTGCAGCTCGCCGACGCCCTCCCGCACCGTGTCAGCCACCTGATCAACCTCGACGGCCTGCCGTCGCGCCGCAGCTTCCCTGACGTGTCCGACCACCAGCGGACGAAGCTCCAGGCCAAGGAGCTCACCGCGTGGCTCGACCACCGTCGCTCGCTCGTCACCGCCCAGCGCAAGCCCGGCACCATCGACGAGCTGGCGGAGCGGCGCCAGCGGATGAACCCGCGCCTGTCGCCCGAGTGGCTTCGCTACCTCGTCACCATCGGCGCGCGCCAGGACCCCGATGGCTGGCGCTGGAAGATCGACCCCACGATGCGGTTCGGCGGCTTCGGGCCCTGGCGGCCGGAGTGGTCGATGATGCGCCTGCCGGACATCGGCGTGCCGGTGCTGGCGGTGCTCGGCACGGCCCCGGACCCGATGGGCTGGGGCACGCCTGAGGCTGACGTGCTCTCCCACATGCCCGCGGGGGGTCGCCTCGTGATGCTCGACGACGTCGGTCACTTCGTGCACATCGAGCAGCCCCGTGCGGTGGCTGATCTCGTACTGGAACACGTGGCGTGATCACCGTCGTCCTCCAGCACAACAAGGTGCAGCTCGCGCTGCACGAGCTGCGGTCCGGCGAGGGGCGTCCGCTGCTGCACCTGCACGGCCTGGCCGAGCGCACGCCGACGGAGGTGCCGCCGCACCTGGCCGCGTGGCCTGGTCCGGTGTGGGGCCTCGATCTCTCCGGCCACGGCGCCTCCGGCGTCGCCGTCGGCGCCGGGTACTTCTGCGAGGCGCTCATGGGCGACGTCGACACCGCCATCGCCCACCTCGGGGCGGTCACCATCTACGGCCGCGGGCTGGGGGCCTACGTCGGCCTGCTGGCGGCCGGGGGCCGCGCCGAGGAGGTGCAGGGAGCCGTCCTCGCCGACGGTCCCGGGCTCGCCGGGGGCGGACCGACGCCGGCGTCCCCCGCCGTGCCGTCCGCGGTCGGTGCCCCGCCGCCGGGTGGCACGCCTGACCCGTGGGCCCTCTACGAGCTCACTCGAGACGTCCGCCCGCCCGACTACGCCGCCACGTTCGCCGCGCCAGGCGTCGACCCGGTCCGGGCTCGATACCGCCATCGCGGTCGTCGGCGTCAACCGTCCCCCGTGGCTCGAGGGCGTCATCGCCGAACCGGGCGTCGTCGAGTGCACGCTCGACGAGGCGCTCGAGCTCTTCGGGACGCCCTAGTCGATCTGCTGCGGCCGGGCATCGGCCCGTACGCTTCGGGCAGCCATGTTGCAGGACACGATCCCGGTCCCGCCGAGCCTCCTCACGGTCGCCGAGCGGGTCGAGCAGCGACTCGACGACCTCCTCGCCGCCGAGTCGGCGCGGTGGGGCGCGCTGAGCCCCGACCTGGCGGCGCCGCTCGACGCGCTGCGGGCGCTCGTGATGGGTGGTGGCAAGCGGCTGCGCCCCGCGTTCTGCTTCTGGGGATACCGGGCCGCCGGTGGCGGGGACGACGACGCGGCGGTGATCGAAGCCGGTGCGGCCTTCGAGATGCTGCAGGCCTTCGCGCTGGTGCACGACGACGTGATGGACGGCTCGTCCACCCGCCGCGGCTTCCGCACCGCGCACATGGCGTTCGGCGATCGCCACGACGAAGCCGTGTGGCGCGGCGAGGCGCGTCGGTTCGGCGAGGGCGTCGCCATCCTGATCGGTGACCTGGCCCATGTGTACGCCGACCGCCTGATGGCGGGATCGCCCCCGCCGGTGCGCTCGGTCTGGGACGAGCTCCGCATCGAGCTGAACGTGGGCCAGTACCTCGACATCCTCGGCACGGCCCGGGCCGACACCGACCTCGAGGGGGCCCGCCGGATCGCCCGCTACAAGTCGGGCAAGTACACGATCGAGCGACCCCTCCACGTGGGCGCGGCGTTCGCCGGGCGCCTCGACGAGCTCCAAGCCGCCCTGTCCGCCTACGGCGACCCGCTCGGCGAGGCCTTCCAGCTTCGCGACGACCTGCTCGGCGCCTTCGGCGACGAGGCCGTCACCGGCAAGCCAGTGGGCGACGACCTCCGCGAGGGCAAGCCCACGCCCCTCCTGGCCGTCGCCACCGCCAACGCGGATCCCACCCAAGCCGACGTGCTGGCCGAGGTGGGCCGGGACGACCTCGACGAGGGAGGCGTGACGCGCATCCAGGAGGTGCTGGTGCAGACCGGCGCCCTCAAGTCGGTCGAGGCCAGCATCGACGCGCTGACCAGCGACGCCATCGCCGCCATCAAGGTCGCCGACATCACCGACGAGGCGAGAGGTGCCCTCGTCGACCTCGCCCAGTTCGTGGCCTGGCGGGCCTCCTAGGCCGACCCGTCAGCAGCCGCGTCGGGGTCGAGCTCGGCGACGATCTGCGTCACCTCGACCTTGGCCGCGGTGATCCGGCTCCGGCAGATCCTCAGGAGCTCGGCGCCTCGCTTGACCCGCGCGGCGAGCACGTCGACGTCGACGGCGTCGTCCTCGATCTCCTCGAGGATCGCCTCGAGCTCGGCGAGGGCCTCGGCGTAGCCGATCGCGGCGTCGTTGTCGTCAGGCATCGGGAGACACCGTAGAGCGGAGCTCGCCGCCGGCGAGCACGGTGGTGAGCGCGTCGCCCGCGGACACGTCGGCTGGTGCGCGGAGGACCTGCCCGTCCGGACCGCGCGTGATCGACCACCCCCGGGCGAGCGTGCGGTCGGGGTCGAGCGCCCGGAGGCGGGCGGCGACGGTGCCGAGGGTGCGATCGGCCTCGGCCAGGGCCCGCGGCGCCCGGTGGGCGACGCGGCGCTCACCGGCGGCGACGAGGACCTCGGCCGCACGCAGGTGGGAGCGAGCGGCTCCCGTGATGCGACCCAGGTGACCGTCGAGGCGGCGGGTGGCGAGGTCGAGGCCCGCCACCGAGGCCCGTCGGGACCGGTCGGCGATCGAGTCGAGGCGCGTGGTGCTGCGGTCGAGTGCCACCCGGGTGCCGCGAGCGAGGTGGCGGGCCGACGCGACGAGCCGATCGTCGTGACGCGCCACGTTGCGGACGGCGCGCGTGGCGATCGCCGACCACGTGCCGTCGATGGCGCCGGCCAGGTCGGCGACGCGTGCGACGAGGAGCTGCGCGCACGCCGTCGGCGTCTTGGCCGCGGTGTGAGCCACCTCGTCCGCCACGGAGGTGTCGACCTCGTGGCCGATCCCGGTGAGCACCGGTGCCGGGCACGCGGCGATCGCGCGCGCCACGGCTTCGTCGTCGAAGGCCGCGAGGTCGGTGCGGGCGCCACCACCGCGCACCACGGCCAGCACGTCGAGCCGGTGGGTGGCGAGCATCCGGATGGCCGACGCGATCGACCGGGCCGCGTCGTGGCCCTGGACGCGGCTGTCGGCTCGGAGCACGTGGAACGCGAAGCCGCTGCGACGGAGCTCGTCGAGGAAGTCGGCCTCGGCGGCGGAGCCTTCGCTGGTGACCAGGCCGACGCGCAGCGGGGCGAGCGGGAGCGGGTGGGCGGCGTTGGCGCGGAGCAGGCCCTCCTCCGTGAGGCGAGCGATCAGCGCCGCTCGGGCCACCTCGAGCTGGCCGAGCGTGTAGGCGGGATCGATCGTGGTCATGCGGAGCTGCAGCTGCCCGCGCGGGGCGTACCAGTCGAGCCGGCCCCGGATCCGCACGTCGGTGCCGTCGGTCATGCGCACGCCGCCACCGGCCTCGGTGAGCGTGGTGTTCACCGAGCCCTTCGTGCGGGCGGACAGCATCACCCCGATGGACGCGCCGCCGTCGGGGTCGGTGAGGGTGAAGTACACGTGGCCCGAGCTCGCCCGCGACAGGTCGCGGATCTCGCCGCGGACCCACACCTCGTCGCGGAACGTGGCCCGCAGCGCGTTGCCGATGGCGTCGGACAGCTCCGTGACCGAGAAGGTCGGCTCCGGGATCGTGCCCACCGAGGGGTCGTCGAACAGCGACACGCCCGTCACGTTAGGCAGCCGGGTGTGACAGCCGGTGGGGACCGGGGCCAGACTGACCGCCGCATCTGATCTGACCTGCGCACAGGAGGGGCTCGCATGCCTGAAGCCGTCATCGTCGCCACCGCCCGCACGCCCATCGGGCGTGCCAACAAGGGGAGCCTCACCGAGTGCCGCCCCGACGACCTGGCGGGGTTCATCGTCAAGGACGTGCTCGGCAAGGTGCCGGCGCTCGACCCGCAGACCGTCGAGGACGTCATCCTCGGCTGCGGCCAGCCCGGCGGCGAGGCCGGCTACAACGTCGCCCGTGTGGCCGCCCTCCTGGCCGGCCTGCCGGACGTCCCCGGTGTCACCGTCAACCGCTACTGCTCGTCGTCGCTGCAGACGATCCGCATGGCCGCCCACGCCATCAAGGCGGGCGAGGGCGATGTCTTCGTCGCCGCGGGCGTGGAGACCGTGAGCCGCTACCTGCACGGTGCGTCCGACACCGGCCCGCACAACCCGCGGTTCGCCGACGCGGAGACCCGCACCGGCGAGCGCACGAACGGCGCCGACAGCTGGGAGCCGCCGAGCGGCCTTCCCGACATCTACATCGCGATGGGCCAGACGGCCGAGAACGTGGTGCTCGCCGAGGGCGTCACCCGCGAGGAGATGGACGAGTGGGGCGCCCGCTCGCAGCAGCGCGCCGTCGCCGCGCAGGAGCGCGGGTTCTTCGACCGGGAGATCACGCCCGTCACGCTCAGCGACGGCACCGTCGTGAGCAAGGACGACGGCCCGCGCGCCGGCACCACCGTCGAGAAGCTGGCCGAGCTGAAGCCCGTGTTCCGCCCCGACGGCAAGGTCACCGCCGGGAACGCCTGCCCGCTGAACGACGGCGCCGCCGCCGTCATCGTCATGAGCGACACCAGGGCCAACGAGCTCGGCATCACGCCGCTCGCACGCATCGTGTCGTCGGGCGTCACCGGCCTCAACCCGGAGATCATGGGCATGGGTCCGGTGGAGGCGTGCCGCCAGGCTCTCGGCCGCGCCGGGCTCAGCATCGACGACATCGACCTCGTCGAGATCAACGAGGCCTTCGCCGCCCAGGTGCTGCCGTCGATGAAGCACCTCGGCATCGACCCCGAGAAGCTGAACGTGAACGGCGGCGCCATCGCCCTCGGCCACCCGTTCGGCATGACCGGCGCCCGCATCATGACCACGCTCATCAACGGCCTCGAGGACACCGGCGGCCGCTACGGCCTCGAGTCGATGTGCGTCGGTGGCGGCCAGGGCATGGCCATGGTCATCGAACGCCTCTAGCCCGCTGCTCCGCACCGCCGACCCCGACGCCGACCTCGAGGGCAACCTCGCGGACTGGCGACGGTTCCGTCGCCAGAAGCGCACCGCCGACATCCACTGGATCGACGCGTTCTACCAGGCGTACCTCACCGGCATCCTGAGCCTCGTCGCCGTCGCCGTGCTCTCGAGCATGGTCGGCGACGAGGTGCTGAGCGCCCGCCAGCTCGATCGGGTGGCGAGCGATGGTCCCGGCTGGGTCGGTGTCGCCGCCGCCTTCGCCGTCGCCCTCGGCCTGCGCTCGGGCAGCCGCGGAGGACCGCTGGCGCTCGAACGGGCCGACGTGCGCCACGTGCTCCTCGCGCCGGTCGACCGGACGACGGCGCTTCGGGCGCCGGCGATCCGCCAGCTGCGGTTCCTGGCCTTCGTCGGCCTGGTGGTGGGCGGCATCGCCGGCGAGATGGCCTCCCGCCGGATGACCGGCAGCCCCGCGGCCTGGATCGCCACCGGCGCGCTCACCGGCCTCACGTTCGTCGGGCTGGCCACCGGCTCGGCCCTGGTGGCGTCGAGCGCTCGCCCTCCTCGTTGGGTGGCGTCGCTGTCCGGGCTCGCCTTGCTGGGGCTGGCCCTGGCCGACGGGCTCGACGCCGTCGCGTGGAGCCCCACCGCCCCGTTCGGTGATCTGGCGCTGTGGCCGTTGCGGTTCCAGGTCGTGGGCCTCGTGCCGGTGGTGACCGCCCTCGCACTGGTGGCGATCGGCCTGGTCAGGCTCGGCCGCACCTCCCTCGAGGCGACCGAGCGGCGGTCGACGCTGGTCGGTCAGATGCGCTTCGCCGCCACCCTGCAGGACCTGCGGACCGTGATCGTGCTGCGCCGCCAGCTGGCCATGGAGCTGCCACGCCTGCGGCCGTGGCTGCGGCTCCGCGTGCGCGGGACCGGCCACTGGCCGGTCTTCGTCCGCGGCCTGCGCGGCGTGCTGCGCTGGCCGGCCGCCCGCGTGGCGCGGTTGGTGTTGCTCGGCGTCGTCGCCGGCCTGTGCCTGCGCGGCGTCTGGGCCGGGACCACGCCCCTCCTCGTGCTGGCCGGCATCGCCATGTTCATCGCCGGTCTGGACACCGTGGAGCCGCTGGCCCAGGAGGTCGACCACCCGAGCCGGAGGGACGCGTCGCCTGCCGATCCCGCGTCGATCCACCTCCGCCACATCCCGATGGGCCTCGTCGGCCAGCTGCTGGTGGCCGGGGTGGCGATGGGGGTGGCGTCCGTCCCCGGCGACGGCCGGCTCCCCGGCGCGGTCGTCGCGGCCGCCGTGGCACCCCTCGCCTTCGGCGGCCTGAGCGGCGCGTTGGTGAGCGTGCTGTCGGGGCCGCCGACGATGAGCGGGAGCTGGACGCTGGCGCCCCCCGAGGCCCAGGGCATGCGCCTGGCGTTCCGCACGGCGTGGCCGCCAGCCCTGGCGATCGTCGGCGTGCTGCCCGTGCTGTTCGCTCGTGACGCGATCGAGCAGGGGCGGACGGGTCCGAGCGGGGCCATGCCCTTCGTCATGCTCACCGCGGTGGTCTTCACCATGGTGTGCGGGTGGGTGCGGGTGCGCGACGAGATCGGGACGTGGTTCCGCGAGCAGTTGGAGCAGGCGAATGCCAAAGCGTGAACGACGACCGGCGGTCCTCGAGGCCGACGGTGCCTCCAAGGCCTACGCCGACCTCGTCGCCCTCGAGCCGCTGACGCTGCGCGTCCCCGAGGGCGAGTCGATCGCGCTCGTCGGGCACAACGGCTCGGGCAAGTCCACCTTCCTGCGGCTGGCATCGGGGCTCCTCGAGCTCACGGAGGGCGAGATCACCGTCGCCGGCGAGCCCGCGGGTTCGTCTGGTGCGCGTGCCGCGGCGAGCTTCCTCCCGGACGAGCCAGTGCTCTACGACGACCTGTCGGTGCGCGAGCACCTCGCCTACGTGGCCGCCCTCCACGGCGTGACGGCCGACGAAGAGGACTTCGACGAGCTCCTCGAGCGCGTCGGCTTGAGCCACCGCGCCGACGACCTGCCCGCCCGCTTCAGCCGCGGCCTGCGGCAGAAGGCGTCGATCGCGCTGGGTCTGGTGCGGCCCTTCGAGATCCTGCTGGTCGACGAACCCTTCGTCGGGCTCGATGCGCCAGGCAAGGTCGCCCTGCTCGGCATCCTCGACGAGCTGCACGAGGACGGCGCCGCCGTGATCGTCGCCACCCACGATCCCGCCTTCGTCGAGCGCGTCGATCGCTGCATCGCGCTGCGGGACGGCGAGGTCATCCACGACGGTCCGGCCACCCCCGCCGACGTCCTCCGCCTCGTCGGGGCGTAGCCGCCGGCACCCGCCGGCTCTACCGAGCGCGTCCAGGGGATGGCGGACGTCCGCCGCTTCGTCGAGGACTTCTGGGACGGTGGCCTGGACCGGCTCCGGGATGCGGCGGAGCGAGCGCAACGTGACAAGGACAACGACAAGGAGACGAACGATGGCTGAGCTGGTGCGTGAGATCCTGATCGACGCCACCCCGAGACGATCTTCCCCCTGCTGACGACGAGCGAAGGCATGCTCCGGTGGGAGGGCACTGAGGCCGAGATCGACGCCCGGCACGTCGATGGCTGGGACCACCACCTTGCTCGCCTCGGCGTGGTGGCCGCCGGGGGCGAGGTCGACCCCGACGTGCCTCGCGAAGGCGACTCGTAGACCGCGGGACGGGTTGTGTTCACCTTGCGGGCGTAGCGTGGGCTCCATGAGTCGACAGGCCAGGCGTCCGGTTGCGTTCACGGTTCTCACGGCACTGGCGGCGGCGTGCCTCACGGTGCTCGACGTGGCACCGGCGGCGGCGGTCAACACCGAGCTGTTGTTCTCCGAGTACGTCGAGGGCTCGTCGAACAACAAGGCGCTCGAGATCTACAACGGCACCGGCGCGCCGGTCGACCTGGCGGCCGGTGGCTACCAGGTCGAGATGTACTTCAACGGGAGCACGACGGTGGGCCTGACGGTCGCACTCACCGGCACCGTCGCCGACGGCGACGTGTTCGTCCTCGCCAACAGCCTCGCCGCGGCGCCCATCCTCGCCGTCGCCGATCAGACGGGCAGCGGAGGCTGGTTCAACGGCGACGACGCCGTCGTCCTGCGCAAGGCTGGATTCGTCGTCGACAGCATCGGTGACGTGGGAGCCGATCCCGGCATCGAGTGGGGGACCGGGGCGACGAGCACGGCCGACAACACGCTTCGTCGCCAGCTCACCGTCGTCGCGGGTGACACCGTCATCGACGATGCCTTCGACCCAGCCGTCGATTGGGACGGGTTCGCGACCGACACGTTCGACGGGCTCGGCGGGTACGGCGACGATCCGCCGCCGGAGTGCACGGGTGCCGCCACCGAGATCGCGACGATCCAGGGCAACGGCACCGTCACGCCACTACCCGGGGCGTCGGTGACCACGGGCGGCATCGTGACCGGCGACTTCAACGGCGCGAACGGCCTGGGCGGCTTCTACATGCAGGACGACACGCCCGACGCGGATCCGAACACGTCCGAGGGCATCTTCGTCGCATCGTCGTCGGCGGTCGCCCCCGGCGATCGCGTCGAGGTGTGCGGCACGGCGTCTGAGTCCTTCGGCCAGACCCAGGTGGCAGGGGAAGAGGTTGTCATCCAGAGCACCGGCAACGGCGCCACCGCGACCATCTACGACCTGCCCCGGCCAGAGGGCACGACGTTCGAGTCGGTGGAGTCGATGCTGCTCACCTTCCCCGAAGCACTGACCGCCACCGAGCACTTCCAGCTCGGACGGTTCGGCGAGATCACCGTGTCGTCCGACGGGCGCCTGTTCCAGCCGACGGATCGAGTGGACCCCGGTCCGCCGGCCATCGCCCTCGCGGCGGAGAACGCCCGCCGGCGGTTGCTCATCGACGATGGCTCGAACGTGCAGAACCCGGCGACGGTGCCGTTCGTCGGGCCAGGCGGCGACACGCTGCGCATCGGTGACACCGCCACGGGGATCACGGGCGTGCTGGGCTTCGGCTTCAGCCTGTTCCGGCTCCAGCCCACTGCGCCGATCACCTTCGCGTCCACGAACCCCCGACTGCCGGCGCCGGCTGACGTCGGCGGAGACGTGAAGGTCGCGACGTTCAACACGTTGAACTACTTCACGACCCTCACGACCGCGAACCCGGACGCGCGGGGGCGAACAGCGCCGAGGAGTTCGCCCGGCAGCAGGCCAAGGAGGTCGCCGCCATCACCGGGCTCGACGCCGACGTCATCGGGCTGATGGAGGTCGAGAACAACGGCACCACGGCCATCGGCAGCCTGGTCGACGCGCTCAACGCTGCCACCGCTCCCGGCACCTACGCGTTCGTCACGGATCTCGACTTGACCCCGCCCAACGGCTTCGGGGGCACCTTCGGCACCGACGCCATCAAGGTCGCGCTGATCTACAAGCCCGCGGTCGTGACGCCGACGGGGAGTGCGCAGAGCACCGCGGATGCGATCTTCGACCGGCCTCCGCTCGTCCAGACCTTCACGCCCGTGGCGGCCGGGGAGGCGTTCACGGTGGTCGTCAACCACTTCAAGTCCAAGAACTGCGCGGCGGGCAGCCCTCCTGCCGACGAGGACCAGGGCGACGGGCAGAGCTGCTTCAACGGCCGTCGCGTCCAGCAGGCGCAGGCGTTGGATGCCCTGCTCGACAGCCTGGATCCGCCGAACCCGCTGATCGTCGGCGATCTGAACGCCTACACCGAGGAGGATCCGATCCAAGCCCTCGAGGCCGCCGGCTACACGGGGTTGTCCGAGACGTTCGTCGCTGCCGCGGATCGGTACAGCTTCGTGTTCGACGGGTCCTCCGGTGAGCTCGACCACGCGATGGCATCGCCGGACCTCCTCGACAACGTCACCGGCACGACCATCTGGCACATCGACGCCGATGAGCCGCTCATCCTCGACTACAACCTCGACTTCGGGCGCGACCCCAACCTGTTCGAGTCGAACGCCTACCGCGCGTCGGACCACGACCCCCTCGTCATCGGGTTGGCGTTCGACACCGGCCCGGTCCCATCGGTCGCGCTCGGGTCCGCCTGCGCGGCGGGCGGCGTGCGGCTCGCCCTGATCAACAGCGGCGACCAGCCGGCTGACTTCGTCGTGGACGGCGGCTCGCCGATCACGGTGCCCGGACCGGGGCAGGTCCCCGTGTTCGTGCCCGTGACCGAGGGGGCGAGCTACTCCATCGTGGTGACGGTGGACGGCAACCCGGTGCCCGGCTCCCCCATCGCCGGCGAACGGGACTGCCAGGCGCTCGCCCTGGTGATCGCGAACCCCTGCGCCACCAGCGCGGGGGCCACCGGCGTCAAGGTCGTGGTGACCAACACCGGCGCGGAGGCGGCGCCGGTCACGATCGACGGGATCACCAAGGTGGTCCAGAAGGCCGGCGGCCAGCGCACCTGGTTCGTGGCGGTGGCGGAGGGGGCGAGCGGCGAGACCATCACCGCGACGTCCTCGGGCAACGCGATCGCACCACTGACCGACGTCGCGCGCGACTGCCAGCTGCCCGTCCTGTCGCTCGCTGATGACTGCGCGTACGTCGGGGTCCCGGGCGTCAAGGTCGCCGTGGACAACACCGGCGACGAGGCGGCGCTGGTCACGATCGGCGGCGTCGTCAAGAAGGTGAAGGCCAACGGTGGCCGGCTCACCTGGTTCGTCGCCCTCGCGAACGGCGCGGAGACGACGGTCAGCGCGACGTCGCCAGGCAACGACATCGCGTCGCTCACCGGCGTGTCCCGCGACTGCGGGGACCTCTGATCGCCTAGGGAGGATCGGGGCCGGCGCCCTCGTCGGTGCCCTCGGGGGCGGTCGTGGTCGTCGTGGGCTCCGTGGTCGTCGTGGTGGACCCGTCGGGTTCCGTGGTGCTGGTGGTCGACGATCCGTCTGGCGCGGTCGTCGAGGTCGATGAGGTGCTGGACGAGCTCGACGAGCTGGAGGACGACGTGGAGGACGTGGCGTCCGGCGCCGGGCGGAGGAGGTCGTCGGGCGGATCAGGGAAGTCCTCGGCCTCGCGGTCCTCCATGGCCGCGGTCATGAAGGCGTGCCAGATCTGCGCGGGCATCCCACCGCCCGTCACGCCGTCCATCTCGGTGGGGTCGGGGTACCCCATCCACACCACGGCCGTGTAGCCGGGGACGTAGCCGGCGAACCAGGCGTCGACGTTGTTCTGCGTGGTCCCCGTCTTGCCGGCCGCCGGCCGGCCGATGTCGGCGGCGGTGCCGGTGCCGTCCTCGATGACGCCGCGCAGCGCCTCGGTGACGGTGCGGGCGACCTCGGGTTCGACGGCGTCCTCGTCGGGCTCCGGACGGTCGGGCTCCCACAGGACGTTGCCGTCGCCGTCCTCGATGCGGCTGATGGCGTACGGCTCGACGCGGGTGCCGTCGTTGGCGAAGGTGAGGAAGGCACTGGCCAGGTCCTGGGGGCTGACCTCCTCGGCACCCAGCGCCAGCGACGGCACGAGGTCGAGCTCGGCGTCGATGCCAGCAGCCTCGGCGGCGTCGGCCACGGCGGCGGGGCCCACCTGCGCCATCAGCTGTGCGTACACCGTGTTGACGGAGCGGGCGGTGGCCTCCGCGACGGTGAGGTCGCCGAACCCCTCGCCCCCGTAGTTCTCGACGGGGAAGGCCGTGCCGTCGACGTCGACGTCGATCTCCGGCGGGCCGGGGTACGTGTCGGCCAGCGTGGCGCCGTCCTCGAGGGCGGCTTGGAGGACGAAGGTCTTGAAGGTGGAGCCGGGCTGGCGTCCCGAACCGCCGCCGTCGACGCCACGCGCAAGGTCGACCTTCAAGGCGTCGTAGTCGCGGCCGCCGACGTGCGCCCGGATGGCACCGTCCTCGTCGAGGGCGACCAGCGCCGCCTGCGGGCCGGCCGGGTCGGTGATGGTCTCGACCACCGCGGCCTCCGCGGCGGCCTGGGCATCGAGGTCGAGCGTGGTGACGACCTTGAGCCCGCGGCCGTAGAGCGCGTCCTCGCCGACCGCGGCCACCGTCTGCTGCCGCACCCACTCGACGAAGTGCGGGGCCAGGCCTCCGGTGGGCGGGGCGGGCGCGGTCCGCTCGTTGACCTCGATCGGCGTTGCCTCCGCCGCGTCGGCCTCCTCCTGGGTCAGGACCTCGTTGGCCACCATGTCCTGCAGCACGCTGGCGCGCCGGGCCGTGGCCTCGTCCATGTCCTCCACGGGATCGGCGGTCTCGGGCGATCGGAGCAGACCGACCAGCAGGGCGGCCTGGTCGACCGTGAGGTCGGCGGCGGACGCATCGAAGTAGGCGCGGGCGGCGGCCTCGATGCCGTAGGCCCCGCGACCGAAGTAGACGGTGTTCAAGTAGCGCTCGAGGATCTGGTCCTTGTCCTCCGAGCGCTCGAGCTTCACCGACAGCACCGCTTCGCGGGCCTTGCGCCAGAGCGAGCGCTCGTTGGTCAGGTACTCGTTCTTCACGAGCTGCTGGGTGAGCGTCGACCCGCCCTGGGTGCCGCTGTGGCGGAGGTTGCTCACCAGCGCACGGGTGATGCCGATCGGATCGATCCCACCGTGGTCGTAGAAGCGGCGGTCCTCGGCGGAGAGCAGAGCGTCGACGACGACCGGGTTCATCTCGTCGAGGGACACGATGAAGCGCTGGCCTTCCTGGGACAGGACCGCCAGCTCGCGACCGTCTTCGCCCACGATCACGGCGGACTGCAGCTCGGGTGGGTCTTCGGGCAGCTCCACGGTGAACCACAGGAACGCCAGGGCGGCCAGGCCCAGCACGAACAGGCCCGTCCCGGCCGTCAGTGGCCACCTGACCCAGCGCGGCCAGGTACGCCAACGTGCTCGGAGCTTGCCCACGGACGCCATCGTTACCCCGGTTCGATCGACGACAGACGGGGAACGACGGTCGCATGGCCGAGAGCTCCGACGACGAGCAGGTGGAAGACGAGTTCCGGTCGCTCCTCGAGGGCCTTCGCACCACGCTGCCGGGCGTCCAGCTGATCTCCGCGTTCCTGCTCACCCTCCCGCTGTACGACCACTTCGACGATCTGGTCCGCGCGGAGCGGGTGGCGTACTACATCGCCTTCGTGAGCGCCCTGGTCAGCTCAGTGCTGCTGATGGCACCGTCGTCGCACCAGCGGCTGCGCTCCCGCGATGGTGTGACTCGCCGCCATCGGCGTCACCTCGAGATCGCGGTGCGGCTCACGATCCTCGGCACCATCGCCTTCGCGGTCGCGCTCGTCGCAGTCGCCTACCTCGTGTCGTCGGTCGTGCTCGCCACGGGCGCGGCCATCGGCGTCGCGGTGCTCGTGACGGCGGTCGGGGCCTGGAGCTGGTTCTACCTGCCGCTGGTCGCGTTCAAGACCAAGCGCTGACGCGGTCAGGAGGTGCCGTAGACGGGGGCCGGGGCCGGCGCCTGCGCGAGCAGGTCGTCGATCACCGGACCGAGCTCGGCCGCATCCCAGCGGTCGCCCTTGTCGGCGGTCGGGCCGTGCTGCCAGCCGGTGGCGATGCCCACCTTGCCGCCCTCCACCTCGAACATCCGGCCCGTGACGTGGGCGGATCGGGGTGACGCGAGCCATGCCACGAGGGGCGACACGTTCTCGGGCGCCATCGCATCGAAGGCACCCGGCGCGTCCGGCGTGGCCATCATCTCGGTGAACACGCCCTCGGTCATGCGGGTGCGAGCGGCCGGACAGAGCCCGTTGGCGGTGACGCCGTAGCGCCCGAGCTCGGCCGCCTGCACGAGCGTGAGCGCGGCGATGCCGGCCTTGGCGGCGGAGTAGGCGGCCTGCCCGACCGAGCCGAGGATGCCGGCACCGGAGCTGGTGTTGATGATGCGAGCGTCCACCGGCTGACCGGCCTTGGCCTGGTCGCGCCAGTGGGCGGCCGCGTGCCGAGCGACCGCGAAGTGGCCCTTGAGGTGCACCCGCACCACCGCGTCCCACTCGTCCTCGGCGGCGTTGGCGAACATGCGGTCGCGCACGAACCCGGCGTTGTTGACCACGGCGTCGAGGGCGCCGAAGGCGTCGAGGGCCGCCGCCACCATCCGGCCGGCCCCGTCGTAGTCAGCCACGTCGTCACCGTTGGCGATCGCCTCGCCCCCGGCGGCGCGGATCTCGTCGACCACTTCGCCGGCCGGGCCGGTGCCACCACCGGATCCGTCCAGCTCGCACCCGAGGTCGTTCACCACCACCTTGGCGCCCTGCCGGGCCAGCTCGAGGGCATGCGCCCGTCCGAGCCCGCGGCCGGATCCGGTGACGATCACGACGCGCCCCGCGCAGATCCCGGCCATGCCGCAGATCATGGCAGGATCTGACGGTCCGTCAGGAATCGGTGCGATGAGGAGCCCTCATGCGGTACGGGATCACGATGTTCGCGACGGACGTCAGCATCGACGTGGTGGAGCTGGCCCGGGAGGCGGAGGCGCGCGGGCTGCAGTCGTTGTGGCTGCCGGAGCACACCCACATCCCGGTGAGCCGTCGCACCCCGCCTCCCACCGGCAGTGCGGAGCTGGCCGAGGAGTACCGCCGGTGCCTCGACCCGCTGGTGGCCCTGGCCGCCGCCGCCACCGCGACCACCTCGCTGCGCCTCGGCACCGGCATCCTCCTCGCCGCGCAGCGAGAGCCGATCGTCACCGCCAAGGCGATCGCGACGCTCGACCACCTCAGCGGCGGCCGCGCCGCCGTCGGGGTCGGGTTCGGTTGGAACGAGGACGAGATCGAGCACCACGGCGTGTCGATGCCCGAGCGGCGAGCAGTGGCGCGAGAGGTCATCCTCGCCATGCAGGCCCTGTGGGCTGACGACGAGGCGGACTTCGACGGCCAGCACGTGGGCTTCTCGCCGAGCTGGTCGTGGCCCAAGCCGGTGCAGCACGGCCAGGACGGTCGCCCGCGGGTACCGGTCCTGCACGGCGGCGCCGCCGGACCCAAGCTCTTCGCCCACATCGCCGAGTACGGCGACGGCTGGATCCCCATCGGTGGTGGCGGCCTCACCAAGGCGATCCCGGTCCTCCGCGAGGCGGTGGCCGAGGCGGGCCGCGACCCCGACGCGCTCGAGATCATCCCGTTCGGTTCGATCCCCGACCCCGGCAAGCTCGATCACTTCGAGCGCATCGGCGTCACCGAGTGCGTCTTCCGCATCCCCAGCGCGCCCCGTGAAGTGGTCATGCCGCTGCTCGACGAGCAGGCGGCCCTGGTCGCCAGCCGAGCCTGAGGGCTAGGGGACCAGGACGACCTTGCCGGCGACCTTGCGGTCCTGGAGGTCGGTGAGGGCCTGCACGACGTCGTCGAGCGCGTACTCGGTGGGCTCGACCGGTGACAGCGCGCCCGACCCGGCCAGCTCCAGCAGCTCGCGGAGGAGGGCCTGGTTGCCCTCCGGATCGCGTCCCGTCCAGGCGCCCCAGTCGACCCCGACGACCGTGCGGTTGTTGAGGAGCACCTGGTTGGCTCGCAGCATCGGGATGTCCCCGCCGGCGAAGCCGATCACGAGGTAGCGCCCCATCCACTTGAGGGCCCGGAGGGCAGGGTCGGCGAACCGGTCGCCGACGGGATCGACGACGATGTCGACGCCGCCGCCGGAGATCTCGCGGGCCCGTTCCTTCAGGTCCTCGCGCTCGTACGCGATCGTCGCCTCGGCCCCGGCCTTCGTGGCGGCCGCGAGCTTGTCGTCGGTGGACGCCGCCGCGATGACGCGGGCGCCGAGGTGGCGCGCGACGTCGATGGCGGCCAGGCCGATGCCGCCGCCGGCCCCGAGCACGAGCACCCACTCGCCGGGGACGACGTGCGTGCGGCGCGTCAGCGAGAACAGCATCGTGCCGTAGCTCTGGATCAGCGCCGCCGCCTGTCCGTAGGTGAGGTCGCCGGGGATCGGCACCACCGCACCCACCGGCACCTCGACGTGGGTGGCGAAGCCGCCGAGCCAAGGCATCGCGAGCACTCGATCTCCCACCGCCACGCCGTCGACCCCGCTGCCCACTGCCACCACGTCGCCGGCCACCTCCCCGCCGGGCGTGAAGGGGAGCGGCGGCTTGATCTGGTAGCGCCCTTGCACGAAGAGCCCGTCGACGAAGTTCACCCCCGCGGCTCGTACGGCCAGCACGACCTTGCCTGGGCCCGGCTCCGGATCGGGCCGCTCCCGGAGGACCAGCTGGTCGATGGGGGCGAACTCCTCGCAGACGACGGCGCGCACGGGCCGAGCATGGCATATGCCCAGGTCGGCAGATCGGGAGGAAGAGGGTGGTTTGGGATCGTGGCGGGATGGGCAGAAGGAGAACGACCGCAACACAACCGCAACATTGCGCCCCACTCTCCGGACGGCATCCCCCCGCTCCGTCCGCAGTTCGGGGGTCGTGTGATTCCCGCCCGCCTCGCACGGCCCCCACCCCTGTCACCGCCTCGGCCCCGCCCGGTCGGGGCGGTGGCGCGTCGGAGCCCAGGCGGGCGAGGCCATGCTGTCCGGGTGGCCATCGAGCGCATCAGCGCCCTCGACGACCCGCGGCTGCGGGACTACGTGCACCTGCGGGAGCCGTCGCGCCGCATGGGCATCGAGCGGGACCGGGGGATCTTCACGGTCGAGGGCCGGTTGTCGGTCGAGGCCCTCCTCGCGTCTCGCTACGAGGTGCGCTCGATCCTGGTGGCCGAGGAGCACGTCGGCCGGGTGGCGTCCCTCCTCGCCACGGATTCGCCGATCTACGCGATCCCGAGCGCCGAGATGGAGCAGGTCACGGGCGTGCACTTCCACCGGGGCGTGCTGGCGGTGGCCGACCGGCCCGTGCTCCCGACGGTGGGCGACCTCGTCGCCGACGCCACCCGCGTGCTCGTCCTCGAGGGCGTCAACGACCATGAGAACATCGGTGCGCTGTTCCGCAACGCGGCGGCGTTCGGCGTGGACGCCGTGGTGCTCGATCCCACGACGGCCGATCCGCTGTACCGGCGGTCCACGCGGGTGTCGCTCGGCCACGTGCTGCGGGTGCCCTTCGCGCGGACGCCGGCGGAGGAGTGGCCCGACGTCGTGACCCAGCTGCGCGGGGTCGGGTTCTCCGTCCTGGCCCTGACGCCGGATCCAGCGGCCGAGCCGATCGGTGTGGTCGCCCGCGAGCGGCGGGACCGCGTGGCGCTGCTCCTGGGGGCGGAGGGACCCGGCCTCACCCCGGAGGCGCGGGCCATCGCCGACCGGCTCGTCCGCATCCCGATGGCGGCCGGCGTGGACTCGGTGAACGTGGCGACCGCCGCCGCCATCGCCCTTTCGGCGCTCCACGGATGGGTGTAGTACAAAAGTCACTAATCGTGACATTGCGGACACTATGGGTGACCGTACGGGAGATCGGGTCAGTCGATGGGACCAGGGGAGGCACGAGCCGGCCACGCGATCAGCGTGGTGGTGGCTGACGACGAGCCACACGTCGTCGACTACCTGCGCACGGTGCTGCGCCTGGAGGGCTTCGACGTGGCCGGCGTCGGGCTCGATGCCGACACCGCGGTGCAGCTCGCCCACCACCTGCGGCCCGACGTCGCCCTCCTCGACCTGCGGATGCCCGGGGGCGGCCTCGAAGCCGCTCGCCTCATCGGGTCGCTCAGCCCCACCACGCGCATCGTGATCTTCTCCTCGGCGGCGGACGAGCCCGACCTCCTCCCGCTGTTGCGGGCCGGGATCGACGGTTACGTGATCAAGGGCTCCTCGCCGGATCGCCTCGCCGACGCGATCCGGTCCGCGGTCGCGGGGACCACCTACCTCGACCCGACCGTGAACCGGTTCGCGATGGACCAGCTGGCCGGCCGGTTGCACGCCGAGGAGCAGGATGCCCTGCAGCAGATGCGCCGCCGCGAGCGCGTCGCTCGGGCGATCTCGGCGACCGCGTACCGCATCGTCGTCCAGCCGATCGTGGACCTCGCCACCGGCGAGGTCCGGGCCGTCGAAGCGCTCACCCGGTTCACCGATCGGCCGCCGAGGCATCCGGCCGACTGGTTCGACGACGCCGACGGCGCCGGGTTGCGCGTGCCCCTCGAGCTGGCGTTGGCCAGTGCCGCCGTCGGGGACCTCGACGATCTCCGCACGGACCTCGCCATCGCCGTCAATTTCAGCCCGATCACGGTCGTGTCGGGCCGCCTCGCGGAGATCCTCACGAGAGCGCCCCTCGGACGCGTGATCATCGAGGTCACCGAGCACGCGCCGGTGGCCGACTACGACGCGCTCAACGCCGCCCTCGCTCCCTGGCGGCTCGGGGGTGTGCGCCTGGCGGTGGACGATGCCGGCGGTGGGTACGCCAGCTTCGCCCACATCCTCAACCTGTCTCCGGACCTCATCAAGCTCGACACGAGCCTCACCCACGACATCCACGCCGACCGCCAGCGCCAGGCCCTCGCCCGGGCCCTCATCGCCTATGCGAACGAGATGGACGTGCTGGTGGTGGCGGAGGGGATCGAGACGACGGCCGAGCTGGCCGAGCTGCACGGCCTCGGCGTCCACCTCGGCCAGGGCTTCCACATCGGTCGCCCCCGGCCCCTCGACGAGCAGCCCGAGCTCCAGGCCGTCACCGTGCGGGGCCTTCGCGACCGGCCGGTCCCGGACGAGATCGACCTGCGGACGGCCGAGCAGGTCCTCGACGACATCGAGCGCCGCCGCTCCTGACCCCTGTCGATCAGCGGAAGGCCTGGATGACGGCGCTGAACCGCTCGATCTGCTCGGTGGTGCCGTCTTCGGCCAGGGTGAGGAACACGCGCTGCACGCCCACGTCGGCGAGGGCCCGAAAGCGCCCCACCTGCTCCTCCACCGTGCCGGCGGCGGCGCCGTGGCGATCGCCGCCGGCGTCGATCACGGCGGCGTCAGACAGCTGGGTGACCTCGACAGTGCTGGGGTCGCGACCTTCGGCCGCGCAGTGACCCCGGAGCACGGCCACCTTGTGGCGGACCTGCTCGGCGTCCCCGAACAGGTTGCACGCGTCGGCGTGGCGCGCTGCCAGGCGCAGCGTGCGGCGCTCGCCGGACCCGCCGACGAGGATCGGGATCCGCTCCTGGATCGGCCGCGGGTAGCAGACCGCCTCCGACACCGTGACCGTGCGGCCCTCGTACGAAGGGGCGCCAGGACCCCAGAGGAGAGGGAGCAGCTCGAGGGCATCCTCCAGCAGCTCGTAGCGGCGGCTGACCGGCGGGAAGTCCCAGCCGAAGAGCCGGTGCTCGCGCTCGTACCAGCCCGCGCCGAGGCCGCAGAAGGCCCGTCCGCCGGAGAGCACGTCCAGCGTGGCGACCTGCTTCCCGAGCTGGGCCAGGTTCCGGTAGGTGATGCCGTTGACGAGCGCCCCCAGCTGCACCCGCTCCGTGCAGGACGCGAGGAACGCCAGCGCGGTCGTGCTGTCCGGCAGGTCCTCCCACTCGGGCCCGACGCCGGGGATCTGCAGCATGTGGTCCATCACGGTGATGGCGTCGAAGCCGGCTTCCTCCGCCGCGGCGCCCACCCGTCGCAGGTTGTCCCGGAGCTTCGGGCCGCCGCCGGACCAGGCGAACCTGCCGAGGTGGAGGGCGAAGCGCAACGGCACGGGGTCCTCCTGCTGCGAGCGGGCCCGTGTGGGCGCGTCGACGAAGTGGGGTGGCACGAACGAGACGGGCTCGTCGCCGGTGAGGCGGTGCACACCATCGAAGCTCTCGGCCTCCAGGGCCTCGACTGCGCCTGGGAGCGATGCGAGCTGCGCGGTCAGGACCTTCGACGGGACGGGGTCGGGGCGGGCCTTGTTGCGCCGCCGGGCCTCGGCGGCCGGAACGTCGAGCACGACCGCGTGCACCCGGCGGTCACGCTTCCGGGCCTCCGCCACCCAACGCGCCCGCCGCGGCGCCTCGAGGCCGGTGGTGTCGACCACCGTCGTCAGGCCGCGGCGCAGCCTCGAGTCGACGATGCGATCGAGGAGGTCGAAGGCGTCCTTCGAGGCGCGCTGGTCGCGCTCGTGCAGCCCGACCTGCGCGCGCAGCGCATCGGACGACACGATCTCGTTGGGTGCCGCGACCCGCGCGGCCCACGTCGACTTCCCCGACCCGGGCACCCCCACCAGGACGATGAGGCACCCCTCGGGCAGCCGCAGCTCGGCGAGCTCGTTCACCCCACTCCGCCCGTCACGACTCAAGCTCGGCCGGTGACGTCGACCACCCACGACAGGTCAGCGGTGTCGAGTCGCTCGTGCCACGCGGCCGGGGCCGCGCTCATGAGCGTCTGGTAGTCCCAGTAGTCCTTCCACAGATGGATCGTGCCGTCCTCGATCTGCTGCACGGACACGAACGGCAGGGCGACGGTCTCGCCGGTCTCCCACGTCCACACCTCGGTGTGCTCGGTGACGACGACGCCGTCCGCTCCCTCGGCGACGACGCCTGGGAGGTGCTCGTAGCCGACCAGCCCCTCGAGACCGAGGCGGAGGCGGGCTTCGATGCTGTCCGGACCGACCCCGGCCGCCGACGGACCGACCGGCACGTCGTAGTAGATCGAGTCGGGACCGAAGTAGGAGCGGATGCGCGGCCAATCGCGGTCGTAGAGGGCGGCCCAGAAGGCGGCCGCCGTCTCGCGCGGTGTGCTCATCGCGCGCCGCGGAGCAGCGCGCCGGGCCTGGCGCCGGTGTCCTCGCCGTTCACGAACGTGGCCTGGCCCCTCTTGATCGTCGTCACGTAGCCGTCGGCCTTCTGCACCAGGCGGTGGGCGCCGCCGGGCAGGTCGCTGACCAGCTCGGGCCGGTGCAGCTGCAACGAGCCGTGGTCGATGATGTTGCAGTCGCCGACGTAGCCGGGGGCGAGCACACCACGATCCCCGAGGCCGTAGAGCGTGGCGGTGGCCAGCGTCATCTTGTGCACCGCCTCCTCCACCGTGAACCGGTCGCGGTCGCGATCTCGTGCCCAGTACGACAGGAGGAAGGTCGTGCTCGACGCGTCGCAGGTCTGACCGGCGTGGGCGCCGCCGTCGCCGAGCCCGAAGGCGGACGTCGGGTGGCGGAGCATCTCACCCACGGCGTCGAGGTTGCCGTCGCTGTAGTTGAGCACCGGGGCGTTGAGCAGCTCGCGGCCGCCGTCGACGAGCATCAGGTCGAGGAGCAGCTCCCACTCGTCGAGCCCCTTGGCGGCGGCGATGCCACTGGCGCTGCGCTCCGGGCCCGGCTCGTACTCGGGCGGGTCGCCGAGCACGTAGATCCGACCGGGGTGCATGAACGTGCGGATGATCTCGTTGTGGCGCAGGCCCTTGGCGTCGGCGACGAGCGCCTCGCGCAGCTCGGGCTCCCGCTCGATCCTGGCGACCTGCTCCTGCCACGGCAGGAGGCCGATGCCGGAAGACGCCCAGACGTCGGTGAACTGCAGCGGGTGGAAGGTCTGGAAGCCGAGCAGCAGCGACACGGTGCGGGCGTGGGTCTGGGGTCGCACCGCGACACCGTCGGCGTGGGCGGCGAGCGACTGCTCGAGCTGCCGGCGCCACGACTCGGGGTCGTTGTTGTTCTGGCTCATGGCGTACGTCACCGGCCGTCCGATCGCGGCCGCCAGGCGCCGCATCCACTCCATCTCGCGCTCGGGGGCGGCGAGGTCCTCGCCGGCGATCCCGGCGGGGGCCAGCTCGAACACGCCGGTGCCGAGCTCGCCCAGCGCCCGTCCGATGCCGAACAGCTCGTCCTCGGCGGCGAACGTGCCGGGCACGGGCTCGCCGTCGATGGCGCGGTGGGCGAGCGTGCGGCTGGTGGAGAAGCCGAGCGCGCCGGCCTCGATGCCCTCCTTGACGATGGCAGACATCGCCTCGATGTCGTCCGCGGTGGCGGGCTCGTTCCGCGCGCCGCGCTCGCCCATCACGTAGCCCCGCACGGCGCCATGCGGCACCTGCGTGCCGAGGTCCATCACGTGCGAGCGCTTGTCGAGGGCGTCGAGGTACTCCGGGAAGCTCTCCCAGCCCCACTTGATGCCCGCGCTCAGCGCCGCGCCGGGGATGTCCTCCACGCCTTCCATGAGGCCGATCAGCCACTCGTGGCGGTCGGGTGCCACCGGCGCGAACCCGACGCCGCAGTTGCCCATCACGACCGTGGTGACGCCGTGCCAGCACGACGGCGTGAGCTGCTCGTCCCAGGTGGCCTGTCCGTCGTAGTGCGTGTGGATGTCGACGAAGCCTGGGGTGACCAGGGCGCCGTCGGCGTCGACCTCGCGCTTGCCGCCTCCGTCCACCTTCCCGACCTCGGTGACGAGGCCGTCGCTGATGGCGACGTCGGCGGTGCGGCCCGGCGTGCCGGTGCCGTCGACGACGGTGCCCCCTCGGATGACGAGATCGTGTTGGGCCATCGGTTCCCCCGGACGGGTGCAGCGTGTGGGACCGACAGCATCGCAGAGGATCTGACACGCCGTCAGGATCAGTGGGGCAGGCGGGGCGGAATGGCAGCTCCACAGGGGATCCACCACATCGCGCTCACGGTCCGCGACGTCGATGTCAGCGCCCGCTGGTACGAATCCGTGCTCGGCCACGATCATCACGGTGCTGTAGCTCGGGGCGCAGTCCACGGTCGGACCCCGGATCTCGATCCAGTGGCGGTTCGCCCGGAAGGTCGGCCGGCCGTTCCTGGGCCCCGGCTACGGCGCGCCGCGCCACTACGGCCGCGATCGCTGACGGTCTGGCAGGCTGGGCCTCGTGCGGAGCGATGCGGACACCGTCGAGGAGTACCTCGCCGCGCTCCCTGACGATCGCCGACTCGCCATCGGCGCGGTGCGCGACGTCGTGCTCGAGCACCTGCCGAAGGGCTTCGAGGAGGCCATGCAGCACGGGGCGATCAGCTACGTCGTCCCGCTGTCGCGGCATCCGGAGACGTACAACGGCGAGGCGCTGGCTTTGGCCTCGCTCGCCAACCAGAAGCGGTACATGGCGCTGTACCTGCTGGGCGTCTACGGCGAGGAGGGGGCGCAGGAGCCGCTCCGAGCCCGCTGGGAGGCCACCGGTCGCAAGCTCGACATGGGCAAGAGCTGCCTGCGCTTCAAGAAGCTCGACGATCTGGCCCTCGACATCGTCGGCGCGGTGATCGCCAGCAGCTCCGTCGATGACCTCATCGCCGCCCACGAGCGGTCCCGGGCTCGCTGATGGAGCGGGTCACGGGGATCGGTGGCGTCTTCTTCAAGGCACAGGATGCTGAGGCCCTCTCGCGCTGGTACGCGGAGCACCTCGGGGTGGGCGCACCGCCCACGTCGTATGACGGAGACGTGTGGGAGCAGGAGGCCGGCGTCACGGTGTTCGCCCCGTTCGGGCCTGAGCACGCGGACAGCCCGTACCTCGGACCGACCGGGTGGGGCATCAACTTCCGAGTGCGCGACCTCGACGTGATGGTGGCGCAGCTGCGGTCGTCCGGCATCGACGTGGAGGTCGACGCCGAGGACTACCCCAACGGCCGGTTCGCGCAGGTCCAGGATCCGGAGGGCAACGCCATCCAGCTGTGGGAGCCGAGCGAGTGACCGGCGCCGCTCGCTTCGCGGGCGGCGACCAGGCGTACCTGCGAGACGAGCAGTACCGCGACGCGAGCCGCCTGACGGCACGGGCCGACCTCCACGCTCGGTACGGCACCGCGGAGGTCCCGTGGTTCGACTGGGTGTGCGCGCGGCTCGAGCTGGCGCCGGGGGCCCGAGTGCTCGACGCGGGCTGTGGTGCGGGCTGGCTGTGGGCGGGGGCGGCGGTGCCTGCGGGCATCGCGCTCACGCTGTGCGATCTCTCGCCGGGCATGGTCGACGAGGCCGTCGCGCGCGCTGCGGCTGTCGGCGGGTTCGCGTCGGTCGAGGGGCGGACCGCCGACCTGCAGTCGCTGCCCTTCGACGCGGGCGCGTTCGACCGCGTCGTCGCCAACCACATGCTGTACCACCTGCCCGATCCGGCCCTGGGCGTGGCCGAGCTCGCCCGGGTTGTCGCGGCCGACGGTCTGGTCATCGCCGCCACCAACGGTCGACGCCACGTGCAGGAGCTCCACGAGGTGGAGGCGTCGGTGTTCGGCGCCGCGGCGCTCGACCGCACCGTCGACGTGTTCGGCGCCGACAACGGGTTCGCCATCCTGCGCGAGCACTTCGAAGACGTGCGCTGGCTTCGCTACGCCGACGAGCTCCGCTGCACCGACCCGGCCGATGTCCTCGCCTACTCGTGCTCGAGCCCGCCCGGCGAGGACGCCACTCCCGAGCAGCGCGAGCAGCTCGTGGCAGCCATCACCCAGCGCATCGAGGCCGGCGGTGGCGTGCTGACGATCACCAAGGACAGCGGCTGCTTCGTCTGCCGCCGCCCTCGGTAGCGCCTCAACCGCACCGAGCGGCAGGAAACAGGCTGAGAAGGATGTGAACGGGCTCGGGTTGGCTGTCACACCCCCTGAGTAGCGTTGGTTCCATGTTCCGATCGGAGTTGGAGCGGCGGGTGGAGGTGGCGGAGACCGCCATCGGCCAGGTCGCCGACGGCCTCGATCCCGATGCGATCCCGGCCTCCGAGGCCACTCGCCTGTACGAGGGTCTCGAGCGGATCGTGCGCACCGCCACCGCGGCGCGGGTCCTGCTGGCTCGTCGGGTGGATGACTCGATGGAGTGGAAGCGGACGGGCTTCCGCTCGGCGGCCGAGTTCCTCGCGGCGAGGTCGGGCACCTCGCTGGGCGCGGCCAAGACCGATCTCGAGACGTCCAACGCGCTGCGCGACCTCGACGAGACGCGTCGGCAGATGCTCGCGGGCTCCCTGTCACCCGACCAGGGCGGGGTGATCGCCGGCGCCGCGAAGCGCAACCGGAGCGCGGAGCGCCACCTGATCAAGAAGGCGAAGAAGGCGAACCTCCAGGAGCTGCGGGAGGAGGCGGCCAAGGCGAAGGCGGCCGCCGACCCGAGCCCGGAGGCCACCCACGCCCGTCTGCACCGCGAACGGCGCGTCAGCGCGTTCACCGATGCCGAGGGGGCTCGGAACGTGCGCATCCGTGGCCCGGTCGACTCTGCCTCTGTGATCCAGGCCGAGCTCGACCGCCTCACCGACCAGATCTTCCGCGAGCGCGGCAAGGCCGGCAGCACCGAGTGCCGCGACGCGTACGCGTACGACGCGGCCGTGGAGATGGCGCGGCGCTCGGCGCGAGCTGACGATTCGGCGCCGGCCACGGGCCGAACGCGCGGCAAGCAACCTCGCCCTGAGCACCTCGCGCTGCTTCGCATCGACATCTCCGCCCTGTGGCGTGGCTACGTCGAAGGTGACGAGCTCTGCGAGATCACCGGCCTCGGCCCGATCCCGGTCGGGGTCGCCCGGCGGCTGCTGGGCGACGCCCTGCTGAAGCTGGTGATCACGAACGGCCAGGCCGTCGCCCACGTCACCTCCCTCACGAGGGGGCCTACCCAGGCCATGAAGTACGCCTCGCTGTGGATGTCGCCCTCGTGCGTCGTCGAGGGGTGCAGCCGAACTCGCATCGAGCACGACCACCGCATGGGCGCCGAGTTCAAGGACACCGGCCACACCCGCCTCGATGAGCTCGATCAGGTGTGCCCGGGCCACCACGACCTGCACACCTACGGAGGTTGGGCGCTCGTGGCCGGCACCGGCAAACGGCCGATGGTGCCTCCGGACGACCCGAGGCACCCGCGCAACACCGGGCCGCCCGGCACGGGCCCACCTGGCGATCGGGCATCGCCTTCCCGTGCCCACGCTCGGGACGCACGCGCCCAGTCCGAGCAGACCGACCTGTTCGCCAGTCCGATCCGCTGATCGCTCGGAGACCCCGGCGAGCCGATCGACCGTGCCCGCCGCACGGTCCGTCGGCGCGCCTCTGCCAGCTGGTCGTGGTGGTCGGCCCACCAGCGGCGCCGGCGGTCGTAGCGCTCCCCCCGACGTGGCCCGACGCGATGTAGGCGGCGGCGGGTCAGACCCGTCGCGCTCGGTAGACCTCGATGGCGTCGTCGCCCAAGTCGGACCCGAAGCGACTGGCCCCGGCGTCCTTGTGCAGCCGGCCGCAGAAGCAGTCGTCGTAGGTGTTCGGATCGGCTGACATGTAGTAGCCGCACTCGGTGCACCGGAAGCACAGGTCCGGGCGCATCGACCAGCCGATGCCGCCCGTGGCCGCAGGGCCGTTGCCGAGGTAGGTCAGCTCGTGGTCGGCGATGAGCGAGGCTTGCTGCGCCCGCTTCTCGTCCTCGCTCGCGGCCACCATCACGGACGGGTGGTCAGGAGCTCGTGGAAGCGGTCCATCTCCTTGGCGGTGTCGGCTTCCAGCCAGCGCCCCAGGAGCGGCTCAGCCAGCCATCGCCACGGCCGCTTGAAGCCGTATGCCTCGCGATGGAGGACGACCGTTCCGGCCTCGGTCTCCTCGCAGTCGAACGTCGCCTCGAACGTCAGGACGAAGCGTGTGGGCCCGGTCTTGGGGGTGCCGATCCACAGGCGGGAGGGCGAGACGGTGAACGGGTAGGTGGCCGGCGGCCCGGGGATCCCGCGGATGCGGCTGGAGAAGCGCGCCGTCCCGGTGTCGCCGGTCCGCTCGATGCGGCCGACCTTGCGGACCTTGTGGTCGGCGAGCTGGTACCGGTGCAGGTCGAGCACGAAGTCGAACACCTCGCTCGGCGGCACCGGCACGGTCATGGTGCCCTCGCCGACGATCACGGCGCGAGCGTAGGACCGTGGCGGGCTACAGGCGCTCGATGATCGTCACGTTGGCCTGGCCGCCGCCCTCGCACATGGTCTGGAGGCCGTAGCGGCCGCCCGTGCGCTCGAGCTCGTTGAGCAGCGTCGTCATCAGCCGGCCGCCGGTGGCACCGAGGGGGTGGCCGAGGGCGATGGCGCCGCCGTTGACGTTGACCTTGGCGTGGTCGACGTCGAGCTCCTTCTCCCACGCCATGACGACCGAGGCGAAGGCCTCGTTGATCTCGACGAGATCGATGTCGTCCATCGACAGGCCCGTCTTCTCCAGCGCGTGTCGGGTGGCCGGGATGGGGGCGGTGAGCATCCAGATGGGGTCGTCGGCGCGCACGCTCATGTGGTGGATCCGCGCGCGGGGCGTGAGGCCGTGGTCCTGCAGGGCCTGCTCGCTGACGACGAGCAGCGCCGCCGACGCGTCGGAGATCTGCGAGGCCACCGCCGCCGTGACCCGCCCGCCCTCGGTGAGCGTCTTGAGCGAGCGGATCTTCTCCCAGTTCGGCTCGCGGGGGCCCTCGTCGTGGGCCAACCCGTTGAGCGGCGCGATCTCGCGCTCGAACCGGCCCTCCTGGGTGGCGCGGATGGCGCGCCTGTGGCTCTCGACCGCGAACGCCTCCATGGCCTCGCGGGAGCAGTCCCACTTCTCGGCGATCATCTCGGCGCTGTTGAACTGGCTGACCTCGCCGTCGCCGTAGCGCTGCACCCAGCCCTCGGAGGTCGTGAACGGGTCGGGGAACCCCAGGTCGCCGGCCAGCGTCATCGCCGAGCTGATCGGGATCATCGACATCTGCTGCACGCCGCCGGCGACGACGACGTCGTTGACGCCAGCCATCACGGCCTGGGCGGCGAAGTGGATCGCCTGCTGGGCGGAGCCGCACTGCCGGTCGATGGTGGTGCCGGGCACGTGCTCCGGCAGGCCGGCGGCGAGCCAGCACGTGCGGGCGACGTCGCCCGCCTGGCCGCCCACGGTGTCGACGCAGCCGAACATGACGTCCTCGACGGCGCCGGGGTCGATGCCTGTGCGCTCCATCAGCGCGGCCAGCGAGTGCGCCCCGAGGTCGGCGGGGTGGATCTGGCTCAGCGCGCCGCCGCGGCGGCCGACGGGCGTTCGCACCGCATCGACGATGAAGGCTTCAGACATGCGGTCGCTCCCAGGTTGGGGTGGATGCCAAGGATGCTACGGACGCCGAGGTCATCTCAGATCTCCAACGCTCGGGCGATGCGGTCGCGGTGCCACGCGGCGTCCCCGTGCGAGCGGGCCAGCACCCACGTGCGCTTGAGGAAGCGGTGCAGGTCGTACTCGACGGTGTAGCCGATGGCGCCGTGGCACTGGAGCGCCTGGCGGCCGACGAAGGAGGCGGCGTCCGACGCCATCGCCTTGGCCATCGACACGTCGCGCTCGGTGGTGGAGGCGCGGTGCGCCATCGACCATGCGGCGCGGTGCACGGCGGGCCGGGCGAAGGACAGCTCCATGAGCGCGTCGGCGAGATGGTGCTTCACGGCCTGGAACGAGCCGATCGGCACGCCGAACTGCTCGCGCGCCTTCACGTGGTCGACGGTCATGTCGAGCATGCGCTGCCCGAGCCCGACGAGCTGAGCGGCGGCACCGAGCGAGAGCGCATCGCCGTCCTCGGTGCCCATGACGGGGACGATGATCGGGAAGGACACGCCCGCGTAGCCGGCCCGCTCGAGGATGACCGTCGCCGTGACCTCGTCCATGCCGAGGCCGCCCTCGGACTCGGGCACGAGCACCTGGGTGACGCCCATGTCGACGAGCGCGTCGTAGGTGCTCTCCGCGTCGGGCGACTCCTTGGCGAGGAGGTCGCGCACCGCGTCGCGGAACGCCATCTGGTCGTCCGTGAGGGAGAACCTCATCTGTCGAGCCTCATCCGTCGAGCCTCATCGACGAGGGAGTCCCAGCACTCGTTCGGCGGCGATGTTGCGCTGGATCTCGTTGGTGCCGGCGTAGATCGGGCCCGACAGCGCGAACTGGTAGCCCTTCTCCCACGGCCCGTCGAGATCGAGATCGGCCCCGAGCAGGTCGAGGGCGATCTCGTGGAGCTCGACGTCGAGCTCGCTCCACCAGATCTTGTTGATGGACGACTCCGCGCCCATCGATCCGCCGTCGGAGAGCGACGTGACCGTCTGCAGGGTGAACAGCTGGTACGCCTCGGCGCGGGTCCACGCGTTGACGACCCGGTCCCGCAGGTGCGCCGGTGAGCCCTTCTCCCGGAACAGCGCGAGGAGCCGGTCGGCGGTCGCCATGAACCGCCCGGGGGAGCGCAGGGTCAGGCCACGCTCGGAGCCGGTGGTCGCCATCGCCACGCTCCACCCGGCGTCGACCTCGCCGAGCACCACGCCGCCGGGCAGCGCGTCGTCGGCGAGGAAGGCGTCCTCGAAGAACACCTCGGCGAACCCCTCATCCCCGTCGAGGCGGCCGAACCCGCGCACGGTCACGCCGGGTGTGTCGAGCGGTACGAGGAGGTAGCTCAGGCCCTGGTGCCGCTCCGACGCCGGGTCGGTGCGGAAGATCCCGAACAGGTGCGTGCAGAAGGCGCCGCGCGTCGTCCAGGTCTTCTGGCCGTCGAGCACCCAGCCGCCGTCGACCCGGCGGGCCTTCGAGCGCACGGCGGCCAGGTCGCTGCCGGCGTTCGGCTCCGACCACCCTTGGCACCAGAGGTCCTCCGCGCCAGCCATGCGCGGGAGGATGTGGTCCTGCTGCGCCCGGCTGCCGAGCTCGAACACGGTGGGCGCGAGCAGGAAGATGCCGTTCTGCGTCACGCGGGGCGGGCCGCCCGCCCGGTAGTACTCCTCCTCGAACAGCAGCCACTCCCAGAGGGATGCGTCGCGGCCGCCGTACTGCGACGGCCAGGACACCGCCGCCCACCGGTCGGCGAACAGGCGGCGCTCCCACTCGAGGTGCTGCGCGAAGCCCTCGCGGGTGTCGCCCGACCGCGGCTCACCGCCGTGGGAGTCGCGCCACGCGGCCAGGTTCGTCTCCAGCCACGCCCGCGCCTCGGCGCGGAAGGCATCCTCGGCGGCTGACCAGGTCAGATCCATCAGGAGAGGCGCTTCAGGACGGCTTCGGCCTCCGCCTCGATGCGGCCGAGGAGCTCGGCGACGGTGGGGAGCTCGTCGATCACGCCGGTGACCTGACCGGTGGGCAGGATGCCGACGTCGGGCTTGCCGTCCACCATCGTCGCCTTGATGAGCATCGGCGCGTTGGCGGCCATGGCCAGCTGGCTGAGGGTGAGGTCCTGGTGCTTCCGCATCGCCCGCCCTTCGCGCAGCAGGTCGCGGAGCGAGGTGCCGGTCTCCTTGCGGAACCGGAGGGCGGCGAACGCGGCCCGGGGGAGGCGGAGCAACCGAGGGGAGCGCTCGAGCCGGTCGACCACGTCGGTGCGGATCACGCGCTGCGGGGCGCCGTCGAGCGCGTCGGTGACGACGGTGTCGAACACGGTGGCCGCCGTGTAGCGGTCCTTGACCACCGCCGGCACGTGGCTCTCCGCGGTGAGCAGGAAGCGGGTGCCCATCGCCACGCCGTCGGCGCCGAACGCCAACGCGGCCACGAGCCCGCGACCGTCGTGGAACCCGCCGGCGCCCAGGACGGGGATGTCGGTGCCCACCGCATCCACCACCTGTGGGAGCAGGAGGGACGTGGGCACGGTGCCCGTGTGGCCACCACCCTCACCACCCTGCGCGATGACGGCGTCGACGCCCATCTCCAGCACCTTCTCGGCGTGACGGCGGGCGCCGACGGTGGGCATCACCACCACGCCGGCGTCGTGGCAGCGGGCGACCGAGTCGGCAGTGGGGGCGCCGGCGAACGACACCAGGCGGACGCCCTCGGCGACGACGAAGGCGACCCGCTCGGCCAGGTCGGGCTGGTCGGCCCGGAAGTTCACCCCGAAGGGCGCGTCCGTGCGCTCCTTCACCGCCCGCACCGCGGCGGTGAGCTGGTCGGGGGTCATGGTGACGGCCGCGAGGATGCCGAACCCGCCGGCGGCGCTGGTGGCGGCGGTCAGGTTGGCCCCCGACACCCAGCCCATGCCGGTCTGCACGATCGGCAGCCGGCACCCCACCAGGTCGCAGAACCGTGTCTGCAGGGCAGGGTGCAACGGATCTGACACTCCGTCAGATTACCGGCGGGGCAGGATCCACGGCCAACGTGGCCTCGCCCTCACGCAGACGCCACCGCGCGCCACGACTTCCACGCCACCGGCTGACCCGGGCACCCGGGGTCCTGTCGAGGGGTACGCTCCGGCCGTGTCAGGGCACGAGTTCGACGACACCTACGGCAGCAGCGTCAACGCCCGCATGGCGTCGCACGCCGGCGAGGGTCCGCATGATCCGGTCGACGACCTCGACCGCGCTGCGGTGCAAGGCGAGCCGCCCGTGCCCGGAGCGCAGTGGGACGAGGCCCACCGGCGGTGGGAGCACTGGGACGAGGCGGCCCAGGCGTGGGTCGTGGTCGGCGACGACGCCGGTGACGGCATCGCGCCGGCCGACGAGAACCCGCTCACGGCGAACCTGGCGCGCGAGATCCTGCGCACCGATGAGCTGGAGACCGAGCACGAGGTCGTCCCCGACGTCAGCCGCGGCGCGGTGCGTGGCGACCCACCTCCGGGCGGTCAGTGGAACGAGGTGCTCGAGCGGTGGGAGCGGTGGGACGAGGCGGGCGGCGCCTGGGTCGAAGCCGCCTCCGATCCCGGCTGAGCGCGCTCAGGGTCGGGGGACCTCGCCGTACCGGGCCCCGCCCGGGTCGATGACCGTGTCGATCAGCTCGAGCTCGTCCGGGGTCGGCAGGCGCGTGGTCGGCACGACGGCTGGCACCTCCAGGTCGAACCCGGTGGCGGCCTGCACCTCGTCGACCGTGACCCCCGGGTGCACCGACCGGAGTCGCATGCGGTGGTCGGGCGTGGCGAAGTCGAGGACGGCGAGGTTGGTCACGACGAACCTGATCTCGTGGAAGCGCGCGGCGTGATCGCCGAGCGCGGCCGCCCGGTCGTAGCCGACCCCGCACACCGTGTCGACGCGGCTGCACAGCACGGCCGGGCTGTGGTTCGGCACCCAGTACGAGGTGGTGTCGTTGATCGTGTTGCCCGGTGCCCCTCGGTAGCCGAGGAGCTGCACCTTCGGACGCTGGTACTCGCCGATGGCCGCGAAGTTCTGGTTGCCGTACTGGTCGATCTGGGTCCCGCCCATCACCACGTGGCGCCGACCGTTCCACACCCAGCCGAACATCTGGCGGTACGGGTTGAAGTGCTCGACGACCTTGCCACTCGGCCACGCGAACGCCTCGTCGTTGGCGATCAGGCGCGCCTCGCCGTCGGTCATGGCGAGGTCGGGCTCGAAGGTGGCGCGGGCAAGCCGTCCGCCGATCATCGGGATGGTGCCGATGGGGTTGGCGAGGATCTCGCCGTCGCCCCGGAAGCACTCGGCCATGGCCACCACGCACACGTCGGCTCGCTCGACGAGACCGCTCAGCTGGTCGGTCACGAGGTGCTCCCGTCGGTGCTGCTGCCGCCATCCGCCACGAGCTTCGCCTGGTAGTCCGTCTCGCTGAGCTGCAGCCACGTCTCGCGGAACTCGCTCCACGCCTCCGGCGACTTCGCCGACGCCGCGTACGCCTTCTGGAACGCCTCGTCGCGGGGGTAGTCGGGGTCGCACGAGGTGAAGTGGGCCCCGTTGGGCGCCTCGATCACGCCGTCGACGAGCAGGCGGCTGACCAGCAGGGACTGCGGGGGACCCTCCTTGGCCAGATCCTCGGTGGGGACCAACTTCTCGGTCGAGAGGAACCGCCGCTCGGCCGCGCCGAGGAAGAGGTCGTCCATGTAGGGGTCGGGTCCGAGGTACTGGCCGTTGCCCCGCGCGTCCGCGCGGTTCATGTGCACGAAGGCGGCGTCCATCGTCAGAGCCGGCACCGCGACGAGCTCCTCCCCGTCCTCGAAGGGCGACGTCACCATCCGCACCCGGTCGTTGTCCCGCAGGATGTCCGAGCCGAGGCCCACCCGAGTGGGGAGGAAGGGGACGCGCCACGCGGCCGCCTGGAGGCCGAGCAGGAACATGCCCTCGTCGTAGGGCTCGTCCTCCACGGCGCCGCTCTGGCGGGCGGCGCGGAAGTGCGGCTCGAGCGGGATCGAGTCGAGGGAGACGAAGGCGTAGACGAGCCGCTTCACCTTGCCCGCCGCGCACAGCAGGCCGACGTCGGGCCCGCCCCAGCTCACGACGGTGAGGTCGTCGACGTCAGAGCGCAGCAGCGCCCGGACCACGGACATCGGCTTGCGGCGCGAGCCCCAGCCACCGAACCCGATCGTCATGCCCGAGTGCAGCTCCGCGACCGCCTCGTCCTCCGTGCAGCGCTTGTCCCGTGGACTGGTCATTCAGCAACGTCCGTGTCGCGCTTCTGCTTCTTCTCATCCACAAACGCGTCGCGGTGCTCGTCGGCCACGCCCGAGAGGTTGAGCTCGAAGGTGAAGCCCTGCTCGAAGCGGTACGACCGCTTCACGTCCCACGGGTCGATGCCGTTGAGGCTCTCCTTGGCGGCACGGATCACGGTGGGGGACTTGGCGGCGATCTGCCCCGCCACCTCGAAGGCGGCGTCGCGCAGCTGCGCCTGGGGCACCACCGCGAGCACCGATCCGAAGTGGTGCAGCTCCTGGGCCGTGGCCGTGGCCGAGGTGTAGACCATCGCCCGCATCTTGTGCTGCGGGACGAGCCGGCTGAGGTGGGTGGCGGCGCCGAGCGCGCCGCGGTCGACCTCGGGAAGACCGAAGGTGGCATCGTCGGCGGCGACGACGACGTCCGCGTTGCCGACCAACCCGATGCCACCGCCGAGGCAGAAGCCGTTGACGGCGGCGATCACCGGCACCGGGCAGTCGTAGACGGCGGCGAAGGCGGCGTAGCAGCCGCGGTTGGCACCGAGCAGGGCATCGAAGCCCTCGGTGGCCTGCATCTCCTTGATGTCGACGCCGGCGTTGAAGCCGCGGCCCTCGGCGCGGAGCACGACCACGCGCACCCGGTCGTCGCGGCCGAGCCCAGTCAGCACGTCGGCCAACCCGAACCAGCCGGCGACGGTGAGCGCGTTGACCGGCGGGTTGTCCATGACGACCTCGGCGACGCCGCCGTCGTGGATCGTGCTCGTGGTGGGCATCGGCGCAGCCTCGGGGTCAGTTCTGACGGACCGTCAGGAACCTAGTGGGAGGCGTTCGCCCGTACACGTTGGCGGGATCAGCCGACCTGGGTGGAGGTGAACGTGCGGTCCGACCAGCCCCGCCACAGGTGGTCGGAGCCGGTCGGTGACACGAACAGCACGTCGTCGGTGGGGGTGGGCAGGTTGAGGTCCATCGGTCCCGTCGCCACCGCGAACTGCCCGTCGATGCGCAGCGGCCGGGCGTCGATCCCGGTGGGCGTCGAGTACCACACCGCGTCGGCGGCCGAGCCCGCGGCGACGAGGAGCACGTCGTCGCGCCCGTCGCCGTCGAAGTCGCCGACCGAGGGGTTGCCCAGCAGGGAGGCGGTGGCGAGGCTCCTCGACGTGTGGCCCCCGCCGGCGCCGAAGTCCCAGCGGTACGACGTGCTCGAGCCCGGCGCGAACCACAGGATGTCGTCGACGCCCTCGCCCGTGGCGTCGAGCGAGACGGGCCGGTACCAGCCGCTCACCGAGGTCGTCGACACGGTCCATGCCTGACCGCGGCTGCGCCACAACCGGTCGTCGGCGGAGCCGGGGCCGTAGAAGAAGATGTCCTCCCCGGTCGTGCCGTCGAAGTTCCCGACCAACGGGACGCCGGTGATGAGGTCCTGGCGCACCGCCTTCGAGACGTGGGTGCGGTTGGGGGCGAAGTACCACACCCAGTCGGCGGCGAGCCCGGTGCCGTACCAGAAGATGTCATCCACACCGTTGCCGTCGAAGTCGCCGACCACGGGAACGTAGGAGCCGCCGACGGAGAGAGCCTGGCTCCGGCTGCCTCCCGGCTCGGACCACCACAGGTAGTCGGGTGCCGACCCGGTGCCGTGCCAGAACACGTCGTCCCGGCCGCTCCCGTCGAAGTCGCCGACGACCGAGCGGTACGCGCCGCCCACCGACGTGGGCAACCGCCGGAACTGACCCGTCAGCGATGCCTGCCACACCGTGTCGGCGGTTCCCCCGGCGTGGTACTGGAGGGGGTCGACCAGGCCGTCGCCCGTCGAGTCCGCCGCCAACAGCTGCGGCGCCAGGCCCAGCTGGTACGCCGGCACGAGCTGCGCGACGCGCGCTCGGATGGTCCCGAGCCGCGCCTGCAGCTGCCCGCCGGGGCAATCGGTGGCCTGCACGTCGCGATGGCCGACGATGCGGGGCAGGGTGACGATCCTCCCGGCCGGGTACTTGGCCGAGCCGGCACTCGTGTACGGCACCGTCGTCGCCGGGTTGACGCGATGGAGCGCGAACTTCCACGCGATGACCTTGGACACCGCCTCCACTGCGACGCTGGGCGGCGCGGCGGTGCGGAAGTCGCCCAGCACCACGACGCCGACGGTGCCGGTGTTGAAGCCCTGGCTGTGCCCGCCGAGGACCACGTTGCTGACCCCGCCCCCGCGGCCCTCCCACACGCGGCCGAACCGGTCGACGGCGAAGTTGTAGGCGAAGTCGTTCCACCCCTTCACGTCTTGGTGGTACGCCTGGATCGACCGCAGGAGCTGCGGCACCTGGGCAGCGGAGTACGAGTTCGCGTTGACGGAGTGGTGGACGACGGCCAGCCTGAGGTCGGCGGTCGTGGCCGGGTGCGCCGTCGGCGGGCGCGCCCCCCACGACGATCGCGGGAGGATGCTCGGCGCGCCGGCCGCTCCCGCGCTGGCGGGCGCCACGACGATGTCGCGCTGCGTCGGTCCGTCCTCGACGAGGTGCACGTCGACCGTGTCGATCGTGCCGGGCGCGTCGATCTCGTAGGCCTCGGCGTTGCCCAGCCAGACCGGCTCGCTGTGGACGCCGGGCTTCGTGCCCTCGGTCCCGAGGTCGGGGCCCTCCTCCGGGGCGAAGTGGACGTCGAACCACGGCGTCCACGCGCCGGCGACGCGGCCGCGCACGAGGATCGGCTCGGTGGGGGCGACCGGCACGGTGACGCCGATGGCGTGGTAGCTCGCCTGGGTCGGCGCGGACGCCCGCCGGCCCGGGGCGCGGAGGGCCGCGAGCAGCTCAGGCGCCTCGTCGCTCGCGGCGGTGGCGGCGGTGAGCACGTCCGTGGCGCGGTCGGCCAGGCGCGGCCCGAGGCGCACGCGCTCGGTGTGGACCTGGAGGTCCTGCGCGCTCACCACCTGGGGGAGGGGCACGAGCACGAGGAGGGCGGACAGGCAGATCGTCGCCAGCCCCGCGACCGCCCAGCGTCGAGGTCGGCGACGACCCAACCGCCCGCGCGCGGGAGGGTTCGCAGCCATGTGGAGCCGCACCGTACCAGCCCACGCGACAGCGCCCCGGCCGAAGCCGAGGCGCTGTCTACGTGCGCGCCGCGATCGTCGCGGGCGTCAGGTCAGTCGACCGCGGTCGCGGCGGCGAACTGCTGGTCGTCGCCGCCGAAGGCTTCCTTCTTCCGCTTGGAGAAGGCGATGGCGCCCACGAGGACCACGAACGCCGCGACGGCGATCAGGATGCTGGTCCCGTTCGGCGTGGCGGTGAAGTTCCCGGGCGTGACCTCCTTGATGTCCGTGAGGCCGATGATGGCCGGCAGGACGAGGAGGGACACGAGGTTCATCACCTTGATGAGCGGGTTCAGCGCCGGACCGGCGGTGTCCTTGAACGGGTCACCGACGGTGTCAGCGATGACGGCGGCTCGATAGGAGTCGGAGCCCTTGCCGCCCTCGTTGCCGTCCTCGATGTACTTCTTGGCGTTGTCCCACGCACCACCCGCGTTGCTCAGGTAGTTGGCCATGAGCTGGCCCACGAGGATGACGGCCACCAGGAACGCACCGAGGGCGGTGAAGCCGATGCCGAAGCCGACGATCACGGGCGTGAGCACGGCCAGGAGAGCCGGGGTCACGAGCTCGCGGAGCGAGGCCGCCGTGCAGATGTCGATCACGGGACCATGGTCGGGCTGCTTCTCGCCGCTCATGATCTTGCCGTCGGCGAACTGGCGGCGGACCTCCTGCACGACCACGCCGGCCGTGCGGGACACGGCGTTGATGGCGAGGGCGGAGAAGAGGAACGGCACCGCGCCGCCGATGAGCAGGCCGATGAAGACCTTTGGATCGGCGACGTTGATCGGCAGCAGGTCGAACACGCCACGGCTGGTCGCGCGGGCGGCCTCGGCGATCTCGCGGGGGACGATCTCGTCCACCGCGGTCTCGATGAAGCTGGCGAAGATCGCCACGGACGCGATGACCGCCGAACCGATGGCGAAGCCCTTGGTGACGGCCTTCGTGGTGTTGCCCACCGCGTCCAGGCTGACCATGATCCGCTCGGGCTCACCGTGGAACTCGCCGGACATCTCGGCGATGCCCGCCGCGTTGTCCGACACCGGGCCGAAGGTGTCCTCGGACACGATCACGCCGGTGGTGGCCAGCATGCCCATGCCGCACAAGGCGACCAGGTAGAGCGAGAACTGCAGGTTGCCGTCGCCCAGGCCCATCGACACGCCGATGGCGAGGGCGATGGCGACGATGGCGTACACCGAGCTCTCCATGCCGGACGACGTGCCCGACAGGATCGCGGTGGCGGGACCGGTGCGGGTGCTCTCGGCGATCTCCCTCACCGGCGCGTGGTGCGTGGCGGTGAAGTACTCGGTGAGACGGCTGACGCCCTGCGCCAGGACCAGGCCGATGACGACGGCGCCGAAGCAGCGCCAGCCGACGTTGGTGATCGTGACGGCGCCGTCGCCTCCGAAGGCCTCCGTCGGGTTGCCGACGTAGAAGAGCGCCAGCGCGCCGACGCCGACCACGGTGATGATGCCGGCGGTGAGGAAGCCCCGGTTGATCGGCTTGAGGGCGTCGGTCTCGCCCTCCTTCGCCTTCACGGCGTACACGCCGAAGATCGAGGCGATCACACCGACGGCGCGAGCGGCCAGCGGGAACACGAGGCCGAGCGCCGGGTTGAGGCCGGCGGCGGCGAAGGCGGGGACGCCGAGGATGATCGACGCGACGAGGGTGACCTCGTAGCTCTCGAACAGGTCGGACGCCATGCCGGCGCAGTCGCCCACGTTGTCGCCCACGTTGTCGGCGATCGTGGCCGGGTTGCGGGGGTCGTCCTCGGGGATGCCCGCCTCGACCTTGCCGACGAGGTCGGCGCCGACGTCAGCAGCCTTGGTGAAGATGCCGCCGCCGACGCGGAGGAACAGCGCCAGCAGCGAGCCACCGAAGCCGAAGCCCACGAGGATGGCGGAGCTGGTGTTCTGGAAGATGGCGATGATGACGGTGGCGCCGAGGAGGCCCAGGCCCACCGTGAACATGCCGGCGACGCCACCGGTGCGGAACGCCACCTGCAGGGCCGCCGGCAGCGAGTTGCGCTTGGCGGCAGCGGCGGTGCGCACGTTGCCCTGGGTGGCCAGGGTCATGCCGATGTACCCGGTGAGGCCGGACAGGAACGCGCCGGCGATGAACGCAAGCGTCCGGGAGAGCCCGGACATCCCGAAGGAGAGGGCCACGGAGTCGTCGGGCCGCAGCACCTCCTTGGAGGTGATGAAGACGACGAACGCCAGCGGGATCAGGACGACGATGATCGTGCGGAACTGCCGGTTCAGGTAGGCCGCCGCGCCATCCTGGATGGCCTTGGCGATCTCGATCATCTTCGGGGTGCCCCGCTCCTCGGCGAGAACGCCCTTCATCAAGATGAAGCCGACGGCGAGGGCGATGATCGCCGAGAGCCCCGACAGAGCGAGGATGGCGTACTCACCACCCCGCAGGTCGAACACCTGGTAGCCGCCTTCAGCGGCCAGGATCCTGGTCATGCGTGCTTCCTCTGGGTCGTGCCGTGCTCACCGTTGCGAGGCCGGCGGTTGACGTAGATCTGGCGGGCGACTCGTTCGCCCAGGGTGCGGTCCTGCCCGTCGACGGTGACCACGAGGGGGCCGTCGAAGGGGTGCTTCTCCACCACGACGACCTCGACGCCCGGCACGAGGCCGAGGGTGCCGAGGAACGTGACGAGATCAGGGTCGGTCGAGCCCGACAGGGCGACCTCGGCCACCTCACCCGGCTCTAGCGCGTAGAGGTCGGGGGTGGCGGGCAGCTCGGCGTCGTCGATCTGCGGGATCGGGAAGCCGTGCGGACAGGTAGCGGGGCGGTGCAGCGCCACGAAGAGGCGCTCGAGCACCTCGTCGGGCAGCTCGTGCTCGAACCCGACGGCGAGCTTGTCGGCCTGGTTCCAGGCGTAGCCGAGCATGTCGGCGAGGAACCGCTCGACGATGCGGTGGCGACGGATGGCGGTCACGGCGGTCTGCTGACCGAGCGGGGTGAAGGTGACGCCCTGGTACGGCCGGTGGTCGACGAAGCCCCGGTCGGCGAGGCGCTTCACGGTGGTGGTGACGGTGCCGGGGGACAGCCCGAGCACGTCGGCCAGGGCGCCCGTGTGCGCCTCCGAGCCGTCGCGGGTCAGGCGGTAGATGGCCTTGAGAGCCTCTCGCTCCGACTTGGTGAGGGTGTCGTCCAAGGTAGGTGTTTGATCCGCCGAAATCCTGGCTTTGGCCGGGGATGGCCCAGAGCGCGGACATACCACCACGTCAGCACGCCCCTCGCAAAATGGGAGTTGGAGGGCGGTCGCATGGAACACTGATCTGACGGTTCGTCAGGTCCTCAGGAGCGACATGTCCACTACGTCTGTGCCGGCCGTCGAGGGCTGGTTCACCACCGAGGCGGAGCCCCACCTGCTGGGGACGCGCTGCACCTCGTGCGGCACGGTGTTCTTCCCGCGCGCCAGCGGGTTCTGCCGCAACCCCGACTGCCGCGGCCGGGAGTTCGACGAGGTGGAGCTGTCCCGGACCGGCACGGTGTGGAGCTACACGGACGCGCAGTACCAGCCGCCACCGCCGTACATCCCGCCGAGCGAGGCGCACGAGCCCTTCGCCCTCGCCGCCGTCGAGCTGGCCGCCGAGCAGCTCGTGATCCTCGGCCAGGTGGCCAAGGGCTACGGCGTGGACTGACCTGTCGGTCGGGACTCCCGTCGAGCTCGTCGTCGAGACCCTCTACGCGGCCGACGGCGTCGACCACCTCATCTACCGCTGGAAGCCCTGTTGATGGTCGCGCCTCTTCGGCGCTCCGGGGCTTCGCCGCTGCGGGTGTCAACCTCGGTGCTGCGCGCCTGCCGGCTGCGCAGCCTCACGAAGGAGAGCAAGCGTGGCGCCTGAATCTGTCGCCGTCCTCGGCGTGGGGATGCACGAGTGGGGGAAGTGGGGCCGGCCGTTCCACGAGTACGGCATCGACGCGGCGCTGGCGGCGCTCGACGACGCGGGCGTCGGTTGGGGAGACGTGCAGTTCGTCGCCGGCGGCGAGACCGTCCGCAACGGGTACCCCGGCTACGTCGCCGCCTCGACGATCACGCAGGCGCTCGGCTGGAACGGCGCTCGCGTGGCGTCCTGCTACGCCGCCTGCGCCTCGGGGGTCACCGCGCTCGACGCGGCGCGGTCGAGGATCCTCGCCGGTCTGTGCGACGTCGCCCTGGTCGTCGGCGCCGACACCACGCCCAAGGGGTTCCTGGCGCCGGTGGCGGGAGAGCGGTGGGACGATCCCGACTGGCTGCGCTTCCGGCTGCTCGGTGCCACCAACCCCACCTACTTCGCGCTGTACGCCCGCCGACGCATGGACCTCTACGGCGCCACCGATGCCGACTTCGCCAGGGTGAAGGTCAAGAACGCCCGCCACGGCCTGCACAACCCGAACGCGCGCTACCGCAAGGAGGTCACCGAGGAAGAGGTGCTGGCCAGCCCGATGGTGGCCGACCCGCTGCGCCTGCTCGAGATCTGCGCCACGTCCGACGGCGCCGCCGCCGTCGTGCTCACGTCGATGGGCTACGCGCTGCCAGCACGCCGCCGCGCCCGTGCGGATCCGCGCCGTCTCCACGGTCACGCCGCGGTTCCCGAACACGGTGATCGAGATGCCCAACTTCTCCACCGACTCGGCGGCCGCCCTCGCGCCGCCCGAGCTCACGTTCCGCGACTCGATCGCCGCGGGCGCGTACGAGGAGGCGGGCATCGGCCCGGACGAGCTGAGCCTGGCCGAGGTCTACGACCTGTCGACCGCCCTCGAGCTCGACTGGTACGAGAACATCGGCCTCTGCAAGCCGGGGGAGGCCGAGAAGCTCCTCAACGACGGTGACACCACCATCGGTGGCCGCGTGCCGGTGAACCCGAGCGGCGGCTTGGCGTGCTTCGGCGAGGCCGTGCCCGCCCAGGCCCTCGCCCAGATCTGCGAGGTCACGTGGCAGCTCCGCGGCCAGGCGGAGGGCCGGCAGGTCGAGGGCGCCAAGGCGGGCCTCACCGTCAACCAGGGCCTCTTCGGCCACGGCAGCGCGGTCCTGCTGACGACCTGATGGCTCGGGTCAGGTTTGCTCGCGCTGCCGGTCTCTCAGGACTCGCTCGATCGCAGGGAGTGGAGTGTGTTCAGCGCGGTTGAGAGCCGAGTCAGGTTGTCGGCGTCAGTCGCCGGGGTGATGTCGATGTCGACGGTGCGTTCGACGGTCACCCCGTGGAGCTCGACGGTCATTCCCCCGATCACGACGTAGCGGGAGCGGGTGCTGGCTGCCGCCGGCTTCGGGCGATCGCGGACTGGCTGGTGCGGGCGCGCTTGGCCAGCTGAGCTTGGGAGCGGCCGGCTCGCCCTCGTGCCGTCTCGATGAGCGATCCTGCGAAGGTCACGAAGCCACGATTCGGATCCGGTGTGGATCGACCTGCCGCCATCGATGTCGCTTGTCCCCGACCGCCAATGGCTGGCATGGTCGGTCGATGGTCGTGCAGCTGAACCACACCATCGCCTACGCCCACGACGCCCAGGCGTCGGCGACGTTCATCTCGGAGATGCTCGGGCTCCCCGAAGCCACGCGCTGACGGGCCCTTCCTCGTCGTCGAGGTCGACAACGGTGTGTCGATCGACTTCATGGAGGTGGGCGACGAGCACGACGTCGTCCCGCAGCACTACGCCTTCCTCGTCTCGGAGGAGGAGTTCGATGTGATCTACGGCCGCATCGTCGAGCGCGGCCTCGACCACTTCGCCGATCCGCACGCCGAGCGAAAGGGCGAGATCAACACGAACGACGGCGGTAGGGGCGTCTACTGGGCCGACCCTGCCGGCCATTGGCTCGAGATCCTCACGGTCCCCTACGGCGGCTGGCCTTCGTGAGCTGCCCAACGCGGCAGGGCGTCGTCGGCGACCGCTGCGCGGCAGCGCAAAGCCACTGACGTCACTCGTCGCGGAGGTCTGCGCTGACGTTCGCGCGCGCCGCGAGCCGCGCGGGCACGATTGCCAGGAGCACGACAGCCGCCAGTGCCAACACGGTCACGACGTAGGTCACGAGCGGCGTCAGGGGGTCGTTGGCCGCGCCGATCTGGTCGGCGAGCAGCCGCCACGTCCACCGACCGACGACGAGCCCGAGTGGCACCCCGATGACGAGCCCGAGCGCGCCGTACGCGAGGGCCTGGGTGAACACGACCGCTCGAACCTGTGGGCGCGTGAACCCGAGCGCACGGGCCACGGCAACGTCACGACGCTGGCGCCGCACTGAGACGAGCAGCGTGTGCACGACGGCGAGCGCACCGACGGTCGCCATCGTCGCGGCAAGAAGTCGCGGCAGCCCGCGCACCCTCGCAAGGTTGGTGGCGTCGGTCGACACGACGGCTTCGCCTTGGTACACGGGCGCGTCGAGCGCGTCGCGTGCCCGCTCCGCGTCCCACCCCTCGGCCCAGCTCACCAGGGTTGTCGGGTAGCCGAACGGGTCCGGAAGACCCACGGTGAGCGTCGACAACCCGTCCAGCGTGAGAGCGAGGCCCGCGGCCGGGTTGTCGTTGTTGATCACCGGGAAGCGCGCGATGCCGGTGACCTCGAACGACCGGGTCTCCGTCGGTCCTCGGACTTCGAGCGAGTCGCCGAGCCCGACGTCACCGGCATCGGCGGTCTCCGGACCGACCGCGATCTCATCAGGGCTTGTGGGCAGGCGGCCGCGCAGCACCGTCAGGCCGATGCTCCCCTCGATGGCCTCCATCCCCACCACCTCGGTGTCGATCCGGCCGAGCGACGCACCGAGCGTACCGACCCGCGCGTACAGCAGCTCGTCGATGGCGGGGTGGTCGGCGAGCTCGGCGGCTCGATCAAGCGCCTCATCGTCAAGCGCTAGGTCTGGCAGCCCGACCTCTGCATCCCATGCCCACCCGTCGCGCGCGGGGTCGCCGACGAACCGGTCGAGGCTCGCGCTGAACGTCGTCACCGCGATCACTGCGGCGAACGCGACCACCGCCCCGCCGAGCGCCGGCCGCACCGGGATCCGCTTGCCGCTCGCGAGCCGCAGCGCCGTCGCGACGACGGTCGGCAGCTGCCCGACCAGGGGGAGCACGCGCCGTCGACCCGCTCCGACACCCTCTGCTCGCCAACCGTGCACCGCTGTGCTCACGATGACACCGACCGCCATCCCCGCTGCGCCGAGACCGAGCACGAGCGGATCCGACCGCACGCCAGGGTCCGGCTCGACGATCCGAAGGTCGCCCACCGGGAAGCGACCGGATAGAAGCGTGGCGACGACGATGGCTATGACGACCCCGCCGGCGCCTGCCGCCGCGACGGGGATCGCGTTCGCCAACGCGCGTGCTCGACGGTTGATGCCCATCGACGCCAATGTCGGTGCGTCCTCCGCGCCGAGGGAAAGGTGGCGGCTCATCGCCTGCGATCCGACGACCGCGGACGCAACCGCGACCGCGATGCATCCGATGACGAACGCGATGGCCATCACCCGCGCGAGATCGCGAGTGCCGGCCGTCGCCTCCTCGGTCGGCTGCACGAACAGCTCGGGATCGTCCGAGAAGATGCGCCGAGCGGTCTTCGCAGCCGCATCGAAGTCGCCGTCGGCCGCTCGTGCGAAGAGCACGTTGTCGAAGCCACCGAAGCGCTCGCTTCGGGCCGGCGGCTCCTCCACGTCCGGCATGGGCTCGCCGCGCGCTGCCCACAGCGCGGCCGGGAGCAGGATCCGACGGAAGTCGGGCCCGCCGATCACCTCCAACGGTGCTCGCGCGATCGACGTCACCTCGAGCTCGAGCTCTGGACCCGCGAGCTCGCCGACCGGCTCGCCCAGAAAGATCGACGTATAGATCTGCCGGTTGTCCATCGTCTCGAGCACGATCTCGTCACCGACGGCGATGTCCTGTTCATCTGCGATCGACTCGCTGATCTGGACGGCATCGGGATCGCGCTGGTCGAGCGGCTCGCCCGCGACGATCACGGAGCGGTCGAGCACGTCGCCGTAGGTGCCGTCGACCGCGGCGCGGAGCGCAGTGCCTATGAGGGGGTCGTCGTTGCTGCCCTTGATGCGCCCATAGACGATGGCGACCGGAGACGCTGCGGTTATCGACGGATCGTTGCGGAGCTCAGCCAACCGCTCAGGGGGGATCGCGAACGGCTGGATGACCGCGTCGGCGACGCGCTGCTCGGCGCGGAAGCGATCGACGACGTCGCTCGACCGCCGCGCGCCGGCCGCAAGCGAGATCGCGACGCCCGCGCTCAAGCCGAGGAGCACCGCGAGCGCCACGAGCGCGCGCGATCGCGATCTCGCCTGCGCCCATGCGATCGCTCGGATGGCGGGCATGGGCCAAGTAGACCCGACGGCACGGTGGCCGGCCACCGCGCGAGCAGGTGTTTGGACGGTAGTGCCACCACCCTCGTCAGAGGGTCCGATGCCGTGGCGGCGCGAGGATTGCGGGGTGAAGGACGCCACCGAGCCGACGCGGTTCTTCGATCCGGGCACCGGCGGCAAGATGGTCCTGCAGCTGGAGCCTGATGGGGCCCGCTTCCGGATCCTGCGCCCGTTCGGGTACCGAGATCCCGCCTACGGCGACCCGTTCATCGTGCCGGCCGACGTGGCGACGTTCCGCACCGACCTGGCGTCGATCCCGTGGTTCTTCGTGTGGCTCGTGCCGGGGCTCGGCACCCATCTGCCCGCGGTGCTGCTCCACGACGGCCTGGTGGTCGGCCCGACCGAGGGCAAGACGCACATCGGTCCCGACGTGGATCGCGAGGAGGCGGACCGCATCCTGCGCGATGCCATGGCCAGCCTCGGCACCCCAGTCGTCCGGCGCTGGCTGATGTGGACGGCCGTGATCCTCGCCACCGCGTTCTCCACGCTCCGGCCTCGCTGGCGGTGGGCGCCGCTGGTCGTCGCGACCCTGCTGCTCGTCGCCGGCCTCGGCGTCGTCGCGACGCTGGACATCATCGACGTGGCCGACGCGCTCCCGTGGATGGGTGATCGTCCGTGGGCGGTCGAGCTGCTGCTCGGCGGAGCGTTCGCCCTGGTCGTGCCGCTGATCATCTCCGTTCTCTGGGGGAGGCTCTGGCGCGCGGCGGCGATCGCCGGCGTCGCGCTCGCCCTCCTCCTGCACGTCACCGTCGTCGTCGCGGCGATCTATGGCATCTACTGGCTGCTCGAGCGGCTGGCGTCAGCGCCCGAAGGCGCCTCGCCCAGTGCGAAGGCGAACCTCGAGGAGGCCGATACGAGCGAGGGCATGTACCTCCCCGCCGAGTGACCGCGGCGGTCAGGCGAGCCAGCGGCTCAACGACTCGATCACGCAGGCGGGCTTGTCCTGTCCCTCGACCTGGACGGTGATCGTGATCGTGGTCTGCAGGCCGCCGGGGATCTCCTCGACCGACGCGATCTCGGCGCCGCCACGCACGCGGCTGCCGACTGGCACCGGGCTGGGAAACCGCACCTTGCCGGTGCCGTAGTTGATCCCGGCCGACGCGCCTGGCACCGCCAGCAGCTGCGGCAGGAACAGGTTCGACAAGGCGAGGGTCAGGTAGCCGTGGGCGATGGGCCCACCGAAGGGGCCGTCGGCGTTGGCTCGCTCGACGTCGACGTGGATCCACTGGTGGTCGCCGGTGGCGTCGGCGAACAGGTTCACCCGCTCCTGCGTGATGTCCACCCAGTCGGTCCACCCGAGCTGGCGACCGGTGGCGACGCGGAGCTCGTCCAGCGTGGCGAAGACGGTGGGCATCAGGCGCGCTGCGACGAGACGGACACGACCTCACCGGTCATGTACGTGGAGTAGTCGCTGGCGAGGAACGCGATCACCGTGGCGATCTCCCACGGCTCGGCGGCGCGGCCGAACGCCTCGCGCTGCGTGAGCTCATCCAGCAGCTCGTCGGTGGTGACCTTGGCGAGGAAGGGGTGCATGGCTAGCGACGGCGCCACCGCGTTGACGCGCACACCGTGTGGGGCTGCCTCGATGGCCGCCGAACGGGTGAGGGCCATCACGCCCGCCTTGGCCGCCGCGTAGTGCGACTGCCCCGCCTGCGCCCGCCAGCCGAGCACGGACGCGTTGTTCACGATCACGCCGCTGCCCTGCTCGTACATGTGGCGCAGGGCCGCCCGGATGCACCGCATCGTGCCGGTGAGCGTGATGTCGAGCACCTTGTGCCACTGCTCGTCGGTCATGTCCACCAGGTCGGCGGTGCCGCCGAGGCCGGCGTTGTTGACGACGACGTCGAGACGGCCGTGCGTGGCGACCGAGCCGCTGACCATCGCCTGCACCTGGTCCTCCACCGTGACGTCGCACACGATCGTGAGCGGTCGCTCCCCACCGGCCAGCGCGGTGAGCTCGTCGGCGGCCTCCCCCAGGCGCCGCTCGTGCGCGTCGCTGAGCACGACGCTGGCGCCCTCCTCGAGGCAGCGACGGGCGGTGGCGTTCCCGATGCCGGTGCCGGCCGCCGCCGTCACCAGCACGACCTTCCCGGCCAGCAGCTCCCGGCCCGCGGGAGAGTTGGGCGGTCCGCTCACGGCTGGCTCCGGGCGCGATGCCGTGCCATCACCGAGCCTGTGTGGCCTGGACGCGATGAGTCGGGCGAGATCACACAGGTTCGGGGGGTCGGAGCGGGCGGGGCCGGCATCGAGGGGACGCTACCGGGCGGCCCGGTGGCCGGCGTCGGGTGGCGTCAGATCTGGTGCGCGGCGCGGAAGCGGAACAGGCGCAGGCTGTTCGTGACCACGAACACCGACGACCCGGCCATGGCGGCACCGGCGATGAGCGGGTTGAGCAGCCCGGCGGCGGCCAGCGGGAGGGCGGCGATGTTGTACCCGAACGCCCAGAACAGGTTGCCCTTGATGGTGGCGAGCGTCCGGCGCGACAGGCGGATGGCGTCAGCGGCCACCCGCAGGTCGCCGCGCACCAGCGTGATGTCGCTGGCTTCGATGGCGACGTCCGTGCCGGTGCCCATGGCGATGCCGAGATCGGCCTGGGCCAGGGCGGCGGCGTCGTTCACCCCATCGCCGACCATGGCGACGACCTTGCCCTCCGCCTGGAGGCGCTGGACGACGTCGACCTTGTCGCGGGGAAGGACCTCCGCGATGACGGACTCGATGCCGACCTGGTCGGCGACCGAACGAGCCGCCTGCTCGTTGTCGCCGGTCAGGAGCACCGGCTGCAACCCGAGGGCGCGCAGGTCGCTCACCGCCTCGGCGCTGGTGGGCTTCACGGTGTCGGCGACGACGATCGCCGCGCGGCTGGCGCCGTCCCAGCTGACGAAGATCGTGGTGCGGCCTCGGTCATCGGCCCCGTCTCGCGCGGCTGCGAGCTCGGCGGGGAGCGGCATCCCCCGCTCGGCGAGCAGCCGCTCGCGCCCGGCGATCAGGTGGTGGCCGTCGACGACGCCCTCCACGCCGAGGCCCTCGAGGTTCGCGAACTGCTCGACCGGCGCGAGGACACCGACGCGGTCGCGCGCGCCCTCGGCGATGGCGTGGGCGATCGGGTGCTCGGACGCCGCTTCGAGGGCGCCAGCGAGCCGCAGGGCCTCATCGCCGTCGACGTCGGCGACGGGCACCACCTCCACGAGCGCCATGCGACCGGTGGTCACCGTGCCGGTCTTGTCGAGGACGATGGTGTCGACTCGACGGGTCGACTCGAGGACCTCGGGGCCCTTGATGAGGATGCCGAGCTGGGCGCCCCGCCCCGTGCCCACCATCAGGGCCGTCGGGGTGGCGAGCCCGAGCGCGCAGGGGCAGGCGATGATCAGCACGGCCACGCCGGCGGTGAACGAGGTGGCAGCCGTCTCACCGGTCCCCAGCCAGAACCCGAGCGTGCCGACGGCCAGGGCGATCACGATGGGCACGAACACGCCCGAGATCTGATCGGCGAGGCGTTGGACCTGAGCCTTGCCGTTCTGGGCGTCGGTCACGAGCCGGGCGATCTGGGCCAGCGCGGTGTCCGCGCCGACGCGAGTGGCCCGCACGATCAGCCGCCCGCTGACGTTGACGGTCGCGCCCGCCACCGCGTCGCCGGGGCCGACCTCGACGGGGACGGGTTCGCCGGTGAGCAGCGACGCGTCGATCGCGGAGGTGCCGTCCTCGACCACGCCATCGGTGGCGACCTTCTCGCCGGGGCGCACGACGAAGCGGTCGTCGACGGCGAGCTCGGCGATCGCGACCCGGACCTCGTTCCCGTCGCGGACGACCGCGACGTCCTTGGCGCCGAGGTCGAGCAAGGAGCGCAGAGCCGCACCGGAGGTGCGCTTGGCCCGGGCCTCGACCCAGCGCCCGGCGAGGATGAACAGGAGCACCACGCAGGCCACCTCGAGGTACAGCTCGTCCTGGCCAGCGCCGCGCTTGAGCGCGAGCGTGAAGCCCATCTTCATGCCGGGGACACCCGCCTCCCCCCAGAAGAGCGCGTAGACGCTCCACCCGTAGGCGGCCAGGATGCCCACCGAGATCAGCGTGTCCATGCTGGCGGCGCCGTGGCGCAGGTTCGCCCACGCCACCCGGTGGAACGGCCAGCCCGCCCACAGGACGACGGGGGAGGCCAGCGTGAGTGCGAGCCACTGCCAGTGCTCGAACTGGAAGGTGTTGACCATCGACAGCGCCAGGACCGGGATCCCGAGCACCGCCGCGACGATCAAGCGGTCGCGCAGCCCGTCGACGTCTGGATGGTGGTGCTCGTGGCCGCCGTCGCCGCCCCCCTGGTCGTGGGCGCCGGGTGCGGATGCCGCCGCGCGGTCCGTGGCCCCGTAGCCGATGGCCTCGACCTGCGCGACGAGCTCGTGCACGGGCAGGTCTTCGGGCACGGTCACCGTCGCCTGCTCGGTGGCGAAGTTCACGCTGGCCTCGACTCCGTCGAGCTTGTTGAGCCGCTTCGTGATCCGGGCCGCGCAGGATGCGCACGTCATGCCGTCGATGTCCAGCGTGACCTGCGTGGTCGGTCGCTCGGAGGTGGGGGCGTCGGTCATCGCGATCAGTGCTCCATCTCGTCTTCGCCGCGGCTGCTGACCTGGCCCTGGTCGAGGACGAAGGACGCGGTGCGGACCTCGCCGTCGTGCTTGAAGTCGAAGAAGAGCGCGTAGCGGCCGGCGGAGGGCAGCTCGACCTCGAAGGCGACCACTCCGGCGGGAGCGTCGTGGTCCTCCACGGGATGGACGTGGGCGTACGCGAGGTCACCGCTCCGCAGCGCCACGAGGTGGCCCTGGGCGCCCAGGTACGGCTCGAGATCGACGGCGTCGCCGTCGCGGCGGACCGTGAGCGTCGCGGTGACGCCCCCGTCCTCGCCCTCGGTGGCCAGCGTGACGTCGTAGCCGTCGACGTCGCTCTCGAAGCTCGGGCCGCCGAGCGCTGCGGGGCGGTAGGAGCCCGCGACGCTCAGGTCCGTACCCAGTGCGAGCCGAGGCCCATCCTCGACCTGGAAGTCGGCGACGGCGCGGTACGCGCCGGGCTCGAGGGGCGGGACGTCGATGGTCCACTTGCCATCGGAGCCCAGCGCGGGATGCAGGTGGTGGAAGACCGTGAGCTCGCGGTTCACGACGATCAGGTGCAGCTGCCGCTCGTGCACCTCGGTGTAGCGACGCACCGGCTCGCCCGCCGCGTCTTCGATCGCGAAGTGGAACGGTCCACCGTCCACGGCGAGCACGGTCTGCTCGGACACGAACCGGTAGCCCTCGGCGGCCGACGTGATCCCCGCGCCGACGGGGGCGGGGGCTTCGTCGGCGCGGGTGACCTCGGGGCCGACGGTGGCGCCCAGCGCCGCGCCCAGGCCGAGCACGACGAGCAGGCTCGCGGCGAACGTGGCGAGCTTCGTGGGTGTCGCCATCACGCCACCTCGTAGCCCGCTTCGTCGACGGCGGCCGCCAGCGCGGCGGGGTCGAGCGGGACCGTCGCCTCGATGGTGACGGTGCCCCTTGCGGCGTCGGCCGTCGCGGACGTGACGCCGGTGATCTTGCGGATCTCGCCGGCGACCGCCTGCTCGCAATGGCCGCAGGTCATCCCGACGACGCGGATCTGCTGGGCGCTCATGACCGCACCAGCCGTCCGATGGCGGCCGTCGCCTCCGCCACCTTGGCGGCACCCTCGGGGCCGCCCGCCGCGACGGCTTCGGTCACGCAGTGGTGCAGGTGCTCGTCGAGCAGCCCGAGGGCGACGCTCTGCAGCGCGCTGGTGGTGGCGCTCACCTGGGTGAGGACGTCGATGCAGTACGTGTCCTCGTCGATCATGCGCTGCAACCCGCGCACCTGTCCCTCGATGCGGCGCAGCCGCTTCTGGAGGTCGTCCTTGCTCATCGAGTATCCAGCCATGTGGATACCCTAGGGGGGTACCGTATGGTCCGCAACCCGGGGTTCAGGTCCGCTCGAGCTCCGAGCGCACGAGGATGCGGTAGAGGTCGGCGTACAGGCCGCCAGTGTCGAGCAGCTCGGTGTGGGTGCCCTGCTGGACGAGCCGGCCCTCGTCGAGGACGAGGATGTTGTCGGCCGCCTGGATCGTCGACAGGCGGTGGGCGATCACGAGGCTCGTGCGCCCCTCCAGGGAGTGGGCCAGCGCCTGCTGCACGAGCTGCTCGTTCTCGGAGTCGAGGTGGCTGGTCGCCTCGTCGAGGATGACGATGGCGGGGTCCTTCAGGAGCATGCGGGCGATCGCCAGGCGCTGCTTCTCGCCTCCCGAGAGCCGGTGGCCGCGCTCGCCGACGAGCGTGTCGAGGCCGGCCGGCAGCGATGCCACCAGGTCCTCGATGCGTGCCGCCCGCACCGCCTCGGCCACCTCGGCATCGGTGGCCGAGGGCCGCGCGTAGCGGAGGTTGTTGCCGATGGTGTCGTGGAAGAGGTGGGCATCCTGGCTCACGACGCCGATGGCGGCGCGCAGCGACTCCTGGGTGAGGTCGCGGACGTCGATGCCGTCCACCCGCACCGCGCCGCCGGTCACGTCGTAGAGGCGGGGCACGAGCTGCGACAGGGTGGTCTTGCCCGCGCCGGAGGGACCCACCAGCGCCACCAGCTGGCCGGGCTCGATGACCGCGGCCACGCCCTTGAGCACGAGGGCGGCCTGGTGCTCCTCGGACGGCCGCGGCCCCACCGCTTCGAGGCTGGCCACGATCGGGGTCGTCGGGTAGGCGAAGCGGATGGCGTCGAGCTCGATGCGACCGCGCGGAGCGATGAGGTCGACGGCGCCGGGGCGGTCGGGGAGCGGGTTGGGGGCGTCGAGCACCTCGAACACGCGCTCGAAGGACACGAGCGCCGTCATGACGTCGATGCGCGCGTTGGTGAGCGACGTGAGGGGTCCGTACATGCGCCCTACGAAGGCGGCCAGCGCCACCAGCGTGCCCGGGGTGATCGACCCGGAGATGGCGAGCTGCCCACCGATCCAGTACACGGCCGCGGCGGCGAGGGCGCCGACCAGCCCGAGGGCGACGAAGAACGTCCGCCCGTAGACGGCGGACCGGACACCCACCGATCGGACGCCATCGGCGCGTGAGGCGAACTCCCCGGTCTCCTCGGCCGTGCGGCCGAACAGCTTGACGAGCAGGGCGCCCGAGACGTTGAAGCGCTCCGTCATCGTCGTGTTCATGGACGCGTTGAGGTCCATCTGCTGGCGGGTCAGCGCCTGCAGCCGTCGCCCGACCCGCTTCGTCGGGATGATGAACAGCGGGAGCAGCACGACCGTGATCACCGCGAAGCGCCAGTCGAGCACGAGGATGGCGGTGCCGTTGGCGACGAGGGTCACGACGTTCGACACGACCGAGCCGAGCGTTCCCGTTACCGCTCGCTGCGCACCCATGACATCGTTGTTCATCCGACTGGTGAGCGCCCCAGTCTGGGCGCGCGTGAAGAACGACATGGGAAGCCGTTGCACGTGGTCGAACAGGGACACGCGCAGGTGGTAGATGATCCCCTCGCCGATGCGAGCCGACAGGTAGCGCTCCACCAGCGCAAGCAGCGCCTCGGCCAGCGCGGTGGCGACGATCAGCGCCGCCAAGATGTGCAGCAGGCCGCGATCCGCGTTGGGGATGGCGTCGTCGAGGATCTCCCGGAACAGGAGCGGCGGGGCCAGGCTGAGGAACGACGACGCCACGATCACCGCCAGGAACCCGGCGATGAGCCGGCGGTACGGCGCGGCGAAGCGCCACACGCGCTTCAGCACGGCGCGGCTCAGCTTCATGCCCGCGACAGCCGCGGGATCGCTCCCGATCATGCTGTGAGGTCCGCCGCGTCGCATGGCGGGAGCGTATGGGCGTCTTCCCGGAACGCGACACGCGTGGCGGCGAGGAGGCCGTAACGCGGTCAGGGGCCGGAGGGACCGAAGATCGTGAACGCCGTCGTGCAGGTCGACAGACCGGTAGCGTTCGCGGCCGTGAGCGACGAAGGCGACCTGGTCGTCCGGCTTCGCGAGGGCGATGAAGCTGCCTTCGCGAGCCTCGTCGCCATGTACCAGACGCGGCTCCTGCGACTGGCCGGCACGGTCGTCGCGAACCGGTCGGTGGCCGAGGAGGTCGTGCAGGACACCTGGTTGGCCGTCGTCCGCGGCGTCGACCGCTTCGAGGGGCGGTCCTCGTTCAAGACATGGCTGTTCCACATCCTGCTGAACCGCGCTCGCACCACCGCGGGTCGCGAGCACCGCAGCACCCTCCTCCCCGAGGGCGACCTCGATGACCGCTTCGACGGCACGGGGGCCTGGGCGACACCACCGGTGCCGTGGTCGGACCAGGTCGATGACCGTCTCGTCGCCGAGCGGCTGGCTCATCGGGTCAAGGAGATCCTGCTCACCCTGCCGGACGGCCAGCGTGAGGTGGTCGTCCTTCGTGACATCGAAGGCATGCCGGCGGCGGAGGTCTCCGAGCTGCTTGGGCTGACCGACGGGAACCAGCGGGTGCTGCTGCACCGCGCCCGCGCCCGGATCCGCGAGCAGATCGACGCAGAAGTGGGCAGCCGATGAAGATGCCGTTCTCGAGCCGTCGCCGCGCGATCGTGTGCCGCCAAGCCGTGGAGCTCATGGCCGGCTACCTCGACGGCGCCCTGTCGGGCGCTGACCGGGCGCGCCTCGAGGCTCACCTGGCCGACTGCCCGCATTGCGGCGAGCACCTCGCGCAGCTCCGTGTCACCATCGACACGCTCGGCCGCGTCGAACCTGACGACCTGCCCGACGAGGCGCTCGACGAGCTCGTGTCGCTGTACCGGCGCTGGCAGGCGGGCTGACCCGCACGTGTCGTCTGTAACGCGCCCTCCCCCCGGCGGACTAGTCCCCTAACGGACAACCGAATGGGGACTGAGCCACATGGCACCTCGCTATGACGCCATCGTCGTCGGCGCCCGCTGCGGCGGGTCACCGACCGCCATGCTCCTGGCCCGGAAGGGCTACCGAGTGCTCATGGTGGACCGGGCGACCTTCCCGAGCGACACCGTCTCCACCCACTTCATCCACGCCCCCGGCATGGCCGCGCTGGAGCGCTGGGACCTCCGAGACTCGTTGGCGGCGTCGGGATGTCCTTCCATCGAGCGGTACAGCTTCGACTTCGGGCCGTTCACCATCTCGGGATCACCCCGGCCCGTCGACGGCATCGGCGAGGCCTACTGCCCCCGCCGGACCGTGCTGGACACCATGCTGGTGCGAGCGGCGGCCGACGCTGGCGTCAAGGTCCTCGAGAGGTTCTCGGTCGATGAGATCCTCATCGAGGACGGCTGCGTCGTCGGCATCCGTGGCAAGGACGCCACCGGTGCATCGGTGACCGAGCACGCCAGGGTGGTCATCGGCGCTGACGGGCGCAGCTCGTCGGTGGCCAAGGCGGTCCAGCCCGAGCAGTACAACGAGAAGCCCGCGGTCGGCCCGGCCTTCTACTCCTACTGGAGCGGCGTCGGCAGCTCAGGGTTCGAGGTCTACGTCCGAGACGGGTGCGGCATGGCCGCCTTCCCGACCCATGACGACCTCACCCTCGTCATCGCCGGGACCTCCGAGGAGGCACACCAAGCGGCCCGCCGCGACGTCGAAGGCGCCTTCCTCCGCATCCTCGACCAGGCCCCCGCGCTCGGTGACCGCGTCCGAGCGGGAACGCGCGAGGACCGCTTCCACGCTGCCAGCGATCTCGCCGGGTACTTCCGCAAGCCGTTCGGGCGGGGGTGGGCGCTCGTCGGCGACGCCGGCTACCACCTCCACCCCATCACCGCCCAGGGCATCACCGACGCCTTCCTGGACGCCGAACGCCTCACCGACGCCCTCGACACCTTCTTCGCCGAGAAGGACACCTACGACAACGCCATGGCTGCCTACCAGGCGGCTCGCGACGAGCACGTCGCCCCGATGTACGAGATGACGTTCGACTTCGCGCAGGTGGACCAGCCGCCTCCGCCCGAGACACAACAGCTCCTCGCCGCCGTCGCCGGCAACCAAGCTGCGATGGACGACTTCGTCAGCGTCCAAGCAGGGACCCTGCCGATCCCGGAGTTCTTCAGCCCCGACAACATCGGCCGCATCATGGCCGCGCAAGGAGCACGGTGACGCCCCTCAGCCCGAAGCAGGAAGAGCTGTGCGAGCAGTCGCAGTGGGACTTCAGCGACCTGCGGGCCATGTTCATCAACTGCACGCTGAAGCGCTCTCCCGAGCAGTCCCACACCCAAGGCCTCGCCGACATCTCGATGGAGATCATGCGACGCCAAGGCGTGAGCGTCGAAGAGGTCCGCGCGGTCGACCACGACATCGCCACCGGCGTCTGGCCCGACATGACCGAGCACGGCTGGGACGAGGACGACTGGCCGGCCATCTTCGAGCGGGTCATGGCCTGCGACATCCTCGTGCTGTGCACGCCGATCTGGCTGGGGGAGAAGTCCTCGGTGTGCACGCAGGTGATCGAGCGCCTGTACGGCAACAGCCACCTGCTCAACGACGCGGGGCAGTACGCCTACTACGGCCGCGTCGGCGGCTGCCTCGTCACGGGCAACGAGGACGGCGTGAAGCACTGCGCCATGAACGTCCTCTACTCACTCCAGCACCTCGGCTACGTCATTCCGCCGCAGGCCGACGCCGGGTGGATCGGCGAAGCCGGTCCGGGCCCGTCGTACCTCGACCCCGGCTCAGGTGGGCCCGAGAACGACTTCACCAACCGCAACACCACCTTCATGACCTGGAACCTGCTCCACGTCGCGCGGCTGCTCAAGGACGCCGGTGGCATGCCCGCCCACGGCAACCAGCGCGCCGAATGGGACGCCGGCTGCCGGTTCGACTTCCCCAACCCTGAGCACCGCTAGGACCGGGTCAGCGGCATGGCCACCGTGGAGCTGAACGGCACGTCGATCTGGTACGAGCAGGAGGGGACCGGGCCGGACTGCCTCGTGCTCCACGGTGGACTCGGCGTCGACCACGTCCTCTACCAGCGGACGCTCGAGCCCCTCGCGGAGAAGCTCAACCTCGTCTACTTCGACCATCGCGGGAACGGCCGCTCTGGTCGCCCACCGCCCGAGACCATCACCATGGAGCAGCTGGCTGACGACGCGGCCGCGCTGGCGGAGCACCTCGAGCTCACGTCTGTCGCTGTGCTCGGGCACTCCTATGGTGGATTCGTCGCCCAAGAGCTGGCCCTCCGCCACCCCGGTCTCGTTGCCGCGCTCTTGCTGGTCGACACCACCCCGGGCCAGCTCGGCAGCACCGAGGATCCCAGCGACGACCAGGGCCCTCCACCTCCAGCGGAGCTCGTGGAGCTGGTGTCCGTCCCGCCGGCATCCAACGAGGACCTCGCGGCCGGGATGCGAGACCTTCTTCCCTTCTACCTGCACCAAGGCGACCCCGCCGCAGCCCGAGTCGCCTTCGCGTCGACGATCTTCGACGCGCGGGCCATGGCCCGAGGGTTCGAGGTCCTGTCCGGCTGGAGCTCGGTCGACCGGCTTGCCTCGATCACCGCGCCCACGCTCGTGGTGGCGGGACGCCACGACGTCGTCACCTCGTGGCCACAGGCGGCGAGGATCGCGTCGAGAGTACCCGGGGCCGAGCTCGTGATCTTCGACAGCAGTGGGCACATGCCCTGGATCGACGAGCCTGACCGCTTCAAGGCCGTGGTGGACGACTGGCTCGAGCGGACGTTGACGGCGTGATGGCGGAGGACACCGCGGTGCGCGAGCAGCAGGTGTGGGTCCGGGTGCCACGACCGGCGATCCCCGCGGGCCGGGTGACCACGGTGGTGGCGCACCTACAGCTTCGGGCACTTCTTCGAATGCCGAGGCCGCCAGGACGTGCTCATGTCCGGCTACCTCGGCTCCATCGGCTTCGCCCTCCCCGCCGCCCTCGGCGCCTCGGTCGCCGTGCGACGCGCTGGTTCGGGTCGCAAGGTCGTGTCGATCTCCGGGGACGGCGGCCTCGGCCAGTACCTCGCCGAGGTCACCACCGCCGTGAAGGAAGGCTTCCCCCTCACCCACATCGTCCTCGACAACGGCGAGCTCGCGAAGATCAGCCGGGAACAGCTCGGAGCCATCCGCCCGGTCTGGCAGACCCAGCTGGTGAACCCCGACTTCGCCGAGTTCGCGACCTCCTGCGGCGCCGCCGGGTTCTCGGTGCGGACGCCCGACGACCTCCGCCCCGCGCTCGCAGTCGCCGACCGCCCCAGCTCGTCAGCATCGCCACCTCCAACCGGGACGTCTGACCTTCGGTGAACCTCAATCAGCGGAGAGCGTGGGATTCGAACCCACGGTGACCCGAAAGCCACAACGGTTTTCGAGACCGTCCCATTCGTCCGCTCTGGCAGCTCTCCGTCGACCACGTTACCCGTGGCTCGTCACCGGCCTCCAAGGCGGTGGGACGTCGGGCTGGAGCAGGCAGAGTGGGTGGCATGCGGATCGGCGTGGTCTTCCCCCAGACCGAGCTCGGTGGTGCCGTGGGCGCGGTCCGCGCCTACGGACAGGCCGTCGAAGCGCTCGGGTACCGGCACGTCCTGGCCTACGACCACGTCTTGGGCGCCGACCCGGCGGTGCACGCCCCCTGGTCGGGCCCCTACGACGTGACGACCACGTTCCACGAGCCCCTCGTCCTGTTCGGCTACCTCGCCGCCCTCACCGAGCTCGAGCTCGTCACCGGCGTCATCATCCTCCCGCAGCGCCAGACGGCCCTCGCGGCGAAGCAGGCCGCCGAGGTGGACCTGCTCACCGAGGGTCGCTTCCGCTTCGGGGTGGGGGTCGGCTGGAACCCGGTCGAGTACGAAGCCCTGGGACAGCGGTTCGACCAACGGGGTCGCCGTCTCGACGAGCAGATCGAGCTGCTCCGCACGCTGTGGACCAGGCCGACCGTGTCGTTCGAAGGGTCCTTCGACGTCGTGCGCGGAGCGGGACTGGCACCGATGCCCATCCAGCAGCCCATCCCGATCTGGGTCGGCGGCTCGTCCGAACCCGCGTACCGGCGGATCGGTCGGCTCGCTGACGGGTGGTTCCCGCAGGTCCGTCCCGGTGACGACCTCGACCGCGCGCTGGTCACCATCCGGGCGGCGGCGGAAGCCGCGGGGCGTGCACCGGAGAGCATCGGCATGGAAGGTCGGGTCCGCTGGGACGCCGAGGACCCTGATCGCTTCGCCCGTCAGGTGGAGCGGTGGCGGAGCATCGGTGCATCGCACCTCTCGATCGACACCATGCGCACGGGCCAGCAGACGGTCGACGACCACATCCGCGCCTTGTCGCTCGCCGCGCCGCTGGCCGGCGTGAGCTGACTCCCAGCTTCCCCTGGCTCAGGCGCGGCGCGACGCGAAGAAGCTGTCGAGGAGACGGCCGGCGGCCTCGGCCTCCACCCCGTGCACGACCGTCACCTCGTGGTGCAGGCGCGGGTCGACGCACAGGTTGTAGAGCGTGCCGCAGGCGCCGTTCTCCGTGTTCGCCGCCCCGTAGACCACGCGGGCCACGCGGGCGCCGACGAGAGCGCCCGCACACATCGGGCACGGCTCGAGGGTCACCACGAGCGTGGCCCCGTCGAGGCGCCAGGAGCCGAGGGCGCTGGCGGCGGCGCGCAGGGCGAGCAGCTCGGCGTGGGCCGTGGGGTCGCGATCCTGCTCCCGCCGGTTGCCGGCCCGAGCGACGACCGCGCCGTCGACCACCACCACGGCTCCGACAGGGACCTCGCCGGCCGCTCCCGCCTGCCGTGCCTCGTCGAGGGCCAGGGCCATGGCGGCGGCGTCGTCCACGGGGGCGCACCCTACGACGGAAGGAGATCCCCGGCAGACGGCGAACTGGTGAGGAGATCACCGTTCGGACGGCGCTGGGGCCGTCCGGCCGGATCGGTTGCGGGGCCTGGGAGGGGACCGAGATGCACGTGGGGCGATGGGCGAGCGCAGCGTGCGTGGCGCTGGCGCTGGCGATCGTGCCCGGCGCCCTCCGTCTCCTGCCTGATCGGCCGTCGCTCATCGAACGGGCCGCGGTGACGCCGCTGGTCACGGTCGATCCCGCCGCCGGCACGGTCGACGAGGTGGCCATCACCCCGCCCGGGGACCTGGTGGGCGAGCTGGCGGAGCCCACCGCGCCGCCGGGCACCTTCGTGCCGACCCAGGTCGAGCAGGTCGAGGGCCAGGTGTTCGCGCTCGTGATCGGCATCGACGACTACCCCGGCAGCCGCGCCGACCTCGGTGCGGCGGTGGCCGACGCCGACACCGTGGACAGCGCACTGGACGGCTTCGGCGTCCCGGTCGGGAACCGGGTGGTGCTGCGCGACGGACAGGCGCGCCGCGCCGACGTGGTGGCCGCGATCGAGTCGCTGGTGCAGCAAGGCGGACCCGGCGCCACCCTCGTCCTGAGCTACGCGGGGCACGTGCGCAAGCTCGGTCCCACCACCGAGGCGCTCGTCCTCGCGGACGGTGGGACCATCAGCGACACTGAGCTGGCCGCGCTGCTCGCGCCGGCCACCACGCAACGCATGTGGCTGCTGCTGGCCACGTGCTTCGCGGGCGGGTTCACCGAGCTGCTCGCGCCCGGCCGCGTGCTCACCGGAGCGGCGGACGCCAACCACCTCGCCTACGAGAGCCGGAACCTCAAGGCCTCGTACCTCGTCCACTACCTCGTGCGCGAGGCCTGGCTCGAGGGGGCCGCCGGGCCGAGCGTGCAGGATGCCTACGCCTACGCGGACGCCTCGCTCGCGGCCCAACCCCAGTGGCGCCGACCGATCCAGGTGGACGAGGACGGCACACGGATCGTGCTGGGACCGGGCGACCCGACCCTGGAGGAGTGGCCGACCCCGACGACCGAGGCACCTGCCGCGCCGCCGCCCACCGCGCCGCCCACCACCCCGACGACGGCGCCACCGGAGGACGACGAGGAGCACTGCTTCCTCGGCATCCTCTGCCCCAGTGACCGCTGAGCGCGGAGGGAGTGGGATTCGAACCCACGGTGGGTTGCCCCACACACGCTTTCCAAGCGTGCCGATTCGGCCGCTCTCGCACCCCTCCTGGGTTCCCGTGGGCACCCCTCCTCGGGACCACCCAGAGGTGGCACCCAGGACCGACGAGGCTATCGTGTCCCCCGGCCCGCTCTCGCATGTGGCGGTCGGGTCCTGTGCAACTGCAGTCCGTGAACCGAGTCAGGGCCGGGAGGCAGCAGCTCTCAGCGGAGCCTGCGGTGTGCCGCAGATCGCCTGACCGTCACATCCGGGAGCGGTGCCGCGTCTGACCGGCGACGGGCGCCACCGGCCACCGATAACGTCGGCTCGATGGCCGACCCGTACCAGGCGCTCTACCGGCGCTACCGCTCGAAGCGCTTCGGCGAGCTGCGGGGGCAGGACCACGTGGTGCGGGCGCTGCGCACGGCGGTGGCCGAAGACCGGGTGGGCCACGCCTACCTCTTCAGCGGCCCGCGCGGCACCGGGAAGACGTCGACGGCGCGCATCCTCGCCAAGGTCCTGAACTGCGAGCACCCGGTCGACGGCGAGCCTGACGGCTCGTGCCCCAACTGCGTCGCCGTCGACGACGGTCGCATCGTCGACTGGCTCCTCGAGCTGGACGCCGCGTCGAACAACGGGGTCGCCAACATCCGCGAGCTGATCGAGCGGATCCCGCTCGGCACATCGGGCAACCGCAAGGTCGTCATCCTCGACGAGGTCCACATGCTCAGCCCGGGTGCCGCCAACGCGCTCCTGAAGTCGTTGGAGGAGCCGCCGGCCCACGTGGTGTTCATCCTCTGCACCACGGATCCGCAGAAGGTGCTGCCCACGATCCGCAGCCGGACGCAGCACTTCGAGTTCCACCTCCTCAACGCCGACGAGCTGGCGGACCACGTCCGCTACGTGATCGCCGACGCCGAGCTCGGCCTGGGCGAGGACGCGGTGGAGCACGTGGTGCGCCAGGGGGGCGGGTCCGCGCGCGACGCGCTCTCGGCCCTCGATCAGGTGTCGGCGATGGGCGGCGTGGTCGAGCAGCCGCAGGCCGTCGAGGCGATCCTGGACGCCCTCGCCCAGCACGACGCCGGCGCAGCATTGGTCGCGGTGGCCGACGCGACGGCGGCGGGGCGCGACCCCCGGACCCTCGGCGAGGTGCTCATCGGCCGGCTGCGGGATGCGTTCCTCGCGGTGATGAAGGCGCCCGACCGCCACCTCCCTGCCCCTGACCTCGCCCGGGCCGAGGCCCTCGGCGCGCAGCTGGGTGCCTCCGGGCTCACCCGCGCCCTCGAGGTGCTCGGCGAGGCATTGGTGGAGCTGGCGAAGAAGCCCGACCCGCGCATCGTGCTCGAGGTGGCCCTCGTGCGCCTGTGCCGACCCGACGGCGATCACTCCTACGACGCCATCCTCGACCGGCTCGACCGCTTGGAGCGGGGCATGGTCCCTGGCCCGGCGGTGGACAGCGCCCGCGCCGGCTCCCGCCGCCACGACCGCGCCCGCCACGCCCGCCGCGACAGGGCCGGCGGCCGCTGCCGCGAGACGAGCTGGCCAAGGCCACCGCCCGCGGGCCGCGGGCGCCGGTGAAGAAGGCCACCGCGCGCACGGCGGCGGCCGCCCCCCGCGCTGAGCCCGAGCGCACGCCCGTCGCGGACGGGCCGGCACCGATGCTCGACGGTGGTGCGGACGCGCCGAGTGCGGACGAGCTGCAAGCCGCGTGGAGTGGCGTGCTCGACGGGGTCAAGGGCGCGACGCGGGGCATGTTCCGCGACGGCCACTTCGAGCCGTCGGACGAAGGAGGGCCGCGTGCTCTCCGTACCGAAGGGCCCGCCCCCGGACCAGCTCGAGAAGCGACGCCCGGAGGTCGAGGCAGCGCTGAGCGCCCACTTCGGTCGGCCCGTCGCGATCCGGGTCGTCGTGGGCGCCGCGCTGGCGCCCGCCGCCGCCTCCACCGACGATGCGGCGCCGACGGAGGACGAGGTCGTCGACGTGCACGAGCTCGAGGATGCGCCCTCGGCGGGGTCCGGTGTCGAGCGGCTGGCGGAGGCGTTCCCGGGCGCGGAGCTGGTCGAGGAGTAGGCGGTGGGTCTTCGGCGGCGCGGCCTACGCTGCCTGCTGTGAGCGACGACCACGGTGCTGACGCGGACGACGCCGAGGACGGCGCGCTCCCAGCGCTCCCGGACTTCAGCGCCGTGTCCCCGGACGGTCTCGGGGGGCTGCTGGAGCAGGCGCAGTCGATGATGGCCGCGCAGCAGGCGGCCTCGGAGCAGGAGATCGAGGGCGTGGCCGGCGGAGGGGTGGTCCGCATCCGCACCACCGGCACCGGCCAGGTGCTCGGGGTGACGATCGCGCCCGAGGTGGTCGACCCCACCGATGTGCCGATGCTCGAAGACCTCGTCGTGGCGGCCATGCACGACATGAACGCCAAGCTCCTCGACATCCAGCGCGAGGCGATGGGTCCGCTCGCGGGGCTCGGCGATCTCTTCGGCGGGAGCTGATGGCCGGCGTCTACGCCCAGCCGGTGCAGGAGCTCATCGACGAGCTCGGCCGGTTGCCGGGCGTCGGGCCCAAGTCCGCCCAGCGGATCGCCTTCCACCTGCTGAAGGTCGAGAAGGTCGATGCCCTCCGCCTCGCGCACGCCATCACCGAGGCCAAGGACCGGGTGATGTTCTGCGACCGCTGCTTCAACATCGCCGAGGGCCACGAGTGCGGTCTCTGCGCCGACGACCGGCGCGACCCCACCGTGCTCTGCGTCGTCGAGGAGCCGCGCGACATCGTCTCGGTGGAGAAGACGCAGGAGTTCAACGGGCGGTACCACGTCCTCCAAGGAGCGATCAGCCCCATCGAGGGCATCGGACCCGAGCAGCTGCGCATCCGCGAGCTCCTCGCCCGCATCGAGACCGAGGGGGTGCAGGAGGTGATCCTCTGCACCAACCCCAACCTGGAGGGCGAGGCCACCGCGATGTACCTGGGCCGGTTGCTCAAGGACCTGCAGGTGAAGGTCACCCGGATCGCCAGCGGGCTGCCGGTGGGCGGCGACCTCGAGTACGCCGACGAGCTGACGCTCGGACGGGCCCTGGAGGGACGCCGCGAGGTGGGCGGCTGAACGGGGCGAAAACGCCCGAGGCACCGGCATGTCGTCGGGGCGGGCGGACAGACCGACGACACAACCGGTGCCTCAGAGGGAGGTCGTTGGCGGGGTTCGTGATCCACCAACAACGTTTCGATCAAGTTACAACGATTGCGATCTCGTGACAAGCACTAGATGGCAGCTGGTGCGAGCGATGGGCGCTGCTTCCCCCCGACCCGGCCTTCGTAAACCTCCCAAGACGAGAAATCCGAGCCACGTCACCCGTGCACCTCGATGCGGACGGCGGTGCCGTCGGCCGTCGCGGTGAAGGTGACGGCCTCCGCCAAGCTGCGCATGAGCGGCAACCCGAGGCCGCGCTCGTGGCGCAGGCGGCCGGGGTCGTCGGCGGCCGGCAGCGGGTCGACCTCGTCGGGTGAGAACCCGCCCGCGTGGTCGGTGATCGTGACCGCGACGGCCTGCTCGCCGAGCTCGATGGCCACCGCGACGGGTTCCACCGACCCGGACGACCGTTGGGCATCGATGGCGTTCGCGCACGCCTCGGACACCGCCAGGCTCAGGTCGTCGATGCGACGGTCCGGCAGGACGTGGTCGACGCTGGCCGCGGTGGCGACGACGCGCCGCACGAGGGCGAGGTAGTCGCTGCGGGGCGGGATCTCGAGGTGGATGTCGCGCCCCATGCCTCAGCCTCCTGCCGGGCGGTCCCCGCCGATGGCCGTGGCGACGGTGTCGGCCAGCGGCAGGGCGTGGTCGAGGGCCGTGAGCTCCAGGACCTTGCGCAGCGCGTCGCGCGTCGAGACGAGGCGCAGGTCGCCCCCCTGGCTGCGGGTGCGCTTGAGCAGCCCGACCACGACCCCGAGGCCGGTCGAGTCGATGAAGTCGACCCCCTGGAGGTCGAGGACGACGTTCGGTTGTCCGCCGACGACGACGTCGATCACCGCCTCGCGCAGACGGGGCGCCGTCGTCATGTCCACGTCGCCGTGCACGAGCGCGACGGCCCAGCCGTCCCGCTCCTCCACCCGCACCGCCATGTCCACGGGCTCGAACCTACCGGAGCCGCAAGATCACACCGTTGGAACTACACCCCTGTCATCCGCGAGCGACCAGGCGTACGCTCGTTCCACCTCATGGCCGTCCGCCCCGACCACCTCGCTGCCCTCACCGGTGGCGCGAGCCTCGCCGACGTGATCGGCGAGCTGGCCACCGAGCGCGATCGAGCCCACCACGCCGACGCGGGCGTCGACATGGACCTGGGGCCGAGCCGACTCCTGCACCTCGTCGCCCTGCCCGCCCGCGCCGCCCGGCACGCCGACCTGGCCCGCCCCCTCGCCGCGGCGGTCGCCGACCGGCTCCCGGGGCGGCTGTGGAGCCACCAGGCGGAGGCGATCGATCTGATCCGGGCCGGCCGGTCCGTGGTGGTCGCGTCGGGGACGGCGTCGGGCAAGTCGCTCTGCTACCAGGTGCCGATGGCGGAGGCGGCCATCGCACCGATCCGGCCGGGCACCGGGCTCGTCCTCTTCCCCACCAAGGCGCTCGCCCACGACCAGCTGCGCGCCCTCACCGCCCTCGAGCTGCCGGGCATCGTGGCGGGTGCCTACGACGGCGACGCCAGCCCCGAGGAGCGCACCTGGGTGCGCAAGCAGGCATCGGTCGTGCTCACCAACCCGGAGATGCTGCACTCGGGGCTCCTCCCGCACCACGAGCGGTGGGCGACCTTCCTCAGCCGACTGAGCTACGTCGTCGTCGACGAGCTCCACACGTTCCGCGGCGTGTTCGGGAGCCACGTGGCCCAGCTGCTGCGGCGCCTTCGACGGCTGGCCGTCCACCACGGCGGCGATCCGGTGTTCATCTGCACGTCGGCCACGATCGGCGAGCCCCAGCGGCTGGCCTCCGCGGTCTGCGGGGTCGACGTCGTGCCGGTGCTCGACGACGGATCGCCAGCGGGCCCGCGCACGATCGCGCTCTGGCAGCCTCCGCTGCTCGACCAGCACTCGGGCACCCGCGCGTCGGCGCATCGGGAGACGGCCGCCGTGATGGCGGGCCTGATCGGCCATGGTCACACCACGCTCGGGTTCGCCCGGAGCCGCCGAGGGGTGGAGATCGTCGCCGCCGACGTCCGCCGCCGCCTGCCCCGCTCCTTGGGACAGCGCGTGCGCGCCTACCGCGGCGGGTACTTGGCCGAGGAGCGCCGCGCCATCGAGGACGAGCTGTTCGCCGGCCAGCTGGCCGGCGTGGTCGCCACGTCCGCCCTCGAGCTGGGCATCGATGTCGGTGGGCTCGATGCGGTGGTCATCGACGGCTTCCCGGGCACGATCGCCTCGTTCTGGCAGCAGGCCGGGCGGGCGGGCCGCTCGGGTGCGGGATCGGCCGCGGTGCTCGTCACCGGGAACGACCAGCTCGACCAGTGGCTGGCCACCCACCCCGACGAGCTGCTCACGCGCCGCCCCGAGCCCGCGGTCGTGAACCCGGCCAACCCCTACGTCGTCGACCCGCACCTGCGCTGCGCCGCCCACGAGCTCCCGCTCACCCACGCCGACCAGCGCTGGTGGCCGGGCATCCTCGACGATGGCGTCCGGCGGCTCGTGCAGAGCGACGAGCTGGCGGTGCGCCACCGCGGGCGCCGGCACGAGCCGATCGCCGTCTGGGTCGGCTGTGGGTGGCCCTCCCACGGCGTGGGCCTGCGGAACGCCTCCGGGGCACCCGTCCGGATCGTCACCGCGGAGGGTGAGCGCGCGATCGGCGACGTCGATCGCGCGCGCGCACCGGAGCAGGTGCACACCGGCGCGTCGTACCTCCACCAGGGCCAGCAGTGGCGCGTGGTGGAGCTCGACCTCGAGGTGGGGGTGGCGCGCGTCGAACCCGACGACGGCTCCACGTACACGGTGCCGCGCAGCGACACGCAGATCCGCCTGCTCCACGTCGACGCCCATCGCACCGTCGGGCAGGCCCACCTCCACCTCGGCACAGCCGAGGTCCACACCACGGTCGTCGGCTACCAGCGCAAGGACGCGCTCACCAGCGCCCTCGTGCACTCGGAGGCGCTCGACCTCCCGCCGGCCACGCTCGTCACCCGAGCCATCTGGTACGTCATCGAGCCTCACGTGGCGGAGGCAGCGGGGCTGGATCGAACCCGCCTCCCGGGCGCGCTCCACGCCATCGAGCACGCGGCCATCGGCATGCTCCCGCTCTTCGCGATCTGCGACCGGTGGGACGTGGGTGGTGTCTCCACCGCCCGGCAGGTCGACACCGAGCGCCCCACCATCGTGATCTACGACGCCATGCCGGGCGGGGCCGGGGTGGCCGAGCTCGGGTACGAAGCGGCCGACCGGCACCTCGCGGCCACGTTCGAGAGCGTGCGCACGTGCCGGTGCACCGACGGCTGCCCGTCGTGCATCCAGTCACCGAAGTGCGGCAACGGGAACGACCAACTCGACAAGACGGCCGCCCTCGACCTGCTGCAGGTCGTGTTGGGGTCGCCTCAGTAGACGACGATCTCCGCCCGGTCGTCGCCGGGGTCGAGGTACTCGGGCTTCGCCATCCGGGCCAGGTACCGCAGGTGGAGCGCCCACACCGCCAGCACCAGGCAGGTGGCGAGCGGGATCATGAGCCCGCGACCCGGAGCGGTCTCGAGGGGCCCGGACGCGAGGTCGTCGGGCAGGACGGCGTCCTCCTCGCCCGGCTCGCGCTCGTCGAACGGGAGCTCTTCGTCGAAGCCCGCGTCGACCGGCGGGGACAGCAGTGGCGGGAAGAAGTTGCGCGACGGCGTGCCGACGCGCGGCACCCGGAACGCTGGCGTGGACAGGCTCGGGCTGCCGCCGCCGGTGCCACCCCCGGTGGTGCCGCCGGTCGCGCCACCCGTGCTGCCGCCGCCGGTGCCGCCGTCCGTGCCGCCGTCCGTGCCGCCCGGACCGCCGGTGCCGCCGGTGCCGCCGGTGCCGCCGTCCGTCCCGCCGTCCGTCCCGCCGTCGCCCGCGTCCGTGCCGCCATCGTCGCCGCCAGGATCCTGGGGGACCGGGGCCACATCGATCGGCGCGGAGGACGCGCCGGAGGACGTCACCTCGTCCGTGAGGTCATCCGGATTGGCGCCTGGCCTCCGCGTCCGCACCTGGTAGGTGAAGGAACCGCCCTCCTCGGGCGGGGCGGCATCGGTCCACGAGGTCTCGGCGGGGGTCAGGTTGGCAACGGGCTCGGTCGCGGACCCGTTCGAGCGGAGGACGAGGTAGCCGCGGAAGTCCTTGGGCGGGCTGGCCAGCGGCGTCCACGACACGGCGACGCTCCGCTCAGCTCCTGCCACCACGCTGGGCGGGTCGACGTCCGGAGCCGGGTTGGCGACGATGAACACGCGGTCGAGCCTCTGGTTGCCGCCGTTGAGGTTGGCGGAGGCAGAGGCGATGGAGCGATAGGTCCCGTTGCACTCGAAGCTGAGCGACCGGCTGAACGCCACCGGCGACGGGCCCGGCTCCACGTCATCAGGGTCGGGCGGCACGTTGCAGCCTGCACTGGTGTGGACAGCCTCGATCGCGAACGTCACCGAGATCAACCGCCGGACCGCGCCAGCCGCGGGGGCACGTTGGAATATCCCGCAGACGTCGTTGTTGTCGCACGGCCGGGGGTCGGGGTTGAGGGTGGAACCAGCCCACTCTGGGGCCGGCGTGTCCTGCGCGCGAGCGTCGGGCATGACCGCCAGTCCGAGGACGACGACGCCAACGGCTGCTGCGGCCGCGCGGGCGCGCCTCATGCCTCGGCTCCGCCGTTGGCCGGTGGGACGTCGCTGCGGACGAGCGTGGCCTTGATGATCAGGCGCTGCCGGGCGCTGCCCTTCGGGTGGCACGTGGTGAGCGTCAACGTTGCTTCATCGGGGGTGTTGGCGACCACCTCCAATGCGTTCGGCGACACCGGGAAGGGTTCCTGGTTGATCTCGTAGGTGCAGGTGCCGATCGGGGTCTCGAGCGTGATCTCCTGACCCACCTTGAGCTGATCGACGTTGTGGAACGGCCGGCCGTACGTGGTGCGGTGCCCGGCGATGGCGACGTTGCCGATCTCGCACGGGAGCGGGGTGTCGGCGTAGTGGCCCGCACCGGCGCGCAGGGCGCTGGCGGTGGTCCCCTCCACCACCACCACGTCGACCTTGATGTCGGGGATCACGATGCGCGTGAGGCTGTCGCCGATGCCGACGTTCCGGTCGAGGTAGGCCTGCTTGAGCTCGGGGCTCTGGATCTGGCGATCGAGGCGCGACTGCAGCCGGTCTTGGTACAGGTTCGTGTAGAAGGGGTAGCCGATCGTGCCGATGGCTCCGACGAGCAGCGCCACGGACGCGGTGGTGAGCAGCATCCGGGCCCAACGACGAGACCGGAGGGCACCGACGACCGCGTCGAGCAGCCGGTTGCCGGTCTGCGGCGGGACGGGAACCAGGTCGGCCACCGAGCGCAGGTGCGCCGGTGGACGGGGCCGGGCGACCGGGCCGTACACGGACAGCGCCGCGACCATGAGGACGATGCTGGCGGTGGCGATCAGGGGGGCCATGACGACCAGGGGTTGTGGGGGTGCGGACCGGAGTCCGGAGTGTTGCTCAGGTCTCGGACCGTACGCACATCAGACGGTGCGGGTGCGGCGGACGATCGCCATCGCCGAGACGGCGGCGGCGAACAGCGCCAGTGCGATCGGCAGGCTCGGGGTGCCGCCGGTGCGAGGCAGCGGGACATCGGGGTCGTCGGGGGTCGGCGGGGTGGGCGGCGTCGCCGGAGCCGGGATGGCGTTGGCGCCGGCGGCCGCCTGGCCGACACCGAGCTGGAGCGTCCCGTCGAGGACGTCGAGGGCGAGGATCTCCGCCTCGACGCCACGGGTGCCCTCGCCGTACGTGAAGCCGAAGCTGTCCAGACCGGCCGCGTCGAGCTCGTTGACGCCGCCAGCGCTGAAGCACAGGATCGCGGCGAGCGGGCTGTCCGGGCAGGCCAGCTGGTCGATCGTGACGTTGACGAGGTCCTCGATGTCCTCGTCGAGGCCGGCGATGAGCTCGAGGATCGAGGCGATGATGGGCTCGAGCAGGTCCGGGAGCGGGTCGGGGAGCTGACCGACGATGGCGTCGCCCACCCCGCCGATCAGGCCGGTGAGGATGGCCTCGAGGCCCGTCAGGTCGACGCTCAGGAACGCCGCCTTGCCGTCGATCGTCGTCTCGTCGGAGGCGGGGTCGTAGACCGCGCTGGCGAACGAGTCGCCGACGGTGACGCGGGCGAGCGACGCGGCGCCGGGGATGAGGCCGGGCAGCAGGTCGACGTCGACGCCCTGGGCGGTGGCCACGCTCGAGACGTCGGTGGCCGTGCTGGAGGTCGGCGCCACGGTGATGGAGGCCAGGGCCCCGCCGTCGGACAGGTCGTTGAGGAGGAGGTCGATGATCAGGTCGAGGCTCGGCCCGAGGTCGCCGAGCATGGCGAGGAGCGGCTCGAGGCCGGCGAGCAGCTGCTCCAGCAGCGGTCGGAGCACGTCGTCGGTGACCTGCCCCACGAGGTCGGCGGAGATGATGTCGAGCACGACCTCGTCGGAGGTGGAGGTGCCGGTGGGGGAGTCGTCGGCCACCTCGGCGCTGGTGCGCACGCAGCTGATCTCGAGGCCCGCCAGGTTGATGGGGGACGGCAGGTCCTCGTCGAGCACGCAGTCCTCGCCGCTGACGAGGGCGCCCTCGGACTCGACCGGGGCGCCTGGGGTGGAGAAGAGCGGGGTGGTGACGGCCTGGCCGTTGGCCTTGGCCTCGGGGGTGGAACCCACCGCCGCGCTCGTGCCCGAGAACGTGAGGTCCTGGTCGAGGAGGCTCAGGAACAGCGCCGTGGCCGATGCACCGGCTCCGTAGGACTTGAGCTCAGGGTCCTTGGCCTGCGCCGACGGCGCGACGAGGAGGGCGAGCACTGCTGTGGAGGCCAGGATGGCGACCGATCGCTTGAGCATGCTGGTGGTTCCTCCACGGGGGCCGCCGGCCCGATAGTGCGGTTGTGCGGTTGTGCGCTGGTGCAGTGGTGCAGCGTGAGAGTACGTGCCGTGAGGATGCAGCACGCGCACCGTGCGAGCGCCCACCTCATCGACCTCGTTCGCTGTCCTGACGGCCTGATCCTCCCACGGAACCTTGGTTTCACGGGAATCTCGGCCGACATGTCTTCCTTGTCCCGTTTTGATCGGTTCAACGGGCCCTGAGGTTGAGCGCGATGGCCTACGGCGGCTGCTCGATCCGCATCGTGGCCGTGGATCGGATGCTCCGGTCGCCCAGCAGCGCACCGACGAGCGGCACGTCGGTGCTGGCGAGGTAGCTGACCTCGACGACCACGCGGGTGGCGTGGTCGCCGCCCGGTCGAGAGACGCTGACGGTGAGGCGGTCGGGGTCGAGGCCGCTCGAGGCCGACGCGGCCACCGGCGCCGCAGCCGGGTCGGGATCGGTGGCCGCGGCGCGCGCCGCCTCCCGCGACGCATGGGTGACGAGGACGACGTCGCGGGCGAGCAGCCCGACCTGGAGCACCGCCAGCAAGAGGAGCACGACGACCGGGAGCAGCAGCGCCAGCTCCACGGACGCCTGGCCGCCGTCACCCCGGGCCGCAGGCTCGCGCCGCGAGGACCTCATGACACCCGATCGAGCACCTGGTCGATGATCGAGTTGAGCAGGCGGGTGATCTTGTCGGTCTTGGTGGCCCAGGCCACGAGGAGCAGGGCCACGCCGGCGGCGCCGAGGAGCACGAGCGCGTACTCGGCGGTCGACTGGCCACGGTCGTCGGCGAACCGTCGCCGGATGCGGGCGGTGGACGCGAGCGCGAGCACCTGGAGGGACACGAGTGTCCGGAGCATGGAGACCTCCGATGGGTCGGTGGGTTCAGGTGGGCAGCGCGTCGAGCGACGCTGCGAGCAGGGGGATGACGGTGAGGAGGGCGAAGGCCGGCAGCACGCAGGTGACCAGTGGCGCCAGCAAGCGGACCGGGACCCGGCGGGCCTCCAGCTCGGCCCAACGCCGGCGGTCGAGGCGCAGCTCCAGGCCCGCCCGCTCGAGCCCGGGGAGGAGCGGGACGCCGTAGCGGAGGTGGTCGACCAGCACGTGGGCCAGCGCCCGGGCTCGTTCGCCCATCGGAGCCAGGGCGGCGAGCACCGCGTCGGCGCGTGGCCGACCCATGGTGGCGGCCTCATGGGCGGCGGCGAGCGCCGGGCCGACGGGTGCCGGTGTGCTCGCCGCCACGAGCGGGTGGGCCACCGGCAGCGACAAGCCGGCGCTGCTGGTGAGGACGAGCAGGTCGACCAGGTCGGGCAGCGCGCCACGCACCCGACGCGCGGTCGCCCGCTCGACGCGACGTGCGCGCACCCGGCGGCGGGTCCACCACCCCAGCGGCACCAGCGGCGCCGCAGGTGGGGCCAGCACCAGCAGCCCGAGGAAGGCGGCGACCGCAGTGACGCGCGTGGAGAGAGCCGGAAGCGTCCAGCTCCGCCATGGCGCGGCATGGGGGAGGTGACGCTGGGCCGTGTCCGCGACGACCAGCCCGAGGATCGTGCCGATGGCGACGGCGGTCATGCGACGCCTCGCGTGATCCGGGCCATCCACGCGCTGCCCAGGGCTTCGAGACCCAACCCGAACCCGAGGCAGGCCAGGCCCACCGGGGTGGTGACCAGGAAGGCGACGACGGCTGGCTCGATGGTGGCGACGAGGCCCGCGAAGGCAAGCGGGGCGACGGCGAGCACACCAGCGGAGGCGCGGGCCTGGACGGCGAGCGCCTGCACCTCGCCCGCCAGCTCGCGGCGTTCGCGCAGGGTGGCGGCGACGCGGTCGATGGCGCGCGCCACCTCCCCGCCGGCGTCGGCGCCGAGGGTGAGGGCCGCCGCGACGAGTCGGACGTCGCTCGAGGCACCGGGCGCCGTGGACCACGCGGTGAGGGCGTTCGCCACGGTGGCGCCGTGCTCGAGCGCCGCCGCCACCGGCTGCAGCTCGGCGCCGAGCGGGTCGGGGAGCAGGGGCGCGAGCTCCACCAGCGCCGGACCGACCGCTTGCCCGGCGCGCAGCGCGGAGGCCAACCGATCGAGGGCATCGGGCAGCTGCGCGTCGCGCCGGGCGCGTCGGCGCGTCGGCTGCACCCGGTCGAGCCCGCGCACGACGGTGGCCACCGCGTCGGTGACCGTCAGCGGACGGGTGGGGGCGGCGACGCGACCGGGGACCCGTGCGGCCGGCGCTCGGCCGGCGGCCGCCGCCACCAACCCGGCGACGACACCTCCGACGAGGAGGGCGTTCACCGGCACCAGCTCGGGTCGGGCGGTGGACAGGCCACGCGGGGTGGGCGCGCCGGCAGGTCGTGCAGCCCGGTGGAGCCGGCGAGCAGGCGGACCCGCGGTCCGTCGGCGGGCGGATCGATGACCTCCCCGACCGCCACGATGCCCCGCTGCCCGTCGCTGCACCTCGCGACCTGCACCACGAGGTCGAGGGCGGACGTCAGCTGGTCGCGCACCGCGGGCAACGGCAGGTCGAGCCCGGCCGACAGGACCATGACCTCGAGCCGGCGCAGGGCGTCGACCGGCGAGTTGGCGTGGCAGGTGGTCAACGAGCCCTCATGGCCCGTGTTCATCGCCCAGAGCATGTCGAGGGCCTCCGGGCCCCGGACCTCGCCGACGACGATGCGGTCGGGCCGCATGCGCAGCGCGTTGCGCACGAGCTGGCGGATGCTGACGGCACCGACGCCGTCGGCCGTGCTCGGCCGCGCTTCCAACCGCACCACGTGCCCGACCGGCAGCCGGAGCTCGGCGGTGTCCTCCACCGTGATCACGCGCTCGTGGTCTGGCAGCAGCGCACCCAGGGCGTTGAGGACCGTGGTCTTCCCGGCGCCCGTGCCGCCGCTGACGACGATGTTGGCGCGGGCGCGCACGGCCCACGCCAACAGCTCGTCGACGCCCGGAGGGCAGAGCGCGCCGAGGGGGATGCGGCGCGCTCCGAACCGGCGGATGGTGATGCAGGGCCCGTCGACCGCCAGCGGCGGCACCACCACGTTCACGCGCGACCCGTCTGGGAGGCGGGCGTCGGCCAAAGGCGAGGTGCGGTCGGCGCGGAGGCCGAGGGGCGCGACGATCCGCTCGACGAGCAGGTCGACCTCGGCGCGGCCGAGCTGGACCTCGGCGGGTACGAGGCCACCGTCGCGCTCGATCCAGACGGAACCGGTGCCGTTCACCATCACCTCGGAGACGGCGGGGTCGGCCAGCAGCGGCTCGAGCGGACCGAGCCCGGTGGCGCGGGCGGTGACCGCGCTCGCCACCGCCGCCACCTCGCCGTGGGACAGGAGCGGGTGCTCGTGGCGCACCTCCTCCACCACCCGGCCGAGATCCGCGGTGCGGGCTGGGTCGTCGCCGAGGAGCCGGGCGTGGAGCGCCTCGACGATCGTGTCGTGGCGGTCGTCAGGCAGCACGCTCGACCTCCTTGGCCAGCGCACGCGGCAGGCGGCACGCCAGCAGGCCGGCGTCGACCGCGCGCGCGACCAACGGGTCGACCGCCACCTCGGCCACGACGGGGGCACCGACGCAGTCTTCGACGTCGCGACGCGTGAGCGATCGCCCCGGCTCGGTGAGCAGCACCACGCCGGACGGCCGCAACGGCACGGTGAGGGCGCGGCGCAGCGACAGGAAGCAGGGCCGGGTGACGAGGATCGACCGGGTGGCCCCGGCGGCCACGACCAGCGCCGCGCCGTTCGGATCGGTGCCGCAGTCGGCGACCACCGGCCGGGAGTCGCTCGCCACCAGCGTGGCCAGCACGTCGGCCCGGGCCGGATCGAGGGGCCCCGGGCCCCGCGACAGGAGGCGCAGCCCGTCCCCCGCCGAGATCTCGAGGCGACCGAGCGCGTCGGGCGGGACGTCGGGGCCGGCTCCCAGCCATCCGGCGATGCCCGGGCCGTCGGGATCCGGCAGGCCGAGGGCGGCCGGGATGTCGCCGGCGAGGTCGACGACGAGGGCGCCCACCTCTGACCGGCGGGCGAGCACCAGGCCGAGGGTGGCGGCCACGACGGTGGTGCCGGCGCCACCCTTCGACGACCAGCAGGCGACGAGCATCGGATCCTCCGAAGGGCACGGCCGCGGCGGGGCCACGGCAGGGCTGCATCGGGGGAAGCGGTCGGCGATGGGGCCATCACCGGTCGTCGAGGCCGACGGTAGGCGGCGCCCGCGCGGGCGACAAGGGGTCAGATGCCTGCCGCTACCCTCGCCGGGGTGCCCCCCACCGAGGACGCGCCCCGTGTCGCGGCCTTCTTCGATCTCGACAAGACCGTCATCGCGAAGGCATCGATGGTGGCCTTCAGCCGGCCGCTCCACCGCGCCGGCATGCTCACCCGCCGGCTCATGCTCAAGGCGGCGTGGGGCCAGCTGGTCTACGCGCAGATCGGCGCGTCACCCGAGAAGCTCGAGAAGCTCCGCGAGTCCGTGCTCCAGCTCACCAAGGGCTGGGACCAGGTCGAGATCGGCGAGATCGTGCGCGACACCCTCGGCGACGTCATCGAGCCGATCGTCTACGACGAAGCCCTCGACCGGATCCGGGCCCACCAGCGATGGGGCCACAAGGTGTTCATCGTGTCGGCATCGCCCGAGGAGGTGGTCGCACCGATCGCGCAGCTCCTCGGCGTCGACGAGGCCATCGCCACGCGGGCCGAGCTCGACGAGCACGGCCGGTACTCGGGCCGCACCGAGCGCTACGTGTACGCCGAGGAGAAGGTGATCGCCATGCGCGAGGTCGCCGCGCGTGACGACCTCGACCTCGACCACTGCTGGGCCTACTCCGACTCGGCGACGGACATCCCGATGCTGGCGGCCGTCGGTCACCCCGTGGCGGTCAACCCCGACCGCGAGCTGGCGCGCGCCGCCAAGGAGCGCGGCTGGCAGGTGGAGCAGTTCCGCCTGGAGGTGCCGCTGCGGGAGCGGGTCACCATGCCGGCGCCGAAGCAAGCCGCGGCCGTCGGCGGTGGCGCAGCGGCCGCCGGCGCGTTGGTGGTGGGGGCGTGGTGGCTCTGGCGGCGAGCCGGGGTGCCTACAGCTCGCGCACCTTCTTGGCCGCGATGGACGCGAGGGCGAGGAAGGCGATGAGCAGGAGCAGCTTCTTCATGCCCGCAGGCTAGACCTCAGACGGCAAGAAGGTCTCGGGCGCCTGTGTCGCTGCTCGGATGGCGCAGCTTCGACATGGCCCGCGCTTCGATCTGGCGGATCCGCTCCCGGGTGAGGTTGAAGTGCTCGCCCACCTCTTCGAGGGTGCGGGGCTCGCCACGGTCGAGACCGAAGCGGAGCTTCAGGATCTCGCGCTCGCGGTCGTCGAGCGGGGCCAGGAGGCGGTTGATCTCGTCGGGCAGGAGCGCGGTGGCGGCCACCTCGAAGGGGGACTCAGCCGAGCGGTCCTCGACGACGTCGCCCAGCTCGGCATCGCCATCCTCGCGGAGCGGCTCGGAGAGCGAGAGGGGTTCGGCGGCGAAGCGCAGCGCCTCGGTGACCTTGTCCTCGGGCATCTCCACCTCGGCCGACAGCTCGGCGAGGGTGGCGGGACGGCCCAGCTTCAGCTCCAGGCGAGCGCGGGCCTTCTGGAGGCGAGCGAGGGTGTCGCCGGCGTGCACAGGGAGGCGGATGGTGCGACCCGTGTTGGCGATGCCGCGGGTGATGGCCTGCCGGATCCACCAGGTGGCGTAGGTGGAGAACTTGAAGCCCTTGCGCCAGTCGAACTTCTCGACGGCGTGCATCAGGCCGAGGTTGCCCTCCTGGATCAGGTCGAGGAGCGGCAGGCCAGACGCCTGGTACTTCTTGGCGATCGACACCACGAGCCGCAGGTTCGACTGCACGAACGTGCGCTCGGCCGTCTCACCCGCCCGAGCGGTGCGCCGCAGCTCGCGCTTGCGGGCCGGGGTGACGTCCTTGCCGCCGGCCTCGAGCTCGACGCGCGCCTCGTTGCCGCCCTCGATCGCCTGTGCCAGCCGGACCTCGTCATCCTTCGTCAGCAGCGGGTACTGCCCGATGTCCGTGAGGTAGAGGCGGACGAGGTCTTCCTCGTCGCGCTCGACGCGCTCCTTGGCCACAGGCAACCTTCTTGGGTCAGAGATCGAAGCCACGGGCTCGTGCCCTGGCCGGGGGGTACGGATCTACGATACCGACTTGGTCAAGGGTGCCAACCCCGAACCTAGATGTCCTGGTCAGCGGCATCGTCGACCCCCATGAAGGAGCCCTGTGATGGCGGACGTCAAGTCCGACGAGGTGGACCTCACGATGGTGACGATGACGTTCGACGCGGTCGACGCCGGCCGGCTGCAGTCGGTGCTCGCCCGCTACGTCGTCCTGAGCCGCGGCCATCCCGGCTGCCGCAACATCGACCTGGCCATGTCCTCGACCACCCCCAACCGCTTCGTCATCGTGCAGAAGTGGGCGCGGCCGGAGGATCAACAGGCCCACTTCGACTCGCCCGACATGGTGACGATGGCCGAGGGGTGCAAGGGCCTCCTGGCCGCCGCGCCCGCCATCGACCTCCTGGATGCGATCTCAGTTCACGACCTCCGCTGACCGATGCACCTGGCATGAGCGGCGGCCGACCAGGCGACTCGAGGGCTGAGCTCTCGGCGATCCTCGAGCGGGCGCGGGCTGGATCCGGCCCCGCCTTCGACGCCGTCTACCAGGAGCTGGCCCCCACGGTGGCGGGCTACCTGCGCTACAACGGCGTGGCCGAGGTCGAAGACCTGGTCAACGAGGTGTTCGCCCAGGTCCACCGAGGCCTGCCCGGCTTCTCGGGTGACTGGGCCGGATTCCGCTCCTGGGTGTTCACGATCGCCCACCATCGGATGGTGGACGAGACCCGGCGGGTCCGGCGCCGCCCGGCGGTGACGTTGGGTGAGGTGGCGGCCGAGGCATGGACGGGGGACGTGGAGGCGGAGGCGCTGGAGTCCTTGTCCGACGCCCGCCTCCGACTGCTGCTCGATCAGCTGTCATCCGATCAGCGGGAGGTGCTCCTCCTCCGCATCGTGGCCGACCTCCCGCTGGGGGAGGTGGCTGACGCGCTCGACAAGACGGTGGGCGCCGTGAAGTCGCTCCAGCACCGCGCACTGGCGTCGTTGCGGCGCGCCCTCGACCAAGAAGGAGTCGACCGTGGGCCCTGACGACGTCGACGGCCCGGACCCCGGCCGTATCCCGAGCTCGGACCCGGACGATGGCACCGAGTGGATGGCACGCATCTCCGCTCTCGAGGGCCACGAGCTCGACGAGCTCCTGGCCGGTCGCACCCCGACCGGTCTCGACGACCTCGCTCCGTTGGCCGACTTCGCGGCCGCGCTGCGCACCCGGTCGGCTGGGCAACCGGCCCCGGTGATGAGCCCCGACCTGCTCCGGTTGGTCGCGGCGGCGCCCTCGGTGCCGTCTCGCCACGTCGAGGCGGCCCGGCGTCGCCTCGTGCGCTCTGCCGTCGTGGCAGTGGCCGCCGCGGCTGCCTTCATGGTCGCCGCGTCGCAGAACGTGCTGCCCGCACCCGTGCAGCGCATCGTGGCGGACGCCGGCGATGTGATCGGCCTCGACGTCCCGCGCCCGGACGAGGACACCTCGCTGGACACCGACGACCCGGCCGATGCGGACCACAAGGGTGACGGCCAGCAACCCGATGCGGGGTCGAGCGGCTCGAGCGACACCCATCCCGACGCCGCCGATCCCAGCGAGCCCGGCGACGGTGGGGGACCGCCCGACTCGACGCCGGGCGGCGCCACGCCCGCGGATCCCGGCACGCCCGGCGACCACCAGCCGGCCACGCCCGCGATCCCTCCGTCGCACAGCAACGGTGGCGGGAACGGGGGCGGCACCGGCGGCGGCAACGACGGCGGGAACGGAACCGGCGGCGACAACGGAACCGGCGGCGACAACGGAACCGGCAACGGAACCGGCGGCGACAACGGCAACGCGAACGGCGGCCGGCCGACGGACTGACGGACGCCACGCCAGGTGAGGCGTCAGCCCGGCCAGTGGCCGTATCCAATCGCCCATGCCGGGCGATTGCCGAGGCATGGGGCGGAGTCGCGAGCGGAGGCAGGAGAAGCGTGACCGGGGCGCGGCCCTGGTCGAGTTCGCGATCGTGATGCCGCTCCTCTGCCTGCTCATCTTCGGGATGGTCGAGTTCGCCATCGCCTTCAACGACTACCAGTCGATCCGGCAGGGCGCGCGGGAGGGAGCTCGGCAGACGGTCGTCAAGGACTACGGCTCCAGCACCTCGTGCGGCATCAACGGCGCCGCGGCCGCCGGGCCCGACAACGCCAAGAAGGTCATCTGCACCACCAAGGAGAGCACCGGCCTGGGCAACAGCCTCCGGGTGGGCGTGCGGGTGGTGGAGAACAACCCCCTCGGGTTCCGCAACGACACCGTCAAGGTATGCACGGTGCGGCTGGTCGACTCGATCACGGGTCTGATGGCCCCGTTCATCGACGGCCGTCCGCTCAAGACCGAGGTCGAGATGCGGGTCGAGAAGAGCATCGAGCTCGTGGGCGGCGACTACCTGGAGAACGACCCGTCGGGAGCGGGGTGGTCATGGTGCTGAAGCTGCTGACAGAGGGACGGAGCCGCGCGCACCGAGACGCCGGCGTCACCCTGATCATCGCCGCGCTGGTCCTCACCGTGCTGCTGGGCATGGCGGCCTTCGTCATCGACCTGGGGGCGGCGCGCGAGATCGGGCTCAACGCCCAGGCTGCCGTCGACGGGGCATCCCTCGCCGCGTCGCAGGACCTCCCGCTCAAGACGGTGAACGCCACCAAGGCGCAGGAGGCGCGCAACGCCGCCCGGCTCAACGTCGCGTCGAGCCTCAACGGCACACCGTCCGGATCGCCCTGCGGCGGCGCCGACACGTGCACGTTCACGGTGGGCGACTACACCGTCTCGGTGACGACGCCGTACCCGCTCGTGGGCAGTGCGATCCCCAGCTACAACCTCGTCTTCGTCGAGGCGTGCACCACCGCTCCCGCCGTGTTCTCACGCGTGTGGGGGTCGGGACCCACCAACGTGTGCCGCTCGGCGGTGGCCCGTCGGGTGCAGGTCACGGCCGGCGTGGGTTTGGGCATCGTGGCCCTCGACAACGCCGTCGACTGCGCAGTCCGGGTCAACGGCAACAACACCGTCACCGTCACCGGTGGCGCAGTGATCGCCAACAGCACCAACCCCAACGCCATCTGCGGCTCGAGCATGAGCGGGTGTGGCAGCTTCACCATCAACGCGGAGCTCGTGTCGGCGGTCGGAGGCATCGCCGACTGCGTCGAGGACCACACCACGGGCACGGTGGTCGAGGACGCCGATCCGGTCCCGGATCCGTTCGCAGCCCTCCCGGACTCGCCCTGTGTGGCGCCGGCGGCCACCCCGTGCAGCGGCAACCCCGCCCGACCGACCGCCGCGGGTGTCTGCAACAACACCACCATGCAGCCCGGCCTGTTCCCCACTGGCTGCAACCTCGGCGGTGGCAACGGCGCGACCCAGATGCTCCCCGGCATCTACTGGTTCCAGGGCACCTTCGACCCGAGGAACCATGACCTGCGCTGCGCCACCTGCAGCGCCGCCGACGGCGGCGTGCTCATGTACTTCGAGTCGGGCAGCCTGTCGCACACCGGCAACGGCACCGTCCAGCTCCTGCCGTACCAGACGTCGCAGACGGAGGGGGCGGTCTACGCGGGGCTGTCGATCTACCAGGCCCGCAGCAACACCACGCCCATGACGGTCGGCGGCACGGCGGGCAGTGGCATGGGCAGCATCTACGCGGATGACGCGTGGATCAACCTGCACGGCAACGTCAACCGGGTGATCGACGGCCTCGTCGTCGGGGACACGATCGACTTCCAAGGCACTACCACCACCGTGGTCAACCCGCCGCCCGGCGGCCCCACCACCGACCCGGAAGCCGACATCGGCCTCGAGAGCTGAGCTGCTGCCCTAGGCGGGTAGCGCGGCGAGGGCTTCTTGGGAGACGGCGGTGATGTCGCTCCAGGTGAGCTGCTCGGTGGACCAGAGGCGATCGAAGGCGGCGTCCGCGGCATCGGTGAAGCCGTGGCGGTTGCGGAACTGGTACAGCCGGCGCTGGCGCTGGACGGGGTGACCGAGCCGGCCCAGGCGGGCCACGCAGTACACCTCCCACGCCACCGACTCCTGCAGGGTGAGGTCGTCGTAGGCCGGCGGCTCGCCGAAGGTGGGGTCGAGCCGGTCACGCACGGAGAACAGCAGCTTGCCGAGGACGTCGGTGGTGCCCTCGGCACTCAGCTTCCGCGGTGCCTTCACGTCCTCGAGGGCACCAGACTCTGCGGTGATCACGACGGGTTCCAGCGACGCCACCACGGCGCGCCCCATCGGCGTCGTCTCATCGACGTCGATCGTCACGGTGAGGTCGCCGGGAAGGCCGACCTCAGCGACGAGCTGCTCCACGATGGCCCGGATCTCGGCGGCGTCGAAGAACACCATCGAGAACGTGTCGGGCCGGACCTCGACCGGCATGAGCTCCCCTAGTTGGCCACCGCGGCGCGGTTGGCCTCGATGCGGGCGTCCATCTCCTGGCGGGCTTCCTTGGCGATCTCGGCGAGGGTGTCCATCTCCTCTTCCTCGAAGCCGGCCAGCTCGCGGAAGCGGCGGGCGAGGCGCACGGGGCTGTCCTCTTCCTCGCCGCGGAAGCCACCGAGCGAGAAGAGCTTGTCGACCACGCGCTGGAACTCGAGGGCCCGCTCCTGGCGCGGCTTGTCGTTCGCCGTGAGCTTGCGGAGCCAGTCGGAGCCCATCTTCACGTGGGTGACCTCGTCGGCGAGCATCCAGTCCTCGCAGAACTCGAGGATCGGGTCGCCGGCGATGTCGCCGAACTCGCGCATCGTGTTGAACACGTCGATGGCGAGCCCCTCGAGGGCCCGGTTCACGCCGGTGAGGCGGAGCACGGGGTCGGGGTTGCAGGCGGCTTCGTAGAGGAAGGTGTTCTCGGAGAACTCGCCGAGCTCGGTGCCCATGTGGCCGCTGAGCTTGATGGAGATCTCGCAGTGGCGGGCCTCGTCCCAGCACTGGCGGGCCATGTCGAGCTTGAGCTCGAACGGCACCTCGGGGATGCCCTCGCCGTTGCCGGGTCCCACCTCGAAGTCCCAGCACGTGCGGCCGGCGCCCTCGAGGGCCTGGATCTCGCCGACGAAGATGCCGTGCATGAGGGCGCGGGCGGCGTCGGGCGCGTCGGGGCGGTCGGGCGTGAGGCGACCGGGACCGGTGCGCTTCTTGCCGGCGCTCTGCTCCACCCGCGCGGTGCGCGGATCGTCGAACCGCTCGATCATCGGCACGCGGACGAAGCGTCCGTCGCGGGCCAGATCCTCAACCGGGAAGGCTTTCCTCATGCGTGGGTCTCCTCTGGGCTGGAGTACGAGTCTCCGATGGAACCGGGGCCGGTGATGCCCCCAGCAGCCAGCAGCAGCTTCTGCAGCTTGGCCTGGTGGTCGACGGCCCGCTGGATCTCTTCGTCGGTCTCGATGAGCGACTGGAGCATCATCTCCCCGTCCCGCCAGTCGTCGAACTCGTCGGCGAGGCAGAACTTGAGGGAGCGGATGGTGGGCGCGTCCGTGATGGTGGACGTGTTGTTCAGGTGGTACGTGTAGGCGGCGATCTTCGCCGGGATGAGCACCCGGTAGGCGCCGACGAGCTTCTCGATGGTGAGGTCGGGCCCCTCGGGCTCGGTGACGGCGTCCATGAAGGTGACGAGCTGGTCGTTGGCCGGCTGGGTGAGGCGCTCGGGGTTCATCTCCCGCAGCTCGGGGAGCCGCTTGTGCCACAGCTCGGCGTGCCACGCGTGGTGGTAGCAGTGGGTGCCGAGGCGCAGCTTCACGTCGAGCTCCGGGACGGTGGCCACCCAGCCGCCCAGCACCTCGAACAGGCGCATCTCGACCCACTTGTAGTTGCCGACTCGCCGCGCCGACTCCTCGACCGAGAAGATCCCCGGGAGCTCCCGACGGTCCCACGGCGCGAACGGTGCTCGCGGCTTCTTCGGATCAGCCAACCCTGAACCCCCCGGGTCCTCTGGAGAACGATCGTTATCGAGACCAGCCTCCCGCGCGCTGACCGGCTGGTCAAGCAGGGCATCGGTGACTGAGGTCACGGCCGGGCGCCGCGGCGCTCGAGGACGTCGGGGATGGTCTCGCTGAGGATGACCGCCACGAGGATCAGGGTGGCGCCGCCGAGCTGGACGGGGCGCAGGCTGTCGCCCCGCAGTGAGGCCACGAGGGCGGCGAACACGGGCTCGAGGAGCAGGAGCAGGGCGGCCCGAGCCGGCGGCACGGTGCGCTGTCCGCTGACCTGCAGCACGAAGGCCAGCGCGGTGGCCACCAGCGCGGTGGCGACGGCGGCGGCCAGCGCGGGCGCAGGGAAGCCGTAGCCGCCCAGCCAGAACCCCGGCAGGAGGCAACCGCCGCCCACCACGACCACCTGCACGGTCGCCAGGCGGATCGGGTCGTGGCGGTGGGCGGTCTCGCCGAGGATGACGACGTGGGCGGCGAACGCGATGGCGCAGCCGAGCGTGAGCACCTCGCCGCGTCCGAACCCGCTGGCGGCCCCGCCACCGCCCGGATCCGTGAGGAGCACGAGCCCCACGACGGCGACGGCGATCCCCACCAGCGTCACCGGGTGGGGCCGCCGGCGGAGGAGGACGAGGGCGAGCACCGGGACGAAGACCACCAGCAGGTAGGTGATGAAGGCGGAGGTGGCCGAGCCCGTGTACTGCAGGCCGATGGTCTGGAGCACGTAGCCGATCAGGAGGGCGACCCCGGCCGCGATCCCGTCGCGCCGCTCGCCCGGCGCGGACGGCCGTCGCCTCGCCAGGGGCCACAGCGCCAGGGCGGCGAGCAGGAAGCGCACCGCCAGGAACGGGATCGGCTCCACGCGCTCGATCGCGTCCTGCACCACGAGGAAGGTGCTGCCGAAGCAGATCGCCGCGACGATGAGGGCGACGTCTCCCCGCCGGAGGTGGATGGACGTCCCGCGGGTCACGGCGGACAGTGTGGGCGCGGAGAAGTTGTGCGTCACGCGAGCGGAACGCGACTGTTCGCGGGCAGGCTCGTCCTGCTGCCGACCTGACCTGAGGGGGTGCTCCGACACCGGTGACCGCGCTCGACCGCGACCTTGCCCTGCTGGGCTCCGCCTCCCGCGCCTACGAGCCGCCCCTCCCGCCGGGCCCCCACGTGCCGGCGCCGGCCGCGCCGATCGCCCCCGACCGTCGCCTCGGGTGGATCCGCCGGGTGCTCCCGCTCCTGCGGGCGCGGCGCCGCCGGCTGACGATGGGCCTGCTGGCCGCGGCCGTCGCGATGCTGGCGCAGATCATCGCCCCGCGGGTGCTGATGGCGGCGATCGACCGCGCCCTCACCCAGCGGACCACGTCGCTCGCGCCGTTCGTGGTGGCGCTCTCCGTGCTGGCCGTCGTCCGCGGGGTGCTCACCTTCTACTACCGCTCCACGCTGTTCAAGATGGCGTTCGCGCTCGAGTACGACCTGCGCACCACGATCTACGAGCACCTCACCACGCTGTCGTTCCCGTTCTACGACCGGGTGCAGTCGGGCCAGCTGATCTCGCGTGCGAACAGCGACATCCGCTCGGTGCAGATGTTCCTCACGTTCATGCCGATCGTGTCGCTGAGCCTCATCAGCTTCGTCGTCGCCTTGGGGATCATGTTGAGCGTCAACGTGCCGCTCACCCTGGTGGCGGTGGCACCCATCCCGTTCATCTACGTCGTGGGCGTCCGCATGCGGGAGCTGCTGTTCCCGATCAGCTGGGTCGTGCAGTCGCGCACCGCGGATGTCGCCACCATCGTGGAGGAGAACGTCACCGGTGCCCGGGTGGTCAAGTCGTTCGCGGCCGAGCCGCAGCAGCTCGACGCCTTGGGGGTGGCCGCCCGGCGGCTTCGATGGGGATCGATCCGACAGGTCGACGTGCGCGCCCACTACGCGCCGCTCATGGAGGCGCTGCCGCGGCTCGGGCTGGCCGCCGTCCTCTTCTACGGCGGCCTCCTCGCCATCGACGGGCAGGTGACCGTCGGGACGCTCGTGGCGTTCAGCACCTATGTCGTGCTCCTGCAAGCCCCGTTCCGGACGCTCGGGTTCATGCTGCTCCTCGGCCAGCGAGCGGCCGCGTCCGCCGGCCGCATCTACGAGATCCTCGACACCGAGGCCGACATCGTCGACCGACCTGGGGCCATCGACCTCGTGTCCCCCCGTGGCGAGGTGGACCTCCACGACGTCACCTTCCGCTACGGCGAGGCAGGACCGGTCCTCGAGCACCTCGACCTCCACCTGGCGCCGGGCGAGACGGTGGCGCTGATCGGCCGGACCGGGAGCGGCAAGTCGACGGTCGCCCGCTTGCTCCCACGGTTCTACGACGCGTCGGACGGGGTGGTCCGGGTCGACGGCCACGACGTGCGCGACCTCACCGTGCGCAGCTTGCGCGCCGCCATCGGCCTCGTGCTCGACGAGCCGTTCCTCTTCTCGGCGACGGTGCGGGAGAACATCGCCTACGGCCGACCGGATGCGACCGACGACGAGGTGCGAGCGGCGGCTAGTGCGGCCGGCGCGGAGTCCTTCATCGAGGCGTTGCCCGAGGGCTTCGACAGCGAGGTGGGCGAGCGTGGCTACACGCTCTCCGGCGGGCAACGGCAGCGGATCGCCATCGCTCGGACGCTCCTCACCGACCCCGCCATCCTGATCCTCGACGACGCGACCAGCGCGATCGACGTGCAGGTGGAGGAGGAGATCCACGCCGCGCTGCGCGTCCTCATGGAGGGCCGCACGACCCTGGTGATCGCCAGCCGGATCTCCACCATCAACCTGGCCGAGCGCGTCGTGCTGCTCGAGGGCGGTCGGATCGTCGCCGACGGGACCCACGCCGGGTTGATGGCCACCGAGCCTCGCTACGCCGAGGTGCTCGCCCACATCGAGGAGACCGACGCCTCCCGCCGTGCCCGCGCGGAGGACGCCGCCGCTCGGGCGGCGGAGCGCGCCGCGCTGGCCGAGCGCGACGTGCCGCCCGCCAAGCCGTCCGACCTCGGGAACGTCCTCTGATGGCCTGGGGCGGCGGTGGCTTCGGTGGCGGCGGCGGCGGCGGCGGGGGGGCGTTCGGCGGCGCGGCGGCCGGCGGGGCGAACCTGCCCTTCGCCGGGGTCCCACCGGAGATGCAGGCGCGGGTCGACAAGCTCCTCGTCGACGAGCCCGAGCACGACCACGAGCACGTCGTCTACGAGCCGATCGCGTCGGACACCGCGCGCTTCTCGCTGCGCCGGCTGCTCATCCCGCACCGCCTGGCGCTGACCGGCTCGATCGCGCTCGTCGTGCTGGAGACCGTTGCGCTGCAGGCCGGACCCCTGTTGACGCAGATCGCCATCGACGATGGCATCCGCCCGCGGGATCGCCGCGTCGTCGTCACGGTGGCGATCGTCTACCTGCTGAGCGTGGTGGTCGGCGCCATCACGAGCCGCAGCCGCATCGCGTGGACCGGCCGGGTGGGCGAGCGCCTCCTCTACGACCTCCGCATCAAGGTGTTCAGCCACTTCCAGCGGCTGTCGGTCGACTTCTTCTCCGCGAGAAGGCCGGCCGGCTCATGACCCGCATGACCAGCGACCTGGACAACCTGACCCAGCTCCTCCAGGAGGGATTGGTCCAGCTGTTCGTCCAGGGCCTCACCATGGTGTTCGTCACCGGGGTCCTCATCGTCCTCAACCCGGCGCTGGCCGCCATCACCCTGCTCGTGATCGTCCCCCTGATGCTGGCCGCGACGCTCTGGTACCGGTCGGCATCCGACACCACCTTCGACGTGGTGCGCGACCGCATCGCCGACGTGATGGCTCACCTGCAGGAGAGCCTGTCGGGCGTCCGGATCGTCACGGCCCACAACCGTCAGCGCCGCAACGTCGTCGAGCACCGCGCCATCGTCGACGACTACCGCCGGGCCAACGAGGCGACCGCCGTCGTCGGGGGGACCTACGGCGGCGTCACCGAGACCGTCGGCATGGCCGGTCAGGTGGTGATCCTGGTCGTCGGTGGGCGCTGGGTCCTCGACGGGACGATGGAGATCGGCGAGCTGGTGGCGTTCGTGCTGTACCTGACCGCGTTCTTCGCCCCGATCCAGCAGCTCGTGCAGCTCTACAACACGTACCAGCAGGGGCAGGCGTCGGTGCGCAAGCTGCGCGACCTGCTCGCGGAGCAGCCGAGCGTGGCGCAACAGCCCGGCGCGCCCGACCTGCCGGAGCTGGCGGGGGAGGTGCGGCTCGAGTCGGTCAGCTTCGCCTACGAGCCCGGTCGCACCGTGCTCCACGACGTCGACCTCACCATCCCGGCGGGCGAGACCTTCGCGTTCGTCGGTGAGACCGGTGCTGGCAAGTCGACGATCGCCAAGCTCGTCAACCGCCTCTACGACCCCACTGAGGGTCGGGTCCTCCTCGACGGCATCGACATCCGTGACGTGACCCTCGCGTCGGTACGCCGTCAGGTCGGCGCGGTGCCCCAGGAGGCGTTCCTCTTCGCGGGCTCCATCCGGGTCAACGTGTCGTTCGCCCGACCCGACGCCTCGCACGAGGAGGTGGAGGAGGCGTGTCGGCTCGTCGGCCTCGGCGACCTGCTCGACCGGTTGCCGGCCGGCCTGGACACGCCCGTCCACGAGCGCGGCGTCTCTCTGTCATCGGGCGAGCGGCAGCTCCTCGCGCTGGCCCGAGCGTTCCTCGCTCGCCCGCGCATCCTCGTGCTCGATGAGGCGACCTCGAACCTCGACCTGCGCTCCGAGGCGAAGATCGAGGACGCGCTCGACACCCTCCTCGAGGGCCGCACCGCCATCCTGATCGCTCACCGGCTCGCCACGGCCATGCGCGCCGACCGCATCGCGGTCATCCACGACGGCGAGGTCGTCGAGCTGGGATCCCACGACGACCTCGTGGCCCAGGGCGGCCGCTACTCGGCCATGGTCGCCACCTGGGACTCCCACCGGACCTGAGCCACCCACCAGCTTGCGACGGATCGAGCTCGTTCCGGCCCGGAGCTGTCGCAAGTTGCGGAGTGGTGGGGCGCTAGCCGGCGAGCAGGGCGTCGAGCTCGGCGACGGCGGTCTCGGGGTCGGCGACGAGGATGGCGTGGAGGCCGGCGCGCTTGGCGCCGTCGACGTTGCCGGGGCTGTCGTCGAGGAACACCGCGTGCTCCGGAGGGACGCCGCCGAGCTGGTCGAGGGCGTGGTGGTAGATCGCGGGGTTGGGCTTTCGCATGCCGACCTCGGAGCTGTCGACGACGACGTCGAAGAGCTCGTCGACGGGCACCAGCGATCGCCACATCGCCGAGCCCTCGCGCACGTTGTTGGTGACCAGGCCGAGCTTGTAGCCCTCGTCGCGCAGGGTGCGGACGCGCTCGATGATCGGCTCGTGGAGCGTCATCTCGCCGAGCATCGCCTGGAGGGGAGCGAAGTCGACCTCGATGCCCTGCTCCCGGCCCGTCTGGGTGACCGCCACCGCCCAGTCGGCGATGGCCAGCTCGCCCCGCTCGACCTGGTGCCACGGGTGGTCGGTGTCCTCTTCGTACGACCCGATCAGCAGCTCGAGGTTGCCGCCCCCGGCCGCGGCCATGGCGACCCACGGCGACGACGTGAGCACGCCGGCGAAGTCGAACAGGACCGCGGTGATCATCCGCGGTAGGCGTTCGTGATCGGCATCCGCCGGTCCTTGCCGAACGCCTTGGCGCTGATCCGTGGCCCCGGCGGGTTCTGACGGCGCTTGTACTCGGAGATGTCGACCAGGTGGGTGATGCGGTCGACCATCGCGGGGTCGAAGCCCCGCTCGATCAGCTCGGCTCGCGTGAGGTCGTCCTCCACGTAGGCCTCGAGCAGGGGGTCGAGCTGCTCGTAGGGGGGCAACGACTGGTCGTCGCGCTGATCGGGTCGCAGCTCGGCGGACGGTGGCTTGGTGAGCACGGCCTCGGGGATCACCTCGCGGCCCGCGCGCTGGTTGCGCAGTCGGCACAGGTCGTACACGAGGAGCTTCGGGACGTCCTTGATGACCGAGAAGCCGCCGGCCGTGTCGCCGTACAGGGTGGAGTAGCCGACGGCGAGCTCGCTCTTGTTGCCGGTGGTGAGCACGAGCCAACCGCGGAACTTGTTGCTGAGGGCCATCAGCAGGGTGCCGCGGATGCGCGGCTGCAGGTTCTCCTCGGTGAGGTCCTCGGCCAGCCCGTCGAAGCTGGGGGCGAGCATCTGCATGAAGGCCTGGAACGCGGGCTCGATGGCGATGGTGCGGAGCTCGATGCCCGTGGCGTCGCACAGCGCGTCGGCGTCGGTCATCGAGCCCTCTGACGAGTAGCGGCTGGGCATCGACACGGCGTGGACGTGGTCCGGGCCGATGGCGTCGGCCGCGATCACGGCGACCAGCGAGGAGTCGATGCCGCCGGACAGCCCGAACACCACGTCGGTGAACCCGTTCTTGGCGACGTAGTCGCGCGTGGCGAGAACGAGCGCGTCGTACACCTCCTCGACCGGGGGCAGGAGGGGCCGAACGACCGCAGGGTGCGAGCTGTCGGCGAGGTCGGCGGCGGGCTCGGAGACGCGCACGACCGGAAGGGCGGGGCCCGTGTCGCGGCCACGCGGATCGAGCAGCCGGGTGCGGAACACCGGGCGGATGTCGAGGTCGACGACGTCGACGGCCTCTTGCACCTGCGGCATCCGGTGGAGCAGGTCGCCGTTGTCGTCGACGATGAACGAGGCGCCGTCGAAGATGAGCTCGTCCTGCCCGCCGACCTGGTTCACGTACACGATGTGACAGTGGGCGTCCTCGGCCCGGGTGGCCACCATCCGCTCGCGCTCGCCCTGTCGGTCCCGGAAGTACGGCGAGCCGTTCGGGATCAGCACGAGCTCGGCACCGCCGGCCGACTGGGCGGCGATGGTGCCCTCCGCGCTCCACACGTCCTCACAGATCGCGATGCCGACGGTGACGCCGGCGATCTCGAACAGCGTGAGCGGCGCGGTGCCGGCGGCGAAGTAGCGCTGCTCGTCGAACACGGCGTAGTTCGGGAGGAGGCGCTTCTGGTAGCGGCCCACCACCTCACCACCGGCGCACACCGCGGCGGCGTTGTACAGGTCGCGGTCGGCGTCGACGAACCCAACCACCGCCGCGCACCGTCCGGTGCGGGAGGCCACCTTGTCGAGGGCGGCGCGGTTGGCTGCCACGAAGCCGGGCTTGAGGACGAGGTCCTCCGGCGGGTAGCCGGTGATGGCGAGCTCCGGGAACACGGCCACGTCGCAACCGGCTGCATCGGCCTCCTCGTAGGCGGCCAGGATGCGCTGGCTGTTGCCGTCGAGATCGCCGACGACGGTGTTGATCTGGCAGAGCCCGAGACGGATGCGCGCCACCCACCCAGCGTACGTGGCGTCGATACGGTGGCATCCATGGCGGCCGAGCTCGTGATCCCGCCCAAGCTCGCCGAGGCCGCCGTGCGGTGGGAGGGCGACGCCGGCCGGCGGTGGTTGGAGCGCCTCCCCGCCCTCGTCGTAGAGGTGGCCGAGCAGTGGGACCTCGACGTGGCGCCACCCCTCGAACCCGGCGGGAACATCTCGTGGGTGGCCCCGGTCCGCCGCCGCTCCGACGACCTCGACGCGGTCCTCAAGCTGCAGCTCCCGCACCCCGAGTCCGACCCGGAGGCCACGGGCCTGCGCACGTGGGACGGCAACGGGGCCGTGCGGTTGTACGAGCACGATGCCGCGCGGCACGCGCTCCTGATCGAGCGTTGCGACCCCGGTCGCGCGTTGGTCGACGAGCAGGGAACCGACGCGGCGGTGACGGCCGGCGCCGAGCTGGGCGCGCGCCTCCACGCCGTGGACGTCCCGGCCGACGTCCCGACGCTGGCGTCCGTCCTGGACCTGTGGGCCGACGAGCTCGACGCTCGGCTGGCGCGGCCGTACGTCGATGCCGGCGTGGCTCGCCTCGTCCTCGACACGCTGCGAACCCGTCCCCGGTCCTGTCGCGACAACGTCCTGCTGCACGGCGACCTGAACCCCACCAACGTCCTGTCCGCGCAACGATCGCCGTGGCTCACGATCGACCCCAAGCCGATGGTGGGGGACCCGGCCTACGACGGCCCGCGCCTCGTCACCCAGCCCGACCCGCTCCTCGCCGACGACCCGGGAGGCGTGCTCGACCGGCGGCTCGACATCGTCAGCGACTCGATGGGGATCGACCGAGACGCGCTCGTGCTCTGGTGCCTGGTGGGGGCGGTGGAGATGGGGGCATCGGCGAGATCCCACGGCGACGACGTGACCTCGGTCAGCCTGTGTCGGCACGTCGACCTCCTCACCGCGCGGCTGCCATGACGACCGTGCCCGTGAGCGACGTCGTGGAGCGGTCGGCCGACCCCGATCGCGTCCGTGCCAGCCTCGCCCGGCTCGTCGACGTGCACCCGTCGCTCGTCGCCGAGGTCGAGGCCGGATCCAGCACCGGTGCGGCGCTGGTGGCCGTGCTGGCCGCCAGCCGCAGCCTCGGTCGGCTGCTGCTCGAGGACGCCTCCGCCGCGGCGATGCTCGATCCGCACGCCGAGCGGGCCGAGCCGCCGATGACCGAGAACCACGACCTCGTGGCGTGGAAGCGGCGCGAGCTGCTGCGGATCGCGGGGCGCGACCTCACCGGCGTCGACCTCCTCGAGCGCACCACCGGGGCGCTCTCGGCGATGGCCGCTGATGTGCTCGCGGGAGCTCACCGGCTGGCGACCGCGACCCTCGGGCGCGGTGATCGGCTCGCGGTGGTCGGGATGGGCAAGCTGGGCGGCGCCGAGCTCAACTACGCGAGCGACGTCGACGTGATGTTGGTGGGCGAGGGCGATCTCGACCGGCTCGAACGGGCGGCCCGTGCCCTGATCGACCTGGCGGGCCGGGCCTTCCGCGTCGACGCCACCCTGCGACCAGAGGGGCGCGACGGACCGCTCGTGCGCACCCTCGCGTCGTACGAGGCGTACTGGGAGCGGTGGGCGCAGCCGTGGGAGCGGCAGGCGCTGCTCAAGGCGACGCCGGTGGCCGGGGACGCGGAGCTCGGGACGGCGTGGGCGCTCGCCGCCCAGCGCGTGGTGTGGGACCGCTCGTTCGGAGCGGACGAGCTGCGCCACGTGCGCGTCCTGAAGGTGCGAGCGGAGGCAGAGGCGAGACGACGCGGCGGCGTCGACCGTGACGTGAAGCAGGGCCCCGGTGGCATCCGCGACGTCGAGTTCGCAGCTCAGCTGCTCCAGCTCGTGCACGGGCGGGTGGACACCGAGCTCCGGGCGCGGGGCACCCTCGACGCGCTCGCCGACCTCCGTCGGGGCGGGTACGTGGACCCCGACGATGCGGACGTCCTCGCCGAGTCGTACCGGTTCCTGCGCCGGGTGGAGCACGTGCTCCAGCTCGAGGACGAGCGCCAGACGCACCGCGTGCCCGATCACCGCGACGATCGCCGGCGGATCGCGCGGGTGCTGGGGTTCCGGGGGACGCCGGCGGCCGGGCCCACCGACGCCTTCGACCGGTCGCTCGCGGAGCACCGGGGACGGGTGCGCACCGCCCACGAGCGGGTGTGGTTCCGGCCGCTGCTGGCAGCGCTGTCCGGGGCGGGTCCGCTCGCCGAGGAGGCGGTGGCCCAGCGGCTCGAGGCGTTCGGGTTCGCCGACGTGGAGCGCACTCGGCAGGCGGTGGCCGAGCTCACCCGCGGCCTCACCCGCTCGTCGCGGATGATGCAGCAGCTGCTCCCGCTCCTCCTCGACTGGCTGTCGGCGTCGCCGGACCCCGACCTCGGGCTCCTCGGCCTCCGGCGCCTGGCCTCCGGCGAGCAGCGCTCCACCGCGCTGGCGATCGCGTTCCGAGACTCACCCGAGGTCGCCCGGCACCTGGCCCTGCTCCTCGGCACCAGCCGCCGACTCGGCGACGTCCTCGTCGCCAACCCCGACCTCATCGAGCGCCTCCCCGATCCGGCTCGGCTGCGTACGAAGCCGTCGCCGGAGCTCATCGAGAGCGCGCTCAACGCCATCTCCTGGCGCACCGACCTCCACGACCGCCAGCGCGGCTTGCAGCGCTGGAAGCAACGGCACCTGCTCGGGGCGGCGGCGCGCGACGTCTTCGGGCACGCGGGCGTGGCCCAGGTCGGTGCCGACCTCACGCGCATCGCGGAGGCCACCCTCGAAGGCGCGCTCCGCTCGCTCGATCCCCAGGTGCCGTTCGCAGTCGTCGCCTTCGGGCGGTTCGGTGGTGCCGAGGTCGGCTACGCCAGCGACCTCGACCTTGCGTTCGTGCACGAGGGCCGTGACAGCGACGAAGCCGAGCGGGTGGCCAGCGGGTTGCTCCGGTTCGTCGGCGGAGACACGCCCGCCGAGCGCATCTGGGCCGTCGACGCCGACCTCCGGCCCGAGGGCCGCAGCGGCCCGCTGACGCGCAGCTTCGAGGCGTGGGACGGCTACCTCGACCGGTGGGCGTCGATGTGGGAGCGCCAGGCCTACCTCCGGGTCCGGGCGGTCGCCGGCGACGCCGACCTCGGTCGGCGGCTCGTCGAGCGGATCCACCAAGCCGTGTGGGAGCGCCCGCTGACGCCGAGCGACGAGCGCGAGGTGCGGCGCATGAAGGTGCGGATGGAGCGTGAGCGGATCGCGCCCGGCGAGGATCCCGAGTTCCACCTCAAGCTCGGCCGGGGGTCGCTGTCCGACATCGAGTTCACCGTGCAGCTCCTCCAGCTCCGTCACCACGTGTCCGAGGCGTCGACCGGGTCCGCCCTCGAGGCGCTGGTGGAGGGCGGCCACCTCCCGGTGGAGGAGGCCGACGTGCTCGAGGAGGCGTACCGGTTCTGCGAGGGCACCCGGAACCGCAGCTTCCTGGTGGTCGGTCCCGGTGACTCGCTGCCGACCCGTCCGGAGCTGATCACGCCCCTCGCCCGCTCGCTCGGCGGCTCGGTGCCCGAGCTCCGCGAGGAGTACCTGCGGGTGACGCGCCGGGCCCGCCGGGTCGTGGAGCGGCGCTTCTACGACCAGGGATGAGGGGGTATGGGCCATGATGTCCGCCGCTGGGCCCGAGGGGGCCGGGAACGAGAGGGGATGCTGTGCCGGTGCACCCGCAGGTGAAGACGTTGCTCGACGGGCTGGCGGCGACGGGTGGTCCCGCGCTCAGCGAGGTCACGCCGGTCGAAGCCCGTGTGATGTTCAAGGCGCTCTCCCAGTTCGATCAGCCCGAGGAGGTCACCCGCGTCGACGACCGGGTCGTGCCGGGAGCCGGCAACGACATCCCGGTGCGCGTGTACACGCCGCACGACGCGGTCGGGGGTGACGCCCCGCTCCTGGTCTGGCTGCACGGTGGCGGGTGGGTCATCGGCGACCTGGACACTGCCGACGCCACCGCGCGTGCGCTGGCGAACCGGTCCGGCGCCGTTGTGGTCTCGGTGGACTACCGCTTGGCTCCGGAGCACCCGGCCCCGGCGCCGCTCGAGGATGCGCTGGCGGCGCTCACGTGGTCGGTCGAGAACGCCGAGCTGCTCGGCGTGAACGCGGCGCGGGTGGCGGTGGGCGGGGACTCCGCGGGAGGCAACCTCGCCGCCGCGCTCTGCCAGCGTGTGCGCGACGAGTTCGGGCCCGACATCGACTTCCAGCTGCTGGTGTACCCGGCGGTCGACCTCACCGTCGGCCATCCGTCCTACGACGAGAACGCCGAGGGCTACTTCCTCACGAGGGACTCGATGGTGTGGTTCATCGGCCACTACCTCGGGGCCACGGATCCGAAGGATCCATCGGTGTCCCCGCTGTTCGCCGACTCGCTGGCGGGGCTCCCGCCCGCGCTCGTCATCACCGCCGAGTTCGACCCGCTGCGCGACGAGGGTGAGGCGTACGCCCGCGCCTTGCGCGACGCGGGGGTCGCGGTCGAGGCGGTCCGGTACGACGGCCAGATCCACGGCTTCGTCGGGCTGGCTGCCCTCCTCGACGACGGCAAGCACGCGCTGGACCTGGCCGGGGCGGCGCTGCGGACCGCGTTGTCGTGAGGCGGCTGGCCGTCGTCGTCCTCTTCGTCGCGGCCGCCTGCTCATCTGGCCAGGACCCGGGGATCACCCCCACCACCGACCCCGGTCCGACCACGACGTCCCAGACCCTGCAGCCGTGCCCGGACGGCGGGCCCGACGCCTCCACCCCCGCGGCCGGCTGCCTCGATGAGGACGGAGGAGTGCTGCGTCCCTAGTGGGTGACGGCTCTACGGCTGGTCGTTGGGATCGATGAAGTAGCCGAAGAGGTCGCTGATGACGTGGGTGGTGGTGCCGGCCGAGTTCTTGAACGTGATGGCGCCCGTGGAGCCGATCCCGGAGAGCACGGCGTTGGGGGTCGTGGTGCCGGCGGCGAAGTTGAGGTTCGACGACGGTGGCAGAGGCTGGGTGCTCGGGTAGATCGTGAGGTAGCCACCGGCGGTGGGCGACACCGCGACGACGCCGAGCATGACTGCCAGCGCATCCTCGGGGACGCCGTAGTACCGCGCGACCTTCAGGTTGTGGGACCCGTTGGACCCGAGCGGTGTCTTGCGGAGCCCGATGCCAGTGCGGGTGTCGAGGTCGCGGGTGGGCGGGTCGAGCGCGATGTAGCCAGCCCCGCCCTCCCCGGCCTTGAACCAGCCGATGGTGTCGACGACCAGGTGGGTCTTCCCCGCGCTGTTGAAGAACCGGACCATGCCACTGGTGCCGACAGGCACCACCACGAGGTTGGCGACGATCTGGTTCTTGGACGCGTTCAGCGACGAGGTGTTCGGCTGCGGGCTCCCGGTGGGGGACGCCACCAGGAACGTGTCCGCCGTGGGTTGGACAGCGGTGACGTTCAGGACCACCGCGGTGGCGTCCGCGGGGACGCCGCCGGCCCCGGCCACGGGCAGGTTGATGAACCCGAGGGAGTTGATCGGGTTGACCACGCCGGCGCCACCGCCTTCGGCGTAGCCGGGAGTCCCGGGGCGGGTGTCGAGGGCGCGCGCCGGCGCGGGCAGGGTGTGGAGCAGGTCTGTGGCCTGGCCGTCCGCCGCGTTGGTGGGGCCGTACCAGCCGGCCAGGTCCACGATGAGGTGGGTGTTGCCGACCGCGTTGACGAGCTCGATCTGGTCGACGTACCCGGCGATGGTGCCGACGGTGGCGGTGACGTGGACGGCCACGGTCTTGCCCGCCTTGAAGTTCAGGTTCGAGGCGACCGGGACGGGACCGCCCGGGTGGATCGTGACGAAGCCGTCCGCGGTGGGGGCCACCGCGGTGACGTTGAGCACGACGGCGGTGGCGTCGGAGGGCACGCCGGCGACGTCGGCGACCTTCACCTTGAGCTTGCCGCCCGGTCCGACCGGGGTGCTCCGGCTGGGAACCTCTGACGCTCCGGGTGTCCCTGGCCGCGTGTCGTACAGGCGGATCGGTGCGCGCGGGGTGAACGGCCGGGCGGTGGGGATCGGGACGGAACCGGCCGTGCCGAGCCGCAGGAGCCCCTTGCCGTAGGCGTTGTCCTGACCGGCCGGGCCGGCCGGCGCCGCCTTGTCCTCCAGGACCTTCTGGAGCTCCGCGACGTCGAGGTTCGGGTTGGCCTGGAGCACCTGCGCCGCCGCGCCCGCCACGTGCGGGGACGCCGCCGACGTGCCGAAGAAGCCACCGCACGCCGGGCCCGCCGGGTTGGCGCCGTACACGCTGCTGCTGGTGCCATCCGGACCGCTGATGTCGGGCTTGATGCGGCCGTCGATCGTCGGCCCTTGGCTGCTGAAGGACTCGACGGCGTTGGTGTCGACGCAGTGGGCGCCGACGGTGAACGCAGCCGGTGACGACCCGGGGTCGGCCACGTTGCTTGCAGTCGGGGTCTCGATGGCGAACGCGTCCCCGTCGAAGGTCATGTCGAGGCGCGGGGTCGCGGTGCCCGCGAAGCGGTTCACCAGCACGAAGTAGTTGCGCGCGACGCCCGAGCCGTTGGTGACGGCCAGCTGCTCCGTGGGGCGCGGGAAGGCCCCGGTCGCCTGGTCGTTCTCGCTGCCGTCGACGATGGTGCCGGCGTCGTTCTCGATGTAGGCGTCGAAGTCCTGGGTGGTGGTGGGCCAGCCGTCCCACTGGACGGACACGAAGGCCGTGCCGCCGCTGGGCACCGCGAACCGCACCCCTTCGTCGGCGGTGAAGTTCACGAGGTCGCCGAGGCTGGGGCCGGGCGTGTCGCCCACCGCGTTGGCGTGGAAGTGGGACCCGCCGTAGTTCCCGGCGGCGGCGACGTACAGCACGCCGCGATCTCGGGCGCGGGCGACGGCGTCGGAGACGCCGCCCGTGCCGTCGCCGCGGCCGACGCCGGTGAACCCGATCGACCCGTTCACGACGTCGACGGCCGCGGGGAGGGCGTCGAGCGCGTTGGCGAAGTGGGCGTCGTGCACGATGCAGACGAGGCGCAGGGTGGCGTCCGGCGCCATGTCGTGCACGATCTCGGCCACCGCGGTGCCGTGCACGCTGCCGCCGGTGCCGCTGCACCGCGAGAAGTCGGTCTGGACCGTGGCGGGCAGCTCCGTGCCGAGCTTGGCGAGGTACCCGTCGAAGCCGCCGTCGACGATGGCCACCGTGGTGCCGGCCCCCGTGAAGGTGCCGGTCTGCCACGCCTGGCTCCCGGTGGCGGCCACGCCCTCGGAGATCACGTCGCTGACGACGGGCCGCGGCTCCCGAACGATCCGCACGCCGGGCGCGCCGGCGAGCCGGCGGAGGTCGGCCTTGCGGACGTCGGCGGCGACGAGCCCGACGGACTCGGTGGTGACCTTGCCTCCCACTGCCTCGACGGCTTGCCGGGCCGTCGTGGTGCTGGCCGCCTCCACCACGACGGTGACCGTCTCGGTGCCCGATGCGTCCTGGAGGGACGCCTCGAGGTGGGCGACCTGCTCCCCGTCGCGGACCGGCGGGTCGATGAGCGGCGGCCGGTCGGCGTCCTGCGGTGCGCCGCCGGTGGGCGTGGCGTCGGCAGGAGAGGCGATGGCGAAGAGGGCAGCGAGACAGACGGCGACCAAGGTCGCCGCCAGCCCTCGCCGCGTCTGCTCCGCCCGAGGCGTGGCAGGAAGGGTCATGGTTCCGCGCAGGGTAGACCCGCAGTCGGCCTCGTGCTGGCCCTTACGGCGGCGGGAGCTGCACGTCGGCGGGATCGATGAAGTAGCCCGCCGGGTCGCTGATGACGTGGGTGGTGCCCCTGGCGCCATCGGCGTCCGCTCGCCGGCGGCTGGCCGGGTTCGGTGCGCCGGCGTCGTCCTGCAGCGACGACGCCAAGCGCGGATGCGCCACCGGGGCTCGGCGGTGGGTCTCGTCGAGCGGCCCACCGGGGTCGGCGGACGCGCCAGAGGCGATCGTGACGAGGGCCGCGAAGCACGCAGCGACGACGGTCACCGCGAGGCCGCGCTGGGTCCGCCCGGACCGTGCTGAGGTGTCGTGCGCCATGGTTGACGGCACCCAAGGCCCGGATCGATTCGCCGGGCGCGGCATCGACGCCGTCGGCGTGCCATCGTGACGCGGCCGCTCGGTCGAAGGGGGCACGCGTGAGGGAGCACGGGTTCGCGTTCGAGGTGGACGCCACGCCGGAGGAGGTGTGGAAGGCGCTGCACCCGCGGCTGCCCTCGATGCCGCTCGGCGAGCGGTTCGTCATCGAGCACGGCGGCGTCCGCATCGAGATCGTGCACCCGGGTGACGCCGACGGGGTCGGGCTCGTGCGCCAGTGCTGGTTCCGGGTGCCGCGGTACCTGCTCAGCGGCGGGGTCGCGAGATCGTGGGAGGTCATCACCGACTCTCGTCCGAACGAGTACTCGCGCTACGAGGCCGTCGGGAAGCCGCTGTGGTCGCAGGCCACCGGGTGGCACCAGCTCGAGGAGGTCGGCGCGGGACGTACCCGCCTGACGTTCGGGGAGACCTACGAGGCGTTGAACCCGGTCGCCCGCCGCCTCCTCGAGGCACGGGTCCATCGCTTCATCTCGGCCGACAACGACGTCCTCATCAAGCAGGCGGTCGAGCAGGGCGTGGCGGCCCGGCGGGCGAGAGCTGCGCGCGAGTGACCTAGGAGAACGGCGTGCCGAAGCCGTCGAGGTGGGCCACCTCGTGCACCGGACGACGTCGGGGCGGGCCCAGCGGCTTGGCCGGCCGACCGATCGGCACCACTGCGAACGGGTGCACCCCCTCGGGCAGCCCCACCGCCTGGCCGACGTCGGGAGCGTGGGTCGCGAGCGTCGTCATCGACGATCCGTAGCCGAGGGCGGCCGCCGCCAGCAGGAGGTTCTGGGCGGCGGGGAGCACCGACGACGCCAGCAGTGACCTCGGCGTTCCGTCACGGCCGTCGCCCGCCACGATGACGAGCACTGGCGCCCCGCCGTAGCCGCCGCCGATGAACGCGTCGACCGCCGCGAAGAAGGCCGGTGCGAGGGTCCGCTCCGCGTGCAGGCGACCTCCCTCCTCCCAGGCGCGCTTGGTGAGCTCGTCGATGCGGGCGCGCGTCCCGACGTCGCGCACCACCACGAACACCCACGGCTGCCGGTTCTCCGCGCTTGGCGCATGGGTGGCCGCCTCGAGCATGGCCGTGAGGTCGGCGTCGTCGACCGGGTCGGTCGTGTACTCCCGACACGCGCGCTGCCCGCCGAGTGCTCGGAGGATCGCGCTCGAAGCGTCGGCCGTCACGGGCCGATCATGGCCGACCGCGCCCCGCGCACCGCCGGTAGCGTCCGCCGCATGGACGACCAGGCGATCGAGCAGGCCGTGCGGGCGGCCGCCGACGGCACCGGCGTGGACTACGAGGTCGTTCCCTGCGACCCTTCCCTCGCCGACACGGCGGCCTTCTGCGAGGCCTACGGGTACGCGATGGAGGACTCCGCCAACTGCGTGGTGGTGATCGGCAAGGCTGACCCGCCCGTGTACGCCGCGTGTGTGGTGCTGGCGACGACGCGCCTCGACGTGAACGGCGTGGTGCGGCGCCGCCTGGGCACTCGCAAGGCGAGCTTCGCCCCGCCCGACGACGTGGTGGCCGCGACGGGCATGGCCATCGGTGGCGTCACGCCGCTCGCGCTGCCGGACGGCCTCCCGCTCTGGATCGACGCGCGCGTGGTGGAGCGCGGTCGCATCGTCCTCGGCGGCGGCAGCCGCAACGCCAAGGTCCTCGCGGCTCCGGAGATCCTCACCGCCTTGGGTGGCGAGGTCGTCGCCGACCTCGCCAAGCCGATCGACTAGAGCTGGCGCCCCGCGAACGCCGCGAGGCGGTCGGCGACCGGCGCATCGTCCGGACACGGCTGCTCCGCGCCGAACACACCGGGTTGGCGCATCTCCGGGCTGATCATCTGCTTGCCGATGTCGAGGGCCGACTCCAGCAAGGCGGTGTCGGCCACCTGCTGGCCGGTGGCGGCGGCGATGTCGGTCGCGTGCGTGGCCACGTCGAAGACCGCGATGTTGAGCGCGACACCCCCGGGCATCTGACCGAACGGCAGCGTCACCATCTTGTCCATGACCCCCGGCTCTTCGAACGCCTTGAGCGCATGCCGGCTGGCCGCCGACCACGCACCCTCGTAGTCGTCACCGAGGTTGTCGCCGCCCATCAGCTGGCCGACCACCTCCTCCGGGACGGCGCCTTGCTCGGCGGAGAGCGCGAACATCTCCGCGCCGCCGGTGATGTGGTTGAGCAGGTCGCGCACCGACCACTCGGTACACCTCGTGGGCGCCGCCAGGTCGCCGTCGTCGATGTTCGCGACGAGCTTGTCCGTCTCGTCGACGACCTGCTGGAGCAGTCCGAGAGCATCCATCGCCCACCTCCTCGCCGGGTGCGCACCGTGCTCACGACCGGCCGGTCGGCAACCTAGTCCTCGGTGATGGCGAACCACAGGGGTTCGGCGCCCTTCCGACCGGGCTCGCCGCCGCCGCACATCTCGACCGGCTCGGTCCACACCCTGCCGAGCAGCAAGCCGGCCAGGCCCGCCGCCATCGCCAGCGCATCCACCCAGAGCAGGACCTTGGCGAGGGCGACCCCGGCCGTCGATCGCCGCGGAGCCGCGGCGGGGGGAGAGGCGAGGTCGGTTTCCACGGGCGCAGCGTGCCTGACCAGCGGGGATCGGAACCTCCGGGGAACCCCCCATCGTGTCCTGGGCGGTCCGCGCCGCCGTCAAGAGGTCGGCGGCGAACAGCGACCAGGAGCCAGGGATGCCCGTGAGCTCGGAGTCGCGCTTCGGGGTGGAGGTCAGGCCAGATCCGCCGACGAGGCCGGTCACGACCACGCGACACGAGCTCGGTGCCCGGTGCCGCTTCTCGTCAGATGTCGTAGTTCCGTACGGCGGCTGGCTGACGTGCATCGATCGCGGAGCCTAGGGCTCTGACCTGCGAGAACTCTGTCCACCGTGACCGCCGCTGACCGGCTTGGCTCCGTCGTCTGACGGACCGCAGACGGACCGAAAGGCGACGATACGCTAGTGCAATCGTCTGTCCCGGCTCGATGTCGGCTGGAGCGCCCTCCGTCCGCTAGTAAGCACCCTCGCGGACCGGCGTCGACGACCTCGACCTTGCGCGCCCTATCGTCGATCTCCCAGACAGGCGGCTCGCGCCGGGCAGAGATGCGCAGCGGTACGAGCCCTTGAATGGCCGGTGAGTGCCTTAGTCCCCGGCGCCTGGTCGGCGCCTACCTCAGCCGCATCGAGAATCTTCTCCCGCCTTCTTGTCGATGTTCTTGAGCTTCTGATGTGCTTCTCGATCACCACCTCGTAGCTCCCTTCGCCTCTTCCTCATTGTCGTCTTACTCAGCATCCTTCAGTACTCTACTGTACGTTTGAATGTGTGTCCAACATCACAGAAAAGTTCCTACGACGTACGTATGGTGGCGGCATGGACACCACCCACCTGATCGGAATCACTGACCTCCGCACCAACGCCAAGGCCGTGATCTCTCACCTCGATGAGCATCCGGTCACGATCCTCAGCCGGTCGAAGCCGGTCGGCGTCCTGATTCACCCGGCACGATGGGAGCAGCTCATGGACCAGCTCGACGATCTTGAGGCGCAGATTGCGCTGACCGAGCGGGAGCACGACACGGTGCCGATCGCCGATGCCCGTAAGGCTGTTCTCGGCGACTGACCCTGGAACCGTCCCCGGTGCGCATCTCCGTGGGACTAGGCGGAGCTGCCCTGGGCTTCAATCTGCAGCGTGGAGCCTAGTCCCACGGAGATGCGCACCAGGTGAGGGTTGAAGATGCGTAGCGGCTGAGTGAGGAGCAGTCTCTGCGCCGGGGCGGCAGAGGTGCCAGCCGACCCGGGACACCGCGCTCGGGGTGTTCACACCTCCGCTGGATCGACAGCTGCGCCACCGCGTGTCCGACGCGTCAGCGACCGAACGGCGGTGGCGAACAGGTACAGCGCACGCACATATCGAGCATGCCGTTGCCCCCGGCCGCGCCAAACCACGAGCCCGAACGCCCTGGCATCGATACCTTCGATGAGCGTGAGCGCGCCCGACGACTGGGAACCCGACCGAGTCGAGTGGCTCGGGTCTGCCTACGAGGGACAGATCATCCCGCTCACCAGGACCGAGATCGACGAGTGGATCCATCGCGTCCAAAACAGGGTCCGAGATTGCGGGCGCGGCGGATCGGCCACGACACGCAACCCACGCACACAATTGGCGATCGAGGAGCGCTGGTTCAACGACGGCACCGCTGACCGTGTTCGGCTCCAGTTCATCCCGACGAACGAGGGCGTCGCCGTCGGGCTCGTCACCCGAGATGGAGGTGACGCTGGTGCTGAGCAGGAATGGCGGGACATCGTCGCCGCTGCAACCGACGGCATCGGCGAGCGCGCCACGATTGCTTGGACGGCGACGCTGTGCGAACTATCCAGCCAGTTATCCGCCGGGACCACTGGAGTCCGTATCGCGGAACCCATCACAGCGGCCGAGCTCACCCTCGAGTCGTGGCCGCACTGCATCTCCAAGGAACGCACGGCCTGGTTCCCCGGGATGGGCTACCGGCCGTCCCCCACGGCGTTTGGCCGCTTCGTGTGAACGGAACGGTCGACACCTACGACTGGGACGAGGACGGTGTCGACCAGGCCGCGGCACGAGTGCGAGAGCTGCTCGAGGTGCTCAGCCTCACATGGAACACCCCCTTCGAGATCCGCGTCGGCCCGTACCGCGACCTCGACGCTCCGGTGGCCGGAGACGAGGACCGCCTGATCCCAGGCATCACCGGCAACGAGATCCCCGAAGACCACGCCCTCCGGTTCGAACGTCGAACGGACCTCCCCGACTGGGTCAGTGACTGGCTCACCAACCACGCCAAGTCCCCCAAAGTCGCCCGAGCGCTCGCAGCGCACCACGAAGGGTTGACACTTATGGCACGGCACCCCTCCCTTGCCCTGATCAGCTTCGTTGGCGCCATCGAAGCGCTGGCCGTTTCCGACAAGGGGCGAACCCGCTGCCCAACGTGTGAGAAGCCGACGGAGGGTCTTGGCGCACGGTTCCGTGAGGCCGTCGCCATCGTCCTAGACGACGAAGAGGCCGCACTGCTCGGCGACGCCTACAACCTCCGATCCCAAACAGCCCACGGCGCACGCCTCCATGGCAGCGAAGTCGTGCTTGGCAAGTTCCCCGCGATCAAGCGCTTCCCGCGCACCGACCACACTCGCTTCGAGGCCGGCACCGTTCGCATCGCCGCGACCGCCAGCCGCCGCCTGCTCCTACAGGCGATCGACGCCAACTGAGCCCTCCGATGAACCTCTGCCGCCCCGGCGCAGTGTCCCGAGACTGGTCCCCCTTCACGTCCCGCCGCAGGTTGAACTCGAGCTGCCGCCCCAGCGCTCCGCGCCGGGTTGCCACCGTGGTCGCGGACGCACAGTCCCAACACGCTCGCGAGGTCGCGATCGCCCCGCCATTCGAGGCCGTCGAACGCTTGTACGCTTGGCGACGATGGCGTGGCTCCCACTCTCGAAGCGACACGACGCCGAGGCGGCCAAGGAGTACGACGCGTTGCATGAGGGCGTGCCCGAGTGGCTCGCCGCGCCCGTAGCTCAGTGGGTCTTCGACGTGTTCTCCTCGATGCAGTACGACGACGACTTCAGCCACAAGCTGGACGTCATCCACGGGATGCTTCGTCGTCCGATGCCCAAGACAGGCAAACGAGTCCGCGACTCCATCACCGAACTCGGCAATGCTGCCCGAACGGGGACCTTGATGTGCTCGACGCGGTGGTGTGGACGACCCAACTCTCTCGAGAAGGGTGGAAACTCCGGGAGCGCCTCGACCTGCTTCTTCTAGTTCACGGGTCGGCTTGGACAGTCGGCGAGAACGCAGCTGAGCAGCCCTGCCTTCTGCGACGTGTCGACGAGACCGTCACCTCCGCCGCCAAGGCCGAGATGGAGCAAGAGGGCAATGCCGCTCGCCACCTCCATCACGCGTGGCACCGCATCTACGGGCGAAACCCGGACAGCGCGGCGGCGCGTACCGCGAGGCCGTACACGCTGTGGAGGCCGCTGCCAAGCCGATCGTTGCTCCTCAGGCCTCGGGCGCGACCCTCGGCACGATGCTCGCCGACCTACGCAACAAGCCCGACAAGTGGTCCGTCGCTCTCAACGAAGGAGGCAGAGCCCCCGGCGTGAACCTCTTGATCGAGATGTGTGCGGGTCTCTGGAAGTCGCAGTTCGACCGTCACGGCACGGATGACGAGTCGATTCCGCTCGACGTCAGCCCGGGCGAGGCGGCAGCCGCCGTCCACCTGGCCGTGACACTCGTCCATTGGTTCCGCTCTGGCGCTGTCACGAGGGTCGACCCCGCCTGACGCCTCGAGCGGCCCCGTCCGCCGCGAGGCCGTCGGCGATCTCACGCTCGACCAGACCGCGCTGAGAGGCGACAGACGAGTGCATTAGCTGTCCACCTGTCTAGACAGTGTCCGCGGAGCGTTCGAAGCGCGCGACATCTGCGGCGCATCGCGGCCTAGTGCTGTTGTCCAGCGACCGGTGAGGTGAGCAGATGGCGACGGCGCGTGATCGTGGACGCAGCGTTGATGACGCTGCCGGAGGTGGCGGAGCGGCTCGGAGTGAACGAGCGGCACGTTCGGCGGCTCGTGGCGGAGCGGCGCATCCCGTTCGTGAAGTGGGGGCACCTGCTGCGGTTCGATCCCGTCGAGCTCGAGGCGTGGATCGAAGCGTCGCGTCGGCCGGCCCCGGTGATGTCACACCGGCCGAGCGTATCCTCGGCTCACTCGCAGGCGAGTGCCGATCGCTTCTCCCGGCCCGCCCAGCTCGTGCGACGGAGAGGCCTCTCTGCAGCCTGGTGCTGCATGCACCGGCTGACGGAAGGGCCTGAGTCCGCATGGCGCACATGCAGGACCGCTGGGAGCGAATCGATCGACGGCCGGCGAGTGCGTACCGCTCGCTACGGCCAAGGCAAGCGCTGGCAGGCGCGCTACCTGCGACCCCGACGGGCGCGAGCGAACCCAGGACCTTCGAGCGGAAGCAGGAAGCCGAGCGGTTCCTGACCGCCATCGCCGCCGACGTACTGCGAGGCACCTACGTCGACCCGCATGGCGGGCGAGTGACCTTCCGTGACGTTCGCCGAGGCGTGGCTCGCGGCGCAGACCTTCACGCGAGACGACCCGGGAAGCGACGGAGCTGCGCATCCGGCTCCATGCGATGCGCCCACTTCGGCGACCACGAGATGCGCTCGATCCGTCCCTCGGTCATCCAGGCCTGGCTACGCACGCCTGCAGCGAGAACCTCGCACCGACCTACGTCCGAGTCGTGTTCGCCAACGTGTCGGCGGTCTTCGAGCCGCCGTCGACGACGGCGTCATCGCCGAGCAACCCCTGCCAGGCCGCATCGGTGCGGCTGCCGAAGCGCGACGTCCGCCAGATCGAGCCGTGGACCGTCGAGCAGGTCCAGGCCGTCATCGCGGCGCTGCCCGACCGGTACCGGGCCACCGCAGTCGTGGCGGCCGGCAGCGGGCTGCGCCAGGGAGAGGTGTTCGGACTCCGGGTGATCGACGTCGACTTCCTACGACGGCGGTTTCACGTCCAGCAGCAGGTGAAGATCGTCCGCTCACGACTCGAGGTCGACCGACCCAAGAACGGCAAGGTCCGGACCGTCCCGCTGCCTGACGCGGTCGCCGAGGCGCTCTCAGAGCACCTCCGTCGCTACCCGCCGAGCGACGACGGGCTCGTGTTCACGAGCCGTGAGCACAAGCCGATCAACCGCAACCACTTCAACCGCTACGTGTGGCGACCGGCCCTCGCCGCGCGTCGGCGTCGACGAAGGACGCGGCAACGGCATGCACGCCCTCCGCCACTTCTACGCGTCCGTGCTGATCGATGCCGGCGAGTCCGTGCGAGCCGTCGCCGACTTCCTCGGCCACGCCGATCCAGGCTTCACACTCCGTGTGTACGCGCACCTCCTACCGTCGTCGGAGGACCGCGCCCGACAAGGTGGTGGGTGACGTGCTGGGGGGACCTCAGGGGGGACCTTGAGTGGGACCCAACTCCGAGCAGGGACCGGCTGTCGCTACCCGGCTCAGCCTGACCTGACCGAGACGGACGCACCAGACCTCGTCGGTCAGAGCATGCTGTTTGGGTGCCATCTGTCGACCTCGTCGCGCCCGGCGACGACGCGCACTGTGGTGGTCGCCGCGGTCCGGTGCGGTCGTGACGATTCAGGCAGTTGTGGTCCGCTCAAGCCCATCCCGAGGACCTCGCTGACTTCGCGGTCGTCCACGCATGGTCTGGGAGTGGCTTCTGATCGGCTGGCCCTTCGCATGCCTGCATCGCCAGCCGTCGTCGCCGCGGTGTTCGTCGCAGCGTCAGCTTCGTAGTTCTGGGCAATGCGGAATCCATTCACTGGCGGTCGAGCCGCTCCGCCTTCGAGGCGCAGCGCGGGAAGGCGAGCTGCCCTGCCTCGGAGGTCAGGACTGTCGGGTTGGCTGGTGAACGCGGTGCGTGTCGAGGTCTTCGGCTCGTTCACCGTCGTCTGGACGCGACCCGGCTGCTACTGCCGGCCAAGGCTTCGCGATCCCGGATCCCGATTCCGGGGTGGCTGACATCACGGAGACCCTCCACGAGAAGGCCGGGGCGATCTATGAGGTCAGCAGCTGGCACGACGGCTGGTACGCAGGTCTGCGGCCGTACCTGAGTCCGTGGCCGCCGCGCCGATCGAGGCTCTCCGCCTACACCGAGCTCGCCGGCCATTGCGCGTCGTTCCAACGGGCCAGAGACGGGCCAAGGGCTCCTCAGCGAGCACGTCTGCCCAGGTCAGCGGCACATGCTCGTCAGATGTCGTAGTAGAGCGTGAACTCGTACGGGTGGGGGCGGAGCCGTAGCGCGTCGACCTCGTTGGCGCGCTTGTACTTCACCCACGTGTCGATGAGGTCGTCAGTGAAGACGCCGCCGACGCGGAGGAAGTCGTTGTCCGCCTCCAGCGCGTCGAGCGCCTGCTCGAGGGAGCCGGGCACCTGCGGGACCTGGGCCAGCTCCTCGGGCGGGAGGTCGTAGAGGTCCTTGTCCATCGGCGTCGGCGGCTCGATGCGGTTGGCGATGCCGTCGAGGCCGGCGAGCATCATCGCCGAGAAGGCCAGGTACGGGTTCGACGTGGAGTCCGGGCAGCGGAACTCCACGCGCTTCGCCTTCGGGCTGCGCTGCCCGAGCGGGATGCGGCAGGCGGCCGAGCGGTTGCGCTGGGAGTAGACGAGGTTCACCGGCGCCTCGTAGCCCGGCACCAGCCGCTTGAAGCTGTTGGTGGTGGGGTTGGTGAAGGCGATCACCGCGTGGGCGTGGTGGAGGAGGCCGCCGATGTACCAGCGCGCCAGGTCGGAGAGCCCCGCGTACCCGGCCTCGTCGTAGAAGAGGGGCTCGCCGCCCTTCCACAGCGACTGGTGCGTGTGCATGCCCGAGCCGTTGTCCTCGAAGATCGGCTTCGGCATGAAGGTGACGCTCTTGCCCGCCTCCCACGCCACGTTCTTCAGCACGTACTTGAACGTCATGAGCTTGTCGGCCATCGCCAGCAGCGTGTCGAACCGCACGCCGATCTCGCCCTGGCCGCCGGAGGCCACCTCGTGGTGGTGCAGCTCGGTCTCGATGCCCACCTCGTGCAGCGCCGATGCCATGTCGGACCGCAGGTCCATGTAGTGGTCCATCGGCGGGGTGGGGAAGTAGCCCTCCTTGGTGCGCGGCTTGTAGCCGAGGTTCGGGCCCTCGTCGGTGCCGGTGTTCCACTGCCCCTCGATGGAGTCGACCCGGTAGAAGCTGCTGTTCGGCGTGGTCTCGAAGCGCACGTCGTCGAAGATGAAGAACTCCGGTTCGGGACCGAAGTAGGCCGTGTCGGCGACCCCCGTGGAGAAGAGGTGCTCCTGGGCCTTCTGGGCGACGTAGCGCGGGTCGCGGCTGTAGCGCTCACCGGTGACCGGGTCGGCCACGTAGCAGTGCATGACGAGCGTCTTCCGCGTGCGGAACGGGTCGACGTACGCGGTGTTCGGGTCCGCGATGAGGACCATGTCCGACTCCTGGATCTCCTTGAAGCCGCGCACGGAGGAGCCGTCGAAGGCGTGGCCGTCCTCGAACTGCCCCTCGTCGAGCACCCCGGCCGGGATCGACACGTGCTGCATCACGCCGGGCAGGTCGCAGAACCGCAGGTCGACGAACTCGACGTGCTCCGACTCGACCAGCTCGAGCACCTCGTGCGGTGATCGCTCTTCCATGCCGGGGAACCGTAGTTGTGTGCGCCTACGGCGTTTCCTTGCCCGCCACCCGGGGAGGCTCGCCGACCGTGCAGTAGAGGTGGGGGATCACCGCAGCGGCGGCGGCGCGCAGGTCGCTCAGGCGTACCGGGGCGTCGAGCCACTCGCCCCCAAAGCGCCAGATCGCGTCGCCACAGGTGAACACCACGGACGTGAAGCCGCCGGAGGTGACGGCCGTGGCCGATGCCCCGTCAATGTCGATCGGCTCCGAGGAGACCGCGGCGTTGAAGGACATCGTGGCCGGCGCCACGAACGGGATGCCGCCCGCGGGTATGTCGACACCGTCCCAGACGATGCCGGACGACACCGCGGGTCCACCGTGCGAGGGCTCGCCGCAGCAGCCCTCCACGCCGAGCTCGGCCAACGCGCGGGCGAAGGTGCGCTCGACGTCGTTGCTGTACCCGGCGCGGCGCCAGGTGTACGCGCGCGAGCCACCGGCGGCCGCGGCTCGGACCAAGGTCCGATCGCCGGATGCAGGGTCGACGAGGTAGGTGCCCGGCTCATCGGCGCCCGCGCCGCACCCGCCGCCCACGAGCTGCACGACGGCCCGACCGTCCGGCGCCCAACCCACGCCGAAGGACTCCACGCCCTCGCCGACGGTGGCGGCGCCATCGACCGTCCTCGGCTCGCCGCCCGCGACGGGGAGGAAGAACGCGGTCGGCACCTCGCACTCGCCCGACCACTGCCCCAGGATCCACTCGCCGTCCGGCGAGGGGAGCGCCCAGCGCCAGTGGCCGGCGTCGAGGCTGCCGGGCGCGTCACCGAACAGCTCTTCCGTCGCACCGGTGGGGTCGACCGACACGATCCGCTCACGGATCTGCGGCTCACCCCCGCAGAGGACGACCCGGATCCCGCCCCCGCCGGCACCGGTGTCGCACCGCGTCGGGGCGTCGACCGTCGGCGGGCCTTCCACCTCGAACGATGGACCAGGGCGGACCACGATGCTGGTCTGCTCCGGCCCGACCCCCATGCCGCTGAGGACCGGGCCGCGCACCTCGCCGAGCTCGGTGCCGTCGTGGTCGAGGAGCACGGCGCGCTCACCTTCGACGACCACGATGCCGGACGCGGGCCACTCCTCCGGTGGCGTGCCGGCGAACGTGTTCGCGTCCTCCGACACGGTCGACGATGTCGTGGAGGTGGTGCTCGAGGTCGTCTCGGTCGTGGGTGGCGTGACCGCGTCGACCGGCTGGCGGCCGTCGTCGTCGACGATCAGGGCGATGGTCCCTGCGACCGCCAGCGCCGCGGCGGCCGCACCGACCAGCTGCCGGCGCCGCCGAGGATCTCGACCCGGCGTGTGCTCCATGGCGGTGACCGGGTGGACGGTCCGGCTCTCGGCATCGACGTGCGCGGCGAGGCCGCGCAGCTGCTCGGCGAGCTCGCGCTCATCCATCGTCGGTCACCCCCAGCTGCTCGCGTACCTTCGTGAGCCCACGATCGAGGTGGTGGCGCAGGGTGCGGATCCGACAGCTCATCGCCTCCGCCGCCTCGGACAGCGAGTAGCCGTAGCCGTGCACGAGGAGCACCGCGGTGCGCTGGCGGTGGGGCAGCGCGGCCATCGCCTGCAGGAGCGCCGGCTCGAAGCTCCGCTCCTCGAGGCCGGCGCCCGGCGCGGGATCGCCCACCGTCCAGGTCCGGCGCCGCGTCGAGCCGCGCACCGACGTCTGACCCACGCGCCACAGGTACCCCGCGGGGTTGTCCATGGCCTCGACCCGCTCGAAGTGCTCCCACGCCCAGGCCAGCGCGTCGGCCGCCGCCTCGGACCCGAGCTCCGTCCCGTACGTCGCCACGAGGGTCCGGCGCAGGCGGGGTTCGACCTCGGCGCAGAACGAGCTGAACCGCTGCGCCATCGTCGCGAGCGGATGCCCGTCTTCGCGCGTCACGGTCGCCTCCACACCCTCCGAGAGCCTCAGGTCGCGTGATCGTGCCACCCGGACGCGCCGAGGGCGCCCCTTTGGGCGCCCTCGGGCATCGATCGCAGTTGTGAGAGCTACTGCGCCAGGGCGGCGCAGACCGTCTCGATGATGACGTGGGTGGTCTCGTACGGATCGCAGTTGGCGTTGGGCCGGCGGTCCTCGATGTACCCCTTCTTGTCCACCTCGACCTGCCACGGGATCCGCACGGAGGCGCCGCGGTCGGACACGCCGTAGCTGTACTCGGTCCACGGGGCGGTCTCGTGGAGGCCGGTGAGGCGCTCCTCGATGCCGGCGCCGTACACGGCCACGTGCTCGTCGAGCCGCTTCCCGAGCGACTCGCAGGCCGTGATGATGGCGTCGTAGCCCTCGCGCATGGCGTTGGTGGAGAAGTTCGTGTGGGCGCCGGCGCCGTTCCAGTCGCCCTTCACCGGCTTCGGGTCGAGCGTCGCGGACACGTCGAAGTCCTCGGCGATGCGGTAGAGCAGCCACCGGGCGAGCCACAGCTCGTCGCCCACCTGCGGGGCGGCCACCGGGCCGATCTGGAACTCCCACTGGCCGGGCATCACCTCGGCGTTGATCCCGGAGAGGTGGAGGCCGGCGCTGAGGCAGGCGTCCATGTGCGCCTCGACGACGTCACGGCCGTAGACCTCGTCCGCCCCGACGCCGCAGTAGTAGCCGCCCTGCGGGGCGGGGTACCCGCCGAACGGGAAGCCGTAGGGCCGGCCGTCCTTGAAGAACGTGTACTCCTGCTCGATGCCGAAGATCGGCTCCTGGTCGGCGTACTTCTCGGCGATCTCGGCGCACTTGCGACGGGTGTTCGTCTCGTGCGGCTTCATGTCGATGTAGAGCACCTCGCTCATCACGAGGATGTTGTCGCCGCCACGGATCGGGTCGGGACAGCTGAACACCGGCTGGAGCACGCAGTCCGACTTGTCGCCGGGCGCCTGGTTGGTCGACGAGCCGTCGAAGCCCCAGATCGGGAGGTCCTTGACCCCGTCTTCGAGGATCTTCGTCTTCGAGCGCAGCTTGGCCGTCGGCGCCGTGCCGTCGACCCAGATGTACTCAGCCTTGTACGCCATCGGGGGTTCCTTTCCTCCACAGAGGGGTGGTGTCGGATGGGATGCGAGGTCACGCTCGCAGCGGGCCATTACCCAGCCTTTTCCCGAGTGTGAACGCTATGTGAACGCGGCTGCAAGCCAGGTGTGCCTGGGGAGGGCTGGCTGCCATCATTGGCGCACCATGGAACGCCAGCGCGACTACGTGCTGCGCACGGTGGAGGAGCGAGGGGTCCGGTTGATCCGGCTCTGGTTCACCGACGTGCTCGGCCAGCTCAAGTCCTTCGCCATCTCTCCCGCCGAGCTCGAGGGGGCGTTCGACGAGGGCATGCGGTTCGACGGCTCCGCCATCGACGGCTTCAGTCGGGTCCAGGAGAGCGACGTCCTCGCCCGGCCCGATCCGAACAGCTTCGAGCTGCTCCCGTGGGCCGACGCCTACGGCACCTCGGCCCGGATGTTCTGCGACATCACCAACATCGACGGCACGCCGTTCGAGGGGGACCCCCGGCAGGTGCTCCGCCGCAACCTCGACAAGGCGCGCGAGCGGGGGTTCAGCTTCTACGCCGCGCCGGAGATGGAGTTCTTCTACTTCGCCGACGCCGACCCGAGCACGCCCCCGCAGCCGCTCGACCAAGCGTCGTACTTCGACCTCACCACCGCCGACGTGGCGAGCGACCTGCGCCAGCGCACCATCCACACGCTCGAGGCCATGGGCATCCCCGTCGAGTACAGCCATCACGAGGACGCCCCCAGCCAGCACGAGATCGACCTGCGCTACACCGACGCCCTCACCATGGCCGACAACGTCATGACCTTCCGGCTCGTCGTGCGAGAGGTGGCCTTCGAAGCCGGCGTGCACGCCACGTTCATGCCGAAGCCGCTCGCCGACGTCCAGGGCTCGGGCATGCACACGCACTTCTCGCTCTTCGAGGGCGACACCAACGCGTTCTACGACCCGGGCGACGACCGCAACCTGTCGAAGGTCGCCCGCGGGTTCATCGCCGGCGTGCTCACCCACGCCCGTGAGATCGCCGCCGTCACCAACCAGTGGGTGAACTCCTACAAGCGCCTCGTCGTCGGCTTCGAGGCGCCCGTGTACGTGAGCTGGGCGCGCAACAACCGCTCGGTGGTCGTGAACGTGCCGCCGATCAAGGTGGGCAAGGCCGACTCCGCCCGCATCGAGTTCCGCGCCCCCGATCCCTCGTGCAACCCGTACCTCGCCTTCTCGGTGGTGCTGGCCGCCGGGCTGAAGGGGGTGGAGGAGGGCTACGACCTCCCACCCGAGACGCTCGCCAACCTGTACCAGCTCACCGAGGAGGAGCGGCTGGCCGAGGGCATCTCGATCCTGCCGGGCTCGCTCGCGGAGGCCCTCGACGAGATGGAGCGCTCGGAGCTCGTCGCCGAGGCGCTCGGCGAGCACGTGTTCAAGTGGTTCATCCGCAACAAGCGGGCCGAGTGGCTCGCCTACAAGACCCAGGTGTCCCAGTTCGAGCTCGACCGGTACCTCCCGAGGCTCTGAGAGCCCAGCGATGGAACCGCTCCTCGTCTTCCCCGATCCGGTCCCGCCGGAGCTGGCCCAGTCGCTCGACCTGGCCGGCTACCCGTGGAAGGCCGTCTCCGGTGAGGCGGCGCTGGTCGGCGCGGAGCCGGAGGACGGGTGGTCCGGAGCCATCGTCGTCGCCGCCATCGACCCCGAAGCGGCCTTCGCGGTGTGCCGCGCGCTCCGCAAGCGTGACCTCCCGCTCGAACCCCTGCTCGTGCTGGTGACCGGCGCCCAGCTGCCCGACCTCGAGCTGCGCGACGACCTGTTCGACGACTTCTGCCTCTACCCGTTCCAGCCCCGGGAGCTCGACGCCCGCCTGAAGCACCTCTTCTGGCGCACCGGCCGCGGCACCCGGCCCGAGCTGGTCGAGTACGGCGACCTCCTCCTCAACCTCGAGACGTACCAGGCGGCGGTGGCGGGCCAGCCCCTCGACCTCACCTACATGGAGTACGAGCTGCTCAAGTTCCTCGCCTCCCACCCGGGGAAGGTGTTCACCCGCGAGACGCTGCTGTCCCGGGTCTGGGGCTACGAGTACTACGGCGGCGCCCGGACGGTCGACGTCCACATCCGGCGCCTGCGGGCCAAGCTCGGCGAGGAGCACGCCAACCTCATCCAGACGGTCCGCTCGGTGGGCTACCGCTTCGGCCAGTCCCGCTGGGGCATCTGAGCGCGGACTAGTCCGTTCGGGCAGCGACAACCATCCCTGCGGGCCATTCACGCAACGTCCCGAAATCGTCACACTGCGTGACGGGAGTCGGACGGGTCGAAGGGCGAGCGGGCATGCAGGGTTCGGTGAGGCGCTTCAGGGTCAGGTCGCTGGCCGTCGTCGTGGGGGCGCTGGTCGTCAGCGCGGCCCTGGGCGCCTCGCCGGCTTCGTCAGAGGAGCCCCTGTTCGTGCCGTGGTCGCAGCTCCTCCCGAGCTTCACCACCACGTACGACCCGTCCAGCAGCAACGTCTGCGTATCGGGCCGCAACAAGTGCGTCGACTCGGTGATCCGCGAGATGGAGCGGCGCGTGCGTCCGCTGGACGACGCGTGCAGCCACAACGTGATGTTCGGCCTGATGTACCTCCGCACCACCGAGGAGTACCGGCGGTCGGCGCTGACGCCCGGCTTCTTCACGGACCCGGCCTTCGTCAACCACCAGGACGCCGGCTTCGCCAAGCAGTACTTCGACGCGTGGGACAGCTATCGGGCCGGCGACCTCGCCCACACGCCCATGGCGTGGCAGATCGCCTTCAAGGCCGCCGACCAGAAGAAGGTGTCGGGGACCGGCAACATGCTCCTGGGCATGTCCGGCCACGTGCTCCGCGACCTGCCGCACATCCTCGCTCAGATCGGCCTGGTGAAGCCGGACGGGACGTCCCGCAAGCCGGACCACGACAAGGTCAACGAGTTCCTCAACCTCGTCATGGAACCGCTCATGGACGAGGCGGCCGCCCGCTTCGATCCGACCGTCGACGACGGGCAGGTGGACGGGACCACCATCGACGAGACCGGGTTGCTCCAGCTGCTGGTGGGCTGGCGGGAGCAGGCGTGGCGCAACGCCGAGGCGCTCGTCAACGCGCCCACGCCGCAGGCCCGGGCGCTGGTCGACGCCGAGATCGAGAAGAACGCCGCCATCCAAGCCGACCTCATCGTGGTGGCGACGTCGTACACCTCCCTGAACGCACAGGCCGCCCTCGACGAGCTCGAGACCCTCGGGGCGGCGCCCGCCGCGACCCTCCAGGCCCAGCTCGACCGCACGGTCAACCAGCTCCACGGTCTCTTGGGTGGCCTCTTCACCAACCCGGTGACGGCCCGCGACAGCTACTGCGCCTCACATGGGTAGCGGAGCCGTGGCTACTGGTTCAGCTCGATCAGCTCTGAGCCCTCGTGGGTGCTCTCGCCGTTGTCCTTCAGCGACCAGCCGAGGATCGCAGCCACGACACCTCCGGTCATCGCGATGGACACAGGGATCAGGACCACGATGATCACCGCGAGGATGATGGCGCCGAGCATCTGGTCATCCTGCCCCGACGTGGGCCCAGGCTTCCACCTCCACCAGGGCACCGATCGGGAGCTCGGCCACGCCGATGGCGGAGCGCGCCGGCCGGTGATCGCCGAAGAGCTCCACGTAGACCTCGTTCATCTTCGGGTAGTCGCTGCCGAGGTGCTTGAGGAAGACGGTGGTCTTCGTGACGTCGTGGAGCGACGCCCCCTCTGACTCGAGGAGACCGGCGAGGTTGGCGATGGCCTGCCGCAGCTCGGCTTCGAGACCGCCCGACACGAGCTTGCCGTCGTCGATGCCGACCTGGCCGGACACGACGAGCCACTCTCCGGCGCGCACGATCGGGGTGTAGGGACCGACGGGCTTCGACATGCGGTCAGTCTGTCAGCGCCAGCGCGCTCCTGTCGGCCAGTCCACCGGGCAGTCGAGGTGCAGCCACGCGGCGGCCGCCACCGCCGCGAACACCGCATCGGAGCCCCGGATCGGTGGCCCGGTGCCGGCCGTGATCTCGACCTCGATCGGCGGGGTGTCCACTGCCCGGAGCACGCCGAACGACCGGATCGTGAGGTCGTGGACGGTGCCCGCCTCGTCGACGGCGATGCCCTCGGCGCTCACCCAGGACAAGGCCATGTGGGCGGCTCCGGTGCAGTACGAGCGCAGCACCACCTCGTCGAGCGGCTCGCCCGCCTCCACCCGCACGAGCACGCGGCCGTCGCGGAGCTCCGCCTCGGCGACGGCACCCGTCATGGGATCGACGATCGGTCGTGGCGCGCCGCGTGCGCCCGAGAGGAGCACGAGCGCCTCCGCCCAGCCGGCCGCCCGGGGGTCGATCGAGGTGGGGGGACCGGCGACGTCGACCTCCTCGACGAGCAGCCCGGGCGCCACGCTCGCGACGGCGGCGACGATCCCCGGCGTGCGGACGACCCGAAGGATGCCCTGGCCGGCCGCGTCCGCCCCGCCGGCGACCGGCGGCCGCTTGGGGCCGAGGCGGACGACGTCCTCACGGTCGAGCAGCACGCGCACCGGCCGGCCGTGCTCGTCGGCCAGGGCCCGGGCGGCGGCGGTCACGATCGAGGTCTGCTTGCCGCCGAACGCACCGCCGTTGGCGAGCGGCGTGCGGGGCTCCCCGCCGGGCTCGCACCACGACGCGTCGGGCTCGAGGTAGGCGGGCTCCACCCACGACGTGCGCAGCCGCGCCGCCCAGTCGCCGTCCGGGAGCGCGAGCGGCGGCCGGGCATCGACGGTCGTCCGCCGCCCCTGCACCTTGCCGGCGGTGGCGCGCGCCTCCGCCAGCGTCTCTCCGACCGCCCACCCGCCCGCTCCGTCCGGCACCGCGACCAGCGCGTCGAGCGGGGCGGTGTCGTCGGCGAACCCGCCGCGACCCAGCGCGACGTCGGGGGCGACGCGCTGCGGTCCGCCGCCCTCGATCTCGGCACGGGCCGCGGCCGCGTCCAGGTCGCGCTCGGCGGTGCCGCCCTCGCCGGTGGCGTGGTCCCATGCGTCGAGGAGCGTGCGCCAACCCGTGCAACGGCACAGATGGGCGAGGAGCGCCTGCTCGACCGCGGCGTGGTCGTCGGCCGCAGTGCCCTTGGCGAGCAGGCCGTCGAGCCGGCAGATGATGCCGGGCGTGCAGAACCCGCACTGGCTGGCGCCCGTCGCGCAGAACGCGCCGGCCCACCGCTCCTTCGCTTCCGGTGCGAGCCCGTCCACGGTGGTGATCACCCGGCCCGCCACGCGTCGCGCTGGGGTCACGCAGGCGACGCGCGGTTGGCCGTCGACGAGCACCGTGCAGCAGCCGCACTGCCCTTGCGGGCTGCACCCGTCCTTCGGTGACCGCAGGGCGAGCGATTCGCGCAGGACATCGAGCAGCGATCCACCCCGGTCGACCACCTCGACCTGCTGGCCGTCGACCTCCAGCTGCAACGTGGGTTGCTGACCATGGTCGACCATGGGGCGGAGGATAGGTTTCGCCGAGATGCCTCCCCGACCGGTGGTCCCCGTCTCTCGGCGCCAGTTCCTGCTGGGCGGCAGCGCGGCGGCAGGGGCGGTGCTCCTCGGCGCGTGCAGCGGCGACGGGTCAGGCGATGCCGACCCGCCGACCACCTCGCCCGAGGGCGGGCTGTCGCTGGTGCAGTTCTTCGGGGGGCCGATGCTCGTCGCCGGCCGCGAGATCCGCGCCCCGTTCGGCGTGGCGGACATCGACGGTCTCCTCCCGGTCGACCGCACCCCCGATCGGCTCACGGTGACGGTGCTCGGACCGGACGGCACGGAAGTCGGCGAGCCGATCGACGTGGACCGGCACCGGGAGGGCCTGCCGCGCGGCTACTACCCCCTCCGCTTCACCGTGGACGAGCCGGGCATCTACACCGGTCGCACCGAGCTGGAAGGCGAGGCCGTCGAGATGGCCATCAAGGTCGACACCGAGGCCGACGTCACCACGATCCAGCCGGGGACGGCCATGCCGGCGATCGCCACGCCCACCACCGAGGACGCACGCGACGTCGACCCGATCTGCACGAACGCCCCGATCTGCCCGTTGCACGACGTGACGGTGGCCGAGGCCCTCACCGAGGATCGGCCGCTCGCCCTCCTGGCCGCCACCCCCGCCTTCTGCCAGATCGACATCTGCGGCCCGGTGCTCGACGTGCTCCTCGCGGTCGCCCCCGATCACCCGGACGTCCGGTTCCTGCACGCCGAGATCTACGCCCACCCGAAGGAGGATCTCGAGACGAACACGGTCGCCGTCCAGGAGCTCGGCCTCACCTTCGAGCCGTGCCTGGTGCTCGTCCGGCGCGACGGCAAGGTGCTCGAGCGCCTCGACACGATCTACGACGAGGTCGAGCTCGGCGAGGCTCTGGTTCGGCTGGCCTGACGCCCCCAGTAACGTCGCCGGGGTGGGGACTCCGGCCGAGCAACGAAGCCTGGAGCCAGGGCTGCACGTGCAGAACGACGCCGAGCCCGTCCAGCGCGCGCCCCTGCTGGCCGCCGAGCTCGGTGCCGACCTGTGCGCGACGCGCGCACAGGGTGACGTGCTGCTCGAGCAGCTGAGCGCCTTTCCCCGCCTCGACGCCGGGGCCCTCGAGAAGCTCCGCTCCCTGACCGCTCGCGTCGCGGCCGCTCGGCGGATCGTCGACGGCACGCTCGACCGGGCCGCGGTCGAGGTGGGCGAGCGGCTCGCCGCCACCGGGTCCGGCGTCGCCGTCCACCAGAGCACCGTCCGGGATCGGGCCGGGGCGGTCGTGGCCGCCCGCGCCGCGCTGGCGGCCGCCGAGGAGCAGGTCCGGTTGGAGGAGGCCCACTTCGCATCGCTGGTCGTGCCGTCGCCGCTGCCACCGCTGCCGCCGTTGCCGTCCCCGGTGGACTTGTTCGTCGACGAACCGCCGACGCCTCGCCGGCGCGGGTTCCTCGGCTTCTTCCGCCGCGGCCACCGGGACGTCGAGGACACGAGCGAGTCCACGAGCCTCCTGCAGCAGATGGCGGCGACCACCGACCAGGCCTTCGGGGCCCGGCGCGCCAACGCGGCCCGCGAGGACGCGCTCACGCTGCTCGGCGTGCAGCGCGACCGAGCGCACGAGGACGTGCGGGTGGCGGAGCGCATGTGGCACGACCTCGCCGGCGAGCAGAGCGTGGACGACGTGGAGTCGGTGGTGCGGCGCTTCGATCCGCAGCACCAGGAAGCGCTGGCGATCGCGGACGAGACGATCGAGGTGCGGGCCGTGTCGACCCTGCTCAACCGAGCCCTCGGTGAGTGGGAGGCGTTCTGGCGGGCGACCGGCGTCGAACCGCCGGCGTCAGCCGATCAGGCCGGCGTCGACGAGATGGCGGAACGGCTGACCCGGCCGGTGGTGCTGGTGGCCGAGGCCGTCGACGTCGCCCACGAGCTGGCGGCGGCGGTGCCGGCCGCCACGGTGGTGGTGGTGCAGCGACCCGGGGCTAGCTGAAGGACTTGCCGCAACCGCAGCTGCGCTGCGCGTTCGGGTTGTCGATCGCGAAGCCGGCGCCCTGCAGGCCGTCCTTGTAGTCCAGGGTGGCGCCCTGGAGGAGCTCGGCACTCGAGGCGTCGACGACGACCCGGACCCCGGAGTAGTCGACGAGGTTGTCGTCGTCGGCCACGTCGGTGTCGAAGAACATCTCGTAGCTGAAGCCGGAGCACCCGCCGGGGCGGACGGCGACGCGGAGGGCCAGGTTCGGCTCACCCTCGGCCTCGATGAGGTCCTTGACCTTCGTGGCGGCGGTGTCGGTGAGCGTGATCACGGGTGGGGCCTCCTGCAGGACCGGGACAGCGGTTGCATGCTACCGGGGTAGGCGCGCGATCTCGACCTGGCAGGGCGTGCGGTCAGCCAGGTCGTGGAACTCGAGCACCGCACCGTCGCCACGGGCGTCGGCAAAGCCCTCCACCAGCCCACGGTGGAGGCTGCACACGAGGTCGGGGTTGGCCTCGGCCAGCTCGCGGAACGGGCACCGGGTGAACGCGATGGTGGCGCCGTCGTCGTCCACGACCGACTCGGGGTCGAAGCCCAGCGCCGCCAGCTCGGCGGTGAGGGCCTCGGCACAGGTGCCCGCGGGCCGCTGCCGCGCGGCAGCCGCACCCTGCTCGCGTCCCGCCTCCACGGCATCGGCCGCCGGGAGGTCGGCGGTGGCCGCCAGGCGGAGGAGCATCCGCGCCAGCACGGGGAAGGCCGGGGGCTCGAAGCCCAGCGACGGTGCGTCGGCCGCCAACGAGTAGCGGTGCTGCGGCCGACCGACCGTGCCCTGGGCGTCGGTGACCACCTCGAGCAACCCCACCTCGCGGATGCGGTCGAGGTGCGGGCGGACGGTGTTGGGGTGGAGCTCGAGGGTCTCGGCGATCTGCGCGGTGGCGAGCGGCATCGGCGCCCGCGCCAGCTCGAGGTAGATGGCGTAGCGGGTGTTGTCTCCGAGCGCCTTCAGCAGCTCGAGCCGCGGCGCGTTGGAGGTGGGGGCGGTCTCGGTCATGGTTCCCCGTGGAGTTTACACGGCTCCGACCGGTAGAATCCCGGTGTGCCCACACCGTCGCTCCCGACCCCAGACGAGGTGGTGGCGACCCTGCGGGGCGTGATCGATCCCGAGCTGGGCAGCGACATCGTCGAGCTCGGCATGGCCAAGGGGGCCACCGTCGAGCTCGACGGCAACGTGATCGTCACCATCGCCCTCACCACGGCCGGGTGCCCGCTGCGCGCACAGATCCAGCGCGACGTGCGGGCGCGGGTGGGCTCGCTGCCCGGTGTCACGCACGTGAAGCTCGACTGGACCGAGATGACGCAGGAGGAGAAGTCCTCCGCCATGGCCAAGGCGCGGTGGAACGTGGCGCAACGCCCGGAGGACACCGCGCTGGCGCCCACCACCAAGGTCGTGCTGGTGGCGTCCGGCAAGGGCGGGGTCGGCAAGTCGTCCGTCACCGTGAACCTGGCGGCCGCCCTCGCCGCCACCGGCCTCAAGGTCGGCATCCTCGACGCGGACATCTGGGGCTTCTCCGTGCCGCGCATGCTGGGCGTGGAGGGTCGCCTCGCCGGCGAGGAGCGCGACGGCAAGAAGGTGATGATCCCGCACGAGCGCGTCGTCGGCGACGGTGTGCTGCGAGTCGTGTCCATGGGCTTCCTGGTGGAGGACGAGGAGCAGGCGCTGATGTGGCGCGGCCTCATGCTCAACCGCGGCGTCACCCACTTCCTGCAGGACGTCGCGTGGGGTGACGACCTCGACTACCTCTTCGTCGACATGCCGCCGGGCACCGGTGACGTCCAGATGGGTGTGGCCAAGCTGCTGCCCCGCGCCGAGGTCATCGTCGTCACCACCCCGGCCCAGGGCGCCCAGAAGGTGGCCAGCCGAGCCGTGTCGATGGCGCGCAAGAGCTACCTCCGCGTGGCCGGCGTGATCGAGAACATGAGCTCCTTCACCTGCGAGCACGGCATCACGTACAACCTCTTCGGCGAGGGCGGCGGGGCCGAGCTGGCCCACGACGCCGGCGTGCCGCTGCTCGGCCAGGTGCCCCTCGAGCCGTCGGTGTCCACGGGCGGCGACGAGGGCGAGCCAGTGGTGCTCGGCGAGGGCGCCGCCGCTGATGCCTTCCGAGCCATCGCCGACCACATCCTCACCGACGCGATCCCCCCGGCCGAGATGGCCGGCTGCAGCGCCCGCATGCTCGACGCCGCCGTCGCCGCGCTCGACGAGCTCGACAAGGTCTAGACCGCAGCCCACTTCCCGTTCTGCGACTTGCCCGAGGCACGACCCTCGTCCTTCAGCTTGCGGAGGTGCGCCCACACGGTGCCTTCAGCCATCGGCACGAGCTCGTCCGCGAGGTCGGTGTAGAGCTGCTTGACGATCGCCTTGACGGTGGTCGGCCCGGGCTTCAGTGCGTCGACGACCTGCTGCTCGCGCATCGCTCGGTGCTCGAGGTACTCGTCGATCTTGGCGACGGGCTTCTCGATCAGGTAGCCGTGACCCGGGGCGATCGACCGCAGCCGGGGCCGCAACGTCTTCAGGCGTTCGAGCTGCTGGAGGTAGGCGGCCATGTCGCCGTCGGGCGGGCGGATGACCACCGTGGACCCCTCCATGATGTGGTCGCCGGAGAAGAGCATCCGTTCCTGCTCGAGCAGGAAGCAGAGGTGGTTCGACGCGTGACCGGGCGTGTGCACGGCGCGCAGCACGAACTCGGTGGCCTCGATGAGATCGCCGTCGCCGAGCGAGCGGTCGATCTCGAGGCCATCCCGCGCGTCGAAGGCCAGCACCTCCGCGCCGGTGCGCTCCTTGAGCCCGGCGACGCCGGGGAAGTGATCGATGTGGGTGTGGGTGCAGGCGATCCACCGGATGCGATCGCCACCGCAGCCGGCGATGGCATCGAGGTGCCCGGCGTCGTCGGGACCAGGGTCGATGACGACGATCTCGTCGATCCCCACGAGGTAGGTGTTGGTGCCGGGCCCCGTCATCATCCCGGGGTTGTTGGCGACGATGCGGCGGACCAACGGGCTCAGCGCGCTCGCCACGCCGTGCACGATGGGCTTCGGCTGCGGGTCGGCGGCTGGGTCGATCGGATGCGTCATGCGGGTCCTCGGTCGGCGCCCGCGATGGAGAGGTCGTGGGCGGTGAGCAGCTCGTCGCAGGTGGCGTAGCGGCCGATGTCCTGCAGGCTCACGATGGTGGGCCCGATCATGGCGAAGTCGCCCGCGTGGTGGCGAGCCAACGCATCAGCGGGTCGCACCCACCCGCTGCCGATGATCTCCTGGTCGTCGTGCGCGTAGGCCTGGCCCTCCGGGGCCCTGGCCAGGAAGAACCGGGTGTCGAACCGCTTCGGCTCGCCTTCGGGCGTGATCCAGTGGGAGAAGTAGCGCACCTCGTCGACGGCCAGCACCAGCTCCTCGGCCAGCAGCACCTCGAGCAACGAGCGCGCGCCGGCATGGACCGCTCGGCGGTGCTCGTCGTAGCGGGCCTCGACGTCGGGGTGGTGGTCGAAGCGGACCGACTCGCCGTCGGCGCCGCGGGCCAGCAGGACGCCCGCCTCCTCGAAGCTCTCCCGGATGGCCGCCACCCAGTAGGCGCGGCCGCCCGCGGGCAGGCCGAGGCGCGCGGACGCATCGACGTCGGTGAGGCCCGGGCACCGGGCCTCGAGCTCGGGGGCGTGGTCGGCGGCGTCGACGACGCCACCCGGGAACACGTGCACGCTGCCGAAGGCGGTGCCGGGATGGCGGCGGAGCATGAACACCTCGAGCGGCCGCTCGGCGTGGTCGCCGTCTCGCACGAGCATCACCGTGGCGCCGTCACGCGTCGGGACGGCTGCCGTCATGCGCCGAGGCCCGGCCGATCCGGCGGGTCCTCCCAGCCCTCGACGTCCCACACGTCGCCAGCCGCGGGCGGGGTGCCGCTGGGACCGGTGGGCATCGTGACCACGCGGAAGATCCCCCGGCCCGCGCGGATGCGCCGGAGCACGACGTTGCGCACCACCGCGCGCGTTGGCGGCAGCAGCAGCAGGATGGCGAGCGCGTCGGACAGGAAGCCCGGCGTGATCATCAGTGCTCCCGCGAACAGCACCAGCGCGCCGTCGACCAGCTCGGACGAAGGCACCTTGCCGGCACGCACGGTGCGCTGCAGCCGGTTGAGCACGCTGAACCCCGCCACCCGAGCCAGCCAGGCGCCCACGAAGCTGATGCCGATCAGCAGGAGGATCGTCTCGGGGATCCCGATGCTGTGGGTGACCTGCAGGATCACGTACAGCTCGGCGATGGGTGCCACCACGAACAGCAGCACCAACACGACGAACATCGATGCAGCCTACCGTCGGGCTACCGTCTCCCCGATGGCGACCGAGGAGCGGGCGAGCGCCGCCGAAGTTGCCGACGAAGCGCCCAAGGACAGCTTCTGGAAGCGCATCGTGCCCACCACCGCGCTGGGTCTCGCGGGCCTGCTGTTCTGCGCCAGCGTCGCCTCTGCGTTCACCGGGGCGGTCCTCTACGCGTTCTACGAGTACCGGCTCGGCAAGACCGAAGACCGGGTCGATGCCTTCGAAGCTGGCTTCGAAGGCGACGTCAAGGAAGCCCTGGATCGCATCGGGACCGAGCGCGACGCGGCCGTCGGGCAGGTGCAGACGCAGCTCGAGGACCTCGAGCGGTTCGCGGCCAGCGGTGAGACCCTCCAGGGCCTGCTCGAGACCACGGCGCCGTCGGTGTGGTTCGTCGTGACCCGCGACGAGGCGGGCCAACCGTCGGTCGGCTCGGCCTTCGTGGTGTTCGCCGACGCCGAGCAGTCCTTCCTGCTCACGTCGTACAACACGGTGCGCGCCAACACCCAGGAGCCGGTGCCCGGCATCACGATCCGCAAGGGCGACGAGGAGCTGCCGGTCACGCTCACGGCCTGGGACCCGCCGAACGACCTCGCTCTGCTCACCGTCGACCGCCCGGATCTGCCCGTCCTCAAGTGGGCGCCCCCCGACCCGCCGTCCCAGGTGGGGGACCGCGTGTTCGTGGTCTCGGGCCTCGGTGCCTCCGGCGGCTCGATCAGCCAGGGCTTCATCGCTGACGTGTCCGCCAACGGGCTCCAGCACGACTCGCCCGTCGGCGCCGCGTTCCAGGGCGGCCCGCTGCTGAACTCGGCCGGGGAGGTGCTCGCCGTCGCCAGCCGGGCGTACTCGCCGCTCGGGTTCGCGCCCGAGGCGGTGTTCTTCGGCGTGCCGATCCGCAGCTCGTGCGCCGAGGTCATCCGCTGCCCCGAGGGCCAAGCCCAACCCGGCTAGTTGAGGAAGCCGCCTTCGGTGGTGGTGGTCGTGTCCTCGGTCGTGGTGGTCGTGGTGGTCGGCTCGGTGGTGCTCGTCGTGGTGGTCGGCAGGTCGGCTTCCGGGTTGCCCACGTCCTCCACGTATCCCGAAAGACCCGGCGTGCCGCGTGGGTACATGCGCGGCCCCGGCTGGAACCCCTCCCGCTGCCGGATCTTCGCAGCGTCGGGCACCGCTTCGAGCGGCGCGGGTTCGCTGAACTCGGTCGCCGGCACGTTGCGCAGCGCCTCCTTCATGAACTGCTGCCACAGCCGAGCCGGGTGGGTGCCGCCGGTGACCCGGCTGACCCCCTTGATGTCGAACAGCTCCTTGGTCGTCTCGATCGTCTTGTTCTCGAACCCGATCCAGACCGCCGTCGACAGGGTGGGCGTGTACCCCGTGAACCAGGCGTCCCGGTTGTTCTGCGTCGTGCCGGTCTTGCCGGCGGCCGGGCGGTCGAGGCCACGCCCCGCGGCGGTGCCGTTCGTGAGCACCCCCTGGAGCACGTCCGTGACGTTGTCGGCCACGTCCTCCGCCAGCACGCGAGTGGTGGCCGGCTTCGAGTTGTCGATGATCACCTTTCCTTCCCGATCGGTGACGCGGAGCACGGGCGTGGGCTCGGCGCGGAGGCCGCGGGCGGCGAACACCCCGTAGGCCGAGGCCATGTCGAGCGGCGACACCGACTCCGCGCCCAGCGCCACGCTGGCGCAGTGGACGGCGGGGTCGTACGGCCGCACCCCCGACAGACCCATCGAGCGGGCGAGGTGCATCGTCTCCTTCACCCCCACGTCCAGGATCAGCCGGGTGAACACCGTGTTGACCGACTTGGCCGTGGCCGTCCGCAGCGGGATGGTGCCGTAGCCACTGCCCTCGTAGTTGTCGAGGACGGTCCCCGGCGGCCCGCACGCCTCCGACACGTCGTGGGGGCGGCCCGAGTACGGCGCGTCCGGGGTGATGCCCTCGGCGAAGGCCTGGGCCAGGACGAACGGCTTGAACGCCGAGCCGGTCTGCCGCCCCGACCCGCCTCCCTGCGCTCCGAGCGCGTAGTTGACCTGGTCGGCGGGGAAGTCCCGCCCGGACACGAACGCTCGGACGTACCCCGTGGGCGGCTCCACCGACACGAGCGACGTGCGCAGGTCGGGGGCGGTGCCCTCGAGGAACTCGGCGATCTGGGCGCGGGCGGTGGCCTGCAGCGTCGGGTCGAGGGTGGTCTCGACCTTGAGGCCGCCTTGGTAGATCTGATCGACGCCGCCGGGGAGGTGGGCGGCGAGCCAGCGCGCCACGTAGTCGGTGAAGTACGGGTCGCTCGACTGCTGCGTCTCGGGCGGGTACACGACGGTGGCGGGGCTGCTCGGGGTGCCGGCCGTCGCCTGCCACACCCGCTGGAAGATGGCGGCGCCGAACTCTGCCTCGGTGATCATCCCCTCGTCGAGCATCACCCGGAGGACCCGCTGGCGCTTGCCCTCGGCGGCGCCGGGATCGACGCGCGGGCTGTAGCGGCTCGGCGCCGGGATGAGCCCCGCCAGCAGCGCCGACTCCGACAGGGTCAGCTCGCGCACCGGCTTCCGGAAGTACGTCTCCGCCGCCGCTCCCACGCCGTAGGCGCCCTCACCCAGGTAGATGATCGACAGGTACTCGAAGAGGATGTCGTCCTTGTCGGTCTGCCGGTCGAGCTGGCTGGCGAGCACGGCCTCGCGGATCTTGCGGGGGATCGAGCGCTCGCTGCCGGTCAGCGTGTTCTTCACGAGCTGCTGCGTGATCGTCGAGCCGCCCTGGCTGACCTCGCGGCCGCGCACGTCGGCCAGCAGCGCTCGCAGCGTGCCGCGCACGTCGACGCCGCCGTGGGAGTAGAAGCTCCGGTCCTCCGCCGCGATGACCGCATCCTTCAGCACCTCGGGGATGTCTTCCTGACGGACCGGGATGCTCGTCTCGAACTGCTTGAAGGTGCCGATCTCGTTGCCGGCGACGTCGTACACGCGGCTGATCTGCGAGGGCGACGGCGGCGTTCGTTCCGGGAGGTTCGCGGGCAGCGGGAGGAAGAGGTACGCCGCCAGCATCACCCCGGCGGAGGTCACCGGGGTGACGACGGCGACGATGAAGACCGCGAGGCCAGACTTCAGGAACCGGCGCACAGGTGGCTCAGTCTGCTCGGTGGACGGGCCCTCGCTCGATTGCGAGCTGGTGGAGCCGCGCCAGCCGCCCGTCCCAGGCGGCGCCGGTGCGGGTGAGCCACCGCTCGGCGTCCGCCAGCGGGCCGAGGGTGGCGGAGAACCGCGTCTCCCGACCCTGGCGCTGCGGCACCACCAGGCCGGCGTCGCGCAGCACCGCGAGGTGCTTGGCCACGGCTTGCCGGGTGACCGGGAGCTCCGCCGCCAGCTCGGTGGCGGTGCGCGGGCCTTGCTCGGCGACGTCGCGCAGCACCGCTCGCCGGGTGGGATCGGCCAGCGCGTCGAACACCGCGCCGGCCCGCCCGTCGGCGTCGCGAGCGGGGGTCACCCCCGGACGGCCGCCGCCACCAGGAGGAGGGCCTCGAGGTGGAGCAGGCGATGCGACCAGGCCTCCCCGGCGGCGGCGCGCGCCTCCGCGCGGAGCGGAGCGCTCGGAGCCGGGAGCAGCTCCTCGACCACCCGGACCAGGGTGCCGCCGTCGGCGGGCACGAGGGTGATCTCGACGCGGCTGGCGTCGGTGTCGTCGCCCTCGGGCCACCACCGCCAGGTGAGCCGGTGCCCGGCGTCGACCTCGTCCACCACCAGACGGCGACGGGTGCCGTCCTGGTCGACCAGCGCGCCGGCGGCGCCGGGCGTGGGGTCGAGCACCACCTCACCGCCGAGCCAGGCGGCCAGGTCGTCGGGGCGGGTGAGCAGCTCCCAGGCGGCTTCGAGGTCGGTGGGCAGCGTGACGTGGCGTTCGACGGCGTCCATGTCACGCAACCATACGGTTGCGAGCGGCCCCTCGCACCCCTACCCTCTACACGCAACCAACCAGTTGCACATGGAGGCGCTCTCGTGATCATCCCCACCGTCCTCGAGACGACCGCTCGTGGCGAGCGCGCCTACGACATCTGGTCGCGCCTGCTGCGCGATCGCATCGTCTTCCTCGGCACCGTCCTCGACGATGCGGTGGCCAACCTGGTGATCGCCCAGCTGCTGTTCCTCGAGGGGGAGGACCCGGAGCGGCCGATCCACCTCTACCTGAACAGCCCCGGCGGCGACATGACGGCGTTCTTCGCCATCCACGACACCATGCAGTTCCTGCGGGCGCCCGTGTCGACCATGTGCGTGGGCCAGGCGTCGTCGGCCGCCGCCGTGCTCCTGGCCGCCGGCGAGCCGGGGATGCGCTTCACCCTCCCGAACGCACGGGTGCTGATCCACCAGCCCCACGGCGGGGCCCAGGGCCAGAGCACCGACATCGAGATCCAGGTGCGGGAGATGGTGGAGATGCGAGACCGGATGGTGGACGTGCTGGTGAAGGCCACCGGACAGACCCGGGAGCGGATCACCGCCGACATCGACCGGGACCACATCCTGCGGGGGCAGGCCGCGGTCGACTACGGCCTCGTGGACGACGTCCTCGAGACGCGCGACCTCCGCGTGGTCCCGAGCGAGGTGGCCATCGCCCGCTGAGGCGGTGGTGGCGAGCTCGATCTAGTTGTTGCGGGAGCCGATCTGCTTCCGCTCGACCTCGTTGAGGCCGCCCCAGATGCCATGGGGTTCGCGGATCCGGATCGCGTAGCTCAGACAGGGCTGGCGGACGGGGCAGGTGGTGCAGATGGCCTTGGCTCGGTGCTCCCGTTCGAGCTTCTCGTCCTTGCGCTCGAAGTGGGAGGGAGGGAAGAACACCTCAGCCTGCGGGCCCCGGCACGCAGCCTTCATCTGCCAGGCCTCGTCGACACGCTGTGCGCTCACGTGGCATCCCCCTTTCGGCGGCGACCCTACAGGCGCTTCTTTCGGCGAAACAAGGGTCAACATCCGCGAGCAAAGCGCTCTAGATCGCGAACACTCCCAGGTCAGAGGCCTGGCCAGAACGCCGCACCGTCATGCCTGGCCTGCATGGAACGCGGAGCGACGGGTCAAATCCCAACAATGGGATCTCCCCAGCACTACCTCTCGTCGCGGTGGTCCTTGGCCCCGCCGTCGAGCGGTTCGACCTCGAGGAGGAGCCCGTCGATCGACACCACCCGGACGGGGGCGGCGGCGTCGATGGGGGTCGCCCGGTTGGTGCGGGCTCGCCACGGCGCGTCCCGCACGGTGACGATCCCGTCGGGCGCGACGCGGCCCACCGATTCGCCGATCTCGCCGACCATCCACTCGCGCCCGATGGTGGGCGTCGAGAAGCGCGTGCGCACCATGGCCGGCATCCCGGCGAGCATCGCGACGGTCATCCCGACGATGGCGACGAGCAACGTGATCCACGACAGGGCCTGCCCGTCGTAGAGGAGCACCGAACCCACGGTGAAGGCGACGGTGGCGATCCCGCTCCACACGCGGGGCACGCCGGTCTGCACGTCGATGGCGAAGCCGAGCATGGCGAGCAGGAGCAGGGCCACGGCGCCGGGGTTGGTCGGCAGCGCGGCCAGGCCGTAGCACCCGAGGACGAGCGAGCCGGCCCCGACGAGACCGGCCACCCCCACGCCGGCCGTGAACAGCTCGAACAGGATCAGCGCCAGGCCGATCACGAAGAGGAGGTAGGCCACGGGCGGGCTCGACACGGTGTGCATCAGCTGCCCGCCCAGGGAGAGCTGGGCGAAGCGCGTCTGGGTGACCGCCTCCCGGTTCCCCGCCACGACCCGGCTCTCCGCGCCGTCCAGGCCCTCGCCCGGGCGCTCGCCGTAGACGAACAGGCCGATGGTGGGGGCGGCGTTGTCGACGAGGCCCAGGTCGAGGGCATCGCCGGCGCTGACCTTGTCGCCCACGGCGGCCTGGCCGTCGAGGGTGCCGTCGCCCAGCAGGGTCCGGGTGATCTCGACCCGGCTCCCGGGGGCCACCCCCACGGTGCGGGCGGCGGCGAGGATCTCGGTGGCCTTGCCGGTGGCGTGGCTCCCGGAGGGGCCGACCCACACGCTCACCGGCACGACGGCGCCCTCGATGCGATCGACCAGGCCATCGAGCCGGGCGTCGTCCACCACCGCGCCGCGGCTGTTGAGCTGCAGCACGAGGGCGATGGCTCCCTGGTCCTCGGCCGTGTCGATCTGCGTCTCCACGAAGTCGACCAGCACCGGGTCGAGCAGCCCGCTGACCTCGATCACGGCCACGTAGCCGACGTCCTCACCTGCCGGAGCGGTGGCCCCGGCGGCGGGTGCGCTCAGCGCCACGAGCAGGGCGAGGAGTGCGGCCGCCATCGCGGCCCTGGGTAGCGTCATCGATCGTGGACCCTGCACGTTTTTTCGCTGCATCTCGGCTGCTCATCGTGGCCGGGAAGGGTGGTGTGGGCAAAACGGTGGTCACCGCCACCCTGGCGCGCGCGGCCGCCCGAGCCGGACTGTCCACCCTCGTCATCGAGGTGGAGGGCAAGTCCGGCCTCCCCACGATGTTCGGGCAGCCCGCCCTCGACTACGACGAGGCGGTGCTGGCTGCCGGCGGCGGCCCGGGCGGGGAGGGCGAGGTGCGGGCCCGGACGCTGACCCCCGACGAAGCCCTCCTCGACTACCTGCGCGACCACGGGCTCTCACGGATCTCCAAGCGCCTCGTGTCGTCTGGTGCTCTGGACGTGGTGGCCACCGCCGCGCCCGGCATCAAGGACATCCTCATCCTCGGCAAGGTGAAGCAGCTCGAGCGGGCGGGCGACGTCGACCTCATCGTGCTCGACGCCCCGGCGGCCGGTCACGCCATCACCTTCCTCCAGTCGGCCCGGGTCCTCCTCGACACGGTGCGGGTCGGGCCCATCAACGCTCAGGCGCGCGACGTGCTCGAGATGCTCACGGACCACGCCCGCTGCCGGGTGATGCTGGTGACGCTGCCGGAGGAGACGCCGGTCAACGAGCTCGTCGAGACCGGCTTCAACCTGGAGGACCGGGTCGGCGTCGGCCTCGGGCCGGTGGTGGTGAACGGCCTCTACGACGACCTGCCTGGCCTCGCGACCGATCCCCAGGCCGCCGCCGCGGCGGCGGGGGCCACGCTCCGCGCCGGCGAGGACACCGCGCTGGCGACCGCGGCGAGGTTCCGGCGCGATCGGATGGAGCTCCAGGTGGAGCAGGTGGGCCGGCTGGCCGACCAGCTCCCCCTCGCTCAGATCCGGTTGCCGTTCGTGTTCACCGCGGAGATCGGTCCACCGCGAGCTCGACCTCCTCGCTGATCGGTTCCTCGCCGAGCTCGAGGCCCTGCCGGAGGTCGTGTGATGCCGTCGAGCGCGTCGCTGCGCGAGCTGGTGGAAGCGCGGCGCATCCTTGTCTGCTGTGGCTCGGGTGGGGTGGGCAAGACCACCACGGCCGCGGTGCTGGCCCTGGAGGCCGCCCGCGCCGGGCGCCGCGCCGTCGTCGTCACGATCGACCCCGCCAAGCGGCTCGCCGACGCCCTTGGTCTCGAGGGCCTCACGGGCACCCCGAGCCAGATCGACGGGGACTGGCCGGGCGAGCTCTGGGCCCTGATGCTCGACACCAAGAGCACCTTCGACTCGCTGGTGGCGGCCAACGCGTCCACGCCGGAGCAGGGCCAGCGGATCCTCGACAACCGCTTCTACCGCAACATCTCCGGGGCCCTGTCGGGCACCCAGGAGTACATGGCGATGGAGAAGCTCTACGAGCTGCACCAGCGGAGCGACTTCGACCTCGTGGTGGTCGACACCCCGCCCACCCGCAACGCCCTCGACTTCATCGACGCCCCGCGGCGCCTGTCCCGCTTCCTCGACCATCGCCTGTTCCGGATGATCACCTCGCCGGGCCGGGGGATCGTCAAAGCGGTGAACGTGGCCGCCCAGGCGTTCCTCCGCACGGTGGCCAAGGTGGTCGGCGCCGAGGTGATCGACGACGCCGTCGCCTTCTTCCAGGCCTTCGAGGGCATGGAGGAGGGCTTCAAGGAGCGGGCGGACGCGGTGCTCCAGCTCCTCTCCGACGACGACACCGCCTTCGTGCTGGTCGCGTCGCCCCGCCGCGACACGATCGAGGAGGCGCAGTACTTCGCGGAGAAGCTCGCCGAGGCCGGCATCACCGTGCGCTCGCTCATCGTGAACCGCATGCACCCCACCTTCGGCGACGGGCTCGCCGAGGCCGCCAGCGCCCGCGCCGCCACCCTCGAGGGCACCGACCTCGGCGGCCTCTACGCCAACCTGGCCGACTTCCAGCTCGTCGCGTCGCGCGAAGAGGAGCACCTCGCCGGGCTGGCGGAGGCGGTGGCACCTGCGCCGGTGGTGCGCGTGCCGTTCCTACCGACGGACGTCCACGACGTCGCCGGCCTCACGGAGCTGGCGAAGCACCTGCTCTGAGCGTCGGCGCCTGGTCAGCCGGGGTCGATGGTGACGTCGTAGCCGGTGTTCGAGGTGCCCGTGTTGCCGAACACCGCCACGTGCCCTCCCGCCGTCGGCACCGCGCACTCGACGGTCACGTCGTTCGAGAAGATCCCGGCGTTGCACCTCTGCACGCCGTTGGTGTCGTAGATCCACACGTTGAACACCCCCGTGCCGCTGGTGCGGACGGCGTGGGCTCGTACCGTCCCCGAGGTCGTGAAGCTGAAGCAGTCGTACTCTCCGTCGGCTTCGAGCGCCCCTGGCGTCGTCGACCCGAGGGCGACGGGTGTGCACCCAGCAGGACCGTTCATCCGCTGCACGGTGAGGTTGTAGGTCGAGCTGGCCGTGAACGTCCCGCCGGTCACCCGGACGTAGCCACCGCTCATGGGGACGGCGCACTGCGTGGTCACGTCGGGGAACTGTCCCGGACCGGCACATCGCTGGATGCCCTCGTTGTCGAACAGCTGGATGTGGAACAGCCCGGTGCCGCTCGTGCGCGTGGCCCGGGCGTACACCACATCGCCAGGCGAGGCCGCGAAGGTGAAGCAGTCCTCCTCGCCGTGGATGCTGATCGCCTCCGGGGACGTCGAGCCGAGCGCAACAGCGGCGCACCCGGCGGGTGGGTTCAGCCGCTGAACGCCGACGTTGTAGGGCTGGTTGGCGGTCGCGGGCCCGCCGTTCACCCGAATCGTCGCCACACCCGCCGATCCGACCGAGAACTCGAGGATCGCGTCGGCTTGGAAGCCAGTTCCCGCGACCACCACTCCCTGGCTGTTGAGGGCTTGGACCTGGACGGTGCCCGTCCCGCCGGGCGGTCGTACGGCCCGGGCGACGAGCCGTTGGCCGAACGAGGCGTTGATCGAGAACGAATCGGACTCGCCCTGCAGCTCGATCTCGCACGAGATGGTGACGCCGTACGGCAGCGCCCCGCCGCACGCGGCGATCGTCACGGTGGTGCCAGCCGCGAGGCAGTTGTTCGCCTCGCCCGTGCCGGCCCCGTTGAGCTCGTAGATGCGCTCGAGCCCGTCGGCGCAGGCCAGGAGCTGATAGGTGGCGCTGGGCGTTCCGGCCGGGACGGAGACCGGCGTCGACCCGCCCGAGTTGGTCCCGGGCAGCAAGGTGGCGACGGGTCGCTCGCCGCTGAGCCGGATGTCGTCGGGGCTCGACGCGCCGTCGAGCGAGAGGAAGTACGACGTCGTCGACGTTGCCGCCTTTGCATCGCCCACGTTGGTGGTGATGTCCGTGACCGAGAAGGATTCGCCCGGGGCCATGACGGCGGGTGGATCGGTGACGTCGGTGACGGCGAGATCCGGACCCGTCACGTGCATCGTGGTTGACGATGCGATGCAGTTGTCGCTCTCGTCGGATTCGACTACGTCCTTTCCGACATCCACACACGCGAGCAGGAAGTAGTCGCCGGTCGCGGGAACCGTGACCTTCACCGAGACCGTGGCCGGCGAGGTCGCTCCGCTGCCGAGCGGACCGATCGCCACCGTCGGCTTCTGCTTGGCGTCATCGCTGCTTCGGACCTCGTCGATGGAGAGGTAGAGCCGAGTCGTCGACGCCCCGGCGTCGGCACCGCCGACGTTCGCGGTGGTGATCGACGCATCGAACTTGGCGTGGACCTTGCGGGCTCCGGGAGGGTTGGCCAGCGCGGTCGGCTGGAGGTTGGGCGCTCCACCGGCGGTCGCCGGAGCGGCGCCAGCGAGCACGCCCGCGACGACCAACGCCACAGATGCCACCGCTGACTTCCGCCGCACCGACCACCTCTCTGATCCCCGCGGGCGGAAGACTAGTTAGGTTGCGGGGCGAGCGTCCTGCAGCGCGGCGGCGGCATCGTCAACGGTCTCCGTGACCGACACGATCCGATCGAACCCGGTGGTGTGCAGGAGCCGCGTGAGGGTGGGGCGGCTGCAGGCGACGGCGACGTCGCCACCCGCCTCGCGGGCACGGCGAATGCCACCGATCAGCGCGCCCAGCCCGGCGGAGTCCATGAACGGGACCGCGGAGAGGTCGATCAGCAGGTACTTCTTGGTGGCCAGACCCCCGAGGGCCTCGCGGAACTGGCTCACGGTGTAGGCGTCGAGCTCACCTACCGGGCGGCACAGCGTGTAATCGGTGGAGTCCTCCACCTCGATGTCGAGCACACGTCCTCCAGGGGCGATGGTTCGGCGTCCCGCAAGGCTAGCCATGCGCTCGCGGCTTCCTCCCGCGGTTCGGCCATGGCTAGCCTCCCCGCCATGACGGAGGTCCTGATCGCCACCGACTCCGATGCCGTGTTCGCGGAGGTGGAGGCGGCCCTGGTCGACGAGTCCACCTCCATCGTGCGGGTCCGAGCGGGGCAAGCGGTGGCACCCGCGGTCGCCGATTCGACCCCTGACCTGGTGATCCTCGACATGCAGATCGGCAACATGGGCGGCATCGCCACGTGCCTCCACCTCCACCACGAGGCCGGCGCCGAGCGGCTCCCCGAGGTGCCGGTGCTGATGCTCCTCGACCGCCAGGCGGACGTCTTCCTCGCCCGCCGGTCGGACGCGGATGGCTGGGTCGTGAAGCCCCTCGACGCCTTCTCGCTGCGCAAGGCCGCCACCGCGGTCCTCGATGGCCGCGGCACCGCGCACGTCGAGCGCGCGCTCGTCGGAGATGTCAATCCGGCGTAGAGAGCCTCTGAGGTGATGCGATAGCCTCACCTCTCCCCTCCGGGTGGTGGCTCAGCTTGGCAGAGCGCTGCGTTCGGGACGCAGAGGTCGGGAGTTCAAATCTCCCCCACCCGACCACGGAAGCCGCAGGTCACCGGCCTGCGGCTTCTTCCGTGTGGGCGGCACGGTGTTCTTCATCCCGCGGCGATCCCGCGAGATCCCGCGGTTCGCTTCGATCCCGCGCCCATCCCGCGCCACGTGCGCGACGTTCGGGCGCTCGATCCGCTCCGGGTCGAACAGCCGACCGATCGCCTCGGCCGCGGCGCGGTCGGCCTCGTTCGTGGCCTTGGCGTAGATCTCCAGCGTCATGCGCACGTCGGCGTGGCCGAGACGCGACTGGGCGGTGCGGATGTCGACGCCGCTGCTCACCAGGCCGGTGGCGTTGGCGCGCCGGAGGTCGTGGAACCCGAAGCCTTGCGGCAGCCCGGCTTCGCTCGTGGCCCGGAGCCAGTGCTTCCGCCAGGCGCTGTAGGACAGGTGCGACCCGCTCGGCCAGGCAAAGACCCACGCGTCGCCGTCGGCCGCCGTGAGGCCGCGGTGGTGGAGGTGCTCGGCGAGGATCTCGGTCAGCCACCCCGGCATCGTCATCGTGCGGCGGCCGGCCCTCGACTTCGGCGGACCCGGGAACGACACCCCGCCCCTGCCGCGCACGATCTGCTCGGCGACGGTCAGCTCGTTGCGGAGCAGGTCGAGACGTCGGACCCGGAGGCCCGCCACCTCGCCCCAGCGGAGCCCGAGCGTCGCGCCGATGTAGGCCATCGCGCCGTAGCCACCCAGCGCGTCGGCCAGCGCGGCCAGCTCCTCGCTGGTGATCAGGTGCCCGTCGACGGGCTCCGCCGACGGCAGTCGTGTGCCCCGACACGGCGTGCGCCCGATCAGATCGCGGTCGAGGGCGAACGCCATCACGGCCCGCAGCACGCCGTAGTCGCGCTTCACGGTTGGATTGCCGCGGGTTCGGTTGACATCTCTTACGCCTGGCGTGGCTGGGCGGGAAGGATGTCCCGATGCCCAAGAAGTTCCCTCCGGAGTTCAAGCGTGATGTGGTCCGGGTCGCCCGTCGGGGTGATCTGACTCGGGCGGAGGTCGCCGCAGATTTCGACATCTCGGTCGAGTCGGTGCACCGCTGGGTGCGCCAAGCCGATATCGACGACGGGGTGAAGGACGGCCTCACCACCGCCGAGCAAGCCGAGGTCGTGCGCCTCCGACGGGAGAACCGTCGCCTCGAGATGGAGAACGAGATCCTCCGCCGCGCGGCGGCGTACTTCGCCAAGGACCAGCTCCCAAAATGACCTACCCGCTGGTCCAAGACCTGGCCGCCGAGGGCATCCCGGTGCGGTTGACCTGCGTCCTCGGCTTCTCGACCCAGGCGTTCTACAAGTGGCGAGCCCGGCCGTGCTCGCCGCGGGATCTCGACGACGCGCACCTCACCAACGTGCTCGTTGACCTCCATGAAGACGACCCGGAGTTCGGCTACCGGTTTCTCACCGACGAGCTCCAGGCCGCGGGGCATCAGGTCGGCGAGCGACGGGTGTGGCGCCTGTGCCGCCAACAACGCCTGTGGTCCACGACCGTGAAGAAAGGCCGGCACGGCAAGCGCCCCGGCCCGGCGGTCCACGACGACCTGGTGCAGCGCCAGTTCCGGGCTGAGCGCCCGGATGCGATCTGGTTGACCGACATCACCGAGCACCCCACCGCCGAAGGGAAGCTCTACTGCTGCGCGATCAAGGATGTGTTCTCCAACCGGATCGTCGGTTACTCGATCGGCGACCGGATGACCGCACAGCTCGCCACCGGAGCGCTGCGGACCGCCATCGCCCGGCGACAGCCGACCGGGACGGTCGTGGTTCACTCCGACAGGGGCGGGCAATTTCGATCACGAGCCTTCCGGGCCGTGCTCACCGCCGCGGGCCTCACCGGGTCGATGGGCCGCGTCGCCGTCCGCCGGGGACAACGCCGCCATGGAGTCGTTCTTCGCGCTCTTGCAACGCAACGTCCTCGACCGAAGACGATGGCGGACCCGCAGCGAGCTCGCCTACACGATCTCGTTCTGGATCGAGCACACCTACAACCGCCGCCGGCGGCAACGAGCCCTCGGCAAGCTCACACCGATCGAGTTCGAGCTTGCCTTCACCCCCACCGAGGCTCACGTCGCAGCATGATCAGTCACAACCACCGTCAACCGAAGTCGCGGCAATCCCGTTCGAGGAGCGTGGGTGGTGGCGTGCTGGTTGACCCACCGCTGCACCGACGACCGGTCGATGCGGCCGACGGCCACCGGCCCGAAGTGGGGGAGGAGGTGGAGGCGCAGGGTCACCTCGTCGCGCACCCATGTCGACTCCCGCTTGGCCGGGTTCGACTCGAGCCACTCGGCCGCGACATCGGCGAAGGCGATGTTCGACTGCCGCGGATCGATCCACTCACCGCGCGCCCGCTTGGCCAGCTCCGCGGCTTCGTAGTCCTTCGCCTCGCGCTTCGACCGGAACGTGCGCGACCGCTCCTTGCCATCCAGGGCGCGGATCCGTACCTCGTAGCGAACCTGGCCGGCGCTGGTCGTCCGACGTTCGATCAAGGGAGGGCTCCTGTGCCGATCGACTCGGCACGGCTGGCCGGCGCGAACCGGAGGACAGACAAAGGCACGATCTGACGCGATCGGCGACGCGCTCCCGAGGGTACTCCTGAGCAGTTCACGCCGGCTCGGTGCCGTGCCGGTGCTCGTCGAGCCACAAGTCGATGGTGGTCGGGTCGAACCGCAGCAGGTGACCCCACTTCACGAACGGGATCCGCCGTTCAGCGACGAGTCGCCGAACGTGCCGCTCGCTGACGCAGAGACGACGAGCCACCTCCGGCAAGTCGATCAACGTCTGCGCTCGCTCCACGTCGGCCATGCCGGCTACCTCCGGTCGGTGGGTTGCCTCAATAGGCCGGAACGCAGCGCGTTCTGTCGCTGCCGAGATTTGAGTGAGAGGCCCGTGGAGACCTTCATCGGGACCGCAATCGGGACCTCCACCGGGACCGGCAAGCGACAATGCACTCGTCTGTCCCATGTGGAGTTAGGCCGCGGAGTGGTCTCGAATGTCGCGGGTGAGGACGAGTCGGCTGCGCTCGGTGGCAACTCGGCGCTTGCGCCGAGGCGGCAGCTTCGGCTCCTGGACACTCGCTGTGAGGTCGAGCGCGATGTCGGTAGAGGGCTCAGGTCGCCGACGTCACGGCTCGCGCCGAAGAGCGCGGAGCGCGCCGGGAGGCAGCAGAGCGCTCTCTGGACCGTGCAGATCCGTCAGCGAGTGTCACTCGTTGGCAGAGATGCAAGTGACCCCGAACCGCACGCCGGCCAGTGGGTCATTTTGAATTGTCTACGACGACTCGGAGCACGGCACCGTCGTCGGGAAACACGTTGGAGAACTCCCCATCGGCCCACCGGACGCCGATCCATGTGCCCAACCCGGAGGACATCGCGCTGATCTCCTCCACGGTCCCGCGAGCGCCCACAGGAACGTCCGTGACCTCGTCAGAGACGACCAGCTCGACGGTGTCACCGACTGAGACTCCCGCGTAGGCGGTGAGCTCATCTCCGAACTCGTCGGCCCACAGGCGTTCCATGGCGTCCCACTGGTCAGCAGGTACAAGCGCGACTCTGCCCTTGGGCCGCTTCAGAACCAGGCCCTGACCGCAACTGAGGCACTTCTGGACAGGTCTACCTCTGAGCTCACCGCGGATCTCGAACGCCACGTCGTCGCCAGCCCTGCCACGGTTGCCGCAGGGACAAGAGATTCGCCAGTTGGGCTCCACTTTGGAAGACCCTATGCCGCGGACGTTCTCAATCGAGCAGGGACCTCAACGTCACGACAGCGCACCCGACATGGCCCGACGGACACGGATCGGATGTTTGCTTTGTGCTCGGAGTGGGACACCCTGACCAGTGCTTCGCGTGCTGCTCCGGGGCGGCAGATCAGCCGCGCTCGCAAGTAAGGACCCTGAGTAAGGGGGGGCCCCGGACTCTGCACCGGGGCGGCAGAGGTCCTTAGCGGCAGTGCCTCCACCGCTGTTGGATCTGCGGTGCGGTCGTGACCGGCATCTATGGCCGCCGTCCGTGTGGATGCGGGGACTCCGAGATCGTGCCGCCTACCGATCAGATCGTACCTTCGACACCGCTGTCGAGGATCTCCTCCACTACAGAGCGCTTCCACACGAACCCCAGATCGGTCGACGGCTGCGGGTCAGTTGGGTCGGCGATCCGCCCGGAGTACACGCCGATGAAGCGCTCAACCGGGCCGCCGTAGAGGCTGCTGCCACCGTCGTCCGTGGCCACCATGCCGCCGTCGGCGTAAGCGATTACGGGGGAACCCGATTGGCCGCGACGTGTGCGAGCGTCGATCAGGAAGGCCGGGAGGCCGTCGAAATCCAGTTCGGGCTCGGAGGCAACGTACCCCTGCGTCCAGATTCCCAGGAGGCCTCCTCCGGTCCGGCCGTAGGGGAAGCCGATGATGCTCAGCGGCTGGCTGACGCCATACCGAATCGGCACCCCTTCAATGTGGGGGTCATGACCGATGAAACCACTTCCCGCCGTGACGGTCAGCGGGAGTGCGACAACGTCGACCTTTCGCCCGTGGTTGGGGTGCTCCAGCCAGAGCGGCGCGCCAGCGGGCGAGTACAGCGGTTCAACCACAGGGTGCCAGGTGCCCAGAGCGTTCTCGACGTGGTGGGCAATGACGATTTCGTCCGGTACTGCGCCCGTCTGCTCGTTGAGCGGTTGCCCGGTGGTCGGGTGTCGGCCGGTAACGACGTGCCAGTTCGTAACCAGGAACCAGCCCCCTGCCGTTCGTGGCGCAACGAAACCAGTGGCGGAACTGATCGGGTTACCACCGAAAGCCGGCTGCAGAAACAGGGAAGCTAACGAGGGTCGAGCGACGGTCGGCGGCACTCACCGAGAGTACCGACACGCGTCGTGTGCATCTCTTGGTCAAAGGCTACAAGCACACCGACTGTCCGAGCGGCGTCAGCGTCTTGGGCTGCGACAGATCCGCAAATGGGTCCCAGTGGCGGCGGTTCGGGATGGGCACACGAAGGTGCCCATCCGCGGTCTGCCGTGGATCCGCCGTCCCGTCGGCCGCTAACGACCTCAGTGGATCTTGGCGACCTTCGTCATGAACTTGGTGCCGTCCATGACGTCCTCGAGCTCGAAGAGGACCACGTCACCTTCCGCGGCGTCACTGCCCGAGCCGCTGCACGCGTACTCGTTGCCGTCGGGGTCTCGTACGACAGCAGGGGTCCCATCGAACTTGGCCTTCACGACCCGACCGCTCTTCATCGACCCGACCCTACCGTGCTGCCGGCGTGCTATTCGCCACCTTCACAGCGAGATAGCCACCATGCGAGATGCCCAACAAGGCGACCAGGGACTCGTCCAGGTTTGGCAGGTCGACCCCCTTGTCGCCGCCTGCGAACAGAGACCCACCGCCGATGGCGTCGGCGAGCAGGAAGCCGTAAACGGCAAGGACGGCGATGGTGATGTAAAGCATCTGCACCTTCCCGAAGTCGACCGTCTGCGCGTCCACCACCTCGTCGCCCTTGAAGAAGTCGCCAGCGGACGCCTGGTCCGCACTCTCATTCCTGGCGAGCAGACCTTCTGCTGTGGCCTGGGCAGCAAGCTGTTCGTCGACCGACTCGAGCCGCTTGGTGAGCGCATCGACCTCCTGCTTCTTCCGATCGACGTTCACCTGAAGGTTCGCCTTGGTCACGTCATCCGGCTCCATATCCGCGGCCGCCCGTTCTGCCGTCCACGCGTTTGTAGCCACGGCGATCGTGTTGCGCAGCGCATCGCGGATCGTTCCTGAGCTCAAGCTGCACGGTGGGATCGACCCTGCGGCCTCGTTTCACGTCTTTGATGCCCGTTGACAGCGCGAATGACCCGACGCTCAACCCCATCGCGGCGACGACCGGCCCGGGGATGCCGACCTTCAGCGCCTCGCTTATCGGGAGCTTCATGGCAATACGGACCATGACGACAGCCAGCCATGCGCTGAGGACGAGTACGGTCCAACCGGCGAGTTGAAGCCGGGACAGCGCGTACCGGTTTCGGCGTGTCGATGAAAGCGCCGAAGAGCTGCTCGTTCACCAGCCACCCGGCAAGAAGTACGAGCGCGACGGTGCCGACAGCGACGATCAACCAACCCGTGCGGGCGGCTGCCACCTCGTGGCGCACATCGTTGCCGTCAACGTCGATGATCCCCTTGGCAACCAGGAACGCCCCGACAACGACGGCGAGCGGTAACCCGATTGCAAGCAGGACTTCGACTGCTTGCCTCCGCCAGTTCCCCTGCATCTCCGGAGCATATGTGGGGCACAACCAGCGTGCCTGACAAACGTCGTTGAGTCTCTGGTAGGTGTAGCGGGCGAAGGGCCGAGGCTCGTGACATGCCGCTCCTATGAGCACACAAATCGTGGAAAGCCGCAACTATCTCCAAGTACCGAAGCGACGTCAGCGGACACCATCGCAGCGTTCCGAGCCTCGACAGATCTCGACCGACAAGTGGCAACCCGGCGTGTAGCGCCAGGGAGGCCGAGGGCTGGCGGCGGCCGAAATCGATGGGTGACGTCATCGCGCATGTGGCAACTCTGAGGGCGTGGAGATCACGTGGACGAGTGAGCGACGGGTGGGAAGTCACCGGGGCAACGACCGACATCTGTCGATACCCGGAAGAGGGCGGCCCCAGATCAACCTCAGCTCCGGGGCGGCAGAGAGATCAGGCAGACTGCCGCAGTGACTCCGGAGCCGGAGAGAGATGCCGAGAACGCTCGGCTCATGAGTTCCGGCTTGGTCGACGCCTCCGTCGTCGGCGCCCTGCTGCTGATCGTGATGTGGCCGATCGTGCGAGTGCTCAGTCGAGTACGGCTAGGCCTCAAGCGCTCCTAGCTGACGAACTCTGCCGCCCCGGCGCAGCCCGAGACGACACACCTAGCGACAGATCGGACACTGGCAGGGCGAATGCGCTACTCCGACAGGTCGGTGAACTGACCCAGAGAGCGCGTCGGGGGGTTGAACGCTTCGCGATAGTTCAGGAGGATCGGAGGCCGCCCGATGACAGGTACGGCAGGCAGCACCTCGTTCATCATCAGGATGCCGAAACCGAGCGCGAGCTCGTCGGCGGCACTCCACAATTGGTGCCCCTTCAGCAAGCCCCAATTCTCCGACCCCGTCTGAGTTGCCCTGCGGGACATGGCAGCGGCAGGGCTGCTCAGGTCGTGATACACGCCTTGGTCCCGAACGATGATCATCTCGGGTCGTTCGAGCGACGAAGCGCTCGTGACAGACGCCCACTGACGAATTCGCTCGGCGAGAGCGTCGGGCCCCATCGACATCTCATGCACGTAGGCAAAGAACGGAATCCGTCGACTCGGCTCGACAAGTTCCGGATGGTTCTTCGGGAACGCGATTGCGGTCTGCGAACGTTGAACTCGGCGGAGGCGCTGGCACTGGTCAAGCAGACGGTCGAGCTCATCGCCGTCTAGACGGCCCTTCACCTCAACGACGAAGTCGACAGCGTCGGCGAGGATCAGCGAGAACTTGCCGTCAGAGTCCGTGAGATGCGGATGAGCTGGGTTCAGAACCACGCAGTCCAGCGATCCCGATCGCGAGCCGTCTGCCGCAAGCACTTGGCCCTTGGCGACGTGATGCGGAGCCGGAAAGAATCGGCGGAGTAAGCTCCGAAACGCACCCTCCCTGTGATCCGCAACCTCCTGAGGGGAACCACGCCCCAGGGTGGAGGCGTCCGCGAAGTCCTCCGCGAGCCGTCTCCCCTCCAGCGCGAACACCTCCCAAAGGGGCCCTGCCGAGGGCGACTCCGCATCCACTGCGACAGTCTGGCTTCCTGAAACCCGGTCGCCCGGCACTCGGTGCGGCTCTAAGGCCCCTGGTGCGGCACGATGAGCCGATGGAGGTGCCGACGACGCCCCGTGGTCCCGCGAGCATCGAGTGGCGTGTCCACATCGCCGGACTAGCGATGTGGTTCTTCCACTTTCAGCAGACGGAGCAGCTTGCAGCACTCGGACGGGAACCAGACCCCGAAAGGTTGACGCCGCTCACCGGGATCGATTTCGTCCAGTACCTGGACGCGCGATCATGGGTCTGGCCATTGGCCGTTGGTGCCTCAGATCGAGCGGATCCTGCGACGCTTGGTGGACGCGGGACTTGTGACGATGGTGCGCGGTGGTTCGGGCGGCCTCACGATTGAGGCACATTTCATGACGGTCGGCGGAGCCACGAAGTCTCAGTCGTCCGGCCCCTTGTGGCTGTCCGAGGTGTTCGGACTCGATCTAGTCCTGCGTACATACGGACCCCTCACGGTCGCGGTTCCGGGAGTCAATCAAGACGGAGATGCCAGGTGCGGCAGCGGAATGTTGGTCGATTCCACTCACGTCCTCACCTGCGCGCACGTGGTGAAGGACATGACACCCGATGGCGTTGTGGTCACGGCGACCTTGACCGGGGATGAACAGCACTACCGATTCGTTGACGTCACGAGCCACGAACAAGTGGACGTGGCCGTCATCGAGATCGAGCCAGGGCCAGACGTCCCTCGAGGCATCGTCTTTCGCCCGCCTGAGTGGGGTGACCGGATCTCTCTTTACGGGTTCCCGCCCGTTCCATACACGGCGAGACTCGCACTGATTGTGCAGACGGGCGAGGTGGTGGCGCCTCGCGTTCCTACGGTTGATGGTCGGGAGTTGTTTCTGTTCTCAGCGATCGCTCGTCCCGGCAACAGCGGCGGCCCGGTCGTTGGCGTAGACGGGCGGGTGCTTGGGATCGTGACTCGCGAGTTGAAACTCGACGGAACCCAGGTACTCGATTGGCCACACTTCGCAGCGGTCCCATCTGATCTCGTGGTCGAAGCTCTACAGGATCTGAACTTCGGAGGCTTGGTGGCGGTCGAGGATTGGGCTTAGCCACGCAACGATGCTCGGCAGGTTCGGGTCTCCAACGTCAAGCAGTTGGGACGCCCCTCTGCGCCGGGGCGGCAGAGTCCCGACAGCCCGTTGGAGCGTGTCAGCCGATGTCCAACCGGACTTGCCAGTCCGCCGCGCTGAGGTCGTCCTTCGAGAACACCGTCTCGTCTCCGCCGACGCTGATCTCGTAGCGATCCGCCTCGGGTACTTCGACCGAGAACTCGAGTACGCACTCATAGGGGTCGCCCGGCCGTAGCACGCCAGCGCCCAATTCGGACCGAGCAAGTTCTCGCTGACCATCCGAAATCGTGACGAGGTCACCCGTCTTCACACCACCGTGACGTTCGGCCCCGGTTCCGCCCGAACAGTCGCCGACCCCCTTGTTCGACAGAATCGACTCGCTGATGAGCCCTTCAGTCTCGTCGTCGTTGAGCGCCAGCACCACTGATCCCTCGAGCACGCGATCCCCACCAAAGGCGCCGTCACGATGAAGACGGCACCGACGACCACGACCGCGGCCGCGTGGCCCAGCACAACACGCCGTCTCGTCTGCTCGTACTCGCTGGCAAGCGGCCAGAACCATGCGACACGGCCGCGAGCTGCGATCCATGACGCAGCACCCAGCTCAACTGCGCCCAGCACGAGGATGACCAGGCCCGGCCATCGCATGCCCTCGGCAGCAAGCAGGCGCATCACGTCAGCCTCGCGCACGACCGCCAGACGTCAGTGCCGACTGACCTCTGCCGCCCCGGCGCTGCGCGCCGGGTTGCCGCCGAGCGGTCAACGGGTGTCACTCGGCACAGTGCTTGCCCGAAGTGCGGTCAGCTGATCGGCAATGTCCTCGTTGCGGGAACGGCGACCGGTCCAGCTTCGCCAGTTCGGCTTGCCAAGCATCCGGGCCGTCATCACGCCGTCGGTTCCCACCACATGGAGCCCGGCGTAGTCGACGGTGAAACCGGCGATGTCGGCCCATCGCATGTGGCGATCGGTGAAGTAGCCGACGACGGTGACGCCATCGGAGGAACACTCGAGGCGCATCCGGCCGACTCGCCAGAGTCCGAGGAAGAACGCGGCGCCCAGAACGACAGCGCCGGCGTAGTCCTCGGGCCCGGGATCGGGGCCCGGTCCCTCGGCTGCGACGACGAGCATCGCCGCTCCGAATCCGACGGCCATCGAGCGCCACAGCAAGAGGAAGCCTCGCGGCCGATAGACCCGCTTGAGCTCCTCCACGCCAACAGCCTGGCCCGCTGGTCGGGCCGACGCCTGCGGCCCGTTCGATGGGACAGACGAGTGCATTGGTGGTCTCGGGAGATCGGCGCACGGTCGGTGTCTGATCGACCGCTCAGCGCTGGCGGGTCCCCGCTTCAGTTTCAGGGTCCATCAAGGTAACTTTCGTTGGTGGACCCGGTGATCCTGGCGCATGCCCAGGGCATCGACTTCATCGTCCACGCCATGACGGCCCGACGGAAGTTCCTGGAGTAGCCCATGCCTCGATCGATCCAAGAGATCCTCGACCACGGCGATGAGCTCGCCCGCCGGTTCGAGGAGTTCGACCCGAAGTCGGGGGACGAGCGCGTCGTGGAGGAGTACCTCCTCGAGCGGGCGACCATCGACCGGGCGCGAAGCGAGCGCCAGGTCGTCGATGCTGTCGTGGCGGCGCGAGGCAAGGGGCTGTCGTGGCAACGGATCGGCGACATCCTCGGGACCACGGCCCAGGCCGCCCAGCAGCGCTACGGAGCCGCCGTCGACGCGGTCTGAGACGCTGGGAGCGATTCTCGGGATACCGTGGATTTCCTCGGAATACCGATGGTACCCTCGGATTTCCGAGGAAGGGATCGTCATGGATCTGTCCAACCCACTACGAGCGGTGGCGCCGGGCGTCGAGGGCGACGTGCTGGTGGTGCTCCTGCGCACCCACGTCCCATTGACCGGCGCCCGTGTCGCTGCCCTTGCCGGGCGCGGAGAGACGCAGGTGCGACAGGTGCTGAGGCGTTTGGAGCAGCATGGCCTCGTCGATGTCGAGCGCCACGGACAGAGCTACTCCTACGTGGTGAACCGTCAGCACGTGCTCGTGCCGGGGATGGAGGCTCTCCACCAGGCCATGTCCACCGTGGAGAGAGACGTCCGGGCGCTCGCAGAGCACTGGACCGTGCCGCCGGCTTCGCTGGTGATGTTCGGCTCTGCCGCGCGACGGGACGGCAACGCTGACAGCGACGTCGATCTGCTCCTCGTCCGCTCGGACGACATCGCAGCCGACGACGAGACGTGGGCGGTGCAGCGGCATGAGCTTGCGCGGAGCGTTGAGCAGTGGACCGGCAATGCCGTTCAGGTCCTCGAGCTGTCGACCAAGGAGCTGGCCGAGGCGGGTCGTCGCAAGGAGCCCCTCATCGGTGAGCTGCAGGCCGACGGGATCGTCCTTGCGGGAAGCGACCTGAGGTCGTAGGCCGAGCGATGGCGCGCGGGTCCGCTGACCGCGTCGAGGCGATCACCCGGGCTGACGCGCGGGCGCGGCTCAAGACCGCTCGCATGTACCTCACGGCCGCGGAGCTCATCGTCGACGAAGCCGCGGACGAAGCGGCAACGGTCGCCACTGGCAACGCCGTGCTGGCCGGCATCGCCGCCGCCGACGCCATCTGCGCCTACGCGTCAGGTGACCGATACCGAGGTCCCGACCACCGCGCCGCGGCCGATCACCTGGAACGAGTGACCGGCGACAAGACCCTCGGTCGCACGCTTCGGGAGCTGGTGGATCTCAAAGACGCCGGCCACTACGGCATCAGCAACGTGAGCCGAACCAACGCCACCAAGGCGCTCCGCCGCGCCACCCGGCTCGTCGACGCGGCCACCGCTCGAGCGCGGTGAGCGGGCCTCTCCATCCCGCGAAAATCCCGCGGGATCTCTGAAACCGCCCTGAACCGGGGGTGTCCGCCACTGACCAGAAATGACCGCTGACCTGCGGTTATGTCTCTTCGGGCGCGTCGCCATCAGCGCCCTGGTCGTCTTCGGGACGCAGAGGTCGGGAGCTCAAATCTCCCCCACCCGACCACGGAAGCCGCAGGTCAGCCGCCTACGGCTTCTTCCGTGTTGAAGGCTCGACGCCGTGGCGGTGCTCGTCGAGCCACGCGTCGATGGCCACCGGGTCGAACCTCAACCGGTGCCCCCACTACTTCGTGCCGCTCAGTCCCGCCGAGGTCCCAGCTGACGGGAGCTACGCCGACTGAGGCAGCGGGACGTTGTCCCGCAGGAACGCCAGTTGGTCGGTGATGATGCGGGTGAACGCGGGTTCGACGTATGGGTCGAAGTGGCTGCAGTCGTAGATGCGGACTGTCGCGTGTGGGATTCGTCCCGCAGCCCGTTCGGCGACGGCGCATGGCGTGATGGCGTCGTTCCTTGCGATCTGGATCAGTGTGGGACAGGTGATCTTCGAGACGACCCGCTCGGGTGAGTAGAGGCCGATCTTGAGGCCGATGCGCGCAGCGACGTCTTGGCGGTAGGCATCTGGCGCAAGGTCGGAGTCGATGATCAGCTGCTCCAGCCCTGGCAATGCGTCCGGTGTCGTCATGATCCCGAGGTCACCTGTACCGCCGACGAGTGGCACGTACACGGGCTTACGTCTGAGGAACGCGTTGATCTGATCGCGGATGGCGTAGGGGGCGATTCTCATCGAAGCAGCGATTCCGGTGGCCCGTACGGCCGCTGGGCCGCTGACGTGCGGCACTTGTGCGATGACGGCGGCCAGCGGTTCGCCGCGTCCGGCGACCGTGAGGACGTGGCCGCCACCGAAGGACGTTCCCCACGCCACGATCTTGTTGGCGTCGATTCCGGGAAGCGAACGCGCGAAGGAAAGTGCTGCCTTCCAGTCGTCGTGCTGCATGGAGATGTCCAGGAGCTGGCGGGGTTCGCCGTCGCTGTCGCCGAAGCCTCGATAGTCGAACACCACGGCTGCGTAGCCCGCCGCTGCGAACCGCTCGGCATACGCGTAGAGGCGCAGGGCGCGTGGAGAGCCGAAGCCGTGCGCCATCACGATCGCCGGTATCGGCACCACCGAGGCAGTGTCCGGGCGCAACACCGTGACAGCACACTTGACGCCGCCGGAGAGGAACGTCGTCGGATCGGAGGCGGCGGGGATGTTGGCCGATGCGGACACGCAAGCTCCAGAGTCGGGATGGGGGCAGTCTGCCTGTTGTCGGACAGCCTCGGAAGATCTCCCGTTGTCACCCGGAGAACTGACGCACCGATGCCGCGCATCGGCTTGTCACCGGACGTCACAGGCCGGCACTCGCGACGTTCAGCTCCAACCTCGCGCGCATCGCCATCGCCTCGGACGACCTCGACGCCGCGCGGCGCCATGCCGAGCACACCGTCGAGGTGGCCCGACGGACTCGCGACACGTTCGTCGTCATCGCCGGGACGCGGCTCCTCGCCGGCAGCGCGCGCTGCGAGCAGCTCGCGGTCACCTGACGATCAGTGCTCGACCCCGCCTTCGGGGATCGGGCGTCCGGAGTCGCGCCACTCGACCGCAGCGTGGAAGCCCTCGTCGGCGGCGAGCCCCTGGAACCAGCGCCCCTCGGGGGTGTGGCGGGTGATGCCGTCGAACACCGTCGCCAGGATCTGCGTGCCGTGCAGCCCCATGTTGTCGTACGCCTGGTTGATCATCAGCTTTTGCATGACCAGCTGGTTGATCGGGACACCCGCGATGCGCTCGGCGAGCTCCTCGACCCGCGCGTCGAGGTCCTCGGAAGGCACCGACTCGAGCACCAGCCCCCACTCGGCCGCCTGGCGCCCATCGATGGTGTCGCCCGTGAGCAGCATCCGCTTGGCCTTCTCGGCGCCGAGCCGGTACACCCACATCCCGGTCGTCGGGCATCCCCACACCCGTGCCGGCATGTACCCGATGCGCGCGTCGTCGGCCATGACGACCAGGTCGCAGCACAGGGCGATGTCGCTGCCGCCGGCGACCGCGTGGCCCTGCACCTTGCAGATCGTCGGCTTCAGCGAGCGGAACAGGGAGGTGAAGTCGTCGGTGTTGCGCTTCATGAACCGGTAGTCCTTGATCGGGTCCCACACGGTCCCTTGGGTGCCGACCCCTCCCTCGGCGTACGCCTTCAGGTCGTAGCCGGCGCAGAACGATCGCCCCTCGCCGCGGAGCACGATGACGTGCACGGTGGGGTCGTCGTTCGCGAGCTCGACGGCGGCGTGGATCTCGCGGGGCATGGCACCATCGATGGCGTTCAGCCGATCGGGGCGGTTGAGCGTGATGTACGCCTTGCGCGCGGTGGTCTCGTAGCGCAGCGAGGTGAACTCGGTGTCGGTCATGTCGCTCCTCGGTTCGTCGTTCGTCAGTCCGGTGCGCGGCGCCGCAGGTAGGCGTCGCAGAGCTCGATGAGCCGCGGGCGGTCGAAGCTCGCTTCGTGACCGCCGTGCACCACCTCGACGGGTAGTGCGCGCAGACGGCGCATCGTGTCGCAGTAGGCCGCCACGTCCGAGTTGGCGTTCTCGTCCAGCAGGGGCCCGTCGTAGACGGCGTCTCCCGAGAACAGCACGCCCGCCTCGTCGTCCCAGAGGCCGATGCTGCCGGGGGAGTGGCCGGGGAGGTGGAGCACCTCGAAGGCCCGATCCCCGAGGTCGAGCACCTCGCCGTCGTCCACGGTGCGCGTCGCCGTGCACGGCACCACGGAGTAGACGTCGCGGTCGAAGCCCGCCGTCGGCACGGCTGTGAGCAGCTCACCGTCGGCGGGCAGCACGTAGCCCGCCTCCTCCACCTGCATCGGACCGGCCCCGGGATCTCGATCGAAGCGCAACCACCCGCCGACCAGCGCCGCGTCCTCGATGATCGACGCCTCGCTCGTGTGGATCACTCGTTCGTCGAACTCGTGCAGGCTCCCCACGTGGTCGAAGTGGTAGTGGGTGGCCACCGCGATCACCCGGCGGCCGGCGAACAGGTCGCGCGCGTAGGCGAGCAGGCTGACGATGCCGAGGCCCGTGTCGACCAGCAGGTCGGCGTCGCGACCGGGGACGTGCCAGCAGTTGCAGCGCAGGAACGGATCGACGTGGGGCTCGGTGATGTGGGTGATCCCGTGGCCCGCCTCGCGGCGTTCGAACCAGCCGCCGGGGGGCACCACCGGCAGCGCACGCCGAGCCGCGGTCATCGCCCGACCGTAGATGCAGATGCTGTCGACCCGCCGCGGCGGCTCGGGCACGCCCGTGCGGAACGTGCGTTCCATCCCACGTTGCGCGGTCGAAGTCGGAAGAAGTGCGCGCTGGCGCGCGTTCGCCCGGTGACTTGAGGCACAAAGGCCCCAAATGGCGTGACAGGGGCGTGGGTCGACCCCAAAGTGATGGCAAGGGACATACCAGCCGCAACAGATCCACAACCACGGCCGGGCATGGTGACGTCGACCGGGCAAGTCGACCGGAACTTCGAACGTTGGCGCGAACAAGCGGGGGACGATGAGGGCGAACGGGCAGAGCTGGGACCAGGGCCGCGTGGCAGCGGCGCGGATGGCGCGGCTGCGCCGGATCGGCGTGGGCATCGTGCTGGGCGTGGTCGCCGTCGGGTTGGCCGTCCCGAGCGTCGGGGCGGCGACGCCGCCGGCGGGAGCGAGCGGCGCGCTCGACCCGAGCTTCGGTGCGGGCGGCGTGGCCACCGTGTCGTACCCCGGGTTGGACAACCTCCGGGCCGTGACGCGCCCCATCGTCCAGTCGGACGGCAAGATCCTCATCGGCGGCTACCAGCCCAGCACCGCCGCGAGCGTGATCCTGGTCCGACTCCTGTCGACCGGCCAGCTCGACCCCAGCTTCGGCTCCGGCAGCGGCTACGTGCGCACCGCCGTCGGCACCGGCCACGTGGAGGACGGCGCCCAGATCGTCGTCCAGTCCGACGGCAAGATCATCGTGGCGGGTGGGTTCAACCTCCAGTACAAGATCACCCTCCAGCGCTTCCTCGCCAACGGCACCCCGGACAACAGCTTCGGTACGGCGAGCGTGTCCCGGCCGCACTACTTCGACAGCAGCAACACCGGGTTGGTCCGCTCGACGGGCGTGGTGCTCCAGGGCGACGGCAAGATCGTCGTCAGCGCGTGGTCGGGGAAGTTCGAGAAGCTCAGCGCCGCCCGGTTCACGACCAGCGGTGCCCTCGACACCGGCTTCTCCGGTGATGGCATCGCGGAGTTCGACATCAAGATCAGCAACGTCAAGAAGCCGGCTCGAGCCAACGACGTCGCGCTGACGAGCGACGGCAAGATCATCGTCGTCGGCTCGATCAAGGTCGGCAGCTTCTACAACACGGTCGTCGCGAAGCTCACCACCGCGGGTGCGCTCGACACGTCCTTCGGCACCGGCGGCGTCAAGACCATCGACCTGGCCGTGAACAAGAACGACATCCCCGAGACGGTCCGCCTCGACAGCTCCGGCCGCATCCTCGTCTCCGGCACCGCGAACACGTCGGCCTTCGTGCTGCGCCTCGCGTCGAACGGCGCGACGGACAACACCTTCGGCACCACCGGCCTGGTCACCACCGGCTTCGGCGCCGCCACCGCGACCGGCGGGGGCACGGCGATCGACGCGGACGGCCGCATCCTGCTGGCCGGCGGCGACGGCACCAACGCGCTCGGCGTGGCGCGCCTGCAGGCGGCCAACGGCGCCTACGACGCCACGTTCGGCGTGACCGCCACTCCCGGGCGCGAGTCCGTCGTGTGCGCGACCGGTACGGGCGCGGGTCGCGGCGTGGCGGTGCAGCCGAACCAGCAGATCGTCGTCGTCGGGTACTGCGCGGGCGACCTCGTGGTCGCGCGCCTCAACGTCGGCAACATCAAGAACGTCGCGCTGACGGCCGTCGAGCCCACGGTGCCTGCGGGCCACGCGAGCGTGCCGCTGGCGTCCATTCCGGCCAGCGTCCTCACCGCGCAGTCCAAGGCGTTCGCCGGGAGCGAGCTCTACGGATCAGGAGCCTTCGGCGCTCCGTTCAAGGGCCCCTTCAAGGGCCCCTTCAAGGGTCCGTTCAAGGGCCCCTTCAAGGGTCCGTTCAAGGGTCCGTTCAAGGGTGCGCTGGCGTCGCCGTTCAAGGGCGGCCTCCGCAGCCCCGAGCTCGCCAAGGCGGCCATCTCGACGCTCACCCTCGTGCCGCCGGCGACCTGGGGCGGCGTCTTCGACGGGACCCCGTGCGCCGACGCGCCCCTCGCGTCGCTGACGGTCGAGTACGTGATGGCGAACTGCGACTCGCCGGCCCTGCAGGCCGCTGAGATCGAGGTCGGCAGCTCGGTGCTGCGCTCGGTGTCGCTCGCGGCCTACGCGCTCTCCAACACCCCGGCGTCGTGGCTCCCGTCCCCGTGCAGCTTCCTCACCGGCGCCGTCACGTGCACGACCCATCCTCCGGCCTCCACGAGCCTGCTGGGCTACGAGCTGGCCGGCGCCGACCTCACCGCGTACTACAACGCGACCTCCGTCAACCTGCGGACCACGAACCTCAGCCAGTCGTTGCTGGCGGGGGCGCGCGCCTCGTCGGTGTTCATGGACCGCAGCCCGTTCGCCACGGTCCTCGCCAGCTCGGTGCCGGCCTTCGTGACCTGCGGGAGCTCGTGCCCGGCCGGGTTGACCCTCACCCAGGCCCAGGCCAACGAGCCGAGCCAGATCGTCGACACCGATGCCGCCAGCGTGGGCGCGCTGATCGCGGCCCTGCCCACCTCGGCCACCGTGGACCTGGCGACGCTCCTCATGAGCTTCCTGCCCAAGGGCGCGCTGCCGATCGAGCAGGTCGGGACCGACACCATCGTGGCCGCGTCCCCGCTGCCCACCACCGGAGCCGCCTACAAGGTCGACTTCGACGTCTCGTGCAGCGCCACCGCCGGCCTCACCGTGACGCCCGCCCTCCCCGAGGGCTTCCGGCTCCTGCCCGCAACCGTCACGATGCTGGTCGGCACCACCACGACGCCGGTGACCGTGTCGCCCGAGGGTGCGATCACCCCGACCTCGGCCATCATCTGCACCGGCGTCAAGCACGTGACCATCTCGCTGTCCGCCGAGCCGCCCGCCACCCTCGGTGGGCCCTTCACGGCCGGCGTCACCGTCGCCAACCCCGCGGAGCAGGTCAGCGTGACCGCGCAGGCGCCCGTCACCGTCGTCGACTCGTTCGACGCCTCGGCGGCCACCGGTGGTGCGCCCACGGGCCGGTCGATCAGCAGCGAGACCATCTACACCGGCCACCTCGGCCGACCGGGCAACGTCGACTTCTACACCGTGAGCCCGCAACCGCCGCCCGGCTCCGCGATCGTGGCGACGCTCAGCCACCTGCCGGCCGACTACGACCTCGTGCTGTACGGCCCCGGGACGCCGTCCCTGCGCGCGTCCCCGTTCAAGGGTCCCTACGAGTCTCCGTTCAAGGGCCCGTTCAAGGGTCCCTTCAAGGGCGAGCTGCTCGCGACCGACGGCGACATGTCGCCCACGTCAGACGGCACGGTCACCGCTCCGGAGGTGCTCGAGGATGTCCCGCTCGCGCCCGACGCGGTCGTGCGAGACGCCTCCGACCAGCGCGGCACCGCGGACGAGTCCGTGTTCACCGCCGTCCAGGCCACCGACGCCACCCCGTTCACCGTGCAGGTGAGCGGGTTCAACGGCGCCGCCAGCCCGACGCCGTACCTCCTGCGCGTCACCGTGCTCGAGCCGGCCGCCCGGCCCGCGTGCGCGAGCCGCATCATCGGGACCGCCGGAACCGAGGCCACGCTGCCCGCCAGCATCGCGGCCGACACGCGGACGCTGTTCATCGTCAACCAGGAGCGCCTCGGCGACCTCTACGGCGCGACCGAGGCGGCATCGGTGATGGACGCCCTCGACGACCTCTCGGGCTACGAAGACCCCGCCGGCGACGAGTTCGACGTCCGCGGCGCCGTGATCCCGGTCGACGGTGACGCCGGCGTTCGGAACGCCTACGACGCCTGGGACGCCAGCCCCTGCTCCACCCAGGCCGCCAACACGATCGTCACCGAGATCAACCAGGTCGTCGACGACCTGCGCGTGGGTCTCGACGACCTCCGCCACGTCGTGATCATCGGCGGCGACGAAGCGCTCCCGTTCGGGCGCGTCCCCGACCGGTCGGCCAGCTTCAGCGAGGCCGACGCGGGGCTCGACTTCCTCATCAACGGCCAGCACACCGCGGTCACCTCCGCCCAGGTGGAGAGCTACATCCTCAGCGACAACCCCTACGGCGACGTCGCCCCGAGCACGCTGGGTGCCGACCCGGTCTACGTGCCCCAGCTCGCGGTCGGGCGCCTCGTGGAGACGCCCAGCGACATCGTCGGCGCGCTGGACGCGTACGCCGACAGCGACGGCGTCCGGACGCCGACCGCGTCGTTCAACGCGGCCTACGACTGGATGCTCAGCACCGGCCAAGCCGTCGATGCCGCCCTAGCCCCCGACGTGGCGACGAGCAGCACCGACTTCGACGCCGACACGGCCACGACCGGTCGCTGGACGGCCGCCGACGCGGCCGCCGGCCTCGAGGTCGCCAAGCACGGCTTCTTCTCGGTGAACGCCCACTCCGACCCGGTGCACACCCTCACCTCGGCGGACTGGAAGTCCAACACGGCGGCGCCCGATCTGCTGACCACGGCCGACCTCCCCGCCGACCTCCAGAACGGCATCGGCCTCACCCTGGGCTGCCACACCGGCCTCAACCTGGCCGACACCTTCATCGCCAACCCCAACCCCGCCCAGCAGGCCGCCCTGCTCGACTGGTCACAGGCAGTGACCCGCAACGGCGGCGTGTTCATGGCGCCCACCGGCTACGGCCTCGGCGAGAAGCACGTGCTCGCCTACTCGGCCCGGCTGCTGGCCGGCTTCGCCGAGGAGGGCCTCGACGGCACCTCGTCGCTCGGACAGGGGCTGGTGCGCGCCAAGCAGGACTTCGTGCGCCTCGGCGTCCCCAGCGTCTACGACGTCAAGGCCCTCCACGAGGCCACCTTCTACGGCCTGCCGATGTACCGGCTCGGCACCAGCGGTGACGTGATGGGCTCGTTCCTCCCCGAGGAAGGCGACCCCGATCCCACGCCGCCCGGGAACGCCACCACCTCGGCCACCTACCAGGCCGGACCGTCCACCGTGCAGCAGGTCGACACCGCCGACGGCAGCTACTTCACCGTCACCGGCCAGGACCCCCAGGTCACCCCGAACCAGCCCATCCAGCCGCGGACCGTGCTCGACCTCAACTCACCGCACCCCGAGCTGGTCGCCCACGACGCCGTGATCGAGCAGCTGTCGTCCTACTCCATCCCGAACTTCGACCCGGTCTACGCGGGGGAGAGCGTGGCAGCTGGGCCGGGCGACGTGCCCGAACCCGATGTCAGCATCGCCGCCTTCCCCTCGCAGCTCGACGCCACGATCACCTCCATCGGGAGCGGTGGGTTCGACGCGTCGCTCGTGCTCATGCCCGGTCAGTTCGCCAGCGACGCGTCCGGCACCGGCAAGGGGGCGCAGGAGATCTTCACCAAGATCCAAGCCACCCAGGGCTGGTCGGCGAGCGACGACTGGGAGCGACCCGACATCCGAACCGTCGCGGGCACGATCACCGGCAACACCGCCACGTTCCGCACCTGCACGTCCGCGACGGACGTGCAGCGCGGCGTGGTGCTGTTCCTCCCCACCGAGAGTCCGAGCGTGCAGGCCTGGACCCACGTCGAGCTGGTCGAGACCACCGGCGGATGCTGGGTGGGCACGTCCAAGCTCGCCGCGGGCGTCACGTCGATCGGACAGTTCTTCGTGAGCCTGTGCGACCCGGCGATGAACTGCGGCAAGAGCTCGAACAAGGCCCGCAACTACAGACGCGTCGACGCTGGCCAACGTCTTCTCGTTCGTGGTCGACCCGGGCGCCGACGTCAACGGGCTCTACCCGGATCCGACCACCGTCACGGTCAACGGCCCCGCCGGCGTCCCCTTCACCGCGCAGGTGGACTCCGGCACCCCGAAGAGCTGCACCGGGTCGTGCTTCGTCACGGTGACCGGTGACGGCGCCCACATCGTCCGCGCCACCGCCAACGGGGTGACGTCGGAGGCGGCCATCCCCATCGATCAGCACCCGCCCGTGGTCACGGTCAGCAACCCGCCCTCCGGAGCTCGCTACCGGGAGGGTGATGTGGTGGCGACCTCGTTCACGTGCAGCAGCGCCGTCACCATCACGGCGTGCAACGGCCCGGACACGGTCGACACCGCCACGCTCGGGAACCGCGTCGCGACGTTCACCGCCACCGACCAGTTCGGGCTGTCGACCACCGTCCAGGTCCCGTACTACGTGGATGGCACCCCGCCGCAGCTCAGCTTCGGCTCGGGCCCACCGGTGATCACGTCGGCGAGCTCGGCGACCTTCCAGTTCTCGGGGGTCGATCCCGATGAGCCGGCGTTCAACGTGCTGTTCGCCTGCAAGCTCGACAACGCGGTGCCCGAACCGTGCACGTCGCCGTTCTCGGCCACGGTGCCGGCGCCGATCGACGGCCTGCACCAGTTCACCATCGAGGGCCGGGATCGCGTGGGCAACACCACCAGCATCACCTACGACTGGGAGATCGACACCGCGGCGCCGATGTTCCAGTCCTTCATCGGACCGGCCGATCCGAGCCTGCAGACCACGGCCACGTTCGCCTACACGACCGACGGTCCGGCCACGGTGACGTGCACCCTCGACGGTGTGAGCAAGCCGTGCACCTCGACGGGGGCGACCATCACCGGGCTGACGCCGCGGGTCGCGCCCTACGTGTTCCGTGCGACCGCGACGGACGCGGCGGGCAACACGTCGACGATCGAGCACTCGTGGCACGTGTACGCGGGCACCGAGCTCATCGCGCAGGGCGTCCTCCCCTCGCTGCCCCGCCTCACGGCCACCCTCCGGACCCTCTCGGGCACGCCGGTGGCCGGCCAGAAGGTGACGTTCCGGCGCGGGACCGGCAGCGGTGGGCCGATCGTGCCGTGCACTGGCGCGGCGGCGGACGGCAGCGTCCTCACCGCCGCCAACGGGGTGGCGACCTGCAACATCAGCTCCGGAGAGCTGTTCGCGATCGTCCTCGTCGGCGGCTATCGAGCGACGTTCTTGACCACGCCGCCGTACTTCGGCAGCGAAGGCAGTGCCGGGGTGCTGTGAACAGGTCGACAGACCTCGAGGTCGGCGCCGTGGGTCACCGCGGCGCCGGCCTCGCCCCCTACGTGTCCTCCCTGCACAGCGAGTGGCTGCAGGGAGAGCGGGCACAGTCGTGGGATGACGTCCCCGGCACGCTCGTGTTCGCGGACGTCTCGGGGTTCACACCGCTCGCTGAACGCCTCGCCCGCCGGGGAAAGGTGGGCGCCGAGGCCCTCACCGACACGCTGAACCTCGTCTTCACCCGCCTGCTCGAGGTGGCCAGCCGGTTCGGGGGCGACTGCCTCAAGTTCGGCGGAGACGCGCTCCTCATCGCGTACCGGGGACGCCACCACGCCCGGCGGGGCGCGGCGGCCGCCCACGCGATGCAGGTGGCCCTCCGCGACCTGCGGCGCCATGACTCCGGTGCCGGGCTGGCCAAGCTCGGCATCTCGATGGGGGTGCACTCCGGCACGTTCCATGCTTTCGTCGTGGGCACCTCGCACAAGGAGCTCGTGCTCGTCGGCCCCGGCGTCAGCCGCACCCTCGAGCTCGAAGGGGCGGCCGAGCGCAGCCAGGTCCTCCTCGACGCCGCGACCGCCGCCGAGCTCGAGCCCGCCGACGTCGACGAGCGCGAAGCCGGCGTCTTCCTGCTGCGCCACGCCCCCGCCGCGGCCGTGGAGCAGCACTCGTACGACCCGTTCGACGCCGCCCCGCTCGGCATCCCGGTCGCCCTCCGCGATCACCTCGACGGTGCGCGCAAGGACGGCGAGCACCGGCTGGCGAGCATCGCCTTCGTGAAGTTCGGTGGCACCGACCAGCTCCTCGAGCGCGACGGCCCCGAGGCCGTCGCCCGGGCGCTGCGGTCCTTGGTCGCGCTGATCCAGGCGAGCTGCCGCGGGCACGACGTGTCGTTCATCGGGACGGACGTGGACGTTGATGGCGGCAAGGTGATCCTCGCGTCAGGCATGCCGTCGACGTCCGACGACGACGAGGATCGCCTCCTCCTCGCCGTGCAGGAGATCGTGGCCATCGCCCGCTCGTCGCCGCTGTCGGTGCGAGCGGGGTTGCACCGGGGCCGGATCTTCGCGGTCGACCTGGGCAGCCCGTCGCGGCGCACGTTCACGGTCATGGGCGACGCCGTCAACCTCGCGGCCCGGGTGATGGGCCACGCCGCGTGGGGCACCGTGGTGGCCACCGACGAGCTCCTCGAGCGACGGCGCACCGACTTCCACCTCGAGCCGCTCGCCCCGTTCATCGTGAAGGGCAAGTCCGCGCCGGTCCAGGCGCAGGTCGTCGGGTCGCCGCGCGGTCGACGCGACGCCGACGGACACCTAACCACCCCGCTCGTCGGCCGGAACGCCGAGGTGACCGAGATCCGCGACGCGTTCGCCAGCGCCCACCATGGCGAGGGGCGGATCATCGAGCTCGTCGGCGAGCCTGGCATCGGCAAGTCGAAGCTCGTGGCCGAGATGTCGGCGCTCGACCACGGGTTGGGCGGCTTCGTCTTCGAAGCCGGCCGCTACAGCCTGGCCACGCCGTACTTCGCGCTCCGGCGCGGCCTGCGAGCCGCGATGGGCATGACGCTCGAGACCCCTGCTGACGAGGTGGCCGACGCCCTCGCCGACGTCGTCGCCAGCGCCGCACCCCACCTGGCGCCGTGGCTCCCGCTCCTCGGCGTGCCCCTCGGCCTCGACCTGCCGGACACCCCCGAGACCGGACAGCTCGACTCCGCGACCCGCCAGACGACGCTCCAACAGGCGGTGGTCGACCTGATGGGTCGGGTCCTGTCGGAGCCGACCCTCATCACCATCGAGGACGCCCACTGGTTGGACACCGCGTCCTGCGAGCTCCTGCAGACGCTGTTCGCGGAGATCACCCGGCGCCCGTGGGCGGTGCTGGTGACCCGGCGTCCCGTCTCCGGAGGGCTCGAGCTGCCAGAGGGCTCGTCGATGGTGCGCCGCCACCTGGCACCGCTGGACCGGGACGACCTCGCGCAGCTGGCCATCACCGCGGCCGGCTCCACGGTGCTGCCGCCTGGTGTCGTCGACGACCTCATCGAGCGCAGCGGCGGCAACCCCCTGTTCCTGCAGGAGCTGGTCAACGCCACGGTCACCGGTTCCCTCACCGACGTCCCGGAGTCGATCGAGGCGGTCGTGACCGCGACCATCGACACGCTGCCGGCGCGAGACCGGTCGCTGCTGCGCCACGCCGCGGTCCTCGGCGGCCACGTCCCGCTGAGCATCCTGGCGCCGATGGTCGACGAGCCGCTCGAGCAGGTGGCGCTGGCCGTCGGCCGGCTCGCGCACTTCCTGGTGGACCAGCACGACGGCTCGCTCCGGTTCCAGCACATCCTGCTCCGCGACGTCGCCTACGAAGGGCTGTCGTACCGCGTGCGCCGAGAGCTGCACGCCCGAGCGGGAGACATCTTCGAGCGCTCGACCGCGCACCCGGAGCGGATGTCGGAGCTGCTGTCGATCCACTACGACCGCGCCGGGCAGCCCGCCAAGTCGTGGCGGTACTCCCGCGTGGCGGGGGAGCGGGCCCAGCGCAACGGGGCGTCGGTCGAGGCGGCCGCCTTCTACGAGCGGGCCCTCGAGGCGGCTCGCGAGCTCGACGCGATCCCGCTGGCCGACCAGGCCGAGGTGGCGGAGCGGCTCGGCGACACCTGGGAGTTCGGGGGCCGCTACGACCGCTCGAGCACCGCGTACCGGCGAGCGCGCAAGCTCGGCGCGGGCGACTCGGCTCGACAGGTGCGGCTGTGCCGCAAGATCGGCTACGTCCGCGACCACGAGGGTCGCTACGACGCCGCGCAGCGCTGGTTCCGGCGGGGGCTGGCGGAGCTGTGCGATGTGCAGGAGGACACGACGGCGCGGGCCCTGCGGGCCGAGCTCACGATCTCGATGGTGTCGAGCAGGATCCGGCTGGGTCGCCACGCGCGCACCGAGCCGCTCATCCGGCGGGCGATCGACGATGCCACCGTCAGCGGGGCGCGCGGCGCGCTGGCGCACGCCTACTGCGTGTACGACCAGCTGCTCGTCGACCAGGGGCGGTACCACGAGGCGCACTACAGCGAGCGGGCTGCCGTCATCTACGAGGAGCTCGGTGACCACCGTGGCGTGGCGCTGTCGTTCAACGAGATGGGGACCACCGCGTACTGGCTCGGCCAGTGGGACGAAGCGGTGCGCTGCTGGGAGCGGGCCATCGAGGCCGATCGCCGGTCAGGGGCGCTGGTCAACAACGCGATCTACCTGAACAACATCGGCGAGGTCAGGTCCGACCAGGGCCGCTACGGCGAGGCCGAGGTGCTCCTCCGCGAGGCGTGCGATCTGTGGACCGCCGGGGGCTGGCGAGCGGGCACCGGCTGGGCGCTGAGCAACCTGGGCCGGCTCGCGGCGCGCGACGGGCGGGTCGAGGAGTCGAAGAAGCGCCTCGATGAGGCGTGCTACGTCTTGGCCGACATCGGGGCCGAAGCCTTGCTGATCGAGACCGAGGCCCGCGAGCTCGAGCGCCGCGTGCTCGCCGGCGCCGCCGAGGACGCGCTGGCCCTGGTCGACGGGCTGCGCGGGCGGGCGGAGCGGCTCCCGCTGGTGAGCGTCGTCGACCTCATCGATCGACTCCACGGCTACGCCCGCTGCCAGGTGGGGGACGCCGACGCCGGGCGGAGCCTGATCGAGGTGAGCGTCGCCGCGAGCCGCGACCGCGGTGCGTCCTACGACGTCGCGCTCGGCTGCGAAGCGCTCGCTCGCGTCGACCGGGTGCTCGGCGCACCTGGCGCGGCCGCCCACGACCGCGAGGCGGCGACGATCTTCACCCAGCTGGGGGTGGCCGCGACCCCCACGGTGCCGCTCCCCGACGCCTGATCCTCAGCGGCCGCCGAACGCGGCCGCCCCCGCTGCCCAGGTGCGGTCGAGGTCGCTGCCCTCGGGGTAGCGGCCGTCGATCTCGAGGATCACCATCCCGTGGGCGAAGCTCCACAGCGCCTGCGACCGGTGCGGATCGCCCGCGGCGAAGAAGAACGGCTGCCCCGCCCACTCCTCGAGGCACTCGGGCAGGAGGTCACGGCGCAGGTGACCGCTGGTCGCCAGGCGGTAGCGGTTCGGATGGGCGAGGGAGTGGGCCCGGTACGCCCGCAGGACGCTGGCCACGACGCCCTGGCGCCCGGGCTTCACCAGGGCGGCGTGGAGCGCGTCCCCGATGTCGAAGAGGACGTCCTCGATGAGCGCCGCCTCGAGGGTGGCCTTGTCCCGCACGTGCTTGTAGAGGCTCGGTGCCCGCATGCCGAGGTCGTCGGCCAGGCGCCGCATGGTGAGGACGTGGGGGCCCTCGGCGTCCAGGATGGCGAAGGCCGCGTCGACGAGGTCCTGCGTGCGACGGCTGCGGACCGATCCTGCGGGCCGCTCGGTCGGCTCAACCGGCGGCATCGAGGCGGAACACCGGGTGGTCGGGAGCGATGCGCTGGATGACGTCGTCGGGCGAGGTCGCGTCGACGCCGTCGAAGAACTGGCCGACCTCCATCTTCCAACGTCGGAGGTAGGCGCGGAGGACCTCGGTCTTGTCGGCATCGGCCAGCTCGTGGGCGACGTGGTGGCTGCGCCGTCGGCCGAGGAGCAGGTCGAGGTGGCCCTCGTTGGCCCGCACGTTGCGCACCCACTGGCCGTGTCCGCGAGGGGACACGAGGTACTGCGTGCCCTCGTGGGTGAGCAGGTTGACCGGCACCCGACGCGGGAGCCCGGTGGTCCGCCCCGGTGCCTCGAGCACCCGGCTGCCCCACACGCTGATCCCGCGGCGCGTGAGCCACGCCACGAAGCGGTTGAACACCTGCTGGGTGAACCAACCGGGCGGCTGGTAGTGGGCTTCCATGGTTGCGGTCATGACGGGTTCCTCTCGCGGCTGATGCAGTTGGCCCCACCATGGCTAACAGCGTTAGCCATGTCAAGGGCCTACCGTGCGCGGATGGAGCTGGGAGACCTGCAGCAGCGCATGGCCGCCATCTACGGCGAGCAGGATCGCGCCCGAGGCGTGCCCGCCACCGTGGCGTGGCTCACCGAGGAGCTCGGCGAGCTGGCCCAGGCGGTGCGCAAGGGCAGCCCCGAGCAGCAGCTCCACGAGCTCGGCGACGTGCTGGCGTGGCTGGCCTCGCTGGCCGAGCAGCTCGGGCTGTCGCTCGACGAGGCGGCGGGCCGCTACGCCGACGGATGCCCTCGGTGCGGGTCGACGCCCTGCACCTGTCAGCAGGTGTAGCGGCCGCTCAGCAGGGTCTCGGCGATCTGGACGGCGTTGAGGGCGGCGCCCTTGCGGAGGTTGTCGCCGGAGAGGAACAGCGCCAGGCCCTTGCCGTCGGGGACGGTGGAGTCGGCGCGGAGGCGTCCGACGTGGGTGACGTCGCCGCCGGTGACGTCGAGCGGCGTGGGCACCTCGGACAGGGCGACGCCCGCGGCGGCGCCGAGGATCTCCGCGGCCCGAGCCGGGGGCAGCGGTCGCGCGAAGCGCGCGTTCACCGACATCGAGTGGCCGGCGTAGACGGGCACCCGGACGCAGGTCATCGACACGAGGAGATCGGACAGGCTGAGGATCTTGCGGCTCTCGTTGCGGAGCTTCTGCTCCTCGTCGGTCTCGCCCGACGGGTCGTCCACGAAGCTGCCGGCCTGCGGGATCACGTTGAACGCGATCGTCTTCGGGAACTTGACCGGCGGCGGGAAGTCGACCGCCCCGCCGTCGAAGGTGAGGGCAGCGGCGTCGCTCGCGACCTTCTGCACCTGCTCGTCGAGCTCGGCGGTGCCGGCCAGGCCGGAGCCGGACACGGCTTGGTAGGTGCTGATGACCATCGCCTCGAGGCCGGCCTCGAGGTCGAGCGGCTTGAGCACGGGCATCGCCACCATGGTCGTGCAGTTCGGGTTGGCCACGATCCCCTTCGGGATCGACCGGAGCGCCTCGGCGTTCACCTCCGGCACGACGAGCGGCACGTCTGGATCCATCCGCCACGCCGACGAGTTGTCGATGACCGTGGCCCCCGCGGCCGCCACCCGGGGCGCGAGGACCCGCGACGCAGGCGCGCCGCACGCGAACAGTGCGATGTCGAGCCCGTCGTGGCTCGCCGTCTCGGCGTCCTCGATGGTGAGCTCCTGGCCGCGGAACGGGATCGACCGACCGGCCGACCGCGCCGAGGCGAAGAGCCGCAGCTCGTCGAGCGGGAAGGACCGCTCGTCCAACACCCGCAGCATGACCCCACCCACCTGGCCGGTGGCACCGAACACTCCGACGCGCATGGCCGAAAGGCTACGGCGGCGGGCCCGAGCGGCCCAAGGCGGTTCCGGCTGCAACAACACCACTGATCTGTTGCACTGTGGCAGACTGCGCCCATGGCACCCGAGGGCGCGGTCCTCACCGAGCTGCCCGGGCTGGCCGCCGGCCTCCCGTCGCCGCCCGCCGCGCTCGACCCGTTCCTCGACGCCGCCGCCCGCTGCTTCGCCCGCCACGGCATCGGGCGCACGTCGGTGCAGGACATCGCCCGCGAGGCCCGGGTCGACCGCACCACCGTGTACCGCCAGGTCGGCAACGTGCCCCGCATCGTGCGCCTCCTCACCGCCCGCGAGCTGCAGCGCTTGCTCGCCTCGCTGCCCGAGCGCCTCACCGGCCTGCACGGCCCCCAGGTCGTGGTCGACCTGCTCGCGCTCGTGATCACCTATGGGCGGGAGCACCCGGTGCTGGCCAAGGTCCTGGCCGACGAACCCGAGCTCATCGGCCCGTTCCTCATCGCGGAGGCACCGGCGCTGTTCGACGTCGTCGCCTTCGCCGCCACCCCGCTCCTGCAGTCCGCCATGGACGCCGGCGAGCTGGCGCCGCGCGACCCGGCCCTCGTCGCCCAGCTCATCGTGCGGCTCTGCCTGCCCTTGCTCCTCGCCCCACCCGCGGGTGACCTGCGCGCCCTGCTCGCGGAGGTGCTCGTCCCCGCCCTCACCCCGGAGGTGTCCTGATGACCGCAGTGCAGCGCGACGACCTCGACGACCGGCCGCTCGCCGCCACGATCAAGCTGGGGCGCCTCGGTCCGGCCGAAGCCGCCCGCCTGGTGGAGATCATCAGCGTGCTCGGCCGTCACGGCGTGCTGACGGTGGTGCGCTCGGGCGGCACGTTCGTGCTGCACCCGCGCCGTCAGCCCCCGCGGGCGCTGGCCGTGGCCCTGCGGCGCAGCTTCGTGGAGCTCGGCCCCACCTTCATCAAGTTCGGCCAGCTGGTGGCGTCCAGCCCGGGGTTGTTCCCCGAGGTGCTCGCCACCGAGTTCCGCCGCCTCCTCGACGACGTGCCACCCGAGCCCACCGATCGCATCGTGCGGATCGTCGAGCGTCAGCTCGGCGCGCCGATCGAGCGGCTGTTCGCCGACTTCGACCGCGCACCCCTGGCGGCGGCGTCCATCGCCCAGGTCCACCGCGCGCGCCTGCACGACGGCACCGACGTCGTGGTCAAGGTGCGTCGGCCGCGCCTCCGGGCCAAGGTCGACCGCGACCTGCGGCTCCTGCGCCTCCTGGCCGGTGCCCTCTCGCGGCTCGGGGCGTTGGGCGAGGCCACCAACCCGGTGGCGATCGTCGACGACCTCGCCGTCACCATGCGGGAGGAGCTCGACTTCCGGCGCGAGGCGCACGACATGGCCACCTTCGCCGCCAACCTCACGCGGATCGGGGACAACGCCGAGATCGTCGTGCCCGACCCGATCGCCGGCCTGGTGGGCGAGCGGGTGCTGGTGATGACCTACGTGGCGGGCGTGCCGGTCGACGACGCCGACACGCTCCGGGCCGCCGGCCACGACCTGGAGGACCTCGTCCGCAAGGGCGCCCGCGCGTGGATGGAGAGCGCGCTGGTGCACGGGCTGTTCCACGGTGACGTGCACGCCGGCAACCTGTTCGTGACCGCCGAGGGCCACGTCGCCTTCCTCGACTTCGGGATCATGGGACGGCTGCCCGATGCGGCGCGCCGGGTGCTGCGTCGCCTGCTGCCCGCGGTGATGATCGAAGGCGACTACCGGAGCGTGATGCGCGCCGTCACGGAGCTCGGGGCCGTCACCCGACCGGTCGACCTCGAGCAGGCGGGCGCCGACGTCGAGGCCCTGCTCGCTCCGCTCGTGAACAAGCCGCTGGGCGAGATCTCCTACGGCGAGGTGCTCGAGCAGGTACTACGAGCCGCGACCGCGCACCACGTGCAGCTCCCCCGAGAGCTGGTCGCGGTGGTGAAGCAGCTCCTCTACTTCGAGCGCTACGCCAAGGAGCTGGCGCCGCGGTACCGCATGTTCGCCGACCCCGCGATCCTCCAGCACGTCATGGAGGGGCACGCGGTGGAGCCCGTCCGCCCGACGCTCTCGCTGCGGCCCCGCACCATCGAGGTCCCGGGAGAGCCCGGTGGTCTCGTCGTCCAGCGCGAGGGCGGCGAGGTGCAGTTCGGGTGGGTCTACGACGGCGAGCGGCCCGAGCTCATGAAGCTCTACAGCAAGGCCAAGCGGTCGCAGTGGAACGCGACGACCGACATCGACTGGTCGGTCGAGGTCGACCCGATGGACTCCGGGGGCCTCGGCGACTACCTGCCGGTGATGGCGGCGGACAGCTTCGGGCGCTTCAACGAGGCGGAGCGCGCCAACGCCGCCTACCAGTTCAACGCGTGGATCACGTCGCAGTTCCTCCACGGCGAGCAGGGCGCGCTGCTCGCCACCGCCAAGCTCGTCGAGCAGGTGCCGTGGGTCGAGGCCAAGCACTACGGCGCCACCCAGGTGATGGACGAGGCCCGCCACGTCGAGGCCTACGCCCGCTACCTCAACGAGAAGCTCGAGCTCGTCTACCCCGTGAACGACAACCTGCGGCAGCTCCTCGAGCTGGTGATCGCCGACCCCCGTTGGGACATCACCTACCTCGGGATGCAGATCATCGTCGAGGGGATCGCGCTGGCCGCCTTCGGGCTCGTGCACCAGTACTCCAGCGAGCCGCTCATCAAGGAGATCACGCGCTACGTGATGGCCGACGAGGCGCGCCACGTCGCCTTCGGGGCGCTGTCCCTCGCCGGGATCTACGACGACATGACGAGCCCCGAGCTCCGCGAGCGCAAGGACTTCGTGGTGGAGGCGGCTTGGCTCATGCGCGACCGCTTCCTCGCCACCGACGTGTGGGACCGGCTCGGGATCCCCCTCGACGACGGGCTGCTGGACGCGCAGCGATCGCCGATGCTCCAGCTCTTCCAGCGGATCCTGTTCGCCAAGATCACGCCGAACCTCCGCAAGATCGGGCTGCTGGACGACGACCTCACCGGCCGCCTGATCGCGATCGGCGCCATGGCTCCCGAGGAGATCTAGAGATCGAAGGCGGTGTGGAGCGCCTGGACGGCCTGCTCGACCTGCGCCTCGCGGACGATGCAGGAGATGCGGATGGCCGACGTGGAGATCATCTCGATGTTGATCCCGGCCGCCGCCAACGTCTCGAACGTCGTGGCCGCCACGCCGGGGTTCGACTTCATGCCGGCGCCGACGAGGCTCACCCGGGCGATGCCGCCGTCGCTGCTGACGCCGGACGCCGAGATCTCCGCGGCGAGCGACGAGGTGATCTCCTGGCTCTGCGGCAGGTCCTCGTGCGGGACCGTGAACGAGATGTCGGTGACGCCGTGGTCGGAGGTGTTCTGCACGATCATGTCGACGTTGACGTCGGCGTCGGCCAGCAGCCGGAACAGGCGCGCGGCGATGCCGGGCTGATCGGGCACGCCGCTGACCGTGACCTTGGCCTCCGACGTGTCGTGGACGACGGCCGAGACGATGGCCTGCTCCATGGACGGATCCTCCTCTTGCACCCAGGTGCCGGGCTCCCAGGTGAACGCTGATCGGATGTGCAGGCGCACGCCCCACGTGCGGGCGAACTCCACCGACCGCATAGCCGGCTTGGGGCAGCCGCACGCGGTCATCTCGAGCATCTCGTCGAAGCTCACGCTCGTCATGCGGCGGGCGGTGGGCACGAGGCGCGGGTCGGCCGAGAACACGCCGGGCACGTCGGTGTAGAGCTCGCACGAGTGGGCGTCGAGCGCATGGGCCAGCGCGACCGCCGTCGTGTCGGAGCCGCCCCGGCCGAGGAAGGTGACGTTGCGCTGGTCGGACACGCCCTGCGAGCCCCCCACCACCGGCGTGTGGCCCTCGCGCAGGGCGGCTTCGACCCGGTCGGGTCGCAGCTCGACGATCTTGGCGTTGGTGTGGGCGCTGTCGGTGATGAAGCCGGCCTGGCTGCCGGTGAAGCTGTCGGCCGGGACGCCGCGGTCGTGCAGTGCCATGCAGAGGAGGGCGGTGGCCTTTCGCTCGCCGGCGGTGAGGAGCATGTCCATCTCGCGGCCCGGCCGGACCTTCGAGACGTCCGATGCGAGCCGGATGAGCTCGTCCGTCTCCTTGCCCATGGCGCTCACGACCACGACGACGTCGTCGCCGCGGCGCTTGGTGCGGGCCACGTGGTCGGCGACCTCGCGGATGCGCTCCGGGTCGGCGACCGACGTGCCTCCGAACTTCTGCACGACCAGGGGCACGAGGGACGACGCTATCGCCGTCACCTCGAGGTCACTAGCTGGTTCGGCCCTGCGAGGCCCTAGGTGGTTGGGCCTTCGCCGTCGACCAGGGCGCCCCACCGGTGGAGCTGCTCCAAGGTGGTGGCCTCGTCCGTGCGCAGGAGCGAGCAGATCGCCCGCAGGTCGTCGCGGCGCACGGAGAGGACCCGCCCGTTGTAGTCGCCGCGCTCGAGGATGATCGACCGGAGGTACCGAAGCACCGACTCCGCTTCGGGCACCTGCTGGAGCGCCACGAGGTCGAGGACGAGGCGACCCTGGGCCCGGCCCCCTTCGCCCGTCTCGTCCTCGCCGAGGAGCACCCCCATCGGCACGTCGTAGAACTGGGCCAGATCGCGGAGGCGCGGCAGGCTCAGGTTGCGGAACCCGCGCTCGTAGGCGCCGACCGCCGATGCGCTCCACTTCCCGCCGGACTCGCGCTCGACGTCGTCGAGCGACAGCCCGCGCACCCGCCGGACGGATCGGAGCCGCTGCCCTACCTCACTCGAGAAGCTCGATTCGATCGGGTCGTCGCCATCGGCGTTCATGGGAGGAACATCCTATTTGGCTGGGTCGCGACCGGCCCCCATCGGGCGCCGGGGCTGACTCGGAGGCGGGGGAGGCGCACCACTAGGGTCGGACGCCATGCCGAGCGACAAGCGACAGCGTCAAGACGAAGGCCGCCTGCTCCGTCTCGAGGAGCAGCGGGTCATGACCCAGAAGGTCAACCGGAAGCGCCAGCTCAGGAGCCTCGGGTTCCTCCTGGGCGGCATCGTGGTGGTGGCGGGTGCCATTGCCATCTTCAGCGCTGACGACAAGGACACCGCGGAGACCACCGACACCACCGCCGGCGACTCGACGTCCAGCACCACCGGCGCGGACCTCACCCCGGTCGAGATCGTGCTGCCGGGGGCCGGTGCCGCCATCACCGGCGACACCCCCTGCCCGGCGGCCGACGGGTCGGCGACGCGGACCACGAGCTTCGAGAAGGCCCCGCCCACCTGCATCGACCCCGCCAAGACCTACACCGCGACCATCGCCACCACCGAGGGCGACGTCGTGATCGACCTCGACGCGGAGGGCTCCCCGATCTCGGTGAACAACTTCGTCGTGCTGGCCCGCTACCACTTCTACGACAACGTGCCCTTCCACCGCATCGTCCCCGGCTTCGTGGACCAGGCGGGCGATCCGGTCGGCCCGACCCCGGGCACCGGCGGGCCGGGCTACACCATCCCGGACGAGCCGCCGGCCGACCCCACCACGGCCTACGGGCCGGGAACGGTGGCCATGGCGCGGACCCAGGAGCCCAACAGCACCGGCAGCCAGTTCTTCCTCGTCGTCGGCGACCCCAACGGCGCGTTGGCCAGCGCCGGCACCTACGCGGTGCTCGGCACCATCGTGGAGGGCCAGGACGTCGCCGACGCGATCAACGCGCTCGGTGGCGCGGGGGTCAACGGCGACGAGCCCACCAAGATCGTCGCGATCACCTCGATCACGATCGAGGAGAGCTAGCACCGGGATCACGCCCGGAGCGCGGCGGGGTGACGCCGCGGCGTCGGTCCGGTTCGCGGCGACGTGCGTCGGCAGGCTGAACCCGAACCGGGCCCCGCCCCCCGGCCGCTCGTCGCACCAGATCTCGCCGCCCATCTCATCGAGGGACCGGCGGGCGATGTACAGGCCGAGGCCGACGCCCTGCTGCGGTCGGGTGAGGTGGTCGCCCAGCCGCGTGAACTTCTCGAAGATGCGCTCGCGGTCCCCGGGCGCGATGCCGGGACCGTCGTCGGTGACGACGGTGACGACGCGGTCGCCGTCGATGGTGGTGATCACCTCGATGGGCGAGCCCTCCGGGGAGTACTTGAGGGCGTTGGACAGCAGGTTGGCGAGGATGCCCGTGGCGAGGTTGGTGTCGGCGACCACGCTGCCGACCTTGCGACCCATGGTGACGGTGATGGTGCGGCTGGGGTCGTTGCGCCGGTAGAGGTCGGTCTGCTCGGTCACGACGGTCGGCCAGTCGACGACCTCGGGCACCACCACCAGCCCCCGCTGGTCGAGGGTCGTGGCCTGGAGCAGGCCGCTGACGAGGTCCTCGAGCCGCTGCTCCTCGCGGAGCATGACCTCGTAGATGCGCTGGCGGTCCGCGGGCGTGAACTGGTCGTCACGCCGCTGGAGCGTGTGCAGGAACCCCTTGATGGGGGTCAGCGGCGTGCGCAGCTCGTGGCTCACCTGCGCGATCCACCCGTCCTTGTCGTCCTGGAGCTTCTTGCGCTCGGTGTCGTCGCGGGCGACGACGGCGTACCCGCCCTCGGACAGAGGCGACCAGCTGCACGTGAGCCAGCGCTCCTCGCCACCCGACCCCTCGAGGCGCACGAGCGCCACCTCCGAGTGGCCGCTGCGCCCGGGATCGGCCTGGCCGTGCCGGGGGCGGCCGTCCTCGCCGATCGGTCGGAACACCGCGCCGACCGGGTGGCCGATGGCGTCGGCCTCCGGCACGCCGAGGATGCGTGCCATCGCCGGGTTCCAGGAGCGCACGGCGAGGTCGAGGCCGACCGTGAAGATCCCGTCCGACGACGACTCGAGGACGTCGGCGAGGGTGCGGCGCTCGGACTGCACCTCGGTGAAGAGCGATACCCGGTGGAGCGTGGACGACACCCGCTGGGCCAGCGCGTCGAGCATGCTCTCCTGCTGCGCGGTGTAGGGCCGACCGTCGGCCCGGGCGCTCACGGCGATCGATCCGCACGGCACGCCGTCATCGTCGAGGAGGCGCATCCGGCTGCCGTCGCCGAACAGGGACCCGGCGTGGTCGCCGGCGGTCACGCGGACCGTGTCACCGATGCCCTCGATGATCACGATGGCGGACGGGGCGCCGAGCAGCGCGATGGCGTGGTCAGCGAGCTCCCGGGCCGACTCCTCGGTGCTCTTGGCGGCGGCCAGCGCGAGCTCGGCCTGCCGCAACCGGTCCATCTGGTCGATCTGCAGGCCGCCGCTGCCCTCGATCCGCCGCGACATCAGCCACGTGGCGACGGCGGGCACCGCGACGATCGGGAGGAGGCGCGGCTCGACGACGCTGAGGGCGATGGCCAGGACACCGAGGCCCCCCACGGACGCGAGGAGCGGTGCGTGCAGCCGCCGGTCCCCCCCGCCCGGGTCGTTCCTCCTGTCCACCGTGCTCCTTGGGTCTCGCCGCCCCCCTGCACACTCTGGCCACATCGTCCCGGTTTCGCCTTCGGGGGTCCATGGCCCGACCAGGCCATTTCGTCCTAGTCAGGGCCTTCGGACCTACGGCAGCGCCGACAGATCCCCGGGCTGACCGTCGACGTAGACGACCACGTCGCCCGCTCCGGAGGAGCTCCACGAGCCACCCGGATCGCGCACCAAGGCGGTGCGCTCGTCGATGCCCACGATCGGGAGGCCCTTGGGGGCGATCTTCAACGTGCGCTTCGCCTTGTCCTCGCTCCACGTGTCGTGGTGCGGGATGACGGCGATCTGCTCGATCAGGCCCAACCCGAGCGTGATGGCACCACCGCGGGGGTCGACCATCGGGTCGCACAGGACCATGCCGCCCGACCCGGACCCCGCCACCACCGCGCCGCCCTGCCAGGCGACGACGAGGGCATCCCACACGGGCGAGTCCTTGAGCACCGACCGCAGGTGCATCGGCGATCCGGCGGACAGGTAGATGAAGGCCGCGTCGGCGACCGGCGCCACGTTCGCCTCATCGACGGCGTCCGGGCGGGTGAGCACGGGGAGCGCTCGTACGGTGGCCCCCAGCTCGTCGAACCAGCGCGTGGCGGCCTCGATCGTGCGGTCCGGGTGCTCGTAGGCCGCCGCGGTGGGCAGCACGAGGACCTCGCGGCCGCCGCTGATCTCGAGGAGCTCACGGTCGAACTCGCAGCCGGTGCGCCACTCGGCGCCACCGACCAGGGCAAGGGTCCCGGGCATGCGGCGAACCTAGCGGGGTCGCGATCTGGACCCCGGTTGTTACCGGTCGGTAGCCTCGCCGCCCATGGGCATCCAGACGTTGGGGATCGTTGGGTCGGGGATCATGGGATCGGGCATCGCGGAGGTGGCCGCCAAGTCAGGCATCGACGTGGTCCTGAGATCGCGTCAACAGGCCACCGCAGACGCCATGGTGACCGCGCTCGAGAAGTCGCTGGCCAAGCAGGTCGAGCGGGGCAAGCTCGAGGAGACCGAGGCCAAGGAGATCGCCAAGCGCGTCACCGCCACGGACGACCTCCACCTCCTGGCCGACGCTGACCTCGTGCTGGAGTCCGTCGTCGAGGACCTCGTCGTGAAGAAGGAGCTGTTCCAGCAGCTCGACGGCATCGTGAAGCCGTCCGGCATCCTCGCCACGAACACCTCGACGCTGCCCGTCGTGGAGCTGGCGGTGGCGACCAACCGGCCCGACCAGGTCGTCGGGATCCACTTCTTCAACCCGGCCCCGATGATGAGCCTCGTCGAGGTCATCGCGCCGCTCACCGCCAGTGACGCCACCGTCGCCGCCGCCAAGGACTTCGCCACCTCATGCCGCAAGGACGTGGTGGAGGTGAAGGACCGCGCCGGCTTCATCGTGAACGCGCTGCTCTTCCCCTACCTGAACAACGCCGTGCGGATGCTCGAGGCCGGCACCGCCAGCCGCGACGACATCGACACCGCCATGAAGGGCGGCTGCAACTTCCCGATGGGCCCGCTCGCGCTGCTCGACCTCGTGGGCCTCGACACCTCGCTGTCGATCCTCGACGCGCTGTACGAGGAGTTCAAGGACCCCAACTACGCCGCCGTGCCCGCCCTGCGCCGCATGGTCGCTGCGGGCCAGCTCGGCCGGAAGTCCGGCGCCGGGTTCTTCGACTACGCCAAGAAGTAGGCGTGCTCGGGTGGTAGCACCCCCGGCGAGACGCTGGACACCACCCTCCGCTCGGCACTGACGTCCCTGTACCGTCCGATTTGAGATGGTTGCGTGGGCGCTGGCGCGGTCCGGAGCCCGCCGGCGGCGGGGCGCACTGGGCGCGCTCGCGCTCCGGGCGGGGACCTCCACTTCTTCGGCTCGGCGGCCGCGCTTGTCTTGGGCGCCACCACCCTCGTGTTGGTGCTCGGCGCCCTCGCCGCCGCGGCCACGTCGGCGAGGGCGACCGCACCCCGCCGAGCCGTGCAGAGCCGGCTGGTTGCCCGGCTGGGCGCGTTGTCGGTCCGGCCGAGCCGGTCCCTCGGTGTCCGCGCCGCGCTGTCGAGCGGGGGTGCGGGTGCGGTCCTTCTCGGCTCCATCACTGCCGACGGCGTGGTGCTCGCCACATCGGTGTTCAGCACGAGCCTCCAAGGCCTCGTCGACCGGCCGGATCGGTACGGCTGGTCCTACGACGCGGGGGTGATGGTGGGGTTCGGCTACGGCGGCGCCGATGTCGACGCGATCGAGGCCACGCTGGACCGGCCCGAGGTGCTCCGTTGGGGGCTGGCAGGCCTCGGCACCGTCGTGATGGAGGGCGAGAGCGTGGCCGCCGTGGCGATCTCGCAGGGGATCGATGCCATGCCACCCCCCGTCGTCGAAGGCGAGCTTCCCGTCGCGGTCGACGAGATCGCGCTCGGCGTCCAGACCGCAGACCGCCTGGGCCTCGAGATCGGCGACGAGGTGGGGGTCTCCAACGACTTCGGGCATCTCCCCGCCAGGGTGACGGGCACGGTCGTGCTGCCGTCGTTGGGGGTGTTCGAGTCCGACCGCACCGGCCCTGGCACCGGCGTGCTCACCTCCGGAGCGTTCTACGACGCACTGGTGGCGCAGGGAGAGAAGGCGTTCGGTGTCCCGGCCGGTTCGATCCGCTCCGTGCTGGACGCGTTCATCGCCGTCGACCTGCGAGATGGGGTCGACCCCGCTGCCTTCCTGGCGAGCATCCGCGACGAGCTCGGGTCCTGGGACGTGAACGGGTACGTGCCGTTCGAGTACCCCGCGCCGGTGCGGCCCCCGCAGATCGCGGACGTCGAGGCGATGCGACGGCTGCCCATCGCCCTCGGCGGCTTCTTCGCGCTCGCCATGGCGCTCGGGTTGGCGCTCGGCATCGCCGCCGCCACCCGGGCCCGTCGTCGCGAGCTGGCCCTGCTGCGCGCCCTCGGGGTGCTCGGGCCGCCAGCTCGCGGCCTCGGTGCGGTGGCACTCCCTCACGGTTGTGGGCGTGGCCCTGCTGATCGGCGTGCCGGTCGGTGTGGCGGTGGGGCGAGTCCTGTACCAGTCGTTCGCCCGAGACCTCGGCGTCGTCGTGACCCCGATCGTCTCGGCTCCGTGGACCGTTGCGGTCATGGTCGCGGCGCTCCTGGTCGCGCTGCTCGCCGCGGCGGGGCCAGCGCGACGCTCAGCCCGCGAGCCCGCCGCAGTGGTCCTCCGGAACGAGTAGCGCTCCCGCCGCCGGTAACGTCCGGCGCCATGAGCGCATCTGAGCTGTTCGACGTCGCGGGGAAGAAGGCGGTCGTCACGGGGGGTGGCAGCGGCATCGGGACGATGATCGCCACCGGGTTCGTGGAAGCGGGCGTGAGCGTGATCATCGCCTCGCGCAAGGAGGACTCCCTCAAGGAGGTCACCGAGGAGCTGTCGGCCAAGGGCGACTGCTCGTACATCGTGGCTGACCTCTCCACCGAGGACGGGTGCCGTGGGCTCGGCGAGGCGGTGGCCGAGCGGTGGGACTCCCTCGACATCCTCGTGAACAACGCCGGCGCCAACTGGGGCGCGCCGCTGGCCGAGCAGGACAGCAAGTCGTGGGCGCGCGTGCTCGACGTCAACGTGGAGGGCGTGTTCCACACCACCAAGTTCCTGCTGCCGCTCCTGCAGAAGGCGGGCACCGCCGAGGACCCGGCTCGGATCATCAACATCGGCTCGGTCGACGGCATCCAGGTGCCGGGGTTCGAGACCTACGCCTACTCGTCGTCGAAGGCCGCCGTGCACCAGCTCACCCGCCACCTCGCCAAGCACCTCGCCCCGGCGGTCACCGTGAACGCCATCGCGCCCGGCCCGTTCCAGTCGCGCATGATGCGGGCGACCCTCGAGGCGGCCGGCGACGGGATGGCGAAGATGATGCCGCTCAAGCGCATCGGTCGCCCCGAGGACATGGCCGGGCCCGCCATCTTCCTGAGCTCGAAGGCCGGTGCCTTCCTCACCGGGGCGATCATCCCTGTCGACGGCGGCATCGCGACGACGAAGTAGCCGCCGTGCCGGTCGAGCCGCCGCCCACACCGTGGCGGTTCCCCGACCCCGAGGTGGCCGACGAGCACGGGGTGGTCGGGCTGGGCGCGGACCTCGAGCCCGGCACGTTGCTGCACGCCTACCGGCGCGGGCTGTTCCCGATGCCGCTGCACCGGCACGGTCCGATGGGGTGGTGGTCGCCGGAGCCGCGCGGCGTCGTGCCGCTCGATGGGCTCGTGGTGAGCCGCTCGTTGCGCCGAGCGTGCTCTCGCTACGAGATCCGCGTCGACAGCGCCTTCGCCGAGGTGGTCTCGGCGTGTGCCGACCCCAAGCGACCGGGCGGCTGGATCAGCGGCGAGATCACCGCCGCGTACGGCGTCCTCCACGACCTCGGGTGGGCGCACAGCGTGGAGGCGTGGGACGGCGACGGCCTGGCCGGCGGGCTCTACGGGGTCGCGGTCGACGGTCTCTTCGCGGGCGAGTCGATGTTCCACCGCCGCACGGATGCGTCGAAGGTGGCGCTCGTCGCGCTGGTGGACCTCCTGCGGGCGGACGGGGATGACCGGCGGTTGCTCGACGTGCAGTGGACGACGGAGCACCTCACCTCGCTCGGCGCGCGCGACGTGCCGCGCCGCCGGTACCTCGAGCTGCTCGCGATCGCACGCGCGGCGCCGCTCCCGCCCGCGTGGGCGTGAGGTGGCCGATCAGGCGTAGGGCAGCGCCATGTCGTGGTCGACGAGGTGGCCCTTCCGGCGCAGGCGCACCATCGCGGTGCGAGCCCGCCAGGCCACGTGCCAGCCCGGATCGACGTCGGCCGCCATGGTCTCGTGGCGGTCCTGGTTCGCCTCCCACAGGAGGTAGATGGAGTGGAGCTCCTCGACCCGGTCGAGCGGGCGCTGGCCGTCGAGGGCGTCGAACAGCTCGCGCCGGAGCAGCTCGGCGTCCTCTCGGGCGGCGTCGAGCCGCACGTGGATCGTGGCGTCGTTCGTGCGCCTCACCGCGTGATCGAGCAGGCGGTGGATCGCGGTCGTCCAGTCGACCATGGCCGAGAGGTCGGCGACGGAGGGGGCGTCGGCTGGCTGGAGGGACATGGCGACAGCATCAACCACTGTCCGCGTTCAAGCCAGCACCGGGCCGGGTCATTTGTGCGGGCCATGACGTCAATGGTCACTCGGCCGGCGGGGTTTGTCGCCCTGACCAGGGGCGGGGGATCATGTCGAGATGACCGCGCACCTGGAGCCGCCGGATCGTCCCTGGATGATCCGCACCTACTCCGGGCACTCCACCGCCAAGGCGAGCAACGAGCTGTACCGGTCGAACCTGGCCAGGGGCCAGACGGGCCTGTCGATCGCCTTCGACCTCCCCACCCAGACCGGGTACGACCCCGACCACGTCCTCGCCAAGGGCGAGGTGGGCAAGGTCGGCGTGCCGGTGGTGCACCTCGGCCACATGGGCGAGCTCCTCGACGGCATCCCCGCAGGGCGAGATGAACACGTCGATGACGATCAACGCCACGGCCGCCTGGTTGCTCGGCCTCTACGTCGCCAACGCCGAGCGGCAGGGCGTGCCGAGCAAGGACCTGCGCGGCACCACGCAGAACGACATCGTCAAGGAGTACCTGTCGCGCGGCACCTACATCTTCCCGCCGCTCCCGTCCCGGCGGCTCATCGTCGACATGATCGCCTTCTGCGCCGAGTGGGTCCCGCTGTGGAACCCGATGAACGTGTGCAGCTACCACCTCCAGGAGGCGGGAGCGACACCCGTGCAAGAGCTGGCCTACAGCCTGGCCACCGCCATCGGCGTGCTCGACGCGGTGCAGGAGTCCGGGCAGGTCGACGAGGACCGCTTCCCCGCCGTGTTCGCGTCGGTGAGCTTCTTCGTGAACAGCGGCATCCGCTTCGTGGAGGAGACCGCCAAGATGCGCGCCTTCACCAAGCTCTGGGACCGCATCGGGCTGGAGCGCTACGGCGTCACCGATGCGAAGGCCCGCCGCTTCCGGTACGGCGTCCAGGTGAACAGCCTCGGCCTCACGGAGGCGCAGCCGGAGAACAACGTGCCGCGCATCGTGCTGGAGATGCTCGGCGTCACGTTGTCGCGCGACGCGCGGGCGCGATCGATCCAGCTCCCGGCGTGGAACGAGGCCCTCGGCCTCCCGCGCCCCTGGGATCAGCAGTGGGCGCTGCGCATGCAGCAGGTGCTCGCCTTCGAGACCGACCTGCTCGAGTACCCCGACCTGTTCGAGGGCTCGGTCGTCGTCGAAGCCCTCACGGACGAGCTGGCCGACGCCGCCTGGGCCGAGCTCGAGGACGTCCTCTCCCTGGGCGGAGCCTTCGAGGCCATCGAGGAGCTGAAGGGTCGGCTCGTGGCGAGCCACGCCGAGCGGATGCGCCGGATCGAGTCGGGCGACCTCACCGTCGTCGGCGTCAACCGCTACACCGAGGCCCTGGCCTCCCCGCTCGAGGGCGAGGAGTCGATCCTCCGCGTCGACCCGGCGCTGGAGGCCGAGACGATCGCCGGCGTCGAGAAGTGGCGGCTCGGCCGCGACGGCGACGCGGTGAAGCGATCGCTCGAGGAGCTGCGGCGCGTGGCGGCATCGGGCGAGAACGTGATGCCCGCCACCATCGACCTCGCCCACGCCGGCGGCACCACCGGTGAGTGGTCCGACGTCCTGCGCGAGGCCTTCGGCGAATACCGCGCCCCCACGGGGGTGGCGGCCGCCGTCGGCGTCGGGGGCGGCAGCGATGGGCTCCGGGCCATCGCCGAGCGCGTGAAGGCGCTGCCTGGCGGTCCGCCCCGGCTCCTCGTCGCCAAGCCCGGCCTCGACGGACACAGCAACGGTGCCGAGCAGATCGCCGTCGCCGCGCGCGACGCCGGGCTCGAGGTGATCTACCAGGGCATCCGCCTCACCCCCGAGCAGATCGCCGCGGTGGCCCTTGACGAGGATGTCGACGTCATCGGCCTGTCGATCCTGTCGGGCAGCCACCTCGAGCTGGTGCCCGAGGTCGTGCGGTTGTGCCGCGAGCGCGGCGTCACGGCCCCCGTCATCGCCGGCGGGATCATCCCCGAGGACGACCGGCCGCGGTTGCTCGCCGCCGACGTCGCCGCCGTCTACACGCCCAAGGACTTCGAGCTCACGAAGATCATGGGCGAGATCGTCGACCTGGCCGTCGCCCGCCGCGGCTGACGCTTGTAGCCTTCGGGCGGTGGCGGACGAGGCAGGGGACGACGCGGTTCGGGACGGCGCGCTGGACGTCGACCCGTCGCTGCTCGACCCGACGTCGGGCCTGTACGCCCAGCCCTTCTTCCTCGCCGCGCTGAGCTGGCGCGTGATCGCCTGCCGTCGCGTGCTCCGACCGCTCGCGTTCATCCAGCTCGAGGTGGTCGACGGGCTGCCCGATGGCCCGGCGGTGCCGTCCGACCCGAACCTCGTCACCGCCATGATCAAGGCCACGCTGCGCAGCTCCGACGTGGCGTCGCGGCTGGCCGACGGCACCTACGGGCTGATGCTCGAGGACACCCCCGAGGACGGGGCGGTGTGGGCGGTCGAGCGGCTCCGTCGCTCGCTCGCGACCCGACCGGGCGGACGGGTGCTGCGCGCGGGCGTGGCCTGCTACCCCGGTCAAGCGCTCACGCCCACCGACATCGTCCTGGCCGCGCAGGCTGCCTTCGCGACGGCGCGGGAGTGGCCCCAGGACCGCATCGAGGTGGCCTCCGCCATCCCGTAGGTCGCAGGGTCCGTGAGGGCGCAGGGTCCGTGAGGGCGAGGGGCTACCGCCTGCCACCTCACCCCCACGGAGATCGCGTCGATCAGCGCTTCTGCACGGCAGCGGTGGCGTTCACGATGCCCTCGCCGTACAGGCCGTTCTCGAGGATCGTGCCCTCGCACACGGCGTTCCAGTCGGCGGGCCGACCCTCGTCCGTGTAGATCTCGACCCCGCCGGCGGGGCAGGCGTGGTTCGTGGCGGTGCGCTCGATGATCGATCGCACCAGGACGGGAGCCAACGAGTAGCCCTTCGCCTTGTTGCCCGTGCCGTGGGCTTGGATGATCAGCGCGGCGACACCCGCCGCGTGCGGCGAGGCCATCGAGGTGCCCTGCAGGTACGTGTAGAACCCGCAGGTGCTCGCGGTGCAGCTCTGCACCGAGAACGCCGTCGTCGGGGTGCCGTCGGGGTTGGCCAGCCCTTCCTCGATGGCGACGTGGAGCGGGTAGCTCGAGAGGATCAGGTTGCCCGGCGTCGAGAACGTCGGGGTGCCGATGCCGTCACGGAACCAGCCGCCCGGCGCGGAGATCTCGACGTCGCCGAGGCCGTAGTTCGAGAAGTCGGACTTCGTGCCGCTCGGGCCCGTGGACGACACCGACAGCACGTCGGGGCCCTCGCTCGGCAGGTCGAGGCAGTTGTCCGTGACGACCCGAGGCGTGGCGGTGAGCGGCGGGTAGTCCGGGCTGGTGAGGTCGGCCCGCTCCGGCAGGGCGAGGTTGGTGTGGCTGTTGCCGGCCGCCGCGACGAGGGTGACGTTGCGGGCGGTGGCGTAGTCGAGCGCCGCCAGCACGGTGCTGCGGATGAACGCCTGCTCGGCGATCTGCTCCGGCGTGACGTCGCCCGAGACGTAGTCGTCGATCGACTCGCAGTTGTAGAGCCACGGGTCGGTGTAGAAGCTCATGTTGACGACGTCGAGGCCGATGTCACCGGCGTAGGTGAGGGCGGCGACCGTCTCGTAGAGGAAGAAGTAGCCGGAGTCCTGACCGGCGCGGACGTTGACGATGGTGGCGTCCGGCGCGACGCCGGCGATGCCGATGCCGTTCCGCGCTCCCGCGATCGTGCCGGCGACGTGGCTGCCGTGCCCGCCGTCGTCGACGTCGGCTGGGTCGATGCAGGTGGCGACCTCGCACGGTCCGTCGATGCTGGGGATGTCCATCGTGAAGTTGCGGCTCAGCGCGTGGGAGAAGTTCGCCGCCAGGTCGGGATGGCTCGCGTCGACGCCGGTGTCGATGACCCCGACGGTGACGCCCTTGCCCGTGGCCTTGCGCCAGGCCCCGTCGCCGGTGGCCCCGATGGCCCGCATGTCCCACTGGAGACCCGCGAGCGGCTCCGCGTTGGCGGAGGGCTTCTTCGCCGCGGCGCCGGACGAGCCGGCGGCGGCGGCCTGGTCGGAGGTGGTGGGTCGCTCCTCGGCGAAGCGGTGCGGCATGCCCGGGCGGCTGGTGCCGACCGAGTGGTTGCGGGCGGCGCCGGACACGGCGGGGCTGCGACGCACGGCCCCGAGGAAGTCGGCGCGTGACGACCCGACGAGCGCCACGCCGGCGCCCTCGGTGACGTCGAGGACGGTGCCGCCGGCCGTGGTGATGGCGGCGGTGGCCTCGGCCTGGCGAGCCGGCGCAAAGGCGACGACGAACTCCTCGCCGCCGGCTTGCGCGGCGGCCTCCGCCCGAGTGGCCGCCCGACCCGACTCGGGTGACGCCTCTGAGCCGGGTGCGGCGCTGGCGGCCAGAGACGAGAAGACAAGAGCGAGACTGGTACCCACGGCACCAGCCATCGTGCGGGCAGATCGCATGCAACCCCCTCAGCAATGCCCGCCGACAGGCGATGTAAGTCGCCCCGAGCGGCTGTGTCAACTGTCCACTGCATCGGCAGCCCGTGTGACACATCTTTGGCGACGTGACGCGATCAGTGGGCGAAACGTCCAGGACTAGGGCGGAGGGGCCCATTCGGCGGCGTCCGCGCCGAGGGCCCGGCCGGGCCAACGCACCGCACCCGGGGTCTGGCTGAGCTTGGCCACGAGCCCCTGCATCGGCACGCCGTCGACGGTGATGATCGACCCCCGCGCCGCGTAGTGGGGATCGTCCGCGATGTCGGCCATGTCGTAGATCGGCGCGGCGGCGGCCTGCACCTCCTCGAAGGCGCGGAGCACCTGGTCGAGGGACCGGGCGGCGCAGAACTCCGCCATGCGAGCGTCCACCTCGTCGCGCGCGGCGATGCGACCGTTGAACGTCTGCAGGTCCGCACGATCGCCGAACCCGATGAGCGCCATCACGCGGCCGGCGAGCGACTCCGCCGAGGTGGACACCGCCACCCACCGACCGTCCGCGCACTGCCACGTGCCGCGCGGCACGGAGTAGGGGATGCCGGACCCGAGCCTCGGCTGCAGGTACCCGGTGGTCGCGAAGGCGCCCGGGAGCGGTCCCATGCACTGGAACAGCGACTCGAGCAGGTTGACGTCGACCACCTGGCCGACGCCGGACCACAGGGCGACCATGGTGGCGAAGGCTCCGGCCAGGGCGGTGACCTCGTCGGTGAGCGCGATGGGCGGGAGGAGCGGGCCCCCATCGGGCTCGCCGTTGATCGACGCGAACCCGGACATGGCCTCCGCGATGGTGGCGAAGCCGGCGCGCCCCGCGTACGGGCCGTCCTGCCCGAACCCGGTGACCCGGAGGATCACCAGCGACGAGTTGCGCTCGAGCAGGACGTCAGGGCCGAGCCCGAGTCGCTCGAGGGTGCCGGGCCGGAAGTTCTCGATGACGACGTGGGCATCCTCGACGAGGCGCAGGATCGTGGCGCGACCGGCGTCGGACTTGAGGTCGACCATCGCGCAGCGCTTGTTCCGGGAGATGAGCTTCCAGTACAGGGAGGTGCCGTCGGCGGGGTCGGGCACGCCCATGCCGCGGGTGCTGTCGCCGGTGCCAGGTCGCTCGACCTTGAGCACGTCGGCGCCGTAGTCCGCCAGGTAGCGGGCGGCGCCCGGTCCGGCGATCACCGTGGCCAGGTCGAGCACCCGGATGCCCGCGAGCGGCCCGTCCGGCACGGTCAGTCGGAGGACCGCATCGAGAAGCAGCGCTCGTCCAGCGCCCCGAAGGCGTACTCGGCGTAGAGCCCGGCGAACATGCCGCGCGTCTTCTCCGTCCAGTCCAGTGCCTCGGGGGTCGAGATCCGTCGGTGCACCTGGAGGACGCCCCCGTCGAACACGCGGTACTCGGCCCAGGTGCCGGGGTAGTCCTTCACGCACGCCACCTCGATCCACGGCCGGTCGCCGGTGGCGGGGAAGCGGCGCACGCGGTTGCGGTGCGTGTGGCCGGCGGCGTAGCCGAGGATCCCGGGGTGCCGGGCCACGGCGGCGATGAACCGCTCGGAGTCGTCCGGGTGGATGCCGAAGTAGGTGTCCGGTCGCTGGCTGGCGCCCGGGTTCCACACGTGGTGGTGGCCGAGCACGAGCACGGGCCGGTCGGCCTCCGCCGCGAGGTCTTCGAGCCACTGGAGCTGCTCGTCGGGCACCTGTCCCGTCGTGTGGCCCGGGATGGTGGTGTCGAGCAAGGCCACGGTGAGCCCGTCGACGTCGATCCGCTGCGGTCCCTCGGGGGCATAGGTCTGGTGCCGGTAGGCGTCATGGTTGCCGCGCACGTGGTGGAGCCGGTCGCCGAACGTGCCGTAGGCCGCGAGGAAGGCGGCGTACTCCTCGTCGCGCCCGTCGCAGGTGAGGTCGCCCTTCGCGAGGACGGCGTCGGGGTCGATCGCCGCGATCTCCGCGACGGCGCCGCGGTTCATCAGCTCCGGGTAGGGCTCGTCATCGGGCCCGACGGAGAACACCGGACCGTCGGGGATGCCGTCCATGATCCCGCACACGGTCTCGCCGAAGTGCACGTCGTTCACCGTGGCGACGGTGGCCAACCGCTCGCCGAGGCGGGGGAGCGTGCGGAACGCGAAGCCCTCGATCTCCTGGTCGGTGTCGGGCGGCAGGTCGCGGTAGGTGCGGACCTCGGCGCCGTCGTGGACGACAGCCTCGTCGTCGGCGACGGTGGTGAGCTCAGCCACGGCGGATGGCTACCAGGGGCGGTCGCGGCGGACCGCGACGGGCTTGGTCCACCAGCGCCCGGCGAACCGCCAGCGGGGCGGCTCCTCGTCCACCGCGACGGCGACGGCGCGGGGCCAGGCCACCTCGATGGCGGCGACGATGGCCGCCGCCTCCTCGTCCGTCGGTGCGGGGGAGATGTCCATCACAAGGGGACGTTGCCGTGCTTGCGCTTCGGGAGCTCCTCGCGCTTCGAGCGCAGCAGCTCGAGCCCCGCGACCAGCTTCACGCGCGTGTCGGCCGGGTCGATCACGTCGTCGACGAACCCGCGCTCGGCGGCGACGTAGGGGTTGCAGAACTTCTCCGTGTACTCGTCGACCAGCTCGGCGCGCTTGGCGATCGGGTCGTCGGCGCTGTTGAGCTCCTTGCGGTAGACGATCTCGACCGCGCCCTGCGGCCCCATCACCGCCAGCTCGGCGGACGGCCAGGCGAAGGCGAGGTCGGCACCGATCGACTTCGAGTTCATCACCACGTAGGCGCCGCCGTAGGCCTTGCGGGTGATGATCTGGATGCGGGGCACGGTGGCCTCGCAGTAGGCGTACAGCAGCTTGGCGCCGTGACGGATGATGCCGCCGTGCTCCTGGTCGACGCCGGGGAGGAACCCGGGCACGTCGACGAACGTGATGAGCGGGATGTTGAAGGCGTCGCACGTGCGCACGAAGCGGGCGGCCTTCTCCGCGCTGTTCACGTCGAGCACGCCGGCCAGGACCATCGGCTGGTTGCCGACCACGCCCACGGGGTGCCCGTCGATGCGGGCGAACCCGCAGGTGATCGAGCCGGCCCAGTGCGGGAAGTACTCGACGTAGTCGCCGTCGTCGACCACCGCGCTGATGACTGACTTCATGTCGTACGGGATGTTCGGGCTGGCGGGCATCAGCTCGCGCAGCTCGGGGCACTGCCGGTTCGGGTCGTCGCCGGTGGCGACGTGGGGCGGCTCTTCGAGGTTGTTGGACGGGAGGAAGCTGAGGAGGTAGCGGACCTCCTCCAGCACGATCTCCTCGTCATCGCCCACGAACGTGCACACGCCCGACTTCGACGCGTGCGTCATGGCCCCGCCGAGCTCCTCCAGCGTGACCTCCTCGCCGGTGACCGTCTTCACGACGTCGGGCCCCGTGATGAACATGTGCGACCGCTCCTTCACCATGAAGATGAAGTCGGTCATGGCGGGGGAGTACACCGCGCCGCCGGCGCACGGTCCGAGGATCACGCTGATCTGCGGGATGACGCCGGAGGCCAGCACGTTGCGGTGGAAGATGCCGCCGTAGCTCGCCAGGCTGACCGGGCCCTCCTGGATGCGAGCGCCGGCGCCGTCGTTGAGGCCGATGAGCGGAGCCCCGACCTTGATGGCGAGATCCATCACCTTGTGGATCTTCTCGGCGAACACCTCGCCGAGGGCGCCGCCGAAGACGGTGAAGTCCTGGCTGAAGATGAAGACCTTGCGGCCGTGGACCGTGCCCCAGCCGGTGACCACGCCGTCGGTGTAGGGCCGCTCCAGCAGGCCGCTGTCGTGGGCCCGGTGGCGGGCGAGCATGTCGAGCTCGTGGAACGACCCCTCGTCGAGCAGGAACTCGATGCGCTCGCGGGCGAGCATCTTGCCCTTGGCGTGCTGCCGCTCGATCGAGCGCTCGGATCCGGCGTGCAGCGCCTGTTCCTTGCGCTTCGCCAGCTCGGACAGCCGCTCGCTCATCGGGTGCTCGGTCACGGCGTCACGGTACTTCCGGCCTCCGGCGAGCGAAAACTAGACCGCCCGGTCAAGACCGCGACAAGATCTGTGGACGCTGGCGCTCGGCATGCGGTCGTGAGCGTCCACAGAACGGGGGCAGGTCGACATGCACGAGCTCGTGATCCGCGGGGGGACCGTCGTCGACGGCACCGGAGCCCCGTCGCTGACGGCCGATGTGGCGGTCGACGGTGGCCGCGTCACCGAGATCGGGCACGGGCTCGGCCAGGGCGAGCGCGAGCTCGACGCCGACGGCCTCGTCGTCGCGCCGGGATGGGTCGACATCCACACGCACTACGACGGCCAGGTCACCTGGGACCCGGACATCACGCCGTCGAGCTGGCACGGCGTGACCACCGTCGTGATGGGCAACTGCGGCGTCGGCTTCGCACCGGTGCGCCCGGGCGGGCAGGGCTTCCTCATCGAGCTGATGGAGGGCGTGGAGGACATCCCCGGCACCGCGCTCCACGAGGGCATCGACTGGGATTGGGAGACCTTCCCCGAGTACCTCGACGCCCTGGACAAGACGCCGCGCGCGCTCGACATCGCCGCCCAGGTGCCGCACGCCGCGCTCCGTGCGTACGTGATGGGCGAGCGCGCCCACGAGCGCGACGCCGACGCCGACGAGATCGCGGAGATGTCCAAGCTCGCCGAGGAGGCGCTGCGCGCCGGTGCCTGCGGCGTGAGCACGAGCCGCACGATCCTGCACAGCTCCAAGCACGGCCTCGTGCCGGGCACCGACGCCGCGCCCGAGGAGCTCCTCGCCCTCGGCGACGCCATCGGTCGCGCCGGCCACGGTGTCTTCCAGCTCGTGTCCGACCAGCAGGGCGGCGCCGGCGACCGGGCGTGGCTCGTCGACCTCGTCGAGCGCACCGGGGCGACCGCCACCTACGCCCTGGCCCAGGCCGGGTACGCCCCCGACGCCTGGCGGGACGCCCTGGCCGCCACCGCGGGCGACCAGGCCGCCGGGCGCAACATCATCCCGCAGGTGGCCTGCCGGCCGACGGGGATGCTCTTCGGCCTCCAGTCGTCGCTGCACCCGTTCTTCACCCATCCCACCTACCGCGACATCGCCGACCTGCCACTCGCCGAGCGGGTGGCCCGGCTGTCGCAGCCCGAGGTGCGGGCCGCCCTGCTCGCCGACGAGCCCGGCACCCGGAACCCGATCGCCCTGGGGCTGATGCAGCGGTGGGACCAGATCTTCCCGCTCGGCGATCCGCCCGACTACGAGCCGCCCCGCTCCGCCAGCATCGCCGGGGCCGCCGAGCGCGAGGGACGCTCCCCGCAGGAGGTCGCCCTCGACTGGCTGCTCGAGCGCGACGGCGCCGCCTTCTTGTTCGCCCCGCTCGCCAGCTACGTGGACCACGACCACGAGGTGCTGCGGGAGATGATGACCAACCCGAACACCGTGCTCGGCCTCTCCGACGGTGGCGCCCACTGCGGGCTCATCTGCGACGTCAGCATGCCGACCTACCTCCTCACCCATTGGGTGAACGGCCGCTCACGCGGGGAGAAGCTGTCGCTCGAGCAGGCGATCAGCCTGCAGACCTCCCGGACCGCAGCCGTCTACGGCTTCACCGACCGTGGCGTGCTCGCCGAGGGGAAGCGGGCCGACATCAACCTCATCGACCTCGACGGCATGCACCTGCGCGCTCCGGAGATGGCGTTCGACCTCCCGGCGGGCGGTCGTCGCCTCATCCAGCGCGCTGACGGCTACGTCGCCACCCTCGTCGCCGGCCAGGTGACGATGGAGCGAGGCGAGCCCACCGGCGTCCGATCAGGTCGACTGGTGAGGTTCTGAACCGATCGATCCGAGCTGTCGTCTTCGACCTGGACCTCCCAGCCGGCGCCACCATCGACTCGACGAGGCGCTGCCTCTGCTGGTCGCCCCTCTTCGGGGCTCTTGAGGGACAATGCGCTCGATGCGAAGGACCAAGTGCGTGGCCGTGCTCTTCGCGGGTGCGATGGCCATGACGGCATGTGGGTCGGATGGACCGGAGGAGGCCGCGACCGTGGGAGTGCTGACCGACGTCGAGCGGGCGCCCGCCGATCCGAGCGCCGATCCGCGGGTGGCGGGGGACGCCCTCACGACCTTCGGCGCCGAGCTGCTCACCGCGGCGGTCGCCACGGCCGACGAGGGCAGCAACGTGATCGTGTCACCGGCCAGCGTGGCCATCGCCCTCGCCATGATGGAGCCGGGCACCGTCGGCGACGCGCAGACGCAGGTGCGCGAGCTCCTCCACATCGACGATCCGGCCGCCTTCCACGCGTCGATGAGCGCGCTCGAGCAGAACCTCGAGGCGCGGGTGCCGGCCGCCCCGATGGAGGGCGAGGAGCCCGGTGAGCTCACCGCCCGCATCGCCAACGCTGCCTACCTCCAGCAGGGCTATCCGTTCGAGCGGGCCTACCTCGACGCCATCGGGCGCAGCTACGGACCGGTGCTGCGCGAGATCGACTACGAACCCGATCCGGACGCCGCCGCCCACGAGATCAACCGCTTCGTCGCCGACACCACCGAGGACCGGATCCCCGAGCTGATCGCCGACGGCGTGCTCCAGCCGGACACGGTGCTCACCCTCGTCAACGCGCTCTACCTGAAGGTGTCGTGGGAGACCGCCTTCGAGGCCGAGCGCACCGAGGACGACGAGTTCACCCGGCTCGACGGCTCCACCGTCACCGTGCCGCTCATGCGGGGACCGGCGGACTCGACCGCGCAAGGGGACGGCTGGGTGGGGGCCAGCAAGACCTACGTCGGGCACCTGGTGGCCCAGTTCGTCCTCCCCGACGAAGGCCGCTTCGACGAGGTGGCGGCCGACCTCTCCAGCGTGTTCGGCGCCTTCGCCACCGACCCGCGTGGCGGCACCGCCCTGTCCCTCCCGCGCTTCGAGACGCGCTACCACCAGGAGCTCTCGGCCGCGCTGCAGGCGCTCGGCCTCAGGGCTCCGTACCAGCAGGGCAGCCTCCTCGGCATCGCCGCCGACGATGAGCTGGTGCTCGGCGCCGTCCTCCACGAGACCTACCTCGCCATGGACGAGGACGGCACGGAGGCGGCCGCCGCCACCGCCGTCGTGCTCCGCGCCACCGGCCTGCCCGTCGAACCACCCGCCCCCGTCGTGCTCGACCGGCCCTTCCTGTTCCGGCTCTACGACCTCGATACGAACGCCACGCTGTTCCTCGGTCAGGTCCTGGACCCCACCGCCTAGCAGCTCGTACTGCTACCAACGGGAACGGGTGGACAACCTGCCCATCTCGTCATAGAACCGACGATGCGGGCGGACACCACGTGGCCGGAGACCTTGCCGGTCGGACATCAGGGGGAAGACATGGTTCGGTCCGCTTGGCGGCGTTCGCTCGTCGCGCTCACGATCGCCGCACTGCTCGCGCTCGGCGCCGCGCCTCCGTCGGAGGCGCAGCCGCCGCCGGGCAGCCCCACCCGCACCGACGGGCGCGCGCCGCTGCTCGGCACCGACAACGCCGACGCCATCGCCGGCCGCTACATCGTGGTGCTGCGCAAGGGCACCACGGCGAACGCGGCCAAGGCGACCCGACAGGAGGCGACGCGCCACGGCGCTCGCGTCGACCACTCGTACACCGCGGCGCTGCAAGGGTTCGCCGGCACCATGCCCGCGAAGGCGGTCGACGCCCTCCGCGCCAACAAGCACGTGGCCTTCGTCGAAGCCGACTCGACCGTGCGACTCGTGGCCGACCAGCCCAGCCCGCCCTCGTGGGGGCTCGACCGGATCGACCAGCGCAACCTGCCGCTGAACGCGAACTACCACTACGACTTCACCGGAGCGGGTGTGAAGGCGTACATCATCGACACCGGCGCCGACCTCGACCACAGCCAGTTCGGTGGGCGCATGACGAGCGGCTTCGACGCCATCGACGGCGGCGCCGCCGACGACTGCAACGGTCACGGCACCCACGTCGCCGGCACCGTCGGGGGCACGGGCTACGGCGTCGCCAAGGGCGTGTCGCTGGTCGCCGTGCGCGTCCTCAACTGCCAGGGGAGCGGTTCGAACTCGCAGGTCATCGCCGGCATCGACTGGGTCACCGGCAACCACTCGCCCGGGCAGCCGGCGGTCGCCAACATGAGCCTCGGCGGCGGCGCCAACACGGCGCTCGACAACGCCGTGCGGAACTCCATCGCCGACGGCGTCACCTACGCCTTGGCCGCCGGCAACGAGAACACCAACGCCTGCAACAGCTCGCCCGCCCGCACCGCCGAGGCCATCACCGTGGGCGCCACCACCAACACCGATGCGCGGGCGTCGTACTCGAACTACGGGACGTGCCTCGACCTGTTCGCGCCGGGCAGCGGCATCACCTCCGCGTGGCTCAACAACGGGACGAACACGATCAGCGGCACGTCCATGGCGACGCCGCACGTGGCCGGCGCGGCGGCGCTGTACCTCCAGAGCAACCCGTCGGCGACGCCCGCGGCCGTTCGGACCCAGCTCGTGAACACGGCGACGCCCGGCAAGGTCACCAGCCCGGGGACCGGCTCGCCCAACCTGCTGCTGTACACGCTGGGTGGCACGGCCCCGCCGCCTCCGCCGCCGCCCACGGGTTGCGTCGGCTTCGCCGAGAGCTACGCCGGATCGCTCTCCGGCACGAACGACGCCGACATCCACCCCAACGGCACCTACTACTTCTCCTCGGTCAGCGGCACCCACCGGGCGTGCCTGCGAGGGCCGGCCTCCGGCGCCGACTTCGACCTGGCGCTCTACAAGTGGAACGGCTTCTCGTGGACCCGGGTCGCCGTCAGCCAGGGCACCACGTCGAGCGAGGACATCACCTACAACGGCACGTCGGGCTACTACTACTGGCGCGTCTACTCCTACAGCGGGAGCGGGGCGTACAGCTTCGGCATGACGCGCGCGTAGGTAAAGAGCCAGAGGCCCTGGGTCTCGATCGGCCACCCTGGTGGGGTGGCGATCGAGGCGCGGGGGCTCACCAAGGTGTTCGAGACCGGGCGCGGTCGCGCTCGTCGGCGCATCGAGGCCGTGCGGGACCTCGACCTCTCGGTCGCGGCCGGCGAGCGGGTCGCCTACATCGGGCCGAACGGGGCCGGGAAGTCGACGTCGATCAAGATCCTCACGGGCATCCTCCACCCCACTGCGGGAGCCGCGACGGTGCTCGGTCTCACGCCGTGGGAGGACCGGCGGCGCCTGGCGCGCCGCATCGGGACGCTGTTCGGCCAGCGATCCCTCCTGTGGCTCGAGCTCACCCCCCGCCAGTCGTACCGGATGCTGGCGGCGATCTACGGGCTGGACCGCGCCGCCGAGTCGCGGCGGATCGCGGAGCTCGGCGAGCTGCTGGAGGCCAACGACCTGTTCGACCAGCCCGTCCGCTCCCTCTCGCTGGGCCAGCGCATGCGCTGCGAGCTCACGGCGTGCCTGCTCCACGACCCCGAGATCCTGTTCCTCGACGAGCCCACCATCGGCCTCGATCTCGTGGCCAAGCAGCGGTTCCGCGAGCTGCTCGTGCGCCTCAACGAGCAGCAGGGCACCACGATCTTCCTCACGTCGCACGACGTCGCCGACATCGAGCACGTCGCCAAGCGCGCCGTCGTCATCAACCACGGCGAGGTCATCTACGACGACGAGGTGGCCGCCATGCGCCGCACGCTCCTCGCCACCAAGATCGTGGAGGTCGGGCTCGTCGCGCCGATCGCCGCCCCCACCCAGGCCGGCGTCACGCTGGTGGAGCACACCGACCAGCTGATGCGGCTCGTGGTCGACACGAACCTCACCCCCATCCGGGTCGTCATGGACGAGCTCCTCGACGGCCCGGCGGTCACCGACATCTCCGTGGTCGACCCGCCGCTCGAGCAGGTCATCGGCGAGATCTACGAGCTGCCGGCTCGATGACGCGCCGCGCCTTCGTCGAAGCCCTCCGCGGCGCGGCGCACCGCAGCCTCGTCGACGGCGGCGGCCTGGTGGTGTCGATCGCGTTCTACATCGTGATCGTGGGCACGCTGTCCGGCCTCTGGCGCGTCGCCGTGCACGCCAACGGTGGCGACCTCGGCGGCTACAGCGCGGTCGCGCTCACCTGGTACATCGTCACCTCCGAAGCGGCCATCGTCTCGGTGAACGCCCGCCACATCGAGGACATCGGCAACGACATCGCGCAGGGCACGGTCGCCGTGGAGCTGCTGCGTCCGGCCTCCGTGCTCGGCGTGCGGATGGCCACCGAGGTCGGCCGTGGCCTCCCGAAGGTGGCGGCCCTGTGGCTGGCCGGTGCGGTGCTGGCCACGGTCGTCTCTGGCGGGCCACCCCGGCCCGCCACCCTGTTGCTCGTGGCGCCGAGCCTCGTGCTGGCCATCATCGCCAACCTCCTCGCCCAGCACGCGGTGGCGGCGATCGCCTTCTGGATCCGCGACGCCGGATCGGTGTGGTTCCTCTACCTCAAGGCCGTCTTCATCACCGGCGGCATGATCATCCCGCTCGAGCTCCTCCCGGACGGCCTCCAGCACGCCGCGATGCTGATGCCGTTCCGCGCCATGGCCTACGCCCCCGCCCGCCTGGCGTCCGGCCACTGGGAGCCGATGCTCTTCGTCGAGCAGCTCGCATGGATCGGGGTCCTCGCCGTCCTCGCCACCGCCGCCTTCAGCGCCGGTGAGCGCCGCCTCCAGGTGGTCGGCGGATGAGGGGACTTCGCGCCACCCTCCGGAACGCGTTCGCCGAGGTGGCGGCCAAGCCGCGCGCCCTCGCCGCCCAGATGGCCGTGATGATGATCAACGACTTCGTGTGGGTGGTGTTCTGGGTGCTGTTCATCGACCGCGTCGGCACCCTCGGCGGGTGGGACCGCGACCGCATCCTGCTCCTGCAGGCGGTCCTCACGACCGCGGGCGGTCTCTCCCTCGGGATCTTCGCCAACGCGCGGCGCATCGGCGCGATGGCGGTCGCCGGCGACCTCGACGCCGTCCTCGCCCTGCCCGTGGCGCCCCTGTCGTTCGTGCTCCTGCGCCGCATCGAGCCGGTCAACCTCGGCGACCTCGCGTTCGGGATCGGGCTGTTCGCGATCGCCGGGCACCCCACCCCGGCGCGCACCCTCGGGTTCGTGCTCGTCGTCCTGGCCTCGGCGACCCTGCTCACCGGGTTCCTCGTGCTCACCGGCGCGCTGGCGTTCTTCATCGGCCGCAGCGAGAGCGGTGAGCTCGGCTTCCACGGCATGCTCCTGCTCGGGGCCTACCCGGTGGACATCTTCGCCGGCGCCATCCGGATCGTCCTGTTCACCGTCGTGCCGGCCGCGTTCATCTCCGCCGTGCCCGCCCGGTTGATCGACGACTTCGACGCCGGCCGCGCGCTCGCGCTGGGCACCGCGGCGGCGGCCTTCGCGCTCGCGGCCACGACCACCTTCACGCTGGGGCTGCGCCGCTACACCTCCGGGTCCGTCTGGACCCGCGCCTGATGCCCACCACGTGGTAGAGCAAGGCGCCGTGCCGCCCCCCACTGCGCCGCCCACCACCGTGCCGTCCCCCACCGCCGCTGGAGACCGTTGGCGGGGCGTCCTCGCCGGTCTCGTCGCGGGCGTCGTCTCGCTGGTCGGCGCGTGGCACCCGTCCTTGTGGGCCGACGAGGCAGCCACCATCAGCGCCGCGGAGCGCAGCGTCGGGGACCTGTGGCGCATGGTCGGGACCATCGACCTCGTCCACGGCCTCTACTACCTCGGGATGCACGTCTGGGTGAGCCTGTTCGGCACCTCCGAGCTCTCGCTGCGACTCCCGAGCGCCATCGCCATCGGCGGGGCAGGGGCCTGCGTGTACTGGCTGGCGCTCCGACTCGGTGGGCGCCAGGTGGCGCTCTGGGCGGCGGGTGCCTTCGCCATCCTGCCCCGCGCCCTCTGGGCCGGCACGGAAGCTCGTCCCTGGGCCATCACGGCGTGGCTGGCCGTTGCCGCCACGCTCGTGCTCCTCGTCGCGCTGGAGGCGCGATCGCGAGTCGCGTGGGTGTCCTACTCGGCCATCGTCCTCGTCGGGATCCTCTGCAACGTGTACCTCGCCTTCTTGGTCGCCGCGCACCTGATCAGCCTGTTCCTCGACCAGACGGTCACCCGAGCGCAGCGCATCCGCTGGGTGCAGGCGGCGGCCGCCGCCGGCGTGCTGAGCGCACCCTTCCTCGTCGCCGTGGCGGGCCAGCGGGAGCAGCTCGGTGAGCACGGGTTCGGGTGGCCAGACCTCGTGCAGAACGCCGTCGTCAACCAGTGGTTCCTCGGCGAGACCCCGACCACCACCACCGGCATCTCCACCACGACGATCCGCCTCGGCGACGTCGGTTCCTGGTGGGCGCCGGCTGCCGTGCTCTTCGCGGGCATCGGCTGGCTGCTGATCGCGTACGCGGTGCTCCAGGTCGCCCCGCGCGCCACCAGCGCCGCGGGCGAGGTCCGACGGGCGTTGGCGTGGTGCCTCCCGTGGATCGCCCTCCCCACGGTCGTGATCGGCGTCTACTCGGTCGTGTCGACGCCGGTGTACGGCGCGCACTACCTGACGTTCGCGACGCCGGCGGTGGCCATCCTGCTCGCCGTCGGCCTGCTGGCGATCAGGGTCCAGAGGCTGCGGACGGCCGTCGTCGCCGTGCTGGTCCTCGCCGCCATCCCCGTCTTCGTGTCCCAGCGCCAGCTCTACGCCAAGAGCAGCAGCGACTGGGTCTCGGTCGCCGAGCAGATCGAACAGCGCGCGGCACCCGGGGACGGCGTCTACTTCGCGCCGCGCTACGACGTGGGCGGCAGCACGGTCGGTCGCACGACGCGCGGGATCCGCACCGCGTACCCCGACGGCTTCGACGAGCTCGTCGACATCACCCTCGTGGAGACCCCCGAGGCGGCCGGCGACCTCGTCGGGACCTCGACGCGGCTGCGTGACAGCGAGGATCGGCTGGCGAGCGTCGACACGCTCTGGGTCATCCGGCGCGTCGACTACCCGAAGGACCGGGCCGAGGAGGACGACGCCTTCCTCGCGTCGGCCGGCTTCGAGCGCGTGTCCCAGTGGAAGGGTCCGCTCGACGTGGTGCTGGAGCTCGAGCGCGCCTGACCGTCCGCCGCGGTCAGCTCCGCGGGAGCTCGGCCCAGGGCTTGCCCTTGAGCGGGTCGGGCTCGCGGGGGAGACCCAGCACCCGCTCACCGAGGATGTTGCGCTGGATGTTCTCGGTGCCGCCGCCGATGCGGCTCGACCACTGGAACAGGAACATGTCCTGCCAGAACCCGCTGTCAGGCGCGTCCTCGTGCCACAGGGTGCCGGTGGCGCCGAGGATCGACATCACCAGCGCACCGACGTGCTCCACCTGGTGGCTGTTGAGGAGCTTCAGCACGGAGGCCTCCGGGCCGGGGAGCACCCCCTTGGCCGTGGCCGTGCGCACCCGGTAGACGAGCCAGCGCTGGATCATGGCCCGGGTGGCGACGCGGGCGAGCTCCTGGCGCACGATCGGGTCGTCGTGCCGGCCGTGCTGCCGAGCCAGGTCCGCCACGTCGCGCCACCCCGTCTGGCCGCCCTCGCCGATCGACGTGCGCTCGGCGGTGAGCGTCGTCATGGCGACGCGCCAGCCGTCCCCGACGTCACCGACGACCTGGTCGTGCGGCACGCGCACGCCGTCGAGGAACACCTCGTTGAAGTGGATGGCGCCGTCGATCTGCCGCAGCGGCCGCACGTCGACGCCGAGAGCGTGCATGTCGACCAGGAAGTACGTGATGCCGGCGTGCTTGGCCACGCTCGGGTCCGTGCGGGCAAGGCAGATGGCCCAGTCAGCCGTGTGGGCGGACGACGTCCACACCTTCTGCCCGGTGAGCACCCACTCGTCGCCGTCGCGCTCGGCCTTCGTGCTCAACGAGGCGAGGTCGGAACCGGAGCCGGGCTCGCTGAAGAGCTGGCACCACGACTCGTCGCCGCGCAGCATCGGCTCGAGGTACCGCTTCTTCTGCTCCGGCGTGCCGTGGGCCATCAGCGTGGGTCCGGCCATGTCGATGCCCACCACGAAGAAGTTGGCGGCCACGTCGTAGCGCGCCTCCTCCTCCGCCACCACGCCGGCTTCGATGCCGCTGCGCCCCTGGCCGCCGAACTCCTCCGGCCAGTGCGGCGCCGCCCAGCCGGCGTCGAACTTCGTCCGCTGCCAGGCGCGGGCCACCTCGAGCTGGGCGGCGTCGGCCTCGTCGGTCTTGGCCCGGAACGCCCGCCAGTCGCCGTCGCCGTCTCCGCGCAGAGGTGCGATCGACTGCAGCCACACCGCGTGCCTCGGCCCTGATGGCGGCTTCTGCGGGGCTGTCCTCGACGTCCATGACTAGAACACGTTCTAGTTCTTGGCCGCAGTACCTTCCCAACCGTGGATCTGCCCGTGATGCCCCCCGTGAAGCCGATGCTGGCCAAGGCGGTGCACGAGGTGCCGCACGCACCCGGTCTCCTGTTCGAGCCGAAGTGGGACGGGTTCCGCTGCGTCGTGTTCCGCGACGGCGACGAGCTGGAGCTGGGGTCGCGCAACGACCGTCCGTTGACGCGCTACTTCCCGGAGCTGGTCGACCTGCTCAAGGACGCGTTCCCATCCCGTTGCGTGGTCGACGGCGAGATCGTCGTGGTCACCGGCAGCGGCCTCGACTTCGACGCGCTGCAGCAGCGGCTGCACCCGGCCGACTCACGCGTGCGGATGCTCGCGGAGAAGACGCCGGCCAGCTTCGTGGCCTTCGACCTGCTCGCCCTGGACGACCGCGACCTCACCGACGAGCCCTTCGCCGAGCGACGTCGCGCGCTCGAGGGCGTGCTCGCCGGTGCGCTCGACCGCGTGCACCTCACCCCGATGACCGACGATCCATCCATCGCCGAGGACTGGTTCACGCGCTTCGAAGGCGCCGGCTTCGACGGGGTGATGGCGAAGCCCGCCGACCAGCCGTACCAGCAGGACAAGCGCGTGATGTGGAAGGTGAAGCACGAGCGCACGGCGGACTGCGTCGTCGCCGGGTTCCGCATGCACAAGGACGGCGAGGGCGTGGGGTCGCTGCTGCTGGGCCTCTACGACGACGACGGCACCCTCCACCACGTCGGCGTGGCGAGCAGCTTCACCGCCGCGCGGCGGCGCGAGCTGGTGGACGAGCTGGCGCCGTTGCGGAAGAACGCGCTCGACGACCACCCGTGGCGTGACTGGGCCACGGCCGCCGCCGATGCCAAGGACGCCGGCCGGATGCCCGGCGGCGTGAGCCGCTGGAACGCGCAGAAGGACCTCTCCTGGGAGCCGGTCCGCATCGAGCTGGTGGCGGAGGTGCGCTACGAGCACGTCCTCGGTGGCCGGTTCCGCCACGGTGGCCGGCTGGCGCGCTTCCGCCCTGACCGGACGCCCGACTCCTGCACCTACGCGCAGCTCGACGAGGTCGCCCCCGCCGAGCTCGCCGACATCTTCAACGCCTGAGCCAAGAGGCGGTCAGGGGATCGGGGCCAGCGCGTCGCCGTGGTAGCGCACGTTCGGGTTCCACAGGAGGAACCCGTCGACCCCGAGCCGCGCGGCGGCGTCGATCTGGGCCTTCACCTCGGCCGGTCCGTAGGGGACGCCGTAGAGCGTGAAGTCCTGGAGCCACGGCAGGAACCGCACCCCGGTGCCCTCGGTGACCCGCTGGAAGTCGGCCAGCGACTTGCCGATGATGGCGCCGGGCTCGTTGATGGGGCTGTCGACGCGGTACATCCCCGGACCCCAGTGCGACGGGTAGAGCATCGGCGCGAGGTAGTCGACCACCCGCGCCATGGCCGGCACGTCCTGGGCGATGCTGTCGCCGGCGGCGGCCGCGATGCCGAACACCGAGGCGCCCTGGTAGGCCTCGCGCTTGCGGAGCTCGGCATGGGTCTGGGCCAGGAACTCTGTCACCGCGCCGGAGCTGGGACCCACCAGGCCGGGCACGACCATCGTGTCGGGGTCGCCCTCGGGCCGGCGGATGTAGTCCCAGAGGATGTCCTTCACGCCGAGGTCGACCGCCTCGAGCGCGATGTCGAGGTTGTACTGGCGGACCGCGGGGTTGGAGTAGTTGGCGAAGCCGCCCGAGTAGGTCTGGAGCATGTCCCCCGACGGCGTCTGCAGGACCTCGTCTCGATGGCCCGCGGCCCACGCGGCGCTGGCGTAGATCGGGTCGCGGAACGCCACCAGTCGTCCGATGACCCTGATGCCCTTGCCCTCGAGGACACGCACGGCCGCCGCCAGGTCGTAGTCGGCCGACACCGCGCCGATCTCGAGCGCCTTGGGCAGCTGCGAGTCGTAGCTGACCACCCCGGCTTCGTCCTTGAGGTCGAGCTCGACGGTGTCGATCAGGCCTCGGTCGATGAGGTCCATCACCCCGGCTTGGAGCTCGTCGTTGGACCACGCCGCGCCGCTCACGTGGATCGCCCTGGAGCTGTCCGGATAGATCACCGGCACGACGACGTGGGCGGTCGTGCTGTTGCCGGCCTCGTCCACGGCCTTGAACTCGAGCGCACCGGTGGGCGGCGACTCGAAGTCGACCGCGAACTCACCGTCGTCGATGTCGAGCGCCTTGCCGCGGAAGCGGAGCTCGGCGCCGTCTTCGACCGTGCCGTGCACGGTGACCGCGTCGGCGATCGGGACGGGGTCGAGGCTCGCGGGCAGGTCGAGCTTCGGGGCGATGCTGTCCACGACGTAGCTCCAGCTGAACGTGGAGTCGCCGAGGAACATCCGGCCCACGGACAGCTCGATCTTGTGCTCGCCCTCCGCGAGGGCCTGCTCGACGAGCTCCGTCGCCACCAGGTCGGCCGGGCGGATGCTCACGGTGGCGCCGTCGGCCTCGGGCTTGAGGTCCTCGAGGAGGGGGACGCCGTCGACGGTGAGGTTGGCGCGGTAGAGCTGGTCGCTCGAGTCGAGCGTGATCTTGATGTCGAGCGCCTCGGCGACCTCTGGCGTGAGGGCTTGGCCGTCGGTGATGCCGGTGGTGGCCACGTCGACGCGCGTCGCCCGCCAGAACGCGGTGCCGAGCCAGATGGCCACGCCGAGGCCGGCCAGCACCAGCACGATCAGGAAGGCGTCGATCTGCCCTGGCGGTCGGAGGAAGCGAGGGGGCCGTGGGCGGCCCAGGCGCAGCGACCCGGGGGTCATGTCGAGGGTGGTGGGGCGCGACGGGGCCCACAAGCCGCGTTCGGCTCGCTTCCTCTTTCGGGCTCGGTTGGCCCCGGGGATGTCGCGGAGAGAGGTCGCCATGTGGCTTGGGCCGGGTCGCGGCCACGGAGAAGTCTGCCCGGCGGAGGCCCGTTGGGGCCACCGCGGAGCAAACTGAGGCCGTGGCTGAGGCGATGGTGATCGACGTGGGGGGCACCGAGGTGTCGATCACCCACCCTGACAAGGTGTTCTTCAGCACGCACGGCGAGACCAAGCTCGACCTCGTCAACTACTACCTCGCCGTCGAGGGACCCCTCCTCGAGACCGTCCGCGACCGGCCGGTGCTCCTCCAGCGCTTCCCCGAGGGCGCCGGCGGCAAGTCGTTCTTCCAGAAGCGGGTTCCCAAGTCGGCGCCCACCTGGCTCACCACGACCGTGGTCGCCACCCCGAACGGCACGACCAGCGACGCCCTCGTCGCCGCCGACCTCGCCCACGTGCTGTGGGGCGTGAACCAGGGCTGCCTCGGCTTCCACGTGTGGCCCAACCGCCTCCCCGACCTCGAGATCGCCAACGAGCTGCGCATCGACCTCGACCCGTCACCAGGGGTCGGGTTCCCGCAGCTGCAGGAGGGAGCCGTGCTCGCCCACGAGCTCCTCGACGAGCTCGGCATCGAGGCGTACATCAAGACGTCAGGCTCACGGGGTCTGCACCTCTACGCGGCTCTGGAGCCGCGGTGGGACAGCTACGAGGTGCGCGCCGCCGCGGTCGCCCTGGCCCGTGAGCTCGAGCGCCGTCACCCGGACCGCATCACCGCGGAGTGGTGGAAGGAGGAGCGCGGCGAGCGCGTGTTCGTCGACTTCAACCAGAACGCGCCGCACAAGACCGTGTTCGGCGCGTGGTTCGTGCGACCGCGGGTGGGCGCCCAGGTGTCGACTCCCATCTCGTGGGACGAGCTCGCCACCGTCGCGCCTGACGAGCTCACCATCGCCACCGTGCCCGCCCTCGTGGCCGAGCGCGGCAACCCCTGGGCGGGCATGTACGACCGGCCGCAGGACCTCACGCCGCTGCTCGAACGCTCGGCCCACGACCTCGCCAACGGCCTCATGGACGCGCCCTGGCCGCCCGTGTACCCGAAGATGCCGAACGAGCCGCCACGCGTGGCGCCGAGCCGCGCTCGCACAACTTGACCCGCGGGTCAAGAATCCGCTCTGCTGGTCCGACTGACCGCCGGTCTCCAGCCGATCCAGGGGGAACGATGACCGACCTCGAAGAGCGCACTGCCCCGCCCGCCGACGCCGTCGCCGAGGTCACGGCCTGGCTCGAGGAGAACTGGGACCCCGACCTCACCGTGGCGGAGTGGTGGGAGCGCCTCGGTCTGGCGGGCTGGGCCGCCCCGGGCCTGCCCGAGAACGCCTACGGCAAGGGCCTCAACCGCAACGACAGCGTCGCCGTGCAGAACGCCATCGCCGAGTCCGGCGCCCTCGGCCCGCCCGGTGGGCTCGGCCTGCTGCTCGCCGCTCCGACCATCGCGGCCCATGGCACGCAGGAGCAGATCGACCTCTACGTGCGCGACATCGTCACCGGCCAGAAGGCCTGGTGCCAGCTCTTCAGCGAGCCCGGCGCCGGCTCCGACCTGGCGGGCCTGCAGACCCGTGCCATCAAGGACGGCGAGGAGTGGGTCGTCACCGGCCAGAAGGTGTGGACGTCGGGCGGCCAGGTCGCCGACCTCGGCATGCTCATCGCGCGCACCGACCCCGACGTGCCCAAGCACCAGGGCATCACCTACTTCGGCATCGACATGCACCAGAAGGGTGTCGAGATCCGGCCCCTGGTGGAGATGACCGGGCACGCCATGTTCAACGAGGTCTTCATGGAGGAGGCCGTCGTCCCCGACAGCGCGCTGATCGGCGGGCTCAACAACGGCTGGGCCGTCGCCAACACCACGCTGATGAACGAGCGGGCCGGCCTCGGCTCGGGCGGCGGCCACGCCGCCGCCGGTGCCGCCACGCCGGGCACGGTCGTGAACGACCTCGCCAAGCGGGCCGGCGACTTCGTGGCCGCGCCCGGCACCGCGCCCAAGGGTCGGCGGGGCGGTGGTGGTGGCGGCATGTTCGGCGCCTCCTACAAGCTCCTGGTCGAGCTGGCCAAGGGCAACGGCAAGATCAACGACCCCACCGTGCGCCAGGACCTGATGCGCCTGCACACGCTGAACGAGCTCGGTCGCTTCAACAACCTCCGGGCCAAGGCGGCCAAGGCCATCGGGCAGGACGTGCCCGGGCTGCCCAACATCTCGAAGCTCTCCATGAGCGAGATCGTGCGCCAGCAGCGCGACATCGGCCTGAGCATCATCGGCCCCTACGGCACGCTGCACGGCTACAAGCCGAAGGACCAGCAGGCCCTCAACGAGGCGACCGGCAACCCGTTCACCGGCATGGTCACCGGCATGGCGCTGTTCGCCCAGGCCCCGCCCATCTACGGCGGCACCGACCAGGTGCAGCGCAACATCATCGGTGAGCGCGTGCTCGGCCTCCCCAAGGAGGCCAACAACGACAAGACGGCCGCCTTCAAGGACCTGCCGAGGAACGCGTAGGGCTAGCAGACCCCGGAACTGCGCCGTCGGTGACGTAGCACTGGCGTCGCTCCATCTCGGCGATCGCCGCGCTCTCGGCGGCGTCGACGCCGGCTCGGACGTGGGCGAGCCTCAGCCGGCGACGGCGCGGTAGAGCTCCAGGACGTTGCCGCCGAGGACCTGATCGACCTCCCCGGAGCTGAAGCCGCGGGCGTCGAGCGTGTCGGCGATCCGCGCGAACTCGTCGTGCACCGTGACGACCGGCTTGTAGTTGGCGTCGAGGTCGGTGCCGATGGCGACGTGCTCGATGCCGATCAGGTCGACCAGGCGACAGATCTCGTCGACGAAGTCATCGAACGTCTCACTGGTGACGCCCGCGGGCCAGGCGCCGATCACGCCGCCGGCGTCGGCGACGGCACGCGTGTGGTCCTCCGACAGCAGGCGGGGATGCGATCGCTCGGCGTGGTCGAGGTGGCTGTGCGAGATCATCACCGGAGCCTGGCTGACCTCGAGCACGTTCAGGGTCGTGGCGAAGGTGGCGTGGGCGCAGTCGATGACGACGCCGAGCTGGTTGCAGCGGGTGACGACGTCACGCCCGAACGCGGTGAGGCCACCATGCCGCGGTGGTTCCGTCTGGATGTCACCGAGCTCGTTGATCCGGTAGTGCACGAGCGTCAGTGACGACATGCCCAGCGCGTGCGCCTCGTCGAGCCGCTCGACGTCGCCTTCCAGGAAGTCGCCGCCTTCGCAGGTGAGCAGGATCGCCGTCTCTCCGTCGGCGTGGGCCCGTTCGAGATCGCCTGCCGCACGAGCGACGGTCGCGCCCTCGCGGTCGGCGAGGGCTCGGACACCGGCGAGCTGCCGGTCGTGATCCGCTCGAACTTCTCCGGGAGCGAACTCTCGCCCGGCTCGCAGTCCTCCGTCGGCCTTCGGGGCCAGGACCGCGAGATCGGCCACCGTGGCGAAGCTCACCGCCGCCAACCCCGCGGCGCGCGCGGCATGGAGAGCCACGGACGAGCCGTCCCCGCCGATGAGCTGCGCCAGCGGGTTGTCCGGCGCCATCCCGGCGAGGAAGCACCTCCCGGGGTGGGCGTGGACGTCGATCCAAGGCCCGTGCGCCGTCATCCTGCCGACCCTACGGCTCGATAGCGTGCCGTCGATGGGAGCGACCGCCCGCCTGACCGAGCTCGGCATCGAGCTGCCGCCGGTGTCGCCGCCGGCAGGGAGCTACGTGGGGTGTGTCGTGGTCGACGGCATGGTGCACGTCGGGGGGCACGGCCCGGTGAACGGCGACGAGGTGGTGCGCGGCAAGGTCGGTGCTGATCTCGACCTGGACGCCGCCCGCCGGGCCGCCCGCATGACCGGTCTGTCGATCCTCGCCACGCTGCAGGCGGAGCTCGGCGACCTCGATCGCATCGAGCGCATCGTCAAGGTGTTCGGCATGGTCAACACCGCGCCGGGCTTCAACCAGACCCCCGCGGTGATCGACGGCTGTTCGGACCTGCTGCTCGAGGTGTTCGGCGAGCGAGGTCGTCACACGCGCAGCGCGGTCGGTCTGGCCGAGCTCCCGTTCGACATCGCGGTGGAGATCGAGCTCATCGCCTCGCTGGTCCCGTGATGAACGACCAGCTCCAGGCCGCCTACCTGCACCGGCTCGGCCTCGAGGCGGAACCGCCGTCCGTCGACGCACTGCAGCGGTTGCACCGGCGCCAGGTCGAGCGGGTGCCGTACGAGACGATGTGGATCCAGGCGGGGGAGGCGTGGGGCATCGACCCGGCCGACTCGGTGGCGCGCGTCGCGCTCGAGAACCGCGGTGGCTACTGCTTCCACCTCAACGGCGCGTTCTCCGAGCTGCTGATGTCGCTGGGCTACTCGGTCACGCGGCACGTCGGTGGCGTGCACGGTCCGGCCGGGCCGGACGCCGCGATGCTGACCAACCACCTCGTCCTCACGGCCAGCGACCTGCCGACCGACGAGAACCCGTCGGGCGTCTGGTACGTCGACGCGGGCCTGGGCGATGCGCTGTACGAAGCCGTCCCGTTGGGAGCTGGCGCGTTCGAGCAGGCGCCGTTCAACCTCGTGCTCGACGAGACCGACGACGGGGTGGGCGACTGGCATCTGACCCACGATCCCCTCGGCGGCTTCGCGGGCATGAGCTGGCGCTCGGACCGGGCGACCATCGACGACTTCGTCGAGCGGCACCAGTGGCTGTCCACGTCACCGGACTCCGGCTTCGTGCGGGTGGCGACGGCCCAGCGCCGCGACGCCACCGGCGTGGACATCGTGCGCGGCCTGGTCCTCACGCGGGTCGGCGACGACCGCGCGGCGTCGGACCTGACGGAACGGGGCGACTGGTTCGCGGCCCTCGCCGACATCTTCGACCTGCGGTTCGAGGCCACGCCGCCGGAGGCCCTGGACCGGCTCTGGGAGCGGTCGCTCGAGACCCACCGCGCGTGGGACGCCGCTGGGCGGCCCTGATCCCACGCGACGATACGGTGCCGCGGTGCGGCTGAAGCAGGTGCTGGTGACGGTCCTCGTGCTCGGCACGACCGCGTGCTCCGGTTCGGGCGACGCCACCTCCACCTCCACCACCACGAGCGTCGAGACGACGACGACGACCACCGCCCCCGTCCAGGGAAGCGACGGGTGCGGCGGGTCCGTGCCCGACGTCGACGACGACCGGTTGGTGCACTCCACGATCGAGTCGTCCGGCGGGACCCGCGAGTACATGGTGTACGTGCCGGAGGGCTACGACCCTGACGAGCCCGCGCCCGTGGCCTTCGTGTTCCACGGCGCGCTGTCGAACAAGGAGCAGCAGCTCGTGTACAGCCACTACCCGCCGCTGGCGGACGTCGACGGCGCGCTCCTCGTGCTCCCGGACTCGCTCGGCGAGCCGACCCGCTGGAGCCCCTTCGGGCCGGCCTTCGCGGGGGTGGAGGGCGTCGACGACCTCGCCTTCTTCGATGACCTGTTCAGCGCGGTCGAGTCGGAGCTCTGCATCGACCCGGAGCGTGTGCTGGTCACGGGCATGTCGAGCGGCGGCTTCATGGCCGCCGCGGTCGCCTGCACCCGGTCCGACCGCGTGGCCGCGGCCGGACCCGTCACGGCGACGGTGTGGGCCGCGGCCGCCTGCGGATCAGCCGAACCGGTCGCCTACGCCTACTTCCACGGGACGGATGACGCCGTGGTGCCGTTCGACGGCGGCCCCAACAGCCCCGGACCGGTCGAGACGACCAGCCAGGACTGGGCCGATCAGAACGGGTGCACCGGCGAACCGACCGACGAGCGGCTCGGAGACGAGGTCGTGCACCGGTCGTGGTCGGGGTGCGACGCCGCCACCGACCTCTTCATCGTCGAGGGCGGCGGTCACACCTGGCCGGGCGCCGTCGCGATCGGTGGGTACGGCCACACCACCGATGACATCGACGCCAGCGAGATCATCTGGGACGTCTTCCGTTCGACCTGGCCGGACGATGGCTGACGAGACCTTCCCGCCGGGGTTCTTCGACCGAGCTGACGACGCCGACGACGCAAGGTTCTACGTCGCCCCGAGGCTCGTGACGCACATCGACGACGACGCCATCGCGGCGGTCGGTGCGCTCTACGACGAGCTGCACGTCGAGGGCGACGTCCTCGACCTCATGTCGTCGTGGGTGTCGCACTTCGCCACCCACCCGATACACCTGCGCGTGCTCGGCATGAGCCAGGCGGAGCTGGACGCCAACCCGCTGGCGGCGGAGCGCATCGTCCACGACCTCAACGCCGATCCGTCCATCCCCCTCGCGTCCGCGAGCGTCGACGACGTCGTGTGCTGCGTCTCGGTCGACTACCTCACCAAGCCGGTGGAGGTCTTCCGCGACGTCGCACGGATCCTGCGACCCGGCGGACGTTTCGTGTGCACGTTCAGCAACCGGGTCTTCCCGACCAAGGCGATCCGCGCCTGGCTGCAGGCGACGGAGGCGGATCGGCTCACGATCGTGGCCGAGTACTTCCGGCGCTCCCGCACCTTCGCCCCGCCGACGGTCGCTCGCCGCACCCCGAAGGACCACCACGGCGACCCGCTCTACGCAGTGTGGGCGACGCGCGCCTGAGGCACCCAGACGAACCGGGGTGCGCAGGGGTTCGGGGCTGGCTCAGCCGGCGCGGGCTTCGGCCAGCTTCTCCGCGCGCGCGACCAGGCGGTCGTCGCCGAGGTCGGCGACCACCGCCGCGAGCTCCAGGGTGGGGCCGGTCCACCGCCACTCGTCGACCGTGCCGACATCGGCATCCGTCTCGACCGTGGCGATGCGGCGGAAGAGGAGGGCGAGCTCGTACTGCTCGCGCAGCGTGGCGTTGAGCTTGGCGGCGCTGCGGACGCCGGCGTCCCAGGTGAGGGGGTCGAGCGGGATGTCCTCGAGGTGGCCCCAACGGTCGAGCACAGCAGCGGCCGACTTGGCACCCCAGCCGGGAAGGCCCGGGAAGCCGTCGGCCGAGTCGCCGACCAGCGCGAGCAGGTCGGGGATGGACGGCGGCAATACCCCCAGGCGGCCGTGCACCCCCGCGGGGTCGAACCACTTGTCCTGACGCCGGTCCCACTGCCAGACCTTGCCGCCCACGCACTGACCGAGGTCCTTGTCCGGGGTGCAGATCACCACGCGCTCCACGGAGTCGTCGGCGGCAGCGACCTTCGCTCCCGCCGCGAGCGCGTCGTCTGCCTCCTGCTCCACCATCGGCCACACGGTGAACCCGGCGGCGCGCAGGGCGTCCTCCACCACCGGGAACTGCGCCTTGAGGTCGCGGTCGATCCCGGAGCCGTCCTTGTAGCCGGCCCACAGGTCGTTGCGAAACGACTCGATGACGTGGTCGGTGGCGACCGCCACGTGGGTGGCGCCCTGCTCGAGGAGCATCAAGCACGACCCGACGACGCCGCGGGTGGCACCTCGTCGCGCGTCCTTGTTGGCCGGCGAGTAGTGGTAGCGGAACAGCTCGTAGGTCCCGTCGACGAGGTGCACCTGGAGACCCATCGGTGGCATCTTCTCAGGTCGCGAAGACACGGGTGGCGCCGCGCGTCGTCCGACGACCGGCGAGACTGCAGCTCGTGTCCGTGACCGGTGATCTCGCGTCGATGCTGTCGACCTGCACGGCACGACGGCTGTGGGCCGAGCAGGACGAGGGTCCGTACCATCGCGGCGCGCAACCAATGCGACGTGACGTGGTCGAAGACCGCGAGGGGGTCGCCTTGCAGCTCGGCGTCCGCCTCGCCGCCGATGGCGATGCGCCGGTGCAGGACGCGACGGTGGAGATCTGGCATTGCGACGCCCTCGGGCGGTACTCGGGGTTCCCGCCCCCGGACGGCCCGCGAGCGCAGTACCTGTCGGATCAGACCTTCCTCCGGGGTGGCCAGCGTTCCGACGCCGCCGGCATGGTCGAGTTCCACAGCATCTACCCCGGCTGGTATCCGGGACGGACGGTGCACATCCACGTCATGGTCCACGTAGACGCTCGTACGCTCACCAGCCAGCTGTACTTCCCCGACAAGGTCAGCAACGACGTCCTCTCGCTCGCGCCATACTCCGAGCGACCTGACCGCGACACGACCAACGCGACAGACAGCATCTTCCCGACCGGCGGTGAACCCTCGGTCCTCGACGTCACCCGGGATGACCATGGCTACGCCGCCGCGATCTGCCTCGTCCTCCCAACCGCGGTTGCGGCGACATGAGCGGCGAGGTCAGCCAGGTGATGCCGTTCGGCTTCGTGGGGCACGGCAGCCCGATGAACACCCTCGAGCACAACCGCTACACCGACTGCTGGCGGGCCTTCGGTGACTTCGTCGACGCGCCACGGGCGGTGCTCGTCATCTCCGCGCACTGGTATACGAACGCGACCGCCGTGACGGCGATGCCTCATCCAAGGGTGATCCACGACTTCTACGGGTTCCCCGACGAGCTGTTCGCCTTCGACTACCCGGCGACCGGCCATCCCGAGATCGCGGAGCTCGTCGTCGAGACGGTCAAGCCCCGCTGGGTCGGGCTCGACGTCGACAGCTGGGGGCTGGACCACGGCACGTGGTCGGTGCTGGCCCACATGTACCCGGACGCCGACATCCCGGTCGTGCAGCTGTCGATCAACGCTCTGCAGCCCCTCGACTACCACCTCGACCTGGGAGCCAGGCTGGCACCGCTGCGCGAGCAAGGCGTGCTGATCGTGGGAAGCGGCAACGTCGTCCACAACCTTCGACGCATCGATTGGGATCAGCCAGCGGGCGGCTTCGATTGGAACCGCCGCTTCGACGAGGCGGCCACCGCCCTCATGGCCGAGCACCCCGGTGACATCTTGCGGCTGGTCGAGCACGATGACTTCGGGCTCGCCGTCCCGACGCCTGACCACTTCATCCCGCTCATCTACATCGCGGCACTCGCGGCCGCGACGAACGAGACGGCGCAGGTCCTCGTCGAGGGATCCGCCTACGGATCGCTGTCGATGACGAGCTACACGGTCGGCGCCGACTGCCCACCGGCGACTCCCGAAGGGGCCGCGGCGTCGCTGGCCGCGCCAAGTGCCGGGCCGCCAGAGCAAGCGAACATCTGATCGTGACCGGTGGTCAGCCGGACGAAACGATCTTCCGACAGAACGGTCGAAACCGCCGCGAACGCCACAACATTTCGTGCCGCATCCGCTCCGATCCATGAGATGGTCCGGTTTCGACCGAAGGAACGGAGAGGGTGGCGTGGCGCGGACGATGCGACGCTGGGGTGGGCGGAGCCTCGCGGTGGTGGTGGCGACGAGCGCGCTCGTCATGGTGGTGGCCGGGCCGAGTCGGGCGTCTGCCCCGACGGTCGTGCGGCCCATCCCGGTGGCGGCGACCGGGAGCTCCTACGCCGACGGCTTCAAGATCCAGGCGAAGACCACCTACACGCTCGACCCGCCGGCGGGCGCGGTGCACGTGGCGTTCGACGTCACGATCACCAACCAGAAGCCCGACCAGATCGTCGGGAGCTACATCCGGCAGTTCTACCTCCCGAACTTCGGCGTGCCCGTGCTCGCCGAGGCCGCAGCCCTCCGCGCGGTGAAGAGCGACGGCACCGAGCTGCCGGTCAGCGTCGAGCCCAGCGACAGCCCCCGCTTCTCGATCGCCAAGGTCGACATGCGCCCCGACATCTACTACCCGAGCTCGCAGTCGTTCCGCTTCACGTACGACCTGCCCAAGCAGGCGCCGAGGTCCGATTCGTTCACGCGGGTCAACGACGCCTACGCCACGTTCCCGATGATCGCCGTCGGCGACCCTGGGCTCACCGACGTCGAAGTGGTCGTGCCGAAGGCCTTCGAGGTCGAGCTGGTCGGCGACGAGATGGCCGAGTCCGAGCGCGGTGGCCAGCAGGTGTTCACGGCGACCGCCATCGACGATCCCCTCGCGTGGGGCGTCCTCGTGTCCGCCCGCGATGACACCAAGCTCATCGAGCGGACGGTGGACCTGGGCGAGGAGGACGTCAACGTGCTCGGCTGGCCCGACGACCCCGAGTGGGCCGACTTCGCCGCCAAGCAGGTGACGGACGGGGTGCCGGTGATCGAGGACCTCATCGGGATCGAGTGGCCGGCGACGTCGACGCTCGACCTGGTGGAGACGGCCAGCCCGTACCTCTACGGCTACGCCGGTTGGTTCTCGCGCTTCGAGCGGGTGATCGAGGTGGGTGACGAGCTCGACCAGCAGGTGGTGCTGCACGAGCTGGCGCACCTGTGGTTCAACGACGGCCTGTTCGAGGGTCGGTGGATCAACGAGGCGTTCGCGGACCAGATCGCCGCGCTCGCCATGGCCGAGCTGGGCGAGAAGCAACCGACGCCCAAGCTGATCGACCAGGCCGACCCTGGACGGCTCAAGCTCAACGACTGGAGCGACCCCGACCTCCAGGCCGGTGTCTCGGACGACCAGGAGCGCTACGGCTACAACGCGTCGTGGTCGGTCCTGCACGCGGTCGTGGACGAGATCGGCACCGAGAAGCTGGCGGAGATCATCCAGGCGGCGGAGGCCGGGCAGATCGCGTACCGCGGACCGGGAGTTCCCGAGGAGCTCGTCCGCACGTTCGACTGGCGGGAGCTGCTCGACCTGTTCGAGGAGATCGGCGGCTCGGCGAAGGCGACCAGCCTGTTCGAGCGCTACGTGGTGAGCGAGACCGAGGCCGCCGACTTCGAGGCCCGCGCCGCAGCCCGCGAGAGCTACGCCGCGCTGCTGGAGGCCGGCGGCGGCTGGGCCGCCCCCACATCGATCCGCCTCGCCATGACCGACTGGCGCTTCGACACGGCCGAGGACCTGATCACCGATGCCACCGAGGTGCTGGCCACCAAGGCCGACCTGATCGAGGTCGCGGGCGACCTCGACGTCGCCGAGGACCTGGCCCTCCAGGCCACCTACGAGGCGGGCAAGGACATGGCCACCCTCGCGGCGGATGCCGAGGAGGCGCTCGCCGCCGCCCGCGTCCTGCAGTCCGCGGAGGACGCCAAGGCCGAAGGCGCTGGGCCACTGGGTGCAGTGGGACTCGCCTTCGCCGACGTGGGTGAGGACCTCGAGCGCGCGCAGGACGCGTTCGACGAGGGCGACTACGCCGCGGTCCGGTCGGCTGCCGCCGACGTGGAGTCGGCGATGGACGGCGCCATGGTCGCCGGTCTGGCCCGGCTGCTCGGCCTCGTCCTCCTGCTCGTGGTCAGCTACTTCGTGCGCAAGGCCATGCGGGCGCGCAAGACCCGCCGGGCGGTCGAGCCCGTGGCGGAGCCGCTGTGGTCGCCACCGGCGGCGGCAGGAGCGTCGAGCGATCCTGGGGCGCTAGAGGCCGATGGCGCTGAGCGCGTCGGCGGCCCGCCCGATGGCAGCGGCGAGGTTGGGGTGTGACGCCTCGAAGCGCGTCACCTCGTCGCGGAGCTCTTCGACCACGCCCTCGGGGTCGTCGTCGCTGAGGCGACGTTCGACCTCGCCGGCCAGGCGGGCCAGCTCGTCTTGGTTGTCGGCACCGGCTCCGGACGCTTCGATGGCGGCCTTGAGGTCGGCGAGCAGCTGTTCGAGGGGCTCTTGCATCGCCGGCCACAGTACGCGCCGCGTAGGTTGGCCGGCGCCGTGACCATCCCCGACGACCAGCCGCGGCCTGCGGGCAGGCGCCGACGGCTCGCCGCCCTGCTGCTCTTGGGAGCGCTCCTGGGTGCCGCCTGCTCGGACGGCGACGGCAGCGGCACCGAGACCACTCGTGCCGGCGACGGCAGCCCGAACTCGGGTCCCGTGCCCACCCTGGCTGGTGGCATCGAGCTGCCGCCGGTCGAGCCGGTCCGGGTGCTGGTGGCCGACGGCCTGAGCTTCGGCCAGCCGTTGCCCAGCCAGCAGCAGGCGGCCGACGCCTTCCTCGAGGATCCCGAGGTGGCGGCGGTGGTCGCCCGCCGCGTGCACTCGTTGCGAGATGGACGCTTCGTCGGCGAAGCCCTCGTCCTCGCGCTCGACGGCGCCGAGCTGTTCGACCAGGGCGTGCTCGACGCGTTCGCACGTGGCGTGGTGGCGGCGCTCGGCAACGGCGACCACGAGGACATCGACCTGGTGGGGCGGACGGTGTTCAAGTCCCTGGGAGCCGACGGCACCGCCATCGGCTTCCTCGAGGGCAACCTGCTGGTCGTCGTCCGCGGGGCCAACGACCACGACATCGGGGTGGTCGTCGAGCGTCAGCTCACGGCCATCGCCGCGGGGGCCACGGGGACGCCCGAGCCGGTGACCCCGCTCGTCGCGATCCCGATCGACGCCGCCTTCGTGGCGGTGCCCACGGTCTCGTTCCAGGTCATCCCGCCTCCGGAGGAGGAGCCCGTCCCAGAGGCGCCGACGTTCGCCGGGGCCACCGGGGTGCAGGGTCGCTACGGCGTCGTCGCCGGCGAGCGCCGCACGACGGTGTGGGCGTTCACGGTGGACGCGGCGGCGTACCCGTCGGCCGAGAAGCTCGAGCCGGCCATGGCCGCGCTGGCGTCGGCGCGGGCGGGAGGCGCGCCTGCGGAGGGGATCGAGGTGGGTGATCGGGTCGTGCAGCGCGCGACCGGCGCCGAGGGGACTCCGTCCGCCCGGGTGTTCCGCCACGAGGGCTTGGTGCTGCTCGTCGAAGGCGCTGATCCCGCCCAGATCGACGCGGTCGTGTCCGCCTGGATCGCCGCGCTGTAACAACGTCTGTGGTCGATTTCGTCCGGATAGCGGACGAAATCGACCACAGACGTTGGGGCGCGATCGAGCCGTCGGTCCGCCAATCGCGCAGCTGGGCTCGAGGTTCGCGTCGATGCTCGCGGCCACCGCGCTGACACGGGAGGCCACGATGGAACCGTCAGCCGTTGTCGATGGCGCACTCCGCGCCGGCGTTGCCGTGGCCAGGCCGGCAACCAGCACGGCGAGCGCGACAACACAGAGGGTCGCAAATGGACTCGTGTCGGCCCGCTGCCTCATCGCCAGCCGCCCCAAGACCCGCCGACGTCACGTTGCGAGCACGGTAGTGCAGGCGCGCGCAGCCGCCGCGAGCGGTCTGTGGTCGAAAACGCTCGCATGGCGGACGAAATCGACCACAGACGTTGGTGGGCCTACTCCTGGACGAGCTCGATGAGGGTGCCGAAGCTGCCCTTCGGGTGGACGAAGGCCACCGTGGTGCCGCGGCTCCCCGGGCGGGGGGCCTGGTCGATGGCGGTGGCGCCCGCCGCGACCATCGCGGCCAGCGCGGCGGCGCAGTCGTCGACGCGGTAGCCGACGTGGTGGAGGCCCTCGCCGCGCTTCTCGATCGACTTGGCGATGGGGGAGTCGGGCCGGGTGGCCGCCGTCAGCTGGATGTAGGAGTCGGCCACCTTGATGAGCGCCTCCTCCACGCCGTCGCTGTCGACGATCTCGCGGTGGTGCACCTCCGCACCGAACGCCTCCTGGTAGTACGCGATGGCGGCCTCGAGGTCGCGCACCGCGATGGCGACGTGGTCGATCTCGGTGAGCAGCATCAGAGCTCTCCTCGGGCGTGGCGCTGGAACAGCGTGATCTTGTCTTCGCCGATGTTGGCGCGCTTCTCGGGGTCGGTGATGCCGAGGCCCTCCGCCGGCGCCAGGCAGCGGACCGCGAGCTTCCCGTCGGCCTTGTTCTGGTGCACGAGGAGCGCGGCATCGCCGACCTGCTCGAGGTCGTAGCAGGCGGACATCACCGGCTGGATCGCACCGCTCGAGATGAGGCGGTTCATGTCCCACGCCTCCTGGTAGTTGGCGAAGTGCGACGAGATGATCCGCTTCAGCTTCATCCAGAGGTGCCGGTTGTCGTACTCGATCATGTAGCCGGACGTCGCGGCGCACGTGACCACCGTGCCGCCGCGCTTGGCGATGAACACCGAGGCGCCCATCGTCTGGCGGCCAGGGTGCTCGAACACGATGTCCGGGTCGTCGCCCAGCAGGCCGCGCACCTTCTTGCCGAGGCGGCGCCACTCGCCCTCGTCCTGGGTGTGCTCGTCCTTCCAGAACTCGTAGCCCTCGGCGGCCCGGTCGATGACGTTCTCGCAGCCCATCGCCTCGAGGAGCTTCACCCGCTCGGGGCTCGACACCACGCCGACCGGGGTGCCGCCACCGTTGAGCACGAGCTGGATGGCGTAGGCCCCGATGCCCCCGGCGGCGCCCCACACGAACACGCCGTCGCCCTGCTTCATGCGAGCCTCGTTCCGGCCCACCAGCATCCGGTAGCTCGTGGACGCGCAGAGCCCGTTGACGGCGCTCTCCTCCCAGGTGAGGTGCGTGGGCTTCGGCATGAGCTGGTTGGCCTTCACGACCGCAAGGTCGGCGAGGCCGCCGAAGTTGGTCTCGAAGCCCCAGATGCGCTGGTTGGCGGCCAGCATCGAGTCGTCGTGCGCGGAGGGGTCCTGGTCGTCGAGGTGGTTGCAGTGCACGGTGACGCGGTCGCCGGGCTTCCAGTTCCGGACGGCCGACCCGACCTGGAGGACGACGCCGGACGCATCGGAGCCGACCACGTGGTGGTCGAGGGCGTGGCGCTTGCCCCACACCGACTCCTTGCCGAGGCGATCGAGGAACCCGAAGGTGGGGAGCGGCTCGAAGATCGACGTCCACACCGTGTTGAAGTTGATGGAGGACGCCATCACGCCGAGGTACACCTCGTCGGGCGCCAGCTCGGGGGTGGCGACCTCGCCGACGTGCAGCGACTTGCGAGGATCCTTGTCGGCGGACTCGACGCCCTCCCACATGGTCTGCTCGGCGCGCAGCACGTGGGCCGCCCGGTAGCTCTCGGGGATGGGGAGAGCGGCGATGTCCTCACCGGACGCGCCCCCCTCGATGGCGTCGAGGATGTCCTGCATGGGCCGGAAACCTAGTGACGCGGCCCGAATGGGTCGAACCTGGACCGCGAGCCCCACCCGGCCCACCAGAGCGGCGGGACGTGACAGGCTGCGCCCATGCGGCGCCCGCCTCTCTCCCCGCGGCTCGCCGGCCTCGGCACGACGATCTTCGCGGAGATGTCGGCGCTGGCCGTCGCCACCGGTGCCATCAACCTCGGACAGGGCTTCCCCGACGAGGACGGGCCGATCGAGGTGGCGGAAGCGGCCATCGCCGCGATCCGGGCGGGCCACAACCAGTACCCGCCGGGATCCGGCATCGAGCCGCTGCGACAGGCGATCGCCGCCCACCAAGCGCGGTTCTGGGGCCTGGCCGTCGAGCCCGACACCGAGGTGCTCGTGACGGCTGGCGCCACCGAAGCCATCGCCGCCACGGTGCTCGCGCTGTGCGATCCGGGGGACGAGATCCTCGCCTTCGAGCCCGTGTACGACTCCTACCGAGCAGTGGCCGCGATGGCCGGCGCCCGGCTCCGTGCCGTGACGCTCGTGCCGCCCGACCACGCCGCCGACATCGACGCGCTCGACGCGCTCGTCACCGAACGGACGCGCCTCGTGCTGCTCAACTCTCCGCACAACCCCACCGGCAAGGTGTTCACGACCGACGAGCTGGCAGCCATCGCGCGCGTGTGCGTGGAGCGCGACCTCATCGCCGTCACCGACGAGGTGTACGAGCACCTCGTCTTCGACGGCACCCACCAACCGCTGGCCACGTTCCCGGGGATGGCCGAGCGCACCCTCACCATCTCCTCCGCGGGCAAGACGTTCTCCTTCACCGGCTGGAAGATCGGCTGGGCATGTGGGCCCGAACCGCTGGTCGCCGCCGTGCGCACCGCGAAGCAGTTCCTCACCTACGTCAACGGCGCGCCCTTCCAGCCAGCGGTCGCGGTCGGACTCGGCCTGGACGACGCGTTCTACGCCGAGCTGAGCGGCACGCTGCAGACCAAGCGGGACGTGCTCTGCGACGGTCTCCGCGGCGCCGGCTTCGACGTGTTCGTACCGCAGGGCACCTACTTCGCCACGGTCGACATCCGGTCCGTCGGCGGAACCGACGGCCTCGAGTTCTGCCGGTCGCTCCCGGAACGGTGCGGGGTCGTCGCCGTGCCGAGCTCGGTCTTCTACGAGGACCCCGCCACCGGCCGACACCTCGTCCGCTTCGCGTTCTGCAAGCGCACCGAGGTGCTCACCGAGGCCGCCGAACGCCTCGCAGCCCTCACCTAGGTTCCGCCCATGCCTGATCTCGATCCCCACGATTCCGGCGCGGTGGCCGAGGTCGTGCGGCGTCGGGCGGCCGATCGGTGGGGCGTGGCCGTCACCCTGGCCGAGCCCCCGTCGTCGATCGGAGCGGGGTTCGACTCGTACATCCACACGGTCCACCTCGACGGACCGGGACTCCCGGACGAGTGGCAGCAACCCCTCATCGCGCGGCTGCTCCCCTCCGTGGATCGGGAAGCGCAGGCCCACCAAGAGGCCGACGCGCAGCAGTGGGCGGCATCGTTGGGCTACCACGCGCCCCGGGTGCTCGAGGTCATCGGCTCGACCGAGGGCTTCGGACTCCCGGCCCAGATCATGGAGCGGGCCCCGGGTCGCACGATGCTCGAAGCGGTCTCCGCGCAGCCGACGCGAGCCTTCCGGCTCATCGACCAGCTGGCGCGCCTGCAGCTCGACCTCCACGCGCTGCCCGTCGACGCCTGGCCCGGCGCCCGCGAGCCGCAGGCGCTCGTCGACAAGCGGCTCGGGCTCCCACGTCGCGTGGCGGATGCTGTGGGCGACCCGGCCATCCGCCGCGCGCTCGAACGGACCGATGGACTGATCGCGGTGGCGACCGGCGGGCCGCTGGTGGTCAACCACGGCGACTTCCACCCGCTGAACGTCGTCGTCGACGGCGCGACCGCCTCGGTCATCGACTGGACCGACGCCGGGCTCGGACCGCCGGAGGCCGACGTCGCCCGCACCCTGCTCATCTTCCGCATCGCGTCGATCGCCGCGACGAGCCGCATCGAGCGCGTGGCCCTGCGCCTCGCCGGTCCGCAGCTGGCGCGGCGCTACCGCCGCTCGTACGAGGCGGTCACCGCCCTCGACCTCGAGCGCTTGCGCGCGTGGGACGCGCTCCACGCCCTCCACGGCTGGTCGCAGGTGGTGATGCTCCACGCGGGTGGGTTCGACGGCGAGACCAGCGCCGATGAGGCCCGGATCCCCCGCTCGGTCGGTGACTTCCTCCGGGCACGCTTCGAGGCGGCCGTGGGGGCGCCGGGGGACCGCTGACGAGGTTTCTCCGACCACCCAGACCACCCAGAGGTCGGGATCACAACCCGACTGTCACACCCCGTGGAGATCATGTGGCCATGGACCTCTGGCACCCACCCACCGACCAGCCCCACCTCCTCGAGTGGTGGCGCCCGCTCGTGCAGGCCAGCCGGCAGGCCCGGGCCGACCGCTGTCCCTGGCCCATCCACCTCGACGAGGTGGTGTTGAAGGGCCGCGTCGACCGTGGGTCGAGGCCGGCGATCTGGGTGTACCGGCACGTCGACTCGGGCGGCGAGCTCTACATCGACGCCACCGGCCAGCCCTACAAGTTCACCAAGACGCCCAACGGGAGATCCCTCGGGCGCTTCACCTCGTGCGACATCCGCACCGCGGTGTTCCGCGCCGGTCTCCCCGGGTTCGTGCAGCCCGTCTGGTACGACGAGCCTCGGCGCACGTACGACGACGACTGGGAGGCGTCTGAGCCCGACGTCGAGGACGACGTCGAGGTTGCCCCCGAGCCGCGGCGGCGCGGCCACCTCACCGTCATCGACGGGGGGCTCTCGAGGCCGCTGGCGGGCTAGACGAGCGGGCGGTCGGTGGGGTTGATGATGCGGGGAAGCGCCGACTCGCCCATGAGGTAGCGGTCGACCTCGGCGGCCGCGCTGCGGCCCTCGGCGATCGCCCAGACGATGAGGCTCTGGCCGCGCCCCATGTCGCCGGCCACGAACACGCCGTCGACGCTGCTGGCGAACCGGTCGTCGCGCGCCACGTTGCTGCGCGGATCGAGCTCCACGCCGAGCTGGTCGAGGAGGCCGTCCTTCTGCGGGCCGAGGAAGCCCATGGCGAGCAGCACGAGCTGGGCCGGGATCTCCCGGTCGGTGCCCTCCACCTTCTCGAACCGTCCTTCGACCATCTCCACGTCGTGCAGGCGGAGCGCGCGCACCCGGCCGTCGTCGTCGCCGAGGAAGCACTCGGTGTTGACGGCGTACACGCGGTCGCCGCCCTCCTCGTGCGCGGACGTGACCTTGTAGCTCATCGGGTACGTGGGCCACGGGTTGGCGTCGGGTCGCCCGTCGGACGGGCGCGGGAGGATCTCCAGCTGCGTGACGGATCGGGCGCCGTGACGGTGCGCGGTGCCGAGGCAGTCGGCGCCGGTGTCGCCACCGCCGATGATGATCACGTCCTTGTCCTTGGCCGTGATCGGGACGTCCTCGACGGCGAGGTCGCCCTCCTGGGCCTGGTTGGACCACGGCAGGTACTCCATGGCCTGGTGGATGCCGTCGAGCTCCCGCCCGGGTACGGGCAGGTCGCGCCAGGCGGTGGCGCCACCGGCCAGCACCAGCGCGTCGAACTCCGCGCGGAGCTCGGCGACCGTGATGTCGACCCCGACGTTCACGCCGGCGCGGAACTCGGTGCCCTCGGCCTCCATCTGCTCGAGGCGGCGGTTGAGGTGTCGCTTCTCCATCTTGAACTCGGGGATGCCATAGCGGAGCAGGCCCCCGATGCGGTCGGCTCGCTCGAAGACGACGACGGCGTGGCCAGCGCGGGTGAGCTGCTGGGCGGCGGCCAGCCCGGCGGGGCCCGAGCCGATCACGGCGACGGCCCTGCCCGTGAGGGTCGACGGGGGCACGGGGACGACCCAGCCCTCGTCCCACGCGCGGTCGATGATCTCGACCTCGACCTGCTTGATGGTGACGGGATCCTGGTTGATGCCGAGCACGCAGGCGCCCTCGCACGGGGCGGGGCACAGGCGACCGGTGAACTCGGGGAAGTTGTTGGTGGCGTGCAGCCGTTCGATGGCGTCCTGCCACCGGTCGCGGTACACGAGGTCGTTCCAGTCCGGGATGAGGTTGCCCAGCGGGCAGCCGTTGTTGCAGAACGGGATGCCGCAGTCCATGCACCGAGAGGCCTGGGTCTGCAGGTGGTCCTCGGGGAACTCCTCGTAGACCTCCTTCCAGTCGAGCAACCGCACGGGCACCGGCCGCCGGGTGGGCAGCTCGCGTCCGTGCTTGAGGAACCCCTTCACGTCACCCATGCGCCGCCGCCATGATCGCTTCGTCCACGTTCTGCCCTGACTCCTCGGCGATGCGGGCCGCTTCGAGCACCCGCTTGTAGTCCCGCGGCATGACCTTCTTGAAGCGGCGCACCTCGCTGTGCCACCGCTGGAGCAGCCGCTGTGCCACCGGCGATCCCGTGAGGTGCTCGTGCGTGCGGAGCGCGTCGCGCAGCCACTCGCCGTCGTCGGGGTCGAGCGGCTCGAGGTCGACCATCTCGCCGTTGAGGCGGCGGAAGAACGTGTCGTCCGGGTCGTGCACGAACGCGATGCCGCCGGACATGCCGGCGCCGAAGTTCCGCCCGGTGGGACCGAGCACCACGGCCCGCCCGCCAGTCATGTACTCGCAGCCGTGGTCGCCGACGCCCTCCACCACCGCGATGGCGCCGGAGTTCCGCACGCAGAACCGCTCCCCGACGATGCCGCGCACGTAGGCCTCACCGCTGGTGGCGCCGTAGAGCATGACGTTGCCGGCGATGATGTTGTCCTCCGCGACGAAGGTGGGGTGCGTCTCGGCCGGCGGCCGCACGATGAGGCGTCCACCGGAGAGCCCCTTGCCGACGTAGTCGTTGGCGTCGCCCTCGAGCCGCAGGGTGATGCCCTTGGGCACGAAGGCGCCGAAGCTCTGGCCGGCGGACCCGGTGAGGTTGACGTGGATCGTGTCGTCGGGGAGGCCCTCGGCCCGGTAGCGCTTGGTCACCTCGTGGCCGAGCATCGTGCCGACCGTGCGGTTGGTGTTGCGGATCTCGACGTCGATCTCCACGGGCTGCCCGGACTCGAGGGCCGGCGCCGCCAACCGGATGAGCTCGTTGTCGAGCGCCTTGTCGAGGCCGTGGTCCTGGGTGCCCGTGCACAGCAGGTCCTGCTCGAACGGCGACTCGGGCTGGTGGAGGATCGGCGAGAGGTCGAGGCCGCTCGCCTTCCAGTGCTCCACGGCCGGGCGGGTGTCGAGGCACTCGACGCGGCCGACGGCCTCGGCGAGAGATCGGAAGCCGAGGACCGCGAGGAGCTCGCGCACCTCCTCGGCGATGTACTCGAAGAACGTCTCCACGAACTCGGGCTGTCCGTTGAAGCGAGCCCGGAGCTCCGGGTTCTGGGTGGCCACGCCCACGGGGCAGGTGTCGAGGTGGCAGACGCGCATCATGATGCAGCCCGACACCACCAGCGGGGCGGTGGCGAACCCGTACTCCTCGGCGCCCAGGAGCGCCGCGATGATCACGTCCCGTCCCGTCTTCATCTGACCGTCGGTCTGCACGACGATGCGGTCGCGGAGGCCGTTGAGCAGCAGGGTCTGCTGCGTCTCGGCGAGGCCCAGCTCCCACGGCGCGCCGGCGTGCTTCAGCGAGTTGAGGGGGCTGGCGCCGGTGCCGCCGTCGTGCCCGGAGATGAGGACCACGTCGGCCTTGGCCTTGGACACACCGGCCGCCACCGTCCCCACTCCCACCTCGGCCACGAGCTTCACGTGGATGCGCGCCTCGGGGTTGGCGTTCTTCAGGTCGTGGATGAGCTGCTTGAGGTCTTCGATGGAGTAGATGTCGTGGTGGGGCGGCGGGGAGATGAGGCCCACGCCAGGGGTGGAGTACCGGGTCTTGGCGATCCACGGCCACACCTTGTTGCCGGGCAGCTGCCCGCCCTCGCCGGGCTTGGCCCCCTGCGCCATCTTGATCTGCAGGTCGTCGGCGTTGGTGAGGTACTCCGACGTCACGCCGAACCGACCGGACGCGACCTGCTTGACCGCGCTGCGGCGCTCGGGGTCGTGCAAGCGCTCCGAGTCCTCCCCGCCCTCGCCGGTGTTGGATCGGCCGCCGATGCGGTTCATGGCGATGGCGAGCGTCTGGTGCGCCTCCATGGAGATCGACCCGTAGCTCATCGCCCCCGTGGAGAACCGCCGGACGATGTCGCTGATCGGCTCCACCTCGTCGATCGCCACGGGCGGGCGCTGTCCCTCGCGGAGCTCGAAGAGGCCCCGCAGGGTGGCCAGCTGGCGGGACTGGTCGTCGACGCGGTTCGTGTACTCCTTGAAGACGTCGTAGCGCTTGGTGCGCGTGGCGTGCTGCAGCTTGAACACCGTCTCCGGGTTGAAGAGGTGGTGCTCGCCCTCGCGGCGCCATTGGTACTCGCCGCCGGCCCAGAGGTCGCGGTGGGCGGCCTCCTCGGGGCGCTCGAGGTACGCGAAGCGGTGCCGTGCCGCGACCTCCTCGGCCAGCACGTCGAGCCCGACGCCGCTGATGCGGCTCGTCGTGCCGGTGAAGTACTCGTCCACGAGGTCCTCGGAGAGCCCCACGGCCTCGAACACCTGGGCGCCCGTGTAGGACGCGACGGTGGAGATGCCCATCTTCGACATGATCTTCAGCACGCCCTTGGTGCTGCCCTTGACGAAGTTCCGCACCGCTTGGCGCTTGGTGATGCCGGTGATCACACCCTGGTCGATCAGGTCCTCGATGGTCTCGAAGGCCAGGTAGGGGTTGATGGCGCCGGCGCCGTAGCCCAGCAGCAGCGCCATGTGGTGCACCTCGCGCGCGTCGCCGCACTCGATGACGAGCCCCACCTGCGTGCGCGACTTCTCGCGGATCAGGTGGTGGTGCACGGCGGACGTGAGGAGCAGCGACGGGATCGGGGCCAGCTCGTCGGAGGAGTAGCGGTCGGACAGCACGATGACCTTGGCGCCGTCGGCGATGGCGGTGCTGACCTTGCCGCGCACCTCGTCGAGCGCCCGGCGGAGGCCGTCACCCCCTTCAGCCACGCGGTAGAGGCCGTCGATGGCGAACGGCTTGAAGCCCGGCATGTCGTTGTCGTCGTTGATGTAGAGGAGCTTGGCCAGCTCGTCGTTGGTGAGGACCGGGTGGGGGAGCACCACCTGCCGACATGACGCGGGCCCCGGGCGCAGGAGGTTGCCCTCCGGACCGATGGTGCTGCCCATCGACGTCACCAGCTCCTCGCGGATGGCGTCGAGGGGTGGGTTCGTGACCTGCGCGAACAGCTGCTGGAAGTAGTCGAACAGCAGCCGCGACCGGTCGGACAGCACGGCCACGGGCGTGTCGGTGCCCATCGACCCGATCGGCTCGGCGCCCGTGCGGGCCATCGGCGCCAGGAGGATCTTGAGCTCCTCGGTCGTGTACCCGAACACTCGTTGGTGCTTCACCACCGACGCGTGCTGCGGGGTGAGGAAGTCGCGGGCCGGGAGGTCGTCGAGGTGCACGAGCCCGGCGTGGAGCCACTCGCCGTACGGCTGCTGCGCGGCGAGCGCCTCCTTGATCTCGTCGTCGCCGACGATCCGGCCCAGGTTGGTGTCGATCAGGAACATGCGACCCGGCTGGAGGCGGCCCTTCTGCACGATGGTGGTGGGGTCGATGGGCAGCACGCCCACCTCCGACGCCATCACCACGAGCCCGTCCTCCGTCACCCAGTAGCGCGACGGCCGGAGCCCGTTGCGGTCGAGCACGGCGCCGATCACGGTGCCGTCGGTGAAGGCGATCGACGCCGGACCGTCCCACGGCTCCATCACGGAGGCGTGGTAGCGGTAGAAGTCGCGCTTCCAGTCGGGCATCGACTCGTGGTGCTCCCAGGCCTCGGGGATCATCATGAGGACGGCGTGGGGGAGCGAGTAGCCGCCGAGGTGGAGGAGCTCCAGCACCTCGTCGAAGCGGGCGGTGTCGGAGCTGTCGGGCGTGCAGATCGGGAACGCGCGCTCGAGACCGTCGATGGTGTCGGTGTCGAGCAGCGCCTCGCGGGCACGCATCCAGTTCTCGTTGCCCATCACGGTGTTGATCTCGCCGTTGTGGGCGACGAAGCGGTAGGGGTGGGCGAGCGGCCACGACGGGAACGTGTTCGTGCTGAAGCGGCTGTGCACGAGGGCCAGCGCCGTCTCGACCCGCTCGTCGGCCAGGTCGGTGAAGAAGCTCCCCACCTGGTACGAGATGAGCATGCCCTTGTAGACCAGGGTGCGGGCCGAGAGGCTCGGGAAGTACACCGGCTCACCGCCGGTGGCCAGCTCGTGCTCGATGCGCTTGCGCACCACGAAGCACCGTCGGTCCATCGCGACGCCGGCGAGCGGGGGATGCCCGTCGGCGGCGGCCAGGAAGACCTGCCGGAAGGACGGCTCCACGTCAGCGGCCTGCTGCCCGATCATCGAGTTGTCGACGGGCACCGCTCGCCACCCCAGCACCTGGAGGCCCTCGCTGGCGGCGATCTTCTCGATGCCGGTCATGGCGGCGGCCTCGGGTTCGGGATCGCGCGGGAGGAACGCGATGCCCGTGGCGTAGGTGCCGGCCTCGGGCAGCTCGAACTCGACGACCTCGCGGAGGAACCGGTCAGGGACCTGGATGAGGATGCCCGCCCCGTCGCCGACGTTCGGTTCGGCGTTCGTGGCGCCCCGGTGGTCGAGGTTGCACAGGGACGCCAGGCCCAGCTCGACCATGCGGTGGCTGCGGCGACCCTGGAGGTCAGCCACGAACGAGACGCCGCAGGCGTCGTGCTCGAAGCGCGGATCGTAGAGGCCTTGTTTGGTAGGCAGCATCAGGTGTCCATCCCGGGAGCGGTGGATCGGGTGATCAGGTCCAGAGCTCTGCGGTGGGACGACGTTGGCCCGCTGCAGCTCGTACGACTCTACCGATCCGCCAGCGGCCGAAGCCAGACGTTACGATCCCCCGGCAAGGAGTCGCGGGCGCATGGCTGATCGGGTGACGAGTGGCACCAGCACGGATGCGGCGCTCATGAGCGAGGCGTTCTCAGTCGCACGTGAGCTGTTGCAGCGGGCCGAGGAGGACGCGGCCCGCATCCGGGCCGATGCCGACCGCTACGTGCGCCAGCGGGAGCAGGAGGCCGAGCTGCTGGTGGGCAAGGCCCGGCGGCTCCTCGAGATCGCCGAGCAGACGGCGGCGTCGATCGCCGTCGGGCCCCGTCACATGGCCCCGGACGACGGCGACCGGGTCATCGACCTCGATGCCGAGGCCGCGGTCGGTCGCCGCCTGCTGGTGCCCGAATCGCTCGCCGGTCGCAGCGACCTCGATCGGCTCCTCGCCGCGGCCGTCGCCAAGGCCTTCGACGACACCTTCCCCATCGATCCCTGACACGCCTCGGCCGTCTGGCCGGTCTCATGAGGTCGTCACTACGCTGGGCTGACCACGACCCGACGTTCCTGATGGGGGAGACACATGGCTGGTTCCGTGATCTTGGCTGGCGCTCGCACGCCGATCGGCAAGCTGTCCGGTGCGCTGGCGGGGTTCTCTGCCGCGGAGCTCGGCGGGCTGGCCATCAAGGAGGCGCTCGTGCGGGCCGGCCTCACCGGTGATCAGGTCGACTACGTGTTCATGGGCCAGGTGCTGCAGGCCGGGGCCGGCCAGATCGCCGCCCGCCAGGCGGCCGAGAAGGCCGGGATCCCGATGACCGTGCCGGCCACCACCATCAACAAGGTGTGCCTCTCGGGCCTCAACGCCATCTACCTCGCCGACAAGATGATCCAGGACGGCGATGCCGACATCGTCGTCGCCGGCGGCATGGAGTCGATGACGCAGGCGCCATACCTCCTCCCCGGTGCCCGGGCCGGCTACCGCATCGGCGACCAGAAGGTCGTCGACTCCATGATGTACGACGGGCTGTTCTGCGCGTTCGACCAGGTCGCCATGGGCGCCGGCACCGAGAAGTACGCCGCCTCGGCGGGCCTCGCCCGCGAGCCCCAGGACGCCCTCGCTGCCCAGTCCCACGAGCGGGCCGCTCGCGCCGCCAAGGACGGGCTGTTCGACAACGAGATCGTCAAGGTCGAGGTCCCCCAGCGCAAGGGCGACCCGGTCGTGTTCGACACCGACGAGGGGGTGCGGGGCGAGACCACCGCCGAGTCCCTCGCCGGCCTGCGTCCCGCCTTCGACAAGGCCGGCAACATCACCGCTGGCAACGCGTCGCAGATCTCCGACGGCGGCGCCGCGGTGATCGTCGCCTCCGCCGCGGCCGCCGAGAAGCTCGGCCAGCAGCCGCTCGGCAGGGTCGTCGGCTACGGGCAGGTCGCCGGTCCCGACCCCTCGCTGCTCACCCAGCCGTCGCGTGCGATCAAGCGGGCCGCCGAGAAGGCCGGCAAGGAGATCAGCGACATCTCGCTGTTCGAGCTGAACGAGGCGTTCGCCGCCGTCGGGCTGGCCTCCATGACCGACCTCGGCATCACCGACGACATCGTCAACGTCAACGGTGGCGCCATCGCCCTGGGCCACCCGGTCGGCATGTCCGGCACCCGCGTCGCCCTGACGCTCCTGCTGGAGCTGGGCCGCCGCGGTGGTGGCCTCGGCGCCGCCGCCCTCTGCGGTGGTGGCGGCCAGGGCGACGCCATCCTCCTCGAGACGGTGTAGCGGGCCTACCAGCGCGGCACCGGCGCGATCGGCGCGATACTCCCCGGCGGCACGGCGGCACCTCTGGAGGCACACGCATGTTCGAACGGATCGTCGTCGGCACCGACGGATCAGAGACGGCCACCAAGGCGCTGCGCTCGGCCGCCAAGCTGGCCGCTCAGAGCTCCGCCAAGCTCCACATCGTGAGCGGCTACCACCCCAGGTCCAACCTCCGGGTCACCGGGAAGGGCAGCGGGTTGGAGGCGTGGATGGTGAGCTCCACCGACGAGGTCGCGGGGATCCTGCGCGACGCCGCGGAGGTGGCCAAGCGCGAGAAGGTCGAGGTGGAGACCCACCACGAAGAGGGCGATCCCGCCAAGGCGCTCATCACCATCGCCAAGAAGGTCGAGGCCGACCTGGTGGTGGTGGGGAACCGTGGGATGAAGGGCGTGAAGCGACTCGTCCTGGGCAGCGTCCCGAACGACGTGGCGCACAAGTCCCCGTGCGCGGTGCTGATCCTGAAGACGACCTAGCCAGGTTCCGGGAGCATCCCGTAGGCGTGCGTCGGGGACAGGCGCGCCACCACGCGCCGGTCGGCGACCATCGCCCGGCGGTAGTCGTCCCAGTCGCCGTGCTCGCCCGCGAGCGCCCGGTAGTACGTGATCAGCTCCTCGACGGTGTCGTCGTCCGGCGCGCCGGCGACCGGGCTGAGCTCGACCTCGGCCTCGAGGACCGCGTAGGCGTAGAAGTCGTCGCGCGTGACGTGGAGCGACGCGATCGGCGTGCGCTGCAGGTTCTTGTACTTGGCTCGGTCAGCCGTGATGGAGATGCGCACCACGTCGTCGTCACCCACGGCGTACGCGATGTTGGAGAGCTGCGGGCGGCCGTCGCGCTTCTGCGTGACCAGCACCCCCCGCCGATGGTCTCGGACGAAGGCGAGGGCGTGGCTGAGGTCCATGGGCACCAGCCTGCCGTGCTCAGAGCTTGTCGCGGTGCTTGACGAGCAGATCGTCGAGCGCCTCTCGGAGCAGGCTGGCTTCGGTGCGGCTCGTGGCGCCGGACAGCTTGCTCAGGCGATCGAGGATGGCGCGGGGGTAGTAGTTGCTCTTCATCGTCATCTTCTCCTCGACGTAGATGACGCTGCGGCCGGAACCCTCCCGCTTCGCCCGCATGAGGGCTTGAGCGGCGCACCGCACGACCTCGGTGGTGTCATCGGCATGGGGCGGGCGGGCGGCGATGCCGAACGATGCGTTGACCCCGCCGTCGACGCCCTCGACGCCGTGAGCGGCGTAGTGCGACCGGATCTCCTCGAGCTGGATGAGCGCGCTCTCGGCCGAGGTCCCCGGCAGGGCGACCAGGTACTCGTCGCCGCCGATCCGGGCGACCGTCGCGTCCACCGGCAGGCTGCCGGCGAGCGTGCGCTCGAAGGTGATCAGGACGCGGTCGCCCGCCTCCTGGCCGTGGGTGACGTTGACCTCCGCGAAGCGGTCGAGATCGGCCACCGCCACGGCCAGATGGGGCGGCACGCCGCGGTGGTCGGCGGCGGCGTCCAGAGCCGTGACGACGTCGGACAGGTCCTGGATGGCGGTCGGTGTGTTGCTCATGACATATATACATCGCGCAGACATACGTCTCTGTCAAGGAACTTCTCTCCCGGGAGGGGAACGGCGAGGGTCGTTTGACAACGGCCATGGGCGTGGGGTCAATGTTGCGCCGTGGCCAAGCCGCTCGTGATCGTGGAGTCCCCCGCCAAAGCCCGCACCATCGAGGGCTTCCTGGGCGGCGAGTTCACCGTGCTCGCGTCCATGGGCCACATCCGGGACCTCCCGGCCAAGGGCCTCAGCGTCGACGTCGACGACGACTTCCGCGTCGAGTACGAGGTGCACGCCAGCAAGAAGGACACGATCGCCAAGCTGAAGAAGGCGCTCAAGGACGCCGACGAGCTCTACCTCGCCACTGATGAGGACCGCGAGGGCGAGGCCATCTCGTGGCACCTGCTCGAGGTGCTCAAGCCGACCGTGCCGGTGAAGCGGATGGTGTTCCACGAGATCACCCAGGCCGCGATCCAACACGCCATCGACGACAGCCGCGACGTCGACTACGGCCTCGTCGACGCCCAGGAGAGCCGTCGCATCGTCGACCGCCTGTACGGCTACCCCGTGTCGGAGGTGTGCTGGCGCAAGATACGCCAAGGGCTCTCCGCCGGCCGCGTCCAATCACCCAGCGTGCGCCTCGTCGTCGAGCGGGAGCGCGAGCGGATGGCCTTCGTCGCCGCCAGCTACTGGGACCTCAGCGCCGCCTTCCCGACGGAGCCCGCCTTCACGGCGTCACTGGCCACCATCGACGGCCACCGCGTGGCCGGGAGCCGCGACTTCGACTCGCTGGGCCACACCAAGCGGGACGACGTCGCCGTCCTCGACGAGGTGAGCGCGCAGCGCCTCGAGGACGGCCTCGTCGACCGCCCGTTCGCGGTCACGTCGGTGGAGACCAAGCCCTACACGTCCCGACCCAAGCCGCCGTTCATCACGTCGACGCTGCAACAGGTCGGCGGGTCCCGACTGCGCATGAGCAGTCGTCAGGTGATGAGCATCGCTCAGGGCCTCTACGAGGACGGCTACATCACGTACATGCGAACGGACAGCACCACGCTGTCCGACACCGCCATCCGCGCCGCCCGCCAGGTGATCGAGCGCCAGTTCGGCACCGAGTACCTCACCGACGGACCGCGGGTGTACGCCAAGAAGTCGAAGAACGCCCAGGAGGCGCACGAGGCCATCCGCCCGGCCGGCGACGCGTGGCGCAGCCCCGACGAGCTCCGCGCCGAGCTGCGGGCCGACCAGCTCCGACTCTACGAGCTCATCTGGCAGCGCACGCTCGCCAGCCAGATGCCCGACGCCCGCGGCAACACGGTCACGGTCCGCATCGCCGCCACCACCACCGACGACGTCGCCACCGAGTGGAACGCGTCCGGTCGCACGATCACCTTCCCGGGCTGGCAGGCGGTGTACGGCTTCAGCGGCGACGACGACGCCGACGAGGCGGGTGACGCCACCGCCAAGCTCCCGAACCTCGAGGAGGGCCAGGCGCTCCCCAACCCGCTCATCGACGCGGACGGCCACTCCACCCAGCCGCCCGCTCGCTACACCGAAGCGACGCTCGTGAAGACGTTGGAGGAGAAGGGGATCGGACGCCCGTCGACCTACGCGTCGATCATGCAGACGATCCAGGACCGCGGCTACGTGTGGAGGAAGGGTCAGGCCCTCGTGCCGACCACCGACGCCTTCGCGGTCGTGGCGCTGCTCGAGCAGCACTTCAGCCACCTGGTCGACTACGAGTTCACCGCTCGGATGGAGGATGACCTCGACGAGATCGCCGGCGGCCGGCAGCAGCGCGCGCCGTGGCTCCACCAGTTCTGGTTCGGGAACGGCACGCCCGGCGTGAAGGGCCTGAAGGACAAGGCGCTCGAAGAGGCCAACGCCGAGGCCATCAACACGATCCCGCTCGGACTCGACGAGAACGGCGAGCTGATCGTCATCCGCAACGGGCGGTACGGCCCCTACCTCAAGCGCGGCGAGGACACGGCCTCGCTGCCGGAGGACCTCCCGCTCGACGAGCTCACGATCGATCGGGCGGTCGAGATCCTGTCCGCGCCGAAGGGTGGCGAGCCGCTCGGCGAGGACCCCGAGACGGGCCTACCCGTGTTCGCCAAGAGCGGCCGCTTCGGTCCGTACGTGCAGCTGGGCGACGCCGACACGCTGCCGCCGGACACCAAGCCGAGGATGTCGTCGCTCTTCCAGACGATGTCGCTGTCGACCATCACGCTGGACGAGGCGCTCCAGGTGCTGCGACTGCCCCGCGTCGTCGGTACCCACCCCGAGGACGGCGGCGAGATCATCGCGGCCAACGGCCGCTACGGCCCGTTCGTGAAGTGGGGCGACGAGACGCGCAGCCTCGACACGGAGGAGCAGCTCCTCGCCATCAGCCTCGACGACGCCGTCAAGGTCCTCGCCGAGCCGAAGAAGTTCGGTCGACGCCAGGCCGCCCCGGCGCCGCCGCTCAAGGAGCTCGGCAACGACCCGGTGTCGGAGAAGCCGGTGGTGGTGAAGGACGGACGCTTCGGGCCCTACGTCACCGACGGTGACACGAACGCCAGCCTCCGCAAGGGGGACACCATCGAGAACGTCACGATCGAGCGGGCGGCCGAGCTGCTCCAGATGCGGCGCGACGCCGGCCCGGCCAAGAAGTCGCGCAAGGGCGCCAAGAAGGCACCGGCCAAGAAGACCGCGAAGAAGAAGGCGCCGGCGAAGAAGGCAGCCAAGAGGGCCGCCCCGCCTCCGGATGCCTGATCGCGGGGAGGGTGTCACCTGACCCGTAACGTGGACCCGATGGCGGACCACGAGCCCCAGGTGCCGCTGCCCGGGCTCGAACGCCTCGGGGACGACGAACCGACCGTGTCGGCGCCGGCGGTGGGCGAGCCTGGTGACAAGCCCGGTCTCCACGTCCGCCTGTTCGGATCGCACCAGTTCTTCCGCCTCTGGCTGACGCAGGTCGCGTCCGCCACCGGCGATTGGCTCGGGTTCCTCGCCATCGCGTCCCTCGCCGCTCGCATCGGCGGCAAGGAGGGCGCGGCGGCCGCCGTCGGCGTGGTCATGTCGGCGCGCATCGTCCCCGGCTTCTTCCTGGGCGCGGCGTCGGGCGTCATCGCCGACCGGTTCGACCGCAAGCGGGTCATGGTCGTGTGCGACATCGGACGGGCGTCGGTGCTGGTCACCCTCCCGTTCGTGGACACCGTGCTCGGCCTCGTGTTCGCGTCGCTGGTGCTCGAGTGCTTCACGCTGTTGTGGACGCCCGCCAAGGAGGCATCCGTCCCCAACCTGGTGCCCTCCGACCACCTGACGACGGCGAACTCGCTGTCGCTGGTGGCCGCCTACGGGACCATGCCCATCGCCGCCGGGCTGTTCGCGCTGCTCGCCGGGTTCAGCAAGGCCGTCGGGGAGATCGACGCCCTCGACGTGTTCCGCACGAACCAGGAGGGGCTGGCGTTCTACGTCGACGCGGCCACGTTCCTGTTCTCGGCGGCGATGATCTCCCGGCTCGCCCTGCCCAAGTCCGAGCGCCGGCGCACCGGCGGCCGCATCGACTTCGGGCAGGCCTTCCACGAGCTCAAGGAGGGATGGTCGTTCATCTTCATCAACCCGGTCGTGCGCGCCGTCAACGTGGGCCTCGCCACCGGGCTCATCGGCGGCGGGATGCTCGTCCCCCTCGGCCCGCTCTTCTCGGACCAGGTCCTCAACGCCGGCACGGCCGGGTTCGGCTTCTTCATCTTCGCCCTCGGCTGTGGGGTGGCGGTGGGCGTCGTCATCCTCTCGGTGTTCCAGCGGCACATCCCGAAGGCGCGGGTGTTCGCGCTGTCGGTGCTCGTGGCCGGGGCGTCGCTCCTCGTGGCGGCATCGATGTCGTCGCTGGAGTTCGCTGCTCTCTTCGTGGCCATCCTCGGGGTGTGCGCGGGCTCCGTGTACGTGCTCGGCTTCACGCTCCTGCACGAGAGCGTCGACGACGAGCTCCGCGGCCGGATCTTCTCAGCCCTGTACACGCTGGTGCGGTTCTGCATCCTCATCGCGTTCGCGGTGGGCCCGTTCCTCGCCGACGCCCTCGAGCGTCTGAGCCAACGCTGGTTCGACGGGCACATCTCGGTGGCTGGGGTCAGCATCTCGATCCCGGGCGTGCGCCTCACCCTCTGGTTGGCGGGTCTCATCATCATCGGCGCGGGCGTACTGGCGCTGATGTCGCTGCGGGCCGGCCAGCCGTCCGAGGTCGCGGAGGAGCCGCGCGGCCCGGGGCGCTTCGACGAGCGCCTGCTGCACGAGGGCGCGGAGCTCGTCACCGGCCTCGCCGGCCCGTTCACCGAGACGCGCCGGAGCCACGAGCGGCCGTCCACCTCGGCCGAGGAGGACGACACGTGACCGGCCACTTCATCGCCTTCGAAGGCGGCGAGGGGAGCGGCAAGTCCACCCAGGCCCGGCGGCTGGCCGAGCGGCTGGGCACCCAGGCCCTGTTCACGTTCGAACCCGGTGACTCACCGCTCGGCGCCGAGGTGCGCCGCCTGGTGCTCGACTCGCCCGACCTCGAGATCACCGACCGCGCCGAGGCGCTGCTCATGGCGGCGGACCGGGCCCAGCACGTCGTCGAGGTGATCCAGCCGGCGCTGGAAGCAGGGCGCACCGTCATCACGGACCGCTTCGCGGGTTCGTCCATCGCGTACCAGGGTCATGGCCGCCAGCTCCCCGCCGCAGAGGTCGAGCAGCTCTCCCGCTGGGCCACGGACGGGCTCTGGCCCGACCTCATCGTGCTGCTCGAGGTGTCGCCCCGGGAGGCCGAGCAGCGCTTGGCTCGGGCCAAGGACCGCCTGGAGTCAGCCGGCGACGCGTTCCACGCGCGTGTGCACGACGGGTTCCTCGTGCAGGCGATGGCCGACCCCGACCGGTGGGCGATCCTCGACGGCACCCGCAGCGAGCAGGCGGTCGCCGAAGCCATCTGGGAGGTCGTCAGCATCCGCTTCCCCGATCTGACGTAGGCCGCGCCGCGCGAAGATGCCGAGGTGACGACCGCGGCCGACCTCGACGTGTGGGGCGACGTCATCGGGCAGGAGCATGCGATCGCCCAGCTGACGGCGGCCGCCGAGCACCCCGTCCACTCGTACCTCCTGGTCGGCCCGGCCGGCTCGGGCAAGCGAGCCGCGGCCCGCGCCTTCGCCGCCCTCTTGCTGTCGGCCGGTTCCACCGGCGAGGACGCCGAGCGCCACGTGCGGCTGGCCCTCGCGGAGGTCCACCCCGACCTGCACATCGTCGAGACCACCACCGCGCAGGGACGCATCGACGTGGACACGGCCAAGTCGGTGGTGAAGCAGGCGGCTCGCAGCCCGTCCGAGGGCGCCCGCAAGGTCCTCGTGCTCGAGGACTTCCACCTCATCGACCGCTTCGGCGCCATCCTGCTGAAGTACGTCGAGGAGCCGCCGGCGTCGACGTTCTTCGTGATCCTGGCCGAGGACGTGCCGCCCGAGCTGGTGACGATCGCCTCGCGCTCGGTCCGCATCGACTTCGGACCGGTGCCGTTGGTGGCCGTCATCGAGCGGCTCACCGCGGAGGGCATCGACCCGGCCCAGGCCGCCACCGTGGCCGCGGCGGCCGCCGGCGACCTCGACCGGGCTCGTCTGCTCGCCACCGACGCGCGGTTCGCGGTGCGCGTGGACGCGCTGCGGGCCATGCCCGGCCGGCTCAACGGCACGGGCGCGCGAGCCGCGGAGGTGGCCGCCGAGGTGAAGGGCCTCATCGACGATGCGCAGGACACCATCGACGCGCGCCACGAGCAAGAAGCCGTCGAGCTCGAGGAGCGCATCGAGCGCTACGGCCAGCGGGGGAGCGGCAAGAAGGACATCCAGGACCGGCACAAGCGAGAGGTCCGCCGGCACCGCACCGCGGAGCTCCGCCTCGCGCTGGCGACCTTCGCCGGCGTCTACCGCGACGCGCTCATCCAAGCCCGCCACCCCGGTGACGTGGTCGCCGCGATCCACCGCATCGAGCAGGTGGCGCTCAAGCTCGAGGTCTTCCCCAACGAGGCCCTGATGCTCCAGTCGCTCCTCGCCCAGCTCCCCAGCCTCGACCGCTAGGACTGGCACACCGCGTCCGTAGCGTGGGGCGACACTGGCGCGCTCGAGCGCGCAGCACGTGGGCGGGCATGGTCATGCCGGCGCTGCGATTGGCCCCTGCCGCCAACGGCCAGCGCAAGCGCATCCGCCCCGCGGAGGACTACCTCTATCCGGAGCTGAACGGTCGGCAACCGGCGACCGAGCTGGCACAGCCGCTGGCTATGCTCCTGGATCCTTCGCCGGAGTAGCTCAGTCGGTAGAGCATTGAACTCGTAATTCAAAGGCCAAGGGTTCGATTCCCTTCTCCGGCTCCACACACATCGAGCCTGCCCGGGCTCCAATTACCCAGGCGCTCTAGAGTGCCCGGATGGCGGAGCTTTCGGGCGACGGGCTGCGGGCTCTGGTCGTCGACGACGACCAACCGATCCGGCACATGCTGCGCACCGTGCTCGAGCTGGAGGGCTGGACGGTCCTCGAGGCTGAAGACGGTGGGCAGGCACTGGCGCTCGCCAAGGCCGAGCGACCGCACGGGATCGTGCTCGACGTGATGATGCCCGTGAAGGACGGCTTCGAGGTCCTCTCGGAGCTTCGGCAGACCGCGCACGGCCGCCAGATGGCCATCGTGATGCTGACGGCCAAGACCGGTCCGTCGGACATCTTGCGGGGCACGCGCCTCGGCGCCGACCTCTACATCACGAAGCCGTTCGACCCCGGGCACGTCATCGAGCGGCTCGCGTTCCACGCGCTGCGTCGGAACCCGGGTGCTCGCACCGAAGGCGAGCTCCCGGTCCGCGTCGGCCGCCGTCGTCCCGCGCGGAAGCCGCACTCCAGGCCTCACTCCGCCTGAGGAGTCCTACTTCTCGAGGTCGGCCAGGAAGCTGAGCAGGTCGTCGGCGTGCTCCTCCTCGACGGCGAGGATGCCCTCGAGCATGCGGCGGGTGGTCGAGTCGTTGTCGCCGAGCCAGCGGATGATCTCGGAGTAGCTCTCGATGGCGATCCGCTCGGCGACGAGGTCCTCCCTGATCATGTCGAGGAGGGTGGTGCCCGCGACGTACTCCGCGTGGCTGCGATCGACGATCCCCGCCGGGTCGAAGTTGGGCTCGCCCTGCAGCTGGGTGATGCGCAACGCGATCTGGTCGGCGTGGCCCATCTCCTCGTTGGCGTGCTGGAGGAACTCGGCGGCGATCGGGCCGGCGTTGAGGCCGTCGGCCATGAAGTAGTGGCGCTTGTAGCGGAGCACGCAGACGATCTCGGTGGCGAGGGCTTCGTTGAGCACGCTGATGACCTTCTCCCGGTCGGCGCCGTACGAGGAGGTGATCGGACCCTCCTCGATCTTCGCCCGCGCCCGCTCGCGGAGGGTCTTGATGTCGGTCAGGAAGTCGCTCATGCGCGGGACGGTACCCTCGGTGACCCGCACGCACACTCTGGAGGAGGCACCGATGGCCGGATGGGGTGACGACCCGCTGCTCGCGGAGCTGCGAACGCTCATCTACGAGGACGGCTGGACCCCGGTGTCCGTCACCGAGGGGGCCGGGTCCGTCGACTCGGTGGTGGTGGAGAAGGACGGAGAGCAGAAGACCGTCAGCTCCGACCACATCGCCTTCCACCGCTTCGTTGAAGGGGTGAAGGAAGACTTCGGACTGTAGGTTCCACGTCGTGGCCGACCAGGCGAAGTTCGCCGACCTCGCGATGGAGCACATGAGCTCCCTGTACTCGGGTGCCCTCCGCATGACGAGGAACCCGGCCGACGCCGAGGACCTCGTCCAGGAGACGTACCTCAAGGCGTACCGGGGCTTCGGCGGGTTCGAAGAGGGCACCAACCTCAAGGCCTGGCTGTACCGGATCCTCACGAACACCTACATCAACTCGTACCGCGCCAAGCAGCGCCGGCCCGACGAGACCGACCTCGACGAGGTCGAAGACCTCTACCTCTACCGCCGCCTCGGTGGCCTGGAAGCGGCGCGCACCGGCCGGTCGGCCGAGGACGAGCTGATGGACCTGTTCACCGAGGCCGAGGTGAAGGACGCGATCGAAGAGCTCCCGGACAACTTCCGGATGGCCGTGCTGCTGGCGGACGTGGAGGGCTTCTCGTACAAGGAGATCGCCGAGATCATGGACGTCCCCATCGGTACCGTGATGAGCAGGCTGCATCGCGGAAGAAAGCAGCTGGAGAAGCTGTTGTACGACTTCGCAGTGTCCCACCGCCTCGCCGAGCCGGTCTCGGACAGTGCCACCTGATCCCATGGCCACCGATCCCGCCCCGCTCAAGCCGCAGTGCGACGAAGCGCTGCACGAGATCTACCACCTCCTGTCGGGGGAGCTCGACGACGCCAAGCGCGACCAGATCACCGTCCACCTCGACGAGTGCGCCCCGTGCGCCGAGCCGTACGACTTCTACGCCGAGCTCCGCCGCTGCGTGCAGCAGCGCTGCCGCGACCAGGCCCCGCCCGAGCTGCTCGCTCGGATCGCCGACGCCCTCCAGCACGAACCTCACGCGGTGATTCCGGGGGGCCCGGACCCCCGGTCTACGATCGCAGGCATGTTCGCAGCGCCCGTCTGGCACTACTGGATCGGGGTGGCCATCGCCGTCCCCTCCATCCTGGTCATGGTCGTGCTCTTCGCCCAGTACCTCCGAAAGACCCAGGCCCCCAAGTACGGGCGCGACGACTGAGTGGCTGACAGCCCGGTCGACTGGCAGCTCGCCGAGCGCGTCGCGGTCCGGGCGTCGGGTCGGGAGCCGTTCTCCGACTCCTACCTCGGTCACTCCCTCCAACGAGACTTCGACGAGGCCACCGCGGAGGCCGAGGAGCTCGTCGCGCAGGCCACGGGCCTGCGCAGCCTGTCGCGGACCGCCGCGCGAAGGTCACCGATAGAGCCGGTTGGGTCCACGCCAACGTCAACAGCTTCCAGCGCCTGCTCCGCCCTCTCACCGACAAGCTGGGCGACCGGCTCGGCGGCAACCTCACGTCGGGCGTCACCAGCCGGGTCGCCGGGGTCGAGGTGGGGCTCCTGCTGGGCTGGATGTCCGCCCGGGTGCTCGGCCAGTACGACCTGCTCGTGATCGAGGACCCGGCGGACGCGTCGCCTGACGACCAGGACCTCGTGTACTACGTCGGCCCCAACGTCCTCGCCCTCGAGAAGCGCTTCGCCTTCCCGCCCAAGGAGTTCCGGCTGTGGCTGGCGCTCCACGAGGTCACCCACCGGGCGCAGTTCACCGGCGTGCCTTGGCTGCGCGAGCACTACCTCGGCCTCGTCCAGCAGACGCTCGACTCGGTCGACCCCGATCCGAAGCGGTTCTACGACGCCCTCATGAAGGTGATGGACGACGTGCGCCACGGCCGCAAGCCGCTGGACGACGGCGGCCTCGCCGCGCTGCTCGCCACCCCGGCGCAGAAGGTGGTGCTCGACAAGATCGGCGGCCTCATGAGCCTCCTCGAGGGCCACGGCGACGTCACGATGGACCGAGCGGGCGCCGATCGGATCCCGAGCGCCCACCGCTTCGCGCGCGTGCTCCGCGAGCGGAGAGCCAACGCCAACCCGGCGGCCAAGCTCGTGCAGCGCCTCCTGGGCATCGAGGCCAAGATCAACCAGTACGCGCAGGGCGAGAGCTTCATCGCGGAGGTGGAGCGCCTCGGTGGCGGCCCCTCCGCGCTCGACCCGGTGTGGCGGGGCGCCAGCTGGCTCCCCACCCTCGCCGAGATCCGCGAACCCGAGGAGTGGCTCGACCGGGTGCGGCTCTCCGACGAGCTCGTGGGCTGACCCTCTAGCATCGGAGCCCACATGGCCAAGGTGCTGGTGATCGACGACGAACCTGACATCGTGCTGTTCGCCCAGGTGAACCTGGAGATGAGCGGCCACGAGGTGCGGACGGCCGCGAACGGACGGGCGGCGCTCGACTCCGTGCACGAGGAACGCCCTGACGCCCTCATCCTCGACGTCATGATGCCGGAGCTCGATGGTTGGGGGGTGCTCGAGGCCCTCAAGGGCGATCAGGACGAGGCCATCCGCACGATCCCGATCGTGATGCTCACCGCCCTCGACACCGACCACGACCGTGCCCGGGGCGGCATCGAGGGAGCGGTGCGCTACCTCACCAAGCCGCTCACCCCCGACGAGCTGCTGGCGGCGCTCGACGACGTGTTGGGCGGTCCGCCTGAGCCCGAGCAGCGCAAGGCGGCCCAGCAGCACGGCCTGGCCAACCTGGCCCGCATCGAGCGCAACGCGGCCGGCGGCGCCGCTCCGAGCGGGGTCCGCCCCCGCCTGAGCCGGCTCGAGCACGCTCCCGTCACCCCTCCGGCACCACCGACCCCACCCGCACCGACGGTCATCGAAGCCGAGCTGACGGCCAAGCAGCGCGAGCTGCTCGAAGCCCTGCTGGCGGCGCCGTCGGTGAGCGCCGCCGCCGAGACGTTGGGGATGAGCCGCTCCAACGTCTACGCCAGCCTCCGCCGCGTCGGGCGCAAGCTCGGCATCACCGATGTGTCCGAGCTGCTTCGGCTGCTGCGAGACGGCAGCCTCGCCAAGTCACTGGAGCCGTGATGACGACGACGGCGGACCTCCTGGCCCGCTGCTCGTTCCCCGCCCCGGGCACGCTCGTCACCTGCGCCGTCTCTGGCGGGCCCGACTCGATGGCGCTGCTCGTCCTCGCCGTCGATGCCGGGTGCTCCGTCACGGCCGTCCACGTCGACCACGGGCTCAGGGACGGCTCCGAGGTGGAGGCCGACGTCGTCGCCGAGGTGGCGGCCCGCATGGGCGCGGCCTTCCGGTCCGAACGGGTGACGGTGCCCCACGGCCCGAACGTCGAGGCCCGCGCTCGCCGGGCCCGCTACGACGTCCTGCCTGCCGATGTCCTCACCGGGCACACCGCCGACGACCAGGCCGAGACGGTCCTCCTCAACCTGCTGCGCGGTGCGGGCCTCGACGGGCTGGCCGGCTACGACCCCGCCCGGCGGCCGCTGCGAGCGCTGCGCCGACGGGAGACCCACAAGCTGTGCGCCGACCTCGGCATCCAACCCGTGCACGATCCCTCCAACGACGACCTCCGCTTCCGCCGCAACCGCGTCCGGCACGAGCTGCTCCCGCTCCTCGACGCCATCGCCGAGCGGGACGTCGCCGGGGTCCTCGCCCGCCAGGCCGACCACCTGCGGGCCGACGCCCGACTGCTCGACGAGCTGTCCCTGGCGGTCGACCCCACCGATGCCCGCGCGCTGGCGGCGGCCCCCGAACCGCTGGCGGCCCGTGCGATCCGGCGCTGGTTGCGGGCGGGGGACGAGCAGCACCCACCCGACGCCGCCACGGTCGCTCGCGTGCTGGCCGTCGCCCGCGGTGAGGCACTGGCGTGCGACGTCGGCCGCGGGCGCGAGGTGCGCCGCCACCAGCAGCGAATGGTCGTGGGCTGAGCGTCGGGTTACGTTGCTGACGTGTCCCCGGAGTCGGAGCACCAGCACCTGTTCGACAGTCCCGACCTCGGCGAGGTGGTGGTCGACGCCGCATCCCTGCAGACGCGGGTGGCTGAGCTGGGCGCCGCCATCACGAAGGACTACGCCGGCCGGGCCCCACTGCTGATCGGGGTGCTGAAGGGCGCGGCCATGTTCATGACCGACCTGTCGCGGTCGATCGCCCTGCCGCTCGAGATCGACTACATGGCGGTCTCGTCCTATGGCAACGCCACCCGCACCTCCGGCGTGGTGCGGATCGTGAAGGACCTCGACATCGACCTGACGGGCCGCGACGTGATCATCGTCGAGGACATCGTCGACTCCGGCCTCACGCTGTCCTACCTGCGCAAGACGCTGGCCGCCCGGGGCGCCAACAGCCTCGAGGTCTGCGCCCTGCTGGTGCGAGAAGGCCTCCAGAAGACGGACGAGGAGCTCCGGTACGTCGGGTTCCGGATCCCGCCCAAGTTCGTGGTCGGCTACGGCCTCGACTTCGCCGAGAAGTACCGCAACCTGCCCTACGTGTGCGTGTTCGAGGGCGACGGCTGACCCAGGTCGAGTTCCGCTGCAGGGGGCCCGCCGGTAGCCTGCTCCCATCGTGAAGCGTCCCTCCCGCGCCACCCTCGGCTACATCCTCCTCGGAGCCATCGCGCTCTTCTTCGCGTCGCAGCTGTTCGCGAAGGACGACAAGCCGAAGGAGCTCACGCTCACCGAGTTCCGCGACGCCATCGAGGACGGCACGGTGGCCACCGCCACCATCAAGGACCGGTCCCACGAGATCACCGGCGAGCTCAAGAACGACGACGAGTACAAGGTCGCCTACCCCGAGGAGTTCGCCGACGAGCTGGCCACCGAGATCGGCGACGCCCGTCCGGCCATCGACCTCGAGGTCGACCAGCAGGAGGACTCCATCTGGACCACCCTCCTGTTCAGCCTCCTGCCGATGGTGATCCTCTTCGGGCTCTTCCTCTTCGTCCTCAACTCGATGCAGGGCGGCGGCAGCCGGGTGATGCAGTTCGGCAAGTCCAAGGCCCGGCAGGTGTCCAAGGACGAGCCGAAGGTGACGTTCGCCGACGTGGCCGGCTGCGACGAAGCCGTCGAGGAGCTCCAGGAGATCAAGGACTTCCTCCAGAACCCAGCTCGGTTCCAGGCCATCGGCGCCAAGATCCCCAAGGGCGTGCTGCTCTACGGACCTCCCGGCACCGGCAAGACGCTCCTCGCCCGAGCCGTGGCCGGCGAAGCAGGGGTGCCGTTCTTCTCGATCTCCGGCTCCGACTTCGTGGAGATGTTCGTGGGCGTCGGCGCCAGCCGCGTGCGCGACCTCTTCGAGCAGGCGAAGCAGGCAGCCCCGTCGATCATCTTCGTGGACGAGATCGACGCGGTGGGTCGCCACCGCGGTGCCGGCCTCGGCGGTGGCCACGACGAGCGCGAGCAGACGCTCAACCAGATGCTCGTGGAGATGGACGGGTTCGACGCTCGCACCGGCGTGATCCTCATCGCCGCCTCCAACCGGCCCGACATCCTCGATCCCGCCCTCCTCCGCCCGGGGCGGTTCGACCGGCAGATCGTCGTCGACCGGCCCGACCTCGAGGGCCGCAAGGCCATCCTGGCGGTCCACGCCAAGGGCAAGCCGTTGGAGCCGAACGTCCGCCTCGACGTGCTGGCTCGTCGCACGCCCGGGTTCACCGGTGCCGACCTCGCCAACCTCATGAACGAGGCGGCCCTCCTCGCCGCCCGCCGGAACCTGCAGCTCATCGGGCACGCCGAGCTCGAAGCCGCCATCGACCGCGTGATGGCCGGCCCCGAGCGCAAGAACCGGATCATGAGCGAGAAGGAGAAGCTCACCATCGCCTACCACGAGGGCGGCCACGCGCTCGTGGGCCACGTCCTCGAGGGCACCGACCCGATCCACAAGATCTCGATCGTCGCTCGAGGCCGGGCGCTCGGCTGGACCCTCGCCCTGCCCACCGAGGACAAGTACCTCCGCACCCGGAGCGAGCTCGAGGACTCGATGGCGATGCTGCTCGGCGGGCGCACCGCCGAGGAGCTGGTGTTCGGCGAGATCACCACCGGTGCCTCCGACGACATCGAGCGCTGCACCGACATCGCCCGGGGCATGGTCACGCAGTACGGCATGAGCGACAAGCTCGGCCCGCAGCAGCTCGGCAAGATCAAGGGCGAGGTCTTCCTCGGCTACGACCGCGGCCACGAGGCCGACTACTCGCCCGAGGTGGCCGGACTCGTCGACAGCGAGGTGCGGGGCCTGATCGACACCGCCCACGATCGAGCCCGAGCGCTGCTCACCGCCCATCGTGAGGTCCTCGACGTGCTGGCCAAGGCGCTGGTCGAGAAGGAGACCCTCGAGGACTCCGACCTCGCCGACATCTTCGGGCCGCTCGACAAGGGCACCGGCATCGCGCGCCCTGAGCCCGAGCCCACCGACATCCCCGTCCCCATCGAACCGCAGCTGGTCGGCGTGGCCGCCGGCGCGACGGTGGCCGAGGCCCAGCCAGTCGCCGAGCGCGCCGGTCAGCCGGCCGCCGAGCCGGCCCCCGCCAAGCGGCGCTGGTGGAAGCGGGTCGGCGTGCGCGCACCGAGGCCCAGCGGCACCTGATCCGGTGGCCCGCGAACGACCAGCCATCGACACCCCGATGGACATGCCGCGCATCGAGAAGGCCGTCCGCGAGATCCTGGAGGCCATCGGCGAGGACGCCGACCGCGACGGCCTCAGGGACACGCCCATCCGCGTCGCCCGCATGTACGCCGAGATCGCGTCCGGCCTCCACGAGGACCCGTCGACGCACCTCACGGTCACCTTCGAGTCGAGCCACGACGAGATGGTCATGGTGCGCGACATCCCGCTCTACTCGTTGTGCGAGCACCACCTGATCCCGTTCAGCGGGAAGGCGCACGTCGCCTACATCCCCGGGAAGGACGGGCGTCTCACGGGGCTCTCGAAGATCGCCCGCCTGGTCGAGGGCTACAGCCGACGGCCCCAGGTGCAAGAGCAGCTCACGGTGCAGATCGCCGATGCCATGGAGAGCACGTTGGAGCCGCGCGGCGTGATGGTGATCATCGAGGCCGAGCACCTGTGCATGTCGATGCGGGGCGTGCAGAAGGCGGGCTCCACCACGGTCACCTCCGCGGTGCGCGGCCTGTTCCGCGAGAACATCGCCACTCGCCAGGAGGCCATGCGGTTCGTCACCGGACGGGGCTGACGCGAGTGCGCCGGCTCCATCTCCTCGTCGTCGCGCTCGCGCTGGCCGTGGCCGGCTGCTCTGACGACGGCGGGACCGACGACGGCGGGGCCCTGCCGGGAGAGACCACGACCGCGCCGACCGCCCCTGCCCCGACCTTCGTGGGCGACGGCAGCTCGTTCTGCGATGCGATGCTCGGCGTGGGCCAGGTCGAGCGAGCGGCGGACGCCACGCCCGAGGAGGTCCTGGCCGAGAACCAGCGGTTGATCGACTTCCTCGGCGACGCCCAGGCCAACACCCCTGAGGACGCGCCGGCGGACTTCGACGCCCTCATCGACGACTTCCGCCTGGCCGCCCAGGCCATCAACGACGCGAGGGGCGACGTCGACGCCGCGTTCGCCGCCCTCGAGGAGGACTCCCCGGAGGTCGTCGGGCGCCTCGGGTCGTCGACCTCCCACGCCGAGGCGTACGAGTTCCTCGTGGACCGCTGCGGGATCACCGCTCCATAGCAACCATCGGAACCGGCTCAAAGGGGTGCTGATGCCCCGAACGGGTGCGGGATCGGCGCTCTACACTGCCCGGCGTGCTCCAGCGTCCGCTCGTGATGGGTGTCATCAACGTGACACCCGACTCGTTCTCGGACGGGGGGCAGCTCGAGGACGCCGCCGCGGCCGTCGCCCGCGGGCGCGCGCTGCTCGCAGAGGGCGCGGATTGGCTCGACGTGGGGGGTGAGTCCACTCGGCCCGGCGCCGCCCCGGTGGCGGAAGCGGAGGAGCTGCGTCGGGTGATCCCCGTGGTCGAAGCCCTGGCGGCGGAGGGGGCCCGCGTACTCGATCGACACCCGCAACGAGGCGGTGGCTCGCGTCGCAGTGGCGGCGGGCGCCACTCTGCTCAACGACGTCGGGGCGTCGCACGGGCTCTTGGCCGCCGAGCTGGGCGTGGCCTGGGCCGCCACGCACGTCCAGGGCGAGCCCGCCACCATGCAGGACGACCCCCGCTACGCGGACGTGGTGGCCGAGGTGCTCGGCGAGCTCGTCGCCAAGGCCGAGGCCGCCCAGGCCGCCGGCGTCCGCGAGGTCTGGATCGACCCGGGCATCGGCTTCGGCAAGACGTACCAGCACAACGTCACCCTGCTGGCCCGGCTCGACGCGTTCGTCGCCAGCGGGTTCCCGGTGCTGGTCGGCACGAGCCGCAAGGGCTTCCTGGGCCGGCTCCTCGGTGCGTCCGACGGCCGCGGCGAGCCCGCGCCGGTCGACGACCGACTCGAGGGTTCGCTGGCCACGGCCACCTGGGCCATGACGTGCGGGGTCGGCATGGTGCGCGCCCACGACGTGCGCGCCACCGCCCACGCCGCCCTCGTCATCGGCGGTCACATCACCAAGGACGCCGCATGAGGGAGCACAGCACGTGCCGATGAAGGGCAAGTGGGCACAGGGCATCCAGCCGCGGAACTTCGCGTGGATCCTGAAGGACAAGCTGGCCGTCTGCGAGCGACCGGGCGGCTACGGCGCCAACCACCGGCGCGTGCGCCGGCAGGAGGAGATCATCTGGATCCGCGAGCAGGGCTTCACCTGTGTCGTCACCTTGATCCCGTCACCGCACAACCTGCACAACTACGACGAGCTCGGCGTCGCCTGGCGCCACCTGCCGTTCGGCGTCCACGACGAGCCGCTCACGGTCCTGCACACGCTGTTCCCTGAGCTGGCCAACATGCTGGCGGCCGGCGGGAAGGTGCTCGTGCACCAGGACGAGCTCTCCGACCGGGTGGCGGGCCTGATGGCCGGCTACCTGCTCTGGGCCGAGGTCGTGCCGATGGCACCGCAGGCCACCTCGGTGGTCGAGCGACTGCTCTCCCGGCAGATGGGCCCGCTGGGCCGCGACCTCGTCGCCATGGCCGCCACCGTCCCGAAGTAGCGCCCGTGGCCCACGACGACGTCATCCAGCTGCGGGGCCTGCGCCTGGCGGGCGTGGTGGGCGTGCTCCCGCACGAGCAGGCCCAGCCGCAGCCGCTCGAGCTGGACCTCGACATCGCGCTCGACCTCGAGGTGGCCGGCAAGAGCGACGACCTCGGCGACACGGTCGACTACGGCGCCCTGTGCCAGGTGGCGGACGAGGTCGTCACCACCACGAGCTACGCGCTGCTCGAGGCGCTGGCCGAGCACGTCGCCGCTGCCCTGCTGGCGGCCGATCCGAGGGTCGACCGGGTGACGGTCGCCGTGCGCAAGCTGCGGCCCCCTGTCGCGCAGCAGCTCACGACCTCTGGCGTGCGCCTCACCCGAGGTCGCTGATGGCTCGGGCCTTCCTGGGGCTGGGGTCGAACCTCGGCGATCGGGTCGCCTACCTGCGAGCGGCCGTCGCCACCTTGCCCGGGTTGGTGGCCACGTCCCCGGTGTACGAGACGGATCCAGTCGGTGGGCCCGACGCCCAGGGTCCGTACCTCAACCTGGTGGCCGAGCTGGAGACGTCGTTCCACCCGCGGGAGCTCCTCGAGGTGTGCCGCGCCCTCGAGGGCGCGGCCGACCGGGTGCGCGAGGAGCGATGGGGCCCGCGCACGCTCGACGTGGACGTGCTCTGGTTCGACGGGGAGGTGGTGGACGAGCCCGACCTGCAGATCCCGCACCCGCGCATGCGGGAGCGGCGCTTCGTGCTCGCCCCGCTCCACGACATCGCCCCGGATCTCGTCACCGCCGCCGAGGTCGCAGCCGCCGCCGGCGAGGTCCGGCGGGTCGGCGAGCTCGACGAGCTCGACGAGGGATCGGAGCGGCCATGACCCGCGTCCGCATCATCGGCCCCGGCCGCGCCGGCTCCTCCCTCGCCACCGCGCTGTCGCGCGCCGGCTGGGACGTGCTCCCCGTCCTGGGTCGCGGCGACGACGTCGGCGGGGCGGCGGAGGGCACCGACCTGCTGCTCATCGCCACGCCTGACGGCGCCATCGAAGCGGTCGCCCGGGCGGTCGAGGCCTCCGAGCGGGCCGTGGTGGCGCACGTGTCCGGCTCCGCCGGTCTGTCCCCGCTCGCCTCGCACCCTCGCCGCGCGGTCCTCCACCCGCTGGTGGCGCTGCCCGACGCCGAACGGGGCGCGGAACGGCTCGTCGGTGCGTGGTTCGGTCTGGCCGAGGCGGGCGATCCGCTGGTGGCCGAGGCAGTGGCCAGCCTGCAAGGACGGGTGGTCCACGTCGCGGAGCAGGACTGGGCTCGATACCACGCGGCGGCCGTGATCGCCTCGAACCACCTCGTCGCGCTGCTCGGGCAGGCGGAGCGGGTCGCGGTGAGCGTCGGCGCGCCGATCGAAGCGTTCCTCGACCTGGCACGCGGGAGCCTGGCCGACGTCGCCGCCCTCGGTCCCCGAGCCGCGCTGACCGGGCCGGTGCGGCGCGGCGACACGGCCACGGTCGCTCGCCACCTCGATGCCCTCCCGGACGACGAGCGGGCGGCCTACGAGGCGATGGCTCGTGAGGCAGGGCGCTTGTGCCTCTGACGACCGTGACCACGATCGCCGACCTGCGGGAGCGGCTCGACGCGGCCCGGTCACTCGGGCAGACAGTGGGCTTCGTGCCGACGATGGGCTACCTGCACGCCGGGCACGCATCGCTGATGGCGGCCGCCCGCGCGGACACAGACGTGGTGGTGGCGTCGATCTTCGTCAACCCGCTCCAGTTCGGCCCCACGGAGGACCTCGACGCCTACCCCCGCGATCTCGACGGCGACACCGCGGTGGCCACCCGCGAGGGGGTCGATGTCCTGTTCGTCCCCTCGGGCGAGGAGATGTACCCGGACGGCGCGGTGCAGACCGAGATCACGGTGGCCTCGATCGCCGCTCCCCTCGAGGGCCGAGCCCGCCCCACCCACTTCGCGGGGGTCGCCACCGTCGTCGCCAAGCTGTTCGCCATCGTCGGGCCGTGCCGCGCCTACTTCGGGGAGAAGGACTTCCAGCAGATCGCGGTCGTGCGCCAGATGGTGGGAGACCTCTCGATCCCCGTCGACGTGGTCGCCTGCCCCACGGCGCGCGAACCCGATGGTCTGGCGATGTCGAGCCGCAACGCCTACCTCACCGACGCCGAGCGCGCCGTCGCGCCGATCCTGCACGCCGCGCTCCAAGTCGGGCGGATGGCGATCGACGCCGGCGAGCGCGACCCGGCGAAGGTGCGGCTCCTGATGGCCGACCTCATCGAGGCGGAGCCGCTCGCGCAGCTCGACTACGCCGAGGTGGTCGACGCCGCGACCCTCGAGGTGGTGGAGCCGCTGGCGGGGGAGCTGCGCCTCCTCGGTGCCGTCAGGTTCGGCAAGGCTCGTCTGATCGACAACGTCGGCACCACCGCGCGCTGACGGTCAGTCGAAGCGCAGGGCTGCGACCGGCTCGAGCCGGCCGGCTCGTCGCGCCGGGACCAGCGAGGCGATGGCCGCGACCACCAGCGTCGCGACCAGCAGCGGGGGGATGAACGCCCACGGCAGGGTCAGCTCGATCGATGCGCCGATGGCGCCCCGGAAGGCCGCCGAGGTGCCGAGGCTGAGGAGGAACCCGAGCGGGAGGGCGAGCGCGAACGCCACCAGCGCCAGGGTGACGGCCTCCACGAGCACCATCCGCCGGATCTGGCGGCGCAGCGTGCCGACTGAGCGCAGGACGCCGATCTCGTGGGTGCGCGCCAGCACGGACACCGCCAGCGTGTTGGCCAAGCCGAGCAGCCCCGCCACCGCCGCCGCGCCGAGGATCACGTAGGCCAGCGAGAAGAAGCCGCGGAGCTGCCCGAAGGCGTACTCCTTCGTGGTCTCCGGGGTGTCGATGATGATCGAGTACTCCTCGCCCAGCTCCGCGGCGACCGCGAGCACGAGGGTCTCCGGGTCGGCGCCGCCCTCCGCGTCGACGAGGAACGCGTTCGGGCGGCCGGCTCCGAACCGGCCGGCGTCGACGGTGCCCGCCACCACGCCGAAGCCGGGGCCGATCACCGCGTACGTCCCGGCGACCGTGAAGTCCTCGATCCCGCCGCTGGTCCGTAGGCGGACGACGTCGCCCCGCCCGACGCCGGCCCCGGCGGCGGTGGCGTCCGGCAGCAGGATCGCCCCCCCGGCCGACAGCTCCCGCTCCGCGCTGTCGTCGTCGCCGTCCGCCCAGGCGAACCCGGCGATGTCGAAGTAGGAGACCGGATCGATGACGGTGACGTCCACGCGCACCGAGCCGTGGTCGGTGAGGCGATCGGTCTGCCCGAACCGGACCGGCGTGACCGCGCCGACCCCGTCGATCGCCGTGAGGCGATCGCCGACATCTGGTTCGAAGGCTCCGGGGGCGATCACCTGCAGGCTGCCGCCGGCCTGGCGCTCGATCACCCGCGTGAGCGTGTCGGACATCGCGGCGTTCGCACCGGCCACCGTGATGAGCATGGCCAGCACGACCATCACCAGACCGAGGGTGTACGCGCTCCGGCTCCGCTCCTTCACCAGGTGCATGACGGCGATGGACCCGGTGCCCTGCACGATGCGAGCGGTGCCGCCTCCGACGATCCGCGCGACCGGGCGCAGCGTGAACGGCACCAGGAGCACGGCCGCCAGCAGGACGATCAGGGTCGAGACGCCGCGCACGGCGATGCCGGTGCCACTGAGGCCCAGCACCACGCCGACGACGAGGAGCGCCGCGCGGCCCCCAGCGCCCGGTCCGTTCGATGCCGGCGGCGCCGGACCGCATCGCCTCCACCGGGCCGAGGGCCGCGGCACGCCGGCCGGGCAGCCAGGCGGCGGCCAGGCTCACGCCGACCCCGACGACAAGCCCCACGACGGCGGGGCCGGGCGGCATCCCGAGCGCGGGCAGGTCGAGCTCGAGGAGCGACTCGGTGACCCCCACGCTCGCGCCGGCGATGAGCCGTCCGAGCCCGAGACCCACGAGGCTCGAGATCAGGCCGAGAGCCGCGGCCTCGCCGAGCACCACCCGACGGACCTGGGCGGGCTGAGCTCCCAGCGCGCGCAGCGTGCCATAGGTCTGGGTCCGTTCGGCGACCGCGACCGAGAAGGTCAGGAAGACGAGGAAGCCGCCCACGAACACCGCGATCACGGACATGAGCGTGAGCCCGCTGCTGATGGCGGTGATGAACTCGCGGAACCCGGCCGCCACGTCCTCGGCGTCCTGGATCGTCAGCGCCTCGCCGAGGTCGTCCCGGTGCCCGTCGATCCACTCATCGCTGTCGACCCCGTCGGCGAGCGCGACGTCGACGCCGGTGATCACGTCTCCCTTGCCGAGCATCTGTTGCGCGGTGGCGGTCGACGTGTAGCTGACCGCGCCTTGGAACACGAGGCCGGCACCCACCGGCTCGAGGACACCAGAGATGGTGACGTCCTGGTCGCCGGCGGGCGTGGCCAGGAGGATCGCGTCTCCCGTCGCCAAGCCAAGGTCCTCCGCCGCCGCGTGGGCGACCACCACTTCCGCCGCGTCGGGCGCTGGAAGCGCACCGGACTCGAGATCGAACTCGCGGAGATCTTGCGCGCGATCGAGGTCGGAGCCGATGACGAACACGACGTTGTCGCGCGAGGAGGTGTTGGGGAGACCAGCCTCGTCGGCTCGTCGGACCAAGCTCCGCAGGACGACGGAGCCGACGGTCGCGTCGACGTCGTCGAGAGCCGCCACCCGATCCACCATCTCCGGAGCGAGCGTGGCGTCGTACGACCCGACCGGCCCGACGAAGACGTCGACCTCGCCCGCCGAGCCCGAGATGGCATCGTCCAGCGCCTGGTTGGTGGCGCCGCTCGTCACGAGGACGGCGTAGAGCACCGCGACCCCGAGCGCGGCGCCGGCGCCGGTGAGCGCGAACCGGGCGGGCCGGCGGCGCAGGTTGCGCACAGACAGCCCGGAGAGCGACCGCACCGCTCAGCTGTCCGCTGCTCGGAGCGGCTCGCGTCGACCGGCGGCTGGGGGTGGGGCGGGCGGGACACCCGTGGCGTCGAGCTCCTCGAGCCAGCGCAGGACCACCCGCGAGCGCGCCTCGTGGGTGGGATCGGTGCGCGCCGCCCCACGGCAGTGACGGGCGACGTCGAGGTCGGCGACCATCGCGCCGTCCCGCAGCAGGTGGACCTCTTCCGCGTAGCCGGCGGTGCGCGGATCGTGGGTGACCATGACGATCGTCTGGTCCATCGCCTGCCGCGCGGCGTGGAACAGGCCGAGCACCTCCGCGCCCGACGCCAGGTCGAGGTTGCCGGTCGGCTCGTCGGCGAGGAGGACCGCAGGCGAGGTGAACAGGGCCCGGCCGATGGCGGCGCGCTGCTGCTGTCCTCCCGACAGCTGGGATGGCTGCTTGTCGCGGTGCGGGCCGAGCCCGACGAGCTCGATGACGTCCTCGAGCGTGGCGCGGTAGGTGATCGCGGGTCGTCCGGCGATCACGGCCGGCAGCGCGATGTTCTCAGCGACCGTGAGCACAGGGATGAGGTTGAAGGCCTGGTACACGATCCCGATCCGCTGACGACGCAGGCGTGTGCGGGCGTCGTCGCTGAGCTTCGACAGCGTGGTGCCGTCCAGCTCGACCTCGCCCTCGTCTGGGGTGTCGAGCCCACCGAGCAGGTGCAGCAGGGTCGACTTGCCCGACCCCGACGGCCCCATGATGGCGACGAAGCGGCCGGCGGGGACGGCGAGCGACACGTGGTCGAGGACGCGCTGCACGCCGTCGCCCTGCGGGTAGTCCTTCACGACGTCTCGCGCCGCCAGGATCACCCGATGCTCCCCAACCATCGCTGCCCTCCGTGACGCCCCGTGCGTCGGCGACGCTACCGGCCGGCGGGACCTCCTCGGAGCAGTTTGGAGAGGGGGATCGTCCGACGCCAAGATGGAGCCGTCACTGGGGGCGACCGCGCGAGCGGCGTCCACCGAAGGGAGCACCCGATGCGGCGACGCATGATGAAGTCGAAGGTCCACCGCGCCACGGTGACCGACGCCAACCTCCACTACGTCGGGTCGATCACCGTCGACCGCGACCTGATGGACCTGGCCGACCTGTTGGAGCACGAGCAGGTCGCGGTGGTGGACATCGACAACGGGGCCCGACTCGAGACCTACGTCATCGCCGGTGAGCGCGGGTCGGGAGCCATCTGCCTCAACGGCGCCGCCGCTCGTCTGGTGTCGCCCGGCGACCGCGTGATCGTGATCAGCTACGCCGACTACGAGGCGTCCGAGCTCGACGGGTACGAGCCCCGCGTCGTGCACGTCGACGGCCGCAACCGCCCCATCGACGGCGCCACCGCCGACCGCATCGCGGCCGAGAGCGATGGCCCGGCGCCCCACAGGTACGTAGACGTCGACTAGACCGGTCGGCTCCATGGCTGACCTCGATCTGCTGGTGCTCGGGTCCGGCGTGGCCGGCCTGTCGGCCGCGGTCCGGGCGGCGGAGATCCACGGCATGCGGGTGGGCGTGCTCACCAAGGCCGAGCTGCAGCAGGCCACCACCCGCTGGGCCCAGGGCGGGGTCGCCGCCGTGCTCGGTGGCGACGAGGACTCGACCGACCTCCACCTGGCCGACACCCTCGCCGCCGGCGCCGGGCTCTGCGACGTCGACGCGGTGCGGGTGCTCGTCGACGAGGGGCCCTCGCGCGTCCACGAGCTCATCGCGCTCGGAGCCGCCTTCGACCGCGATCCGGCCGGCGAGCTCGAGCTGGCTCGCGAAGGGGGCCACTCGCTCCCCCGCATCGTGCACGCCGGGGGAGCGGCCACGGGTGCCGAGATCGAGCGCACGCTGGTCGACGCCGTGCGGGCCGAGGTGTCAGCGGTCTACGAGAGCTCGTTCGCGCTCGACCTCCTCGTGGAGGGTGGCCGTTGTCGCGGGGTCGTGGCGGCGGACCTCCACGGCGAGCGCACCGAGGTGAGAGCGGCGAACGTGCTCGTCGCCACCGGCGGCTACGGACAGCTGTTCGCGGTCACCACGAATCCCAAGGAGGCGACCGGCGACGGCGTGGCCATGGCCATCCGGGCCGGCGTGGCGGTGGCCGACGTGGAGTTCGAGCAGTTCCACCCAACGGCGCTCCACCACCCGGTGATGCCGCGCCCGCTGCTGACCGAGGCGCTGCGCGGGCACGGTGCCCTCCTGCGCGACAGCAAGGGCGAGCGGTTCGTCGACGAGCTGCTGTCCCGCGACAAGGTCAGCCGAGCGATCACGGCCCGCATGATCGAGCAGGACGTCGAGCACCTCTGGCTCGACGCGACCGGCCTCGAGAGCTTCGCCGACCGGTTCCCCACCATCGCCACCGTGCTCGGCAAGGTGGGCCTCGATCCGGCCGCCGACTGGCTCCCGATCGCTCCGGCCGCGCACTACAGCTGCGGCGGCATCGTCGCCGACCTCGACGGGGCCTCGTCCCTGCCGGGCCTCTGGGTGGCGGGCGAGGCCAGCTGCAACGGGGTGATGGGCGCCAACCGGCTGGCCTCGAACTCGCTGCTCGACGGCATGGTGTTCGGGCCGCGGGTGGTGGAGGCCATCGACCGCGGGGTGGATGGTCCGAGCGCCACCGGCGCGATGCGGTGCGTGCTCGGCGGGGGCGACATCGGCGGGCGCGCCGTCGTCGTGCCACCCACCGACGCGTCGACGGTGCCCGATCGGGAGGAGCTGCAGCGGACGATGACCGTCCACGCCGGCGTCCTGCGGTCCGCCGAGTCGCTGGCCGAGGCGGCGGCCGCGTGCGCCGGCGAGGTGGCCGGCGACGACCCGGGCTCCTGGGAGCTGCGCAACCTGGCCACGGTCGGTCGCCTGCTGTGCGCGGCTGCCTTGCTCCGAGAGGAGAGCCGGGGCGCGCACACCCGCACCGACTTCGAGGCGATGCGGGACGACCTGCGCGTGCGGTTCGTCGCCGGCGGCTGACCGGTCCGCGGCGGCTCGATAGCCTCGGCGCGATGACGGACACCGGCAACCCCGCCAGCTGGCACCCCGACCCCTTCGGGCGCCACGAGCTCAGGTACTGGGACGGCTCGCAGTGGACGGAGCACGTCTCCTCGCACGGCAAGCAATCGATCGACCCGCCGGTGGGTGCCGGCGCGGTGCCCACCACCAAGCGGCCGACCGAGAAGATCGTGAAGGACGTCGCCAAGGCGGGGGCCGGCACGGGGACGCAAGGCGGCGGCACCATCTTCACGGAGCCCGTGCTGGTCGTGAACCAGAAGGCGAAGCTGATCGAGGTCAACAACGAGTACGCCATCTACGACCAGAACGGCACCCAGCTCGGCGCCGTGCGGCAGGTGGGCCAGTCCGCCGCCAAGAAGGTGCTGCGGGTCATCAGCAACGTCGACCAGTTCCTCACCCACAAGCTCCAGGTGGTCGACATCCAGGGCAACGTGCTGCTCGCCCTCACCCGGCCTGCCAAGTTCGTGAAGTCCAAGGTCATCGTGCAGGACGGGCAAGGCAACGAGATCGGCCAGATCGTCCAGCAGAACGCCATCGGGAAGATCCGCTTCAACCTCGAGGCGGGCGGCCACACCTACGGGTCGATCAACGCCGAGAACTGGCGGGCGTGGAACTTCCGCGTCGCCGACCACGCCGACACCGAGGTGGCCCGCATCACCAAGACGTGGGAGGGCCTCGCCAAGACCATGTTCACCAGCGCCGACAACTTCGTCGTGCAGATCCACGGCCCGCTCGACGAGCCGCTGCGCTCGCTCGTCGTCGCCAGCAGCCTCGCCGTCGACACCGCCCTCAAGCAGGACAGCCGCGGCCTCGGCTGATCAGGTGATGTAGGCGGTGACGTCGACGATCAGCTGGTAGCTGTCCGCCGCCGCGCCGGACCCGCTGATGGTGAGCCCGGCGGGTCCGAGCTGGCTCGTGAACGCGTTGGCGACGGTGGCGCCGGCGGTGAAGTTGATCGACGACGTGGTCGCGGGTGCACCTGATGGCCGCGCCGAGAGGAACCCGGCGTAGGTGGGGCTGACCACGGTGAGGTTCCCGAGCACACCGGACGCGGTGCCCGGGATGGGTCCGGCACCGGCGAGGTCGAGGGTGAGCGAGGTCCCGCCCTTGAGCGGCCCCTTCTTCTGTCCGGGGACGACTGGGGATCCCGGCGGGCGGCCACCGGTGGCGCGGGTGTCGAGGGCCCGGACAGGTGCGATCGCGACGATGCGGCCCGTAGCCGTGTCCTCCCGGAGCAACCGCGTCCACGTACCCGGGGTGCCCGTCGCCGTGCAGACCCATAGGTCCCCAGCTGCGTCGAAGCGGATGTAGCCAGCGGCGTGGGGGACGTCTGCGGTGGGGGGACCGTTGGGGTGGCCGGTCCCGGGTTCGAGGTAGAGCTGCGGGCCACCGGTGCTGGAGACGCCTCCGAGGCACGGTCCGTTGCCGCGGTTCTGGCCGGTGATGGCCGGGAAGATGCTCGACTCGTTGTCGGCGTACACGCCTGTGCCATCCATGGCCGAGGCGAGGATGGCGAAGTCACCGAAGCCGGAGGTCGTGTTGATGGCCCAGATCGCGCTGCGACCGTCGCTCGGGTCCTCGATCTCGGCCACCACCGCGGCCAACGTCGTGCGTCCGTCACCGATGAGCTGCAGCGCGATGTCGGGCGACCCTCCCTGCGATGTGTAGGTGACCGAGGTCTCAGAGGTCGAGGTGTTGCGCTGGCCCAGCACGAGCTTGTCGCCGTCGTCAGCCGATGCGGGTGCCGCGGCCACCACACCTGCGACGCCCGCGGCGCCGACCCCGGCGAGCCCACGCAGGAGGTGCCGGCGGGAGACCGGCTCGACGATGGTGCGCGCGTGGAGGCCGGCGAGCTCCGCGGCCTGTTCGTCGAGGCGGGCTCGGAGCGACGCGAGCTCCTCGGTGAGCGCGGTCAGGTCAGGTGGTTGCGGCACGTGGTCCCCCTGTGTCGTCGCGAGCGCCAGGTCCGCCCTTGGCTGGCGCGCCTGGCAGGCTAGCGAGCATGGCTGTGGCCGATCCCTACCTGCACGCCGTGCGATCGGCCGTCTCGCTGGCGCTGGCGGAGGATCTGTCGCCGCTCGGTGATCTCACCTCCGCGCTGCTGCCGGCTGGTGCGACGGCCGTCGCCGACTTCGTTCCCCGCAACGACGGCGTGCTGGCGGGGACCCTGTGCGCCGCCGAGGTGTTCGCGCAGCTCGACCAGTCCGTCGAGCTGTCGTGGGCCGCGAGCGAGGGCGACGTCGTCCGGGCCGACGTGATCGTCGGCACCGTGTCCGGGCCGATGGCGTCGATCCTCACCGGCGAGCGCACGGCGCTGAACTTCCTGTGCCACCTCTCGGGGATCGCCACCACGACGAAGCGGTTTGCCGATGCCGCGGCGTCGGGCGGGTCGGCTCGCATCTGGGACACCCGCAAGACCACCCCCGGGCTGCGCACCCTGCAGAAGGCGGCCGTGCGGGCCGGCGGCGGCGTCAACCACCGCGGCAACCTGTCCGACTGGGTGATGTTCAAGGACAACCACCTCGCGGTGCTGGGCATCGCCGAGGCGGTGGCGTCGGCCAAGGCGACCTGGCCCGGGCGACTCGTGCACGTCGAGGCGACCGAGCTCACCCAGCTCGCACAGGCCCTCGAGGCGGGAGCCGACGCGGTGCTCCTCGACAACATGACGCCGGAGGAGGCCAAGGCCGCCGTCGACCTCGTCGACGACTGGGCCGCTGCCAACGGCGGCCGCCGGCCGTTGCTCGAGTGCAGTGGCGGCATCACCGTCGAGACGGCCGCGGCCTACTCGGCGAGCGGCGTCGACCTGCTCTCGTCCAGCCAGATCACGCAGTCGGCGCCCGCGTTGGACATCGGCCTCGACATCCGCTGACCCTGCACCTCTCGAACCTGTGGTTCTGACGACCGGTTTCGGTGCATCCTGACCACAGGTTTGAACAGCTGCCCCTGGACCGCCGAACTTGTGGTCGTGGCGACCGGTTTCGGTGCATCCTGACCACAAGTTGCGGATCGTCGGATCGGCGGTGCGGATCGTCGGATCGGGCGGCCTACTGCTCGGCAGCCCGGACGCGGACGGGCCCCGGCTGGTTGGCCGGGGCCCGTCGTCGCGTCTTGGCCCGTCGGGGCCTCGGATCAGCCCGTGAAGGTGGGCGGAGCCGGCACCGGGGTGGCCCCTGGTGTCGGATCGTTGATCGTGAGCACGGCGGTCATGACACCGCCGGGATTCGCGTTGATCGGTGAGGACAACGTGAGGGTCACGGTCTCGCCGCTGTCGGCGATCCCATCGTCCACCACCGGCACCTGGAAGGTGCCGCCTGGCTCACCGGCGGGGATGACGAGCTCGCCCGTCACGTCGGTGTAGTCATCGCCAGCGGTGGCCGTGCCGGCGGTCGAGGTGTACGTGACCGTGACCGGCGAGCCGGACGGAGCGGACAGCTCCACGGTGATCACCGCGTTGCCGTCGTCCTCCTCCACCGAGTAGGTGGGCGAGGAGAACTCGACCGTCGGGACCTGCACCACGCCACCGACGCCGGCGAAGGCGAAGATGAACGTGTTCGGCACGCCCTGCGAGGCGCCGTTCGCCGAGCTGGGCTGACCGAAGCTGTACACCTCGGCGTCGATCTGGCTGAGGGCCGTGATGGCGCCCGTCTCGTTGGCCGCCGCGCCGTAGTAGGTCTCGAAGCTGTGGTCGCCGCCCACCGGGATGGTGGGGAAGGCGAAGTCGAACAGGGCGCCGTGGTCGGCGCTCGGCCCGTTGCCCCCGGGGTCGAGCACGGTGTTGAGGTTGTCGACGGCGTCACCGATGAAGTTGATGTGCGTCGGGGCGGCGAACGGGTTGCCGGTGGCGAACCCGTCGTCACTCGAGAACGTGATGGCCGAGGCGGCCTCGCTGCCCTGGATCGTGACGTTCTCGGTGAACGCGGTCGGCGGGATGTCCCAGTCCATGACCCGGCGGTAGCGCGGCTCGATCGGCGCCGCCGAGAGGTTCTCGATGGTGACGGCGACCTCGAACACGTTGGGTGCCGCAGACGGGTGGTAGTCGTGGGTGACCCGCATCATCGGGACGTCGGCGGCGTCATCGATCGTGGTGACCGACACGGCCGAGTTGGCCGTCGAGGTGAAGCTCTCGACGTTGACGTTGGTCACCCCGAAGCTGCGGCCAGCGTGGCCCTCGATGTTGGTGGTGTCGTCGCCGACTCCCCAGCCCTCGCAGTCGCAGCCGGGAGCGATCCCGTCGGCGCCGTTGAAGGCGATGCCCACACCGGTGAAGTTGAGGTCGCCGGTGTTGTTCAGGCCGATCTGCGTCTGGCCGTTGGTGATGACCGCTCCGGCCGGCGGAGGACCCGCCTGTGATGCCGTGGGCGCCCAGAGGAGCCCACCGATGAGTGCTGCCGCTCCCAGGACTCGCGCTGCTGTGCGTGTCGCCTTCATGTCGCCTGTACCCCTATCGGTATGTTCCGCCCCGCACCGGCCAGGAATTGGTGGTCGGGTTTCGGCGGGAACGCTAGCGCAGAGTGCCGGAGCGGGCGCTGACCAACGTTCTGGTTCGACCCTCCTCGCCGAGCCTCGTAGCGTCTCAACCCGTGCTCCTCGCCCTGGACGTCGGCAACACCCAGACCGTGGTCGGCCTCTACGACCTCGAACCGGTGGACGCCAACGTCGAGCGGCGGCTCGCGGACACCAGCCTCATCGACCACTGGCGCATCGCGACCAACGTCGAGCGCACCGCCGACGAGCACGCCCTGGTGCTGCAGGAGTTCCTCGGGTTCCACGGGGCCACGTGGGAGGACAACGACGTCGAGGGCATCGCGGTGTGCTCCTCGGTGCCCCGTGTGACGGGCTCGCTGCGCCGCATGTCTGAGCGCTACTTCGGCCTCCCGGCCCTCGTCGTGGAGCCCGGGATCCGCACCGGCCTGCCGATCTTGTACGACAACCCCAAGGAGGTGGGAGCCGACCGCATCGCCGACGCCGTCGCCGCCTTCGACCTCTTCGGCGGCCCCACGATCGTCGTGGACTTCGGGACGGCCACCACCTTCGAGGCGATCTCCGCCAAGGGCGAGTACCTCGGCGGTGCCATCTTCCCTGGCATCGACATCAGCCTCGACGCGCTGTTCGCCCGTGCCGCCGCCCTGCGGCGGGTGGAGCTGGTCGAGCCGCGCAACGTCATCGGACGGAGCACCGTGGAGTCGATGCAGTCCGGCGCCATCTACGGCTACACCTCGCTCGTCGACGGCATGTGCGAGCGCATCCGCGCCGAGCTCGATGCCGACGCCACCGTCGTGGCCACCGGCGGGCTGTCCGGGCTGATCGGCCCGCTGTCCACCGCCATCGGGCACGTGGAGCCGTGGCTCACCCTGCATGGCCTGCGCCTCATCTTCGAGAAGAACGCCGAGTCATGACCCTGCCGTACCGGTTCGACACCACCACCACGACCGCGGAGATCCGGGCTCAGCACGATGGCCTCGAACCGGGGGAGGAGACGGGCCTCGAGGTCCGCATCGCCGGGCGCGTGATGCTCCACCGCGCCCAAGGGAAGCTGGCCTTCGCCGCGCTGCGCGACGGCAGTGGCGGTGAGGTGCAGCTCTTCGCGCTGGCCGCGGTCACCGACGACTTCGAGGGCTTCGGGCGGATCAGCCTCGGCGACTGGGTGGGAGCCACGGGTGAGGTGGTGAAGACCAAGCGCGGCGAGCTCTCCGTGAAGGTCGCGTCTTGGGTGATGCTGGCCGAGACCAGGCGGAGCTTCGGCGACAAGTGGCATGGCCTCACCGACGTCGACACGCGCTATCGGCAGCGCTACGTCGACCTGTGGGCCAACCCCGAGACCCGCGCCACGTTCCTCGCGCGGAGCCGCATCGTCAGCCTCACGCGGCGCTGGCTGGAGGACCGCGGCTTCATCGAGGTGGAGACGCCGATCTTCCACCCCATCCCCGGCGGCGCGCTCGCTCGACCGTTCACCACGCACCACAACGCCCTCGACATGGAGCTGTTCCTGCGCATCGCGCCCGAGCTGTACCTGAAGCGCCTCACGGTGGGCGGCTTCGAGCGGGTGTTCGAGATCGGTCGGGTGTTCCGCAACGAGGGCCTGTCCACCCGGCACAACCCCGAGTTCACGATGCTCGAGCTCTACCAGGCCTACGGCGACTACCACGACATGATGTCGCTCACCGAGGAGCTCGTAGCCCACCTCGCCACCGAGCTGCACGGCACCACGAAGATCACCTACGGGGGCCGCGACCTGGACCTCACGCCGCCGTGGCGGCGCGCCAGCCTCACCGAGCTGGTGGAGGAGCACGCTGGCGTGCACGTGGACGTGCGCATGCCGATCGAGGACCTGCGTCACATCGCCACCGAGCACGGCGTCGAGGTCGACGATGACGCGGGCGCCGGCAAGCTCGTGCTGGAGATCTACGAGAAGACCACCGAGGCGGAGCTGTGGGGACCCGTGTTCGTCACGGACTACCCCAAGGAGGTGTCGCCGCTCGCCCGCGACCACCGCGAGCTGGCCGACATGGTCGAGCGCTTCGAACCGATCGTGGCGGGGCGAGAGCTCGGCAACGCCTTCTCGGAGCTCGTCGATCCTGACGAGCAGCGCGCCCGCTTCGAGGCGCAGGCCGCTCGCAAGGACGCCGGCGACGACGAGGCGATGGTGGTGGACGAGGACTACGTCCGCGCCCTCGAGTACGGACTCCCGCCCACCGGTGGCCTCGGCATCGGCATCGACCGGCTCGTGATGCTGCTCACCGACAGCGCGTCGATCCGCGACGTGATCCTCTTCCCCACGCTGCGCCCCGAGCAGGAGTAGCCGGTGGGGGGACGGCGTGGGTCGGCGTGCTCGCCGCCCTGGCGCCGGTGACGATGCTGGTGGTCGGTCCGGCCGGGTGGTTCCCGTTCGGGCCCGTGAAGTGGTGGACGTGAGCACGCTCGTCGTGCGCCCGATGACCCGGCCGGACCCGATCCGTACGGTGAGAGCATGGAGACCGTGACCCTCGACGAGCCGGTGGCGTTCGACATCGCGGCCGGCGTCGGGATCGATGACGGGGTGTGGGCGCCGCATCGTCGGCGGCTCACCCTCGGCCTCGTCCTCACGATCACGCTGGTGGCGTTCGAGGCGCTGGCCATCTCGACCGTGATGCCCGTCGTTGCCGACGACCTCGGCGGCCTGGGCCTCTACGGGTGGGTGTTCAGCGGGTTCTTCCTCGGGAACCTCCTCGGTCTGGTCATCGCCGGCCAGGCGGCCGACGAGCGCGGCACCGCGGTCCCGTTCCTCGCCGGCCTGGTGGTGTTCACCGTGGGCCTGACCCTCGGGGGCCTGGCGCCCTCGATGGGCGTGCTGGTCGGCGCGGCGCGTGCTGCAGGGCTTCGGCGCCGGCGCGATCCCCGCCATTGCCTACGCCACCGTCGGCCGCTGCTATCCGGCGGCGATCCGACCGCGCGTGTTCGCGGTGTTCTCGACGGCGTGGGTGATCCCCGGGGTCATCGGTCCGGCCGCGAGCAGCGCCATCGAGGAGGCCCTCAGCTGGCGTGCGGTCTTCCTCGCACTGCTGCCCTTCGTCGTGCTGGCGGGCGTGATCACCATCCCAGCCCTCACGAGAGCGCCCGAGCCGGTCGCCGACGACGGGTCGGAGCCCGCCGCCGATCGCCGGCGGCCGGCAGTGGTGCTGACGTTCGCGGTCGCCCTCGTGCTCGTCGCCATCAGTGGTCCGCCGCTGTGGTTCGCAGTGCTGCTGATCGCGGTCGCGGCGCCGATCGCCGTCCGCACCTTCGTGCTGCTCGTGCCACCGGGCACGCTGCGCCTGGCGCCGGGGATGCCCGCTGCCGTCCTGGTGCGCGGCATCCTCACGTTCGCGTTCTTCGGCGCCGACGCGTACGTCTCGCTCACCTTCCAGGACGTGCGCGACCAGCCCACGTGGGTGGCCGGCGTGGCGCTCACCGGCGCCACGCTCGGCTGGACGGTGGCGGCGTGGGTGCAGCAGCGATGGATCCTCACCGCGGGACCACGACGGGTGGTCGTCACCGGGTTCGCGTTCCTCGCGGTGGGCATCGCGGGGATGGTCGGCGCGCTCGGAGCCCTCCCGATCCCGCTGGCGATCCTCGCCTGGTCGACGGCGGGGTTCGGCATCGGCATGGCCTACTCCCCGCTGTCGGTCACCGTCCTCGGCCTGGCGGCGCCCGGTCGAGAGGGGACCGCGTCCAGCAGCATCCAGCTGGCCGATGTCCTCGGGGTCGCCCTCGGCACGGGCCTCGGTGGCGCCTTCGTGGCGCTCGGCGAGGCCCAGGGCTGGGTCACCCGGAGCGCTCTCGAGCTCGCCTTCCCCGTCACCCTCCTGGTCGCGGTCCTCGGCATCTTCGCTGCCCGCCGCCTCCCCACCACGCTGCCGGGCTGACGGGCGGGCCCTCGCTGATCCGCTGGGCCGCCGCGTGCGCCACTGGAGTGCCATGTGCCCACTGGCCAGGACGAGCTGGCCTCCAGCCTCAGGTCAAGGGCGCGGCGAAGGGCACGGCGGTTGCGCACCGGCGGTGCACTGCCGGTCACGGTTAGCGGACTACGGCATCGGCGGCGCGCGTGCGGCGACTCCGTGAGCGGTCTTCGTCGCTGAGCGACGAGAAGTGGTCACAACAGGCCACCGGCCCTTGACTTGGCGACCAGCCCGTCCTGGCCAGTGGGGCACGCGGCATTGGAGCGGGGGACCGCGGGTCAGTTGGGGAGGCTACCGAGCGGTGCGAGCGGGGGATCGGGCGTAGTCTCCGCGGCATGGCGGGGCCGCTGGGGCGAGCACCATGACGAGCGGTCGGTACCACGAGCGGGTGCGGGACCTCCTGGCGGACGCCGAGGCGCAGGCGACCCGCTCCGACTGGGACGCCGTGCGCGACTTGGCAGGGGCCGCCCTGGCCCTGGCCCCCGACAGCGTCGAAGCACAGCGCCTGCTCGCGGAGGCGGACACCGCGTCCCCGTCCTTCGGGGAGCGACGCCAGATCACGGTGATGTTCTGCGACGTCGTGGGATCGACGGCGCTCAGCCACCACCGCGACCCCGAGATCGTGCGCGAGGTCTTGCGCAGCTACCAGGCGGCCTGCGATGCGGTGGTCCGACGCTACGAGGGCCACATCGCCACCTACGTCGGTGACGGCGTGCTCGCGTACTTCGGACACCCAGTCGCCCACGAGGACGATGCTCGGCGGGCGGTGCGCGCGGGCCTCGACCTCATGGTGGCCATCCGCCCGGTGGTCGACGAGGCACGGGAGCGCTACGCCATCGACCTGAGCATCCGGGCCGCCGTGCACACCGGGCTCGTGGTCCGTGCCGACATGGGTTCGCCCACCGCCCCCGACCGCGACGCCATCGTCGGCGAGACACCGAACCTCGCCGCGCGCCTCCAAGACCGAGCCGCGCCCGGCACGCTCGTGATCAGCGGCGCCACCTACGACCTCGTGCGGGGGTGGTTCCTCGTCGTGCCGCGCGGTTCGACGGAGCTCAAGGGGCTCGACTACCCGGTCGACGTGTACGAGGTCGTCGAGGAGACCAACACCAGCTCGCGCATCGAGGTGCAGGCCGATCTCAGTCCGTTCGTGGGCCGGACCGCGGAGGTCGACCAGCTCGTCGAAGCCTGGGATCAGGTGCAGGCGGGGGGCAGCGTCGCAATGGTGATCAGCGGCGAGGCGGGAGTGGGCAAGTCCCGGTTGGCAGACGTCATCGGGCGGCGCGTGCACGCCGACGATGCCACCACGCTCATCACGCACTGCTCGAGCTACCACCGTTCGACGGCGCTCTACCCCGTCCGTCGGTTGATCGAGCGCGCGGCCGGCATCGACCCGGGTCACGTGCCGGAGCACGCGCTCTCGCGCCTCTGGACCGCGATGGACGAAGTGGGGCTGGCCGAGTCGCTGCCGTACTTCGCCGACCTGCTCGGGCTTCCCCCGGCCTCCTGGTGCCCGCCGCCTGAGCTCGACGGCATGCGCCTGCGTGAAGAGCTGTTGTCGACGCTGGTCCGCTGGATCCGAGCGTCGGCGGAAGCGTCGCCGATGCTCCTCGTGGTCGATGACGTCCAGTGGGCCGACGCCACCACGGTCGAGCTCATCGGGCAGGTCGTCGCCCAGCGGCTTCCCGGACTGCTGCTGGTGGTGACCGCTCGAGATGGGTTCGCCGTCCCCTGGCCCGGCGCGCAGAAGATCCAGCTGGAGCGGTTCGCGGCCGCCGAGCTGCACGAGCTCGCTCGGCGGCTGCCGGAGGGGCGGGCGCTCACGGCCGGTCACCTGGAGCGGATCGTCGATCGCAGCGACGGCGTGCCGCTCTTCCTGGAGGAGCTGCTGCGAAGCAGCGCGATGGCGAACAGCGACGCGGACCGGGCCAGCTCGATCCCGCCCGCCCTGCGCGACCTGCTGCTCGCCCGGTTCGCGGTGCCGGGCGCGGACCTGCGCCTCGCCCAGGCGATCGCGACCATCGGGGTCGAGGCCCGCCTGCCGATGATCGCCACCGCCAGCGAGATCCGGTCCACCGACCTCGACCGGCAGCTTGCCGCGCTCGTCGAGGCCGGGGTCCTCCTCTGGACCGACGAGGATCCCGAGCTGTACCGGTTCCGGCACCACCTGTTGGCCGACCTGGCGTACGACACCCAGCTGGTCGCCGCCCGCCAGCTCGTGCACGGGCGCGTGGCCGACGCGCTCCTCGCCGCTCGCGGAGGCGATGCCGCGGTCCTGGCCCACCACCTCGAGCACGCCACCCGATACGCAGAGGCCGTGGCCGCCCTCACCATCGCGGCCGATGCCGCGCAGGCCCTCGGTGCCTTCGACGAGGCCGGCGAGCTGCTCGACCGCGCCATCGAGCTGCTATCCGAGGTACCTGCGGATCAGCGAGCCGAGCACGAGATCCCCGTACGGCTGCAGCGCGGGATGAACGTGGCGTCGCGTCTCGGCTATGCCGCGCCGCAGGCGGTGGCCGACTTCACGAGCGCGAGCGCGCTCGTCGCCGAGCTCGCACCCGCTGGCTACCTCGACGACGAGTCGATCTGGGGGGATGGCACCGGGCCCGCTGGCGACCGCCTCTGGGCCATCACCGGCCTGTGGGCCACCCTGATGCTGCAGGGCCAGCTCGACGACTGCGACGCCATCTCCGTCGATCTGATCGCGAAGGTCCGACCCGATGGGCCGATGCGCGAGTTCCTCGAGGCAAACCGCGCGTTCGTGTCCGCGTTCCGAGGTGACTTCGCGGTCGCCGAGCGCGGTCTGCGCCGGGTCGCCGAGCTGCTGGAGACGACCATCGACATGCCGCTCCACGCACCGAACCCGAACGACCCCGGACCGGCCGCGTTGGCTCACCTCGCGCTGGTCGAGTCCGTCCTCGGCCATCTGGACGACGCCCGCGGCCACTCAGCGGCTGCACTCGCGATGGCCAGCGAGGCCACCTTCCCCCGGGGTCCGTTCACCTACTGCTACGTGAGCGGGATGCGGACAGCGCAGGAGCTCCTGCTCGGGGACATCGATGCGGCCCGCCGCCACGCCGCGGAACAGGTGCGCGTCGCCGAGCGGCACGGGTTCACGTTCTGGGTCATCGTGGCCGGGCTGCTCACCACCATGTTGGAGATGCGGGACGGCGACCCGGGTGCGGAGCCCCGCGCTGGGAACCTGCTCGCCATGGTTCGATCCCTCGGCGTCCTCGTGTGGCTGCCTGCCTGGTACGCCGAGTTCGGTGGTGTGCTCCTCGAGCAGGGCGAGCTCGACCTGGCGGAGACGTACCTGAGCACGGCCGCTGAGATCGCGACCGAGACGGGTGCGCACTTCTCCTCGGCCGAGATCGCCCGCCAGCGTGGCGAGGTGCGGCTGGCGCGCGACCCCTCCGATCCGGCTGGCCTCGGGTTCCTCCGCGAGGCGGTCCAGATCAGCGTCGACCAGCACGCCACCCTGTACGAGCTGCGCGCCCGGACGGCGCTGTGCGCGACGAGCGACGACTCCGCTGACCACAAGGCCCTCAGCGCCCTGCTCGACCAGGTGGACGTCTCGCCCGAGCTCGCGGAGCTGGCGGCAGCCCGCGCCGTGCTCCGCGACCCCGCGTGATGGATCAGGGAGCGGGATCGAGCCCGAACTGCTCGCGCACCGCCGCGATCTCCTCGGCCGCGCTCCGGTAGTCCGGGATCGCGAGCAGGTCTTCCTCGGAGTACCGCTCGGTGATCGGGCGGAGCGGGCGCGTGAACAGGATCAGCCCCGCCTGGGCCAGCACCGGCAGCCAGTCGACGTAGCGATGGCAGAGGTGCTGGTCGCCGTCCTCGAAGATCACGGTGAGCCCACGGACCACCACGGGCGCGCCCGTGGCGTCGAGTCCGAGCAGACCCGCGTTGCGCCCCGACCAGGTCCAGGGGACGACGACCTTGGTGTGGTCGGCGTCGGCGAAGGGGTTGTCACGCCACCCCTCGAAGGCGTCGTCGAGCGCGAAGCCCTCGCCGTCGGGCAGCTGCTCCTGGAGCGCGTTCCGCACGTCCGCCTCGACGAGCTCGAGCGCCACATCTACCTCGATCATGGGTTCCGCCTCTCGTCAGGGTTGCAGGGGCATGCCGGCCGGAGCCGCGCCGCCGTCGGGGACGGCCGGGGAGATCGTGACCACGGTGCCGGCGCTGTAGACGGGCTGCCCCAAGGTCGGGGGCGCCCAGTCGCCGGCGTTGGTGGGTCCTTGCTTGGCGTTCGGGATCTGCGTGTGGGCCGACTGCGACACGACCCACAGGCCCTCGGGGCCCGCCGGCCCGTCGGGGTTCAGGTCGTAGGCCTGGTACGGGTCGTTGACGACCGTCTCCGCGTTCGCCGGTCGGATGGGGGAGTCGTACAGCTTCACACCGTGCGACGGCGTCGAGAGGAGCACCGTGACGTGACCGCCCTTGACCGACCGGGCCGTGCGGTAGTCCTTGAACTCGACCCAGCCCTCGTACCAGGGGCTCGGGCACTTCCAGAGGATCGAGATCGGCCAGTGCTGGCTGCCGGCGGTGAGCTCGGCGGGCTTGCGGACCTTGTAGTCCCTGCTCTTCTCGGCGGTCGCGCGGCTGATCCCGAGCGAGATGCAGAGCGCGGCGGATCATCGTCTCCCGGAACACGCCCTCCGCGTTCCCGTACCAGTGCTTCCAGAAGCCGGTGGTCGGGTTGTTGACCGGGTCGTAGGACGGCTGGTCGACCCACTTGCCGGTGGCGTCCTGCTTCCGCCCCCACCAGTGCTCCTCGACGTGCGCCTTGCGCTTGTCGACGGTGTCGACCGGCGGGTAGTCGAGGTTGCTGGATCCGACGGGAGCCATCTCCGAGATCGGCTTCCCATCCACGAGGTGCCAGAGCGCGCCGAGCGCCGTGGTGCGGCTGCCGTTCAGCCAGCTCTCCGTGACCTGGAAGATCATGCTCTTCTCGGTCGAGTACGGCATGAAGTTCGGCACGAATCGCCCCTTTCGTACGCCTTGTGCTGATCGAGCGCGGACCCTAACCGGTGCCGAGGTGGAGCGCTTCGTGGATGGTCTGCGAACCAGGCAGGCCCTTCAGGTGGTGCTCGCCGACGAGGCGGAACGGGTACGGACCCGTTGCCTGTGCCTGCACCTCCTCGCTCACCAGCACCTGCCCGGAGCCGGCCAGACCGCAGATCCGAGCCGCCTCCACCACCGAGATGCCGAACAGGCGCTCGCCGGTGAGCAGCGGGCGTCCGACGGAGATCCCGACGCGCACCCGCACCGGCAGCTCGGGGTGGGCGATGCTCGCCCGCTCGAGGTCGGCCTGGACGCCGAACGCGCAGTCCAAGGCTGCATCGGCGGTGGCGAACCACGCGCTCATGCCGTCACCGGTGTGGGCGTGCTCGACGCCGTCGTGCCGGCGGAACCGTGCGCGCAGGATCCGATCGTGCTCCTCCGCCAGCGAGAGGTAGCGGATGTCGCCCGCCCGGACGTTGAGCTCGGTCGACCCGACGATGTCGGTGAAGAGGATGAAGCGCTGGCGCGGGGGCGGCGCCACGACGCCGCCGTCGTGGTCGATGACCTCTCGGGCATCGCGCGCGAGCAGCAGGGCGCTCGCCGCGTCCAGGTCGGCGGCCGCGCGCGCCGCGAGCGTCGCGGCGCGGGTCGAGTGGCCCCGGGACCGCTCGAGTCCCGCCTCACCGAGCGTCACGTAGGCCTGCTCGATCGATGCACCCACCGCGGTCACCTCGTCGCGCGCTCGCTGGTACCACCGTTCGGCGGCGGCGACCTGACCCACCGCGAGGTTCCCGTCGCCGAGCACCCGGCTGAGGAGCCAGGGCCAGCCGAGCGTGAGGAGGAGGCCGTGCTCGTGGGCGGTGGCGAGGGCCGGGAGCCCGCTGCGCACCAGATCGAGGTCGTCCATGGCGACACCCACCAGGACGTGGAGGCAGGGGATGTCCAGCGTGAAGAGGTTGGGCGTGACGATGGACGGCCAACGGCGAGAGCGGAGCTCGGACGCCACGTCGGCCGTGCCGCCCGTCATGGTGGCGAGCAGCGCGTCGTAGCGCCAGACGCCTCGACCGCCGGCGGCCTGCCAGCGCCCGAGCGCCTCGCGCGCGCCGTCGACGTCCCCGCGCGCGACGCGCGACGCCGCCAGGGTGGGGAACAGGATCCCGGGCGTGAAGGCGTACTCCTGGATCTCGTACAGCGACTGCACCTCGGCGGCGAGGTGCTCCACCTCGGCGAAGCGGCCGCGCAGGTAGTGGACCGCGGCCAGGCTCGCGGCCGGCAGCTGCTGGCCGGCGTGCGAGGACAGCCGGCGCTCGCCGGTGCGGGCCTCGTCCAGCATCACCTCCGCCTCGTCGACCTTGCCCTCGACCAGGTGGATCAAGCCGATCCGCGCCTTGGCGGCCAAGGCCACGTGCGGCTCGCCGACCTCGATCACGCGCCGGAAGTGGCGCGTCGCCTCGGCCAGGCGGAGCGAGCTCATGTCCTGCAACCCGAGTGTGAAGGTCACCTGTCCCGCGGCCTCGCTGTCGCGACCGCCGAGCTCGAGCGCCTCCTCCGCCAGCTGGGCGCTGGCGGCTGCCCGCTCCTGGTCGAGACCGACCACGTGCAGGTCGGCGATCGTCGCGAGGACGAGCGCGCGGAGGGGGAGCTGCTCGTCGAGCAACGGGAGGAGGGCTTCGAGCTCGTCGATGGGTGCTCGGGCGCCCACGGTGGCCGCGGTGCCGATCAACCGGAACCGCGCCGCGACGAGCAGGGCTCGAGCTCGGCGCTCCACGTCACCGAGGGACGCGGCCAGCTCCGCGGCTTCGCCGAGCCACGTCGTGCACATGTCGTCGTTCGCGTAGTACGCGGCGACGCCGGCTCGTACGAGCACCTCCGTCAGCTCCTCCGGAGGCAGCGTGGACCGGGCGGCGCCGGCGAGCGCCATCGAGTACGCCCGCGTCGCCTCTTCCCACGCTCCCGACGACCATGCCCCCTCGCCCGCGACGAGGGCCCACTGCGCGACGTGCTCGTCGTTGGGATCCGCGCCCCCTCGACGCAGGTGGTGCGCGATGGCGAGCGCCGTGGCCGCGTCGGGGTGCTCGGCGCTGTTCTCCAGCGAGGCCGCCACCAGCAGGTGGATGGTGGCCCGCCGATCCTCGTCGAGGTCGTCGTAGACGACGTGCCGCACCTGCGGATGGGAGAACCGATGGTGCGTGCCGTCGGCGCGCAAGATGCCGGCCTCGAAGAGATGGCCGAGGGCCGACTGGTGGCTCGCGCCGACGACCGCTCGCAGCGCCGTCGTCAGCTCGCCGTCCCCCATGACCGCGGCGATGGACAGTGCCGTGTGCCCCTCGTCATCGAGGCGGGCCAGCTCGAGGCGGATCTCGTCGTCGAGGTCGGTGGGAGCCGAAAGCTGCCGGTTGGCGCCGAGTCGCACCTCGTCGCCGTGCACGAGGAGGTGGCCTGCTGAGAGGTTGCGGGTGACGACGGCGCGCAGGAGCAGGGGGTTGCCGGCGGTCGCGTCGAGCAGCTCGTTGATGACGTCGGTGCGGGGTCGCGCACCGGCCAGCGCGGTCACCATCGCGTGCGCCTCCACCACCCCGAACCGCTCGAGGCGGAGCTCGACCGCCGCCCCCTCCCGCGACAGGCGGGCCAACGCGCGGGGGACGCCCTCGGGCCAGGGGCCGCGCGCAGACAGGATGATCATCAGCGGCAGCTCGGCGAGGCTGGCCTCGTGCACGGCGGAGAGGACGAGGTGCCGGATGAGCTCGGCGCTGGCGTCGTCGGCCCAGTGGACGTCGTCGAGGACGAGCAGCGTCGGTGTCGTCGCCGCCTCGTCGACGAGGGCGGCCGTGACGTCGAGGAACAGCGAGAGCCGGTTGCCCTCGGCGTCGTCCGCGTCGGGCGCGCCGGCCACGACCGACCCGCGCGGCGGGTTGAGGCGACGGGCTCCCTCATGGTCGAGCGGCCGGAACGCGGTGGCGATCGGCAGGTACGGGATGCCCATGTCCTCGTAGCACGTGCCGAAGAGGACCCTGACGTGGGCGGCGCTGGCCGCGGCCATCGACTCGGCCAGCAGGCGGGACTTGCCGACGCCCGCGTCACCGGAGAGGAGCACGACCCGCGGTTGGCCCGACAGCGCCGTGTCGAGCAGCCGACGAAGCACGACCAGCTCGTCGACCCGCCCGATGAACGGGACATCGACCGCCATCGACCCCACGGCCATCGGCGGATGCTACCTACGGTACGAAGGGGACGGGCCGGACGATCAGGTCGCGTGCCGGCCGGCGGTGCTCAGGCGGCGAGGACGGCCTCGAGGTCGACGAGCAGGTGCTCGCTGGCGCCGGCCATGGCCACACCCGACGGCGTGCCCCCGAGGGGAGCGATGGCCTTCACGGCCTGCTCCACGTACGCGCGCGCCTGCTCGACGGACCGCTCGACGCCGGCGGTGCCGCGGACCATGCGTCGGACGTTCTCGAGGTCGGCGCTGGGGATGGGCCCACCGAGGAGCACCCGCAGGTCGGGACCGACCTCCTCGAGCGTGTAGAGCACGGGCAGGTTGTAGATGCCCTCGACGAGGTCGTGGCCCGACGGCTTGCCGAGCTGCTCGTCGGTGGCGATGACGTCCAGGACGTCATCGACGATCTGGAACGCCATGCCGTACAGGTGCCCGAACTCGGTGAGCAGGTCGATGGTGGGGCGGGGGAGGTCGCCGACGATCCCCCCGACGCGGCACGCCGTGGCGAAGAGGGCCGCCGTCTTGCCCTCGATGGCCTGGAGGTAGGACGCCTCGGTGCGATCGACGTCGTACGCGTGGCGGAGCTCGTGCACCTCGCCCTCGCACAGCTTGCCGATCGTGGCGGCGAGGAGGCCCGCCACCTCGGTGCCGAGCCCCGCGGCGATCTCGGATGCCTTGGCCAGGAGGAAGTCGCCAGCGAGGATCGCCTTGAGGTTGCCCCAACGGGCGTTGACGCTCTCCACGCCGCGGCGGGTCTCTGCCTCGTCGATGACGTCGTCGTGGCAGAGCGACCCGACCTGGACCAGCTCGACGGCCACGCCGCCGAGGATCACCTGTTCGGTGACCGCGGCCTCCACGGCGGCCGCGTCGGGCGCCAGGGCGGCGGCGGAGGCCACGGCGAACAACGGGCGAGCCCGCTTCCCGCCGGCCGTGATGAGGTGACCCCCCATCTGGGCCATCAGCTCGTCCTCGGCCGCGACCACCTTCATCAGGGCGTCCTCGACCCGCGACCGGTGGCCGGCCATGCCAGGAAGGCGGAGGAGCGGGCTCTCGGACACCACCCGGCACGCTAGGTCAGCACCTCCAGGCGCAGAAAGACGGCCCGTTGGGCTCACCTCGCCGCCCTGACGTGCCGATGTCTCGCCTGCGGTGTGATGCGGAGGGGCAGGGATACACTCGACCCACGGATCCCCCAGACCAGGGGCGGGAGGCTCACCTTGTTCGAACGGTTCACCGACCGAGCCCGACGGGTCGTCGTACTGGCCCAAGAGGAAGCTCGGCTGCTCAACCACAACTACATCGGCACCGAGCACATCCTGCTCGGGCTGATCCACGAGGGCGAAGGCGTCGCCGCCAAGGCCCTCGAGTCGCTCGGCATCTCGCTCGAGGCCGTGCGCAGCCAGGTCGAGGAGATCATCGGGCAGGGCGGCTCGTCGCCGTCCGGGCACATCCCCTTCACCCCGCGGGCGAAGAAGGTCCTCGAGCTGTCGCTGCGCGAGGCACTGCAGCTCGGCCACAACTACATCGGCACCGAGCACATCCTCCTCGGGCTGATCCGAGAGGGCGAGGGCGTCGCCGCCCAGGTGCTCGTGAAGCTGGGCGCCGACCTCTCCCGCGTGCGCCAACAGGTCATCCAGCTGCTCTCCGGCTACCAAGGCCCCGGGGGCTCCTCGGAGAAGGCCGGGCAGACCTCGGGCCCCGGCGGCACCCAGAGCCAAGACGCCGCCTCCGGCTCGCTCGTGCTCGACCAGTTCGGGCGCAACCTCACCCAGCAGGCGCGCGAGAAGAAGCTCGACCCCGTCATCGGCCGCTCGAAGGAGATCGAGCGCGTGATGCAGGTCCTGTCGCGGCGCCAGAAGAACAACCCGGTGCTCGTCGGCGAGCCTGGCGTCGGCAAGACCGCGGTCGTCGAGGGCCTCGCCCAGAAGATCGTGATCAACGACGTCCCCGAGACGCTCAAGGGCAAGCAGCTCTACACGCTCGACCTCGGCGCGCTGGTCGCCGGCTCCCGCTACCGCGGCGACTTCGAGGAGCGCCTCAAGAAGGTGCTGAAGGAGATCCGCACCCGCGGCGACATCATCCTGTTCATCGACGAGCTGCACACGCTCGTCGGTGCCGGTGCCGCGGAAGGCGCCATCGACGCCGCGTCGATCCTGAAGCCGATGCTCGCCCGTGGCGAGCTGCAGACGATCGGCGCCACCACGCTCGACGAGTACCGCAAGCACCTCGAGAAGGACGCCGCCCTCGAGCGCCGCTTCCAGAAGATCGTCGTGGACGAGCCCACCGTGGCCCACACGATCGAGATCCTGAAGGGCCTGCGCGACCGCTACGAAGCCCACCACCGCGTCACGATCACCGATCAGGCGCTCGTGGCGGCGGCCAACCTCGCCGACCGCTACATCGCCGACCGCCACCTGCCCGACAAGGCCATCGACCTCATCGACGAGGCCGGGTCGCGCTTGCGCATCAAGCGCATGGAGACCCCGGCTGACTACAAGGAGATCGAGACCGAGCTCTCCGGCGTGGTCGAGGCCAAGAAGAAGGCCGTCGAGAGCCAGAACTTCGAGGAGGCCGGCAAGCTCCGCGACAAGGAGAAGGAGCTGCTCGCCGCCAAGGAGGGCAAGGAGCGCGAGATCAAGGACTCGGGCGTCGACCTCTTCGACGAGGTCGACGAAGAGGCGATCGCCGAGGTCCTCTCGATGTGGACGGGCATCCCGGTGTACAAGCTCACCGAGGAGGAGACGCAGAAGCTCCTGCGCATGGAGGACGAGCTCCACAAGCGGGTCATCGGCCAGGAGGACTCCATCCGGGCCGTCGCCCAGGCCGTCCGCCGCACCCGCGCCGGCCTCAAGGACCCGAAGCGCCCCAGCGGCTCGTTCATCTTCCTCGGCCCCTCGGGCGTCGGGAAGACCGAGCTGGCCAAGACGCTGGCCGAGTTCCTCTTCGGCGACGAGACCGCGCTCATCAGCCTCGACATGTCCGAGTACATGGAGAAGCACACGGTCAGCCGCCTGGTGGGCTCGCCCCCCGGCTACGTCGGCTACGAGGAGGGCGGCCAGCTCACCGAGGCCGTCCGTCGCAAGCCGTTCTCCGTGGTGCTCTTCGACGAGATCGAGAAGGCCCACCCCGACGTGTTCAACACGCTCCTCCAGATCCTGGAGGAAGGCCGGCTCACCGACGCCCAAGGGCGCTCGGTCGACTTCCGCAACACCGTGCTGATCATGACGTCCAACCTCGGCACCGCCGACCTGCGCAAGGCCAACCTCGGCTTCGGCCGGTCGGACGAGGCGATCACGTACGAGCGCATGAAGGAGAAGGTCAACGACGCGCTCAAGCAGCACTTCCGGCCCGAGTTCCTGAACCGCATCGACGAGACGATCGTCTTCCACGAGCTCAGCCAGGCCGAGGTCACGCAGATCGTCGACCTCATGATCGCCCGCACGCAGAAGCAGCTCGAGGGCCAGGGCATCGGCATCGAGCTCACCCCGGCGGCCAAGCAGCTCGTGGCCGAGAAGGGCTACGACCCCACCATGGGCGCTCGCCCGTTGCGCCGGGCGATCCAGCGCCTCATCGAGGACGCGCTGTCCGAGAAGCTCCTCTACAAGGAGTTCCGGGCGGGGCAGATCATCGTGGTCGACGCCGAACCGGATCCCGAGACGGGTGAGCTGGCGCTCTCCTTCAAGGGGGTCGAGGGCTTCGAGCCTCCGCCGATGGAGCTGGCCGAGACCGGTCCCACCGAGGGATGAGCCCTTCGCAGTAGTAGGTTGCGCGGCCATGTACGAGCGCATCCTCGTGGGGACGGATGGGTCCAAGACGGCGGCCAAGGCCGTCGACCGGGCCGTGGCGGTGGCCACGACCGTCGGCGCGACGCTGACGATCTTCAACGCCGGGAAGCCCGACAAGGGTGAGGCGGTGGTGGCGGCCGAGAAGGCGCGCCACGCCGGCTCGGGCGTGGCCATCGACACCAAGGTGACGAAGGCCGATCCGGTCTCGGGTCTCATCGACGAGGCCCGTGACGGGGGGTACGACCTCCTCGTCATGGGCAACAAGGGGATGACGGGCCTGAGCCGCTTCATCAAGCCTGGCTCGGTCCCCGGGAAGGTGTCCCACCACCTCCCGTGCTCGTTGCTCATCGTCAAGACCACCTAGTGCGTCGAGCTCTGCTCCTCCTCGTGGGGGCGGTGCTGCTCACCTCTTGCCGGTTGCAGCTGGACGTGAACGTGGAGGTGGCCGAGGACGGCAGCGGTGCGGTGGAGGTCGTGATCGGCGTCGACCGGGACGGGATCGAGCGCATCGGTGGTGACCTGGCCGCCGTGCTGGACGACGCGGCCCTCGCCGACGCCGGGTGGGTGGTGGACGGCCCCGACCTGGAGGAGGACGGCTTCACGCGGGTACGGCTCCGACGCACGTTCGCGGACCCGGCGGGAGCGGCCGCCATCTTCGACGACATCGCGGCGGACGACGGGCCGTTCCAAGACTTCGCGGTGCGCCGGGACTCCTCGTTCGCCGCCACCAAGTGGCAGTTCACGGGGAGGGTCGACTTCACGGGTGGGCTGGCGAACCTCGGCGACGCGGTCGGACCGGACGGCGAACCGCTGGGCACGACCGCCGCGGAGATCGAGGCCCAGTTCGGGGAGTCGCTCAGCCGACTCATCCAGGTCCGCGTCGGCGTGCGCCTGCCCGGTGACGTCACGTCGAACGCCACCACCAAGGCCGGCAACGGTGCCGTGTGGCAGGTCGGGTTCGACGACCGCGCCATCGACCTCGAGGCGACCAGCGAGGAGCCGCGCACATGGCGGTTGGTGGCCGTCGGGGTCGGCGCCGCGTGTGGGTTGCTCCTCCTCCTGTTCGGGCTCGTCCGCCTGGCGATGCGGTCGACGGCCCGGCGTCGGAGCGAGCCGGTGGGCCACGATGGAGCGGCATGAGCGCTGACGAGACCACTCCGGAACCGCCCGGCCCCGGACTGTGGTTCTACTCGGCCGAGCACCTGCCGGGTGCGGTGTCGACCCTCTTCGCCACGATCTTCCCGCCGGTGGCCCGCGGGTTCTCGTGGGCCGCGGAGCGCTACGGCCTGCCGCCGCGCGGCCGGGTTCGAACCGGTCGGCCGCTGGCTCTACTACTCGCAGAAGGTGCCGGATGCCGTCGACCTGGACGCGCTGGCGCTGACAGCCGAGCACACCCTCACCACGCAGCGGTGGCGAGATGACCTGCGAGCCTGGGCGGAGGAGACGCGGCCGGCCGCGATGGCCGCCAGCCGCGCATTGCTCGAGGTCGAGCTGGGCACGCTCGACGACGCGTCGCTCGCCGACCACGTGGACCAGGCGGTGGCGCACTACCAGCAGTGGGCGCCCGAGCACTTCGCCCTGATGAGCGTGGGAGCCACGGCGGGTGGCGCGCTGCTCGAGGCCGCAGAGTCGTGGGGACTCGACCGGCGGGCGCTGTTCGAGAGCCTGGCGGGCTCGGCGGGAGCCACGGCGTCCGGTCAATCGCTCCTCGATCGCATCGCCACGGGGCTCCGCGAGGTGGGGGTGGCTGACGTGGAGAGCCTGGACGACGTGCGGCGCGTAGGTGGCGACGCGGTCGCGGCGCTCGACGAGCTGCTGCTCGCTCACGGCGCCCGCACGTTCGGCACCGACCTGTCACCCACGCTCGCCGAGCGTCCTGACGCTTTGGTCGCACTGGTGCGGGCGGCGCTGCGCGCCACCGGGCCGCGCGCCCAACGTGACCCGGCGGCGCTCGAACGCCACCGCGACCTCGTCCCCGAAGGTGAGCGCGATCGGTTTGACGACCTCGCCGCGGTGGCACAGCTCGCGTACGGCTTCAACGACGACAACACGGTGGTGCTGTTCTCCCTGCCGCTCGGTGTCGTGCGGCGCGCGGTGCTGGCGGTCGGCGTCCGCCTCGCCGACCGGGGTCGCATCGACGACCCCGCCGACGCGTTCGAAGCCACCCCGGGCGAGCTGCGTGACGTCCTGCTCGGCGCTGGCCCAGCGGCGTCCCTGCTCGCGGAGCGGACCGCGGAGCGGAAGGCGGCCGACGCCGTCACCCCGCCTGCGATGGTCGGGTCACCCCTGCCTGAAGAGCCGCCGCTCGAGCTCCCCGACGCCACGCGCCGGCTCGATGCCCTGGTGAACGCGTGGTGGTCGGCCGGAGCCACCGCGCCGACGGCCGGGCGGGCCGCTGCCACGGTCGGCACCGAGGTGGTGCGGGGGAGGGCGGTGGTCAGTCGCGATCCGGTCGAGCTCCTGTTCCGCGTCGAACCCGGTGACGTCCTCGTGACCGGCACCACCAACGCCACCTACAACGTCGTGTTCCCTCTGGTGGCAGCGGTCGCCACCGAGCAAGGCGGCCCCATGAGCCACCCGGCGATCCTGGCGCGCGAGCTCGGTCTCACCGCGGTCATCGGCGTCCCCGACCTGTTCGATCGGGTGCACGACGGAGATCAGGTGGAGGTCGACCCGATCGCCGGCACGATCACCGTGCTGGATCCAGCCACCTGAGCGTGACGCCCGCGTAGGTCGCGATCCCCACGGCCATGGCCTCCTCGTCGAGGACCATGCGGTTGGAGTGGTTGGGCGCGGTGTCGCGTGGTGCCACGCCCTTGGGCCGGGTGCCGAGGAACGCCATCGCACCCGGCACCTGCTGCAGCACGTAGGACCAGTCCTCCGCGCCCATCACCGGGTCCGGCATCTCGATGGCCTTGGCGGTGCCGATCAGCGAACCAGCGGTGTCGAGCGCGAACCGAGCGGCGTCGACGTCGTTCACCGTGACCGGGTAGCCGCGCACGATGGAGATCTCGGCGGTGGCGCCGTGGGTGGCCGCCAGCCCGGATGCGACCTGTTCGATGTCGGCGAGCACGGCATCGCGCGCCTTCTCCGAGACCGTGCGCACCGTGCCGAACAGCTCGGCCGTCTCGGGGATCACGTTCGACGTGGTGCCGGCTCGGATCCGGGCGACGGTGACCACGGCCGGGTCGAACACATCGACGCGCCGCGTGACCATCGCCTGGAACGCGCCGACCATCTCGCAGGCGATCGGGATCGGGTCGATGGTGTGGTGCGGCATCGACGCGTGACCGCCGCGGCCACGCACGGTGATGAGGAACGTGTCGGCCGACGCCATGAGCGAGGCACCCTTGCTGGCGATGACGCCGGACGGGATCGTGGGGGACTGGTGGATGGCGAACGCCATCGTCACCGGCTCCGCGCCGTCGGCGGCGGTGGCGAGCAGCCCCTCGTCGAGCATGTGCTTGGCGCCGTCGTCGCCCTCCTCCCCGGGCTGGAACATGAACGCCACGCGACCGGCCAGGTGCGCGCGCCGGGCCACGAGCAGCTTGGCCGCTCCGGCCAGCATCGCCACGTGGCTGTCGTGGCCGCAGGCGTGCATCGCCCCGTCGACGGTGCTCTTGAACTCGAGGTCCGTGTCCTCGGGCATCGGCAGCGCATCCATGTCGCCGCGGAGCAGCACGGTGGGGCCGGGCTGATCGCCGTCCAACACGGCGATCACCGACGACGACGTGGTCCCCGTTGTGATCTGCAGGGGCAGCCCGTCGAGCGCTTCCAGCACCGCAGCCTGGGTGACCGGCAGGTCCAGGCCCAGCTCGGGGTGCTGGTGGATCCGGCGCCGGAGGTCGACCGCATCGTCGAGCTGCGCCCCCGCGTCGTCGAGCACACCGTCGAGCACGTCAGCCGTCATGGGTCGACCGTACCCGTGGCCCCAGCCGCGCGCGCCTCAGAGGATGGACGGGACGATGGCCTCGATCACGGTCGGGCCCCTGGTGGCGAGCGCCGCGGTGAGCTGGTCGATGAAGTCCTCGCACGTGGTGGCCCGGGTGGCGGGGACCCCCATGCCGGTGGCGAGGGCCACGAAGTCGAGCTCGGGACCGTGCAGGTCGAGCATGGCCTTGGCCTTCTCCCCGCCGGCGGTGGCACCGACTCGCTGGAGCTCCATGTTCAGCACGGCGTACGACGAGTTGTTGAAGATCACCGTGGTGACGTCGAGCTGCTCGCGGGCCATCGTCCACCACGACTGGAGCGTGTACATGGCCGAGCCGTCGGCCTGCAGGGCGATCACGCTTGCGGTCCGGCGCGGCGACGGCCGCGCCCAGCGCGACCGGCAGGCCCTGGCCGATGGCGCCGCCCGGTGAGGCAGAGCCAGTCGTGAGCCGGCGCGCCGGCGGTGTGGCCGGCCGCGAAGAGGCCGGAGGTGTTGCCCTCGTCGGAGACGATCGCGCCCTCCGGGCAGCAGGGCGCCGACGATCTGGCACACCGCGTCGGCCGTGAGCGCACCGGTCGGCAGGTCGGGGCGGACGGCCGGCTGGATGCGTGGCGGCGTCGGCGGGCGCGCCGACGGCGTCGGCCAGGGCGGCGAGCGCGGCGGCCGGGTCGCCATCGGGACCCGCGAGCACGTGCACCGTGCAGCCCTCCGGCACGAGGTCGCTGGCCTTGTCGGGGTAGGCGAAGAACGACACGGGCGACTTGGTGTCCACGAGGATCAGGTGGCGGAGCCCCTCGAGCTGCATCGCCGCGAACTCGGCGAGGTACGCGAGCCGGTCGACGGGCACCCGACCGGCGCCGCGCTCGAGGCGGGCGGGGAACGTCTCGGCGAGCAGCTTGGCGCCGGTGGTGTTGGCGATGCGGCTGGCGTCGACGAGCGCGTCGGCCGCGGCAGGCCCGGCCGCCCACGAACAGCGCGGCGGGCTCGTCGCCACGGAGGATGGCGGCCAGCGTCGGCGACGAGCGTCGGTGTCGAGCGGCGTGGCGTCGATCGCGTGCGGCGGGGCGCGGGCTCGGCGCCGTCGGACCAGCTCACGTCGGCCGGGAGGATCAGCGTGGCCACCTGCCCTGGCGGCCCGACGCGGCCGCCACGGCGTCGGCGGCGTCGCCCGGCAGCGCCTTGGTGCTGTCTGAGGACCGGATCCAGCGTCGACACGTTGCGGGCCACCGTCTCGATGTCGGACTCGAGCTGGGCGTCGTACTGCTTGTGGTAGGTCGCGTGGTCGCCGACGATGTTCACGATCGGCGTGAACGCCTTGCGCGGCGTTGTGCAGGTTGGCCAGGCCGTTGCCGAGCCCCGGCCCGAGGTGGAGCAGCGTGGCCGCGGGCTTGGTCGGCGATGCGGGCGTAGCCGTCGGCGGCGCCCGTGGCCACGCCCTCGAACAGCGCCAGCACGCCGCGCATCTCGGGCACGTCGTCGAGCGCGGCGACGAAGTGCATCTCCGACGTGCCGGGGTTCATGAAGCAGACGTCGACGCCGGCGTCGACCAGCGTGCGGATCAGGGCCTGGGCGCCGTTCATGCGGGGGTTGCTCCTCAGTCGAAGATGGCGCCGGGGTTCAGGATCCCGGCCGGGTCGAAGGCGGGCTTGATGCGGCGCATGAGATCGAGCTTGGCCGGGTCCTCGATGGCGGCCAGGTACTTCTTCTTCTCGGTGCCGATGCCGTGCTCGCCCGACACCGCGCCGCCGAGGCGCCACGCCGACGCCAGCACGTCGCCCGATCACCTGCGTGCGGACGTCGGGGTCGCCCTGGAAGACGGAGAGGTGCACGTTGCCGTCACCGGCGTGGCCGCAGCCGACGATGAGCGAGCCGGTGGCCTTGGCGATCTCCTGCACCTTGGCGAGGTAGGTGGGGATCGCGGCCCGGGGCACGACGAGGTCGACGATGTCGTTGGCGCCGCTCGCCTTGGCGTTCCAGAACGCCTTCTCGCGCGCCTCGATGAGCGCGGCCCCCGACCCGCGTGGGCAGCACGTAGACGTCGAGGGCGCCGAGCTCGGACGACCAGCTCGGCCAGCTCGCCCGTGTCCTCCTCGACCCGCTCGTCGCTGCGGTTCTCCAGCACGACGACCAGGTAGGCGAGCGTCTTGTCCTTGATCTCCGGCGGCACGCCGAGCTCGAGGTTGGCGCTCTGTCACCATCGCGCGACATGGTGAGGAAGTCGATGTACTCGAGGATCGTGGGCATGAGCCCGGAGCCGACGATGCGGCGGGATGGCCGCGGCCACCTCCTCGATCGTCGGGAACGGGATGAGGATCGTGGCGCCGTGCGTGAGCCGCGGGTGGAGGCGCAGGACGGCTTCGGTGGCGAGCGCGAGCGTGCCCTCGGAGCCGATGATCAGCTGGGTGAGGTCGTAGCCGGAGGTCGCCTTCACGAACTTGCCGCCGGTGCGGAGGACCTCGCCGGTGCCGAGCACCGCGGTCAGCCCGAGGACCTGGTGGCGGGTCACGCCGTAGCGCACGGCGCGCATGCCGCCGGCGTTCGTGGCCACGTTGCCGCCCAAGCTCGCCGAGCTCTCGCCGGGGAACACCGGGTAGACGAGGCCGTGGGGCTTGAGCGCCTCGTCGAGCTGGTGGAGCGTGACACCGGGTTGCACGATGGCGATGTGGTTGGCGGTGTCGATCTCGAGGATCTCCGCCATGCGCTCGAACGAGACGAGCACCCCGTCCGACCGCGGGATGCACGCGCCCGAGAGCCCCGTTCCCGACCCGCGCGCCGTCACCGGGACGCCGTTGGCGGTCGCCCAGGCCAGGACCGCGGCCACCTGATCGGTGTCGGTCGGTCGCACCACCGCCAGCGGGCGTTGAGGCGTGGCGGTCAGCGCTTCGTCGTGCGTGTAGTCGTCGCCGATCGCATCGCCGGTGAGGACGTCTCCGTCGCCGACGAGCGAGGCGAGCTTCGCGAGATCAGCCATGGGGACCCCCTAGCCGGTCGGGTCGAGCAGGACCTTGAGGACGCCATCTTCGCGGGCTTCGAAGATGCGGTACGCCTCGGGCGCCTCGGACAGGCCGAGGCGGTGGGTGAAGACCTCTTCCGGGCGCAGCTTGCCGCTCTGCACCAGCGGGAACAGTGCCGGCCACGTGGTCGGGATGGCGGCCAGCGTCACCCGGAACGTGAGTCGCTTCATGAGCGCGACCGGCACGGGGAACGGGAAGGCGAAGTTGAGGTTCACCCCGATCACGGAGATGGTGCCGCCGGGGGCCGCGCACATGATGGCGTCGGTGACCGTCTGGTCGGCGCCGACGGCTTCGATGACCGACTCGGCGCCGCGTCCGCCGGTGACGTCGTAGATCTGGCCGACGACATCCCCGTTGGAGGCGTCGATGGGCTCGGCGCCGAGCTGCTCGGCGCGAGCCAGCCGGTCGGGGACCATGTCGACGGCGAGGATGCGCGACGGTCCGTAGAGCTGCGCGCACTGCAGCGCGAACACGCCGACCGGTCCGAGCCCGATGACGACGACCGTGTCGCCCGGTGTGATGTCGGCACGCTGCGCGCCGAGGTAGCCGGTGGGGAGGATGTCGGTGAGCAGCACGGCCTGCTCGTCGGTGATGCCCTCGGGGATCTTCACCACGGACGCGTCGGCGGCCGGCACCGCCACGGCCTCCGCCTGCCCGCCGTGGAGCTCGAGGGACGTGCCGAACACCTTGGTGCCCGCGTTGCGGCACACGACGACGTCACCCGCCCGGCAAGCCGAGCACGTCCCGCAGCCGATCACGCCGGACACGAGCACCTTGTCACCCTTGCCGACGGTGGTGACCGCGGCGCCGACGTCCTCGACCGTGCCGACGAACTCGTGCCCCAGGTGCACGCCGGGGATCGTCATGGGCCCGTGGTACAGGTGCAGGTCGCTGCCGCAGATCGCGGTGCGGTCGACCCGCAGGAGCAGCCCGTCCGGTCCCGGCACCCCTGCGTCGGGCACGTCCTCGACGGTGACGTCCCGCTCCCCGTTCAACACCACAGCGCGCATGGGAGCGGACCCTAGGCCGGGAGGCGCCAGTCGACCGGCTCGCGACCCGCCTCGACCAACGCCTCGTTGGCGCGGGAGAACGGGCGGCTGCCGAAGAAGCCGTTGTGCGCTGACAGGGGGGACGGGTGAGCGGACTCGATGATGACGTGGCGACTCGTGTCGATCAGCGCCTTCTTCTTCCGAGCCGACGCGCCCCACAGGATGAACACGACCCGCTCGGGCTTGGCGCTGACCGCGCGGATCACCTCGTCGGTGAACGTCTCCCAGCCCTTGCCCTGGTGCGACGCCGCCTGCCGGCCGCGGACCGTCAGCGTGGCGTTGAGGAGCAGCACGCCCTGCGTCGCCCACGCTTCCAGGCAACCGTGCGCGGGTGGGTCGATCCCGAGGTCGGTGTGGAGCTCCTTGAGGATGTTCTGCAGCGATGGCGGCGCGGGCACGCCTTGGCGCACCGAGAAGCACAGCCCGTGGGCCTGGCCCGGGCCGTGGTACGGATCCTGACCGAGGATGAGGACCTTCACGTCTTGGAAGGGCGTGAGGTGGAGCGCCGCGAACACCTCGTCGTGGGCCGGGTAGACGGGATGGCGGGCGCGCTCGTCGAGCACGAACTGCTGCAGGTCGGGCCAGTAGGGCTTGGCGAACTCGGCCCGCAGGATCGGGTTCCAGTCGGTGCGCTCGGAGGATGACGCGGCCACGGAGCCGCACCGTAGAGGGACCGGCTGACGAACAGATGTTCGCTCTGTCACACCCCGCGGCGTAGGTTCTCGCCATGGCCAGACCGAGGACGATCTACCGGTGCAGCGAGTGCGGGGCGGCCGAGCCCAAGTGGACCGGCCGCTGCTCGGGGTGCGAGGCGTGGAACTCGCTGGTCGAGGAGGTCGTGGTCGCTGCGGCGCCGTCCGCCGAGGCCGTCGGGCCCTCCGGCGCGGTCCCGCTGCCGATCGCCGACGTCGACACCGCCGCATGGGCGCCGGCCGCCACGCACGTCGGCGAGCTCGACCGCGTGCTGCAAGGTGGGCTGGTGCCGGGCTCGGTCACGGTGCTCGGAGGCGAGCCGGGCATCGGCAAGTCCACGCTGCTCCTGCAGGCCCTGGCCGGTCTGGCCAAGTCCGGGCACCGGTGCCTCTACGTCACGGCCGAGGAGTCGGCCCAGCAGGTGCGGCTGCGGGCCGAGCGCTTGGGAGCGCTGCCGCCGAACCTGTGGCTGGTGTCCGACACCGCGCTTCCGCACGTGCTCGGGCACATCGAGTCGGTGGCGCCCGACGTCGTCGCCATCGACTCGATCCAGACGGTGTTCGAACCCGCGCTCTCGTCGGCTCCGGGCTCGGTCGCGCAGGTGCGGGAGTGCGCCCACCGGCTCGTGCGCATCTCGAAGGACCGCGCCATGTCGTCGGTGCTGGTCGGCCACGTCACCAAGGACGGCGCCCTCGCCGGGCCTCGTGTGCTCGAGCACCTCGTCGACACCGTGCTCTCGTTCGAGGGCGAACGGCACCATGCGCTCCGCCTGCTGCGGGCGGTGAAGCACCGCTACGGCTCCACCGACGAGCTCGGGCTGTTCGCGATGACCGACGTCGGGCTCGAGAGCGTCCCCGACCCGTCGGCGCTGTTCCTCGCCGACCGCCGCCCGGGCACGCCGGGCTCGGTGGTCGCACCGGTGCTCGACGGTCACCGGCCCTTGCTGGTGGAGGTGCAGGCACTGGTCGCGAAGTCGGGCATCCCCACGCCGCGCCGCTCCGCCCAAGGGCTCGACAGTGGGCGCCTCGCGCTGGTCGTCGCGGTCCTCCAACAGCACGTGTCGATGCCGTTCCACGAGCTCGACGTCCACACGGTGGTCGCGGGTGGGGTCAAGACGGTGGAACCCGGGGCCGACCTGGCCCTGGCGCTCGCCCTCGCGTCGGCTCGCTACGGGCTCCCCGTCCCCGACGATCTGGTCGCCTGTGGCGAGGTGGGCCTCGGCGGCGAGCTGCGCCAGGTGCACCAGACCGCGCGTCGCCTCGCGGAGGCGGCTCGTCTCGGCTTCCGCCGGGCGGTGGTCCCCACCAGTGCGCCGCTGCACCTGCCCGACCTCGACGTGGTGCGCGTCGGCACGCTCAAGGAGGCCGTCGAGGCCTGCACCGACGAGCTCCGGCAGCGGCGCGCGTCGTAGCCACGGGCGCCGGCCCCGGGGCCGAGCAAACGACGGCCAGTAGGATTGCGCGATGGCACCCCGTCGCAGCGCTGAGCTCATGTCGGCGCTCACCGTCGTGGCGCCGGGGACGCACCTGCGGGCGGGGCTCGATCGCATCCTGCAGGCGAAGATGGGCGGCCTGGTGGTGGTGGGCGACGGGCCCGAGGTGCTGAACATCTGCTCGGGTGGGTTCCTCCTCGACGCGGCGTTCAGCCCCCAGCGGCTGTCGGAGCTCGCCAAGATGGACGGCGCCATCATCCTGGCGTCCGACGCGAGCCGCATCGCACGCGCCAACGTGCACCTGGTCCCCAATCCCAACGTGCCCACGTCGGAGACCGGCACGCGGCACCGCACCGCGGAGCGGGTCGCCCGCTCCATCGACGTGCCGGTGATCTCGATCTCCGAGGACATGGCCATCGTGGCGGTCTATGCCGGCGACCAGAAGCACACCCTCGAGCCGATCCCGCGGTTGCTCACGCGGGCCAACCAAGCCATCCAGACGCTCGAGCGCTACCGCAACCGCCTCGACGAGGTCACCGCCGCGCTGTCGACGGTGGAGGTGGCCGACCTCGTCACGGTGCGCGACGTCGTCACCGTGATGCAGCGCACCGAGATGGTGCGGCGCGTGGCGGAGGAGCTGGAGATGGGCATCGTCGAGCTCGGTGTCGAGGGCCGGCTGGTGCGGCTCCAGCTCGAGGAGCTCATGGGCAGCATCGAGGAAGACCGTCGCCTGGTGATCAAGGACTACTTCCACGAGGAGTCCGACTGGCACGTCGACGAGGCCCTCGAGTCGCTGGCCGAGCTCACCACCGAGGATCTGCTCGATCCCAAGTCGGTCGGCGCGGCTCTCCACCTGCCCGACAAGCACCTCGACCTCGAGGAGACGCTGCAACCCCGCGGCTTCCGCCTGCTGGCCAAGATCCCGCGGCTGCCCGAGCCGATCATCGAGCGCATCGTCACCCGCTTCGGCAACCTGCAGAAGATCATGCGCGCCACCATCGACGACCTCGACGACGTGGCCGGCGTCGGCGAGACCCGCGCCCGGGCGATCAAGGAAGGCCTGAGCCGCCTCGCCGAGTCGAGCATCCTCGACCGCTACTCCTGACGGCATGGAGCTGGAGTTCAGCGGCGAGGTGTGGTTCTGGAAGGGTCCGTCTCCGTGGCACTTCGTCACTGTCCCCGACGAGGAGGCGGGTGCGCTTGACGTGACGTCCTCGTCGGTCACCTACGGCTGGGGGATGATCCCCGTCACGGCGCACATCGGAGACACCGAGTGGAAGACGTCGCTGTGGCCCAAGGACGGGCGGTACATCGTCCCGTTGAAGGCATGGGTTCGAAAGGCCGAGGGTCTCCAGCTCGGTGACGTGGTGACCGTCGGTCTCGTCGTCAGCGTCTGACCGGCGCCGTGGGGCGCGTCCACGGTCGTCGCCAGTGGACTTCGTCCCTGAAGCCGAGCCGTCGCGACCGTTTGCCGCGCCGCATGCCTGCCGGAGTGCACCGTCGTCATGTTCGATTTGCCAGCGTTGGAGCGACAACCGCGCTGAGTGATGTTCGGGACGGAGAGTGGTTGTCGCTCCCACGCTGGCAGAACGATCACCGCGGCCTGGCGCCGACATTGGCACGCCCATACCGGGCAGGAGGTCCTCCGAGGCGATAGGTCCCGGCCGCAGCAACTCGAGGCAATCGGTCCCGCATGTGGGACCTATCTCCTCGGGCTCACCAGATAGGGACGTATCGCCTCGCGTCCCATTTCTGCGATAGCGACACGGCGTCGGCTCACCGATGCCTGTTTGTGTCAAGGACGTGTTCGAGGGCGCGTCTGAAGCAGTCGGACGTAGCGTTGGTGTGGGTCCGGGAGTGGCTTGTCCGAAGAGCCGGCCTCAGGGTGTCGAGCCGGCCACGCTGGCTAAGAGTCGTCCCGTCTGCCCTCCCGGGCCCGTCTGATCAGCGTCGAGCGTCGGCGAGGAGTTGGCGGTAGACGACGTCGCTGATGCGTCGCTTCAACGCGCGGAGGGCTTCCTTGCGGGTCTTGCCCTCGGCGAGCTTCCGTTCGAAGTAGACGCGGCCCGGCGTGTCGTGCGCGATCTGGGTGACCGCGGCGATGTGGAGCGCGTGGTTGAGTCGCCGGTTCCCGCGGGGGTTGAGGCGGTGCCGAACCCGCGGCCCGCTGGAGGCTTCGATCGGGGCGGTGGCGTTGTAGCGGGCGTAGTGCCCGGCGGTGGGGAACCGGCCGATGTGAGCGGTGTGGCCGACGATGGTCGCGGCCAGGATCGGGCCGATCCCGTAGACGTCGGTGAGGGTGGTGTCGGATGCCTCGACGGCGATGGTGATGCGCTCGCTGAGGGCGGCGAGCTGCTGGTCGAGGCGGCGGACATCACCAAGGAGCTCGAGGGCCACGCGCTTGCGTTCGACGGCCACGGGTTCGACCGGTCGGATCGACCGCAGCACCTTGGCGGCCCGATCCGCCGAGAGCCGCTGGGAGAGCCCACCGGGCCTGAGCAGGCACAACAGCGCATGGAGCCGGCAGACCGCCTGGGTCCGCAGCCCTCGCAGATCGTGGCGGCGGTCCGCCAACAGCCGCAGCACCGCGGTGTGATCGACCGGTCGAACCAACTGCAGTGAGTCGTGCCGCAACGCCACGATCGCGGCGGAGCGGGCGTCGTGCGGATCGCTCTTGTCGGTGCGTCCCGAGTCCAACAACCGTGCCCGAGCCGACAGCGCCGGGGGCACGTCAAGCACGGTCTCACCGACCGCCACGAGCTGCTGCGCTAACAGCGCGCCGAGCCCGCCGGCAGCTTCGATGGCCCACGTCCTCGGCGCGAACGGCGACGCGAACCGCAACAGCTGATCGCGTTGTCGCCGGTCCGCCACGACACGGAGCTCACCGACGAGCGCCTCCTGATCGTCGAGCACCGCCGCGGTATGGGACCCCTTGTGAGGGTCGATCCCGATGATGAACACATCTCCTCCTCATGACTGTCCGTTGTGGTGGTGTGCCACGGCGGGCAGTCCTGATGAGGGGCCGTTGCGTCTCGCCTATTTCGAGCCACGCCGCAGCGAGAACCCAGCGAGCGGCCAGATCGTTGAGAAGCCAACCGAACCGGTGGCAGGGCAAAGTCGAGACCGCCCACCAGGCCCTCGAACGCTACGAGCGAACCCGCAACGCCTGCACCCCACCCTCTATCAGGGCAGAGTGTGCGTCGAGCGGAGGTGATCGCATGCCGGGGGACGACAACGTCGCGTTGATCCGAGAGAACTTCGAGAGGTTCAGACGAGGTGAAGGGGAGGCGGTTTACGCCACGTGGGCGGACGACGCCATGTGGTACGTACTCGATGCCAGCCGCTACCAGGGCAGCTACACAAGGGATGAGTACTTCGCCATGCTGTCCACCACTTGGGCGACCGACGTTCCTGATTACAGCTTTGAAGTTGCCTCGTGCGAGGGCTATGGAGACGAGTTGGTCATCGCGCACCTCAGGAGCGCGGGGACGACGCCGGACGGGCCGATCGACTCCAACGGCGGACTGATGATCTATCGAGTCGTCGATGGCAAGATCGTCGAGGGATGGGCGCTTAGCCGAGGCCGCGACGCAACGACCCCCTTCTAGGGCATAGCTGCCGCTCGGCCCGCTCAGGGCGCTTGCCAAGGGCGCGAGGCTGTCGGCGTGGCTCGCTACGAGATTCGTGACTCCGACAGCGGAGAGTTGCTCAGCCGACATCGCACCCGACAGGGTTCGATCGACGCATGGCGCGAGTCTCACCCTGGCCGTCGTGTGAAGATCATCCGCACGCTGTCCAACGGTGAGCAGCGCCCAGTTCTCGACGGCTACTGGCACCTAGGCGACAGCAGCGAGACATAGCTGCCGGAGTGACGCCGAGAGCCGAACCCGGCATTGTTGAGCCCGCACGTCGCACGGGGTTACAGGCGCCAATACGACCCGGGAGCCGATCAGTGGAGCCAGAGTTCGGGTATCACAGCTTCCCTCGGCGCCATCCCAACGACTCTGACGTGGCACTGGACATTCTCCGAAGTGTTGTCGACTACGGGCTGCTTCTCACGCCCGAAGTGCAGGAGTGGACGGAAGAACTGGCCGATGGCACGCGCTCAGAACCGATGTTCCTTCAACAGAAGCGTTGCTCATTCACAGTGATTCGCCGTGTTGAGCTGATGCATCACGCCAGCCGATTTGGATGCTTCTCGATTGAGTTCGAGCTCAGCGGCGCTCTGCCGCGCTCGGTGCAATCCCGGTCATCTACCTGCCACGTGTTGGCGGTGCTGAGCGCGGACCTGCCGACGGCATCGGCGAAACGTTCCTCGCCCGACTGGCGGACATCGAGGACACACTGTCGAGCCTTGCAGAGGCCATAGAGCGAGGCGAGGTGCAGCGGAAGGCCCCTCCGAGCCGCGTCCCAGGACCTGGTGAATGCGGCCCGACGTCGCAGGGCTCATCTATCCTGCGAACCGCACCGAAGACGACCTCATCGAATATTTCCGTCAGCGGGGTGGCGCATCGTGGCCAACATTGCAGGTCCCACTGGCGCTGTGTCGCACCCTCTGAGCGCAGAGTGTCGGCGAGGTTGAGGCGATTGACCCCGACTTCTTCGGCCGCGTCATGCAATTCAGGTCGGACCTCATCCGCTCCTCGAGCAGACGCAGTCGATTCGTGAGTCCGGTGGTGTACACGTTCTCCAGAGGCGCGAACGTTGCTCGTGCCGACCTACGCACGACGACGCTGTTCGAGTCCTGCGGAGGCTGGGATTGACTTGCCCGTTAAGCAGTCGGATGAACGAGCTCGCGCTTCGACCGTGCGTCTCTCCAGTAGCGCCCCTTCTGCCGCTCGCCCTCCACACACTATACACGCCACCTCACCTCTCGACGCCGCTCGCGGCAGCACGGCCGCGATCTACGCTCTGCTTCGCTGCCCTTGCGTACTCACCCGCCATCCACAGTCCCACACCACACATCTCCCACAGCTTCCCCCTCCCTACGCATCTCACTCTCCTTCCCGCCGTTCCAGCTGCGTCTCGTCAGCACAACACACCGCGGCATATCTGCCGCTCGGCCCGCGTCATCTCGGCAGAGACGACAACGTCTGTGGTCGATTTCGGTCGGCATGCGAGCGTTTTCGACCTCAGACGTTGGAACAGTTCTGCCGGACAGGGCAACCGGCGCGGCATCCCGGGCGAGTGCAGCGGCCCTGGCGAGATCGCGAAACGGTTTCGCCGAAGAACGAACATCGTCGGGCGCATCGGACAGCGGCGGGACCCATCGCTGCGCCGGTGCTCGCGCATGCGGGTGGATCACGCTAGACAGCGGGCATGCGCACGACGCTTGCTTCTGGGACCCCTGTCGAGGTGGCTCGGCCCGCTGATGGTCGCGAGCCGGCGCGGGGGTTGGTGCTGATCCCGGACATCATGGGGTTGCGGCCGCTGTTCGACGACCACGCGCAGCGGCTGGCCGACGCGAACGCCTGGGCCGTGGCCGCGGTGGAGCCGTGGCCGGGGCGGGAGGACCTGCCGCTCGAGGACCGGCTGGGGATGGTGGGCACCATCGACGACGATGCGCTCCTCGCCGACCTCGTCGCAGCGGCCGATCTGCTCGGCGTCGAACCGGTCGGGCTCACCGGGTTCTGCATGGGCGGCATGTTCACGCTCAAGGGCACCGCCACGGGGCGCTTCCATCGAGCCGTCGCCTTCTACGGGATGATCAAGGTGCCGGACGACTGGCGCGGCGAGCAGAGCATCGAACCCCTCGAGGCCGTGCGGTCACCCGACGTGTGTCCGACGATGGCGATCATCGGCACCGTCGACAAGTGGACGCCGGCGGCGGACGTCGACGAGCTGGAGGCGGCGGGCGTCACCGTCGTCCGCTACGAGGGTGCGGACCACGGGTTCGTGCACGATGACAGCCGGCCGGCCCACCGCAGTGAGGACGCCGCCGACGCGTGGCAGCACGCCATCGCGTTCCTGAGCCAATAGCGGCAGCTAGCGAGTCCCGACGTTGTCATCGGCGGTGAGCCGGCTGGCGGGTGTGTTGTGGCCGAGGGCGCTGTGTGGGCGTTGGTGGTTGTAGTAGTCGAGCCAGGGCCGGAGTGCTTGGTGTCGGTGGTCGAGTTGCGGTAGGCCGCGGCGTAGGCCCACTCGCGGAGCATGGTCTGGATGAAGCGTTCTGCCTTGCCGTTGGTGCGGGGCCGGTAGGGCCGGGTCCGGATGTGCTCGAGGTCTCCGTGGTCGGCACTCGGTCGCCCAGAGCTTGGAGACGGTAGGGCGAGCCGTTGTCGCTCATGACCTCGCTGGACGGTCGACGCCGTGCGTCGGCGAACCAGGCGACGCCCGTCGAGGAACCCGACGGTGGTGACGGCTCGTTCATCGGGGAGCACCTCGACGTAAGCGAGGCGGGTGGCGTCATCGACGCAGACGTGGACGGCTTCCCAGCCGGCCCGGGGTGTGACGCCCGGGCCCCTGCGCCAGGCCCGTGCCGGCTTGTTGAACCGGCCGAGCTTCTTCACGTCGACGTGGACCAGCTCGCCGGCGTGGCGGCGGCAGTAGCGGTTCGGTGGCTCCGGCGGCTCGAGCTTGGAGAGCCGATTCAGCCCGATCCGCTGCAGCACGGCGCAGACCGTCGAGACCGGCATCCGGAGCGCGGCAGCGATCCGGGTGCTCGTGAAACGCAGTCGGCGAAGCCGACCGATCTGGCTTCGACCTCGCCGGGGTCGGGTCGGTCGACGGATGCGGGCCGAGGAGCGGTCGGTCATTGGTTGGCCAGCGTCGTAGCGACACAACCAACGGTACACCGTCCGGGTCCGAGCACCCCGAACGCGTCGGCGGCGTCGTCGACGGTCCATCCTTCGAGCCGGACCCGCTCGCAGAGCAGACTCTGCTCGCGCGGCAAGAGCCGAGCGTTACCGTGAATCAGCACGGGTCTCCTTGTGGTGAGGGTGGCTTCAGCACCCCCAAGCCTCAAGGAGACCCGTGTGACAAACGTGGATGGGATCTACAGCTAGCGAGCCCTGCGGGTGATCTGCTCGCGGTCGAGGATGACGTAGCGGCGCTCGGACTGGTCGATCCAGCCGAGGCGCACGAAGCTGGCGATGGCCTTGTTGACCCGCTCGCGGGAGGCCCCGACCATGCCGGCCAGCTCCTCCTGGGTGACGGGGAGCACGAACTCGTCCTGGTCGCCGCCGAGCTCGAGCAGCCGCTTGGCCGTGCGGCCGGTGACGTCGAGGAACACCGAGTCCGCCAACGCGGCGTCCATGCTGCGGAGCCGACCCGACAGCAGGGCGACCACGCCCCACAGGAGCTCGGGCTGCTTCTCGAAGACCTCGCGCACCGGCCCGTACGGGATCTCCATCACCTGGGAGGACTCGAGGGCTCGGGCCTCGGCCGACCGGCCGTGGCCGTCGAGCAAGGGCATCTCTCCGAAGAGATCGCCGCGCTCCATCAGCGCGAACACCGACTCGCGGCCGTCGTCGGATCGGCTGGCCATGGCGATGCGGCCGTCCTCCACCACGTACAGGTGGTCGGCCTCGGCGCCTTCGGTGAAGATCACGTCGCCGCGGCGGAGGTCCCGTTCCACCACGGCCTCGACGACGCGGTCGAGGGCTTCCTCGTCGAGCTCGGCGAAGAGCTCGGTGCCCCGGATCAGCTCTCTGTCGACCACCCGCCCAGCCTAGTGTGACCATTTTCACTCCTTGTAACGTCCCCTCCATGTCGACCTGGGCGATCGTCGTGGCCGGCGGCAGCGGTGAGCGGTTCGGGCAGCGCAAGCAGTACCTCCCGCTCGCCGGCGAGCGGGTGCTCGACTGGGCCCTCCGATCGGCCGCTGACCACACCGACGGCGTGGTGCTGGTCGTCCCCGCCGATGCCCTCGAGGTCGACGAGCCCCTCGCCTCGGTGGTCGTGGCCGGCGGAGCCAGCCGGTCCGCCTCGGTGCGGGCCGGGCTGGCCGCGGTCCCGGCCCACGCCGAGACGATCGTGGTGCACGACGCCGCCCGACCGGTGCCCATGCCCGGGATCTGGGAGCGGGTGCTGGCCGCCGTGACGGCAGGCGCCGACGCCGCCGTGCCGGCCGTGCCGGTGTCCGACACCCTCCGGGAGGTCGGCGGCGGCACCGTGGACCGCACCCGGTTCGTCGCCGTCCAGACGCCGCAAGCGTTCCGGGCGGCGCCGCTGCGCCAGGCCCACGCCACCGCCCCCGAGGGCACCGACGATGCGTCGCTGGTCGAAGCGGCAGGTGGCAGGGTGGTGGTCGTGGACGGCGACCCCGCCAACATCAAGATCACGACGCCGATCGACCTCAGCCTGGCGGAGCTCCTGTGCCGTTGAGCCTCCGGGTGGGCCAGGGCTTCGACATCCACCCCTTCAGCGACGACGCCGAGCGACCACTCGTGCTCGGCGGGGTGGTGTTCGAGGGAGCGCGCGGGCTCGTCGGCCACAGCGACGCCGACGCCATCGCCCACGCCGTCACGGACGCCCTCCTCGGGGCCGCCGGGCTGGGCGACATCGGCGAGCACTTCCCCGACACCGACCCCGCCCTCGCCGGCGCGGACAGCATGGAGCTCCTCCGCCAGGCCGTCGCCGCTGTCCGCGCCGCGGGTTGGGAACCCGTGAACGTCGACTGCACGGTCGTCCTCGACGCGCCCAAGCTGGCGCCGAGGCGTGACGACGTGCAGCGCGGCCTGTCGGCGGCCGTCGGGGCGCCGGTCACGGTGAAGGGCAAGCGCCCGGAGGGCCTCGGTGCGCTGGGCCGGGGTGAGGGGATCGCCTGCTTCGCGGTCGCCCTCGTGAGCGGCGACTCCTGATGGCCAAGCCTCCCCGCAAGGGCACGAAGCGCACGTCGGCCCTGCCGAAGGCGCCCACGCGCCGGTCGCCCACGCCCGGTCGGGTCCCGGCCGGCGGGCGAGGACGGCCCGCCACTGGCGCCCCCCGCGGCAAGAAGGGGAGCGTCGCGTCGGGCGCCCGCTCCGGGGGAGCGCGGCACGGCCTCGGCGGGGACCAGGTGGAGGGGCGCCAAGCCGTGCGCGAGCTGCTGCTCGCCCGGCGACGGAAGGTGCACGAGATCTGGTTGTTGGCCGAGCAGGACCAGGCCGACGTCGTCGACGACATCGTGGAGCTGGCCGAGGCGGAACGGGTGCCGGTGCGGCAGGTCAGCCGGGGGAGGTTCTTCGCCGAGGCGCGCTGCGAGGCTCCCCAAGGGGTGCTGGCCAAGGCGGCGCCGCTCGAGGAGGTGCTCCTCGACGACCTGGCCACCAAGCGGCTCGGTGGCCGCCCGCCGTTCCTCGTCGCGGTCGACGGTGTCACCGACCCCGGCAACCTCGGCGCGCTGCTCCGCTCGGCGGAGTGCGCCGGTGCCACCGGCATCGTCCTGCCCCGCCACCGCGCCGTGCACGTCACCCCTACCGTCACCAAGGCGGCGGCCGGGGCCGTGGAGCACCTGGCCTTCGCGATCGTGGGCGGGCTGCCGACGGCGCTGCAGCAGCTCTCCCGGCACGGCGTGTGGGTCGTGGGCCTCGACAGCGGCGGGTCGACCGGCCTGTGGGACCTCCCGGCGGCGGACGGCCCCATCGCGCTCGGTGCTCGGCGCGGAGGGCAGCGGCCTCTCCCGGCTCGTCCGGCAGCGGTGCGACGCCATCGCCAGCATCCCACTCAGCGGGGTGCTGGGGTCACTGAACGTGGCCGCGGCGGCCGCGCTCGGGTGCTTCGAAGTCGCTCGCGCCCGTGCCACGCGCTGACCACTCTCCTGCCGTCCGGACTAGTCCGTCTGACTCTTTTCGGTTCCGGTTCTTCTGGTTTGGGCGACGTTCGGCATCTTGCGTGCCACTTTCCGCGCCGCGATGGGCGAGTGACCATTGACACAGGCAGTCGGGCATGGTTCAACCTGACTAGTCACTTCCGGCTACCACGAGTAGCACCAACCGCACCCCTCCATCGCACCAGCAGGAGCACCACCGCCGTGAACCTCCGACAAGCCCACGCCGAGCTCAGCGATCTGACCGATCTGGAGCTCGTGGACCGCTTCCAGCGCGGCTGCCAGGACGCCCTCCAGATCGTCATCACCCGGTACCGCCGCTTCGCCCGGGCCAAGGCCCGCAGCTACTTCCTGGTCGGGGCGGACAGCGACGACGTGGAGCAGGAGGCGCTCATCGGCCTCTACAAGGCGGCCCGCGACTTCCGGCCCGAGCACCAGTCGTCGTTCCGGGCCTTCGCCGAGCTGTGCATCACCCGGCAGATCATCACCGCCATCAAGACGGCGACCCGCCAGAAGCACCAGGCCCTCAACCAGTACGTCTCCATCTCCGGGAGCCGCACGGGTGACGAGGCCGGCGAGCGAGCCATCGAAGAGCTCATCCACGTCAACCGCAAGGGCGACGACCCGGCTGACCGCCTCGTGGCGTCGGAGCGCTTCGGCGTGATGAAGGAGCGCCTCGCCGAGGTGCTGTCAGACCTCGAGGTCGACGTCCTCACCTTGTACGTCGAGGGCAAGAGCTACCAGGAGATCGGCGACCAGCTGAACCGCCACGTGAAGTCGATCGACAACGCCCTCCAGCGCATCAAGCGCAAGCTCGAGTCGCACCTGACCGACCGCGCCGCGGCCGACCACGAAGACGACCTCGCCCTCATCGCGTAGCTAGCCGGCGCCGACGGCGCTCAGCGGAATCTCCGGCGTGGCCACCACGCCGAGCCGGGTGAGGATGGCGGCAGCCTCGGCCGCCGCGACGTCGTCGGCATCGAGGCGCGCCAGCACCCGCTGGCACAGGGCCACCTCGAACGGCGCGCCCACCTGGCGCGCCCGCTCGAGCCCTGACCGCAGCCGCTGCCGACCGGCGTCGACGTCTCCCTGCTGCAGGAGCGCGGAGCCCGCCAGCCGATCGACCATGGCGAGCAACACCCCTTGGCCGCCGAGCCGCACCGCTCGGGTGACGACCTCGTCCACGAGCTCCAGCGCCCCGTCCGCCCGAGCCAGCACCCGGCGCTCGACCTCGCGCGCCAGCGCCTCGAGGGCGAGGCTCTCCACGCCCACGGCCGTGAGGCGCTCGGCGGCCTCGGCCAGCAGCCCCTCGGCTTCGTCGTAGCGCCCGGCGCGCGTCGCCGCCCGGCCGAGGTTGCTGGTGACCAGGCCGACGCCGGCGTGGAAGGCCGCCGGGCGCCAGATGCCGAGCGCCTCCCGGAACAGCGTCTCGGCCCGCTCGAGGTGTCCCTGGTCGGAGAAGATCTCTCCGACGTTGTTGGCCGCGGTGCCCATCTCCACGAGGTCGCCAGCCCGCCGGCGGGCTTCGCGGCTGCGCTCGTACAGGGCAAGCGCCTCGTCCCAGCGGCCCTCGAAGTAGGCGGTGACGCCGAGGTTGTTGAGCACGTTGGCCTGGCCCGCGTGGTCACCGAGCTCCTCGTAGATCGGTAGGGCGAGGGAGCGGAAGTGGGCGGCCTCCTCGTGCTCGAGCTCCGAGTGGGCCCAGTCGAGGAGGTAGTACGCGTGGGCCAGGAGGCGGCGGTCGCCCAGCTCGTCGGCTCGCCGGGCGGCTTCGTCCAGGTGGGGCACGCTTGCCGCCAGGCGACCCTGCCGCAGGCGGGTGCCGCCGTAGCTCAGCACGAGCTGGGCCCGGCAGGCGTCGGCGGCCGGGCCCGTCGCGCCGGCGGCGTCGAGCACCCGGCGGCCGCGGGTGAACCAGCCGAGCGCCTCACCCGCGCGGCCGGAGCGCTCGCGCAGGTGGCCCTCCCGGACGCACAGGCCGGCCAGCTCGACGGGTTGGTCGCGCCGCAGCCGCCGGGCCCGGGCGTACGCCGCCACCGCGAGGTCGTAGCGACCACCGAGCTCGGCCACCTCGCCGAGCATCTCGTTCACCTCCGCCACCTCCGTCGCGTCGAGATCGGGCAGGTGGCGGGCGGCATCGAGGGCCCGGGCGAAGAAGGCGGCCGCGTCGATGGGGGAGGCGTCGTCGCGCGCTTGGAGGCCGGCCACCCGCGCGTGGTGCCAGGCCTGGGGGTGGTCGTGGGCGGCGGCGTAGTGCAGCGACAGCAGCGCCGCCCAATCGGCCAGGTCTCCCGCGGCCGTCTGCTCGACGAGCTCGGCGGCGAGCGCGTGCAGCTCACGGCGGCGCCGGAACGGGAGGCTCGCATACGCGATCTCGCGCACGATCGACTGACGCCACTCGAGCTCGCCGGCGGCCAGCGTTGGCACGACGAACCCCTGCAACCGCTCGACGGCATCGTCGAGCCCGACCTCGGACAGCCCGCCGATGGCGCGCAGGTGGTCGCGCGTGAACCGGGAGCCGAGCACCGAGGCGCGCCGCAACAGCTGCCGGTCGTCGGGGTCGAGCACGTCGACGCGAGCCGCCAGCATGCCCTCGACGGTGTCGGGCAGCTCGTCGACGTCGCGACCGGCAACCGCCGAGGCGCTCAGCTCTTCGAGGAACAGCGGGTTGCCGCCGCTGCGGGCCACGAGGGTGGCTCGAACATTGGGGGCGAGCGCGCCGCCCGCACGATCGGCCACGTCCGTCACCAGTGCGTCGCCGGCGGCGTCGTCGATGCCGGCGAGCTGGAGCAGCGTGATGTCGTCCCGGTCCGCGGCGCTGAAGCCGGTGTCGGCGTAGCGGCGGCTGATGCAGACCAGCCACGGGCGATCCTCGAGACCGTTGAGGACGAACTCGAGCAGCGTGCCCGACGCGTCGTCGAGCCACTGCGCGTCGTCCACGAGCAGCAGGGCCGGTCCGGGGAGGAGGACGTCGAGCAGCTCGGCGGCGACCGACTGCGTGCGGATGGAGCGGAACCGGCGGTCGAGGATCGCCACCTCTGGCGACGGCTCGAGCTCGAGGCCCACCAGCACGTCGAACAGCGAGATCCACGGTTCCAGCTGGGGCGCCCGCTCGGCGACGACCCGTCGCAGCGCCTCCTCCACCACGGTGTCGGGGTCGCCGGCCTCCACCCCCAGCAGCCGTCGAAGCGGCGAGCGGAGCGCGAAGTACGGGCTGTTGCTCGCGTAGACACCCGCGCTCACCTCGACCACGGCGGGGGTAGACCCGTCCGCGGCCAGCTCGGCCAGGAGCCGGGACTTGCCGATCCCGGGCTCTCCGTGGAGCTCGACGATGCGGCCCGCACCCGCGACGGCCTCGCGCTGGCTGCGCTGGAGCACCTCGAGCTCGGCGGCCCGGCCGTGGAGCGCGGTCGGTCGCGTCCGCCGCTGGCGCCCGACCGGGGGCCCGACCACGGCGGCCGAGACGGGGTCGGTCTTGCCCTTGACCGTGAAGGGCGGCAGCGGCGCCAGGTCGAACTGCGTGCTGACGTGCTCGAGCACCGCGGTGGTGGCCAGCACCTGACCCGGCGCCGCCTTGCCCATCACGCGAGCCGCGAGGTTCGTGACATCGCCCATCACGGCGTAGGTCCGCCGATCGTGCGCCCCCATGTCCACCACGAACGCGTGGCCGCGGTTGACGCCTGCGCGCACCGACAGGGCCGATTGGAGCGCAACGACATCCCGCAACGCGAAGAGCATCCGGTCCTCGTCGTCCGGGGTGGCGACGGGGGCACCTGCTGCCAGCACGATCTTGCCGCCGTTGCGGTCGACGTCGGTGGCCATGAAGGCAACGCCGTAGGTGGCGCAGGCCTCCTGCACGGCCACCACGAGCCGGTGGAGCTCGTCGGCCACCGCATCCAGCCCGGCCGAGGCCAGGAGGTCGTCGGAGCCCTTGAACTGGACGAACGCGGTGACTGCAAGGCGGTGCTCCCCGTCCTGGCCCGCGCCCCGGAGGTGGGGCCGGATGCTGGCCGGGACGCCGAGGGCGTAGTCCGCCGCGGGGAGGACGGGCGGTGCGCGCACCAGGCGCGGCGCGCTCGGGTGGCCGCGGAGCAGGACGCCCTCGCCGCGGGCCGGGCCGAGGTCGGCAGGGGACAGCGCGGCCGCCGTCTGCGGCGAGAGCAGCACCTCCCCGGCCGAGGCCGCCGCCTCGAGCCCCGCCGTGTCCGACACGACCGGCCCGAGCACCACCAGCTCCCGATGGGACTCGCCCACGAGCGCGCTGTGGATGCTCCCCGAGGCCGCGCCCACGGACATCCGCAGCGACACCGTCCCTGCCTCGGTGCGGAGGCGGCGGAACGGGCGCAGCTCCGCCTGCATGGCGGCGGCGGCACTGGCCGCCTGCCGCTCGTGGCCCGGGCCAGTGAACAGCAGGAGCAAGGCGTCGCCGCCGAACTTCAGCAGGTCGCCGCCGTGGGCGAACGCGGTGCCCAGCAGACGGCTGAACACGTCGTTCAGCACGTCGGTGAGCCGCTCGGCCCCCACCCGGCCCTGGTGGGACAGCCGCTCCGTCAGCGGCGTGAACCCGGAGATGTCGGCAAAGACCAGCGTGCCTTCGATCGACGTCGCGCGGAGGTCTCCGCGCGTGGCGAGCCACTCGACCTGCACGCGGGGCACGTAGGCCCGCAGGTCCGCGTCGGGGTCCGCCGGCGGCGCGTCGGCCACCTCGAGCGCGCCGTCACCTCCCGAACCGCCCATGCGGGCCATGCTCGCGTACCCTCGCGCCCCGCGCCGAGCGTGGTGACAAAGGGCTCGTACCGTGCGGTTTGGTTGTGGCCAGCCCCTGACGCGACTACAACGGGTGAGAACGGCCCGGCGGCAAGGGCTTGGCCGTGGGCGAAGGGGAACCTGGATGGGCGGACGGCAGCTTTCACGACTCTGCGTAGCGACACTGGCCGCGGTGGTGGCGGGGGCCACCCTGGCCTTGGTCGCCCCGACCCCCGCCGGCGCCGCGCCTGGGGACCTCGACCCGACCTGGGGCGACGGGGGACGGGCCAGCGAGGTGCTCGGCGCGTTCCAGGGCGGCGAGCTCATCGTGGCGCCCGACGACAAGGTCGTCAGCGTGGGCGTCTTCACCTCCACGCCGACCTTCGTGGTGACCCGTTGGAACGCCGACGGCACCATCGACACCACCTTCGGCTCCCCGGCGCCGGGCGGGGGTCAGACTGGGTCCCGGGTGCTGAACCTCGGGGGCCAGACCACCGAGGCCTACGCCGCGGTCCAGGACGACCTGAAGGTCGTGGTGTCCGGGCGGGTGCACATCGGCAGCGGCCAGCACCGCCTCAAGATCACCCGCCTGAACGCGGACGGGTCCACCGACACCGGCTTCGGCGTCAGCGGCGTGGCGGAGGTCTCGCCCACCGGTTGGCAGATCGGCAGCCCGGACGATGCCTTCCCCCTCGGTGGCCAGGTCGCGCTCCAAGACTGGATGGGCGGCCAGCGCATCCTGGTGGGGGCCTCGACGCGGCACTCGACGAGCGGCTACCCGCAGATGGGCGTCGCCGCCCTCACCCCGAGCGGGACCGTGGACGCCGGGTTCGGCGGTGGTGACCTCGACGGCGCCGCCGAGGCCAACTTCGGCCAGCGGTCGATCGTGCAGGACATCCTCGTCCACCCGGTCAGCAACGAGATCCTCCTCACCGGCCACACGGGCTCGCCGGGTGGTGGCGACGATGCCGCCATCGCGCTCCTGACCGACAACGGCGCTCTCTACAGCGACGGCGACGTCAACAGCGACTTCGGCACGGGCCGGCTGCGCATCGACCAGGTGCCGGGCTTCGACGACCACGCCGAGGCGGTGGCCGTCGACCCTGGGACCGGGAAGCTCGCCATCACCGGCGGCGTCTTCAACGGGCCGACCCGCGGCGTCGTCTCCGTGCTCAACCAGAACGGCACGAGGGACACGGCGTTCGGGACGGGCGGCACCTACGTCAGCAACGAGCTGTTCGCCACCGGAGCGCCCAGCGCAGTTGGCGCCGACGTCGCCTTCGCCGGCAGCGGTCGGCTGTACGTCGGTGGCACGAGCGGCGGCCGACCCGCGATCGCCCGCCTGCTCCCCGGCGGCGGGGCGAACCCGCACGACCCCACCTTCAGCGGCGACGGCGGCGCCCTGGGCACCTGTGGCTCCGGTGCCGGGAGCGGCGTAGCTGTCCACTCCGACAACAAGCCGTTGCTCGGCGGATCCTGTGGCACCAACACCGTCGAGGTGTACCGCTTCCAGGCCGACGACGATGGCAGCGGCGACACCATCACCGTCGACGCGGTGAACGCTGACACTTCCGACGCGGCGGCCCGACGGCTCGGCCTGCCCATCGACAACGTGGACCGCGAGCAGTTCGCCACGCGCGTGGCGAGCCTGCAGTCCGCTCCCTTGAAGAACACCCCGCTGAAGAACACGCCGCTCAGGAACACGCCGCTCAAGAACACGCCGCTCAAGAACACCCCGCTCAAGAACACTCCGCTCAAGAACACGTCGATCCCGATCCTGCTGTCCGACATCCCGATCGAACGGGAGGGCGGTTGGGAGGCCATCCTCGTCGGCACCCCCTACGAGGGCCTGCCCCCGCACACGGTCACCATCCAGCAGCTCCTCGCGGTGTCGCCCGAACCGCCCGCCCTGGCCGACCTGACCCTCGACGAGATCGACCTGGCGGCCACCCCGCTGAAGAACACCAGCATCACGGGCACGCTGCTCGGGCTCGCACCTCTGTCGTCGCTGCCGGCGCCGGGCCAGACGACACCCAACGGCGTCGGCCCGTGGTGCACCTACCTCGCGGGCCAGCCCTACAGCTGCACCAACGGCGTGACCGCGGCGACGACGATCACCGACCTCGAGGTGGGTGGCGACGACCTGACCGCGTTCTACGAGCAGGAGATCCCAGCCCACGTGCTCCAGGCCCTGCCCGCGGGCACGCCGCTGCTCGACATCCGGCTCGACGACATGTCCCTCGCCGACCTGTTCGAGGTCGAGTTCATCACCGCGGGCATCTCCCCTGGCCTCTTCAGCTGCGGTGCATCGGCCTGCGACCCGGACCTCGATCTCGCGGAGGCCCAGGCGGCCGTCCCCTCCAAGGTCAACCCGACCGCCACCATCGCCAACCTGTTCGCCCTGCGGTTCCAGCACGGGATCTCGCCCTCGCTGGCGCAGCTGATCGTGGCGCTCATCCCGGCGGACGAGTTCCCCTACGAGGACGTCCCGATCGACGCGCTGTTCCGGCTGGTCGACGATGACGTGTTCCCGGTGACCTACACCGTGGCCATCACCGCCACCTGCCGCGCCGACGAGGACCAGGTCAGCCTCGAGATCGACCTGCCGGACGGCGCCGAGCCCAACGACTCGACCACCACCCTGTTCGCCGGCGGGGACGCCAACCTCGACCACGTCAGCCAGGGCGACGACGGCGAGCTGTTCATGCGCACGTTCGAGCTCTGCACCGGCGCGCCCACCACCGCCGAGTACACCTTCTCGGCCACCGGTGACACCGCCCTCGGGGTGGACGACATCACCGTGGTCGGCGAGGTCGCCATCCCCCTGTTCGATGGCGAGGAGACCACCTACGACGTCATCGACACCGACACCCGATCGGGCGCGAACGTCGACTCCACCGACGGCTCCGAACCCGACGCCAGCGAGCCCCCGTCGATCACGGAGGACGTCCTGTACACGGGGCACGTCGGCGGCACCGGCGACATCGACTACTTCACCCTGTCCGCCCCTCCCGTGGGTACGACGGTGACGGCCTACCTCAGCCAGCTCCCGGCGGACTACGACCTGGTGCTCTACGGCCCCGAGTCGGACGACACCGTCAGCGCGCCGCTGCGCAACACCCCGCTGAAGAACACGCCGCTGAAGAACACGCCGGTCGAGGACGACGGGCTCGACCCCACCGGCAACGTGCTGGTGCCGGAGACGCTCGAGGACGTGCCGCTCAAGAACACACCGCTGAAGAACACCTCCATCAACCGCGGCACGACCACCGAGGTGGTCAGCACCACCATCCTCGAGGGGGAGCCCGGCGAGGACCTCACCCTCCAGGTGTCCGGCTACGACGGCGCCAACCACCCCGAGCCGTACATGCTGCGGGTGCGCTTCGACGAGCCCGAAGCGGACCTCCCGTGCATCACGCGCAGCTACAACGGCACCGGCACCCCGGTCGGGACGCTGCCGACGGTGCCGGCCGGCACGCAGACGCTCATCCTCGTCAACCAGCAGCGCCTCGGCCAGGTGTACGGCACCGACGCCGCCGGGCGGACCGCGGTCGCCCAGACGCTGGCCGACCTGCAGACGCTGGCCGGGAGGCCGGGCGTCAGCGGCGTGGTCGTCCCGGTGGAGGGCGATCCCGAGGTGGCGGCCGCCTTCGGCCGTTGGGACGACGACCCGTGCTCCATCGAGGCCGCCAACGACATCGTGGCGGAGATCAACGCGCTCGTCGACCAGATCCGCACCGGCGTGACCGGGCTCAGGCATGTGGTCATCGTGGGCAGCGACGAGATCGTGCCCCAGGCCCGACTGCTCGATCAGGTCACGCTGTCCAACCAGCGCGACTACCGGCACGATGCCGCCTTCGAGGGCTTGGACAACCCCATCTCCCGCGCGTTCGCTCGCGGCTACTTCCTGTCCGACGACCCCTACGGCGACTTCGACCCGTCGCCGTTCGTGGCCGACGCCCTCTACTTGGCCGACGTCGGCCTCGGTCGCCTCGTCGAGACGCCGGCGGAGATCAGCACAGCCATCGGGCGCTTCGTGAGCTCCGACGGGGTGCTCGACCTCGGGTCGAGCTACACCGCTGGCTACGACTTCTTGAAGGATGGCGCGCAGCAGGTGGATGCGGCGCTGCGCCGGCCGCGTGGCGCCACGCCGGCCACGGGCCCCCAGTCGCGCATCGACGACACGTGGACGGCCGCCGACGTGATCGCCGCCTGGAACGACCCGAGCGATCCGCGCGCCGTCTCGGTCAACGCTCACTATGACCACTACCGCGCGCTGCCGGCCGCTGACAGCACCGCCACTCCCGGACGCGATCTGCTGTTCGCGGGCGACCTGGCCGCCTCCGGCATCCCGCCCGGCGCGCTCCTCTTCACGATGGGGTGCGAGGCGGGGCTGAACATCGCCGACGTGCTCGTGCCGCTCGGGCCCAACGGCGGCCCGGGCCAGGCCTCCCAGGACTGGGCCCAGACGACGGCCGGCAAGGGCGGCTCCTTCATCGGCAACACCGGCTACGGCTACGGCGACACCGAGATCGCTGCCTACTCCGAGCAGGTGTATGCCGAGCTGGCGCGCCACCTCGACGGCACGTCGACGGTCGGCCAGGCCCTCTCCCTCGCCAAGCACGCCGTGGTCAGCGAGATCGGGATCCCGGGTGTCTACGACGCCAAGGCGCTCCAGGAGGCGACCTTCTACGGGCTGCCCATGTTCCGGGTCGGTGCCTCCGGCCTGACCGCGCCGTCGTTCATGCCGGCGCCGACGCCGGCCACACCGCCGACGGTCACCGCCACGGCCGTCGACTTCGACCTGGACGCCACGCCGCAGCGCCACACCACGCCCGAGGGCGACTTCTGGCAGGTGCCGGGTGAGCCGCTGGTCATCAACCACTACCGACCGGCCCAGCCGTCGAGCTCGAGCATCGTCGAACCGGTCGCCGGCATGCGACCCCACGGTGTGCTCATCACCGAGCTGACCTCCACGGACATCCCGGACGTCAACCCGCTCGAGGTGCGCCCGACCATCGACCTCCGCGCGCACGAGCCGAAGCACGAGATCGCCGAGGTGCTCTTCCCGACCACGCTGTCGAACCTCACCCGCACCCGCACCGCCGCCGGCGCGGTGGACAAGCTCGTCCTGCTGAACGGCCAGTACTTCACCGACGGCACCCCCGCCAACGGCGGCGTGCAGCGGCTGTTCACCCACATGGGCGGGCAGGTGCTGCACTCCAACGATCCGCTCGACTTCGACCCGCCGACCATCCACCGCGTCGACGCCGTCACCCTGGCGGACAACGCGCTGTTCTCCGTCTTCACGACGACGGATGCCATCCGTGTCTTCGTTCTCTACCGCGAGGAGGGCAGCAGCGCCTGGAAGCCGCTCGACCTCGTGGAAGGCGAAGACGGCGAGTGGACCGGTGGCGCGCCTCTGACCGCTGGAGGTGACGAGATCACCGAGTGGTTCGTGCAGGGGTTCGACCTGGCCCGCAACCTCATGCTCGGCACCAACAAGGGCCGCTACTACGACGGCCGCCCTGTGCCTCCCACCCCGGCGGCGCTCTCCGTCACCCCCGCCGCCAGCGCCGACGGCTTCTACCCGAACAACACGGTCGTCGCCCTCGACGGCGCCAGCGACGGCGTGGCCGCCTCCGTGAGCATCGACGGCGGCGACTTCGTTCCCTCCGACGGCGAGGAGACGGTGTCCGGCGACGGCCTGCACACGGTGGTGTTCCGAGCCGGCGGGCAGGAGCTCACCGCCGTCATCCCCATCGACGCCGCCCCGCCCACCGCCACCATCACCTACCCGGCGACCGGCCAGGTGCTGACTCCGACGTCCAGCCCCACCCCCGTGTTCTCCTGCGCGGACGGCGCATCGGGGGTGGCCAGCTGCTCGCCGAGCCCGGCCACCCTCAACCTGACCCCAGGCACGCACAGCCTGACAGTCACCGCCGTCGACCGCGTCGGCAACACCGGCTCGACGACCCGCAGCTACACCGTCGAAGACCCGGTCCGCATCGCCTTCACGAGCAACCGCGATGGCAACACCGAGATCTACTCGGTGCGCCCGGATGGCACGGGCGCGACCCGGTTGACGAACAACCCGGCCCTCGATGCCGATCCGGTGTGGTCGCCCAACCGCCAGAAGCTGGCGTTCACCAGCACGCGGGCCGGCAACGACAACGTCGAGATCTACGTGATGAACGCCGACGGCACGGGGGTCACCCGGCTGACGAACCACGCGAAGACCGACACGGTGGGCGCCTGGTCCCCCGACGGCACGAAGATCGCCTTCATGAGCACCCGCGACGGGAACTCGGAGATCTACGTGATGAACGCGAACGGCAGCGGATTGAAGCGTCTCACCAACCACAAGGACGCCGACTCCAACCCCGCGTGGTCGCCCGATGGCGCCACCATCGCCTTCACGAGCACCCGCAACGGGAACGCGGAGGTCTACACGATGACCGCCGCGACGGGGGCCAGCCTGACGCGGCTGACCAACAACAGCGCCGCGGACATCGTCACGTCGTGGTCGAGCACCGGGAAGCTGGCCTTCACGAGCTTCCGGGATGGCAACGCCGAGATCTATTCGATGAACGCCAACGGCACCGGGGTCACCCGTCTCACCAACCACGCCCGATCGGACATCACGTCGTCGTGGTCGCCCGACGGCACCAAGCTGGTGTTCTCCAGCAACCGTGACGGCACCCTCAACTTCGAGCTCTACACGATGAACGCCAACGGCACGGGCGTGACCCGCATCACGAACAACACCGCCCTCGACACGTTGCCCAGCTGGTGAGCGAGGGCGGGCCCGCCTAGCCGGCGCCGACCGGCACCATGACGCCGTTGATCGGGTCACCCCGAGCCGGGATCTCGCCGCTGTTGTCCCACAACCCGGTCATCAGGATGCTGTCGGGGCTGGCGGCGATGTTCAGGGTGAGCTCGAAGGGGTCACCATCACCACTGAACGGTCCCGAGACGGTGCCGGTGAGCGTCGTCGGGCCCGCCTCGAGGGTGAACGTCCCCGTGTAGGAGAACGAGCCTGGGCTCCCCTCCACGCAGCCGTCGATCTCGAACGTGCCCGCTTCGTAGGGGGCGAAGGCGGTGAACTCACCCTCGAGCGGCTGGTGCACGAAGCCGCACCCGTCACCGAAGTCGAAGTCGGTGTGCCCGGAGAACCGGCCGGCGGCCGCGACGCCGACCTTCGTGGTGAAGGGCGACGCCGCGCAGTTGTTCGTCCGGGTCGACTCCTTGATCTTCGGCTTCACCGAGTTCGCGCACACCACGATGAAGTAGCGCCCTCCCGGCGTGGTGGCGGGCACGACGACCGGCGTGGACTGTGGCGAGTCCTGTCCGGGTGCGAGCGCGTCGACCTCGTCCTGGTGCAGGAGGATGTCCGACGCTCCCTGGGTGGTGTTCTTCGACAGGTACACCGCTGACGTGGTGGCCCCCGCGGCCGCCGTCTCGCTGTTGTGGACGTCGTACTCCAGCTGGAACACCTTGGCCGCTTTGATCTTGTCGGGCCCGCCCTCGACGAAGGTGATCGACAGGTCGGGCTCGCCGGCGGCCATCGCCGTCGGCGCTCCTACCGAGACGACGCAGGCCGTCGCCACCACACATGCCACCAGCCCAGCTGCGATCCGCCTCACGAAGGTCCCCCATGGTCGCTGCGCACGCCCCAAGCGCCGTGCGCGGCGGCCCACGCTAGGCGCTCCGAGCCGGGTGTCGGGATCGAACCGACCGCCTCATCTTTACAAGAGATGCGCTCTGCCAACTGAGCTAACCCGGCCTGTTTCGACGGCAACGGTACCGCTCGGCGGCCGAGGGTCCTTGATCGGCGCGCGCCCAGCGGCCAGCCTTGACCCGATGGCACTCACCGACCGCGACCGAGCGATCCTCGACTTCGAGCGAAGCTGGTGGACGGAGGCCGGCCCGAAGGACACCGCGATCCGCGATCGCTTCGAGCTGTCGGGCACCCGCTACTACCAGCTGCTCACCGAGCTGCTCGACGATCCCGACGCGCTGGACTACGACCCGCTGCTCGTCCGACGCCTCCGCCGGGTGCGCGAACGTCGTCGCCGAGCCCGCATCGAGGGTCGCCCGATGAGCCAGCTCGACGGGCGATAGGGGAGAATCCACCATGGCCCGACGTCGCCCTGCCGAACCGACCGTCAACCCCGCTCGCGGTGCCGCCCTGGTGGTGGTGGCCGTGGTGATCGGGCTCTTCCTGCTCCGCAACGGCCTCGACACCTCAGAGGCCATCACCAGCAACCCGGGCGACGGCCAGTCCACCGACGGCACCGACACCGACGACAGCGACAGCACCGACGGCACCACGACCACCACGGTCGCCGTCCGAGCGCCTGCCGACGTGCCCACCATCGTGCTGAACGACTCGGGGGTGGGAGGAGCCGCCGGTGCCTACAGCGACGCGCTGGCGGCAGCCGGGTACACGCTCACCAACCCCGACGGCGCCAACGCGGACGCGGAGGGCGATGCCGCCACCACGCTGATCTACGTCGCGCCTGGCTTCGAGGCCGAAGGCGCCGCGGTGGCCGTCGCGATCGGCGCGCCCGACGTCGTGCCCGCCGCCCTCCCCACCACGCCGCCCGGTCCGATCGCCAGCGCCAGCGTCGTCGTGGTCATCGGCACCGACCTCGCCAGCGTCACGCCCACCACCGCGGCGGGCGCCACCACGACCACCACCGCCGCCACCTGACGTCCGTCAGTCGAGGCGGATCGTGCGCACGCGCAGCTCGTAGGTGATCGTCGCGTCGACGGGCGGGACGGACATCCCGAACGGCGGCGACACGAGCACGTCGACCGTGCCGTGCGCGCGCGGAGCGTCGCGCGTCGCACGGCACCGTCGGCGAGGTCGAAGGTGGTGGTCGTGGTCGACCGGAGGTCGCCGTCGAGCACCACGTCGCTGTTCTCCACGGACTGCGTGCTGGCGAGGGCGTCGACGAGCGACGCCCGCACCACCGCCACATCGCGATCGTCCACGACACCCAAGCGCTCGAGGCGGGCGTCGCCCGTCTGCGAGCTGTCGGCGATCGTCCACTCGTCGCCGACCCGCAGCGGCCGGTCGGGCGGATCGGTGGCCCCGGTGGCCGGCACCACACCGATCGGTAGGCCCAGGGCGTCGACCGGCAGGCCCTCGACCTGCTGGATCGCCTGCAGGGAGCCGGCTCGATCGAGGACGACGACGGCCGTGCGTGGTCCGGCAGCCTCGGAGGTCAGCGTCACCTCCACGACGATCCCTTCGGCCGTGGGCTCGACGACCACCTGCGTCGAGGTGAGCGTGGTGGTGAGCTCGGTCGTCTCGGGAGGCTCGTCCTCGACCACGCGCGTGACGGTGGCCTCGATCTCGTACCGGTACCGGAACGTGTCGCCGGCCTCGGGCGTGAACCCGAGCGACACCGTGTCGGGTCGGCACGCGAGCAGCGGCAAGGCCGTCGCCGCCACCGCCAACCATGCTCGCCGGCCCATCAGGCGACCGTACCCGCGGTCGCGACCCCTAGGGTCTGGTCGGTGGACGCGCTCGCGGCGCTGCGAACCTCGCCCGCCACCACCGCCATCTTCCTCGACTTCGACGGCACCCTCGCGCCGATCGTGGGGAGGGCCGAGGACGCTCGACCGCTCCGCGAGGTGCCTTCGCTGCTCCGCCGACTGCGCGGTGCGTTCGGGGTGGTGGCCATCGTGTCGGGGCGGCCGGTGGCCTACCTGGCCCACCACGTGCCCGCCGAGGTGGAGATGCACGGCATCTACGGCCTGGAGTCGATGGTCGACGGCGTGCTCGTGCACCAGCCCGACGCGCTGGCCTGGAAGACCGTGATCGACGAGGTGGCTGCCGCGGCGGCCGCCGACGCCGGCGGCCTCCCCGGGGTCGACATCGAGCACAAGGGCCTGTCGCTCACCCTGCACTTCCGCCGCCGCCCGGACGCGGCCGATCCGGCGCAGGCGTGGGCCATCGATGCGGCGGAGCGGTCCGGCCTGCACCTGCGCCCGGCGAAGATGTCGCTCGAGCTGCACCCCCCGGTGGCGGTGGACAAGGGCACGGTGGTGGAGGCGCGTGCAGGCGGCATGACGGCGGCGTGCTACGTGGGCGACGACGCCGGCGACCTCCCCGCGTTCGCGGCGCTCGATCGGCTGGCCGAGCACGGCGTCGCCACCGTGAAGGTGGCCGTCAACACCGTCGAGGCCGCGCCCGAGCTGCTCGCGCAGGCCGACGTGCACGTCGACGGTCCCGAGGGTGCCGTCGCGCTCCTCCGGTCGCTGCTCTAGCCGGCGGCGGCGAGCTGGTCGGCCAGCCAGTGAGCGGGCGTCCGCGCCTCGGCGATGGCGCGCAGGGTGGCGGCGCGCACGGCGCGTTCGGGGGCCGGCATCGTGAGCGCCTCGTGGAGGACGGCCGACGTGCCGGCGAGATCGAACGGGGGCACGCGCAGCGCCGCCGGGTGGAGACGCTCCCAGGCCCCTGCTTCTGGTGACAGCGCCAGCACCGCGGCGCGGTCGTTCACGAGCGCCAGCTCGGACGCCACGAGGTTGAGGCCGTCTCGGATGGGGTTCACGAGCAGCACGTCCGCCCGTCGCAGCAGCGCCACGGACCGCGGATGGTCGTCGTCCACCTCGAGCACGATCGGCTCCCAATCGTCGGTGCCCCACCGCTCGTTGATGGCCGCCACCTCCTGGTCGATGCGCTCGCGGTAGGCGGAGTAGCCCGGCACGGCCGCGCGCGAGGCATACGCGTTGGCGACGAAGACCACGCGCCCGCGGTGCTCAGGATGCTGGGCGAGCAGCCCGTCGTAGGCGAGGAACCCGCGCAGCAGGTTCTTGGACAGCTCGACGCGGTCGACCCGACCGATCACGAGGCGGTCGAGCACGCGCTCCTCGAGGGCGGCCAGCGCCTGCTCGCACTCCGGGGACGCCGCCGCCTGACGGATGTCCTCGGGATCGGACGCCAGCGGAGCCACGAAGGTCGGCGCCTCGATGTCAGCGAGGTCGCGAGCCGACGACGCGAAGTCGTCGGCCCACCGCTGGGTGTGGAACCCGCAGGCCCGGTGGGCCGCCAAGCCCTCCAGCAGCTCACGGCTGGCCGCGGCGGGGAGCGCGCCCAGCCACACCGGTGGGGCGAAGGGGGTGTGGTGGAAGTGCACGCACGCGAGGTCGGGACGGAGGTCGCGCAGCCGCTCGGCGACGAGGCACAGGTGGTAGTCCTGCACGAGGACCGCGGCACCGTCCGGCGCTTCCTCCGCGACAGCATCCGCGAACGCGTGGTTGATCCGCCGATACGCGTCCCACGCGTCGGTCCACGATGCGTCGAAGCTGGGTTCGCGCGTGAGGTCCCAGAGGCCGTGGTGGGCGAACCACAGCACCTCGTTGCTCACCACGTCGTAGGCCAGTCGGTAGTCCTCGGCGTCGAGGGCCAGGAGCCGCACCCGGAACCCGTCGGCGTCGACGGCGCCGCTCGCCGCCGCCAACCGGTCGCCGTCGGTCATCGCGGCGGCCAGCCACGTGGCGCCGACCTGCGTGACCAGCGGACCGATGCCGGACACGAGCCCGCCGGCGCCCCGTCGGCTGGTGAGGACGCCGTCGGCGTCGCGTTCGAACGTCACCGGACCGCGGTTGGACACGATGACGATCGGTCGATCGGGGGGAGAGGGGGGCATGCTGCTCGCCACGGTAGTGACCGCCGGGAGCAACACTGTCCGGCATGCGAGTGGTGGCGGCTCCCGACAAGCTCCGTGGCACCGCCACCGCAGCCGATGTCGCGGCGGCCATCGGCCGGGCCGCATCGGCGGCCGGCTGGACCTGCGACCAGGTGCCGATGGCGGACGGCGGCGAAGGGACCCTGGAGGCGCTCGGCGGTCCGAACCGGGTCACGACCGTCACCGGACCGCTCGGCCGACCCGTGGAGGCGGCGTGGCGGTTGGACGGGCGCACGGCCGTGATCGAGATGGCCCGAGCGTCCGGGCTGGAGCTGGTGGGTGGCGCGACGAAGAACGACCCCGTGGCGGCGTCGTCCGGCGGCACCGGCGAGCTCATCGTCGAGGCGATCGACAAGGGTGCCAGCCGGGTCATCGTCGGCCTCGGAGGCTCGGCGACGACCGACGGCGGCCTCGGCGCCCTGCGCGCCCTCCACCCGCTGGCTCGGCTCAAGGCGATCGATCTCGTGGTCGCGTGCGATGCCCGGGTGGGCTTCCTCGATGCGGCGACGGTCTTCGCCAGTCAGAAGGGGGCCACCCCGGCCCAGGTGGAGCTGCTCCGCCGCCGCCTGGAACGGCTGGCGCAGGTGTACCTGGCCGACCACGGCGTCGCAGTCCTCGACCTCGAGGGGGCCGGCGCCGCCGGCGGGCTGGGCGGCGGCTTGGCGGCGGCGGGCGGCCGGCTCGTGAGCGGCTTCGACCTCGTGGCCGACGAGCTCGAGCTCGACCAGGTCGTCGAGGCCGCGGACCTCGTCATCACCGCGGAGGGGTTCCTCGACGCCCAGAGCTTCGAGGGCAAGGTGGTCGGCGGCGTGGCCGCGCTGGCGGTGGCAGCCGGGGTCCGCGTGGTCGCCATCGTCGGCCAGGTGTTCGACGGGGTCGGCGACCGCATCGAGGCGATCAGCCTCGTCGACCGCTTCGGGGAGGACCGGGCCCGAGAGGACACGCTCGCGTGCGTCGAGTCCGTTGCCGCTGATGTCCTGGCGGGACACGGGGCATGATCGGACCATGACCGACGACCTCAGCCACCTCGACGCGACGGCCCAAGCGGAGCTGGTCCGCTCGGGTCAGGCCAGCCCGCTGGAGCTGGTCGACGCCGCCATCGAGCGAATCGAGCGCGTGAACCCCGAGCTCAACGCGGTGATCACCCCCCTGTTCGAGGGGGCCCGGGCCCAGGCGACCTCCGACCGGCTGCCCGACGGCCCGCTGCGGGGCGTGCCGTTCGTGCTCAAGGACCTGTCGTGCCACTCGGCCGGCGACGCGTTCCACGAGGGCATGGCGTTCCTCAAGGACCGCGGGTGGACGGAGCCGGAGGACACGGCCTTGGCCACCCGCTTCCGCGCCGCCGGGCTCATCACCGTCGGCAAGACGAACACGCCGGAGCTCGGCATCCTGCCCACCACCGAGCCCCACGCCTACGGCCCCACCCGGAACCCGTGGGACACCAGTCGGTCGACCGGCGGCTCGAGCGGTGGCTCCGCCGCCGCGGTGGCGGCCGGGCTGGTCCCGGTGGGCCACGCCAACGACGGCGGCGGGTCGATCCGCATCCCCGCGAGCGAGTGTGGCCTCGTCGGCCTGAAGCCGACGCGCGGGCGGGTGTCGTCGGGCCCGGAGTTCGGTGACGTGATGGGCGGGCTCACCTGCGAGCTGGTGGTGTCTCGCTCGGTGCGCGACACCGCCACGGTGCTCGACGCCGTCCACGGCATGGAGCCGGGCGACCCGTACACCGCCCCCGCCCCGGTGCGGCCCTACCTCGACGAGGTGGGGGCCGACGTCGGCCGGCTGCGGATCGGCGTGATGACCGCGAGCCCGGGGGGCACGGTGGCCGTGCACCCCGACTGCGTGGCCGCCACCGAGGCGGCCGCTCGCCTGCTCGAGTCGCTCGGCCACGACGTCGACGTGTCGCACCCCAAGGCCCTCGACGACCCGGACTACACGGGCCACTTCATCACCAACTGGGCGGCCGGCTCCGCGTGGAGCCTCGACTACTGGGCGCGCCGAACCGGCGCCGAGATCGGGCCCGACGACGTCGAGCCGCTCACGTGGGCCTTGGCCGAGGTCGGCCGGTCGAGCGACGCGGCCGCCTGGTTGTGGGCGCGCGAGTGGCTCCAGGTGAACGCCCGCGAGATCGCCGCGTGGTGGACCGAAGGGCACGACCTGCTCCTCACGCCGACCATCGCGGAGCCGCCGCCGGTGCTCGGCACCTTCGACAGCCCGGCCGACAACCCCCTCCACGGGTTGTTCCGCGCCGCGGAGGTGGTGCCGTTCACGCCGCCGTTCAACGGCACCGGCCAGCCCGCCATCTCGCTGCCGCTGCACTGGAACTCCGACGGCCTGCCGATCGGGGTGCAGCTCGTCGCCGCGTTCGGGCGCGAGGACGTCCTGCTGCGGGTCGCCGCCCAGCTCGAGGTCGCCCAGCCCTGGGCGGAGCGGAGGCCCCCTGTCCACGCCTAGCTCGCACTCCGGCTCCGGGCGTCGCTCCGCTCCTGCCTCCGCCGGTACGGCTCCTACGCCGGCGCCGGCCCAGGGTTCGGTAGATTCGCTCACGATGGTGGATCGCATCCGGCGGGCTGGCTCGGTCAGCTGGGCCGTCTGCGGGGTGGCCGCCGTCATCGCCCTGCTCGGCCTCATCGTCTGGGTCGTGCGGGTCATCTGGCCGCCGCTGATCCTCGCCGGCGCCATCGTCTTCCTGCTCAACCCGATCGTCACCCGGCTCCAGCACCGTCACATCCCTCGGGCGCTCGGCACCGCGTGCGCGTACCTCGGCGTGGTCGCCGCGGTGGTGCTGGTCGGGCTGCTCGTCGCCCCGCTCGCCACGCGGCAGTACGACGACCTGGCCGAGCGGTGGCCGGAGCTGCGGGAGGACCTCGAGCACGACATCAACGACCTGTCGCAGAAGTCCGAGGACAACGAGTGGCCGATCCGCATCCCCACCTGGCAGGAGCTGGAGGACCAGTTCTCCGCCCAGGACGCCGCCGACACCAACAACGACGGCGTGATCAGCGACGAGGAGCAGCAGGATCGCTTCGCGTCACAGATCGACACCGCCCGCGAGCTGGCCCTCAAGGTGTTCCACGTCGGGATCATCTTCGTGCTGGCGCCGATCATCGCCTTCTACCTGCTCGTCGACCTCCCGCACATCCGCGTCGTGTTCCGCAACCTGGTGCCGGAACGGGCCCGCGGCGACGCGATGGTCGTGGCCCGGCGGTTGAGCACCGCGATCGGCGGCTACTTCCGCGGCCAGCTGGCGGTGGCCATCGTCGTGGGCGTCATGGCGTCGATCGGCATGTTGATCATCGACCTGCCGTTCTGGCTGATCGTCGGGATGATCGCCGGGCTCTTCAACATGATCCCGCTCATCGGGCCGTGGGTCGGAGCGGTGCCCGGCATCATCATCGCCTTCGCGACCGGCGGCGGGATCGAGAAGGCCATCGCCGTGGCGGTCGTCATGGCCATCGTCCAGCAGATCGACAACCACTTCATCAGCCCGATCGTGATGCAGCGCGCCGTGAAGCTGCACCCGGCGGTCGTGATGCTCTCCCTGCTCGCGGGCGGCACGCTCGGCGGGTTCTTCGGCTTGCTGCTCGCGGTGCCGGCGACGGCCACGCTCAAGATCGTGGTGGGCCACGCCTGGCGGCACTACGTGCTCGGCGAGCCGCTCGACCAGATCGAGGCGCGCTGGGAGGCCGAGGAGGACCGCGTGCCGGGTGGCGTCGTCGAACGCGTCGGTGACGACGACGAGGAGGAGCCGCCGCCCGCCGAGCCGGCTACGACTGGGGGGTCTCCGCTTCCGAGCGCGCCTTGAGGGCCACCATCGCCCGCGCCATGGTGTCGAGCGCGGCAGCTGCGTTGGCCGGACCGGACGGCGTCGGGTCGCTGATGGCGAGCTCGGCCCGCTCCACGCTGCACCCAGTGAGCGCTTGCAGCAGCTCCGTCAGTCGGTGTCCGATGGGCGGATCATCGAGGTCGATGATCAGGTGGGCCGTCGGGTCGGTCGAAGTGACCGCCATGATGCTTGCGCTCCAGTCTCGCCCTGGCCACGGATTGGTGTCACCGGCACCATCGACCACTCTCCGTGGCCACCTTTAGCGATTTCCTGGGCCAAAAGACCTAGGCGCGATCAGCGCCCGCGGCAGAGCTAGGCGGTCTGGCGGCGGTAGCCCGAGACCTCGACGAGCGGCGGTCGCTCGCCGATCCCGACCTCCACGGGGTCGAGGTCGGGGCGGACCAGGGTGGCGGCGTGGGCGACGGCGCCACGATCGGCTCGGCGGAGGGCGGTCTGCAGCACCGCGAGGGCCTGGGGACCGAGCTCGTCGAGCGGGCGGTTCCGGTGGCGGCGCAGGCCGAGGTCGACCTGGGCGATGGCCTCGGTGCCCTCGAGGTCGGCGATGTCGATCAGCAGGCCGAGGTCCACGCCGTACCCCTGCACGAACGGCAGCCGCTCCAAGAGGGAACGCCGGCCGGCGTACTCGCCCGACAGGGGCTGGACGATCGACGCCAGGTGGGGGAACAGGGCCGCGATCGCCGGCCGGGCCATGAGCTCGGTGACCCGACCGCCCCCATGGGCGCTGCCCTCGACCGGGCGGTCGTAGAACCCCTTGACGAAGGCGATGTCGGGGCGGGCGAGCAGCGGGCCGACCAGGCCCACCACGAAGTGGGGCCGGAACGCCAGGATGTCGGCGTCGCACCACACGATCAGGTCCCCGCGGGCGGCGGCGACCGACTTGTAGAGGGCCTCGCCCTTGCCCTCGCCCGGCCCGAGCTCGGGCAGCACGTCGTCGACCGCCAGCACCCGGGCCCCGGCGTCGGCGGCGACCCGCGCGGTGCGGTCCGACGAGTGGTCGTCGAGCACCAGGACCTCGTCGACGAGGCCGCAGCCCGCCACGAGGTGGCGCTGCAGCTGGTCGACGATCGGGCCGACGGTGGCGGCTTCGTCGCGGGCGGGGAGGCAGACCGACACGAGGTGGCCCCGGCGGTGCTTCTCCTCCGCCAGTGCGGAGGCGGCGAAGTCGCCGTGATGGAAGGTCCGGAAGATGGGCCGCCGCACGGCGCCATTCAACCGGCGCCAATCCCCTACGGCAACCTCGGCCCCCGCCCCGGGAATGGCCGGGCGCCGGGGCGGGTTCAGTACGATCGCCGAGCCCGCCCCTGTCTCGAGGAACCGTCCCGATGAGCGTCACCGTCCGTGTGCCCACCACCCTCCGCACCCTCACCGGCGGCGCGTCCGAGGTCGTCGTCGACGGCGCCACCGTCGGCGACGTGCTGGCGGCGCTGGAGGCGGAGCACCCCGGGTTCGCCGAGCGCATCCTCGACGCCGACGGCGGTCTGCGCCGGTTCGTGAACGTGTTCGTGGCCGATGACGACGTCCGCTTCCTCGAGGCGCTGGCCACCCCGGTGCCCGACGGCGAGACCGTCTCGATCATCCCCGCCGTCGCCGGCGGCTAGCCCGGCTGGGCCGTTCGGCCCTACCTGCTCGACCCGGGGGAGTCGTTCGGCCCTACCTGCTCAACCTGGGGGCTGCGGCCGTCGATCCGAGGGCCATGGACGCCCCTGATGTGCTGGTCGTCGACGACGACCCGGACATCCGCGCGATGCTCGGGTTCACCCTCGGGGGCGAGTTCAACGTGCGGTTCGCCAGCAACGGCGTCGACGCCATCGAGCAGCTGGCGATCAACCCGCCGGCCGCGATGATCCTCGACGTGATGATGCCCGACGTCGACGGCTACGACGTCCTCGAGGCCCGCCGCGAGCGCGGCCTGGCCCCCCACACGCAGGTGCTGATGCTCACCTGCAAGTCCGAAGAGCGCGACCTCGTGCGCAGCTGGGCGCTCGGCGCGGACGCCTACCTCTCCAAGCCCACCGACCCCGACCTCATCGCCGCGAAGCTCCGGGCCCACCTCGCGGCTGCCGCCGACGTCTGAGACCTCCCAGGACGAGGCGGCAGCCGACGCGTTTCCGGCGGCCGGTGCACCGGCGGACGGCGCACCGGCCGCCGGATCGCGTCAGGCGGCGGCCATGCGGGCGAGCAGCTCGGCGCGGTCCGGGCCGAGCGGCGGCTCCGGTTCGCGCTCGTCCTTGGCCTGGTAGGCCTCCAGGACCTTCGCCATCACCTCGGTGTCCTCGAGCAGCGCCTCGGGTGACTCGAGCAGGTTCATCCCGCGCAGGAACGCTCGGTACACGGTCGGGTCCGTGCGGATCGCCGGGAACAGGCCCTCGCGCAGCACGGATCGCATGAACTGCCGCTGCACCACCTCGGGATCGTCCTCCTCACCATCGCCGGCGGGCGGGGTGCCGTCGGCCTCGGCCAGGAGCCGCGCCGCCTCGGCTCGCTGCATCCGGTCCTGGTTCACCGACGCTCGATACCAGGGGAGCAGCTCCCGCGCCGTCGCCTGCTCGAAGGCGAGGTGGAAGGGCTCGTCGATGGTGCGGTGCTCGGCCAGGGCGTCGGCCAGCACCTCCGAGTGCACCATCGCGAGCGAGCACCCCCGGCCGTAGAGCGGGTTGGTGCACGTGTGGGCGTCGCCGATCGCCAGCACGCCGAGGGCCGCCGGGCGACCGTCGGTCACGAACGTGCGGAGCCGGTTGCGGAGCCGCGCCATCGGGTGCACCTCCGTGATCGGCTCGCTGACGCCGGGCGCGACCCACGGGGCGACCGGCTGCAGTGCGGCCGCCGCCACGTCGAAGTGACCCGGCGCGGACAGGCTCCGCATCGGGGCGTCGTCGTTGGGCGTGGCCAGCGTCACGGAGAAGGTGCCGTTGTCGCCTGGGAACACCGCGAACTTGAGGTAGCCGAGGTCGGCGCCGATCGGGCCCTCGGTGGTCGGCGCATCGCCGAGCAGGCGGTAGAAGCGCGACCAGTAGACGATCCCGGTGTCTTCGTCCTCCTCGGGGACCGAGGTCGCGCCGATGGCGGCGAACCACGCGGGCACGTCGCCGCGACGGCCGCCGGCCAGGACGATCAGGTCTCCGTCGATCGTGCGGCCGTCGGCGAGGTGCACGCCGGTCGCGCGCCGCAGGCCGGACGGATCGTCGGTGGCGGCCAGGCCGTCGACGACGACACCGTCGAGGAGGGCGACGCCGGGCGCCGCCAGCGCGGCCTTCCGCAGCACCCACTCGAAGGTCGTGCGCCGGCAGGCGAGGGCCACGAGGTCCTCGTCGCCGGGCCGGGGCGACCGGTCGAGGATGGTCGGCGGCATCTCGTCCATGAACCGCATCTCGGTCGCCCCCGCGTCGAGGAGCTGCTGGAGGACGTCGGGGTGACGGTCGCGGAGCAGGTTCCGGAGGCGGGCGAGGAAGGCGTGGCTGTGGCGGACCTGCGGTGCGCCCCGGCGGTCCCACCAGAAGGCGGCGTCGGGGTCGGCAGGCAGGGGGGTGGCGTCCCGCTCCAGCACCGTCACGTGGTGACCGGCCCGTCCGAGGCTGAGGGCGGCGCCCAAGCCGGCCACGCCCGCGCCGACGACCACGATCTGCGCCATCTGCCCATCCGAGCCGAAACTAGACCGCGCGGTCAAGTTGTCGGCCGCGATTAGCACTCGCCGGTTGCGAGTGCTGATCCTGGGTGCTTGACTGGCTAGCAGTCACGCACCGCGAGTGCTAACGCAAGCCACCACGAAACGCTCATCCGCTACGGAGGACCATCCGCCGATGCCCAAGACCATCGCCTTTGACGAAGAGGCCCGCCGCGGCCTCGAAGCCGGCATGAACAAGCTGGCCGACGCCGTGCGCGTCACCCTCGGCCCGAAGGGCCGCAACGTCGTCCTCGACAAGAAGTGGGGCGCTCCCACGATCACGAAGGACGGCGTGTCGGTCGCCAAGGAGATCGACCTCGAGGATCCCTACGAGAAGATCGGCGCCGAGCTCGTCAAGGAGGTCGCCAAGAAGACCGACGACGTCGCCGGCGACGGCACCACCACCGCCACCGTGCTGGCGTGGGCCATGGTCCGCGAGGGCCTGCGCAACGTGGCCGCCGGCGCCAACCCGATGTCCCTCAAGCGAGGCATCGAGGCTGGCGTCGAGGCCGCGGTCGCCAACCTCGGCAAGCTGTCCAAGGACGTCGAGTCCAAGGAGCAGATCGCCCAGGTCGCGTCCATCTCCGCCAACAACGACATGGAGATCGGTGAGCTCATCGCCGAGGCCATCGACAAGGTCGGCAAGGACGGCGTGGTCACCGTCGAGGAGTCGAACACCTTCGGCCTCGAGATGGACCTCGTCGAGGGCATGCGCTTCGACAAGGGCTACATCTCGCCCTACTTCGTCACCGACCCCGACCGCATGGAAGCCGTGCTCGAGGATCCGTACATCCTCATCGTGAGCTCCAAGATCACCGCCGTGCGCGACATGCTGCCGGTGCTCGAGAAGGTCATGCAGTCGAGCCGCCCGCTGCTCGTCATCGCCGAGGACATCGAGGGCGAAGCCCTCGCCACCCTCGTGGTGAACAAGATCCGCGGCACGTTCAAGAGCACGGCCGTGAAGGCCCCCGGGTTCGGCGAGCGCCGCAAGGCCATGCTGCAGGACATCGCCATCCTCACCGGTGGCCAGGTCGTCTCCGAGGAGGTCGGGCTCAAGCTCGAGAACACCACCCTCGACCTGCTCGGCACCGCCTCGAAGGTGATCGTCACCAAGGACGAGACCACGATCGTGCAGGGTGCCGGCGCCGATGCCGACATCAAGGGCCGCATCCAGCAGATCAAGAACGAGATCGACAACACGGACTCGGACTACGACCGCGAGAAGCTCCAGGAGCGCCTCGCCAAGCTGTCCGGTGGCGTGGCCGTCCTCAAGGTCGGCGCCGCCACCGAGGTCGAGCTCAAGGAGAAGAAGCATCGCATCGAGGACGCCGTCTCCACCGCCAAGGCCGCGGTCGAGGAGGGCATCGTCCCCGGTGGTGGTGTGGCGCTGATCCGCTCGCAGGACGCCGTGCTCGCCGTCGCCAAGAAGCTCAAGATCGACGACGAGGCCACCGGTGCCCGCATGGTGGCCAAGGCCATCGAGGAGCCGCTCCGCCAGATCGCCATCAACGCCGGCATCGAGGCCGGTGTGGCCATCGAGCGGGTGAAGCTCATGGACGGCAGCGAGGGCCTCAACGCCGCCACCGGCGACTACGAGGACCTCATCAAGGCCGGCGTGGCCGACCCCACCAAGGTCACCCGCTCGGCCCTGCAGAACGCCGCGTCGATCGCGGCGCTGTTCCTCACCACCGAGGCGGTCATCGCCGACAAGCCCGAGGAGTCGGGCGGCGGCGGCATGCCCGGCGGAGGCATGGAGGACTACTAGTCCTCCGCGCAGACCAAGCTGTGGCGGCGGCCGCCCTCCGGGGCGGCCGCCGCCGTTTTGCATGGGCGATGGCTCAGAACATCGTGTTGGCGTTCGCGGCCGTGTCCGGGACGATCTGCAAGGCGTCCCAGTGCTCGACGATCTTGCCGTCGTCGTCGAAGCGGAAGATGTCGATCCCCGCGTAGTCGTGGTCACCGGGCCAGCTCTGGTGGCAATGCAGCACGACCAGTTCGTCCTCAGCGACAGCTCTGACAAATCGAACGGTCTTGCCTGGGTACTCGCGCTCCATCCGCTCGAAGTACTCGATGAATGCTTCCCTTCCGTCGGCCACGTCCGGGTTGTGCTGCCGGTACTCAGCGCCGACGAAGCGCTCGATGGCCTCGCGCGGCTTGGACCGGTTGAACATGAGGTCGTAGAACGCCTTGGCGTTCTCCTTGTTCTTCTGCGGATCTTGCACGAGGACCTGTCTACGCCAAGTTGGGCAGCTACGTCCCCCGCTCGAGGCAGTCCCGAAGGAGGTCGAGGTGACCCGCGTGACGAGCGGTCTCGTCGATCATGTGCACGAGGATCCAACGTGCGTTGACCGGTCCGATCCCAAACGATGGGACCGCCGCGACGTCGTCGAGCGAGTCGCACCGGCTGAGGGCGGTGCGACTTCGCCCGCACGCCAACGCGTACAGCTCGACGATGCTCTCAATGGTGTCGTCGGGTGCGAGACGCATCGAGCGGTCAGGGTCGTCGGCGCCGGGGAGGTCCCATGGTGCCGGCATCCCTGTGCCGAGCAGTCGGCCTTGGAACCAGCGGTCCTCGGCCCAGGCCAGGTGCCTGACGATGCCCGCGATCGTCAGGTCCGTGGCGGGTAGCAGGCGCGTCGTCGCGTCGTCCCGCTCGATGCCGGAGAGCGCAGCACTGGCGATCGCCCGGTAGTGGTCAAGGCGCTGGACCAGGGCAGTGCGCTCGTCCTCGGGTTGGAGATCTGGGAGCTGCGGGCGGCCCACCTGCACACTCTGCCCCTGGATCGTGCTGCGTGCGGCTTCCAGCAGAGATGGGGTCGACCGACAGCCATCGCCGTGCACGCAAGGAGGAGCTTGCGGATCCCTTCGCAGACCCCACCCACTCTCGTGCTGGATGGACACAGGATGCTCGTCGTCGCGGGGGTCGTCGAGCTCGCTGAGGATCCAACGCTGGCAGTACGAAGCGATGCACCGCCAACAAGGCGTTGGGGACTGTCGCACCAAGTCCGTACATTGGGGTGATGGAGGGAACGCGCATCGTCTTGGTCCGGCACGGGGAGTCCGTGGCGCAGGACCTGGGGTTCCTCGGGGGGCACGACGGGTGCAAGGGGCTCTCGGAGGTCGGGCGGCAGCAGGTGAGCCTGCTGCGCGATCGGTTGCTCGACACTGGTGAGCTGGCCGACGCGACGGCGCTGTACTCGTCCCTCATGCCGCGGGCCGTCGAGACCGCGGAGCTGCTGGCGCCGGCGCTCGGTGGGCTGCCCGTGCGGCAGGAGTGCGACTTCTGCGAGGGGCACCCCGGCGACGCCGACGGCCTGACGTGGGACGAGCTTGCCGAGCGCTACCCGGTCGACGACGCGTGGCGGAACGACATCGAGCGGGCGCCGGGGTGGGAGACCTGGCCGGCGATGGGGGACCGGGTCGGTCGCGCCCTCACCACGCTCGTCGAGCGGCATCCGGGCGAGACGGTCGTCGTGGCGTGCCACGGCGGGGTGGTGGCGCACGCGATGTTCCACTTCCTGGGGCTCGACCTCTCGGGAGGCACGCGCGCGTGGATCGCGCCCGACAACTCGTCGCTCACGGAGTGGCTGTTCAAGCCGAACCCGTGGAGCAAGTCCACGCTCCCGGTGCAGCTGGTCCGGTACAACGACCACGCCCACCTCGGTGCCCTGGTGCGCCAGCCCCACTCGATCTGATCTGAGCCGCGGCTAGCTGCGCTTCACGGGCGGCGGGATCCACCTCGGATCGACGTCGTCGTCCGGTTCCAACGGCCGCATGGCCAGGTCGATGGCGCTCCACAGCGTCTGCGACGAGCCGAAGAACGTCAGCGGCACGACGAGGGCGACCACGAAGCTGGAGATGAAGATCGGCGCGGCCCGCCGCTCGTTCCACGTGAGCGCGAACCCGAACAGCAGGGTGAGCAGCAGCGACCCCAGCGTGACGATCGTGTTGATCCCCACTGCGCCGATCCAGTGCCCTTCCTCGCGGCGGATCGGGTAGTGGCAGCGCGGGCAGCGCTCGCGCACCTCGAACCACGACTGGAACACGCCCGAGGCGCCGCACAGGGGGCACCGCCGCAGCAGCCCGCGCCAGAGCAGGCGCGGGACCGTCAGCGGCTTCGGGTCAGGGCTCTCCACCGGGCCGAGGTTCGCATGCTTCCGTCCGGCCGAGCCAGGACCAGCGGCACCTGACCGCCGATCACCACGGCGGCCAGGAGGATGGCCACGAGGCTCGCCGGGTGCCGGCGCGGGTCGAGGGCGTCGGGGAGCTCGCCACGGCTGAGGCCGGCCCGAGCCGGATCGGCGCGGTCGAAGCGGAACTCGCTGGCGGGCTGGACCGGGTGCAGCGCGAGGGCGGCGGTCTCGTCGGGCAGGGCCTGGATCGCCTTCTCGGCGGGCGGGGGCGGCACGGGCGTCCCGTCGGCGCTGCCGAGCGCGGCCGTGAAGCGGGTGGACCGCAGGCCGAGCGACCGAGCGAACTGGTGACCGTCGACGACCTTCTCGCCTTCCGAGCCCTCCAGCACCACCTCGAGCGCGCGGTCGGACGGGCCCTGCTCGCCGACGTGCGCGCCGGTGACGGTGCCGTGGTAGCCGAAGCGGCGGGCCAGCTCATCCAGGCCGACGACGAGGTGCCAGGGCAGCGGGTTGTCGGTGTCGTAGGCGACGTTCCGCAGGTACGGGTAGGTGTCGGCGGGCGTGCCGAACCCTTCGAAGGCGTTGGCGGACACGCCGCCGGCGTCGGCCGAGTACACCGCGGCGGCAAGGTTCCCCTCGTAGGCGAGCACCCGCTTGGCGGTGGCGGCGACGGCCGCGTTCTGCCCTGGCGACTCCGCGGTAGCGCCGACGTACACCTGGCAGCGCGCGTCGTCGCAGATCTCACCGCTCGCCTGCATCGCTCGGAGGGCGTAGGTGCGGGCGGCGACCATCTGTGCCTGCACCGCGGCGGCCGGCCAGGTGCTCGGCACCTCGGCCATGCCGCGCAGGTAGTCCTCCACGCCGACGATGTTGATGAGCCGCAGACCGCCCGCCGCGTTGGCTTCGATGATGCCTCGGTAGGCCCGGCCGCGGTCGTTGACGTTGGTGACGCCGCCTGGCGCGGGGACCGCGATCACCGGCGTTCCCGAGCTGGCGGTGGCGCCGGCGGATGACGGAGGCGTCGTCGGCGCGCCACCACCGCCCCCGGGGGTGGTCGGCGGGGTGGTGGTCGTGGGGGCCGCGGTGGTCGTGGTCGTCCCGGGCGGTTGGGTGGTGGGCGGGCACAGGACCGGGAGGAGGGTGCAGGGATCGTCGTCGTACGCGACCGCCCCGCCTGGGGACTGGCCCGTGACCAGCGCGGTGACGCGGTAGGCCCCGTCGAACACGATGCGCACCTGGCCGCCGGGGCCGACGCGCACGGGGAACCCCGCCGCCTGCGGGCCCTGCGGCGCGCTCCGCACCTCGCCGCCCTGGGGGAACGTGACGGTGGTGAGGCTCGCGGTGGGCTTGTGCACGGCGACGCGCATCGGCCCGGTGGCCTCGGCCAGCTCCGCGCCCGGGTAGAAGGTGCCGAGGATCTCGACGGTCGTGTGGCCGGTGCGGGCCAGGTACTCAGCGGCCCACTGCGAGAGTCCGACGCCGTGGCCCCAGCCCGTGCCGTCCAGCACGAGGACCGGGACGGCGGCCGCGGCGGGCCCGGCCGGGACGAGCCCGAGGCCCGTGGCCAGCAAGATCCCCACGAGAGCTCGCCGGCCCCACCGAGTCACCCACATCTGTGTGTTGCATTCTGGGCCGCGAGCAGCGTCTCCTGCCGCCGGCGGGCACTCGATAGCCTCTCGGAGATGGACGACGAGGTCCCTGGGCCCGCCGAGCCCTCCGACGAGCCGGAGCCCACCCCGGTCGTGCCGCCCCTGCCTCCCGCCGTCACCTCTGACGCCGACGAGCTGCGAAGGCTCATCGACGCAGGCGCCAGCTCCCCGGAGGAGCTGCGAGCGCTGGCCGCCCGGATCCGCGACCACAAGGCCCTCGAGGAGTCTCTGTGGCGCGCGGAGGTGCGACCGAGCCTGCTCAAGTCGAAGAAGCGCCGGTTCTCCCTGAAGGACCTGGTCGACCGCCCCGAGGAGTCGACCACCGCCAACACCATCGGCATCACGGCGGCGATCTGCGGTGTCGTGCTCGCGCTCTTCCTGGTGGCCACGCAGTCGTCCGTCTTGCTGATCCTCATCCCCGTGGCCGGGGTCCTCGTGTACGCCTACCTGCAGGGTCGACAGGAGCCGTCCGAGGCGCCGGCGACGCCCGAGCCGCCCGCCGAGGGCCCTGCCGACTGAACGTCGATACCCTCAGGCGGTGACCCGAGGCCGCACCGAGCAGGTGCTCACGCAGCACTGGGATGGGTCGATGCTCCTCCGTCGGCCCGACCACCTCATCGTGGAGGAGCCGCTCGAGGTGCACCTCGACGGCCACCTGGTGGGCACGACGATGCGCACGCCGGGCCACGACTTCGAGCTGGCGGTGGGCCTCGTCCACGGTGACGGCCTGCTCGGCGGGGCGACCGTGATCGCCTGCCGGTACTGCGCCACCGGCAGCGCGGTGGAGAGCGACTTCAACGTGGTGAGCGTGGACACCGGGGGCGCGGCGCCCGAGCCGGCGCCACGCCTCACCGCCAGCACGTCGGCGTGCGGGATGTGCGGGTCGACGGCCATCGAGGAGCTCCGCGATCGCATCGCGCCGCTGCCCGTCGGCGTTCCCTGGCCGGTGGAGCTGCTCGCCGGGATGCCGTCGATCGTGCACCCCGACCAAGACCTGTTCGCCTCCACCGGGGCCGTGCACGCCGCCGCCGCCTTCGATCGCTCGGGCCAGCCGCTGGTGGTGCGGGAGGACATCGGGCGCCACAACGCGGTGGACAAGGTGGTGGGCCGGCTGCTGCTCGACGGCGCCCTCCCGGCCACCGACCTCGGCCTCTACGTGAGCGGCCGGGCCGGCTTCGAGATCGTCCAGAAGGCATGGGCGGCGGGCTTCAGCGCCCTCGTGGCGGTCAGCGCACCGTCGGCCCTCGCGGTGGAGGCGGCCCGTCAGTCGGGGATGACCCTCGTGGGGTTCGTGCGCGGCGAGCACCCGACGGCCAACGTGTACAGCCCCGAGGTGCGCCCGTAGTGGGGTGGCGGGAGCAGCTGACGGGCTGGCGCCCGTCGGGCTGGGTGGGGCTTCGCCCCAACGGTGTCGGTCTCCAGAAGCCCCACCACTACCGCGACATGGTGAAGGTGGTGTGGGCCAACCGCTCGCACCCGAAGTACGCGCTCGACGTGCTCACCAAGGGCGCCTGCGACGGCTGCGCCCTCGGCGTGGCCGGGCTCCACGACTGGACCATCGACGGCATCCACCTCTGCACGACGCGCCTCAACCTCCTCGAGCTGAACACGGCGAACGCCATCGACCCGCGGCTGCTCGCCGACGTCGCGCCCCTGAGCGGGCGCAGCTCGACGCAGCTCCGCCGGCTCGGCCGGCTCGGTCGCCCGATGCGCCGCCGCCGGGGTGAGCCGGGGTTCCGGCCCATCAGCTGGGACGAGGCGCTCGACGCGCTGGCTGGCGCGATCGGCCGGACGACGCCCGACCGCGTGGCGCTCTACCTGACCAGTCGGGGGATCACGAACGAGACCTACTACGTCGCCGGCAAGGCGGCGCGCGCCATGGGCGTCGCGAGCGTGGACTCCGCCGCACGCGTCTGCCACGCCCCGTCCACGGTCGGCCTCAAGGAGACCATCGGCGTGGCTGCCTCCACGTGCTCGCTCCAGGACGTGATCGAGAGCGACCTCGTGGTGCTCTGGGGCACCAACCCGGCCAACAACCAGCCGGTGTTCATGAAGTACCTGTACCTCGCCAAGAAGCGCGGGTGCCGAGTCGTGGTGGTCAACCCGTACCTCGAGCCAGGCCTCGAGCGGTACTGGGTGCCGTCCAGCGTCGAGTCCGCGGTGTTCGGCACCAAGGTGTGCGACCTCCACGTCCCCGTGCGACCCGGCGGCGACGTGGCGCTCGCCAACGCGGTCCTCAAGCGCCTGATCGCCCGCGGGGCGGTCGACCGCGCCTTCGTGGACGCTCACACGGAAGGGTGGGACGACCTCGCGACCCTGCTGGAGGCCCAGGCCGACGGCGACCTCCTCGACCAGGCCGGTGTGACGGAGGAGCAGGTCGAGGCGTTCGTCGACCTCTACGCCGGTGCCGAGCGCGGCGGTGCTCATCTGGTCGATGGGGATCACGCAGCACCGCGACGCGGTCGACGGTGTGCGGGCGATCGTCAACCTGGGGCTGGCTCGCGGCAACGTCGGTCGCGACGGTGCCGGCCTCATGCCGATTCGGGGTCACTCGGGTGTGCAGGGCGGCGCGGAGATGGGTGCCTACGCCACGGCGTTCCCTGGCGGCGCGCCGGTAGACGAGGAGCACGCCGCCACGCTGAGCGAGCAGTGGGGGTTCGCGGTGCCGGGCGCTCCCGGTCGCACCGCCCCGGAGATGGTGGAGGCGGCGGGGCGCGGCGAGATCGATGTGCTCTGGAGCTCGGGAGGGAACTTCCTCGAGGTGCTGCCCGACCCGCCGACCGTGTCTGCCGCCCTCGGTCGGGTGCCCCTGCGCGTCCACCAGGACGTCGTGGTCACGTCGCAGATGCTCGTGGAGGGAGAGGACGTCATCCTGCTCCCGGTCGCCACCCGCTACGAGCAGGAAGGAGGTGGCACAGAGACCACCACCGAACGGCGGATCATCTTCAGCCCGGAGATCCCGCGCCAGGTCGGTGAGGCGCGCAGCGAGTGGCGGCTGTTCGCCGACGTGGCCACGCGGGTGCGCCCCGAGCTCGGCGACGCCTTCGCCTGGGCCAGCAACCAGCAGCTGCGGCAGGAGATCTCCGAGGTGGTCCCGGTCTACGCAGGGATCGAGGCGCTGGCCACCACCGGCGACCAGGTGCAGTGGGGCGGTCGCCACCTCTGCGTGGACGGCGTCTTCCCGCTGCCTGGCTCCCGAGCCCGCTTCACACCGCTCGTTCCCGTACGTCCCGACCTGCCTCCGGGCGCGTTCACCGTGGCGACGCGGCGAGGGAAGCAGTTCAACTCGATGGTGCACGGCGCGGTCGACCCGCTCACTGGTGCCGCGCGCGATGCGGTGTACATCGACGAGGCCGACGCTCGCGCGCTCGGCGCTGCCGACGGCGCGGCGGTGCGGCTCACCGAGCGCGGCAGGGTCGCTGGACGGCCACCTCAAGGTGGTGCGCCTGCCGACCCGCTCGCTCCAGGTGCACTGGCCCGAGGGCAACGTGCTGATCTCCGGTGGCGCGTCGCGCCTCGAGCCTCGATCCAAGGTGCCGGACTACAACGCCGTGGTCACGGTCGAGGTGCTCGGCTCCTGACGGCGCCGATACCCTCACGGCATGCCCGAACCGTTGGTGCCCACCGTCGGGTGGGGCGTCCTCCACCTCTTCTGCAAGGTCGGGCCGCTGGCCGAGGCGGAGGCGGTCGCCGCCGCGGTCAAGGCGGCCGAGGCCGACGAGGTGCAGGTCGTGCCGGCCGCCATGCTCGGCCACAAGGCCGACGTGGCCTTCATGGCGCTGGGCACCGACCTCTGGCGGCTCCGCCAGCTCCAGACCGAGCTGGTCGACGCTGGGCTCGACGTGGTGGACAGCTACGTGTCGCTCACCGAGCTGTCCGAGTACTCGCAGGGCGTGCCGGAGGAGATGAAGGAGGCCCGACTCCATCCCCAGCTCCCGCCGGAGGGGAAGGCGGCGTTCTGCTTCTACCCGATGTCGAAGCGCCGGGGCGACGTCAGCAACTGGTTCACCCTTCCGTACGACGAGCGCAAGGAGCTCATGTACGCCCACGGGGCCAGCGGGCGGAAGTTCGCCGGCCGCGTGCTCCAGGTGATCACCGGGTCCACCGGCATCGACGACTTCGAGTGGGGGGTCACGCTGTTCGCGGTGCACCCCGACGACCTCAAGGAGGTCGTCTACACGATGCGGTTCGACGAGGCGTCCGCGCGGTTCGCGGAGTTCGGACCGTTCTACACAGGCATGGTCGCCCCGCTCGGTGAGGTCTTGCCCTCCGTCGGTCTGCGGTAGCGGCGGCGAAACGCAGGACGCTGTATCGTCCGGCCATCGTGGCGCCGGACAGACGACCCCTCCGCTTGCTCCTCGCGTTCGTGGTGGGCGTGGTCGTGCTGCTGGGTCTGACGGCCCCGAGCGGCGCACAGGAGCCGGGAGGTGGCGAGCGCGAGATCAGCGTCAACGTCATCGACAAGCAGGGCACCGCCGACCGGGGCGACGACGAGCCCGTCGAGGGGGCCGTGATCGTCGTCACCGACGCCGCCGACCAGGAGATCGACGAGGTCGAGACCGACGAGGACGGCAAGGCCACCATCACCCTCCCTGGCGAGGGCCGGTACACCGCCACCCTCGACCTGGACTCGCTCGACGACGACGTGGGGCTCCCGAAGGTCGGGGGCGACGTCATCGCCATCGACCCGAACCGGGCTCGCTTCCTCAACATCAACCTCGGCGAACGGGCGCGCGTGTCCTCGAGCACGTGGGACAAGGTCCCGCAGCTGCTCTTCAACGGGTTCAGCTTCGGCCTGGTCATCGCCATCACGTCGGTCGGCCTGTCCCTGATCTATGGCACCACCGGACTGGTGAACTTCTCCCACAGCGAGCACGTGACCTGGGGAGCGATGGTCGCGTGGTGGATCAACGTGGACCACCACGTGAACATCGTCGTCGCGGCCTTGCTCGCCATCGCCATCGGCGCCGCCACAGGTGCCATCGTCGACCGCCTCCTCTGGGCGCGCCTGCGCTTCGCGCGGCATGAGCCTCGTGGCGATGATGATCGTGTCGATCGGCCTGAGCCTGGCTGCCCGGAGCCTGTTCCAGCTGCTGTTCGGCGGCGTGTTCCGCCCCTACCGCCAGTTCTACCGGCAGGACGGCATCGACATCGGCCCGATCACCACCACGCCCAAGATCCTGTGGATGATCGCCCTGATCCTGGTCGTGATCATCGCCATCGCCACGCTGCTCCAGTACACGAGGATCGGCAAGGCCATGCGCACGGTCGCGGACAACGGCGACCTGGCGGCTTCGTCCGGCATCGACGTCGACCGCGTCATCCTCTTCGTGTGGGCCCTCGGAGGCGGGCTCGCCGCCCTGGGTGGGATCCTCTTCGGCCTCCAGCAGCAGGTGCAGTTCGAGATGGGGTTCAAGCTGCTGCTGCTCATGTTCGCGGGCATCACCCTGGGCGGCCTCGGCACGGCCTACGGGGCGCTGGTCGGGTCCTTCGTGGTGGGGATGTTCATCGAGATGTCGACCCTCATCGTGCCGACGGAGCTCAAGAACGTCGGTGCCCTGCTCGTCCTGATCGTCGTCCTCCTGGTGCGCCCGCAGGGCATCCTCGGACGCGCCGAACGGATCGGCTGAAAGGCAGCATCCATGGACTGGCAGTTCATCCTCAGCGTCTCGCTCACCACCGCCTTCGGTCCGCAGGCCATCGTCTTCTCGCTGGCCGCGATCGGCCTGAACATGCACTTCGGGTACACGGGCCTGGTGAACTTCGGCCAGGTGGGGTTCCTCGCCATCGGCGCCTACACCGTGGCGATGGGCGTCGACACCTTCGGCCTGTCGTTCTGGCTGTGCGTGTTCCTGACGTTCTTCACCGCGGCCATCTGGGCGATGTTCCTGGGCATTCCCACGCTGCGGCTGCGCACCGACTACCTCGCCATCGTCACGATCGCCTCCGGCGAGATCATCCGGCTCGTGCTGCGGGCGGCCGAGTTCCGGGCCACCACCGGCGGGGCGGCCGGCATCCAGAACTTCGCCGGCGACTTCTTCGACCTCAACCCCTTCTCCGGCGGGCGCAAGTCGCTGAACATCCCTGGCACCGACCTCGGCGTCACCTACTCCGCCAACCAGTTCTGGGTGCTGTTGGTGGGCTGGTCGATCGTGGCCCTCGCCTGCTTGTTCGTGTACCTCCTCGTGCGCAGCCCGTGGGGCCGGGTGCTGAAGGCGATCCGCGAGGACGAGGACGCCGTCCGCAGCCTCGGGAAGAACGTCTACGTGTACAAGCTCCAGTCGCTGGTCATCGGCGGTGTGATCGGTGGTGTCGGCGGCGTCGTGTTCGCGGTGTCCCGCCAGTCGGTGGTGCCCGACAGCCTCGGCACCGCGCTCACCTTCTTCGCCTACGTGGCCCTCGTCCTGGGCGGCGCCGCCCGTGTCTTCGGCCCCGTCCTGGGCTCGATCATCTTCTTCTTCCTCAGCGCCTTCGTCGACGTGGCGCTCCGCGAGGCGATCGAGCACGACGTCATCAACTTCCTCGCGGGCAGCGAGGTCGGGGTGGTCCGCAACATCCTCGTGGGCGTCGGCCTGATGGCGCTCATGGTGTTCCGACCACAGGGCATCATCGGGGACAAGAGCGAGGTGGCGGTCAGTGTCCGGCGCTGAGCCCGCGGTGACGTCCACCGCCGCGGCGGCGTTCGAGGGTCTGGCCCCGGAGCCGGGCGTGGCCAAGCCGGACCCGATCCTGGTCGCGGACGGCGTCCTGCGGCGCTTTGGTGGGCTCACGGCGGTCGCCGTCGACCACCTCGAGGTGCAGCGGGGAGCCATCACCGCCCTCATCGGACCCAACGGTGCCGGCAAGACGACCTTCTTCAACCTCCTCACCGGCTTCGACCGCGTCAACTCCGGTGTCTGGCGGTTCGAGGGCGAGCAGCTGGTCGGCGTCCCCGCCCACAAGGTGGCGCGCAAGGGCATGGTCCGCACGTTCCAGCTCACCAAGTCGCTGGCTCGGCTCACGGTGCTCGACAACCTGAAGCTCGGGGCCACCGGGCAGCGGGGCGAGGGGTTCTTCGCCAGCCTGGTGCGGCCCTTGTGGAGCGCGCAGGAGGCCGAGATCGAGGCTCGCGCCGAAGACCTTCTCGAGCAGTTCAACCTCGCCCACATGCGCGACGAGTTCGCCGGCTCCCTGTCCGGTGGCCAGCGCAAGCTGCTCGAGATGGCTCGGGCCCTGATGGTGCAGCCGACGATGGTGATGCTCGACGAGCCGATGGCCGGCGTGAACCCGGCCCTCACCCAGTCGCTGCTCGGTCACGTCAAGCAGCTCCGCGAGGACGGCATGACCGTGATGTTCGTGGAGCACGACATGGACGTCGTCCACGACATCTCCGACTGGGTGATCGTCATGGGCGAGGGCCGGGTGATCGCCGAGGGCACCCCGGACCAGATCAGCAGCAACGACGCGGTCATCGATGCCTACCTCGGTTCGCACCACGACGCGCCGCTCACCGCGGCGGAGGAGCAGGCGCAGCTCGAGGAGATCCACGCCGCCATCGAGCACGAGGTGGGAGACGCCGATGCCTGACGACCGGGAGCTGCCGGAGGTCGAGATCGACCTCGAGCCGGATGACCGCGAGAGCTGGGTAGGGCCGCTGCTCGTCGCGCGGAGCATCGTGGCCGGGTACGTCCCCGGCGTCGACATCCTCCGTGGCTGCGAGCTGGAGCTGGAGAAGGGCGAGCTGGTCGGCATCATCGGGCCGAACGGGGCCGGCAAGTCGACGCTCCTGAAGGCGATGTTCGGACTCGTCCCGGTGCGATCGGGCACGATCGAGCTCCGCGGCAAGGACATCACGCAGGAGAAGGCCCACCGGCTGGTGGCCCTCGGCGTGGGCTACGTGCCGCAGAACAACAACGTGTTCCCGAGCCTCACGGTGCAGGAGAACCTCGAGATGGGTCTCTACCAGCGCCGCAAGGACTTCACCGCCCGCTTCGAGGAGGTGTGCGACCTCTTCCCGCTGCTGGGTCAGCGTCGCAAGCAGCGTGCTGGCTCGCTCTCGGGTGGGGAGCGCCAGATGGTGGCCATGGGCCGAGCGCTGATGATGCGCCCCTCGGTGCTCTTGCTCGATGAGCCGTCGGCCGGACTGTCACCCGCGTTCCAGGACGAGGTGTTCATCCGCTGCCGGCAGATCAACGACACCGGCGTGTCCATCGTGATGGTGGAGCAGAACGCTCGTCGTTGCCTGCAGATCTGCCACCGGGCCTTCGTGCTCGACCAGGGCGCCAACGCCTACTCCGGCACCGGCGAGGACCTCATGAACGACCCAAAGGTGATCGAGCTCTACCTCGGCACCCTCGCCAAAGCGCGCTGACCCGCGCGGCCCCGCGCGGCCCCGCCGGAGTCAGCCGCCCTGGCCGCCCATCGGAGGGCTGTCGGTTGCCGACTCTCCTGACGTGACGCTCGACGCGTCCCGCTCGTCGGACTCGCCTTTGGGGCGGCCGCTGGCGCTGGTCCCCGAGTCGGCCCGGCCCGGCTCCTTGCCGTCGCGCTCGGCGATGTCCTCCCCGGGGCGCGTGACGCTCTCACCGACATCGTCAGTGCCCGGCGCGGGGGTCGACCCACCCGAAGGGTTGGCCGGCGGCGTCGTGGGCGCTGGCTCGCCCTCGAGCTGACGCTCGATGCTCTCGGCTCGCTCCACCTTCGATTGCGACTCGCTCGACTGGTCTGCCATGTCAGCTCCCCTTCGCAGTTGATCGGTCGGACGCCACCTACCCAGCTCGGCGGAATCCAGCCAGCCCACGACAGCATCGGTCCGGACGCGGAAGGGCCCCCGCCACGGCGGGGGCCCTTCCAAGTCCGTTGGTCAGACGGGGTGGCTACTCGCCGGCGTCGAAGCGCTCGCCGAGCGGGTTGCCGATGTTGCCATCGACCAGGTAGGTCGGGATGTCGTTCGGTCCGAGCCCCTGCTCGACGAGCGTGACCAGCACACGGCTGCTCTCGTCGAAGCCGATCAGGGCGAGGGCGTCGGCATCAGCCTCCTTGGCTTGGCCGACCTCCGCATCGAACGTCTGCGCCTGCGGGTCGTAGGTGATCGTGTCGATCACCTGACCACCGCCAGCCTCGAACGACGCCTTGAGGTCCTCGGCCAGGCCGTTGCCGTAGTCATCGTCGAAGTTGAGGATGACGAGGGTGCCGTTGCCGTCCTCGGCGATGACCTCAGCCAGCACCTGACCCTGCAGGATGTCGGACGGTCCGAGGCGGAAGTACAGGCCCTTGTCGGGGTAGTCCGAGAACTGCTTGGAGGTGTTGGCCGGGGAGATCTGCGTCACCCCGGCGCCGGTGACGTCGTCGATGACGCTGGCGGACACGCTGGAGGAGGCGGCGCCGATGATGGCGTCGACGTTCTCCGCGAGCTCGCGGGTGACGGTCTGGACGGCGGTGTCGGTGGTGGTGTCACCGGAGTCGCCCTCGACCAGCTCGACGGGGGCGCCGTTGACGCCACCAGCCTCGTTGACCTCCGCGACGGCCATCTGCACACCGGCGATCTCGGGTGGTCCGAGGAACGCCAGGTTGCCCGTCTCCGGCAGCAGGGTGCCGATCTTCAGGACGCCGTCGCCAGCCCGTTCGACCTCGACCGGGTCGGTGGCCATCTCCTTGAACTCGTCGCTCGCCTCGACCGTCTTGAAGGTCTCCAGCTCAGGGTCGAGTCGGTTGTCGTCGCCATACACCTGCACGGCGTACGAGCCGATGATCGGCTCGCCGTTGCCGGACATGTCCGTGCCACCGGACACGCCGTCGTAGTCGATGTCGGTGCCGGCCTCGATCAAGGGCAGGCAGTCGGCAAAGGTGCCGCACTTCTCGCCTTCCTTGGTGACGCCGACGATCTCCGCGGCATGCGCCGAACCGTCGTCACCGGCCACCTGGGCGGCCAGGGCGATGATGATCGCGCTGTCGTAGGCCTCCGGCCCGTAGGCGAAGGTGTCGTCGAGATCGATGTCGTTCTCATCGGCGTGGGCCTGCATCCGCTCCTGGAACGCCGTGACGGCATCGGTGGTCTCTGGCGCGGGGGTGGTGCCCTTGGCGCCGACGAGCTCGCCGCCGCCTCCGCCTCCGCCCGTGGTGGTCGTTTCCTCGCCAGCGGTGGTGGTCGTGGCGGACCCGTCGTCGTCGTCGCCGCAACCGGCGGCGAGCAACGCCAGACCGCAAGCAACTGCTGCGGCCTTTACGAACCTTCTGTTGCGCATTGTGCTTTTTGCCTCCCCTTGCCCAGTGACCTGGGACGATGAACCTGCCGACCCTACACATGCTTCTGTTTCGATGCTGTGAAGGAACCCTCGGCGAGCAGGCAGACTGGCCGCCCATGACCACCGACCTCCTGTTCCTCCGGGATGCCGAGCTTCGCTCGTTCGATGCCATCGCGGCCGCCGTGCGGGGCGATCTGGTCGACCTGGATCGCACGGCGTTCTACGCCACCGGTGGGGGGCAGCCGCACGACACGGGCACGCTCAAATGGGACGGTGGCTCGGCTCGCGTGGTGGACGTGCGCAAGGACGCCGAGGGCACCTGGCACCAGCTCGAGGGCGATGTCCCTCCCGCGGGAACGCCGGTGCACGGCGAGATCGACTGGGAGCGCCGCCACGCCCTCATGCGCACCCACACCGCGCTGCACGTGCTGTGCGGCGTGATCTGGAACGAGTGGTCGGTGCCCGTCACCGGCGGCAACATGGAGCCCTTGGCGGCCCGCATGGACTTCGAGTTCGACCCGCTCCCGGAGGGCTTCGGGCCCGCCATCGAGGAGCTCGTGAACGCGGAGCTGGCGCGCGACCGGCCGATCGAGGTCACGTTCCTCCCGCGGTCCGTCGCCGTCACCGACGAGGACCTCATCCGCACCAAGGTCAACATGATCCCGGAATCGGTCCCGGAGATCCGCGTCGTCGACATCGTCGGCCTCGACAAGCAGGCCGACGGCGGCACCCACGTCCGCTCCACGGCCGAGGTCGGCCGCATCCGGGTCGTGAAGACCGAGTCCAAGGGCAAGGGCAACAAGCGCATCCGCATCGAGGTGGTCGATGCCTGACGTCGCCCTCGAACCCCTGCGCGCCCGCCTCCGCGAGCTCGGCTCGGTCGTCGTGGCCTTCTCCGGGGGCGCGGACTCCGCGTTCCTCGCCTGGGTCGCCCACGACACGCTGGGCGCCACCGGCACCCTCGCCGTCACCGCCGTGTCGCCGTCGCTGCCCACCGCCGAGCGGGACGCGTGCGAGCAGCTGGCGGCCGACTGGGGCATGGCGTGGCTGGAGATCGAGACCCACGAGCTCGACAACCCGGACTACGCCGCGCAACGACGGCGACCGGTGCTACTGGTGCAAGGACGCGCTCATGGCGGCGGCCGGTCCGGTGGCCGAGGCCCGGGGGGCCACCGTCGTGCTGGGCGTCAACGTCGACGACCTGGACGATCATCGTCCCGGCCAGCGGGCGGCCACCGAGCGCGGCGCCGCCTTCCCGCTCGTCGACGCCGGTTTCACCAAGGCCGACGTGCGCAAGTGGTCGAAGGAGCTCGGACTGGTCACCTGGGACAAGCCGGCGGCCGCGTGCCTGGCGTCACGGCTGCCGTACGGCACGCCCGTCACCCTCGGCCGCCTCGGCTCGGTCGAGCGCGCGGAGATGGGCCTGCGTGCGCTCGGCTTCGACGAGCTCCGGGTCCGCCACCACGGCGAGGTCGCTCGCATCGAGGTGCCGAGCGAGGCGTTCGCCAAGGTCATGGACGAGCGCGATGCGGTGCTGCTCGCGGTGCAGCAGGCCGGCTACCGCTGGGTCACCCTCGATCTCGCCGGCCTGCGGAGCGGCGGCTTCAATCAGCTGCTGGCTCCACCCGCATCCACGTAGGGAAGCTGATGTGGGGCACGTCGAGGTGCTCGACGATGCGACCCTTGGCCGCCAGCTCCTCGAGGCACGGCGCCGCCACATCCATGCCGCCCGCCATCGGGATGTAGTCGGCGATCGACAGGAGCAGCGGTCCGGACTCCGCGTCCGCATCCCCAGGTCGCAGCAACGCGTCGACCTCGAGGGTGGGCCGAGCGGGCTGGGCGGGGTCGACGCACCAGCAGTGGTAGACGACCCCTTCGAACACCGAGAGAGCCCGGATGCGCACGACTGCCAGCATGGTGCCTGTGGAGAACGACGCCAACCCGCCTGACGATCCGGCCGACGCCGCCAAGCTGCGCCAGTACGCGACCGACCTGGCGGACGCGGCGGTCGCGGCCCTGCCCGGCTGGGTCGAGCGAGCCGTGGCCGCCCGCTACGAGGCGTGGGCCGGGCAACCGGTGCCGGAGGCCGTGCGGGAGGCGGCGAGCGCCGCCGGCCACCGCGCGCAGGCCGACGTCGAGCCCCGCCTGCGCGACCTGCTGGCCACGGACGTGGACGCGCAGCGCACCAACCCGCTCACGATCCTGCGCGGCGCCGTCGGCCACCCGTCGAGGGTGCTCGCCGCCGCCGGCGTGCCAGCCGTCGAGCGCGATGCCGATGCGCAACGCCTCTTCCCCGACGACGCGTACGACCTGGGCCCGGCGGCCTTCGCCGACCTGCATCCGTCGGTGCACGAGGCGGGCCTCCTGTGGGGCGCCGCCAAGGCCTACGTGATCCTGGCCCGCCGGCGGACCTAGCTACTCGTCGTCGTCGGTCTCGAAGCGCTGCCAGCCGGCATCGGTGATGGAGCGGGCTTCGAAGAACAGGCAGTGGTCCGGGCAGGCGAACGGGGCGACCTCGTTGGCGTCGACCCGGCACCGCTGCACGACGTCGCCCGATGGCATCGAGCGGGTGGAGTAGTGGCGACAGTCCTTCCGCACGGCCATGCCGCGAAGTCTCGCATGGCGTGCCCACTACCCTGCGGCCGTGGCTGACCGTCTCGTGGTGATCGGGGGAGACGCCGGTGGCATGGCGGCCGCCATGCAGGCACGCCGGCGCCAGCCGTACCTGGAGATCGTCGCCCTCGAGAAGGGCGCGTGGACGAGCTACTCGGCCTGTGGCATCCCGTACCTGGTCGGCGGCGACGTCACCGACCTGGACGACCTCGTCGCGCGCTCGCCGCAGGAGTTCCGCGACCAGCACCGCATCGACGTGCGGTTGCACCACGAGGTGCTCGGCATCGACATCGCGGCTCGCAGCCTCGAGGTGCGCGACCTCGCCAAGCAGCGGACGATCCCCCTCACCTTCGACCGGCTCCACGTGGCCACCGGGTCCCGGCCGACCCGCCCTGACCTGCCTGGCATCGACCTCGATCACGTGATGGGGGTGCAGACGCTCGACGACGCCAAGGCGTTGCTCGACCGCGCCCGCATCTCGGAGTGCCGGTCCGTGGTGGTGGTCGGCGGCGGCTACATCGGGTTGGAGATGGCGGAGGCGTTCGTGCGGTGGGGCGCGCAGGTCACCCTCCTGGAGGGCTCCGAGCAGCTGATGGGGACGCTCGACGCCGACATGGCGGCCCGGCTGATCCGGCCCATGCAGGGGATGGGCATCGACGTGCGACTGAGCACGGAGGTGGCGGGGTTCGAGCCCGGCAAGGTGCTGCTGCGCGCCGGGGACGCCCTGGCCGCCGATCTCGTGGTGCTGGGGCTCGGCGTCACGCCCAACGCGGAGCTGGCCGCCGACGCCGGCGCGGAGACGGGCGTCAGCGGCGCTCTCGTCGTCGATCGACGCCAGCGCACCACCCTCGACGGCGTGTACGCGGCGGGTGACTGCTGCGAGTCGCGTCACCTCGTCTCCGGCCTCCCGACGCACGTCGCCCTCGGCACGGTCGCCAACAAGCAGGGCCGGGTTGCGGGCATCAACATCGGCGGCGGCTACGCCACCTTCCCCGGGGTCGTCGGCACCGCCATCACGAAGGTCTGTGCGCTCGAGGTGTCTCGCACGGGTCTCACCGAGCGGGAAGCCGCGCGCGACGGCTTCGAGGCCGCGTCGGCGAGCATCGACTCGACGACCATCGCGGGCTACCTGCCCGACGCTCGGCCGATCACGGTGAAGCTGGTGGGGGAGCGGGGCACGGGCCGGCTGCTCGGCGGTCAGATCGTGGGCGAGGAGCGGGCGGCCAAGCGGATCGACACGCTGGCCACCGCGCTGCACGCGCGGATGCGGGTCGACGAGCTCATCGACCTCGACCTCGCCTACGCCCCGCCGTTCTCGAGCCCGTGGGATCCGATCCACCTCGCCGCCCGCTGCCTGGTCGACCAGCTCTAGGCCGCGCCAGAGACCTGGCAGACTGAGGCATGGCACTCACGGCCGGTCGAGCGGCCCTCGAGAGCGATCCCACGCTGGTGGGCCGGGCGCTGTGCCGGGCCTACAGCGACCTCGTCGACGGCTGGCTCGCCGAGCTGGTGGCGGCGGCGGAGTCAGAGTGCGGATCCGGCGACGTCGCCCTGGTCGCCGTGGGCGGCTACGGCCGCGCCGAGCTGAGCCTCCAGTCCGACATCGACGTCGTCCTGCTCCACGGCGGCCGGTCCGACATCGGCACCCTGGCCGACCGGGTCTGGTACCCGATCTGGGACGAGGGCCTGAAGCTCGGGCACGCCGTGCGCACGACGCGCGAGGCCCTCACCCTCGCGGCCGACGACCTCGACACCGCCACCTCGCTGCTCCAGGTCCGCCACGTGGCCGGCGACGAGGACCTCACCGACGACCTCGCTCGCCGAGCGCTCGAGCAGTGGCAGAAGCGCGCCAAGCGTTGGCTCGACGACCTCTCGCGTCGGGTTCGGGACCGCCACGAGACCGCCGGCGAGGTCGCGTTCCTGCTCGAGCCCGACCTGAAGGAAGGGCGCGGCGGCCTGCGCGACGTCCACGCCCTGCGCTGGGCCGAGGCGGCCCGCAGCCTCTTGTGGGAAGGAGACGATCGCGTGCTCGACGAGGCGTACGACGCGCTGCTGTCCGCGCGGGTCGAGCTCCACCGCCGCACCGGCCGGCCCGGTGACCGGCTGCTGCTCGAGGAGCAGGACGCGGTCGCCGCCGCGCTGAACGATCCATCGGCCGACGACCTCATGCACCGGGTGGCCGCCGCCGCCCGCACCATCGCCTGGCGCAGCGACGACGCCTGGCAGCGCATCGACGCCTCACTCACCGGGCCCCTCGGCTGGCGGTCGCGGCGCGACAAGGCGATCGGGCCGGGGCTCGTCCTGCGCGACGGCGAGGTGCACCTCACCGGCGACGCCGATCCAGGCGCCGACCCGAGCCTCGTGCTGCGAGCGGCCGCGGCCGCCGCCGCGGGAGGCACCCGGATCCAACGCGCCTCGCTCGAGCGGCTCACCGCCGCGCGCGCTCTCCCCGACCCGTGGCCCGACGACGTGCGGGCGGCGCTCGTCGACCTGCTGCTCGCCGGTCACCGGGCCATCCCCGTGATCGAGGCCCTCGACCAGATGGGCCTGTGGGTGCACGTCCTGCCCGAGTGGGAGGCCGTGCGCAGCAAGCCGCAGCGCAACGCGTACCACCGCTTCACCGTCGACCGGCACCTCATGGAGGCGGCCGCCAACTCGGCCGCGCTCGTGGCTCGCACCGACCGGCCCGACCTGCTCGTGCTGGGAGCGCTGCTGCACGACATCGGCAAGGGCTACCCCGGGGATCACACCACGGTCGGCATCGAGCTGCTCGCGACGATCGGGCCGAGGATGGGGTTGCCGCCCCCCGACGTGGTCGTGCTCCAGGCCATGGTGCGCCACCACCTGCTCCTGCCCGACGTCGCCACGCGGCGCGACCTCGACGACCCCGCCACCGTGGAGAGCGTGGCCGAGGCGGTGGGCGACCTGCTCTCGCTCGGGCTCCTGGCCGGCCTCACCGAGGCGGACAGCCTGGCCACCGGACCGTCCGCCTGGGGCAAGTGGAAGGCCGACCTCGTGCGTGAGCTCGTGAGCCGGGTCGCCCACGTCCTGGGCGGCGGCACCGCGGAGGAGGTGCGGGACGACTTCCCGACCGCAGAGCACCTCGACCTGCTCCGAGCCGGCCAGCAGCTGATCAAGGGCGAGGGCGAACGGATCACCGTCGTCGCCGCCGACCGTCCGGGCCTCTTCAGCCGGGTCACCGGGGTGCTGGCGCTGCACGGGCTCGGCGTCCTCGACGCCGCCGTCACCAGCCTCGACGGGATGGCCCTCGAGGTGCTGCGCGTGGAGTCGAGCTTCGGGCCCACCATCACGTGGGAGAAGGTGATCGCCGACCTCGAGCGGGTGCTCGAGGGGCGCCTGGCCCTCCAGGCGCGGTTGGCGGAGCGAGCACGGATCTACAGCGCGCGGTCGAAGCCGGCGCGCGCGCGCACGAGCCGCCGCGGGTCGTGGTGGACAACAAGGCGTCTCGAGACGCCACGGTCGTGGAGGTCCACGCCGTCGACGCCATCGGGGTGCTGTACCGCATCACCCGTGCCCTCGCGGAGCTCGAGCTCAACATCGTGTCGGCCAAGGTGCAGACGCTCGGCGACCGCGTGGTCGACGCGTTCTACGTGCGCGACGTCGCCGGCGACAAGCTCACCGACCCGGCCACCCTCGTCGAGGTCGAGCGGGCGCTGCTCCACGAGCTGAGCACCTGACCTAGGTTCGACCGACATGACCGAGCCGGCCGACCCCGAGCACCGGCTGCCGCCGACGCGGCAGGACCTCGTCCGCTGGTCGGAGGCGCTGGCCGGGATCGCCCGCACGGGCCTCGGCTTCACGAAGAGCCTCTACGAGCGCGAGCGCTTCGAGGAGGTCCTCCACGTGGCCGCCGACATCCGGGCGTCGCTGGCCGCCGACGAGGAGCTCGACGTGGAGCACTACGTCGACGAGTGGATGCGCACCGTCGGGGAGGGGGTGGCCGGCTACGTCACCCCGAAGTCGGCCATCGGCGCGGTCGTCTACGACGAGCAGGGCCGCATCCTCCTCGTGCAGCGCGCCGACTCCGGCGTGTGGCTGTACCCGACGGGGTGGGCAGACATCGGCTACTCCCCGGCCGAGGTGGCGGTGAAGGAGGTGCTGGAGGAGACCGGCATCCACTGCGAACCGGAGGGCGTGATCGCGGTGCTCGACGGCATGCGCATGGGCATCACCCACATCCCGCTGTACTCCACCGTGTTCCTGTGCCGCGCCACGGGGGGTGAGCTCACCGCCCACCCGCTGGAGACGAGCGACGTCGGGTGGTTCGCCGAAGACGAGCTGCCGCCGATGACCATCGGCGTGTCGCAGTGGGGCGCCCATGCCTTCGCGTCCATCCGGGGGGAGTCGGTCTCGGTGCTGTTCGACCCGCCCCGAGCGAACCCCTGGCACCCGTCCTAGGGTCCACCGCCATGGATGACACCGCCATCGAGATCGCTGAGTCGGTGCGGGCAGGGGAGCGCAAGGCCGTCGAGGTCCTCGACGCATGCCTGGCCGCGGTCGCCGCCGGCAACGACGCCGTGAACGCCTTCGTGCACCTCGACGAGGCCCAGGCCCGGGCGACGGCGGAGGCCATCGACGAGGCGGTGGCGCGTGGTGACGATCCCGGGCCGTACGCCGGCGTCCCGTTCGGTGTGAAGGACCTCGACGACTGTGCCGGCATGCCCACGAGCCACGGCTCGCTCGTCTACAAGGGCCAGGGCCCGGTCGAGGCGGACTCGATCCACGTCGCCCGGCTGCGCGCCGCCGGCGGCGTCCCGATCGGCAAGACGGCCGCCCCCGAGTTCGGCACCCTCAACTTCACCAAGACGAAGGCCTGGGGGATCACGCGCAACCCGTGGAACCTCGGCCGCACGCCCGGCGGGTCGTCCGGCGGCAGCGCGGCCGCGGTGGCGGCGGGCCTGGTGCCGGTGGCCACGGCCAGCGACGGGGGCGGGTCGACCCGCATCCCCGCCGGCTTCTCGGGCCTCGTGGGGCACAAGCCCAGCCACGGCAGGATCCCGCACCCGGGACCGTCCGGATCGCAGACCGCCGTGCACGGGATGCTCACCACCACCGTGGCCGACAGCGCCCGGCACCTCGACATCACCGCGGGCCCGCACGACGACGATCGGCTGTCCCTCCCCGCCGCGGGCGTCCGCTACGAGGACCTGATCGAGTCGCTGTCGGTGGCGGGCCTCCGCGCCCGCTGGTCGGTCGACCTCGGGTTCGTGGAGGAGGTCGATCCGGACGTGGCCCGCGTCGCGGAAGCGGCGGCGTCCGCGCTGGTGGCCGCCGCCGGTCTCGAGCTCGACGGCAAGGACGTGGTGCTCACGGACCCGGTCCGCACCTGGCTCAGCGGCGGGGCGATGGACCTCTGGTTCTCGATCGAGGAGGACATGTGGCCCGCCGTCGCCGACGACCTGACGCGCTACTCGCGTGACTCGCTGGACCAGACGAAGGACTACCCGCTGCCGAAGTACGCCCGCGCCGTGCGCCGCCGCGAGCAGCTCACGCTCGATGCCGCTCGCCTGTTCACCGAGGTCGACGTGCTGCTCACGCCGACGACCGCGGTGCCGGCCTTCGCGGCCGAGGGCCCGCCCCCGGGCGGCGCCATGGCCACCCCGTTCACCATGCTCGCCAACCTCTGCTGGAACCCTTCGATCTCGGTCCCCGCCGGCCTCACCAGCGACGGCCTCCCGGTCGGGCTCCAGATCACCGTCCCGAGGCACCGCGACGACCTGGCTCTTCGCCTCGCCAGGATCTTCGAGCAGTCCAACCCCTGGCCCCGCCACGCCCCCACCGCCCGTTCTTGAGTCAGTTCGCTGCGAAGACCGCAGCGAAACGACTCAAGAACGGGCTTGAAGCGCATGGCATGTCGCCGGCGCTGAGACCCGAATCGTGTACCCGCCCTCCCGGGGATCCTTGGTCCTACTGCTCCCGGAGGAAGCGCTCGACCTCTTCGGCGATGGACTCGGCGCTGGGGAGGACGCCCGGCTCGACGTCGTGGCGCTCCTCGAGTGACGCCACGTAGGTGGCGGTCTCCTCGTCGGCGTCGACCAGCTCGCTCACCTGGCGCTCGTAGGAGGCCGACGCGATCTCGAGGTCGGTGGTGGGCACCCACGTCTGCAGCATGGCGGCGGCCCGCTCGACGAGCGCCAGTGCCGCCTTCGGCGACGGCGCGCCCGGCACGTAGGCGGGCACCGTGGCCCACAGCGAGGCCGATGTGAGGCCTGCGTGCCGCCACGCGTCGTGGAGGACGCCGACGATGCCGGTGGGCCCCTCGTAGTGCGACGGCTGCAGCGAGAGCCCGGCGGCGACATCGGGGTCGTAGGCGGTGCCGACGATGGGGGTGGGCCGCGTGTGCGGCACCTCAGCCAGCAGCGCGCCCAGCGTCAGGCAGAGCCGAGCCCCGACCTCTTGGGCCACCTCGGTGAGCTCGCCGCAGTAGGTGCGCCAGCGCAGCTGTGGCTCGGTGCCGATGATGAGGAGCACGTCCTGCTCGGTGCCGGGGATCGTGGCGGCGTAGATGTCGGTGGCCGGCCACACGATCTCGCGCAGCCCGTCGTCGTCGAGCCGCACCTCGGGGCGCGTGGAGGTGAAGTCGTAGAACTCCTCCGGGTCGACGTCGGCCACGAGGTCGGCGTCCCAACGGTCGACGAGGTAGCGGGTGGCGGTGGTGGCCGCGTCACCCGCGTCGTTCCAACCCTCGAAGGCAGCGATGACGACGGGCTCTCGTAGGGTGGGCCGGGTCGTCCAGCGGACGTGGTCCATGGCCCCACGGTACCGCCGGGAACCACGTCCGACGTTCGGACGACCACCCCCGCATGCTGCGCCGACTGACCATCCTTCTCGCGCTCACCGCCGCGGCCGTGGTGGCTCTGGCCACCCCCGCCTGGGCCCACGTCGAGCTCGATCCGACCGAGGCCGTGGCGGGTTCGACGGAGACCCTGACCTTCAGCTTCCACCACGGCAAGGACGGCGCCGCCACCACCGCGCTCGAGGTGCGGCTCCCCGAGGGCACCGAGGTGGTGTCGATGGGCGCGGTCGATGGGTTCGAGGGGACTCACAACCCGGTGGACGGCGTCATCCGCTGGGAGGGCGGTTCGGTGGCGGACGGTGTGGAGGCGGAGTTCCCGGTGACCGTGATCCTGCCGTCGACTCCCGGGGTCGTGCTGTTCCCGACCATCCAGGAGACGGAGGCCGGTGACCTGTCCTGGATCTCCGAGGAGGAGGACGAGAGCGAGGGTGCGACCCCCGCTCCGCGCCTCACCCTCGTCGCCGATCCGAACGCGACCACGACGTCGGAGGCGACCACCACCACGACCGAGGCCGCCACGACCACCACCGACGCCGACCTGCCGGGTACGACGCTGGAGGCCGAGCAGCGCGACGACGGCAACACGTCGGCGGCGCCGTGGATCATCGGCTCGGGCATCGCGGCCCTGGTGGCCATCGCGATCGGCGGCACGATCCTCAAGCGCCGCGCCGGCTGACCGGCCCGCCCGCAGGACGTGGGTGTGGTGGGGGTCAGGCAGCGCTGGTGGCGACGGTCGCGGCGGGGGCCTCGACCGTCGGGGAGGCCTGGCGCTCGAGCCGGCCCGCGAGGCCCTGGACGAGCCAGTCCTCGCGAGCTCGGGACTCGAGCGCGGCCTGCGCGTTCGCCAGGGCTCCGTCGTTGCCCAGCGAACGCACGAGGGTGGTGAGCGGGTTCACGCCAGTGACTGTCGCGCCCCGGTGTGACCGGCGCGACACAAGGAGGTGAGCAACGTGTCGCGAGCAGATGAACGTTGTCTGATCCGTCCGGTTCGGCCCGGGTTCGTCCTGCTGGTCGGCTCGGTAGGATGCGCCTCATGCCGACCCGCACCGTCCGCACGGTCGCCGAGGTGATGAGCTCCCCGGCGATCACGGCCCAGTCCTCCGAGAGCCTCGCGGAGGTGTCGCAGCGCATGGCGGAGAAGAAGAAGGGGTCCGTCGTCATCGTCGACGGCGAACGCCCGATCGGCATCCTCACCGAGCGTGATCTCGTCCGCTTCAACGCCACCGGCGCGGCGTCCTCCGACACCAAGGTGAGCGAGTGGATGACGCAGCCCGTCGACTGCGCCGCACCCGACCTGTCCGTGCAGGAGGCGTTCCACGAGTTCGCCGAGCACGGCTACCGCCACCTGCCGGTGGTGGAGGACGGCAAGCTCGTCGGCGTGGTGTCGCTGCGCGCGCTGATGGGCGTGGCGCAGATCCAGCCCGTCGTGCACCCCGGCACCATCGAGGCGCCGCCCGGGCTCGAAGGCGTGATCGTCGCCGAGACGTCGGTGGGCGACGTGCGCGGCCTCGAAGGCTTCTACCACTACCGCCAGTACGACGCGGTCGAGCTGGCCGACAAGCTCCCGCTCGAAGACGTGTGGCACCTGCTCATCGATGGCCACCTCCCGTCGAAGGCTGAGCGCGAGGCGTTCGCCGCAGAGGTGAAGCCGCTCAGGGTCGTACCCGCCTCGGTCGCCGAGCTGCTCCCGGCCATCGCCGCGTCGAGCAAGACGGTGATGGAGGGCGTGCGCTCCGCCATGTCGATGATCGGCGCGGCCGAGGGGTACCAACCCACCCTCGACATCGACCAGGCCGAGCGCCGCCGCAACGCGCTCCAGATGTGCGCGGTCATGCCGTCGCTCATCATGGCGATCCACCGTCTCCAGCAGGGCCTCAAGGTGATCGAGCCCCGCATGGATCTCGGGTACGGCGCCAACTACCTGTGGATGCTCACCGGCGAGGACTTCGACCCCGACAAGGGCCGAGCGGTCGAGCAGTACCAGATCACCACGATCGACCACGGCTTCAACGCCTCCACGTTCACGTCACGCGTCATCTGCTCCTCCGGCGCGGACGTCGCGGCCGCGGTGGTCGGTGGCATGGGCGCGCTGTCCGGCCCCCTGCACGGCGGCGCGCCGTCACGAGCGCTGGCCCTCCTCGAGGCGATCGGTACCGTCGAGAACGCCCGTCCGTACCTCGTCGACCACGTCACCCGCGGCGACAAGATCATGGGGTTCGGACACCGCGTGTACAAGACCACCGACCCGCGCTCGGAGTTCCTGCGCCGCGTCGCCGAGCGGATCAACGCCGACAAGGTCGAGTTCGCCAAGGTCGTCGAGCAGACCGTCGTCGACGTCCTCGCCGAGCTGAAGCCCGGCCGCAACCTCTACGCCAACGTCGAGTTCTACGCGGGCGTGGTGATGGACCACTGCGGGCTCCCGCCCGAGCTGTTCACGCCGACGTTCGCGTCGAGCCGGGTCATCGGCTGGTGCGCCAACATCCTCGAGCAGGCAGCCGACAACCGCATCATCCGCCCGTCGGCCAAGTACGTCGGTCCGCCGCCGCCCCAGCCGGTCCCTGATCCGAGCTGACGCTTGGCCGTCACGATCTCGGTCGCCACGCCGGCCGACGCGGAGGAGCTCACCGCGGCGCTCGAGCACCTCGTGCCGCAGCTGTCGACGTCGAACCCGCCGCCGACGCTCGACGCGGTCCAGGGGATGCTCGCCCACGGCGCCATCACCCAGTTCCTCGCCCGGCGCGATGACGGCTCGATCGTGGGCGTGGCGACGCTCGCCACGTTCCCGATCCCGACCGCGACGCGGGGGTGGGTGGAGGACGTCATCGTGGACGAGGCGAGCAACAACCAGGGGATCGGTCGCATGCTGCTCGACGCGATGGTGGCCAGGGCCAAGGAGCTCGGCTGCAAGACCGTGGAGCTCACCAGCCGCCCCACCCGCGGGGCCGCCAACCACCTGTACACGAAGGCCGGCTTCGAGGTGCGCGACACCAACGTGTACCGCTTCACATTTTCATGAGTCGGCGGTGAGCTGGCTCCAGGGTCGGCGGTACCCCGGGCCGACGGACCACCTGACGAGTCCTCGCCCTCCTCGGCGACGGCCCCCACTGGTCAGCGGACGATGGCCGACTCGATGGTGTGGCGTGCCGCCGCCCTCGCGGTAGCCGGTGACAACCGGCTGTCGTTCACCAGCGCCGACCAGGTGGCATACGCCGTGAGGCCGTAGGCGAGCGCCACCGCCTGTGTGATCGGCAGCCGCAGGCCGCGATCGGCTGCCGCCGCACGCAGCAAGGTGTTGAGCTGCTGACGACGCCACGCCCGGATCTCAGCCACCTCCTCCTCGACACCGGCCACGCCTTGCGCTCGGAGCAGCGCCGCGGCCGCGATGCCTTGGCGTTCGTACGAGTGGTAGTACGCCTCCACGAACAGCACGACTCGCTCCCTCGGCGAGCCCTTGTCCGGCACGAGCTCGCGCACCGCCGCCCGCGTGTCATCGAGCAGGCTCGACATCGCGTCGCGCAGGAGCTCTTCGCGGGTCGGGAAGTAGTTGTACAACGTCCGCAGCGCGACATCGGCCGCCTCCGCGACGCCCTGCATCGTCAGCGCTTCCGCGCCGACCTGGCTGACAACGGCCAGAGCGGCATCGGTCAAGCGCGCTCGTGTCGCGGCGGACGCCGCGGCTCGGGTCTCCATCGAGTAGCTGCGGGGCACGCGATCTACTTTACATGCATCCTTGCGTGCAGTATATTGCACGCAAGGATGCACCTAATGAAAGGAAGCAGCATGTCTGAGCCTGTGACCCAGTCGCCCGACCCGTACCGCGTCACCGACGACACGTGGATCGTCCCCGAGCTGTTCCCCGCCGGGCCCGACGCGGTGTTCGCCGTGAACTCCGCCGTGATCCTCGGCGCCGAGCCGGTCATCGTCGATACCGGCACGAAGCTGAACCGAGACCGCTGGACCGAGGCCGTCTGGGCACTCGTCGATCCCGAGGACGTCCGCTGGATCTTCCTCTCCCACGACGACCACGACCACGTCGGCAACCTCGCGGAGGCACTCGACCGCTGCATCAACGCCACCCTCGTGACGACGTGGTTCTCGATCGAGCGGCTGAGCGGCGACCTGCGCCTTCCCCTCGAGCGGTGCCGGTGGATCAACGACGGCGAGCGCTGGGATGCCGGTGACCGCGAGTTCGTCGCGATGCGCCCCCCCGTGTGGGACTCGCCGACGACCCGCGGGCTGTTCGATACGCGGTCGCGCTTCTACTGGGCCGTCGACGCCTTCGCGTCGATGCTCCCGGAGCATGCCACCGACGTCACCGAGCTGCCGGTCGACATGTGGGAGGAGACCTTCCTCCTCGTCAACCGGCTCATCTCGCCGTGGCACACGCTCGTCGACCCAGCGAAGTACGACGCGCACCTCAAGCGGCTGGAGGCCCTGGGCATGACGGCTGTCGGCAGCGCGCACGGTGCCGGCACCACCGGATCAGCGATCGCCCGTGGGTTCGAGCTGCTGCGCCAGGCGTTCAGCATGCAGGAGGCCCCGCTACCGGGACAGGCCGACCTCGACGCCATCCTCGCGTCCTTCGAGGCGGCATGATGCGCATCGGGACTCGGCATCCCGCAGCTCGGCGCCCTCGCCGAGGAAGACGCCATCCGCGCGGCCGCCGACACGTTGCTCACCCTTGGGCAGATCTTCACCGAATGGGGACTGAAGCTCGACGACGAGTGCGTCGGCGAGCTCTGCGAATCGGACACCGACATCGCGTTCTACATCGGCGGTGACGAGTACGAGGGCGACCCAGCGGACATCGAGCTCGAGGATCAGAGGGTCAGAGGGTCATCGCCATCGTCATCGGCACGCCGCCGGGTCGGATCCCCGCCCGGGCCGACTTCTCACACGCGTGACCCACGCCGATCACGGGTGGCGGCGAGCCGAACGTCTAGCGGCGGCTCACGCGGTAGGGCTGGCCGGCACCGCCTGCTTCGCCGCCCACCACGCCGCCTCCTCATGTCCCAGCGGCGTCGACGGGGCGGCGGCCGTCGTCGGCCACATCTCGAGGGCGATGCGGTGCCAGTTGGCCTCGGCCTGAAGTCGCCCGAGGATGGCGATGAGGCCGACGTTGATGCGCTGGAGGATCACCCAACGGGCGGGCATGTTGGCGTACTTCACGGCGTCGCCGTGGGTGGCCCGACCCAGGAGGAAGCGACGGGCCACGTCCGACGCGTACTCCGGGGTGAAGCGGAACACCTCGTCGTGCTGCACCATCTCCCAGAACGCGATGCTGTAGTCCCAGATCTCCTGGTCGCTCACCGGGGCTCCGGGCGGGTAGTACCCGGCGCGCTCGGCCGCCCGGCGGGCCCCCGCGAGATCCGGCTTGATCACGATGTTCGTCGCGAGGTCCATCATCTGCTCGGCCTCGTCGTCCGAGTAGTGCTTGACGAGCCCGAAGTCGAGGAACGTCACCCGCCCTCCGGGGCGGAAGAGGTAGTTGCCCGGGTGGGGATCGCCGTTGAAGGCCTGCATCCGGTACAGGCCGCGGTACACGAACCGGATGATCGTTTCGCCGGCGAGGTCCCGTTCGGCTTGGCTCCACGTCTCGACCTCACCGAACCGCGCACCGGCCGCGAGATCGGTGGTGAGGACACGGCCGGTCGACAGCTCGTCGATCACGTCGGGGACGTCGATGAACGGGTGACCGCGGTAGTAGTCGGCGAACAGCCGTTGGTTGGCCGCCTCGACGCGGTAGTCGAGCTCCTCGCCGATCCGCTCACGTATCTCCTCGACGAACGGCGTGACGTCGAAGTTCTTGTAGAGGAGGCCCGCGGGAGACATGGCGGCGCTGAAGCCGTCGAGGTCGGAGCGGATCGCCTCGTCGACGCCCGGGTACTGCACCTTGACCGCGACGGCCCTCCCGTCTTTCGTCATGGCGCGGTGCACCTGGCCGATCGAGGCCGCCGCGATCGGCACCGGGTCCCACTCGGCGTACAGGGTCTCCGGCGACGCCCCTAGCTCGTCGCGGACGACACCCGCGGCCAGCTCCGGGCTCATCGGTGGTGCATCGGACTGGAGCTGCTCGAGCGCGTGGCGCACCGGCTCAGGCATCCCATCGTCGACGAAGCTGGCGAGCTGCCCCAGCTTCATCAGCGCGCCCTTCATGTTCCCGAGGGTGGCGGCGATGTCCTCGGCCGTACGGAGCTCGAGCTGCGCGTTCAGCTCCTCCTTGCGCTCGGCCGATGCGAACAGCCACCGGGCCCGGTTCGTGGCCGCCGCCCCGCCGACGCGTGCGCCCAGCCTCGCCATCTCCGCGTTGCGGCCGGACTGGCTTTGCGCCCGCAGGGGGGAGGACGAAGGGGCGGACGGGGGGCGGTGCCGTGTCACGAGCCACCCGAGGGTGGCGACCGCCAGCGATCCGACGAACCACCACTTCGCCGGCGTCGCTCGCACCCGTCGCACGCTGGTCAGGTTATGTGAACACCGTCACAAAGGGCCACTGTCACAGCCGGGGTCCGGGCGGTGTCTTCATGTCGCACATCGACACAAGGAGCCACCATGTCCAGCACACCACGGATTCCCAAGGCCGAGATCACCGGCGTGTACGGCTACGCCTTGAAGCGGTTCAGCCGCAAGATGTTCGGTGAGGTCCCCGAACCGGCCGAGGTGATGTGGCACAACCGAGCGGTGCTCACGAGCTCCATGAGCTTCGGCAGCAAGACCCAGAAGTGGGACCAGCTCGACCCGAACCTGAAGTCGTTCGCCCACATGGCGGTCGCCGCGCTGGTCGGCTGCTCGTGGTGCCTCGACCTCAACTACTTCCACACCCACAACGAGGGACTCGACGAGGCCAAGGCCAGTGAGGTGCCCCGGTGGCGGGAATCGTCCGTGTTCACATCGCTCGAGCGTGACGTGATGGAGTACGCAGAGGCGATGAGCCAGACACCGCCGCGGGTCACCGACGAGATGTTCGCCGGGCTGCTCGCGCGGCTCGGTGCGCCAGCCATGGTGGAGCTCACGGCCGTGGTCGGGTTCGCGAACCTGACCACGAGGAGCAACACCGCGATGGGGATCGAGTCCCAAGGGTTCTCCAAGGCCTGCGCGCGGCCGCTGGCGCAACCCTCGGCCGGCTACGCGACGTCGGCATGAGCGAGGAAGCGTTCGCCCGCCACCGCAGCCTGCTGTTCACGGTTGCCTACGAGATGCTCGGCTCGGGCTCCGACGCCGAGGACGTCGTCCAGGAGACGTGGCTGCGGTGGGCGAACGTCGACCACGCGGAGGTGCGCGACGCGCGCGCGTACCTCGTTCGCGTCGTCACCCGTCAGGCGCTGAACCGACTGCGCACGCAGGCGCGGCGGCGCGAGGACTACGTCGGCGAATGGCTGCCCGAGCCGCTGCTGACGAGCCCCGACGTCGCCACCGACGTCGAGCTCGCCGAGAGCCTCTCGATCGCCATGCTCACCGTGCTCGAGACCCTCGGTCCGGCCGAGCGCGCCGTGTTCGTGCTCCGCGAGGTGTTCGACATCCCCTACGACGAGATCGCTGAGGCGGTCGGCAAGTCGTCGGCGGCCGTCCGGCAGATCGCCCACCGAGCTCGCGAGCACGTAGCGGCTCGGCGCCCGCGCATGCCGGTGAGCACGACGGAGCAGCAGGAGGCGGTGGATCGGTTCCTCGCGGCGGTCAGGCACGGCGACCTGCAAGGTCTCCTCGACGTCCTCGCGCCCGACGTCGTCATCGTCGCCGATGGCGGCGGCCTGGTGGCGGCGGCTCGTCATCCGATCGAAGGCGCGGAGCGCGTAGCCAAGCTCCTGATCAGCGGTCTCCGCTCCGTCGACTTCGAGGCGACGGCTGTCTGGATCAACGGGTCACCGGCCATCCGGCTCGACATCGGCGGTGAGGTCAACACGGCGGTGAGCCTCGCGGTCGAGGACGGGCGCATCTCCCGCATCTTCGCCATCCGCAACCCGCGCAAGCTGGCCGGGCTCGACGGGATCGCGGCGCTCACCCGGTCCTGACCCGACCGGGTCGCGGGCGCGCCGAACGTCCCATTGAGGCAGAATCGACCCAGTTGATCGAGCCTTCGGGAGGGATCGCATCATGGGCGTCACGACGAGCGAGCTGACCGAGCTGACCGTCTTCGAGGGCTGCGCGCCGGACGACCTCCAGGGGGTGGCCGACGCCGTGACCGGCCTCCGCCACCTCGCCGAGGGGGAGGTGGTGTGCGCCCAGGGAGATCACGCCGATCGATGGTGGATCGTCGTCGCCGGGATGGCCGACGTGACGGTCGCTGGGCTGTACACCGCCACCATCGGGCCGGGTGAGTCGATCGGCGAGCTGGCGCTGCTCGATGGTGAGCCACGCGGGGCGACGGTCACCGCGGCCACCGACATGACCCTGCACGAGGTGGACGGCGGCCAGTTCGTCGAGGCGCTGCTCGCCAGCCCCCGGCTGGCAGTGGCGATGCTGCGCGAGGTGGCAGGTCGGCTGCAGGAGAGGAACCGGCCGCCGGCTCGCGTGCGTGCGGGGTCAGCGGCGCCGACGGCCCCACCGACCCCGTCCGGCTCCTCGAGCGTCGCGTCACCAGCCCAGCTGGATCCGCTGGCCCCCGGCTTCTTCGACGACCCGGCGCAGCAGCTGGCGCGGTTGCGCGAGCAAGGGGCGGTGCACTGGTCCGATGCCATCCAGTCGCACGTCGTCCTGCGCTACGAGGACGTCCACCGCATGTGCCGCGACCGGGCGCTGCTCGGATCGGTCGTGACCCTCGATCCACCCGACGTGCCGCCGTCGAAGCGCGGGTCGAAGATGATGATCAGGCGAGACGGCGATGACCACCTTCGCCTCCGTCGGCTCGTGTCGAAGGTCTTCACGCCGAAGGCCATCAGCCGCTGGGCCGAGCGCTCCGAGTCGATCGTCGACCGCTTGCTGGACATCGCCGCCGAGAAGGGCGACTTCGACGTCATGGCTGACTACGCGCTCGTCGTGCCCGCCCAGATCATCTCCGAGATGCTGGGCATGCCGACCGACGACATGCACCAGCTCCAGGCCTGGTCGTACGCGTTGAGCAGGGGGCTCGACCCGTTCACCACGCCGGAGGAGCAGGCGGAGGCCGACGAGGCCGGCCGGGCGATCTCCGCCTACATCGAGCAGGTGATCGCCGACAAGCGCCGCTCGGGCGGCGACGACATCCTCACCGCCCTGGTCGAGGCGCAGGAGGCGGGTGAGGTGCTCGACGATGACGAGATCCTGGCCCAGGTGCTCCTGCTGTACATCGCCGGCCACGAGACCACGCGCAACCTGATCGGCAACGGGCTCACCCATCTCTTCCGCTTCCCTGAGCAGCTCGATCGGCTGCGCATCGATCCTTCCCTCGACGCCAACGCCATCGAGGAGGTGCTGCGGTTCGAGAGCCCGGCGCAGCTGACCCGGCGCGTGAACCATGCCGCCGTCGACGTGGACGGCGCGACGATCCCCGCGGGGAGCCACATCACCCTGTCGCTCGCGTCGGCCAACCGTGACCCGCGCAAGTGGGGCGCGACCGCCGACGTGCTCGACGTGGCCCGCACCGGCGCCAACGAGCACGTGTCGTTCGGCGGCGGGCCGCACTTCTGCCTGGGGAGCTCACTCGCCCGCCTCGAGGCCCGGGTCGCGCTGCCGTCGCTGGTCCGGCGCTTCCCCCGGCTCGCCCCCGCCTACGACCACCCCACCTGGTCCCGCCGAATGGTCCTACGAGGCGTGGAGACCCTGCCGGTCAGCACCGGCTGACCCGGCGTCCACGCCTTGCCCGCGGTCCGCGGCCGGCCGCTCGTCGGTCGCCTCGAAGCAGGTCACGAACGCCAGCTGGGCGTCGTCCCCCGCGAGGGCTCGCTCGGCGTGGCACCGTCGCCGCGGCTGCGCCAGCTCACCCCGGAGCGCATCGGGCGATCTCGGACAGGCGAAGGTCATCGGGAGCGCACGCGGTTGAACAGGTCGGCCTGCACTCGGGCGTCGTCGAGGGCATGGTGCGTCAGGGACGGCGTACCCCCGTAGCGACCCACCAGGCGGGCCAGCGAGGTGTCGGCGACGGTGCAGCCGTCGCGCCCCATGGCGTACGCCTTGATGTCGACGGCGACGTGCCCGAACGGGTTCCGCCCCAGGTAGCGGTGGAAGTACACGTTGACGAACATCCAGTCGAACGGCGCGTTGAAGCCGACGAACACCGGCAGGCTGCCGGCCGGGCACGCCCGCTCGATCCACGCGGCGAAGTCCGCCATCGCCCCGTCGGGCGGCACGCCGTGCTGCCGGAGCTCGCCCATCGACAGGCCGCTGACGGCGAGCGCCGAAGGAAGGACGTCGTCGCTCGTCGGCTGCAGCTCGACGTAGAACCCCTCGTCCGGGTCGTCGATGAGGCACGCGCCGATCGCGAGCATCGAGTACTGGGCGGGGTGGGGGCCCGCCGCCTCGATGTCGACCGAGATGTACGTCTCTGCAGCGTCACTCAATGCGTCGCCGCGTCGCCCTTGGTCGCATCGACCTCGTTGATGTACGTGGCGATCGACTCGAGCCCCATCAACCGCTCGTGGAAGAACGAGTTCACCAGGTTGATGACCCGGGCGCGAGCGCCTTCGACGTCCGCGGTCCAGCCCTCGCCGGTGGCGTCGTGCGCCATGCTGTCGCGCAGGGCCAGCAGCGCCTTGACGACCTCGGACTCCTCGCCGCCGTCGAGGGCGCCGACGACGCCGATGACGAGCTGATCGGCCTGGTCCAGCGCCGTCTGGACGTCCATGGGCGACGCCGGATCGGTCGCCTCCTCCATGGTCCTGATCAGCGACCACACCTGGTACAGCATGCTGGCCGGCTCGTCGAAGAGCTCACGGATGTAGGCGGCCTCGGCATAGCGCCCGTTCATGCGGAAGAGGTTGTACATGCGCCGGGCGGCCTTGCCGTAGTTCGGGTCGCCGAGGTAGTGGTGCACCTCCTTCTCGAGCGCGTCGCAGTAGTCGTCGAGGGCGTCTTCGGACACGTGCTTGGCGAGCTTCGAGAAGATCGGGATCGACGCCGCGTCGAGGTACACCTCTTGGAAGTACTCGTCGAGGTGACCGTCGAGGGGGGTGATCGAGCCGTCGGGTGCCTCCCAGGTGACGTCGAACATGTTGCTGGCGTTCGCCAGGCGCTTGTTGTCCGGGTCACCGACGATCCAGTCCATCTTGGACCAGCCGGGATCTTGCGCCATCTCCTCGATGGTGAGGGTGGCCGGGGTGCCGTCGGGGAGGGTGACCTCGATGTGGCCGCGTTCGACGTCGGCGAGCTTCCAGACGATCGAGCCGCCCTTCTTCTGCGTCTCGCCGTCGCGGACGACGTCGTACGGGTACGAGCCGAGTCGCATGTCGATGAAGCGGTGGTTCGGCCCGCCCGCGCTCGTGCGGGCCTTCTCGCTCATCAGCTCGCCGAGGATCCGGCAGGCCTCCTCGCGGGTGGCGGTGAGGATGTTGATCCGCTCGAAGAAGTCGGCGTCGCCGGGGTATGCCTGCACCTTGGACTGCGCGGCCGAGCCCGAGAGGGCCAGCGCCGTCTCGACGACGCCCGGCCGGTCGGGGATCTCGACGAGGTTTCCGATGTTTCGGAAGCGCGTGAGCTGCGCGGTGTTGAGGTCGAGCATCGAGACGCGGTGACCAAAGGTGCCACTCTCCATGTCGACGACGATCTCGCTGTCGCCGGAGCCGGCCGCCATCGCCGACAACCAGCGCAGCGCATCTTCCTCGTCGAGCTCCACTCCCATGCGCTTCGCCGACTCGACGATCCGCTTCAGGTCCTCGCTCGGGTCGCCGCCCTGCTCGTTCGTCGGGTCGCCCGCTTCGCTCATCCCTCTACCCCCCGGTCGTTCCGCCGACCACTTCCTAGGCCAGATCGAGCCCGTCCGCACGCGGACGCCCCGCCTTCGTCGTCGGTCCGCACTAGGTGCTCGCCGACGGGGCCAATCGGTCGGTGCCTCGCACCAGCCGGAGCCGGTCGAAGGCGAGGAAGTGGTGCTGAAGGTCGGGGGGCAGGTCGTCGAACGGGCTGGACTGGCTGGCGTGCGCACGGATCGCCGCCCAGCGGGTCGGAAGCAGCGCTGCGACATCGACGATCAAGGTGATGTCCTCGTCTGGCGTTCCCAGTTCGACCGACGCCAGGTACGCGTCGCCCCCGCCGGTACCGCGCATGTGGTTCGCCCAGCGCTCCATGGAGGAGCGGGCCAGGCACGACAGGTAGGTGGCCGCCGGCGGGGGCCCGACGGAGTCGACCGCGGCCAGCGTGGCGTCCCGGATCACTGCGTGGTCGCGATGGCCGTCGCTGGCGTCGAGGGTCACGATGACGGCAGGCTCGAGGTCATCGATCACCGACCGCACCTGCCCCGCGATGAGCGAGGGCGCGGCGGCGGCCAGCGTCCCTGGCTCCGGGTCTCCTGTCATCCCCGAGTCGGCGTGGCCGAGGAGGCGCACCGTGCCGACCCCGAGGACCCTGGCCGCCGCCCGCAGCTCGGCCTCGCGCAGGGCGGCCAGGTCGTCGGTGGGGACGCGGCTCTCGCCGGCCTCACCGCGCGTGGCACACAGGACGGCCGTCTCGTAGCCGGTGGCCGCCGCGTGGGCGAGGACGGATCCGCACCCGAACGACTCGTCGTCCGGGTGCGCGATCACGACCAGGAGGAGCATCAGACGAGCTCGATGCCCGTGCGGGCGGTGAGTGCCATGAGGCGCTCGACGTCCGGTGGCCCCGGCTGGGGGAGGACCCGGGCCGTCGCCGGTTCGCCCATGCCGAGGAAGAAGTCCTCGAGGTTGTCGGTCGGCTTGCCCGAGCAGATGACGAGCATCCTCGCGGTGTCAGTCAGCACACGGAACAGGTGCGCCGCGCCGCGCGCGACGAACGCGAAGGTGCCGGGCGTCGCCGTGACGACCTCACCGTCGACCTCGAACTCGACCTCGCCGTCGAGGATGTAGAACGCCTCGTCCTCGTCGAGCTGCACGTGCATGGGCGGGTTCGAGGCCGCCGTCACCAGGTGCTCGGTGAGGCTGTAGGCGCCGCCGGTCTCGGCGGTGCTGGCCTTGGTGGTCATCAGGGCGTTGAAGAACCAGGTCGCCTCGCCATCCTCGCGGCCCCGGATCATGGTCGTGGTCTGCATCGCGCGCTCCTCTCCGTAGATACTGTCCTTTGCAGTATCTACTAGCACTAGACACTGCCCAGGGCACTATGTCAACCTCCATCCGTGACTCCGCCCCGAACGACCACCTCCCACGCCATCCTCGGGCTGCTCTCGCTCCGGTCGTGGACGACCTACGAGCTCGCCAAGCAGGTGCAGCGATCGCTCGGCTGGTTCTGGCCGCGGGCCGAGCGGAAGCTGTACGACGAGCCGAAGCGGTTGGTCGCTGAAGGCCTCGCCACGGGCGCACAGGAGATGACGGGGGCTCGGCCCCGCACCGTGTACGCGATCACCCGGCGCGGACGGAGCGCGCTGCGGCAGTGGCTCGGAGAGCCGCCGGCGCCCCCGACGCTCGAGTTCGAGGGGATGATCAAGGTCTTCTTCGCCGATGGGGGTTCCCTGGCGCAGCTTCGAACGACGCTCTCGTCGATCGCGGACACCGCGGACGCGCGCCTCGTCGCGCTCGAGGAGAAGCTCGACGAGCTCGATCGCGACGACGTGCCGTTCCCGGAGCGACTCCACCTCAACACCCTCGGCCTGCGGTTCATCGTCGACCATGAGCGGTCGATCAGCGCGTGGGCCCACTGGGCCCTCGAGCAGACGGCCGAGTGGCGTTCCACGACGGACCCCGGCTCGTGGGACCACCGCGGGGTGTTCGCCTGACGGCCAGCGTCAGGTAGGTGGCGCCGCCTCGGTGGAGAGACCGCTGTCGAGGTGGGTCGTGTCGTTGAACCGGCGGAGGATCCAGCGATCGCCGATGACGACGAGGTGGGCGATCGACGCGTTGTCCGAGCCGGCGAGGGCGAAGGGCCGCGAGCCGGTGGCCTGCGCCAGGATCTGCCCGATGATGCCTCCGTGGGCGAACACGGCCGCCCGCTGATCGGGGTGGGCAGCCGCGATCCGCTCGACGGCCCGCCGGGTCCGCGCCGCGAAGGCGTCGGCCGGCTCCGCGTTCGGGATCACGTCCCATCGCTCTTCGGTCATCATCCGCACGGCGATCGGATCAGCCTCGGCGATCTTCCTGCGGAACTCGCCCCCCTCCCAATCGCCGAGGAACACCTCGTGGAGGTCCGGGTCGACCGTCGCGGTCAGCCCGAGGGCGCTGCAGAGGGCGTCTGCCGTCTCGGACGTGCGGCGCAGCTTGGAGACGTAGATCGCGTCGACGCCCTCACCCGCCAGGCGGGCGCAGACCTTCACGGCCTGCTCTCGGCCCTCCGGTGACAGGGCCGGGTCCCCGTGGCCGTCGACGAGATCGAACGGCTGGCCCTCCACCGCCGCCTGCGACTCGCCGTGGCGCACGAGCACGAGCTCGGTGGCCCCCGGAGGTGGGGAGAAGCGGGGTTGGCGATACGTCCGGGGTTCGGGCACGAGCGGTGATCGTACGGTGCCCAGGATCGAACTCGCTCGCGTCGGGTAGACCTGGGGGCGTCCGCCACCGCCAGGAGGTCCACCATGGGTGTGATCCGCAAGACCCTCTCCATCTCGACGCTCGGGATCGTCGACTTCCGATCCAAGAAGGAGCAGCTCCGGCGAGCCGAGAAGGCGCACCGCGAAGCGCGCGCCGAGCTGGCGGGCGAACAGGCGGCCCGCTCCGCCGCCGACCAGCGCATCGCCGCCGCCGAGAAGCGCGCGCGCCAGGCCGAGCTCCTCGCGCTCCAGCAGTCCAAGAAGGCGGACGTGGCGAAGGGAAAGCGCCGGGATCGTCGCCGGGCCGCTACCAGCCAGGCGATCGACGCCATCGAGGGGTTCGTCACCACCAACGCGCCGGTGGTGGAGGAGCGGGCCAAGGATCTCGGCCGCCGAGGCCGCAAGGCGGCCGCCAAGGCGGCCAAGCGGGCCGAGGCGGCGGCGGAGCGAGCGCGCAAGGAGGCCCGCAAGCAGGGCAAGAAGGCCAAGCAGAAGCTCGACGAGGTCAGCGACGCGGCCGGCGAGCTCGTCAAGGAGCACCGCTGAGCGCATGGTGAAGGAGCGGCCGCCAAGCGGCTGCTCACCCAGCTCGACGCCGCCGACTAACTTCGGCGCCCGAGTCGCTGGCGAGGTGAGGTCGAGGGATGGCGGACGCCGAAGCGCGCACGCAGGGCAAGCAGGAACGGGCCGTGCGCCGCATCAACCAACGCTTCTGGCAGCTGGCCGGCCTCGCGCTCGTCCTGCTGTTCATCGCGCCATTGCTGTTCTGGGCGTTCGAGCACGCGCGCAACAGCGATGTCGAAGACGTCCCGTCCGCGTACATCTGGCTGGTGCGCACCCTCATCGAGGGGGACACCGCGTACGTCCCGAAGACCGCCGGCGGGTACGCGGTCTTCTACCTCGTCCAGATCGCCGGCATCAGCCTGGTGGCCTTCGTGAGCGGCGCCATCGCCTCGAAGCTCGTCACCACCGTCATGAACAAGGGGAAGGGCATGGGCTCCACCAACGCCAACGGCCACGTCGTCATCTGCGGGTGGAGCGGCAAGGGCGCCGAGATCATCCGTGAGCTGCGGGCCCGGGAGGTGGAGGACCCGCGCCGGATCGTCGTGCTGGCCAGCCTCGAGAACGACCCGACCAAGGTCGACGACGTGGAGTTCCTGCGCGGCGACCCCAGCGACGAGACCGACCTGATGCGGGCGGCCATCGACCGCTGCTCGATGGCCATCGTCCTGGCGGACGAGTCGACGCCCGCCGCCACCGACGCGGAGCGGGACGCCCGGACGCTGTTCACGGTGCTGGCCATCGAGACCGTCAACGCCGAGGCGTACACGTGCGTGGAGGTGATCCGCTCGGAGAACAAGCGGCACTTCGCCAACACCCACGCCAACGAGCTCGTGATCAGCGCCGAGGTCACCGGGGCCCTGCTGGCCGGCTCCGCCGCGAACCCAGGACTGTCTCGCGTGGTGACCAACCTCGTCACCCACCCGGACGACCAGGAGTTCTACCGGATCGACGTGCCCGCCGACCTGGTGGGCCAGCCGGTGTCCGCCGCGCTCGTCTCCCTGAAGGAGCGCCACGACGCCCTCCTCGTCGCGATCGTGCGGGGCATCGACGACTACATCCTCAACCCGCCGATGGACCGCACGCTGGCCGCCGACGACAAGCTGCTCGTGATCTCCTCGTACATCCGGCTGGACAACGTGACGGCCGGCTACGGCCGGTAGTCCCCCACCGGCACGGGCGCGGCCTCCGCGTAGCCGACCGGCAGGTACACGTCACCCTGCTCGGTGAGGTACCAGATCCCCCAGTGGTAGTAGCCGAGGAACGCACGCGGGTGCTCCGCGATGAGGTCCGCGTACAGCCGCACGCCGAGCACGTAGCGGTTGCTGTGGTTGTAGCGGAAGAGCGCGTGGGCGATGTCGGTAGCGCCGTTGTTGGCGGCCAGGTAGCGGGCGGCGGCCATGATCGCGTCGCGCGTGTCGTTGATGTCGCCGCCCGCACCGTACGCCGCCCAGGTGGCCGGCATGAACTGCATCGGACCCTGGGCGCCGGCCGACGACGTCCCGCGGATGCGGCCGGTGCCCGTCTCCACCAGGTTGATGGCGGCGAGGTACTTCCACGGGATGCCGAAGGCCGCCTCCGCCTCCTTGTAGTACCCGACCAGCTGCGGCACGGGCACGGGTTCGACGATGCGCCAGGCGGGGAGCGTGGTCGACAGCTTCGTGTGCATCCCACGGAACTGGCGGCGCGCTTCGGCGTTGAGCCGCGCGACCTCCTGGAGGTCGGCGGGCAGGGCGGCCTTGACGGCCGCGTCCCACTCGGGGTGCGTGCCGAGCTGGCGGTAGGCGACCTGCTGCGCGAGGGCGGCGGTGGCCACAGCCCCTTCGCTCGCCGCGGGGTCGCGGATCGTCCGCTCCGCGGCGGTGATCTGCGCGGCCAACCCGGCGGGATCACCGGCCGCCTTGGGGGGCCGCAGGGCGAACGCGTCGATCGGAGCCACCGTCGTGGTGGTCGACGGCGGTGGCGCGGCGGTGGTGGTCGTCGTTGGGATGGAGGTGGTGCTCGTCGTGGACGTGGTGGAGCGCAGCGGTGGGCGCTCAGGCGCCGCCTCGAGCGCGGCCTCCTTGGCGCACCCGGCGAGGAGCGCGGCGGTCACCAGGGCGGGGAGGAGGGCTCGAACCGGGTGCACCACGGCGAGCCAGGGTAGGTCGGGCCGCCCGCGTCGAGGTGTCACTGCGGGAGCGGCGTGTCCCCCTGCCGGTGCCACGGGATCACCTCGGCCACCTCGTCGAGCACGATGGCGCGGTACACGTGCGGGTACGAGGCGCCGGGAAGGCTCTCCTCCCAGCGCAGGTCGGCGGCCAGGCCGGCCTCGTGCAGCCGGAGGACCACCAGCTCGTCGCGGCCCGCGAAGTGCCGCTCGATGGTGCCCGCGAGCTGGTCGTGCGTGCTGCAGTGCACGAAGCCCTCAGCCGTCAGGCTGGGCGGTGCGATCTGACCGGTGGCTTGCGCGTCCGCCCACTGGTCGGGGGTGGCCAGGTGGAAGATGGCCACCTACTGGCCCTCCTCGTCGGTGACCTCCACGTCCTCCGCACCGGGGGTGGTGAGCTTGAGCACCGGCCCGCTGGCGACGAGCAGGTACAGCTCACCGTCGTCGCCCTGGCCGAACGAGTAGAGCGGACCGGGGAGATCCCAGGTGCGGGAGTCGATCACCGTGTCGCCGTCGACCTGGATCGCGTTCACGCCGGCGGCGCAGTAGTCGGCGAACACGTAGGCGCCCTCGAGGTTCGGGATGTCGTCGCCCCGGTACACGTAGCCGCCGGTGATGGAGCACCCGGCGTCGTGCCCGTACTCGAAGATCGGCAGCACGCCGCCGGCGGGGTTCTCGCCTCCGTCGTAGGAGTGGGTGGCTTCCATCTCGTTCCAGCCGAGGTTGGCCCCCTTCCCGGCCTCGAACCCGTTCACCGCCGGAAGGCGATCGATCTCCTCCCACTGGGTCTGGCCGACGTCGGCGACCCACAGGTCACCCGTGCCGGAGTCGAACGTGAACCGCCACGGGTTGCGCACGCCGAACAGCCACGTCTCCGGCGCGCCGTCCTCGCCGTCGGCGAAGGGGTTGCCGGGCGGGATGACGTAGGCCGGCCCGTCCTCCGAGCCGCTCTCCGGGTCGATGCGCAGGATCGACCCGAGGAGGGTCGAGGTGTCTTGGCCGTGACCCTGGGGGTCGCCGCCGTCGCCCCCGTCACCGAGCCCGACGTAGAGGAAGCCGTCGGGGCCGACGACCAGCTGGCCGCCGTTGTGGTTCGCGAACGGCTGCTCGACGAACAGGATCTCCCGCCGCGAGCTCTTGTCGATGGTGGTGCGGTCGCCGAGCTCGTACTCCAGCACGACGGTGTGCCCGTCGGGTTGTCGGGTGAAGTCGAGGTACAGCTTGCGCCCGTCGCTCGAGAAGGCCATGCCGAGCAGGCCTCGCTCGCCCTCGTTGATCACCTCGTCGGACAGGTCCAGCAGCGGGGTGGTCTGCACCTGGTAGGTGATCTTCTCGGTGAACTCGTTGGTGATGACCTTGATCAGCCGGACGCGACCCCCCTTCTCGGCGATGTAGAGGTCGGGGGAGCCGGGGCGGGCCGCCATCGCGATCGGCTCGTCGAGCTCGCCGACCTCGATCGTCGTGAGCTCCACCGCGTCCAACGTGCCCTCGGGCGGTGGCTCCGACGTGGTGGGCTCGCCCGGGACCGTCGTGGTGGTCGAGCTCGTGGTCGTGGTGGGCTCCGCGGTCGGCTCGTCGCCGCTGCACGCCGCGAGGAGCCCGAGGGTGAGCGCCACGGCGAGGAGGCGCCTCAATGCCGCACGACCCGGATCAGGCCCTCCTGCACCACCGTGACCGCGAGGTGCCCCTCGGCGGTGAAGATGCTGCCCCGACCAAGGCCGCGCCCGCCCGACGCCGACGGCGTGTCCTGGTCGTAGAGCAGCCACTCGTCGGCCCGGAACGGACGGTGGAACCACATGGCGTGGTCGAGGCTGGCCATGAAGAGGTCCTCGTCGTCCCAGCTGCCGCCGTGCGGCCGCAGGGCCGTGTCGAGGAGCGTCATGTCGCTCGCGTACGTCAGGACGCAGGCCTGCAGCACGGGGTCATCGGGCAGCGTGCCGTCGGCTCGCAGCCACACCTGCTGGAACGGAGGCAGCGGCTGCTTGCGGTCGGGCGGGCTGCTGTCGACGTGGCGCGTGTCGATCGGGCGGGGCCGGTGGAACCACGGCCCCATCGCCTCGGCGTACGGGGCCATGCGCGTGGGGAAGTCGGGGAGCTCCTCCGGCCCCGGCACCTCCGGCATGGGTGCCTCGTGCTCGAGGCCCGCCTCGGGAACCTGGAAGCTCGATTGCAGGTTGAAGATCGCCTTGCCGTGCTGGATCGCCACCACGCGACGGGTGGTGAACGAGCGGCCGTCGCGGATGCGGTCGACCTCGTAGAGGATCGGCACGTGCGGGTCGCCCGGACGCAGGAAGTACGCGTGGAGCGAGTGCACGGAGCGCCCCGGTTCGACGGTGCGGGCCGCCGCCACCAGGGCCTGGCCGGCCACCTGGCCCCCGAAGACGCGCTGCCGCTCCTCGTCCGGGGAGAGCCCCCGGAAGAGGTTGACCTCGATCGCCTCGAGGTCGAGCAGCTTCACCAGCGCGTCGACGGCGTCCTGCGACATGGCGGCCATCCTCGCGTACGCGCGCTCGGGTACGGTCCCGCCCCATGCCGACGACGACCTTCCCCGATGGGTTCCGCTGGGGGACCGCCACCGCCGCCCACCAGATCGAGGGCGGCAACGTGAACAACGACTGGTGGCGTTGGGAGCACACTCCGGGCTCCGGCTGCAAGGAGTCGAGCGGCGACTGCTGCGACAGCTGGAACCGCTGGCCGGAGGACGTGGCGCTGCTGCGGGAGCTCGGGTTCACCGACTACCGCTTCTCGCTCGAGTGGAGCCGCATCGAACCGGCCGACGGCGAGTTCTCCACGGTGGCGCTCGACCACTACGCCCGACTCTGCGAGGGCCTACGGGAGGCCGGCATCGCTCCCGTCGTCACGTTCCATCACTTCACGACGCCGCTGTGGCTGGCCGACCAGGATGGCTGGGCCAACGAGTCGATGCCCGATCGGTTCGCCACGTACTGCGAGAGGGTCGCCGCCCGCCTGGATGGGTTGATCGAGCGGGCCTGCACGATCAACGAGCCGAGCATGGTCTCGACGCTCGGCCACCTGGCCGGAGCCTTCCCGCCCGGCAAGCAGGACCGCGAGCTGCGGCACCGGGTGAACGACATCTTCGTGCGATCGCATCGCGCGGCCGTCGAGGCCATCCGCGCCAACGCCAAGGACGTGCCGGTCGGCATCACGCTGGCCATGAGCGACTACCAGGCCGTCGACGGCGGCGAGTCCAAGGTCGACCAGATCCGGCGCGGGATGGAGGACGTGTTCCTCGACGGCATCACCGGCGACGACTTCGTCGGCGTGCAGTGCTACTCCCGCACCCGGGTCGGCCCCGACGGCGTGCTCGGGGCCGAGGAGGGCGTGCCCACGCTGATCATGGGCTACGAGTACTACCCGGAGTCGCTCGAGGGCACGATCCGTCGCACCTGGGAGTACACGAAGGGGGAGGTGCCGATCCTCGTCACCGAGAACGGCATCGGCACCGACGACGACGCACAACGGATGGCGTACGTGCGGACGGCGCTCGAGGGCGTGCTGGCGTGCATCGCCGACGGCATCGACGTGCGCGGCTACACGTACTGGAGCCTGCTCGACAACTTCGAGTGGGCCTTCGGCTACGGCCCTCGCTTCGGCATCGTCGACTGCGACCGCCACACCTTCGAGCGCACCCCCAAGGACAGCGCCCGCTGGCTCGGCCGAGTCGCCCAAGCCAACGCCTTGGTGGACTGAGCTGGGCGATGCGTCGGGTTAGGGCCGCTCAAGGGTGGGCCCCTATCCTCCGATGTCGTGAAGATGTCTCCTGCGGGCTTGCTCGACCGCGTCACCGGTGGGCGCGGAACGCTCGCCATCAAGTACTCGATGGTGTCGGTCATCGGCGTCACCATCACCCAGACCCTGCTGGTGCTGTTCGTCGGGATCATGGACCGCGACCCCACGTGGTCGAACGTGATCGCCGTCATGATCTGCCGCGCTGCCCGTGTTCCTGCTGAACAAGCGGTGGGTCTGGAGTCACGACGGCAAGATCAGCTTCCGCCGCGAGATCCTCCCGTTCTGGGTGTTCACGGCGGCGGGGCTGGCGCTGTCCACCGGTCTGGTGGCCCTGGCCCACAGCACCTCCGACTCCACGCTCCTCGTGATGGTCGCCAGCGTCGGCGGGTTCGGCCTCCTGTGGGTCGCCAAGTTCCTCTTCCTCGATCAGGTGATGTTCGGGCACTCCGAGAAGGACGAGGTCCTCGGCCAGGAAGCGCCCGCCACGTGACGGGTAGCGTCGGCGCCCATGTCGACGCTGCTGCCTCTCGGTCCTGACGAGCTCCTGTCCACCACGCGGTCGGTGCGCAAGCGCCTCGACCTCACTCGCCCGGTCGAGCCCGAGCTGATCCGCGAGTGCATCGAGGTCGCCGCCCAGGCGCCCACCGGCGGCAACAACCAGGGGTGGCACTTCGTCGTGGTCACCGACGCGGAGAAGCGGAAGAAGCTGGCCGAGTGGTACGCACCGGCGTTCGCCATGATGTACGGCGACAAGGACGCGGCCGTCGCCCGCATCCCGCAAGACGACCCCGCCTACGTCGAGACGACCAAGAAGGTCATCGGCTCGGCGCAGTACCTGTCCGACCACCTTGCCGAGGTGCCGGTGCACGTCATCCCGTGCATCGAGGGCCGAACCGACAACCTGCCGGTGGCGTGGCAGGCGGCGATCTGGGGCTCGCTGCTCCCGGCCGTGTGGAGCTTCATGCTCGCCGCTCGGGCGCGCGGGCTCGGCACCTGCTGGACAACCCTGCACCTGACCCAGGAAGCGGCGGCCGCCGAGATGCTCGGCATCCCGGAGACGGTGATGCAGGGCGCGCTGATCCCCGTGGCCCACACCCTCGGTGGCACCGACTTCAAACCGGGGGCTCGCCGCGACCTCGATCGCATCATCCACAACGACGGGTGGTGATGGACGCCGAGCTGCGGCGTCACGCGGAGGCGGCCCGCGGCTTCATGCCGCCCGATGAGGGCGAGGCGCTCTACGAGGCGGCCGCGGCCACCGATGTGCTCGGTCCGCTGCTCGAGGTCGGCACGTACTGCGGCAAGTCCTCCGTCTACGTGGGAGCCGCAGCTCGCCAGCTCGGCCGGGTGCTGTTCACGGTCGACCACCACCGCGGCTCCGAGGAGAACCAACCGGGCTGGGAGTGGCACGAACCCGACCTCGTCGACCCGGCGGTCGGCAAGATGGACACCCTCCCGTTCTTCCGCAGGACGATCCACGATGCGGGTCTCGAAGGCACGGTGATCGCGGTCGTCGGCGACTCGCCCACGGTCGCGTCGGCGTGGGCCACGCCGCTGGCCTTCCTCTTCATCGACGGCGGCCACGGCGAGGAGCCGGCACGAGTCGACTACGAGCGCTGGACGCCCCACGTCGTGGCGGGCGGCACCTTCTGCATCCACGACGTCTTCGCCGATCCCGCGGACGGCGGTCAGGCCCCCCACGACCAGATCTACCGCCCCGCCCTCGGCTCCGGCCGCTTCGAAGAGGTGCGGGCTGTCGGCAGCCTCAGGGTCCTGCGCCGCCGGTAGGCACAGTCCGAACATGTCACGCGCCGTACCGTGACCGCTTCGTGTTGCCTAGCGACCGGAAGCGCTCACCGCGCCGGGCGCACCAGGGCGTAGTGGGCGCCTGCTGGTCTGCCGCCAGGGTGCCGCCGACCGCGGCGGTCTGGGCGTCCTCGCTCAGGTGCACCGCCACGTCCCCCACTCGGGAGCACGAGGCTCAGAGGTCGTCGGGGAGCTGCATCAACGGCGGGAGGACGCCGTCGGTCTCGACGAACAGCGCGCTCGCCGGCGTCGAGCCGGCCAGCGCGTCGGCGGCGAGGATCACCGAGGCCGCGGTGTACGTCGAGCGCTCGCCACCGGGGAAGCGGGCCTCGTCCGGGAAGACGGTGCCGGTCCAGTAGCGGCCGTCCTCGTCGTGACGGAACTGCTGCGCCCAGCCGAAGAGCGTCTCCGCCATCTGGCGGTCGCCGACGGCGAGGTGAGCCAGGGCGCACTCGCACGTCTCGGCGACGGTGACCCAGGGGCGATCGGACACGCAGCGCACGCCGCGGCCGTCCATCAGGAAGGTGTCGCGGCGCTCGTCGAGGCGGACGCGCCCAGCCTCGCCGAGCACCACCCCGCCGAGCACGGGGTAGTACCAATCCATCGCCCAGCGGTGCTTGGGAGCGAAGGCCTCGGGCACGTCACGGATGACGCGGGCCAGGCGGGCGGCGGAGATCTCCCAGTCGGGTCGCTCGTGGCCGAGGAGCTGGGCGAGGGCGATGGCGCAGCGCAGGCTGTGGCAGATCGACGACGAGCCCGTGAGGAGCGCGAAGCTCCACGGGGTGCCGTCGGCGTGGCGGGCCCAGAGGATCTCGCCTCGGGGCGTCTGCAGGTCGAGGACGAAGTCGATGGCCTTCTCCACGACCGGCCACATCGTCTCGGCGAAGCCCTTGTCGTCGGTGAGCAGCCACCGGTGCCACACGCCGGCGGCCACGTAGGCGCACACGTTGGCGTCGAGCTTGTCCTGCTCCACCTGGGTGCTGCCGTCGTCGCCGGCGATGTAGTACTGGTGCCAGGAGCCGTCCTCGCGCTGGAGGTCGACGAGCCACTCGTAGGCCCGGTCAGCCTCCGCCCGGCGCCCGCCGAGGTCGAGGGCCATGGCCGCCTCGACGTGGTTCCAGGGGTCCGAGTGACCGCCCGGCGTCCACGGGATCATCCCCGAGGGCAGCTGCCACTCGGCGATGCCGTCGACCGTGAGGTGCAGGTCGGTGGCGGAGACCAGGCCGGGGACGTCGATGGGCATGCCGCTATGCCTTCCCGCCGGGCTTGCTGGCGTAGACGACGATGCTCTTGCCCAGCACGGGGTTGAGCAGCCGCTCGGTCCACCGGGTGATCGTGCCCATCGGCTGGACCTGGGCGATGTCCCACAGGAGGACCTGCAGGTAGGCCTTCACCAGCGGGTGGTCGTCGTTGGTGGGGCCGACCGCGCACTTCAGCCACCAGTACGGCGAGTGCAGGGCGTGGGCGTGGTGGGCGGTGCCGGGCTTGAGGCCGGCTTGGCGCATGCGCGCCCGCAGCTTCGGCTCGGAGTAGATGCGCACGTGCCCGCCGGCGACGAAGGGGGCGTGGTACTGGTCGCTCAGCGCCCAGCAGATCTGCTCGGGCAGCCACGCCGGCACGGTGGCGGCGACCGTTCCCCCCGGCTTCAGGACCCGGAAGATCTCGTCGAGGGCGACCTGGTCGTCGGAGACGTGCTCGAGGACCTCGGAGGCGATGATCCGGTCGAACGTGTCGTCCGGGAACGGGAGCCGCCGCGCGTCGCCGTTCGTGGTGGCGGCCATCGACCCGGGCTCGGTGCCCGCCTCGCCGGCCTCGCGCATGGCGGCGAAGAGGCCGCCGACGTCCTTGAGCTCAGCGGCCGAGTAGTCGAACGCCACGACCCTGGCGCCGAGCCGGAACGACTCGAACGCGTGGCGTCCCGCGCCGCAGCCCATGTCGAGCAGCCGGTCGCCGGGCTGCACGCCGAGCTGATCGAAGCGGACGGTGAGCATCAGTCCTGTTCCAGCCGGATGCGGTACTGCTCGACGGTCTTGATGGCGGTGTGCTTCCACGACCAGCGGTCGGCGATGCGCTGCCGGCCGCGGGCGCCGATCGTCCCCCGCAGGTCGGGCTGCTCGAGGCCCCAGCGGATCTTGGCGGCGAGCGCCTCGCTGTCGCCCGGCGGCACGACCATGGCGGTGTCGCCGTCCTTCCCGATCACCTCGGGGACGGCGCCGCCGGTGGTGCCCACGAGGGGAGTGCCGCAGGACATCGCCTCGATGGCCGGGAGCGAGAAGCCCTCGTAGAGGGACGGCACCACGGCCATCTCCGCCTCGGAGTACAGCTCGATGATCCGCTGCTCCTCGACCCCGGTGACGAACTCCACGTGGTCCTCGAGGCCGAGCTTCTTGATGGTCTCGTCGCTGGCCCCGCCGGGCTTGCGCTTGCCGATGACCACGAGGTGCACGTCGTCGCGCTCGGTGCGGAGCTTGGCGACCGCCTCGAGCAGGAACTTGAGGCCCTTCATGGCCACGTCGGCCGACGCGGTGGTGACGAGCCGGCCAGGGACCACCGCCACCTCGGGCAGCGGCTTGAAGAGGTCGAGGTCGACGCCCACCGGGACCACGGCCATGCGCTCTGGGTCGACCTTGTGGTCGGTGACGATGTCCTTGAAGGAGTTCTCCGACACCGTGATGATCCGCTTGAGCCGGCGGGCCACCTGCGTCTGCATGTCGACGAAGGAGTACCAGCGTCGCAGCGTGAGCTTCTTGTACCAGCCCTCGGCGGCCTCCATCTCGAGGCGGCGGTCGACGGTGATCGGGTGGTGGATCGTGCCCAGCACCGGGATGCCGAGCTGGCGCTCGATGAGGAGCAGGCCGTAGCCGAGGCACTGGTTGTCCTGGACGATGTCGAAGTCGTCCTGACGGTGCCGCAAGTGGTCCCAGGCCCGCATGGAGAAGGCGAGGGGTTCCGGGAAGGTGCCACCGATGAACGCCGTCACCTCGAGGACGTCCTTCCAGTTCTTGAGCTCCCAGATCCCGGGCTGCCGCATCGGGAAGTAGTCGTTGTAGATGTCGAGGCTGGGCAGCTCGATCAGCGGGATCCGCTCGTCGAGGATCGGGTACGGCTGACCGCCGAGGACCTCGACGTGGTGGCCGAGGTCGAGGAGCGCCTTGGCGAGGTGGCGGGTGTAGACCCCTTGGCCGCCCACGTGGGGCTTGCCCCGGTAGGTCAACAGGGCGATGCGGAGGGGGGCGTCGCTGGGCATGGTCCGACAAGCCTTTCGGGCGATTGACCCAACGGTCAACTCAACGCGGGGACGGCCGGGGGCAGGGGCCGCCAGATGCAAGCGAAGTGCTAGCTGGCGTGCACGCTATCGCCCACCCGCACCGTTCCGCTCTGCGTCACGGTGGCGTAGACCCCCATGTTGTTGCTGTTCCGGTCCCGGATCGTGGTGCCGATCGCCTTGTCCCGGTCGAGGCCTGGCTGGGCCCGGGACGGCATCGAGCAGCGCATCGTGGGCATGCTGACCTCGCTGATGACCGAACCCACCTGGACCTGAGCCCACCCCTCCTCGGGGAAGCCGACGCCGTTCGCCTCGATCAGGGCGGTGGGGCGGAACCGGCGCACATCCCACTCCCCGCTGGGGTGCTCGGGCCGGATGGACGTCAAGCTGGCCGTGGTGAGCCAGTGGGCGTCGGCCAGGTCGACCCACCGACCCGCCGGCCCGGTCCACTCGAAGATGGGCGTGTCCTCGTCCGACATCCCCGTGTACATCTCCATCGGTAGCGGGCCGTCGGCGGGCGGTGGGGCCAGCCGCACGTCCCGGCCGAGCCACGCGGAGAGCGCGCCGTGGACGCCGGGGTCGTCGGCGGCGTGCTCGCTCCCGTCGGGGAGGGTGAGGACGACGCGGTCGCCGTCGTGCCGGGCCGAGGCCATGAGGAGGTCGGCGTACCGCTTGGCCGACAGCACCTTGCCCTCCGCGGGGTCGACGACGGCCAGCATGCGGTCGCCATCTGCCCCACCGGGGGCCACGTCGAGCGCGTCCACCTGCTCCCCCTGGAACGACTTCACCGGGTACCGCCACACCTGCGCCACCATGCCGACCTGTTCCATGCCTGAGGACGCTACGCGAGGAGACCCCCAGAGCATGCGAGCTTGTGTCGTGCCGCGCGAACGGTTGGTGGCAGGTCACACAGGCTCGGGGCAGACGGGGCCGGCCTGCGAGCCTGTGTCGTACCGCAGCAACGGTCCGCGGCAGATCACACAGGCTCGGAACGGGGAGGAGGCTACGGCTGGGTCCAGGTGAGGGCCACCTCGGCGACGAGGGGGTGGTTCCGGCGGACCAGGGTGGCCCACTCGAGGTGGTTCAGCGCGTCGGGCGGCCCGGTCTGGGGCTCCACGCAGACCGCGTGGCGCATCTGGTCGTACAGGACGACGTGGTCGCAGGTGGAGGTCATCGTGAGCTGGAGGGCTCCGGGCCACGTCAGCTGCACCGGCCACGTGACGGCGGTGAAGCAGTCGTCCCACGGGCCCCCCGGCGGCGGTGCTTCGAGGTACCCGAGCGGGAGCCCGTCCACGCCTCGCGGGTACCAGCGGGTGGCGTCGAGGCCGACCTCGAGGGCGGAGCCCACCTCGATGTGGCGACGAAACCACGGGTGCCAGCCGGTGGTCGCGGGGAAGGTGGCGGCGGCCGAGTGGACCTCCAGACGGAGCTCGAGGCGGTTCGGCGTGAGCGCCACCTCGTGGACGGCCCAGCCGGCGAACGGCCAGCCGGGTTGGAGCTCGGTCCGCAGGCGCAGGTAGCCCACGTCGGCCAGCTCGAGCAGCCAGCGACGGTCGAACACGGTCCCGTGCATCGCGTGCCCGGCGTGGTTGGCCACGAGCTCGTGGATCTCGCCACCCCATGCGAACCGTCCGCCCCGCACCCGGCCTGCGAACGGGGCCATCGGGTAGCAACCGGACAGGAGCGGATCGCTGGGGTCGCCGCGGCTGCCGGGTTCGGGCTGGACGAGCAGCTCGTGCCCGTGCACGACGAGCGAGGCCAACCGCGCGCCGCGCGCTCGATCAACGCGCACCGTGGCCGGTCCCGCCGTCAGCGTGGGCACCCGGGGAGGCTAGTGGGCTACGTGAACACGGGCTCCAGGTGCTCGGTCACCATCGCATCCCGGCCGAACACGAGGAACCGATCGAACCCGCGGAGGAACCACCGGTCGTGGCTCACCACCACGACCGTGCCGACGTAGCTCTCCAAGGCGTCCTCGAGCGCCTCGGCGGACGCGAGGTCGAGGTTGTCGGTGGGCTCGTCGAGCAGGAGCAGCGTGCTGCCGGCCAGCTCGAGCAGCAAGATCTGGAGGCGCGCCTGCTGGCCGCCCGACAGCGTCTCGAACGGCTGTTGCGCGCACCCGTGGATGCCGTAGCGGCGCAGGGCCGCCATGGCCTTGCCCCGTTCGACGCCGCGGCGCATGACGATGTCGAGGAGGTCGACGCCGCGCAGCTCGGGGTGGTCGTGCGTCTGCGAGAAGTAGCCGGGCACGACCCGGGCGCCGAGCCGCCAGGTGCCCTCGTGACCGACCGGCTCGCCGGCCAGCAGGCGGAGGAAGTGGCTCTTGCCGGAGCCGTTCGGCCCCAGGACCGCGATGCGCTCGCCGTAGACCACCTCGGTGTCGAAGGGGTCGGTGAGGCCGTGGAGCTCGAGCTGCTCGCAGATGATCACGCGCTTGCCCGTGCGGTCGCCGCCGAGGCGCATCGTCACCTGGTGGTCGACCACCCGCTCGCGTGGAGGAGCCGACTCGAAGCGCTCGATCTTGGTCTTGGTGGCCCGTACCCGGGACGCGAACGTGTCGCTGCCCATCGACGCCCGCCGCCGGTACTCCACGAGCGACGCCTGCATCCGCTTGCGCTCTTCCTGCCACAGCCGGTGTTCGTCGTCGATCCGCGCGAGGCGAGCCTCCCGCGCCTCGTGCCACGTCGCGAAGGTCCCGCCGTGCACCCAGGCCGTGCGGCCCTCGAGGGTGACGATGCGCCGCGCCACGGCGGCGAGCAGCTGCCGGTCGTGGCTGATGAGCAGGATCGTCTTGGGGCACGCCTGCAGGGCGGCCTCCAGCCACTCCTTGCCGGGCACGTCGAGGTAGTTGTCGGGCTCGTCGAGGAGGAGCACGTCGGCGTCCGAGCGCAGCAGCACCTCGAGAGCCAGCCGCTTCTGCTCGCCGCCGGACAGGGTGGACAGGGGTCGGTCGCCCGCTGTCGTCAGCGGCTCCCGGACCGCGATGGTGCAGCACGTGTCCCAGAGCACCTCGGCGTCCCACCCGCCCGCGTCGCCCCACACCGTGTGGGCACGACCCAGCGCCATCCCGGTGTGGTCGCTCGGGTCGGCCTCGGCAGCGGCCTCGGCGTGGGCGAGGGAGCTGGCGGCGCGCTGGAGGGGGGCGGGGGAGAGGTCGAGGAGCATGTCGCGGACCGTGCGCCCCTCCTCGCGCCAGCCGACGAGCTGGCGCATCACGCGCAGGCTGCCGTCGACGTGCACGCTGCCGGCGTAAGGGGCCTGGTCACCGGCGATGACGCGGAAGAGCGTGGTCTTGCCCGCGCCGTTGGCGCCCACGAGGGCCACGTGCTCGCCGTCGCCGACGCCGAAGCTGACGTCGCTGAGCAGGTCCACCCCGCCCGGCGTCCGGCACGCCACCCCGTTCACGTCGATCACGCCCACGGTCGGGAGACGCTACCGATCGGACTCGGCGATGGCGCCACGGGTTCTGTGGGCAGCCAGCACCGGCAGGCGGTGATCGACGCACGTCGAAGCCGTGGGGGCGTAGGTTCGGCGGCCATGCGAGCGGTGGTGCAGCGGGTGAGCCGCGCGTCGGTCACGGTCGATGGCGAGACGGTCGGGGCGATCGGTGCCGGTCTCTGCGCGCTCGTCGGCGTGACGCACGATGACGACGAGGCCGGCGCCACCAAGCTGGCCGACAAGCTCTGGCACCTGCGGATCCTCGACGACGCCGACGGCGTGATGAACGTGTCGGCCGCCGATGCGGGCGCGCCGCTGCTGGTCGTCTCCCAGTTCACGCTCTACGGCGACACCGCCAAGGGTCGCCGTCCGTCGTGGCTCGCCGCCGCCCGCCCCGAGGTGGCCGAGCCGCTCGTCGACGCGGTGGTCGCCCGGCTCCGTGACCTCGGCGCCACGGTCGAGACCGGCCGCTTCCGCACCGAGATGGCCGTCGAGCTCGTGAACGACGGCCCCGTCACCCTGATCCTGGAGGCCTGATGGAGCCCGGCACTCGCCAGCTGCCGACGTGGTTCGACGACGCCAAGCTCGGGATCTTCGTGCACTGGACGGCGGCCGCGGTGCCCGCGTTCGCTCCGATCACCGACTCACCGTTCGACCTGGCGTCGGGAGGCGGCGGCTGGGAGGAGGCGATGCGCTGCTCGCCGTACGTCGAGTGGTACCAGAACTCGGTCGCCATCGAGAGCAGCCCGGCCGCCATCCACCACGCCGAGGTGCACGGCGGTCGCCCCTACGACGACTTCGTGGCGCAGTTCCTCGCCGGGCACGCCGGGTGGCAGCCGGAGCCGTGGGCCGACCTGTTCGAGCGCGCCGGCGCGCGCTACGTCGTGCTCGTCACCAAGCACCACGACGGCGTGCTCCTCTGGCCGAGCGAGGTGACGAACCCGCACAAGGAGCGATGGGCATCCGAGCGCGATCTGGTCGGCGACCTCGCCACCGCCGTGCGCGCGCGGGACATGCGCTTCGGCGCCTACTACTCGGGCGGGCTCGACTGGACCTTCGGTGGCCTCCCGATCACCGATCTGGCCGCCATGTTCCGGGCCATCCCGCAGTCGCCTGAGTACCTCGACTACGCCGACGCCCACTGGCACGACCTGATCGACCGCTACCAGCCGGACGTGCTCTGGAACGACATCGGCTACCCGGCGGCCGCGGACCTCCCGGGCCTCTTCGACCGCTACTACGCGGCGGTGCCCGAGGGCGTCGTCAACAACCGGTTCGACTGGATGGCGCAGTCGTCGGGCTCCGTGCACTGCGACTTCGTGACGCCCGAGTACTCGACGGTCGGCGATGCCAACCGGAAGTGGGAGAGCACCCGCGGCATCGGCACCTCGTTCGGGTACAACCGCTTCGAACCGGAGGACAGCTACCTCGACCCCGACAAGCTCGTCCGCATGTTCATCGACGTCGTCGCCCACGGCGGCAACCTGCTCCTCAACGTCGGGCCGACCGCCGAAGGTGTCATCCCGTGGGTGCAGGCACAGCGCCTGCTCGCCCTGGGCTGGTGGCTCCGCACCAACGGCGACGCCATCTACGGCACCCGGCCGTGGTCCCGCACCGACGGCACCACCGGCGAGGGCCACGACGTCCGCTACACGACGCGCGACGGGGCCGTCTACGCCATCGTCTGCGGCACCCCGTCGAGCGACCGTGTGGCCCTGGACGTCGCGCCCGCGCCCGATGCCGACGTCCACCTCCTCGGGCACGACACCCCGCTGTCGTGGGGTGCGAACGGCGACGGCTGCAGCGTCACCCTCCCCGGCCGCCCGGCCGAGGCCCCCGCCCTCACCCTCCGGCTGTCGTCGATCGCCTGAGTCAGCCGATCTTGAGCTCGGCGGCCATGTCGTCGTCGCTCGGATCGTCCGGGTCTGACGTGTGCGGCTCGCAGAACAGCACGTAGCTGCCCGGCTCCTCGGGCAGCGTGACGAGCTTCTCGCTGAGCGGACCCATGTCGACGTCGATGTCGAGCGCCTCGACCGTGAAGGTGTGGACGAACGGGTCCGAGTTCTTGACCAGCACGGTGGCCCCACCCGCCACGTCGTAGGTCGCCTGATCGAACTCGAAGTCCTCGAGGTCCACCACGAGGTCCGCGTCGGCGGCGGCATCGTCGTCGACCGTCTCGCGGCCGGTCACCGTCAGGACGACCGAGAGGATGGCAAGCAGCCCGAGCGCACCGAGGATCACGGAGACGGCTCGCCGCTCGCCGCTCCCGACCGACCGACCCTTGGCACGGATCGACGCGATCCCCGCGCCGAGCGCGAGCAGCGCCCCAGGGAGCACGAGGAGCCCCGGCACGAAGTCGAAGACGCTGGCCGGGGTGAACAGGCCGAACACGGTCCAGAACACGGTGAACCCGGCGATCACCGCCATGACCAGCGCCACCACCTTCGCGGCGGTCTGCGGTCGGCGCACGAGCGCGGCACCGACGAGGCTCAGCACCAGCGGGATGGCGAAGAAGGTCACGTCGCCGACGTCGAAGCCGAACGCCAGGCTGGCGACCACCACGATGAGGGCGCCGGTGGCGGCCATCAGGAACCCGAGGGTGGCGAGCTGGGTGCCCCGGCCAATGTCGGACGTGGGTGCGGTCGTGTCGATCATGGCTCGACCGTGCGCTGATCGCTGAGCCGCGGCAAGTGAGGAGCCATGCATCTCGGTGGGGATGCCAGCCCCACCCCCGGTAGCGTCGCAAGCCGTGCTCGTGGCGAGAGATGTCCAGCGCCACCATGGCGCGCAGGTGGTGCTGGGCGGGGTGTCCGTCACCATCGCCGCGGGCACGCGGCTGGGCATCGTCGGGCCGAACGGCATCGGGAAGTCGACCCTGCTGCGGATCCTGGCGGGCCTCGAGCAGGCCGATGGGGGCGTGGTCGAGCGGGCGCCGGCCACCACCACGGTCGGGTACCTGCCCCAGGAGCCGGATGCCCAGGCCGGCGAGACCCTGCGCGCGTACCTCGCCCGCCGGACCGGGGTGACCGCGGCCAGTGACGTGCTCGACGTCGCCACCCACGCGATGGGAGAGGATCCCGGATCGATCGAGGCGTACGGCGCCGCCCTGGAGCGCTTCCTCGCCATCGGCGGCGACGACCTCGACAGCCGGACCGGCGCGGTGCTCGCCCAGGTGGCCCTCCCCGCCGATCGGCTCGACGTCGAGGTGGGTCACCTCTCCGGGGGCCAGGCCGCCCGCGCCGCCCTGGCCGCCATCCTCCTGTCCCGGCAGGACGTCCTCCTGCTCGACGAGCCCACCAACGACCTCGACTTCGCCGGCCTCGACCTGCTCGAGTCGTTCGTCACCTCGACGCCGTCCGCGGTCGTCACCGTGTCGCACGACCGGGCCTTCCTCGACCGGGTCGTGACGCGCATCGTCGAGCTGCGAGCACCGGATCACGATGCGGTCGAGCACGCGGGTGGCTGGTCGGACTACGTCGAGTCCCGAGAGCTCGCTCGTCGCCAGCAGTACGAGGGCTACGAGAAGTACACGGCCGAGCGCGATCGCCTCAAGGCGCGCGAGCGCACGCAGCGCGAGTGGGCGGTCGTCGGCGTGAAGAACGCCAAGGCGAAGAAGACGGACAACGACAAGTTCCTCCCGCACCTCAAGTCGCAGCGCTCGGAGAAGATGGCCTCGAAGGCCAAGGCCACCGAGCGGGCCATCGAGCGCCTCGAGGTGGTGGACAAGCCGTGGGAGCCGTGGGAGCTCCAGCTCGAGCTGAAGGCCGCCACCCGCTCGGGCGACGTGGTCGCACGGCTGGATGATGCCGTGGTGGAGCTCGGCACGTTCCGCCTCGGCCCCATCGACCTGGAGGTGGCCTGGCAGGACCGCCTGGCCATCCTCGGACCGAACGGCTCGGGCAAGACGACGCTGCTCCGGGCGATCCTCGGCGAGGTCGAGCTGGCCGACGGCCAGCGCTGGATGGGCCCCGGCGTCAAGGTCGGCCTCCTCGATCAGCGCCGGCTGCGCTACGGGAGCCCGACGCCTCTGTTGCAGGGGTTCATGGACACCACGGGACTCGATCGCAGCGAGGCGCGCTCTTTGCTGGCGAAGTTCGGGCTCGGTGCCGACCACGTCGACCGAGCCGGCGCCGACCTGTCACCAGGTGAGCGCACCCGCGCGCTGCTCGCCGAGCTGATGGCCGAGGGGGTCAACTGCCTCGTGCTCGACGAGCCCACCAACCACCTCGACCTCGAGGCGATCGAGCAGCTCGAGTCCGCGCTCGGTGGGTTCGACGGCACGCTCCTCCTCATCACCCATGACCGTGCGTTCCTCGAGGCGGTGCGCGTCACCACGATGATCGAGCTCTCCACCTGAGCAGTGCGCTACCCCAGCCCAGCGGTGCGTCGTTGCTGCCACCAGCCGGCCGCGATCAGCAGCACCGCCAGGAGCAGCGCGGGCAGGTTGCCGAGCCGGGTGTAGATCGTCAGGCCCTGTCGGAGGGTCACGTCCCGTTGGATCACGCGGCGTTCGCTGATGCTGGAGCGCTCGAGCACCCGGCCGTGGTCGTCGACCACCGCGGTGAACCCCGTCGGCGCGATCTGCGCCACCCACCGGCCGGTCTCGATGGCCCGCATGCGGGACGCCGCCACCTGCTGGGTCTGCACGATCGTGCCACTGAACGATGCGCCGTTGGTGGGGTTGAGGACGAGCCGAGCCCCGGCCTCCACGCCCTCGCGGGTGCGGTCTGGGAAGAAGATCTCCCACGAGATCGGGGTGGCCACCCGCCCCACCGCGCCCGGCACGTCGAGGTAGCCGGGCAGCTCACCGATCAGCGCGTCGCGATCGGGCAGCGCGTCGCTCGCCACCTTCTCGAGCAGTGTGCGGAACGGGACGAACTCACCGAACGGCACCCGGTGGACCTTGTCGTAGCGCCCGGCGATGTCGCCGTCCTCGTCGACGAGCACCGCGCCGTTGCGGAAGCGCTCGGGGCCAGCGCCCTCGACGGTCCCGACGATCATCGGTGCCCCTACCTCGCGGGCCAGGTCGCCGACCACGCCGGCCCACGGGTCGTCGTCGAAGGACGCGTCGGTGTCGATCACGTCCTCGGGCCACACCACGAGGTCGACCGGCGGCTCCACGAGGTCGGTCGCGTCGACGTGCCGCTCGAACACCTCGATCACCCCGGCGTCGGTCTTGCGCGTCCCCTGCCGGCCGCCGCCTTGGACCAGCGCCACCTCGGCGGTGCCGACGTCGTGGCCGCTCGGGGCGACCACCGAGCCGAGCACGACCACCAGCGCGGCCACGGCCAGCCCGGTCGCCGGTCGCCAGGCACCGCGGACAGCCGCGGCGGCAGCCTGCCCGACGAGCACGGTGACCAGGAGCAGCAGCAGGCTGCCCCCGACCCGGAGCACCGGAGCCAGCGGGCCGGCCACCTGCCCGTAGGTGAGGTTGGCGAGCGGGACGCCTCCGAACGGCCACGTCCACCGCAGCAGCTCGGCCAAGGTCCACGTGCCCGCCAGCGCCAGCCAGCGACCGCGGCCCGGTGGTGCGGCCGCCACGCCCGCCCCGAGCATGCCGGCGTAGAGGGCGCAGGCGATGAGGTAGCCCGGCGGGGTGAGCGCGGTCATCCAGACGAGCGACGGCACGAAGCACCCCATGGCCACCAGCCAGCCGCGCCGGAACCGCACCGCCGCCGGTTGGTCGGCGATCAGGCGGTCGAGACCGACCAGGCCGACGAGGGCGAGCGGCCAGATCCCGAACGGTGGGAGCGACACGCACAGCGCCACGCCGCTGCCGATGCAGGCGGCAGCCGTGCGGAAGCGCTCGGACCGGGATGGCACCGGGGAATGATGGCCGCTCGCCCGTTCAGCGATGCAACGCGGCGATCCGTGCCGTCAGGTCCTCGATGGACAGGCTCGTCAGCTCGGCGATGAGCGGGTCGTCCCCGGTGGCTCCCGACAGCCCGGCGCGCTCGACGAGGTAGCGGCCCTGTGCGCTCACGACCACGTAGATCGGCGCATCGGTCCCGCCGACCTCGATCAGGAACCACACACCGTCGTCGCCGACGGCCGAGGGGGCCGCGCCGTCGACGATCAGCGGGGTGCCGTCCTCGAGCCAGCCCTCCTCCTCCACGAGCAAGGTGCCGTCGACGGTCGCCTCCCCAGCGAGCACGTCGGCGACCTCGAGCGTGACGAGGCGGGACTCGATGCTCTCCCCGCCCGGGTCGCCGAACACTCGGCCGCGCTCCGTCGTCACCACGTGTCCCCGCACCACGAGGTCGGCGGCCGCGGCAAGCTCTTCGAGCGAGGTCAGCCGCGGCGCGTCCGACTGCACGGCCACCGGCTCGGGTCCGCCCGGGCGCTCCGCGGGTTCGTCGTCCCGGGTGAGGGCGACCGCGGCGGTCACGGCCACGACGACGGCGACCACGGGACCCAGCACCCGCCACCGCATGGAGCTAGGAGTCGCCGTCCGCGTCGCTGAAGCTGATCGTCACACCCAGCTCGCTGGCGATCTCGGTGGACAGCAGCACCTTGAGCGCGGCGACGGCCTCTTGGGCGGCGTCGATGGCCTCCGGGGTGGCGAAGGCGGCCGTCACCGAGTCGGGGAGGGCCGCCATCGCCGTCTCGGCCTCCTGGACGGCCCGGTCGAGGCGCGTGGCGGTGTCGTCCGAGCGAGCCCGCACGAGCTCGAACAGCAGGGGCTCACCGAGACCGTCACCGACGAGGTCCGCCACCCCGTCGAGGGTCGCGGCCAGCTCCGCCAGGCGGAAGGCGGCCGGACCGTCGGCTCGGTTGGCCGACAGCTCCTCGGCGCGGTCGGCTTCGGTGAGGGCACGCAGCCCCTGGTCGTCGACCTCGGAGACGCGGAAGATCGCTTCGTTGACCACGGCGTCGATGCTCGACTGCGCGCCGCCATCCATGCCCGCGACGAAGGTCGCTCGATGCCCATCGTTCCAATCGGCGAGGACCTGGGTGACGTTGTCGAGCGCCAGCTCCGTCACCGACGCCACGTAGTCGCACCGACGGTCCAGACCCGTGTCGGCACCGGTGGTGGGGACGTCGCCGAACAGCACGACCTCGAGCGCCGAGATCCCCTTCACGGCCGCCCCCGCGTCGCGGATGCCGGCGGCATCGACCGGGTCCGATCCGGCGATGAGCTGCTCGATGGAGTCGGACCGAGCGAGGAACCCGATCGTGGCGTTGAGCCGTCGGTCCATGGCCGGGCCGACGCCCATCGCACGCGTGTGCCGCCACGCGGTGGCCACCGCGCGCCACCCGTCGCGCGCCTGGTCGAGCTTGTCCGGGTCGGGTGCGTCGCAGAACGCGTCGACATCGCCTGTGAGCTGATCGAGGGCGAGCACGAGGTCCTCGTACGCCGGGATGATCACGCCGTCGGCCAGGCTCTCGAGCACGAACGATGCATCGACCTGGGGTGGGCCGTCGTCGGAGCACGCCAAGGCGCCGGGCGCGAGGAGCAGCACCGCCAGGGCTCGCCGCGCGCTCACAGGCTCTCCAGGAAGGCGAGCAGCTTGCCGCGCGTCTTGGCATCGAGCGCGAGGAACTGGTCGCGGGCGTCCGTCGCCTCGCCGCCGTGCCACAGGATGGCTTCCTCGAGGCTCCGAGCCCGGCCGTCGTGCAGGAAGCGCGTGTGGTCGTTCACCTTCTCGATCAGACCGATGCCCCACAGGGGTGGGGTGCGCCACTCGCGCCCATCCGCATCGCCATCCCGGCGGTCGTCGGAGAGGTCGGCGCCCATGTCGTGCAGCAGCAGGTCGGTGTACGGGCGGATCACCTGGCGGTCGAGGGCGGCGACCTCGGACGGCCCCGTGTGGAGCTCGTCGAGGTGGCACGACGCGCACCCGAGCGCATCGAAGGCTTGCTGGCCCTCGCGAGTGTCCCGGTCGGCGACGTCGCGCCGCGCCGGCACCCCGAGGGTCCGCGTGTAGAAGGTGACCTGCCCCAGCTTGCGGTCGTCGAGCTCCGGGTCGCCACCGGTGGGCGCGCTCAGGCACTCGGGCTGCAGCCGCGTGCACGGCTCCTCCGGCCGCACCGAGGACGTGATGCCGATGTCTCCGGCGAACGCGCCCGCGTTCTGCTGTTCCACGCTGGGAACGGCTGCCTTCCAGCCGAACCGCCCGAGCACTCGGGCGTCGTCGGGCGACGCCGGGTCGGGCACCAGGTGGGCTCGACCCGAGATGCCGTCGCCGTCCTCGTCGTCCGGGTCCTCCCCGGCGGTGATGTCGTCGGCCGGCACGCCTTCGAGCAACCCCACGCCGAACACCGCCGGCGCGATGCGCGGCGACACGAGCAGCCCGTCGATCGGCTCGCCGTCGGCGTCGAGGACCTCGTAGCGCGGCGCGAGGAGCGTGTACGGGGTGCCGTCGGCGTACTCACCCGGCTGCTCCGTCGTCGTGATCGAGATCGTGCCTTCGACAGGCACGTTGCGGACGGCGCGGTCCTGCAGCTGGCCGCCGAGGGTGCGATGCGGCTGCAGGTCGCCGTCGGCGTCCAGGACGCTGAGGCGGAGGAGCAAGCCCCGCTCGGGGTCGTCGGGGGCGGTCGGCGGCTGCCCGCGCCCGTCACGCAGGTGGCACGACGAGCACGATTGCGCGTTGAACAGGGGACCGAGCCCGTCCCGACCCTCGGCCGACGCCGGTGCGGTGACCCAGTTGTCGTTGAAGAAGCTGTTCCCGACCGCGAAGGTGCGCCGCTGCTCGCTGTCGAGCCCGGGCACCGGCTGGGCGAAGGCGCTCGTGCCGGCCACCTCCACGGTCGCGTCGCCGCCCTGGTCGGCCAGCTCCTGCGGGGAGGGTGGGGCGGCCGACGGCTCGTCGTCGGCCGTGCAGGCGACGAGCACGAGGACGGCGGCCGTCACGATCGCGAGGGACGGCCGCCGCACCTCTGGCTAGATCCCCAGACTGATCGAGTACCCGAAGGTGCCCGCCAGCTCGGCGACGGCGTCTCCCTGGTCCTGCAGGCCGGTGATCAGCTCGAGCAGCGCCACCCGACCTGGCGCGTCGTCCTCGCCGAGGATGAGCTGGTCGAACGGCCCCTCGAGGGCTTCGGCCTTGGTGACGTTGTCGTCGAGCTGCTCGCGCATCGCAGCGTCGAGATCGGGATCGACCGCGGCCACGGCGTCGGACAGCGACGGGCCGTCGATGCCCGGGTAGTCAGCCGTGTAGATCATCCGCACGCCGATGGCGTTGCCGGCGATGTCCGTCGTCGTGTTGTCGGAGAAGCACGAGTGCTCGTCCTCTTGGTCCTTGGTGTCGTAGGCGACCGCGATCCGCTCGCCCGCCAGCTCGCCCTGCGAGAGGGCGCCCATGCTGCGGAAGATGTAGGCCATCGCCTGGCTGGGATCGGCGAGGAGCTCGTCTCGGTAGCCGCCGCCTTCGGGATCCCACTGGTCCCGGACCCCGCTCAGGTCGCCGACCAGGAGGTCAGCGAGGAGCGAGAGGTACGTGCCCCGCCGCTCGGCGGTGGGGGAGGTGGTGTAGTCGGTGAGCGGGCGCGCCCCGGCGCCGTCCTCGCTCAGGTCCTGGCCCCAGAGGAGGAACTCGATGGCGTGCCAGCCGGTGGAGATGTTCGTCTCGCCGCCGTCTTCGTTGGCCGCCACCAGCACGTCGGTCGTGATCTCGGGGACGCCAGCGGCGTCGTTGATGATGCCGGCGGCCGTGTCGCCTTCGACGTAGTCGATGTAGGACTCGTCGAGCGGCCAGGCGTTGATCTGGCCCTCCGGCCCGTCCTCGGGGTTGTCGATCGGGCCATCGTAGAAGCGGAAGGCCTCGGTGGGCCCGTACAGCACGCGGGCGTCGAGCCAGGCCTGCTTGGCGGCCTCGAGGCCCGCGTCAGACGGCGCGGCCACGAACGCCTCGATCGCGTCGCGGAGCGCCTCGGCCTCCGTCGTCACGTCCTCGTAGGCAGCGTGCACGAGGTCGGCGTAGGTGGTGGCGGCGTCGAGGGCGGCGTCGTCGCCGAGCTCCGCCGCCCCACCAGCGGTGGTGGTCGTCTCCGCGGGGTCCTCGCCGCCCTCGTCGTCGTCGGAGCAGGCGGCCGCGCTCAGGAGGGTGCCGGCCAGGACGACGGCCACCAGCCGCCGGGGGAATCGGTGCGTCACGTAGGTTCTCCAGCAGGAAGGACCGGTCACCCGATCTGGTTAGGTATGCTTTACTCTGCATCGCATGCTCGCTAGACGCAAGCTGGTGGACGCCGGCGTCGTCGGGGCCGCGGCCCGACCGGTGGACGCCAGCTCGGTCGCGGTCGTGCGGATCGCACTCGGCGTCGTGGGCCTGCTCAGCGCGGCTCGGATCGTGGCCTACGGCTGGATCGACTCGTTGTACGCGGGGCCGGCCCGGCGGTTCACGTACCTCGGCTTCGAGTGGGTGCCGCAGCCGACCTCGGGCCAGATGGGCGTGCTGGTGGTGGGACTGGCCATCACGTCGATCGGCCTCGTGCTCGGGTGGCGCACCCGAGCGTCGGCGCTGGGCTTCCTGCTGGTCTTCGGGTGGATCGAGCTCATCGACGCGACCACGTACCTGAACCACTACTGGTTGCTCACCCTCGTGGGCGTGCTCGCGGTGGTCGCCCCGATGGGTCGGGCCATGAGCCTGGACGCACGCCGAGCCGGCGCCCCGGCCACCGTCGCGGCCGGCTGGCTGTGGCTGCTGCGGTTCCAGGTGGGGGTCGTGTACGCCTTCGCCGGTCTCGCCAAGCTCCACGGTGACTGGTTGGTGCGAGCCCTCCCGCTCCGACTGTGGCTGCCGGCGCGGGCGGACGTCCCCGGCCTCGGGCGACTCGCCGAGATCGACGCCATCCCCCATGCCTTCGCAATCGCCGGCGCCGCCTTCGACTGCCTGGTGGTGCCCCTGCTGCTGTGGCGCCGCACGCGGTGGGCGGCGTGGCTGGTGCTGGTGCTGTTCCATCTGTGCACCTGGACGCTGTTCCCGATCGGTGTGTTCCCCTGGCTGATGATCGGGGCCGCCACCGTCTTCTTCGAGCCCGACTGGCCCCGCCGGCTGTCGGCCCGACTCGGTCGGGTGACGCCGGTGCCGCGCGTGCGAACCGTGCGCCGGTCACCCGTGCTCATCGGGCTGGCGGCCGTGTGGGTGGTTGCACAGCTGGCGCTCCCGTTGCGACACCTCGCGTACGCGGGCGACCATCGGTGGACCGGCCAGGGCCATCGCTTCGCCTGGAACGTGCTCCTGGTGGAGAAGTCGGGTGCGGTGACGTTCCTCCTGCGGGAACCGGCGACCGGTCGCCGGTGGGTCGCCGATCCGACCCTGCTGTACACGCGCAACCAGCTGCGGGTGATGGCGACGGAGCCCGACCTGATCCACCAAGCCGCCATCGCCATCGCGGCCGACGAGCGTCGCCGCGGCCACGAGGTCGAGGTCCGCGTCGATGCCTGGGTGAGCCTCAACGCCCGTCCCGCCGCCCGGCTCATCGACCCCACCGTCGACCTCGCCGCCGAACCCCGCGACCCCTGGTCCGACGACTGGATCCTCCCTGCCCCACCCTGAAGCGAGGCAATGGGTCCCGCATGGCGGTACGTGAGGCGATGAGTCCCACATGTGGGACCTATCGCCTCCGGCCCTTCGAGACGGGACCTATCGCCTCGCGGGAGGGGGTCGGGGGGTGTCGAGGGCGGCGAGGACTCGGCGGGCGGCGTCGGCGCCTTGGCGGATGCAGGCGGGGACGCCGAGGCCGCGGAGGTGCGCGCCCGCCACGACGACCTCGGGCGTGGCGACGGCGAGGTCGGCGTCGATGGCTGCGACGCGGTCGAGGTGGCCCGGCCGGTACTGCGGGAACGACGCCATCCAGCGGCTGACGCGGACCTCCGTGGGTCGGCCACGGAGCGCCATGGTGTCGGTGAGGTCCATCACGACGGCGTCGACCAGACCGTCATCGGGGAGCATGAGCGCGGCATCGGCGCCGTCGCGACCCACCGACGCGCGCAACCAGGTGGTCCCGTGGCCGGCCAGGTGCGGCCACTTCGACGAGGTCCACGAGCACGCCGTGATCGTGCGGTGCTCGACGCGCGGCACCAGGAAGCCGCTGCCGTCGAGCTCGCGGTCGATGCTGCCCCGCGGCACGGCGAGGCTGACGAGCGCCACGGAGGCGTACGTGATGGCGCCGAGGAGCGTGGCGGCCCGCGCCGCGACGGGGCGCACCAGCTCAGCGGCCGGACCGGCCGGCAGCGCCAGCACCACGCCGTCGGCGCGCAGCTGCGCACCGGTGGCCAGCCGGACCTGCCACTCGGCGGCGTCCCGCTCGAGGCCCGAGACGGCATCGTCGACGATGAGCACGCCGCGCTCCCGGAGGTCGTCGACCAGCGCGTCCACCAGCGCACCCATGCCACCCTTCGGCGCGTAGAACACGGGCGCGCGGCGATCCGTCACCGCCGCCCGCTGCGCCTGGCAGCCTTGGATGAGCGAGGGGCGGCCGCTCCGCAGCGCGGCGTCGAGCTGGGGCACCGTGGCGGCCAGGCTGAGCCGGTCGGTGTCGCCGGCGTTGATGCCGCCCACCAGCGGGTCGACGAGCCGGTCGGCGACCTCGTCGCCGAGCCGGTCGCGCATGATGCCGCCGATGGTGACGTCGCCCACCGGGGGCACCAGGGTGGTCGTCAGGTCGAGGCGCGCCCGCTCCATGCCGGCCGTCGAGACGATGCCGGACGCGGCCAGCTCGTCGAGGTCCGTGGGCACACCGAGCACCTGCCCCTCGGGGAGGAGGCGCAGCTCACCTCGGCTCCACACGTAGGCACGGCGCACGGCGGGCGCCACGAGGTCGCCCTCGAGGGCCAGCTCGCGGCACAGCTGCTCGCCCTCGGGCACGCGGGCCAGGAACGCGTCGGCGGCCTCGTCGAGCACGCCGCCGTCGAAGGGACCGGCCTGCACCTTGCCGCCCAACCGGTGTGGCTCGACGAGGGTGACCGTCGCGCCGGCGAGGGCCGCGTCCCGCGCCGCGACGAGCCCGGTGACGCCGCCGCCCGCGATGACGATGTGGGTCACGGGGCCGCCGCGAGGATCCGGTCGGCAAGTGCGCCGAGGACGGTGGGCTCGTCGTTGAGGACGCGCGTGCGGGCGAAGGCGAGCCCCACCTCGCCGGCCGCCGCCCGTGCCTCGATGTCGAGGTCGTAGACCACCTCGAGGTGGTCGCTCACGAACCCCTGCGGGCACACGAGCACGCCGTCGGCCCGACCCGTGGCGGCCAGGTCACGGATCACCTCGAGGATGTCGGGGCCGCGCCAGGGCTCGGGGGTGCGACCCGCCGACTGCCAGGCGATCGACCAGCCCGCCCAGCGGTCGAGGCCGACCGCCTCGGCGACGGCGGCCGCGGACGCGCGGAGCTGGTCGGGGTACGGATCGTCGACGAGGGCGCGCTCGGGGAGCGAGTGGGCGGTGAACAGCACCTTCGTGCGCTCGGGCATCGGCGTCAGCGCGTCTCGCACCGCGTCGGCGAGGAACGAGACGTAGGTCGGCTCGAGGTGCCAGCTGTCGATGGCGCCGACGGCCATGCCGCGCTCGGTCGCCGCCGTCGCCAACCGCTCCTGGTACTGCCCGACGGAGAACCGCGAGTGGTGCGGGGCGAGCACGAGCCCGACCACCGCGTCCAGGCCGGCATCGGCCAGCGCGGTGACGGCATCCTCGATGAACGGCACCGCGTGCTTCTGCCCGAGCACGACGCGGCACCGCCCAGGCGCGCGCGCGTCGAGCGCGGCTTCGATGCCGGCCCGTTGCGCCTCGGTGCGCTCGGCCAGCGGCGAGGTGCCGCCGATCGCCTCGTAGCGGCGGGTGAGGTCGGCCAGCTGCTCGGCGGTGGGGGCGTTCCCTCGTCGGATGTGGGTGTAGTACGCCTCCACGTCGGCCAGCGAGGCCGGCGTGCCGTAGGCCATGACCACGACGCCGACGTGCCTGCGTCTCCGGGCGTCGCTGCGCTCCTGCCTACGACTGCCCTGATCAGGCACCGTCGGTGCGGCCCTCTTCGTGCACGAGGTCGACGACCTGGGCCAACACGCCGGGGTCGAGCTCCGGGAGCACCCCGTGGCCGAGGTTGAAGATGTGACCAGGGCGGCCGGCGTTGCGATGCAGCACGTCGCGCGTGCGGTCGGCCACGACGTCCCACGGCGCCAAGCACACGGCCGGATCCAGGTTGCCTTGCACCGCCTTCCCAGGCACCCGCTCGCGGGCGACGTCGAGGGGCACCCGCCAGTCGACGCCGACGACGTCGGCGCCGGCGTCGCCCATCAACGTGAGGAGCTCGCCGGTGCCGACACCGAAGTGGATGCGCGGCACGCCGCTGGCCTCGAGCGCCGCGAACACCTTGGCGCTGGCCGGTTGCACCAGGTCCCGGTACACGTCGGGCGACAACGAGCCGGCCCACGAGTCGAACAGCTGGATGGCGCTGGCGCCGGCATCGACCTGCGCCAACAGCGAAGCGATGGCGATGTCGGCGAGGCGGTCGAGCAGCTCCCGCCAGAGGCCGGGCTCCGCGTGCATCATCGCCTTCGTGAGGCCGTAGGTGCGCGACGGGCGGCCCTCGATCAGGTAGCTGGCCACCGTGAACGGCGCGCCGGCGAACCCGATCAGTGGCGTGGCGCCCAGCTCCTTGACCGCGAGGCGCACCGTCTCCGCGACGTACGGCGCGTCGACCTCGGGTTCGAAGGGCCGCAGCCGATCGAGGTCACCGTGGGAGCGGAACGGCTCGGCGACCACTGGCCCGATCCCCGGGGTGACGTCGACGCCGAACCCGATGGCGGCGGCCGGCACCACGATGTCGCTGAAGAGGATGGCGGCGTCGACCCCGTAGCGCCGCACCGGCTGCAACGTGATCTCGGCCGACAGCTCCGGGTCGTGGATGGCGTCGAGGATGCTGCCCTCGCCACGCAGCGCCCGGTACTCCGGCAGGGAGCGACCCGCCTGCCGCATGAACCACACCGGCACCCGGGCGGCTGGCAGCCCGCGCGCGGCGCGGAGCAGCGGCGCATCAGCGAGGTCGGGGTGCGGCGTCGTCATCGGCGGCCAACCTACCGGCGGGCCCCCGGACGGATTCCATCGGCCTAGCCGATCGGCGCCTCGTAGTGGGCCGGGTCGGGGACGAGCCACGCGCCGCCCCATCCGAAGCCGTGGTGCGCCATCACCTCCACCAGGCGCTCGTCCTGCGTCGAGAACGAGCCGCGGGGGTTGCCGTCGACGTTGAGGTCGAGGGCGGCTCCCCACGCGTGGTGCGACATCGGCTGGCCGGCCTCGATGCGCCGGGCGCTGTAGCACCCAGCGAAGTCCGCGGCGTCGACGAGGTGGCCCAGCCCCGCGTCCGACAGCTCCTGGAGCGCGGCGCGCAGCGGCGCGATGACCTGCCGGTGGCACGTGACCTGGCCGAGCAGGGGGACCGGTTCGGTGACGATCCAGCGGTCGACCCAGGCGGGGTCGATGTCGACGCTGCGACCCTGCCCTGCGCGGTACGAGAACTCGCCGAAGGCGGTCTTCATGACGAGGTTCGGTTGGACGGCGTCGCCGTGACGCAGCCAGGTGGTCTCGCCGGGGGAGCGGAACCGCACGGCGCGACCGTCGAGGAACCGCTCCGCGATCGTGCGCTCGAGGACCGCCCGTTCGGCGGAGTGGTGGACGAGCAGGTAGCGCTCGGTGGTCACGCCGAGCGTTGGGGCATCGGCGGCGGTGACGATGAGCTCGGCGCTGGCCCCCGACTCGTCGTCGATGATCCCGGCGATCGTCACGGTGCCGCCGTCGAGACGGATCGTGGACCCCGGGGCGAGGTGGTGCCGGAGCTCGGCCGACGTCTCGGTGAGCAGCGCGTCGCCGGGTTGCAGCGACGCAACGGCGGCGGCGGCCGGACCGGCCAGGAACGACGAGAACGAGGCGGGATCGACCGCGATGGTGTCGAGCGGGATGCGCCAGCCGTCAGCCAGCTCGTCCACGGGGTTGCCGGCGTCGTCGAACGAGCCGCTCATGGCCGTCTCGTCGCCGTGCACGAGGGCGACCTCCTCGACGCCGGCGAGCGAGCGCACCTGGTCCGCCAGCCCCGCGGGCAGCCCGCCCGACGTCCACACCAGCAACACCTCCGGCGGCGCCACCACCGCGGTGGAGGCCGTGGTCGAGCCGGGCGGGTCGGTGGAGGGTGTCGTCACGGACGTGGTCGTCGTCGTCGGTGCCGCGTCGTCCGCTTCGGCGAACGAGAGCGTGACGGCGACCCCGGCGGCGACCCCGGCCACGGCCGCGAGCGCCACCGCGACCCGCCGCGTGGCGCGGCTCATCCGGGTTCCAGCCGATCGGCCAGCGCTTGGAGCGCGGCGAGGTCGAGCCCGGTGCTGCGCAACGAGCGCACCCATCCGTCTTCGACCCACGTGAGCACGCTGGCTCCCGGGTCGTAGCGCCCGGTGACACCGCGCACGGGCGCCTCGACCATGTCGGGGAGCGGCGGGTCGAGACGGCTGCCCGGTCGCTGGCGGAGGACCGCGCTCGTGGCGCCCGGGCCGGGCACCGCCACCACGAGGTCCGCGCCGTCGTAGCGAGCGATGAGCGGACCGTCGGCGCGGAGCGCGCCGTCGGGTAGCGCGTCGAGGCCGTCGCCCTGCGGCCAGCTGTCGGGGAGCGCCTCGCCGCGGAGCGGCAGGGACGCGGCGACCCGCACCAGGGTGTCGAGGGGGACCGAGCCCGTCAGGGTGAGATCGAGCTCGTCGGTGTGGAGCGACACGATCCGCCCGGCCGGGTCGGTGTACCCGATGCCGTCGCCCACCCGGATCTGGCGGGCGATCGGTCCGACGCCGCCGAGGAGGGCGTCGCCGGTCGGATCGGTGGCGGCGTCGAGCCGGATCCACGCCCGCCCGTTGCTCCACGAGCGGACCGACCGGTCGGCGCCAGACGTCGTGAGCCGGCCATCCCGATGGGGCGCGTAGCCCGGCGGGAGGTAGTCGGGCGTCGGGGCGTCGACAGCGGCGCGGTCGTCGAAGCCGGCCTGCCGCTCCACCGCCGCCGGCGGCGCGGGGAACGGCGTGACGGGGAGGTCCGTCACCGCCACCCGGAGGTCGAGGATCGCGGTGCCGGGCGCCTCGGTGTAGCCGTTGGTGGCCGCCCAGGTCGAGCGGGACGGGGTGTCGCCGGCGAACACCGTCAGGCGCTGGATGGTGAACGTCTCGCGATCCAGCACGAGGCGGACCCGATCGGTCGGGTGGACGGCGCGGAGCGCACCGGCGGCTCGGAGGCCGTCGATGGCCTGCTCGAACCGCGCCACGGTCGCGTCGACCACGACCGAGCCGTCGCCCTCGCGGGTGGACACCTCGGCGCTCGGCAGGAACGCCCCGGCGGGGATCACCAGGTCCAGGGGTGCGACGTGATCGGGGGCGAACGGAGCCGCGCCGGTGACGAGGCGCGTGCCCGGCTCGCCGAGGCAGGCCGGTTGCTGGCCGACCGGGCAGCTGTGGAGTCCCGTGCTCCACGCCGTCTGCTCGTCGATCACGAGCCCGACGTCGTTGGCGGGCCAGTCGTCGGGCGCCGCCGACGTCTCGTCCAGCTCCAGCCACAACCGCTCGGGGGCCTCGTACCGCAGGGTCCCCTCGTAGCGCCGGTCGGGCCGGTCGGGGTGGGCGCCGCGCTCGACCAGCGTGAGCGTGGCCTCCAGCGCCGCCACCTCGGTCTGCGCCTGGAGGACGTCGTCGCCCACGTCGGCCAGTGCCGGCTGCGGGCCCAGCGGACCCCCGGATCGGACCAGGAGGCCCGTGACGAGCGCGGCCACCGCGAACACCGCCGCCGCCACCAGCCCGAGCGAGCGGTCGGGGCGGCGCGGCGCGGCGTGGGGCGCTCGACCGATCTGCTCGAGGACGGCGTCGGTGACGTCGGGAGGCGTGACGGCCTCCTCGACGCGGAACCGCGAGCGCAGCCGCTCGGCGCCGGCGAGGAACGCGGCATCGTCGGCACCGAGGGCGTCCGGCATCGGGCCGTCGCCGTCGAGGGCGGCGGAGATGCGGTGGCGCTGGTCGAGGTCCCTGTCAGCCACGGGAGCCCTCCCCGAGCGACGTGCCCTCGTCGAACCACGCGACCAGCTGGAGGCGCGCGCGGAACACGCGCGACTTCACGGTGCCGTCCGGGACGTCGAGCACCTCAGCGGCGTCCTGGTACTTCAGGCCGAACACCTCGACGAGCACGAACGCCTCGCGCAGGCGCGGCGAGAGCGAGGCGAGCGCCGCCTTCAGCTCGGCGCCGAGGGCGCCGTCGCCACTGGGCTCGGGTCGGGCGACGGCGGCGACGATGCGCTGGCGGCGGGCCATCCTGCGTTGCTCGTCGACCGCCGCGTTCCGTGCGATCCGGAAGAGCCAGGTGGAGAACCGCGAGTCGAAGCGGAACCGCGTGAGCGAGCGATGGACGCGGACGAACGTCTCCTGCGTGACGTCGGCGGCCAGCTCGTCGTCGCCGAGCAGGTGACGGACGAAGCGCCAGACGTGGGGCTGGGCCGCGCGCATCAGGGTCGTGAAGGCCTGCTCGTCGCCGGCCGCGGCCGCCCGGATCGTCCTCGGATCCGGCTCGTCCATGCGGTGCCTCCCCCCTGCCACCGGTGACGGACGCTGTGAGCGAGGGCCGGTCCGGCCTCAGCACGCGCACTCGAGCGGGAACTCGGTGACCGTCCCGCGAGGCGGACCGAGCAGGCTCACATTGCCACGTCCCGGGGCCTGGAGCACCCCGGTCTCCCGTCGGGTGGCGCGATCGACGAGGGTGATCACCCCGCGGTTCGCCACCCGCAGCTCGCGCCCCGACGCCGAGAGGCCGAGGCCGGTGATCGCGCTGTCGACGGTCCACGCCGCGCTCACCTGCAGCGTCGCCAGGTCCATCTCGAAGATGGTGGCGCCCGCCGTCAGGTAGAGGGTGCCGTCGTCGGTGAGGGCGACCGAGGCCTTCTGGCTGTTCGCGCGGAGGTCCTCGATGCTCGCCGTCCGCGTCACCTCCAGCTCCGCGGTGTCGATCCGGGCAACCGTGGCCGAGCCGGCGTCCGCCACGACGAGCTCGCTCCCGTCCGGGGTCAGCCCGAGGCCGACCGCGGCCTCGTCGACGGTGCCCATCGGCGGGGGGAGGAAGATGCAGAAGGACCACTCCTCGTCGAGGTTGATGGCGTGGACGAACGCGTAGCGGGGCGAGTCCTCGTCGGCCTCCGCGTCGTAGACCGGCTGACCGTCGTTCGGCACGGTGTAGAGCGTGAACAGGAAGGTCCCCTGCGGGTCGAGCACTTGGGCGCGGGCCCGACCGCGCATGCGGGGGTTGAGCTCGACCTGCGGCGAGTCGGTGTCCTTCACCTCGCCCGTCGCGAGGTCGAGGCGGCGGACGGCGTAGCCGGTCGGATCCAGGGGCGGCTCGAACTGGAGGACGAAGAGCCCGTCCTCGTCGGAGGAGAACATCTCCGGCTCGACGTTCCCGGGGAGGTCGTAGGTGCGCGGCGCCCGGTCGTCGAGGTAGGAGACGGTGAGGAGGGTGCGCTCGCGCGAGCCGGCCTCGTAGAGCCCGACGCCCTTGGGCCCGGGCATGAGCGCGACAGCGCCACCCTTCGGGCTGACGGTGCGGACCGTCAGGTCGCCGTCGAGCGTGGTCGTGCCCGTCACCGCTCCGGTCACGGGGTCGCGGCTCTGCAGGAGCGTCTTGCCGGCGGTGGACTCCGTCGTCAGCAGCGCGGACCGGTCGGGTGTCGGCGTGGCCCCGCTCACCTCGTAGAGGGACTCGCCCGTCTCAGGGTCGAGCAGCGACACGGCGCCGTCCTCGTCCACGACGAGGATCCGGTCCTCGGCCGCGTCCGAGCGCAACGTGACCCACGTGGCGGTGGCCGCCACCGCGAGCACGACCACCGCGGCACCCAGGATCCGGCGCCGGCCGTGCTCTCGCCTCCGGTGCGACATGACGGTGTAGGTCTGCATGCCCAGCCAGACGGAGCTCGACCCAGGACGGTTCCCCTCCGTGGTCTGATGGCGGCGTGCGACGCTCCATCGACGACCATCCGTTCACCCTCGACGAGCTGCCCCCGAGCGAGGAGGACATCCAGCACCTGTCATGGGCGGTCGCCATCAACGACGACTACGACGACGCCGAGCCCCGCGTCGTGCTGACCGTCGAGGAGGTCGGGAACCCCGGTGCGGGCCTCATCGCCCACCTGAACCCCACCATCGCCCGCCGCCTGCGCGTCGCCCTCCGCGACGCCCTGCGAGAGATCGGCGAAGACCCGGGCCCGCTGACAACGTCTGTGGTCGATTTCGTCCGCATGGCGAACGTTTTCGACCACAGACGTTGGTCAGTAGCGCAGCTCGGCGAGGACGGCGAGGTGGTCGCTGGGGACCACGCCGTCGACGGGTTCGAGGGCTTCGACGCGGCAGGACGTGACGTGGCCGGCGCCGCCGGCCTTGGGCCAGCCGACGAACACGTAGTCGATGCGGCGGTCTGGCTCGAGGTCGAGCTTGGCGTAGGGGTTGGCGTTGCTCCAGGTGGCACCGGTGTCGCTCGAGTCCGACGCCTGGCCGGCCACCTCCCACGCGTCGTGGAACACGAGCTTCGGCACGGGGGTGGCGGCGCGGCCGTTGAGCATCCGGATCTCGTCGCTGTCCGGGTCGGCGTTGAAGTCGCCGCCGAGGATCGGCGGGTACGAGCGGCCGCCGCTCGGCCTCGACCCCTCGATGAACGAGCAGATCGCCCGCACCTGCTCCTGACGGACGTCGCTCTGGTCGAACCGCCAGTTGAGGTGGGTGCTGAACACCTGCAGCGCCCCCCGCGGCCCGTCGATGTCGGCGCGCACGCACGTCCGGAGCTCCTCGGTGGTGTCCGTCGACGGCAGGTCGAGCACGTCGCTCCCCGTGATCGGCCAGCGGGACAGCACCGCGTTGCCGAACCGCACGCCCTCGTACTCGAGGCGGGAGCCGTACACCTGGTGGAACCCCAGCCCGGTCGCCAGCTCCTCGGCGAAGCCCACCTCGGTGTCGGCCCACACCTCCTGCAGGCACACGACGTCGGGATCGAGGCGGGCCAGCGTGGCGGCGATGGCCGGCCGGCGGGCCTCCCAGGGGCCGAAGCGGTGCCACAGGTTCCAGGTGAGGACCCGCAGCCGGGTGTCGATGAGGGGGCCGTAGGGGCCGTCGGAGTCGGTCACGCCCTCAGCATCCCTTACGTCTGCATGTCTTCGCTCGGCTCGCACCGTCCGGTAGGCTTGCGAGTCCCCTCTTTCGTGTCCCGGGAGGATCGTGACGTCCCATCCCGACCTTTCTGCCGAGCAGGCCTACATCGACAACGCCTACGCCAGCCTCGAGCGGTCGCGCGAGGAGGCCACCAAGCTGCGGTCGATGGTCGAGGTCGGCAAGGGCGGCACCGAGCAGGCGCGGTGGGAGCGGGAGATGATCGAGGGGAACATCGCCCAGCGGCTGGCCTCGCTCCAGCTCGGCGACGCCAGCCTGGTGTTCGGGCGCATCGACCGCACCCGCAGCGAGGGTGGTGACAGCTACTACATCGGTCGCCTGGCCGTGTCCGACGAGACGCGCGAGCCCCTGGTGGTCGACTGGCGAGCGCCCGTGGCGGAGCCGTTCTACCGAGCCACCGGCCGCCAGCCGATGGGCCTCGTGCGCCGCCGGCACTTCGCCACCCGCGGTCGCCAGCTCCTCAACATCGAGGATGAGCTGTTCGGCGAGTCCGCGGGGCTGCTGGGCGGCGAGCTCACCGTGGTGGACGAAGGCCGCGAGATCCGGGGCCAGAGCACGCTCATCGCGGCGCTGGAGGAGGTCCGCACCGGCCGGCTGAGCGACATCGTCGCCACCATCCAGGGCGAGCAGGACGAGATCATCCGCTCCGAGCTGCCGGGCGTGCTGGTCGTGCAGGGCGGTCCGGGCACGGGCAAGACGGTGGTGGCACTGCACCGCGCGGCGTACCTGCTCTACACGCACCGGTTCCCGCTGGAGGGCCAAGGCGTGCTCGTGGTCGGCCCCAACCGGCTCTTCCTGGGGTACATCGAGCAGGTGCTCCCCAGCCTCGGCGAGGCCGGCGTCGAGCTGGCCGTGCTGGCCGACCTCCTCGACAGCAGCTACCCGCTCGACATCGAGGGCCGGGATCCGCCCGACACCGCGCGCGTCAAGGGCGACCTGCGGATGGCGAAGGTCCTGAACAAGGCCGTGCACGACCGCCAGCGAGCGCTGCGGCGCACGATGCGCGTCGGCTACGGCGTCCAGACCCTCAGCCTCACGCCGAACCAGAGCAAGGCCATCGTGGCCGACGCCAAGCGCCGCTTCCGCCTCCACAACGCGGGTCGCCGCCACGTCGAGGCCAGCGTGTTCGCCACCCTGGCCGACAGCGCCCGGGTGCCGGTGGAGGCCCACGAGGTCCGCGACCGGTTGCGCAACGCGCCCGAGGTGCGTGAGGCCCTCGAGCGGATGTGGCCCGTGCTGTCGCCGGCCGACCTCCTGCACGACCTGTTCGGGTCGTCGGCGCTGATCGAGCTGGCCGCGGGCCGGATGCTGTCGGCCGACGAGCAAGCCGCCCTGTCGCGCAAGCGGTCCGCCACGGTCGACGAGGCCACCTGGTCGGTCGACGACGTGCCGCTGCTCGACGAAGCCGGCGCCTTGCTCGGTCCGAAGCCGCGCCGCAGGCGGCCCGGTCAGCCGGCCGACGACGACGTGCGCACCTACGGGCACATCGTGGTCGACGAGGCGCAGGACCTGTCACCGATGCAGCTGCGGATGCTCACCCGCCGGTCGCTCAACGGCTCGATGACGGTGGTCGGCGACATCGCCCAGTCCACCGGCGCGTGGGCCCACGCCGACTGGGAGGAGGTGCTCGAGCAGCTCCCCGACCGGCGCCCGGCTCGGCGCGCCGAGCTCACCATCGGCTACCGGCTGCCTGGCCCGAACATGGCCCTCGCCACCAAGGTGCTCGCCCTGGCGGCGCCCGACCTCACCCCGCCGTCGTCGGTGCGGCAGGAGGGTGAGGAGCCCCGCTTCGTCGCGGCCGGCCCAGCGGGGGTGGCGGCGGCGGCCGTCGAGCAGGCGCTCGTCGAGCGCAACGCCGTCGACCCGGGCAGCGTCGCCATCATCGTGCCCGACTCGCTCCTCGGTGCCGTCGGCGGCGCACTCGAGGCGGCCGGGGTGGAGTTCGGTCGGGCGGCCCGCAACGGCTTCAACAGCCAGATCACGTTGGTGCCGGTCAGCCTCGTGAAGGGGCTCGAGCTCGACGCCACCGTGGTGGTGGAGCCCGCCGCCATCCTCGAGGAGGAGGTGCAGGGCGCGCGCTCGCTCTACGTCGCCCTCACCCGCGCCACCAAGCGGCTCGTGCTCGTGCACGAGCGGCCGTTGCCCGAGGTGCTGCGCTAGCGGTCCTGGTCCATCGTCTCGAGGCGGATGATCCCCAGCTCCGTGTAGCGCTCTCGCAGCCACCCGTCGCCCGCGTCGAGGAGGCCGAGCTTGGCGCAGGTCGGCACCACCTTGGTGAAGAGCATCTGCTGGAACATCTGCCGCTCGGGTCGCTGCACGAGCAGGCGGGTCGCCTCGTCGACCGGCACCTCGAGGCGCTCCCACACCTCCTGCATCGCGAACCGATCGCGCATCCGCATCGTGGCGTCGTAGGCGAGCTCCTGTCGCTCACGGATCTCGGCCTGGGTGAGCCCGTCGTACACCTCCGTGAGGGTGAGCATGCCGAACTCGAGGTGGCGCACCTCGTCGGCCGTCACCTGTCGGAGCAGCTGTTGGAGCAGGGGCTCGTCGACGAGCTGGTTGATCACACGGAAGGCGGCCAGGGCCATGCCCTCCACGAGCACCTGCATGCCGAGGTAGATCACGTCCCAGCGCCCGTCGGACGCGATGTCGTCGAGGAGCGACCGGAGGTGGAGGTTGACGGGGTAGTGGCCGCCCAGCTTCTCGTCGAGGTAGCGCGAGAACACCGCGACGTGCCGGGCCTCGTCCATCACCTGTGTCGCGGCGAAGCACTTGGCGTCGACCCACGGCGCCGCGTCCACCAGCTTCGCCGCGCCCAGGAGCGCGCCCTGCTCGCCGTGGAGGAGGTTCGACAGCATCCAGCTCTGTGCCTCGACGCTGAGCCGCAGCCACTCGGCGTCGCCCCAGCTCTCGAAGCACGTGCCGCCGACGTCGATGCCAGGGGTGCACCCGATCAGCAGCGCCTCCGAGCGAGCCATGCGCTCCCGATCGACGTAGACCTCCCACGGAAGGTCTTCGGCGTCCCACTGCGCGGCGCTGGCCTGCTCGTGCAGCCTGGTCAGGGCCCGGCGGCGGTCGTAGTCCCAGCTGAACACGGTGTCCGCCCGCCCCGGTACCCGGTGCAGGGGCGCGTCGGGCTCGGGGTTGGCCTGGGCGACGATGTCGGCCAGCGGAGACGCGGTGACGGTCATGCTGTGACGGTCCCCCACGGGCGCGGGAGCGGCGTTGCGGCTGGCTGCAACACCCGTCCTGCCTAGGGCTCAGGCGCGCCCTCACCGGTTCGGCCGAGGTCCTCCAGCCGCTCCACGGCACCGAACATCTCGCCGAGCCGCATGGCGAGGATGATGTCGCCGCTCACCTCTACCTGCCCCTCGACCATGGCGGTGAGGGGGTGCAGCTCGCCGGCGCTCAGCCGGACGAAGTCGGCCAGGCCGATGCTGATGGTGACCGCCGGGTCGGCGCTCCGGCCCCGGTGGGCCGTGGCCTTGCGGCGTCGCACCTCGATGGTCCACCAGTCCGTCGCCGACGGATCGAGCTCGTCAGGCGGGGGACGCAGCTCGAACACGATGTCACCGGAGAAGCCGTAGGCCATGCTGGGCTGGTACGCCTTGACCATGCCGCCGAACAGCGCGCGCTGCGCGAGGTCGTGGCTGAACCGCCGCACCAGATCGTCGTCCGAGTCGCCCCGCGTCCAGCGGGCCACCACCGCGCGACCGCGGGTCGAGAGCCGAGCCCGGGCCCGATCGCGGCGCGTCATCGCCGGGGCGCCGGGTGGCTCGCTGGTGGCCGGCCGCCCGAGCATTTGGTCGCGCAGGGGCTCGCCGTTGCGGACGATGTCGCCCATGCCGAGGTCGGTGGCCACTCCCAGCGCCGCGTCGAGGAGGTCGCCGGCCTCGGCCACGTCGCCGGCGCCGCGCCGCTCCCAGAGGAGCACCGCCAGCCAGTACTGCGCCTCGGCGAGCGGCACGACCCAGCCCCGCCGCTCACAGGTCTCGATGCTGGCTCGGTAGTGGGACTCGGCGAGGTCGACGCGTCCAAGGGTGACCGCGCACCATCCGGCCGCCAGGTGCACCGGCCCCCATCCCACGAGCCCGATCCCGGCGGTGTGGTCGGCGAAGGGCGCGAGCTCGTCGTAGAGCCACGTCGCCCGCTCTGTGTCGCCGAGGTGCATGGCGCCGCGGGCGAGCAGGTACGTGGTGAACGACCAGAACGGGTCACGGCGCAGCGCTCCCGGTCCGTCGATGCCGGCCGCGTCGAGCTCGTCGCGCGCGAGGCCGAGGTGGCCCAGCTCGGCCAGCATCGCGCCGTGCATCGCGGCGATGTTGCCGGCGAAGGCAGGGAACGACGTGGCCCCGTCGTCCACCAGGCCCATCATCTCGATGGCCCGGCCCTGGTAGTAGCGGAGCGTCGAGATCCCGCCGGCGAACACGATGAAGCCGTTGCGGTCCTTCGTCTCCTGGGCCACGTCGAAGGACTGGGTGAACCACCCAGCCGCCTCGTCGAAACGACCTTCCAGGAGGGCGGCCCCGCCGATGAACGCCGCGCTCAGCATCCGGCCGACCGGGTCCTGGATCTCCTCGTAGACGGCTCGGGCCCGCTCCAAGAACGCCTTCGCCTCCTCGACCTGCCCGAACTCCGCCAGGGCCGTGTAGCGGTGGAAGAGGGCGTGCGACTCGATGCGTCGGTCACCCAGCGTGACGCCGAGCTCGAGCGCCTCCAGCGCGCGCTCGGCCCGTTCCACCGCGGTGTGGGCGGAGTACACGGCCAGGTTGCTGGCGCTCAGGACGACGGCGAGCGTCGCGGTGTCGCCCAGCCGCCGAGCCATCGCGATCGCGTCGCTCGTGAGCTCCGCCGCGCCGGTCGTCGCTCCCGTCGACGTAGGAGAGCTCCTGGGCGAGGCACGCGAGCACCCGCGCCCGCAGCTCGCTGTCACCCGGTCCCAGCTCATCGAGCGCCTGCTCCAGCAGAGCGAGGGTGTGCTCGTTGGCGAAGGCGATCTCCACCCACATCCCGCGCACGCCCGCGCCGGCGAAGCCGAGGGCCGCCTTCGCTCGACGCGGCGCGTCGCCGGGCACGAGCTCATAGGCGCGGGTGAACGCGTCGCGTGCGCCCCGCGCGTCGCCGGTGGCCCAGTGACAGTCGCCCATCGCGGTCAGGAGATCGGCGCGCGTCGACGCATCGAGCCCGGCGTCCTCCGCCACCTCGAGGGCGACGCCGAAGTGGCGCACGGCGTCCTCGTAGGCAACGAGCGAACGGGAGTGCTCGCCCGCCTCGCGGGCGTAGGTCACCGCCTTCTCGGCGTCGCCGGCCACCGCTGATTGCGAGAAGTGGAACGCGAGCTCGGCGAGGTGCGGCCCGGGCTGGCGGCCGTGGATCGCCTCGAGCGCCTGCCCCACGCCCTGGTGCAGCCGGACGCGGCGGGTGATGCTCAGCTCGTCGTAGAGGGCGTGGCGCACGAGGGCGTGGGTGAAGGCGTAGCGGCCGACGGCGCCCGGGACCTCCGCGATGACCCCCGCGGCGGCCGCCTCGTCGAGGGCGTCGAGCAGCCGGTCGTCGTCGAGATCGGTGATCCGCTCGAGGACGTCGAAGCGCACCTCGCGGCCGAGCACCGAACCAGCCCGGAGCATCGCGTTGGTGTCATCCGACAACCGGGTGAGGCGGCGGCCGATCACCTCCCGCAGGCCCTCGGGGATGCCGAGCTGGTCGAGCCGACGCTGAGCTCGCCAGCGCCCCGTGTCGTCGCGCGTGACCACGCCGCTCTCGTCGAGGTGGCGGAGGATCTCCCGCAGGAAGAGCGGGCTCCCTTCGGTCTCGCTCCAGAGCGCGTGGGCGAGTGCATCGTCGACGGGGTCGGGGAGGGCATCTCCCTGGAGCATCGCCACGACGTCGTCGCGCGCCAGCCCGCGGAGCGACACGCGAGAGATGAGGTTGGCGCGCCGAAGGTCGCCCAGCGCGTCAGCCATGGGGTGCGTGCGAACGAGATCGGTGTCGCGGTAGGTACCGAGCACGAGGAGCGAGGTGCCCGCGCTTCGGCGGATCACGTGCTGCAGCAGCTGGAGGGTGGGGCGGTCGGCCCAGTGCAGGTCATCGAGGACGAGCAGGACCGGTGCGTCCGACGCGATCGCCCGGAGGGCGGCGGGGACCGCCTCGAACATCCGGTAGCGCTCAGTCTCCACGCCGGTGGTGACCACGTCGGCCAGCTCCGGGAGGACGCGGCCGAGCGGCACGAGCAGGGAGAGGTCCTCGGCGTGGGGGAGGAGCTGGCGGCGCAGGGTCGCCGCCGGGGTCGTGTCCGCGTAGTGGCCGAGCGCCTCCACGAACGGCTGGAACGGGGCGAGGCTCTCCTCGTCGCAGCGGCCGAACAGCACGATGGCGCCGTCGGCCCACGCGTCGGCGGCCTGCCGCACGGCGAGGGTCGTCTTGCCGATCCCTGGCTCCCCGGCGAGGAGCACCACCTCGAGCGAGCCGGCGCGCGCTCGTGCCCAGGCCTCGCCGAGGGCATCGAGCTCCTGGGTCCGTCCGACGAACTTGGCCTCGCGGAGGCTCTCGAACGCGGTGGGGAGCGTGCGCACCAGCGGTGACGGCGTCGCAGGCGGCGGGCCGCCGAGCGCGGCCTCCGCGCCCGCTGGGGGGCTGGGAGCCTCGAGGGTCGGGTCCTGCTGGAGGATCCGTCGCTCGAGGTCCACGAGCTTGGGGCTCGGGTCGATCCCGAGCTCGTCCCGGAGCGTGTCGCGCAGGTCCTGGTGCACGCGCAGCGCGTCGGCCTGCCGGCCGGCGCGGTAGAGGGCCACCATCCGCTGACCCCAGAGCCGCTCGCGCAGCGGATGGGTGGCGCACAGCGCCTCGAGCTCACCAACCAGCGCGTCGTGACGACCGCAGGACAGCTCGGCTTCGATCCGCTCCTCCACCACGTGCAGCCGCAGCTCCTCGAGCCGCACCGACCCCGCCACCGCCCACGGCGAGTCGATGAACTCCGCGAGGGCTCGGCCGCGCCAGCACCGCTGGGCCTCGGCGAGGGTGAGGGCGGCTCCGAGCCGGTCGTCCGCCGCGGTGGCCGCTTCGGCGGCGGCCACGAGCTGCTCGACCCGTGACACGTCGAGGGCATCGGGCCCGACGTGGAGCTCCCATCCGCCCGGGCGCGACTCCAGCACCAGCTCCGAGCCGGCCGACGACAGCGCCCGGCGGAGGCGCGAGAGGTAGGCCTGCAAGGTGCGGGTGGCGGTGCGGGGCGGGTCGTCGGCCCACAGCGCATCGACCAGCGCGTCCTCCGACAGCGTCTCGTTGGCGTGGAGGCCGAGGTAGGCGAGCAGGGCCCGCTCCTTGGGCGCGCTGACCGGGACGGGTCCGTCCGGTCCGTCCAGCTCCACAGGCCCCAGCAGCCGTAGCTCCACCGCCGGTCAGGCTACCGGCGGTAGCCCCCTGCCCGCCCTCAGACGGTGACGAGGATGCGGGTGGAGGCGAACGCCCCGATGCCCACGTGGCGACCGTTGACCTCGACGGTGGTGGTGCCGTCGGGCGAAGCCGCGGTGATGGTGCCGGACCGGCCCGGCACGACGTCGGCCGCCTCCAGGAACTCGAGCAGCCCGGGGGTGAACTCGAGCTCCTCGGGGATGCGGCTGACGGTGAAGCCGGCCCCCACCGTGACCTCGCTCAGCGGCACCGACGCGGGAGCGTGGTAGTCGGCGCCCGGGATCGGGTTGCCGTGCGGGCAGGTGGTGGGGTTGCCGAGCACCCGCACGATGGCTTCCTCGACGGGCTCGGAGATGATGTGCTCCCACTTCCCGGCCTCCTGGTGGGCGTCGGCCCACGACAGCTCGAGGATGTCGGTGAGGAAGCGCTCGGCGAGGCGGTGGCGGCGCACGACCCGCTCGGCCAGCCGCAGGCCGTCCTTCGTGAGGGTGATGGCGTTGTGGTCGATGGCGACGAGGCCCTCGGTCTCGAGGCGCTTGATCATCTCGGACACGGCCGGGCGGGACACCATGAGGCGGTCGGCGATGCGGGCCTGGATGACCTCGACGTCGTCCTCCTTGAGCTCGTAGATCGCCTCGCAGTACTCCTCGAAGGCGGGGTGGAACTCCGGGGTCTTGTACTCGGCCATGACGTCGAGGGTACCCGGGCGACACCCGAGATGAGGCGGGCCTAACTCGACGTGTCGAGCCGCACGAGGGCGTACTCGGGGCTCACCTTCTTGGCCGCCTCTGGGGGCTCGCCGCACACCAGCACCGGGAGGATGCGCGTCACCTCGACCTCGGCGTCCCCGGTCGTGGTGGTGCCGTCGGGGCCGGTCCACTCCAGGTGCACTCGGGCGGCACGGCCGCCGTCGGCCACCTCCGTGCGGATCTCGCGGACCTGGTGGTCGAGCCACGTCCAACCGATCCGCGTGAAGAGCTCGCGCTCGACGACCTGGGCCCACGGGTCGAGGGCCAGGCACCCGCGGTCGTGGGGCGCGAGCTCCGCGACGACGGCGGTGCGGCGCAGCACGCCCTCGAGGAGGTCGGCGTCGACGTAGGCCCACGCCCGACCGTCCGGCAAGGTGATGGCGGTGGGCGCGAAGCGATGGCCGCCGGTGTGGCTGCACCGCCACACCCGCGCCTCGGACTCCCGTGCGGCGAGCTCGACGTGCAGCAGGGTTCCCCACCGTCCGCAGCACGGATCGCGCCGGCCGTGCCCGCACACGAGGACCTCGGGCGGGGCGTCGCCGACCACGCTGGGCCAGTCGTCCTGCGCGCGCTCGGGCGAGTCGAGCAGCTGCTGGACGAGCTCCGGCACCGCGTCGCGCTCGACGCAGTGGTCGACGCCGCGGAGGCGGTGGGTGCCCTCGCGGCGGTGGTGGACCACGCGGAGGTGGCCGTCGGGGGAGTCCTCGGCGTGGGGGACGACCATCATCACACGGGCGCGTGGGTCGGCCGCCACCGGGGCCAGCGCGGGGACGTCGCCGACGTCGGCCGGCCACGGGAGTGGCCACTCGACGAGGAGCAGCTGGTCGAAGGCGCCCGCCGAGCCGATCGGGTCGACGCCCTGCGCCGCCGTCCACGGCGAGCACCGGAACTCGGGGTCGTGGGCGTGGGGCTCGAGGTCGGCCGCTTCGACAGCGCACATGCCGGCACCAGGCTAGGGCGGGATGGCGCCGTCCAACCGGAGCCGGGCTAGCGTCAGCGCTGGTTACAAATCGCTCTCGGGCGGGGGAAGCCGGTCGAAGTCCGGCACTGACCCGCAGCCGTAGGTCATGGGTGCTCGCACCCCTGACGAGTCGGAATGCCCGCCGGGGAGCGCATCGGCTCCACTGGAACGTCGAGGTCAGCGGATCGGGAGCCCGGGTCTGATCATCGAGCCGGGCGTTTGTCCTGCGCCTCGCCCGTCGGAAGGTCAACCCATGTCCGCTCGTCTCTCGCACCGCCTCGCGGCGGTGCTCCTCGCCGTCCACCGCGCTGGTGGGCGCCGCCGCCCCTGCGGCCCACGCCGCCCCTGCGGCCCTGCCTGATCCGCGCGTCGCCGCCCTCGACTGGATCGAGGGGGAGCTCGCTGACGATGACGGGCTGCTCACCATCTCGTTCGACGATGGCATGGGTGGCGTGAGCACGTTCCCCGACTACGGCCTCACGATCGACGCCATCCTCGCCCTCGCCGCCGACGGCCGCGGTGGGGCGGAAGCGGCGACCATCGCGGACGGGTTGGTGGAGGACAGCGTGGCGTCGTACATCAGCGGCGCCGACTTCGGGTTCGCTGACGAGCGGTACGCCGGCCCCACGGCCAAGGCCCTGCTGATGGCGCTGGTGCAGGGCGAGGACCCCACCGCCTTCGGTGCGTTCGACCTCGAGGCCGAGCTGCGCTCCCTGCTGCAGACCACCGGCTCCGACGCCGGGCGATTCTCGGACGCCCCCGACCCCGACAACGAGTTCGGTGGCGACTTCAGCAACGGCTTCGGCCAGGCGCTGGCGATCATGGCCCTCGCCCGCACCGACGCAGGCGTGCCCGCGGCCGCCGTGTCGTTCCTGCTCGCCCAGCAGTGCCCGGGCGGCGGCTTCCGCGGCAACTACACGGTCACCGGCGGCTGCACCGCGGACAGCGGCGCCACCGTCGATGCCACCGGGTTCGCGCTCATGGCGCTGACGGCGATCGCGCCCGCGTGTGCAGCCCGCCAGGCCGTGACCGACGCGGCCGCGTGGCTCGTCGCCGGTCAGAACGCCAGCGGCGCCTTCGGCGGCGAGAGCGGCAGCAACACCAACAGCACCGGCATCGCCGCGGTGGCGCTCCGCTCGCTCGGGCGAACCGAGCCTGCCGATGACGCCGCCGCCTTCATCGCCGGCCTCCAGCTCGACGCGGGTGACGACCTCGGCGCCGTGGCGCTGAACGCCGCCGGCTTCGCCTCCGGCGGCGACGGCATCCAGATCCTCGAGCGCGACGGGTTCCGCCGTGCATCCACCCAAGGCGTCCTCGCCTTCGGGCTGCCGAGCTACAGCGAGATCGGTGTCGGCGCGGTCGACCCGGCCGCCTTCGAGCCGTGCACGGTGGATCCGCCGCCGGTCGCCGATGCGGCTGGCACCCTCTCGGCCACGACCGTGGTCGCCGGCGGGACGCTGACCGTCTCGGGCGTCGGGTTCCTCCCCGGCGAGTCCGTCAAGATCACGTTGCACTCGACTCCCATCGAGCTCGGCACGGTCACCGCCGCCGCCGACAAGACGGTGTCGCTGACCTTCACCGTCCCGGCCGACATCGAACCGGGCGATCACACGATCAAGCTCCTGGGCCTGACGTCCGGACGCGCGGTGGAGCTGCCCTTCGAGGTGCTCGGCGTCGACGTGCCCCGCACGCTGCCCGCGACCGGCCGCACCACCAGCACCCAGGCCAGCACCGGTGCCGGCCTGCTCGTCCTCGGCGCCGCGTTCGTCGCGCTCGCCCGTCGACGCCAGGCGGCGTGCGTCTGATGTCGTCCTCGATCCAGCGGTGCGGTGGGGCGGCGATCGTGGCCGTCCTGCTCGCCGCGGGATCGGTGGTCGCGGCGGCTTCGCCCACGCCTGCCTCCCCGTCGGCCGCGTGCACGGGTGATGAGGGCGTCACCGTGGTGGTCGACTTCGGCACCCTCGGCGGTGGCGTGCAGATCCGGTGCGTCACCGTCGCCGTCACCTCTGGCTTCGACGCGCTGAACAAGGCCGGCTTCACCTACACCGGCACGCAGCGGTTCCCCGGACTGCTCTGCCGGATCAATGGCAAGCCCGCCGACGATCCGTGCGTCAACGCGCCGCCCGCCGACCGCTACTGGAGCTACTGGGTCGCGTCGGAGCCGGGCGGCACCTGGAACTACAGCGACGTCGGCGCCGGCAACCGAGTGCCCCCGCCGGGGAGCGTCGACGGGTGGGCCTTCGACGACGACGGCTGTGGTCGCAAGCCCGGATCGGGGCCCTGCCCGCCGCCCGGGACCACCACCACCCGGCCTCCTGCGACGACCACCACGCGACCGCCGACGGGTGGCGCGGGCCCCACACCGACCAGCCGGGGCGCCACCACGTCACTCGGCCCCCGCGCGTCCACCAACGACGGGTCGAGCACCACGACGGCCGGCGACGATGAGGACGCCTCCACCTCCACCTCGACGGAGGACTCCGGCTCGGGCGACCGGGCCCCGCAAGCGGGCCAAGAGGGCGACGATGAGCTCGCGGTGTCGGGCGCCGGCGTGGGCTCCCGCGGACCGGGAGGCGGCGACGATGGCGGGGGATCGCCGGTCGGCCTCATCGTCGGCATCGGCGCGGTGCTCGCCCTCGGTGGCGCGGGTGCGCTCACCGCGAGGCGGCGTCGGGTCGCGGACGCCCCGGACGGCTGATGCGCCTGCCGCGACCGCTCCACCCGGGCGCGTGGTGGGTCTGGGCGCTGGGCCTGGCCACCGCCGCGAGCCGTACCACGAACCCCGTCCTGCTGCTGCTGGTCGCGGCGGTGGTGGCACAGGTGGTGGCGGCCCGGCGCACGGACGCGCCGTGGGCTCGCGGGTTCAAGATCTACGTGTACCTCGGTCTCGTGGTGATCGCGGTGCGCCTCGTGTTCCGGATGCTGCTCGACGGGCAGTACGGCGCCCACGTGCTGTTCACGCTGCCGGAGCTCCCGCTTCCCGACGCGGCGGCGGGGATCCGCATCGGCGGCGCCGTGTCGCTCGAGGGGCTGCTCGCGGCGCTGTACGACGGGCTCCGCCTCGCCACCCTCCTGTTGTGCGTGGGCGCGGCCAACGTGCTGGCCAACCCCAAGCGGTTGCTCAAGGCCATGCCCGCCGCCCTCCACGAGGTGGGCGTGGCGGTCACGGTGGCGCTGAGCGTGGCCCCGCAGCTCATCGAGAGCGGGCAGCGCGTGCGGGTCGCCCGACGGCTGCGGGGCGAAGCCGGCCGCCGGTTCCACGTGTTCCGCGAGATCGCCCTGCCTGTCATGACGGACGCCCTCGACCGGTCGCTGCTCCTCGCGGCGGCCATGGACTCGCGCGGGTACGGCCGCATCGCGGACGTCCCGCGTCGCGTCCGGGTCGTCGCGGGTGGCGCGCTGGTCGCGGGGCTGGTGAGCATCTGCATCGGCACCTACGGGCTGCTCGACAGCACCGCGCCGCGCTCGCTCGGGCTGCCGATGCTGCTCGTCGGCCTGGCGGTGGGGTGGACGGGCGTGGTCCTGAGCGGCCGGCGCGTGTCGCGCAGCCGCTACCGGCCCGACCCGTGGTCCGCGGCGGAGTGGGCGGTCGCCGGGGTCGGCGTGCTGGTGGCCGCGGTCGTGATCGCGGTGAGCGTCGTCGACCCGAACGACCTCTACCCGTCGCTGCAGCCGCTGCGGTGGCCCGCGCCTGCCGCTGGTGCCCGCAGTCGCCATCCTCGCCGGCGCCCTGCCGGCCTGGCTCGCACCACCCACGCGGGCGGCCGGCGGACGCGCTCGAGCGGTCACCCGGCCGGCGGTGGAGCAGGCCGCATGATCCGCTTCGAGCACGTGACGATCACCTACGCCGACGCCGCCGACCCCACCCTGCGCGATGTCGACCTCGTCATCCCCGAAGGTGAGCTGTGCGTCGTCGTCGGGGGCACGGGCTCCGGCAAGACGACGTTCCTCGGGGCCATCAACGGCCTGGTGCCGCACTTCACCGGCGGCCACCTCGCCGGTCGAGTCGTCGTCGACGGCCGCGACACCCGCACCCACCCGCCCCGCGAGCTGGCCGACGTGGTGGGGATGGTCGGGCAGGACCCCCTGGCGGGCTTCGTCACCGACACGGTGGAGGAGGAGCTCGCGTACGCCATGGAGCAGCTGGCCGTGCCCAGCGACGTGATGCGCAAGCGCGTCGAGGAGACGCTGGACCTGCTCGGCATCGCCGAGCTGCGGCAGCGCCCGTTGCGCACCCTGTCCGGGGGGCAGCAGCAGCGAGTGGCGATCGGCTCCGTGCTCACGGCCCACCCGCGGATCCTCGTGCTCGACGAGCCGACCTCCGCCCTCGACCCCACGGCGGCGGAGGACGTGCTGGCCGCGGTCACACGCCTCGTGCACGACCTCGGCATCACCGTGGTGATGGCCGAGCACCGCCTCGAGCGCGTCGTCCACCATGCCGACCAGGTCGTGCTGCTCGACGGGGCCGGCGCCGCGACCCGGTCGGCCCCCGGTCCCGCGCTGGCCACATCCGCGCTGGCCCCGCCCGTCGTGCGGCTCGGGCGCCTCGCCGGCTGGGACCCGCTGCCCCTGTCGGTCCGCGACGCGCGCCGCCTGGTCGGACCCCTCCGCGAGCAGCTCGCCGCCGCACCACCCGTTCTTGAGATGGTTGGTCGCGAAGACCGCGACGAGACATCTCACGAATCGGCTCTGTTGGCGGCCGACGGGTTGGTCGTGCGGTACGGCGAGGTGCTGGCGCTCCGCGGCGTCGACCTCGACGTGCCGGAACATCAGGTGGTCGCCGTGATGGGGCGCAACGGCTCGGGCAAGTCATCGCTGCTGTGGGCGCTGCACCCGGCTGGGCGTCGGCAGGCCGGTTCGGTGTCCGTCGACGGCCGCGACCCAGCCGATGTCACGCCCACGCCTGTCGGCCTCGTGCCCCAGACGCCGTCTGACCTCCTGTACCTCGCCACGGTCGACGACGAGTGCGCGCAGGCTGACCGGGAGACGGGCCGGCCGCCCGGCACCTGCCGTGCCCTGCTCGACCGGGTGGTGCCTGGCGTGGCCGGCGACCAGCACCCGCGCGACCTCTCCGAGGGCCAACGGCTCGGTCTGGTGCTGGCGGTCCAGCTCGCCGCCGCCCCCCGCCTGGTCCTCCTCGACGAGCCGACCCGCGGCCTCGACCACCTGGCCAAGGAGCGCCTCGCGGAGGTGCTCGGCGACCTGGCCCTCGAGGGTCGGGCCGTGGTGGTGGCGACCCACGATGTGGAGTTCGTGGCGCGCGTCGCGGACCGGCGTGATCGTGTTGGCCGACGGCGAGGTGGTCGCCGACGGTCCGACCGCCGACGTGGTGGTGTCGTCCCCGGCGTTCGCGCCCCAGGTGGCCAAGATCCTCCATCCCGCGCCATGGCTCACCGTCGATGACGTGGCGGCCGCCCTGGCCGGCGCGGGAGCCGAACCTTGACCGCGGTGACCGCGCCCCGCCGGCGCGACCGCTCGGTGCTGCGCATGGCCCCGCGCACGACGCTGGTGCTCGCGCTCGCCTCGCTCGCCGGGCTCGCCATGTTCGCGTGGCCGCTCGTCATCGACCCGCCGCCCGGCTTCTCCCACACCCGCGACGCGCCGTACATCTTCGCCCTGATCCTCCCGGCCCTGGTCGCCATCGTCCTCACCGAGATGACCAGCCGCGGGATGGACACCAAGGCGCTGGCCATGCTCGGCGTGCTGTCCGCCATCGGCGCGGCCCTCCGGCCCCTCGGCGCCGGCACCGGCGGCATCGAGCTCGTCTTCTTCCTCCTGGTGCTCGGCGGCCGCGTCTACGGCCCCGCCTTCGGGTTCGTGCTCGGCTCCACCACGCTGTTCGCGTCGGCGCTGCTGACCGGGGGCATGGGCCCATGGCTCCCGTTCCAGATGCTGGCGTCGTCGTGGGTCGGGCTCCTGGCCGGGCTCCTCCCGCCGCTGCGGGGCGCGCGGAGATCGCCATGCTCGCCGTCTACGCCGCGGTGTCGGCCTACCTGTACGGGTTCCTCGTGAACCTGTGGGGTTGGCCGTTCGCGCTCGGCGCGGACACCGACCTCTCCTACGTGGCCGGGGATGCGGTGCTCGACAACCTCCACCGCTTCGTGCTGTACACGCTGGCCACCTCGACCTGGGGCTGGGACACCGGGCGGGCCATCACGAACGTCGCCGCCGTGCTCCTCGTCGGCCGCGCCGTCCTCGCCACCCTCCGCCGCGCCACGCGGCGGGCGGCGTTCGACGCCGAGGTCGGGTTCTCGCCCGCCGCCTCCCGTCCGCCCGGCTAGTGCCCTGTCCATGCCCGTCGTCCTGCCCACGGCACTAGACGTACGGGCAGTGCCGGCAGTCGTTGGCGCAGCACTGGCCGCGCCGGACGTGCTCGGCGGCGGTGATGACGAACAGCCCGGTGGCCGGGTCGAGGTAGCCGGGCTCGCCCGCCTCCACCGCCGCCCGATGCGCCGCGAGGATCTCCGCTCGGTGCGGGTGGCCGAGCGCCAGCCGCTCGGGGTGGGGTTCGAACAGGCTCCGGCGGGCCGGACCCTGGGTCACGCCCCGATGACCACCGTCCAGGACCGCACCTCCCACCGGGTGACCAGCCCGGCCTTGACGTAGGGATCGGCGGCCGCGAACGCCTCCGCGACGGACGCGTCGTCGGCTCGGAAGACCAGCACCGTGCGGTCCGCCGGGTCGGCCAGCGCGCCGGCCATCACCAGCTCGCCGCGCTCGTGGGCGGCGCTCGCCAGCCCGAGGTGCTCGTCCCGCAGCGCGGCGCGGCGCTCGAGGTAGTCGTCGACGAGCTCGTACTTCAGGATCCAGTGCACGCCCCATCCTGGCGCACGCGGCTGCCGAGCGGTGCGTTTGGGGATGTGTGAGCATGGTGGGGACGATCCGCACCAAAGGGGGTACCGCGTGCTGGCCGATCAGATCTTGGGACGCAAGGGACGCGACGTCTCCACCGTGCCGCCCGACACCACGGTCCGGGCGGTCGCCGAGGCCATGGCCGCCGCCAACGTCGGGGCCCTCGTCGTGTCCACCGACGGTTCCACCCTCACCGGCATCGTCTCCGAGCGCGACATCGTGCGCCGCCTGGCGGACGACGGGCCCGACCTGCTCGACCGGCCGGTGTCCGAGCTGATGAAGTCCGACGTCCACACCTGCACCGGCTCCGACAACGTCGACGACCTCATGCACCTCATGACCGAGCACCGGATCCGCCACCTGCCGGTGGTCGACGACGGTGCCCTGGTGGGCATCATCAGCATCGGCGACGTGGTCAAGACGAGGGTCGACGAGCTGGAGACCGAGAAGGAACAGCTCGTCGACTACATCCGCGGCCGCTAGGTCCGTCAGCCGGCCGCCGCGCCGGCGAGGGTGAGGACGCCGACCACGGCGAAGGCGGCCGCCCCGATCCGGCGCAAGGTGCCGGGCTCCACGCGCCGCATGAGCGCGCGGCCGGCGACGACCGCCAGCGTGGTGGCGGCGAGCATGGCGGCGAAGGAGCCGATCCACACGGGCACCGCGCCCCGGTCCGCCGCCAGCCCTGCGGTGGTCAGCATGGTCTTGTCGCCCAGCTCCGCGAGGAAGAAGGCCACCGCGACGCTCAGCAGCCCGGCCTGGCCCGCGCTGGCCTCGTCTTCGTCGGCCTGGTCGGCGGACCGCCACGTCCACACCGCGAAGCCCAGGAAGAGCAGCCCGGCGCCGACGGCGACGGCGCGGTCGGGCACCGCCCGGCTGAGCAGGGCGCCCGCGGTGACCGAGAGCGTCTGCAGGAGCGCGATGGCCGCGCCCAGGACGGCGAGGACCTTCGCCGCCGGGTAGCGCCCCGCCAGCGTGAGCGCGACCAGCTGGGTCTTGTCGCCGAGCTCGGCGAGGAACACGACCGCGAAGGCGGCGAGGACGTCACCCATCGCTACGCTCCGTCAGCGTCGAATCGACGTCGAATCGACGCCGACCGACCCTCCCCCCATGCGCCTCCGCCTCTCGATGCTCGCCGTCGCCCTCCTGCTGGCCGCGTGCGGCGACACCGATGGCGGCGGGCCGCCCACCACCGTGGGCTGCAAGGAGGCCGCCGCGGGCCGGGTGACGCTGGTGGCCCAACCGGGCGTCCGCTGGGACACCGACTGCCTGCGGGCACCGGCCGGCCCGCTCACGATCGTCGTCGACAACCAGGACGAGGGCGGCAACCACAACGTCCACCTCCCGAGCGCCCCGGACTCGCCGGCCTCCCGGCTCACCGAAGGACCGTCGACCCAGGAGCTCGACGTCACCCTCGAACCGGGCAGCTACGAGTTCCTCTGCGACGTCCACACCAACATGGTGGGCACGCTCACCGTCGGCGCGGCCAACCCGCCGTGACGGCCGGATCCCTGACAGTCCCTGTCAGCTGCCATCGGTAGGTTGAGGAGGTGGCCGCACCGGATCCCCTCGCGCCGTTCTCGCCGGCGGTCCGCGCCTGGTTCGAGACGTCGTTCCCCGAGGCCACGCCGGCTCAGGCCCAGGGCTGGCCGGCCATCGCCAGCGGCGAGCACACGCTGATCCTGGCGCCCACCGGTTCGGGCAAGACGCTGTCGGCGTTCCTCTGGGGGATCAACAAGCTGGTGGGCGAGCCCACCCCCGCCGAGCGGACCCATCGCACCCGGCTGCTCTACATCTCGCCCCTGCGAGCGCTCGCCGTCGACGTCGAGAAGAACCTGCGCAGCCCCCTGCAGGGCATCCGACTCGCCGCCGAGAGGCTGGGTGAGAGCTACACGGAGCCGACGGTCGGGATGCGCACCGGTGACACCGCGCCCGACGAGCGCCGGCAGCTCGTGCGCAACCCGCCCGACATCCTCATCACCACCCCCGAGTCGCTGTACCTGATGCTCACCTCTGCCGCCCGCGAGACGCTGCGCGGCGTGGAGGCGGTGATCGTCGACGAGATCCACGCGCTGGCCGCCACCAAGCGGGGCAGCCACCTGGCCCTCTCGCTCGAGCGGCTCGATCACTGGGTGCGCGCCGGGGGAGGAGCGTCGCCGCAGCGGATCGGGCTGTCGGCCACGCAACGTCCCCTCGAGGAGATCGCTCGCTTCCTGGGCGGCACCCAGGTCACGGCGGCCGGCAACCGCCAGCCGCGCCCCGTGACCGTCGTCGACGCCGGCGTGCGCAAGACCCTCGAGATCGAGGTCGTCATCCCGGTCGACGACATGGCCCAGCTCGGCACCGTCGTCGACGAGCCGACGTCGGGTCCCGCCGCCGCGGGCCCCGTCCGCCACTCGATCTGGCCCGCCATGCACCCACGGCTGCTCGAGCTGGTGCGGGAGAACCGATCGACGCTGATCTTCGTCAACGCCCGCCGCCTGGCCGAGCGGTTGGCCACGCGCCTCAACGAGCTGCACTGGGAGGGCGAGAACCGGTCAGCCGAAGCGGAGGGCAACCCGCCCCTGCAGGAAGAGCTGGTGAAGGCGCACCACGGCTCCCTCTCGCGCGAGCGGCGCCTCCAGATCGAGGACGAGCTGAAGTCGGGGCGCCTCAAGGGGCTGGTCGCCACGTCCAGCCTCGAGCTCGGCATCGACATGGGCGCCGTCGATCTCGTCATCCAGGTCGAGTCGCCGGGCGCGGTCGCCACCGGGCTCCAGCGCATCGGTCGGGCCGGGCACCAGGTGGGCGCGCCGAGTCGCGGCAAGCTGTTCCCGAAGCACCGCGCCGACCTGCTCGAGGCGGCGGTGGTGGTCGAGCGCATGCAGGCCGGCCAGATCGAGGAGACGCACTACCCGCGCAACCCGCTCGACGTCCTCTGCCAGCAGATCGTGGCGCTGTCCGCGCTGGACGAGTGGGCGATGGACGACCTCGTCGGAGTCATCCGCGGTGCCGCGCCGTTCGCGGAGCTTTCCGACGAGGTGCTGGGCTCGGTCCTCGACCTGCTCTCCGGCCGCTACCCGTCCGAGGAGTTCGCCGAGCTGCGCCCACGGATCGTGTGGGATCGGGTCGAAGGCACCGTGCGGGGCCGCCAGGGCGCCCAACGCCTGGCGGTGACCAACTCGGGCACCATCCCCGACCGCGGCCTGTTCACGGTGACCCTTCCCGATGGCACACGCGTGGGCGAGCTCGACGAGGAGATGGTCTACGAGTCGCGCCCGGGCGAGACGTTCCTGCTCGGCGCGTCGACGTGGCGCATCGAGGACATCACCTTCCAGAAGGTCATCGTCACGCCCGCGCCCGGCCAACCCGGCAAGATGCCGTTCTGGCACGGCGACGGGCCGGGCCGTCCGCTCGAGCTCGGACGAGCCATCGGCGCCTTCACCCGCGAGCTCCGTGCGGGCGCCAACGCCGGCACCGACCCGGTGCAGCGCCTCCGCGACGGCGGGCTCGACGACCGCGCCGCCACCAACCTCGTCGCCTACCTCGACGAGCAGGCCGAGGCCACCGGCGTGGTCCCGGACGACCGCACCATCGTGGTCGAGCGCTTCCGTGACGAGATCGGCGACTGGCGCATCTGCGTGCTCTCACCCTTCGGCGCCCAGGTGCACGCCCCGTGGGCCATGGCCCTGCAGCACCGGCTCGGCGAGAAGTGGGGGATGGCCGTCGAGCTCATGTGGAGCGACGACGGCATCGTGATCCGCCTCCCGGAGTCGGTCGACGAGCTGCCCGACGACGACCTGCTCATCGACCCCGACGAGATCGAGGAGCTCATCGTCTCGCAGCTGCCGTCCACCTCGATGTTCGCGAGCCGCTTCCGCGAGTGCGCCGCTCGTGCCCTCCTGCTGCCGAAGCGCCGCCCTGACCAGCGCACCCCGCTCTGGCAGCAGCGCCAGCGGTCGGCCGACCTCCTGTCGGTGGCGGGGAAGTACCCGTCGTTCCCGATCCTCCTCGAGGCCACGCGCGAGTGCCTCAACGACGTGTTCGACGTGCCGGCCCTCACCGAGGTCCTGCGCGACCTGCGCAGCCGGAAGGTGCGGCTGGTGTCGGTCGACAGCCAGCAGGCGTCGCCGTTCGCGCAGTCGCTGATGTTCGGGTGGATCGCGGTGTACATGTACGCCGGCGACGCGCCCCTCGCCGAGCGCCGGGCCGCGGCGCTGGCCCTCGACCGCGACCTGCTGCGCGACCTGCTCGGTGCCGAGGAGCTGCGCGAGCTGATCGACGCCGACGTGCTGGCCGACCTCGAGCTCGAGCTCCAGCGCCTCGTCGAGGGCCGGCTCGCCCGCGACGTCGACGAAGCCCACGACCAGCTCCGGATCCTCGGGCCGCTGTCGGTCGACGAGCTGGGCCTGCGATCGGTCGACGGTGCTCCGGTGAAGGACTGGGTCGATCAGCTCGTCGCGGAGCGGCGGGCCTTCCTCGCGTCGATCGCGGGCGAGGAGCGGGTCTGCGCGGCGGAGGATGCCGGCCGCCTCCGGGACGCGCTGGGCGTGGCCGTGCCCGTCGGGCTCCCGAACGCCTGCACCGACTCGGTGCCCACCCCTGTGGTCGACCTCGTCGCGCGCTACGCCCGCACCCACGGTCCGTTCCTCGTGCAGCACGCGGCCCGCCGGTACGGGCTCGCGCCCGAGCCGGTGCGCGCCGCCCTGGACGTGCTCGAGGGCGAGGGCCGGGTCGTGCGCGGCGAGTTCCGCCCCGACGGCGTGGAGCGCGAGTGGTGCGACGATGACGTCCTCCGCCAGCTCCGTCGTCGGTCGCTGGCGGCCCTCCGCAAGGAGGTCGAGCCCGTCGATGCCGCCACCCTGGCCCGGTTCCTGCCGCGCTGGCACGGCATCGGCAGCGCGCGCCGAGGGGTCGACGCGCTCGTGGACGTGGTCGCTCAGCTGCAGGGCGCCCCGCTGGTCGCGTCCGCGCTCGACCGCGACGTGCTGCGCGCCCGGCTGCCCGAGCACGAGCCAGCCGACCTGGACGCGCTGTGCACGTCGGGCGACGTCGTGTGGGTGGGAGCGGGCGCGATCGGCGCCACCGACGGCCGCATCCGCTTGGCCTTCCGCGACCACGCCGGCCTCCTGCTGTCGCCGGTCGAGGGGTTCGAGCCAGACGCGCTGCACACCGCCTTGCTGGAGCACCTGGCGGCGCGCGGCGCCTCGTTCTGGGCCGACCTCACCCGGGCCGCGCAGCTGGCCGACCAGCCCTTCGACGACCCCACCGTGCTCACGGGGCTGTGGGATCTCGTGTGGGCGGGCCTCGTCACCAACGACTCGCTCGCGCCGTTGCGGGCGTTCGTGGGCGCCGCGGGCCGTCGGTCGGCGAGTCGGTCGTCGTCCCGTGCCGGGCCCCGGGGTCGTCCCCGCCCGGGCCGCCTGTCTCGCATGGGCCCGCCGGCCGGTGCCGGTCGCTGGTCGCTGGTCGCGCCGCTGCTCGAACCGACCCCCACGGCCACCGAGGCTGCCCACGCTCGGGCCCTCCAGCTGCTGGAGCGCTACGGCGTCCTCACGCGCGAGGCCGCGCTCGGGGAGGGCGCCGAGGGCGGGTTCGCCGGTGTGTACCCCGTGCTCAAGGCGCTGGAGGAGCGAGGCCAGGTGCGGCGCGGCTACTTCGTGGCCGGCTTGGGCGCCGCGCAGTTCGCGGTGCCTGGCGCGGTGGACCGCCTGCGCAGCGAGCGCACCGGCGACGACGAAGCGCCGATCGCGCTGGCCGCCACCGATCCCGCCCAGCCCTTCGGGGCCGCCCTGCTGTGGCCCGAGTCTCCCGGTCGCCCCGCTCGGGCCGCGGGCGCGCTGGTGGTCCTCGCCGGCGCCGATGCCCTCGCCTACCTCGAGCGCGGCGCCCACAAGGTCCTCCTCTTCCCGGCTGCCGTCGACGACGATCGGTGGGCGGCCGCCCTCGCCCAGCTCGTCGACACCGGCCGTTTCCGGTCGCTCGAGATCCGAGCGGTCGACGGGGTCGACGTGCACGAGGCCGCTCCGGAGATCCGCGATGCCCTTCAGCGCGCGGGCTTCCAGCAGGCGTACAAGGGCTGGACCCGCCGCCCCGCCAAGCGCTGATGCCGGGACAGGCGGAGGGCTTCGAGTACCGGGTGCGGAAGGACGGCGATGTCGTCATCCACCACCACGGTCGCCAGGCCACCATCCTCCGCGGGAAGGCGGCCACCCGCTTCCTCGTCGACGTGCAGCGGAAGGACCCGCAAGCGGTGATGGCGAGGGCCACCGGCAACTACCGCCGAGGCAACGAGCGCACCTCTGCCGCCCACCCCCGCAACAAGCGCTGAGGGTCAGGCCTCGGAGACCTCGGGGGAGCCGGCCGCCACCGTCCGAACGGCTCCGGAGCCCGCCACGACGGCGGCGGCCCCGCCGACCAGCGGCTGGCGGCGTGTGACATCGAAGGGTGTCGCGATGTCGTCCCGCCCAGCGGCGAGCATGGCACGTCCACGACCTGCACCTTCTCTACGCTCCGAGGTCGTGGCCACCAGTGCGTTCGACGAGGTCGTGGCCGCCATGGACAGCGCCATGGTGGTGGTGACGGTGGCCGTCGACGACGAGCGCGACGGGTGCTTGGTGGGCTTCCACTCGCAGGTGAGCATCGAGCCGAGGAGGTACATGGTGTGGCTGTCGACGGCCAACCACACCACGGCACTGGCCCAGCGGGCCGAGCACCTCGGCGTGCACCTGCTGGGCAGTCACCAGCACGATCTGGCCGAGCTGTTCGGCGGCGAGTCGGCGGACGATGTCGACAAGCTGGTGCACACGACCTGGGAGGCGGGTCCGGAGGGCATCCCGCTGCTCGTCGCCTGCCCGGTCCGGTTCGCCGGCCGCATCACCGCCCGTCACGACATCGACGGCGACCACCTCGGCATGGTCCTCGAGCCGGTCGATGCGGCGTCGGAGACAGCATGGACGCCGCTTCGCCTCGGGGACGCCATCGACATCGATCCCGGGCATCCCGCGTGAGCGTCGCGGTCGTCACCGGCGGCAGTCGCGGGATCGGTGCCGCGACCGCCCCGCTCCTCGCGGCGGCCGGTTGGGACGTCTGCCTCTCGTACCGCGTCGCCGCCGAGGAGGCCGATCGTGTGGTGGCGGCCTGCGTCATGTCGGGGCGAGCGGCGGTGGCGGTTCCGGCCGACGTGAGCATCGAGGACGACGTCCAGCGGCTCTTCGCGTCGGCCGCGGAGCTGGGACCCGTGGGCGCGCTGGTGAACAACGCCGGCGTCACCGGTCCCAAGGCGCGTGTGGACGAGCTCTCGGTCGAGCGCCTGGAGCGGATGGTGGCCGTGAACATCGTCGGGGCGTTCCTGTGCGCCCGTGAAGCCGTCCGCCTGATGTCCACCGCCCATGGCGGCGCGGGCGGCGTGATCGTCAACGTGTCGTCCGCTGCCGCCCGGTTGGGCAGCCCGGGTGAGTACATCGACTACGCCGCGACCAAGGGCGCCGTCGACACGATGACCCTCGGCCTGTCGAAGGAGGTCGCACGGGAGGGCATCCGCGTCAACGCGGTGCGGCCCGGGCTGATCAACACGGACATCCACGCCAGCGGTGGTCAGCCCGATCGGGTGGAGGAGAGGCGCGACACCGTGCCCCTGGGGCGCGGCGGGGAGGCCATCGAGGTGGCCAACGCGATCGTGTGGCTGTGCTCCGACGAGGCGTCGTACGTCACCGGTGCGCTGCTGGACGTGAGCGGCGGCAGGTAGGTTCCCGGCCCGTGACCGAGCTGGCCATGACCGTCGACGAGCTCAACGAGCTCCTCGGTGGCGCGTTTCCGGGAGCGCCTCGCGCCTACCGCGTCGAGCACGTCAACGACGCCGGGCTGCGGATGCGGTTGCCGTACGACAACGCGCAGCTGCGGCCTGGGGGCACGCTGTCGGGGCCGACGATGATGGGGCTCGCCGACGGCGCGGTGACCTACGCCATCTCGTCGTCGCCGTCCTGAACTCGCTGTCGACGCGCACGCTCGCGTCGCGAGACTGACGGGGTGCTGACCGACGACCAGCGCCGCGCGTTCCACGAGGCCGGCTACCTGCGGCTCGCAGGGGCGGTCGAGCGAACCACGGTCGACCGGATGCGGGAGCGGCTCTGGCGGCTGTTCGAGCACCGTGGCGCCCGACGCGGCGATCCCACCAGCTGGTCGAACGGCGTGGCGACCAACCTCAAGGGGCTTCGCAAGGGCGACCCCGATCCCCACGACAACGCCGTCGTCGCCGGCGCCCTCGACGAGCTCATCGGCCCCGGTGCGTGGCGGACCGGGCACCACTGGGGCCAGGTGCTCGTGACGTTCCCCAACGTCGAGCGATGGGACGTGCCGCACCGTCCCTGGCACCTCGACTACGGCTACGACTACCCGCGCGACGTCATCTGGGGCGTCAACGTCTTCCTGTGCATCGACGACGTCCTGCCGGGTGGCGGCGGCACCCTCGTGCTCCACCGATCCCCCCAGATGATCGGGCACTTCGTCGACGGCCTCCGCCCCGCCCAGCGCACCCAGAAGCAGCACCGGCTCGCCTTCCAGGCCAGCCACCCGTACCTCACCGCGCTGGCCGACCCCACCGACACCGAGGACCGAGTCGCTCGGTTCGTCGACCGAGAGACCGACGTGCACGGCGTGAGAACCAAGGTCGTCGAGCTCACCGGCCAAGCCGGCGACGTGACGATGTGCCACCCGTGGGCGGTCCACAACGGCGCGCCGAACGCGCTCGACCGCCCGCGCATGATGCGGGTCGTCCGGGTGCACCACCGCGACCTCCTCGCTCGGTACGGGGTCGGCCTCGACGACTGATCGTCAGTCGGCGAGCCAGATCCGCACGAGGTCGCGCAGCCGGTCGATGCCGACGTTCTTGACCGCGCTCACCCACACCACGTCACCCGGCTCGAGGTCGCACTTGGCGGCGAGCTCTCGCTTGCGCTTCTCGCGCTGGGCCGACTTCACCTTGTCGTGCTTCGTGGCGATCACCTGGTGCGGGATGCTCTCGGACCGGAGCCACTCGAGCATGGACTGGTCGAGCGGGGTCGGGCCCACCTCGCCGTCGACCAGCACCATCACCATCTGCAGCTCGTCCCGCCCCAAGAGGTAGCGCTCGATCATCCTCGCCATGGAGGCACGTTGCACCTTGGAGACCTTGGCGTAGCCGTAGCCAGGGCAGTCGACCACCGTCGACCCGTCATCGAGCGCGAAGCAGTTGAGGAGCTGGGTCCGGCCGGGTGTCTTGGACGTGTTGGCCAGGCCGTTGCGCTTGGCGAGCGCGTTGATCAGCGACGACTTGCCGACGTTCGACCGCCCCACCACCGCGACCTCGGCGGGCGTCTCCGGCAAGCGCTCGAGCTGGTCAGCGGAGGTGACGAAGCGCAGCTCGAGGGGAGGGGACACCGCAGCACCTTCTCACGCGCCGCGCCAGCGATCGAGCAAGCGCCGATCGCGCTTGGTGGGCCGACCGCTGCCGCGCTCCCGCACCGCGACCCGCACCCGGTCCTGCTCGGGCTCGGGTGGCGTGTGGTCGATGTAGCAGCCGACGGCGACGGCTGCCCCGACCCGCTTGTCGATCACCTGGGTCACCTCGAGGATGCGGTGGCGGCCCCCCGCGCGGGCTTCCACCCGTGAGCCGATCGCCACGGGAGTGGCGGGCTTGGCGCTCTTGCCGTTGACCGTGACGTGCCCGCCCTTGCAGGCGTCGGTGGCGTCGGAACGCGTCTTGTACAGGCGCACGGCCCACACCCACCGGTCGACGCGCGTCGCCTCCATCAGGCCGACAGCTCCGTGTCCACCGGCGTGCGGAAGCGCGGGACGACGCGGATGTCGCCCAGGAGGTCCTCCAACCGGCGCGCGGCCTTGTCGATCTGCTGGGCGCGGGTGCGCGGCACCTCGTCGAGCAGCCTCACCACCACCTCCCCGGTGTTGCGCTGCGCCCACCCTCCCACGATGCGACCGTCGAGCCACACGGTCGGGCCGGCGTTGCCGTTGGTGTCGAACACATGGGCCTTGTGATCACCCAGGTACCAGCCGCGCGCCTGCCAGCCCATCGTCGTCGGGTCGAGGGCAGGGAGCAGCGCGACCCACGGCTCGGCCTTGCCGGACGGCGACGCGTCATCAGCCAGCACCAGGCCGGGCGTGCCGTCGAGATCGACCTCCTCGGTGTCGAGGGTGGCGACGGCCCTCCGCGTCGCGCCCAGCGTCCACCCCGTCCACCACTTGATGTCGGCGATCGTTCCTGGCCCGAACCGATCGAGCCAGCGTCGCGCCAGCTCCACCTGGGCCTCCTCCGCGGGGATGGCGGCCAATGGCGGGCCGAGCCACGGGTCGAGGGCCGCCCACCGGTGCTGGCTGCTGGTCCAGCGGCCGGTCGGTCGGGCCCGCACCAGCACGCCGTGCATCCCCATGAGGTTGAGCACGCGGGTCGAGACGCCCACGGTGCTGGCGTACGGCTTGCCCTGCGAGACGGCGATCTGGATCGCCAGCTCAGGAACGACCTTGGTGAGCTGGGAGGCGGTCGCCTCGCCGGCTTCGGTGACGGCGGCGAGGGTCTTCGCCTCGACCCGCCGCAGCCAGCGGGCGGCGTCCTTCGTCACGCCGTTCTCCTCGAGGAAGGCGATCAGCTTCCGCCGCTCGGCGACCGCCACCGCGTCGGAGCTCGACCGCTGCAGGAGCGCGGCGTCCTCCGTCGCGCACGTGAACATCGTCCGCCGCATCGCGAGCATCCGGACGAGCTGCCGATCGTCGTACAGGGCACGCCCCACCGCGTCTGGATCGGGCCGGTGCATCCGCGCCACGGCGGAGAGCACCACCGTCGACGGGTCGGTGGCGTGCAGGGCGACCACCGATCGGGCGACGGCGACGAGGTCGTCGTCCCCGCGGGCGCTCGGAGCGAGCCGGTGCCGCATGGCGAGGCGGGTCCGCCGCTGGGCCACGCTGATCGACCTCATGGGTTGGTGACGGTATCGGCACGGCACACTGAGCGGGTGCCGGAAGGAGACACCCTGTTCAAGGTGGCGGCTCGGCTGAAGCCGGCGCTGCAGGGCTACGTGCTCACCCGGTTCGAGGCGCCCCGGCTGCGGGGCGACGCACCGAAGCTGGGGGAGCGGATCACCCTGGTGGAGGCCCGCGGCAAGCACCTGCTCGTCCACTTCGATGGCGGTCTCGTGCTCCGCACGCACCTGCGCATGGTCGGCTCCTGGCACGTCTACCGGGAGCGCGAGCGGTGGCGGAAGCCCGCCTACCTCGCTCGCGCGGTCGTGGGCGCGGACAGCGGGTGGGTGGGCGTGTGCTTCCAGGCACCGGTGGTGGAGACCTTTCACCGGGCGGGGGCGGAACCCGCCGCGCTGGCGGGCCTCGGTCCGGACCTCTGCCGGCCCGCATCGCTCGGCGACGAGGTGATCGACCAGGTGCTGGAGCGAGCCGCGCGCCTCGCGATGGCGGGCACGACCCTGGGCGAGGCCCTCCTCGACCAGCGGATCGCGGCGGGCATCGGCAACGTCTACAAGTCCGAGGCGTGCTTCGCGGTCGGGCTCGACCCCGGCACGCCGATCGAGCGGGTGGACGACCACGCGCGGCGTCGCGTCTGGACCGTCGCCGCTCGCCAGCTCCAAGCGAACCTGGGCCAGGCCGAGCGCCGCACGCACCCCGCCGGTCTCGCCGTGTACGGCCGCCGCGGCCAGCCGTGCCACCGGTGCGGCACGCCCGTGCAGATGGCCCGGCACGGCGAGCAGGCGAGGAGCACCTACTGGTGCCCCACCTGCCAACCGGCATCCTCGTGACCCACCCCAACCGCGCGCTCTGGCCCGGGATCCACGTTCGTGAGGGATTTCACAATCGGCGGTAGGATGGGCGCATGGCCGGGGTGCCCAAGGTCGTCGTCATCGGAGCCGGCTTCGGCGGGCTCGAGGTCGCCCGGCACCTGAAGGGCGCTCCGGTGGAGCTGACGCTGGTCGACCAGCACAACTTCCACACGTTCCAGCCGCTCCTCTACCAGGTGGCCACCGCCGGCTTGAACGCCGCCGACGTCGCCCACGCCGTGCGCGGGCTGTTCCACAAGCAGTCGAACGTGCGGTTCCGGCAGGGCCGCGTCACGGGCGTCGACTGGGACGCGCGCACCGTCTCGGTCGCCGGCCAGCCGGACCTGCCGTTCGACCACCTCGTGCTGGCCGGGGGCGCGACCGTGACGTACTTCGGCACGCCCGGCGCCGAGGAGCACGGCTTCCCCCTGTACACGCTCAGCGACGCCACGCGACTGCGCAACCACGTGGTGCGCCGGTTCGAGGCGACCGACACGGATCCCACCGAGCTCGACCGCGGCGCTCTCACCTTCGTGGTCGTCGGCGGCGGACCGACGGGTGTGGAGACCGCGGGCGCGCTGGCCGAGCTGTTCGACATGGTGTTCCGCAAGGACTACCCGGGTCTCGACGTCAGCCGAGCGCGGGTGGTGCTGGTCGAGATGCAGGACCACCTGCTCCACCCGTTCAAGGCGCCGAGCCGGCGGCACGCCCTGTTCACGTTGCGCTCCCGCGGCGTGGACGTCCGGCTCGGCGCCCAGGTCGCCTCCATCGAGGCCGACACGGTGACCTTCGCCAACGGCACCGTGCTGCCGTGCCAGACGCTCATCTGGGCGGCGGGCGTCCACGCCAACCCGCTCGCCGCGACCATCGGCGTCGCGCAGGATCGCGGCGGACGGGTGGTGGTCGACCCCGACCTGCGCATCGCCGGCCACCCTGGCGCGTGGGCGGTGGGCGACATCGCGGCCGCGCGCGACCGTCACGGCGAGCTGCTCCCGCAGCTCGCGCCCGTCGCCATGCAGTCGGGCCGGCACGTGGCGCGCCAGATCCGGCGCGCGCTCGACGCCCGTCCCACCACGCCCTTCCGGTACCGCGACAAGGGGACCATGGCCACGATCGGGCGGCGGGCCGCGGTGGCGGAGCTGCCCGGCGGCATCCGACTCCGCGGTGGCCTCGCATGGCTGGCGTGGCTCGGCCTGCACCTCGTGTTCCTCGTCGGCAAGCGCAACCGTGCGTCGGTGCTGCTCAACTGGGCTTGGAACTACTTCACCTGGGATCGCGGCCCCCGCCTGATCCTGGACCGCGAACCTGGCAACCTCTCGCCATGACCGTTGATGCCGCCACCATCCGAGCCGCCGTCGAGGGCTACTGCGCTGCGTTCAGCGCGGGTGACCAGGACGCCTACGTGGGCCTGTTCGCCGACGACGCGTGGATCGAGGATCCGGTGGGCACGCCCCGCCACGAGGGCAAGGACGCCCTCGCCGCCTTCTTCACCCAGTCGCAGTCGCTCGCCGAGTCGATCGAGCTGCGCCAGACGGGACCCGTGCGGGTCGCGGCGGGCGAGGCCGCCTTCCCGTTCCAAGCCCGACCCGTGATCGGCGGCGACACGTACGCCGTCGACATCATCGACGTGATGACCTTCGACGACGAGGGGAAGATCACCACGATGCGGGCGTTCTGGGATGCGGCGGAGATGCACCCCGCCGACGCCTAGCTCACCCCGCGGCGGTCCGGCGGCCGGCGCGCAGCTCCTTGCGCAGGCACAGCCGCAGCCCCGACCACGTGTCGTCGACGGCGCACACCTTCACGTCGACGAGCCCGAGCGGCAGGCACACCTCGCGCAGGACGTCCTCGGTGATGTCCGTCGGCCGCTTCGACGCCTGCTTCGGCCAGCTGATCCAGAGCCCACCGTCCACGTCGAGCGCGCGCATCAGCGCCGGCAGCCGCTTGACGAGCGCGGCACGAGACGTCTGGAACGACACGATCACGTCGGACACGCCGCGGGCGGTGGTGCGCACCTCCACGCCACCAGGCAGGTCGGGGATCGCGAACCCGTCGGGCGCATCGAGCACCGCCAGTCGCGTCTCGGGCTTGATGCCCAGCTTCTGCGCCAGCGGCGTCCCCGAGTACCCGGCCATAGACCGCACGGTAGATCGAACCGGGGTGCGAAAGGCCCTGTTCCCGCGGCACTTCGCACCCGGGTTCGTGGGGTGGGCGTCGTTCCGCTCAGCTGCCGCCGGGCTGGCGGAACATCACGCTGATGCGGGGGCCGGCGTTGGCCCGCTTGGGCACGCAGTGCTCGAAGGTGCGCTGGCACGTGCCGCCCTGGACGAGCAGGTCGCCGGAGTGGAGCGGGAACGAGACGGACCGGCCGCCGCCGTCGGGACGGAGCAGCAGCGTGCGGGTGGCGCCGAGCGAGACGATCGCCACCACGGCATCGGCTCGCACGCGACCGATGCGGTCGCCGTGCCACGCGACGGAGTCGTTGCCGTCGCGATACAGGTTGGCGGAGATGGACGGCAGGCGGACCCCGTAGCGATCGCCGAGGCAGCGAGCCATCCGATCGAGGAGCTTCGGACGGTCGGGCCAGGCGCGCGTCTCGAGGCGGGGCACGTCGACCACGCGGTCGTACATCGGCCGCTCGAACGCCTTCCACGGCGCCGTCTCGAACACGTCGTCGAACAGCGTGTCGGCACCGGTGACCCACCCCGGGACGACATCGACCCACGCGCCCTGGCCGAGGAACCGGCGACGGGCCCCGTCGAGGGCGGGATCGAAGTCGGGCTCAGCCAGGCCGAGGAGCGAGGGCTGCCAGGTGACGTGCCGTTCGACGGCGATCTCCGTGAACACGCGGCCATCGTAGACGAACAGGCGTTCGCATGCGATGGTTCAGTCGTGGGCGATGGCGTCGAGGATCTGGAGCTTGGCGGCGCGCCGGGCGGGCCGAACCGACGCGAGGGTGCCGAGCAGGGCGGCCAGGACGACGATCACCACCAGTGAGCCCAACGGCATCGCGAACGAGTTCAGGCCGAACCCCTCCAGCGCGGTGATCATGGCGTAGCTGAGCACCAGCCCCAGCGAGATCCCCACCAGGGCGCCGAGCACCGAGATCAGCACCGCCTCCCAGCGGACGGCGGACCGGAGCTGTCCCCGATCCATCCCCACCGCTCGCAGCAGCCCGAGCTCACGGGTGCGCTCGTTGATCGACAGGGACAGCGTGTTGCCGATGCCGATCATCGCGATGACGATCGAGAGCAGCAGGAGGGCGTAGATCACCGTGACGAACGACGTGATCTGGCTGGACAGGTCGCCGATGAAGCCGTCGCGGTCGAGCACCTCCAGCGCGGGGGTGTCGGAGACCGCCTTCTCGACGTCGGCCATCACCGCGTCGATGTCGGCGCCGTCCTCGACGGTCCCGAACACCTGGATGTCGACCAGCTCCGGCACGATCGATGCATAGGCATCGCGCGTGATGGTGAAGATGCCGAGCAGCGTGAGATCGTCGCTGAAGGCCTGCACCTCCAGCTCGACGCTGTCGCCTCCCGGGGCCGTGACCTTCACCTGGTCACCGATCGCCACGTCGTGGTCCTTGGCCGCTTCGACGTCGACCACGATGCCCTGATCGTCGAGATCGCTGATCTCGCCTTCGGCCATTCGGGGTTCCAACACCTCGGACAGCCCCTCGGGCTCCACCGAGGTGAGGAAGTTGGTCACGTCCTTGCCGTCGGGATACGTGAACTCGCCGGTCCCGAACCCGACGGGCACGACGGTCCGCACGCCGTCGACGCCCTCCATCGCCTCGGCGACGCTGGCCGGGAAGCCCGAGGGCGGCCCGAACCCGCCCGCGTCGCTCTGCACGACGAAGTCGGCTGCGAACCCGCGGTCGACCTCGGAGGTGACCGACTTCTTGGCCGATGCCGCGAACACGGTGATGAACGCCACGAGCGCCACACCGATCACGAGCGCCGACGCGGTGGCCGAGGTGCGCTTCGGGCTGCGGGCGGCGTTCTCCGTGGCCAGCTTGCCCGTGACTCCCTTGAGGCGCGGCAGGGGGATCCCGATCGTCCTGATGCTCGGGCTGGCGAGCACGGGGCCGACGACGATGGCGCCCACGATGAGGAGCAGGGCGCCGAGCCCGACGGTGGGGATGGCGTCGGTGTCGCCCTCTTGGGTCCAGGCGGCGGAGAGGTTCAGGGCACCGAACAGCAGCACCACGATCCCGAGCACGACGCGCGCCTTCGAGGCACCCGACCGATCGATGGCGACGTCACGCAACGCGGCCAACGGCGGGACGCGGGTGGCCCGGATCGCAGGGATGAGCGCCGCGACGAGCGTGACCCCGAGGCCGACGATCAGGGCGAAGACGACCGTGGTGGGCCGGATGACGAGCGACGACGTCGGCAGGTCGGCACCGGAGGCATCGAGGAGCGCCGTGACGGCCTTGGCCAGGCCGACCCCGGCGAGCATGCCGAGCGCGGCGGCGATCAGGCCCACCAGCACCGCCTCGAGCATCACCGAGACGAGCACCTGGCTGCGGTTGGCGCCCACCGCGCGGAGCAGGGCCAGCTCGCGCGTCCGCTGCGCCACGAGGATCGAGAACGTGTTGGAGATGACGAAGATCCCGACGAGGAGCGCGATCGCACCGAAGATGGTGAGGGCCTGCTGGAAGAAGGCGAACCCCGACTGCACGTCCGAGGAGATCTGGGCGGCCGCCTCCTCGCCGGTGAGCACGTCGACATCGTCCGGCACGACGTCGGCGATGGCGTCGGCCAGCTGCTGCTGGTCGATCCCTTCCTCCGCGCTGGCGAGGACCGTCTGGATGCGGCCATCGGTGCCCGCGATCTCCTGCACCTCAGGGAGGGTCAGCTCCACGGACACCGCGCCGGCCGAGCTCTCCGCGGTGCCGAACAGCAGCGTGCCGACGAGGGTGTACTCCTTGCGACCGAGCTGCGTGACCAGGGTGACCTCGTCGCCGATCTCGAACCCGGCGTCGTCGGCCGCGGCCACGTTGAGCGCCACCTCGTCGTCGTCCTCGGGGCCGCGGCCCTCCTCGACGTCGTACGGCGTGAGCGTGCTCCCCGGGATCCAGCTCTCGATGAGCGTGGGCGGACCCTGCGAGGCACCCACCGGATCGCCGTCGGGATCGAGGAGCCGGTTGTTGCTCCCGAAGCCAAGCGTGATGACGTGCGGCTCGGCCTCGGCGACGCCGTCGACGGCGGCCACCGCCTCGACCAGGTCGGCGTCGAGCAGCCCGCGCTGGTCGCCGCCGCCGAACTGGTCCTTGAAGAGGACCTCGCCCTGCACCTGGGCGTCGATGTTGGCGTTGCCCTCGGCGAAGAGGTCGTCGAAGACCTGGTCGAGGGTGTCGGTGAGGACGAAGGTGCCCGCCATGAAGGCGACGCCGAGCACGATGGCGACGACCGTGGAGACGAGGCGGCGCTTGTGCTCCCAGAACGACCGGAGGGTGACGCGGAGCATCAGGTGTCCCCGAACGCCTTCATGCGGTCGAGCACCTGTTCGGCCGACGGTTCGTGGAGCTCGTCGACGATGCGACCGTCGACGAGGAACACGATGCGTGAGGCGTACGCGGCGGACACGGGGTCGTGGGTGACCATCACGATGGTCTGTCCGAGCTCGGTGACGGCGCGCTGCATGAAGCCGAGGATCTCCGCGCCCGCGCGCGAGTCGAGGTTGCCGGTGGGCTCGTCAGCGAAGATGATCGCCGGTCGGGCGGCGAGGGCGCGCGCGACCGCCACGCGCTGCTGCTGGCCGCCGGACAGCTCGCTGGGGCGGTGCTTCAGCCGATCGCCGAGCCCGACCGTCTGCACGACCTGGTCGACCCAGCCCTCCTCGGGCTTTCGGCCGGCGAGGTCGAGCGGCAGCGTGATGTTCTCGAGCGCGTTGAGCGTGGGGATCAGGTTGAAGCTCTGGAAGACGAACCCGACCTTGTCGCGCCGCACCTGCGTGAGCTCCTTGTCGCTCAGCGTGGTGAGGTCGGTGTCGGCGATGAACACCTGGCCTGACGTCAGCGAATCGAGTCCGGCGACGCAGTGCATCAGCGTCGACTTGCCGGAGCCGGAGGGCCCCATGATGGCGGTGAAGCGGCCCTCTTCGAAGTCGATGGACACGTCGTCGAGGGCCCGCACCTCGGTGTCACCGGCGCCGTAGACCTTCACTGCGTGCGATGCCCGAGCGGCGGCCACGCTGCTCGCGGGTGGTGTGGGGGAGGTCATCGTCATGAGGAGGGACCTTACGGGCGTACTTGCGGTAGTCCTGATGGTTTCACCAGCAACTACCGGGCCGGGCCACACATGAGGTTGCGACCCGCCCTACCGGTAGATTCGCGCCCAGTGACCTGCCCAAGCTGTCGAGCCGACGTGCCGGCGGGCGCACGGTTCTGTGCCGCGTGCGGGCAGGATCTGCGGCTGCGGGGAGACGAACGTCGCATCGTGACGGTCCTCTTCGCGGACCTGGTGGGCTACACCGCGCTGTCGGAGACGAGAGATCCGGAGCAGGTGAAGAACCTCGTCGACGAGTGCTTCGAGCGCTTGGTGGTCGACATCAACACGTTCGGCGGTCGGGTCGACAAGATCATCGGCGACGCCATCGTCGCCCTCTTCGGCGCGCCGACCGCGCACGAGGACGACGCCGAGCGTGCGGTGCGCGCCGCGCTGCGCATGCAGGAGACGCTCGAGCAGACGTCGGCCGAGCTCGGCGTCGACATCCGGATGCGGGTCGGCGTGAACACCGGTGAGGTGCTGGTCGGCGCGTTGCGAGCGGGTGGCGACTACACGGCGATGGGCGACGTGGTGAACACCGCCAGCCGCCTCCAGACCAACGCACAACCCGGTGATGTCCTCGTGGGGCCGGCCACGTACGCGGCCACCCGTCGCACCGTGCGCTACGAAGCCCTCGAACCGATCGACGTCAAGGGGCGCGAGGCCCTCGTGCCCGCGTGGCGCGCCGACGCCGCCGTCGCCCCGCCGGGCTACCGGCCCGAGCGCAACCGGGCCCGGCTGGTCGGGCGCGAGCCCGAGCTCGGCCTCCTGTGCCACAGCGTGGAGAACGCCATCCGAAACGCCCGCGGCCAGCTGCTCCTGTTGCTGGGCGAGGCCGGCGTCGGCAAGTCCCGCCTCGCCGAGGAGCTGGCGCAGCACGCCGAGAGCGAGCACAACGCGCTCATCCTCGAGGGACGCTGCGTGCCGTACGGCGAGGCCAACATCTGGTGGCCCGTGGCCGACGCCCTCCGCCACGGTGCCGGGATCCGCTCGAGCGATCCGGCCGACAAGGCCGTGGAGCTGGCCCGCACGTCCGTGTGCATCGCGCTCGGCGAGGGCGCCGACCTCGCCGAGGTCGAGCGCGTCCACCAGGGCCTCCTCTACCTCATGGGCTACGACTCCGAGCTGCACGGCATCGAACCGGCGCGGGCCCGCGAGGAGGCCACCTCGGCGGTGGTCACGTACGCGGAGCGGTTCTCGCTGCACCGACCCGTGGTGGTCGTGCTGTCCGATCTCCACTGGGCCGACGACCTCGTCCTCGAGCTCGTCGACACGCTGCTCGACCGCCTGGCCAGTCGCCGGTTCGTCGTGCTGGCCACCGCCCGCCAGGTCATCGAGGAGCGTTGGCACCCGCCGCACGGCCGGCACAACCTGGTGGTGCTCACCCTCGATCCGCTCACGAACGAGTCCGCGGCGCTGCTCCTCGAGGAGCTGGCCGGTCCGGAGCTCGGCCCCGAGCTGTGCGCGGCCCTGCTCCACCGCAGCGGCGGCAACCCGTTCTTCCTCGAGGAGCTCGTCACCCTGCTGGCCGACGCGGGCATGGTGGGCGCCGATGGCCGGCCCCGTCCGGACACGGGGATCGTGGAGCTGCCCGACACGCTGCGCGGGTTGGTGGCGGCTCGTCTCGACGGCCTCACCGCCGACGAGCGCCGCGTCCTCGACGACTGCGCGGTCCTCGGGCGCCGGGGCCCCATGGCGGCCATCGAGGTCATGGCGGGGAAGCACCTCGGGATCAAGAACGTGCGGCCGGTCCTCGAGGCCCTCGAGGCCAAGGAGCTCCTCGTGCTCAGCGGCGCGGGCGAGGGGGAGAAGTGGACGTTCCGCTCCGACCTCGTGCGGGAGGTGTCCTACAGCACCCTCACCAAGACCGATCGAGCGCGGTCGCACTTCGGGATCGCGTCGTGGATGGAGGTGCACGAGGACGGCGAGCGTGACGCGGTCATCGACCGGATCACCCATCACTACGTGCGCGCCGCCGAGCTCGTCCACGAGATGGGCCAGGTCGAGGGCCTGCCCGCCGACATCGCCGAGCGAGCGCTCGTGTGGCTCGAGCGGGCCGCCGCTCGCGCCACGCGGTCTGAGATCCCCGTCGTGGCCGAACGTCTCTACGCCGAAGGCCTCCGCCTGCTCGGCGGGGCGCATGGTCCCCGCCACCGGGCGTTCCTCACCGGGCGGGCGCGGGCGCTGGCCGGGTTGCGCGACATCGCGCCGGCGTGCGCCGATGCGCTCGCGGCGGTCGAGGAGTGCCGCCAGGCCGACGACGGCCGAGCCGATCTCGGACGGGCGCTCCTCGTGCTGGCCGACATCGAGCAGAAGGAGTCGGGCTGGACCGCGTCCGAGGCCGCGCTCGAGGAGGCCGGCCGGGTGTTCGTGGAGCTCGGCGACGCATCCGGCGAGGCGGAGGTCCTCCGGCTCCGGGGCTTCGCGGCCCTGTTCCGTCATGAGTACGCGGCCGCCACCGAGCTCCTCGAGCAGGCCCTCGCGGGCTTCGAGGCACTCGATGATCGCCGCGGGGTGGCGTGGGCGCGTCAGAACCTAGCGTGGTGCGCGTTCTACGCCGGGCGCGCGGAGGAGGCCGAGGGGTTGCTGCGGAAGGCCGCCGCCACCTTCGAGGAGATCGGCGATCAGGGCGGTCTGCGCTGGGCGTACGGCCTCCTGGCCTGGACGCGCTTCCAGCAGGGCCACACCGCCGAGGCCGGCGAGATGGCCGAGACCGTGCTGGCCGGCGACCGGCGGGGCGGCGATCGCTGGGCGCTCGGCATGATGCTCGTGCTGGCCGGCTCCGTCCGCCTCTGGACCGGCCGCACGCTGAGTGCCATCGAGCGCCTCCGCGAGGCACGCGAGCTCTTCGACGGCATCCACGACGACTTCGGCCACTCCCAGGCCAGCGCCGTGCTCGGCCGGGCCCTCGTGCTCGCCGGCCACATCGACGAGGGCCTCGACATGGTGGCGACGATCGGCCAACCCGGCGGCACCCCGCTCACCGAGCGCGAGTACGTCGTGTCGATGATGGTGGGCCTCGCCGCCACGGTGCAGGTCGGCGACACCGAGCGCAGCGAGCGGCTCCTCACGATCCTGCCCGCCGGTCCGTTCAACGGCGACGGCGACGAGCTCATCGTCGGTGACACCGAGCGCACGGCGTCCGTGGGCCTGCACCGGCTCCAATCGGGCGACGTGGCTGGGGCGGTGGCGGTGCTCTCGTCGCTGCAGCAGCGACTGCTCCCGGAGATCGATCCCAACCTGCAGTCGGCGCTCGCGCTGGCCCACGCGGCCGACGGGTCGATCGAGGCGGCGTTGCAGGAGGCGGACGCCGTGGACGCCCATGAGCGGTCGAGCTACCTCGATCGCATCACGGGCGGCATCGCGCGCGGTCTGGCCCTGGCTCGCCACCACGACATCGCGGCGGCCACCGCCGCCTTCGATCAGGTGCGGGCCGCCGCCGACGCCACGGAGGATCGGGTGTCGCAGACCCTCGTGCGACTCGCCGACGCGACGGCGGCGTCGGCCCGGGGGGAGGCCGACGCCGCGAGGCGCCTGGCGGAGGCGGAGACCCGCCTCGCCGAGATCGGTCTGACCGACACGGGATGGCGCCAGGCGTACACGCTCGCCATGGGTGTCCCCGCGTAGCGCTCAGCTCAGCTGGGCTGCTTCACGATCCGGATGTAGGGCTTCGGCTCGTCCCACGTGCCGAAGATCTCCTTGGCCTCGTCGTTGGACACCGAGCCGGCGATGATGACGTTCTCGCCCTGCTTCCAGTTCACGGGGGTGGCCACGCGGTGCTTGGCGGTGAGCTGGAGCGAGTCGATGACGCGGAGCACCTCGTCGAAGTTCCGGCCCGTCGTCATCGGGTAGACGAGGACGAGCTTGACCTTCTTGTCCGGTCCGATCACGAACACGTTCCGCACGGTCTGGTTGTCGGCCGGGGTCCTCGTCTCGGAGTCGCCAGATGTGCTCTCGGGCAGCATCCCGTAGAGCTTCGACACGTTGAAGTCGGCGTCGCCGATGATCGGGTAGTTGGGGCGCGCCCCCTGGGTCTCCTCGATGTCGTCGGCCCACTTCTCGTGCTTGCCGGCGGCGTCGACCGACAGCCCGATGACCTTCACGCCACGCTTCTCGAACTCGGGCTGCAGCTTCGCCATGTAGCCCAGCTCGGTGGTGCACACCGGGGTGAAGTCCTTGGGGTGCGAGAACAGGACGGCCCACGAGTCGCCGATCCAGTCGTGGAAGTTGATCGTGCCCTCGCTGGTCTCAGCAGTGAAGTCGGGAGCGTCTGCTCCCAAGCTGATCGCCATGGTGCCTCCTCGTGCGCGGTGTGGAGCGCGCCACGATATCGATAGTCGACCGATCTTGTCGGGTATCGCGTGTGGCCGACGTCACGTTGACGAATCTAGCAACTGCTAGATATAGTTAGCGCACGGCTTCCCGCCAGACACCCCCAAGGAGCATCCCCCGCATGAGCACCATCCTCAAGACCGTTGAGAGCTACGAGAACCAGGTCATCGACCTCGTGAACAAGGCCCAGGCCCCCGTGGTCGAGTACGTCGCCAAGGGCGTCGAGCTCGTCGGCGACCGCCTCCCGTCGGTCACCTACCCGACCTCCCTCCCGACCCCCATCGAGGTCGTCGAGTCGCAGGTCAAGTTCGCCAAGCAGCTGATCGACGCCAACACGGCGCTCGTGACCGCGGTCCTCGAGACCGTGGCCCCGGTGGTCGGCTACAAGACGAAGAAGGTCGTGAAGGCCGCCTCCACCAAGGCCGCCTGAGACTGACCCCCGGGTGCCCATCGGCACCCTGCATCCGAGTCCCTCGTGGACTTCGCGCGATGAGCGGCGCTCCTCCCCCCGGAGCGCCGCTCTCGCGCGTCAGGACCGCTTGCGCGCCGGCTTGGTGGGGCCGTCGTCCTCCACGAAGCTGCGGTAGACGCTCATCAGGGCGGCCCGCTGGTCGGCGTTCAGGCGCTTGTCCGCGTTGACGGCGTCTTCGACGGTGACCGGCGCGGCGGGCGCGTCGGGATCGTGGCCTTCGAGGACCCCCGCCTGGATCAGCAGCGACTCCGCGCTCAGGTTCAGCGCCCCGGCGATCGCCTTGAGCACGCGGACCGACGGCTCGTGGAGGCCGCGCTCGATCTGCGACAGGTAGGGGTTCGACACGTTGGCGCGCTCGGCCAGGTCGCGCAGCGTCAGCTCCGCCTGCTGCCGCTGCTTGCGGATCAGCTCGCCGAGCGCCTCCAGCTGACGGCGTCCGGCCGCGTCCGCGGGAGTCACTCGTCGGCCTCGTGGTCACGGGTGGCGAGGCCCGGGACGAACGGGTCGGCGGGCAGCTCCGTGCCGACCACGTCGGGCTCGATGTACATGACGCGCGCCTCGGGGACGTGACGGCGGACGTTGGCCTCGACCCGGTTGACGGCCTGCGCCAGCTCCCCGACCGACAAGCCGTCGACGAAGCTCACCTTGGCGCCGATCAACAGCTCGTCCGGGCCGAGGTGCTGGGTGCGGAGGTGGATCAGCCGGTTGACGGCCGGTTCGTCGTCGATGGCGGAGCGGATGGCCACCTGCACGTCAGGGCTGGCCGTCTCGCCCAGCAACAGGCTCTTCATCTCAACGGCCAGCACGATCGCGATGCCGGTCAGCAGGATCCCGATCGACAGCGTGCCGATGCCGTCGTACACGGGATCGTCGAACGCCAACGTGGCGCTGACGGCGGCCAGCGCGATGAGGAGGCCGACCTCGGCGCCGAAGTCCTCGAGGAGCACGACGGGCAGCTCGGGGTTCTTCGAGCGGCGGATGAACTGCCACCACGTCGCATCGCCGCGGATCTTGTTGGCCTCGACGATGGCGGTGCGGAACGAGTACGTCTCCAGCACGATCGCGAACAGCAGGATCCCGATGGCCACGGCGGGGGACTCGACCTCGTGCGGGTGACGGATCTTCTCCACGCCCTCGAAGATCGCGAAGGCGCCGCCGAGGCTGAACAGCACGAGGGCGACCACGAACGCCCAGAAGTAGCGCTCCCGGCCGTACCCGAACGGGTGGCTCTCGTCGGCCTGGCGACGGGCGCGCCGCCCGCCCAGGAGGAGGAGGCCCTGGTTGCCGGAGTCGGCGACCGAGTGGATCGACTCGGCGAGCATCGACGCCGAGCCGGTGATCACGAAGCCCACGAACTTGGCCACCGCGATGCCGGCGTTGGCCAGCAGCGCGGCGATGACCGCCTTGGTGCCGTGCCCTCCACCTGCCATGACGTCACGTTAGGGCGCCGCGCGCCTTCGGCCGATCCCTGCCAGGATCGGCCGCCATGACCATCCTCGACCAGGTCGCGGCCGATCCCGATGCCGCGGCCGTCGACGACCTCACCCGACGGCGCACCCGAGGTGAGCTGCTCGACCGCGGGCTGCGCCTGGGCCACTGGATGCTGGACGACGGCGGGGTGCCGCTGGGCGGGCACGTGTCGGTGCTGATCGGGAACCGGGTGGAGCTCATCGACCTGTGGATGGCCGCCCAGCAGTCCGGCGTCTGGCTCACACCGATCAACTTCCACCTCACCGCGCCCGAGGCCGCATACATCCTCGAGGACAGCGCCTCCAGGATCCTGTTCACCGACCCCGAACACGAGGCGGTCGCGCGGGCGGCGGCGGACCAGGCGGCGCACGACGGTCGAGGTGGTGGTGGCCGGTCCCGAGCTCGAGGCGCTGGCGGTCCACCCCAACGACGCCCCGTTCCCGCTCGACGGCCCGAGCGGCGGCAGCATGCTCTACACGTCGGGGACCACCGGCCGACCCAAGGGCGTGAAGCGTCGCCGGCAGGCCAGCCTCGGCCAGACCCTCATCGTGGGGTCGACGTCGGGTGTCGCCCTCGGCCTCGACGGCCAGGGCCCCCACCTCGTCACCGGCCCGCTGTACCACGCGGCTCCGCTCGGCTTCGCGATCATCGACCTGGCCAACGGCGCCGAGCTCGTGGTGATGCCCCGGTGGAACGAGGCGCACTGCCTCGAGCTCGTCCAGGAGCGGGGCATCCGCAACAGCCACGTGGTGCCGACGATGTGCGTGCGGCTGCTCCGGCTCCCGGAGGAGGAGCGCGCCGCCTTCGACCCGTCGTCGCTGTCCACCGTCCTCCACGGGGCGGCGCCGATCGCGCCCACCACCAAGCACAAGATGATCGAGTGGTGGGGCCCCGTCCTCACCGAGTACTGGGGGAGCACCGAGGGCGGGGTGTTCACGCTGGTCGACTCGGCCGCGTGGCTCACCAAGCCGGGGACCGTCGGCAAGGCGCTGGCCTCGTACGAGGTGTTCGCGGTCGACGCGGAGGGTGCGAGGCTGCCGCCAGGCGAGGTGGGGACGCTGTACACGCACAACCTCGTGACCGACGAGGTGTTCGAGTACCACCAGGCGAAGGAGAAGACCGACGCCGCCCACCTGAGCCCGGGGACGTTCACGATGGGGGACATCGGCCACGTCGACGACGACGGGTTCGTCTTCCTCTCGGACCGCTCGGCCAACCTGATCATCTCTGGCGGCGTCAACATCTACCCAGCCGAGATCGAGCAGGTGCTGATCGAGCATCCGGCCGTCGCCGACGTCGCGGTGTTCGGCATCCCCGATGACGAGTGGGGCGAGCAGGTCAAGGCGGCCGTCGAGCTGGGCGCGGGCTTCGAGCCGTCGGCGGAGCTCGAGGCCGACCTGCTCCTGTTCGCGCGCCGGCAGCTCGCCGGCTTCAAGGTGCCCCGATCGGTGGACTTCGAGGACGAGCTGCCCCGGCATCCCACCGGGAAGCTGTACACCCGCCTGCTGCGCGACCGGTACTGGCAGGACCGCGCCACCTCCGTGTAGCCCACGGAACGATCGCCGACGCCGCGCCGTCTGGGTGCTGTGCGACCATCGCGGTCGGCACGGTCGGCACGGTCGGCACGGTCTGCACGGTCGGGGGTCTGGATGGCTGAGCGCTGGTCGGGATGGGTGCCGTTGGTGCGGCGTTCCGAGCGGTCGCCCGAGCCCGGGCTGCCGATCAAGCTGGCGCCGTGCTCCAACGGGGAGTTCGACCCCGGCGCCCCTGCACCGGCGGTCCGGCAGGCGGTGCGCATGGCCCGGCAGGCGTGCGACGACGCCGCGCGCCGGATCGGGATGTCGCGGCGGGACTTCCTCCGCACGTCGATGGCGTCGGCCGCCACGCTGCTGGCCATCGGTGCCTGTTCGGACGACGGGGACGGAGGTCCGGCGGCGGGCACCTTCGACGTGCCGCCGGAGTCGACCACCGAGCCCGACGTGGCGACCACCGTCCTGGAGGGCGACGGTGCTCCGGTCGTCGACGTGCAGCAGCACCTGCTCGAGCTGGACGGGTACTCCGGCTCGTTCGGGAGCAGCTTCCCGCAAGGCGACTGCGGTGATGGCGGCGCCTGCTTCGACACGCAGCACTGGCTCGACCTCGTCTTCAGCCGGTCGGACACGACGATGGTGGTCCTCTCGGCCATCCCCGTGCTCACCGATCCCGACCCGCTGTCGGCCGAGGTGATGGACGCGGCCCGCCGCGCCGCCGATGAGCTGTGCGGCGACGGCCGGGTCCTCGTGCAGGGCCACGCCCAGCCGAACGTCGGCCCTCGAGAGGGCGCCCTCGATGCCATGCGGGCGGAGGCCGAGCGCTACGACATCGCGGCGTGGAAGTCCTACACGCACGTCGGGCAGCCGTGGCGCCTCGATGACGACCTGGGGGAGGCGTTCCTCGCGCTGGTCGAGGAGATCGGACCGCCCGATCGTCTGCACGCACAAGGGCCTCGGCGGCGACCCCACCGACGTCGGCCCGGCGGCCGCCGCCCATCCCGACATCAGCTTCGTCGCGTACCACTCCGGCTTCGAGACCAGCGTCGCCGAGACGGCGTACGAACCCGGTGCGCCCGGCGGTGGCGTCGATCGGCTCCTCGAGTCGGTGCGCACCGCGGGGATCGGTCCGGGCGGCAACGTCTACGCGGAGCTCGGGAGCACCTGGCGGTTCCTGATGGGGCACCCCGACCAGGCCGCGCACCTCCTCGGCAAGCTCATCGCGCACCTGGGTCCCGGCAACGTGCTGTGGGGCACCGACTCGATCTGGTACGGCTCGCCGCAGGACCAGATCGATGCGTTCCGCACGTTCGAGATCACCGCCGCCGCCCAGGAGCGGTTCGGCTACGCCCCGCTGACGGTCGACGTGAAGGCCGGCATCCTCGCCGGCAACGCCGCCCGCCTGTACGGCATCGATCCGGCCGGCGCGCCGTGCTCGACCACCTCCGCGGATCGAGCGGCCCTGCGGGCCGATCCGCCCACCCCCGACGTGCTCCTCGGTCCTCGCACCGCGGCGGCGGCTCGTCGGGTGTTCGCGGCCGACCATCCCTGGTTCTGACCGGCCCCGAACCCGGCCGCCCGGGGGTGGGATACGGTGCGGCTCGGCGGGCATCGCACGCGATGCACGAGGGGTATCCATGGACGTCCGCAAGCAGCTTCGGATCGGAATCGTCGCGCTCTTGGCCATGGGGGCACTGGCGACCGGGATCAGCCCGAGCGTCGGCGCCGCCCCGCCGACCACCACCACCGTCCAGCTGCTGGCCATCAACGACTTCCACGGCAACCTGCTCCCGCCGGCCGGCTCGGCCGGCCGCCTCGGACCGGCCGGCACCCCCGAGTACGGCGGCGCCGGCTACCTGGCCACCCACATCAAGAACCTCCAGGCCACCAACCCCAAGAACACCTTCGTGGTGTCGGCGGGCGACCTCATCGGCGCCAGCCCGCTGCTCTCGGCCCTCTACCACGACGAGCCCACCGTCGAGGCCATGAACTCGATCGGCTTGGACCTGAACGCGGTCGGCAACCACGAGTTCGACGAGGGGGCGACCGAGCTCCAGCGCATGGCGGCGGGCGGCTGCCACCCCGTCGACGGTTGCCTCGACGGCGACGACTTCGCGGGCGCCGACTTCGACTTCCTCGCCGCCAACGTCGTGAGCCGGCGCACCGGCAAGCCACTGTTCGCGCCCTACAAGGTGCAGCGCTTCGGCAAGGTCAAGGTGGGCTTCATCGGGATGACCCTCGAAGGCACGCCGTCGATCGTCACGCCCGGCGGGATCGCCAAGCTCCAGTTCCTCGACGAGGCGGACACCGCGAACTACTACGCCAGGATCCTCAAGTCACAGGGCGTCGAGTCGATCGTCGTGCTGCTGCACGAAGGTGGGGTCCCGGCGGACGGGTTCGCACCGAACGGCTGTGGGGTCACCGGGGCGATCAACAACATCGTCAACCGCCTCGACGACGAGATCGACATGATGGTCAGCGGCCACACGCACCAGCCGTACAACTGCCTGCTCCCCAACTCCGTGGCCCGGTCGATCCCGGTCACCGAGCGCGTCATCCTTCGGGCGCCTCGTCACCGACATCGACCTCGTCGTAGACAACGTCACGCAAGACGTCACGACGATCACCAAGAACAACGTGCTCGTCACGCGTGACGTCGCGATCGACGCGCCGGTGCAGGCGATCATCACGAAGTACGACGTGCTGTCGGCGCCGCTGCGGAACCGGGTCATCGGGTCCATCACGGAGACGATCTCCACCACGGCTGTGAACGGGCAGAGCGCGGCCGGCCTGCTGATCGCGGATGCCCAGCTCGCCGCCACCGACGACGCGGCCACCGGCAACGCCGTCATGGCCTTCATGAACCCGGGCGGCGTGCGCGCGCCGTTCAACTTCGACGTCCCCGCCGGGACGCTGGGCTCCATCACCTACGAGGAGATGTTCACGGTCCAGCCGTTCGGCAACAACCTGACGACGATCACCCTCACGGGTGCGCAGATCTACGAGATGCTCAAGCAGCAGTGGTGCCGCCAGATCGCGGGTTCGCTGCCGGCGGTCCTCCAGCCCTCGGCCGGGTTCACCTACACGTTCTCGAACGCGGCCGATCCCTGCGTCGGATCCGGCAAGGTCGTGGCGGGCAGCGCCGCGCTCAACGGCACGCCCATCGACACCGGCGCGTCGTACCGCGTCACCGTCAACAGCTTCCTCGCCGACGGCGGCGACCAGTTCCCGGTGCTGCCCCAGGGCACCGACCGGCTGGGCGGCGCGGTCGACACGGATGCGCTCGAGGCCTACTTCGTGGCCAACTCGCCGCTCTCGCCGCCCGCCCTCAACCGCATCACGGCCGTCCCGTAGGTCACCACACGACCTCGAGGTGCTCGAGGCCGCTCACGAAGTTGGCGGGGCGGTACTCGAGCGCGGCCCCGGGGTCGGCGACCGCGAGGGCGGGGGTGCGGGTGAGCAGCTCGTCGAGCATCACGGCGATCTCGAGGCGGGCCAGGCTCGCGCCCAGGCAGAAGTGGGCCCCGAAGCCGAACGCCACGTGCTCGTTCGGGGTCCGGGCACTGTCGAAGCGGAACGGGTCGTCGAACACGTCCTCGTCGCGGTTCGCCGAGGGGTAGAGGAGCATCAGCTCGTCGCCCTCGTGCACCTGCTGGCCGCCGAGCTCCACGTCCCGAGTGGCGGTGCGGACCATGTTCTTGATCGGGGTGACCCACCGGAGCATCTCCTCGACAGCCGCCGGGCGTGCATCGGGATCGGCCGCCAGGCGGTCCCACTGGGCGCGGTGCAGCAGCAGCTGGTGGACGCCCCCGGAGATCACGTGCCGCGTGGTCTCGTCGCCGCCGATCAGGATCAGCAGCGATTCCTGGATGATGTCGTCATCCGTGAGCCGGTCGCCGTCCACCTCGGCGTGGACGAGGATGCTCATGAGGTCGTCCTGCGGCTGCGCTCGCCGCGCCGCGATCACCTCGGTCGCGTAGATCGTGTACTCCACGAACGCGTTCCCGGCCGCCTCGAGCTGCTCGGCGGTGGCCTCCGTGGCCAGGCCCTTGAGCATGTCATCTGACCAGCGGAGCAGATCCGCCCGATGCTCGGGCCGGACGCCGAGCGCGTCGCCGATCATGATCATGGGGAGGTGGGCCGCGATCTCGTTCACGAGGTCGCACCGGCCGCGGTCGACGACGGCGTCCACGATCTCCGCGCACGCGCGTCGCACGAGCGCTTCGCTGTCCCTGACCCGCCGGGGCGTGAACCCCTTGTTCACGAGCTTCCGCCGTTGCAGGTGGGCCGGGTCGTCCATGTCGATCATCATCGGGAGGGCCGGCTGGTTCGGCCGGATGCCGCCCGCGTTCGAGAACACCTCGGGCTGGCGCGACACCTGCTTCACGTCGGCGTAGCGCGTGACGCCCCACACGTTCCCGTCGAAGTACACGGGTGCGTGCTGCCGCATCCAGGTGAGGGCGTCGTGGTGATCGCCCGCCCAGAACGCGCCGCTGCAGAGCTCGATGTCGTCCCGGGTCGGATGGTCGGCCACGTCGCATCTTGCCAGGTCGTCAGGCGTCATCCCGCGTGCCGGTGTTGCCGCGATGTGCCAGTCGCCCATGCGCGGTGTGCGAGACTGCTCCGGTGGGCCAGGCCACCAGCGCGTTGATCGTTGAGCAGCTCGAGTCGGGTTGGGCGAGCCGGTTCGTGAAGGGTCTGTTCGACCGCGCCGTGGCCCTCGTGACCCTGTTGCTGCTGTCACCGATCCTGATCACTCTGTTCATCGCCGTGCGTCTCACCAGTGAGGGGCCCGCGCTGTACAAGCAGGAGCGGGTCGGTCGCCATGGGATCCCGTTCCGGATGGTGAAGATCCGCACGATGGTCAACGACGCCGACGAGCAGCGCGCCGACCTCGACCAGGCGCTCGGCCACCCGATGCTCTTCAAGATGAAGGACGACCCGCGGGTGACGCGGCTCGGGGGTTGGTTGCGCCGCTGGTCGCTCGACGAGCTGCCCCAGTTCTGGAACGTGCTCACGGGCGACATGTCCCTCGTCGGCCCTCGCCCCCTGCCCCACGAAGCCGACCGCTACGAAGACGACGGCAACCGTCGGTTGCTCGTGCGCCCCGGCATCACGGGCCTGTGGCAGGTGAGCGGCCGCAGCAACCTGCCGTGGGAGGAAGCGCTGAAGCTCGACCTCCACTACATCGACAACTGGTCGCTGGCCCTCGACGCGCAGATCATCATCCGCACGCCCGCCGCGGTGCTGCGCCGCCACGGCGCGTACTAGCCCCGTCGCTCGCCGGCTCGCCCCACCGTCGCGTCTACGGTGCGGCCAACCGAGACAGGGGGACCGAGCATGCCCAAGGCGCACAACGGTGACGTCGAGCTCCACTACGAGACGTTCGGATCGGCCGCCGACCCGACCCTCCTGCTCGTCAACGGCCTCGGCTCGCAGTGCATCAACTACGACACGGCGTGGTGCGAGCGCTTCGCCGCCGAGGGCTATCAGGTCGTCCGCTTCGACAACCGTGACGTCGGCCTGTCCTCGAAGCTCGACGGCGTCCGCTACGTGCTGGCGGACATGGCGGTCGACGCCGTCACCGTCCTCGACGCGGTAGGTGTGGCGCGCGCCCACGTGATGGGCTGCTCGATGGGCGGCATGATCGTCCAACGGCTCGCCATCGACCATCCCGAGCGGTTGCTCACGATGACGTCCGTGATGTCACGGACCGGTGAGGACGGCTACGGCCAGAGCACCCCCGAGGCGCTCGCGTTCCTCACTGCGCCGCCGGCCACGTCCCGCGAGGAGTACATCGAGAACCACGTCGGCGGGATCGCCACCTACGGCTCGAAGCCGGAGTGGATCGACGACGCCGCCACCCGCGCCCGCGCCGCCGCCGCCTTCGACCGGTGCTTCTGCCCGAACGGGATCGGGCGGCAGATGCATGCGGTCCTGGCCGACCCGCCCCGATCGGACGCCCTGCGCGACGTCACCGTCCCGACCCTCGTGATCCACGGCAGCCGCGACAGCCTCATCGACCCGAGCGGCGGTCGCCGCACGGCCGAGGTCATCCCGGGCGCCCGCTACGTCGAGATCGACGGCATGGGCCACGACTACCCGCCAGCGGTCTGGGACCAGTGGGTAGCCGCCTGGGCCGACTTCGCCCGGTCGGCGGTGCGGACCCAAGCGCACATGTGACGGGTTGGTTGGCGGCGGCGGCGCCCTCGGCATGATTCGAACATGCGACACACGGTTTAGGAAACCGATGCTCTATCCCCTGAGCTACGAGGGCGGGACCGGTAGAGAACGTGGGAGAAAACCTCCCGCTGACCCTGCCGGGACTGCGGGTTCGATGCTACGTGGCCGGTCCCGGGCGTCTGGGCGCTCGGATGCCTCCGACGAGTCTCCTTGCGCGGGGCTGGGCGCGGTCGAGTCCGGTCGGACTCGGGCCTGGTGGCTCAGGCGGCGAGTTCGGTGGGCGGGTCGCCGCTGCTCCGACGGTGCCGGTGGAGGGCGAGCGCGTTGACGGTGAGGGCGTAGGTCAGCAGGTTGAGGTGCTGGCGCTCGTGGCCGATGGAGTGGGCTCGCCGGAGGAAGAGGGTGTCGTCGAGGGCGCGGTTGATGCTCTCGGCGTCGTTGCGTCGCCGGTCATCCGGGGCTCTTCGACTTCGATCTGCCGCGAACCTGAGCTTCGCCGAGGGCGCCGAGTTCTTCACACTCGTCCATGTCGCCCAGCTGCTCGATGAGGTCGGTGTCGAGGACGGCGTGCGAACCACCCTGAACTTGGACGGTCCTGACGCTGACCCGGCGCGAGGCGATGTTCGGTGACGCGGGGTTCGCTTGACTCGGCAGGTCAGATGAAACGTTTCGACTCATTCGCCAATCGGGCTCGCCACACCTGCGGAGACCTTGAGAGTGACCGGCTCGCTCGCATACTCGGTAACGCCAATCGAAACGACATACACGGGGATTGCCGCGGGTTCGGTTGACATCTCTTACGCCCGACGTCGTCGGGCGGGAAGGATGTTCCGATGCCCAAGAAGTTCCCTCCCGAGTTCAAGCGTGACGTGGTCCGTGTCGCTCGCCGGGGTGATCTGACCGTCAACGGAGGTCGCCGCCGACTTCGACGTCTCGGTCGAGTCGGTGCGCCGCTGGATGCGCCAGGCCGACATCGACGACGGCGTGAAGGACGGTCTCACGACCGCCGAGCAGGCCGAGGTGGTGCGGCTGCGCCGCGAGAACCGCCGGCTCGAGATGGAGAACGAGATCCTCCGCCGGGCGGCCGCGTACTTCGCCAAGGACCCGCTCCCAAAATGACCTACCCGCTGGTCCAAGACCTGGCCGCCGAGGGCATCCCGGTGCGGTTGACCTGCGGGGTGCTCGGCTTCTCGACCCAGGCGTTCTACAAGTGGCGAGCCCGGCCGTGCTCGCACCGCGACCTCGACGACGCGCACCTCACCAACGCGCTCGTCGACCTCCACGCCGACGACCCGGAGTTCGGCTACCGGTTCCTCACCGACGAGCTCCAAGCCGCCGGGCACCGGGTCGGCGAGCGGCGGGTGTGGCGGCTCTGCCGCCAGCAGCGCCTGTGGTCCACGACCGTGAAGAAGGGCCGCCATGGCAAGCGCCCCGGCCCCGCGGTCCACGACGACCTGGTCCAGCGCCAGTTCCGAGCCGAGCGGCCCGATGCGATCTGGTTGACCGACATCACCGAGCACCCCACCGCCGAGGGGAAGCTCTACTGCTGCGCGATCAAGGACGTGTTCTCCAACCGGATCGTCGGCTACTCGATCGGCGAGCGGATGACCGCGCAGCTCGCCACCGGCGCGCTGCGCACCGCCATCGCCCGACGCCAACCCACCGGCACCGTGGTGGTTCACTCCGACCGCGGCGGCCAGTTTCGCTCGAGGGCCTTCCGGGCCGTGCTCACCTCGGCGGGGCTCGCCGGGTCGATGGGTCGCGTCGCCTCGGCCGGGGACAACGCGGCGATGGAGTCGTTCTTCGCGCTGCTTCAGCGCAACGTGCTCGACCGGCGCCGCTGGCGGACCCGCAGCGAGCTCGCCTACGCGATCTCGTTCTGGATCGAGCACACCTACAACCGCCGTCGCCGACAACGCTCCCTCGGCAAGCTCACCCCCGTCGAATTCGAGCTCGCCTTCACCCCCGCCGAGGCTCACGTCGCGGCATGATCAGTCACAACCACCGTCAACCGAATCCGCGGCAATCCCACGAAGTCGTAAACGCCGTCAGCAACTCTTGGCCGTGTCGGACCTGAAGACTCGCGGAGGCAATCGCCGGTCAGGATCTGCGCCGGTTCGCTCGAACCCAGAGTCACCGTCTGTCCCGGATCGAGCTGCCAGCGGCGGGAATTCACGGCTGGTACGGGGTCCCACCCGATCACACCGCCGCCCTCTCCAATGGGCACCAGCATCCTCCAGTCGTTGACGGGGAACGACTCGTCAGAGTCGTTCCGGAGCGCAACCGTGGCGCCAGCGTCGACGAGGGCGACGCTCGACGTGATGCCAAGGTCTCGTAGAGGCCGCGGCACTTCCGCGTGACACGACTCGCTTGTGCCCGCGGTCGTCACGCTCGAACTTGGGCCCAGCGAGTTGACTGTTGGGTCGTCCCGCATGGCGACAACGCCAATGACGGCAGCAAACGCAAGGGTGGCTCCGACGGCTAGGACTCTCCGAGGATGCCGCGCTGGGGTGTGAGCGAGCTCGGGAAGGTCACTCAACCGCGAGCGACGCTCGATCTCGTCCCACTGGTGTGGGCAGGGGCGTGTTTCGAGAGGATCAAAGATGCCCATGACGTTCCTCCTCTTCGAGAAGATCTCGGATCCGTTTGCGTGCCCGGTGAAGGCGTACTCGGACGTTGATCGGTGACTGACCGGAGAGCTCGGCAACGTCGGGTGATGACCGCCCAGCGAAGTCGCAGAGCAGCAGCACTTCTCTGTCCGCGATGTCGAAGACTCGCCAGGGCCGCCATCAGGTCGACGTCTGGTTCACGAGCCTGGACGATCGGATCGCGCAACAACGAGGTGGCGCGCTCGAACGACGGACGACTCGTTCGGTGATCCCGCCCCACGGGCGCTCCTCGGCCAGCTCGACGAGCCCGTGGGCCTCCAACGCCTTCAGGTGGTAGTTCACCTTCTGACGGGTCGACCCGGTCGCCGCCGCCACCGTGGTGGCCGACCCCGGTTCCTGCCAACGCCTCGAGGATCGAGGCTCGGATCGGGTCGAGCCCCGCTTCCACGGCGGCCGCATCCGCGAGCACTCGAACGTCGTCCATGAACACGCCTTGACAGTAAATCTTGTCAAGAGTGGCGTGCGGCGACCGTCTCCCTCCCATCGGCATGCGCTCGGCTCACGAGGTCGGAGGAGAGCTCGGCTGGCGCCCCTCGGTCAGGCGAGGGGCGGGGCTGGGTCGGCGTCGGGGTCGTCGTCGCCATCGGGGTGGTTGTACTTCCGGAGGTTGTGGAACCCGCAGCCGCCTTGGCCGTTGTCCTGGGTGGTCTGGCCGCCCTTGGAGGCGTCGTGGATGTGGTCGATCTGGAGCCGCTCGGGGACTTCGTCGCAGCTGGGGTGGAAGCAGGTGCGGTCGCGGACCTCGATCGCTCGCCGCAGGGCGCCTCGGAAGAATCGTCGTTGCTCGCCGACGTCCAGCACGCGGGAGCGGCCGTCGAACACGATGCGCTCCACGTCGGCTTCCGTGAGGAACGGTACGACGGTGCCCGGCGTGAGCACGGTGCGGTTGAACAGCTCGAGGATCGGGCCCAGCAACGTCTCGAGGCCGACGACCACGGTGAACAGCGGCGCCGGCCGCCGACCGTCGGCCGGGGCGGTGCGAGCGCGGATGGCCATCTCCACCAGTGCATCGGCCCGGCGCTGCCCCGGGGTGCGCGGCAGGTCGAGGATCGTCGGTTCACGGCCGAGGCGGGCCTTGGCCTCCGCCCAGTCGGCCTCGAACAGCTCCTTCTCGATCATGCGCAACGTGGTGTCGACGATCTCCCCCGAGATCGGATCGTGGGTGCCCTTGCTGAACCACATGCCCCCGAAGCTGCGGGACAGGTGGAACTCGCGAGCCTTCCGGTCGTCTGCCGCGCCCTGTTCGGCGCCGTCGGGGTCGACGATCATCGACCAGCGGTCACACGCGGCCTTGAAGCTGACGAAGCCATGCGAGCGAGCGAGGCCGAGCAGCCACTCGTGCCCGTCACCGTCGAACGCCTCGGCACTGCGCGCAGTACGAGCACCCAAGAGGGTGGTGACATGGGCTCGATCGATCTCGCCGCTGGCCCACGCCTCATCGATCGCCGGCAGGTCGCGGAGCGCCCGGGCGTGGCGCAGTCGCTGGCGCGCCACGCCGATCGGCACCCGCTGCTTCCACGCGAGCCACGCCGCACCGGTCTTGGCGCCGGACGGCTGCCAGCACCGCTGCGCATCCCAACGCGACAGCACGCGCGCCTCGCCGGCATCGAGCGCGCCGCGCAGCTGCTGCGTCGACAGCACCGCCTCGGAGAGCGTGTCGTCAGCGAGCCCGTCGAGATCGACCTCGCGGAGCTCGGCGAGCACGGCGCGGGCCCGGTCGAGCACGTCGGCCAGCGGTGCGGCCATCGCGTTCCTCCTTCGGGCCCGGGGCGCCGCCGAGCCTTGGCGGCGCACTCGCTCACGTTGCGGAGACCGTGACCTCGGTCCCGAAAGGAATGCGCCACCTTAGCGAACACACGTTCGCCAGTCAAGCCACCACGCGAAGCTTCTGTTGGCCGGACAGCGGCCTGGCTCGCCGCAGGACCGCCGCCGTGGGTGGTCTCCGACGGCGGTGACCGGGTCGCGGACTCGCTAGGTGGCGTCGGGGCGGGCCGGGAGGGTGCCGGGCGGCTCGCCCCCACCATGGACGACGAGGTTGGCGCCGGTGATGTGGGAGGCGAGGCCGGAGGCGAGGAACAGACACGCCCCGCCGACGTCGGCTGGGGTGGCCATGCGGCCCAGCGGCACGCCGGCGTGGAGGCCGGCGATGCGCTCCTCGTCGTTGTCGTAGTGCACGGCGTAGATCTCGTCGGTCCCGATGATGCCGGACGTCACCGCGTTGACCCGGACCTTCGGCGCGAACTCGACGGCCAACGACTGGGTGAGGTTGATGAGCCCGGCCTTCGCCGCGCCGTAGGCCGCCACGCCAGGGGAGGCGCTGAGCCCGTTGACGGAGGAGATGTTGATGATCGATCCGCCGTCGGGCTGCGTCTGCATCAGATCGTTGGCCTGCTGCGCCACGTACAGGGGCGCGATGAGGTTGAGCGTGATGATCGAGGCGAGGAAGCGTGGTGAGGTGCCGGCGACGAAGGCCGGAGGGGTCCCACCCGCGTTGTTGACGGCGACGTCGAGCCGTCCGAACCGGCTGATCGTGGCCTCGAGGAGGGCCGCCACGGCGTCCACGTCGCGGACGTCGGCGGTGGTGAACGCGGCCGGGCGCCCGTCGACGGTGGGCAGGGAGTCGGGCTCGGTCCGGCCGCACACCATGACCTCGGCACCGTGGGCGAGGAACGTCTCGGTGATGCCGCGGCCGACGCCCTTGCCGCCGCCGGTCACCAGGACGACCTTGCCGCCGAGGTCGAGCGCGTTCCCCATCACGTGGTTGTAGCGCGCGGGTCGGCGTCGACGGGCGTTCCTGGATCGCGCATGAGGATCTAACACTATTGTCAGGAACGGGACCCGACACGGGTCGAGACGCGGAGGGAACCACGGTGGAGGACGTACTCGGGTATGCGGGGAAGCACGCGCTGGTCACCGGGGCCGCGTCCGGGATGGGAGCCGCCACCGCCGCGCTCCTCGTCGAGCTCGGAGCCAGGGTCACGGCGCTGGACGTCAAGCCCGTGGAGCTGGCCGGCGCCACCTCGAAGATCGTCGACCTGCGCGACCGCAGCTCCATCGACGCGGCCCTTGCCGGCGTCGAGCCCGTGGATGCGCTGTTCAGCGTGGCCGGGCTGCCCGGCCCGCCGTGGTCTGACCTCGACGTCGTGCTGGTGAACTTCATCGGGGCGCGGCACCTGATCGAGTCGCTGATCCCCTCGATGCCCGCCGACGCGGCCGTCGCCTGCGTGGCCTCGAACGCGGGGCTCGGCTGGCAGCTCGAGTACGACTCGCTCCTACCCCTCGTCAGCAGCGCCGACTTCGACGCGGCCGTCGCCTGGATCGACGCCAACCCAGGGCCGCTCGCGGCCAACACCGGCTACCTCTACTCGAAGAAGCTCACCAACGCGTGGGTGGCGTGGCGGGCTCCGGCGCTCATCGCCGCGGAGAAGATCCGGCTGAACAACACGAACCCAGGCCCCACCGACACGGCGATGATGCCGGACTTCGAGGCCTTCGCCGGCAAGGAGATGATCGACGCGTTCGTCGGTCCGTCCGGTCGCCGGTCGACCGCCGAGGAGCAGGCCTGGCCGTTGCTCTACCTCAACAGCCCCCGGTCGTCGTACATCACGGGCGAGGCGCTCCACACCGACGCCGGGTTCCTGGCCGCGCAGACCACCAAGCAGCTCTGACGTCAGGGAGCGGCGGGCCCGGCGTAGTCGGTGATCGACGCGAGCTCGGCGGCCGAGGCCATGAGGTCGAGCACGATGTCGCCGAAGGCGTTGAGCTTCGGGTCGTCGCCGGCCCGCTGGAACCCCTGCTCGAGCACGATGGCCAGCTTCCAGCGCGCGAGCACGATGTAGTAGTCGATGTCGTCGACCTGGCGGCCTGACACCTCCACGAACCGCGCGAGGAGCTCGTCCCTCGACGGCATGTGCGAGGTGTCGACGTAACCCTTCGCGCTGGGGACGCTCGTGTCCTCGGGCCAGCTCTGCACGACCCACGCGAGGTCGATCTTGGGGTCGCCGACCGTGCCCATCTCCCAGTCGACGATCGCGGCCAGGGTCGCCGGGGCGCCGTGCCGGTACATCACGTTGGCGAACTGGTAGTCGCCGTGCATCAGCCCCGGCACGAAGTCGAGGGGGCGGTGGGTGCGCAGCCACTCCGACGCGACGTCGAGGCCGGGGAGGTCGCGTCCCTTGATCCGCTCGAGGAACGTCGTCCACCGCTCGACCTGCCGGTCGTGGTAGCCGTCGGGCCGACCGAGGTCACCCAGGCCGCGCGCCTGCCAGTCGACCTTGGACAGCAGCGCGTTGCCCTCGATCAGCTCGAAGGCCAGGCCCCGGCGGGCGTCGGGGTCGTCATCGAAGGGAGCCGGCCAGGTGGGGTGGTCCATCGGCGACCATCCGTCGACGAAGCCCATCAGGTAGAAGGTCCGGCCGAGGACGGAGGCGTCGTCGCACACCGCCACCGCGGCCGTGTGGGGCACGTCGGTGCCGTCGAGCGCGTCGATGATCCGCCACTCGCGCAGGATGCCGTCGTCCCGCGACGCCGGCGCGCCGGGCGGAGGGATGCGCAGGGCGGCGTGGAGCTCGTCGCGCCGGATCTCGAAGATCTGGTTCTGGCTGCCCCCGGTGAGGAAGCGAGCTTGGATCGGTGCCCCGACACCGGGGAGCTCGAGCCCGTCCAGCCAGCGACCGAGCGCGTCGACGTCCAAGGTGGGGCCGTCGGCGGTCATGCCGCGTGGCCTTCGTGGAGCGCCGGCAGGACGTCGGTGACGAACCTGGCGTGCGCAGCGCGGGCCTCCGTCGGGTCGGCGCCCAGGGACGGCCCGACGATCACGAGGTGGTCGAGTCCGAGCCCCACGAGGTGCTGCAGCCGCTCGATGCACCGCTCCGCCGGCCCGAGCACGGCGAAGCCGTCGGCGAACTCCTGGGTGAGCCGCTCGGCCTGCGGCGAGCCGGCCTGCGTGTGGGCGCGCATGTCGTAGGCGTCGTGGACCTCTTGCAGCAGGGTGCGCGCACCGTCGTCCATCGGGCCATGGGTGGTGCCGTGCATCACGTTGAACCGGGCGAACGTCGACATGCCGCCGCTCGCCAGCGCGCGAGCGATGTCCTCGTCGTCGTGGCACACCACGTTCACGAAGGCACCCAGGCGGATGTCCGGGCGCACGGCACGAGCGCGCTCGATGCCCCACGCCACCCGCTCGGGTTCGGCGCCGAGCGCGAACGTCACGCGATCGGCCACCCGGGCCGCGACGTCGATCACCTTCGGCCCGGTGGCGGCCACGGTGACCGGCACCTTCGGCAGGTCGGGCGGCAGCCAATGGAGGCGGCTGCTCTCGGGCCCGCCGGCCAGCCCCAGCGTGCCGACGCCCTCGACCGCCGTCGACTCCAGCTCGGCGAACGCCACCTCGTCGCCGTCCAGGTACGCCTGCAGCTGCGTGAGGTACCGCTCGAAGACGGGCACGGGAGCCGGGGCCAGCCCGAGGTGAGCCAGGGCCGAGTCGCCGCGGCCGATCCCGAGCACCGCCCGGCCGCCGGACGAGGCGTGCACGCTGGCGATCGCCGACGCGGTGACCGCGGGGTGGCGCGTGAAGGGGTTGGTGACGCCGGTGCCCAGCTGGATGCGCTCGGTCGCTTCGGCCGCCAGCGCCAGCGCGACGTAGCAGTCACCGGCGAGGTTCTGGCTGTCCACCACGAACCAGCCGTCGAAGCCGTCCGCCTCCGCCCGTTGCGCCATCCGCACCGCCACCCCCGGCAGCGAGATCCCCGTGGCCCAGACCTCCGTCACGGCCGGGCACGCTACGCGGTCGAACGAGCTTCGATCTTGACTTATATAAGTTTGGTCTGATAGCCAGTCCTCGTGCACGCGTTCGACGTCCTCGGCGATCCGGTGCGCCGCCGGATCCTGGAGCTGCTCCACGAGGGGGAGCGGGCGGCCGGAGCCGTGAGCGACGTCATCCACGACGAGTTCGGCATCTCGCAGCCGGCGGTGTCGCAGCACCTGCGCGTGCTGCGCGACAGCGGGTTCGTGGTCGCGCGACCGGATGGGGCTCGACGGCTCTACTCCGTCCAGGCAGGAGCGGTCGACGACGCCGAGCGCTGGCTCGATCGCCTCCGCCGCTCGTGGACGCAGCCGCTGGACGCGCTGGCGACCGAGATCGCCCGCGGCAAGCGGGCCCGACAGAGGAGGACCCCGTGATCGACGTGACCCACCAGATCAACGCCGTGAGCCGGCAGGTCGGGAGCCGCGTGCTCGACGCCGGCGAGGCGCGCACCGTCACGATCAGCCAGACGTACGCCACCGACGTGGACGACCTGTGGGACGCCTGCACGAGCCCGGAGCGGATCCCTCGCTGGTTCCTGCCGGTCACCGGTGACCTGCGACTCGGCGGCCGCTACCAGCTCGAGGGCAACGCCGGCGGCGAGATCCTCACGTGTGACCCGCCGCAGGGGTTCAGCGCCACATGGGAGTACGGCGACGAGATCAGCTGGATCGAGGTGCGGCTGATCCCGGCGGGAGACACCAGCAGCCGGCTCGTGCTCGAGCACATCGCCCACGTCGACGACGAGCGCTGGACGGAGTTCGGCCCGGGCGCCGTCGGCGTCGGGTGGGACCTGGCCATCGGGTTGGGCCTCGCGGTCCACCTCGCCTCCGGCGCGGCGGTCGATCCCGCCGAGGTGGCGGCGTGGTCGGCGTCCGAAGAGGGCCGCCACTTCATGACGCTGAGCAGCGACGGCTGGTGCGCGGCGACCATCGCGGCGGGTGGCGACGCGACAGAGGCGCGAGCGGCGGCCGACCGCACCACGGCGGCCTACACGGGTGCGGATCCCGCCGCCGGCGGCTGAGCGCGGATCGAGGGCCGGGCCCCGGTATGGGCGATCGCCTCCGCCGCGACCCGGCTGCCGGCGTCCAGGGCATCCGCCGGACCGGCACCCGACAACAAGGCGTCGAGGTAGCCGGCGTCGAAGGCATCGCCGGCGCCGACCGTGTCCACGACGAGCGTGTCGACCGCGGTCGCCGAGGCGGAGCGGGTGCCGTCGGTCCACGACGCTCCTGCGGCACCGTGCTTGGCCACCAGGTGCGCTGACTGCGCCAGCACCGGACCGGCCCCGCCGAGCACGGCCAGCTCGTCGTCGTTCGCGAACAGCACCTGGCACCCGTGGATCCAGCTCAGGAACCGGCGCGGTCCGATCGCCCGGAGCGGCGCGGCGCTGGAGGCATCGACCGACCACGGGACCTCGGCCCGGTTGGCGGCGGCGAGGGCGGCGAGGGCGGCGGGGTGGGAGCCGGCGCCGAGGAGCGCATACCCCGACAGGTGGAGCCACGCCGGTCCGAGGGCGATGGCCTCGGTGACGACGGCGGGCGGCAGGGCGTCGTTGGCACCGCGGTCGGGGAGCATCGTGCGCTCACCGAGCGGATCGACCAGCACGACGCACGTGCCCGTGGGTCTCGTGGGATCGACGAAGCCGGCGAACGCCACGCCCGCGCCCTCGAGCTCTGCGAGTGCGGCCCGTCCGAGCACGTCGTCGCCGACCGCGGCCACCAACGTCACCTCACGCCCCCGCGATGCGAGCCAGCACGCGGTGTTGGCGGCGGACCCGCCGCCGAGGGTGCGCACGGCGCTGGGCGTGTCGCTGCCGTGCTGCAGGGGTCCGTCGGGAACCACGATGACGTCGACCATCACGTCTCCGACGACGACGATCCGCTCGGTCACCGGGCGGCCGCCACCGCGATGCGCGCGGCCAGCTCGGCGTTGCGCTTGATGATGGTGACGTTGGCGCGCAGGCTCTCGCCGCCGCTCTCCCGGTGGAACCAGTCGAGCAGGAACGGCGTGACGTCCTTGCCGTGCACGCCGGCCGCGCGAGCCGCCGCCAACCCGCCCCGCAGCAGGTCATCGTGCAGGGCGGGGTCGACCTGCTGGTCGACGGGAAGGGGGTTGGCCACGACCAGTGCGGCGCCGTCGGTGCCGAGCTCGTGGCGCGCCGCCATGATCGCCGCCACCTCGTCGGCGTCGTCCACCCGCGCGTCGACGGCAAACCCGGAGTCGGTGAGGTAGAAGCCGGGGAACCGGTTCGTGCCCATGCCCACCACGGCCACCCCCAAGGTCTCCAGGCGCTCGAGGGTGGCGCCGACGTCGAGGATCGACTTCACGCCCGCGCACACCACCGTGATGCCGGTGTGGCTGAGGGTCACGAGGTCGGCCGACTCGTCGAAGGTGGTGGAGGCGTCTCGGTGCACGCCGCCGAGGCCACCGGTCGCGAAGACGCGGATGCCGGCCCGGAGGGCGATGTGCGCGGTCGCCGCCACCGTGGTGGCGGCGTGGCCACCACGGGCGACGACGGTCGCCAGGTCGCGGACGCTGGCCTTGGCCACCTCGTCGGAGCCGGCCATCGCCGCCAGCGCGCTCGTCGTCGAGCCCCACCCGCACCACCCCGTGGACGACGGCGACGGTGGCCGGCACCGCGCCCGCGTCGCGCACCACTTGCTCCACGGTCCGCGCGACGGTCAGGTTGTCGGGCCGCGGCAAGCCGTGGCTGATGATCGTGGACTCGAGGGCCACCACGGCGGTGCCACCGGCCACGGCCTCGGCGACCTCGGCCGCCAGCGTGATCGTCACGCGGTGACGGTACTTCCCGCCCGGCGTCGTCTCCGCCCGAGCGACCGCTAGCTCGGCGCCGTCATCCGACGCATGTCGTCGTCGAGGGTGGCGAGCACGCGGTCGATCATCGCCTGGTGCAGCGCCAGCTTCGTGTGGCGGTACGCCCCTCCCGGGAGCTGCCCGAGCCGCCGAGCCTCCTCGATGGCATCGCGCTCCACGTCCGCCGCGGGCACGACGCGGTCGAGGTAGCCGGCCTCGACGGCGCCGGCCGGGTCGTAGATCTCGGCCTGCACCGCGGCGCGGACGAGGTGGGCGGGCGCGATGCGCGCCTGCGCCAGCTCGACGGCGTAGTGGGGGAGGCCCATCCCGATCGCCGTCTCGTTGAGCCCGATCTTGGCCGGCCCGTCGCCCCCGATGCGCGTGTCGCACGACAACGCGAGCAGCGCGCCAGCCGCCAGCGCGTGGCCGGTGACGCCGAGGACCACCGGCTGCGGGTGGCCGTAGATCCGCATCAGCATGCGGCCACCGGCACCGACGAGCGCCTGAGCCCGCTCGACGCCGGCGGTCATCTCTGTCAGGTCGAAGCCCGCCGAGAGCTTTCCCTCCCGACCGATGATCGCGACCGATGAGGCGGAGGCGATCGCCTCGTCAAGAGCACCATGCAAGAGCTCGAGCACGCGATGACTGATCACGTTCACCTTGCCGTCGTCCAGGCGGACGACGGCCACGCCCTCTTCGATCGCACACGTGAGGGGGTCGGGGGTGGAGACGTCGGACATGGCCTCGGACGCTATCCGGCGCCATACCTGACAGTCCGTGTCAGCAGGGCTTCCGTACGGTGAGCCACATGTCCACCACCACCCTCCGCACCCGTCCGCGGTCGCCCGAGATGTCCGCCGGCCCGTCGGTCGAACCGGCCATCAAGGTCCGCGGGCTGACCCGCCAGTTCGGCGACTTCACCGCCGTCGACGGGATCGACCTCGACATCCAACCCGGCGAGATCTACGGGTTCCTGGGCCCCAACGGGGCCGGCAAGTCCACCACCGTGCACATGCTGTGCACGCTCCTGAGCCCCACCCGGCGGCACGGCCGTCGGTCGCGGGCTTCGACGTCGCCGACCAGCCGGGCGAGGTGCGGCTGCGGATCGGCGTCGCGCTCCAGGACGCCGCGCTCGACCCGAAGCAGACCGGTCGCGAGCTGCTGCGGCTGCAGGGCCTCCTGTACGGGCTCCCCAAGAGCGCGATGGCGGAGCGGGTCGACGAGCTCGGCGAGCTGATCGACCTCACCGACGCGCTCGACCGTCCGATCGCCACCTACTCAGGCGGCATGAAGCGCCGGCTCGACCTCGTCGCGGCGCTCGTGCACAACCCGCAGATCCTCTTCCTCGACGAGCCCACCACCGGGCTCGACCCGGTCAGCCGGGTCAGCGTGTGGGAGGAGGTGCGCCGGCTCAACGACGAGCTCGGCATGACGATCTTCCTCACCACCCAGTACCTCGAGGAGGCCGACGAGCTGTGCGACCGGGTCGGCATCATCGACCGCGGCCGCATCGTCGCCGAAGGCACCCCCGACGAGCTGAAGCGATCGGTCGGCTCCGACGTCATCGTGGCTCGCATCGACCGCGACGCGGCCGCCATCGCCCCGATCGTCGACGCGCTCGACGGCGTGACCAACGTCGAGGCCCACGGCAACGAGCTGGTGATCGCCACCGACAACGGGTCCGCCACGATCAGCCCCGTCGCCGTTGCCCTCAGCAGCTGCGACGTCGGCGTGCGCGACCTCACGCTGCGCACCCCCACGCTCGACGACGTGTTCCTCGAGCTCACCGGCAGCCACATCGCCGGCGAAGACACCCCCCAGGAGGTCGACCGATGAGCGTCGCCGAAGCCCTTGCCCCCACCACCGCCAGCACCGGTGTGCTGCGCGCCCGGCCCGCCGGGTTCCTCACCGACACGGCCACCATCGCCGGTCGCGCCCTGCGCGCCGTCCCGCGCGACCTCGAGGCCGTCTTCCCCCCGGTGTTCATCGCCCTGTTCTTCTTCATCGTGAACGTGGCGACGCTGAAGAACCTCACCCAATCGGTGGGCACCGGGTTCGACTACGAGGCCTTCCAGATGCCCACGGCGATCCTGCTCGGGGTCACCGGTGTCTCGCGTGCGCCCGCCCTGGTGCTCGACGTCCAGAACGGATACCTCGACCGGTTGCTGATGACACCCGTCCGGCGGTTGTCGATCCTCCTCGGCCACATGGTCGCCGACATCGCCGTCGCCATCGGGCTGACGTTGCCGATCCTCCTGGTCGGCTTCGCCATCGGCGTGCGCTTCGAGACCGGCGTGCTCGGGCTGCTGGCGTTCGTCACCCTGGCGGCGCTGTGGAGCCTGGCCTTCGCGGGCTTCGGCTACGCCATCGCCCTCAAGACCGGCAACCCCGCCGCGGTGAACTCCAGCTTCCTGCTGTTCTTCCCGTTCCTGTTCCTCACGTCGTCGTACGTGCCTCGCTCCGAGCTGTCGGGCTGGCTCGACACCGTGGCCGGCCTGAACCCCGTCACCTACCTGCTCGAAGGGCTCCGCTCGCTGGTCATCGAGGGCTGGGCGTGGGACGAGCTCGGGAAGGCCGTCCTGGCCATCGTGCTCCTGGGTCTGGTGAGCATGTCGCTCTGCTTCGCCGCCCTCCGCGGCCGGGTGCAGCGCGGCTGAGGGGTCAGTCCGCGCCGCCCGTGGGGAGGTGCGAGGCGAGGAACGTGCGGGTGAGCTGCCAGGCGTGATCGGCGGCCGCCGCGTTGTGGAACATCGGCGCCTCGTGGTTGTCGAACGCGTGCCCGGCCCCGGCCTCGACGTTGAGGTCGATGGCCGGGTGCTTCGGCACGGCCGCGACCACCGCATCGAGCTGGTCGGCGGGGATGTACGGATCCGCCCCTCCGAAGTGGAGGAGCGTCGGTGCGGTGATCTGCCCGAGCTGGTCGACCATGCCCGGCACCCCCGAGCCGTAGTAGCTGACCACCGCGTCCGGGTCGCCGGCGAGGGCGCAGGCCACCGCCAGCGTCCCCCCGAGGCAGAACCCGAGCATGGCGACCGGTCCCGTTACCTCAGGTAGCCCGCGGAGGTGGGCGAGCGTGGCGAGGCAGTCGGCCACCCCCTTCTCGGCGTCGAGCTGACCCACGAGCTCGATCGATCGGGTCAGTCCCTCGTCGTCGTGGTCGGCGGCGTGCCCGGGCGCGAAGCGCCAGAAGAGGTCGGGGGCCGCCACGGTGTAGCCGAGGCCGGCCAGGCGGTCGGCGACGGCGGTGATGTAGCTGCCGACGCCGAAGATCTCCTGGATCAGCACGATGCCGGCGCCGTTGGGCTGGTCGGGCACGACGACGTGGGCGGCGAAGCTGCCGTCCGCCACGGCCACCTGGTCGCTGCGCACCGTCATCCGTCGTCCCCCTCGGTCACGAAGTCGATCAGCCGCTCGACGGCGCCGACGAGCGACGGGTCGAGGTCGGCGTAGGTCCGCACGCTACCGAGGAGCTGCTTCCAGAACTCGCCGGGATGGACCGCGATGCCGAGGGCATCGAGCACGCCCGTCTTCCACGGCACACCCCGCGGCACGTCCGGCCAGGCGTCGATGCCGATCACGCCCGGTCGCACGGCCGCCCACACGTCGACGAACGGCGTGCCCGTCACGAGCACGTGCGCGTGCCGGACCTGGTCAGCGACCCGCGTCTCCTTCGAGCCGTCGACGAGGTGATCGAGGAGCACCCCGAGCCGCCGACCCGGTCCCGGGTCGAGGTCGCGCACGACGTCGGCGAGGTCGTCCATCCCGTCGAGGCGCTCCACCACGACCCCTACCTCGCGGAGGTCGTCGCCCCACACCTTCTCCACCAGCTCCGCGTCGTGGATGCCCTCCACCAGGATGCGGCTGGCGCGTGCCACGCGGGCGGGGCGTGCGTCGGCGGCGACCGACCCGGACGCGGTGGTGCTGGCCGGTCGGGGCTCCGCCGCGGCGGCGGCTACGAGCGTGATCGCCTGGCCGTCGATGAGGAAGCCGCCCGGGTGGTTGCGGAGGGGCCGGTCGACGTCATGTCGGTCGCGCAGCACGACGATCTGCTCGTTGAAGGACCGGATCGAGCCCACCACGCCGCTGGCGCGGTGCTCGACGACGAGGCCGAGGCGGGCCGGCACCGACGCGTACGTCGGGCCCGTCGGCCGCCGGCTGTCGAGGTCGATCGGCTCGGAGAGGATGCCGTCCCTGGGCACGGGCAGACGGTACCGACGCTGGTCGGGGCCCCCGGGGACCCTGGCTAGACCTGCAGGTGGCCGGCGCCGACCCTCGCGAGCTGGACGAGGGCGACCTCCGTGACGGGTGGGTCCACGGTCACGGTGATGACCAGCGCCTTGTCGTGGCGCAGCACCGTGATCGTGCCGTGCTCGAGCTGCAGCACCGCGCCGTTGGCCGTGCCACCCGGCTCGGTGGCGTTGGGATCGCTGGCGAGCGTGTCGTCGAGCAGCGAACCCGCGGGGTCGTGGAGCGCGACCGACGCCGTCGACGCGCCGTCCGCGCTCTGGTAGCTGCAGACCGTGGCGACGCCCTCGGTCGACTCCACGCCAGGCTCGACGGTGACGTGCACCGCGGCGAGGATGTCGCCCTCGGTGACCATCTCGCACACCCCTTCCGGCGCGGCGGTCGTGGTGGTCGCCGGCTCCGTCGTGGTGGTGGTGGGCGCCTCGGTGGTGGTCGTGGTCGCCTCGGTGGTGGTGGTCGCTTCGGCCTCGTCGTCGCCACCGCCGCACGCCGCTCCGCCCAGGAGCGTGACGACCACGGCCGCCGCCACCCAGGTGCGGCGCGTCGAGCGCCCCGCTGACGGTCGACGTCCTTCGGTCAGATCCGACATGGGCCCACTCCTCGCAGTAGGGAAGCGGCACCAGGGTCTGGAGCGACGCCGGCTCGCGCACGGCGCGAGCCGGTGGGCAGCGTACTCCTCGCCCGCAACGCGAAGCGGCCGAGCCCCGCCCGCCGGGACTCGGCCGAACCGCTGGCGGTCGCCGCCTGGAGCGGCGCCCTGCCTCGGTGACTCCCTCCGAGGAGGTCGCTCGCACCACCATCTCCGTTTCGCGTGGGTCGCACCAGGGCCGATCGGCCCAATTCGGCACGTGAAGTGCCCGATTCGCACCGCCAGCACCCCCGTGCGCCATCTCGCCGGTGCTAGGAACGCCGTCCATGACACCGAAGCTGCAAGGTCGGGTGGCGCTCGTCACAGGAGGCAGCCGGGGCATCGGCCGAGCCATCAGCCTGGGCCTGGCGGCGGATGGCGCCGACGTCGCCGTCAACTACCGCAAGGACGGCGAGGCCGCCGCGGAGACGGTGGCCGATGTCGAGGCGCTCGGCCGGCGCGCCGTCGCCTACCAAGCCTCGGTCGACTCCCTGGAGGACGACGAGCGCTTGGTCGCGTCGGTGTTGGCCGACTTCGGCCACATCGACATCCTCGTGAACAACGCGGGCATCGCGTCACGGGGCAACAGCGTCGCCGACACCGACCCGGCAGAGGTCGACCGCCTGCTCGCCTCGCACGCCGTCGGCGCGCACCACCTGTGCCGCCTCGTGCTGCCGTCGATGCGGACGCAGGAGCGCGGCGACGTCGTGTTCATCTCGTCGGTGAACGCCACCAACCTCCCGGCTAACGGCGCGCCCTACAACATGGCCAAGGCGGCCATGGAGGCGCTCGCCTCCACCCTTGCCAAGGAGGAGCGGCGCCACAACATCCACGTCAACGTCGTCGCCCCGGGACTCGTCGAGACCGAGATGGGCCGACGGCTCGTGAAGGCGGTCGGCGTCACCGACATGCGGACGCTCGATGCCTCGATGCCGTTCGGTCGCGTGTGCCAACCGGAGGACGTGGCGGGCGCGGTGCGCTACCTCGTGTCCGACGCCGCCTCGTACCTCACCGACCAGCGCCTCGAGGTGCACGGCGGCGGCCAGCGCTGATCAGGGGGGTGGGGGCGCCTTGGACCGCCGGCGGAAGAAGGACCGCTTGGCCACGTCGGAGGCCTGCTTCGCCCGCACCTTGACCGTGTCGAGCATGCGCTCGGCCCACACGAACTCGGTGGCGAGCACGGCCAGCCCGGCGACGCTGACGAGGAGACCAGGCCCTGGGAGCGGGATCAGCACGATGCCCAGCGCTACGAGGGCGAGCCCCACCACCAGCACGACGATGCGCTTCGTCGACTTCAGGATGAAGGCGAGGATCTCGCGCGGCGAGTGCCAGTCGGGCAGCGGCATCCGCTCAGGGTAGGGCTCGGCCTCACTCGGACTCGATCAGCCGCTCCAGCGCACGGGGGCGGCTGACATCGGACGACGCCGCGTGGTGCTCCTCGAGGCGCCCGTCTCGCATCTGGAGCAACCGATCGGCCACGCCCGCGACCTTGACGTCGTGGGTGACGAGGACGACGGTCTGGCCGTCGCGGTTCAGCTCCTGCAACAGGCCGACGACGTGACGGCCGGTGACCGAGTCGAGGTTGCCCGTCGGCTCGTCGGCGAGGACCACCGCGGGACGCAGCATCAGCGCGCGGGCGATGGCCACGCGCTGCTGCTCACCGCCCGAGAGCTGGGCCGGTCGCTTGCCCCGCTGCGCGGTGAGCCCGACCAGATCGAGGAGCTCTTCGCTGCGTGCTCGTGCCGTCCCGGCCTCGACGCCGGCGATGGCGGCCGGCAGCTGCACGTTCTCGCCCACGCTCAGCACCGGCACGAGGTTGAACGCCTGGAACACGAACCCGATCCGGTCGCGTCGGACCTGGGCGAGGGCGTCGTCGTCCATCGTGCTGAGGTCGACGCCGTCGACGAGGACGGTCCCGCTGGTGGGCCGGGCCAACCCGCCGAGCAGGTGGAGCAGCGTGGACTTCCCGCACCCGGACGGACCCATGACGGCGACGAGCTCACCCCGACCGATGATGAGGTCGACGCCGCGCACCGCATCCACGGCCACGTCATGGTCGACGTAGGACTTGGTGACGCCGCGGGCCTCCACGACCGCGGTCACCGGATGCCGCCGTTCCGCAGCTGCGCCTCGCAGTCGTCCAGCCAGTGCAGATCGGCCTCCAGGCGGAGGAGGAGGCCGTCGAGCAGCAGCCCGGTGGCGGCGGGGAGGTCGGGAGCGGCTCGGGTGCGCGCGATCTCGGCGGTGGCCTCGAGGTACTGGTCGCGCTGCAGCGCGATCAGCTCGACCGCCGCCCCGGGGTCGGCGATGCCCTGGGCGATGACCTTGAGGAACACCTCTTCTCGCAGGCGGACGAGGCCGGCGACCGGCTCCTCCATCCAGCGGGTGAGCTCCTTCTGGCCGAGCAGGGTGAGCGAGTACACCTTCCGGTCGGGGAGCAGCTCCTGGCGCACGACCGTCGGCTCGATGAGCCCGTCGTCCTCCAGCCGGCTGAGCGTGTTGTACACCTGCGCCACGTTCAGCACCCAGGTGCCTCCGAGCAGCTCCTCGAAGGCGCTCTTCAGCTCGTAGCCGTGCTGGGGTGACCGGGCCAGCAGCGCGAGCAGCAGGTACTTCAGCATCGGTGTGACCATACTCACCCTTGCGAGTACTAGCAACCTATGTATCTAATAACTCGGCATGGTACGCGGGACGAGCAACGCGAGGGGCGAGGTCCACACCTTGGGCGGGTTCGGCGCGCGCCTCCTCACCGAGCACTGGGTGCGCACGCTGCTCAACGGGGCGGGGGTAGTGCTCGGGGTCGCGCTGTTCACCGGCGCGCTCATCACCACCGACAGCACCTCGCGCGGGATCGACACGTTCCTCGCCGACACCAGCGGCGATGCGGACGTGGTGGCGTCGGCACCTGGGGGCACCATCTCGTCACTCGTCCGCCCGCGGGGCGGTGGGTTGCCGGCCGGCGCGCTCGAGGCGGTCGCCGCCCTCCCGGGGGTCGACGCGGCCGAGCCCGCCTTCGCCCACCCGACCGTGATCGAAGGGCCATCTGGGCGCACGGAGCAACGCATCAACTTCAGCTCCGCGGCCGCCTTGATCGGCGTCGACCCCGGCGCCGAGTCGAGCTTTCCGGTCGAGGTGTCGACCGGTCGCCTCCCCACTCCCGGCGCGGACGAGGTGGCCCTGCCCGCGCGCCTGATGGATGACCTCGGCGCGTCGGTGGAAGGCGCGGTCAACATCGCGACCCCCGACGGGCCGTACCGGATGCACGTCGTCGGGGAGCTCGAGCGCCGCGGTCTCGGCCGCCTCGATCTGGTCGGCATCACCTCCCTGGAGACGGCTCGCCGCGTCGCCAACGACCCCGGTGGTGTCAGCCAGATCGCCATCCGGCTCCGGCCTGGTGTCGACACCGCGACGTGGCTTGCCGACACGGCCGACGGCATCGCTGGCGTCTCGATGGTCGCGAGCGAGGACGCCCTCGGGCCGGTGCGCGGCCAGGTGCAGGCCCTCACTGCGTCGCTGCTGGTGGTCGGAGCGGGGATCCTCTTCACGGCCGGCTTCCTGATCTACCTCACCCTCTCCCTCTCGGTCGCCGAGCGCACCCGCCTGTACGGCACCGTCCATGCGCTCGGAGCCACCCCGAAGCAGGTGCGGCGCGTGGTGGTGGCCGAAGCCCTCGTCATCGGACTCCTCGGGAGCCTCGTCGGGAGTGGTCTGGGGATCGGCATCGCGGTCGTCCTGCGGTGGGCCACGTCCAGGCTGCTGGCGATCGTCGGCGGGGGCGCGCTGGTCATCCGCCCCAGCACCTTCGTCGCCGGGATCTCTGTCGGTGTGATCACCACGGTGGCGTCGGCGCTCGGTCCGGCCCGTCGAGCCGCCCGCATCGAGGCGATCGACGCCATCCGCACCAGCGTCGACCCCCCACCGACGCGCAGCAGGTGGCGCGGCGGGCTGGTGTTGGCCGTCATCGGTGGCTCGTTGCTCGCTGTCGGGACCTCGACCGTGGTCCTCGGCGTCGGGGTCATCCTGGTGTTGCTCGGGTCGATCCAGCTCGTACCGCCGCTCATCGGTCCGCTGGCCTCGGTGCTCGGGCGGGGCACGGCTCGGGCGTCCCGGGGCGTCGGGCGAGTGGCCGTCGAGCACCTCGTCGCGGAGCGCACCCGCTCCGCGTACACCCTCGCCCTCGTGATGCTCGTGATGGCGATGGCGCTCGCCAGCGCGGCGATCTACGCGTCCTTCACGAGCAGCATCGATCGCCAGCTCGACGCCGAGTACGCCGGCGGCCTCTCCCTGTACGCCGCGTCCACCTTTCCCGCCTCCATGGCGGCGGAGGTGGCCAGGCAGCCGGGGGTGGCGGCGGTGACGGGGCGTGGCGACGGCACCTCCGCGCTCCTCGGCGGGCCCCGGCGCGACGTGATGATCACGACGCTCGATCCCCGCACGTTCTTCGACGTGGGCGGCTTTCGCTTCCGAGAGGGTGGCCCGGCCGAGGTGCAGGCCGCCTTCGCGCGGGGAGGGTCGGTCGTGATCCCCGAGTCGACGGCCAGCAGCCTCGGGGTCGGGGTGGGCGACGAGGTGGTCCTCGAGACGACCCGAGGCCCGGCTCCGTTCCGCATCGCGGCGACGGTCGAGCTGAGCAACATCCCCGCGACCCTGCTCGTGAGCAAGAGCGACGGGGCGGCCCTCTTCTCCGTCGTCGCCGACAACGAGATCCAGATCCGGCTCGCGCCCGACGCCGATGCGTCGGTCGTCGGTGACACCCTCGAGCGCGAGCTGGCGAACCGAGGCCCGTTCCTCGTCGTCACCACCGACGAGCTCAAGGCCGACACGCGCGCCCAGATCGGAGCCGGCATCAACGGGTTCTTCGTCCTCATCCTCCTCGCCGGGGTCGTGGGGATGTTCGGGCTCGCCAACACCATGGTCGTGTCCGTCACCAGCCGCCTGCGCGAGATCGGCGTGCTGCGAGCGGTCGGTGCCCGGCGGGCGCAGGTTCGCCGCATGGTGATGATCGAAGCGGTCACGCTGGTGCTGGTGGCCGTCGTCCTCGCGGTCCCCCTCGGCATCGCGCTCTCTCGTCCGCTGTTGGCGGCGGTCCAGGCCACCCTCGTCGACACCACCGTCGACTACACGTTCCCGCTGTTGGTGGTGCCCGTCCTCGCGGTCGTGGGGTTGGCGGTGGCGATGCTCGCCTCGTTGTGGCCCGTCCGCCGAGCGTCGGCCACCGACATCGACGTGGCGCTCAGGTACGAGTGACCTCCGGAGGTTCGACATGCCCGTGACCACCGACATGAAGAGCTGGGCGCTCCGCCGCGCGGGTGCCGTCGCCCGCCACGTGCCCAACGATCGGGCCCGCATCTTCTCGTTCGTCGCCAGCCCTCGGGTGCGGGCGCGTCCGTGGGACCTCTACCAACGCCTCCACCGCAAGGGCCCCGTGCGCGAGGTGTACCCGGGCGTCTGGATCGTGGCGTCGCACGCGCTCGCGCGGGACCTGCTCCGCGACCCGAGGCTGAGCGTGAACGAGGACAACGCCACGCTCCTCCCAGCCTCCACGAAGGAACCGGGGGCGTTCGTGCAGCTCCTCGACCGCACGATGCTGTTCCTCGACCCGCCCGACCACGAACGGCTCCGCCGCCTCGTCTCGCGGGCCTTCACGCCGCGCCGCGTGGAGGTGCTGCGCCCCTCGGTCGAGGCCGTGGTCGCCGCGCGCGTCGCGGAGCTCCGACCCAACGGGTCCGGTGACCTGCTCCACGAGGTCACCTACCCGGTCCCCGTCGCGGTGATCTCGGAGATGCTGGGCGTGCCAGAGGCCGACCACCCGCTCTTCATCCGTTGGGCCCACGACCTCGCGCCACGGCTCGACATCTCGCTGTTCCGCGACGAAGAGCTCGAGCGACGGGGTGACGCGGCGGCGGAGGAGCTGGCCGCCTACCTCGAGGGGCTCGTGGACGATCCGTCTCGCCGCTCGGCCGACGGGCTCCTCACCGCCCTCGTGGACGCCGAGTCAGACGGTGACACGTTGACGCGCGATGAGGTCGTGAGCACGTGCGCGCTCCTCCTCCTGGCTGGCTACGAGACGACCGCGAACCTGGTCGCCAACTCCTTCGCCGCGCTGTTCGACAACCCAACGGAGCTCGAGCGCCTGCGGGCAGGAACGGTGTCGATGAGCGCCGCCGTCGACGAGCTGCTCCGGTTCGCGGGCCCCGTGCAGTTCGCGCAGCGCATCAACCTCGAGCCGATGCCGCTGGCCGGGAACGAGGTGGCGGCGGGCTCGCTGTTCGCGATCCTGGTCGGCGCCGCCAACCGCGATCCGCTCGTGTTCGAGGATCCCGATCGCCTCGACCTCGGACGCGATCCGAACCCGCACCTCAGCTTCTCCAGCGGCATCCACAGCTGCCTCGGCCTCAACCTCGCGCGGCTGGAGGCGGAGGTGGTCCTCCGCGGCATCGTCGACGGGTTGCCGGGCCTGCGACCCGACGGCCGTCTCCGGTGGAAGAACAGCTTCGTGCTGCGGGGCCTCGAGGCCCTGCCGTGCCGCTGGGACCGCTGACCGTCAGCGGCCGCGGAACTCCGGCGGCCGCTTCTCCATGAAGCTGACGAGCCCCTCCTGGAAGTCCTTGGTGCCGAACAGCTGCATCGTCTGGAGGAGGACGTGGTGCGAGTGGCTCTCGAAGTCCTGGGTCTGGCCGTGGCGGAAGAGCCGCTTCATGGCCCGGATGGCCAGCGGCGCGTTGGCGGCGATCTCGGTGGCCCACTCCCGCGCCAGCGGCATGAGCTCGTCGTCGGGGACGGCTCGGTTCACGAGCCCGATGCGCTCGGCCTCGGCGGCGTCGATGTCGCGCCCGAGGTAGGAGATCTCGGCCGCCTTCGCCCAGCCGAGCAGGCGGGGCAGGTACCAGGTGCCGCCCGACTCGGGGACCACACCCCGCTTGGCGAAGCCCGGGAGCAGCATCGCGGAGCTCGCGATGAGGCGGATGTCCGCGCCGAGGGCGAGGTCGAGCCCGTAGCCGGCGGCGGCGCCGTTCAACGCCGCGATGACCGGGGTGTCCATCTCCTGGAGGATCACGGTGGGCAGGTTGCGCGTCTGCAGGAACGAGCCACCTCCGCCGCCACCGCCGGTGCCGCCGATGCCGCTGCCGGCCATGGCGTCCTTGATGTCGAGACCAGAGCAGAAGCCCTTGCCGGCGCCAGTGAGGATGACGACCCGGACGTCACCGTCGTCGTCCGCCTGGGAGAAGTGCTCGCCCAGCAGCTGGAGCATCCGGACCGAGATGGCGTTGCGCCGGTGGGGCCGGTTGAGGGTGATGGTGGCGACGTGATCTGCCACCTCGTACAGGACCTCGGGGCCGTGGCCCTCGTTCGGTTCGGTGCTGGGGGTGTCGGTCACAACCCCACTCGTTAGCCTGATGGCATGCCCGACGCCACCACGTCCACCGATCTGGTGGTCTTCACCGTCACCCCCGCAGCGATCGAGCGCATCCTCGAGCTCCGGCAGGCCGAGGACGATCCGCCCGGTCTGGCGCTGCGGGTCGAGATCACCGGCACCAGCGGTGTCGAGTACGCCTACGACCTCACCTTCGATCCGATGGCGGAGGCCGACGACGCCGACGCGCAGTACGAGCAGGGTGGCCTGCCGGTGATCGTCCCGGCCGGCTCGATCGAACAGCTGACGGGCGCCACCCTCGACATCCCGGCCGGCGGCGGCCCCGGCCTGGTGCTGCGCAACCCCAACCGGCCCGACCCGTTGTCCGGCAAGCACCTCGAGCTCACCGGCTCGGTCGCCGAGCAGGTCGAGCAGCTCCTCAAGGAGCAGATCAACCCCGCGCTGGCCGCCCATGGTGGCTTCGCCGAGCTCAAGGGCGTCGAGGACACGAAGGTGTACGTCACGATGGGCGGCGGCTGCCAGGGCTGCGCCGTCTCCGCCATGACGCTGCGCGACGGCATCGCCCGCTCGATCAAGGAAGCGATCCCCGAGGTCACCGACGTGATCGACACCACCGACCACGACGCCGGCGAGACGCCCTACTACTCGTAGCCCTGCAACAGATCGGCCCGCTCGCGGTCATCAGTCGTGTGGTGGGACAGGCTGCGGTCGTGACATGGCCCACCGGGTTCGCGGAGCGCTACGAGGGCGACTACCGCGCCCTCGTGCGGGTGGCGTACGTGCTCCTCGGCTCGCACCACGAGGCGGAGGAGGTCGTCCAGGACGCGTTCGTGGGCCTGCGGGCGCGCTGGGACGACGTCGACAACCCCGGCGGCTACCTGCGCCGGTCGGTCGTGCACGGTTCGTACGGCGTCCTGCGCCGGCGGGAGGTCGCGGAGCGCCACCGGTCCGACCCGGCTCCCGACGGCCAACCCGACCAGCTCATCGAGCTGCGAGACGTCGTGCTGGCCCTCCCGTGGAAGCAACGGGCCGCCATCGTCCTGCGCTACATCGCCGACCTTCCCGACGACGAGATCGCCGCCGCCCTCGGCTGCCGTCGGGCCACGGTCCGCTCCCTCGTCGCCCGCGGGCTGAGCACGATCCGATCCGAGGTGTCTGATGCCTGACCTGTCGACCGACGACGGCCTGCGGTCCGCCCTGCGTGACGTGGCGGCCTGGGGTGACCCTGGCCGGGTGCCAGAGCTGGACGAGTCCGCTCCGATCCAGCTCCGGGCCGAGCCACCCCGAGGTTCGCACCCGTGGGTGCGGCCGCTGATGGGGGCCGCCGCGGCGCTGGTGCTGGTGGTCGTCGCGGTGCTCGTCACCCGCAGCCCGGACGATGAGCCATCGCGGCCGGCGACCCCGGCGGCGTCGGCCGACGACCTGGTGGGAAAGGACTGGAGCATCGACGTCGTCACCGCAGGCGGCGAGCGCCGGGAGATCGACCCGACCTACGACGCGGTGTTGCGCTTCGACGGCGAAGGCGGCTTCAGCGGGACGACGTGCAACCACTTCGGAGGCGACGTCGCCATCAGCTCCACGGAGATGGCCTGGGGCGACGAGGTCGCGTCCACGCTCATGGGGTGCAGCGGGGACCTCGGCCAGGTGGAGGCCAGCGTCTTCTCGATGTTCACAGGTACGGCCGAGTGGAGGTTGACGGACGGAACCCTGCGCATCGAGGGCAAGGACGTGACCTTCGAGCTGACCGAGCTCCCCCCGGGCTTCCCCACCGAGCTCGTCCAGCTGGCGGTCTCGGATCCCGCCGGTGAGGCCCAGTGGCAGTTCGGCTACGTCGAGGCGACCGATGCGGAGGTGGCCGACGGCGCCTACCGGTACTTCCTGACGTGGGAGGGTCGGTCCGCTCCCGGCACCGGCTACGGGAACGCGGGGATGGCGGTCGACCCGGAGCTCTCGTATCTGGAGACGATGTGGCTCGACGACGTCGACGGCGGGATGTTCGTCTTCGGCACCCTCCCAAGTGGCACCGACGCGGTTCGCTTCGAGGCGGACGACGGCACCGCCGCGGAGCTCACGGCCTACGTGCTGCCCGACGGCAGCCTGGTGTACGGCCAGGTGGTTCCGCCGAACACCGGTGAGGTGGTGGCACTCGACGCCGGCAGCAACGAGATCGGCCGAGGCCGCACCGTCCCCGCGACGTAGCTCTCGTTCTTGAGTCGTTTCGCTGCGGTCTTCGCAGCAAGGTGACTCAAGAATCGGTGGCTAGGCGCGCAGGGCGCTGACGAGGGCGCGGGCCTCGCGCTCGAGGCCGTTGGCGTCGAGACCGAGGGTGGCGAGGATGTCGTCGGGCTTGCCGTGCTGGATGTACTCCACCGGGGTGCCGAGCACGCGCACCTGGGGAGGACGACCGGGAACGTCTCGCGAGATGGCGTCGGCGATCATGGAGCCGACCCCGCCCTCGCGCACGCCGTCCTCGGCCGTGACCACGACGGGGTGCTGTGCGGCATCAGCCAGCATCTTGGGATCGAGCGGCACGACGCGGACGTCCCACACGGTGGCCTCGATCCCGTCGGCTGCGAGTGCATCGGCGGCCTCGCGGGCGGCGCCGAGCATCTTGCCGACCGCGAGGATGCAGACGTCGCGGCCCTCCCGCACCTTGCGGGCGTTGAGTCCCGAGCCGACCTCGTCGTCGGGCACCGAGGGGGCGAGGGTCTTCGACCAGCGGATGGCGGCGGGCCCGTCGGTGCACAGGTCGAGGGCGTCGTGGAGCATCACGCCCAGCTCCTGGTAGCTCGACGGCGCGAACAGCGTCATGCCCGGGACCTTGGTGACCAGTGCCATGTCGAGCACGCCGTGGTGGGAGGCGCCGTCGTCGCCGGTGATGCCCGCCCGGTCGAGGCAGAACACGACCGGCTGGCGGTGGAGGCCGACGTCGTAGACCACCTGGTCGATGGCGCGGGTGAGGAAGGTGGCGTACAGGGCGACGACGGGGCGCAGGCCGCCCATCGCCATGCCAGCCGCGGAGGTGACCGCGTGCTGCTCGGCGATGCCGACGTCGATCAGCCGGCCGGGGAAGCGCTCCCCGAACGGGAGCAGGCCGGTGGAGTCCGGCATGGCCGCCGTGATCGCCACGAGCTCGGGGCGAGCCTCGGCCTCCTTGATCATCGCCTCGCTGAACGCGGCGGTGTAGCTCCCCGGCTTGAGCCCGAGGCCGGGGTCGTGGAGGCGCTTGACGTCGTCGTTCTCGGCCGGTGCGTGGCCGCGGCCCTTCTGGGTGAGCACGTGGACGACGATCGGGCCGTCGTACTCGGCGGCGTTGCGCAGCGCCTTCTCCATGCCGTCGATGTCGTGGCCGTCGAACGGACCCGTGTAGCGCACGCCGAGGTTCTCGAAGAACGCCGGCGGCTCGAACATCTCGCGCATGGCGGCGACGAACCCGTCGAGGCTCTTCTCGAGCTGGTGGCCGACCACCGGTACCTCGTGGAGCACGCGATCGAGCCGCGACCGGTTGCGCAGGTACGTCGGGTTGAGGCGCAGTCGAGCGAGGCTGTCCCCGAGCTTCGAGACGGTCGGCGCGTAGGAGCGACCGTTGTCGTTGAGGACGATGATCGCCTTCTTGCCCGAGTGACCCAGGTTGTTCAGGCCCTCGAAGGCCATGCCTCCTGTGAGCGAGCCGTCGCCGATCACCGCCACGATCCGACGGTGCTCGCCCAGCTCGTGCTCTTGGGCCACCGCCAAGCCGTGCGCGTAGCTGATCACGGTGGACGCGTGGCTGTTCTCGATCCAGTCGTGATCGGATTCGACCCGCGACGGGTACCCGGACAGCCCGCCGGCTTGACGGAGGGTGGCGAAGTCGGCGGCGCGACCCGTGAGCATCTTGTGCACGTAGGCCTGGTGCCCCGTGTCCCAGAGGAGGATGTCGCGCGGCGAGTCGAACACGCGATGGAGGGCGAGGGTGAGCTCGACCGCGCCGAGGTTCGATCCCAGGTGGCCATGACCGGTGCGCTCGACCGAATCGACGATGAGCTGGCGGACCTCACCGGCCAGCTGATCGAGCTGCGCATGCGACAGCCGCTTCAGGTCGGCTGGGCCGGAGATCGAGTCGAGGAGCATGGGCAGGGGCGTTCCGAACGGACGGGGGACAGGCCGCGGCGGCGGCGACCTCTGGGGGCCCAACGGTACCCGGCTCCCGGGGCCCCAGACCATGCGGGCGGCCGGGCCCGGCCCACAACGCGGCCGATAGGTTGGCCCGGATGGCCGGACTTGGGAACGCACGCGCCAAGGGCGAGTCAGCGCTGGAAGCCGTTCGGCTCAACATGGCGGAGCGGGCGGCCGAGCTGTTGCGCCGGGATCCCGGGCTGACCGACACGGCGGTGGAGGTGGGCTTGGTCGATCGCGCCTGGCTGGAGGAGCCCGGCCACCACCCGGTCCGCACCGCGCCGGCCCTCGACGTCGTGCAGCGGTTCCTCGAGCGGTCGGTCGAGCGGCGCCCCTCGGCGCTGGGGTCGATCGGGCTCAACGCCCTGCAGCTCCTCGCCTACGAGCACCCGATCGACGGCAAGCCGGACACCCGTCAGATCCCGGTGTCGATCGTGTTCACCGACCTCGAGAGCTTCACCCAGTTCACCTCGCGCTTCGGCGACGACGCCGCCCTCGAGCTCCTGGCCGACCACCACCGCGTCATCGGCCCGATCGTGCGCAGCCGTGGTGGCAAGGTCGTCAAGCGGCTGGGCGACGGGCTCATGCTGTCGTTCCCGTCGGCGGAGTCCGCGGTGATGGCGGCGCTCGAGCTGCTCGCGACGCCGCCCGACGAGCTCCGCCTGCGCGCGGGCGTGCACACGGGCGAGGCCGTCGTCACGCCTGACGACCTCATCGGTCACGACGTCAACATCGCGGCGCGGGTGGCGGCGGAGGCCAAGGGCGGCCAGGTGCTGGCCACGGTGGCGGTGCGGGATCAGGTCGGCGATCTGCGTGGGGTCTCCTTCGGCCGCGCCCGTCGCCGCAGCTTCAAGGGCGTGGAGCATCCGGTGCAGGTGTGTCCAGTGCAACGCAGTGGCTGACAACGCCGACGACCTGTCTCGCGTGCTCGACGTCGTGGCCTTCCAGGCCAAGGCCTGCGCGGACTCGGGGTCGCCGCTCTACGGCCGCGTCCTCGATGCGGTCGTGGCCGACCTGCGCGCCGGTGGGGTGTGCACCGAGCTGCTCACGGGTCGCGGCGCAGATCCGCTCGGCTCCGCGCTCGCGCTGCGGTTCCTGGGTGGGGTGCACCGCATCGTGCTCGAGGGCCGGGCCCCGGAGCTGGCCGCGTTCTACCCGTCCGTGGGCGGGCTCGACCTCGGCGATCCCGGCCCCGCGTTCCTCGCCACGGTGCGCCGGCACCGGGAAGAGGTGTCGCGGCGGATCGAAGGCGGCGTGCAGACCAACGAGGTCGGTCGCGCCGCGGTGCTGGTGGGCGGGTACGCGGCGGTCGCCCGGCGCACCCACCTGCCGTTGCGCGTGCTGGAGATCGGCGCCAGCGCCGGGCTGAACCTGCGCTGGGATCACTTCGCCTACGACACCGGGCGGGTCGTGGCCGGCGATCCGGACAGCCCGGTGCGCTTCAGCGGGGTCTGGGAGGGGGAACCACCGGAGCTGCCCGTCGCGTTCGAGGTGGCCGACCGAGCCGGGTGCGATCGCAACCCGCTCGACGCCACCACCCCGGACGGGCGGCTCACCCTCATGTCCTACGTGTGGCCCGATCAGATCGATCGCTTGCAACGGCTCGAGGCGGCCATCGAGGTGGCTCGATGGGTGCCGGCCACGGTGGAGCAGGTCGAGGCGACGGAGTGGATCGCCGCTCGTCTCGCGCGACCGTGCCCGGGGTGGCGACGGTGGTCGTGCACTCGATCGTGCTGCAGTACCTCACCCGCGAGCAGCGGGCCCGCCTCCGAGAGGTCCTCGCCGAGGCCGGTGACCGCGCCACCGGCGCGGCGCCGCTCGCGTGGCTGCGCATGGAGCCCGGTGGGGACCGGGCCGAGGTGCGCCTGACCACCTGGCCGCGTGGCGAGGAGCGGCTGCTCGCCAGCGCGGGCTACCACGGTCGCCCCATCTGGTGGGACGCCCCGGCCTGACCCGCCCGGCCGTCGCTACTCGGTGGGGTGCTCTTCCTTCTGCCGCAGGAGGAGCAGCGCCACGCTGAGCCCCACCACGACCGCGCCGAGCACACCGATCTGCAGCATCGTGTCCTCCACGTCGGCCCCTTCGGTCGCGAAGGCGCTGAGCACCACGATCTCCTTGATCGACGCGATCATGCCGATCAGCAGGAACGGCTCGGCGACGAGCTGGCGCTTGCGCACCGTCTCCCGCACCGCCCCGAGCAGCTCGACCAGGATGAACACCACGAGCAGGGAGTCGAGCGCGTGCTCGATCGCCTGCTCGGTTCCATCTTCCAGCTCGGTGGCGAGGCCGTGCGCCGCGTCCACCAGCACCACGGCTGCGCCCGCCACCAGCACGAGCGCCACCAAGAGGTAGAGGACGTCCTCGCTCAGATGGAGGACGCGGGCGCCCAGTCGTGCCACCGCGGTCTGCTGCTGCTCGTCGGGCATGGGGCCTGTGTGCCCCAAGTCGGTGTGGGTGAGCCGCGGGTCAGCTGCGGGTGGCGGGGACACCGGCGACTGGGCGCGTGAGGGCGCGGGCCAGCCCGTAGCCCACGCCGAGGCAGAGGAGACCTCCGATGCCGTCGATCCAGTAGTGGTTGGCCGTGACGACGATGCACGTGAGCGTGATGAACGGGTAGGCCACGACGAGGACCTTGGCCCAACGGCGGCGGACGAGCGGCAGCAGCACGATGGCGCTCCACGTCGACCAGCCGATGTGCATGCTCGGCATGGCGGCGTACTGGTTGGAGACGTCCTTCATGCCTTCGTTGCCGAAGCTGATCCATCCCCCGAACTCGGCGATGGTGTCGACGTAGCCGAACTCGTCGCAGCCCGGGGCGGAGAGCGCTCGTGGTGGCGCGGCCGCGGCGGCCTCCGGGGCGTAGATCTGGCAGCCGCCGAACTCACCGGGGTCGTCGAGGAGGCGCGGAGGCATGAGCGAGTACGCCGCGAACCCGATCACGGCCAGCGCGGTGGTGAGGGCGAGCGTGTTCCGGAGCACGCGGTGCCGGAGCGGGTCCCGCCGGAACATCCAGACGAGGGCGATGAACGTCACCAGGAAGTGGGCGATGCCGTAGTACACGTTCCACAGGCGGATCAGTCCGTGGCCCGGGAGGTCGAGGTACCACTGCTGCACGTTCGGCTCGACGTACAGGTGGAGCGCCTTCTCGATGTCGATGAGGTCGAGGGCGTGCCCGTACGCAGGGCCGGGGTCGCCGCCGGCCGACCCGAACTGGTTCCGCACGATCGAGTACACGACGTACACGGCGATCGCCATGACGAGCTCCTTCCACCAGCGGAGCCCGGCGCGATCGTGCTCCGGCTCGGTCTGCGCCACCACGTCCGTCATCCGAATGGATTAGCAGGCATCAAGACAGGTCAGGCGACCGGTTCGGGACTCGGGAGGCGGCCGCCGACGGCGAAGGCGGGGGCGCCGAGCAGGCTGACCCCGAGGTTGAGCAGGTACAGCAGCAGGCCGAGCGCGATGGCGTCCTGGGACGCCACGCCCAACGGTCCGAGGAACAGCACGAAGGCGCCTTCGCGCAGGCCCAGCCCCGAGATCCCGATCGGCAGCACCTGGGCGATCGCCACGGCCGGGAAGAAGGCGAGCAGCGCGGTGAGCCCGGCCGGCCGGACGCCCAGCGCCTGGGCGGCGGCGACCGCCGCCAGCACGAGCACCAGCTGGTAGGCGAAGCCCACGAGGAGCACGTTGGCGGCCGCGGCGGGCTCGCCGCTTCAGCTTGTCGAGGCCGAGGTGCACGGCGCTCGCGAACCGGCGCCACCCGTCCCGAGCCTCGAAGCGGCCGCCGATGCGCTGGTCGGCGACGGCGTACAGGAGGATGCCGAGCGCGAGCAGCGTGAAGAAGGCCATGCCGACCGCCACCTGCGTGGCGCGCCCGAGGTGCTGGAGCGGCGGGTTCACGAGGAACCCCACCACGCTGATCACGGGCAGCACGAGCCAGCCGGTGAGGCGCTCGAGCACCACCGACGCGAACGTCTTGGGCGTCTCGCCCGTCTCCTTGGACAGCCGGCTCACCCGAAGCACGTCGCCGCCGATGGTGGTGGGCAGCACGTTCGACACGAACTGGCCAGCCAGGTAGTGGGACAGCAGCCGGCGGAGGCCGGCGTGGAGCCCGAGCACGTCGAGCACCCGCTGCCAGCGGAGCGCAGACAGCACGAGCCCGACCAGCGTGAGCGCCATCGCGATGACCAGCCACATCACGGTGCGCGCGGTGAGCTCGGGGATGACCTCGTCGAGCTCGATGGGCGGCATCCGCCAGATCAGCACGCCGAGCATCAGCGCGCTGAGGCCGAGGCGCAGCGCGAGCGACACGGCCTGCTTCCGGTTCACTGCCCCTCTCCCCGTCGTCGGCCGGAGGTCATCGTACGCCGCCCTGTCCCGCGATCGGGCCCCTTGGGTACGCTGCGGTGGCACCGGTCGCTCGGCGGGACGGCCTGCCTGCGGAACCCGCCCGAACCACCACACGCACCCGGGAGGGATCCCATGTTCCGCAAGCTCGCCCTGGCGCTCGCCGCGCCGCTCCTGCTCGTCGTCCGCGTGCGCCGGCGAGTCCGACGGCGACGGTGTCGAGGTCCAGACCGGTGCGGCGGCGGTCGCGGCGCTCCGCGGCGCCCCGGACGCGGCCGTCCGAGGCCGGCACGGCCGCCTTCGAGATGGTGATGACGATGACGGGCCTGCCCGGTCTCGGGCGAGGACGCGGTGGAGCTCACCGCTACGGGCGTCGTTCGACGCCGATGCGCAGCAGATGGCGATGGAGATGGACCTGGGCGCCATGTTCGAGGGGCTGGCCGAGGCCACCGGCGAGGCGGTGCCGCCGGAGATCGACGAGCCGGTCCGCTTCGTCGCCGACGGCACCACCGTCTACTTGCGGATCCCGATCCTCGATGCGCTCACGGGCAGCTCCGGGTGGCTGTCGATGAGCACGGACGACCTCGGCGAGAGCGCCGGGTCGCTCGGTCTCGGTGCCGGGGCGTTCGACCCGTCGAAGATGCTCGAGGTCCTGCGCGGCACCACCGACGACGTCGGAGCCCGACGGGCAGGAGGACGTGCGCGGCGTCGCCACCACCAAGTACACCGCCATCGTGAACCTGGCCGACGCGCTGGAGTCCGTGCCGGCCGACCAGCGGAAGGAGCTCGAGGCGCAGCTCGACCAGCTCGGCTGCGGGCGACGCCGACATCCCGGTCGAGATCTGGGTGGACGCCGACGGGCTGCCGCGGCGGTTCTCACTGACCTTCGACGACCTGGCGGCGGAGCAGCTCAGCGAGGACGGCACGATGGCGATGACGATGGAGTTCTTCGACTACGGCGAGCCCGTGTCCATCGACGTGCCGTCTCCCGACGAGGTCACGCCGTTCAGCGACGTGATGGGAGGGCTCGGCGGCCTGGGCGGGGAGGGGTCGTGATCGAGCGGACCATCGACGTCGCCGGTCACGGGGGCTCGGTCTCCGTCGCGCTGGCGGAGGCGGGCGAGGGCGGCCGGCCGCTGCTGCTGATCCACGGCTTCACCGGGGCCAAGGAGGACTTCACCGACTGGCTCGACCCGCTCGCCGAGCTCGGCTGGCACGCGGTCGCGCCCGACCACCGCGGCCACGGTGGGAGCAGCCAGCCCGACGACGAGGCGGCGTACTCGTTCGACGTCTTCGCCACCGACCTGCTCGGCCTGCTCGACGCCCTGGGTTGGCCGACGGCGGTCGCCCTCGGCCACTCGATGGGCGGCATGGTCCTGCAGACCGCGGCGTTGCGCTCGCCGGAGCGCTTCGAGGCGCTCGTGCTCATGGACACGTCCCACCGGGGCCTGCGGGTCGACCCCGGCCTGGTCGAGCTCGGCGTCGCCATCGCCCGCGAGGAGGGCATCGCGGCCGTGATGGCCGCCCAGGACGCCATGGGCTCCGAGGGCGACGCCGCTCGGCACCGCCGGCCCACCAGCGGCTGCTCGAGACCGCGGCCGGGCTACAAGGAGTTCGGCGACCGCAAGATGCTCGCCGTCGTCACCGGCCATGTACGCCGCGATGCTGCAGGACGATCACCGACGGCGGTGGGCGTCGACCGCCTCCCCGAGCTGTCGCACGATCGGGGTCCCCACCCTCGTGCTCGTGGGCGACCAGGACGCGCCGTTCCTGAAGCCGTCGCAGCGCATGGCCGACGCCATCCCGGGCGCCGAGCTCGTCGTGATCCCCGACGCCGGTCACTCGCCGCAGTTCGAGAACACCGAGCTGTGGTGGAAGGCCCTCACGGCCTTCCTCGCCCGCCTCTAGGTGTACAGCTAGGTCCGGCTAGCGCGCCTTCTCGAGGAAGCGCTCGGTCTCGACGATCGACCCGGGTGACCTTGCCGGCCGCCACCAGGCCGCCGTGATCGGTGGCCGTCACCGTGAAGGTGAGCCGGCGGCCCTCGACCTTCTCGAGGGTGGCCTCGGCCGCCACCGACGAGCCGACGTTGGTGGGCGCCAGGTGATCGAGCTGCACGCGCATGCCGACGGTGGTCTGGCCCGTCGGGGAGCTGGTCGGCGAGGCGCCCAGCGCCGCCTCCTCCACCAGCGCGATCAAGCGGGGCGTGCCCAGCACGAGGACCTCCCCCGACTTCGAGCGCGACGGCGGTGTCCTCATGGGCGACCACCAGCTTGGCGCTCCCGTGGAGGCCGGGGGAGAGAGGCACCTGGGTACGATACGCCGCACCCCTGCCGGCCAGCCAAGAGGAGCTCCGTGCTCGACCACGACCTGATCCAACGCACCCTGAGCACCGCCCTGCGCACCGGCGGCGAGCTGGCCGAGATCTTCGTGGAGGACAAGGCCAGCTCCAACGCCATCTTCGACGACGGCAAGGTCGAGAACCTCAGCTCCGGACGCGACCGCGGCGCCGGGCATCCGGGTGATCGTCGGCGAGACCACCGGCTTCGCCCACACCGCCGACCTCTCCGAGACCGGCCTCGCCGAAGCCGCCGAGGCCGCTGGCGCCGCCGCCCGCTCGGGCGGCGGCGGCGTGGTGGAGGTGGCCCTCACCCGCCAGGAGGCACCTCGTCCCGAACGACATCGCGGTCCTGCCCGAAGACGTCGCCAAGGCCACCAAGGTCGACCTGCTCCGGCGGGCCGATGCCACCGCGCGCGGCGCTGGCTCCGCCATCACCCAGGTGACGGCCCGCTACGGCGACAGCCGGCGCCGGATCCTCATCGCCAACAGCGACGGCCTCCTCACCGAGGACGACCAGGTGCGCACGCTGTTCACCGTGATGGCGGTCGCCTCGGGCGACACCGGCATGCAGACCGGCTACCAGTCGCTCGGCCGCACCGTCGGCTTCGAGCTGTTCGACCAGTACGACGTCGACGACATCGCCCGCGAGGCCGCCGGCCGCGCCCTGCTGAAGCTGGCCGCCCGCCCCGCCCCGTCCGGCACGATGCCGGTCGTCATCGGCCCCGGCGGCGGCGGCGTGCTGTTCCACGAGGCCTGCGGCCACGGCCTCGAGGCCGATCTGGTCGGCAAGGGCGCCTCGGTGTTCGCCGGCCGGATGGGCGAGCGGGTCGCCGACCCGCGGATCACCCTCGTCGACGACGGCACCATGGCCGAGGAGTGGGGTGCCTTCGCGGTCGACGACGAGGGCTCGCTCGCCCAGCGCAACGTGCTGATCGAGGACGGCATCCTCACCGACTACATGTACGACCTGCTGCGCTCCCGCAAGGAAGGTCGCGCCCGCTCCGGCAACGGGCGCCGCCAGAGCTACAAGCACCTGCCGATGGTCCGCATGACCAACACCTACGTGCTGGCCGGTCCCGACGAGCCCGACGACATCATCGCCGGCACCCCGGACGGCGTGTACGTGGCCCACCTCGGCGGCGGCCAGGTGAACACCGCCACCGGCGACTTCGTGTTCGGCATGACCGAGGCGTACCTCATCGAGGACGGACAGATCACCGAGCCGATCCGCGAGGGCAACCTCATCGGCAACGGCCCGGCCGTGCTGGCCAGCATCGACGCCGTCGGCCACGACTTCGCCATGGGCAGCCCGGGCATGTGCGGCAAGGACGGCCAGGGCGTGCCCGTCGGCGACGGCGTCCCCACCCTGCGGGTGCCCGCCCTCACCGTCGGCGGCACCGCGTAGATGAGCACGTCGACAACCCGGAGCTGCTCGACGTCGCGGCCCGCATCGCCGAGATGGCCGAGGCCGGGCGAGCAGGTCGAGGCCTTCGTGGCCCGCAGCACCAGCACGTCGGTGAAGGCCTACGGCGGTGAGGTGGAGAGCCTCACGCAGGCCAGCTCCGCGGGCGTCGGCGTGCGCGTGATCGTCGACCACCGCGAGGGCTTCGCCTACGCCGGCACCCTCGACGAGAGCGTGGTGCTCGAGGCGCTCGCCGAGGCGCGCGACAACGCGCAGTTCGGCGAGCCCGACGAGTTCAACGGCCTGGCCACGCCCGACGGCGTCGAGCCGGCCGAGCTCGACCTCTGGCCCGAGCACCTGGCCGACGTGCCCACCGCCGACAAGGTGGCGATGGCCCTCGAGCTCGAGGCCGCCACCATGGGCCGCGACCCTCGGGTCAACGGCGTGCGCGTCGCCATGTTCAGCGACTCGCTCGGCGAGGGCGCCGTCGCCACCAGCACGGGCATCCGCGCCTGGGGCCGGGCCGGCATGAGCTACCTCATGGTGCAGGCGCTCGCCGTGCAGGACGGCGAGACCCAGATCGAGGCGGGCCTCTCGGTGGGCCGCGAGGTCACCGACCTCTCGATCGACGAGGCGGCCGACGACGCCGTCCTCCGCTCCACCCGCCTGCTCGGCTCGACCAAGCCCGCCACCCAGCGGGTCACGCTCGTGCTCGAGCCGCGGATGACCGCCACGATCCTCGGGATCGTCGGCGGCATGCTGAACGGCGAGGCGGTGCTGAAGGGCCGGTCGCCGTTCGCCGACCGCGTCGGCGAGATGGTCGCCTCGCCGCTGCTCACCTTCGTCGACGATCCCACCGACCCGCGCTCGCTCGGCGCCGAGGCTCACGACGGTGAGGGCCTGGCACGCCGTCGCAACGAGCTGGTGATCGACGGTGGGCTCCAGGGCTTCCTCCACAACACCTACACGGGGCGTCGTTCGGGCACCGCGTCCACGGGCTCCGCGGCGCGCGGCGTGTCGTCCACCCCGCGCGTCGGCGCGGCGGCGCTGGCCGTGGCGCCGGGCACGGGCACGCACGAGGAGGTGCTCGGCGCGGTCGAGCACGGGCTGTTCGTCACGTCGATGGCCGGGCTCCACTCGGGCGTCAACCCGGTGTCGGGCGACTTCTCCGTGGGTGTCGAAGGCCTGATGGTCAAGGGCGGAGAGCTGGCCGAGCCGGTGCGGGAAGCCACCATCGCGTCGACGATCCAGCGCCTGCTGCTCGACATCTCGGCCGTGGGGGCCGACCTCGAGTGGCTGCCGGACGGCAGCGGGGGCGTCACCTTGGTGATCCCCGACATCGCGCTCTCCGGTTCCTAAGCGGTGCCGATCCTCCACGCCATCGTCCTGGGCATCACCCAGGGCCTCTCGGAGTTCCTGCCGATCTCCTCCAGCGGGCACCTGCGCCTGGTGCCGTGGCTGTTCGGCTGGCAGGACTTCGCCGGCGACGAGAGCCTGGAGAAGACGTTCGACGTCGCCCTGCACCTCGGCACCCTCGTCGGTGCCGTCGCCTACTTCCGGGCCGACATCATCCGCTACCTGCGGGCGGCGTTCACCTCGGCCGGTGAGGGGACGGACGACCGTCGGCTCGCGTGGTTGCTCGTGGCGTCGACGGTCCCCGCCGCCGTCACCGGCGCCCTGTTCGCCGACACCATCGAGGAGAAGACGGGCTACATCTGGCTGATCGCCACCATGCTCATCGTCTTCGGGCTGGTGCTCGGGTGGGCCGATCGCCGATCGGGCGAGCGCACGGTCGACGACATCCGCCTGCGCGACGCCCTCTTGATGGGTGCCGGCCAGGCCGTCGCCCTGCAGCCGGGGGTGTCGCGTTCCGGCGTCACGATGACCGTGGGGCGCTTCGCCGGCCTCGGCCGCGATGGGGCGGCCCGCTTCGCCTTCCTGATGAGCCTGCCGATCACGGCCGGCGCGCTCGTGTTCAAGGCCGTCGACGTGGCCGGCGAGGGCGGCATCCCCGACGGCTTCGCGGCGCCGTTCGCCTGGGGGATCGTGGCCTCGGGCATCACCGGCTGGCTCGCGGTGTGGGGCACGCTGCGGCTCATCAAGACCCGATCGTTCACCCCGTTCGTCGTGTACCGCGTCGTCGTCGGCCTCGGCGTCCTCGTGCTCTACGCGGTGGGCCGCTAGCCGCAGATACGCTTCCCGAGCGCTTCGCGATCGAAGAGGTGTGGCGATGAGCGAGTTGGGATCGAGAGCGCTCAGCGAAGAGGCAGGTTCGCGGGGCGACGGAGGCACGGCACCCGAGATCGTCGTGTTGACCGACCCGCGCGCACTGGACGTCGCCCTGACCGGGAGCAAGGCGGCGGCCCTGGCCAAGGCGGCGGTCGCGGGGATCGACACCCTTCCCGGGGTCGTGCTCACGACCTCGTTCACGGCCGTGGTCGACGCGGGCGGTCAGGCCAGCGATCAACCGGCCGTGCGCCGCGCGTTCGACCAGGCCGACGGCGACCGGCACCCGCTCGTCGCGCGCAGCTCGTCGGTCCTGGAGGACACCGCCGGGTCTTCGATGGCAGGCCAGTTCGACTCCGTCATCGGCATCCCGACCTTCGACGCGTTCACGGTCGGCGTCCAGTCCGTCCTCGACTCTCGCGTGCGAGCGGGCGTGCCTGGGTCTCCGATCGCAGTCCTCGTCCAGCCGCTGATCGAGCCGCGCTACGGCGGCGTGATGTTCGGCGTCGACCCGGTCACCGGGCGGACCGACCGCCGGACGGTGTCGGCGGTCGAAGGGGGCCCCGAGCCCCTCGTGAGCGGGGAGGTCGACGGCTCGCGCTACGTCCTGGACATCAAGGCCCGCGTGGTCGACTTCACCCGCGGCGACGGCCCACAGCTGCCGGCGCCCGTGCTCCGCCGACTGGTGGCCCTGTCCGTCGAGGTCGAACGCGTCTTCGGCGGTCCGCAAGACGTGGAGTGGGCGGTCGCGCAGGACGGGCACGTCTGGCTCCTGCAGTCGCGGCCGGTCACCACCGAGATCCGAGGTGTGCCGGTCGGCCCCGTGTACGGCCCCGGTCCGGTGGCCGAGACCTTCCCCGAGCCGTTGGCCGAGCTCGAGCACGACCTGTGGGTCCCGCCGCTGCGCGACGCGGTGCGGGAGGCCGTCCTGCTCGCTGGCCTCGCCACCCCGAAGGAGGTCGCGGCCAGCGGGGTCATCGTGTCGATGGCCGGGCACGTCGCCATCGACCTGCGACTGGCCGGCGAGATCGTGCCGAAGCGCTCACTGGTGCAGAAGCTCAATCCGATGCCGGGGGCGCGCCGGCTCCGCGGCGCCTGGCAGGTCGGCCGGCTCCGAGCCGCGATGCCCACGCTGGCCCAGCAGCTCCTCGACCGGGTCGACGCCGACCTCGGGGCGGTGCCGGCGCTGTCCGAGCTCACCAGCCGACAGCTCGTCGGTCTGTTCCACCGTGGCCACGGGGTGCTCCGTGCCCTCCATGCCCACGAGATCCTCATCGGCATGCTCACCGACACCGGCCGCAACCGGATGACCGGTGCGTCGGTGGCGCTGCGGGTGCTGGCCGAGGCCCGCGAGGACGGGCTCGACGATGCTGAGGTGCTCGAACGGAGCCCCGTCGTGCTGGCCCTCACGCCTCCGCGCATCGCGCCGCGTCCCCGGCTGCCCGACGAGGCCACCCCCATGCACCTCGGCCGCGACAGTGACAGCGGGAACGACAACGGGATCCTCCGAGAGGCGCTGCGGCTGCGGGTTCGGTGGGTGCAGGAGCTCACCGGTCGAGCGGCGTGGGAGCTCGGCAAGCGGCTCACCGACTCCGAGGACCTCGTGAAGCCGGGCATGATCCGCCACATGACCCTCGAGCACGTCGAAGCGGTCTTCACCCATCGAGCCGTGGTCATCCCATCCCTCGTGCAGACGCACCTGCACAACTTCGGCGCGCCGCTCCCCGCCCGGTTCCAGATCTCCGACCTGGGCAAGGTCATCCGGGTGCCGGCGGATCATGGGTCCGAGGGGGGCACCGGTGCCGGTGGCGGGACCGGACGCGGCCGGGTGACGTACGACACCCAGGATCCGCCCGCCGGCAGCGTCCTCGTCACCACGACGCTGTCTCCTGGCCTCGGGCCGCTCCTCACGCGGTTCAACGGGATCGTGGCCGAGACCGGATCGGTGCTGTCGCACCTCGCGATCCTCGCCCGGGAGGCGGGCGTGCCCACCGTCGTCGGCTACGCCGACGCCACCCGGGACCTGCACGAGGGTGATGACGTCGTCGTCGACGGCGAAACCGGGCTGGTCACCGTGGAGACCGACGAGAGCGAGGACGCCTCATGAAGACCATCGCCTGGCTCGCGGGCATCGGCACGTTGCTCTCGGGCGCCGTCTACATGATCGTCTCGCTCAACCGGTGGGAGTGGAACCGGGCGCTCTTCTTCGGGCTGATCGTCCTGATCGCCGAGGTCGGCCTCGCGACCGCGCTGCTCTATCGCAAGCTCGGGCACCTCCAACGCCGCCCTCCCACCGACCCCGAGACGCTGGCCGCGCTCCGCAGCACGCGGCCTCCGACCCCGGACCGCTTCGAGTGGCTCAAGGGCTCCGCGCGCGGGCAGCTCAACGTCTTCATCACGTTCCTCGTCGGAGGAGGCGTCCTCCTGTCGGGGGTGGCCTGGCTGGTCGACCAGCTGGGTTCGAAGACGTCGACCCCGATCGGCGAGGAACGGCTGGCGGCGAAGCTCGGCCTGATCAGCTATCCGGCCGGCGGTCTCGTCGTCGACGACGTCACCGTCCTCGCCCAGGACACGCCCGGGGCCGATGACGTGCAGATCCGCAAGCTCCTCGGCCACGCCGGCCGCGGCCGGTGAAGATCGCGCCCGGACGCCTGGCGCTCGGCGCCGTGGGCCTCACCGTCGGCGCGCTCGGGACGCTCGCCCTGCGGGAGGCGACCTTGTCGACACACGAGGCCGACGTGGCCGGCTCGACCGTCGACCTGATCGTGTCCGCCCGCTCCGAAGGCGCGGAGCGTGGGCAGACGCTGCCGGAGATGGTGCATGCCCTTCTGCTCACCTGTCGCCTCGAGGTCACCTCCGACCTCGTCAGCCCCATCCACGACGAGGGCGACGGGCGCTTCCGCGTCACGCTCCAGCCGGCGCTCGACCAGACCGACCGCCGCCAGCTCCGAGGTTGCGTGGAGGACTGGACGATCGATCAGCTCCTGGTCGACGTGATCGCGTTCGAGGACGCGGAGCCGTGAGGCCGACGCGCAACCTGCACCTCCACCCCCCGATGACCGTGCGCAGCATCCATGCCGCCCACGGTTGGATCCTCCCCATCGCGGCCATGGTCGTCTCCGCGCTCGCCGTCGGTGCGGTGGCTGGCTGGCTCTTCTGGGATGAGCCGATCACGAGGTGGGTGGTCGACTCCAGGACCTCCACGCTGAACGAGGTCTTCAGTCGCGTGTCCTTCCTGGGCTCCACCAAGGTGGTGGTGGCCGTGTCCCTCGCCGCGGCGGCGCTGTCGTGGCGGCGCTGTCCCCGGTTGGCGATCGCGATCATCGTCGTCCTCGTCGCGCGGCCGCTCGCGGAGGCGGCCCTCAAGGAGCTCGTCAGCCGCGACCGTCCCCCGGTCGGCGATCGGCTCGTGCGCGGCCGCGGCTACTCGTTCCCGAGCGGGCACCCCCTGGCCACGGCCGCCAGCTGGGGCATGGTGCCGCTGGTCGCCGCGCTCTACACCCGGCGACGCTTCCTGTGGTGGGCCGTCGCCGTCAGCGTGTGGGTGCTGGCCGTCCTCGTCGGCATCAGTCGCATCTGGCTCGGGGTCCACTGGGCCTCCGACGTCGTCGCCGGTCTCGCGCTGGCCGTCCTCGGCGTCGCGTTGGTCGAACGGCTCATCCACGCGGCCGACTGTGGCTGCGTGGCCGAGGGCCGCGTGGTGGACTCAGCCCACGAGGGCGAGGGTGACCGCGCCCTGGCCGAACGCGACGGCTAGGCGGGGCGCGACCGCTCGCGGGACGGCGACGGTCACGGCTGCGTCGGTGATGTCGACGACGACGACGTCCGTGGCCAGGGCGAACCCCGGCGGACCCCCGTCCGCCGCCTCCGCGGGCAGCGCCACCAGCACGTCCACCCGGTCACCGACCGCGAGTGGCGGCGTGGTGCCGGGCTCCACCGGGATCGCGACGGCGCGCGTGCCGGAGGCCAACCGCGCCGCGACCTCGGACCGGCCGGCCGGCGCCAGGCGCTCCTCGCGGAGCACCTCGCCTTCGTAGACGGGCTCGCCCACCCGACCGGCATCCGGCAGCGCGGTGAGGGCGCCTCCTGGCACGAGCGGTGCGGGATGGTCCTCGTGGCGCGTGTTGCCGGCGTCGAGCCGCTCACCCGCCGCCAGGTCGCGGGCCGCCACGAGGACGGTGATCGGGCGTCCCCACGCCGCGCGGGCGTCCTCCGCTCCCTGCAGCGTCGCGGTGGCGACCCCGCCGCTCGCCAGGCCCAGCGCGACCGCAGCGGCCGAGCGCCACCGGGGGTGTCGCCGGAGGGTCAGCGCCACCCCAGGGCGGCGGACGGGCGGCTTCCGGCGCATGCGCGCGCCTCCTCGGATCGTCCGATCAGGCGGGGGAAGCCATCGCCGACGCTAGCGGCCGACCATCCGGCCGGGAAGGCGTCAGGTGCTGGTGGAGGGGGTCTTGGCCTTGTCCGACTTGCCGGAGGAGCTGCCGTTGGACGACGGGGCGGCGTCCTTCTTCGGCGTGGAGCTGGCGTCCTTCGTCGGGCTCGACGTGTCGCTGCCGCTCTTGTCACCCTTGTCGCCGTTGGCGCTGGTCGACGACTCCGACGTGGCCTTGTCGCTGCTGGCCGCGGTGGTGGACTTGCCGCGGCTGTCGTTCTTGTAGAACCCGCTGCCCTTGAACGCGATGCCCACGTTGCCGAACAGCTTGCGCAGCTGACCACCGCACGCGTCGCAGGTGGTGAGGGCGTCGTCGGTGAACGATTGCACGACCTCGAGCTCCTCGCCGCAGGCCTTGCACCGATACTCGTAGGTGGGCACGTTCCGTCCTCCGTTAGCACTCGAACGTGGAGAGTGCCAGCGTAGCGGTGGTCCCTCCCGAGCCGCACACCCGGCCCACCCGTAGGGTGAGCGCGTGGACCTGGCGTGGCTGCTCGTGGTCCCCGCCTACCTCTTGGGGACGTTCCCCACCGCGATCATGGTGGGCCGCCGCGCGGGCCGCGATCCCACCGTCGAGGGCTCCGGCAACCCAGGCGCATCCAACACCTTTCGCACCATGGGCCGCCGCGCGGGAGCCACCGTGCTGATCGGCGACCTCGCCAAGGGCGCCGTCGCCGCCGCCCTCGGCCTCGCCACCGGGAACCGGGCGATCGGTGTGGCCTGCGGTCTGGCGGCCGTGCTCGGCCACGTGGCGCCGGCCACGCGGCGCTTCCGGGGCGGCAAGGGGGTCGCGACGGGTGCCGGGATGGCGGCCGTGCTCCTGCCGGTCCCGTCGCTCGGCCTCGCCGTCCTCTGGCTCCTGGCCGTGAAGGTCGTGGGGGCGGCGTCCGCCGGATCGCTGGCCGTCGCGGCGGGGCTCCCGGTGGCGGCGGTGGCGGCGGGTCGACCGGCCGGGGAGGTCGCGGCCTTCGCGGCTTGCGGCCTGTTGGTGGTGGCCCGCCATCGCGACAACCTCGAGCGGCTCCGGCGAGGCGAGGAGCGCTCGTTGACCACGGAGGTCAGCGAGTAGAACGGCTCCATGACCCACGTCCGCAAGGCCGTCATCCCCGCCGCCGGCCTGGGCACCCGGTTCCTCCCGGCCACCAAGGCGCAGCCGAAGGAGATGCTGCCGGTCGTCGACAAGCCGGCCATCCAGTACGTGGTCGAGGAGGCCGTCCGATCGGGCATCGACGACATCCTCATCATCACCGGGCGGGGCAAGAAGGCGATCGAGGACCACTTCGACCGCAGCGTCGAGCTGGAGCAGGACCTCCACGCCAAGGGCAAGGACTCGCTCCTCGCCGAGGTGCTCGACCTCGCCAACCTGGCCGACATCCACTACGTGCGCCAAGGCGAGGCCCTCGGCCTCGGCCACGCCGTCGCCACCGCCCGCAAGCACGTCGGTGACCAGCCGTTCGCGGTGATGCTGGGCGACGACATCATGGACGAGCACTCCACGGTGCTGTCCGAGATGATCGACGCGCACGAGGCGAGGGGTGCCGCGGCCGTGATCGCGTGCAAGAAGTTCCCCCTCGAGGAGATCAGCGCCTACGGGAGCATCGCCTACGAGGAGGTCGGACCCCGGCTCCTCAAGGTGCTCGGGCATCGTCGAGAAGCCGAAGCCCGAGGACGCGCCGTCCGGTTGGGGCGTGATGGGGCGCTACGTGTTCACCGCGGCGATCTTCGAGTCGATCGACCGCACCAAGCCGGGCGCGGGCGGCGAGATCCAGCTCACCGACGCCATCGGGGGGCTGCTCCCCGACCTCGACGTGTACGGCTACACGTTCGACGAGGGGCGCTACGACATCGGCAGCAAGCTCGACTACCTCCGCGCCACCGTGGAGCTGGCCCTGGCCCGCGAGGACCTCGGCCCGGAGTTCCGCGAGTGGCTGAGCGGCTACGTGCGAGAGCAGGGCATCGGCTGATCCCGCCGACCAACCCGGGTGCGAAGTGCCGCAGGGCCCTTCGCACCCAGGTTCGCGGGGTGTCGTCCGTAGGATCGGCGCGTGATCCCGCTCGAAGAGGCCCGCGCCCAGGTGCTCGAGCGGGTCGCGCGGCTCGAGCCGGTGCGCACGCGGACGATGGCGGCGGTGGGCTGCGTGCTGGCCGAGCCGGTCACGTCGCCGGAGGACGTGCCGCCGTTCGCCAACACGGCCATGGACGGCTACGCCGTGCGCGCTGCCGACACCGCCGGCGCGACCGAGGCGGCGCCGGTCGAGCTGCCGGTGGTGGCGGAGGTGGCGGCCGGCCATCCGGCCCCGCGTGGGCTCGGACCAGGCGAGGCGATGCGGATCTTCACGGGCGCCCCGATGCCGGACGGCGCCGACGCCGTCGTCATGGTGGAGCACACGACCCGGCTGGACGACGGCGGCCGTGTGGCCATCGGCACGGAGGTGCCGCCGGGCGAGGCGGTCCGGGTGGCGGGTGACGACCTGCGTGCCGGTGACGCCGTCTTCGCTCCAGGCGAGGTGATCTCACCGGGGCACCTCGGCGTGCTGGCCGGGATCGGCGTCACCGAGGTGCTGGCCCACCCCCGCCTGCGCGTTGGGGTGCTGTCGACGGGCGACGAGCTGGTGGAGGCCGGCCTTCCGATCGGTCCGGGGCAGATCCGCGACTCCAACCGGGCCACGCTGCTCGCGCTGGTCGCCCAGAACGGCTGGCAGGCCGTCGACCTCGGCCTGATCCGCGACGACGAGGCGGCCATCACCACCGCCATCACGGACGGCGCCGCGACCTGCGATGCCGTGCTCACGAGCGGGGGCGTGTCGATGGGCGACATCGACCTGGTGAAGGTCGTGCTCGACCGCATCGGCGACATGCGGTGGATGCAGATCGCGATCCGCCCGGCCAAGCCGTTCGCGTTCGGGGTCGTCGGCGAGCGAGCCACACCCGTGTTCGGCCTGCCCGGCAACCCCGTGTCGTCGATGGTCAGCTTCGAGCTCCTCGCCCGGCCGGCCCTGCGCCGCCTGGCCGGGCACGCCGACCTGCTGCGACCCGAGGTGCCGGCTGTGGCGGCCGAGCCCTTCCCCCGGCACCCCGACGGCAAGGTCCACTTCGTGCGGGTGCTCGCCGAGCGCGACGCGGCGGGCGTGCTGCACCTGCGCTCGGCCGGCGGCCAGGGGTCCCACCACCTCACCGCCATGGCCCGGGCCCACGGCCTCCTGCCGCTCCCTGACGGCGAGGGCGTAGCAGCGGGCGACCCGGTCCGGGTGCTCCTCCTGGCCGACGCGTGACCTCGACGCCGTAGCCTGGCGGGACCATGTCTGATGCGATCGCGCCCGAGGTGCCTCGACCCCTGGTCGACTCCTTCGGTCGTGTGCACCGCGACCTGCGCATCTCGGTCACCGACCGCTGCAACTTCCGGTGCACCTACTGCATGCCTGAGGACATGACGTGGCTGCCCAAGGCTGAGGTCCTCACCTTCGAGGAGCTCGAGCGCGTCGCTCGTGTGCTCGTCGAGCAGCACGGCATCGAGTCGATCCGCCTCACGGGGGGCGAGCCGACCGTGCGGGCCCACCTGCCGGTGCTGGTGAGCAAGCTGGCCGCGCTGCCGATCGACCTGTCCCTCACCACCAACGGCGCCACGCTCCGCGCGGTGGCCGGGGGCCTCGCCGCCGCCGGCCTGCGACGCGTGAACGTCTCCCTCGACTCGCTGCAGCCCGAGCGCTTCCTCGAGCTCACCCGGCGCGACCAGCTCGACGACGTGCTCGACGGGATCGATGCGGCCCTCGAAGCCGGCCTCACTCCCGTGAAGGTGAACGTGCTCGTGGTGCGCGGCATCAACGACGACGAGATCGTCGACCTGGCCGAGTACGGGCGCGAGCGCGGCGTCACGGTGCGGTTCATCGAGTGGATGCCGCTCGACGCCAGCGACGCGTGGACCAACGAGCAGGTCGTCACCCAGGCCGAGATCGTCGAGCGCATCGGCGCCGTCCACCCGCTGGAGCCGATCCAGCGGGGGAGCGAGCCGGCCGAGCGGTTCCGCTACCTCGACGGCCGGGGTGAGGTGGGCGTGATCCCGAGCGTCACCCGGCCCTTCTGCGAGCAGTGCGACCGGATCCGGCTCACCGCCGACGGTCAGCTGCGGAGCTGCCTGTTCTCCCTGGAAGACCACGATCTGCGCACGATCCTGCGGTCCGGCGGGTCCGATGAGGACCTCTCGGACGCCATCGAGGCCTGCGTGGGGGCCAAGTGGGCCGGGCACGCCATCAACCAGGTGCAGTTCGTGAAGCCCCGGCGGTCCATGAGCCAGATCGGCGGATAGCCCTCAGGCGTAGACTCCCCGCATGTCCGATCGCGGCCTCACCCACCTCGATCCTCTGGGCCGGGCCCGGATGGTCGACGTCACGCCGAAGGACGCCACGCACCGCCGGGCGGTGGCCCGCGCGAGGGTGCACATGCAGCCCGACACCACGTCGCTGGTGGCCAAGGGCGCCGTCAGCAAGGGCGATGTCCTCTCGGTGGCGAGGGTGGCCGGGATCCAGGCCGCCAAGCGCACGTCCGACCTCATCCCGCTCTGCCACCCCCTGCTGGTGGGCGCGGTGCTGGTGAACTTCCGGATCGAGGACACCTTCATCGAGGTGGAGGCGGCCGTGGACACGGTCGACCGCACCGGTGTCGAGATGGAGGCCCTCACGGCGTGCACGGTGGCGGCGCTCACCATCTACGACATGTGCAAGTCCGTCGACCGAGCGATGGTGATCGGCGACGTGGCGCTGTGGGAGAAGACCGGCGGGCGCTCCGGCACCTACCGCCGAGGGCCCCTCGACGGGGACTTCGACCTCGGACTGTAGGCACGCCCGACCCGGCCGAGTGCTTGCAATAGTTTGCACTTCTGGTGGCGGTTGTCCTAGGTTCGTAGTACAACCGCAATGTTCGAACGCTGTCCGTCATGGATGGCATCCGATCGTTGCATCCCATCCGCCGGACCACTGGGCCGCCGAGCATCCCCCGATGCTCGCAAGGCGCCAAGTACGGTCCTTGAAGCGCAAAGGACGGCTACGGAGCGTGACCACCGTGCTGGTAATCGTGATCCTGGGCCTCATCTGGGGCTTCGTGTTGATCCCCCCGTACCTCCAGACCCGCCGGGAGAGCCGGCCGGGTGACTCCATCGCCTCCTTCCGGCAGCAGCTCAGCGTCCTCGAGCGCACCACGCCGGGAGGTCGGTCGAGCAACCTGTCCCGCCTCGACGTCGGCCGCTACGACGCGCCGCGCTACAACCCCCGCTCGAACGTCGCCCAGCTCGCCGGCCGTCGCCCGCAGGCCCGGCGCCCCGCCCCGTCCCAGGCCGCCATGCGCCGGGCCGAGATCCGCCGTCGTCGGCGCGACGTCTTCGTCACCCTCCTCGGCGCCGTCGGCGTCTCGTTCCTGCTCGCCGTCGCCCTCGGCGGCTCGGTGTGGATGCTCCACCTCCTCGTCGACGTCGCCTTCGTGGCCTACGTCGGGATGCTCGTGAGCCTCCAGCAGCAGACCACGGAGAAGGAGCTCAAGGTGCGCTACATGCCGCCCACCGCTCCCCGTCGCCAGTCGCAGCCGCAGCTGGCCATGCGCCGCTACGGCAGCTGACGCCGCCCGCTTCCGGCTTCGGCACCGAGGCGGCCGCGCGGTAGCCTGACCCTTCCCTCGGGGGTGTAGCTCAGTTGGCTAGAGCGCTTCGGTCGCATCGAAGAGGCCGTGGGTTCGAGTCCCATCACCTCCACCAGGTCTGAGGGCCGAGAGCGCTGGTCAACAGCGGTTTCGGCCTTCACCCGTCTTCACCGGGAGGTCCGTGAGAACCCCCGTTTCGCCGCCCGGAGTGGCACGACTGCGGCACGACGATTGCGAACGCAAGCAGCAACGTTGAGCCGATCAGCGACGTTGGCACCCAGCCATGTCCGGCAGGTTTGCCCGTGCAGACCGTCACTCAGGGCGACGGATCGGGGAAGAGGCGCTCGCCGCAGCGGAGCAGGTCGTCGACGGGTGCGAGAGCGTCAATGTCATCGCTGACCTGCTCGCGCATGGGTTCTCCGACGTAGCCCCAACTTCCCTCTGACAAGGAGTACAGAAGCCGACCGTCATCGCAGCGGTAGATGGCCCGCGGTCCGTTGCCGTACTCGTCTTGGCTGCATCCCCACAGGACCTCGTCCTGAGTCACGGCACGTGTGCGCCATTCGGCGCAGGGAGCGAGCACGCCTTCAGGGGCATCCGCCAGGTCGAGCTGCGTGGTGCCCTCCCACGGATTGTCAGATCCGTCATCCATCTGAGTCGCACGGCATGGCCTGCGGGGGTCAGAAGACCATGACCTCCACGTCTTGGCCGCCGAGGATGGCGCCCGCGGTGACGAGCGTGTCGCGGCGAACGATGAAGTGCTGTGCCAGGGCGTTGATGTCGCGGAGCCGGCGCTGGAGCGGGGAGTCGGTGTAGAGCGAGCTGCCGCCTCCTGCCCGGTAGGCGGCGATGACGACCGCCATCGCTCGGTCGACGATCCACACGCCGGCGGCGCGTACCTCGCGCGCGCTGCTCCATCGTCAGCGGGTCGCCCGTCGCCACGTTTGCCCAGAGCCGCGCCGACTCTTCGTAGAGCAAGGCGCGGGCGGCCCGCACGTCGGTATCGGCGATGGCGAGGTCAACCTGGAACAGCGGGTTGCCGGCCAGCGCGACCGGTGACAGCAGCGGCACCTTTTCGGACGCCAGCACGGTGATGTCGTCTAGCGCTCCCTGGGCGATGCCCAGCGCGACGCTGGCGATCACCAGTGAGAACAGGGCGGGCGGCGGGATGCGCACGATCACCGCGTCGATGCATGGCTCGCCGCCAAGGACGTCGAAGGTGCGTTCGGCGGGCACAACGAGCCCGTCGACGTGGAAGTGGTGGCTACCGGTCCCGCACAGGCCAGACACCGACCACGTGTCCTCGATCTCGACGTCGCCCGGCGCGAACACCGCGCCGCGCAGTTGCGGGCTGCCGTCGACTACACCCTCGACGCAGTTGGCGAAGAGCACGTCGGCGTGCTCGCACCCGCTGGCAAAGCTCCAACGGCCGTTGACCGAGTACCCGCCGTCGACCGGCGCGATCGCACCCGTCGGGTTGAACACGCCGGCGGTGATGGTGTCGGGGTTGTCCGCGTACAAGGCGTCGAAGGTGGCACGGGGCAGGTGCGCCAGGTCGATCCACGAGCCGGTGCCGATCATCACGGTCCAGGCGACCGACGCGTCGGCCCGGGCCAGCGACTCGAAGACGCGCATGGCGTCGGGCAAGGACGCCTCGAGCCCACCGTGGGTCGTCGGGCGCACGAGGCGGAAGCAACCAGCGTTCCGCAGGTCGTCGAGCAGGTCGGCCGGCACCCGCCGCGCCGCCTCGATCGCCCCGGCCCGGTCGAGGATGGAGGGGCCGAGATGGCGGACGGCCTGGAGCACTGCCTCGGTGGTCATCGTTTCGTCCGTGATCGTCATCATGTACTCCGTTCAGGGCCGCAGCATCGGGGCTTCGGCGGCGTGCCGTGCGCGTAGCTCATCGTCCCACCCGCCGTTGCAGTAGCAGGTCGCCTCGACGATGCGGCCGTCGCGCACCACGCAGTGCCACATCTTGCGGGCGACCTCGGTGTGCTCGCCCATTGCGGTCTCCTCGTGCTCCATGAGGAAGCCGTCAGCCGTGGCGACGACGCGCAGGATGCGGGAGGTGACCTCGGCGCCCCCGGTGATCGCTCGCAGCTGTGCCTGGATCGCGTCGCGGCCCTGCAGTTGGAAGTGCCAGAACGGCGGGTACAGGTCGAAGAAGACATCGGCGCTCAGGACATCGTCGGGGTCCTCACACGTCTCGAAGGACCGGTTGAAGCTGGTCGCGAGACGTTCGACGGTGGCGGTGTCCCGTCGGTCGTTGACAGGTGTGGTGGTCATGCTGAGGACGGTACGGATGAACGCCGGCGCCCGCATCGCCCGGATCCACCATCTTCGGATGGTGCGCGCTTGGTGCGTTTACACCAGGTCGTGTTCGTAGGCGTAAGCGGTGGCCGCAGCACGCGACGTCACGCCCAGCTTCATGAACATGTTCTGGAGGTGACGGGACACGGTGTGCTCGCTGATCACCAGCTCGGCGGCGATCTCACGGTTGGACTTGCCCGAGGCGACGAGGCGCAGGACCTGGCACTCGCGGTCCGTGATCCCTCCCGCCCTTGATGGCGCCGACGTGGGGCTGGTAGCGGTCCTCGCCAAGTCGACGGTGGCGCCGAGCGACTCGAACGTTGCCCGCGCCGCGTCGAGCTCGAGGTCGGCGGCGTCGTGGTCGTCGACCGCCTGGTAGGCGAGCGCCAGCTGGAAGCGTGCCCGGGCCGCTTCATAGGGCATCTGCAGTTCACGCCATGCCTTGCACGCGTCGCGAAGTCGGGCCATCGCTGCTGGTGGGTCGTTCTCGGCGAGGAGGACGGTCCCGCCGGCGTACGCCGCGGCCGCGTCCACCAGAGGCGTGACCATCGTCGACGCGAGCGTCGCCAGTTCGTCGGCGAGCCGGCGCCCCTCAGCAACGTCGCCCGCGGCCAGATGCACCTCGACCGCGGCCGCCAACAGCGCGGCGCGTGGCGTCCCGACAGCATGCTCGGCGAGCATGCGCCGAGCGGCGCGCACCGCGCCCGCGATTTCACCCTCCGCCAATCGCATCAGTGCGAACCCGGGTGCCGCCGCGTGACCGTGCCGGCTCGCCTGCCGGTATGCGTCGCCGGCGGCGTCCAGTTCGCCACGCAGGCGGTAGAGCTCGGCGCGCTGGTAGTGCGCGAGACCGAGGGCAGGGTGCATCGGGTCGGCGAGCCGCCGGCACGCCCGGTCGGCTTCCGCGGCGGCCTCAGCCCACGACCCGTGGGCGACCAAGATCTGCGAGCGGTGCACCATGCACTGGCCGCGGTAGGGGACGAGGTCGGGCTGGTTGTCGCACCAGCGGCGCAGCGCCTCGGTCCACTCGGCGGCACGCCCCAGATCGCACGCCTCCATGCACCCCTCGACCACCGCGCAGTAGATGATCCCCGCAGGGACAGGTGAGACGTCGCCCATGGTGACGCCGACCATGATCTCGTCGAAGATCCGCATGCCCTGCGTGACGTCGCCGGCGACGAGCTCCGCTTGCGCGGCGCTAAGCCGGGCGAGGGCGAGCATGTCGCGATCACCCGACGCAGTGGCGAGGATGACCATCTGCGCGGCGAGAGCGCGGGCGGTCTCGGCGTCGCCCTCACCGATGGCGCTCAGCGCGGCAGGGATGAGGAGCATCCCGCGGGCTGCCGGCGCGTCGCCGTCGCCCAGCTCCTCGACGATGCGCTCGGCGCGGCCCATCCACCCGCCGCCCTGCGCCACCTCGCCGGCGAGTAGCAGCGTGAGCGCGGCCCAGCACGCGCAGCGCGCCGCCTCGTCGAGTCGGCCGGCATGCAGGTGTTCAGCGTGCGCCCGCTCCCACGCCCGCACGCAGTCCTGGTCCCGCCCAATCAGGTTGGCGGCGACGGCAAGGAGTTCGAGCAGCTCGGCGTCGAGGTCTTCGCCCGCCTCCGTGAGCAGCGCATGCACCTCACGCCACGACTGCCGAGCGAATGCGTCACGCGCCGCCTGCACGGGTCCCAACGGTAGCCAGCCGCCGCCCACCATGCACCGCTGGTGCAGAGCCGCGTCGCCGCGCCTGAATCGGCGATCTGGCGAAGTCGTCAGCGCCCACACAACGACGGGCGCCGACGCTGGTGGGGTAGCGCATAGCCGGCGATGGTTCGCGGCTTGGGCCGTCCCCAGACCGCGGACGCAGGAGCCGAACATGCCGTCAACATCGGCTGGTCACCTGACCAATGAGCGGCCAAGCCACTGGGTTGGGACCGGAAGGACGAACGTTCAGGCTCGGGGAGCCGCGCCCAGCACTCATCTGCGGTGATCTGGCCCTCCCCTCGACGGGCAGCCTCGATGGTGACATCACGTCTGAGGTCGCGCGGCGCCAAGACGATGGAACGTGGCTTTGGGTGATCGACAGGTTGGGAGCGCGACTAGAACCTCCACCATGACGAGATCTGACTCGGCAGCGGCGCGGATCGACCAGGTGATCGATGACCTCGGCGACTGGCGCGGCGAGACCTTGAGCAGGATGCGCGACCTGATCAAGGAGGCCGACCCGGACGTGGTCGAAGAGATCAAGTGGGTGAAGCCGTCGACCCCGGGCGGCATCCCGACGTGGACGCACGACGGGATCATCTGCACCGGTGAGACCTACAAGTCCGCCGTGAAGCTCACCTTCGCGAAGGGGGCAGCGCTGGACGACCCGGCCAAGCTCTTCAACTCGAGCCTCGGGGGGAACACGAGGCGCGCCATCGACATCCACGAGGGCGAGAAGGTCGACGCCAAGGCGTTCAAGGCGCTCATCCGAGCTGCCGTCCACCACAACGTGTCCGGCGGGTGACCGACCTGGGGTGACCTGGTGAGCGAACCGTGGGGGTATCCCCGGCGAATGGGAGCCCTACGCGGTGGGCGACTGAGACAGTCGACGCTCGCGCAGCCCCAGGAACAACGGGAACGCGAACGCGATCGCAGTGACCATGGAGCCCACGACGTAGAGCCACGACCGCTGCATGCCGAGCTTGCGGGCTTCGGTCACGATCAGCACCCAGGCGGCGAGGCACACCACGGAGAGATCGACGCCGACCGATGACGCGGCGGAGTTGCCGAACGCGGGCTCCACGAACCCCTTGACCGTGTGGTCGAACGCGTCGTTGCCGAACCACTGGGCGTTGAAGTAGGCCGTGCCGAGCAGCCCAAGGGCCGCGAGGGCGAAGTACGCCACCTGCCGAACCTGTGATGAGGTCATGGGCGCACTCTTCTACAAGGGCGCCGATGAGGCAGGATCCCATCATGAGCACCGGAGACGGATCCCGCGCCTTCTCGCATCGGTTGCAGGGGCGACCGAGCCTGACGGCCGAGGCGGTCACGATCGCCCGGGCGCTCGAGCACCTGAAGCCCGAGGACGAGCGCATCGTCGGCGATCGGTGGGCGCACCTGTTCCTGTCGGCACCGGCGCGGGGCGCGCTGGCGGCGTGGTCGCGGAGCCTCTCGGCCCGGCTGCTCCGCCGGCTCGGCCCGTCGGGCACGACGTACGTGCCGCTGCGCCATCGGTTCATCGACGACCACCTCACGACCGCGCTCGACGCGGGTGCCACCCAAGTCGTGCTCCTCGGCGCGGGCTACGACACGCGCGCCTACCGGTTCGCTGACCAGCTCGCCGGTCGCCCGGTGTTCGAGGTGGACCTGGCGGCCATCAGCCGAGCCAAGGCGGCGACGATCGAACGCCATGCGGAGGAGTTCCCAGCGGCGAACGTCGTGCGGGTGGAGATCGACTTCGAGACCCAGACCCTGGCCGAGGTCCTCACGGCGGCGGGCTTCACGCACGGTGCGAAGACCTTCTTCACATGGGAAGGCGTCCCGATGTACCTGACCCGTGCCGCCGTCGCGGCCACGCTCGATGGCGTGCACGAGCTCGGAGGACCGGGCTCGCAGATCGCCCACGACATGTGGTTCCTCGTCGACGACCCGGGGCCGATGGGGACCGCTCGGCGGGTGGTACCGAGTGCCCTGAGCCTGATCGGCGAGCCGGTGACGTTCGCCATCCATCCCGAGGACTACGAGGCGTTCCTCGGCCGTCACGGGTTCCGCTTCGTCGAGTGGGCGTTGGCCAGCGAGCTGCAGACCCGCTACGCACCCGGCTCGCGAGCCGTGCTCGACGACTCCCTGTACGTGCTCTGCGCCGAGCGCACCTGAGCCGGCGGAGAGGCGCTCAGGTCCAGTTGACGTCGTAGACGCGGGTCGGTTCGGCGAAGCCCTTGAGCTCGACGGCGCCGCCGTCGTCGAACGTCAGGAGCTTGCCGATGCACAGCTCCCGCACGGCCACCGACACCGTGACGCCGCCCGGCTGGCAGTGCGCGCACAGGCGGGCCGCCAGCTGCACGGCCGCACCGAAGAGGTCTTCCTTGTCCGCCACAGGCTCCCCGGCGCTGATCCCGATGCGGAGCTCGATCACCGTGTCAGCGCCCTCGTTGCGGACGGCGATCGCCTTCTGGATCTCGATGGCGGCCTGCACCGCCTCGCTGACCGAGCTGAACGACGCCATGATCCCGTCACCGGTGTGCTTCACCTCGCGGCCGTCGTGACCGGCGAGGGCGCTGCGCACCGCGGCGTCGTGCTCGCGCAGCAACGCGGTGCTGACGTCGTCGCCGAGGGCCTGGGTGAGCGCGGTGGAGCCGCACATGTCCGTGAAGAGCACGGCGCGAACGGCCGACTCGGCGTAGGCCTCGCCGACCGGGTGGGTGGGGATCGCACCGAAGTACGACTGCACCGAACCAGGTTCGACCTCGATGATGGTCGTGGCCAGCAGCCCGTGGGCTTCGCGGTGCACGTCCTCGACCGCCTGCTTGTTCGGCCCGTCCGCCAGGCAGAACACCATGCCGGTGTCCTCTTCGAACCAGTACGTGAGGTACTTCACGCCGTAGCGGTGCTGCACCCCGACGTCCTGCATGTGCGCAGCTGCCACGTCTTCCGCTGACGCGCCCGGAACCTGGTGGCGATCCATGTACAACGGCATGGGGCAGCGTAGGTCTCTTCGTCAGCCGAGCGGCGACCAGGCCGCGACCCGGAGCATCCGGCTCTCCCACTGGTCGCGCACGTCGAGGGCGTCGTGCATCCACGTGCCGGGAGCCCGGTAGGCGGCGGGCACCTCACGGCTCAAGAGCGGGAGGAGCATGTCGGGCCGGCTGATCCGCTGCCACAAGACGATCTCTCGGTGGCGTCCGGTGCCGAAGCGCGGCGTGAAGGCGGCCACGAGCTCGAGGAGGCTGGGTGCCCGCTCGGCGGCCTTGCGGAGCGTCTCCACGTAGAGGGTTCCGGCCGCCTCCAGGTAGTGGTCGAAGCGGCCGCGGTGTGGCCACGCGGTGTCCTCCATGAACAGCGGCAGGCTGCCGTCCTCCAACGCGGTCGCCGATGTGGCCGGCACCGAGGAGAGATCGACCTCGGCCATCGGCGAGAACGGGGCCGGCTCGAGCACCTTGGCGACCGACCCGTGCCGCAAGGAGTCGACCTCCGCCGCCCAGGCTCGCAGGTCGCCGCCCCGCACCCGGCCGCTGAGGTCGTCGAGCGTCGCGGGTGACTCGAGGGCGGTCACCGTCACGAACGTGTAGGCGACCCCGGTGCCGTGCGCCTGGTGCATGAACCAGAGCAGCCGGGCGTCGCTCGTCTGCGCGAGCGGGGCGGCCCAGCCGTCGCGGTACAGCTCCTCGAACCGGTCGGCCTCCCGGCCCGCGACCTGATGCGTCTCGTGCACGAACAACATCAGCGTGGCGCCTCCCGGTCGGCGTCGAAGGCGGCGAGCACCCGCTTGGGAGCCTTCGAGCGCCACGCATCCTCGAGCAGCTCGCACACCTGCGTGCGCTCGGCGGCGGCCAGGTGCACGCGCAGCCAGTCGACCTTGTCCTGCTTCCCCCAACGGATCGCCTCGAAGGCCACCGGGTCCTCGTCGATCGACGGCATGTCGAAGTGCGGCTCCTCGGTGGTCTCCGGGAGCGACAATGCGAACCGCCGAGCCGTGTCGAGCCGCACAAGCGGATCTTCGCGCAGCGCTAGTCGGCGAGGGCGAACTCCTCGGTGCTCACCGGGACCTCGTCCAGGCCGCCGACGTCGATCGTCGCCCCGCTCCGGTCGTGGGGAAGGAGGCGATAGGACACCACCGCGGCGATGGCCACCACGGCGGCGCCCGCGAGGGCGGCGACGCCGATGCCGTCGACGAAGGCCTGCTTGGCTGCCTCGACGAGGGCGCCGCCCTCGGTGCCGAGCTGCTGCGCCACGCCGAAGGCACCGACCAGACCCGACTCCGCCGCGGCCCGTTGGGGCCCCGACAGGCCGCTGATCGCGTCACCGATGTGGGAGGCGTAGGTGGACGTGACCAGCGAGCCGAGCACGGCCACCCCGAGGGCGCCGCCGAGCTCGCGGGTGGTGTCGTTCATGGCGGAGCCGACGCCGGCCTTGGTGACCGGGACGGCCGACATGATCTGCGTGGTGAGCGGTGTCATGGTCAGCGCCATGCCGGCGGCCAGGGACAGGACGGGGCCGTAGGCGTACCAGATGGGCGTGTCCACCCCGAGGAGCGAGAACAGCACGAGCCCGAAGGCGACGGAGCCGAGGCCCATCGGGACGACGCGAGCGACGCCGAAGCGGTTCACCAGCCTCGGGACCTGCGGGGAGAGCCCCATCATCACCACGGCCATCGGCAGCTGGAACAGACCGGACTCGAGCGCCGAGTACCCGAGCACCAGCTGGAAGTACTGCGACACGAGGAAGAACGTGCCGAACATGGCGAAGAAGATCAGCGTCATGCCGCCGGACGACACGCTGAAGCGGCGGTCGCGGAAGTAGCGCAGGTCGAGCATCGGGTTCGGGGTGTGCAGCTCACGGACCACGAACAGGCTGAGGGAGACGACGGCGATGCCGAAGGTGACCAGCGTCGAGGTGCTCGTCCAGCCGTGGAGCGGGCCTTCGATGATCCCGTACACGAGGGCGCCGAGCCCGACGATCGACAGGAGCGCACCGGGGATGTCGAGCGGCGGCTGCTCGGGGTCGCGGGACGTCGGGAGCAGTATCCGGCCGGCGATGAGGGCGAGGATGATCACGGGCACGTTCACGAGGAACACGGAGCCCCACCAGAAGTGCTCGAGCAGGAAGCCGGAGGCGACGGGACCGATGGCGGCGCCACCGCCGGCGATGCCCGCCCACACGGCGATGGCCTTCGGGCGCTCAGCCGGAGGGAAGACGTTGGTGAGGATGGACAACGTGGCGGGCATGACGAAGGCAGCGGCCAGCCCCATCAGGCGCCCGGGCGGCGATCACCATGGTCGAGGACCCGGCGACGGCGGCCAGGCCGGTGCCGCCGAGGAACAGGAGGAGGCCGATCTGCAGCGCGCCCTTGCGGCCGAAGCGGTCGCCGAGCGTGCCGGCGGTGAAGAGCATCCCGGCGAACACGAGCGAGTAGGAGTCGACCATCCACTGGAGGTCGGTGGTGCTGGCGTCGAGGTCGAGGGCGAGGCGGGGCAGCGCCACGTTGAGGGCGGTGTTGCCGATGATGACGATCATCAGGCTGATGCAGAGCACCACCAGGATCGGCTTGCGGCGGGCGTAGATCTCGGGGTCGGTGTGCATCGGGGGCTCCGGGCGGGGGTCTCTGGATATCGCTACGTCATCGTGTCGTAACAATGGGTGCGCGCGCAACCGATGCACCCGTGGCTTGTGTCACAGGGATCTTTGGGAATGATTCCACTACGATGTGGCAGCGATGGCACGCCCCCGGAGCGAAGAGGCACGGCAGGCGGCGCTCGACGCCACCGTCGACCTGCTCGTCGCCAACGGGGTCGATGGCGTCACCTTCGAGGAGGTCGCCGCCCGGTCCGGGGTCGCCAAGACCACGCTCTACCGCCACTTCGGCACGAAGCAGGCCATGGTCGTCACGGCGGCGGCGTCGTGCTTCGTCGAGCTCCCCACGCCCGACACCGGCGATCTCGAGACCGACCTCCGCACGATCCTGGACCGGTGGAAGGACAAGGGGGAGAGCCAGCGCGACCACGAGCTGATGACGGTGCTGCTGGCCGGCTCGGATCGTGACCCCGAGCTGCACGAGCTGGTGCTGGCGATGCTCGACGAGCGGCGCCGCCCGATCCGCACCGTGCTCCAGCTGGCCCAGCTGCGCGGGGAGATCGATCCCGCGCTCGACGTCGACATCGCCCTCGCCTTGCTCACGGGGCCGTTCGTCCAGCGCAAGATGGTCGACAAGCTGGAGATCACCGACGAGTTCCGGGACGCGGTGCTCCAGCACGTCGTGGCGGGCCTGCTGGCCCGCCACGATCGCACCTCCGCCTGACCCGTCCGCTCAGGTGGACGAGGCGCCTTCGCCGAGCTGCGATCGCAGCTCGCGCTCCCACGCCTGGATGTCGGGGCCGACGGCGTCGGCCTTCAGGCGCTCGAAGTTGGGGAACCCGGCCTCCCGCTCGGCCTGCCACTCCTCGGCGAACGCCCCCGACGCGATCCCGTCGACGACCTCGCGCATCGGGGTCGTCACGTCGAGGTGGGTGAAGTTGGGGACGCGCGACAGCTGGCCGTACTGGCTGGTGGGTGAGTGGTGCTCCATCTGGGCGGCGTAGCCCTCGATGCGCAGGAGGCGGTAGGTGCGCTCGATCTCGCCGGAGAGGAACAGCTCGGTGAGGACCGCCTCGAGGGGGATGCCGTGCTCGAGCATCACCCCGACGAAGGACTGGGTCACCTGTCGCAGGGCGGGCGAGAGCGCCTGCTCGACGGCCAGGTCGAGGACCGCCTCCTGGAGCGCGGTCATCTCGATGGCTCCCTGCCGCAAGCCCCCGATGGCCTTGGCGACCGCCAACGTGCGGGCCCGCGCGGTGCCGGTGGCGTCACGGTGCACCCCGACGGCGGTGATGAACCCGACGTTCTCCTCGTAGCACCGGCGCACCTCCGGGCCGAGCATCCGGGGGGCGACCAGTCCGACGTCGCACGTCGGGTCGAGCAGGTCGAAGGCGAGCGTGTAACCGCTGGCCACGACCACCAGCGCGTCGTCGCGTGGGCGGAGGGCCAACGACGGGATGGCGTCGTCGGGGATCAGGATGCAGACGACGTCCGCGTCCGAGGCGGCGTCGACGTCGGCGGCGTCGAAGCCGTCGGCCACGGCCTGCTCGCGGGTGGCGTCGGCACGGACGCACGCCCGCACGTGCAGGCCCGAGTCGCGCAGGTTCAGCGCCCACGACCGGCCCTGGTTGCCGTAGCCGACGACGGCCACCTCGGCGCCGTCGAGCGCGGCCAGGTCCGCGTCGGACTCGTGCAGGATCGTCGTCACCGCTCCACCCCCTGTGTGCTGGCGCCCCACCGTAGGGCGACCCGGTGTGCCGCGTACTGACACAACAGATGCCACAATGCGATCCATGAGCATGCCGAGGCCGGAGTTCGAGGGAGTCGTCGGGCGGACGATGCAGGAGTCCGAGGGCTGGTGGCCGCCGCTGCCGACCGCGCCCGATGGCGCGCCCAACGTGGTGATCGTGCTGCTCGACGACGTCGGCTACGCCCAGTTCGGGTGCTACGGGTCCGACATCGCCACCCCGTGCTTCGACGGGCTGGCCGCCGGCGGTCACCGCTACTCCAACTTCCACACCACCGCGCTGTGCTCCCCCACGCGGGCGTGCCTGCTCACCGGCCGCAACCACCACTCGAACGGCATGGCTCGGATCGTGGAGTTCGCGGCTGGGTTCCCCGGCTACAACGCGACCATCCCGCACGAGAACGGCTTCCTGTCCGAGATCCTGCTGCGCAACGGGTACGCGACCTTCGCCGTGGGCAAGTGGCACCTCACGCCCGCGTCGCAGATGACGATGGGCAGCCCGCGCGACAAGTGGCCGCTGGGGCGTGGCTTCGAGCGCTTCTACGGCTTCATGGGTGGTGAGACCGACCAGTACCACCCCGAGCTCGTCTACGACAACCACCACGTCGAGCCCCCGCGCACGCCCGAGGAGGGCTACCACCTCACCGAGGACCTGGCCGACAAGGCGACGCTCTTCATGAAGGACCTACGAGCCACGTCGCCCGACAAGCCGTTCTTCCTGTGGTTCACGCCGGGCGCGTGCCACGCGCCCGCACCAGGCGCCGGCGTCGTACATCGAGCCCTACCGCGGGCGCTTCGATCACGGCTGGGATGCGTGGCGGGACGAGGTGTTCGCGCGCCAGGTCGCGTCGGGTCTCCTGCCCGCCGGCACGCGGCTGTCCGAGCGGCCGTCGTGGGTCCCGGCGTGGGACTCGCTCACCGCCGACGAGCAGCACCTGTACGCCCGCATGATGGAGGTCTACGCGGGGTTCCTCACCCACACCGACGCCCAGGTGCAGCGAGTGCTCGACTTCATCGACGAGATGGGCGAGCTCGACAACACCATCGTGATCGTGATGAGCGACAACGGCGCCAGCGCCGAGGGCGGCGCCAAGGGGTCGTTCAACGAGCAGTACTTCTTCAACTTCGTGCCCGAGAGCATGGAGGAGAACATGCGGCGCGTCGACGACCTCGGCACGCCCCGCGCCAACAACCACTATCCGTGGGGGTGGGCCTGGGCCGGCAACACGCCGCTCAAGCGGTTCAAGCGCGACACCCACGAGGGCGGGGTGGCCGACCCGCTGATCGTCAGCTGGCCCGAGCACCTTGCGGATGGCGGCACGCGCCACCAGTACGTCCACGCCATCGACGTGATGCCCACGCTGCTCGACCTCATCGGCATCGAGCCGCCCGCGGTGATCGGCGGCATCGAGCAGTCGCCGATCGAGGGCGTCAGCTTCGCGCCCTCGTTGCGCGACGCCGGCGTGCCCAGCGACCACGTCACGCAGTACTACGAGATGCTCGGGTCGCGAGCGCTGTACCACGACGGGTGGAAGTCGGTGGTGTTCCACCCCACCCCGTTCGTCGCCTACGACGGCACCGACGTGAGCAAGCCGTTCGACGAGGACATCTGGGAGCTGTACCACGTGGCCGACGACTTCTCGGAGGTCGACGACCTCGCCGAGCAGGAGCCCGAACAGCTGGAGAAGATGAAGCTGCTCTGGTGGGAGCAGGCCGAGAAGTACCAGGTGCTGCCGCTGAACAACGAGCCGGTGAAGTTCGCCGACCGCCGCTTCCGTCGCGAGCGCCATGAGCTGTACCCCGGCATCGGCCCGCTCCCCGAGCTCATCGCACCGAACCTGCGCAACCGCGTGTTCGTCATCGCCGCTGCCCTCGAGGTCCCCGCCGATGGTGACGTCGAAGGCGTCATCGTGGCCCACGGCAGCCACTCCGGCGGCTACGCGCTGTACCTCAAGGACCGTCGACTCCACTTCACCTACAACTTCGTCGGCACTGACATCACGACCGTGTCGGCCAGCGTGGAGCTGCCCGCTGGCGTGGTCGAGGCGAAGGCGGTCGTCGCCAAGGACGCGGTCGGGCAGTGGGACGTGGCCCTGCACTACGGCGACGTCCCCGTCGGCGAGGGCACCGTCCCACGGCGCACGCCGATCACGTACGGGATGATCGGGTTCGCGGTCGGCTACCAGCCGGGGGGCTCGATCTGTCCCGCCCTCGAGGGCCGTGCCGACATCACGCCGGGGGTCCTGTCCAAGGTGGTCATCGAAGCCGAGGGTCGTCCCCAGCGCGATGCGGCCAAGGAGCTCCGCAAGGACCTGGCCACCCAGTAGGCGATCGTCTCCTACGGTCTGGGTCGATGACCGATCCCTACGCCGCCTTCCCCGACCTCACCTTCGACCGACCCGCGGCGCACGTCCTGCGGATCACGCTCGACGCGCCCGGGCTCAACGCCGTCAACGCCGCGGTGCACGCGCAGCTGGCGGACGTGTGGCGCGCGGTCGACCGCGACCCGGACGTGCACGTCGCGCTTCTCCGTGGTGCGGGCAAGGCGTTCTCGGCGGGTGGGAGCTTCGACCTCGTCGAGGCGATGATCACGGACGACGCCGAGCGCATCCGTGTGATGCGAGAGGCGCGAGATCTGGTCGTGAACATCCTCGACTGCTCGAAGCCGATCGTGTCGGCCATCCACGGTCCGGCGCTCGGAGCTGGGCTGGTGGCGGGTCTCCTCGCTGACGTCTCTGTGGTCGGCCGCACGGCCCGCATCATCGACGGCCACACCCGGCTCGGCGTCGCGGCCGGCGACCATGCCGCCATCTGCTGGCCGCTCCTCTGCGGCATGGCCAAGGCGAAGTACCTGCTGCTCACCTGTGATCCGCTCAGCGGCGAGGAGGCCGAGCGCATCGGCCTCGTGTCGTTGTGCGTCGAGGACGACGAGGTGCAGGAGCGGGCGCTCGCGATCGCGGTGCAGCTCGCCGAAGGGGCGCAGTCCGCCATCCGGTTCACCAAGCACACCCTCAACCACTGGTATCGGAGCCAGCTCCCGACCTTCGACGCGTCGCTCGCCTACGAGTTCCTCGGCTTCAGCCTCCCGGATGCCCGCGAGGGCGTCGCCAGCCACCGCGAGAAGCGCCCGCCGCGCTTCACCGGACCGGCGTGAACCGCAAGATCGCCTGAGCCGGGGGTTCGTCGTCGCCGTCGTCGGTCACCGGCACGAACACGGCGGTGACCTCCATGCCGATGTGCACGGACTCCGGGTCGTCGGTGACGACGTTGGTGAGGATGCGCGGGCCCTCCTCGAGCTGCACGTAGCCGCCGACGAACGGCGCCGCCGCCGCCCAGGGGCCCATGCCCTTGCGGATCACCGTGCAGGCGTAGACCGTGCCGCGGCCGCTCATCTCGGTCCACGTGACCGAGTCGCTCCCGCACACCGGGCACCACGACCGCGGGTACCAGATGTGGTGACCGCACGCGTCGCACACGGGCAGGACGAGGCGCCCGTCGACGGACGCCTCCCAGAACGGGGCCGCCTCCTTGTTGTACGGCGGCCGGCCCGAGGGCAGCGCGCTCATGGCGCCCACGCTCCGAGCACGACCGTGGCGCTGCCGTGGCGCGTCGACAGCGCGCCGCCGGTGCCGTGGGCGAGGGCGAGCTCGCACCCGGGCACCTGGACCGCGGGGTGGGCCTCGCCGCGGACCTGCCGCACGGCCTCGATCACCTTGGTCATGCCGCCGCGGTTGGCGGGGTGGTTGTTGCAGAGCCCGCCGCCGTCGGTGTTGAACGGCAGCCGTCCACCCGGGCTGCGCAGCGCGCCGTCGGCCACGAACGCGCCGCCCTCGCCCTTCTCGCAGAAGCCGAGGTCCTCGAGGGCGATGAGCACCGTGATGGTGAAGCTGTCGTAGATCGACACGTACTGGATGTCGTCTGGAGTCGACCCCGGCCTCGGCGAAGGCGGCCGGGCCGCGACCAGCGGGCGGCCGAGTACGTCAGGTCGATGCGGCCGGCGTCGCCGTGCTTGAGCGCCTCGCCGTGGCCGAGCACCGATGCGCCCGGCCCGGCCCAGGGTCTTGGGCCACGTCCGGGTGCACCACCACGAGCGCGCCGCCGCCGTCGGTGACCACGCAGCAGTCGAGCCGGTGGAGGGGGTCGGCCACCAGCGGCGAGCCGAGCACGTCGTCGACGGTGACCGGGTTGGGCAGGAGGGCGTTCGGGTTGTGCTGGGCGTGCTCCGAGGCCGCCACCTTGATCCACGCCAGCTGCTCGCTGGTCGTGCCGAACTCGTGCATGTGGCGGCGACGCGGACAAGGCGTAGTTGCCCACCGGGCTGAAGATCCCTGCCTGCTCGAAGCCCGCCTCCGGGCTGTCGCCCATCCGCTGGGCGCCGCCGGGTGGCGCACCGCCGGTCCGCGGCCGGCCAGCCAGCGTGATGAGGGCGACCCGGCACTTGCCGGCGGCGATGGCCGCAGCGGCGTGGCCGACGTGGGCCAGGTAGGAGCTGCCGCCGGTCTCCGTGCTGTCGAAGTGGCGGGCTGGCCAGCCCGAGGTACTCGGCCATCGACACCGGCCCGAAGCCGGGCGCGGTCGAGTCGCAGAAGTAGGCGTCGACGTCGGCCAGCGTGAGCCCGGCGTCCGCCAGCGCGCCGACGGCGACCTCTCGGTGGATCTGGGCGATCGTGCGGTCCGGGATCTCGCGCCGCGGGTGCTCGTAGGCCCCGACGATGACGGCCTGCCCCCGGATCGACATGGCCGGCAGCCTGCCCGTTCGACACCGATCGGCTCAACCTCACAGGAGCCGTTGGCCGTCTGGTCACCTGGCGGTCACCCGGATGCGGTCGGATCGCCACCGACCGCCGGTAGGTTCGCATGGGTGACCGCTCGCCCCCCGAGGCTTCACCGCCGACCCCACCGCCCTCGACCGCACGATCGAGTTCGAGCTCGTGTTCAACGTGCGGGACCTCGGCGGCCTGCCCACCCTCGACGGCCGCGCCACCCGGTCGCGGCGTCCGGTCTACCGCGCCGACGGCGTGCACCGCCTCGCCGGTGCCGACCTCGACGTGGCTCGCGCCCTCGGGCTGCGCACCGTGATCGACCTGCGCACGCAGGGCGAGATCGACCGGGGTGGCCACTTCCCCGTCGACGCCTACCCGGTCGAGTGGCACCACCTCCCCGTGCTCCAGCGCATGTGGTCCGACGACGACCTCGTCGCCACCACCGGCGCGGTCGACTTCCTCCGCGACCGCTACGTCGACATGCTCAGCGAGGGCGGCGACGTCGATCGCCCGTGTGGTGGAGCTGGCGGCCGGCTGGCACGCCCACGCTGTTCCACTGCGCGGCCGGCAAGGACCGCACCGGCGTGGTGGCGGCGGTGCTGCTCGGTCTGGTCGGCGTCTCGCACGAGGAGATCGCCACCGACTACCACGCCACCGCCGGGGCCATGGCGGCCTTCGTCGACTGGCTCACGGTCACCTACCCCGAGGCGATCGACGCGATGACGAGCCAGCCGCCCGAGTACCTCGAGGCGCCGCGCGAGGCGATGCTCTGCGTTCCTCGATCACGTCGACGACCGCTACGGCTCGATGGAAGGCCTCGCCGCGGAGCTCGGCGTCGAGCCCGCCACCGTCGACCAGCTCCGCGCCGCCGTCATCGGCTGACGCTCAGCCGGCCCGCACGTCGAGCAGCAGCTCCTCCACCACGCAGGCCGCCGCCGCGGCCCGCACCGCGTCCTCCACGTGACCCAGGACGGCGGGATGCGGACGATGCGTCCAGGACAGCAGCGTGGTGCCGAGGATGGGGTCGTGACCCGCCTCGACCCGCATGTCGGCGAGGACCGAGCTCAGCTCGATGCCGGTGGCATCGCCCGCGTGGCGAACCGGGTGCGGGACGGTGTGGGCGGCTCGGGCGGCGCGCACCGCGTGGTGGGCGCACAGCGTGGTGGCCATGACCAGCCGGCGGTGGCGGCCGTCCTCAAAGGCGAGCACGCCCGAACCGAGATCGGAACCCGGCGCCGCGAGCAACCTCAGGTAGAGCGGTCCGCCGCTCCTCAGGCCCAGCCCGTGCGCGTAGCCGGCGAGCGACCGCAGGGCCAGGCCCTGCACCAGGGCGCCGCGGTGCTGGCAGGGGAGGACCTCCGCGCCGGGGTACCCGACCGGTCCCACGATCACCGATGGTCCCGCCACCCGGCCCACCTGCAGCGCGGTCCCCGGCACCGACGCCAGCAGGGTGTGCCCGAGCCGGGCGGATCGGAGGCGGTCGGCGATGTCGGCCTGCATGGTAAGCATGCCTAACACCGGGTAATCGGTCAGGTCAACGACGGTCCGAACAGTCACGCTGCCGACGCGGGCGACCAGCCCGACCGCGGCCAGGTGCGTCGATGACCCGCTGCACGTGGTCGTGGTCGAGCGTCTCGACGACCACCTCGAGCTCGGCCGAGCGAGCCGAGCACGTCGAGGAACATCCGTTGGTGACCGATCTCCACGATGTTCCCGCCGGCCTCGCCGATGGTGGTGGTCACGAGGCCGAGCGTGCCCGGCACGTCGGGGATCTCGATGTGGAGGCTCGTGAGCCGCCCGGAGCGCACCAGGCCGCGCATGATCACCGAGGCCAGCAGGCGCGGGTCGACGTTGCCGCCGCTGAGCACCACGCCGACCTGACGGTTCGGGAGGAGGTCGGGGTGCTCGAGCAGCGCGGCGATGCCGGCCGCGCCCGCGCCCTCGACCACCACCTTCTCGATGTCGAGCACGAGGTTCATGGCCTCCTCGACCGACGTGTCGTGCACGGTGACGAGCTGGTCGACGAGGTCTTTGATGATGCGGCTGGTCACGGTCCCTGCCACAGGGACGGCGATGCCCTCGGCGATGGTGGTGCCGCCCGGGACGAGCTCCGTGCCGGTGGTGGCGGCCACCATCGACGGCCAGCGATCGCTCTGCGCGCCGATGATGGTCATGGTCGGGCCGCAGGGCGCGGGCCACGACGGCCATCCCTGCCAGCAGGCCACCGCCGCCGGTGGGCACCACCAGCGCGTCGAGCTCAGGGTGGTCGTCGAGCAGCTCGAGCGCGACGGTGCCCTGGCCGGCGATGACGGCCGGGTCGTCGTACGGGTGCACGAAGGTGCGTCCCTCGTCGGCCAGGCGCCATGCCTCCTGGGTGGCCTCGCCGAGATCGGCCCCGTGCAGGACCACGCGAGCCCCGAGCACCTCGGTGCGTTGGACCTTCACGAACGGCGTGTGGGCGGGCATCACGATGGTGGCCTCGATGCCGAGCCGGGTGGCGTGGCGCGCCACCGCTTGGGCGTGGTTGCCGGCCGACATCGCCACCACGCCGCACCGGCGCTCGTCCTCGCTGAGCGACAGGAGCTTGTTGAGCGCGCCCCGCTCCTTGAACGCCGCGGTGAACTGCAGGTTCTCGAACTTCAGCACGATGCCGGTGCCCAGCACCTCCGACAGCGTGTGGGACCGAGCGCTGGGGGAGCGCTCCACCGCGCCGGCGATCCGCTCGGCGGCCGCCTGTACGTCGTCGATGGTGACGTCGGGGGCCGCGCTCACGGGGCCAACACTCGCGCGACCTCGGCGCCGATGAGCAGCTCCTCGTCCGGGACGGCCCCTGTGCCCGGCTCGTCGGGCACCGCGACGGCGCCGTCGACGGGGAGACGGGAGTCGGCCAGATCCGGGTCGAACCGACCGCGCGGATCGAGGTCAGGCGGCAGCGTGACGTTCGGCAGCGCGGCGACGGCCAGGTTGGCGGCGCGCCCGATCCCGGTCTCGAGCATCCCGCCCACCCAGAGGGGGACGCCCAGCTCGGCGCAGCGATCGTGCACCGCCCGCGCGGCGATCCAACCCCCGACTCGGGCCGGCTTGAGGCACACGACCTCGCACGCTCCCAGCGCGATGGCCGCCTCGATGGCGCCGAGCGATGTGAGCGGCTCGTCGAGGCAGATCGGCGTGGCGAGGCGATCGGCCAACCGGGCGTGACCGAGCAGGTCGTCGCTCGCCAGCGGCTGCTCGAGGCACGCGAGGCCGACGGCGTCGAGGCGGTCGAGCTCGGGGTCGTCCTCGGTGAACGTGCCGTTGGCGTCGGCCTGGAGCAGGACGTCGTGGCCGACGTGGGCCCGCAGCGCGTCGAGGTGACCGGCGGCCCGGCCCGGGGCGATCTTCACGCGCAGCCGGGCGGCGCCGGCGCGCAGGGCGTCATCGGCCTCGGTGAGCAGGTGCTCGACGTCGTCGTGCAGGCCCAGCGCGGCGCCGGGTGCGACGAAGGTGGCCGTGGCGCCGAGCCAGGAGGCCAGCGAGCGGCCGGCGGCGCGCAGCTGTGCGTCCAGCACCGCCAGCTCCAGGGCCGCGCGCGCCATCGGGTTGCCCGCGCACCGCGTCGAGGTGCGGACCGAGCGCCAGGGCGTCGCCCGTCGGGCCGCTCCAGGCGCGCGGGAGCAGGTGGTCGCGCAGGACGATCGCCGCCGCGGCGGTGAACTCGGCGGAGTAGGTCGGCTCCGGTTCGGCGACGCACTCGGCCCATCCGTCCGCCTCCGCGGCGCGGACGTGCACGAGGAGCACGTCGCGCTCGATCTCGGCGCCCCGCCGCGGTGGTGAGCGGCACGGCCAGCCGCAGCGACACCGTCACCAGCTCGATGGCCTCCACTCGGACCGCGGGGAGGGGTTCGAGCGCCAGCACGGACCCATGGTGGCACCGATACCCTCTCTGTTCGTGACCGATCTCTCCACCCGCAGCCACGGCGTGCTCAAGGCGAACGACCCGTGCTGGTGCGGGAGCGGGAAGAAGTTCAAGCGCTGCCACAAGGCGGCCAACGCCAACATCCGCCCCGGTCGGCTGAGCCCGGCTCGCGCCGTCCCGCCCGAGATCGGGCGCCCGCCGTACGCCGAGTCAGGCACGCCCGTGCGCCGCCCGGAGGACCCGGTCCAGAGCGCCGACGTGATCGAGCGCATGCGGGTGGCGGGCAAGGCGGCCGCCGAGGTGCTGGCGGTCACCGGCGCGGCCGTGCGCCCGGGCATCACCACCGACGAGCTCGATGCCATCTGCCACCAGGCCTGCATCGACCGCGGCGGGTACCCCAGCCCGCTCAACTACAACGGCTTCCCGAAGTCGCTGTGCACGTCGGTCAACGAGGTCATCTGCCACGGGATCCCCGACGACCGAGCGCTCGTCGACGGCGACATCTGCAACCTCGACGTCACGATCTTCCTCGACGGTGTCCACGGGGACACCAACGCCACCTTCCTCGTCGGCGAGGTCGACGACGAGAGCCGGCGCCTGGTCGACGTCACCCGCGAGTGCCTCGAGCGAGCCATCGCGGTGGTGCGTCCCGGCCAGCCGTTCAACGAGATCGGTCGCGCCATCCAGACCCACGCGGAGGCCAACGGGTTCGGTGTGGTGCGCAGCTTCGTGGGTCACGGCATCGGCGAGCAGTTCCACACCGACCTGCACGTGCCGCACTACTACGAGCCTCGGCTCACCCGCGTGATCGAGGAGGGCATGACCTTCACGATCGAGCCCATGATCACCGTCGGGGCCTGGGAGCACGACCTCTGGGACGACGGCTGGACCGCGGTCACCGTCGACCGCCGACGCACCGCCCAGTTCGAGCACACGCTCGTCGTCACCGCCGACGGCTGTGACGTGTTGACCCGCCTCTAGCCAACGTCTGTGGAGGATTTCGTCCGCTATGCGGACGTTTTCGACCACAGACGTTGAAGGTTGGGGGCGAGGTCGCCCTTCTTCTCTACGGCGATGCCCTGCAGACCGAGGAACTTCGCGAGCTCCTCGAGGCGCTCGGCGAGGAGTGGGAGCGACTTGTCCTCGTCCCAGGTCGGTTCGGCGTAGGCGGCCCGCACCCGGAGGGTGCCGGCCTGGCGGTCACCCTTGAGGTCGAGACGGGCGACCAGCTCGCCGTCGTGGAGGAACGGGAGCACGTAGTAGCCGTGCACCCGCTTCGCCGCCGGTGTGTAGATCTCGATGCGGTACCGGAAGTCGAAGAGCGCCTCGGTCCGATCGCGCTCCCACACGAGCGAGTCGAAGGGGGACAGGAGCGCCGACGCTCGCACCCACCGCGGGAGCTCGGCCTCGGGGTGCAGGAACGCGGGGTGCTTCCATCCCTCCACCGCGACCTCTCGTAGCGCGCCATCCGCGACGAGCTCCGCGACCAGCCGGCGTGACGTGACGATGTTGAGGCGGTGGTAGTCGGCGAGGCAGCGGGCCGTGCCGACGCCGTGGCTGCGGGCGGCCAGCAGCAGGAGCTCCTTCATGGCGTCGTCGTCGGATGGGGTCGGCGCCGCGAGCACCTCGGCCGGGACGACGCGCGCGGGGAGCACGTAGTGACGGCCGAAGGAAGCCGGGTTGCGCAGCGCCGAGACCTCCCCCGCCCAGAACAACCCCTCGACGGCCTTCTTGGCCTCGCTCCAGTTCCACATGTGACCGGGCTTCGGATCGGGGCGCTTGATGGCATCGCCCAGGTGCTCGAGCTCGGCGAGCGTCACCGGCCCGCGGTCCCGGATGGCCTCGAGCAGCTGCTGCACGAGCTTTGGCCGTCCCTTCGCCACCCTCACCACGCCGCTCCACGCGTGGTCGTGGCCCATCCGCCACCGGAGCAGCGGATGGAGGTCGACCGGGAGCAACGAAGCCTCATGGCCCCAGTACTCGAACATCTCGCCGCTGCCCCACAGCCACCGTGACAGGGCGTCCCGGTCGTACGGGCCGAGCCGGGCGAGGAACGGCAGCTCGTGCGACCGCGTCAGCACGTTGACGGAGTCGATCTGCACGAGGCCCACCCGGTCGAGCATCCGGCGGAAGTGCCGCCGATCGACGCGGCCGGTCGGGTGCGGGTCGTTGAACCCCTGCGCGTGCAGGGCGATGCGGCGAGCCTCGCCGATCCGCAGCGTGTCGGAGGTCAGAGCCATGACCCGGGCAGAGTAGGTTCCGCGGGCGGGAACCCCGACCCACCTGCCTGTGAGGAGAAGATCATGCGCGTCGTCGTCGACTACGACCTCTGTGAGAGCAATGCCCTCTGCATGGCCGCCGCCCCCGAGGTGTTCGAGGTGCGGGACGACGACTTCCTCTACGTGCTCCAGGACGAACCGCCGGAGGAGCTCCGCACGAAGGTGGAGGAGGCGGCTCGCCGCTGCCCGAAGCAAGCCATCTCGATCGAGGGCTGACCCGCGCTGGTGGGCCTCGACCGCATCGTCATCGTCGGGGCCTCGCTGGCCGGCCTGCGCGCCGCCGAGGAGCTGCGCATCCAGGGCCACTCCGGCACGATCACGATCGTCGGGGACGAGCCTCACCGCCCGTACGACCGGCCCCCGCTGTCGAAGCAGGTGCTCGCCGGCACCAAGCCGCCGGAGTCCACGGCGCTGTCGACGGTGTCCGGTTCCCTCGACGATCTCCTCCTCGACTGGCGCCTCGGCGAGTCGGCCACCGGCCTCGACCTGGCCGACCAGAGCGTGCTGCTGGCGGGGGGCGAGCAGCTGCCCTACGACGGGTTGGTGATCGCCACCGGCGCGTCGCCCAAGCGGCTCCCGGGCACCGACCACCTCGACGGCGTGCACACGTTGCGCGTCCATCGACGACTGCCGCGGCCATCCGACGTCGGGTTGGGGGCCTCCCCGCGTCGCGTCGCCGTCGTCGGCGCCGGGTTCATCGGTGCGGAGGTGGCGGCCACCTGTCGCGGGCTGGGCATCGAGGTCAGCCTCATCGAGGCGCTCCCCGTGCCCCTCGAGCGCGGGCTCGGCCCGGCCATGGGCGCGGTGGTGGCCGACCTGCACCGAGACCACGGCGTCGACGTGCGCCTCGGGGTGGGCGTCGTGCTCATCGAAGGCCACGACCGCGTCGAGCGCGTGCGCCTGACCGACGGCACGGTGCTGGACGTCGACCTCGTGGTGATCGGCATCGGGGTGGGACCGAACACGGATTGGCTCGAGGGGTCGGGCCTCACGATCGACAACGGCGTCCTGTGCGACGCCACCTGCCTCGCGGCTCCTGGGGTGGTCGCCGCGGGTGACGTGGCTCGGTGGCCCAACCGCCGGTTCGGCGAGGTCATGCGCGTCGAGCACTGGGACAACGCCATCTCCATGGGCACGCACGCGGCGCACACGCTGCTGGCCGGACCAGGGGCGGTGCCCTACGAGCCGGTGCCGTGGTTCTGGTCGGATCAGTACGACCGCAAGATCCAGCTGGCGGGGATGGCGGGTCCCGACGACACGGTGGAGGTGGTGGGAGGCAGCGTCGACGACCGGAAGTTCGTCGCCCTCTACGGGCGTGATGACAAGGTGGTGGGCGTGCTCGGCATGAACCAGGCGGCCCGGGTGATGAAGCTCCGCGGGCTGATCGAGGACGGCAGCAGCTGGGACCACGCCCTCGAGGTGGCTCGTGGGTGAGCTCGGAGATCGTGGATGACCGGCGCCGCGTTCCTCCTGCTCACGCTGGCGCTCGTCGCCGCGTGCGGCAACTGGATGGCCGTGCACCAGGAGTACAAGCCGCTCGAGTACGTGTGCAAGCCGCTCACGATGGTGCTCCTCGCCGGTACCGCCCTCGCCCTCGACGTGGACGACAGCGCTGTCCGGACGTGGTTCGTGATCGCGCTGGTGCTGTGCCTGGTGGGCGACGTCCTCCTGATGCTGCCGAAGGACCTGTTCGTGTTCGGGTTGGCCGCGTTCCTGCTCGGCCACATCGCCTACATCGTGGGGATGCACGTCGACGGCGTCGAGGGCGGTCGCTTCTTCATCGGGATCGCGCTGGTGATGGTCGTGCTCGCCGTGCTCGGCACGATCATCCTGCGCGGGGTCCGCGCCGGCCCCGACCCCAAGCTGGCCGGCCCCGTGGTCGCGTACATGTTCGTGATCTCCGCGATGGTGGCCAGCGCCATCGGTGTCGGCCAGGTCGCCGGGGTGCTCGGGGCGAGCCTGTTCTACGTGAGCGACGCGCTGATCGCCTGGAACCGCTTCCTCCGCGAGACGCGCCACGGCCACCTCGCCATCATGGTCACCTACCACCTCGCGCAGGTGGGACTGGTGCTCAGCCTCATCTGATCCGCCGGCTACACGACGTCCAGCTCCGGCCACGACACGGAATCGATCGCCGGCCACGGCGGACCCGCCCGCAAGACGTCGAGGAACGCCACTCCGGATTCTCTGCCGCTCGGGTGCTGATCGCCGCGACGCCAGCGGTGCATTGCGATGATCGCCAGCACGACACCCCGGCACTCGCCGACCAGATCCTGGTCAGCGCTCGGATGGCGCTCGCTGACCTCGTCGGGCACCCAAGCCAGGTCGAACTCGACGGGCCCACGGACACAGCTCTCGAAGTCCATGAACCGCGGCCCTTCCTTCGTGTCGAGCACGTTCCCCGCGTGCGGCTCGCCGTGCAGCAGCTGCTCGTAGGCCCGCCGGTTGACGATCGATTCCCGTAGATCACGCAACGTGTCGGCGAGCAGCGCTCGATCCGCCTCGGCGAGATCGGGCGTGACGTCACGGCTCGCAACGTCTCGCTGCGTAGCCGCCACGCGATCCGTGAAGTGCGGGGTCGTGACATCGATCTGACGAAGCCCGGCATGCAGACGCTTGAGCGCCTGCGCGTACTCGGCCGGCGGGAGCACTCGATCCACGGGTTCGACGTAGGTCCACATGGAGATGGCAAAGCCGTCACGCTCGAAGACGCGTGGCTCGACCCGCGGGTCGAGCCCAGCAACCGGGCTGTCGGTCGCCGCGAGCCGTCTCGCAACGTCCACCTCCCTCGCCAACCACGCTCGGTACGCGGGAGGCGCGATTGCGACCCGCGCCACGACATCGCATGGCGTCAAGCGGACGACCAGCCGGTTGGAGTCGCTGAGGACGACCGCGCCATCGACCGCCAGGTCGAGCGCGGAGGCGGTCGACATCGCTGCCGCCACCGCCCGCCGCGCCTCCGCTGCTTGCATCGCCGTGTGCCCTCCCGCCTGCGCAGTGGCAACCCCCACGAGACCTACCTGAGACGCAGCACGCTACGAGGTTGCCGGTCAGGCGACGCGCGGACATTCCTTGCTGATCCAGCCTCCGGCAGAACTGACCACGTCGCGCAACGGCACGCGAGGGACACTGACGTCGATGACTGAAGCCCAGTTGGCGCTAGGACGCCGCGTCATCGTCACTGGGCTCGCCGGATCTGGGAAGAGCACGTTGTCGCTGGCGCTGGCGGACAAGACCGGTTTGCCGGTCATCCATCTCGACCTCCACTTCTGGAAGCCCGGCTGGGTTGCTCCGTCGGAGACCGAGTGGCGCGAGAAGCAACGTGACGTGCTCGCCAGCGACGCGTGGATCGCCGACGGCAACTACCACGAGACCCTCGATCTCCGGCTCGAACGCGCGGACACCCTGGTGTTCCTCGACCTGCCATGGTGGCGTTGCTCAGGACGCGCGCTCCTGCGTGGCTTCCGAATGCCGCCCGAGCTGCCCGAAGGGTGCGACTACTCGGCCTGGCGGCGGTTGCGCGATGAGTGGCAGCTGGCCGTCCGCATCTGGCGGAGCCGCCGCTCAGATCCGGAGCGCGAGCACGAGATCATCGCGCAGCACGGGTCGCATGTAGCCGTGCACGTGCTCAGGTCCAAGCAGGCGGTCAGGGACTTCCTCGACGGTCTGCCCTAGAACGGTCAGCGGAGGTTGGCGGACTCGCGCTCTCGTAGGGCGACCGCGACGCGCATGCGCTCGAGGTGCTGCTTCAGGGTCTGCTTGGCCTGGGGGACCGGGTGCTCGGCCGTGAAGGCCTCGATGTCGGCGGCCAGCGCCGGATCGTTGACCGTGCGGATGCCGGACAGCATGCGGACGATGCTGTTGGACGGGAACCGCTCGTTCATCTCGTCCCACCGCTCGTGGACGACCTTCCAGGCCTGCGGCCCGTTGTCGCGGTTGGCGATGCACTGGCCGATCAGGAACGGGGCGTTCTGCGTCCGGACGGCCGGGGTCATGGCCAGCTCGAGCACCCGCGCCATCTGGGCGGGGTCGCGCACCTCGGCCAGCGAGTAGAGGAAGCGCAGCTCCTCCTGCGGGGTGGCGCGGTTCTGGAACTTGTCGAAGATCGTGTCGATCTCCGCCTGCCCCGCGGTGGCCGCGGTGGCCCGGACGACGGCCGCCGCCACGTTCGCCTCGACGCTGGTCGAGTCGGCGCAGTAGCTGCGGAAGAGCTCGGCCACCCGAGCACGGGCGTCGGGGTCGGCGCCGAGGTTGGCCAGTGCGCCGATCAGGGCGCCGCGCAGCTCTCGGTCGCGGTCGCTGTCGCCCGACCGCTCCTCCCAGCCGAGTCGCTCGAGCGCCGGACCGACCAGGGCTCGCACTCGAGCCTGAAGTGCGAGGCGCCCATCGCCTTCGGCGAGCCGGTCGATCTGGTCGAGCCCGCCGAGCAGTCGGCGCCACACCGAGACGTCCGTCTCGCCGCTGAAGCCGGCGGCCAGGTCGAGGAAGTCGGCGACCGTCGTGGTGCCGGCCAGCACCGAGGCCCAGGTGTCGTCGACGAGCCCATAGCGCTCCACGTCGGACAGCAGCTCTTGGGTCTGCGACACGAGGGCGGCTCGGAGCGGCGCCGACGCCCGCACCCGGTAGAAGCCATGGCCCTGGGCGTTGGCCACGACCCAGGCCACCGGGCCCGGGAGGGGCAGGTCGATGGCGTCGTCCTCCAACAGCGCGATGGTGGTGATCACCTCGCCGGTGTCCAGCGCGTACCGCAGCTGGAGGGGGATCGCCCAGCGCGTGGTGTCGAGGTCGTCGGGCAGGTACTGGAACCGCTCCTGGCTGATGTGCAGCACGCGGCCGTCGTCGCGGGCCTCGACGCTCACGATCGGGTGACCGCCCTGGAAGATCCAGGAGTCCATGATCCGGCGCACCGGCTCGCCCGACGCCTCCTCGATGGCGTCCCACAGGTCGGTGGTCTCCGTGTTGCCGTACTGGTGGTTGGCCATGTACTTGCGGATGCCGGCGCGGAACTCCTCCTCCCCGAGGTACTGCTCGAGCATCCGCACGACGGCGGCGCCCTTCTCGTAGGTGAGCACGTCGAACATGCCCTCGGCGTCGGCCGGTGACACCACCGGGTACTCGATCGGGCGGGTGGTCTGGAGCGCGTCCGTGTCGAACGCAGTGGAGCGGGCCAGGCCGAAGCTCACCCACCGCTCCCACTCGGGGCGGAAGGCGTCGGTGACCTTGAGCTCCATGAAGGTGGCGAAGGCCTCGTTGAGCCAGATGCCGTTCCACCACTTCATCGTCACCAGGTCGCCGAACCACATGTGGGCCAGCTCGTGGGCGATCACGTCGACCACGTTCTGCAATTCGCCCTGGGTGGCGTGCTCGGGATCGGCGAGCAGCAGCGTCTCCCGGAACGTGATGCAACCGAGGTTCTCCATCGCTCCGAACGCGAAGTCGGGGATGGCGATGAGGTCCATCGAGTCGCCGGGGTAGGGGATGTCGAAGTAGTCGGCGAGGTAGATGAGCGAGAACTCGGCCACGTCGAGCCCGAAGGTGGTGAGGTGGAGCTTCCCCGGCGGGCAGAACAGCCGCAGCGGGGTGCCAGCCACGTCGATCGGTTCCGTGACCTCGAGGGGACCGACGATGAACGCGACCAGGTAGGTGGACATCGTCATCGTCTCGGCGAAGCGGACCCGGCGCTGACCGTCGATCACCTCGTCGGCCACGATGGCCGCGTTCGAGACCGCGTGGAGGTCTTCGTCGAGGTGCAGCGTGATGGCGAAGCGCGCCTTGAAGTCGGGCTCATCCCAGCACGGGAAGGCCCGGCGCGCGTCGGTGGCCTCGAACTGGGTGGTGGCGATCACCCGCTCGACGCCGGCGTCGTCGGTGAAGGTGGAGCGGTAGAACCCGCGCAGCTTGTCGTTCAGCTCGCCACGGAACCGGAGCGAGACGACGGCGTCACCCACTGGGAGCGCATCCTCGAGGGCGAGGGTGACTCGCTCCGCATCGTCGTCGAGGGTGACCGTGACGGGGAGCCGATCGCCGCCGACGGTGATCCACGCCTCGTCGATCTCCAGCTCGATGGCGTTGAGCACCACGTCGCTGGTGGCCTCAGAGATCTCGACGTCGACGTCGACGGCCCCCACGTACGTGGACGCTGCGAGATCGGGCCGGAGGGTGAGTGCGTAGCGCCGCGGCAGGACCGAGCGCGGGAGGCGGTGCGGGTTGGCCACCCGGGAAGGCTATCGGTGGCACCCGGGGGGTCCGTGCCACCGGGGGGTGGGCGCCCTGTAGCCTCGGACGCCGTGACGGACGCCGCGCAGGGAGCTGACGAGTTCGACGTCGTGGGGATCGGCAACGCCCTCGTGGACGTGCTCACCCACGAGGACGACGCCTTCATCGAGGCGAACGGCCTGGTGAAGGGGTCCATGACCCTCATCGACACCGATCGGGCGGAGGTCCTGTACGCGGCGATGGGCAGCAGCATCGAGGCGTCCGGCGGGTCCGCCGCCAACACGATCTCGGGCATCGCCAGCTTCGGGGGCCGGGCCGCCTACATCGGGCGGATCCGGGACGACCAGCTCGGCGCGGTGTTCGCTCACGACCTGCGGGCCACCGGCGTCACGTTCCGATGCGCTCCGGCCGCCGACGGGCCTCCCACCGGGCAGTGCTTCATCGTGGTCACCCCCGACGCGCAGCGCACCATGAACACCTACCTCGGATCGTCGGAGTTCCTCGGACCTGAGGACGTCGACGGTGAGCTGATCGCGGCGGCCAAGGTCACCTACCTCGAGGGGTACCTCTTCGATCGTCCGGAGGCCCAGGAGGCGTACTGGAAGGCGAGCCGCGTCGCCCACGAGGCCGGTCGCCGAGTGAGCCTGACGCTGTCCGACACGTTCTGCGTGGAGCGGCACAAGGACGCCTGGCGATCCCTCGTGGCCGACCAGGTCGACGTGCTCTTCGCCAACGAGGGCGAGGCGATGGCCCTCTACGACGTCACCACCCTCGACGAGGTGATCGCCTGCGTGCAGGCCGACGTCGAGATCGCCGCCGTCACGTGCGGCAAGCAGGGCTCGCTCGTCGTCCACGCGGACGGCGTGGAGCGGGTCGACGCCCACCCCGTGCCGAAGGTGGTCGACACCACCGGCGCCGGCGACCTGTACGCCGCCGGCTTCCTCTACGGCCTCACCAGCGGCCGAGCCCTCGATGCCTGCGGCCGGCTCGGTTCGGTGGCGGCATCGGCCGTGCTCGGCCACACCGGTCCGCGGCCCGGGATGTCGCTCGCCCAGACCGCCCAAGCGCTGGACCTCTAGTTGGCGGACGAGGGTCCGTGGGACCTCGTGGCGACCGCGTCCGCCGCGATCGCGGAGCGCACTGGGGTGCCCCGGCACGACGTGCTCGTCGTGCTCGGCTCAGGGTGGACGCCGGCCGCTGACCGCTTCGGCACCACCACCGCCGAGGTCGCCGTCACCGACCTGCCCGGGTTCCCGACGGTCGGCGTGGCCGGCCACGCCGGCGTCCTCCGCTCCGTCGAGGCCCCTGGCGGGCGCCGCATCCTGGTGCTCCTCGGACGGGTGCACGCCTACGAGGGCCACGACCTGACCGTCGTGGTGCACGCGGTCCGGGCGGCCGTGCGAGCCGGGTGCGGCACCGTGGTGGTCACCAACGCCGCCGGCGGCCTGCGCGCGGGCATGCACGTGGGCCAGCCCGTGCTGATCAGCGACCACATCAACCTCACCGGCCGCTCGCCGCTCACGGGACCCGCGGCGCCGGACGACCTCGGCCTGCCGCGGTTCGTCGACCTCACCGAGGCCTACTCCAGGCGCCTGCGCGACCTCGCCCGCGAGGTGGACCCGTCGCTGGAGGAAGGGGTGTACGCCGGCCTGGGCGGTCCGCAGTACGAGACCCCGGCCGAGATCCGCATGCTCCAGACGCTCGGTGCCGACCTCGTGGGCATGTCGACGGTGCACGAGGTGATCGCCGCGCGCCACGTGGGCGCCGAGGTGCTCGGGCTGTCGCTCGTCACCAACCTCGCGGCCGGTCTCGGCGACTCCGATCTCGACCATGCCGACGTCCTCGCGGCCGGTCAGACCTCGGCCGAGGCCATGGGCGACCTGCTCGCCCAGGTCGTCGCGCGCCTGTGAACACCCCCGCTCGGCCCGACGACCTGCTGCGCGCCCGCGCCCGGGCCTGGCGCGACGAGGACCCCGATCCCGCCACGCAGGCCGAGGTCGACGCCCTCCTCGCCGATGACGACCTCTCCGGGCTCCGGGCGCGCTTCGACGCCCGACTGCAGTTCGGCACCGCCGGCCTGCGGGGTGCGCTGGGCGCCGGGCCCAACCGCATGAACCGAGCGCTGGTGCGGCGGGCGACAGCTGGGGTGGCGGCGTGGCTGCAGGAGCAGGGGCGCAGCGGACCCATCGTGGTCGGCCGCGATGCCCGTCACGGCAGTGCCGAGTTCGCCGACGACACTGCCGCCGTGCTCGCCGGAGCCGGGTTCCCGGTGCGCGTGCTGCCCCGTCCGCTGCCCACCCCCGTGACCGCGTTCGCCACCCTGCACCTCGACGCGGTGGCCGGGATCATGATCACGGCCAGCCACAACCCCCCGCAGGACAACGGGTACAAGCTGTACCTCGGGGACGGGGCGCAGATCGTGGAGCCCGTCGACACCGAGATCTCGGCCCACATCGATCGGGTCGGTGCGCTGGCGGACATCCCGCTCTCGACCGACGGCATCGTCGTCCTCGGTGACGACGTCCTCGACGCGTACGTGGCGGGAGCGGTCGCATTGGTGCCCGAGGGACCGCGCGAGGTCGCCACCGTCTACACGGCCATGCACGGCGTCGGCGCCGAGACCGTTCGCCTCGCGTTCGCGGCCGCCGGCTTCGCACCCCCGCACGAGGTGGGCGAGCAGGTCGAGCCCGACCCCGACTTCCCGACGGTGGCGTTCCCGAACCCGGAGGAGCCCGGCGCCCTCGACCTGTCGTTGGCCCGGGCGAAGCAGGTGGGCGCCGACCTCATCCTCGCCAACGATCCGGACGCCGACCGGCTCGCGGTCGCCGTACCCGATCCCGCCGCCGCCGGCGGCTGGCGCCCGCTCACCGGTGACGAGCTGGGCTCCCTGCTGGCCGACCACCTTCTGCGCCAAGGGACCCACGAACCTGACGACGTGGTGGCGACCACGGTGGTGTCGTCGCGCCTCCTCTCGAAGCTGGCGGCCGCCGCCGGGGTGTCCTACGGCGAGGCCCTCACCGGGTTCAAGTGGGTGGTGCGCACGCCGGCGGAGGGCCAGCGGTTCCTCTTCGGCTACGAGGAGGCGCTCGGCTACTGCGTGGGTCGCCTCGTCCGGGACAAGGACGGCGTCAGCGCTGCGCTGGTGGCCAGCGAGCTGGCGGCCGACGTGCAGGCCGCGGGGAGCTCGGTCATGGAGCGCCTCCACGAGATCTTCCGCACCCACGGCGTCCACGTCACCCGCCAGCGCTCGATCCGCGTGGCCGGCGCCGACTGGCTGGATCGGGTCACCGCGGCGATGGCCGCCGTGCGGGCGACGCCCCCCAGCGAGCTGGCCGGTCGGGCGGTGCTCGAGGTCGAAGACCTGGCCGCCACGCCCAGCCGGTTCCCGGTGCGCTCCGATGTCCTGGTCTGGACCCTCGACGGCGCCCGCGCCGTGGTCCGCCCGAGCGGCACCGAGCCCAAGCTCAAGGGCTACGCCGAGGCCGTCGAGCCAGTCGGCGGTGACGACGACGTCGAGGCGGCTCGCGGCCGAGCCAGCGCGGTGGTCGACGAGGTGCTGGACGCCGTGGCCGCGCTGCTGTCGGCCCACGGCCTGTGACCAGCACCTGACTGTCCCCTCGACCCGCAGATGTGGTTCCATCGCTAGGTGGCCACGCACCTGGACCTGACGCATCGGCGCCACCGCGGCGTGCGCGTCCTGCTGATGATCGCCGTCGTCCTCGTGGTGGCCGGCGTCGAGCGCGCTGGTCGTCGTGCGCGACGAGGACGAGCCCGTGGTGGTCGCGGAGACGACGACCACCACGACCACCGTGCCCCCGACGACCACGACCACCGCCCCACCGACGGAGGTGCCCGCGTCCACCGACCTGGCCACCCCCATCGGCGAGGTCCCCACCTACGCCAGCCCGGAGGGCACCGAGATCGGCAAGGTCGGCCTCTGGTTCGGCTACCCGATGACGATGCCCATCGTGCAGGAGGCCCGCGGTGGGGAGTGGCTGCGGATCATGCTGCCCGAGCGACCGAACGGGCTCACCGCGTGGGTGCGGGCCGACACCGTCACCCGCAGCGCCTCGCCCTGGCGGATGGTCCTCAAGCTCAGCGAGACGCGCGTGTACGTGTACAAGGACGGCTACGAGGTGTGGAACGCACCCGTCGGGATCGGTCGAGACCACACGCGCACCCCCACCGGCACCTACTTCGTGGCCGTGATCGAGACGCCCGGCCCGGCGGGCTACGGCCCGATCGTCCTCAACCTCAACGCCCACTCCGAGGACATCGACAGCTGGCACGGGAGCGGTGACGCCATCACGGCCTTCCACGGCCCGTTCGGTGCGGAGCAGCTGATCCGATCCGGCGGGGGCAAGGTGTCCAACGGCTGCGTCCGCATGCTGCCGGAGGACCAGCTCAAGATGGCGGGCATCCTCACCGGCTCGCCCGTCGACATCCTCGCCTGACCGCCCTCGACCTCGATCGAGGGGAGGGGCTGGGTCGGCTCAGCCCCCTCGATCGCCGGCAGGTCGCGGAGCGCCCGGGCGTGGCGCAGTCGCTGGCTCGCCACCTGGATCGGCACCCGCGGCTTCCACGCGAGCCATGCCGCACCGGTCTTGGATCCCGACGGCTGCCAGCACCGCTGCGCGTCCCAACGCGACAGCACGTGCGCCTCGGCCAGCGATGCTGCCATCGCGTTCCTCCTCCAGGCCCGGGGCGCCGCCGTCGATGGTGGCGCACTCGCTCACGTAGCCGGGGACCATGCCCTGGTCCCGAAAGGCGATCGCCGAGGACGCGCGCCTAGGCGGTGCCGAAGAGGCGATCGCCGGCGTCGCCGAGGCCCGGGACGATGTACGCCTGGTCGTTCAACCGCTCGTCGATCGACGCCGTCACGACGTGAGCCACCAGCCGTGACGAGTCGAGGCGCGTGATCCCCTCGGGCGCGGCCAGGACGCACACCGCGGTGAGCGGACCGGCGTTGCGCTCGCTCAGGATGCGGCAGCTGTGCTCCATCGACCCGCCGGTGGCGAGCATCGGGTCGAGGACGAGGACCGGCCGACCGCCGAGCTCGTCAGGCACCGAGTTCATGTATGGCTCGGGGACGAACGTCTCCTCGTTGCGGGCCACGCCGATGAACCCGGTGTCGGTCTCCGGCAGGTGACGGAGGACGCCGCCGAGCATGCCGAGTCCGGCTCGCAGCACGGGGACCACCAGCGGCGGTTGGCGGAAGCGGGTGCCGGTGGTGGGCCCCATCGGGGTCTCGATCGGGATCGACTCCACCGCGATGTCGCGGCTGGCCTCGTACACGAGGATCCCCGACAGGTCGTCCATGGCGCGCCGGAACCCGGCTCGATCGGTGCCGGTCTCGCGGAGGCGAGTGAGCAGCTGGGCGGCGATGGGGTGGTCGACGACGGTGACCTGCATGCCCGGCATGATGTCACTCCGTCCGCAGGACCTCCGCCGTCCGCAGCCGTCCCACGAGACGACCCGGTGCGTACGCGACGAGCTGCGCCACTGCCACGACCACGGGGATCAGGGCGACGAGGGCCACCACCGCCACGGGCCCCACGTCCTCCAGCGGCACCCGTTCGGCGATGAGCCGCCACGCCACGCGCCCCGCGGCGATGCCCACCGGGGTCCCCACCACCAGGCCCAGGAGGAATACGGCCGTGCTTTGGACGTTGATCACGATCCGCGTGCCCCAGCGCGTGAGCCCGAGGGCGCGGAGCACGGCGAACTCGTGGGACCGGACCCGAGCGGTGGTGACGAGCGCGTGGAGCAGCGCCGCCAACGCCAAGACCGCCAGGAAGGCGGCGAGCAGGCGCGGCAGGGGCCGTACGTCCTGCAGGTTGCTGAGCTCGGGTGGGATGTCGGCCGGACCGGCGAACCCCTGGTACCGCTCGGCCGTCTCCTGGAGCCCGGCGAGCCCAGCGTCCAGCGAGCCGTCCTCGAACCGCACGGCGATCCAGCGCTCGAGCGACTCCGGCTCCGACGAGGCGCTGCTCAGCTCGTCGTAGTCCTCGGGCGCGAGCCACACCCCTTGGTCGAAGCCGGCGTGGACCTCCGTGGGGAAGAGCGCCACCCCGACGACCGTCATGCGACGCGCGGGATCGCCGACATCGATCCGGTCGCCGACGCTCACCCCCAGCGTCCGCAGCGTGTCCGGCCCGAGCGCCACCTCGCCGGGCTGCTCAGGGCCACGGCCCTCCAACGTCACCAACGAGATCGAGGTGTCGTCGTCGACCGGGCGCACGGCATAGCCAGGCGTGCCGATCGACTGCACGGGCACGGACAGCCGGTCGACCTGCGCGAGGTCGCTGATCCCGGCCACCGCCTGCACATCGCGGACGAACGGCGGCGCGAAGCCGTGCTCGGTGACGGCGTCGGGGGTGCCTGGGATGATCTGGCCCTCCCACGCCACCCCCGCCCGCTCCGGGTGACCGAGCGCGTCGCTCAGGCCCGCATCCAGCGTGATGGCGCCGGCCACGCCGAGCACCCCAACGACGGCGCCGAGCAGCGCGGGTCGCACCGGGAGGGCGCGGCGACCGCCGCCCTTGCGGAAGGCCATCGTGGTGCCGACGCCGACAGGAACAGAGGCGTGGCGACGGACCCAGTCGATGACGCCGCTCGCGTCCCGCGCGGAGGCCTCGTCCGGCCGGCTGGCGGCCCGGGCGCTGGCGAGGACGCCGACGGCCAACGCGGCGACGAGCAGGAGCACCCCCGGCACCAGCACGGCGGCGTCGAAGTGCACGCCGCGGTCGGGTTCGAGGCGCCTCGCCAGGCCGAACGGAAGCCACCGCGAGGTCACTGCCGCCGTGAGCCCGCAGGTCACCGCGGCGACGAGGATCGCCGGCACGTGGGCCAGGAGCGCGGCCGCCGCGATGGTGCTCCGGCGCATGCCGACCGCTTCGAGGATCCGCGCGTCTCGCCCGATGAGCGACGCGGATCGGATCACCACCTGGCCGGCGAGGACGAGCCCGGCGAGGGCGATGGCGCCGGCCAGCAAGAGCAGCGCCGACCGTTGCACGTCGGTGGTGGCCGTGACGCGCCGCGCCACGACGTGGAGGTCGAGGATGGGCACGCCGGCGGTGATGTCGGCGGTGGCGTGGGCCTCCAGGGCGGCGGCGCCGGTCGCTGGGTCGACCAGTCGCACGAACGCGTTCTCGAAGAACTGGACCTCAGGATGGTTGGCGATGAGCCCTGGCGAGGCCACCGCGAAGCCGTTCGGGATGAAGAGCTCCTCGATCGGGGTGCGCATGATGCCGACGACGCGCATCGTGATCGAGGCGCCCCGCGGTGGGTTGCCCTCCTCGTCGTCGACGGTGTAGGGGGTGAACGGGATCGTGTCCCCGACCTTGATGTTCTCGGTCGCGGCCAACGCCTCGCCGACCAGCAGCTCGTTGTCGGCCTCCGGATCGAACGTGCGACCGTCGACGATGAGGGGGGCGTCCACCTCCTGCATCCACGTGTCGCCCACCGGGGTGAAGAACAGGCCCTCGGGGTCGCCGTCGAGGTCCCCGAAGACGAGGCCCCACGGGGCCATCGCGCGCACCTCCGGGCGGCGGCCGAGCACGGCCCAGTCCGGGTGGTACGCCTCCCGCTGGCTCGCGAACACGATGGCGTCGGAGGCGTTGGTGCGCTCTCGGAGGCGATCGAGGGCGGTGTCGGTGCGGCGGGACCCGGCCATGGCGGCGAGCGCCAGCCCGGCCGTGAGCCCGGCGATCACGCCCACCGCCAGGAGCGACTTCCAGCGCGAGCGCCGGTCGGTCGCGGCCCAACGCCGCGCCGCCCCCAGCGATCCACCAGCCATGGAGCGATGGTACGGCGCCTCTGCGGTGCGGTCCCGGGGGCCACCCGGTGTCTCCGCGGGTGCTACCACCCCCGAGCGGCGAAGATGCGGCCATGGATCGCGCCACGCTCGCCGCCATGATCGATCACACGCTGCTGAGGCCGGAGGCCACCAGCGAGGAGGTGCGGGCGCTGTGCGAGGAGGCGACCGACCTGGGGGTGGCGGCGGTGTGCGTCTCGCCGTCGCACCTGCCGATCACCGAGGGTCTGGGCGTGGGCATCGGCGTCGCCACGGTCATCGGGTTCCCGAGCGGCGCGCACCAGCCCGCGGTGAAGGCCCACGAGGCGGAGGTCGCCGTCGACGCCGGCGCGACCGAGCTCGACATGGTGGTGAACCTCGGCTTGCTGAAGGCGGGGGAGTGGCTGGCCGTCGCGGATGACATCGGCGCGGTGCGCGCGTCCACGCCGCTGCACGTGCTGCTGAAGGTGATCCTGGAGACGGCGGTGCTCACCGACGCCGAGATCGCGGAGGCGTGCCGCACCTCCGAAGGCGCGGGCGCCGACTACGTGAAGACGTCCACGGGCTTCCACCCGAGCGGCGGCGCCAGCGTGCACGCGGTTCGCCTGATGGCGGACACCGTCGGTGGTCGGCTCGGCGTCAAGGCCAGCGGAGGCATCCGCGACGCGGCCACCGCGGTGGAGATGGTCGACGCCGGGGCCACTCGACTCGGCTGCTCCGCGTCGAGAGCCATCCTCGACGGCGTGTCCTAGCCGGGCTCAGATCCCCGACGCTCGCAGCTGGGCGTAGGCGGGCTTGATCTGCTGGTTGATGATGCGGAGCCGCTGGTCGAAGGGCCAGAAGGAGCTCTTCATCGCGTTGAGGGTGAACCACTCGACCTCGTCCCAGCCGTAGCCGAACGCGTCGACCAGCGCGGCCATCTCGGAGGTGAGCGTCACGCCGCTCATGAGGCGGTTGTCGGTGTTCACGGTGACCCGGAACCGCAGCTGGGCGAGGAGCCCGATCGGGTGGTCGGCGATCGACTCGCTCACGCCGGTGTGCACGTTCGACGTGGGGCACATCTCGAGGGGCACCCGGCGGTCGCGGACGAAGCTGGCCAGGCGCCCGAGGGTGGCGCGCCCGTCGCCGTCGACCTGGATGTCGTCGACGATGCGCACCCCGTGCCCGAGCCGCTCGGCGCCGCAGAGCTGCACCGCCTCCCAGATCGACGGGAGCCCGAACGCCTCGCCGGCGTGGATCGTGATGTGGAAGTTCTCCGCCGCCACGAGCTGGAAGGCGTCGAGGTGCCGCGTCGGCGGGTTGCCGGCTTCGCTGCCGGCGATGTCGAACCCGACCACGCCGGCGTCGCGATGGCGCACCGCCAGCTCGGCGATCTCGGTGGAGTGGGCCGCGTGGCGCATGGCCGTGACGATGGTGCCGATGGTGAGCGCCGTGCCCGCGGTGCCGAGGCGGAAGCCCTCGAGCACGGCCTCGACGACCTCGTCGAGGTTGAGACCGTCGAGCAGGTGCTGCTCCGGCGCGAAGCGCACCTCCGCGTAGACGATGCCGTCGGCGGCGAGGTCGTCGGCGCACTCCTGGGCCACGCGGAGGAGCGCGTCCTTCGTCTGCATCACGCCGACGGTGTGGTCGAAGGTCTCGAGGTAGAGGACGAGGTCCTTGCGGGCGGCACCCTCGGTGAACCAGCGGGCGAGCTCCGCCTCGTCGGTGGTGGGCAGCCCCGTGTAGCCGGTCTCGCGAGCCAGCTCGATCACGGTGGCCGGCCGCAGCCCACCGTCGAGGTGGTCGTGCAGCAGCACCTTGGGCGCCCGCCCGAGCTGCTCCAGCGTGGGGGACTGCTTCATCAGATCACGCTACCGCCGCGCTGCCGGACCGGCGTAGGTTCCGCCGATGTCCGCGGTTCGCCACGTCTGCGTCTACTGCTCGTCGTCGGCGGCGGTCGACGCCTCCCACGTGACCGTGGCCCGAGCGCTCGGGCGTGCCCTGGCCGAGCGGGGCGACGTGCTGGTGTGGGGCGGGGCCAGGGTCGGCCTGATGGGCGAGGTGGCGCGCGCGGCGCGTGCGGCCGGTGGCCGGACGATCGGCGTCATCCCCGAGTCGCTGGTGGCGGTGGAGATCGCCGACCACGACGCCGACGAGCTGATCGTCACGCCCGACATGCTCACGCGCAAAGGTGAGCTGGCTCGCCGCGCCGACGCCTTCGTGGCCCTGCCGGGCGGGTTCGGCACGCTCGAGGAGCTGCTCGAGCAGATCACCGGCCGGCTCCTCGGCTTCCACGACAAGCCCATCGTGCTCGCCGACGTCGACGGCTTCTGGCAACCGCTGCTCGACGTGTTCGAGCACCTCTACCGGGAGCGCTTCGCTCGGCCCGAGAGCCGCGCGGCGTACGCGGTGGCCACCGACGCGGCAGACGTCATGGCGCAGCTCGACGCCCCCGCCGCCGCGTGGCCGAGGAAGTGGCTCTAGAGCAGCGCGTGGTGGTGCCGGCGAGCGTGGGCGACCACGAGCCGGCGCACCGTCCACTCCGCCATGGCGAGGAGACCGACGCCGAGGCCGATGATCGAGGCCCAGGCGGCCAGCTCGGCGAGGGCGTCGATGCGGTCGGCGGTGCCCGAGGGCAGCGTGAGCTCGAAGCGATCGAGGCGCGCCGTCCAGCTGAGGCCGGCACCCACCAGCGCGATCACCACGAACAGCCAGGTGTAGCCGAACGCGGATCGAGCCCCGTCCGCGGGACCGAGGGTGGGCTCGACGTGCTCGCGACGGGGTGGCGTGGACGGGAGCCGGTGCACGGATCGGGTGCGCAACGCCAGACCCGCGACCTGCCGCGCCGCCAGCGACGGGGTGACGCCGTCAGACGTGCAGTCGGGGCAGTGATCGAGGTCAGCCGGGATGTCGAATCCGCACTGCCTGCAAAGCTCGATGACCTGTCCCAAAGCGCTCCGTCCTCCGCCGAGAGGTTCGAATCGCCCGCCTCCTGGGGACGATAGCCCTCCACGGTAGAGGTTCGCACCGCGCCCGGCGCGGATGTTCAGGTCATCTACAGCTGCGTGCGCCCGCGAGCGGTCACGGCCTGCCGACTCTGCTCGATCGCGGCGGGATCGACCCCGGCGCCTTGCCACTCGGCGGACACCTGGGCCTCGAGCGCCCACGCGCCGGCGCCGTCGCGGAGGGCACCGTCGTCGTAGGTCTGCAGCATGCGGCGGACCGCCGCCGAAGGGACGGTGGCGATGTCACTGGCGAGCTGCTGGGCGAACGGCAGCAGCTCCTCGTGAGGCACCACGTGGTTCACGAGCCCCCAGGTCAGGGCCGTCTGGGCGTCGAGGAAGTTGCCGGTGGTGGACATCTCCTTGGCGCGGCCCACGCCGATGGCGGCGGGCAGGAGCACGGTCAGGCCCCATCCCGGCATGATGCCGACGCGGGCGTGGGTGTCCGCGAAGCGGGCTCGTTCCGAGGCCACGAGGAAGTCGCAGGCGAGGGCGACCTCGAAGCCCCCGGTGATGGCCACGCCGTTGATGGCACCGATCACTGGCGTCGCCATCTTGGGGAACGGGCCGTTTCTGCTGGCGTCTCCGGGCGCTGCTCCGCCTTCGCCTTCGGCTCGGCTGGTGCCTCCGACTGCGGCTCTGCCAGCGGGGTTTGCATCGTTCAGCCCATCAGGCCCGCCGGCGGCGAGCTCCTTGAGGTCGATCCCCGCGCAGAACGCGGGGTCGGCGCCGGTGAGCACGATGGCGGCGATGTCGTCACGGCCGTCGAGCTCGCGGAGCGCGGTGGGCAGCGCCTTGCGGAGCGCCCGGTTGAGCGCGTTGCGGGCCTCCGGGCGGTTGAGCGTGACCGTGGCGACGGGTCCGTCGACCTCCACGAGCACGATGTCGTCGGGCACGGCTACCCCTCTTCGTCGGCGGGCAGGAAGTCGAGCTTCAGGTCACCCAGGCGGACGAGGGTCGATGCGATCCACCCGCCCATGGCGGAGAAGTGGTCGTCGAGGATCGAGCCGTCGGCCAGGGTCGACTCGTCGAGCTCGTAGCTCCCCTCGTAGCTGACCTCCAGCGCCCAGTCCTCGGCCTCGAGGTCGTTGTTGAACGCGATCTCCACCGACGGGGCGGACCGCTCGAGCCGCTCGTTGCCGATCGGCGGGCTCGTCTCGGGCAGGACGGCCAGCACGGGCTTCACGTCGGGCATCGACGCCAGCCGCTGGATGCGCATCACGATCTCGATCTCGATCCGCGGCGCCTCGTCGGACGGTTCGCCGATGTACCACGACCGGTACGCGGTCTGCGCCCAGGTGGGCCAGTCGAAGGTGATGTCGGCCTGCACCCGCGGGGGGAGCCCCTCACCGGGCAGCCCATAGGACGTCTCCCAGGTCGTGTCACCGAGCAGCACGTCCACCTGGAACCGCTCCTCGAAGGCTTGGCGCTCGAGGAGGGCCTTCTCGAACGTGTCGCGCAGGGCACCGATGGCATCGGTGAAGACGTGGTCGAGCATGGGTGGACGACGCTACCCGGCGACGGTCACGCGGCGCGCTCGGCGGCCAGGCCCTCCGCCACGTCGGCGCAGATCGCGAGGGTGGCCTCCACGAAGGCGTCGATCAGCGCCGACGGGCGCCGTTCCGCGTGCCACGACACGGTGATGGTCCGCGGCGGGATCGGGGGGTCCACCTCGATGGTCCGGGTGGTGACGTTGTCGAGGTCGATGGCGAGCATCGGTGCGAGGCACACCCCGACGCCCGCCGCCACGCAGCCCTGCACGGTGGTGTTGTCATCGGAGCGGAAGACGTAGCTCGGCGCCAGGTCGCCGAACGCGACGGCCGCCTCCGCCGCGCACGACTGGTTCCGGTAGCCGACGAGGGGGAGGGACGCGATCTCCGCGACCGTGATGCGCCGCCGGTCGCGCCACTCGGGGGTGTTGGGCACCAGCAGCACGAACGGGTCGTCGAGGACGTGGCGCGTGGTGAACGGGCCCTCAGGCTCCAGCTCGCCCGAGAAGGCGACGTCGAGGTCCTGGTTCTCGACCATGTCGAGCAGGTCCCTCGGGTTCTGCGCCTCGTGCAGCACGATCTGCACGTCCGGGCGCTCGACCGCGAGGCGGCTCAGCAGGCGGGGGAGGATCTGGGTGCCGACGCTCTGCATCAGCCCCACGCGCAGCTGGCCCCGGTCGCCGCGCACGATGGCACCGACATCGGCCTCGGCGATGCGGAGCGTGGCCAGCACCGACTGGGCGTGCTCGAGGAGCACCTCACCGGCCGGGGTGAGGCGGACCGGCCGGGGGCCGCCGGGGCGGTCGAACACGGGGGTGCCGGTGGCCCGCTCCAGGGCGGCGATCTGCTGGCTCACGGCCGACTGGGTGAAGCCCATGGCCTCGGCGGCCTTGCCGAAGGTGCCGGCCTCGGCCACCGCGACGAGGGCCTGCAGGTGGCGGATCTCCACGTCCATACGTCGACATAGTATCAGCACAACTGATGACTATCGCAAGAGATCATCGCTTTTGCTTCTACTGGACCGGGCGCAGGATGGAGCCATGACCTTCTCCGACTGCCCCATCTGCGGCCGCCGCGAGCTCCGCGGCGAGCGGTCGCTCCACGCCTTCGCCACCCCCAAGGGTGACGTGCTGGCCGTGACCTGCCGGCGCTGCGGCTCCGAGCTCTCCGCCGCCACCAGCCGCGTCCTGCGGGCCGGCAGCGACCTCCTCGTCTAGCCCGGCTCCGGCGTCATCAGCGCCGTGGCCACGCTCATGCCCACCTCGCGGTGGCGCAGCGTGGCGATGCGCCGGCCCTCCTGCACCGCATCCTTGGCGTTGCCGAGCTGATCGCCCAGCAACGCCCCCGCGGCGTCGAGGTCGCTGACCGTGATGGCCAGCCCGAAGAAGCCGGGGTCACCCTCGCCGGCCGCGTCGGGCTGGCCGATGAGCTCGAGGATCACCTCGCCGAGGCGGAAGAAGACCTGGCGCATCGGCGCGCCGTAGGTGTCGGAGTCGCGCTCGCCGCGCGGCTCCACGCCGAGGGCCTCGATCGCGGCCTTGGTGCGCGCCAGGTCTGGCGACAGCAGCACCACGTGATCGATGTAGGTCGCTCCGTTGGGGTGCTCGGCGGGCTCCGCCGGGGGGGCATCCGACGCGGTGGTGGGCAGCCCATCGAGCGTGCCGTCGGCCAAGCGCGCGGCAGGGGCATCCCGCAGCGACCAGCCGAGGATGCGCTTGCCGCCGTCCCGTCCGACGAGCCGGACTCGCACGCTGCCGATGCGACAGGTGCCGTCGTCGTCCACCGAGAAGCCAGCTGCCTCCCACGCCTCGATCGGGTCGCCTACCAGGATCTCGTCGATCGTCACTCCCATGGGCACACCGTAGGGTGAGTCCGTGCCTGACGTGGTCGTCGTGGGAGCAGGACCGAACGGGTTGGCGGCCGCCATCACGTGCGCGGCGGCCGGACGTTCCGTGCTCGTCCTCGAGGCCGCCGACACCATCGGGGGTGGCACCCGGAGCGCCGAGCTGACGATGCCCGGGTTCGTGCACGACGTGTGCTCGGCGATCCACCCGATGGCGGCGGTGTCGCCGTTCTTCACGTCCGCCGACCTGCCCCGCCACGGCCTCGAGCTCGTGCACCCGGAGATCGCACTGGTCCACCCGCTCGATGGCGGTCGGGCCGGGGTCATGCACCAGTCGATCGAGGCGACCGTGGCCGGCCTCGGCACGGACGGCAAGGCGTGGAACCGCCACGTCGGCTGGGCGGCTCGCCGGTGGGGTGACCTCGCGCCGGCGATCCTCGCACCGCTGGTCCGCGTCCCCCGCCACCCGCTGACGATGGTGGCGTTCGGCGCCCGGGCCCTCCTCCCCGCCACCGTGATGGGACGCGCCTTCGACACCGAAGAAGGGAAGGCCCTCTTCGCGGGGGCCGCGGCCCACTCCTTCCTCCCGCTGTCGCGCCCGCTCACCACCGCCCCGGCGCTCATGCTCCTCGCGTCGGGACACGTGGCCGGCTGGCCGGCCGCGCGGGGTGGCTCGCAGGCGATCGCCGACGCCATGGCCAAGCGCCTGGCCGAGCTGGGTGGGGTCATCGAGACCGGACGAGCTGTTCGATCGCTCGACGACGTGCCCGACTCGCGAGCCGTGCTGTTCGACGTCACCCCGCGACAGCTGCTGCGCATCTGCGGCGACGCGCTCCCCCAGGGCTATCGCAGCCGCCTGGGCAGGTTCCGCTACGGCCCGGGCGTGTTCAAGGTGGACTACGCGCTGTCCGAGCCCGTCCCGTGGACCAACCCCGACGCGCGGCGGGCGGGGTCACTGCACCTGGGTGGCACCCTCCAGGAGATCGCCACCGGGGAGGCCGACGTGGCGGCGGGCCGTCATCCGAGCAGCCCGTTCGTGCTCGTGGCGCAGCAGAGCCTGTTCGACCCCACCCGCGCCCCCGCCGGCCAGCACACGCTGTGGACCTACTGCCACGTGCCCGCCCGCTCGACCTTGGACATGACCGAGGCGATCGACGCCCAGATCGAGCGCTTCGCGCCGGGCTTCCGCGACACCGTGCTGGCGCGGCACTCGGCCGACAGCAGCTGGTACGAGGCCTACAACCCGAACATCATCGGCGGCGACATCGCGGGCGGCTCGCACGGCGGCATGCAGCTGCTGCTGCGACCCCGCCCCGGCGTGCACTCCTACAAGACGCCGAACCCGCGCCTGTTCATGTGCTCGGCGTCCACCCCGCCGGGCGGCGGCGTCCATGGCATGTGCGGGATGCACGCGGCCGAAGCCGCGCTGGGCTCGACGCTGCGCTGACCATCGCCGACGAGCTACTCCTCCTGGAGGAGCGCGGCGACCGGCGTGCGGGCGGCGCGCAGGCCAGGTCGGACGGCGAGCAGGCCAGCCGCGACCACGGCGCTGGTCGCGACGGCGAGCAGCGACCCGACCGGGAGGACAGGCGTGTCGATCACGCCGATCAGACGGGCCAGGAGCTGCCACCACCACCGGCCGAGGGCCGCGCCGAGCGGGAGCGCGAGCAGGAGGGCGAGGACCACCGGAGCGATCGACTGCCACGTGACCGAGCCGACCACCTGTCGCCTGGTGAACCCGATCGTCTTGAGCGTGGCGTAGTCGCGACGGTGCTGGCGGACGCTGCCGGCCAGCGCGTGGCCGAGGCTCGCCAGCACGATCAGCGCCAGGAGCGCGATCACCGACCAGATGAGGCCGGTGGCCCGGTCCGTCTCGAGCACCTCGGCGGGAGCCAGGGACGTCAGCCACTCGGTCGGCGCGAACCCTGACAGCTCGGGCATCCCCTGCGGGTACCGGTCGATGACGGTCTGGGGGTCGACACCATCGGCGAGGTCGAAGAAGACCATGTCGGGCTGCGCGTCCTCGAAGCCATCACCGGCGCTGATGATCGTCTGGTAGCTGTCCCAGGTGACGGCAACCCCCTGGCCGAGCCGGGCCGGGTCGACGCCGGCCAGCTCGACGGACGGGAACACGGCCGTGCCCACGACGGTGGCGGCCGTGTGCTCCGCCGTGGGCGAGTACGGCGACGCGAGCTGGATGGCGTCGCCGATGTCCGCGTCCAGCGCGTCGAGCACGTCGACCCCGACGAGCACCTCGTCGTCGCGCCGCGGGACCGTGCCGTCGATCACCGTCGGCCAGAGGTCGGCCGTGATGGGCAGGAAGGCCATGACGGGGACGTTGAGCCGGTCGTCGACGAGGACCGAGTTGAGCGATCCGCCGGTCACCCCGACGATGTCAGGGTCGTCGGCGATCAACGCCCGCACCTCGTCGGGCGGGACGTCGCCGAAGGCATTGCGAGTGGTGAGGTCCCAGCCGGCGCCGTAGCGCACGGGATCCTCGGTCAGCCGCTCGAGCGCGGCCACGAACGCGAGGCCGCCCACCAGCAATCCGAGCCCCGCGGCCGACACCGCCACCGTCGTCCAGAGCTGGCGCCGCTGGCGGGTCGTGCCGCCCACCGCGAGGCGCAGGCCCGGGGTGATCGACGGTCGGATGGCGGCCAGGCCCGACAGGAGGGGTCGAGCCACCTCGCGGTTCGTGCCCCTGGCCGGGCGGGAGCGGCCGAGCCCGCTGAGCACCACCAAGACGACCAGCACGCCGGCCACGCCGGCGCCGAGCACGGTCACGTCGGCGATGACGCCCCGGGCGGGGTCGAGGCGACGGACGGCTCCCGTCGGGAAGGCGGGCGAGGCGGCCACCGCCAGCGCCGTGGCGAGGATGGTGCCCGGCACGGCAACGGTGAGGACAGACAGGACGTCGAGGAGGCGCAGCTGTCCGCGCGTGCACCCCATGGCGCGGACGGTCTCACGCTCGGCCCTGCCCGCGTCGGACCGGCGCGCCAGCGACTGCCCGACCACCAGCAGCGTGGTGACCAGGACCAGCCCGCCCAGCAGCGCCAGCACGGTCACGAGCGGGCGGATGGCGTCCTGCACGCGGGCCTGCGAGACGTCGCGGGTCTCGTCGATCGACCACCCGATGTCGTTGAGCTGGGCGATGAGCTCGGCCTCCGCGTCGGGCCCGGGCTCCGCGATGAGCTCGCTCGCCGACCACACCTGATGCGATGCCGCGTTGGCCTCCGTGAAGGCGGGCGTGAAGTAGATCGCGCTGCGGTCGTAGGTGGCGTCGGCCACCGCCGCCATGGGGTCGTCTCCGATGCCGACGACCACGACCTGCTTCGGCACCGTCTCCGAGAAGTCGGGCGGCGTGAACATCTGGAACGTGAGCTCGTCGCCGGGCTCGATGCCGGCGGTCTCGGCGCCGCGCCCGACCACCAGCACCTCGCCGCTGCGATCGGGTCGGGGGTACCGGCCGTCTCGGAGCGTCGGCACCACTCGAGGGACCAGCGACTCGTACGAGCCGATGAAGTACTTGAGGAGCGTCGGATCCAGCCCTTCGACGAAGCCGACGAAGCCGACGACGGTCGCGTGGCTGGCCACGCCCTCGAAGCCCTCGATCGTGGCCTCCGCGGCCGCCGGCGTCTCACCGTGGCCGCTGTTGACGTCCGGGATGCCCCCGGCCTCGGCGTAGCGGTCGAACGCCGACGCGGTGCGTCGAGCGCCCGCCAAGCAGGCCATGCTGGCGCCGGCACCGAGCGCCAGCAGCAGGGTCAGCACGAGCCACGAACGCCAGTGGCGTCGGAGCTGCGATCGCCACAGCGCCGCTACGGCGTCCATCGCGACCATCCCACCACCACCGACCCCCGCACGCGCGCCACCTCCGGGTCACCAGCCTCGCAGAGCCCAGGGCGGCGAGGAACCCGGGTACCACCCCGGGCGGGGGGAGAGGTAGCACCCCGAACCGCCGCCTGGCGCGCCCTAGGCTGCTCGATCGTGCCGATCCGCGTCGTGCTGGCCGAGGACAACACCCTCCTCCGCGAGGGGATCGCGCAGCTGCTCGAGCGGGCTGATGAGATCGACCTCGTGGGCATCGCCGCCGACAAGCCCGACCTCGAGGCGCTCATCGAGGCCACCTCGCCTCAGGTGGTGGTCACCGACATCCGGATGCCACCGACCGGCACGGACGAGGGCATCCAGATCGCCGCCGACCTGCGCAAGGCGCGCCCCGAGGTGGGGGTCGTGGTCCTCAGCCAGTACGCCGACCCGGCGTACGCGCTGGCGCTCCTCGAGGGTGGATCCGAAGGCCGGGCCTACCTCCTCAAGGAGCGGGTGAGCGAGGTCGACGAGCTCCTCGCGGCGATCCAGGAGGTCGCCGCAGGCGGTTCGGTGATCGACTCGAAGGTGGTGGAGTCGTTGGTGGCCACCAAGACGCCGCGAACCTCGGAGGTCGACCGGCTCACCCCCCGCGAGCGAGAGATCCTGGGCGAGATGGCCCAGGGAAAGAGCAACGCCGCCATCGCGGCCACGCTGGTCCTGTCCACCCGAGCGGTGGAGAAGCACACCAACTCGATCTTCTCGAAGCTCGGCCTGTCCGAGGAGATCGACGTCAATCGTCGGGTCAAGGCGGTGCTGTTGTACCTGGCCGCGGGGTGAGTGGGGGAGGGTAGCCACACCCTCCCTCCACCTGGCCCCACCCTGGAGGCATGGGCGGTGCTCGAGGATGATCAGGAGGACATGATGGTTGCCGCCGACGTGGTATCTGTGCTGATCGTCGACGATCAGCTGCCGTTCCGCCTCGCCGCGCGCGCCGTCCTGAAGCGCACCGATGGCTTCGAGCTCGTCGGGGAGGCCGCCGACGGCGACGAGGCGGTGGTCCTGGCCGAGGAGCTGCGGCCCAGCCTCGTGCTGATGGACATCAACATGCCGCGGCTGAACGGCATCGAAGCCACCCGCCAGATCCTCGAGCGGGTGCCGGAGACGACGGTGTTCCTCTGCTCCACCTACCAGCGCTCCGACATCCCGCCCGAAGCGGAGACATCGGGGTTCGCGGCCTACGTGAACAAGGAGGAGCTCGGCCCCGATCTCCTCCGCCGCCTCTGGGACGAGCAGCACCCGAGCTGACCGCCCGGCGCGCTCACTCCGCGCGCAGGTGGCTGGCGGCGGTCCGACGGGCCGCTTGGCGCGCCGGCCACGCGGCGGCCGCCAGCGCGACGACCAGGGCACCGAGCGCCGGCAGCGCGGCGGACCACCAGAGAACGCGGGCGTCGGCGAGGACGAACGCTCCCTCGGCCGTGAGTCGCCACAGCGTCGACCCGACTGCGATGCCCAGCGGGATGCCGATCAGGATGCCGACGGCGACGATCGCCAGGGCCATGACCAAGACGGTGGTGGCGCTCTGGCGGCGCGTGAACCCGAAGGAGCGGAGGACGGCGAGGTCACCGGACCGGCGCCGCACGGCGACGACCAGCGCGTTGGCGAGCGCGAGCACGGCCACCGCCCCGACGAGCCCTGACACCGCCGCCGGCAGGCCGCCCAGCTGCTCGAGGTTGTGCACCTCCGCCGGCACCTCGTCGGCGTCGGCCTCGAAGCGGTCGCTGAGGAAGGCGATGAGCTCCTCCGGGTCGACCCCGTCCGCCGCCAGCACGGCCGCCCCGATGAAGGCGTCCGAGGCGCCGTTCTCGGCCAAGCCGTCCGCGGTGAGCAGCGCGTTGCGTCCGAGCTCCCCGCCGCTGAACGGCGGGATGACGGCCAACCCCACGACCGCCAGCTCGCGCTCCCCGCCGTCGGCGGCGCGCGCCGTCACGGTGTCGCCGGTGCTGACGCCGAGGTCTTCTGCGGCGCGCAGGCCGAGGGCGACCTCGTCGGGGGTCCGCGGCAGGCGGCCGGACTGGACGCCGATGTCGAGCTCGCCACGGACCGCCTGCAAGGCATTCCCCGCGAGGCCGACCCCATCGAGGAACATGGGTGCGGCGTCGACCATCGTCAACCCACCCACCAGCGGGCTGTCGAGGACCTCGGCTTCCAGGTCCGCGAGGGTGACGTCGGCGATGAAGGTGTCATAGGGGATCGCCGAACGCGAGGGCGACGTCACCAGGCGATCGAGGCTCGAGACGAACACGAGCCCGGCGACGACGCCCCCGAGCCCGATGACCGCTCCGGTGATGGCCGACCGGACCGGGACAGCGCGCGCGCCCCGTCCGGGCGCGAACGCAAACCGCAGTCCGATCACGGTCTCCGGGCTCCCGCCCCAGCGGGTGGCGCGCTCGACCACGCCGCTCTCCCGCACGGTGGAGCTGACGACACCCCTTCGCTGTGCCAGCACGCTCGTGGCGGAGGTGGCGACCAACACGAAGGCGCCAGCGATCACCACGCCGAGGCCGACGACGGCCGCGTTGAGGGCGAACCCCGGTGACGGCTCGTAGAGGTCGATGCCGCCGATCGGCTCGAGGCCCGCCGTGGCGACGGATCCGGCGAGGGTGAGCACCATCGCGATCGCCGTGGGCAGCGCGCCGCTGAGCAGCCGAGCGCCGGCCTGCTGCGAGCGCGTCAGCCCGAGCGCCTGCTCCACTTCGCGGGTGCTTGCGCTGGCGGTGTGGTGCCGGGCGAGCGCCTGCCACACGGCGAAGCCGCCCACCACGATGGCGGCCAGCGCGAGCGCGAGGAGGGCTCGGCCGAGCAGGTCGGCGGTGTTGTCGACCGCGGCGGCCGCGACGCTCGTGTCCTCCACGGTGGCGACGACGAACTCCCGGGCCTCGGGGGGGAGGTGGCGGCCGCCGGCCAGATCGGCCACCTCGTCGGTGAAGGCGTCCACTGCCCCGCGGCCGCCGGCGAGCCGTGCGAAGAAGATCCCGCCGATGAACTCGTCGGGGTGGTCCCGCAGGGCGTCGGGGCCGGCCAGGCCGGGAGGGACCGTGCTCGTCCCGCCGGCCATGCGGAACGTGCCCACCACGCGCACGACCAGCTCGGCCCCGTGGGGCGCCCCGCCCTCGAAGCCGGTGTCGAACCGGAAGTAATCGTCCTCGGTGAGGAAGCGCACGGGGATCTCCGTGCCCATCGGCACGTCGAAGGACCGCTGGAGGTCGTCCCGGAGGGCGATCTCGATGACGTCGCCCTCGCCGGATGCACCCGGCAGGCGACCCTCGAGGACCAGCGGCTTCACGATGTCGGTGGGGTCGGTCGGTCCGGCCACGATGCCGAGGAAGGCGTTGTCGCCCTCGACCTTCGCGATGCCCACGCCGCCCGTCCAGCTGTCCGTGACCGCGGGCAGCTCGACGATCGGATCGATCAGGTCGAGGTGGCGAACCAGGTCGCCGCGTGCGTCGTCCACCTGGGTGACCTCGCCGAGGCGGTCGTAGGCCGTGGTGGTACGGCGGGCCAGCGCGAACGCGCTCACCGCGGTGGCGCCGACGAAGCCGGCCAGCAGGCCGATCAGCAGCAGCGCGCGCCACCGCCGTCGGATCTCCGAGCGGGCGATGGCCACGACCGGGGCCATCGCCGGCCCGGCCCGATCGACGTCGGGCAGCGGGGGAACGTCGCTCACGGAAGTGGGATGGTGCCGGTGATCGTGGCGCCCTCGCCCGGCGCGGACGTCCACTCGACCGTGCCGCCGATGGCGCCGAGGCGGTCGCTCATGTTCACGTAGCCGTGGCCGGCGGTGGCGGCCGCCACGTCGAAGCCGGGGCCGTCGTCGGTGACCGAGAACTGCACCTCACCGTCGGTCTCGCGCAGCACGATCGACACCGACGCCTCGGGGGCGTGCTTGGCGGCGTTCTGGAGGGCTTCGAGGCAGCAGAAGTAGACCGCGGCCTCGAGCTCGCTCGAGTAGCGGCCCAACCCCTCCGCGTCGACCCCGACCGACAGCGGGCTGCGGTTGGCGGCCGCTCGGAGCGCCTCGCTGAGTCCGCTGTCCATCAGCAGCGGCGGGTAGATGCCGTGCGCGAGGTCGCGGAGCTCCTGGATGGTGTCCTTCACGGCATCCCCGAGCGCGTCGAGCATCTCGGCGGCGGAGTCCGGGTCGTCGGCGAGCATGTCCTTGGCCAGCCGCAGGTTCACGGCCAGGGCCACGAGGTGCTGCTGCGCTCCGTCGTGGAGGTTGCGCTCGATCTTGCGCCGCTCGGCATCACCGGTGGCGACGATGCGGGCGCGCGAGGTGCGGAGGTCTTCGTTGGCCTGCTTCAGGTTCTCCAGGCTCTCCTGCAGCGCCGAGTCGAGCTGCACGTTGTGGAGGGCCAGGCCCACCTGACGGGCCAGCTCGGTGAGGACGCGGTCGTCCTCGTCGGTGAAGTGATCGCCGTCGGCCGCCCGCTCGATCACGAGGAGGCCGAGCAGCTCACCCGAGTGCGAGGCAGGGGCGACGCGCAGCTGGGCGTTCGTCCGTCCTTCGAGGAGCGCCGGCAGCCACACCTCCAGCCAGGCGTTGCCGGTGACCCCGGCGCGGGTGACGACCGGCTGCTCCTCGGCCCCGAGGATCAGGGCGGGGGCCTCCCGGTCGGGCACCGACACGGCCAGCTCCAACCGGCCCGGGGTGCCGGTCCAGATCTCGGCGCGGCGGAGCACCAGCACCTTGCGGAGCGACTCGGCCAGCTGGAGGAGCAGCTCGTCCATCGGGATCGAGCGGCTCAACCGGCTGCCCCACGTACGCAGCACCTCGTCGGGTGGGTGGCGTTCGCCGTACACGAGCCGGTTGGCGCTCTCTGCGAGCCGCTCGCGGGCGGGGACGTAGGCGAGGGCGGCCACGGCCGCGGCCAGCATCGAGAGCACGAGCAGCGTTCGCTCGGTGTCGGCCGGCGTGCGGCCCAGCCCGATCACGATCACGAGGTACACGAGGACGACGACCGCGGTGAGCCCGGTGGCCGACACCGTGTGGACGAGGACGCGATCGACCTGCCTCGAGATCCGTGGGCTGGTGCCGGCGGCCAGCGCCAGCGGCACGAGGATCGTGGCGCCCGCCGCGATCTCGGCCGCGTGGTCGGGCCAGTCGACGAGCAGGCGGAGCGCGGCGATGACCAACGCGACCTCGACGATCACGGCCACCGCGCAGCCCACGAGCTGGAGCCGCTGGCGGGCCATCCCGGTGGACCCCAGGTACGTCTGGTGGGCGGCGGGGAGGCCGAGGAGCAGGGCCCCGGCCACCGCGGCCGCGACGGCCGGCACCGCAGGCACTCGATCGGCGGCGGCGAGCGCGATGCCCGTGGCGACGGCGATCCCGTAGAGGATGGCGGCGACGTTCCGGCGGGTGGGGCCGCCGATGTGCCCGTGGGGCACGACGAGCTCGAGGTGGAGGGCCACCGCGGGGATGACCGACGCCGCCACCACGTGGACCGTGGCCAGGTCGGCGGAGCTGGCGGTGGCGGCGCAGACACCGCCGGCGATCGACGCGCCCGCCACGACGACACCGAGGCGCTCGTGGCCGCGGCCCGCCAGCACGGCGGCCGCCATCGCCCACGCCGCGACGATGCCGGCCCGCACCCAGCTCCCGGCGACGAGATCCGACTCCGTCAGGCTCGTCGCGGCGAGGGCGGCCCCCGCCAGGGCGCCGACCAGCGACAGCGCGCGCAGCCCACTGGCCGCGTCGCCAGCGGACGCGGCGTCGATCGTGCGATCGACCGAGGTGGGCAGCGTGGTCACGGGTGGGGCTCAGCCGCTGTTCACGACGCCGTCGCCCGCGTCGACGACCTTGCCGTCCTTCATGTGGGCGATCCGCTGGGCCGCCGCCGCCACGTCGTCGTCGTGGGTGACCATGAGGATCGTCTGGCCGCCCTGGTGGAGGCGTCGGAACAGCTCGATGACCTCCTGGCCACCTTCGGAGTCGAGGGCACCAGTCGGCTCGTCGGCCAGCAGCAACGTGGGTTCGTTGGCCAGTGCCCGGGCGATCGCCAGGCGCTGGCGCTGACCGCCGGAGAGCGAACCCGGGGCGGCCTTGGCCTTGTCGGACAGCCCCAGCAGGTCGAGCAGGTCGCGCCCGCGGGTCTCCGCCGGCTTGCGCTTGAGCCCGGCGACCATGGCCGGCAGCGCCACGTTCTCGAGCACGGTCATGCCTTCGAGGAGGTTGAAGAACTGGAACACGATGCCGATGTGCTTGCGGCGCATGCGCGCCAGCTCGTCCTCGGTCTTGCCGGTGACCTCTTCGTCGGCCAGCAGGATGGTGCCCTCGTCGGCCTGGTCGAGACCGGCGATGAGGTTGAGCAGCGTCGACTTCCCGCAGCCGGACGGACCCATGATGGCGACGAACTCGCCGGCGCGCATCTGGAAGTCCGTGCCGCGGAGCGCGCGGACCGGGGCGTTCTCGGCTTCGAACGTGCGCCGCACGCCCCGCACGTCGAGCACGACGTCGGTGGCCTGGGTGGCACTCGTGGGGGCAGGCTCGGTCGTTGTCATGGCTGGCTCCAGGTCTCTCGTTCGATCCGGTAGGTGGTGACGGGTGTGGCCCGGCCCTTGACGAGCTCGGGCGGGTTGGCCGTGGCGGGTGGGCGTTCGCTGAGGCCCTCCCACGTGTTCTCGCTGAGGATGGTCTGCCCGCCCGGTCGAGCCATCTCCTGCAACCGCTGGGCCAGGTTCACCGTGTCCCCGACCAGCGTGTACTCCAAGCGCTCCTCCGATCCCAGCAGCGCGGCCGCCGCCTTGCCGGTGGAGAGGCCGATGCCGAGCAGGAACTCCTCGCGCTCCGTACCCTCCCACGCCTCGTTCAGCGCGTGCTGCGACCGGTGCATGGCCATCGCCGCCTCCAGCGCTCGGTCGGCGTGGTTCGCCAGCGGGAACGGGGCGCCGAAGGTGGCCATGACGGCGTCGCCCACGAACTGCATCACGGTGCCGCCGGCGCCGAGGATGGCGTCGTTCATGGCGGCCCGGTGCTCGTTGAGCTGCGCGGCGAGGTTGGTGGGCGTGGTGCGCTCGGCGATCGACGTGTAGCTGCGGATGTCGGACATCAACACGGTGACCTCGAGCTCCTCCGACTCGCCGATGTGCTTGCCCTCCTGACGGAGCTTCTCGGCCAGGCCGCCGGGGAGGAGACGGGACAGCGTCTCGCCCTGCTCCTCGCGGTCGACGATCATCTGATGGAGCATCTTGAGCCGACGCAGCGCGCTCTCGGCCCCGGTGGACGCGCCCTTGGCCAGGTCGAGGAACAGGTGCTCGACCGCGTCGGCGACCGCCTCGGGGGTGGTCTGGCGGGCCACCGCGATGGCCTTGATGGGCTTGCCCTCGGCGATGAAGGTCAGCAGCTCCTGGTCGGCCGCGCTGAGGTCGTCGTCGCCGGCCTGCACCGGGCGCACCAGCGCGTCGACGATCACCGGATCGAGGAGCGTGCCCCCCGTGGCGACCGCACGGATGGCGTCGATGAGCTGGTCGCCCTCGGCCAACCGGTCCTTGAGGAGGTAGGAGTAGCCGGCGGCGCCGTCGGCGAGCAGGGACACCGCGTACTCGGGGTCGTCGAACTGCGAGAGCACCACGATGCCGGTGCCGGGGTTCCGCTTGCGGATCTCCTTGGCGGCGTCGATGCCCTCCCGTTGGAAGGTCGGCGGCATCCGGATGTCGGTCACGACCACCTGGGGCTGGTGCTCCGCGGCGGCGGCGATCAGCTCGGGGTAGTCGGCGGCCTCGCCCACGACCTCGACGTCAGGCTCCCGGGTCAGCAGGGCCCGGACGCCCGCGCGCACGATGAGGTTGTCGTCCGCCAGGACCACTGTGATCACGCCGTCGGGCATGTGCACCATCCAGTCAGATCAGGAGGCCCAAGGCTAGGGGGCAGCCATGCGGCGTGGAGGGGGTGCCAGCCCCACCCCGTGAGGCTGGACAGCGCCCTTGGTGGAACGGCGCTCGCGGTGGATGCTGGGGGCAGCCAAGCGCGAGGAGTGAGCGATGAAGATCGAGTCGAGGGTCGTAGGGGTGTCGTGGATCCCTTCGGAGGCCGTGAAGGGTGCGATGAAGGCACCGTTCGAGCTCGGGATCGCCCACTACGACGAGCCGCTCCCCGATGTGCTCGGTGACCTGGAGGACTGGAAGGCCCGGGACCTGTTCCGCGTGGCCAACGACCTGAGCGTGTGGATCGACGTGGACGACAACGGCACCATCGTCGGGCACGGCTACGCCGGCGGCGGGGTCATCGGGTCGACCACCATGGGCATGGCCGGCGCCGCCGCCACGTTCCAGGCGGTCGCCTACCCCGACATCCAGGTCGAGCCCGAGGTGGGCGACGGTTGGGTGCGCTTCCAGCAGACGGCGGGCGGTCGCACGGGCGTGCCGGCGCCGAGGCGGGTGGCCAAGCCACCGTTCGTGCAGTACCACGCCCCCACCGCGTGGTCGACGCTGGCGCTCACCCTCCACGCCGACGGCCACTCCGACTGGGACGTCGTCGGCGCCAGCCCGTTCCCGCGCCACTGGATCTACGGACCGGACGGCAAGCTGGCGGCCAAGACCGGCCTGGTGGACTTCAAGGACTGGTACCGCCACGCGTTCGGCGACAACAGCCCGTGGGGCGGCGAGGAGTCACCGACCCTCGTGGCCGAGGTGGAGTCGGCGATGGAGCGGCAGCTCTCGCGGGTGATCATGGGCGAGGGCAAGCCGAAGGTGCGCACGCTCAAGGCGGGCAAGGCGCTCACCGAGCAGGGCGAGGAAGCCGACGCGATCTACCTGCTGCTGGACGGTGTCATCCAGGTGCTCGTCGACGGCGAGGAGGTCGCCAACCTCGGTCCTGGCGCACTGATCGGCGAGCGGGCCGTGCTGGAGGGTGGGCGGCGGACGGCCACCCTCATCGCGGTCAGCCCGTGCAAGGTCGCGGAGGCTCGCAAGGTCGAGCTCGACCTCGACAAGCTGGCCGAGGTCAGCGAAGGGCACCGCCGCGAGGACCAAGCGCCCGCATGAGGGTGCACGTGCTCGGGGTGCGGGGCTCCACCCCCGCACCCGGGCACGCCTTCGCCCGCCACGGCGGCAACACGTCGTGCGTGGCGCTGGCGCGCGACGTGGCACCGCCGAGCCTCCTGCTCGACGCCGGCACCGGGATCCGCGGCCTCGGCGCGCTGCTGGGGGAGCGGCCGTTCCACGGCGCGCTCCTGCTCGGCCACCTCCACTGGGACCACACCCAGGGCCTGCCGTTCTCGCGCGCCATCGACAACGACGGCGCCGAGGTGCGGCTGTGCATCCCGAACCAGGACGACGGCGACGCGGCCATCGACGTGCTGCGGCGCGCGATGTCGCCGCCCCACTTCCCGATCGGACCCGAGGGGCTGCGCGGCACCTGGACGTTCGAGAGCCTCGACCCCGGCGAGCACCACGTGGCGGGCTTCGAGGTGCTGGCGCTCGAGATCCCGCACAAGGGCGGGCGCACGTTCGGCTACCGGATCAGCGATGGTCGCACGGCGGTCGCCTACCTGTCCGACCACGGCCCCGGTGCCCTCGGACCGGGACCCGACGGCTGGGGTCCGTACCACGACACCGCGCTGGCGCTGGCCGCCGACGTGGACCTGCTGATCCACGACGCCCAGCACACGGCTGAGGAGCTCCCCGCCAAGATCTCGTGGGGCCACTCGGCGGCGGACTACCCCGTGCGGCTCGCCGAGCTGGCCGGCGCCCGCGCCGTCCTGCTGTTCCACCACGATCCGATCCGCACCGACGACGAGGTCGACGCCATCGTCGAGTCGTTCGCCGGCGCCTCGCTCCCGGTCACCGCCGCCGCCGAAGGTTCGGTCATCGACCTCTGACCGTCTGGGCGGTCAGTCCCAGCAGAGGCAGAACAGGTGGCCGGCCGGGTCGACGTACACCCGCCAGTCGCCGCCGGGCTGCAGCTCGTGCTTGCGAGCTCCGAGGGCGAGCACCTTCTGCTCCGCCTCGTCGAGCCGGGCCTCGTCGACCGTCATGTCGATGTGGAGCTGCTGGGGGCGGTCCGGCTCAGGCCACGTCGGCGGCTGGTGGTCGGGGGCCAGCTGGAAGCTCAGCAGCACGGTGTCGCCGTCGCGCAGGCTGACCCACTCCTCGTCGGCGTAGGTGAACTCACCCCCGACGAGCTCCCGGTAGAACTCGGCCAGTGCGCGAGGGTCTGGGCAGTCGAGGACGACCGCCCGCATCTTTGCGATTCCAGGCATGGCGCCCATGTTGCCAGCGTCGTCAGAACAAGTGGTCAGCGAGGAACGCGAGCACGTCGGCGCGCTCCTCGATCTGCTTCGTCGCCGGCTTGCCCTGGCCGTGGCCGGCGGCCGACTCGACGCGGAGGAGGATCGGGTGCGCGCCGCCGCAGCTGGTGGCGGCCTGGAGGCGGGCGGCCATCTTGCGGGCGTGGCACGGGTCGACGCGGCTGTCCTCCTCGCCCGTGGTGACCAGCGTGGCCGGGTAGCAGGTGCCGTCGACGACCTGGTGGTACGGCGAGTAGGCGTGGAGCCACGCCAGCTCCTCGGGGAGGTCGGGGTCGCCGTACTCGGGGATCCAGAGGCGGGCGATCAGGAAGCGCGGGAACCGCACCATGTCGGTGAGCGGCACGTCGCACACGACGGCCGCGCACAGGTCGGGGCGACGGGTCATGCAGGCGGCGACGAGCAGGCCCCCGTTGGACCCGCCGCGGATCGCGATCCGTGCGCGCGACGTGCGCGGCTGCTCGACCAGCCAGTCGGCGGCCGCCTCGAAGTCGGCGAACACCTGCGGCTTCCGGTCCCGCATGCCGGCCTGGTGCCAGGCCTCGCCCTCCTCGCCCCCGCCGCGGAGGCCGGGGATGGCGACCTGGCCGCCGAGCTCGCACCACGTGGCGATGAACGGGCTCCACGCCGGCGTCTCGGTGATGTTGAAGCCGCCGTAGCCGGTGAGGAGCGTGGGGGTCTCCGCGTCGATGGCCGTCGCCGCCGCGTGCACGAGCAGCATCGGCACCTCGACGCCGTCCGTCGACGGGTAGCGCACCTGGCCGACCGTCGCGGGCTCGATCGTCGGGCCGGGCAGGGTCGTCAGCTCGACCGGCTCGCCACCGGGACGCCAGGCGGTGACGGTGTCCGGCCGGGTGAACGAGGTGTGGGCGACCGCCACGAGGTCCGGGTGGCTGTGATGGCTGGCGAGCGCGGTGACGGCGGCCAGGCCACCGGTCACGGACGTGATGTCGGCGACGGCGGCGCCGGACGGCTCGTGGTGGTGGAGCGAGGACACACCCGGCGCGGTTGCGCAGCACCACGAGGTGGTCGCCGGTGAGCGCGAAGGCCGTGAGGACGTCGTCGCCCTCCGCGACCAGGTCGACCCACCGCTCCGGCGCTGGATCGCCGAGCAGTGCGGCGACCAGCCGGCCCTTCGGCGCCTCGAGGGTGGTCGTCCCGACCAGACGATCGCGATCAGCATCCACGCGGAACCAGGTGGTGGCCTCGACGCCCTCGATGATCGTCGTCCACTGGTCGGTGTCGCGATCGAGCAGGTGGACGTCGGTCTGGCTCCACCCCTGCTCGACGTGGACGAGCAGCCAGCGACCGTCCTTCGACAGCGACACCTCGGGCCAGGCCTCCTTGTTCGGGAGGTCGGTGAAGCAGGGCGTGTCGTCGGCGGCCACGTCGCCCAGCCGGTGCCACCAGACGGTGCGGTGGTAGCCGGCCTCCTCGTCGCCCACCTCCGCAGGGTCGGGATAGCGCGTGTACGCGAAGCCCGAACCGTCGGGCAGCCACGCCACGGACGCGGCGCGGGTGTGGGGGAGCGCGTCGATCGAGCAGCGCCCCGCTCGCCACGTCGAGGACCCGCAGGGTCGAGCGCTCGTCCCCGCCGACCGAGGTGCCGAAGGCGACCAGGGCACCGTCGGGCGACGGCTGGTACCAGTCGATGGCAGAGGTGACCTCGCCCGACGGCGTCGGCCGGGTCGATCAGCACCCGGCCCGGTCCGGCCACGGGCTCGTCGATCGGGCGGACCACGAGCGCGGCGCGGTCGCGGTCACCCCAGCGATCGATGGTGAAGAGCTGATCGCCGCGCACCGACGGCGACTCCGCGGTGCCGGCCTCGCGTGAGCTCGGCGAGCCGGGCGCGGAACCGCCCCCGGGCCGGGACGGCGTCGAGGGCGGTGCGGGTGCGCTCGTTCTGGGCGGTCGTCCAGGCTCGGACCTCGGCCGACGAGCCGTCCTCCAGCCAGCGGTACGGGTCGGCGACCTGGATGCCGCCGATGGTCTCGACGATGTCGTCGAGCCGGGTGGCGGGGGGCGCAGGGACCTCGCTCAGAGCGGTCGTCTAGGAGTTGCGGCCGCGGTTGGGCTTGCGCCCGTGGTTGGCCTTCTTCTTGCGGGCCCGGTGCGTGGCCTTCTTCGTGCGCTTCGACATAGGGATGCGACGCTACCGGCCCGCGTCAGCCCTCGGCCAGCTCAGCCGCGGTGAGGGCACGCAGGATGCAGAACTCGTTCCCCTGCGGATCGGCGAGCACCACCCAGGTCGGCGCACCCTGCCCGATGTCCACGCGGGTGGCGCCCATGGCCTCGGCGCGGGCCACCTCGGCCGCCTGGTCCTCGGGCCGGAGGTCGAGGTGGATGCGGACCTTCTCCTGCTTGGGCTCCGGCACGCGGAGGAAGAGGATGTCGGGCGACACGCCGTCCTGGGGGCTGCCGGCCGGGGGCTCGAGCACCACCTCGTCCTCGTCCTCGAACGTGATGCGCCAGCCGAGGAGCTCGGCCCACCAGCGGGCGAGCGGCGCGGGGTCGGTGGTGTCGATGCCGATGTTCTGCCAGCGAAGAGCCATGCCCGCTGTCTACCCGCGAGCCACGAAATGCCAGCCGACCGTTTCGGCTCACGTCGTAGGTTGCCCGGCGTGGGGACGGGATGGGAGGACCTCGATCTGGCCGGCGACGGTCCGGAGTTCACGGCGAGCATCTCCGACGCGTGGCAGCTGATGGTCGCCCCACAGGGTGGCGCGGTCGCGGCCATGGCGGTGCGGGCGATGGAGCGCGTGCTCGGCCACCCCGAGCAGACGCTTCGCACGATGACGGCGATGTTCGCGGGCCAGGTCGCGGGCGGGCCGGTCGAGGTCGAGGTGCAGGTGCTCCGCCGCGGGCGCTCCATGTCGCAGCTCACCGCGACGGTGCGCAACCCTGGCGCCGCCGCGGGCCTCACCGCCATCGCCGCCTTCGGAGCGCCGCGTCGCGGGTTCGAGTTCACGGAGCTGGTGATGCCCGATGTGCCTGGTCCCGAGGACCTGCGCGGCTTCCGTGACCCCCTGCCGGAGGGCGTCGAGTTCGAGTTCGACGGTCCGCCGCTGGCCTTCTGGGACGAGGTGCTCGAGTGCCGCCCCGCGATCGGGCGTCCGCCGTGGGAGCCGTTCGAGGACGGCCCGGCCGAGGCGGCGAACTGGTACCGCCTCGATCATCCGCCGCTCGGGCCCGACGGGCGGATGGATGTCGCCGGCGCCATCGTCATGTGCGACACGATGCCCGGACCGGTCGGCCAGAAGCTGGGCCCCGACTCGGGCCGCTGGTTCGCCCCCAGCGTCGACTTCACGCTCCACGTGTTCGGGTCCGCGCGCCCCGGCTGGCTCCTCTCCCACCAGAAGGCCCGCCACGCGGGCGATGGCTACGCCAGCGTCGAAGGCGCCCTCTGGGACCCCGCCGGAGACGACGGTCCCGAGCTCATCGCCTACGCCACCCAGATGATGCTCTTCACCTTCATGACGTGAGATCCCAACGTCTGTGGTCGATTTCGCTCGCTATGCGGACGAAATCGACCACAGACGTTGGGTGGTCAGGCGGTTGGGTGGGTCTTGGTCCAGGCGATGAGGTCGTCGGCGGGCATCGTGTTGATGATGCGCTCGGGCTCGATCTCCATCTTGGCGGCCTTGTCGCAGCCGTAGGCCTGCCACTCGAGCTGGCCCGGCGCATGGGCGTCGGTGTCGATGGAGATGCGGCAGTCCCAGTCGAGCGCCAGCGCCAGCAGCTCCTCGGGCGGATCCTGGCGCTCGGGGCGGCAGTTGATCTCGACGGCGGTGCCGAACCGCGCGCAGGCGGCGAACACGATGTCGGCGTCGAACTGGCTCTGGGGTCGACCGCTGCCCGACCACCTTGCGCCCGGTGCAGTGCCCGAGGATGTCGACGTGGGGGCTGGCCACCGCCATCACCATGCGACGCGTCATGTCGGCCTCGGGCATGCGCAGCTTCGAGTGGACGCTGGCGACGACGACGTCGAGCCGCTCCAGCAGATCGTCGTCCTGGTCGAGCGAGCCGTCCTCGTTGATGTCGACCTCCATGCCGGTGAGGATCCGGAACGGGGCCAGCTGCTCGTTGAGCTGCTCGATCTCGTCGAGCTGCTGCAGCAGCCGCTCCCGGTTCAGGCCGTGGGCGATGGTGAGCCTGGGCGAGTGGTCGGTGACCACGAGGTACTCGTGGCCGAGGTCCTGGGCGGTGCGCGCCATCACCGCGGTGGCGGCCCCGCCGTCGCTCCACGTGGTGTGGCTGTGGCAGTCGCCGCGCAGCGCGGCCCGCAGCTCGGCGCCCTCGCCGATGTCGATCGCCGTCTCGTCCTCGAGCTTGGCGAGGTAGTCGTCGATGCCGCCGTCGAGGGCCAGCGCGATCACCTTGCCGGTGGACGGGCCGATGCCCGGCAGGTCGAGCAATGTGCCGTCGGCGTGGTGCTGGGCGACGACGTCGTCACCCAGCTCGCGGACGAGGTCGCGCGCCTTGCCGTAGGCGGCGACGCGGCGACCCTCGGCGAGGGCGCGATCGAGGAGGTAGACGACCCGATCGAGGGCGTCGGCGGGACCCATCACCGCTCGATGGCGAAGGCGACCTCGACGGTCGCCCCGATCGTGAGGTCGGCCGGCTCGACCTCCATGCCCGCATCCTGCATCGGCGCCGAACTCATGGCGACGGTCCGCATGGCGAACCCGCCGCCCGAGGCACCGCCGCCGCTGTCGGAGAGGCGCAGCCCGGGCTCGGCGATCCAGTCGACCCGACCCACGTGCACGCCGAGGCCACCGGCGTACGACTCGGCCCTGGCCCGGGCGTCGGCGGCGGCCGCCGTGCGGACCTCGGCCAGGACGGGGTGCTCCGGACGCAGACGCCACCACGGCCCGTGGACTACGGCGCCGGCCCCCACCAGCTCGGCGAGCAGCGGGGTGATCTGGTCGAGGGCGGTGACGTCGAGGCTCGTCGACCGAGCCGCCCGCCACCCCGTGCGCTGCTCCTCACCGTCGACCCAGCGGGTGGTCGGCTGCACGACGACGACCGCCGCGTGGCGCGGCCCCAGGGCTGCCGTCCGGGCCTCGAGCACGGCGTCCACCGCCGTCGCCACTCCGCTGGCGCGCTCGAAGGCCTTGTCCTGCTTGGCGTCGTCGACCTGCACGAGCACGGTCAGCGCCGCGAGGTCGGCCGGCGCCTGGCGCTCGGCCTCCCCGCGCACGACGATCTGCTGCTCGATGGGCACCCGGCCAACCTAGCGAGCCCTCCCCGCTTCGCTCGTCGCCGCGCCTGCCTCCTACCCTGCCGCCATGGAGCGGTTCGGTTTCGTCGGTCTCCCCAACGCCGGCAAGTCGTCGTTGTACAACGCGCTGGCCGGTGGTGGAGCCCTCGCGGCGCCGTACGCCTTCGCCACCACCGACCCGAACGTCGGCATGGCCCGGGTCCCCGATCCGCGCCTCGACGCCTTGGCCGAGATGAGCAAGAGCAAGAACGTGGTGCCGGCGACCGTGCAGTTCGTGGACATCGGCGGGCTCGTGGCCGGCGCCAGCAAGGGCGAAGGGCTCGGCAACAAGTTCCTCAGCCACATCCGCGAGGTCGACGCCATCGTGTTCGTGCTCCGGGCCTTCGCGGATGACGACGTGCCTGGCCCCTCCGACCCGCTCGAGCACCTCGGGATCGTGGAGCTGGAGCTCACCTACGCCGACCTCGAGACGGTGGAGAACCAGATCGAGAAGCGCCGCAAGGCGGCCAAGGGCGACAAGTCGCTCGTCGACGAGGTGGCCGCCCTCGACAAGGCGAAGGCCATCCTCGAGACGGGCACGCCCCTCTACCGCTCCGACCTGAAGGACGACGAGCGCAAGCTCCTCCGCGGCTGGTTCCTGCTCACCAACCGGCCGGTGATGGCGCTCGTGAACGTGGCCGAGGACCAGCTCGACGACATCGAGTCCGTCATCGCCCCCGTGCAGGCCGAGCTCGACGGCCACGCCGAGGTGCTCGGCATGTGCGTGCAGCTCGAGGCGGAGGCGGCGCTGCTCGACGCCGGCGAGCGGGCGGAGATGCTCGAGGGCCTCGGCCTCGGCGAAGGCGCCCTGCCGAAGTTCCTGCACACCGCCTACAAGCTGCTCGGCCTGCGCACCTTCCTGACCACGGGGGAGAAGGAGTCGCGCGCCTGGACGTTCCGCGCCGGCTACAAGGCCCCCCAGTGCGCGGGCGTGATCCACGGCGACTTCGAGCGCGGCTTCATCCGCGCCGAGGTCATCCACTGGGACGAGCTCCTCGAGCTCGGCTCGTGGAACGAGGCCAAGGACGTGGGCAAGCTCCGCGTGGAGGGCAAGGACTACGTCGTGCAGGACGGCGACGTGCTCGAGATCCGCTTCAACGTCTGAGGCCGTAGCGTTCCCCGCATGGGCTGGCTGCTGCGCGACGGCGAGGTGCTGGCCTCGCTCGAGGTGGCCGACACCCGCGAGGGACGACGACGCGGCCTGCTGGGGCGCGATGGGATCGAAGGGGCGCTGCTGCTCGCGCCCGCCCGATCCGTGCACACGTTGGGCATGCGGTTTCCGATCGACGTGGCGTGGCTGGACGCGGAGCTCACCGTGCTCCGGACCGCGCGGCTCGCTCGCCACCGCCTGAGCCGGCCTGTCCTCCGGGCGCGCGTGGTGCTCGAGGCGGAGGCGGGATCCTTCGCCCGCTGGGGGCTCAGGTGGGCGACCAGCTCGAGCGGCAGGACTGAGCGGTGCCGCTCGTGCTGGTCGGCACGCCGATCGGGAACCTCGGCGACCTGTCGCCCCGCGCCATCGAGGCGCTGGCGGCGGCGGACGCGATCTGCTGTGAGGACACCCGCCGCACCGGTCGGCTCCTCCAGCACGCCGGCGTGGAGCACCGACCGCTCGTCGTCGTCAACGACCACACCGAGGTCGCGCGCCATCGCCGGCGTGCTCGAGCGGCTCGGGCGCGGCGAGCGGGTGGCGGTGGTCACCGACGCCGGCATGCCTGGCATCTCCGACCCAGGCGAGCGCCTCGTGCGCGCCGCCGTGCGAGGCCGGCCACGTCGTCGAGGTGGTGCCCGGGCCGTCGGCGGCGGTCACGGCGCTGGTCGCCAGCGGGCTGCCCACCGGGCGCTTCGCCTTCGAGGGCTTCCTGCCCCGCAAGGGATCCGGCCGCACGCGCCCGGCTGTCCGACGTGGCGGCCGAGCGGCGCACCACCGTCCTCTACGAGGCTCCCCACCGCCTCGCGCGCACCCTGGCCGACCTGGCCGCCGCGTGCGGGGCCGAGCCGCCAGGTGGCCATCGGCGCGCGAGCTCACGAAGCTCCACGAGGAGATGTGGCGCGGTTCGCTCGAGGCCGCCTGTGGGCTGGGTGGCCGAGCGGGCCCCGCGCGGAGAGCTCGTGCTCGTGCTCGACGGCGCACCCGTGCCAGATGGCGCGGACATCGCGGACGGTCGAGGCCGCCGTGGCCCAGCGCCTGGAGGCGGGGGACTCGCCGCGCGACGCGGCGGCGACGGTCGCCAGCGCGCCTGGGCGTGCCGAAGCGCCAGGCCTACGAGGTGGCCGTGCGACTGCGCGGCTAGCCGGGAGCTGTCGTCGTCGTCGTGGTGGACCCGGCCCGGATCTCCTCGTCGATGAGATCGAGCAGCACCCGCGCCAGCAGGTCCGCGCCAGGTGAGCTCAGGTGCACGCCGTCCTCCTGGCGCAGGTCGACGAGATCGCCGCTCGGTTCGGCTTGCGCTCGACGTAGCTCCCGTTCTCGTCGCCGAAGATCGGCCGCGTGTCGAGGTACGTCATCCACGGACGGCTCTCGGCCTCTTCGCGGTAGATGCTCGTTCATCACCTGGGCGCGCCCGTCGAACCCGGCCGTCGCGCATCGGGGGGAGCCCGATCCAGAACACGACCCGGTCGTCCGCCCGGAGCTCGTCCATGACGGCGCCGACCCGCCGGCCGTACTCGGCCCGCCAGCCGGGATCGCTGGGTCCGGGGTAGGTGCGGCCATCGGGAGCGACGAGGCCCTGGGAGTCGTTGCCGCCGAACATGATGAACGCCACCTCGGGCTGGTGGGTGGCCATGTCGTCGGCGAGGGCGGCCGGCCAGTCGAAGAAGTCGGGGCGGGTGAGGCCGGTGGCGTTCTCGTAGTGGAGGGTCGTCTCGAACAGCGGGCTGCCGCCGGCGATCTGCAGGAAGGCGTCGCCGCCGTCACGGACGATCGAGTCGCCGCCGATGTAGACGCGCAGCGGGGCGCTGGCGGCGGGTGCCCGCAGCCACGGGCCGCACCACGTCCGGGGGCACGGTGGTCGTCGGCCCCGGTGCCACCGGCACGACCTCCCCGCCCTTGTCCTCGTTGCCGGCCAGCCAGTCGCCGAGGTCACGGAGCCGGGTGAGCTGCGTGATGTGGGCGATGTCCTGCACCGGGTGCCAGATGGCGAGCGACCGGTCCCGCGCCGGCCCGAGGGCCTTGCTCTCGGCCCGGTCGACGAGCGCGTCGGCGTTCACCAGCGCGGCCAGCGCGAGGCCGGCGAGCACCGTGGCCAGGACGCGGCCGGCGGGCTGCTCGCCGCGCCGCGCCGGCGCGCGCCGGCGAGGCCGGGCGGCCGGTCGGACCGGCGCGGGTTCGGGTCGGTCTGCATCAGAACTGGAAGTAGATGAACGGGGCCACGCCGTCGGGGCCGAGGACGTCGATCAGCGGTGAGGGCGCCGGCGAGGACCAGCACCTGGAGCCCGGGTCCGAGCGTCGGTGAAGCGGGCCTGCGCGCCCTCGACCGACGGCGGCGGCACGAACTGGCTGGCCAGCATGAGGCCGACGGTGGCGAGCAGCAGCGGCGGTGACGAGAGCTCGCTGGGCTGGCTCCCGGACAGGATGCCGCCGAGCACCTCGAAGGCGGTGCCCACCGAGTCCGCCCGGAAGAAGATCCACGCCAGGCACACCACGTGGAACGTGAGGACCCACTGGAGCACGCGCGGTGACCGGCGCGGGGAGGATCGGTGCCGGCGACCCGCTCGCGCCAGCGCTCCTTCACGTAGCGCTCCAGCGCGAGGAAGCCACCGTGGATCGCACCCCACACGAGGAACGTGATGGCGGCGCCGTGCCAGAGCCCGCCGATCACCATCGTGAGCACGAGGTTGCGGTAGGTGCGGCGCACGCCGTCGCGGTTGCCGCCCAGCGGGATGTAGAGGTAGTCGCGCAGCCAGCGCGACAGGGTCATGTGCCAGCGCCGCCAGAAGTCCTGCAGCGACAGCGCCCGGTACGGCGCGTCGAAGTTCTGCGGGAAGCGGATGCCGAGCAGCAGCGCGCAGCCGATGGCGATGTCGGTGTAGCCGGAGAAGTCGGCGTAGATCTGGATCGCGTACGCGTAGACGCCGACGAGGAGCTCGAGCGGACCGTGCGCGGCGGGCGCGCCGAACACCGGGTCGACGAGCTCGGTGGCCACGTAGCTCGACACCACCACCTTCTTGAACAGGCCGAAGGCGATGAGCCGGAACGCCTCGCCGGACGGGGATGCGCCGCGGGTCGGATCGCGTCCGCAGCTGCGGGGCCAGCTCGCTGGCCCGCACGATCGGCCCCGCCACCAGGTGCGGGAAGAACGACATGTAGAGCGCCAGCTCGTCGAGGCGCAGCGGCCGGAGCTGGCCGCGGCCGATGTCGATGACGTAGCTGATGGCGTGGAAGGTGAAGAAGGAGATGCCGACCGGCAGCACGATCTCCAGCACCGGCGGGCTGAGCGCCGAGGCCGAGCGAGTGCACCGCGTCGGCGACGCTGTCGACGAAGAACCCGTAGTACTTGAAGCACCCGAGCACGCCGAGGTTCACGACGACGGCCGCCGCGGACGAGGTTGATCGACGCGGAGGTGCGTTCGCCCTCGGGTGTCGAGCGCGCGGACGATGGCCTCGCCGAACGCCCAGTTGACGACGATCGACGCCGCCAGCAGCCACACGAACCGGGCGTCGCTGTAGCCGTAGAACACCAGGCTGAGCGCCGGTCATCACCCACAGCCACACGCGGTACGTCGGCCGCAGCAGCCAGCTGACGGTGAAGGCGATCAGGAAGAAGACGGCGAAGGCGACGGTGGGGAACAGCACCCCGGCCTCCGCTACCCCGTGAGGTGTCTGGCGGCGAGCTCCGGCGCGACGATGTTGATCATCACGCCGGTGCCCTGTTCGAACCCGGCCAGGCTGGTGAGGCGCGGCACGATGTGCACGTGCCAGTGGAACGGCCCGTCGTGGTGGTGGGGGGCGGTGTGGAAGACGAGGTTGTAGGCGGCGTCGCCGACGTGCGACCGCAGCAGCGACAGCGCGTCGCGGATGGCACGACCCGACCGCCACCACGTCCGGCGGCGAGGTGTTCTCGAGGTGCACCTCGTGGGTCCGCGGGAGCACGAGCATCTCGTACGGGGCCCCGCTCCAGTACGGGCAGACGACGAGCGACCCGCTCGTCCTCGATCACCACGCGGTGGCCCGACCTGCAGCTCCGCCTCCGCCATCGTGCAGAGCAGGCACGACTCGCCGAAGCGTCGGAACCCGCCCTCCTCCTCGGCGATCTCGCCGGGGACGAACGGGATCGCCGAGGAGCTGGCCGTGCGGGTGCTCGAGCGAGGCGCCGGCCTCACGCCCGGCGTTGACGATCGCCTGCGTGTAGCGGACGGTGGACCGCCGGGCGTGGTCCTCCATGCGGTCGCGGATGGCGGCCATGGCCAGCCCGGCGTGCTTGTCGTCGAGGTCGGCCCAGCTGCCGGTGTGCTCCGGGGTGAACACGAGCACCTCGTGCACGCCGCTGGCTGACGCCTGGGTGAACACCGGGCCGAGGTTCTGCACGCGCAGCGGCTCGTTGCCCTCGAAGGCCGGGAACAGGTTCGGCACGACGCGCACGAGCCAGTTGCCGCTCGGCCCGTAGGTCTCGAGGGCCGGCGGCGTGGCCTCCTCGTTGCCCGGGCAGAACGGGCACTTGCGTTCGGGGTCGGACTCGACCGGCAGCTGCCGCGAGATCAGCTCGCCCGGGCGGGACAGCCCGCTCGACGGCCACGGTGACCCAGCGGCCCGTCAGCGGGTTGAGGCGGAGCTGGCTCACGAAGCAGCAGAGCCGGGGGGTCGCACGTCTCGGACGTTACCGCGACGGTAGGCAGAGACGTGGACGCCCGAGTCGGGCCCGAACGGGGTCGCCATCCCAGCCGGCGTGCCGCCACGCGAGCTCCAGCCCGGCCGCCTCTGCCATCGCGTCGAGCTGCGCCGGTCGTGGCGTACCGGAGGTGCCACGGACGCAACCGGATCCCGGCGTCGGTGACGTGGATGTGCTGGCCGGTGATCGTCTGCGTCCGTCCGATCGTGCTGGCTGACCGTGAGCACCACCTCGTCGGCGGTGATGTGCCGCGGCGTGACGGCGCCGTCCGCGGCGGTCGTCGTCCTCGCTGGGCACGAACGCCTCCAGCACGAACAGGCCGGTGGGCGCGAGGAGCGCGGCGGCCCGACCGAGGCAGCGCCGCTGCGCGTCGACGGTCCCCAGGTTGAAGAACGTGTTGAAGGCGGCGAACACGACCGTGAACGGGGGCGGGTCGACGAGGTCGAGGTCGGCCATGTCGCCGAGCGTCACCCGGATCGCGTCGGCGCCCGGCTTGGCCTGCAGCCGCTCGAGCATCGCGGGGTGAGGCGTCGATGCCGTGCACCTCGACGCCCGCGTTCGGCCAACGGCAGCGCCAGCCGACCCGAGCCGATCCCCAGCTCGAGCACTGGGCCCCCACCCAGCTCCGTCGACCAGCGCGGCGAGGCGCGTGCGTGCACGCGCCCACGTCGGTGACGTCGCCGTACCAGTCGTCGTACACGTCGGCGAAGCGGTCCCCGTAGGTGCCGGCGTCGTAGCCCTCCACGGGACCAGTGTGGCGGGTCGAGCGCCGCACCAGGCCCTGGGCCAGTAGAACTGAGCCCGTGGAGTGGGCCGCCCCCGACGTCACCGCCGCCGACGGCTCACCGGCCCCTGCGCCGGCTCCGTGGAGCGCCGCCTCGCGCCCGCCGCCGCCGAGTCTGCCGCGCCTCGGGCCCGATGACCGTGCCGGACATCCTCGACGGCGGGTTCGCCATCCTGAAGCGGGCGCCCGCCACGATCATCGGGCTCACGGCCGTGTTCGTGGTGCCGGTCCAGGGCCTCGGCGCCTGGCTCAACCGAGGCACCGAGGGCGTCGCACTTCGACGAGATCCTGGATGAGACCGACACCTCGGTCCAGATCGGTGGCGACGTGTCCGCGCTCAACGGCGTGGGCGGCGTTCGTGCTCCAGGTGGGATCCGATGCTGGCGCTCGTCTTCGTGGCTGCGGCGCTGGCCCGGCTCGTGTCGGCCTGGCACGTCGGGCAGCGACCTGTCGCTGAGTGCGCTCCTGCGCGGCACCTTGCCGGCGCGCCTGGCCGCTGCTTGGCCGCCTGGGTGCTCGTGCACGCTCCTCGAGGCGGTGTCGGGCATCGGGCTGGTGCTGCCGCTGGCCGTGATGACGTGGTTCCTCGTCACCGCGCCCGGTCATCGGCGCGGAGGGCCTCGGTCCAGTCGACGCCATGCGGCGCTCGGCCCGATTGGTCAGCCGGCGGTTCTGGATGGTGCTGGGGCTGGCCCTGCTCAGCGTGCTCGTCGAGAACATCTTCGAGACGGCCATCGGGCTGGTGCCCACCGTCCTGTCCGTGTTCCTCGGCACCGAGGGGATCGGTTGGGTGCTGCCCGCCGTCATCGGGATCCTCACGCAGCTGATCACCATGCCCGGTGGTCGCGGGCATCACCGTCCTGATCTACCTCGATCTCCGCGTGCGCACGGAGGGACTCGACCTCGAGCTCGACGCCATCGAGGCGTTCCCCTCGACCACCTGATGGGACTGCCGCCGTCCGAGCAGGACCCCAGCGGCGGTGCGCGACCTCGCTGACCGGATCCTGGCCGAGGCGCGCTACGACCGGCCGCCCGCAACCGATCCACGAACGGGTCCTGAGCTGGATCGGCGAGCAGATCGCCAAGGCGTTCGGCAGCCTGGTCGGCAGCGGGGGAGGCACGGTCGCTGGCGTGGCTCATCCTCGCTGGTCGCGGTCGGGGGCGTCGTGCTACCTGCTGGTGCGCTACGGCCGCGTCTCGCTCCCCGCGCTCGCCGATGCCCGCGAGCCCGAGGTGATGGTGGAGCTCACCCGCTCGGCCAAGGAGTGGCGAGCGGACGCCGAGCGCCTGGAGGCGGAGGGCCGGTGGGCAGAGGGGCTCCGGTGCCGGCACCGCGCGCTTGTCGCCGACCTCGTGCGTCGGGGCGCCATCCCGGAGCAGGCGGGGCGCACCGCCGGCGAGTACGTGCGCGACGTCGCCCGGTCGCTGCCCGACGCGACTCCCGCGCTGGCGGCCGCGACCGAGCTGTTCGAAGCCGCCTGGTACGGCGGAGCCACCACGGGCGCCGCAGAGGCGGCGCGGTTCGCGGAGCTCGACGCGCGCGGTGCTGGCGGTGCGAGGTCTGATGGCCGTCCTCGCGGGGCGCGGTGATCGGTGGTTGCGTCGGCGCCGCTCTCGTGGCGGTGGCGCTGCTCGGCAGCCCGCCGAACGACGGCCCGCCGCTCGACCCGCGGTCGGATGGTCCCCTCGGCACGAGCGCGCTGGTGTCGCTCCTCGATGGCCTCGGCGCCGACGTGGAGCTCTCCGTCGGCCTGCCTGACCGCGGGCGACGACGTCGCGCTCCTCCTCTCCGATCGGCTGGACGAGGAGCAGACGAACGAGGTGCTCGACTGGGTGCGCGCCGGTGGCACCCTCGTGGTCACCGACCCCGGCTCGTCGCTGTCGCCATCCACGTTCGGCGGGCTTCCCGAGCGACGGCGACGATCTGGTCCGCGGGCATCTGCACGCTCGGACGCACTCGACGAGGTCGAGGACGTCGAGGGCGGCGGCGCCGTCCGCTACGACACCGAGCTCTGGCCTACGGCAGCTGCTTCGGGAGCCGCGACTTCGCCTTCGTGGTCGCCTCCGCCGAGGGCGACGGCGACATCGTCGCCATCGGCGGCGCCGCCTTCGTCACCAACGACCGCCTCGCGCACGACGACAACGCGGTGCTGGCGGCCGCCGTGCTGGCGCCGACCCCGGGCCTGCGCGTGCGCTTCGTCGACCCGCCCCTCCCCGCCGGCGGCGGCGACAAGACCCTGTACGAGCTCATCTCCGACGGCGTGCGACGCGGCGGGGCTGCAGCTCGGGTTCGCGTTCGTGCTGTACGCCGTCTGGCGAGCCATCCGGTTCGGGCGGCCGGTGCGCGAGGGCCAGCCCGTCGAGATCGCGGGCTCCGAGCTGGTCGGCGCCGCCGGTCGCCTCCTCGAGCGTGGTCGCTCGCCGGCCGCCGCGGCCGAGGTGCTCCGGGAGCGGCTTGCGACGAGCCCTCCGGGCCCGCCTCGGCGTGCCGGCCCACCGCGCCGCCCGACGCGCTCGGCGCAGGTCGTGGCCGAGCGCACCGGCGTCGACCTGGAGCAAGCCCGCGCCGCCGTCGGCGATCATCCCGTCACCACCGACGACGAGCTCGTCGCCGTCGCCCGTGCCGTCTCATCCGTCCACCAGGAGGTCCTGCGTTGACACCCCCCACCGCCCACCGCTGATCCCCGCGCCGCCGTCCTGGCCGTGCGGGAGGAGGTCGGCAAGGTCGTCGTCGGCCAGGAGGGCACGCTGTCGGGGCTGGTCACCGCCCTCCTCGTGAACGGCCACGTGCTGCTCGAGGGCGTGCCCGGCGTGGCCAAGACGCTGCTCGCCAAGGCGCTGGCGGCGTCCCTCGCCCTCGACTTCGCCCGGGTGCAGTTCACGCCCGACCTGATGCCGGCCGACGTGATCGGCCAGGTCATCTTCAGCCAGGGGAGGGCCGCGGGGTCGACCGGCGAGTTCCACTTCCGCGAGGGTCCGGTGTTCACCAACCTGCTCCTCGCCGACGAGATCAACCGCACGCCGCCGAAGACGCAGTCGGCGCTGCTGGAGGCGATGGAGGAGCGGCAGGTCACGATCGAGGGCCAGGCTCGCCCGCTGCCCGACCCGTTCATCGTCGTCGCCACCCAGAACCCGATCGAGTACGAGGGCACCTACCCGCTGCCCGAGGCCCAGCTCGACCGCTTCCTGCTCAAGCTCCAGGTCGGGTACCCGACCGCCGAGCAGGAGCAGGAGGTGCTTCGGCGCCACGACCGGGGCCTCGACCCGCACGACGTCGCGTCGATCGTGCACCCGGTGGCCACGGCGGCGGACCTCACCGCGGCCCGCGCCCTCGTCGACGAGGTGCGGGTGGAGGAGGCCGTGCTCGCCTACGTCGTGAGCCTCGCTCGGGCCACGCGTGAGTCGTCGTCGCTGTCCCTCGGCGTCTCGCCGCGCGGGTCGGCGATGCTGCTGCACGCCGCCAAGGCGTGGGCGTGGCTGAGCGGTCGGGAGTTCGTCACGCCCGACGAGGTGAAGGCGATCGCCAAGCCCGCCCTGCGCCACCGCGTGCAGCTGCGGCCCGAGGTCGAGCTCGAAGGGCGCCACCGTCGACGGCGTGCTCGACGGCGTCCTCGCGACGGTGCCCGTCCCCCGATGATCCCGGTGCCGACCCGCCGCACGGCGGGGGTGGCGGCCGTCCTGGCGCTCGTCGTGCTCGCCATCCCGACGGACGGCCTGTTCGTCGTGCTGGCCATCACCAACCTGGCGCTCCTCGTCGTCGTCCTCGTCGACGCCGGTCTGGCCGTCGACCCATCTCGCCTCGACGTCGCACCGGTCGCTCCCGCCCGTGCTCGCGCTGCGGGGCGAGGGCGAGCTGACGTGGACGGTCCGCAACCCCACCGACCGCACACTGCGGCTGGCCCTGGCGGACGACCTCGCCCCGTCGCTGCGGGCGACCACCCGCCGGGTGCGCGGCACGGTCCCCGGCGGGGCCACGCTGCGGTCGTCCACTGCGTTGCGCCCGAGTCGCCGGGGTCGCTTCGAGATCCGTCACCTGGTCGTGCGGGTGGAGGGGCCGCTCGGCCTGGGCGCGCGCCAGCGCCGCATCGACCAGCCCGACCTGCTCCGCGTCCACCCCGCGTTCCCCAGCCGGGAGGAGGCGGAGCTGCGCATCAACAAGGCTCGCATCCTCGAGGTCGGCCTCCGGTCGGCCAAGGGGCGCGGCGGCGGCACCGAGTTCGACCAGCTCCGCGAGTACGGCGTCGACGACGAGGTGCGCCGGATCGACTGGGCCGCCACCGCCCGCGCCGGCAAGGCGATGGTGCGCACCTACCGGGCCGAGCGGAACCAGAACGTGCTGCTGCTGCTCGACAACGGTCGGGTGATGGCGGGCCAGGTCGCCGACGTCCCCCGGGTCGAGCACGCCATGGACGCGCTGATGTGCCTCACCACCGTCGCCACGCGGCTCGGTGACCGGTGCGGCCTCGTGGCGTTCGACCGCACGGTGCGCTCGGTGCTCCCCGCCCGATCGGGTCGCGACCAGCTGGGCCGCGTGGCGGAGGCCATGTTCGACCTGGAGCCGGCGCTGGCCGAGAGCGACTACCGGGGCGCCTTCACGCAGGCCCTCGCCCGCTTCAAGCGCCGCTCGCTCATCGTCCTGTTCACCGACCTCGTGGAGCAGGCGGTGGGGGAGTCGCTGCTGCCCGCGCTCCCGCTGCTCGTCCGCCACCACGTCGTGATCGTGGCCGCGGTGCGCGACCCGACGTCGTGCGGTGGGCCACCGAGCCGCCCGACGACTCGACGGACGCCTACCGAGCCGCCGCCGCCACCATGGCCCTCGCCGAGCGCGACCGCGCCACCGCCCGCCTCCACGGCATGGGCGCCATCGTCGTCGACGCCCCCCCCGGCCAGCTCGCCCCCAAGCTCGCCGACACCTATCTCAACCTCAAGGCCCGAGGTGGCCTGTAGCCGTCGCCAACGGCTGTCGGTGTCCGGGCGACGACGCTCAGAAGTCGGTGGGCTCGATGGGTTCGCGGCGCGCCTCGACGACGATGTTGATGGCGCCGACCTCTCGGAGGCAGTCGGCGACGGCATCGGCATGCCCGCGGCCTTGCACGAGCCAATGCACGCCTTCGGCTGGCGTCCCCGGCGGCAGGTCAGACGTGACGCTGAAGCGCTTCTCTTCGGCGTCGATGCCGGCCAGACCGCCGCAGGCGGCGTCAGCCGCATCGGAGCTGTTCATGTCCGCGATCACGGTCCATTCGGTGTCGTCGTCGTCACGAACGAAGGTCCACCAGCCGGCACCGATGAGCACGGCGACGACCACCAGCACCGTGGCGAGGTGCCGATGCCTCACGTCGTCACGAGGGCGTGCCGGGCGGCGGCCAGGTCTCTCGCTCGTTGCTTCTCGAGCTGCTCGTGCTCGCCGAAGGCGCCGGTGTAGCCGAGCGATGCGGCGCGGCGGCCGAGGACGACGACGTAGGTCCAGAAGGCCACGAACACGACCACGCCGATGCCGACGCGCATCGACGTGGCGAGGCCGCTGGGCGTCACGAACCCCTCGATGGTGCCGGCGACGACGAACGCCAGCATCAGCCCGAGCGCGATGACGGCGGAGCGACGACCTTGCTCGGCCAGCGCCTCGCGACGGGATCGGTCGCCGGGGTCGACGATGGCCCAGCCGATCGCCAGCCCCGCGCCTCCCGCCACGATGATGGCGGACAGCTCGAGCAGCCCGTGCGGGAGGATCAGGCCGTAGAACTTCGGCTGCTGGCCGACGGCGGCGAAGAGCCCGGCCGCCTGCCCCACGTTGGCGCCGTTGTTGACCAGGATGAACGCGGTGAGGACGCACACGAGGATGCCGGCGGCGAAGGCGAGGAAGCTCACCTGGATGTTGTTCACCGTCACCGACGTGGCGAACTCACCGGCCGGCGCCGACGAGTAGTACGCCTCGAAGTCGTCCTCCACGTACGCCTCGCGCAGCGCCGCGGGCGCGGACGCCTCGAGGGCGGCGTCGGACTGCGCCAGCCAGGCCCCCACCAGCAACGCGGGGACGAACAGCAGCGCGGCCGACACGACGATGAAGCGCCGGGCGTGCCACACCGCGGCCGGGAAGCTCGTGGTGAAGAACCGGGCGAGGCCCGACAGGGAGCGGCTGCGCGTGCCGTAGAGCACCCCGCTCGACGCCGCCACCAGGCGGGTGAGCCGCGCCACGAGCGCGGGGTCGGCGTGCTGCGTGCGGGCGTGGGAGAGGTGCGTGGACGCGCGCTGGTAGAGCTGCACCAGCTCATCGACCTCGGCCGGGCGCAGCCGGGCGCCGCTCCGCTGGCGGACGCGGTGAGCTGCTCGAGACGAGACCAGCTGGCTTGGTTGGTGGTGATGAAGCGGTCGACGTCCACGACAGGGGTCGGCCACGCTGCGCGAGGTGGCCCGCCGGTACCGTAGCCAGCCAGATGGCCCTCAACCCTCGCGGCATCGTCACCCCCGAGGCCGTCGTGCTCGAGTTCGAGACGGCGGGCATCGCGTCGCGCGCGCTTGCCCGCAGCCTCGACCTCCTCATCCAGGCGCGCCGCGCTGTTCGCCCTCCTCATGCTCACCGTCACCGTCCCGGGCACCCCGGTCGGTGGCCGTGGCCATCGTGGGGGTGGCGGTCGTCGTCCTCGGCTACCCGATCCTGTGCGAGACGCTCATGCGGGGCCGGTCGCCCGGCAAGGCCGCGCTCGGCCTGCGCGTGGTGACGGTGGAGGGCGCGCCCGTTGCACCCTCGCCACGCCTTCATCCGGTCGATCGCTCGGTCTGGTCGACTTCCTGGTGCCGGTCCCCGGCGGCGGCATCGCCGTCCTGGCCGCGCTGCTCTCGCCGATGGGCCAGCGCCTGGGCGACATCGTCGCCGGCACCATCGTGCTCCGCGAGCGCGCCGCCACCGCTCCGGCCATGGCCGTGTGGTTCAACCCGCCGGCCGGCCTCGAGGGCTACGCCCAGACGCTCGACGTCAGCTCCGGTCACCGACGCCCAGTTCGCGGTGGTGCGGGCGTTCCTGCTGCGCGTGCACGAGCTGGCCCCCGAGGCCCGCGTCGCCATGTCGCTGCGCCTGGCCAAGCCGCTGGCCGCCGCCATGCACCACACGCCGCCCGCGGGCGTCCACCCGGAGCTGTTCCTGGTGTGCGTGGCGGCCGCCTACCAGCGCCGCCGGGGTGCCGCCGGCCGTCGCCTCCGCTCGCGCCGCCGCCGCCGCCGCCGCCGCCGCCACCGCCGCCGCCGCCCCCGCCGCCGCCGCGAGCGGCCCCTCGTCGCCCCGACCCCCTCCGGGCCGCCTGACGGTCCCGGCGGCTACGCCCCGCCCAGCTGACATGTCCCGCGCCTGGCACTACCTCGACCACGCCGCCACCACCCCGCTGCGCCCCGAGGCGCTGGCGGCGATGGTGCCCGCGCCTGCGCGACGGCTACGGCAACCCCTCGGGCGCCCACGCGCTCGCCCGCGCGGCTCGGGCCGCCCTCGACGGAGCCCGCGACGAGCTGGCCGCGGTCGTCGGCTGCCAGCCCGGTGAGATCGTGCTTCACCAGCGGCGGCACCGAGGCCGACAACCTGGCGGTGCGTGGGGTGCTCGGCGCGCGTGGCGGCACGGTGGTGTGCACGGCGGTCGAGCACCACGCGGTGCTCCACCCGGTGGAGGCGGCGGGGGGCCGCATCGTCGGCGTCGACCGTCGCGGCCTCGTCGACCTCGAAGCCCTCGCCGGCCGCGCTCGACGACGACGTCGCGCTGGTCTCAGTGGTGCTCGTCAACAACGAGGTCGGCACCATCCAGCCGCTCGCCGAGATCGCCGAGCTGGTGCGAGCGCGGGCGCCGCGCGCGGTGCTCCACACCGACGCAGCCCAGGCGCTGAGCTGGCTCGACGTGCGCGAGGCGGCGGCACCGGCCGATCTCGTCACGCTGGCCTCGCACAAGTGCGGCGGCCCGGTCGGCACGGGCGCGCTCGTCGTGCGCGCGGGCGTCGCGCTGGAGGCCCAGCAGCTCGGTGGCGGGCAGGAGCGCGAGCGCCGGAGCGGCACGCAGGACGTCGCCGGCGCGGTCGGGTTTGCGGCCGCCGCCACGGCCGCCGCCGCGGGACGGTCCGAGCTGGTGGCGCGCGCCGGAGCGTGGCGCGACGAGCTCGTCGCGGCCGTCCGAGCCGGCGTGCCGGGCGCCATCGAGAGCGCCGTCCCCGAGGGCACCGGGCGTGAGCACCTGGTCGCCGGCATCGCCAACGTCTGCCTCCCCGCCGTCGACAGCGAGGCGCTCCTCTTCCTCCTCGAGCACGAGCACGGGGTGCTGGCCAGCGCCGCATCCAGCTGCGCCAGCGGCGCCCAGGAGCCGTCCCACGTCCTGGCCGCCCTCGGGCTGGACCGGGCGCTGGCCTCGGGGTCCCTCCGCCTGTCGCTGGGGTGGTCCACCACCCAGGCCGATGTCGACGTGGCGCGCGGCAGCGGTGCCCGAAGCGGCGCGCCGACTGCAGGCGCACGCTCGCGACGGAGCGCCCGCATGAGCGAGCGCGTCCTGGTGGCCATGTCGGGCGGCGTCGACTCCTCCGTCGCGGCCGGCGCGGCTCGTCGAGGCGGGGCACGACGTGGTGGGCGCCACCCTCAAGCTCTGGGGTGGCGAGTCCGACTCCGGCTGCTGCTCGGTGGCCGACGTCGACGATGCCCGCGCGGTGAGTCGCCGCCTCGGCATCGAGCACCACGTGTTCAACTTCGGCGACGACTTCGACGAGCACGTGGTGGCCCCCTACGTGGCCGACCATGCTGCCGGCCGCACGCCGAACCCGTGCATCGAGTGCAACCGCCACCTCAAGTTCGACCGGCTGCTCCGCCGAGCGGATGCGCTCGGGTTCCACGCGGTCGCCACCGGGCACCACGCCCGCATCGTGGCGCGCGCCGACGGCAGCCGACGCGTGGCCCGCGGCGCCGACGCCGCCAAGGACCAGTCCTACGTCCTCCACATGCTCCGCGACGAGGTCCTGCAGCGGGTTCGCTTCCCGGTGGGGGACCTCACCAAGGAAGCAGTCCGGGCGGAGGCGGCCCGGCTGGGCCTGGCCACTGCCGACAAGCCGGACAGCCAGGACGTCTGCTTCATCACGGCCACCGGCGGCCGCTCGTCCTTCCTCGGGCTCCCGCATCACCACCCGCCCCGGTCGCGTCGTCGACGGCGGCGGCGAAGAGGTCGGGGCGGTCGCCGCCGTCGAGCTCGTGACGATCGGGCAGCGCCACGGCCTCGGCCTCCCGGGCGGCCACGAGCCCCAGTACGTCGTCGCCGTCGACGTGCCCGCCGCCACGGTCACCGTCGGCCGCGCCGACGACCTCCTCGTCGACCGCGTCGAGCTCGACGGCCTCACCTGGGTCGGGGCGCCGGTCCACGGCGCGCTGCTCGCGCAGGTGAGCGCGCACGGCGCGCCGCGGGCGTGCTCGGTCGACGGCTCCAGGGTTGTGTTCGCGGAGCCAGCGCGTCGCGTCGCGCCGGGTCAGAGCGTCGTGCTGTACGACGGCGACCTCGTGGTCGGCGCCGGGATCGCGTGACGTGCTACGGCGCGTCGAGCCGGAGGTCGCGGAGCGGCTGCAGGGTGACCCACTGATCGGGTGTCGACGTGGCCCAGTCGTAGAGGCCTCCGCCACCAGGCGTGCCGCGCGCCTTGATCGCGCGGACCATCCCCTCCAGCTCCGCGGTCGTGATGGCATCGGCGATGCCACCCACGGCGATGATCGGGACCTCGGCGTCCCCCGTGCTGGCGCGGATGCGGTCGATGTTGTCGCCGACGTAGCGCTCGCCGTCGTGGAGGTCGCCCTTGCGGAGCGACCAGTACGTCATCGGGAGCAGCACGTCGTACCGCTCGGCCAGCTCGGGCCACGGAAAGGCGGGCCAGAACGCCGGGTTGACCACCTGCAGCTGCACGGCCGACGGGGTGATGGCCGCCATGACCTTGTCGGGCCCGAGCACCTCGCGCACGTCACTGGACAGCTGCAGGAGGCGGCGGTTGCGCTCCGCGACGTCGAGCACGTCGACCGACTCGATGTCGACCGCCAGCCCGTCGACGGGGAGCTCGGCGGACGCGGTGAGCCGCCGCAGGTCGGCGGCGTCGTCCTCGAGGGTGGGCAGGTACCACGCCACGACGTGGAGCCCGCGGGAGTGAGCGCGCGCGATGAGCGGCGCCAGGCGATCCGGCTCCACGACGCCGGCGGCGGTGGATCGGGTGTGGGCCGTCTGGATGTACAGCGTCTGCACGCCGGATTCGGCCATGTCGTCGATGTCGGACAGCCCCACGGACGGCGCGCCGCCCGTGAGCTCGAGGGTCCAGTCGTACACGTCGACCCACGCACCGAGGCCCGTGTGAGGAACCAGGGTCCACGCTCCGGGTGGCCGCTCGGGACGGGCCGGCGGATCGTCGGTGGAGTCCACCCGCCAGGCGACGACACCGCCGACGACGAGCACGACGGCCGCGATCGCCAGTCGGAGACGCCGGTTCCGCGTCCCGGGGTCCGTGCCGGGATCGCGGAGCTGAGACCCAGGCATCACCACCTGCCTACCCCGCGAAGGTGCGCCGGAGGCGTCAAGCGCGGACGGGCCTCACCCGACGGGGATGCGACGGGCCGCCGCCTCGCGCAGCAGTGCCCCAGGACGGGTGGGCGTGAAGAGCACCCGCTCGACCGCCTCGACCTGCACGGTCCGGTCCGGGCGGCGGGGGGAGACGGTCACCGGCTCGGCGAGATCGAGCTCCAGCGCCAGGCCGAGGGCTCGCTGGGTGAGGTCGAGGGCGCCGGCGACCTCGTCGGTGGGCGCCGGTCCGAGCCGCCGGATCGACCGGCGGGGGAAGAGCACCGGCTCCACCAGCGCCTGGTGGTCGTGGAGCACCAGACCCGCGGGCACGAGCACGACCCAGCGGCGCGCGAGACCGTGGAGCGCGCGCACGGCCACGGCCGCGATGGGCAGGCCGACGACCAGCACGAGGGCGCCCGCCGACCCACTGCCGAGCGGCCAGCAGCAGCGGGCCCGCGATCGGTCCGGCCACCGCGGCCACCCCAGCGAGCGGCAGCGGACCGAACAGGAGCGTGCGCGGGCACGCGCAGCGGGAGGCGGCGTTCGTCGCCGTACGCAGAGCCGTTGACGAACGCGTCGCCGGTCATCGGCGAGAACGCGGCGACGACAGCGAGGGCCGCGCCTGCGACTGCGAGCGCATCGGTGATCCCGCGGTCGCCGGCGATGCGCCGCCCAGTTGGCCGCGCCCAGCGCCGCGGGGGCGGCGATCGCGCAGCGCGGTGAGGCTCACGGTGCGGGGGAGGAGCACGGCCACCAACACGCCCGCCCAGGTGCCCCACGCGAGGACCGAACCCGTGCGGGCGACCGCCAGGAGTGCTCGCTGAGCGCGTCGCCGAGGGCAGGTCCGAGGAGCAGAGGCAGCAGCGCCCACGTGGCGCGGGCGGGCCAGGTACCGGTGAGGCGCGTGCATGGGCAGCGCTGAGATTTGCCCATGTGCGACGCCGGTGGCCATTCTCATTGGTGACCAGACCAGGGGGAACGGTGGCTTGGGAGCACGAGCGCGGATGAAGGTCCTCGACCTTCAGCATGGGGTGGGCACCTCGATCGGCAGCCTCCCGCACACGGATCCGCGCGCCGCGGCCACGTTCGTGCTCGAGCGCCACCCGCGCCTGCCGGCCGCGCCGTCGCTTCCGAACCGGTCCGGCATGGAGCGGATGATCGCCCAGGCCGCCTGGGGGATCGACGGCGTGCGGGTGCTGCCCGACGGGTCGCTCGAGCTCGACGACCCCATCCTCGACCCGCGCACGCCGCTCACCACCGCGGGGATCGACGGCGAGCCGTTCGTCGGCCTGCGCGCCTTCCTCGGCGCCGTGGCCGGCCGCCGGGCGCCGATCAAGCTGCAGCTCACCGGTCCGGTCACCCTCGGCATCGCGCTGCTCAACCTCGGCGTGCCGTCCCGTCGCGCCTTCGCGGTCGCCGGCTCCGCCGTCCGGGCACGGGCCCGCGCGCTGGTGGCGGCGGCGCAGGAGACCGCACCGATGGCGCCGCTCGTCGTCTTCGTCGACGAACCCGGCCTCACCGCGGCCATGCACGCCGGCTTCCCCCTCGACCCGAACCGCACCATCGACCTCGTGTCGAGCGCGCTGGCCACCATCGAGCCGCACGCCGTCACCGGGCCTGCACTGCTGCGGCTGGGCCGACTGGCGCGTCGTGCTCCAGGCCGGCCCGCAGATCCTGTCGCTCCCGCTCGACTCCGGCGCCGTCGAGCACTGCGGCGCGCTCAGCGCCTTCCTCGAGCGCGGCGGTCGGGTGGCGTGGGGTGCGGTGCCGACCAACGGCCCGCATCGGCTCCACCCCCGAGCGCCTGTGGCAGCACCTCTCCGCCGAGTGGTGCGCGCTCACGCAGGGCGGCTGCGATCCGGTCCTGCTCCGCGACCAGGCGCTCGTCACGCCGGCGTGCGGCCTGGCCCTGCACGGCGAGGCCCAGGCCGACCTGGTGATGAGCCTCACCAACCAGGTCGCCCGCCGCCTGGCTACCCAGACCCAGAGCATGCGCCTGACCGTCGGCGCGTAGGTCGTCGTCGCTCGCCTGCGGCGAGCTCCTCCGAGCGATCGTGCGCCTTCGGCGCGCTCGCTGGTCGGCGACCGGCGAAGCCGGATCGTCCGGTGGGGGGCTCCGGCGGAGCCTCTGCCCCCCACCCCCCCGCCGCGCTCCGACCTGCGCACTGGTCGGTACGATCGGCGCCCCATGGCTGCGAAGGCGACTGCGCTCGAATCCGCTCGTGCTCGGCATGACGAGGTGGCTCGGATCGTCCGGGACGCTCGGTACCGGTACTACGTGCTGTCCGACCTGGCCATGCCCGACGCCGAGTTCGACGCGCTGGCTGCGGGAGCTCGAGGCGATCGAGGATGAGTTCCCGGTCCTGCTGACGGCCGACTCACCGACGCAGCAGGTCGGCTCCCCGCTCGACGCCGCCTTCCCGCCGTTCGAGCACCTCGAGGCGATGATGTCGCTCGACAACGTGTTCAGCGAGGACGACCTGCGCGCGTGGTCCGAGCGGGTCGCGCGGGGTCTCCCGGCGAACGCTCCGGTGCGCTGGTCGTGCGAGCTGAAGATCGACGGCACCGCGATCAACTGCGTCTACCGCCACGGTGTCCTGGCGGTGGGTGCCACCCGCGGCACGGGCGCGATCGGGGAGACCGTCACGCCAGCAGCTGCTCACGCTCGATGACGTCCCCTATCGGCTCGCCGACGACGACCCGCCCGCCGTGGTCGAGATCCGCGGCGAGGTGTACTACCCGGTCGAGAAGTTCAACCAGATGAACGAGGAGCGCATCGAGCGCGGCGAGCCGGCGTTCATGAACCCGCGCAACGCCGCCTCAGGAGCCCTGCGCCAGAAGGACCCTGGCAAGGTCAAGGAGCGCCCGCTGGCCATGTGGGTGCACGGCCTCGGCCACCTCGAGGGCCGGTCGTTCGCCAGCGCCACGGAGTTCCTCGCCTGGGCACGCGCCTCGGGTCTGCCGGTGCCGGAGGCGACCCAGACCGTCGACAGCATCGAAGCGGCGTGGGCGCTGATCCAGGACTTCACCGAACGCCGGCACACGTTCGGGTTCGAGGTCGACGGCGTCGTCATCAAGGTCGACGACATGGAGCAACGGCGCACGCTCGGGTCCACCGCCAAGGCGCCGCGCTGGGCGATCGCCTACAAGATGCCGCCGATCGAGCAGCAGACGATCCTGCGGGCGATCGAGGTGAACGTCGGCCGCACCGGCAAGGCCACGCCGTTCGCCGTGCTCGAGCCCGTCGCCGTCTCCGGCGTCACCATCACCAACGCCACCCTGCACAACGAGATCCAGGTGCTGGCCAAGGACGTGCGCGTCGGCGACACGGTCATCGTGCGGCGCGCCGGCGACGTGATCCCCGAGGTGGTCGGCAGCGTGAAGGAGCTGCGGCCCAAGGGCGCGAAGGCGTGGAAGATGCCCGCCGTGTGCCCCGCGTGCGGTCAACCGCTCGTGCGCCCGGAGGGAGAGGGGCACCACTTCTGCGAGAACGTCGACTGCCCCAGCCGGATCGCCCAGTCGCTCATCCACCTCGCGTCACGGGGTGCCCTCGACATCGAGGGACTCGGCGAGAAGACCGTCACCCAGCTCCGCGAGCTCGGGTGGCTGAACGACCTCGCCGACGTGTTCCGACTCGCCGACCACCGTGACGACCTCCTGCAGCTCAAGGGCTGGCAGGACAAGAGCGTCGACAAGCTGCTCGACGGCATCCAGGCCGGATCGCAGCGCCCGCTGGAGCGGTTGCTGGTGGCGCTGAACATCCGCCACGTCGGGCCCCACGGTGGCCAAGGAGCTGGCCCGCCACCTGCGCTCGCTCCAGGGCCTCGAAGCGGCGCCGGCCGAGCAGATCGCGGCCATCGCCGGCATCGGGCCCACGATCGCGGCGGCGGTGCGGGCATGGTTCGACACCCCGCGGAACGCGGAGCTGGCCCATGAGCTGGTGCGCCTCGGGGTCCGGTCGGGCACGGATCTGGCCGAGCCGGCCGCGGTGGAGTCGTTGCCGTTGGCGGGGAAGACGTTCGTCGTCACCGGCACCCTCGAGGCCTTCACCCGCGACGAGGTGAAGGAGCAGCTCGAGGCGCTCGGCGCCAAGGTGAGCGGCAGCGTGTCCGCCAAGACCGCCGCCCTGGTCGCCGGAGCCGAGGCGGGCACCAAGCTCGACAAGGCCAAGGAGAAGGGCGTGCCCGTGCTCGACGAGCGCGCCCTCGGCAGGCTCCTCGCCGGCGCTGCCCTCGAGGAGATCGTCAGCTAGCTGCCTAGAGCGCGTCGAAGCACCACGTGACCGTGCGGTCGTTGGCGGTGCCGCGGCCCTCGGACGACCTCCACACCACCGCCTGGGCGCAGTTCGAGCCGGCGTGGAGCGCCTCCACCGCCTTGCCCTCGCCCGGCGTGAAGAACACCTGGTTCTGCGGTGCGACGACCCGCAGCTCGTCGTCGGGGATCTCGACGCCGTTGAGGACGAGGGCGCCCTCGAAGCCCGGCGCCAGGTCGATGCCGAGCTCCGCCTGCCGGATCACCTCGTCGCCTTCCCTCGGGATGAGGCGCTCGACCGCGTCCGGCCGCCCACCCGTCACGGCCGGGTCATCGCCCGTGTCCGTGGCGCGCACCCCCGCGATGATCGCCACCAAGCCGCCCACCACCAGCACCGCGATGATCAGGCGGTAGCGGCCCTCGGGCATGCGCGGCGGGTGGTCGGGGCTGGGCGTCGACATGCGATCAGGCCTTGGGGAGGGTGGGGGACGGGAAGGCGTGCAACGACGAGCAGAGCAGGCCGATGATGGCGGCCGCCACCGCGCCGAGCGCCAGCCGGGCGCCGTAGGAGGACTCCACCGCCCCGAACGCGGCCACGATGGTGGTGCCCTCGAGCATCAGGAGGCCGAACATGGCGCCCGCGCTGAGCCGGAGGACCCGCCAGGCGAACAGCCACTTGAGGCCCACGCACACCACCAACCCGACGCGGAACCCGGGGGTCAGCTCCGATCGGCCCGCCACCACCACCGCCTCCACCAGCGCCTCGGCGGACACCAGCCCGGCGGCGGCTCGAAGCGTCCACGGGACCTCGGTGTCCTCGGTGACGGCCATCCGGCCCAGTCTGACGCCTGGGCTGCGGCCGGGGTGCACCGGGGCGGCGGGAGCACCGGATACCCTCGCCCCGTGGTCATGTCCCGCATGACGGACCAGATCGGTCGCGTCCTGAGCGGGCGGTATCGGCTCATCGCCCCCGTCGGCACGGGCGCGTCGGCGCAGGTCTACCTGGCCGATGACGTGCGTCTGCGGCGCCGGGTGGCGGTGAAGATCCTGCACGCTGCCCTCGCCGACGATGATGCGTTCCTCCGCCGCTTCCGAGCCGAAGCGCAGGCCGCCGCGGCCCTGAACCACCCCAACATCGTGGCGGTCTACGACTGGGGCGACGACGACGGGTCTCCGTACATCGTCACCGAGTACCTGGCCGGCGGCAGCCTCCGGGCCGTGCTCGACCAGGGTGTGCGCCTCAGCCAGTCGCAGACCCTGCTGGTGGGCCTCGAGGCCACCCGCGCCCTCGACTACGCGCACCGGCGCGGGTTCGTGCACCGCGATGTGAAGCCGGCCAACCTCATGTTCGGCGAGGACGGACGCCTGCGCGTCGCCGACTTCGGCCTGGCTCGCGCCCTCGCGGAGGCGGCCTGGACCGAGCCGCAGGGAGCGGTGCTCGGCACCGCGCGCTACGCGTCCCCCGAGCAGGCGCAGGGTCAGCCCGTGGACGGCAAGGCCGACGTCTACTCGCTCGGTCTCGTGCTGATCGAGGCCGTCACCGGCTCCGTGCCCTTCGCCGCCGACACCACCATCGCCACGTTGATGGCGCGCGTCGGCAAGGCGGTCGAGGTGCCGGACGCGTTGGGACCGCTGCAGAAGGCGCTCACTCGCGTCGGGCTCCCCGACCCGGCCGACCGGCCCGACGCCGGCGAGCTCGCCATCGCGCTGATGGCCAGCGCCGAGGACCTGCCGCGCCCCGAGCCGCTGCCCCTCGCCACCGCGACCCCCGTGGTCGACCTCACCCGCAGCGAGGACAGCCGCGACGTCACCATGCTCGGCCCTGCGCTCGGCGGCACCCGCCTGGCGGAGCCGGGCGAGACGACCGTGGTCGAAGCGGCGCCCTCCACGCCGGTGCCCACCGTCCCGCCCGAGTACCTCGACGACGACCTCGTGGTCGAAGGCGGCGACCGCACGCCCCGTCGCTGGCCGTGGGTGATCGTCGCCACGATCCTCGCCATCATCGTCGGCACGGGCGCCGCCGTCGCCTGGGACCAGGTGCGCACGCCCAGCTACGAGGTCCCCACGCTGATCGGCAAGACGGAAGCGCAAGCGCGGGCGGCCGTAGAGGAGCTCGGGTTCAAGGTGGAGCGGCGCGACACCCGCGAGGACGGCAGCACGCCTGGCGAGGTGCTCGACACGGATCCGAAGGCGGGGGAGCAGCTCGACGAGGGCGGCAAGCTCGTGCTCTTCGTGTCGCTCGGGAACACGCCGGCGCCCGTGCCCACCGACCTCGTGGGCATGACGCTCGACCAGGCGACGGCCGCGCTCGACGCCGCCGGCCAGTTCACCGCCGACCCGGTGACGGAGGTGGAGTCGGAGGACATCGCCGCGGGGATCGTGATGGAGGTGGGCGCCGACGTGCCGGCCGAGCTGCCCAAGGGCAGCGCGGTGCCGCTGGTGGTGTCGAAGGGCCCGGCGCCGAGACCGATCCCCACCGGCCTGGCCGGGAAGACCTTCGAGGAGGCCAAGGCCGCCCTCGAAGCCGTCCAGCTCAAGGCCAAGAAGGTCGACGACTTCAGCGACGACGTGGAGAAGGGCAAGGTCATCGGCCTCCGCCCCGGTGAGGGCACCGCGCCGCGCGACAGCGAGGTCGAGGTCGTGGTGTCGAAGGGGCCCGACATCGTCCAGGTGCCGTCGGTGCAGGGCAAGACGCTCGACGAGGCGGTAGCGGCGCTCGAGGGCGCAGGGTTGGTGGTCGGCGACGCGTTCGGTCCCGCCAAGGGTCAGCCCTTCGCCACCAACCCACCGGCGGGCACGAAGGTCAAGCGCGGCGCGACGGTCGACATCTACCTGAGCAGGTAGCCCGACCTACAGTGCGCCCGATGGGGTCACTTGAGGGTCGGGTCGCGATCATCACCGGGGCGGGCCGGGGCCTCGGGCGGGAGCACGCCCTCCTCTTCGCCAGCGAAGGCGCCAAGGTCGTGGTGAACGACCTCGGCACCGTCGCCGCGGAGACGGCCTCGGAGGTCCGCGCCACCGGCGGTGAGGCCATCGCCTCCAACCACGACATCACCGCGTGGGACGGCGGCCGGGCCCTCGTCGAGGCGGCGGTCAGCGCCTTCGGGCGCCTCGACGTGCTGGTCAACAACGCCGGGATCCTGCAGGACCGCATGCTCGTCTCCATGTCCGAGGAGGAGTGGGACGACGTCATCGCCGTGCACCTCAAGGGCCACTTCGTACCCACGCGCTTCGCGGCCGCCCATTGGCGCGAACGGGTCAAGGCGGGCGAGACGGTCCAAGCGTCGATCATCCACACGTCGTCCACGTCAGGGCTGCTCGGCAACCCCGGTCAGACCAACTACGGCGCCGCCAAGGCCGGGATCGGGTCGTTCAGCATCATCTGCGCCCAGGAGCTGGCGCGCTACGGCGTGCGCTCCAACTGCATCGCCCCGGCCGCCCGGACCCGGCTCACCGAGGCGACCCCTGGCCTCGGCGACATGGTGGCCGCTCCCGCCGAGGGCTTCGACGTGTGGGATCCCGCCAACGTGTCCCCGCTCGTCGCCTACCTCGCCAGCGCCGAGTGCGACATCACCGGCCGCACGTTCTTCATCCAGGGCGGCACGGTGCGGGTGATGGAGCCGTGGCGGATGGCCGATCGGCTCGACCGCGACGACCGCTGGACGATCGACGCCCTCGCCAAGGAGCTGCCCACCATCCTGTCCTGACGCGAGGGTGGAGCGACGATCGTCGCGTGTACGATCTGGGGCACGTGCCCGACTCGCTGGGGCGGCGTGCTGGACGTGGCGTTCCCCAGCCGCCGCGATGAGGCCGCCGCCCCAGCCGGTCGGGTACGTGCGCGTCGGCTCCCGGGTGTGTGACGCGACCGGCGGCTCCTTATCCTCGTTCCGTGCGCGACATCGACGACAGCCATCCGGAGGAGCTGTCGACCGGGGCGCTAGGCGCGGAGGAGGTCGCGGTCGTCCCGTGGCCGCTGATGCTGCGCGAGCGCGTCGTCGAGCGCATGGCCGGCAGCCCGAAGTACCCGTGGATGGTCCTCGCCGTGGCGCTGTTCGGCCTGTTCTCGGTGGGCTTCACCATCACCATCCTCTCCGTCTCGATCCCCCGGATCGCCGACGAGATGGGGAGCGACACCAGCACCATCACCTGGGTGGTCACCGGTCCGCTGCTGGCCTTCGCGGTGCTGGGACCGGCGATGGGGAAGCTCGGCGACATCCACGGCCACCGGCGCATCTACGGCCTCTCGATGGCCTGCGTGTGCGTGTTCGCGGCGCTCACGGCCGCGTCGTGGAGCGCCGGCTCCCTCATCGTGTTCCGCACGCTCGGCGCCGCGACCGGCGCCGCGGTGGGTCCGGCCTCGATCGCCATCATCAACCGGTTGTTCCCACGTGAGCGGCGCGTGCAGGCGATGGGGTACTGGTCGATGGTGGGCGCCGGTGGTCCCGTGGTCGGCGTGGTCGCCGGCGGGCCCATCGTGGAGACGTTCGGCTGGCGGTGGATCTTCATCGCGCAGGTGCCGCTCACGTTTGCCGGGCTGCTCCTGGCGATGCTCGTGCTGCCAGAGACCGAGCGGCGCGAGCGGGTGGCGTTCGACGTCAAGGGCGCGGTGGTGCTGGCGATCGGGGCCACGTCGCTGTTGTTCGCCATCAACCGCGGGCCGCTGTGGGGGTGGTCGAGCCCACTGATCGTGATCGGGTTCGTGCTGGCGCCGCTCGCCGTCGCCACCTTCGCCCTCATCGAGCAGCGGGTGGAGCACCCCCTCCTGCCGCTCGCCTACGTCCGCCGCCGGAACTTCACGTTCGCCATCGCCACGCAGTGCTTCACGAACTTCGCCTACATGGGCGGCTTCGTGATCACACCGATCTTCCTCGAGTCGGTGTTCGGCTATCCGGAGACGCGCGTCGGTGGGCTCATGATCGCTCGGCCGCTGGCCTTCGCCATCGCCGGACCGCTGGCGGGGTACGTGGCCGTCCGGGTGGGGGAGCGGACGTCGGCGGTCGTGGGCTCCGCCTTCGTGGTGGCCTCGATGGTGGCGCTGTCCACCATGGCGCCGGGCTCCTCTGACCTCGTGATCATCGGGTCCCTCGTGCTGTCCGGCGTCGGCCTCGGGTGCTCGTCCCCCGCGCTCGCCGCCAGCATCGCCAACGCGGTCGATGAGCGCGACCTTGGCGTGGCCGGCGCGTTCCAGCAGATGATGACGCAGCTCGGTGTGGTCATCGGCATCCAGGTGATGCAGACCGTCGCGGTCGTACGTCGGCCGTCCGCCGGGGAGGTGGGCGCCTACGGCGAGGCCTACCTCGTCGGCGGTGCCGTGGCTGCGCTGGGCCTGGTGTGCGCGTTCTTCGTCCAGTCGAGCCAGCGACGCGCCGAGGGCGCCCCCCAGGGCGCCCTCGCACGAGATCCAGAACCGGCGCTGGCCTCGTAGGCCGAGCGCGTCGCTCGTCCGCTCAGTCGGACGTGATCTCCTTGATCTTGGCGGCGATCTCGGCCTGCGTGGGATCTGGGGTGCCGGACTGCATGGCCATCATCTTGGTCATGTCACCCTGCACCTTGATCTTGCCGGCCATGAAGGCCTGCATCCCGGCCTGCGGGTTGCCGTCCACGAGGATCGCCTTGGCGGTGGCGTAGTCGAGCGTGACGGTGAGGTCGGGGTTCTCGAGGTGACCCATGTCCATCTGCATCTCGCCGTTCGACGTGTCGAGGTGGGCGTCGATGCTCCCCTCACCGAAGGGGACCTCGGTGATGATCTGGTTCATCCGCACGGCGTGGGCCGGCGGCGCGCTCTTGCCGGCGTACTCCTCGCGGATGCTCTTGGCGGCTTCCAGCCACTCGTCGGACAGGAATGCGTACTGCGCCACGGCGGCGTACCTCCAGGTCAGGGGTTTCGGGCGGAGGCACCCTATCTCGATTGCAGTACGCGTGCAGGAAGTCGCCGTCAGGCGGGAGCGACCGCGGTGGCGACGCGCAGCGCGTCGGCGATGGCCTGCTCGTCGGAGGCCACCGAGTGCACGACGTAGCGCGCCACGAACCTTGCCAGGTCGTCCAGCGGCGCCGAGATGCGGCCGGTCCGGTGGAAGTGGGAGTAGTGCCCGACCGAGCCCACCACGCCGAGCGCCATGAGGGTGGGGTCCTCCTCGCGGATGGTGCCGTCGGCCTGGCCCGCCTCGATGATGCGGACCATGTCGCTGATGTGCTGCTGGGTGCCCTGGCGCAGGACGTCGGTGAAGTTCCGGCCCTCCACCTCGAGCAGCGAGAAGAAGTGGGCGTGCTCGGCCATGAAGTGCACCGACACCTCGGTGCCGCGGTAGAGGTTCACCAGCGGAGGTGCCTCGGGATCGAGGGCGGCGCCCTGCTCCCGGCGGAGGTTGAGGCGGATGCTGGCCGCCAGCTCCTTGAAGAGGGCTTCCTTGTTCTCGAAGTACCAGTAGAAGAGGCCCTTGGCCACGCCGGCCGCCCGCACGATGTCGATCACCCGTGTCTCGGCGTACCCCCGCTCGGCGAACAGCTCCGCGGCGCGATCGAGGAGCTGCTGCTTGCGCTCGAGGCCCTGGGCGGTGAGGCGCCGGTCCGGTTCCATCGCGGTAGAGCGTGCCCGACACTTGACCCGTGGGTCAATGTTCTCGAGCCGGTGGTACCTTCCTGGGGGATGGCCGGTACGACCCGACAGGAGCGCATCGCCGACCGCGAGCGCAACCCCAAGTGGAAGAACCCACCCCTGCTGATCGACATGTCGATCTGCATCAACTGCGACACGTGCATCCGCCACTGCCCGCCGCAGTTCGGCGCCATCTTCAACCACGGCATGGACGTGATCATCATCCCGGAGCTGTGCTCGGGCTGCGACAAGTGCCTCGACCCGTGCCCGGTCGACTGCATCTACCCCGACCCCGACTGGACCCCCTCGGGCGACGACTGGTGGCAAGAGCAAGCCACCGACGACCCGTATCGGTAGTCGTGGTCGCTCGCCTGCGGCGAGCTCCTCCGAGCTTCCCCCGCCGACCCGCCGCCTGGTCTCGCGGCGCCCTTGTAGGTTTCGCTCATGCGCACGCCTGCTGACGATGTCGCCCCGGTGCTCCCTGGTTGCGAACCTTGGTCGTCGCCGGGGGGCGGTCCGCACGGGGCCCTGGTACTGCACGGGTTCACCGGCAACCCCGTGTCGATGCGGGGCCTCGCGGAGGCGCTGGCCGACACGGGCTTCGCGGTGGAGCTTCCCCGGCTGCCCGGGCACGGCACCGACACCGCTGACCTGGCCGAGACCGGCTGGGACGACTGGCTCACGGAGGCCGAACGAGCCCTTGGCGCAGTGCAAACCCGCACCCCGGACGGCCAGGTCGTCGTGGTCGGTCTGTCGATGGGCGGCGCCCTCACCACCGCGCTGGCCGAGGGCCACCCGGAGCTGGCCGGGATCGTGCTCATCAACACCCCCGTCTCGGCGCCCGCGGAGCTGGCGTCGGGCATCGAGGAGATGCTGGCCGGGGGCATCGAGGTGATGGACGCCATCGGCGGCGACATCGCCGACCCCGACGCCGACGAGTCGCAGTCCGGCGAGACGCCGCTGCGCCCGCTCCTCACCATGATCATGGCGGGGGAGGACGTGCGGAGCCGCCTGCCGGAGATCCAGGTGCCGACGCTCATCATCACCAGCCGGCAGGACCACGTGGTGAACCCGGAGGACTCCGACGTGCTGGCCGAGCAGATCAGCGGCCCGGTGGAGCGGGTGTGGCTGGAGAAGAGCTTCCACGTCGCCACCCTCGACTACGACCGAGCCGAGGTCGAGCACCGCACGGTCGAGTTCGTCCGCCGCGTCACCTCTGGCTGAGGTGGTGCAGGATCCGTCCGTCGTCCGTCACCAGGGTGATCGAGAGCCACCCTTCGTCCGGGAGCACGAACGGCCCGTGGTCTGTCCCGGCGTGGTCGATCGGTAGGTCGGCGATGAGGAGGGTCGGTTCGGACTCCAGCGTGGGCAGGTAGGCCATGGTGAGGTGCCCCGAATGGGGGATCGACAGATAGCCGGCGTCTCGGAACGGCTGGAGCTTGGCCGTCTGCAACCCGACCAGCCGGAACACCTCGAGCGCGTCGTCGAAGGTCACGATGGCGGTCACCTCGGCTCCGGTGCTCGTCACCATCGTGACGAAGGTGTCGCCGTCGGCCCGATCTCCGGACTCCGTCGTCACCGACTCGTCGTCGAGCACGTCGCGCATGACCCGCTCCGCCACCTCCTTGGCCGAGTCGCCGGGCTGCCCAACGGCTGGATCGCCGGGCACCACCGGCGGGGGCGAGGTGGAGGTCGAGCCTGAGCGCGGCGGCAGCGACGCGGCCAGCGCGTCGGCCTCGGCGGCGGTGAGGCTGGTCGGGATCTGGATCTGGTCGGCCTCGAACCCCGGCTGCTCGATGGTGGGCGCCGACAGGACCAGCCCGTCCACCACGACCGCGAGCTGTCCGGTGGGGCAGATGGCGACGCGCTCGAAGCACTGGAGTGCGAGGGCGTTGAACTGCTCGATCCCATCCGGGGTGAGGGTGAGCTGCACCCCCTCGGTCTCGTCGCTCGCCGCGGTGGTGTCGGTGGTCGAGGTGCCGCCACCGATGGCGACCCCGGTGCCGCTGAAGCTGGTGAAGCGACTGACCGACTGGATGAGCTCGTTGCCCGGGAGCGGATCGCCGAGCTGGTAGCAGACGTCACCCTCCGACGAGCGGTACTCGGGGTCGACGAGGCCGGTGCACGGTCCGGCAAGGATCACGGGACGGAACTCGAGCACGGCCGCGGGGGACGTCGGCGTCGTGGCGCTCGGTCCCGTCTGGACGCTCGGCTCGTCATCCCGCGAGAGCACGGCCACGGCGCCGACGGCGACAACGAGGACCGCAGCGGCGGCCATGAACCACGGTCGACGGCTCGGCGAGCGCATGGCGACGATGTCGGCCAGCTGGACGTCACCGCTCGCCAGTCGCCGGCCGATCGCGGTCTCGCCGAGGTCGGCATCGGCCGTCACCTCACCGGCGCGCCGGGCGAGCAGGGCCCGCAGGTCGGTCTCGAGGTGGTCGGTCATCGGGGGACCTCCTGGCGGAGCTTGGCCAGGCCCCGGTGGATGGCGGTGCGAACGGTGGGGGTTCGGCAGTCGAGGAGGTCGGCGATCTCCTCGTCGGGCAGGTCCAGGTAGAAGCGGCACACGATGGCCTCGCGCTGCCGTTCCGGCAGCGTGGCCAGCGCGTCCCAGAGCTCGTCGGCGCCGAGCTCGACGTCCGCCGCGGGGCGCGGGCGTCGCTCTCGTTCGAGCGTCTGGCGTCGACCCCAGCTGTGGCAACGGTTGATGACCGCCCGGCGCAGGTAGGGGAGCGGCTCGCGCACGCGATCCCACGTGCGGTGGGCCGCGACGAAGGCGTCTTGCACCAGCTCCTCTGCGACCGAGCGCTGGGCACCGACGAGCACGGCCAGGCGGACCAGGCCCGGGTAGTCGGAGCGGTACAGCTCCAGCAGCCCTGGATCCCAGGGGGTCGGCGGCGCGGCAGCCGGGGTGGTCACAGGTCCCATCGTGGTCGAGACGCACGAGCGGGCCGGTTCGTTCCCCTGCTGACGCGCTCAGTCCAGAAGGCGGTAGCTGGGGTTCAGGATGGCCAGGCGGGCCTTGTGCACACCGACCATCCCCTCCACCGACATGCGGGTTCCGACATCGAGGCCTGCGATCGCCCGGCGCCCGAGGAAGACGACCGAGATGGCGCCTGTCTGGTCGACCAGCACCACCTCGAGCGTCGGGGAGTCGTGCTGCGGAGCGATGCGCACCGATCGGACCTGCCCTGCGACCGTGACGCGCTCGGCGCCAGCGGGCGTCGATGATCGGGGTGCACCCCGCCACGCGGGCCATCCCGTCGTGTGCGTCGAGGCCATTGGATGGGGCCGAGGGAGGACCGACGGTCGAGGTCGAGGTCGGCGGACGGATGAAAGCCGGCGTAGGCACCGCACGTGCCTCTGCGCGCGTCCTGAAGTGGAAGGGGACGCTCGTGACGTTGGCGTGAGCCAGCTTGGAGACCTGCTCTTGGATCGCGTCCCCAGTCCCGTCGTGGAGGACGCGGTGCCACAGGCCCTTGTACTTCCGTTCGGGCAGGAGCACCGATACCTCGGTCTGGCGATCGGACAGCTCGCGTGCGACGCACTCCACGCCGGCCCTCGTCAGACGACGATCCGGGCAGGCGACCAGCTCGAGCGGAACGCGCTGGAGCCCCAGCTGGCGCCACTGGTCGGCGAGATCAGCGGCGTGGGCATCGTCGATGACGAAGTGCACCGCGCGCAGCTCGTCTGGAGTGAGGCTGCGGGCGTACTGGATGGTGCGGGCGGTGGCCGCGTCGAGCCGGTCGACGAACACGAGCACCACGTGGCGGCGCATGATCGGTGCGGTGGCCGCGGCCGGCACCTCGTGCTCCAGCTCCACCGCCTCGGCCTCGTACTGGCGGTTCAGCCTCAGCAGCAGCACGACCATCACAGGTAGGACGATGAGGATCACCCATGCGCCATCGGGGAACTTCGTGATCGACACCATGAGCAGGACGACGAACGACAGGAAGCAGCCGATGCCCTGGATGACGATGCTCTTCCGGTAGCCGGCGTGGCGATGGGTGAGGTGGTGCTTCACCATGCCGGCCTGCGACAGGGTGAACCCGGTGAACACGCCGATGGCGTAGAGCGGGATGAGCTTGGTGACCACGCCACCGGTGGCGACCACGAGCACCATGGCGGCTCCGGCCAGGACGATGACGCCGTTCGAGTAGACGAGACGGTGGCCGCGCTTGGTCATCTGGCGCGGGAGGAAGCGGTCAGTCGCCTGGAAGCTGGCCAGGCGGGGGAAGTCGGCGAATCCCGTGTTGGCCGCCATGATCAGGATCAGCATCGTGCCGGCCTGCAGTGAGTAGAAGAGCGCGTTGCCGAGGGCGCCGCCGCCGTACACGGCCTCGCCGACCTGGGCGATCACCGTGGGCGTTCCGGTCAGCGACGGACCCACCTTGGTCTCGGCCGCGAGGGCGGAGAGTCCGAGGAACATGATCCCGAGACCGATGCCCATCATGACGAGGGTCTGGCGGGCGTTCCTCCAGGCCGGCTCCTTGAAGGCAGGTACACCGTTGGAGATCGCCTCGACACCGGTGACGGCCGCGCCGCCGGAGGCGAAGGCGTGCAGCACTCCGAAGATCCCGGCGCCGTAGAAGAGCCCTTCCTGGAGGTTGATCTCCTCGGTGGTCTCGGCCAGGAGGCCCACCGTCGGGAGGTCCCCTCCGATGTACTTCCAGAGGCCGATGCCCAGGAGCAGCGCCATGTTGACGATGAAGAAGTACGTCGGTACGGCGAACACCTTCCCCGACTCCTTCACCCCGCGCAGGTTGCCGTAGGCGACGAGCGCGATGAAGAAGCAGGCGATCGGGACCTTGTACGGGGCCAGGGCGTCGACGGCGGAGACGAGGGCAGCGGTGCCGGCGGCCGCCGACACCGCCACCGTGAGGATGTAGTCCGTGAGGAGCGATGCCCCCGCCACCTGGGCCGGAACGATCCCGAAGTTGTCGCGGGTGACGAGGTAGGCGCCGCCGGCGGACGGGTACTCCTTGATCGTCTCGCGATACGAGAGGATCAAGAACCCGAGGACGACCACCATCGCCAGCGTGATGGGCACGACGAGCGAGAAGGCGGCCAGCCCGACGATGGGCACGAGGACGTGCAGGATCTCCTCGGTGGCGTAGGCGCTCGAGGACAGGTTGTCGGACGCGAACACTGCGAGGGCGGTCGGCTTGCCGAGACGCTGGTGCTCCATCTCGTCGCTGTGGAGCGGCGGGCCGAGCAACCTGCGCTTGATCCGATAGGCGAGGCTGTCGAGCGGGAGCGGGACACCGGCGTCGGCGGGCACCGGCTCCGGCGGTTGGTAGCCCTCGGTGTCCTGAGGCTTCGCGGGGGCGGTGGCGCTCACGCTGCGCCCTCCGCCGCCGCCAGCGCGGCACCGGCCTGGTCGACGAGGGCGACCGCCTTGGCGAGCTGGGCGGCGGAGATGGGAAGGGCGACGGGGGCCGTCAGCACGAAGCGACCTCGTCGATGGCCGTGCGACCAGACGGGGATCACAGCACCGTCGGACGGCAGCCCCCATCGCCCGCTGTCCCACGGCGTCGGTCCCCACCGCAACGTGCCGTCCCGGTGGACCACGGGGAGGATCCGGTCGTCACCGGGCAAAGCCTCGAACCGGCAGTCGACCAGCCCGAGCAGGTGGGTGAGCTCGGACGCCGTCGCCATGACGACGTAGTCGGGATCCTCGCCCTTGGCGACGAGGGCGCCCAGTCCGTGGATGGACGCGAGGTCCTGGCGCTCCTGGGCGGCCACCGCGCGCGCTCGCCGTCCCCGCAGGGCCAGCTCACCCACGATCAGACCCACTACGAGCAGGAGCGCAGCCGTCTCCACGTCGTCGCCTGAGCTGATGCGGAGCGAGAGGTACGGCTGGGTGTGGAACAGGTTGAACCCGAGCGCGGCCGAGACGGCAGACAGGACGGCGGCGGGTCGCCGACCGGTGGCCGCGAAGGCCACGACGGCGACGACGAGCAGCAGGGCGACGTTCGTCGAGACGAGCTCGTCGCGCAGCGGGATCAGGGCCGCGGCGGCGGTCGCGGGCACGACGATGGCCCCCGCGGTGATCAGGCGTTCGGTGCGCAACGCGTGCATGACCTCGTTGTACGGCCGTTCCCGTGGCCGCGGTGTCAGCGGCACGTCAAGACCCACCGCGCCGGCATCAAGGAAGCGTCAAGACCCTCCCGTGTCGGTCCCGACGGCCATACAACGCCCTCATGCGAGACCTCGTCTTCATCGCCCTCACGATCGGGTTCTTCTTCGTCGCCGCCCTCGTGGTCGCGGCGTGCGATCGCATCGTCGGCCCGGACCCGACCGGTCTCGATGTGGGGGAGCCGGCGCCCGCCGACGAACCTGAGCTGGCGTCCCGATGACGTTCGACAACGGGCTCGGCCTGCTCCTCGCCCTCCTCACCGTGGCCTACCTCGTCGCCGCGCTCATCGCGCCACAGAGGTTCTGACGTGCCCGGCGCCGCCTGGCTCCAGCTCGTCGTGCTCGTCGCCGGCATCGCCGTCGGAACCCGCGTCCTGGGCCCGTACCTGGCGGGCGTCTACGGCGAGGGCAAGGCGGCGGGCGACCGCCTCTTCCTGAAGGTCGAACGCCCCGTGTACCGCCTCTGCGGCGTCGACCCAGGCCGCGAGCAGCGCTGGAGCACCTACGCCTACTCCCTGCTGGCGTTCAGCGCCGTGTCCGTGCTGGTGCTGTACGCCCTCCAGCGCGTCCAGGGTTCGTTGCCGTTCAACCCCACGGACGTGGGCGCGGTACCGGAGGCGCTCTCGTTCAACACCGCGGTCAGCTTCGTCACCAACACGAACTGGCAGAGCTACGCCGGCGAGAACACCATGAGCTACCTCACCCAGATGGCGGGCCTGGCGGTCCAGAACTTCGTGTCCGCCGCCGTCGGCATCTCGGTCGCGGTGGCGCTCATCCGCGGGCTGGCCCGGCGTCGTTCGGCGACGATCGGAAGCTTCTGGGTCGACCTGGTGCGCGGCACGGTGCGGATCCTGCTGCCGCTGGCCGTCGTCCTCTCGCTCGTGCTCGTCAGCCAGGGGGCCATCCAGACCCTGCGCGGCCCCGAGGTGGCCACCACCCTCGAGCAGGCAACCCAGTCCATCCCCGGAGGGCCGTTCGCAGGACAGGAGGCGATCAAGGAGATCGGCACGAACGGCGGTGGCACCCTCAACGCGAACTCCGCCCACCCGTTCTCCAACCCCAACGGCCTCACCAACCTCCTGCAGATGGCCTTCATCCTGCTCATCCCCTTCGCCCTCACCTACGCGTACGGCCGCATGGTGAAGGACCAGAAGCAGGGTTGGGTCGTGTTCGGTGCGATGTTCCTGTTGTGGGTCGGCTCCGTGGCGGTCGCCACCGGGTTCGAGGTGGGCGGCAACCACGCGGTCGACGACCTCGGCGTCAACGTCACCCAAGAGGTGGGCGGCGGCCAGGCGGGCGGCAACATGGAGGGCAAGGAGGTCCGGTTCGGCCCGGCCGCGTCGGGACTGTTCGCGGCCACGACCACCGGTACGTCGACCGGCGCGGTCATCGCCGCCCACGACAGCTTCACCCCGCTCGGCGGCAGCGCGCCGCTCGTCAACATGATGCTCGGCGAGGTGAGCCCTGGCGGCGTCGGGTCCGGGCTCTACGGCATGCTCATCTTCGCCCTGCTGGCCGTGTTCATCGCGGGGCTGATGGTGGGAAGGACGCCCGAGCTCCTCGGCAAGAAGATCCAGGCGACCGAGATGAAGCTCGTGGTCCTGTACATCCTCGCGGTGCCCCTGGTCGTGCTCGGGTTCACCGGGGCGTCCGTGCTGCTGGACTCGGCGTTCGCGTCGATCCTCTCCGGGCACCAGGGGAACCCGCATGGGCTGACGGAGGTCACGTACGCGTTCACGTCGGCGGGCAACAACAACGGCTCCGCCTTCGGGGGGCTCACCGCCACCACCGATTGGTACAACACGACCCTCGGCTTCTCGATGCTGGTCGGCCGGTTCTTCCTGATCGTGCCGGCGTTGGCCATCGCTGGGTCGCTGGCCCGCAAGCCGGCCATCCCACCGTCGGCCGGCACCTTCCCCACCGGTACCCCGCTCTTCACCGGACTGCTCGTCGGTGTGGTGCTGATCGTGGTTGGCCTCACCTACTTCCCCGTCCTCGCGCTCGGTCCGATCGTCGAGCACCTGAGCCTCTGATGACCACCACCCTGCACGCCGCATCCCCGGCACCGGCCCCGTCGACGACGAAGCGGTCACGCTCGCTCCTGGACGGAGCCATCATCCGCCAGGCGGCCGAAGATGCCGTCGTCAAGCTCGACCCGCGGATGATGGCCCGCAACCCGGTGATGATGGTCGTCGAGATCGGGAGCGTGCTCACCACCTTCGTGTGGCTGCGCGACGTCGGATCCGCCACGGGAGAGGAAAACCTCTTCGCCGGGCTCGTCGCCGCCTGGCTCTGGTTCACCGTGCTGTTCGCCAACTTCGCCGAGGCGATGGCGGAGGGTCGTGGCAAGGCCCAGGCCGAGTCGTTGCGCAAGGCGCGCTCCGACACCGTCGCCCACGTCCGTCGCGGCGGGGAGGTCGTCGCTGTGCCCAGCCCGGAGCTCCAGCTCGGCGACGAGTGCGTGGTGAGCGCCGGCGAGATGATCCCCGGCGACGGCGAGATCATCGAGGGCATCGCCAGCGTCGACGAGTCGGCCATCACCGGTGAGTCGGCCCCGGTCATCCGCGAGTCAGGCGGCGACCGTTCGGCCGTCACCGGCGGGACCCGGGTGCTGTCCGACCAGATCGTCGTCCGCATCACCGCCCGGCCTGGCGAGACGTTCCTCGATCGGATGATCGCTCTCGTCGAGGGGGCATCCCGCCAGAAGACGCCGAACGAGATCGCCCTCAACATCCTCTTGGCCGGCCTCACGATCATCTTCCTGCTGGCCACGGTCACCCTGCAGCCGCTCGCCATCTACAGCGGCGCCGAGCAGGACCTCATCGTGCTGGTGGCGTTGCTGGTGTGCCTGATCCCCACCACCATCGGGGCGCTGCTCTCGGCGATCGGCATCGCCGGCATGGACCGACTGGTGCAGCGCAACGTGCTGGCCATGTCGGGCCGCGCGGTGGAGGCGGCGGGGGACTGCTCCACGCTGCTGCTCGACAAGACCGGCACGATCACGCTCGGCAACCGGCAGGCCGCCGCCTTCTACCCAGCCGAGGGCGTGACCGCCGCCGTGCTGGCCGATGCCGCCCAGCTCTCGAGCCTGTCCGATGAGACCCCGGAGGGTCGCTCGATCGTGGTGCTCGCCAAGGAGCAGTTCGGGCTGTGCGAGCGCGATCTGCACGGCGCCACGTTGGTCCCCTTCACCGCCCAGACCCGGATGAGCGGCCTCGACATCGACGGCCGGAGCGTGCGCAAGGGCGCGGCCGATTCGGTCAAGCGCTACGTGACCGAGCTCGGTGGAACGTTCCCCGTCGACCTCGACCGGGTGGTCACCGACGTGGCCCAGAACGGCAGCACGCCCCTCGTCGTGGCCGAGGGCAACCGAGCCCTCGGGGTGATCGAGCTCAAGGACGTGGTGAAGGAGGGCATGCGGGAGCGGTTCGAGGAGCTCCGACGCATGGGGATCCGCACCGTGATGATCACCGGCGACAACCCGCTCACCGCCGCCGCCATCGCGGAGGAGGCCGGCGTGGACGACTTCCTCGCCGAGGCGACTCCCGAGGACAAGATGGCGCTGATCAGGTCCGAGCAGGCCGGGGGTCACCTGGTGGCCATGACCGGCGACGGCACCAACGACGCCCCCGCGCTGGCCCAAGCCGACGTCGGCGTGGCCATGAACACCGGCACCCAGGCCGCCAAGGAAGCCGGGAACATGGTCGACCTCGACTCGAACCCGACGAAGCTGATCGAGATCGTGGAGATCGGGAAGCAGCTGCTCATCACCCGTGGCTCGCTCACCACGTTCTCCATCGCCAACGACGTCGCGAAGTACTTCGCCATCATCCCGGCCATGTTCGTCGGGGTGTTCCCGGCGCTCGATCGCATCAACGTCATGGACCTCCAGACCCCGCGGTCGGCGATCCTCTCGGCCGTCATCTTCAATGCCCTCATCATCGTGGTCCTCATCCCCCTCGCCCTGCGCGGCGTGAGGTTCCGAGCCGAGAGCGCGGCCGCGGTGCTGCGCCGCAACCTCCTCGTCTACGGGGTCGGCGGGATCATCACGCCGTTCATCGGCATCAAGGTCATCGACGTGATCATCTCGGCCCTGGGGGTGACGTGATGCGACGACAGCTGATCCCCGCGCTCCGCATGATCGGCGTGCTCACGGTGGTCTGCGGGCTCCTCTACCCGCTCGCGATGACCGGTGTGGCTCAGGTCCTGTTCTCGGACAAGGCCGACGGCTCCCTCATCGAGCGGGATGGTGAGGTGGTGGGCTCCTCTCTCATCGGACAGAGCTTCAGCGCCGCCGAGTACTTCCACTCCCGACCCTCGGCCGCCGGCGCGCTCGCGTCGGGATCGCACGTCGGAGGCGAGCCCGCCGATCCGTTCGATCTCTCGATCGCGGCGAGCGGCGCGTCGCACCAGGGTCCCACCAACGTCGATCTCCTCGCGGCCATCGTGGAACGGGCCGCGGCGTACCGCGAAGAAAACGGGCTGCGGGAGGACGTCCCGGTGCCGATCGATGCCGTCACCGCGTCGGGGTCTGGTGTCGACCCTCACATCTCCGTCGCCAACGCCCGGCTCCAGGCCGTCCGGGTGGCCGACGCGCGGGGCCTCGACGTGGCGGAGGTGCTCACGTTGGTGGACGACCACACCGCCCGGCGCTCGCTCGGGTTCTTGGGCGAGGAGGGCGTCAACGTGCTCGAGCTGAACCTCGCCCTCGACGAGCGCGACGCCTGACCGGCCGTACGCTTCGCTCATGGCCCGGGGTTCGCTGCGCATCTACCTCGGGGCGGCGCCGGGGGTGGGCAAGACCTTCGCCATGCTCAACGAGGGCCGGCGCCGGACGGAGCGGGGCACGGACGTCGTCGTGGGATACGTCGAGACCCACGGCCGGCCCAACACCACGTCTCAGGTGGACGGGCTCGAGGTCGTGGCCCGGCGCACCGTTGCCTACCGGGGGACCACCCTCGAGGAGATGGACACGGCCGCCGTCATCGTCCGCGCACCGGAGGTGGCGCTGGTCGACGAGCTGGCCCACACCAACGCACCGGGTTCCGAGCACGAGAAGCGGTGGGAGGACGTCGAGCAGCTCCGGGATGCAGGGATCGACGTCATCACCACGCTCAACATCCAGCACCTCGAGTCCCTGAACGACGTCGTCGAGCGCATCACCGGCGTGAAGCAGCGCGAGACGATCCCTGACGAGGTGGCTCGCCGCGCCGACCAGGTCGAGCTCGTCGACATGGCGCCAGAGGCGCTCCGGCGCCGGATGGCCCACGGCAACATCTACGCCGCCGAGAAGGTGGACGCGGCCCTCGGCAACTACTTCCGCGTGGGCAACCTCGGCGCGCTGCGCGAGCTGGCCCTCATGTGGGTGGCCGACCAGGTGGACGACGCCCTCCACGACTACAAGGTGGCGCACGGGATCCTCGACACCTGGGAGACGCGGGAACGGGTGGTCGTCGCGGTGACGGGCGCACCGAGTGGCGAGCCGCTGATCCGTCGGGCCGCCCGCATGGCCACGCGCACGCGCGGCGACCTGCTCGGCGTCCACGTCCGGCCGAGCGACGGCCTGGCCGATGGTCCGAGGGAGCTGCTCGAGGAGCACCGGGTGCTCCTCGAGGGCCTCGGCGGCGAGTACCGCGAGATCGTCGGAGCCGACGTCGCGACCACGCTCACCGACTTCGCCCGCTCTGAGAACGCGACCCAGCTCGTGCTGGGGGCCAGCGGCCGGTCCCGGTGGGCCGAGCTGGTGCGCGGCTCGGTCATCAACGACGTGCTCCACCGCGCCCACGGGATCGACGTCCACGTGATCGGCATGGACGCGGGCGACGGCGCGCGGGCGCCCGAACCGGCTGGTCGCCGCTCCCTCCTGCCGACGGTGTCGAGGCGGCGCCAGCGAGCGGGATGGCTCGTCGTGCTGGTCGGCCTCCCGCTGCTCACGCTCGTGCTGGCCAACCTCCGCGAGACCCTCAGCCTCCCGAGCCACCTGCTCCTGTACCTGCTCCTGGTGGTCGTGGCGGCGGCCGTCGGCGGGGTCGGACCCGCGGCGGCGGCGGCCGTCGGCGGCTTCTTGTGCGCGAACTGGTTCTTCACGCCTCCCTTCCACCGGCTCACGATCGCCCACGGGGAGAACGCCCTCGCCCTCGCGGTCTTCCTCGTCGTCGGTGCGCTCGTCAGCTTCCTCGTGTTGCAGGCGACGGCGCGCGCGGCGGAGACGGTCCGTTCGCGCGCCGAGGTCGAGGCCCTGCACGAGGCGTCCGCACGCGAACGACAGGCCACGGAGGCCCGGGCGGCGGAGACCCTGCTGCTGGCCCGAGCCGACGAGCTGCGGGTCGCGTTGCTGCGGGCCGTTTCCCACGACCTCCGCACTCCCCTGTCGTCGATCAAGGCGTCCGTCACCAGCCTCCTGCAGCGCGACGTCGACTGGACCGAGGAGGCCACCCTCGAGTTCCTCCGCACGATCGACGAGGAGAGCGACCGCCTCGATGACCTCGTCGGCAACCTGCTCGACCTCAGCCGCCTGCAGAGCGGCGCGCTCGAGGTTCCAAGCTCGCCCGGTCGGCTACGAAGAGGTCGTCCCGGCCGCGCTCGCCAGCCTCAGCGGCCCCACCGACTCCGTCGACATCACCCTGGACGAGACGCTGCCGCGCGTGCAGGCCGATCCCGCCCTCCTCGAGCGCGTCGTCGCCAACCTGGCCGCCAACGCCATCTCGGCCTCCGGCTCCCGTGGGCGGGTTCGGGTCGAAGCGGGTGCCATCGCCGGACGGGTCGACCTGCGCGTCGTCGACCAAGGACCGGGGATCCCCATGGCCGACCGGGAGAAGATCTTCGAGCCGTTCCATCGGCTGGGCGACGGTGGTGGCGGCGTCGGGCTCGGTCTGGCCGTGGCCAAGGGCTTCGTGGAGGCCATGGGCGGCGAGCTCACCGTGGAGGACACCCCTGGGGGCGGCGTGACGATGGTGGTCGGTCTCCCCGAGGCGGCCGAGCCGTGACCCGCGTCCTCGTGATCGACGACGAGCCGCAGATCCTGCGCGCGCTGTCGACCAACCTTCGGGCGCGGGACTTCGACGTCGACCTGGCCCGCACCGGCCAAGACGGACTGCGCCGGGCCGCCGACCACCTGCCCGATCTCGTCATCGTCGACCTCGGCCTGCCCGACCTGGACGGCGTCGAGGTCGTCGCCGGGCTCCGCGGCTGGACGACGGTGCCGATCATCGTCCTCTCCGTCCGCGACAGGGAGGCGGACAAGGTCGCGGCCCTCGACGCGGGTGCGGACGACTACGTGACCAAGCCGTTTGGCATGAACGAGCTGCTCGCCCGCATGCGGGCAGCCATGCGCCGGAGCGTCCCCGTGGACGAGGAACCCGTGGTCACCACCGACACGCTCTCGATCGATCTGCAGAGCAAGGTCGTCCTCCGCGACGGGGGCGAGGTGAAGCTGACCCCCACCGAGTGGCACCTCGTCGAGGTCCTCGTGCGCCATGCCGGGCGGCTCGTCACCCAGAAGCAGCTGCTCCAGGAGGTCTGGGGTCCGCAGTACGGCACGGAGTCCGCCTACCTGCGCGTCCACATGGCCCAGGTGCGCAAGAAGCTGGAGCCCGATCCGGCCCGGCCCCGGCACTTCGTGACCGAACGCGGGATGGGGTACCGCTTCACCGCCTAGGGGAGCGATGAGTTGCGGGGCCCCGCCCCGTCCATCCGTGGTGCGCCGATCTGGCGCCCGGGAGGAACCGCGTTGACCGCCACCCAGACCCCTCTACCCTGGACGCCGATGACGGCCCTCGACTTCGACCTCGACCACGAGCTCAAGGCCCACCGCCGAGAGCTCACCGGCTACTGCTACCGCATGCTCGGCGCGGGCGCGGAGGCCGAGGATGCGGTGCAGGAGACGCTGGTGCGGGCCTGGAAGGCGATCGATCGGTTCGAGGGCCGGTCGTCCGTGAAGTCGTGGCTGTACCGGATCGCCAACAACGTCTGCATCGACATGCTCCGGGCGCCCCAGCGACGGGCCCGGCCGATGGACCTCGGGCCGTCCTCCACCGTCGATACCGCGGTGCTCAGCCCGCAGGCCGAGCACACGTTCGTCCAGCCCATCGCCGACGAGCGCGTCATCGCCATCGACGGCGATCCCGCCGACGTCACCGCCGCGCGGGAGTCGATCCGACTGGCCTTCGTGGCCGCGCTCCAGCACCTCCCAGCGCGCCAGCGCGCGGTGCTCATCCTCTGCGAGGTCCTGAAGTGGCAGGCCACGGAGGTGGCCGACCTGCTCGACACGAGCGTGGCCTCGGTCAACAGCGCCCTGCAGCGGGCCCGCGCCACGCTGGGGTCGCTGTCGGTCGACGAGCTCGACTCCACCGTCGACCCGGAGCACGAGGCGCTGCTCGCGCGCTACGTCGATGCGTTCGAGCGCTACGACATGACCGCGCTGGCCGCCTTGCTGCGCGACGACGTCGTGATCTCGATGCCGCCGCACGACCTATGGCTGCAGGGACCCGACAACGTCGTCGCCTGGATGGTCGGGCCCGGCCATGCCTGCGCGGGGTCGAAGCTGCTTCCGGTCTGGGCCAACGGCACCGCCGGCTTCGGCAGCTACAAGCCGGCCAGTCCGGGGCGCTGGGAGCCCTGGGCCCTGCAGGTCATCGAGTTCAAGGACGGCAAGCTCTCCGGGCACCACAACTTCCTGTACCCGGAGCTGTTCGCCGAGTTCGGGCTGCCGCCGTTCCTCGAGGACTGAGCCTCCACATCGACCATCTCGGAGCCGGCTGGGCGTAGCGTTCCGAGCGGTCCATCGGGAGGTCTCATGCAGCCCACCACCGCTCCGTACCCGGTCACGTTCACGTTCGACCCGCCTGAGGGGGTGGCCCGGTGGCGGCCGCTGGTCAGCTGGCTGCTGGCCATCCCGCACCTGCTGATCCTCTACGTGGTGCAGGCCGTGGCGGGCATCTGCACGGTCATCGCCTGGTTCGCGATCGTCTTCACCGGCAAGATGCCCGAGGGGCTCGCCGGGGTCATCGCGATGGGGATGCGGTACCAGGCTCGGGTCACCAGCTACGTGCTCTTCCTGCGGGACGAGTACCCGCCCTTCACCTTCGACACCACCGCCGCCGATCCGGGCGACGACCCGCGCGTCCGACTCGACGCGATCCCGGCCATCGACGACCGCAACCGGCTCACGGTGTTCTTCCGGTACTTCATGGTCATCCCCCAGGTGATCGTGCTGTCCTTCGTGGGCGTCGGGGTGTTCTTCGCGGTGCTCATCGCGTGGTTCGCCGTCCTGTTCACGGGGAAGTGGCCCGCGGGCCTGCAGACGTTCGTCCTGGGCTTCTTCCGCTGGTCGAACCGGGTGACTGGGTACATGTACCTGCTCACCGACGAGTACCCGCCCTTCTCCCTCGACTGAGCGCCGCCTCAGTCGACGAGGTCGGTGGTGAGCCCGACGAGCTCGACGAGCTCGAGCAAGTCGGGTCGCACCTCCGTGAGCCTGATCGACCAGCCGAAGCGTCGGGCCGCCAGCTGCACGCGCAGCAGCCCGTCTACGAAGCCCAGGTCGCAGCGGTCGGGCCCGTAGACCGGGCCCAGCAGCACCTCCTGGCCGTCGCGGAACAGCACCACCACCGCCCTCGGTCGCGTTTCGGCCTCGTCCATCCCCGTGGAGACGGAGCGGAGCCGCAGAACTCACCGATCGATCGCCGTCACGCCTCGAGGATCTCCATGGCGGCGCGCTCACCGGAGCGGACGGCGCCGTCGATGGCACCGTGGCTGACGGTGGCGGTCTCGGTGCCGGCGAAGTGGACGCGTCCGACCGGCTGCCGGATCGCTCGGCCGTGCTGCGTGAGCACGCCGGTGCCGAAGTGGGCCATCGAGCAGCCGCGCGTCCACTCCTGCTCGGCCCAGTTCTCCTCGACCAGCTGCAGCGGCTGCGCCGACCTGGGCCCGAAGCGTCGTCCGAGGATGTCCAGCACGACCGTGCGCCGCTCCTCAGGCGAGGTGCGGGCGAGGGCCCGGGCCTTGTGGCCTGCCGAGTAGAGCGCCATCACACCGACGTCGCCCTCGGGTGGCGACGTGTCGAGGGTGACCTCGAAGGCGTCGTCGATGGCGACCGACGCGCCACACCGCCCGTCGTGGCGCCAGAACGGCTCGTCGTAGACGACGACGGCCTTGATCTCGGTGCCCGCCGGCATCTGGTGCAGCAGGAGGGCCTTGTCGGCGGGCAGCGGCGGGTCGTACTGCACGCGGCTCGCGAGGGCGGGCGGGATGGTGACGATCACCCGCTTGGCCCGGACGGTGACGCTCGCTCCCTGGACGACGACCCCGTCGGTCTGGCTGATGGCGTGGACGGGGTTCTCGAGGTGGAGCGCGTCGCCGAGGTCGTCGGCCATCCGTTGCACGATCGTCTGCGCGTCGCCGTCCACCTGGAAGTGCTGGTAGCCGCCCTCGATTGACATGAACCGGAGGAGCCCGCCGCCGGACGTGATCAGGAACAGCACGTCGAGCAGTGACACCTCCGAGAGGTGGGTGCAGAACAACGCCCGCAACGTGGCCTCGAGCATGTCGCGGCCGGTCTTGGTCGGGACGTTGGCGGCGGACAGCCAGGCGCCGGCCGACCCCCACCCGCCGCACCCAGCACGACCGGCGCACCGCGACCCGGGCCGCGCGGCTCGCCGCCGCCCGCCGCGCTGTTCACCGAGCACGGCTTCGCCGGCACCGGACGAGACGACATCGCCGAGCGAGCCGGCGTCACCCGCGGCGCGCTGTACCACCACTTCGACAGCAAGGCGGCCGCCTTCTCCGCCGTCGTCGACGAGCTGGAAGCGGAGCTCGTCGAGCGCGTCATCGCCGCTGCTCGTCGCGGTGACAGCCCGTTCGACCAGATCCGGCGCGCCAGCCGCGCGTACATCGATGCCTGCGTCGAGCCCGACGTGGCCCGCATCCTCACCGACGCGCCGGCGGTCCTCGGTCTGGCCGAGTGCCGCGCGCGGGACGCCGCCACCTGCGAGGTCCTGCTCGACACGGCCCTCACCGACGCGGTCGACGTGCCCGGCGACCGGGAGGTGGCGGTCGCGCTCCTCCTCGGCGTGCTGAACGAGGCGGCCGCGCTCGTCGCGTCGTCACCACAACCCCAACGGGAGCGCAAGCGCGTCGCGGCCACCGTCGACGCCTTCCTCGAGCGGCTCCTGGTGCCTGCCTGAAGCGCCGCTACCGTCATCGGCATGGACATCGTCTCCGCCCTGTTCTCGGAGGACATCCAGCTGCGGGAGGCGCCCGGGCCGTCGACCCGCATCGACCTCCTGGGCATCCACTTCTCGATGGCCGCCCCGAGCCCGCCGCCGGTGACGATCACCCCGCACCTGATCGTGCTCGTGCGGTGCCGCCCCGACGAATCCGGCGAGGGCGTCCTGGTGGTCGAGTTCGTCGACGAAGGCGGGGAGCAGGTGGCGCGCAACGCCTCGCCGTTCACCGTGGAGCCGGGGAAGTTCACCTATCGGCTCGTACGGGCCGAGCTCACCTACGAGACGGCGGGCACCACGATCGAGGCGCACTGCCGGGTCGGTCAGGGCCCCACCACGGTGGTCCCGCTCACGCTCCTGCCCCCGGTCTGAACAGCCTCGCTACACCGGCTCGCTGACCGGGGCCGCGAACTGCGAGCTGTAGAGGCGGAAGTAGGGGCCGTCGCGCGAGAGGAGCTCGTCGTGGCTGCCCTGCTCGACGATGCGGCCGTCCTCCATCACCAGGATCACGTCCGCGCCGCGGATCGTCGACAGGCGGTGGGCGATCACGAAGCTGGTGCGTTCCTCCCGCAGCGCGTTCATGGCCTCTTGGATCAGCACCTCGGTGCGGGTGTCGACCGAGCTGGTGGCCTCGTCGAGGATGAGGATGGCGGGCTGGGATAGGAACGCGCGGGCGATCGTGAGCAGCTGCTTCTGCCCGGCGCTGATGTTGTCGCCCTCTTCGTCGATGACCGTGTCGTAGCCGAGCGGGAGGTGGTGGACGAACCGGTCGACGTAGGTGGCCCTGGCCGCCTCGAGGATCTCCTCCTCCGTCGCGCCGGGCCGGCCGTAGGCGATGTTCTCCCGGATGGTGCCGCCGAACAGCCAGGTGTCCTGGAGCACCATGCCCAGGTTCTCGCGCAGGGCTCGTCGCGGGATCAGCGAGATGTCGCGACCGTCGAGGGTGATGCGGCCGCCGTCGAGCTCGTAGAAGCGCATGATGAGGTTGACGAGCGTGGTCTTGCCCGCACCCGTGGGACCGACGATGGCGATCGTCTGACCCGGCTCGGCGACGAGCGACAGGTGCTCGATGAGGGGCCGGTCGGGGTCGTACGCGAACGACACGTCCTCGAACGCCACCCGGCCGCGCACCGGAGCCAGCGGCGGGCCGTCGGTCACATCCGGCGACTGCTCCTCGGTGTCGAGCAGCTCGAGCACCCGCTCCAGAGATGCGATGCCCGACTGGAAGACGTTCATCATCGACGCCAGCTGGGTGAGCGGCATGGTGAACGTCCGCGAGTACTGGATGAACGCCTGCACCTCGCCGATGGTGATGGCGCCCGAGGCCACCCGCAGGCCGCCGACCACGGCGACGAGCCCGTACTGCACGTTGCCCAGGAACATGGTCAGCGGCTGCATGAGGCTCGACATGAACTGCGCGCCGAACGACGACTCGTAGAGGGTGTCGTTGGTGGCGCGGAAGCGGGCCTCCACCTCCTTCTGACGCCCGAAGGCCTTGACGATGGCGTGGCCGGTGAACGCCTCCTCGATCTGGGCGTTGAGCACACCGGTGCTGCCCCACTGCTCGAGGTACTTGGGCCGGGCCCGGGATGCCACCTTCTTCATGCCGTACACCGAGGCGGGAACGGTCGTGAGCGCCACCAGTGCCAGGACCGGCGAGATCACGAACATCATCACGGCCACACCGATGAGCAGCAGCACCGAGGTCAGCATCTGGCTCATCGTCTGCTGGAGGGCCTGAGCGAGGTTGTCGAGGTCGTTGGTGACGCGGCTCAGGAGGTCGCCGCGGGCCTGCCGGTCGATGTACCGCAGGGGCAGGGCGTGCACCTTCGCCTCCGCTTGCGCCCGCAGCCGCGACATCAGCCGTTGGACGACGCCGGCGATCATCCATGCCGTGCCCACCGAGAGGATGGCGGAGGCGACGTAGAGGGCGACGCCTTCGAGGAGGATCTCGTGCAGTCGCCCGTAGTCGATGCCGGTGCCGCCCCGGATGCCGTCGATGATCGCGTCGGTGGCGTGACCGAGGACGAGCGGGCCGAGCACGTTGAGGAGCGCGCTGACGATGGCCGTGATGGCCACGAGCGCGAGGATCGGACGCTCCGGTCGGAGCAGGTGGAACAGCCGCTTCACCGCGGTGCCGAACTGCGCCGAGCGCTCGGTGGGCATGCCGGCGGAGTTCCAGCGGCCGGCGGCGCGGGTGTCGGGCGCGGTGAGATCGACCTTCGGGGTGTCGTCGTCGGTGGCGGACTCCTCCGTGACCGTCATGCGGCGCTGCTCCGCTCGCCGATCTGGGACTGGACGATCTCGGCGTAGGTGGGGCTGGTCTCGAGGAGCTCTTGGTGCGTGCCCCGGCCGACCAAGCGGCCATCGTCGAGCACGAGGATGTCGTCAGCGGTCGCGATGGTGGACACGCGCTGGGCGACGATCACCACCGCGGCCTCCGACGTGTACGGCTTGAGGGCGGCGCGGAGGCGAGCGTCGGTGGTGAGGTCGAGCGCCGAGAACGAGTCGTCGAACAGGTAGATGGACGGGCGCCGCACGAGCGCCCGGGCGATGGAGAGCCGCTGGCGCTGGCCACCCGAGACGTTGGTGCCACCCTGCTCGATGCGCGCCTCGAGCTGACCGGGCATGTTCCGCACGAAGTCGGCCGCCTGGGCGACCTCGAGGGCCTCCCACATCTCGTCTTCCGTGGCGTCGGGCTTGCCGAACAGGAGGTTGCTGGCGACGGTGCCGGAGAACAGGTACGGCTTCTGCGGCACCAGCCCGATCGAGTCCCAGAGGCGGGCCGGCTCGAGCTCGCGCACGTCGACGCCGTCCACCCGCACGATGCCGGAGGTGGCGTCGAAGAGCCGCGGGACCAGGCTGATCAACGTGGTCTTGCCGGCACCGGTGCTGCCGACGATCGCCGTCGTGCGACCGGCGGCGGTGGCGAAGGTGATGTCGCTGAGCACCGGCTCCTCGGCGCCCGGGTAGTGGAAGCCCACGCCCTGCATCTCGAGGGTGCCATGGCGCGGGATGTCCATCACCGGATCGGCGGGCGGGACCACAGAGGAGCCGGTGTCGAGCACCTCTTGGATCCGGGCGCCCGACACGGCCGCGCGAGGGACCATCGAGATGGTGAAGGTGGCCATCACCACCGACATCAGGATCTGCACCAGGTAGCTGAGGTACGCGATGAGGGAGCCGACCTGGAGGTCGCCGGTGCCCACCCGGTTGGCGCCGATCCAGAGCACCGCCACGCTCGACCCGTTGATGAGCAGGTTCACGACGGGGAACATCGACGCCATCAGCCGGCCACCCCGCAGCGCGGTGGCGGTGAGGTCGGCGTTGGCCTCGCCGAACCGCTCCGTCTCCTCGGGTTCGCGGACGAAGGCCCGCACGACGCGGATGCCGGTGATCTGCTCGCGGAGCACCCGGTTGATCTGGTCGATCTTGTCCTGCATCTTGCGGAACGCCGGCACCATCTGGCTGACGATCGCCCCGAGCACGATGGCGGCGAACGGCATGGCGACCACCAGCACGATCGACAGGCCGACGTCCTGCCGCAGGGCGAAGAACACGCCGACCACGATGGTGATCGGTGCCGCCACCGCCATGGTGCAGGCCATCACCACCAGCATCTGCACCTGCTGCACGTCGTTGGTGATGCGGGTGATGAGGGACGGGGCACCGAACGTGCCGACCTCGCGAGCCGAGAAGTCGGTGACCTGGTGGAACAGGTTGGCCCGCAGGTCCCGTCCGAAGCCCATGGCGACCCGCGCGCCGACGCGCACGGCCGTCACGGCGAACACCACCTGGACCACGGCGAACGTCAGCATGAGCGCGCCCCGAGCCTGGATGTAGCCGGTGTCCCCGCGCAGCACGCCCTTGTCGATGATGTCGGCGTTGAGGCCGGGCAGGGTGAGGGCGGCGGCGGTCTGGATCGCCTGGAGCACGACGATGATCCCGAGCTCGCGCTTGTAGGGGCGCAGGTGGGTGCGGAGAAGGCGGATCAGCACGACGGGCTCCCGCTCACGCCGCGGAGGAACAGCATGGCGACTTGAGCCGGCGGGATCGGCTCCTCCGTCATCATCGGGTGGCTGGTCGACAGGGTCAGCGCGCGGAGGTACCGGCCCGCGGCCCGCGGCTCGATGGCGATGGCCTCCCGGTGCGCCTCGAAGAGCGCCACGAGCGCCGGGCTGTCGGTCATCGGCCGGCGCACCCGATCGTGGAACCGCGGCCCGACGCTGGACATGAGCCGCCAGATCTCGATCGTGCGGCGCTGCAGCAGCTCGATGGCCTCGGTGAGGATCGCCTCGAAGGGAGCCGTGGCGTCGAGGGCGCCGAGCGCCTCCTCGACGGGCGCGGGATCGACCGCCTCGTCGATCACGGCGGTGATCACCTCGTCCTTGTCGGCGAAGACCCGGAAGATGGTCCCCTCGGCGATCCCGGCCGCCTCGGCGATCTGCCGCGTGGTCACCATCTCGGCGTTCTCGAGGAGCAGCGGCAAGGTGGCGCGGATGATCGCGGAGCGCCGCTCGTCGGGCGGCAGCGCGCTGGCACGCCCGCCCCGCTTGGGTTCGATCACCTTGACCATCGCGACCGAGGGTATCTGAGTGAGTGCTCACTCACACAAGTCGGGTCAGGCGGACGGCCAGCGGTAGTGGATGTCCGGCGCCCCTTCTTCGTTGTCCCCTTCGGTCGTGGCGATGGCGACGAACCCGTTGCGCTCGTAGAAGCGCCGCGCGCCGAGGTTGCTCTGGAACGCCCAGAGGTCGAGGCCCTCGGGCCGCTCGCGCATGGCGTGGTCGAGCAGGCGGGTGCCGTGCCCCTGCCCGGTCCAGCCGGGCTCGAGGTAGAGGTGGTCGACCCAGTGGTCGTGGAGCACGAGCAAGCCGACGATCCCCGCATCGGCGTCGTCGAGCACCCACACGTCGCGCGCCGGCAGCATCACCGTCGCGAAGTACCCGCGCACGTCGTCATCGTCGTGCACCGACGGCGGGATGGCGGGCACGGACGCGTGCCGCGCCCGCAGGTAGACGTCGGCTACGGCTCGCGCATCGGACTGGTCGGCCCGTCGCAGCAGCAATGCCTTGCTCATCCGTGGGCCTCGTCGTACTCGGCCGCCACCCGCTTCGGCACGCACATCCGCCAGGCGTCGAGCACCAGCTCGCGCATCTCGTCGTGGTCGATGGCGTCCAAGCTGCACCACGACCCAGTTGTACCGGAGGTCCGACGTCTTCGGGAGGTGGAACTTCTCGGGCTCGGATGCCACCAGGGCGTCGCGCTCCTCCTTGGGGAAGGCGAAGCCCATGCGGCTGTCGTCTCGAGAGAAGCCGAGGTAGACGATGCTGCCGATGCGGAACCTGACCCGATCGCGCACGAGCCCCTCGGTGGTGCGGGGCAGCGTGAGCGCCAGCGCCCGGACGTCGTCGATCGTCACCACGCGGCCAGCCTGCCGGGAATCCCGCCGGCGCGCCGATGAGTTCTCGGACGCACGCCGGTCTGCAGGCGCAACGATGTCCGCATCCCCGCCTGAAGGAGCCCTTGCCATGACCATCCGACAGAACGTCCCGAACGGCGCCCCCTGCTGGGTCGACCTCATGTCGTCCGACGTCGAGAAGACCAAGGCCTTCTACGGCGAGCTCTTCGGGTGGACGGCCGAGGAGCCCAACGAGGAGTTCGGCGGGTACACCAGCTTCCAGAAGGGCGGCGATCGCGTCGCCGGCCTCATGGCCGCCCCGGACGAGGGCCCCGCGGACGTGTGGTCTGTGTACCTCTCGGTCGATGATGCCGAGAAGACCATCGAGGTGGCCAAGTCCAACGGCGCGCCGGTGTACGTCGACGCGATGGCCGTGGGCGACCTCGGCACGATGGGCGTGCTGGCCGATGCCGGCGGCGCCATGATCGGCCTGTGGCAGCCCGGAACGCACCGGGGCGGGCTGGTCGCCACGACCGGCGCGCCGTGCCACTTCGAGCTGTGGACCCGCGACTACGACGCGTCCATCCAGTTCTACCAGGACGTGTTCGGTTGGGACCCGGAGACCGCGGGTGACGAGCCCGACTTCCGGTACACCGTGCTGAACGTCGGCGACGGCGAGAACGCCGGGGTCATGGATGCCAGCGCCTTCCTGCCTGAGGGTGTCCCGGCGCACTGGTCCGTGTACTTCGCCGTCGACGACGTCGACCAGACCCTGGCCAAGGCCCGCGACCTCGGCGGCGCCACGATCGTGGCCGGCGAGAACACGCCGTACGGCGTGCTGGCGACGGCCGCCGACGCCACCGGCGCCATCTTCAAGCTCCGCGCCGACCGCTGAGCCTTGACGCCTCCGTCGTTCGGCGTTCTCGCTGGCGACCACCGTCGGCTCCGACATCCTCGTGCGCGTCGACGAGCGCGCCGCCACCCTCGGGCGCGCGGATCCCAGCCGTCGGTGACCTGCCGGCGCGCGGCTACGTGCCCTCCGCTGGTGCGCTGCGACGGGCCGTGCGCCTCATGGACCGGGAGCGCTCCACGCGCGGCTGGGTTCGGCGGGCGCCGGTCGTCCGGCTGCCAGAGAACCGCGATGTCCCCCGGACCCTGATCATCCCTGGCGGGTGGCGCACCCGATCGTGTGCGCCCTGCGGCTCGCGCGCGACCCGGCCCGCGGGCGCGAGATCGTCGACGACTGGGGCATCGTGCCGGGCGGCGACGCATGACGGTCGTCTTGTCCGGTCGTCGGAACGGGAGCACCCACCGCGAGGTCGGCATGCTGGCGTCGCTGCCCCCCGGAGCTGCGACTGATCGGTGGGCTGGCCGTCATGTGCGGAGTCGGCACGCCGCACCGGACCACCGTCGACGCCGTGGCGCGCGACCTGTCCAGCGTGCTCGCCGCCATCCCGCGCCTGGCCCTGATCTCCTCGGGCGGCGGCCAGTACCGGTTCGTCGCCTCGTCAGCGGGGATCGTCGTGATGAACTGCCTCCCGGCTGGAGGCATGGTTCGTGGCCGACGCCGTCCGAGACCTCACTGCGTCAGAAGAGGCGGGCTGACGCCAGGTCGGCGCCCTCGCGCAGCGCGCGCAGCTTCTCCCACACCAACGAAGGAGCCACGTCGCCGATCCCCGCCGACGTGTCGAAGCCGCAGTCCGTGCCCGCGATGACGCGGGCGGGATCGCCGACCGCCTCGACGGCGCGGACGATCCGATCGGCCACGACCTCGGGGTGCTCGACGTAGTTGCTGGTCGTGTCGATCACGCCCGCGATCAGTGCCATGTGGGCGGGAAGCGGACGGCGCTCGAAGCACCGGACCTCATGGGCGTGCCGGGCGTTGGCCATCGAGATGACCAGCGCGCCGACGTTGGCCGCGTAGAGCATCGGCTGGATCTCGTCGAGGGCGACGTCGTGCGTGTGCGGACCCTCGTAGTTGCCCCAGCAGACGTGGAGGCGGACGTCGGCAGGGTCGATGCCCTCCAGCGCAGTGTTGATGGCGTCGATGACGAGCTCGACCCATGCGAGGAACTCCGAGAGCGGCCGCTCGGCGAAGAGCGTGTGGCGCTCGAGGGCGAGGTCGGGCGCGTCGATCTGGAGCAGCAGGCCACGGTCGACGATCGCGCGGTACTCGGTGCGAAGGGCGTCGGCCACCGCGCGGACGTAGTCCTCTCGCGAGGCGTAGTGGCGGTTCTCCATGGCCGCCGCCACGATCCCGGGCGAGCACGCGGTCATGAACGTCTGCGCGAACGGTGCGTCGGCGACGAGCGCGCACTCGGCGTCGAGCTCGGTCGTGTCGCGGTAGGTCACCTCGCCGATCGCCGCCGGGGCCGACATGAGGCTGACCTTGATCCGCTGGAAGCGGGGGATGGCCAGCTCCATGTAGTCGGGGTGGTCGCGCAGATCGCGCATCAGCGGGCGCTGGCTGGTCCCGCCGAAGCCGGTCATGCGGTGCTGCACGTACGTGAAGAAGCTCTCGCGGGCCTGCTCGCCGTCGTTGCCGATGTCGATGCCGGCCTCCACCTGCTTGGCGATGACCGAGGTGGTCGCGGCCTGGATGGCCTGTTGCAGCTCCACAGGATCGACGTCCTCGCCCCGGCTCCGGCGGCCGTGCAGCTCGGCCAGCGCGGCCGGTCGCGGCAGGCTCCCGGCGTGGGTGGTCAGGATGCGGTCCTCGCTGGTCAGCACAGGCCGAGTCTGCTCGTCGGGCCGGGCGGTCGCTCGCCGACCGGCGCTACCGTCCGCCCATGCCTGACGTGCGCCCGGCCACCCTCGACGACGTCGACCTCCTGGCGCGCATCGCGGCGGCTGGCTTCTACGACGACCCGGTGCTGAGCTGGGTGTTCAGAGACGACGGTCGCCGACGGGACCAGCTCGAGTTCCTGATGCAGGGCCTGGCCAGAGACATGCTCCCCGATCGGGGATCGGTCTACCTCGCGGACAGCGCGTCAGCCGCCTTCTGGCGCGATCCCAGCTTCGAGCACGGCCGCACGACGGCCGACCGGGTAGGGGAGCCAGAGGGAGAGTCGCCGGTCCCGTTTGCCCCTGACGAGCTCGAACGGCTCGGGATCCTCGGCCAGCTGATGATGGCCAACCACCCGCACGAGCCGCACTGGTACCTCAACGTGGTGAGCACGTTCCCGGAGCGACAGGGCCGCGGGCTCGGCGCCGCGGTGCTGCAACCGGTCCTCGAGCGCTGCGACGCCGATGGCGTGCGCGCCTACCTCGAGTCGAGCAACCCCCGGAACCTGTCCCTGTACCGGCGTCAGGGCTTCGTCGATGCCGGCGTGCTCAACCTCCCTGACGGCCCCGGCCTGATCCAGATGTGGCGAGAGCCGGCGGCTCAGCCGTAGGCGGTCACGCGGCTCCCGGTCGGCACGACGAGGATCCCCTGTCCGACGTTGATGTCGGACGGCGCCCCGCTGTACTGACCGCCACCTCCGGGCACCCCCCGGAGGGGTGTGGGTGGGAAGAGCTCGCCGGTGGACGTGCTGACCGCGTACAGCACGCCGTCGGAACCCCCCAGGTAGACCACCTTGCCTGCGATCACGGGTCCCGCGACCACGTCGGCGGGGAGATCCTTGGTGAACCGCGGCTTGAGGCTCTTGGCATCCGCCGCGAACAGCGCGTCGCCGACGGCGAAGAACGCCGTTCCACCCTCGAAGGCCGGGGTGCCGGCGAACGAGCCGACCTCGTCCCCCGTGAGCTTCTTGAACACGTGGGCGCCGTTCTCCGCGAAGAAGCGCCCGTCGGACACGTAGGCCGTGCCCCCGCCGCCACCCGAGCACCCGTCGTTGTTGCTCCACGCGATCTGTCCGGTGAGGTTGAGCCGGAACTGCGTGCAGCCACCCTGCACGTACACGCCCGAGGGGTCCACGGCCAGCTCGCTGCCGCTGCCATCGAGCGACGGCGAGGTCCACTCGACGTGGCCGTCGGCCTCCGAGAGTGCCCACACGCTGCTCGAGCCGTGGACGTAGACGGTCCCGTCGGAGGCGACCGGCTCGCCGGAGAAGTAAGCCGTCGTCTTGGCCCACAGCTGCTTGCCGTTCTTGGCCGAGAAGGCGACCACCTTGCCATCGAAGTTGTTCACGAAGACCCGCCCGGCGTCGTACGCCAGCGGGAAGTAGAAGTACGTGCCGGCGAGCGGGACGGGGCCCCACACCGTCGCTCCGGTCGCCGCGTCGAGGGCGTAGAGCCAGCCGCCGTAGCCGGGACCGGCGTGCGATGTGGTCACGAACACCTTGCCGTCCGCGATCACGGGGTAGGAGGTCGGCCCGTTGAGGACCACCGACCAGCGCTCGCCCAGGTTCGGCGACAGCGTGGTGCACGAGCGGCCATCGTGGGATGCGTTCACATGGCGAGCCCTCGCGGGGCACGGGATCGCGGCGATGCCGGCCTCGTCGGGCGCACCGGCGGACGCGCTCCCTGGCCCGGCCAGCTGGGCGGCGGCGGCCGCCAACGCCAACATCGCAACGACGCGTCTACCTCGCATGTGCCCCCGCCTTCCGTCCCGCCTTGCCCGAGGAGGGTACCAGCCTCGCCATGAGCGATCGCCGGGCGCAACGGGTTCCAGACGCCGACCACCGCGCCCCTACGATGGTCCGCTCATGGCTTCGCTGTCGCGTGATGAGGTGGCCCACGTGGCCAAGCTGGCTCGGTTGCTCCTGACCGACGCCGAGCTGGACACGTTCACCCCCCAGCTGGCCGCGGTCCTCGAGCACGCCGCCGACGTCGAGGCCCTCGACCTGGATGACGTGCCGCCCACCGCGCACCCGTTCCCGCTCAAGAACGTGTGGCGGCCCGACGTGCCGCGCGACGCTGGCATCCGCGACGCGGTCCTGGCCGAGGCGCCGGCCACCGAGGACGGCATGTTCCGCGTGCCCCCGGTGCTCGGAGAGGCGCCATGACCGCGCTGGAGATCGCCGCGGCGGTCCGAGCCGGGGAGCGCCGCGCTCGGTCCGTCGTCGAGGAGCACCTCGCGGCCATCGATGCTCGCGACGCCGAGCTGCACGCCTTCAACCTCGTCACCCGCGACGAAGCGCTGGCGGCCGCCGACGCCATCGACGTCAGGGTGGCGGCGGGGGAGGACCCCGGCCCGCTCGCCGGCGTGCCGATCGCCCTGAAGGACAACCTGTGCACCACCGGCATCCCCACCACGTGCAGCTCCAAGATCCTCGAGGGCTGGAAGCCTCCCTACGACGCCACCGTCGTCCAGCGGCTGGCCGCCGCCGGAGCCATCACGATGGGCAAGACGAACCTCGACGAGTTCGCGATGGGGTCCTCCACCGAGAACTCCGCGTTCGGGCCGTCCAAGAACCCGCACGACCCCACCCGGGTGCCGGGCGGCTCGTCCGGGGGCAGTGCGGTGGCGGTGGCCGCCGGGTTCGCGTCGTTGGGCCTCGGCTCGGACACGGGCGGGTCGATCCGGCAGCCGGCCGCCCTCTGCGGGGTGGTCGGGATGAAGCCGACGTACGGCCGGGTGAGCCGCTACGGGTTGGTGGCGTTCGCGTCGAGCCTCGACCAGATCGGGCCGTTCGCCACCACCGTCGCCGACGCCGCGGCGCTCTACGAGGTGATCGCCGGGCACGACCCGGCCGACTCCACGTCGATCCCCGAGCCGGTGCCATCGGTGGCCGACCACCTTGGTGATGGTGTCGACGGCCTGCGCGTCGGCGTGGTCAAGGAGCTGCTCGGCATCGAGGGCATCGCGCCCGACGTGGCGGCGCGCGCCCAGGCTGCCGCTGATGCACTCGACGCCGCCGGCGCCAAGGTGGAGGAGGTATCGGTGCCCGCCGTGATCTACGGGCTGTCGGCGTACTACCTCATCGCCCCGGCCGAGGCGTCGAGCAACCTCGCGCGCTACGACGGCGTCCGCTATGGGCTGCGCGTCGACGCGCCCACCACCGGCGAGATGTACGACCTCACCCGCACGGCCGGGTTCGGCGCCGAGGTCGAGCGCCGCATCATGCTCGGCACGTACGCGCTGTCGGCGGGCTACTACGACGCGTACTACGGCAAGGCCCAGAAGGTGCGCACGCTGATCATCCGCGACTTCCAGGCGGCCTACGAGCGGTTCGACGTGCTGCTGTCGCCCACCTCACCGACCACCGCCTTCGAGCTGGGCGCCAAGGCCGACCCCCTCGCCATGTACCTGAACGACGTCTGCACGATCCCGTCGAACCTGGCCGGCCACCCCGCTGTGTCGGTGCCCTTCGGGGTGGGTGACGACGGCCTGCCGGTCGGTGTCCAGGTGATGGCCGACGCGCTCGACGAGGTCACGATGTTCCGGGTGGCCGCGGCCCTCGAAGGAGCGTTGCGATGAGCCTCCCCGCCGGCTGGGAGATGGTGATCGGGCTCGAGGTCCACTGCGAGCTGGCCACCGAGACCAAGCTCTTCTGCGCCTGCCCCAACCACTTCGGCGACCAGCCCAACGCCAACACCTGTCCCACCTGCCTCGGCCTGCCGGGGTCGCTGCCCGTGCTCAACGAGACCGCCGTCGAGATGGCCATGCGCCTCGGTCGTGCCCTCGCCTGCGATGTGAAGCGCTCGGTGTTCGCTCGGAAGAACTACTTCTACCCGGACCAACCGAAGGACTACCAGGTCTCCCAGTACGACCTGCCCACCAACGAGCACGGCCACCTGGACCTGCCGTCGGGCCTGCGGGTCGGCATCACCCGAGCTCACATCGAAGAGGACACGGGGAAGCTCACCCACGTCGGCGGTGGCGGTCGGATCCACGACGCCGACCACAGCCTCGTCGACTACAACCGCTCCGGGGTGCCGCTGGTCGAGATCGTGTCCGAGGCGGACATGCGCAACAGCGACCAGGCCAAGGAGTACGTCGGCGAGCTGCACGACATCCTCATCGCCACCGGCGTGAGCGACGCCCGGATGGAGGAGGGGTCGATGCGCGTCGACGCCAACGTCTCCGTCAACCGCGCCGGCGAGCCGTGGGGCACCCGCTGCGAGATCAAGAACCTCAACTCGCTGCGCTCCCTCGGCCGGGCGATCGACCACGAGGCCCTGCGGCAGATCGACCTGCTCGAGAACGGCGAGCGCGTTCGCCAGGAGACCCGCCACTGGGACGAGGCCGCCGGCCGCACCGGCACCCTCCGGGTGAAGGAGGACGCCGACGACTACCGCTACTTCCCCGAGCCGGACCTCGTGCCGCTGGAGCCCAGCGCGGATGACATCGCCCGCATCGACGCGGCCCTGCCGGTGCTGCCCGCCGGTCGCCGCACCGCCTTGGCGACCGCGGCCGGGCTCGACCAGACGGGTGGTGCGGTCGCCATCGCCATCGCGGTGGCGCGCGGCCTCGACGATCTCGCCACCGCCGCGATCGATGCGGGGGCCGACCCTGGCCGGGTGCTCACCCACGTCGAGCACAACCTGGCTGTCGACGGAGCCGAGTCGCTGTCGGCCGAGCACCTGGCGGCCCTCGTGAAGATGGAGACCGGCGGCGAGCTCACCGCCACCCAGGCCAAGACCGTGCTCGCCGAGGTCGTCGCGACGGGGACGTCGCCCGCCGAGGTCGCCAAGGCACACGGCTTCGAGGCGCTCGACACCGGCGCGCTCGAGTCGATCGTCGACGCGGTGATCGCGGAGAACCCCGACGAGTGGGCGCAGCTGGGCACCGGCGACGACAAGGCGCAGGGCAAGCTCATCGGGTTCTTCATGGGCAAGGTGATGAAGGCGTCGAAGGGCCAGGCCGACGGCAAGGTCGCCACGGCCCTCCTCCGGTCGAAGGCCGGGCTCTGACGCGCCGCCTCGCCTCCGTCGTCCTCGTCGCGGTCCTGCTGGCGTCGTGCTCCGACGACGGCCCATCCGAGGCAGCAACCACGACGACCACCACGGGGGAGACCACCACCACGGCGGCGGGCCCGACCTTCACCGGGGACCCGAGCTCGCCGTTCTGCGGCCTGCTGCGCGACGTCGACTTCACGAAGGTGCTCCCCGACGTCGGCGGCGATCCGGCGGCGGTGGGGAACGCCTTCCAGCAGCTCGTCGACGTGCTCGTGCGGGCCGCCGAGCTGGCGCCGGACGAGATCACGGCTGACGTGGCGCTGGTCGCCGGCGGGATGACCTCGCTCGACTCCGCCCTCGCGGAGTTCGACTACGACTTCGACGCGCTGGCCGCCAGCGGCGCGGGTGGTGAGGTGCTCGAGGCTGTCAACGCGCCGGTGTTCAAGGACGCCGGCTCGCGCCTCGGTGCCTACCGCCGGCAGGTCTGCAACCTCTGACCCCATCGGGTGGTACATTCACCCTTGTTATGTACCAGGACGAGCTGGGGCCCGACTCGCTGCTGTGGCGCTACGCGGGGGACACCCGCATCGCCTTCATGGGCGGGACGATCGGGCTGCTGCAGCTGATGCACCCGGCCGTCGGCGCCGGGGTGATGGAGCACTCCGACTTCTTCGGCGACCCGTTCGACCGGGTGTTCCGGTCGCTCCCGGCCATCTTGGGGGCCGTCTACGACGGTCCCGAGGCCGACGCCACCGGACGGTGGGTGCGCGACCAGCACACGACCATCAAGGGCGTCGACGCCCAGGGTCGCGGCTATCACGCCCTCACGCCCGAGACGTACTGGTGGGCTCACGCGACCTTCCAGTTCATGGCCGAGCAGGTGGTCGACCGGTTCGACGACCGTCGCCTCACCCCGGCGATGCGGGAGCAGCTCTACCAGGAGGGCATCGTCTGGTACCGCCGCTACGGGGTCAGCGACCGCGAGGTGCCGCCCACCCGTGCCGCGTTCGAGGTCCAGTGGGATCGCTACTGCCGGGAGGTGCTCGAGATGAACGAGGCCGTCGAGTTCGTCCTCGCCCTGCTCCGGAAGCCGCTCCGCCTCGAGCTGCCCGCGCCGCTGTCGTCGCTCAACCGCGTGCTCCGCACGCGCCCGGCAGCCCGCCTGACGTCCATGCCCGCCCGCATCAGCGCCATCGGCGGTCTGCCGGCGGTCGTGCGGGAGCGCTTCGACATCCCGTGGAGCAGGGCCGACCAGCTGCAGCTCGACGCCCTCGAGCTGGCGGTGCGCAAGACCTGGCGCTTGGTGCCCTTCTCCTTGCGCTGGCAACCCCGGGCGCAAGCCGGGTGGAAGCGCGTGCACGCCGAGGCGAACGGCGAGACGTGGCCCGCCGCAAGCTGAGCTTGTCGCTCGGGCCGATCGTCACCGCAGTCGGTGAGCCGGTGGACGACGAGCTGGCCGTCGCCGCCCTCGATGCCGCGGCCGACCACCTCCGTCGCCTCGGCCTGGCGGGTTGGACCGTGGAGGACGTCGCCGACGCCGCCGGCGTGGGGCGCACCAGCGTGTACCGCTGGTTCGGTTCGCGCGACGACCTCGTGCACGCGGTGCTGGCGCGCGAGCTGAGGGAGACGCTGCTGGCGATCGGTACTGCCACTGCCGCCGTCGATCGGTTCGAGGACAAGGCGGTCGAGGCAGCCCTCGTGTGCCTCGACGCGCTCGATGGATCCGTAGTCGACGAGCTCCTCCGCAACGACCCGAACGCGGTGCTGCCGCTGCTCACGTCGGGCGCCGCACCGCTCATCGCGCTGGCCCGCGCCGCGCTCGCCCCGGCGTTGCTGGCGGCAGGGGTGGCCGTGGACGCCGACCACGCTGCCATCGTCGCCGAATCGCTCGCTCGCCTCGGCCTGTCGTTCGTCCTTACTCGGGACACCGTCGTCCCCGTCGATGACGCGTCCGCCCTGCGCGACGCCATCGCCGCGCTCGTCGGCCCCCTGCTGCGTCCGGTGGGGGCCCGATGAGTCGCCGGGGCCGGGGACGTCTCACCCGCATGGCCACCTTCGTCCTCATCCACGGCGCCGGCGGGCGCGCTTCCTACTGGGACCTCGTCGCGGCCGAGCTCCAGGCCGCTGGCCACGAGACGGTGGCCATGGACCTCCCGTGCGGCGATCCGGCCGCTGGCCTGACCGAGTACACGGACGCCGTCGTCGATGCCATCGGCGACCGCCGTGACGACCTCGTGCTCGTGGCCCAGTCCCTCGGCGGGTTCACGGCGCCGCTCGTCGCCACGCGGGTGCGGGTGGAGCTGATCGTCCTCGTCACCGCGATGATCCCGCGGCCGGGGGAGTCGGGCGGCGAGTGGTGGGCCAACACCGGCCAACCCGACGCCGTGGCTGCCCTCGGTCTCCCCGACGACGGCGAGCAGACCCTGTTCGTCCACGACGTCCCCGCCGACGTCCTCGAGGCAGCGGGGCCGCCGCGCGAGCAGACGGGCACGCCGATGGAGGAGGTCTGGCCCCTCGACGCCTGGCCCGACGTCCCCACCCGCTTCCTCTTGTGCATGGACGACCGCTTCTTCCCGCCCGAGTGGATGCGAGGCATCGTGCGCGACCGCCTCGGGATCGAGCCCGACGAGATCCCGGGCAGCCACTGCGCGTTCCTCAGCCAGCCCAAGGCCATGGTCGCCGCCATCCTCCGAGCCTGGAACGAGCACTGACCCCCCGTTCTCACGAAGTGGCGGTACTCGCTTGGGGACCCCCTGACGGGCGCCGGTAGCCTGCGCCGCATGGCAGACCAGGGCGAGATACCCGTCGACATCAAGCCGCGGAGCCGTGAGGTCACCGACGGGCCGAGCAAGGCCCCGGCCCGGGCGATGCTCCGGGCCATCGGCATGACTGACGACGACTGGGGCAAGTCGCAGGTGGCGGTGGCGTCGTCGTGGAACGAGGTCACCCCGTGCAACATGCCGCTGGACCGCCTGGCCAAGCGCTCGAAGGTGGGTGTCCGCGCCGCGGGTGGCTTCCCGATCGAGTTCATGACCATCGCCGTGTCCGACGGGATCTCGATGGGCCACGAGGGCATGCGCGCCTCGCTCGTGAGCCGCGAGATCATCGCCGACTCGGTCGAGGCGATGGTGCACGCCGAGCGCTTCGACGGCCTGGTCACCCTCGCCGGGTGTGACAAGAGCCTGCCCGGCATGCTGATGGCGGCGGCCCGGCTGAACCTGCCGTCGGTGTTCCTCTACGGCGGGTCGATCCTCCCCGGGTCGCACAAGGGCCAAGCGACGGACATCGTCTCGGTGTTCGAGGCGGTGGGCGCCCACGCCGCGGGCACCATCGACGCCGCCGAGCTCGACGCCATCGAGCGGGGGGCCTGTCCCAGCGAGGGCAGCTGCGCAGGCATGTTCACGGCCAACACCATGGCGTCGGTGGCCGAAGCGCTGGGCATGTCGCTGCCCGGCTCGTCGTCGCCGCCGGCTCCGGACAGCCGTCGTGATGACTTCGCCTACGCGTCCGGGCAGGCCGTCGTGCGGCTCCTCGAGCAGGGCATCCGGCCGCGCCAGATCATGACCAAGGAGGCGTTCGAGAACGCCATCGCGGTCACGATGGCGCTCGGGGGCTCCACCAACGCGGTGCTGCACCTCCTCGCCATCGCCGCCGAAGCTCGCGTGGAGCTGGCGTTGGATGACTTCAACCTGGTGGCGGCGCGGGTCCCGCACATCGCCGACACCAAGCCGCACGGCAAGTACCACATGGTCGACGTCGACCGGGTCGGCGGCGTTCCGGTGGTGATGCGCCACCTCCTCGAGGCCGGACTGCTGCACGGCGACTGCCTCACCGTCACCGGTCGAACGGTGGCGGAGAACCTCGCCGAGCTCGATCCTCCGGCGCCCGACGGCGACGTGATCCATCCGCTGGCGGACCCGCTCCACGCGGTGGGCGGCATCGCGGTGCTCAAGGGCTCGCTCGCGCCGAAGGGTGCTGTGGTGAAGGTGGCGGGCATCGACCACCTCCAGTTCGAGGGTCGAGCTCGTGTGTTCGACGGCGAGGACGCCGCCATGCAGGCGGTCCTCGCCGAGGACATCGAGGCCGGCGACATCGTGGTCATCCGCTACGAGGGCCCCAAGGGCGGCCCCGGCATGCGCGAGATGCTGGCCATCACCGGGGCCATGAAGGGCGTCGGGCGCGGGGCGGACGCGGCCCTGGTCACCGACGGCCGGTTCTCCGGTGGCACCCACGGGTTCTGCATCGGGCACGTCGCTCCGGAGGCGGTCGACGGCGGTCCGATCGCGTTCGTGGAGGAGGGCGACACCATCCGCATCGACGTCGTCGACCACACGATCGACCTCCTCGTCGACGACGCCACCCTCGCCGCCCGCCAGACGAGCTGGAAGCTGCCCGAGCCTCGCTACACGAGCGGCGTGCTGGCCAAGTACGCGCGGCTGGCCTCCGGTGCCGAGCGCGGCGCCATCACCGAGGCATAGGGCGGGGGCCTAGCTCCACCGCTCGATCAGGGCGCCCGCCACCAGTGCGCCGCCGGCGGCGAGGAAGAGCAGCAGACCGAGCGGCACCAACCGGAGCTCGACGACCGATGGCGCCACCAGCGGTCGCACATCGGACACCCGCAGGCGCCGCCGGCTGCTGACGAGCAGCAGTGCCGCGCCAGCGGCCGCGAGCATGGCCGCGATGGCAGGCGCGCCGGCCTCGTCTTCCTCCACGGGTGTGAACCAGAAGACGGGGGTCGGCACCGCGTCGGTCACGGGCATCCCGTTCACCAGGTAGCTGACCGGTCGCACCCGGCCGGACGGCAAGATCACCGCGGCGCCGTGCTCGGGAGGCAGGAAGAACTCGATGGCGACGCGCCGTTCTTCTCCCCGCGGGATCTCGACTCGCTTGGCGAACATCCGCAGTGGCGGATCCTCCCCGCGCTCGCTGAACCGCTGGTCGAGCGACCGGACGTTGTACGCAGCGGCCGGGAGGTAGACCGCGACCATCGAGAGGTGGGTCCCGCCGGTGAGCCCCCGGTAGCTCCCGTCGATGTACGCGCTGGTGCGCTCCGGCACCGGGTTGGCGATGGTCACCGTGAGCCGGGCCCGCCAGCTCCCGTTCACGGCCGGCACGACGTTGAGCGTGACCTCGGGGTCGAGGAACCAGTCCTGCTTGTTGGCGGCCACGTTCTGCGCCGTCACCATCAGGGCCGCCGGGTGCAGCGAGCCGTCCGCGCCGATCGACTCCCACAGCGCTTGCGCGTCGGGGTCGGCCGAGTTGGCGAGGAGGTGTCGCCCGTCGGCGGCGCGCTGCAGCGCCGTGGCCAACGCCGTCACCGGGACATCCCGCTCCTTGAACGCGTCGAAGATCTCCTTGGCCAATCGGGCCTGCACCTCGAGCCGCTCGTCACGATCGCTGGCGTCGTCGAAGTGCAGGTAGTTCTCGAACAGGACCTGCTCCTCGATGTTGTCCGCGTCATAGCTGAAGCCGTCGAGCTCGACCGGTCCGATCACCTCGAGCAGGTAGCTCAAGCCCACGACATCGAGCTCGAGCACGCCGTCGACCTCACCGAACCCGGCCGTCGGCGCCATCGCCTGGTAGATCGGCCCCGTGACCGGGAAGTTCGGGGAGACCGCCGTCGACAGGTAGCTCCGGCCCGGTCGCCAGCGCCGGTACGTGGTGCGCCACTCGTCCGGATACTCGACCTCGGGCTCGCCGACATCCAGGCCCGAGAGCGGCACCGAGCTGCCGAAGTCGAGGTCGCCATCGGAGATGCTGATGACCCCCGCCGACAAGGGCATCCCGGCCCCGCCGCGCATCTCCGCGTTGTTGGCGGCGAGGAGCAGGTACCGCGACGGCCCGGCCAAGAGCCGACGCATGCCGCGCAGGTACCCCCTGGCCTCGGCGAAGCGCGTCGGGATGGAGTCGAGCTCCGCGACGATCTTCTGACGCGCACCCACCAGCGGCCCGACCAGCCGCCCGCTGGCCCCCACATCGATCTCCGCCGTCGTCTCCTCGATGACATCGAGCTGCTCGAGGACCGTGTCCAGCAGGTCGACCCGTGCGCCGGGGTCACCGGCGGCAATGGTGAGGTCCCGGTCGATGGCCGTGGCCGCGTCCCGGCCCACCCGCCCGAGCTGCTCGGTGACCTCGGTCAGGTCGCGCAGGCCGTCCACCTGGTCGCCGACCACGGGCAGCACGCCCAAGGTGGCGAGGAACGGGCTTCGATCAGCCCGTCCGTCGGCCCGCTCCAGGTGATCGGCCGCCGACCCCACCGTCGGCACGAGGCCGTCGCCGACGGTGGCAAGATCGAGGTTCGCCAACGAGGCGCGCCCGGACTCGAGGTCCCCCCGGATCCGGAGGAGGTCGATGGCCGCGCCGACCAGGAGCACGAGCAGCGCCGCGCCCACGATCGACGCGACGGGATGCCGACGCAGGCCCGCGATCATGCCAGGACGCGACAGAACCGGGACCGAAGGGTCCCGGTTCTGTTCCGATCGTGCAATCGGGTCGGTCAGGCCTTGGCGATGAACCGACGGCCGGCGACGACGACCGCGATGGCGGCGCCTCCGAGGGCCAGGGGCAGCGCGGAGTCCGACCCTGTGGCGGCCAGGCCGCCAGCCGTGGTGAGGCTGGAGTCGTCGGCACCGACATCGGCGCCGTCGGTGCCCAGATCGTCAGCACCCACGTCGGCGCCGTCGGTGGTGCCGTCGTCGGAACCCTCGTCGGAACCCTCGTCGGAACCCTCGTCGGAGCCCTCACCGGCAACGGCGGGGGCCGCCGTGAGCATCACCCCGCCGGCACCCAGCAGCCCGCTGAACAGCGCGGCTCGCGCCAGACGGCTCAGATCGTCCTTGGACATTCCCACAGCTCGTTCTCCCTCTTGTCCTCGCCTGCAGCGACGGGTTTCGACAGACCCTAGCGCCATCCCTGCTGTGATCACGTCATTCGAGGTTGCCGGGCGGGCTGCCGGCGTGGAACACTGCCGGCCGTGGCCACCTCGACCATTCTGGTACTCACCTAGCGCACGCGACTCACCCCGCGCGCGTGCGCTCTACGACCTCCCAGCCGGGAGGTCGTTCTCGTTTTGCAAGAAGGACCTGACGGACATGCAGCTCACCGGATCACAAGCACTGATCAAGGCCCTCGAGATGGAGGGCGTCGACACCATCTTCGGGCTGCCCGGTGGGTGCATCCTGCCGGTGTACGACCCGTTGCTCGACAGCCCCATTCGGCACATCCTGGTGCGCCATGAGCAGGGAGCCGGCCACATGGCGGAGGGCTACGCCCACGTCACGGGCCGCCCCGGCGTGGCCATGGTGACCTCCGGACCGGCCGCCACCAACATCGTGACGCCCCTCTGCGACGCCTACATGGACTCCATCCCGATCGTCGTCATCACCGGCCAGGTGCCGGTGGGTGCCATCGGCACGGACGCCTTCCAGGAGTGCGACACGATCGGCATCACCCGGTCGGTCACCAAGCACAACGAGCTGGTCACCTCGGCGGCCGACATCCCCCGGGCCGTCCGCGAGGCGTTCCACATCGCCACCACCGGCCGCCCGGGGCCGGTGCTCCTCGACATCCCCAAGGACATCGTCGACCCGAAGAACCCGAACTCGGCCATGGACTGGTATTGGCCCGACGACGCCGACGTGCGCGACGGCCTGCCTGGCTACAAGCCCACCACCAAGGGTCACCCCCGCAAGATCCGCGAAGCCGCCGAGATGATCCTGCGATCCGAGCGGCCGGTGATCTACGCCGGTGGCGGCATCCTCAAGGCGCGCGCCGCCGAGGCCCTCCGCGAGCTGGCCGAGCTGTGCGACATCCACGTCGTCACCACGCTGATGGCGCGCGGCGCGTTCCCCGACTCCCACGACCTGTGCCTCGGCATGCCCGGGATGCACGGCAACTACACCGCCGTCACGTCGATGCAGCGATCCGACCTGCTCATCGCCCTCGGGAGCCGCTTCGACGACCGCGTCACCGGGAAGATCCCCTCGTTCGCACCTGACGCCAAGATCATCCACGTCGACATCGATCCCGCCGAGCTCGGCAAGGTCCGACGCCCCGACGTGCCGATCGTGGGCGACTGCCGCCTCGTCATCGAGGAGCTCGTCGCCGTGATCAAGGACCTGCTCGCCAGCGGGTCGGCCTTCCCGAACCGCTCGTCGTGGAAGCAGACGATCTCGGGGTGGCAGGAGAACTACCCGCTCGCCTACAAGCAGTCGGACCCGGGCGACGCCCTCAAGCCCCAGTTCGTCCTCGAGCAGCTGCGCGACAACACGCCCGACGACTGCATCGTCGCGTCGGGCGTCGGGCAGCACCAGATGTGGACCTCGCAGTACTGGAAGTTCGACCACCCGTACACGTGGGTGAACTCCGGGGGCCTCGGCACGATGGGCTTCGCCGTCCCTGCCGCCATCGGTGCCAAGGTCGGCCGGCCCGACGCGATGGTGTGGGCCGTCGACGGCGACGGCTGCTTCCAGATGACCGCCCAGGAGCTGGTCACCGCGGCGGCGGAGCGGATCCCGGTGAAGATCGCGATCCTCAACAACGCCTACCTCGGCATGGTCCGCCAGTGGCAGGAGATGTTCTACGAGGAGCGCTACTCCGAGGTGTACCTGTCGCCTGACCTGCCCGACTACAAGCTGTGGGCCGAGGCCATGGGCTGCGTCGGGATGCGCGTCGACTCGCCCGAAGAGGTCGAGTCGGCCATCCAGAAGGCCAACGAGATCGACGACCGCCCGGTCGTGATCGACTTCCGCACCGACTCCTCGGAGAAGGTGTTCCCGATGGTCGCGGCCGGCGCCAGCAACGACGACATCATCACCGACCCTGCTCTCGGAGAGGACATCGTCCAATGAGCGAAGCCAACGAGCACCACCTCATCTCCGTCCTCGTCGAGAACAAGGCCGGCGTCCTCGCGCGCGTGGCCGGGTTGTTCGCCCGCCGCGGCTTCAACATCATCAGCCTGGCCGTGGCCCCCACCGAGGACGCCCGCCTCAGTCGCATCACCATCGCGGTCGACGCCGACTCCGCTCCGCTCGAGCAGGTCACCAAGCAGCTGTTCAAGCTCATCAACGTGGTGAAGATCACCGAGCTCGACCCGCACGGCGCGGTCGAGCGCGAGCTGCTGCTCACCACGGTGGAGGCGCCGGCGTCCGTGCGAAGCCAGATCATCGAGCTCGTCGACGTGTTCGAGGGCCGTATCCTCAACGTCGGCCACGATCGCCTCACGATCTCGCTCGACGGCCACCCGGAGAAGCTCGACGACTTCGAAGAGCTGCTCCGCCCGTACGGCATCGCGGAGCTCGCCCGCACCGGCCGGGTCGCCTTGCCCAAGATCGACAACGCCAACGTCCGGTTGAAGCCGGTCCGAGCCTCCTAGGAGCCCTGCACCATGGCCAACGTGTACTACGACAAGGACGCCGACCCGTCCCTCATCGCCGGCCGCAAGGTGGCCGTCATCGGGTACGGCTCGCAGGGCCACGCCCACGCGCTCAACCTCAAGGAGTCCGGGGTCGACGTGCGCGTCGGCCTCCGCGAGGGCTCCTCGTCGGTGGCCAAGGCCGAGGCGGCCGGCCTCCGGGTGCTGTCGGTCGCCGACGCCACCGCCGAGGCCGACCTGATCATGCTCCTGGGGCCGGACACCGAGCACAAGGCGATCTTCAACGAGCACATCGCGCCCAACCTGTCATCGGGCGACGCCCTCTTCGTGGGCCACGGGTTCAGCGTGCGGTTCGAGCAGGTCGTGCCCCAGGCCGACGTCGACGTCGCCCTCGTGGCGCCGAAGGGGCCGGGCCACCTCGTCCGCCGCACCTACACCGAGGGCGGCGGGGTGCCGTGCCTCATCGCGGTGGCCCAGGACGCCACCGGCAAGGCCCGCGACCTCGCACTCTCCTACGCCGCCGCCATCGGGGGGGCCCGCGCCGGGGTGCTCGAGACGACGTTCGAGGAGGAGACCGAGACCGATCTGTTCGGCGAGCAGGTGGTGCTCTGCGGCGGGCTCACCGCCCTCGTGCAGGCCGGGTTCGAGACCCTCGTGGACGCGGGCTACCAGCCCGAGTCGGCCTACTTCGAGTGCCTCCACGAGCTGAAGCTCATCATCGACCTCATGTACGAGCAGGGCATCGCCGGCATGCGCTACTCGATCTCGGACACCGCCGAGTACGGCGACCTCACCCGCGGCCCGCGCATCATCACGGACGCGGTGAAGGCCGAGATGCGGAAGATCCTGGACGAGATCCAGGACGGTCGCTTCGCCAAGGAGTGGGTGGCCGAGAGCGAGGGTGGCCGGACCCGCTACAAGGCGCTCCAGGCCAAGGGCAAGGAGCACCAGATCGAGCAGGTCGGTGAGGAGCTCCGGGCGATGATGCCGTGGATCTCCGCCGGCAAGCAGCGGGTCCAGGACGCCAGCGGCGGCTGACGCGAGTCATCCGGGTCACCTGCGCGCCCCGTAGGACGGGGTATGCAGCGTCCGAAGCCTCCCGAGCTCGTCGTCAGCGTCCTGGCGGCCGGCCTCCTCGTGGGTTCCGTCGTGGGACTCACGCGCAGTCAGGCGGACGGCGGCGGTGCGGTCGCGGGCCCGACGGGGGTCGAGATCGTCGACTTCGCCTTTGGACCAGAGGAGCTCGCCGTGCCGGTCGGCGGCACCATCACGTGGACCAACTCCGACGGCGCCACCCACACCGTCACCGGCCGCGAGGGCGAGACCCTCCAGTCGCCCGACCTCAAGACGGAGGACACCTACGAGGTGACCTTCGAGGAGGCCGGGACGTTCGAGTACCTCTGCAAGTTCCACCCGAACATGCAGGGCACGATCACGGTGGAGGGGTGACGGTGGACCGGTCCCGCATGCTGCGCCTGGTGGGTGCCCTGCTCGTCCTCGTCGGCGGGGCGGTGCACCTCAAGCTCAACCTCGACGACTACGGCAACGACGCCATCCTCCGTGCCTTCGCCGTGAACGCAGGGGTCTCGGCGCTGGTGGCCGCCTACCTCGTGCTCCGCGATGACCTCATCGGCCCGTTGGCCGGGATCGGCATCAGCGTCGGCACGCTGGTGGCCTTCGCACTCACCCGGCGAGGCGACGGCCTCCTCGACTTCCGGGAGGTAGGGCTCACCAACCCGAGCCCCGACGCCGTGATCACGCTCGCCGCTGAGGGTCTCGCCCTCGTCGTGCTGGTGCTGGTGCTGGCGCGGCGCGGGGCGCGCCGAGCCGCTACGACCTGACCCAGCAGGTGCCTCGGGCGGCCCTGTGGAACTGCATGGGGTGTCCGACTTCGGTGGATCCCCGGTTCCGGAGCTCGATCCGCCGCACGGACCCGACCTCAGGTTCGGCTTCAACGCCCATGAGTGGGGCGTGCTGCTGCCGCTGGCCTTCGTCGGCTTCTTCCTCAACTACGACACGGGCCTGCTGAGCATCGCGGCGCCCGCGATCGCTGATGGGCTCGACGTCACCGTCGAGCGCTTCGGAATCGGCGTCGCCGTGATCCGCGTGGCGGCGCTGGCGAGCCTGCCGATCCTCCGGCTGGCGGACCGCGTGGGTCGTAGACGGATGCTCTTCCTCTCCGTGCTGGCCTTCAGCGCCGCCACGGCCGCCACCTCCCTCGCGTGGGGGCTGGTGTCGTTCATCGCGTTCCAGATGGTCGCTCGCCTGTTCCTCGCCACGGAGGAGTCTCTGTCCGGGATCGTCATCAGCGAAGAGCTGCGCGCCGACCGGCGCGGCGCCGGTCTCACCCTGCTCGGCATCATCGCCATGACCGGCTTCGGCCTGGTGGCGCTGATGCTCCTCGTCGTGCCCCTCACGCCGCTCGACTGGCGAGTGCTCTACCTCGCCGCCCTTCCGCCGCTCGCCCTCGTCGTGTGGCTGCGCCGCAACCTCAACGAGACCACCGCGTTCAACGTGGCGCAAGCGCAGGAGCGGATCCAGACCTCGTTCTGGCCCCACGTCGGGCCCGAGCACCGGCCGCGCCTGTGGGGCATCGTCGGTGTGCTCGGTGCCCACGGGATGCTCGCCACCCCGATGTTCTTCTACGCCGCCGAGCTGGCCCAGGACGGGTACGGCTGGGAGGGCCTCTTCACGGTGATCGTGATCGCCGCCGGGCCGGCCACCCTGCTCGGCTACGTGGTGGGGGGGAAGGTGAGCGACCGCGTCGGCCGCAAGCCCGTGGTGATCGCCGGTTCGTTGGCGACCCTGGTCGGGGTGGCGCTCGTCTACTCGGAGCAGCGCTGGCTGTTCGCCCCGGGGTTCTTCGTCATGACCGGCGGGGGCGCCGCCGTCGAAGCGGGCCGGCCGGCCTACCTGTCCGAGCTCTTCCCCACCGAGGTGCGCGCCACCCTGCTGGCGTTCGTCTACGGCGTCGCGGTGGCGGCGGGTTCGGTGGGCCTCGTGCTGGTCGGTGTGCTCCACGGCACCGTGTCGACCCGCACGAGCATCGGGGGGCTCACGCTCGTGATGCTGCTGAGCCTGTTGCTCGTCCGCCGGCTTCCGGAGACGGCGGGCGACGACGTCATCCGCCAGGCCCCTCTGGGTGCTACATCGTCTCCGCGAAGCTGACGTCACCCTCGCCGCGGAGCACGTTCTTCAGCAGCTTGCCGCTGGCGTTGCGCGGGAGCTTGTCGAAGGTGAGGTCCACGTAGGCGGGCACCTTGAACGCGGCGAGCCCGTCGGCGACCCACTGCTTCACGTCCGCCTCCGACAGCGACGACCCCTCCTCGAGCTGGACGGTGGCCTTGACCTCTTCACCCAGCTCCGGGTGCGGGACGCCGTACACCGCCGCGTCGGCGACCTCCGGGTGGTTCACGAGCCGCTGCTCGATCTCCACGCTGTAGATGTTCTCCCCGCCCCTGATGATCATGTCCTTCTTGCGGTCGGTGATGAAGAGGAAGCCCTCCTCGTCGAGGTGGCCGATGTCGCCGGTGTGCAACCAGCCGTCGGCGTCGATGGCGTCAGCCGTCGCCTCGGGCTTGTTCCAGTAGCCCGCCATCAGGATCGGACCGGTGATGCACACCTCGCCCGTCTCGCCCACGCCGAGCTCCTCGCCGACGTCGCCGACGATCTTCACCGACACCGTCGGCACCGGCGGCCCTACGGACGTGGGCTTGTCGATGGCGTCCTGCCCGCCGATCACGGTGGCGACGGATGACGTCTCGGTGAGTCCGTAGGCGTTGGCGGTGCTGGACACGTTCGGGAACGTCTCGTGGATCATCCGCTGGAGCTCCTCGGCGGACGGTGAGCCACCGAAGGCGATCGACTTCACAGAGGACGTGTCGTAGTCGTGTCGATCGGGGTGCTCGCAGACCCGCCACACCATCGTCGGCACCGTGGCCCACACCGTGACGCGGTGCTCCTGGATGAGCTCGAGCGCTGTCTCCGGCGTGAAGCGGCCCTCGGGCATGACGAGCTTGAGCCCGGCCAGGAGTCCCACCACGAGCGTCGAGTGGCACCCGGACACGTGGAACAGGGGCGAGGTGAACAGCGAGACGTTCTGGCCCGCACCTGGATCCGGCAGCGCGGCGCCCCCGGCCATCGACCCGGCCACCGCGTTGTACATCGTGTTCTGGAGGTTGGCGACCATGCTCCGGTGGGTGGAGATGGCGCCCTTCGGCCGGCCGGTCGTGCCTGACGTGTAGAAGATCACCGCGTGGTCGTCCTCGGCGATCTCCTCCGCGACGAAGTCGGCGGTGGGGGAGCCGGTGAGCTCGGAGAAGGCGTGCAGGCGCGGATCGTCGGCGAGGCCGACGTCGGCAGGGGAGCAGTCGGTCAGGAACACGTGTTCCAAGGACGGCGCCTGGTCGAGCGAGCCGGCGATGCGCTCGAAGCGCTTCCGGTCCGCCACGAGGACCTTGGCGCCGGAGTCCTGGAGGCCGTACTCGATCTCATCGGTGGTCCACCACCCGTTGAGGCCGACCAGCACGGCGCCCTGTTGGACGGTCGCCCAGAACGCGAGGCACCACTCCGGGTTGTTCTGCGCGAGCACGGCGACGCGGTCGCCCTTCGCCAGTCCGAACTGGTCGCGGAGCGCGTGGGCGACGCCGTTGGCGGTCTGCACGAAGCTGGCGAAGCCGTAGGCGTGGTCGCCGTACACGAGGAACGTCTGGTCGTCCCCGCGCAGCAGCCCGACCTCGGCGACCGACCGCAGCGATGGCATCCGGTTGGCGTACACCTGGGTCGGCCGGCCGAAGACGTCCTCGGTGACGACCTCGAACATCCCTCCCGGACCTGTGAGCTGGGCTCGAACCTCGGCACTCGTCGGCATGGGGGCGGACCGTATCGCTCTCACCCCTGAGCTTGCTCCGAGAATCTCGGATGATTACTGTCCGAGATATGCGGATGAGTGATGCCGTCGAGTGGTCGATCCACTGCTGCACGCTCCTCGCCGCCCTGCCGGAGGACCAGGCCCTACCGGCCTCCCGGCTGGCCGAGTACCACGACGTGCCGCCCGCGTACCTGGCCAAGGCCCTGCAGACGTTGGCGGGCGCGGAGATCGTCGAGTCGCGACCTGGGCCCTTCGGGGGCTACCGGCTGGCTCGCTCGCCCGCGGACATCACGCTGCTGGACGTCGTGCTCGCCGTCGACGGCGAGGACACCGCGTTCCAGTGCAGCGAGATCCGGCAGCGAGGCCCCGGCGCCATCGAGGAACGGGACGCCTATCGGCTCCCGTGCGGGATCGCCCGGGCGATGTGGCGGGCCGAGGACGCGTGGCGCGCCGAGCTGGCCGCCACCACCGTCGGCGACATGGTCGTCGACTTCGTGACCCACGCCTCGCCGGCGCGGGTGATGAAGGGGATCGAGTGGATCCAATCCGTCGAGATCACGAGGAGGAAGCGAGCATGAAGATCTTCCTGGCCGGAGGGACCGGTGTCATCGGCACCCGAGCCCTTCCCGCACTGGTGGCGGCCGGTCACGACGTCACCGCGGTGGCGCGCACCGACGCGAAGGGCGACCTGGTCCGGTCGCTGGGCGGCGAGCCCGTGACCGTCGACCTGTTCGACGCCGAGGCCGTCGGCGCCGCGGTCGTGGGTCATGAGGTGGTGATCAACCTGGCCACCAGCATCCCTTCGCTCACCAAGGCCGCTCGTACCGCTGCCTGGACCACGAACGAGCGCCTGCGCAGCGAGGCCTCCAACCACCTGGTGGACGGGGCCCTCCACGCCGGCGCCGTCCGCTACATCCAGGAGTCGATCGCGTTCCCCTACGTGGACAACGGCGACGAGTGGATCGACGAGGACCATCCAGTCGACCAGGTCGGTCCGTTCAGCGGGGCCCGAGACGCGGAGGCGGCTGCGCGCCGGTTCGCCGAGCACGGCGGAACGGGGGTCGCCCTCCGCTTCGCGCAGTTCTACGCCCCGGAGGCGAGCCACACGATCGCCTTCAACACGACGGTGCGGCGACGACTGAACCCGTTCGTCGGTGCGCCGGAGGCGTACAGCTCCTTCATCCACGCCGAGGACGCCGGCTCGGCCGTGGTCGCCGCGCTGCAGGCGCCGAGCGGCATCTACAACGTGGCCGACGATGAGCCGCTCACCCGGGAGGAGGCCGGTAGGGTCCTCGCCGAGGCGCTCGGTGTGAAGCCACCGCATGCGCTGCCGAAGGTCGTCCGGGCCGCCACCCCCGGGGTCGGGAAGCTGCTCATGCGGTCCTTGCGAGTGTCGAACCAGCGGTTCAAGGACGCCACGGGGTGGTCGCCGCACCATCCGTCGATCCGCGGGTCCTGGCCCGCCGAGGCGGGATCGTGACGCTCCTCCGTCGTGTCGCCCTGATCATCGTCGCCGGCGGCAGCGGGGTCGTCGGCGTCTGGGCCCAGGGGTTCCCGCGGTCGTTCTACGACGACTTCCCCGGCATGGGGCGGGTGTGGGTGGCCGTGGACGGTCCGTTCAACGAGCACCTGGTGCGCGACGTCGGCGGCCTCAACCTGGGCCTGGCCTTCGTGGCGATCCTGGCGCTGATCACCGGGAGCACGCTGGTGGCGCGCGCCGCCGGCGGCGCCGCGCTGCTGTACGGCGTGCCGCACCTCCTGTACCACGCGACCCACCTGGACCCCTTCGACACCGGCGACAAGGTCGCCCTCGTCGTCTCGCTCGCCATTGCCGCCCTCGCCGCGGTCGTCGCGGTCGGCGCCCCGACCGAGGACGAGCCAGCCACTCCCTGACCAAGCAGGGTGCGATGTGCCGCAGGAACGCGGATCTTCGCACCCCGGTTCGGGGGGGGACGACGAGCGCTCAGCCTCTGAAGCTCGGGGCGACCTCTTCGATGATGGCGTCCATGCGGTCGAGCTTGCGGGCGCCTCGACCGAGCGTGAAGTCGGGGACGATGACCTCGTGGACCCCGGCAGACCGCCACGCCGCCACCGCGTCGGTCATGTCATCGGTCGTCCCCGCGATGGCGGCCCGGCCGGCGCTCTCGCGGAACTGCGCCGCCTTGCTCTCGTCGTCGGTGAGGAGCACCAACGCCTGCGCCGAGCGCTTGATGGTGGCCGGATCGCGGTCGATGGCGTCGCAGCGACGGTCGAGCACCTCCGCGCGCTCGGCGATGTCCTCGGCCAGGCCCCACATGTTCCACTCGTCGGCGTGGCGGGCGACCACGCCCATCATCCGGTCGCCCTTGCCGCCGATCAGCAGCGGGAGCGGCGACTGGATCGGCTTGGGCTCACAGATGGCGTCGGTGAGCTGGTAGTGCGTGCCCTCGAAGGTGGTCACAGGGTCGCGGAGCAGGCCCTTCCAGACGTGGCAGGCCTCCTCGAACCGGGTGATGAGCTCGCCTGGTGAGGGGAGCGGGATGCCGTACTGGTCGTGCTCGTTCTCCTGCCACCCCGCTCCCACGCCGAGCAGGAGCCGGCCGCCGCTCAGCTGGTCGACCGTCGCGGCCCAGTTCGCCACCACCGCCGGGTGCCGGTAGGTGTTGCCGAGCACGAGCGTGCCCAACCGCAGCCGCTCCGTCGCCATGGCCAGGGCGGGCAGGGCCGCGGTGCCCTCGAGGGTCGGTGTCTCCACCGCCCCAGGCGCGCCCACGTTGCCCATGAAGTGATCCATGACGTACACGCCGTCCCAGCCGGTGTCCTCGGCGTGCCGAGTGACCTCCAGCACGTCGGCCCACGGCTGCGCCAACGTGGGCCAGATGGAGAACCTCATGCCGCCAGCTCGCCGACCACGTGGTCGACGCAGCGGGTCAGCGCCGCAACGTCGTCGGGCTCGATCGAGGGGAACAGCGCCACTCGGAGCTGGTTGCGCCCCAGCTTCCGGTAGCTCTCCGTGTCGATGACGCCGTTCGCCCGCAACACCTGGGACACGACGTTGGCGTCGACGACCGCCGCATCGAGGTCGATGGTGGCCACGACGTGGCTGCGCTGCTCGGCGTCGGCCACGAACGGCGTGGCGTAGGTCGACGCCTCGGCCCAGCCGTAGATCGTGGCGGCCGATCGGTCGCATCGGGCGGCCGCCCACCCGAGGCCGCCGTTCTGGTTGATCCACTCCACCTGGTGGTTGGCCAGGAAGATCGTGGCCAGGGCCGGCGTGTTGTAGGTCTGGTCCTTGCGGCTGTTGTCGAGGGCGATGCCGAGGTCGAGCGATGCCGGCACCCAACGATCCGACGCCGCGATGCGCTGGATGCGCTCGATGGCCGCCGGCGACATCGCCGCGAGCCACAGCCCGCCGTCTGACGCGAGGCACTTCTGCGGTGCGAAGTAGTAGGCGTCGACCTCGTTGGGGTCGAAGCGCAGCCCGCCGGCCGCCGACGTGGCGTCCACGATCACGAGGCCATCGGCGCCCTGGGGCCGCTCGAGCGGCATGGCCACCCCGGTCGACGTCTCGTTGTGGGTGAGGCAGTAGGTGTCCACGTCGGCATCGGCGACGGGCAGCGGGTGGGTGCCCGGGTCCGCGAACAGGTTGGCCGGCTCGGCGAGGAACGGGGCCGCCGCCACGGCGTCGGCGAACTTGGACGAGAACTCGCCGAAGCGCAGGTGCTGGCTCCGGTGGTCGATCAGGCCGAAGGTGGCGGCGTCCCAGAAGGAGGTGGTGCCGCCGTTCCCGAGCAGCACCTCGTAGCCGTCGGGGAGGGCGAGGAGCTCGGCGAGCCCGTTGCGCAGGGCGCCGACCTCGAACTGGACCCGGGCCTGCCGGTGGGAGGTGCCGAGGTAGTCACGACCGGCGCCGGCGAGGGCCTCGACCGCCTCGGGCCGCACCTTGGACGGCCCGCAGCCGAAGCGTCCGTCAACCGGCAGCAGGTCGGAGGGGATCTTGATCTCGGGGGTGGGGGACGGGGTCACCCGGCCATGATCGCGGATGCGCCGCGAGCCGGGCGACCGGGATGCAACTCGCTGACGCCTACGCTGCGCCCCGTGGCGGCTGACGCGCCCTCGAGGCGCAGCTATTCCTCGGCGTTGGCCGAGCTGCGCTCGGCGCAGAAGCCGTCGAAGGGCGCGCCCGCGTACTCGCGCTACATCAACCGGCCGCTCGGGCGGCGGATCGCCGCCACCGCATCCGTGGTCGGCCTCACCCCCAACCTGGTGACGCTGATCAGCGGGACCACGACCATGTCGGGCATCGCGGTCATCGCATTGGTGTCGCCGTCGCTCGCGCAGTCGATCTTGGTGACGCTCCTCCTCGTCGCCGGCTACGCGCTCGACGCCGCCGACGGCCAGCTCGCCCGCCTGCAGGGCGGTGGGAGCCTCGTCGGCGAGTGGCTCGACCACGTCGTCGACGCCATCAAGACCAGCACCCTCCACGGAGCGATCCTGATCTCGTGGTGGCGCTTCACCGACCTCGAGCCGCGCTGGATGCTCGTGCCGCTGGGCTTCATGTCGGTCGCCGCCGTGTTCTTCTTCGGAGTGATCCTCACCGACCTCATCCGGCGGATGCATCGGGGATCGTCCGACATGATCCTGTCGCGCCCCGGGAAGACCAGCGCCCTCTACTCGCTGGCCGTCATCCCCGCCGACTACGGGACGCTGTGCCTCAGCTTCCTCCTCTTCTCGTGGCGCTCCGGCTTCATCGCGGTCTACACCGCGCTCTTCGTCGTCAACGCCCTCGTCCTGGCCGCGTCGCTCGTCCGGTGGTTCCGCGAGCTCCAGAAGCTCGGCTGAGGCCGACCAGGGATGGGAGCGCTGCGCCGGTTCGACGGGTTGTCCGATGGAGCGAACGTGCGCGCCTCGCTGCAGTCGAACCGCCGAGCGGCCGCCATGCTGCTCCGGGGGCTCGTCCGCAGGCCGTTCCTGCGGAGGTCCCGTGGTCCGCTCTTCATCGGTCGCTCCGCGCGCATCCTCAACCCGCAGTTCGTCTCGCACTCGGGCCGGCTCGTGATCGAGGACGGGGCGATGGTGCAGGGCGTGTCCCAGCGCGGGATCGTGTTCGGCGCCGACGTCTCGATCGGACCCGGCGTGCAGATCCGGCCGTCGAGCTACTACGGCGGCGAGGCCGGGGTGGGGCTCCGGATGGGCGACCGCTCGAGCATCGGCTCCGGTGGCTTCATCGGCTGCTCGGGCTGGATCGAGATCGGCAACGACGTGATGCTGGGCCCCTGCGTCAACGTGTTCTCCGAGAACCACGTGTTCGACGACCCCAGTCGTCCGATCAAGGAGCAGGGGGTCGAGCGGTCGACCACCGTGATCGGCGACGACTGCTGGATCGGCAGCGGGTCCACCATCACCGCCGGGGTCACCGTGGGGGAGGGGTCGGTCGTCGCCGCCGGCAGCGTGGTGACGAGCGACGTGCCGAGCGGGACGGTGGTGGCCGGCGTGCCGGCCAAGGTCGTCCGCCGGCGCGGCGAGCGCTGACCGGCGCCGACCGAGATCTCGGCCGAGCCACCGGGGCCGCGCGTGCCACGATGGCCGCTGAGCCGCACAGAAGGAGCACCGAGTTGGCCACCCCCGGAACGGAGTCGCGCGTGTCGCGTCGGATCGCGGCGATCGCCGAGTCCGCCACGCTCGCGGTGGACGCCAAGGCCAAGGCCCTCAAGGCGGCGGGCGAGCCGGTCATCGGGTTCGGTGCGGGCGAGCCGGACTTCGCCACCCCCGCCCACATCGTCGAGGCGGCCGTCGAGGCGTGCCGCGACCCGAAGAACCACAAGTACACCCCGGCGGGGGGCCTCCCGGAGCTGAAGGCCGCCATCGTCACCAAGACGGCGCGCGACTCCGGCCTCGACGTCACCGCGAGCCAGGTGCTGGTCACCAACGGCGGCAAGCACGCCGTCTACAACACCTTCGCCACCTTGCTCGACCCCGGCGACGAGGTGCTGCTCCCTGCCCCGTACTGGACCACCTACCCCGAGCCGATCGCGCTCGCGGGCGGGATCCCCGTGGTCCTCCAGACCGACGAGACCACCGGGTTCCGGGTCACGGTCGACCAGCTCGACGCCGCCGTCACCGACCGCACCAAGGCCTTGCTGTTCGTGTCGCCTTCGAACCCCACCGGGGCGGTCTACCCGCCGTCCGAGGTCGAGGCGATCGGCCGGTGGGCCGTCGAGCGCGGGATCTGGGTGATCACCGACGAGATCTACGAGCACCTCACCTACGGCGAGCACCGGTTCAGCTCCATGCCCACGCTCGTGCCGGACCTGCGCGCTCGCTGCGTGGTGCTCAACGGCGTCGCCAAGACCTACGCCATGACCGGTTGGCGCGTCGGCTGGATGCTCGGGCCGGAGGACGTCGTGAAGGCGGCCACCAACCTGCAGTCGCACGCCACCTCCAACGTCGCCAACGTGAGCCAGCGCGCCGCGCTCGCCGCGGTGTCGGGCGACCTCGTCGCCGTCGGTGAGATGCGATCGGCGTTCGAGCGCCGCGGCCACACGATGCACCAGCTGCTGACGGGCATCGACGGCGTCACGTCGCTCGAGCCGCAAGGTGCCTTCTACGCCTTCCCCAACCTGTCCCACTACCTCGGTCGGTCGATCCGTGGCCGCACCTCCACCACCACCGTGGAGCTGTGCGGGGTGCTGCTCGACGAGGCCAAGGTGGCCATCGTGCCGGGGGAGGCGTTCGACGCGCCCGGCTATGCCGCGCCTGAGCTACGCCCTCGGTGACGATGACCTCGGCGAGGGCTGCCGCCGCATCGCCGACCTCCTCGCCGAGGCCGGTTGACCCGATGCCCACAACTCGTCCGTACGGTTCGTGGCCGACGCCGATCACGAGTGAGCTGGTGGTGCGCTCGGCCAGGCTGCCGAACGGCCTGCACCTCGATGGCGACGACCTGTGGTGGTCGGAGGGACGGCCGGAGGAGGCGGGCCGCATGGCGGTCTTGCGGCGCACGTCCGACGGGACCGTGACCGAGGTGGTGGCGGGGCCCTTCAACGCCCGCAGCGCCGTGCACGAGTACGGCGGCGGGGCCTGGTGGGTGTCCGACGGCGTGCTGTGGTTCGTCGACTGGGCGTCGCAGCGGCTCCACCGCGTCGAGCCCGGCGGCGATCCCGTGCCGATCACCCCCGAACCCGAGGTGCCGCGGGGCCTTCGCTTCGCCGACGGCGACGTCAGCCCCGACCGCACGACCCTGCTCTGCGTCCAGGAGGAGCACCACGCCGACGGGACCGAAGCGACCAACACCATCGTGCGCTTGGCGGCCCACGAGCCGAGCACACCGGAGGTCGTGGTGAGCGGCCCCGACTTCGTGTCCCACCCGCGTTGGCGACCGGACGGCGGCGCATTGTGCTGGCTGGAATGGGATCACCCCGACATGCCGTGGGACGCCACCCGTCTGGTCGTCGAGGAGACGGGCACCCGCACGGTGGTGGCCGGCGGCGGCGAGCGAGAGTCGATCGGCCAGCCCACGTGGGCGCCGGATGGCTCGCTGTGGTTCTTCGGCGACCGCACCGGGTTTTGGAGCCTCTACCGCTGGACCCCGGACGGCGGCGTCGAGCCGATGGTCGACCTCGGCCTCGACATCGGCTACCCCGACTGGGTGTTCGGCCAGTCGTGCTTCGCGTTCCTGCCCGACGGGCGACTCGTGTTCAGCTACAGCGAGGAGGGGCTCGAGCGGCTCGCGGTCCGGGAGCCTGACTTCGGCCGGGTGCGCGTGCTCGACGTCCCCCACACGCTGATCGACCAGCTCCGCGTGCGCGGCGACGAGGCGGTGTACATCGCGGCCAGCCCCACCAGCGAGGTGCACGTCGTGTCCGTCGATCTCGGCACGGCCGCCGTCGACGTCGTCGTAGCTCCGCGCGACCTCGGCCTCGACCCGGCGTGGTTCTCCGCCCCCGAGCCGATCGAGTTCCCGACCGCCGGCGGGGTCACGGCGCACGCGCTGCTGTATCCGCCCACCAACCCGGAGGCGAGCGCGCCGGACGGTGAGCGGGCGCCGCTGCTCGTGATGATCCACGGCGGCCCGACCGCCGCCGCCCGCCCCATGCTCCAGCTGTCCAAGCAGTACTGGACGAGTCGTGGCTTCGCCGTGGTGGACGTCAACTACCGAGGCTCGACGGGCTACGGCCGCGAGTACCGCGACCTGCTGCAGGGGGAGTGGGGGATCGCCGACGTCGAGGACTGCGCGGCCGTGTGCGAGTTCCTCGTCGCACGTGGGGACGCCGACCCCGACCGGCTGTGCATCCGAGGCGGATCGGCCGGTGGCTTCACCACACTGGCGGCGCTCACGTTCCACGAGGTGTTCGCGGCGGGGGCCAGCCACTACGGGGTGGCCGACCTCGGCGTGCTGGCGCAGGAGACCCACAAGTTCGAGAGCCGCTACCTCGACGGGCTCGTCGGTCCCTGGCCCGAGGCTCGAGCGATCTACGAGGCGCGGTCACCGATCTTCCACACCGACCACATCGACCGTCCGCTCGCGGTCTTCCAGGGCCTCGACGACCCGATCGTCCCGCCCAACCAGGCCGAGATGATCGTCGACGCCCTGCGCACGAAGGGCGTCCCGGTCGCCTACCTGCCCTTCGAAGGCGAGCAGCACGGCTTCCGCCAGAGCCAGAACATCCGGGCGTGCCTCGACGGCGAGCTCAGCTTCTACGCCCAGGTCCTCGGCTTCACCCTCCCGGAGGACGAGGGCATCGAGCCCATCGAGATCATGAACCTCTGACGTCTGTGCCTCCAAACGTTCGCATGGCGACCATTTCGGTGCCCAGACGTTGGTCAGGTGACCCGGCCCAAGATCATGGGTGGGGGGTCGACGGAGTCGGGGGAGATCTCGACGGCGCCGTCGAGGGCTTCGAGGGCCGCGTCGAGGCGGACGGGATCGTCGAGGTGGAGCTCGAGGAGCGGCTGACCCTCCTCGACGTGGTCGCCGACCGTCGCCGCGCCACCCGACCCCTGCGGTGGGCGAGACGTCGTCTTCCTTGCGGGCGCGCCCCGCGCCGAGGCGCCAGGCGGCGATCCCGATCCCCATCGCGTCGAGCTTCGACAGCGTGCCGGTGGCGGCCGCCGTGACGACCTCCACCTCCCCGGCTCGGGGGAGGCGGGCGGCCGGGTCGCCCCCCTGGGCGCTCACCATGGTGCGCCAGGCATCCATGGCCCGGCCGTCGGTCAGGGCGTCGGCCGGATCGGCGTCGATCCCGACCAGCTCGAGCATCTCGCGGGCGAGGGCCAGCGTGAGCTCGACGACGTCGGGCGGTCCGCCGCCCGCCAGGACCTCCACGGCCTCCACCACCTCGAGGGCGTTGCCGGCCGTCCGCCCGAGCGGCACGTCCATCTGCGTGAGCAGCGCCATGGTGCGGACGCCGTGAGCCCCGCCGAGCCCGACCATCACCTCGGCCAGCTCGCGCGCCCGGTCGATGTCCTTCATGAACGCACCGCTGCCGACCTTCACGTCGAGGACCAGGGCGCCGGTGCCCTCGGCGATCTTCTTCGACATGATCGAGCTGGCGATGAGCGGGATCGACTCGACCGTGCCGGTGATGTCGCGCAGGGCGTAGAGCTTGCGATCGGCGGGAGCCAGATCGGGACCGGCCGCGTTGATCACCGCGCCGCCGTCCTGCAGGATCCGGACCACCTCGTCGGCGGCCAGCGTGGAGCGCCACCCGGGGATGGTCTCCATCTTGTCGATGGTGCCGCCGGTGTGACCGAGGCCTCGGCCCGCGGTCTGGGGCACCGCCGCGCCGCACGCCGCCACCAGCGGGCACAGCACCAGCGAGATCTTGTCGCCGACGCCGCCGGTGGAGTGCTTGTCGACGGTAGGGCGGTCGAGGGCTGAGAGGTCGGCCCGCGTGCCGGTGGCGATCATCTGCTGCGTCCACCGGGCCAGCTCGTCGGGCTCGAGGCCGCGGAACAGGATGGCCATGAGGAGGGCGGCCGCCTGCTCGTCGGCCACCGTCCCGTCCGTGTAGCCGGCGATGAACCAGTCGATCTGCTCGTCGGTGAGCTGGCCACCGTCGCGCTTGGCCAGGATGAGGTCGATGGCGGCGATGCTGCTCGCCATCAGGTCGCGTCCATCAGCTCGTGTCGCGGAGGTGGTCGGGGCCGAAGGCGTCGGGGAGCAGCTCGGCGAGCGGCCGCTGGTTGAAGAGGAGCTCCGGGCCGCCGTGCTCGTGGAGCAGCTGGCGGCACCGGCCGCACGGCACGAGCGGGCGGCCCTTCCCGTCGACGCAGGCCACCGCCACGAGGCGGCCGCCGCCGGTGGCGTGGAGCGCGGACACCAACCCGCACTCCGCGCACAGGGTGAGGCCGTAGGACGCGTTTTCGACGTTGCACGCGGTGAGCACGCGTCCGTCGTCGACGAGCCCCGCCACCCCGACCGGGAAGCTCGAGTAGGGCACGTACGCGCGGCGACACGCGTCGACCGCCGCGGCTTCCAGCGATGACCAGTCGATGGTCAGGCTCATCGGGACCGTTCGTAGGGGATGCCGTCCGCGGCCGGGGCGATCGCCCGACCCATGGCCCCGGCCACGACGATGATCGTCACGACGTAGGGGAGCGCCTGGAGGAACTCGCTCGGGATCGAGAAGTCCCCGATCGTCACCTGGAGGATCTGCAGCCGCGCGCCGAGCGCTCGGGTGAAGCCGAACAGGATGGCGCCGGCGAAGGCGGTGCTCGGCCGCCACTTCCCGAAGATGAGAGCGGCGAGGGCGATGAACCCCGCGCCGTTGGTCATGTTGTCCTGGAAGCCCGACTGCGCCTCGAGGGAGAACCAGGCCCCGGCCAACCCCGCGATCACGCCGCCGATCACCACGGCCCGGTAGCGGATCCGGATGGGGTCGATGCCGAGCGTCTCGGCCGCGTGCGGGTTCTCGCCGACCGACCGCACCCGCAGGCCGAAGGGCGTGCGGAAGATCACCAGGCTGGAGCCGGCGATCACGGCGAACATCGCGAAGAAGATCGGCTTGTTCGTGAACAGCTGCGGTCCCAGTATCGGGATGTCGGACAAGAGGGGCAAGGCGATGGGGCTGGTCGGCACCCCGGTGGAGATCCCGGTGTCGACGAGGACCTCGGAGCGCAGGAACCCGGTGACGCCGAGCGCCAACAGGTTGATCACCACGCCCGAGATGATCTGGTCGACCCGGAACGTGACCGACAGCAGAGCGTGGAGCAGCGCGATCATCCCGCCGGTGAGCAGGGCGACGCCCACCCCACCCCACAGCGCCCAGGTGTCCTGACCGTCGCCCAACATGGCGTAGAAGAGGAACCCGGTGCAGGCCGACATCAGCATCATCCCCTCGATGCCGATGTTCACGACGCCCGCGCGCTCGCACCACAGGCCGGCCATCGCGCCGAGCGCGACCGGAGTGCCCAACCGGAGCGACTCCACCAGGAGCTGCATCACGTTGGTGTCCGTCGCGGGGGACAGGGCGAGGGACAGCACGATGACCAAGGGCACGAAGAGCACCGTCGCCAAGGCCAGCGCCGTCCGCGCCAAGCGAACCGATCGCCGCTCGAAGAACGTCGCCACTGCACAGAGGACGAACACGACGCCGATCACGGTGACGGCGATGGGCGGATCGACGATCAGCTTGGCCGGATCGGGCGGTGGTTCGAACGAGAGGCCCCGATCCATCGTGTCGAGGTTGGGCGCCACGTAGCCGACGAGGAACAGCCCCACCAGGCCGAACATCACGCCGATGGTCTGCCGGCGTCCGAGTCGGAAGCGGTTCACGTCGGCCCGGCCCAGCCCGAGGTCACCTGGGTGGTCTCGAGCACGGTGTCACTCGTGGCGCGCACCCGGAAGATCGTGCGCACGATGACGTCAGCCGCCACGAACAGCAGGACGAGGGCCTGCACCACGCGCACGACGTCGATCGAGAGGCCGCTCTCCTGCTGCATGAGACCGGCGCCCGACAGCATCGAGCCCCAAAGGACCGAGGTGAGGATGATCGCGAACGGGTTGGCTCGGGCCAGCAGCGCGATGGCGATCGCGTCGAAGCCGATGCCGACGAACACCCCTGGGCTGAGGAAGCCCGCCGTGCCGGTGACCTCGCCGGCACCGGCCAGGCCGGCGAAGGCACCGGAGAGCGCCAACGCGATGACGATCGTGCGGTTCACGCCCATGCCCGCGTACTTGGCGGCGTTCGGGTTGGTGCCGACGGTCTTGACCTCGAACCCGAACGTCGTGCGCTTGAGGATGAACCAGACGATGGTGCACAGCGTGACGGCCAGGAAGAGACCGAGGTGGACGGGTGGGGTGGTGCCGATGACCTCGGGCAGCCGGGCGGAGTCCGGGAGCTGCTCGGTGCGAGCGACCGACGCGCTGGTGTCGCGCAGGATCACCGGGTCCTGCGAGTTCACCAGCCACCGCACGATGAGGACCGCGATGTTGTTGAGCATGATCGTGGTGATCACTTCGTGAGCACCGGTGCGCGCCTTCAGCACCCCGGGGATGCCGCCGTAGACCCCGCCACCGATGGCCCCCGCGGCGATGACGATCGGGATCGCGATCGGACCGGGCACATCGGCCAGCCAGCTGAAGGTGCCCACCCACGCCGCCGCGGTGGCGCCGACGAGCAGCTGGCCCTCGGCACCGATGTTGAACAGGCCGGCTCGGAACGCGAACCCCACCGCCAGGGCGGCGCCGATGAACGGCGTGGACCGACCGAGCGACGCCGCGATCCGGTCGGCGCTGCCGAACATGCCGCGGAGCAGCGCCCAGTACGCCTCCAGAGGATCGGCGCCGACGATCAGGATCACGCCGCTGGCCACGATCAGCGCCAGCAGGATGGCGTACAGCGGCACCAGCACCGACTGGAGGTCGATCGACCTCCGCAGCTCGGCCGCGAACCCCTGCGTTGGGGTCTCGGGACCGGCGTCCGCGGCCATCAGGCCACGGCTCCCGACCCGTGTCCGCTGGCCATGAACAGGCCGATCTGGTCGCGGGTCGCGTCAGCCCGGTCGAAGGTGCCGACGAGGGTGCCGCGGTAGATCACCCCGATGCGGTCGGACAGGTTGAGCACCTCATCGAGCTCGGCCGACACGAGGAGCACGCCCGCCCCCGCGTCCCGCATCTCGATGATGCGACGGTGGATGAACTCGATCGACCCGACGTCGAGCCCGCGCGTCGGTTGGGCCACGACGAGGAGCTTCACGTCCCCGGTGAGCTCCCTGGCGATGATGACCTTCTGCTGGTTGCCGCCGGACAGGTTGGCCACGGGGACGTCGGGGCTCGGAGCCCGGACGTCGAACTCGCGCACGAGCTCGCCGGCGTGGCGCCGGATGGCGGCCTCGTCGCGCAGACCGCGGCGGGCGAAGGGCTGGCGCCGGTAGCGGTTCAGCACGAGGTTGTCGGCGATGCTGAACGGCCCGACCACCCCGTGCTTGCCGCGGTCCTCGGGCACGTGCCCGACGCCGAGCTCGATGATCTCCCGGGGGCTCGCGTTGGTGACGTTCTTGCCACAGATGACCACGCCGCCCGACCGCTTCGGTCGCATGCCCATGAGGGCCTCGACCAGCTCCCGCTGGCCGTTGCCCTCGACGCCGGCGATGCCGAACACCTCGCCGGCCCGCACGTCGAGGTCGAGGTCGGCCACCGTGGGCACGCCACGGTCGTCGTCGACCCAGAGCTGGGTGACGTGGAGGACGACGTCGCCGGGCGCGGCGGGCGCCTTGTCGATGGTGAACGACACGTCGCGGCCCACCATCAGGGTGGCGAGGCTCTGCTGGGTGGCCTCGGCCGGGTCGGCCTCACCCATCACCTTGCCGCCTCGGAGCACGACGATGCGGTCGGCCACCGCCAGCACCTCGCGGAGCTTGTGGGTGATGAAGATGATCGACTTCCCCTGCTCCACCAGGCTCGAGACGACCGCAAAGAAGTCGTCGACCTCGCCCGGGGTGAGCACGGCGGTGGGCTCGTCGAGGATGAGGATGTCGGCGTCGCGGTAGAGCGCCTTGATGAGCTCGACGCGCTGCTGCTCGCCCACCGACAGGTCGCCCACCACCGCGTCGGGGTCGATCTCGAGCCCGTACTGGGCGCTGAGCTCCCGGATGCGTCCGCGGGCGCCACCCAAGTCGAGCGACAGCCCCTTGCGCGGCTCGTTGCCGAGGACGACGTTCTCCGCCACCGTGAACACGGGGATGAGCTGGAAGTGCTGGTGCACCATGCCGATGCCCGCCGCGATCGCGTCGCGGGAGCTCCCGAACGCGATGGGCTCGCCCCGCAGGAGGACCTGACCTTCATCGGGTTGGTAGAGGCCGAAGACGACGTTCACCAGCGTGCTCTTCCCGGCGCCGTTCTCACCGAGCAGGCAGAGCACCTCGCCCTCGTGCAGCACGAGGTCGACGTCCTGGTTCGCGATGACGCCGGGGAACCGCTTCGTGAGCCCCCGGACCTCGAGGATCGGCTGGCGTGGTTCGCTCATGCCCCTCCCGAGCGTGGTGGTCGCGAGGACGGGGGCTGCGTCGTGCGCAGCCCCCGTCCCGCCACGACCGTGGTTACTGCGGCAGCCCCGTGGCCGGGTCGAGGCCCGTCTTGATGGAGCCATCGGCGAGGCCCTGGCGGGCTTCCTCGACAGCTGCGAGCGCCTCGTCCGGGACGGCGGCGTCGTGGGGCGGGGCGTAGGTGATACCGCCGTTCTCCGCCGTGAGGGAGAAGATGCCACCCTCGAACTCGCCCTTGAGGGCGTTGACGATCTGGACGAACACGCCCAGGTCGACCCGCTTCACGGCCGAGCTGGCGAGGTACTCCGCGCCCGGGGCGGCGCCCCCGTCGAAGGTGCTGAAGTACTCGTCTTGGTCCACGCCGATGCCCCACATGCCCTGCGAGGCCGCGGCGGAGACGCCGCCGGAGCCCGTGAGGCCGCCGGCGCCGAAGATCACGTCAGCGCCGTCACCGATGAACTGCTGGGCATCGGACGCCCCCTTGTCGGGAGCGGTGAACGACTCGTTGTAGATCTTCAGGACCGTGATGTCGGGGTTCACCGACTTGGCGCCGACCTCGTAGCCGTTCACCAGCTTGACGACCGGCGGGACGTCCTCCCGGCCACCGACGACGCCGATCACGCCGCTCTCGCTCAGCGAGGCGGCGAGCACGCCGGCCATGTAGCCGCCCTCGTCCTCGTTGAAGAGCACGCCGACGTAGTTGTCGCTGTAGGCGGGCGCTCCTGTGTCGTCGGCGAAGAACTGGTCGATGCCGATGAAGTTGGTGTCGGGGTGCTCGGCGGCGGCTGCGCCGGTGTCGCTGGCGAGGAGGAAGCCGACCGTGATGAGGATGCCCGGGTCGCCCTCGAGGGCCGTGTTGATGTTCTCCTCGTAGTCGGCCTCGGACACCGTCTCGATGAAGCTGGTCTCGAAGCCGAAGCACTCCTCGGCCGCCTTCATCCCCTCGTAGGCGTACTGGTTGAAGGTCTGGTCGTCGACCTTGCCGATGTCGGTGACGAGGCGGACGGTGAAGCCGTCAGGGGCTTCGACACCGGCATCTTGAGCCTCCTGGCAGAGGTCGTCGAGGGACACCTGGGCGTCGGCGCCCGGCTCTCCGCCTTCGGTGGTCGTGGTTTCGTCGCCGTCAGCGGCGGTGGTCGTCGTATCTCCTGTTTCCGGGTCGTCGTCGTTGCCGCAGGCCGCGGTGAGCAGGCCGAGGGCGACGAGACCGGAGAGCAGGCGCAGGGACCGCTTGTGCAAGGGAGCCTCCAGGGCATCAGTGGGACCGCCGGAGACTAGCGAGGGCTCGGACCCCCCTGCGCCGGATCTGCAACCGGGTCCCAATCGTCCGGATCGGGTTGGCGGGTGTCGCCAGGGGCCGACCAGACTTCGCCCCCATGGCCCGCATCCTGGTGACCGAGAAGATCGCCGATGGCGGGCTCGATCGCCTGCGGGCGGCGGGCCACGAGGTCGACGTCCAGCTCGAGCTGACGCCCGAGGAGCTGGTCGAGGCCGTGGTGGGAGCCCACGCGCTGATCATCCGGTCCGCCACCACCGTGACGGCCGACGTCATCGCCGCCGGACAGGACCTCGTGGTGGTGGGTCGCGCCGGGATCGGGCTCGACAACGTGGACGCCGACGCCGCCACGAAGCAGGGCGTCATGGTGGTCAACGCCCCGCAGTCGAACATCCTCACCACGGCCGAGCACACCATGGCCATGCTGCTGGCGCAGGCGCGGAACATCCCCCAGGCCCACGCCGCCCTCATCGACGGGCGCTGGGAGCGGTCGCAGTGGGAGGGCGTGGAGCTGGCGGACAAGACCCTCGGCATCGTCGGGCTCGGCCGCATCGGCAAGCTGGTGGCGCAGCGGGCGTCGGCCTTCGCCATGAAGGTGGTCGCCCACGATCCGTTCGTGGCGCCGGAGCGGGCTCGCCAGCTCAACGTCGAGCTGCTCGACCTCACCGAGCTGGTCCGCGTGTCTGACTTCCTCTCGCTGCACGTGGTCAAGACGTCCGAGACGTTGGGCATGATCGGCAAGGAGCTGCTGGCCGAGGCCAAGCCGAACCTCCGGATCATCAACGTGTCCCGGGGTGGCGTGATCGACGAAGACGCCTTGGCCGAGGCGATCCGCGAGGGCCGCATCGGCGGAGCGGCGATCGACGTGTTCGCCACCGAGCCGACCACCGCATCGCCCCTGTTCGACCTGCCGCAGGTGGTGGTCACCCCGCACCTCGGTGCCAGCACCGCGGAGGCCCAGGACAAGGCCGGTGAGACGATCGCGGAGCAGGTCGGGCTGGCCCTCGCGGGCGAGTTCGTGCCCTTCGCCGTCAACGTGAGCGCCGCCGAGGCGTCGAGCACCGTGCGCCCGTTCCTGCCCCTGGCGGAGCGGCTCGGCCAGCTCTACGCGTCGCTCGCCGCCGGGCTGCCCAACGTCCTGGAGATCGGCTACGAGGGCCAGCTCGCCGACTCCGACACCCGCATCCTCAGCCTGTCGGTGCTCAAGGGCGTGTTCGGGAAGGTGAGCGAGGAGCCGGTCAGCTACGTGAACGCGCCGCGCCTGGCCGAGGAGCGAGGCATCGAGGTGCGAGAGTCGTCGAGCTCCACGTCACGCGACTACGTCAACCTCGTCACCATCCGCGGCGGCGAGCACGCCATCGGCGGCACCCTCGTCGGGCTTCGGGGCGAGGCCAGGATCGTGATGGTCGACGACCACTCGGTCGACGTGCCGCCGGCTGATCACATGCTCGTGGTGCGCAACGACGACGTGCCCGGGATGATCGCCGCCGTCACCGGGGTGGTCGGCGAGGCCGGCGTGAACATCGACGACATGCACCTCGGCCGGTCCGACGAGGGCCGCGCCGCGCTCATGATCCTGGCCACCGACGTGGCCGTGCCCGACGACGTGCAGGGCGCGATCCGTGCCCTCGCCGGCGTCGTGTCCGTCGCGGCGCTGTAGCGGCGTCAGCGCTTGGCGGCTCGGAGGCCGTCGGCCTCGGCCTTCTTCGCGTTGACGTAGCAGCGATCCGGGTTCGTCCGGTCGTAGTTGAGCATCCCCGGCAGGTGGAAGATCTTCGAGGTCAGCTTGGCCTTCACCGGATGGCTGGTGGGGCACACGCCGCCCTTCGGCTCGACCCAGGCCTTGACCGGCGCCTTCTTCTTCGCCGGCGCCGCCTTGGCCGGAGCCGCCTTGGCCGGAGTCGCCTTGGCCGGAGTCGCCTTGGCCGGAGCCGCCTTGGCCGGCTGCGGCACGACGACCGCCTCCTCGACGACCGGAGCGACCGGTGACGGTGCCGCGGGATCGGGGATGAGGCGTGGCCACGGCTCGTCCTGCAGGTGGGCGGGAGCCGCCTCGGCGTCGGGGCGCGCCCCGAACACCTTCACCAGTGCGAAGGCCAACCCACCCAGCAGTCCGAGCGTCAGCCCGATGCGAAACGATCGTCTGAGCACGTTCGGACCTTACTTCCGCCTTGACGGACCGTCGGCGTTGGCGGTTCACTGGTCGGGCATGACCAGGCCCTTCACCTCCGACCTCCTCCTGCTTATGTAGGCGAGCGCTCCTTCTCGGCGCTCGCCCCGACGACCTCCTGCCGATGGCAGGAGGTTTTTCTTTGCTCCAACACGTGCACTGCTCCAACTCTTGAACCGAGGAACCTCTGATGCCCCCGGAACCCGTGACCCCGAAGCGCATGCCCTTCGACAAGTACCGGCCGTTCCTCCCGCTCGACCTTCCCGATCGCACCTGGCCCGACCAGCGGATCACGAAGGCGCCGCTGTGGTGCTCCGTCGACCTCCGGGACGGCAACCAGGCCCTCATCGACCCCATGGACCCGGCCCGCAAGCGGCGCATGTTCGACACCGTCGTCCAGATGGGGTTCAAGGAGATCGAGGTCGGGTTCCCGTCGGCCAGCCAGCCCGACTTCGACTTCATCCGGCAGCTCATCGAGGAGGACCTCGTCCCCGACGACGTCACCATCCAGGTGCTCACCCAGTGCCGGCCCGAGCTGATCGAGCGCACCTACGAGTGCCTGCAGGGCGCCAACCAGGCGATCGTCCACTTCTACAACTCCACGTCGGTCCTGCAGCGGCGGGTGGTGTTCGGCCTCGACAAGGACGGCATCACCCAGATCGCCACCGATGCCGCCAAGCTCTGCAAGAAGCTCGAACCGACGCTGGTGGGCACGGACGTGCGCTACGAGTACAGCCCGGAGAGCTTCACGGGCACGGAGATCGACTACGCCATCGAGATCTGCGCGGCTGTGAGCGACGTCATCGAGCCCGACTCCGACCGGCAGCTCATCCTCAACCTGCCGGCGACCGTGGAGATGTACACGCCCAACCTCTACGGCGACGTCATCGAGCACTTCCACCGCCACGTGCCGAACCGCGAGCGCATCTGCCTGTCGCTCCACCCGCACAACGACCAGGGCACCGGGGTGGCCGCGGCCCAGTTCGGGATCATGGCCGGCGCCGACCGCGTCGAGGGGACGCTGTTCGGCAACGGCGAGCGCACCGGCAACGTCGACGTCATCAACATCGCCATGAACCTGTTCACGCAGGGCGTCGACCCCGAGCTGGACATCTCCGACATCGACGCGCTGCGCCGGGTCGCCGAGTACTGCAACCGCCTGCCGGTCCACCCCCGGCACCCCTACGTCGGCGACCTCGTGTACACGTCGTTCTCGGGCAGCCACCAGGACGCCATCAAGAAGGGCTTCGACGCCCTCGGCTACGGCGACTACGAGGAATGGGGCGTCCCGTACCTCCCGATCGACCCGAAGCACGTCGGCCGCACCTACGAGGCGGTCATCCGGGTCAACAGCCAGAGCGGCAAGGGCGGCGTGGCCTACCTGATGAAGGAGGAGCACGGGATGGACCTCCCGCGCCGCCTCCAGATCGAGTTCTCCAAGACGATCCAGACGATCGCGGAGGACACCGGCACCGAGATCCCCGCCGCCGAGGTGTGGCTGGCCTTCGAGGACACGTACCTGGACCCGAACGCCCCGGTGCAGCTCCTCTCCCACGAGTCCACCACCGGTGAGAAGGGCTCGACGGTCACCGCCCAGATGACCGTCGACGGCGAGCACCGGACGATGCACGGCGAGGGCACCGGCCCGCTGGCGGCGTTCGTCGCCGCGCTCAAGGCCGACCTCGGCATCGACCTCGAGGTGGTCGACTACAGCGAGCACGCCGTCAGCGCCGGCACCGATGCCCAGGCGGCGGCTTACGTCGAGACGCAGTCGGCCGACGGTGAGGTCCGCTGGGGTGTCGGGCTCGACGAGAGCATCCTCACCGCATCCCTTCGTGCGGTCGTCAGCGCCATCAACCGGCACCGCGACCACGAGCGGCTCGTGGAGCGCCACGAGCCGTAGTCGGAAGCCTCACCGACGACGAGGCCAACGCCATCATCGACCGTGATCCGGCCGGCCGACCCGGCCGACTGACCCGGCCGACTGACCCGGCCGACTGACCCGGCCGACTGACCCGGCCGCCATCCTCCCTCGGGCGCCCCTCCGCCACTTGTAGGGTCGCCCTCATGCGCACCTGGCGAGCTACCTCCATCCTGCTGCTGTCGTTGGCGCTCGTCGCCTGCTCCGACGACGGGGGAGATGACGACTCGGAGGGCGGTCCGGCCGACGTCGAGCTGACCGGCGAGGAGCAGGAGTTCGCGGACGCGTGGTCGGCGACGTTGCAGGACGAGGAGGACGGCTTCGCCGTCGCGGCCGCCGACGCCGACTGCATGGGCGCGGCCATCATGGCCGAGCTCGGGACCAAGCCCTTCGATGACGCCGAGGTCACCGCGGCCGACATCGGCGACAGCGCCTCGGCCAACAGCCCCGGCGAGGTCCTCGGCGCCGGTGTGATCGGCGACGACCAGGCCGACGCCATCATGACGTCGTGGGAGGACGACTGCATCGACGTCCCGCAGGTGCTCGCCGAGTCCGCCAGCACCGACTTCGACCTGGACGACGAGGGGGTCGCCTGCTTCACCGACGGGCTTCGGGAGGCTGACCTGGCGCGGCGGGTGCTCCGCTCGTCGTTCACGAGCGACACTGACAGGCCTGACGACGAGACGCTGGGCGAGATCGTCGCCCTGATCGACTCCTGTGGTGACGGGGAGGGCGGACTCATCGTCGACTCGATCGCGGAGGCCCTCGCGGCGGACGGATCCCTGACCGAGGAGCAGGCCCAGTGCCTTGCGCAGGCCGTGGTCGACGACATGGGGCTCGACCGACTCGCAGAGCTCGGAGGCGGCTTCGAGAACATCCCACCGGAAGACCAGGAGGAGGTCACCGCCGCGCTGCTCGCGGCGGCCGGCGCGTGCGACGTGCCCCTGAGCGCCTTCGGCGGCTGACGCCGCGCGGGACCACCCGCCGCGATCTGCCAGGCTCCTGCGCGTGAAGCGGCGGGTCGTCCTCTCCCTCGCGGGCCTCGGCCTGGCCGCGGCCGTGGCGCTGGCGATCACGCAGCCATGGGCCGATGACGACGCGGCCCCCGCCGCCCCGGCGACGACGACCACGACCGACGGCGCGACCACGACGACCGACGCTCCCGCATCGGGCACGCCGGGCGCCGCCGGGGTCGGCGATCCCTACTTCCCGCACCTCGGCAACGGCGGGTACGACGTCGAGCACTACACCCTCGATCTCACGTGGCGGGCCGACGAGGGCATGCTCGACGGGGTCGTCACGATCGAGGCGGGCGCGACCCAGGACCTCAGCCGGTTCAACCTCGACCTGGCCGGGATGGACGTGCGGTCCGTCACCGTCGATGGCGAGGCGGCCGAGACATCGCCGCGGACCGCGAGCTGGTGATCACGCCCGCGGTCGCCATCGCGGAGGGCGACGACTTCACCACCGTCGTCACGTACACGGGTCAGCCAGAGCCGGTGAGCGAGGGGACCGACCTCTTCGACGTCGGGTGGCAGACGGACGGGCGGGAGGCGTTCGTCGTGTCGGAGCCGTCGGGTGCCGCGACGTTCTTCCCGGTGAACGACCATCCCACCGACAAGGCCACCTACACGTTCCGCATCACGGCTCCGGAGGACCAGGTGGTGGCGGCCAACGGGTTGCTCGTGTCCGAGAACGACTCCGGCCATGGGACCAGGTCCTGGACGTACGAAGCACGCGACCCCATGGCCAGCTACCTGGTGCAGATCGCCATCGGGGACTACGAGCTGGTCGACGGTGGTGAGGTCGAAGGGGTGGTGATCCGGCACACGTTCCACCGCGACCAGGCCACGCAGGCCCGCGTGACGACCGAACGGACCGCGGAGATGATCCAGCTCCTCGACGACGTCTACGGGCCCTTCCCCTTCGAGGCGTACGGCGTGCTGGTGGTCGACGTCGAGCTCGGGTTCGCCCTCGAGACGCAGACCCTCACGATCATCGGCTCGGACATCTCGCGCCAGGGTCGGACAGCCGACGTCACCCTGTTGCACGAGATGGCCCATCAGTGGGTGGGTGACGCGGTCAGCCCGTCCACGTGGAAGGACGTCTGGTTGAACGAAGGCTTCGCCACCTACGCCGAGTGGCTCTTCTCCGAGCGCACGGGGGGCCTGTCGGCGGCCGACATCGCGCGGCGGTACGAGGGGGTGTCGGAGCTCGACCCGCCGCCCGGCGATCCCGGCTCGGCGGAGCTGTTCAGCGGCACCGTGTACATCCGTGGGGGGATGACGCTGCAGGCGCTGCGCGAGCGGGTCGGCGACGAGGACTTCTTCGCGATCCTGCGCGCCTGGATCGACGACCACCGCGGCGAGGCTGCGTCCACCCTGGACCTCATCGCCCTCAGCGAGCGCGTGTCAGGCGAGGAGCTCGACGACCTCTTCCAAGCCTGGCTCTATGCGGAGGCCCTGCCCGACCTCTAGCTAGCCCGCCGGCAGCCAGTCGGGACGGCCGGCCTCGAAGGTCGTGATGGCCTCCTCGGTGCGGAGCGTGATGCCGATGTCGTCCAAGCCTTCCAGGAAGCGCTCACGCACGGAGTCCTCCAACGGGAAGTCGACCTCCAGGTCGATCGCCGGACCGGAGAGCGTGCGGCGATCGACATCGACCACGAGCTCGAGCGACGGGTCGGCCTCCACCGCCGCGAGCAGCCGCTCCGCGACCTCGTTCGACACCTGTACGGGCACGAGCCCGTTCTTCGTGCAGTTGTTGCGGAAGATGTCGGCGAAGCGCGGGCTGATCACGGCCTGGAAGCCGTAGTCCATGATCGCCCACACCGCGTGCTCCCGACTCGAACCGGTGCCGAAGTTGGTGCCGGCGACGAGGATGTTGGCCCCGGAGAACCGCTCGTCGTTCAGCACGAAGCTGCGGTCGTCGCGCCATGACGCGAACAGGCCCTTCCCGAAGCCGGTGCGCTCCACGCGCTTCAGCCACTCGGCCGGGATGATCTGGTCCGTGTCGACGTCGGAGCGGTCGAGCGGCAGGGCCGTGCCTTGCACGATGTGGACGGCGTCCATCAGGTGGTCTCCATCAGGTGGTCTCCATCAGGTGGTCTCCATCAGGTGGTCTCCATCAGGTCGGTCTCCAGGTCCGTCGGGAGCGCGAAGTGGCCGGCGATGGCGGTGGCGGCGGCGACGGCGGGGGAGACCAGGTGGGTGCGCCCGCCGCGGCCCTGACGACCCTCGAAGTTGCGGTTGCTCGTGGACGCCGATCGCTCACCCACCGCCAGCTTGTCCGGGTTCATCGCCAGGCACATCGAGCACCCTGGCTCTCGCCAGTCGAACCCGGCGGCGGTGAACACCTGGTCGAGCCCCTCCGCCTCGGCCTGCACCTTCACGGCGAACGAGCCGGGAACGACGAGCGTGCGCACGCCGTCCTTCACCCGCCGGCCCTCGGCCACCTTGGCGGCGGCCCGGAGGTCCTCGATGCGGGAGTTGGTGCAGCTCCCGATGAAGACGGTGTCGACGGTGACGTCACGCACCAGGGTGCCGGCGGTGAGCCCCATGTACTCGAGCGCTCGGGCGGCGCTCTCGCGCTCGTTGGCGTCGCCGAAGTCGTCGGGGGAAGGGATCGAGCCCTCCAGGGGCACGACCTGTGCGGGGTTCGTGCCCCACGACACGTGGGGGGAGATGCCCGCCGCGTCGAGGTGCACCTCCTTGTCGAAGGTGGCCCCGTCGTCGGTGGGCAGGCCGCGCCAGTCCTCCAGCGCCGCTTCCCACGCCGCGCCCTTCGGGGCGTGGGTGCGTCCGTCCAGGTAGGCGAACGTGACGTCGTCGGGCGCGATGAGCCCGGCCTTGGCGCCGGCCTCGATCGACATGTTGCAGATCGTCATGCGGCCCTCCATCGAGAGGCGCTCGATCGTGTCCCCCCGGTACTCGATCACCGACCCGATCCCGCCACCGGTGCCGATGCGGCCGATGATGGCGAGGATCACGTCCTTGGCGGTGGCGCCGTCCGGCAGCTCGCCGGTGACGGTGACCGCCATCGTCCCGGGCCGCACCTGCGGCAGCGTCTGGGTGGCCAGCACGTGCTCCACCTCGCTGGTGCCGATGCCGAAGGCCAACGCCCCGAAGGCCCCGTGGGTCGACGTGTGGCTGTCGCCGCACACGATCGTCATGCCGGGGAGGGTGCGGCCCTGCTCGGGGCCGATCACGTGGACGATGCCCTGGTTGGGGTCGCCCATGCCGTAGTGGGTGATGCCGAACTCCGCGGTGTTGGCCGCCAGCACCTCGAGCTGCTTGGCGGAGATCGGATCCTCGACGGGCTGGTCGATGTTCTCGGTCGGCACGTTGTGGTCGGCGGTGGCGATGGTGAGCTCGGGGCGACGCACGCGACGGCCGGCCAGGCGGATCCCGTCGAACGCCTGCGGGCTGGTGACCTCGTGGACGAGGTGGAGGTCGATGTAGAGCAGGTCGGGCTCGCCGGGTGCCTGGCGCACCACGTGGCGATCCCACACCTTCTCCGAGAGCGTCTTGGCCATGGTCCCTCTTGACGGTCTTACATGCTGAGACGGTAGTCTCGATGTGTGGACAGTGTAAGTGGCGTGGGCGTGCTCGACAAGGCGATGGCGGTGGTGGCCGCCCTGGAGGCGGAGCCGCGCACGCTGGCCGAGCTCGTGGGCGCGACCGGGCTGAGCCGGCCCACCGCCCATCGGCTCGCGGTCGCCCTCGAAGCCCACGGGCTCGTGCGCCGCGACGACGACGGCCGGTTCTGCCTCGGCCTGCGACTCATCGGTCTCGGCCACGAGGCCGCCGAGGCGGTGCCGGTGTGGGCGGCGGCGCGTCCCGCGCTGGCCTGGCTCCACGAGCAGACCGGCGAGTCGGTGCAGCTGTTCGTGCGCGACGGCGACGCTCGCGTCTGCGTGGAGTCGATCGAGTCGCCGCGCGAGCTGCGCACCATCGTCCCGATCGGTGCGCGGCTCCCGCTGTCCGCCGGCAGCGCGGGACGGGTGCTCGCCGGTGACGACCGGGCGTGGGTCGCCAGCGTCGAGGAGCGCGAGGAGGGCGTCGCGTCGGTCTCGGCCCCGGTGCACGACGGGCGCGGCCGAATCGTGGCCGCGGTGTCGGTGAGCGGCCCGCTCCAGCGCCTCACCCGCAAGCCCGGTCAGAAGTACGGGGCGGCCGTGGCGGAGGCGGCCCGACTCGTCGAGGGCGCCACCGCCGCGGCCTAGCCAGGTTCACCTAGCCAGGTTCACCTAGCCAGGTTCACCCAGCCAGGTTCACCCAGCCAGGCGAGACCTTGGTCGGGTGGGGGCAGGGGGTCGATGGCCTCCACCGCCGTGCCCGTCCCCCGGTACCGGACGACGGAGTCGGGCAGGCTGGGACAGCAGCTGGCGTCGGAGGGCTGGTGGTGGGCGTATCTGACGGTCGCCGTGTTGCCGCTCGACGCCGTCACCTCGAGGGCGAACTGGGGCGACCAGCGCACCGGCCTCCTCCGGGCTCAGGCGTGGTGGCGCCGCGCGGACGATGTCACTCGACCGCGACGATCCCGTTGCAGACGCATTGCAATGCACGATCCGATTGGCTGGCGGTCATGGCCAACGTGAACGTGCGGTTGCGCCCCGAGCACGGGCGCACCACGGCTTCTCGAAGGCGCTCTAGCGCCAGACCTCGTCAGTCCGACGGGCGGTCGACCAGCGCCACCAGCTTCTTCGGCGCCATCACGCAGTAGCTCTCGGTCATGAGCTCGGCGACCTCGTCCCAGTCGGTGGTCGCGTCGAGCACCATCCCGACCACGTCGCGGCCCCACCCGGCGTAGAAGTACGGGTGCCCGGCCTCCCGCAACATGGCGAGCTCCTCACCCGCGGCCCGGAACGTGACGAGCGTCGTCGGTCGGTCGACGCGCGCGGCTCGGGTGTGGGCGGAGTCCGAGCCCCCTTCCACCGTGAGCACGTGGGCGAAGGTCTTCTTGCGCACCATCCAGCGGGTGCCCGCCCAGGCCTCCTCCTCGTACGCGTCGGGCAGGCCGAGGCAGATCGCCCGGAGCTGGGCTACGACCTTCGGCGGCACGTCGGCGTACTCGGTCACGAGCGCGAGGTTAGGAGCGTGTCACTGACACCGACTGTCAGCGTGACTCAGCCGTGCAAGCACGCCACCGCTACCGGACCAGGTCGGCGGCGGCTCGGAGGCGCTGCTCGACGTCGGCGGGGCTGCGGTCGCTGGCGGTGCCGAGGACGAGCCGGTCGATGCCGGCGCCGGTGAACGCCTCGAGCGCGTCGGGATCGAGGCGACGGCGCGGCGTGACGCTCAGCTCCAGGTCGCCCAGCTCGGCGGGCCGCTCGACCGCGTCGGCGGCGCGGCGCAGGCCCTCGACGCTCTCGGCCGTCTGCTCCGGGGTGAGGCCGAAGCCGTACCAGCCGTGGCCGCTGGTGACGGCGCGCCGGTAGGCGGCGGGGGTGTGGCCGCCCACGACGATGCGCGGCCCGCCTGGCGTGACCGGACGGGGGTGGGCGTCGACACCGGCGAAGTCGACGAACTTGCCGTGGTGCTCGACGGGTCCCGGCTGGGTCCAGATGGCCCGCATGGCGGCGAGGTGGTCGTCGGTGCGGGCACCGCGATCGGCCATCGGCACACCGATGGCCGTCATCTCCGGCTCGAGGTAGCCGGCGCCGATCCCGAGCAGCAGGCGGCCGTTCGAGAGGACGTCGAGCGTGGCCGCCTGCTTGGCCAGGACCAGCGGGTTGCGCTGCGGGAGGATGATGATGCCGGTCCCGAGGAGCAACCGCTCGGTCGCCGCCGCCACGAAGCCCAGGTGCACGAGCGGATCGAGGATCGGGTCCTCCGGCTCCATCGGCGACGGCACCACGCGCGGGCTCGGCACCACCACGTGCTCGCCGGCCCACACCGAGTCGTAGCCCAGCTCCTCCGCCAGCTGGGCGATGGCGATCGTGTCCGCCGGTCGGAACGTGGACCCCGAGTTGATGCCGAAGACGCCGAGCTGCATGTCGGCGAACGTACCGGGTGGATCGGGAGTCGGTTCAGGACGGTTCGGTTCAGGACCGTTCGGTTCAGGACGGTTCGGTTCAAGACGGTTCGGTTCAGGCGGTCCAGCCGGTGAGCTCGTCGACGGCCAGGAGGATCACGCTCGTCACCGTGCCTGAGGCGCGGTAGGCGGGGAACGCATTGCCCAACGGATCGAGGTACGGGTTCGCGTCGCCCTCGGCGGCCCGCCCGTGCGCTCGCACCCACCACAGCTGCGACCAGTCGTCGTCGTAGTGGTCGACGAGGAGGACAGCGCGGGAGTCGACGTCGAGGTTCACCAACCGCTGCAGGCGCTCGCCGGACTTGGCCTTCACCGTGTCGATCGGGATGACGAGCTGCCGATCGGCCGTCACGAACACGACGGGGACGGCATCGACCCCGCGGTCAGGGTGCACGGTGCCGAGCACGCCGTGGCCCGACCGCCCCAACCGCTCCCAGCAGGCGTCGGTGTCGAGCCGCATCTCGCGACCCTCGCAGATCTCGTTCGACGGCGACGGCCGCGCCTGCGGAGACTGACCGGGTGCGCATCCAGACGGAGTTCGATCCGGCCATCCGTGCCCTGGTGGAGCAGCGCCTGGCGGCCTCGAACACGGAGCGGTCACCGGTCATGCGGGCGCTGCGCGGTGAGCAGGACGACGAGGTGCCGCTCGACCTCTACGCCTTCGAGGGCGACGAGCTGGTGGCTGGGGTCACGGGCGACACCTGGGGCAGCTGGTTCGCTGTCGAGCTCGTCTGGGTCCACGCCGACCGGCGCGGGTCGGGCCTGGGCAGCCAGCTCCTCGCCGAGGCCGAGCGGCTCGCTCGCGGGGGGTGCGTCGGCGTGCGCCTCGACACCTGGGACTTCCAGGCGCGCCCCTTCTACGAGCAGCACGGCTACACGGTGTACGGGGTGCTCGAGGACTATCCGCCGGGCGCCACCGAGTACCACCTGGCCAAGCGGCTCGACGGCTGAGCCTCTGGGGTGGAGTGCCCCGAGGATGGTGCCGTCGGCGAGGAGGCCGTAGAGCCAGCCGCCCAGGATGGTCGATGTCCGCGATGGGGAGGGCGTGTCGCGGCTACTCGACCTCGTACGCAGCCCGCACCGGACCAAGGTCGAAGTACTCGCGCCAGGCCTTGATGCGGCCGTCCTCGATCTCGAAGACGCCGCTGATGTCGAGCGACACCGGCTGCCCGTTCAGCGTGATGTGATCCGTTCGCTCGTTCATCACGACCGTGTCGGACGCGACCTGGTGGTGGATCTCGAGCCGTCCCGGCGGCTTGCCCTCGAAGCCAGCCACGAACTCGTGGATGGCCGCCCGCCCGACGATCGGTGTCAGCGGCATCGAGTGGTACACGCCGTCCTCAGCGAACGCTCCGACGATGTGCTCCGTGTCGCGCTGCTCCCATGCCACCAGGAACTCCCGGATCATCCGGTCGTTGGCTGCTCCCGTCGCGTCGGTCATGCCTCGTCCCCCAGCCGTCTCAGCTGCCGTCGGACGCTATCGGCGACCGCGCGCCGCCGTGCCCACGGGCGCGTGGGCACTCGACGGGCTCGTGCCGTCAGGCGGCGGAGCTGCCGAACAGGCCGGGTTGAGCGGCGGGCTGATCGGCCGCGTTGCCGGTGGGCGGGTCGGGCCCGGCGCGCGCTCCGCCCGGGGGCGCGTTCGCTGGATGGCGAGGATCGTCAGGGGGGACCATCGGCCGCTTGCCGGTCCCGGCCACCAGCGCCCAGCCGTGGAGCGTGTGGAGGTCGTGGTGGGTGTGGCAGACCCGATCGAGCTCGTCGAGGCGGGTGTGGCGCGTGTCCTTGTACTCGACGCCGGTGCGGTGGTCGTGCTCGACGATCGTGCGGCTGCACCCCTCGGCCGTGCACGTCGGTGATGTCCACAGCAGCGCGTAGCGCATGGCCTGCGTGGGTCCGCGGGTGAGGGACGTGACGTGAGCGACCGCGTCGCCCTTGGTGATGATCAGCTTGAGCACGGCGTCGCCGAGCAGCCGCCTGGCGGCTTCGACAGGGATCGGCCCCAGGCCCGTGACCTCGCAGAGCTCCTCCCCGTCGACGTAGCCCCGCCAGAGCGCCTCGACGTCGAGCCGCAGGAGGGCGAGGTGCTGAGGCCGGGTGGCCTTCCGCGCCCCGTCACCTGCGCTCGCGGCGGCGGGCTGATCGGCGGCCTCGGACCGCTTCGCCATGGCGGCGGCGGCGTCGAAGGCCAGCGCATCGCGGCACTCGACCGGCTGACCGGCGGGCTGCTCGCGGATGACCTGGGTCAGGCGCCGGTCGATCTCTCCCTCGATGACCGACACCTCGTCGACCGGGCCGACGAGGTTGAGGTGCCGGGCCCCTTCGGCGTCGGTGAAGCGCGTGAGCCGCCGCTCGCGGTGGAGGCGGGCATGGGTGGCGGCGGGGGTCTGGTCGGCGGCGGCCTTGGCCCTCAAGGCGTCGTCCCGCAGCTCCTGGAGGTTGGCGGTGCCGGCCCGCTCGAGCAGCGCCCGCTCCGCCTGCGGGTTCACCTTGGCGGCGCCGGCGATGAGCGAGCCTTGCTGGGGCGAGATCGAGCCGTCGATCATCTTGCGACGGGTCTTCGGGAGGTCGCGGAGCGCCTTGGACGTCTCGACCTCGCCCTTGGCGGCCCCGAGGGACGTGCCCGTGACGGCGGCCACGTGCTCCGCCGCCGACCGGTGCCCCTTCCGCTGCCACACACCGGAGTCATCCACCCGGCGAGCCAGCAGCGTGCGGCCGGCCGTGGCTGAGCGAACGATGCGGTCGAGCCGCTCGAACAGCCGGACCGCCTCGGAGGCCGGGATGTCGTCGGGATCGATGGCTGCCACCGCCGCCCGGACCGCCTCCTCCGCCGCACCCACCTGGCGCTCGAGGTCGGACTGGAACATGCCACCAACGCTACGCAGGGGGTGTGACAGTCATCGACGGTCGGCCATGATGCGCGGGTGGACCACGCCGCCGAGGAGTACATCAACGCCATCCCGTCGGAGCGCCGACCCCTCTTCGACCGGATGCACCGGCTGATCGTCGAGTCGCACCCCGATGCCCGCGTCGTGATCTCCTACAACATGCCCACCTACAAGGTGGGCGATCGGCGCCTGTACGTCGGCGTCTGGAAGCACGGCATCTCGCTCTACGGCTGGGGCGACGGCGAAGACGGCGGGTTCACCGACCGCCACCCCGAGCTGAGCTCCGGCAAGGGCACCATCCGCATCACCCCGAAGGCCGCCGAGACCATCACGGACGACGAGCTGCGCGCCCTGGTGACGGGCGCGCTCGAGCGCGTGACCGACCGCTAGGAGCGGGGCGAGCGAGCGCGCACCACCGCTCGAAGCAGCCCATCAGCGCTTGGTGGCGGTCCAGAGCCAGGTCTCGTAGCGGACGCTCATGGCGCCGTCCGGGAACCTCCTCTCGACGACCAGCCTGAGGTCGGTGAGGAGTCGACTCCGTCCGGGCTCGGCCAACGCGACGACGTAGCTGTGGCTCGCCTGGTCTGTCATCCAGCCGGCGACCGAGATCTCGCGGGTCCACGGGACGACCACGCGATCGTCCACGTCGAAGAGGCCCGATTCCACTGTGGCGCCCCAGTCGGTGTCCCGTTGGCCTCGGTGGGTGCCTGGACAGGCGCCTTCGATGATCGACCAGTAGCCGTCGAACCAGGCCTCGTCGTCCGCGCGGGCGTGCGACCACCAGCCGGCCCACCGACCTCCCTCCCGCAGGATCCGGTGCGCCTCGCCGACGCGGGCGGAGCGGTCGAGCCAGTGCCACGCCTGGGCGAAGCAGATCAGGTCGGCCACGGCCGCCTGGACCGGGAGGACCGCGCCATCGGCGGCGACTGCCCGGAGCCCGGGAGTCCGGATCGCCGCCCGGGCCAGCACGCCTCTGCCTGGGTCGATGGCGACCACGGAGGCGCCACGCGCCAGCAGCTGCCGCGTGGCGATGCCCGTGCCGGCGCCGACATCGAGCACGAGCAGCCCGTCGAGGTCGCCGAGCGCATCGAACACACCCGGTGGGTAGGAAGGCCGGGCGGTGTCGTACTCGTCGGCCACCGTCTCGAACGACGCCATCCGATGATCTTGATCGATCGCGATGGGTGGCGGCTTACGGTGCTCGGCGATGACCCTGACCTCTCTGCCGACCATCGAACGGCTCACCCTCGCGGTGGTGGCGGCCGTGCCCGAGTGGCACCCCGAGCACGCGGTCTTCGAGCCGTTCCCGGTGCACGCCTGGCTCGTGCGTCATCCCGATGGCCCGATCCTCGTCGACACGGGCATCGGCGTCGATCACCCGCTGATCGACGAGTGGTACCAGCCGAGCGTCACGCCGATCGAAGAAGCCCTTGGCGCGGTCGGTGTGGCCCTCGGCGAGATCGTCGCGGTGGCGTTGTCGCACCTCCACTTCGACCACTGCGGCCAGCAGGCGGCGTTCGATGCTCCGGTGTTCGTGCAGGCGGTCGAGCACGATGCCGCGCACGCCGAGGGATACACCGTGCCGGAGTGGGCCGCGATCCCGGCCGACCGGCTGCGGCTCGTCGACGGGGACGCGGAGATCGCTGAGGGCGTCACGTTGCTCGCCACGCCCGGTCACACGCCGGGGCACCAGTCGGTGCTCATCGAGGCGGGAACCGCCCGGGTGGTGCTGGCCGCGCAGTGCGCCTTCAGGGGTTCGGAGCTGCGGAGCGGCGAGCCGTCGTCGACCAACCTGCACGACGACACCTGGGCCGAGACCGCGCGTCGTTCACTGCAGCGCCTGCGCGACCTCGCGCCGGTGACGTGCCACCTCAGCCACGACCGAGAGCCGGTCGTCTTCGAGTGACGACGGCGAACCGTCAGGTGATGGAGACGACCTCGACGGTCAACGTGGCGCCGGTGGGGGAGTCGAAGTCGACCTTGTCGCCGGGCTTCTTGCCGACGAGCGCCTTCCCCAGCGGCGACCCGGGGCTGATGATGTCGTGTTCGACGCCACGCTCCTCGACAGATCCGTAGAAGTAGGTGTCGGTGTCGTCGTCGCCCTCGTAGCGGAGCTCGACGGTCGACCCGGGCTCGACGATCTCGCCGTCGGTGCCCTCCACGATCTCGCAGTTCTCGATCATCCCGGCCAGCTGGCGGATCCGGGCCTCCATGAGACCTTGGAAGTCCTTGGCGGCGTGGTAGTCGCCGTTCTCCTTGAGGTCACCCAGCTCGCGGGCCGCTTCGATCTTCCGCGCGATGTCGACGCGGCCCACCGTGATGAGCTCGTCGTGTTCGGCCTTGAGCCGGTCATAGGCCTTCTGGGAGAGGTGGTGTGTCTGCGTCATGGCCGGTCAAGGCTAGCGAGCCTCAGTTGACTTGCCGATCTCGGCCTTCCCAGTAGGGGGCCCGCAGCTTGAACTTCTGGAGCTTGCCGGTGGCGGTGCGAGCGAGCTCGTCGCGGAGCTCGATGGTGGTCGGGCACTTGAAGCCGGCCAACCGCTCCTTGCACCACGCCCGGAGCTCGTCCTCGGTCGCCGTCGTCCCCGGAGCGACGACGACGAGCGCCTTGATCGTCTCCCCCCACTTCTCGTCGGGCACGCCGATGACGGCGACCTCGGCCACCGATGGGTGCGAGAAGAGCGCGTCCTCCACCTCGATGGAGCTGACGTTCTCGCCGCCGGAGATGATCACGTCCTTCTTGCGATCGCTGATGGTGAGGTAGCCGCCCTCGTCGAGATCGCCGCCGTCGCCGGTGTGGAACCACCCGCCCTCCATGGCGTCGGCGGTGGCCTCGGGCTGGTCCCAGTAGCTCTTGAGGATGTGGTTGCCGCGGGCCAGCACCTCGCCCTGGCCGTCGACCTTGAGGTCGATGCCGACGGCGGGCACCCCCGCCCGGGACAGCTTCGACGCTCGCTCCGATGGCGTGAGGTCATCCCACTCCGAGCGGGTGCGGTTGATCGTGAGGAGCGGCGCGGTCTCGGTGAGGCCGTAGATCTGGATCATCTCCCAACCGAGCTCGATCTCGATGCGCTCGATGGTGCGAGTGGGCGGCGGGGCACCCGCCACCACGATGCGCGTGCGGCCGTACCCCGGGATCGGGCCGTCCCACGTGGCGGCGGCGTCGAGCACCATGGCGACGACGGCCGGCGCGCCGCACATGAGCGTGACGCCGTGCTCGTCGATGCGCCGCAGGATCTCGGCGCCGTCGACCTTGCGCAGGACGACCTGGGGCACGCCCATGGCGGTCAGCGCGTATGGCATGCCCCATCCGTTGCAGTGGAACATCGGCAGGGTGTGGAGGTAGGTGTCCCGGTCGTTGACGCCCGTGTGCCATCCGAAGATGGCGGCGTTGCTCCACAGGTTCCGGTGGGTCATCTCGACGCCCTTGGGCCGGGCCGTCGTGCCGCTCGTGTAGTTGATGGTGGCGGTGCCCTCCTCGTCCTGGTCGTCCCAGGGCTCGGGGTCACGGCCCTCGAGGAACACCTCGCCGTCGGTGTCGGCGCCCAGCACGACGCGGTGCTTCACTGCGAGGTGGGCGACGGAGTCCGCCAGCTCGGCGTCGACCAGCAGCATCGACGCTCCCGAGTGCTCGAGGATGTACTCGATCTCCGCGGGGGACAGGCGGAAGTTGATGGGGACGAGCACCCGGCCGTACCCGCTCACGCCGAAGAACGAGGTCAGCAGGCGACCGGAGTTCTGCGAGAGGACGGCGATGCGCTCGCCGCGGCCGATGCCCCGCTCGTCGAGGTTGGCGGCCTGCGCTCGCGCCAGCTCCTGAGCCCGCCGGTAGGTGATCTGCCCGAGGCCGCCCCCCGGCGCGTCGGGTTCGTCGATGATCCCGATGCGGTCGCCGTACACGAGGGCCGCTCTGTCCAGGTGCCCGCCGATGGTCATGGGGGTGCGCATGCGGCGGACCGTACCTGCTTGACTCCGCCTCGGCCCGAGGGGGACACTTCCCGGGATGTCGATGACCGCCCAGGCCGTAATCATCATCGTGTAGCGCACCGGTTCGCCGTGTGCGCTACCTCCGACCGTCCACCCAGGTGGGCGGTTTTTCCGTTCTAGAGGCAGGAAGGCAGGACACCGCAGTGGGTCACCAGGTTGGGGTCATCGGAGGCGACGGGATCGGTCCCGAGGTCATCGCCGAGGCGCTGAAGGTCGTGCGCGCCGCCGGCGTCACCCTCGACACCACCGACTACGACCTCGGCGGCGCCCGCTACCTCCGCGACGGCACGATCCTCCCCGACGAGGTGCTGGAGGAGTGGCGCGGCCTCGACGCCCTGCTGCTCGGCGCGGTCGGCACCCCTGGCGTGCCTCCGGGCGTGATCGAGCGTGGCCTGCTGCTCAAGATGCGCTTCGAGCTCGACCTCTACATCAACCAGCGCCCGTTCAGCTTCCCGGCGAACGACATCGACATGGTCGTGATCAGGGAGAACACCGAGGGCCCGTACACCGGCGAGGGGGGCACGCTGCGCAAGGGCACGCCCCACGAGGTCGCCACCCAAGGCTCGGTGAACACCCGGCACGGCGTGGAGCGCTGCGTCCGCTACGCCTTCGAGCTGGCGGAGTCACGACCGCGCAAGCACCTCACGCTCGTCCACAAGACCAACGTCCTGACCTTCGCCGGCGACCTCTGGGAGCGCACCTTCAACGAGGTCGCCGCGGACCACGCTGACGTCACCACCGCCTACAACCACGTCGACGCCGCGTGCATCTACTTCGTGCAGTCGCCGCAGCAGTACGACGTGGTCGTCACCGACAACCTGTTCGGCGACATCCTCACCGACCTCGGCGGCGCGGTATCCGGGGGGATCGGGTTCGCCTCGAGCGGCAACCTGAACCCCGCCCGCACCGGCCCCTCGATGTTCGAGCCCGTGCACGGCTCGGCGCCCGACATCGCCGGCCAGAGCAAGGCCAACCCCGTAGCGGCGATCCTGTCCGCCGCCCTCATGCTCGACCACCTCGGCGAAGGCGATGCCGCCAACCGCGTGCGCAAGGCGTGCGCCGAGGTCACCAGCCTCACCGGAACCACCACCGAGATCGGCGACGAGGTCGCCGCCCGTCTGTAAGGACAACCCCGATGCCCATCACCCCCACCGAGAAGATCTGGATGAACGGCGAGCTCGTCCCGTGGGAGGACGCCAAGATCCACATCCTCACCCACACGCTCCACTACGGCATGGGCGTGTTCGAGGGGATCCGCGCCTACGAGACCGACGCCGGCCCCGGGATCTTCCGCCTCACCGATCACATCGAGCGGCTCTTCCGCTCCGCCGCCATCCTCGGCATGCCGATGCCGTACTCCGTCGACGAGCTCGTGCAGGCCACCAAGGAGACCGTGGCCAGCACCGGGCTCCCCGGTTGCTACGTCCGGCCGATCGCCTACTACGGCTATGGCGAGATGGGGCTCAACACGCTGCCGTGCACGGTCGACGTGTCGATCGCGTGCTGGCCGTGGGGCGCCTACCTCGGCGACGACGCCCTCACCAAGGGCGTGCGGATGAAGATCAGCAGCTGGACGCGCCACGACCACAACACCATGCCCCCGGCGGCCAAGACCACCGGCAACTACGTGAACTCCAGCCTGGCCAAGGTGGAGGCGCTCAACGCCGGATACGACGAAGCCCTGATGCTCAACGCGCAGGGCCTGGTGTCGGAGTGCACGGGCGAGAACATCTTCGTGGCCCGCCACGGGAAGCTCATCACCCCGCCGCTCAGCGCCGGCGCCCTCGAGGGCATCACCCAGGACACGGTCATCAACCTGGCCAAGGACATGGGCTTCGAGGTCGTGTTCGGTGATCTGACCCGCAGCGATCTGTACGTGTGCGACGAGATGTTCGTCGTCGGCACCGCCGCCGAGGTGAGCGCGGTGAACTCCGTCGACGACCGCGAGATCCCGAGCCCCGGTCCGATGACCAAGGCGATCGGCGAGGAGTACGGCCGGGTCGTGCGCGGCCAGAACGACAAGTACAAGGATTGGGTCGAGCTGTGTCGGTAGCCGACGTACCCCTGCCCGCGTCGATCGACATCTTCGACACGACCCTGCGCGACGGGGCCCAGTTCGAAGGCATCTCGCTCACCGTCGAGGACAAGCTCAAGGTGGCCGAGCAGCTCGACTGGCTCGGTGTGAAGTGGATCGAGGGCGGCTACCCGCAGGCGAACCCGAAGGACGAGGAGTTCTTCAAGCGCGCGGTCGACGAGCTGCACCTCGAGACGGCCACGCTCGTGGCCTTCGGGTCCACCCGTCGCCCGGCCGGCAAGGTCGACGTCGACCCCACCCTCCAGGCGCTCGTCAACGCCGGGTGCTCGACCGCGTGCATCGTCGGCAAGAGCTGGGACTTCCACGTGGTCAACGCGCTCGGCACCACCCTCGACGAGGGCGTGGCCATGGTCGGGGAGAGCGTGGCGTTCCTGAAAGCCGCCGGCCTGCGGGTGTTCTTCGATGCTGAGCACTTCTTCGACGGCTACAAGGCGAACACCGAGTACGCGCTGCGCGTGCTCGAGGCGGCGGCCACCAACGGGGCCGACTGCCTCGTGATGTGCGACACCAACGGCGGCTCCCTGCCCCACGAGGTCCAGCGGATCGCCGGTGAGGTGCACGCCTACTTCGGCACCGACCAGCAGCTCGGCATCCACACCCAGAACGACTCGGGCTGTGCGGTGGCCAACTCCGTGGCGGCGGTGCTCGGCGGCGCCACCCAGCTGCAGGGCACGGTCAACGGCTACGGCGAGCGCACCGGCAACGCCAACCTCATGACCTGCATCCCGAACCTCGAGCTGAAGATGGGGATCCGGTGCCTGCCGGAGGGTCGGCTGGAGCGCCTCACCGCGGTGAGCCGCCACGTCGCGGAGCTGGTGAACCTGCCCCCGCACTCGGCCGACCCGTACGTGGGCATGTCCGCGTTCGCCCACAAGGGCGGCCTGCACACCTCCGCCCTCGGCAAGGCCGGCGGCGCGACGTACGAGCACATCGAGCCCGAGCTGGTCGGCAACGGCACCCGCGTGCTCGTCAGCGACCTCGGTGGTCGAGCCGGGATGGTCATGAAGGCCAAGGAGCTCGGCGTCGACCTCGACGACCGCGCCGCCGGTCTCCTCTCCGAAGACCTCAAGCAGCTCGAGTCGGAGGGCTACGTCTTCGAAGCGGCCGACGCGAGCCTCGAGCTCCTCATGCGCCGCGCGACTGGATGGGAGCCCACCTACTTCTCCGTCGAGGGGTACCGCGCCACCACGTACCACCGAGCCCCGGTCGCGGGCAGCACCGACCCCACCATCGACACCGAGGCCACCGTGAAGATCTGGGTGGGGGACCAGCGGCTCATCGCGGTCGGCGAGGGCAACGGCCCCGTCAACGCACTCGACCAGGCGCTGCGTCGCCTGCTGGTGGGCGCCTACCCGCAGCTCGCCCACATCCACCTCACCGACTACCGCGTTCGCATCCTCGACACCGAGGCCGACACGGACGCGGTGGTGCGGGTGCTGATCGACTCCACCGACGGCGAGCTGGCGTGGACCACGATCGGTGTGTCGACGAACATCATCGAGGCCTCCTGGCAGGCCCTCACCGACGCCCTCGTGTGGGGTCTGCTCCACTCGGGCCAATAGGGTCGCGGCGTGGCCGCCCCCGAGCACGTCCCCGTCGATCGCAACCGGCCCGTGCGGGCCTACGAGTCCCCGCCGCGCCGACCCGAGCCGTGGCTCGCGACCGCGGCCCGGCGAGGTCGTGGCCACAGGGCAGCCGCATGGCGACCAGCTCGGCAGCCAGGGCCCGGACCAGGGCTACATGCTGTCGCTCGCGCGTCGCTTCGAGGGAAAGCTGACCCTGACCCCAGGCGAGGGCGACAGGGACGCGCTGGCGGGAGCGGTCGGCGTGGCGCTCAAGCGGGCCTCCCTGTTCAGGCGCGCTCCGGTGATCCACGACCTGACGATCGCCCTCACGATCTGGGGCTTCCTGGGCGAGGCGCCTGGGGAGCTCGTGGAGCAGCGGAAGCACCTGTTCGAGGAGGTGTCGAACCCGCACCACTACGGCGAAGCCCGCCGCATCGTCGATCTGATCCCTGACGAGGTCCTGCGGATGTCTCCGGCCCAGGTGACCGAGGCCCACCGGCGCGACTGGCGCTCACTGCTCGTCGAGCTCCCCACCCCGACGCACTGATCCCGGACCGGCGCAGACCGGCCGGTACCCTCGGATGGTGACCACGTCCGCCCCGCGCCTGCGCTTCGCGCCCTCGCCCACGGGGTACCTGCACGTGGGCAACGCCCGGGCCGCGCTGTTCAACTGGCTCGAGGCGCGCCGCACCGGGGGCGAGATGCGGCTCCGGGTGGAGGACACCGACCGCGAGCGGTCGAGCTCCGAGCTGGTCGAGAACATCCTCGCGTCGCTCCGCTGGCTGGGGCTTGACTGGGACGGCGACATCGTGTTCCAGGCCGACAACCTCGACGTCCACCGCGAGGCCGCCCTCGCCCTGCTGGGCAAGGGGAAGGCCTACTGGTGCGACTGCACGAGCGAGCAGGTCCAGGCCCGGGCCAAGGAGCGCGGCGGTCCGCCCGGCTACGACGGCTTCTGCCGCGACCGGGGCCTGCCGCAGAGCGACGGCACCGCGCTGCGGTTCCGCGTCCCCGATGAGGGCACGACGGTGTTCACCGACGTGGTGCGCGGCGAGGTCACCTTCGAGAACAAGACGATCGAGGACTTCGTCCTCCTGCGCTCGTCGGGCATGCCCATGTTCCTGCTCTCGAACGCCTTCGACGACGCGGCGATGGGCATCACCCACGTGGTGCGCGGCGAGGACCACGTGCCGGGCACCCCGAAGTACCTGCTCCTGCGCGATGCGCTCGACCTCGGCCGGCCCGAGGTGTTCGCCCACCTGCCGATGCTGGTGAACGAAGGCCGCCAGAAGCTGTCGAAGCGCAAGGACGCGGTCTCGGTCGCCGACTTCGCGGCCGAGGGCTACCTGCCCGAGGCCATGGTCAACTACCTGGCGCTCTTGGGCTGGGGTCCGAAGGACGGGATCGAGATCCGCCCCCTCGCCGAGATCGTCGAGCAGTTCCGCCTGGAGGACGTCACCCCGTCGCCGGCCTTCTTCGACGTCAAGAAGCTGCAGCACATCAACGCCGAGTACATCCGCGCCCTGCCCACCGACGAGTTCATGGAGCGCGTCCGACCGTTCCTCACCCGGGGAGACGCGGCACTGGCGGTGCTCGAGCCGATCGCCGCGCTGGTGCAGGAGCGCGTCCGCCTGCTCACCGAGGTGGAGCCGATGATCGCGTTCCTCCTCGACGAACCCATCGAGATCGATGACGACTCCTGGACGAAGGCCATGGTGAAGGGCAAGGCGGCCCCCGAGATGCTCGACGCCACCATCGCGGCCCTCGCCGACCTCGATCCCTGGTCGGCCGACGCGATCCGCACCGCCATCGAAGGCGCCGCGGTCGGGGTCGGCCTCGTGAACGCAGAGGGGCAGCCGCAGCTGAGCAAGGCCCAGGGCCCAGTGCGGGTCGCCACCACCGGTCGATCGGTGGGGCCGCCGCTGTTCGAGTCGCTCCAGGCCCTCGGCCACGAGCGGACGGTCTCCCGGCTGCGAGCGGCGAGAGCGCGGCTGTGAGCCTGCTCGACGAGCCGCCGGTCCCCGTCCCCGCGCCTTCGAGGCGCGCCCCTCGGCTGCGAAGGGCTGTCTTCCGGGTCGCCGTCTACGGCACGCTCGCCCTTCTCGTCTACGTCGGGATCACCTTCGTCCAGGTGTACCGGGCCAGCCGGCACGACGGGGCTCGGCCGGCCGACGCCATCGTGGTGCTCGGCGCCGCGCAGTACGACGGGGTGCCGTCTCCCGTCCTGCAAGACCGCCTCGACCACGCCCTCGAGCTGTACGAAGCCGACCTCGCTCCGATGATCGTGCTCACCGGTGGGCGCCAGGAGGGCGATCGGTTCACCGAGGCCACTGCGGGCTACAACTACCTGCGCAACCGAGGCGTGCCCGACGAGGACCTCCTCAGGGAGGTCGACGGCCACAGCACGTGGGAGTCCCTGGCGGCGTCGGCGCGCTTCCTGATCCAGCGCGACCTCACGACGGTGGTGCTCGTCACCGACGGCTACCACGCCTACCGCGTGGAGGCGATCGCCGAAGACCTCGGCCTCGACGCCACGGTGTCGCCGAGCGAGACGCGCCTGCAGGACGCCCAGGAGCTCCGGCAGATCACCCGGGAGACGGCGGCGGTGGCCATCGGGCGCATCATCGGCTACGACCGGTTGCTCCGCATCGACAACGCCGTCAACGACTGACGTCCCGTGTCGGTGTGCGGCTCCGCGGGGCCGTTCGGTAGGGTTGCGGCCCGCCCATTCGGGGGTGGTGTAATCGGTAACACAGCTGGTTCTGGTCCAGTCGTTGGGGGTTCGAGTCCTCCCCCCCGAGCCATGTGATGTCGCGAGACATCGTGGACAGCGGCGCGCGTCACGTCCCGGGGGACCGGCGGTGGGACCGCATCGCGTGGGCGGTCATCCTGGGCGGGGCCGCGCTGCGGGTCGCGTGGACCCTCGGCGTGCACCCTCCGGTCGATCACGTGTTCTCGGACATGCGGGCCTATGTGAACCGCGCCAACCGGCTGGCGGAAGGGCACGAGCTCTCGCGCTACGACGCCTTCTACCCGCCGGGCACCCACGTGCTGCTGGCCATCCCGCTGCGGATCTTCGGGACGGGCCGGGGCGGTCTGTGGGCCGCGTCCGTCCTCTGGGCGAGCCTGTCCGGTTGCATCCCGTACCTCGGTTGGCGGGTGGCGCGGTGGTTCCTGTCCCCGCGCGGCGCCGCCCTCGCGGCGGGCGTCATCGCGGTGTGGCCCCTGTCGGTCACCTACGGGGGCTACTTCCTGTCGGAGACGCCGACGACGGTCTGCCTGCTGCTCGTCGTGTGGCTCTCCCTCGAGTGCCGCCATGCGCGCACCGGACGCGGCGCCGTGGGTCTGGCCGGCTTGTGGGGGTTGTGCGCCGGGGTGGCGCTGGCGGTCCGGCCCCAGCTGGCGTTGAGCGTGGCCATCGCGGGGGCCTTGGTGGTGGTGCGCCCGTCGCATCGCCGGTCGGTCGTCCTGGCCGCCGCCGCGGCCCTCGCGCTCCCCGTCGTCGCCACGCTGGCCCTCAACACGCATGCGGCGGGCCAGCTCGCGGGCCTCTCGGAGAACGGTGGGTTCAACTTCTTCCAAGGCCACTGCGTCGCCCGCGACGTCGTCACCGGTCGACCGGGCAACAGCCTGTCGTTCGGGAGCCCGGTTGCTCTCCAGCTCGATCGCGGTCGCAGCTACGAGTTCCCCGACAACCTCGCCTGGGAGCAGTCGTTCTTCTTCGATCGCGGGTGGTCGTGCATCCGCCACGACGGCATCGGCCACGTCAGGGTCGTCGCTTACAACGTCCTCGATCTCGGGTTCACGACGACACCCTGGCCCCAGAGCACCGAAGGCGGCCTCCACGGCCTCGTAGACGCCACCAACACCATGTACGGACTCGTCATGCTGCCGGTGCTGGTGGCCGCGCTCACCGGCGGGTTCAGGCGGGAGCTGATCCTGGCGGCCCACCTCGCGGCGGTGATCGCCACCGCCCTGCTCTTCTACGGCGACCCGAGGTTCCGAATCCCCTCCGACGCGTTGGGGATCATCCTCACGGTCGTCGTCATCGAGAGCGCCCTGCCCAGGTCGGATGTCCGCGCCGTTGGTGGGTTGGAACCCTGACCGGCTATCGTCGCTCGCTCACGTTGCCGCGAGCCCCCATCGTCTAGCGGCCTAGGACACCACCCTCTCAAGGTGGCGGCACGGGTTCGAATCCCGTTGGGGGTGCCAACAAATCTCTCGGGCTCGGCCGGCTCAGTTCAGGTTCTGGTACTTCGGGTACTCATCCACATGGACACGCTGCCCGCCGTGACCACCGCTCGCGTTGCAGATCGGCAGATATGCCGCGTCCCCTACCGACCGTCGTGCCGCTACCGCGCGGAGCACGTCGAGGTAGGTCGGGTTGGTGCGGAGCTGCAGCTATCGGGCGACCGGGGCACCCAGTCCGAAGGCGCTGCTTACGTTCCTGGCCGCGGCTGACTGGCGGTGGTCAGAGCGCTTTGGCTCCTGTTGGTGTGCCCCACCACATTTTGTCGGTTGCTGTGCCGGGTGCGTAGAACATGACGTCGTCGTAGCCGTCCGCGTCGAAGTCCCCGCTGGCGGGGCGGTAGGTCAGGGTGATCGTCACCGGCCGAGTCGTGTGTCCGGTCTTGTTGAAGTGCCAGAACGAGTCGCCGGCGCCGCCGGCGGCGTAGAACAGAACGTCGTCGAAGCCGTTGCCGTCGTAGTCGCCGGCCTTCACGGTGTAGGAGCCGCTCACCGAGTACGGGGTCTTCGTGAAGCCACCCGGTCCGCCTTTCCACATCGAGTCGGCGACGGAGGCGCCGGGTCCGTGCCAGAAGATGTCGTCGAACAGGTCGCCGTTGAAGTCGCCGACAACCGGTCGATATGTGCCGTTCACGGTGACGATGACCTTGCGCCACGGCGCGGGTGAGGTCGGTGCGCCGTACCAGATCTCGTCCTTGGTGGTGCCTGGCCCGTACCAGAACAGGTCCTCGTAGCCGTCGCCGTCGAAGTCGCCACCGAGGGGGATGAGCGAGGCCGTCTGCTGGAAGTAGCCCTTGATCAGGTCACCTTGTCCAGGGCCGCCCGGGATCATGTAGTCAGACCCGTTCACGGTCCCGGGGGTGTACACGAGGAAGTCGTCGAAGCCGTCGCCGTCGAAGTCGAGCAGCAGCGGCCGCATGCCAGCGGGCCAGCCTGGGAAGTTCCCAAGCGAGCGGAACCCAGTGGCGCCTCCGAGCCACTGGGCGTCGGTGCCGCCGTTCGCGTACCAGAAGAGGTCGTTGGCGCCGTCCACGTTGAACTCGCCCACGACCGGGGTGTAGGTGCCGTTGACCGCGATCAGCGGCATCGGACCCGCGGCGGTGCGGAACCCGACCAGCAGCAGCGGCATCGCACCGGCGGGGCTGGTTACACCCGCGACGACCAGCGTGTAGACGGTCGACGGCAGCAGCGACGCGGACGGGTTGAGCGTGATGGCGTCGCTGGCGGAGTTGAACGTCACCGCCGCGCTGACGGTCTGACCGCTGCGTCCCTCCATGAGCCACACGCTGCTCCCGTTGACGCTGCCCGGATTGAGGTCGCGGTAGGACTGGACGGTCACGTTGGCCGTGACCGCTACCGAGTCGGCGACGTTGCTGGGCGCGGTGCTGCGGACCCAGGCCGCTCCCTCGGGGACCGACACTGAGGGGTCGCCGTGGACCGTCAGCAAGGCACGTCGGGTGCTCGCGAGCAGGATGTCGTCGAGGCCGTCGCCGTCGACCTCGACCACCCTGAGGTCGTCGCCGTCCACGCGCTCCACCTCCAGGACCTGCTCCCAGCGGAGGGTGCCATTGCGCACGCTGTAGAGGTACGGCTGCGCGCTCCCCGCCCGTGACCAGATCAGCTCGTCGGTGCCGTCACCGTCAAGGTCGCCCGCAGCCAACCCTCCGCCGTAGGGCACCTCGGTTAGCTCGCCCGGGATCAGTCCGCTGGCGCCCTGGAGGAACACCTGGGCATGCACGAACTGGATCCCGTCGTAGGCGGCGGTGACCACATCAGTGTCGCCGTCGCCGTCGACGTCACCCAGGGCCAGGCCGCGGAGGAAGTCGCCGGCGCAGCACAGCGTCGTCGTCGTCCAGCCCCCGGGGCCCTCGTGGTGGACCGCCACGTCGTCGCGGTCGGTGACGATCTCCAGGTCGGCATCGCCGGCCAGGTCGGCGGCCGTGAGGTTGCTCACCGCCCCGATGGTGAACAGCGGTGACTGCCCGAACCCGCTGCCGTTCCACGAGTACGCCGCCACCGAAGTGGCCGTGGGCTGGGCCAGCACCTCATTGTCGCCGTCGCCGTCGAGGTCGGCGATGTCGAGGCCGTAGCCGACCGAAGGGATGACAGTGCCATCGTCGGACAGACCGGAAGGTCCACCCCAGAGCACGGGCTTGTCCCCCTCGGCCTGCAACACAAGGTCGCCGTCGCCGTCGCCGTCGATGTCACCCACCTGCAGGGCCGCCGCCCAGCGGTCCCCGAGATCGCGAGCCTGCGGCACGCCGAACGTGCCGTCGGGCTGCTGGATGCGAGTGCGGATCTTGGATGTCCCGGCGCTGGAGTCTGCGATCACGACCAGGAGGTCGGCTCGCCCATCTCCGGTGACGTCGCCGACCGTGACGCCTCCGAGCGACTTCGGGAAGGACGAGCTGTCGAAGGGACCGAGCCGCTCGAAGGTCTCCGACACGTACGGGCCGCCGGTCAGCGACGTCCACCGCGTAACTGCCGGCGGATGCCGACCCGTGGAAGTTGGCGACGCGCACGTAGTAGCGACCGGCCACGGCATTGGCGGCGGCGACCTCGGGGATGCCGGTGGTCTCGGCGTCCCGAAACTCGACCCGTTGGTGCTGCGGGTCGTAGATCTCGATCTCCGGGTCCATCTCACGCGTGCGACCCGGCACGACCGCGGGCGGCGTCACCGTGACCTCGAGACGCCCGGGCGCAGCCACGTCGACCGCGAACCAATCCTCGTCGGTGGGGATGGAGATCGTCGACGTTGTGTGGGGGCCGATGAGGGTCGCCTGGTCGATGGTCCCGTCAGGATCGCCGGATGCCGGCGTGGGTGCGGGGGAGGCGACCTGACCGCCACCAAGGGCGGCGAGGGCGTCGATGATGCCGTAGCCGAAGGAGGTGTCGTAGCCCGGCGCGCCGCGGTCTTGGGCCGTGCGTAGGAGGTCGAAACCCTTGCGGTTCCCGTCGACGCCGGTCACGGTCCGGGCCCGCAATGCCGCGACCCCGCTGACAGCCGCGGCAGCGAAGGAGCTACCCGTGAAGGTGCCGTAGCTGCCCACGGGACCGGACGCCAACTTCGTTGATGTCACGCCGACTCCGGGCGCCACGACGGACAGCCAGGCCCCGTGGTCGGAGAACCAGGCGGGGTCTCCCGCCGCGTCGGTGGCGCCGACGGCGACCACGCCGGGGTAGGCAGCGGGGAAGTGCTGGAACGGCGTTCCGTCGTCGCCGGCCGCCGCGACCACGACGGCTCCGGTGCCGGTGAGGTCGGCGATGGCGCGCCGGACGATGTCGCTGCTGCCGAACCCGGCGAAGGACAAGTTGACGACGTCGACGTTCAAGGCGAACGCGCGGTTGAGCGCCTGCTCGAGAATGAAGTCCGTGGTGGTGCCGTCGTCGTCGAGGACCTTGAGCGAGTACAGCCGGACGCCGGGAGCAATGCCGGTGATGCCCTGGGTGTTGGTGTTGGCGGCGATGATCCCGGCCACGGCGGTGCCATGGCCGGTGAGATCAGCCGCGTCCTTCGTCAGGAACGAAGGACTCCGCCAGCGCGATGCGACCGGTGAGGTCCGGATGGTCGAGATCAATGCCAGAGTCCAGGACGGCGACCCGGGTGAGTGAGCTGCCGTGGTGAGGTCCCACGCCTGCGGGGCCCGGATGAGGTTCATGGCCTGGGCCTGCTGCCCGTACAGCGGTCAGAGGGCACGCCTGCCGCTCGGTACACGTGATTTGGCGCGACGCTCGCGACCGCCGGATCAGCCGTCAGGGCGGCGCGCGCCGCGTCCGTCTGCGACCGCGGCAAATCGAGCAGCACCACGGTGCTGTCACCGATCTGTGCGACCACATCGGCCCCGGCCCTATCCACGGCGGAGGCCCGTGCGGCCCGACTCGTCCCGGATCGGTACTCGACGACGAGCTGGCCGGGGACGACTTCGGGTTCCGGTGCGCGCGGATGGTCCGCGTCGGCGGCCCGCAGCCGCTCGACGGCCGAGGAGGAAGGAGGTGCATCATCGACGCTGGCGCCTGGCACTTGCCCGCGAGGAACCCCGTGCGGGGGGACCTCGACGTGCCGATCGACGTCACTCCCCGCGCAGCGCCCACGGCGTCGCAGCGACCAGTGCACGCCGAGGAGGCCGAAGCCATAACGACAACAGCCGCTCTGCGGATCGTGTGACGGAGCCCACCCGTCATTACCCCACCTTGCTCCATCGACACAGCCTCAGATCTACGCAAACGGGAACGACTCGGTACGACCAGTATGCCTGCGACACCGCCCACCGCCCCATCCGGCAGCTATGCCCGGTCCCCACGTGCAATGGCGAACGTGTCGGCCGGGCTGCGACGGTCGATCAACGGATCTGCGTGACGGTGGAGGCGCACCCAGCTCCCATCCCGTCGCTCGAAGACCTGGGTCGTACGCAGTACCCAAGGTTGCTTGCCCTCGACGCCGTCGACCGCCACCTCGTTGCGCTCGATGAGGACCACCACGACAAGGTTGCCGGCAACCATGGTGTTGACGATCTCACTACGTCCGTTGCCGCCATGGAACAGGCTCGCCATCGCTTGCTGGCGCTCAGGCAGCGCGGGTCCACGCCCTGCTTCCCCGCCCCATGGACCGAAGATGGTCATACCGGGGTCCTGCTCGGCATCGAGCCCCTGCCCGGAGCCAACTGTGCCGTCGATCCAAGCCTGACGACCCCGATCAAGAGCCGCCAGGAGCTCATCGACCTCATCCTCACCGGTCATCGTCATCGCCTCCCATGTCCGGCCCCCGGTACCCGCACAACTCTGCCCGGTCCGCGCACCGGACGCTTCCGGCAGCTATGCCCCTTCGTCTGGTCCCAAGGTGAAGCCCGTGTCGACAGCAGTCCGGCCGTTCTCCGTCGTCGCCACGGAGATCCAGCCGTCCTTCTCACTCCGCGGCAGATGCTCCCTCGCCCATGCGGCTGCCTCTTCGAGTGACGGAAACGATGGCCCATAGCTCCCGTCTGCAAGCACGATTGCGTACGAGCACATCGCGCCATCCTGCCCGGAATGCCGTCGTGTTCGGCAGAACTGTTCCAACGTCTGAGGTCGAAAACGCTCGCATGCCGACCGAAATCGACCACAGACGTTGTCGTCTCCGCCGAGATGACGCGGGCCGTGACCGGCAGCTATGCCCGGTAGCGAGGTCACCCACCACCGCGCGTGATGGCGGGCCGGGCTCGCTTGGTCTGGCGCGCACCGAGGTCGTCGAGTTCCTCGTCTCCGAGCCGGCCAGCGTGGATGATCTGGTCGTCCGGCTCCTCAAGGGCAAGCAGGAGCTCGTTCAGCTTGATCTGGAGCGACTGCGTGTCGCGGTTCTGGGTGTGTTGCAGGACGATCACCATCAGCAGGGTCACGATCGGGACGCCGCACGTGACGACCAGCTCCCAGCCCCGCGTGGGTCCGGCGCTGATCCCAATGCCCACCCAGACCATGATGAGCGCAAGGGCGACTCCGAAGGCATGCTTTGAGCCAGCGTGGTGGGTGATGAGATGAGCAAGTCGGTTCCAGGTGTCCACAGCGCCTCCCCTTACCCAATGCCCGCAGACTCACGCAGCGACGCCGAACGGCAGGTATCGGCGCCGCTATCGTTCGCGCTCGCTCACGGACACGTCCTTTGCGAAAGGCTCGAAGCACTTCGCGATGGCGTCGGCCCGATCTCTCCCGTCCACCTGGACGAGCCAGACAGGGTCGCCCGGAGAATCGATGGGCAAGCCCAGGTTCTGCTGAGTCACTCCTGGGAGCTCGACGCACGCGCCGGCCGCACCTGCCAGGGGTCCGTCGGCCTCGTGCATCACTCCTTGCTCGAGCGTGGCGGTCACGGTCCATGCTCCGCCCTCGTCGTCCCCCTTCGCACAGGCCGCCACGGCAAGCGCCAGGGAGAACGCAGCAGTCAACCGAAGCACACCGCCCATCGTGCCAGCGATCCTCGTCCTGAGCGGCAGCTATGCCCGCGTTCTCCAGGCGGTCTGAGGACCTAGATCGCGCCTTCAGCCTTCAGGGCGCTGTCTGCGGCCAGGAACGCCTGCCGACCCGCGGGCGTGCCGGAGTAGACGGTCGCCTGGAGGAGCACCTCCTGGATCTCCTCGACTGCGGCGCCCGACGAAAGGGCACCCTTGACGTAGATGCCGAGCTCCTCGGGCCTCCGTAGCGCGGTGAGCATCGCCAGACTGACCAGGCTCCGGGTCTTTCGGTTGAGACCCGGCCTGCTCCATGCGAAGCCACACGCCCATTCGGTGAGCAACCGCTGGAACGGCATCATGAACTCGTCGGCGTCTGCGAGGCTCGAGTCGACGTAGTCGCTCCCGAGAACCTCGCGGCGAACCTCAAGGCCGCGCTCGAACTGCTCGTCAGTCGCCATCGGTCCTCCGTTCAGCGGCGATCTCACACCCCACATTGCCAGGCAACCACCTCGGATCGCCTCGGCCCGCGTCAGTCCGGCAGAACTGTCCCAAACGTCTGAGGTCGAAAACGCTCGCATGCCGACCGAAATCGACCACAGACGTTGTCGTCTCCGCCGAGATGACGCGGGCCGAGCGGCAGGTATGCCCGCGTCAACTCGGTCGGTCCCATCGGTCGTCACACCATTGGAGCTCGGTCGATTCAGGCGGGAGGCGCGAAGAACTCGAGCGCGTTGTTGTCCGGGTCGCGGAACGAGAGGCCCGACCCGTAGTACGCGTCGACGATCCCACCGTGCCCCACCCCCAGGTCGTCGAGCTTCTCCGCCCACTCCTCCAGTTCCGCTCGGTTCGCGCATGCAAACGACACATGGTCAAGGCCGATACGTCGCTCGTTGAACTCACCTTCGGAGGAGGGATCGGGGAACTGATGGATGCCGAGCAGCGTGCCGCCCACAGACCACACGACGTGGTGGAACGGCCCCTCGTCTTTGTCGAGCACGGGCTTGGCTCCGATGAGCGCCTCGTACCACGGCCGGCTGACGGCAAGGTCCTTGACAGTCAGGGCGACATGACCAATCGCGGGAAAGTCAGGCATCGTCACGACCTCCTCATCGACAACGAGCACATACTGCCCTATCAGGCTGGTGCAGGCAGGAATGGGTCACTGGCAGCTATGGGCTAGGCCACCGAGCGGGACGAGGCGTCACGGCGATGGCGATGCCCACCAAGGCGGATCCGACCTTCGCCCACCGCGGAAGAGGCTCAACCATGCGGGCATAGTGCCCGGTCCGCCCCGCACTCGCCGCACAGACCCGGCGTTCTGGGACATCCTTGGCCCCGGGACTCCGGGGGCGACCGGACTGGCCTTCTTTACGTCAGTCGAACGGCGACGATGTAGCCATCGTCGAGGATCGTCGTCGCGTGCCCAGTGCCCTCGGTGTCCTCCACCATCACGATCGCACCCGACTCGAAGCGTCGCGTCTCGTCGCCTGCGGTGATCTCGGCCGCGCCGGCTGCGAGCACCATGAGCTGGCGGGCCGGCGCGGGATGGGCCGGGTCAGTCCATCCGGCGTCAGCGCGCAAGACCATGACGGCGCTCGCGGCCATCGGGGCAGAGATGTGCACGGGTGGAGCGGGTGGCGCGAACTCCGCGGCGGCAAAATCCATGTCGAGGTCCTCGAAGCGAGAGACGCCATCGGCGTCGGTGTACAGCCGGGTGTAGCGCATGGCGGAAGCCTGCCACGACGAAGCATCGCGGTGAATGGAGGAGTCCAGATGTCGGCCCGCTGCTGGCGTGCGACAGAGTTGCCGGTGCGGTGCGGCAGGAAGCGGGTCTGCAGAGGTCGAGCGCCCAGATCGCCGTCACACTCCCGGCGGTAGGAGACAGGGTTCCGGCAGGAAGTGCCCTCGGCTGCGTCAGGTCCAGCGCGCCCACGTGGCGAGGTTGTCGAGAGCGAACTCGAGGCCGGCAACGGCCTCATCGGCCATCGCTTCGGCGCCCGATCTCTCCGCGTCTGAGTCCGCCGGCCATTCGCCGATCGCCCGGCGGGACTGGAAGCAGAACCATCCCGTGAGCGCGGCGATCCACTTCCCGAACGAGCGCTCCGACCCCTCGAGGATCATGCCGCCAGCCTCCCGGTAGCCGTCGAGAAAGGCGGAGAAGTGCTCGCGACTCGGACTCCCCGGATTGCTCCACCGCAGAGCGGCTTCGATGGCTTCGAGCTCCGGGTGGCAGTGGCCGCACTCGTCCCAGTCCAGAACCGCGACGAGGTTGCCGGCGAGCATCGAGTTCTCGGGCTTGTGATCACAGTGCGTGAAGATCCAGTCGCCGTCGAGGGACTCCGCCCGCCCGACCAGCTCAAGGGCGTCGTGGATCGGCGAGGCTGCCCTGACCGCGAGGTCGGCGATGGCAGAGTGGGCAAGCCGATCGAGCACCTCGTCCGGCTCGACGCCCCACCACCGGAGATCTCCGGTGGAACGGGAGGACCAGGCGGCGCCGACTCCGTGGATCAACCCCAGGGACGCACCGGCATCGCGGCAGCGATCGGGGCTCGCCCCTCGAGCGGGAGCTCCGTCGAACCACCGGTGGAGACGGACCGCGCAGCGTTCGCCTCGACTGCCAGCGGCTTGGACCACGAACGTGCCGTCGGCGGATGGGATCGGCTCGGGCATCGCGAGCTCTCGCGAGTTGAAGACCTCGCGTTCGAAGCGCGCTGCCGCTTCCCGTCGCTCGATGTCACGCGGCGAGTCGTAGGGAAACTCCTTCAGCACGAAGCAGTCGCTGCTCGAGGTCAACTTCCACAACCGTTGCGAGCTTCCGGCCATCGGATCGCATCGAAGATCGGTGCGGTCGTCCCCGAGATCGAAGACGTCGAGGATGGACTGCACGAACTGCTCCACGGCGACAGCCTGGCCGCAAGAACGCAAGCCGTCACCGCATATCGACCGAAGCGAACGGCGAGCGCCCAGATCGCCGTCAGACTCCCGGCGTTGTGGGACGCCTGCCCCGCTCGTCTCACACGATCGCTGAGGACGGCGGAGAGCCACTCAGTCGGCCCGCGTGAGAGCCGCTCCGATCGCATCCCAGGCTGGAACGGAGGCGATCGCTCCCAGGTGTGTGGTTGAGATGTCAACCGCATGGTCTGCCTCGGCCGGCGGCGTCGCATCATTTCCGCCGATTCCATCTCGACTCGACCAGATCGCCGTCCAAACAGCTTGTGGCTTGGTTGTCATCTCGGCACGGAACCGCTTGCAGCAGTCGCCGTCAGCGCAGTCGATGCTGCCCATCATGCCGACACCATGGCGACGCAGGAACCGCACCGTGCCAGCGGCCGCGGCGACGCCTGGGCGGTCGGGCGGCCCGATCGTCCACGGTGTGCAGATGGTCACCAGGTCCGACACCTTCCCCGCTAGTCGTACGGCCACGACACGGGCCAATAGCCCGCCGCGACTGTGACCCACAAGCGCCACCGGCTCCCCAGGGTGCATTGCCTCGACCATCGAGCAGAGACGTTCCGAAGTTGCTTCCCCGCAACCCACATTCCAGCCAGTAGGTGCCGTCTGCACCTCCCAGCCTCCCGCCCGAAGCCACCGAGCAAGGGGCTTCAACGTCGCCTGGGGCATCCCGAACCCGTTGACCAGCACCACGGCGCGGCCGGCGCCCGCCGGAGCCTGCTGGTCGGGCCACATCGATGACTTGCGCAGCCGCTGAAGCTCGGTGACCACCTTGCGCTCCGGTGAGACCTTCACGCTCACGAGCGTGACACGTCTGGCTGCCGCCGATTGCATGGCTGGCCGGTACGGCCCACACCGCCGGGTCGGCTCCCCGACCCGACGTTGGAGGGCACCCCGCGGCCGGGAGGCGCGGCGTGATCGGTGACACTTCGCGTCGTGCAGCACGCGGACTGGGTTCGCCGGATCACGGCACGACTCCCAGCCCAGGCTCGGCGGACCCCCGTTCGACGAGGCGGCCAGACCTTGACCTTGTTGGCAGACAGGTAGATACTGAACTAATGAGTTCAGTATCAGTGGAGCAGACGCTCGCGGCGCTCGCCGACCCGACCAGGTTGGTGATCGTCGAGCGGCTCAGCGAGAGCACGGCGTCCGTGACTGAGTTGGCATCGGGCTTGCCGTTCTCGCTACGCGGCGTGCTCAAGCATGTGCAGGTGCTCGAAGAAGCGGGCGTCGTGCGCACTGAGAAGCACGGCAGAGTCCGGCGGTGCCAGCTTCGACCCGATGGACTCGCCGACGCGTCCCGCTGGCTCGACGATGTCCGCCATCGCTGGGAGCGTCGCCTCGATCATCTCGAGCAGTACCTACAGGACAAATCTGAGGAGAAGCGATGAGTGAAGAGACCACCCTTCGGATCGAGCGCGTGATCGACGCGCGTCCTGCCGAGGTGTTTCACGCGTGGACGACGCCGAAGGCGATGGAGCAGTGGTATCGCGACGGTGACGACTTCGTGGCTCGGGTCGTTGAGCTCGAACTGCGTCCCGGAGGCAAGTACCGAGTCGAGTTCGGTCCAGCCGGCCAGGAGCCGTACGTCGAGTACGGCGAGTACCTCGAGATCGACCCACCGCACCGGCTGGTGTGGACAGAGACGCTAGAGGGCGTCGATGCACCCTGGTCCGGCACCCGCGTCACGCTCGAGCTCCATGACGACAACGGCAAGACGCGGCTCAACCTCACACATGAGGGCTTCCCGACGAGCAGCCATCGCGATCTGGCTGCCGGCGGCTGGCCCGGGTTTCTCGACCGCATCGACCGGCTCCTGAGCTGACCACAGCGATGTCGTTGCTCGTCGGGAGATGGCCACGTCCGCGCCGTCGATCTGTAGCGCGTGGCGACGGCACGATGACGGAGAGGCTGTCCTAGAAAGGCTGAGCTTCACCCGGTCTCCGAAGTGCCGTTAGGGGACGCGGCATGTCTGCCGACAAGGAACCAGGCGCTCGGCCGGTTGAGCCGGCGGCGGGGTCACCGTGGGGCTCGCCCCGTTTTGGCACGGGAGGTGGCCGCGGCCCATAGCGCCAGCTCAGCACGGCAGGATCCTGAGGGACGATGATTGCGGCGTGGCGACCGCCGAACACCTGCGAGACATCGCGCTGTCGTTGCCGGAGGCGACCGAAGCGCCGATGCACGGCACGCCGGCCTTCTACGTCAGGACCAAGTTCTTCACCAAGCTGAGCCATGACGGCCGCACCGCTGTGGTGCACGTCGACAGCCTGGAGGAGAAGGAGGCGCTGCTCGTAGCGGAGCCTGTCCATCTGACCACGACGCCCCATTACGACGGCTATCGGATGGTCCTCGTCGTGCTGGCAAAGGTGACGAAGGCCGAGCTGCGGGAGTACGTCACCGAATCATGGCGTCTACGAGCGCCAAAGAAGCTCCTGGCCGCCTTCGACGTCCAGGGGCAGTGATCGGCCGACTGCGCCGCCCAAGAGTGCGTCGAAACGGCCAGAGTGTGCGGGTGCCCTCGCCAGCTTCTGTGCTCAGAGCATGGTTCGTCGCTCATACAGCCGATGACATGGAGGCGGCCCGGGCGCTCATGGCCGATGACGCGGTGGTGAGCGTGCCCGGCGCCGAAGTGTCCGGGTTCGACGCGTTCATGGACTGGTACGCGAGACGACGCTCGGCGCTTCCGGCCTTCCAATACGAGGTGCTCGACATTCTCGGCGGCGAGCGCCACGCGGCGGCCGTGATTCGCCTGACCGATGGCAGCAGGGCGTGGCGCCAAGTGGCCGTCTACGAGATCGCGGAAGGCCGAATCATCTCGATGGCCGCTTACGAGGATGCACCCAGCGAGTAGGCGATGGACCTCGCCACCTGCGTCTCACAGCGCCGGGTGTGCGCCATGGCGGCCGCCGGTCAGACCGGGCGGTGACTGTGGTCTGCGCGTTGCCTCTGAGGCAGTAGGTGCGCTTGGCCGTGAGTCCGATGAGCCTCAGCCGACGAGGCTCACGTCGCCGATGATGCGGACGGCATCGCCGCCAGGCTCGCCGAAGGACCACGTGTAGAGAAGTCGCCCGGTCGACGGCACTTCGACGCGGATCGCCATGGGAAAGGGTGATGCGCCGGCGGGAGCCTCAAAGGCGCCGGGCTCGGTCTCACGGAGCTCCATCAGCACCGGAGCGTGGATGCTTGCGCTGTAGAGCGTGAGCCCGGTGACTGTTCGCGCAAGCACCGCGTGCTCCGCATGACCAAACGGGCGTTCGCGAGTCGTCTCCAGGTTCAGTCCCTCGTAGTCGAAGGTCACGCCAGATCGACCGGGGAGCGCTATCACCATGATGCGCGCTGCCTGTGGCGCGGCGTTCCCTCTCATGTCACTCGACGTTCCGACATGGAGACCTGTCTGCCCCAGGAGGCGATCAACAAGATCGGCCATGAAGCGTCCTCCTCCCCGTTCTGGCACGGCCCAGCAGCCGTGGGCGAGACAGTAACTCCGCACACGTTGGCGGATGGTGGCTACGGCGTGGGTACCCGTCCCAGAACTGCCGATCACAACACGGCAGGCGGGCATCGCGGTCAGACTCGTCAGCATGCGACCAGCGGGCGGCGGTCCGGGTGCACGGATGGTGGTGGCGGCGCTGCTGGCGCTGATCCCTGTGTCGGCCTCCTGTGCACGCGAGGACTGCAGCACCATCTCGTGCGGGCCTGGGTTCTCCATCGTTTGGGAACCGGGTCAAGTCCCGCAAGGTGCCACGTATGAGGTCTGCCTCAACGACGACTGCGAGTCGAGCGATTCCTCGGACCGGATCGTGCTGGGCGACGACTCCATCACCAGCCACACGGCATTGAAGTCCGGGAAGGACGGGCGGGTGACGTTGGACGTGCAAGCAGCCGACGGCTCCCGAGTCGCCTTCTACGAGGGGACCGCTCACTTCTCGGGAGGATGTTGCCCCACTGCCCACCTGCGTCCGACAGACGATGGTGCTCTCGAAGCGATGTAGCAATCGGGCAAGTGGCCGGGACGCGGTCCGCCGTCTGCTGCCGACCCAGGCTTGCGGAGCACCGCGCCTTGAGCCTCAGCCCGGTCGGTCACTGCGCAGCGGGCCTCCGGCGGAGCGAGCTGACGACGGTCGCTCGTGCCCGATCCGCCAGCGCACGCCGATCGTCGACCCCGAGACCGATCGTGGAGACGGGCTGCGTCAATTCCACCCGAACCCGGCCGGGCCGGATTCGGAGGCGTCCCTTGTGAGGCAGGACGTCGGACGCACCGGTGATCGCGACGGGGACGATCGGAGCGCCGGTGTTGATGGCGACGACGAACGCACCAGTCTTGAACGGCAGCACCTGCGCCGTCGGCGCGATCCCACCCTCGGGAAACATCACCAGCTCGCGGTCTGCCTCTGCGGTGGAGAGATCGTCGACGCGTTGGCGGCTCGTTTCGGCGTTCCCGCGTTCGATCGGTACGGTCCCGAGCGCCCGCATCGCGGAGCCCAGCAGGGGGATGCGGAACAGCTCGGCCGAGGCGACGAAGCGGGCATCGGGACGGGCGACGAGCATCGCGGCGATGTCCATCGGGCTCGTGTGGTTCGGCACCAGCACGTACGACGCCGAGGAGTCGAGCTGGTCACCACCGGTGACCTCGATCTGGATGCCGCACACGCGAGCCACCCACCGGATCGCAGCGACAGCGAGCCGACGGCCGGTCCCGCGACGGAGCCGTTCGGTGACCGCCACAGCCGGCAGTACGGCGAGCAGCACGATGATGAGGATGACGCGGTTGAGGTGGGAGCGGATCATGGTCGCGGCCTACGCCGCGATGCTCATGGGACGGCTGGCGGTGGGGAGCGTGACCACCGACGCGAGCTCGGTGGTTGCCTCTCGGAAGATGCGGAGGCGGCTGAGACCGGGGAGCTGAGCGAAGCGGCGGTCCATGCGCTCGATGAGCTTCTCGCTGCTCGGCGAGGCGTTGAGGACCGCGAGGACCCGCTGGAACTCTTCGGAGGTCTTGTACCCGTCGCCCACGCCAACCGGGGTCCAGCTGCCGTCCATGATCTTCGGGATCACAGTCCGGGCCAGCCGGCTCTCCGCGAGCCGCCACTCGGCCTGGAGCAGGTAGAAGCTGTAGTGCCGCGACTCCTGGGCGGCGATGCGGCGCAGGAGGTCGGCGAGCATCGGGTGCTGGGCCTCGACCTGTTCGGCGAGCATGCGATAGCCGTTCATCGTCAGCAGCTCGTTCGCAGCGCCCCAGGTCATGTGGGCAGCGGCGACGAGGCGGCCGACCGGGCCACCTACCCGCATGAGCACCTTCTCGTAGGCCGGGACCTTCGGTGTCGGTGACGGCTGGGTCGGCGCGATCGTGACGCTTCGCTGGGTGGCGTAGTGCTCGAGGAACCGGCCGATGGCAGCGGAGTGCTCGGCTTCTTCGGACTGCCAGACCTGCACAAACTCGGAGATGATCGGGTCCGAGAGCGTGGTGCGGTGGGCGCCGATGCCCACGACGTAGCTGTCGGTGAACCCTTCGACGTCGCGCATGTACACGAGGGTGTCGAGGACCCCGGCGTCGAGCTCAACGGCACCGGCGGTGCTCCAGTCGAGGTCGCTAGTGTCGAGCAGTGCGGACTTGGACAGGATGCGGCGGCACCGGTCTTCGTTGCTGGCTCGTAGGGCGGTTGCGGCGGTTCGGCGCGTGCTCATGGTCAAAGGGTGTTCGCTGCGGCGGTGGCCCTGGACGGATCGCACATGTCACAACCCGTTCGGGAATAGAAGCGCCCCGCCGGCGTCGGCGTCGACACCGCTGCCATCTCGCTCGTCGCCGCCGGCGGCAACCGCCAGGCCAACCACGCCCTCTGGCGGATCTCATCACCCGCATGAGCAGCGAGCCCCGCACCCGCGCCTACGTGCAACGCCGCCTCGACGAGGGGCTCACCAAACGAGAGGCATCACTTTGTCGCGGGCGAAGCGGGCATAGCTGCCGCTCGGCCCGCGTCATCTCGGCAGAGACGACAACGTCTGTGGTCGATTTCGGTCGGCATGCGACCGTTTTCGACCTCAGACGTTGGAACAGATCTGCCGCGATGACTCAGGCACAGCGGGCAACATGCCACCACGCGATTCAGCGCGGGCGGGCACGCTGGACCTAGGAGGAGTTGCAATGGCTCACGCAGGGATCGCAACGTTCTGGAAGCCGGTCATCAACGTGACTGACCTCGACGAGGGTGAGCGGTTCTGGTCGGCGGTGACTGGGCTTCGGCCTGCGGGACGGCACGGCCAGTTCATGGAGTACTCGTCCCTGGACGCAGAGGACCCGTCGCAAGGGGACCCGTGGATCCTGCTGCAACTGGTGACCGAACACCACGCCGATGAGCATGGTGGGACGCATCTCGACTTCCGTGTGGAAGACGTAGCCGCCGCGGTCCGAGGGATCGAGGAGATCGGGGGGACAGTTGTGAAGCCCGCCGGGTCCTATCCAGACGTCGGTCAACCAATGCTCGAATGGGCGGTGATGGAAGACCCGTTCGGAAACAGGTTCTGCATCATCAAGTGGCCATTGTCCTGACCACCCTCATCCAGCGCTGACGACAGCTAGCACCGGGCATCCCTGCCGAACGGGGTCCAATCGTCAGCAGGCTGTCAGCACGCTGCGCTGCACTCCGGTCTCCCGGGCTGGATCTCCTGGACGGTAGGTTCCCTGGTCACAGCTGGTGGGCCCGTGCCTCACACCCCTCTGAAGGTGGCGGCACGGGCTCGAATCCCGTTGGGGGTGCTCCTGATGGTGAGGTCCGCCACTCGGCGGGCCTCATGCGCGTCGTGCTGCTGCACGGGCCCCGCGCCGGCGACGGCCCGAGCGTCGTCCCTTCTCGCGTCCACACAACCAGAAGGGTTCTGCCGGAGGAATCCCGTTGGGGGTGCCACACTTCCCGCTGTGGGCAAGGGGGCGAAGCCGAAGCCGCTCAGAACGGCCCTGCAGCAGCCCGACTTCCGGCGGCTCATCATCTCGATGGGGCTGTCATCGGGCGGCGACTGGCTCTACAACGTCGCGCTGGTCATCTTCGTGTACCAGCAGACGGGCAGCCCGGGCTGGGTCGCGGCGACGACGATCACGCGCCTCGCGCCGTACGTCTTCTTGGGTCCGATCGGCGGGGCGATCGCGGAGCGCCACGACGCCCGGCGGGTGATGGTGATCTCCGATGTCGTCCGAGCTGTGCTCATGGGGCTGCTCGCGGTGGTCGCGGCCACGGGGAGCTCGGCCGGCCTCGCGGTCGGGCTCTCCTTCCTGGCCACCGCGGCGGGCACCGCGTACCTCCCATGCGTCGCCCGGGGCGTGCCTGAGCTGGTGGGTGAGCAGCACCTGGCGGCCGCCAACTCGGTGAGCTCGACCGTGCAGAACGTCGCGGTCGTGATCGGACCCGCCATTGGCGGGCTCGTGCTCGTGTTCGGCTCCACCACGTGGGCTTTTGCCATCAACGCCCTCACCTTCTTGGCGTCCGCCGCCGTCCTGCGAGGGATCCACCCGATCCCGGGAGCCAGCTCGCTCGAGGGCACCAGCCTCCGCGCCCAGCTGGCGGGCGGCTGGCACGTGCTCCGCACGTCGAGGGCGGCTCGCTGGCTCACGGCGACGCAGATGATGGGCGCCGGCGTCTACGGGCTCGTCACCGTGTTCTTCGTGCTCATCCCCACCGACCTGCTCGACGCCGGAAGCAGCGGGACGGGGCTGCTCTACGCCGCGGTCGGCATCGGCGGCGTCGCCATCGCCGGGGTGACGACGACGATGGCCGACTCGCGGCGCCCGAGCATCTGGTTGGTCGTCGCGATCGCGTTGTCGGGGCTCCCGCTGGCCGCGCTGGCGCCGATGGACTCGATGGGCCTCGCGCTGGGCGTCGTCGCCGTGCTGGGTGCCGCGTTGGTCGTCGGGGACATCGTGGCGATGACCGTGCTGCAGCGAAGTCTCCCGCCGGACGCCATCGCCCGGGTCTTCGGCATGGCCGACGCGCTCACCGTGCTCGCGATGCTCGCCGGCTCCGCCGTGGCTCCGATGGTCGTCGACGCCCTGGGCCTCGAAGAGGCCCTCATCGCCTGTGGGCTGGCGAGCGCGGCGCTGGGGCTGATCGCCCTTCCCCCGCTGCTGTCCCTCGACCGGGCGGCGGAGGCCCGCCGCCTGGAGCTGGCGCCGCACGTCGGTGTGCTCGACGAGCTGGCCATCTTCGACGGGACGGCCCGCCGCGGGCTCGAGGCCATGGCGGGGTCGGCGGTGCGCGTACGGGTGACGGCCGGCACTGATGTCGTCCGCGAGGGTGACCCAGCCACGGCGTTCTTCGTCGTGGTCGACGGCCAGCTCGCTGTGCACGCGCTGGGCGAGCACGACCAGATCCACCGGTTCAGCACCTTGCGTCCCGGAGACGCCTTCGGCGAGATCGGCCTCATCGCCCAGCTCCCGCGGACGGCCACCGTGTCGGCCGAGACCGACTGCGTGCTCGATCGAATCAGTGGCGAGGCGTTCCTCGCCGCCGTGCAGGCGGACGACAACGCCCGTGCCACGTTCCTGGGGCGGGCGCAGGTCGCGCTCGCCAGCTCGCACCCGAGCAAGGTCGCCGCCATCGGCGGGGAGACGTAGGGCGCCCGATGTGTGCGCGGCGATACACAGCGAGCGTCACCACTGGCACAGACCAAGAACGATTCTGAGGGCATGATGAGCACAAGCAACCCGAACCCCTGGAGGGATCCAAGATGGGCAACAAGCGAAGCCTCAACCCAGGCAACAAGCGAAGCGTCAACCCCGGCAACAAGCGCGAGGCAGCCGCCAGCGACGACACCGAGGGCCACATGCAGGCGCCTGGCAACAAGCGCAGCACCAACCCCGGCAACAAGCGCGGCCAGGAGCCCGGCAACAAGCGCTGACGCACCACCCGTCCGGCGTTGACCGATGAAGCGGTTCCCGGGGGGCGGATCCCCGGGAACCGCTTCGCGGAGCGCAGGCATGGCAGACCTCTTAGGTTGGCCAGGTGGAGTACGAGATCCTGGCCGGCCTCGATGACGCGGATCGTCGAGCCGTGCTGGCGGCCTGCACCCGACGCCGCTACGCGCGGGGGAGGTCGTCTTCCACCAGGACGACCCTGGTGACACCTTCCATCACATCGCCAGTGGCAGGGTCACGATCCAGGTCACCAGCACCTTGGGCGATGTCGCGACGATCGCCGTGCTCGGTCGGGGCGAGGGCTTCGGCGAGCAGGCGGTCCTCGGGCCGGGCCAGCGACGCACCGCGTCGGCTGTTGCCCTCGAGCCCACCGAGACGATCGTGCTCTCCCGAGCTCAGTTCGGGGACCTGCGAGCCACCCATCCCACCGTTGACGATCTCCTCCTCGCCCATCTGGCCCGCCAGGTCCGGCGTCTCACCGATCTCTACGTGGAAACGCTGTTCCTGCCGGCCGAGAAGCGGGTCTTCCGGCGACTCCTCGACTTGGAGGAGCTGTACGACGGTGCCGAGATCGCCGTGACGCAGGAGGACCTTGCGTCGATGGCGGGCACCACCCGTCCGACCGCCAACAGAGCGTTGCAGGCGGCCATCGACGCGGGCGAGGTGACCGCGTCCCGCGGTCGACTGCGCGTGGTCGACCGGAAGCGCCTCGCGCAGCGCGCCCGCTGAGACGAGACGTCAGCCGGCGTTGGCCGCCAGTGCCGCCAGCACCGTCCTCACCTGCCAGATCGACAGATCGGGGTGGGCGGCGAGGATGCGGGCGACGTGCCCGACAACGACGGGGGCGGCGAACGAGTTGCCGGTGACGGTCAGGGTGGCCCCACCCAGCCAGGCGACCTCCACGTCGATCGCCGGCGCGCCCCACTCGGCAGGGGGATTCGGGTTGCGGAGGATCTGTTCGAGGTCGGTTCCCTCGGTGGCCGCCACCGACAGCACGCCGGCGAACTCGGACGGGTAGGTCGCCTTGTGCTCGTTAGCCATGGCCGATACGAGGAGCACACCCTCGTGCGCACAGCGATCGACCAGCCGGTGGAAGGTCTCGGCATACTCGTCGTTGGAGGTCGAGAGGGACAGGTTGAGCACGCGGATGCCGTGCTCCAGGCACCATTCGACGGCGGCTGCGAACACCCACGCCTTCCCGGTGAGCCGCTCACCGAGGACGCGCACGGACCACAGCTCGACGTCGGGCGCGAGACGGCGGATGATCGTGGCACAGGCGGTGCCGTGCCCGTAGAGGTCGCCGTGTGGACCCTCGACGTAGCGGACGTCGGGCGGCTCGCCCTCGGGATCGGGCTCGATCACGACGGCGCCCGCCAGCCCGCCGACCCATGGATGGCTGGCATCCACCCCGGAATCGATCACGGCCACCCGGACGCCTGAGCCGCGCCGGTCTCCGTAGGCCCAGTCGGGAGTGATCTCGATGCCGTCGAGCGTCGGGGCGCGCGGCACGTCCGTGAACGCATCGGCCCACGCGGGGAGGGCGCTGTCGCTCAACGGCGCCGTTGGGACCGAGCGAGGTCGAGCGCGTCCTCGACGAGGCGGACCGCGGCCGAGTAGGTCCGCGGGCCGAGGTCGCGGAGCTCGAGCAGCACTGCCGCCACTCGGGCGAGCTCAGCCTGCGGTGGCGGGGCATCGGCCGCGATCCGCTGGAGCGCGGCCGCGAGCTCGGCGTCCCCGGCGGTGGATGCGGCATCGGCGGCGGTCGCCAAGAAGAGGGCGCCGACGTTTCGCTGCACGATGCTGCCAGGGATGACGGCCGCGGCCACCGCCGCGAACGATCCGGCGACGGCGAGGTCGTCCTTGCGTGGCGACCGGTCGAGGACCGACAGGACCCCGAGGACCGTGCCGCCGTCGTCGCGGATCGGGACCGCGAGGATGGAGTGGGGGATGTAACCGCTCGACTCGGCGATCTCCGGGTGAAAGCGCGGATCGTTCTGGACATCGTCCACGGCCAGCGACTGTCCGGTCGCGGCCACGAAGCCCGTGATGCCCTGCCCGATCGGCAGCGCTTGCCGCGCGACGATCTCCGCCCCGGGGCCGACCACCGCCAGCCAGCGCAGCTCACCGGCGTCGTCGTCCAGGTGGGCGACCGATACGCCCGTGGCGCCCATGACGACGGAGGCCGACGTGCACAGCGCCGAGAGCGTCCGTTGCTCGGCCTGCGGCACCAACCCAGGTCCGAGGTCCGCCAGCACGCTGGCCAGCCGCTCGATCAGGTCTGGCATGGGGCGAACCTACTGGGTCAGCGGACGAGCTGGCCGGGGCGGGCGGCGAGGCCTTCCTCGCTCGGCGCCCCGTCCTCGCGGATCACCACGCCGTTGACGAGCGTGTGGCGCATGCCCTCGGGTGCGTCGGCCGTGAGGCGCTCGCCGTCGGCGGGGAAGTCGCGGACCCGCCGCAGGGGACCAGGGGCCACGGTGTCGGGATCGAAGACGACGAGGTCGGCGGCCTTGCCGGCCGCCACCGTGCCGCGATCGTCGAGGCTGTAGACCGTCGCCGGCTCGCCGGTGAGCTTGTGGATCGCTCGCTCGAGCGGCATGACCTCGCGCTCGCGCACCCAGCTGCCGAGCAGGTCGGTGGCGAAGCAGGCGTCGCACAGCTGGCTCACGTGGGCACCGGAGTCGGCCAGGCCGAGGAGCACGCCGTCACGCGGGAGCAACCAGGCGATGCCATCGGGATCGTTGTTGGCGAGCACCGACAGGAACCGCGTCTGCAGGTCGTCCTCGAGGGAGAGATCGAGCATCACGTCGAGCGGGGTGGTGTCCGGGCCCTGCTCGGCAGCGATGTCGAGCACGAGGCGGCCGACGAGATCAGGCCGGCCTTCGGACTCGGCGACGGAGAGCGAGCTCCAGTCGACCTTGCCGCCCACGTCGTCCCAAGCCATGGACCGCCATGACGGGTCGGCGTAGGCCTCCTTGCGCTCCGCACGCGTCTTGCTCATGAGCTGCTGGAACGAGTGCCGCATGTTCAGCGTGAACGGCTCGGCCAGGTTCATCTGGAACACGAGGGGCCGGCACGACACCTGCGGCCACACCTCCACCCCGGTCTGGCGGGCGGCATCGTGCTCGGCGATCACGCCCTCGTGGTACGGGTACCCCTTGATGGTGAGCAGCGCCGTCCACGTGAAGGGTCGCCCGACCTCGCGCTGGAGATCGAAGACCTGCTCGTGGCTGAACACTCCGCCAGGCAGCAGCGCCACCACCCCGCGCCCCGCGTCGCGCAACGGCGCCAGGAGGTGGCGGAGCTCGTCGAGGTCGGCGACGCGTGACGGCACTGGTCGGCCCTGGTCGCCGTTGTGGGTGGGCGAGGCGCTGCTGGCGAAGCCGATGGCGCCGCCCGCCATCGCGTCGGCCACCACCGCCTGCATGCGGTCGAGCTCGTCGGCGGTGGCGGAGCGCTCGTAGGCCTCGTCGCCCATCACGTAGAGGCGGATGGCGGTGTGGCCGACGTAGCAGCCGTAGTTGAGGGCGGTGCCGCGGCGGCCGACGGCCTCGAGGTACTGCGGGAACGTCTCGAACTCGTCCCAGGGAACCCCCACGGAGAGCGTGTCGAAGCTCATGTCCTCGACGTGCTGCAGGGTGCGGGCGAGGATGCCGACGCCCTCGGGCCTGATGGGGGCGATCGAGAAGCCGCAGTTGCCGGCCACGACCGTGGTGACGCCGTGGAACGACGATGGGGTGAGGTCCGGATCCCAGAAGACCTGCGCGTCGTAGTGCGTGTGGATGTCGATGAAGCCCGGGGCCACCACATGGCCGCCGGCGTCCAGCACCCGGTCGCCGTCGAGGCGGTCGCCGACCTCCACGATGCGGCCGTCGCTCACGGCCACGTCGGCCTGACGTCCGGGCGAGCCCGTGCCGTCGACGACCATCCCACCGCGGATCACCAGCTCGGCGCTCATGGGGTCACTGTAGGAGCGCGCCGCGGACGACGCTCGGGGCGACGCGTGAACCGCGGCATGGGTGAAATGACCCATCGGCGGTGGCCGGGTCCCCGCGGGATGGCTTGATCTTCCGATGCCGTCCCCTGGCCTGGTGGCGCAGAATGCAGGCCGTGGACACCATCACCGACCTCGAGGCGGCGACCCGGGCGTGGGGCGCCTACGACCAGGACGACCCGTTCCCGCTGTTCGACGCCCTCCGGGAGCGGGGGGCGGTGCACGCCGTCACCCTGGCTGACGGGCACGACGCCTGGGTGGTGGTCGGCTACGCGGAGGCGCGGGCGGCGCTCAACGACCTGCGGCTCTCCAAGGACATGCAGGCCGCCTTGGCCGAGGATCCGAGCGTGGTCGCCGAGGGGCTCCCCGGCCCGGCGTTCTCCCGCCACATGCTCAACGTCGATCCGCCGAACCACACCCGGCTGCGACGGCTCGTCGCCAGCGCCTTCACCCGCACCCGAAGCGAGGCGCTGCGCCCGCACATCCAGTCGATCGTCGACGGTCTGCTCGACGACATCGGGTCAGATGGGCCCGAGGCCACGGTCGACCTGGTCGAGCGGTTCGCCTTCCCGCTTCCGTTCACCGTGATCTGCGAGCTGCTGGGAGTCCCGCCCGAGCACCGTGAGTGGTTCGGCGCCTGCCTGACGACCCTGCTCGGCCCGACGTCGAACCCCGAGGATCGGCGCCGCGCCGAGACCGCGTCCGCCGTCGTCGTCGGGATCCTGCGGTCACTCGTCGAGCTGCGTCAGCGCGAACCCGGCGACGATCTCGTGAGCGCCTTGGTCGTGGCTCGAGATGGCGACGAGCAGCTCAGCACCGAGGAGCTGCTGTCCACCATCTTCCAGCTCATCGTCGCCGGCCACGAGACGACGACGAACCTCATCGGCAACGCCGTGGTCGCCCTCTACCAGCACCCGGAGCAGCTGGCGGCGCTGCGCGCCGACCCCACACTGCTGCCGGCCGCGGTCGAGGAGCTCATGCGCTACGACGGCCCGGTCCACCACGCCACCTTCCGCTACGCCACCGAGCCCGTCACCCTGGGCGACGCCACGATCCCGACGGGTGCCCAGGTCATCATCTGCCTGGCGGCGGCCAACCGCGATCGAGAGCGGTACGCGGATGCCGCCACGCTCGACCTCCTGCGCGACGACACCGCCAACCTGGCCTTCGGGCACGGCATCCACCACTGCCTCGGTGCCGCGCTCGCCCGCGCCGAGGCGCAGATCGCGCTCGGTTCCCTCCTGCAGCGGTTCCCGGATCTGCGCCTGGCCGTGCCGATCGACGAGCTGCACTGGGGGAGGGGGGACGGCCTCGTCCTCCGGGGCCTGAGCGCGCTCCCCGTCGTGCCTGGCCGACCGCGGGGGTGAGGCTTCGGGGGCCACCGGAGGCGGGTTCGCCTCAGCGCCCCCGCTCGTCGGTGCTCGGGTCCCGCGGCGTGGTCCCCGACTCCGGCAGGCCAGTCGTCGTCATCGTCTCGTTCTCGAGCTCGGGGGTGCGACCGCCCCAGTAGACGAAGCCGACGACGCTCCCGAACAGCGCGCCCATGACGGGCACGACGACGCGCGCCGGGCCGTCGTCGAAGAGCAGCAGCCCGAGCAGCACACCGAGGATCGTGCCGGCGATCAGGCCAGCCAGGCTGCCGAACACCGCTCCGTGGGTCTGGCCCTCGGTGCCGAAGCTGACGTGCGAGATCTCACGGCGCTGCTCCCGACGTAGCTGCTCCACCGTCGGCGTGGGGTCAGCGTCCTCGAGACCCTTCGGCCGATCCCCGTCTGGCGTCGTGTGCTCGTCGAGCCACGCCTCTGCCTCCTCGAGGGGTGCGGTCCGCTCGTGGTCGGTCATCGAGCTGGCGACAGCGTGTCGTCGAGGGTGGTCTGGTCGAGGGCATCGGTGCGGACGTCGAGCACGTCTGAGATGCCGAGGAGGGCGCCCCGGGCGGCGGCGAGCGACTCCACGGGGACATCGCCGCGGAGGGTGACGGCGCCGTCGTCGATGCCCGTGATGCGGACGTCCGTGCTGGTGGGAAGGGCCCCGTCCAAGGCCACGACGGCCTTGGCCTCGGTGAAGGCGTCGCCGCCCTTGCCGTTGCCGAGCAGCTGCGGGAGCCGCCGGCCGAGGTCGAGGGCCCGCACCACCGACCCCCGGTGCTGCCAGACGAACGTGGCCACCGTCAAGGCGCCCACCTGCCGGAACATGCGTCGGATCATGGGTGGGTCATGCCCGATGGACCTCGAACCGAACCCTGCTCCGCCGCCATCGGATCTTCGGAACTCGCCTGCCCCCCCACTCCACGCCGTGGTGTGTCATGCGGTCGACGGTACGGCTGACCACTCCGGCGGAACAGGACCAAACCAGAGATGACGGCGACGGGCGATGACTGTGCATGGCCCCTCAACCACTCTCCGTGAGGGGGCGCCCGGGGTGTCGGCCGCGTAGGTTGCGGAGCGTGATCCCCACCGCTCCCTTCGGTCGGACGGGCCATGCCAGCACCCGCGTGATCTTCGGTGCCGCCGCCCTCGGCGGGCTCCGCCAGGAGCGGGCCGATGCCGTGCTCGAACAGCTGCTCGACGCCGGGATCAACCACGTCGACACGGCGGCCATGTACGGCGACTCCGAGCTGCGCATCGGGCCGTGGATGGCCGAGCACCGCGACCGGTTCTTCCTGGCCACCAAGACCGCGCAGCGCCGCGGCGACGACGCGCGCGCGGAGCTCGAGCGCTCGCTCGAGCGCCTCCAGGTCGACTCGGTCGACCTGATCCAGCTCCACAACCTGGTGGAGCCGGAGGAGTGGGAGGTCGCGCACGGACCTGGCGGGGCCGTGGAGGCGCTCGCCGCCGCACGCGCCGAGGGCCTCGTCCGCCACATCGGCGTCACCGGGCACGGCACCCGCATCGCGCGCGTGCACCTGCGGAGCCTCGAGGAGTTCCCGTTCGCGTCGGTGCTCCTGCCCGTCAGCTTCGTGGCCATGCAGGACGACGCGTACCGCGCTGACGTCGAGGAGCTCCTCGACGTGTGCGCCGCCCGCGAGGTGGCCGTGCAGACGATCAAGGCCATCGGCCGCCGCCGCTGGCCCGAGGACCACGACGGTCGGCGGTTCAGCTGGTACGAGCCCGTCACCGACCCCGAGGCCATCGCCCGCGCCGTGCACTGGGTGCTGGGCCACGAGCAGCTGTTCCTCAACACCTCGAGCGACGCCACGCTCCTCGGCGCCGCACTGGATGCCGCCTCGGCGCCGAGTCCGCCGCCCACCGAGGCCGAGATGCAGGCCGACGTCGCCGCCCTCGACATCCAGCCCCTGTTCGACGGCGAGGCCCTCGAGCGGATCTGAGCGCCCCGCTCGGGCGGGGTGGGTCAGCTGCCGGTGGAGGTGTCGGCGCTCGGGGCGTCGGGGGACGTTGCCTGGGAGGTGGGTGAGAAGATCAGCCGATGGCGGCTGACCTCCTGAGCGACCGAGCCCTCAACCGGGCGACGCTCGCGCGGCAGCTGCTCCTGGAGCGATCGTCGATGGCGCCGGTGGCCGCGGTCGAGCACCTCGTCGGACTCCAGGCTCAGAACCCGCTCGACCCGTACCTGGCCCTGTGGTCTCGCCTGTCAGACCTCGATCCCGACGCCGTCGGCGCGCTCCTCGAGGCGCGCCAGCTGGTGCGGATCGTCGTGATGCGGGGGACCATCCACCTCGTCACCGCCGCCGACGCGCGGCTTCTGCGCCCGCTGATGCAGCCGGTGCTCGACGCCGAGATCGCGCGGCACAGCGAGTACGCCCCGCGGCTCGAAGGGCTCGACCTGGCGCCGGTGATGGCGTACGCCCGCCCGTTGCTGGCGGCGACGCCCATGGCCGGTCCCGCGCTCCGCGCCGCGCTGGCCGAGCGGTTCCCCGACCTCCCCGCCGCCGCCCTCGCCTACGCGTGTCGTTGCGTGCTCCCGCTCGTGCAGGTGCCGCCCCGCGGTGTCTGGGGCCAGACGCTGCAGGTCACGTCGACGCCCCTCGAAGCGTGGGTCGGGAAGCCGCTCCGCGCCGACGCCTGCATCGACGACGCCGTCTTCCGCTACCTCGCGGCCTTCGGGCCGGCGACCGTGGCCGACATCGCCGCGTGGTCACGGCTCACCGGCTTCAAGGAGGTCGTCGAGCGGCTGCGGCCGGGGCTGCGCCCCTTCACGGGCCCCAACGGACGGGAGCTCCTCGACCTGCCGGAGGCGCCGCGGCCCGATCCCGACACACCGGCCCCGGTGCGGTTCCTCCCCGAGTACGACAACGTCCTGCTGTCCCACGCCGATCGGAGCCGCTTCGCGCCGGTCGACGGCCAGGGGTTCGACCGGGCGTTCGGTGCCGCCAAGGGCACCGTGCTCGTCGACGGGAAGGTCCAGGCGATCTGGCGCGTCGAACGGGACAAGGGGAGGGGACAGGCCACTGCGGTGGTGGAGCACCACGCGCTGTCCAAGCGGAACGCGGCCGAGGTGGACGCGGAGGGCCGCCGGGCCATCCGGTTCTGGCAGCCGGACGCCGCCGACCACGAGGTCCAGCTCCGCTCGATCGCCTGACCGGCGGACCTACCTCGCGGGTGTCGCGACGACCAGGTGGACCGTACGGCGGGCGTGCTCGCCGATCCAGAAGAAGCACGTGACGGTGCGCCCGTTCGGCATCGTGCGCCATGTTCGTGGTGCCCGGCACCCAGCTGACGGTGGTCGGCGTGCGGCCGTGCTGGCCGGCGTGCTCGCCGCCCTCGGATCGGCCCGTCGGGCGCGTGCTGGGATCAGTCGCGGATCTGCTGGGCGAGGTAGTGCGCCTCGCCGACCTGGCGGATCAGCTCGAGCTGCGCCTCGAGCCAGTCGGCGTGCTCCTCCTCGCCCTCGAGGATGGTCTCGAGCAGCTCCCGGCTGCCGTTGTCACCCTGGGCGACGCACAGCGCGATGCCGGTGTTGAGCCGCTCGATGGCCGCCGCCTCGAGCTCCAAGGCCAGCGTCAGCTTCTCGGGCGCGGTCTCCCCGACGCGGATCGTGTCGAGGCGCTGCACGTTCGGCATGCCGTCGAGGTACAGGATCCGCTCGATGAGGTTGTCGGCGTCCTTCATCTCGTCGATGGACTCTTCGTGGAACTTGGCGCCGAGGCGCTCGTAGCCCCAGTTCGAGAGCATCTTGCCGTCGAGGAAGTACTGGTTCACAGCGGTGAGCTCCGCGGTGAGGACCTCGTTCAGGAGCTCGATGACCTCATCGTGACCGCGCATGGCGCCAGGCTAGGTCAGGCCACGGCGACGCGAACGCTGTTGTGCGCCGCGTGGTGCTCGTCGAGCAGGCGCTGCAGCTCGGGCCAGCAGCCCCCGCACCGACTCCCCGCGCCGCACCGCTCCGCGACATCGGGCACGGTGGCGGCGCCGCTGGCGATCGCGGCGTTGACCGTGCGATCAGTGATGGCTTCGCAGGAGCACACGAACATCGCCCATCATGTTAGGCACCCCTCATGGCCAGCAGCAAGGCCCCCGCCCTCGGGGGCGGGTCGCCGGGGCCGGACGCCAGCGGTCATGGGATGATCCTGGGCAGGTCGAGCCACGGAGGACGCCCGCATGACCACCTATCTCGTCACCGGTGCCACGGGGTTCCTCGGCGGGCAGCTCGTCGAGCGACTGCTGCAGGACCCGACCGCGGAGGTCCACGTCCTCGTCCGCGCGACGTCGCGAGGCAAGCTGGCATCGCGGGCCCGTCGTTGGCCCGGCGGTGAGCGGGTGCAGGCGCTCGAGGGCGATCTGCTGCTGCCCGATCTCGGCGTCGACCCGGCCACCACCAAGTCGTTGACCGGCCAGGTCGACCACCTCGTCCACCTCGCCGCGCTGTACGACATGACCACCGACGACGACACCAACGACGCCGTCAACGTCGGTGGCACCCGCTCGGTGGTCGAGCTGGCGAACCGCCTCGAGGTCGGCTGCCTGCACCACGTGTCGTCCGTGGCGGTGGCCGGCGACTACGAGGGCACGTTCACCGAGGACATGTTCGACGAGGGCCAGCCGCTCACGTCCCCGTACCACCGCACCAAGTTCGAAGCCGAGCGCGTCGTGCGCGCCGAGGCCACGGTGCCTTGGCGCGTGTACCGGCCGGCCATCGTGGTGGGGCACTCGCTCACAGGCGAGATCGACAAGATCGACGGTCCCTACTACCTGTTCGAGACGATCCGGCGGCTCGCCAACCTGCCGTCGGTGATGCGGATCGTGGCGCCACAGCTCGGCGCCACCAACGTGGTGCCCGTCGACTACGTCGCCGACGCCATGCACCACCTGATCCATGCGCCGGGGCTCGACGGTCAGGCGTTCCACCTCGCCTCTCCGGTCCCGCAGGCGGTGACGTCCGTGTTCAACGCCTTCGCCCGAGCGGCGGGCGCGCCGCGCCTCGTGCCCGCCCTCCCGCGGGTGACGTTGGGTCCGGCCGGCGCGCTGGCGCAGCTGGTCGGCCGCATCCCGGGCGCCGACCTCGCGGTGGACATCGTGCTCGACCAGATCGGCATCCCGCCCGAGGTGCTGCCCCACGTGGCGTTCCACAGCACCTTCGACACCGCCCGCACGCAGGAGGCCCTCGTGGGCACCGGCATCGAGCCGCCGGCGCTGAAGCAGTACGCGCCGGTGCTGTGGAAGTACTGGATGGAGAACCTGTACCGGGATCGCGCGCGCACCGCGCGCGAAGGCGGGCCGTTGCAAGGTCGCCGCGTGGTCATCACCGGTGCGTCGTCGGGGATCGGCGAGGCCACCGCGCTGCACGTCGCCGCCGCGGGAGGGGTGCCGATCCTCGTGGCCCGCCGCACCGACGCGCTCGAGTCGGTGAAGGCCGAGGTCGAGCGCCGCGGCGGCCAGGCCTGGGTGTACTCGTGCGACATCACCGACGAGGAGTCGGTCGGCGTGCTGGTGAAGGACCTGCTCGCCGACCACGAGGGCATCGACATGCTCGTGAACAACGCCGGACGGTCGATCCGTCGCTCGGTGAAGCTGTCCTACGACCGCTTCCACGACTTCGAGCGGACGATGGACATCAACTACTACGGCGCCATCCGGATGATCCTGGGGCTCCTGCCCCACATGACCGACCGGCGCTTCGGCCACATCGTCAACGTCTCGTCGATCGGCGTGCAGGCCAACCCGCCGCGCTTCGCCGCCTACGTCGCGTCGAAGGCGGCGCTGGACGCGTTCAGTCGCATCGTCGCCACCGAGACCTACGGCGACAACGTCACCTTCACCACCATCCACATGCCGCTGGTGCGCACGCCGATGATCAGCCCCACCAAGCTCTACGACGCCTTCCCCACCATCAGCCCCGATCAGGCGGCGGCGCTGGTGATGCAGGCATTGACCGAACGGCCGAAGGAGATCAACACCCGGCTCGGCACGGTCGGCGAGGTCGCCCACGCCCTGGCCCCGCAGGTGGTCGACCAGCTGCTGCACGTCGCCTACCGCGTGTTCCCCGACTCGGCGGCCGCGCGAGGGGCGGGGGGCGACGAGCGGGGCGCCCGACTCGGCGACCTCCCGCACGGCCGACGCCCTCGTGCGCCTCCTGCCCGGCGTGCACTGGTAGCGACAGCTAGGCCGGCATCGGCTCCGGGTCGGGTTCCTCCTGCCGCAGGCGCTCGCGCTCCCGGTACACGTCGATGGCCACGACCTGGATGATGCCGGCCGCCGGGATGGCGAGGAGGGCGCCGAGCAGGCCGAACAGCTGGACCCCGATCAGCACGCTCACGAGCACCGTGAGGGGGTTGACCTTCACCGTGCGGGACATGATCGAGACCTGGAGGACGTGGTTCTCGAACTGCTGGTACAGGATGAAGAACACCGAGCGCGACGATGCCGGCGGTGGTGGAGTGCAGGAAGGCGAAGGCGATGGTGGGCACCGCGCCGAGGGTGGCCCCCACCAGCGGGATGAGATCGGCGAAGCCCACGAACAGCCCGAGGACGCCGGCGTACGGCACGCCGAGGAGGGCCAGCATGATCCAGGCGGCCACGCCCGCGATCACGCTGATGACGAGGTTGCCGAACACGTAGCCGGACACCGCGCGCGACGCGTCGACCGCCACGCGTCGAACGCGCTCCCGGTGACGTGACGGCACCAGCTTGAGCGTGGTGGCCGTGACGGTCTTCGCCTCCAGCAGCATGAGGAACACCAGCACCAGGATCGTGACGGCGGCGAAGATGCCGGCGAACACCGTGCGGGCCAGGTCGAGGGCCGGGGCGCCGAGATCGGTGAGGCCCTGGCGCAGCCGGTCCTCGTTGCGCTCGACGTAGTCCTCCAGGTCGTACCGGTCGACGAGGTCACCCACCGGCCCCTCGCCGTTGCGGGCGTCCTCGACGTACTCCGGGAGGTCCTCCGCGAACTGCGAGCCCTGCTCGGCCAGCGGACGGATGAAGGCGTACAGCAACCCGGCCACCGCGCCGAGGAACACGATGAACACCAGGCTGGTGGCCAACCCCCGCCGCATCCGGGCGCGGCGCTGGAGGCCGTCGACCGCCGGGTTGAGCACGATCGTGAAGAACGCCGCCACCACGAGCAGGGTGACGACGTGGGTGAGCGCCAGGTACGTGCGGTAGGCGACGTAGGCCAGCGCGACCGAGCCGATGGTGGCCCAGATGGTGCGCCACGGCACCGGCGACTCGGCGGGGGTGGTGGCCTCGGTCACCGTCGGACCGTACCGGGCCGCACCTCCGTCAGGAACGACCCTCGTGCGGCTCGACCGTGCGGTAGTCGCCGAACGGCTCGTCGCGGTGCTGCAGCGCCGCGGTGAGCCCCTTCGTGCGCATCTCGTCGAGGAACACCTCGAAGCTCTCCTGGTGGATGCCGAGCGCGCAGATGTCGGTGCCGGCCCGGATCGACTGACGGAGCCCCATGTGGTCCATGGCGCGGTGCACCGTGCGCTTGTTCAGCTGCACGATGTCGGGGGGCAGCAGGGCGATGCGCTCTGCGACCTTGAGCACCTCGGCATCGAGGTCGGCCTCGGCGAACGCCCGGTTGGCCCACCCGAGCTCCACCGCCTGGGTGCCGGAGATCGAGTCGCCCGTCACCATCATCTCCATCGCCGCGCGCATCCCGAGCAGCCAGGCGTGGAACTGCATGTCGGGCACGCCGAAGCGGACCGCGGGGTACCCCATCTTGGCGTCGGTGGCCACGTAGACGAGGTCGCACCCGGTGGCCAGCTCGCTGCCGCCGGCCAGGCAGTAGCCGTGGACCTGCGCGATGACCGGCTTGTGGAGATCCCAGATGCCCATCCACGTCTCGGTGACGTGTCGGGGCCACTGGCCCTCGCCGGGCGCGGTGAAGTGCGGGTACTCGTGGCCCTCGTTGCCGCCGCCGAGGTCGTAGCCGGCCGAGAAGCAGGTGCCGGCGCCGCGGACGATCGTGGTGTGCACGTCGTCGTCGAGGTCGGCCGCCTGGAGGGCGGCGATCAGCTCACCGCGCAACGGGTGGTTCAGCGCGTTGCGCTTGTCCGGCCGGTTGAGCGTGAGGCGGCGGACGTGGGGGGCAGGATCGTCGATGAGCACGAGAGGGTCGGTCACGAGGGAGCAGTACAGCAGACCCCGAACGCGATCGAGCCCCCGGCCTCGGAAGGCAGCAGGGGCTCGTCCGCTCGCCGGGGGCTGTGGCGTCAGCCGGGGGAAGCTGGCTCCTGCCCGTCGAGATCTGGGCCCCAGATCGGCTGGTCGTCATCGGGTGGGTCGCTCGGCACCGACCACGACGTGCCGTCCCTCCCCACCTTGAGGTCGTCCGACAGCGGCATGCGGGAGCCATGCCCGGCCGAGGAATTGCGCAAACCTCCTGCGGGTAGACGGCGGCCATGGCTCGACCCACCTGGACCGGCTCCATCAGCTTCGGACTCGTCAACGTGCCCGTGAAGGCGTACACGGCGGTGCGTGACCACGACGTCCACTTCAACCAGCTCGAGAAGCGAACCGGCGCTCGCATCCGGAACCGCAAGGTGTCCGACAAGACGGGCAGGCAGGTCGACCGCGACGACATCGAGATGGGCTTCGAGGTGCGCAAGGGCAAGTACGTCACCTTCGAGAAGGGCGAGCTCGAGGAGCTCAAGCCCGAGTCCACCAAGGCGATCGAGGTCACGGACTTCGTCGACCTCGACGCCGTGGACCCGATCTACTACGAGCGCACCTATTGGCTCGGGCCGGCGAGCGACGAGGGCAAGCAGGCCTACCAGCTGCTGCTGTCCGCCATGGAGGACAAGCAGAAGGTCGCCATCGGCACCGTCGTGATGCGCAACAAGCAGTACCTGTCGGCCATCCGTCCGCTGGACGGTGCCCTGGCCATGTCGACGATGCGCTTCGCGGACGAGGTCGTGCCGCGATCCGAGGTCGACGGCGTGCCGTCACGGCGCTCCAGGCCCGAGCCCAAGGCGCTGAAGCTGGCGACGCAGATCATCGACTCGCTGGCGGGTGACTGGAAGCCCGAGCAGTACCACGACACGTACGCTGAGGAGCTGCGGACCCGCATCCAGCGCAAGGAGAAGGGCAAGGACGTCGTGGCGGAAGCCGAGGGCAGCGACACCGGTGAGGCCAAGGTGCTCGACCTGATGGAGGCGTTGGAGAAGAGCGTCTCGTCCTCCAAGCGTCGGCGCTCGACCAAGAAGGCATCGGCCAAGAAGGCGCCGGCCAAGCGGGCCCGCAAGGCCTCCAAGGCGAAGAAGAGCGCCTAGGTCCGTGGCCACCAAGGCGAAGCCGAAGGCGCGAAGAAGCGAGCGTCGCCGAAGCAGCGCCTTGGCACCTACCGCGAGAAGCGGCGCTTCGACGTCACCTCCGAGCCCTCGGGGAGCGAGCCGCCGCCGCCGGCTGGCCACCGGTTCGTCGTCCAGCGCCACCGCGCCCGTCAGCTGCACTACGACTTCCGCCTCGAGGCGGAGGGCGTGCTCGTCAGCTGGGCGGTCCCGAAGGGCCCGACGTTGGACCCGGACGTGAAGCGCATGGCCGTCCACGTCGAGGACCACCCGCTCGGCTACTTCGACTTCGAGGGCACCATCCCCGAGGGCGAGTACGGCGGGGGTGATGTGATCGTGTGGGACTGGGGCACCTGGAGCATGGCCGACGACCAGGATCCGCTCGCCGCCATCGAGGCGGGCGACCTCCACATCGACCTCGCACGGCGAGAAGCTGCGCGGGCGGTTCGTCCTCGTGCGCCGAGGTGCTCGCGGGGGCAAGCCGCAATGGCTCCTGCTCCACAAGCACGACGAGCACGCCGTGAAGGGGTGGGATCCCGAGGACCACCTGCGCTCGGTGAAGAGCGGCCGCACCAACGACGAGGTGAAGGCGGCGCCCGCCGCCACGTGGTCGAGCGACTCGCTGTGGGTCGGGCCCACCGGCGACGAGCTCGACGCCCTCGACGCGCTCGGCAAGGCGGGGGAGTGGCAGCTGGGCGAGCACACCCTCAAGCTCACCAACCTCGACAAGGTGCTGTTCCCGTCCAAGTCGGGACGCGGCGGGGCCAAGGCGCTGACCAAGCGAGACCTGATCCGCCACCACGCGGTGATGGCGCCGGTGATGCTCCCGTACCTGGCCGACCGCCCCGTGAACCTCCATCGGTTCCCGGACGGCATCGACAAGGCGGGGTTCTGGCACAAGGCCGTCCCGAAGCACGCCCCCGACTGGCTGCGACGCTGGCACTACGACGACCACGGGGCGGGCGAGACCGAGCAGTACCTCGTGCTCGACTCTCCCGCGGCGTTGGCCTGGGCCGCCAACTACGGCGCCATCGAGCTCCACCCGTGGACGTCGACGGCCGACCAACCGCACCAGCCGACGCTGGGCGATGATCGACATCGACCCCGGCACGAAGGCGACCTTCGACGACGCGCTGGTCCTCGCCCGCCTCTATCGCACGGCCCTCGACCACGTCGGCGTGGAGGCCTGTCCGAAGGTCACCGGCAAGCGTGGCATCCAGATCTGGGTCCCGGTGGCCGACGGCTACGCGTTCGAGGACACCAGCGCCTGGGTCGAGCAGGTGTCGCGGGCGATCGGTGACACGGTCCCCGAGATGGTCAGCTGGGAGTGGGAGAAGGCGAAGCGGGGCGGTCGCACGCGCCTCGACTACACGCAGAACGCCATCAACAAGACGCTCGTCGCTCCGTTCAGCGCCCGCCCGGCGGCGGGCGCGCCCGTGTCGGTGCCGATCACCTGGGACGAGCTGGACGACCCCGACCTTCGGCCCGGCCGCTGGACGATCCGCACCGTCGGCGAGCGCCTGGCCGAGGCGGGCGATCCGCTCGCCCCGCTCATCGGCCGCTCGCAGCGGCTGCCGGCCCTGTGACTGGCGGAATGTTTGTGTACGCAAGTATGTTGGGACGAGGGAACCCGTCCAGAGAGCGAGCCCACCGTGCCTGTCACCGGTCTCAACCATGCCGTGCTCTACGTCCGTGACCTCGAGGTCACCCGCGAGTTCTACGAGCAGGTGCTGGGCTTCGAGACCTTGATCCACATGCCCGGGCAGGCGGCCTTCTTCCAGGCGCCGGGCTCGACCAACGACCACGACCTCGGCGTGTTCCAGATCGGGTCGGGCGCGGGACCGAGCGGCGCCGGTCGCAGCACCGTCGGCCTGTACCACCTGGCCTGGGAGGTGGACACGCTCAACGAGCTCGATCGCCTCCGCAGCGTCCTCGCCGAGCGAGGCGCGCTGGCCGGCGCGTCGGATCACGTGACCACCAAGTCGCTGTACGCCCACGACCCGGACGGGCTCGAGTTCGAGGTGTGCTGGATCCTCCCTGCCGACGTCGTCACGCCCGAGCTGAAGGCGGAGGCGGCCGCCGACCCGCGGCCTCGTCCCCTCGACCTCGAGGCGGAGAAGGCGCGCTACGGGGCGGACACGCTCGGCGGCATCGGCGTCTCCATCCCCGGTGTCCTCCACGGCGAGTGACCACCCGGGCGGTAGCCCCTTCTAACTAGGGCAATTTGGCCCATTCAGGTCCTTCCGCGATGTTGCCGATCTTGCCAAGGTGCAGTCGACCGATCGGGCACGACTGGAGAAGCGTATGGGCGGGCGCGTGGAGCCAGAGGCGCACCAGGTCTGGGACGCGGAATCGTTCCGGGCGGTCGACACCTCGCTCAGCGCCCTCGTCCTGCAGCTCACCCGCGCGCTGGTCGGCCTGACCGCCGCGTACCTGACCGCCAGGATCGTCAACGAGGAGGTGCTCGGTCTCGGCGACGGGCGCGGTGAGCTCGTCCTCGCCACGGTGGTGCACGTGACCTTTTCCGGCGTGGCGCTGTTCCTCACCTCCGCGCGTCCCATCCGCCGTGACCTGTCCGCCCAGCGTGCGCTGCTGCGCGCCAGCGAGGAGGAGATGCGCGCCCAGGTCGACCAGCAGACGTTCCTGCGTGACGTGCAGGACGCGCTCGACATGGGCGACACCGAGGCCCACGCCCTCGACGTCACGGCGAAGGCGCTCAGGGACGCGGCCCCCGGTCCCGTCGAGCTCCTCGTCGCGGACGCCAGTCGGGCCCACCTGCGGCGGGCGGCGACCGCGGCGGGTCGCGAGGCGCCCGGGTGCGGCGTGGAGACACCGTGGGGCTGTCCGGCCGTGCGACAGAGCCGCACGCTGCGGTTCGAGAGCAGCGCCGACCTGTCCGCCTGCCCACGGCTCTCCGGCCGCGGTGGCGACGCCATCTCCGCGGTGTGCGTGCCGATCACGATCCTCGGCACGCCGACGGCGGTCATCCACGCGACCGGTGCGGAGGGCGACGACGAGTGGGTCCCCACGACGATCGAACGCCTCGAGGGCGTGGCCGCGCAGGTGGGCACGCGCCTCGGCGTGCTGCGGGCAATGGCCAAGTCGCAGCTCCAGGCGGAGACCGATCCGCTCACCGGGTTGCTGAACCGCCGAGCGATGGAGGAGCGGGTGCGCCACCTCCGTGAGGCTCAGACCCCGTTCGCCCTCGCCATGGCCGACCTCGACCGCTTCAAGCGGCTCAACGACAGCCACGGCCACGACACCGGCGATCGCGCGCTGCGCGCGTTCGCCCGCGTCCTGCGCGAGTCCGTGCGGGACGCGGACGTCGTGGCCCGCCACGGCGGCGAGGAGTTCGTCATCGTGCTGCCGGGCGTCGACGCCCTCACGGCCGCCCCCGTGCTGCACCGGATCCGCGACGGCCTCCAGGCTGCCGTCGGCACTGCGCTCATCCCGGCGTTCACCGTGAGCATCGGGGTGGCCGACTCCACCTGGTCGAGCGACCTCGTGGATGTGCTGCGAGCGGCCGACCACGCACTCATGGAGGCCAAGGCCCAGGGCCGGGATCGTCTGGTGATCGCCGATCCACCGGCACCGGGGACCATCACGCCGGGCGCGCCGGTATCGGAGCCCGATCCGGTCTGAGCCCGCCGGCTCGTAGCGCGCCAGGCTCGGCCTGGCAGGCTCGCGGGGTGGGTGACGAGGCCGATCTGACCGAGGAGCTCCTCGCGGCGGCCGAGCTGCTGGAGGCGGTCGCCGCCGACCGCTCCCTCCTCGACGGGCTCACGGCCGAAGAGCGCATCCGGTTCCTCAACGCCGCCGGCAACGCCTTCTCGCCCGACGCCGATGCGCGGCGGCAGCAGACGAAGGCCCGTCGTCGGCAGGAGAAGGCGGCGAAGGTCGAGCGCGACGAGCGCGTCCTCACCGACACCGGGATCCGCCGCCTGCGCGCCAAGCCGGTGTTCATGACGCCCAACGTCTTCCCCCCGGAGGCGGCGGACGACGACGCCGAGGCCCGCACCGGCGACGAGCAGCACTGCTACGTGTGCAAGCAGAAGTACGTGGAGATCCACCACTTCTACGACCAGCTCTGCCCGAACTGCGCCGAGGTGAGCTTCGCCAAGCGCACCGAGACCGCCGACCTCCGCGGCCGCGTCGCGCTCCTCACCGGCGGTCGCGTGAAGATCGGCTACCAGGCCGGGATCAAGCTGCTGCGGGCGGGGGCATCGCTCATCGTCACCACGCGGTTCCCGCGGGACGCGGCGCTCCGCTACAGCCGCGAGGCGGACGCTGACGAGTGGAGCGACCGGCTGGAGGTGTACGGGCTCGACCTGCGCCACACGCCGAGCGTCGAGGCGCTCTGCCACCACCTGGCGACCACCCACCCGCGCCTCGACTACATCGTCAACAACGCGTGCCAGACCGTGCGGCGACCGCCGGAGTTCTACCGGCACATGCTCGAGCTCGAGACGGAAGCGCTCGAGCACATGCCCGCGCGGGCGCGGGAGCTCCTCGGTGGCGTCGACGGGGTGCGGGCTCCGGAGCTCCTCCGCGACGGTGGCGCATCGCTCCCGTCCGTGGCGTCGCCGATCGACGGCGTCGTGCCGAGCGCGGCGCTGGCCGAGCTCCCGCTGCTCCCCGAGGACACCGAGGTCGGCTCCCACCTGTTCCCCGCCGGTCGGCTCGACCAGGACCTCCAGCAGGTGGATCTCCGCGATCGGAACTCGTGGCGGCTCACGCTGTCAGAGGTGTCGTCGGTCGAGCTCCTGGAGACCCAGCTCGTGAACGCCGTCGCCCCCTTCGTGCTCAACGCGCGCCTCAAGCCGCTGATGCTCCGCACGCCAGAGCGCGACAAGCACATCGTCAACGTGTCGGCGGTGGAGGGGCAGTTCTACCGACGGTTCAAGACGACCCGGCACCCGCACACCAACATGGCGAAGGCCGCCCTCAACATGATGACGAGGACCTCCGCGGCGGAGTACCACGCCGACGGGATCCACATGAACAGCGTCGACACCGGCTGGGTGAGCGACGAGGACCCGGCCCACATCGCCGAGCAGAAGCGCGCGGAGCACCGGTTCCACCCGCCGCTCGACATCGTGGACGGCGCCGCCCGCATCGTCGACCCGATCATCGCCGGCACCAACACCGGCACCCACGTGTGGGGCCAGTTCCTCAAGGACTTCGCGCCGACCGACTGGTAACGCCTCGGCCTACGCGGTCCAGTCGAAGGCCATCTCGCCGATGGTGATGGCGATGATGAGGAGGAAGACCGCCACGAACGGAGCCACGACCAGGTAGCGCTCGTGCTCGCGTCGGGCGATGGCGACGCCCATCATCACGAACCAGAGCGCGATGAGCACGACCACGAACCACGCCGGCACCACCAGGCCCATCGTGAGGAAGATCGGCGCCAGCGCCAGGTGGAGGACGAACCCCAGCGTGGTGGTCGCCTGGTCGAGGAGCGAGCTCACGGAAGCGCGGCGAGGAAGGTCGTGATCGCCGCGTTCACCTCGGCGGGGTGCGTGAGGTTGGTGGCGTGCGTGCCACCGTCCACCACCACCAGCTCGGCGTTCGGGATGCCAGCCGCGAGGCGCTCGGCGTCCGCCACCGCGATGGCGGCGTCGGCGGTCCCGTGCACGACGAGGGCGGGCGCGGTGATCTCCCCGAGGCGATCCTCGACGGAGTCGCGGGTGAGGAGGGTCGTTCCGGGCTGCGCGAGCGTCTCCTTCGGGCGGCCCTGCCACTTGTCGACCCACACCTTCGCCAGATCAGGGTCCGTGAGGATGATGCTCGCCGTCGTGCCGGCGAGCTCGTCGCTCGGACCGTCCGCCACCCACGCGTCGACCATGCCTTGGTACAGCGGGATCACCTCGGGGTCCTCGGTGCCGGCCTGCGTGTTCAGCAGGATCAGGCCCCGCACCCGTTCGGGCGCGGAGCGCGGCCCGCAGGGACAGGAACCCGCCCTGGGACATCCCGCCGACCACCGCCCGCTCGATGCCGAGGTGGTCGAGGAGCCCGAGGCAGTCGTCGGCGGAGTCCCAATAGCTGAAGGGTTCGCCGTCGTACACGGTGTCACCGAAGCCGCGCTCGTCCCACGTGATGACGCGGTAGTTCGACTGCAGGGCCTCGACCTGAGGCTCGAACATGGTGCGATCCATCAGGAAGCCGTGGGCGAGGATCACCGCGGGGCCGTCGCCGCCGGTGTCGTCGTAGGCGATCTCGGCTCCGTTGACAGGTGCGGTGGCCATGGTGCGTCCCCCCGGGCTCGATGTCTGCGGCAGGCTATCCACGCGAAGATGGGGGCATGGTTCTCGACCCCATCGCCCCCACCAACGCCGAGGTCGCATCCGCTGACCGGGCGCACGTCTTCCACTCGTGGTCGGCCCAGCACCTCATCAACCCGCTCCCGCTCGCGGGCGGCGCCGGTTGCGAGTTCTGGGACCACGAGGGGAACCGGTGGCTCGACTTCTCGTCGCAGCTGGTCAACCTGAACCTCGGGCACCAGCACCCCAAGGTGATCGCCGCCATCGTGGAGCAGGCCGAGCGGCTCTGCACGGTGGCACCCACGTTCGCCAACCAGACCCGCAACGAGGCGGCCCGACTGGTCGGCGCCCATGCGCCTGAGGGCCTCGACCGCGTGTTCTTCACCAACGGCGGGGCGGAGGCCAACGAGAACGCCATCCGCATGGCGCGGACCCACACCGGGCGGTCGAAGGTGCTGGCGACGTACCGCAGCTACCACGGCGCCACCGCCGCCACCATGGCGCTCACCGGCGAGCCGCGGCGGTGGGGGAGCGAGCCGTCGATCCCCGGCGTCGTCCACTTCATGGGCCCGTACACCTACCGCTCGTCGTTCGGGTCGGCCACCGACGAGGAGGAAGGGGTCCGCGCCCTCGCCCACCTGGCCGAGGTGGTGCAGTACGAGGGGTCCGAGCAGGTCGCCGCCATCATCCTGGAGACGGTGGTCGGCACCAACGGGGTGCTGATCCCCCCCGACTCCTACCTGCCTGGCGTGCGGGAGCTGTGCGACGAGCACGGCATCATGCTCATCCTCGACGAGGTCATGGTGGGCTTCGGTCGCGTCGGGGAGTGGTTCGCGGCCGACCACTGGAACGTGGCGCCCGACCTCCTCACCTTCGCGAAGGGCGTCAACTCGGGCTACGTGCCCCTCGGTGGCGTGGTGATGACCGATGCCATCGCGGAGACCTTCGGCGAGCGCGCCTACCAGGGTGGCCTCACCTACTCCGGACACCCGTTGGCGTGCGCGGCCGCCGTGGGCGCGATCCGCGCCATGGAGGACGACGCCGTCATCGAGCACGCCGCCCACATCGGCGCCGACGTGCTCGGCCCCGGGTTGCGCGAGCTGGCCACCCGCCACGCATCGGTCGGCGAGGTGCGCGGGCTCGGCTGCTTCTTCGCGCTGGACCTGGTGCGGGATCCAGTGACGCGCGAAGGACTCGTGCCGTTCAACGCGTCCGGCGACGCCGCCAAGCCGATGGTCGAGGTGGTCAACGCCTGCAAGAGCCGCGGGCTCTGGCCCTTCGCCCACTTCAACCGGATCCACATGGCACCTCCGATCATCGTCACGGACGACGAGGTCGGCCGGGCGCTGGCGATCCTCGACGACGCGCTCACCGTGGCCGACGGCTTCGTGGCCTGAGGGATCCGTGGACGTTCCGGCGCTGGCGGCGCGCCTCCGGGGGCCGATCAAGGGCCGACTGTTCCCCTGGTCCGAAGGGCTAGGCGGCTGACTTCTCCAGGATGTGGACGCCGCAGGCGGAGCCGAGGCCGATGACGTGGGCCAGGCCGACCTTGGCGCCCTCGATCTGGCGGTCGCCGGCCTCGCCGCGGAGGTGGTGGCAGACCTCCCAGACGTTGGCGATGCCGGTGGCGGCGATCGGGTGGCCCTTCGACTGCAGGCCGCCAGAGACGTTCACCGGGGTCTTGCCATCGCGCCACGGAGCGCCGCTGTTGAAGAAGTCCACCGCGCCGCCCTGCTCGCAGAGCTGCAGGTTGTCGTAGTGAACGAGCTCAGCAGTGGCGAAGCAGTCGTGGAGCTCGACGAGGTCGAGGTCCTCCGGGCCGACGCCCGCCTGCTCGTAGGCCTGGGTGGCCGCGGCGCGGGTGAGGGTGTTGACGTCGGGGAGCACCTGGCAGCTCTCCTGCCACGGGTCGCTGGTGAGGATCGACGCGGACACCTTGACCGCCCGCTTCTGCTGCTCCTTCGAGAGCGTCTTCAGCTTGGCGGCGGACACCACGACCGCGGCGGCGGCGCCGTCGCAGTTGGCCGAGCACATCGGCCGGGTGTTCGGGTAGGCGATCATCATGTCGCCCATGATCTCCTCGAGGGTCATCTTCTTCGTGTAGGCCGCGAGGGGGTTGAGGGTGGAGTGCGAGTGGTTCTTCTCGCTGATCTTGGCGAACAGCTCGAAGGACGTGCCGCCGTACTTGTGGCCGTACTCCATGCCGATCTGGGCGAAGGTGCCCGGCATGTTCTGGGTGCCGATGCGCCCGTCGGTGCCGGCGACGGCGCCGTAGCGGCCCGACGGCTCGTAGACGTGCTTGTCGCCCTTCTTGCCGCCACCGCCACCCGCACCGAGCAGCCCGGCGCCGGACAGCTTCTCGACGCCGACCGCGAGGCCCATGTCGCACTCGCCGGCCTTGATCGCCATGATCGCCGTGCGCAGGGCCGTGGCACCTGTGGCGCACGCGTTGGACACGTTGTAGACGGGGATGCCGGTCTGGCCGATCTGCTTCTGCAGCATCTGACCGATCGGAGCGCCGGCGCCCATGAGGTTGCCAGCGGCGAGGATGCCCATGTCCTTCATGGTGACGCCACCGTCGGCGAGCGCGGCCATGGCGGCCTCGGCGGCGAGGTCGACGGTGTCGAGGTCCGGGTGCTTGCCGAACTTCGTCATGTTGATCCCGAGGATGAAGATGTCGTCGCTCACCGCGTCACGCTCCCACTGGTTCGAAGCCGAAGCCGATGGCCTCGGTGCCGTCGTCGTCCGTGCCGACCACGTAGGTGGCCAGCTTCACCTTCATCCCGAGCGTCACGTGCTCGGGGTCGGGATCGGTGTTGATCACGTTGCCGCGCACGCTCGTGCCGTCGCAGTCGACGACGCCGGCCACGAACGGCACCGGCACGCCGGGCGAGGCGAACGCCACGATCGTGAACGCCTTGAGCTCGCCCTCGGTGGGCACGGCGGCGTCCTTGAACCCAGTCGCGAAGCACGAGGCGCAGGCGTTGCGGCGGTCGAAGAACCGCGCCCCGCACGACGTGCACTCCTTGGCCACCAGGTGCGGGTCATCCCCGAGCACCAAGTAGTCGACGATCGGAACGGCTGCGGCCATCGGCCCCCCTCTTGCGTCCAACGATTCCCGGCCAATCGCTAGCAGAAGGGCCCGCCCGGCGTCGAAGTCAGGCGTCGGCGTACGTCCAGTCCGGCTGCTTGACGGCGTGGCGCTCGTCGTAGGTGGCGACGCCGCCGGCGAGCTCGACGAGCTTCGGCACGTGGATCGTCCGCGGCTGCTCCAGCGAGCAACGACCCTCCAGGTGCAGGGCGAACTCCTCCGGGAACGAGCGCAGGATGCTGGAGATCAGGATCTGCTCCTCGGCGGCGAGGAAGCAGCGCGGTCTGGTCCGTCACCGACAGGAGTCGAGCGCCGATCACCTCGACGTCGCGGTCGGTGCCGTCACCCGCGGCGATGCCGTCGAGCAGGCGCGTGATCTCGCCGCTCCCGAACTTGCAGCTGCGGCACTGCCCGCAGCTCTCGACGTACAGGAACCGGGACAGCTCCCGTGCCACCTCCACCATGCAGGCGGAGTCGTCGTACACGATGAAGCCGGCCGACCCCATGCCGCTCCCGGCGGCGGCCAGCCCCTCGTAGCTCACGGGCGCGTCGAGGTGCTCGGCGGTGATGGCGGCGTTGGCCACGCCGGAGAACACCGCTTGCACCTTGCGGCCAGGGTGCAGACCGCCGGCCTCGGCGATCAGGTCCCACAGCGGTGTGCCCAGCTCGACCTCCCCGACGAAGGGGGCGGCGACGTCGCCCACGACCGTGGCGATCGTGGTGCCCGGCGACTCGGGCGTGCCCAGCGAGCGGAACCAGTCAGCGCCGTCGCGGAGGATCCGGGGGACGTGCGCGAGCGTCTCGAGGTTGTTCACCAGGGTCGGGTTGGGCTGGCCCTGGGCGCCGCGGGTGGTGGGCTCGTCGACGGACTGCCACCCGGTCTGGATGTCGGTGGCGAACAGGCCGTGCTCGTACGGCGGCAGCAGGCGGGGGAGCGGGTCGTGCCCCTCGATCACCTCGAGCAGCGCCTTCTCCTCGCCGAACAGGTACTCGTCCGGCCCGAGCACGAGGTTGATCTTGAGATCGGCGAACAGCCCGGCGGCTTCGATCTCGGCGATCGCCGTGGTGAGTCGCTCGACCTCCTGCTCGTAGCGCGCCTTGGTGGCGATGTAGGCGGCCTCGGCGCCGACCGCGAACGACGCGATGGCGAGCCCTTCGAGCACCCGGTACGGGTCGTGCCGAAGGAGTGCACGATCCTTGAACGTGCCTGGCTCCCCTTCGGCGGCGTTGCACACCGCGAACCGTCGGCCCGGCCCCGCCTCCCGGATGCCCGTCCACTTCCGCCCGGTCGGGAAGCCGCCGCCGCCCCGCCCCCGCAACCCGCTGGCCGTGATCTCGGCGACGACCGCGTCCTCGCCCACCTGCACGGCGGCCGCGAACGCCTGCCCCCCGCCGCGCGCCTGGTGCTCGGCGAGCGAGCCGACCGGATCCCCATCGAGCAGCACACCAGCCATGCCGTCGAGGGTAGGGCCACGGCACAGGCGCCCCACTCCGGGCCAGGTGTCGCGCGGGGCCGAGGTCAAGGGCGCGGCACGGCACAGCCGTGCGGTCGGTGTCGCCGCGCACGGGTGGCGTCGTCCCGGGGGAACGACGATCATCGTGCGAGGCGCACGGCAACCGCCTCGCCGCCATCGCCGCGCCCGTGACCTTCGCCCGGGGTTCTGCCGGCGCTGGGTTGGGGACGTCAGGCGTCGGACTTCGACGGCGGGTGCCCCGAACTCGGTGGCGGGGGATGCCCTACGGGAGGAACGTGCCGAGGGTGCCGCAGCAGCCCATGCGGCGCTCGGCCGCTGGGGGTGGGAGGCGGTGGACGGCGGCCTGGGACAGGTGGTCGGCGTCGCTCTCGGCGAGGGATCGGAGGAGGTCACCGGTGTGCTCGACCTCGCGGAGCGGGCCCTCGCGCCAGCGCTTGGTCCAGTCGGCGACGTGCGGCTGGACGAGGCGGGCGGCCGCCTCGTGGAACGCGCGCAGTGGGGCCGGGTCGCCAGCGACCGAGGCGTCTCGGAGCTCGACGAACGTCGTGACGGCGAGGTCGCGGCGGGCGCGGGCGGCGTCGCCGTTGCCGCTCGTGGTGCGCTCGTCCTCGGGCAGGGTGGCGGCCGCCGTGTACGTCTCGGCGGAGACCAGGACCTCGGACGGGAACGTGATCACCATGTCGCCGGCCTCGGGCAGGCCCGCGTTCTGCATCAGGACGAGGATCTCGAGGTCGCCGCCGTTGACGAGGCGGTGGATGGTGCCCGGCGTGAACCACACGAAGGCGCCCGGCTCGAGCGGGACCTCCTCGTAGCCGCCGGTCGTGAGCGTCTGCACCGATCCGGTGCCGGCGACGACCCAGTACGCCTCGGTGCACGCGGTGTGGAGGTGGGGCGTGCCACCGGCCAGGCCGTCCGGTGCGGCGGTGTCGTACACCCGCAGGTGCGAGGCGGCGATGGCGCCGGGGAACGGCGGCCGTTCACCCACCCGCGTAGCGCTCCCACTCGGCGGCGCAGCGTGCCTGGTACCAGGTGCCGTCGTGGACGACGATCCGGAACCGGAACGGCAGCGGCGTGAGGGCGGGCCACTCGAGGGCCGAGTCCCACAGGAAGGCGGCGTTGACGAAGTTGCTCCACCCCTCGTCGCCGTAGGTCGCCGCCTTGGTCGAGGCGTACCAGGGGACAGGGTGCCGTTGGTTCGACGGGTGGTGGAGCAGGAGCACGCCGGCCTCGCCGCCCTCGATGGTGCCCGAGAGGTCGAGCCAGTCGCCGGGGACGCCGAGCAACCGCTCGTGCTCCGTCCCGTCGGAGTGCAGCAGGCGGGTGTCCGTCCAGTCGCCCCGACCGCGCAGGGCCAGGCCGCCGTAGCCACCCCACGTCGTGAACTCCGTGCGGTCGAGCACGACGTCGACCTGCGGGGTGAGGGTGATGTCCCAGTCGATGGCGTAGGCGTCGTCGCCGAGCTCGACGTGGGTGAGGGTCCGCTCGTCGACGATGACCACCGTCTCGCGGTCGGGGCGGATCCAGTGGACCGTGGTGTCGTCGATGTGGCGGAGCACGCCGTAGGCGTCGTACTCCTCCCAGAAGTTCTCCTCGTTGACGAACTTGATGGTGAACCACAGCGCGTGGTGCCACGGGTGGTCCTCGGGAGCGTCGCGGGTGAGGGTGACGCCGGAGGGTGTGCGGAGCGGGTGCACGTTGGGCCGCTTGCGGTGGTCGGCGTTGTAGGTCCAGAGGTCGCTCAAGGAAGCCAGCTCTCGTAGAGGGGGTGGTCGGAGGACAGCGGCAGCTCGACGTCGACCCCGCGTCGGGCCGAGTCGTACAGCGCGGTGATCAGCTCGATCGAGGCCCGGGCGTCGGCGAGGGTGACGGGCGGGGGTTCACCGGCGTCGAGGGCGTCGGCGAAGCGCTCGAACTGGCCCCACCACCCCTCGGGGCGTGCCGCCCAGCCGTCGAGCACCTCGGCGATGGCCGTCGCCGCGGCGTCGTCGTCGGGGTGGATGTCCCACGGGTCGGCCGAGCTCTCGTAGGCGGACGTGCCGCTCTCCGCCGACAGGTTGGCGAAGTGGTAGCGGTGCCGGGTGATCTCCTGCTCGGAGCCGAGGGTGGCGGTGACGGTGGCGAGGGACCCGTCGCCCAGCTCGAGGGAGATGGCGGCGCAGTCCTCCACCTCGATGTCGTTCACGCGGGTCGTCACACGGGCGAACACCTTCGTCGGCGGACCGGCGATGAACGTCAGCATGTCGAGGGCGTGCACCGCTTGGCTGAGCAGCACGCCGCCGAGCTCGGTCTCCCAGCGCCCCCGCCAGGGCACCGCGTAGTACTCGGCGCGGCGGCGCCAGGCCACCTCGACGGACGACGTGTACGCCGGGCCGGCGATGCCGCGGTCGACCAGCGCCTTCACCTTCTGGAGGCCGTTTCCGAACCGGTACTGGAAGATCGGCATGAGCACGCCGGTGCTGGCCGCCTCCGCCTCGGCCAAGCGGTCGCAGTCGCGCAGCGACGCCACCAGCGGCTTCTCGCAGACGACGTGCTTGCCGGCGCCCAACGCCGCCACGATCTGCTCGAGGTGCAGCGACGGCGGGGTGCAGAGATCGATGATGTCGACGTCGTCGCGCCCGAGCAGCTCCTCGAAGGTGCAGATGTCCGCACCGGTGCGTTGGGCGGCGTCACCGGCGCGCGCCTCGTCGGGGTCGGCCACCGCGACGATCGTGAAGCGGTCCTTCATGCGCCGCCACGACCACACGTGCATCTGCCCGATGCCGAGTCCGACGACGGCGACCCCTCGATGCTGGACCTCAGGCACGGGTCCTCCGCTTGGCGGCCACGAGGAGCGGCCGGTCGGCGTGCTCCTTGTAGAACGGGTCGAGCGGGAAGCAGCCGGACACCAGCCCGTTGCGCGGGGCGGTGGTGCAGTCGCTGAACGTGCGACAGAGCCGTCGTCCATCGAGCGGCCGACCCGCCAGCACCTCGGCGGGGAGGTCCGGGTAGCTGAGGGCCATGCGGCCGATGCCCACGAGGGCGGCGCCGCCGTCGCGCACCATGGCCGAGGCGACGTGGGGAAGCCACTCCTGCAGGTACGAGAACCCGGTGGCCACGACCGTCAGCGCGGGACGGGCCGTCGCGATCGCCGCGGCGCTGTCGAGCAGCCGTGCGACGCCCACCAGCGGATCCTCGGGCGGCGAGTAGCCATCGCTCGGCGGGAACCACGCCGGGCGCTGCGCGTGCGGGCAGTAGTACGGGCTGCCGGCGGTGACGCACAGCAGCTCGATGCCCAGCAGGTCGACGAGGGCGACGGGATCGGCGAAGCCCCACGGCTCGGCGACCTCGGCCACGCCGACGCCGTCCGGACCGGGTCGGTGCGGCGGGATGTCGAAGGTGCTGAGGCGCACGCCGACGCGGATGCCCTCGCCCTGCACGCGCTCGATGATGGTGCGCATCGTGCGGGCGTTGGCGGCGAGGTCGCCCGGGCCGGAGAGCAGCTCGTGGAGGAGATAGCCGTGGCACGCCTTCACGTCGACGAAGTCGAAGCCGGCGTCGCGGGCGAACCGGGCGGCGGCCACGTAGTCGTCGGCGATGGCGTCGAGCTCGGCGTCGGTGAGCACCGGACCGGTGCGGCGGGCATCGAGGAGCGGGTCCGCGTGGCCGGGACGAGGCTCCACCGACCAGCGGCCGCTGTGCGTCAGCTGCAACCCGGTGACCTGGCTTGGGTCGAGCAGGGCGTGGAGCTCGGCGAGGTCGCCCGCCGAGGTCGGCCCGAGGCACAGCTGGTGCGGGTTGGCCCGACCCTCAGGTCGGACCGCGAACGCCTCGCCGCCCCAGACGAGACCGGCGCCGCTCTGGCCGAACCGCTGCCACCGACGGCGGACGAGGTCGGTGGGGCGCCCATCGTCCGTGCCGTCCCATCCCTCCATCGGCAGGATCGCGAACCGGTTCACTGACGGGCGGCCGGCCACCTCGATCGGGGCCCGCAGGGCGTCGAGGTCGGGCGGATCGGCGAACGGGAGCGAGACGCCGATCTCCGACAGGTGGGCGAGGAAGGCGTCGGCGCGCTTGAGCGTCTTCACCTGCGGGTGGTCCCGCCTCATGCCAGCGCCCCCAGGGCGTCCGCGATGTCGCGCAGGAGGTCTCGCTCCCACTCGTCGCGGCGAGGCGCGCCCTCCGGCGTGGCGTCGTGCTCCGACCACCCGCGCAGCTGGAGGAACAGCGCGGCGTCGTGGCGATACGCAGGGACCGGTGGCCGAAACGCCGTCGTGCCGAGCCACTGGAGGACGTCGTTCAGGCGATGGAAGCCGTCGACGTCGCCGTCCGCCCAGCACCGGTCCCGGGCGGCGAACTCGGCGGGCGCGAACGTCGACAGGCCGAGCAGGTAGTCGCTCCCGTACATCACCATGTCGATGGCGAGGTCGTTGCCCGTGAGCACCATGAAGTCGGGACGGACCTCGTCGCGGAGGCGGAGCCGGTCCCACTCCGACTGCCGAGCGAGGGAGGAGTGCTTGGCCCCGACGCAAGGACCGATGGCGAGGACCGCTCGGTACGTGTCGAGGTCCCAGATGCACCCGTCGGGGTGGAACACCGGGGACAGCTCGAAGCCCAGGAACCGATCGGCGACCGCCGCGACCCGCTCATAGGCGGGGACCACGTCGCGCGTGGCGTCAGACGGGAAGACGATGGGTGTGCCGCCGAGGGCCTGCACCGCTTCGACGTCGGCCAGGTCGAAGGCGCCGGCCACGAACTCGACGCCGAGCGACTTCGTGCGACCCAGCACCTCGGCGCGCGACTCCGGAGAGAGGAGGTGCACGAACCCGGTGTCCATGTTGACGGCAGGGGTCAGGCCCGCTCCCGCCGTCCGCTCGACGTGGGCCTCGAACGCGACCCAGTCGATCTCCGTGCTGGATCGGTGGGGGAGCAGCACGGCCGACATCCCCGTGATCGCCCGCCTGGGACGGAGCAGGTCGAGCGGGGGAGCGTGCACGCCCGGACCCTACGAGAGGCCGTCGAGCGCCTGCACCAGGTCCGCGATCAGGTCGTCGACGTCCTCGATCCCGATCGACAGCCGCACGAGGTCGGCGGGCACCTCGTTGCTGGTCCCCGCCACTGATGCGTGCGTCATGCGGCCGGGGTGCTCGATGAGGCTCTCGACCGCACCGAGGCTCTCGGCCAGCGTGAAGATCTCCGTGCGGCGGCACACCTCGAGGGCCGCCGCCTCCCCGCCCGCCAGCCGGATCGACACCATCCCGCCGAACGCCGACATCTGGCGCGCCGCGACCTCGTGGCCCGGGTGCGACGGCAGGCCGGGATACAGCACCTCCGCCACCGCGGGGTGGGACGCGAGCCGCTCGGCCACCGCCGCGGCGTTCTCGCTGTGGCGCGCCATCCGCAGCGCCAGGGTGCGGGCGCCGCGGTGGACCAGGTAGCAGTCGAGCGGCCCAGGCACCGCGCCGGCCGCGTTCTGGAGGAAGCCGATGCGTTCGGCCAGCTCGTCGTCGCGCGTGGCGACGAAGCCGCCCACCACGTCGCTGTGCCCCCCGAGGTACTTGGTGGTGGAGTGGACGACGATGTCGGCGCCGAGGTCGAGGGGTTGCTGGAGCGCGGGGGTGGCGAAGGTGTTGTCGACGACCAACAGGGCGCCGCGCTCGTGGGCCAGCGTGCTGATCGCTTCGATGTCGACGATCCGCAGCCACGGGTTGCTCGGTGTCTCGACCCACAGCATGCGGGTGTGGGGTTGCATCGCGGCCGCCGCCCCGTCGACGTCGGTGAGATCGACGGTGTCGACCACCAGCCCGGCCGGCTCGTGCACCTGCCGCGCCAGGCGGATCGTCCCGCCGTACGCATCGTCCGGGAGCAGGAGGTGGTCGCCGGTGGCGATGAGCCGCAGCAGGGCGTCCTCCGCCGCCAGCCCGGACGCGAACGCGAAGCCGTGCGGGGCGCCTTCGAGCACCGCCAGGTGCCGCTCGAGGGCCGAGCGAGTGGGGTTCCCGCTGCGGGCGTACTCGTAGGCCAGCGGCTTGCCGACCGCCTCCTGCTCGAAGGTGGTGGCCAGCGAGATGGCCGGGACGACGGCACCGGTGGCGGGGTCAGGCGGCCCCGCCCCGTGCACAGCGCGGGTCCCGAACCCCTTGTCGTCCAGGTGCACCATCAGCGGCTGCCGCGCTCGGTGACCAGGCTGCCGAGCACGTCGGAGCGCGTGATCACACCGATCGGGTGACCGCCGTCGAGCACCAGCGCGGCCGACGCCTGCTCGAGCCGGGCGATGGCGAGGTCGAGCGGCTCACCGATGCCGATGGTCGGCAGCGGCGGCCCCATCACGTCGCCGACGGGCCGGTCGAGGGCTCCGGGGTCGGCGATGGCGGCCTGGAGCAGCTCGCGCTCGGACACGGCCCCGATCACCTCCGCGAGGACCACCGGCGGCTCGTGCTTCACCACCGGCATCTGGCTCACCTCGAACTCGCGCAGGATCTCGATGGCTTGGCGCACCGTCTCGGCGGGATGCGTGTGCACGAGCGTGGGGAGGCCCGCGGCGCGATCGCGCAACAGGTCGCCCACGGTCGGTCCCGCCGCCCGCAGGAAGCCGTGGTCGGCCATCCACCCGTCGTCGTAGAGCTTCGACAGGTACCCGCGGCCCGAGTCGGGGATGTGGACCACGATGACCGCGTCCGGCGGGAGGCCGGCGGCGACCTGGAGGGCCGCGGCGATGGCGGTGCCCCCGGAGCCGCCGATCAGCAGCCCCTCCTCGCGCGTGACCCGGCGGGCTGTTCCGAAGCTGGTGGCGTCGCTGACGGCGATCACCTCGTCCACCACGGACGGGTCGTAGGTGGTCGGCCAGAAGTCCTCGCCGATCCCCTCCACGAGGTACGGCCGCCCGGTGCCCCCGGAGTAGACCGAGCCCTCCGGGTCCGCACCGATGGTGCGGATGGCCGGGTTCTGCTCCTTGAGGTACCGGCCGATGCCGGAGATGGTGCCGCCGGTGCCGACCCCGCACACGAAGTGGGTGATCCGGCCACGCGTCTGCGCCCAGATCTCGGGCCCGGTCGTCTCGTACTGCGCTCGGGGGTTGTCGGGGTTGTGGTACTGGTCGGGCTTCCACGCGCCCGGGACCTCGCGCGAGAGCCGATCGGACACCGAGTAGTAGGAGTCGGGGTGGCTCGGGTCGACCGACGTCGGGCACACGATCACCTCGGCGCCGTAGGCGCGCAGCTGGGCGATCTTGTCCGGGGCCACCTTGTCGGGGCACACGAAGATGCACTTGTACCCGCGGCGCGCGGCGACGATGGCCAGGCCCACCCCGGTGTTGCCGCTGGTGGGCTCCACGATGGTGCCGCCCGGTTGCAGGCGACCGTCGCGCTCGGCCGTCTCGATCATCAGCAGCGCCGGGCGGTCCTTGGACGAGAACCCTGGGTTGTACAGCTCGAGCTTGGCGAGCAGGTGGCAGTCGACGTCGCGCGCGGTGCGGTCGAGCCGGACCATCGGGGTGTTGCCGATCAGGGCCACGAGGTCGTCGGCCACGTCCATCGCCTCGCCCGGATCGGTGATGCGCTGGGTGGGGACGTTGGGCACCTCCGGGTGGTCGTCGTCGGTGTAGAGGACCACCGGCAGACCGCGCTCGTGGAGCTCGCGCGCGACCGGCTCGGCGTCGACGGCGGCGCCGAGCACGCCGACGCGCCGGGGGATGTGGCTGCGGAGGTCGGCGATCAACGTCAGCAGGGGCTCGCCCGGCGACACGTGGGCCGTGCGCCGAGCCCGGGCCACCAGACGAGCGGGCGGGCTGACGTCACCGACCACCACGAGCAGGTCCACGGCGCCGACGCTATCGGCGTGGGGTCCCCACCTGACGGCCGTACGCTCCTGCGGCATGGCGACGAGGGAGCCCGGACATCGGCCCCGCGTGAGCGCGGTGCTCCGCGATGGCGATCAGGTGACCCCGCTCGAGCTGTTCTTCGACCTCGTCTTCGTGCTGGCCATCACCCAGTGCACGGCGCTGATGGCCGCCGACCCCACATGGGAGGGGCTGGCCCGGGGCCTCATCGTCCTCGGGGTGCTGTGGTGGGCGTGGTGCGGGTACGCCTGGTTGACCAGCGTGGTGGACCCGCAGGAGGGGGCGGTGCGGCTGGCGATCTTCGCGGCCATGGCCGCGCTGCTGGTGGTGTCGCTGTGCGTGCCCGACGCCTACGGCGAGCTCGGCCTCACCTTCGCCGTCTTCTACGGGCTGGTGCGGGTCGGCCAGCTCGTGCTGCTCGGGGTGGCGGGCCGGGACACCCCGACCCTGCGCCACTCGGTGTGGATCGGGCTGGTGCCGAGCACCGCGGTCGGGATCGGGCTGCTCGTGATCGCGTCTCAGATCCATGGCGACGCGCAGCTGGCGCTCTGGGGTTCGGCCCTGGCGCTGGACATGCTGGGCCCGTTCCTCTTCGGCTCCGAGGGGTGGAAGCTGGTGCCCCACCACTTCGCCGAGCGCCACGGGCTCATCTTCATCATCGCCCTGGGTGAGTCGATCGTCGCCATCGGCGTCGGGGCGGAGGCGGGCGTGGACGCCGGCGTCATCACCGCCGCGGTCCTCGGCTCCGCGCTGGCCGCCGCGATGTGGTGGGCCTACTTCGATGTCGTGGCCCTTGTCGCGGAGCGGCGCCTCAGCAGCCTGCCGGTCGGCAAGGAGCAGAACGAGATGGCCCGCGACTCGTACTCGTTCCTGCACTTCCCGATGGTCGCCGGCGTGGTGCTCATCGCGCTGGGCCTGAAGAAGACCATCGCCCACACCGACGCGCCCCTCGAGCCGGAGACCGCGTTCGCGCTGGTCGGTGGGGTGGCGATCTACCTGCTGGCCCACGTCGCCTTCCGCCTGCGCAACATCCGCACCCTCAACAAGCAGCGGCTCGCGCTTGCGCTGGTGCTGCTGGTGTTCGTGCCGTTCGGTGACGAGCTCGACGCCCTCGCCACCCTCGCCATCGTGGCGGGGCTGATGGTCGCGCTGATCACCTACGAGGCGAACCGGTTCGCGGAGGGCCGGGAGCAGATCCGCCACCAGGGGAGCGACGGCTGACCTCCATGCCTTGACAGGTATATACCTGGTCTGGCATGTTGGGGGCATGACCACGGCGTTCGAGGTGCTGGCCGAGCCGACCCGGCGCCGCATCCTCGACCAGCTCCGCGGCGGCGAGCGGCCGGTCGGCCAGCTGGTCACCGAGCTGCAGCTGACGCAGCCCACCGTCTCGAAGCACCTGCGAGCACTGAAGGAGGCGGGGTTCGTGCAGGTGCGCCCGGACGCCCAGCGCCGGTACTACAGCCTGCGGGTCGAGCCGCTGCTGGAGCTCGACGCATGGCTCGCGCCGTACCGCCGCTTCTGGGACGAGCGCCTCGATGCCCTCGAGCGCCGCCTCGACGAGATGGAGGACTGAGCATGGACGCCACCGACGCGACCCTTCTGGAGGCCGACGGTCGCTGGACGCTCCGCTTCGAGCGCCGCTTCGCCCATCCGATCGACAAGGTGTGGCGCTGCCTGGCCGAGGCCGAGCACCGCGACGCGTGGTTCCCGCAGCGCATCGTCGGCGACCTCGTGCCCGGTGGCGAGCTGCAGTACGTCGACGACCCCAACCTTCCCGCGGAGGGGATGGGCGGGCGCTGTCTGGCGCACGAACCGCCGCACCTCCTCGAGCTGGAGTGGGGCGAGGACGTGGTCCGCATCGAGCTGGCTCCCGACGGGGACGGCACGCGCATGGTGTTCCTCGACACCACCGACGACCGAGCGCACGTCGCCCGCAGCGGCGCGGGCTGGCACCACTGCCTCGCCGGGCTGAAGGCGGGCCTCGACGGTGCGGCGGTGCCCGAGCTGGACGCCGCCGGGTGGGATGCGCTCCACGGCCGCTACCTGGCGGCCTTCGGCGGCGAGCGTCACGGGTGGGGGCAGACCCCGGCCTGACGGCTACCAGCCCGTGAAGTCGGGGCTCCGCCGCTCGCTGAACGCCTTGATGCCCTCGGCCATGTCGGCGGTGCCGGTCACCAGCTCCTGCGCCACCGCCTCCTCCTCGAAGGCACTGTGGCGGGAGCTCTCGTGGCTGCGGTTGATGAGCCACTTGGTCATGGCGATGGCCTTGGTGGGACCGCTCGCCAGCCTCGCGGCCAGCTCGTCGACCGTGGCCGCCAGCTCCGCGGCGGGGACGACGCGGTTGGCGATGCCCCACCGCTCGCAGTCGGCGGCGGACAGGTCGTCGCCGAGGAACATGAGCTCCTTGGCTCGCTGCGGACCGACGATCCGCGGGAGCAGGTAGGCGCCACCCGCGTCGGGGATGATGCCGCGCTTCACGAACACCTCGATGAGGCGAGCCGAGTCGGCCATGACGACGAGGTCGCAGGCGAGCACGAGGTTGGCCCCGCCCCCGGCGGCGGTGCCGTTCACCGCCGCGACGACGGGCTTCTCGCAGTCGAGGATCGACGCCACGAGCCGCTGCCAGCCGCGGCGGATCAGGCGGGAGACGTCGCCGAGGGCGCGCTCGGGCGCGCCGTCGGGCCGTGGCGGTTCGGGCTTCTGGGCGCCGCCGAGGCCGGCACCGGTGCAGAAGTGCTTCTCGCCGGCACCCGTGAGGACGATGGCCCGCACGCCGAGGGTGGCGGACAGCTCGTCGAAGGTGTCCGCCAGGTGATCGCGCATGACGGGGGTGAGCGAGTTCCCCGCGTCGGTTCGGTCGATGGTGATGCGCGCGACCCCACCGTCGACCTCGGTGCGGATCAGGTCGGTGACGGGCACGTCCTCAGCCATGGGGCGTCACCGTACTCATCAAGGCGTGGAGCACGATCCCGTGGGTCACGGCCACGTTCAACGAGCTGGCCGACCCGGTCATCGGGACGGCGACGGTCGCGTCGGCGAGGTCTCGCAGCGCTCGGGCGAGTCCGGTCCGCTCGGTGCCGAGCAGCAGCACGGCGGGTCGGCGCAGCGTGGCGCCCGGTCGCAGCTCGACGTCGCCCGCCTCGTCGGTGGCGTACACGGTGACGTCGGACTCGTCTCGCCACTCGGCCACCCAGTCGGCCAGTGCCTGGTTGCTGCGCACGGGCACGACCGGCAGCGCGAACAGCGAGCCGACGCTGGCCCGGATCGTCCGGGGGTCGTAGAGGTGGGCACCGTGCCCGGTGGTGAGCACCGCGCTGGCGCCCAGGGCGTCAGCGGTGCGGATGATCGTGCCGAGGTTGCCTGGGGACCCCGGCCGGTCGACCACGACGACCACGCCGTCGGCGGGACGGGGTACGGCGGCGAGGTCGGGTGGTGGCACCTGGGCGACCAGCAGCAGCTCGGGCGGCTCGTCCCGGTCGGTCAGGCGCGCGAAGAGGTCGGCGCGCACCTGGATCACCTCGTCCACCTGACCGAGGCACGCCTGGGCCCACGACGAGCGCTCGGCCCCGTCCCGCGCGAGCGCGGCGCGCGCACGGGCCAGCCCGACGCCAGGCATCGGTCGATGGCCCGGACACCCTCCACCAGGAACTCGCCCCGCTGCTCGCGCTTGCGACGGTTGTGGAGCAGGGCCTCCAGCAGCTGGAAGTCGGCGCTCTCCGACTCGATCTTCATCTACGCCGGAAACGGTGAGCGGCCGTGGCTGGCGCGCTCGGCGGCCTCGCGCAGGCCCTCGCGGAACGCCGGGTGGGCGATGGCGGCCAGCGCCTCACCGCGCTGGTGGACGGTCTTGCCTTGGAGCTCGGCGGCGCCGTGCTCGGTGACGATCACGTCCACCTGGTGTCGCGGGGTCGTGATCACAGCCCCCGCCTCGAACCAGGGCACGATGCGCGAGCGGAGCTCGTCGCCGACGGTGATGGTGGAGGGCAGGCAGAGCAACGAGCGATCGTCGAGGGCCAACGCCGGGCCCGACACGAAGTCCTCGTGACCGCCGATGCCGGAGTACTGCACGGCGTTGATGGTGTCGGCGATCACCTGCCCCTGGATGTCGACCGACATGGCGGCGTTGATCGTCACCATCGCCCGATTGCGAGCGATGGCCTCGGGTGAGTTGACCTGGTCGACGGGCAGGAAGGCGACGTCGTGGTTCTCGTGGAGCCAGTCGTAGAGCTCCCGGGTGCCGGCCGCGAAGGTGGCGACGGAGACGCCGTCGTACATGCCCTTGGCGTTCGTCACCTTGCCGGCCTGGTGCAACCGCATGAGCCCGGTCGTGAACATCTCGGAGTGGACGCCGTAGCCGCCGCCGTCGCCTTCGGCGAGGAGCGCGGCGACGACCGACGGGACCGCGCCGATGCCGGTCTGCAGGGTGGCGCCGTCGGGGACGAAGGAGCGCACGTGCTCGGCGATGGCGCGGTCGATGTCGGTGGGGGGCGGGTCGTCGGTGACGATCGGCGACTTGTCGCTCACGACGAGCACGTCGATCTCCTCCACCGAGACCGAGTGCACGTAGTCGCCCACGCCGTAGGTCCGCGGGAACGCCGGGCTGACCTCGACGACCAGGAGCCGGTGGGGATCGGCGGCGGCGCGCCGGAGCTGGTCGACGCTGGCCCCCGCGTGGAGGGAGAGGCTCACACGGCCATCGGCGTCGGGCGGAGCCGCCGCCGTGCTCATGACGCGCGGGGGATCGGCCTCGAGGATCGGGGTGAAGCGACGGAAGTCGGCAGGGGCGAAGCCGATGTTGGCCCCGCTGTCGCGGAGCAGGCGCTCGAGCGGGCCGAAGAACCCGCTGAGGTAGTGGACGTTCGGGTGCGAGAACAGGTCGGTGAGGACCGTGAGGAGCGCGCCACCGATGCGGAGGTGCTCCCAGTCGGTGCGGCGCCCCAGCGCCTCGAGGAAGGCCGGCGGCTGACCCGGTCCCAGCGGCATGCCGAGGCTGTCCCTCGGGAGCAGGAGGGCGGCGGCTTCGTCGGGGGTGAGGTGCTGGGTCACCGACCCACCAGCCGGGGGGCGAGCGTGGCGACGAGGTCGACCACCTCGACGGCGCAGGCGGCGAACGCCTCGGCATCACCGCCACCGGGGTCGACCACCTCCTCCCAGGCGCCGAGCTCCACCTCAGCCAGGGCGAGGGCGGCGACCCGCTCGGCCAGCGGGGCGTTGTGGTCGGGGAGGTCGCGAGCCAGGCGGCGCAGCGTGGCCGTGCGAGCGGCGGCCTCGGGGTGGGTGCGGCGCACCCACTGCACGTGCTCAGGGGCGAGGGCGATCACGAGGGCAGCATTGCCCACCTCCGAAGTGGTCGCCTGCCGGCTGCGGTGGTGGGGGGCGTCGAGGCCGACCGCCTCGAGGGCCGCCTTGGTCCGCCAGCTCATCGGCTGGCCCTCGACCACGAGCGTGCCGGCGGTCGACACGTGCCAGTCCGGCAGGTGGGCCGCCAGCGCCGCTCCGCCCATGACGGACCGGGCCGCGTTGCCGGTGCACAGGAACACGATGGGCCCGCTCACGTGACCCGGAGCCGGACGCGGACGGCCCGGTGGTCGGAGCCGAGGTCCGGCAGCACCTCGCCGCTGACGACTTCGACGGTCGGGGTGACCAGCACGTGGTCGATCTGGTGCTTCGGCCGGTGGGACGGCCAGGTCTTGCCCTTGACGACCCGGCGCCACCCCTTGGGCACCATCGCCGAGATCGTCCATCCCCACATGTTCATGTCACCGACGAACGCGGCCGGACGATCGGTCGTCGGCAGCGCCCGTCGCAGCGCGCGCGTGTGCAGCGGCGCCCCGAACTCCAGGTGGGAGAAGTGGACCGCCGCGACGGTGAGGTTGGTGCCATCCACGTCGAGCTCGGCCAGGACGAGCGCCCGCCTCCACGGATCGAGGAACAGCGCGTGGCAGGTCGATCACGCGGCTGGCGCGGATCGGCTTGCGCGACAGCAGGGCCAGGCTCCAGTCACCGGCGCCGACCTCGTGGTCGGGGTCGGCACGCCCCATCAGCTTCGGCTTCGGTTCGAGCACGGCCCGGGCCATCGGCACGGACACCACGTCCATGTCCAGCGCGGTCGCGATCTCGGCGTGCTGCGCCAGGCCGCCGTCGGGTGCCCACGACTCCTGGAGCACGAGCACGTCGGCATCGAAGCCGCGGCACGCCTCCAGGTAGTCGAACGACGGCCAGCCGTCGCCGCGCTCCCCACGACCCCAGTGCATGTTGAACGACACGACCGTCAGCTCGGGCACGGTCAGCCCTCGCCTTGCAGCTGCTCGATGCAGGCGGGCAGCTCCGCCAGCGACAGGAGCACGGGGAAGTCGTGCACGTCGGGGTCGGGTTCCGCGTGCTCGAGCGCCCAGGTGACGGAGTACGGAACGTGCACCGCTCGCCCGCCGATGGCGAGCACGGGGAGCACGTCGCTGCGGACCGAGTTGCCGACCATGACGAAGGTGGCCGGGTCGATGCCATGGCGTTCGAGGATCCGCCGGTAGGTGGCTTCGTCCTTCTCGGACACGATCTCGACCCGCCAGAACAGCTCGGCGAGACCGGACCGAGCGACCTTGGTCTCCTGGTGCAGGAGGTCGCCCTTGGTGATCACCATCACCCGGTAGGTGTTCGTGAGCACGTCGACGGCCTCGTGCACCCCGTCGAGCAGGTCCACCGGATGGTCGATGAGCACCTTGCCGAGGTCGAGGACCGCTTGCAGGTCCCGACCCGGGATCCGCCCGTCGGTCACCTCGATGGCCGTCTCCACCAGCGAGAGCGTGAACGCCTTCACCCCGTAGCCGAACAGCGGCAGGTTGCGCCGCTCGACCTCGAGGAGCCGCGCGTCGAGGGCGGCGTCGTCGAGATCGACGTGGGGACGGACGACGTCGCGGAAGCGATCCTGGGTGTCGACGAAGAGGTGCTCGCTGTGCCACAGGGTGTCGTCGCCGTCGAGGGCGATGACCTCGATCACCCGTGGCCTCGTTCGGCGGCCCACGCGGCGGCCTGGCGTCCGAGATCGGTGGTGGGCGGCCCGTCCACGAAGGGCCAGATCTCCTCGGAGATGCGCCGCCAGTTGGCGGTGGCCCGGAGCTGGCCGAAGATCGCGTAGAGGCCGAGGTTGATGCGCTGGATGATCACGAAGGTCGGCGGCACGTTGGCGGCCTTGAGGATCTGGCCGTGCTCCCCGCCGTAGTCGAAGAACCGGCGCACGGTCTCCGACGTGTACTCGGGGGTGATCGTGCCCACCTCGTCGCGCTGGACGAAGTCGTAGAAGTGGCCGAAGTAGTCCATCACCTCGTCGTCGGTGAAGGAGCTGCCCGGCGTCAGCATGCCGATGCTCTCGATGAGCCGGCGGTACTCCTTGATGTCCTTGTCGACCACCATCGCCTTGAGCATGTCGGCGATCAGGACGACCTCGTCCTCGTCGAACCGCTTCACCAGGCCGAAGTCGAGGAACGTGACCTGTCCGCCCGGGCGGAACAGGTAGTTGCCGGGGTGCGGGTCGCCGTTGAACGCGTGCAGCCGGTAGAGGCTGCCGAACACGAACCGGAAGATGGCCTCGGCGGCCAGATCGCGCTCCGCCTGGCTCCACCCCTCGACCTCGTCGAAGCGCACCCCCTCGGCCAGCTCGGTGGTGAGCACCCGCTCCGCGCACAGCTCGTCCACCACGGCCGGGATGTGGATGAACGGATGCCCCTCGTAGTAGGCGGCGAAGAGGCGCTGGTTGTCCGCCTCCTTGACGTAGTCGAGCTCCTCGAGGAGGCGCGACCGCAGCTCCTCGACGAGCGGCCCCGGCTCGAGGCCGGGGAGCATCATGCCCATGGCGCCGAACATCATCCCGGCGTTGTCGAGGTCGGCTCTGATGGCGTCGCCGACTCCCGGGTACTGCACCTTCACGGCGACGGCGCGCCCGTCGTGGGTGATGGCGCGATGCACCTGCCCGATCGAGGCGGCCGCGATCGGCTTGGGATCCCACTCCGCGAACACGGCCTCCGGCGCGTCACCCAGCTCCTCGCGCACCACCTGGGCGGCCAGCTCGGCGCTCATGGGCGGCGCGTTGGCCTGCAGCTCGGCGAGGGCCTGGCGCACCGGCTCGGGCAGGCCCTGGTCGAGGTAGCTGGCCATCTGGCCGAGCTTCATCATGGCGCCCTTCATGTTGCCGAGCGTCTCGGCGATGCTCTCTGCCGTCTGCAGCTCGAAGGCGGCGTCGAGCTCCTTCTCGCGGGCGGCCGAGGCGAACACCTTGCGGGCCCGGTGGAGGGCGTACTGCCCACCCGCCTTCGCACCGATGCCGGCCATCGCCACGCTGCGGGCGTTGCGGCTCGATGACGTGATGGGCCCACTGGCCTCGCGGCTGGCGTCGATCCGCTTCTTCGCCTCCTTCACCGCGAGGGCGCCCGCGGTGGCCGCCGTGATCACGCCGAGCACCTTGGCGACGGTCTTGGCGGACGGCATGGGCGCCGAGGCTACCGATGGCCCCTCGGCGCGGTCGATCCCGGTACGTTGCCCAGCGATGGACGACCTCGACTCGATCAACCTGGCCCTGCTCGTGCTGCGGTGCGGGGTCGGGGCGGTGATGCTCGCCCACGGCATCAACCACATCTTCGGCGGCGGCAAGATCGCCGGCACCGGCCGCTGGTTCCAGAGCCTCGGCATGAAGCCCGGCATCGTCCACGCCTGGCTGGCCAGCCTCACCGAGGTCGGTGGCGGGGCCCTGCTCGTGCTCGGCCTGCTCACGCCCCTAGCCGGCGCCGCGGTGATCGGCGTGATGCTCGTGGCGATCGTCACCAACCACCGGGGCAACGGCTTCTTCATCTTCCGCCCGGGCGAGGGGTGGGAGTACGTGATGACCCTCACCATCGCCGGGTTCGCCATCGCCACCCTCGGCGCCGGCGAGTGGTCCGTCGACCACGCCCTCGAGCTCTTCGACCCGTCACCGGGCACCGACGGCCTCCTCATCGCGCTCATCGCGGGCGTGGGCGGCGCGGCGTCGCTCCTCGCGGTCGCCTGGCGACCTCCGCCCAAGAAGACCGACGCCTAGCTCGGCGGACGTGGCCCGGTGACCGATCCGACCGCTGGGGATGACCCTTGGCGCCTGGACGAGCGGGTGCCCGTTCGCCGAGGGCCGCGAGGCAGAGGTCTTCCTCCTGCCCGACGGCGCTTGGGATGCCTTCCTCCGTGTCGTGGACGGTGGACTCGTAGCCGCCGCGGGCTCGTTCGATGACGGTGGCGGACCCGACGTTGCCCTCGTCGCAGGTGATGAGCGCTCGGTCGACGCCGACCGAGCTGGCGATCACGAGGCACTGTCGGAGGATCTCGGTGGCGTAGCCGCGGCGACGGTGACCGGCGAGCACGCAGTAGCCGATGTGGCCGCCCTGGTGCGCGAGGAAGTCGTTTCAGCTCGTGGCGGATCGAGGCCCGGCCGACGATCTCGCCGGCGACGTCGGCGAGGAGGAAGGTGTTCGGCACCCACCCGTCCGGCAGGTCGACCCCATGGGCCTGGCGCCGCCGGCCCTCGACGTAGCGCGCCCAGGGCATGCCGTCCTGGAAGCCGAGGGCGAAGGGAACTACTCCTCCGCCAGCTCGGCTTGGGCCGCCACGACCGCCGCTTCGTCGTCGCGGCGGACGGGCCGGAGCCGCCGCGCGGCGGTGTCAGGCAAAGGCGGCGTGGAGGTGGCTCGCGACGACCCGGGCCCCGCGCTGGGCCAACAGGATCGAGTAGTGGTTCGTGTTGTCGACCAGCATCTCGAGCCGGATGGGCCAACGGGCGCGGAGCGGGTCGACGAGCTCGTCGGGGAGCAGCGGCGGCACCTGGTTGAGGAGGCCTCGCGGCGCTCGGAGGAGGACGGACGGTTGGCGCATGGCGTTGAACGCGCGACGCACCTCGCGGTCGACCAGCAGCTCGGTGCCGTCGAAGCGCACCGCCTCGAGCGCGGCGGACGAGCGCAGCTCGGGCGCGGTGCCGATGAGGTCGTGGTCGAGCCACGCCTCGGTGTCCTCGTTCCACGCTCCCGGCTCGGTGAGGGCAGGGTGCTCGCGCCAGAACGCGTGGTAGGCGTCGCGGTCGGCGAAGGTCATCTCGAGTCGGGCCAGGGCCGGACCGAGGACTCCCGCCAGCATGTCGGCCGGGTCGACGCCGCGGGGCAGCGGGAGCGCGACGCCCCCGTCGACCAGCACGACGTTGGACCAGCGCGGCGCGTGGGTGGTGGCGGCCACGGTGGCGACGTAGGCACCCATCGAGTGACCGGCGAGGACGGCGCGGTCGAGCTCGAGGTGGTCGAGCACGGCGACGAGGTCGTCGGCGTGCGCTCGCATCCCGAACGGGCCGGCCAGCTTCGAGGAGAGGCCTCGGCCGCGGAGGTCGGGCGCCACGAGCGACACGTCAGCGTCGAGCGCGCGGGCGACGCCCTGCCACGAGCGGTGGTTGCCCGTGATCCCGTGGGCCGCCACCACCACCTTGTCGCCGTCGCCCCAGCGGCCGACGTGGAGCGACCCGCCCTCGACCGGCACGTCGAAGCTCGAATAGGGCGCCAGTGCCATCGGTCCGACGCTACCTCTGAGGGTCGGCGACGGGAACCTGTCTTCAGGTGCCGCTCAGGCGATGACGCCGTCGGCGCGCAGCGATGCCAGCGCCCCGTGACCGAGGCCCAGCTCCTCGGTGAGGACCGCATCCGTGTGCTCGCCCAGCCACGGCATCCGCGTCTCGGGACCCTCGGCCACGTTCGTGAGCTTCACCGGGTTGCCCGGCACCAGCACGGGCTCGTCGACGCCGTCTGTGCGGGGGACCTCGACGAGCATGTTGCGCGCGGCGACGTGCTCGTCGGCCACCACCTCGTCGTCCCGGTAGCAGGGGCCGGCGGCGATGCCCGCAGCCGACATCGCGGCGCAGGCCTCGAGGCGCGTCTTGTCGGCCGCCCAGCCCTCGACGGCCGGCCGGATCACGTCGTCGAGGTGGTCGACCCAGCCCTGGCGATCGGTGAAGCGAGCATCGCTGGGCCAACCGGGCTCGCCGACCAGCTCGGCGAGCATGGCGAACTGCGGTTCGCGGCCGACCTGGATGATGAACCACCCATCGTTGGCTCGGAACCCGTCCATGATGAGCGGGGCGACGGCGCCGTCGCGGAGTCCCAGCGACCAGAAGTTGGTGACGAGGTCGGTCATCGCGACCATGGCGTCGAGCATCGCGATGTCGATCTGCTGGCCCACGCCGGTGGCGTCGCGGTGGCGAAGGGCAGCCAGGACCCCGATGACCGCGTACAGGCCCGAGCCGATGTCGCCCAGCGCGCCCACGGGGGCGACGACTGGCGGCTGGTCGCCTCGCCGCTTGAACTCGTAGATGCCCGACATCGCCTCGACGATCGGCGCGAACGCGGGCCACGAGTCGTAGGGCGACGGCACCGTGTTCCCGAAGCCGGAGATCGAGAGGTAGATCGCGCGCGGGTGCACCGCCGCGATGTCGGCGTAGCCGAGGCCGAGGCGCGCCATGGCGCCGGCCTTCGAGTTCTCCGCGATGACATCGAACCGCGGCGCCAGCTGCAGCACCAGGTCGCGACCGGCCGGCGCCTTGAGGTCGATGCAGACGCTGCGCTTGCCGAGGTTGTTCCGCAGGAAGGTGGCACCGACGTGCCGACCGTCGGGGTCGGTCATCGCGGGCTGCGAGCCTCGGCCGAGGTCGCCGCCGGACGGGTTCTCCACCTTCACCACGTCGGCCCCCAACCGGGCGAGCAGCTGGGTGGCGTAGGGGAGGGCCTGCATCTGCTCGAGGGCCAGCACGCGCACGCCGTCGAGGGGCTTGCCAGCCGCCGCCGCGCCGGCGTTGGCGACGTCTCCGAGGCGCATCCGCCGACCGTAGGCCGAAATGTGACGACCCGTCAGATCTCGCCGTACCCTGGCCGGATGGGAGCGCGCGGCATCGTCGGGGCGGCCGCCTACGTGCCCCATTGGCGCCTCGATCGCAGCACCATCGCGGCGGTGGCCGGCGGCGGAGGGGGCAAGGGCACGCCGCGCCGTGGCGAGCTACGACGAGGACACCACGACGATGGGCGTCGAGGCGGCGCGCGCGGCGCTCCGGCCCCTCGGCGGGTTGACCCCGCACACGCTGTGGTTCTCCACGGTCGCACCTGCGTACGCCGACAAGACCAACGCCACCGCCATCCACGCCGCCCTGCGGCTCGGCCCAGACGTCGGCGCGTTCGACGCCAACGGCTCGGTGCGCTCGGCGATGGGAACCCTCCATGCCGCCCTCAGCGGTCGCGGTCCGCACCTCGTGGTGAGCGCGGACGTGCGGGCCGGTCTGGCGGGCGGGTCCGACGAGTCCGCCTTCGGTGACGGCGCCGCCGCGCTCGTCATCGGCGACGAGGACGACGGGCCGGTGGTGGCGGAGCTCACGGGCGGCGGCTGGGCCACCGAGGAGTTCCTCGACCGGTGGCGGACGCCAGGTGACACCCGGTCGAAGGTCTGGGAGGAGCGGTTCGGCGAGACGCGCTACGTGCCCCTCGGCCAGGCGGCGTGGGATGACGCGCTGAAGACGGCTGGTCTCGTCGCCGACCAGATCGACCACGTGGCCATCGCCGGCCCGCACGCCCGCGCCAACGCGGCGCTGGCCAAGAAGCTGTCGCTGGGCGACCGGCAGGTCGCCGACCTGGCGGGCTCCGTCGGGAACCTCGGCTCCGCGCAGCCCGCCTTCCTCCTGGCCGCGGCGCTCGAGACCGCCGAACCGGGTCAGGTCATCGCGCTCGTCGTGCTCGCGGACGGCGCCCACGTCCTCCTCTTCCGCACCACCGACGCGCTGTCGACCTGGTCGTCCGCCCGGCCGGTGGCCGCGCAAGGCGCAGGCGGCGCCCCGCTCCCGTACGGCACCTACCTGCGCTGGCGCGGGCTCCTGCCCGTCGAGCCACCGCGACGCCCCGAGCCGGCGCGGCCGTCGGCCTCTGCGTCCGGGCGGTCGGGCGACTGGAAGTTCGGTTTCGTCGGGTCGTCGAGCGGTGACGGCGAGGTCCACCTCCCGCCGCAGTCGGGCGACACCACCGAGGTGCCCATGGCCGACGTCGGGGGCACCGTCGCCACCTTCACCGTCGACCGCTTGGCCTACTCGCCGAGCCCGCCGGTGGTGTTCGCGGTCGTCGACTTCGACGGAGGCGGGCGGCTGCCCGTCGAGCTCACGGACGTCGACGTGAGCCAGGTGCGCATCGGCGCGCGCGTCGAGCTCACCTTCCGCAAGCTGTTCACGGCGGATGGCATCCACAACTACTTCTGGAAGGCGCGGCTCGCCTGATGGGCTCGCACGGGATCAAGGATCGGGTCGCCATCGTCGGCATGGGCTGCACCCGCTTCGCCGAGCACTGGGACAAGGGCCTCGACGATCTCCTCGTCGACGCCACCGACGAGGCGTTCACCAACGCCGGTGTCACCAAGGACGACGTCGACGCCTACTGGCTCGGCACCGCCCAGGGCGGGATGAGCGGCATGCTCCTCGCCAAGCCCCTGCAGCTCGAGGGCAAGCCGGTCACGCGCGTGGAGAACATGTGCGCCACCGGCTCCGAGGCGCTGCGGCAGGCGGCGTACGCGGTGGCCTCGGGTGCCTACGACCTCGCGATGGCCGTCGGCGTGGAGAAGGTGAAGGACTCCGGCTACCAGGGTCTCAACGCGTTCCCCGTCCCGAACGACGGCACCCAGCGGACGTTGACGGCGGCGGCGATGTTCTCGATGGTCGTCCCCGCCTACGCCGAGCGCTACGGCGTGCCCATGGACGAGCTCAAGGCCGTGCTCGCTCGCATCGCCTCCAAGAACCACGCCAACGGCGCGCGCAACCCGCGGGCGCAGTTCCGCCGGGAGATGTCCGTCGAGCAGATCCTCGCCATGCCCGACGTGGCCGGCTGCCTGTCGGTGTTCGACTGCGCGGGGGTGGCCGACGGCGCCGCGGCGGCGATCGTCTGCCGGGCCGAGGACGCCCACCGCTACACCGAGCACCCGCTCTACGTGAAGGCGCTGTCGTTCGTGGCGGGCAACGGCTCCGGCCTCACCGATCCGGCCTACGACTACACGACGTTCCCCGAGATCGTGGCGTGCGCGGCCGACGCCTACGCGCAGGCGGGCATCACCGACCCGCGGGCCGAGCTGGCCATGGCCGAGGTGCACGACTGCTTCACGCCCACCGAGCTCGTGCTGATGGAGGACCTCGGGTTCTGTGCGCGAGGCACGGCCTGGAAGGAGGTGCAGGCCGGCGCCTTCGATCTCACCGGCGACCTCCCCGTGAACCCCGACGGTGGTCTCAAGTCCTTCGGCCACCCCGTGGGCGCCAGCGGACTGCGGATGATGTTCGAGGCCTGGCTCCAGCTGCGGGGCGAGGCGCCGGCGGACCGCCAGATCGCCACGACGGCAGACCGCCACCTCGCGTTGACGCACAACCTCGGGGGCTACCCGGGCGAGATGGTCAGCTTCGTCTCGATCCTCGGTTCAGAACCTGGCGCCTGAGTGGGCCTCGGCGCGTGGGGGGCGCCGCGCGCGGGGTTGCCGCGCTGCTGATCGTGCTGGCTGGGGCCGGCTGCGCGAAGGAGGGTGACCTCGACGAAGCGCGGGCGCTGAGTCGAAGGGCCCCGGCGGACGAACGCGACGACGCCGACGACTTCGGTTCGAAGACCTGATGCTCCGCCCAGGACGGGTGTCGGGCCTACGAGTCGGAGACGAGCACCGGGGCGATCCAGCGGGTCAGTGACCTTCACCTGCTCGACTTGGAGGGGATCGGCGACGACCAGTTCGGCGGAACCGCCACCATCGAGGTCGGCGGCAACCGGGTACGGGCGGTCGCGATCCTCGTTGCCCTCGGCGACCGCGTCAGTGCGGTGCAGATGTTCCTGCGCTCGACCCCGTCCGAGGTGCGAGCTGCGCCGGCTGGCGGCCTGGTCGCCAAACGTCTGGCCGGCTGAAGGGGTTCGCCGGTCGTCCGTCCAGTAGAACGACGGCGTGCGCGGGGGAGCGGTTGGGGCGATCGGAGTGCTGCTGGCGGTGGGCGCCCCCGGTGCGTCCGCGGCCCCGGCGAGGCCGCCGGATCCGGCCGACATCGCGGTCGCGGCGTTGCGCCAGGTCTGCGATCTGCAGTGGGTGGAGGGGGTGTGCGAGGCGACGGGGTACCCGGAGCCGCAGTACCGCTCCAGTGAGGACCCCAGCCCGGGGCAGCCGTTGGTGCAACGCGTCGGCGTGCTCCACGAGCACAGCGGGTACTCAGACGGCGATCCCGACGCGATCCCGGCCGACTACTGGCGGGCGGCCCGCGAGGGGCACAACACGGTCGACGGTGGCGACGGCGACAGCGGCGTGATCATCGACTACCTGATCTCGAGCGAGCACTCGGAGAACGAGAAGCTGCCGATCACCACCGCCGAGGCGTGCATCGACCCGAACGGGATCCCCGACGCCATCGCGGCGCTCGAGCTCGAGGGCATCATCCCGCCGCTCGCGTGCTCCAACGTCGAGAACGCCGACCACTACCGCAAGTGGAACGAGACGCTCGCCCAAGCCATCGCCGGCAGCGACAGCGACTTCACGGCCATGCGGGGCTTCGAGTGGACGAACGACTACTACAACCACATGGGGGTGTACTTCTCCCGCAACGTCGTCAACGCCAAGATCGACGGCAGCTACCTGGCGATGGACCCGATGTGGAGCTGGCTGCAGGAGCCTCCCGAGAAGGGCGGCGGCGGCGATGCGCTGGTCGTGTTCAACCACCCCGGCGGCCAGCCCGCGCTCACGCCGTTCGACGGTGACCTGCCGCACAACCAGATCCTGCAGGCCACCAAGGGGGGTGCGAACTGGAACGACCTCGCCCACGTCCCCGCCGTCGACGAGCGGGTGGCGGGCATCGAGGTGAACGGTGGCGACGACCTGCTCTGGTACCTCAAGGCGCTGCGCAACGGGTGGCACCTCGGGCCGGTGGCCGCGGAGGACGAGCACCAGCTGGAGTGGTCGACATCGGCCGACGGCAAGACCCTGATGCTCACCCGGGGCACGAGCCCCCGCGACTACTACTTCGCGCTGCAGCACCACCGCACCATCGCCATCGGCGAGGAGCTCGTGGGCGGCGAGCCCGGCCAGCGGGCTGTGGTGCCGTCCGTCGAGTTCTACGCCGACGGCACCAGCCTCCAGGATCCGGCCGCGCACGTGCTCGGATCCGTTGTCGAGGGCGGCACTGACCACAAGCTGAACATCGCCCTCGACGGCTTGGCCCCCGGCACGCCCGCGGTGCTGCTGAGCGACTACCTCGCGGAGCCGGAGCCGCTCGGCACCACCGATGCGCACGGCGCGCTGCGAACCACCCGGAGCCTCACCACCCCCGACACCGGCGAGCACTGGTTCTTGGTGGTGGCCTGCCCGGTGGGCACCGAGGACTGCGGCACCAACGAGGCCTACGACCTCGTGACGGCGCCCATCTGGTTCAAGGCGCCCACCGCGACCCCGGCCCCCACGCCGGCGCCCGTCGACCGGAACGGCGCGCCGCTGCCCGCCACCGGCGGCGGCGCGGACCTGCTGTGGCCGCTCGCCGCGGTCGCCGTCGCCGTCGCTCTCCTCCGGCGAGTCCGCGCCACCCGCTGACCTCACCGGTTCTATGGACGTGAGCGCTCGAACGACGGTCGTGGGCGTCCACAGATCGGGAGGGTCCTAGGGTGCCGACCCATGCAGCTGCGGGACGCTCGGATCGACGTGCGGGCGGCGGACCGCGGGGCGATCGAGGTCGAGTGGTCGCTGGCCGCCGACCGGCTGACCTGGGCCGTCGCCAACCGCGCTGACCAGGCCGTGGCGGTCGACGCGGTCGCCGTGGTCGCGCGGCTCGATCCGGTGCTCGAACCGCTGCGCGTCCTGCGCCACGGCTACCAGTCGTGGTCACCCACCGCGGTGGCCACGTTCCGGGTCGACCAGGACCCCACCAGTCACGACGGCGTGCGCTCGCTGCCGATCGGGATGCACCACGCGGACTGGGCTCCGGCGGAGGACGGGGAGCTGCGGAGCGAGCTGGTGACGGCGCTGCGCGACGACACCGGCGCGCTGGTCGTGGCCGGCTTCCTCGGCGGGTGGGAGCACGACGGAACGTTTCGGGTGCGCCCGGCGCGCGACGGGGCCGATGGGATCGAGCTCTGGATCGAGGCGTTCCTCGGTGGGGCCGTCCTGCAGCCCGGTGAGCGGCGTGAGCTCCATGATGTGACGATCAGCGAAGGCGAAGCGGACCCGTCACCACTGCTGGAGACGTGGGCGGCCGCGCTCGGCGAGGCGGGCCGCGCTCGCACGACGGCGCCGTACCAGGTGGGCTGGTGCTCCTGGTACCACTACTTCCACGCGGTGACCGAGGCCGACGTGCGCTCGAACCTGGCCCGCGCCGGCGACTGGCCGTTCGAGGTGTTCCAGCTGGACGACGGGTTCCAGTCGGCGATCGGCGACTGGCTGACGACCAACGACAAGTTCCCGACGGCGGTGGACGGCCTGGCCGCGGCCATCGCCGCCGAGGGTCGCGCGCCGGGCATCTGGATCGCCCCGTTCCTCGCCGGCGCCGGCTCGGACGTCGCCCGGCAGCACCCCGACTGGCTGCCCACCCACGTGCCCACCGGGTCGCCGCTGGTCGGCATGGCGAACGATGCGTGGGGTGGGCCCGTCCACACGCTCGACACCAGCCGCCCAGAGGTGCTCGTGCACCTGGAGTCGGTGGCCCGGCGCCTCGTGGAGGCGGGCTACCCCTACCTCAAGCTCGACTTCACCTACGCCCCCTCGCTCCGCGGCGGGTACGCCGACCCGGGTCAGACGCCGGCGCAGCGGGTGCGAGCCGGCTTCGACGCCATCCGGCGAGGCGCCGGCGATGACGCGTTCCTCCTCGGGTGCGGCGCCCCGCTCGGTGCGGCGGTGGGTGTCGTCGATGGCATGCGCATCGGTGCCGACGTCGCCCCCTGGTGGCACCCGCAGGCTGGGCAGTACCGACCGCCGGGGCACACGGGCGGCGAGCCGGCCACCGTCAACGTGTGGCGGAACACGCTCAGTCGATCGTTCCTGCACCGTCGCCTGTGGCTCAACGATCCCGACTGCCTGATGCTGCGCACCGAGCACACGAAGCTGGACGCGGAGCAGGTGCGCGCATGGGCGCTGGCGGTGGGCGTGAGCGGCGGCATGGCGCTGGTGTCCGACGACCTGTCACTCCTCGGCGACGACGCCCGCGCCCTGCTCGCGGAGGTGGTCGCGCTCGGCCGAGAGGCCGACGCCGGCTCCCACCCGCCGCGCTGCCTCGACCTGCTCGACGCCGACCCGCCCACACGCCTCGCGACCGACTCGATGGTGCTGGTGGGCCACCCGGAGACCGGGTCTGCCCACGTCCAGGGCGTCCTGGCCTAGCGGCGACTACGGCGCGCAGACCGTCCCCTCGAACGACTGCTCCCGCAGCGCGAGCATCCGGCCGACCGCCTCGTCGAGCCGGTCTTCGTCCAGCCGGCCTTCGCGCACCGCGGCCACCAACCCGGCGTGGAGCACCGCGACCTGGTCGCCCTGGTTCACGAGGACGGCGTCGGCCCCGGCGGCCAGCGCCATCGCAGGTGCGGTGTCGAAGCCGAAGCGCGCGTGCACGGCGCCCATGCCGAGGGCGTCGGTGACGGCCACTCCCTCGAAGCCCTGGTCGCGCAACATCGCGTAGGCGCGCGGCTCGAGGCTCGCGGGCAGGTCGTCCCACACCTGCGGGTAGGTGACGTGGCCGACCATGACCGCATCGGCACCGTCGTCGATCAACGCCGCGAAGGGGACGAGGTCGTCGGCCACGAGCACCTCCAGCGTGCTGTCATCGACGGCATCGCCACGGTGCGGGTCGCCGGATCCACCGTGGCCGGGGTAGTGCTTCACGGTCACCGCCATGCCCGCCTGCCGCAACCCGTGCGCGAAGGCCCCGGCGGTTGCGGCCACCTCGTCGGGGTCGGCTCCGAAGGAGCGGTCGCCGATGACGCCGGAGGCAGGCCCGTCGTCGAGGTCGGCCACTGGCGCGAACACCCAGTCGACGTCGATCGATGCCGCCAGGTCGCCGAGCTCCTCGCCCGCCTCCTCGGCGGCCTCCTCGCCCTGCTGCCCGAGCCGCCGCGCCGAGATCAACGACTGCCCGAGCTCACCCAGCGAGCTGACGCGCCCACCCTCGTCATCCACCGCCACGAGCAGGTCCGAGCCGAGCCGGGTCCGCAGACCCTCCACCAGCTCCTGCGCCTGCTCCTCGCCGGTGATGTTCTCGTCGCGCAGCATCACGCCGCCGACGCCGATGGCGGCCAGCTCGTCGACGAGGTCGTCGGTGGCGGTGGTGACGCCCGGGAGGCCCACCACGAGCACGAGCCCGGCCCGATCCTCCAGCGACGCCCGGGTGCACACCGAGACGGGATCGTCCGCCGCGGCCAGGGCCACGGTCGTGTCGGGTGAGCCGTCCTCGACCTCGCCGGGTCGCACCATCACGATCCCCGCCACCCCGACGAGCAGCCCGGCCCAGATCACGGACACGGAGCGACGGCGGACGGGCCGAGGCGCTGACCCCGCCGCCTGCATGTGCCTCGCTTCGTAGCCCCCCGCGCCTGCCACGACCTACAGGATGACACTGCGCAGGGTCAGGTACGCGACTCCTGCGCGGCGAGGCCTCGGCGGTCGATCTTCTGCATGGGGGTGAGCGGCAGCTCGTCGACGAGTCGGATCGCCTCGGGGAGCTTGTACCGCGCCAGCTTGGGCTCGAGGAACGAGCGGAGGGCCTCGAGCCCGGGCGGGTCCGCCGGGTCAGCCGGCACCACCACCGCCACCCCCACCTCGCCCATCACGGGATCGGGACGCGGGACGATCGCCACCGCCGCGACCTGCGGGTGGTCAGCCAGCACGCCTTCCACCTCGGCTGGGTACACGTTGTACCCGCCGCGGATGAACATCTCCTTCAGCCGCCCGGCGAGCCGCAGGCAGCCCCGGTCGTCGATGAAGCCGAGGTCGCCTGTGCGCAGCCAGTCTCGGACGAGCGTGTGGGTGCTGCCGTCGGGGTCGCGCCAATACTCCGCCATCGTGGTGGGGGAGCGGAGCCACACCTCGCCGACCTCGCCGTCGGGGAGCGGCCCGGCGTCGTCGTCGCAGATCCCCACCTCGATGCCGCCGCGGGGGCGACCCACCGTGAACAGCGCCTCTTCGTCGTCGGCGTCGAAGGCGGTGCCGGTGCCACACCCTCCGCTCTCCGTGGACGAGTAGCGGATCGAGTACTGCGCGTCGAACCGCGCCTTCGCCTCCCGCACCATCGCAGGTGGCGACGCCGCGCCTCCGACCACGAGGTTCTGCACGCACGTGAGGTCGTAGGCCTCCACGTCTTCGCGGAGGAGCAGGGCGATCTGCGGAGCGACGCCTCCGAGGGAGGCGATGCGGTGCTCGGCCACGCACGCCAGCGCATCCGCGGCTCGCCAGCGCCCCAGGATGTGGGTGGTGGTGCCGAGGCGGAGGTACCACGGCAGCTTGGTCATGAAGCCGATGTGGGCGAACTGGGTGCCGGCCAGCATCGGCGTCGGGTCAGCCGCGGGGTCGCCCCACGCGTCGGCGACGTCGATCCTGGTGATCGCCGCCAGCTGACGATCGCGGAAGAGCGCGCCCTTGGGCTCGCCGGTGGTGCCCGAGGTGAAGACCAGCGCCACCGGCCGGTCGGCATCGTCAGCCAGCGACGGCACAACGCCCGGCTGGCGGAGCGCCTCCACCGCGTCGGCCGAACCGAGCGCGAGCGCGGCTCCCGCCACCTCGGCCACCGCCGCCTGCTCGGGCGGGGCCAGCCGGGGGTTCACGCCCGCCGCGATGGCGCCCACCTTGGCGGCGGCCGCGTAGGCCACGACGTAGGCGGAGTCCGACGGCAGCTGCAGCAGGACGACGTCGCCCGGCCCCAACCCGGTCGCCAGCATCCCGACCGCGACCTCGTCGGAGCGCCGGTCGAGATCCTCGTAGGACACGCGTGAACCACCGGGGTCGACGAGCGCCGCGTGGGGCCCGAACCGTCGCGCCGCCTCGCGGACGGTGGCGGCGAGGGTCACCGGATCGTGGGGTCGATGCGCTCGCCGGAGCTGAAGACGGCCTGCCCTTCGGCGAGCGCATCCTTGCTCATGGCCAGGTTGAGGAAGGTGTTGCCCACGTCGAGCATCTGCCCGCGCGTGAGCTCGCGCGCCGCCCACAGCGAGCGCAGGCTGGCCTGCACGGCGGTGGGGGGCTGTGACGCGATGGCCGCCGCGATGCGGTGGGCGGCGGCGGGCAGCTCGGCGAGCGGTACGACCTCGGTGACGAGCCCGATCTCCAGCGCTCGTGCCGCGCTGATGCGCTCGTGGTTCCCGAGCAACGTCATCCGCATCACCTCACCGAACGGCATGCGTTGCAGCATGAGGGCCGGCTCGAACACGGCGGGCATCCCGTAGGTGACGTGCGGGTCGAAGAAGGTGGCGTGGTCGGCGGCCACCAGGATGTCGGCCTCGCCGAGCAGGTAGAACGCGCCGCCGCAGGCCATGCCGTTGATGGCAGCGACCACCGGCTTCCAGCACTCGTTGCTCCGCGGCCCGAGCCGACCGCCGGGATCGCGGTACGTCAGCGGGTCGAAGCTGTACTCCACGCCGTCGTCGGCGGGGACCTCGGAACGGTCGATTCCGGTGCAGAACGCCTTGTCGCCGGCGCCGGTGACGACGATCGCGCGCACGTCGTCGTCCTCGCGGACATGCGCCCAGGCCGCTGCCATCTCATCGCACATCGTCGACGTGAACGCGTTGTGCCGGTCCGCGCGATCGAGGGTGATCGTGGCGACGCCGTCGGCCGCCTCGTACCGGATCGTGGTGAGGGCGGTCGGGTCCATCGTCGGCGACGCTATTCGGCGTGCTCGTCGAAGCGGGAAACGATGGCCGCCGCGGACTGCGCGTGCCCTCGGGCATCGACGCCGAACGTGCGATGGCCGCCCTCGGCGAGGACGGTCCGGACGCCGGTTGCATCCCAGTTGGCCTGGGTGCTGGAGGCGAAGCCGTGCAGGAGCACGAGGGGCGGTCCGTCAGGCGCGCCGACCTCGTCGCAGGCCACCTCGATCCGGTCGTGCGTCCGAAAGCGCTCCATGGGCGCGGGACCGTAGTGCCAAGATCCAGCCCATGGTCGAGCTGCGCTGGGCGCCTCCGTCGCGAGATGACGATCCCGAGTGGGCCGCCCTGCTCGCAGCCATGGAAGCCGTCGACGTGCGCGGAGAGACGTACGAGCTGGACGACCTCGACGACGAGTGGAAGTCCGTCTGGTCGCACCCCGACACCGACGCCAGGTTCGGTTGGGATGGCTCGGAGCTGGTCGCCTTCGCCTGGCTCAAGGGAATGCCCGGTCAGCGCGACTCGCACAAGGTCTGGTGCTGGGGTGGCGTGCGCCCCAGCCACCGCCGGCAGGGGATCGGCACGGAGCTGTTCGAGTGGATGCTCTCGCGAGCCACGGAGATCGCGGCCGGCTTCGATGCGTCGATCGACACCAAGGTCCAGGTGGACGCGGCGGACCACCAGCGCGACCTGCTGGCGGTGGCCACCAAGGCTGGCTTCGAGCCGGTGCGCCGGTTCCTCGAGATCGCCCGGCCGGCCGGCGACCCCGTCCCCGATCTGCCTGCTCTTCCCGGCCTCGAGCTCCGGCCCTGGAGCCAGGAGCTCGACGAGGAGACCCGTCTGGCGCACGTCGAGTCCTTCGCCGACCACTGGGGGAGCGAGCCGCGCACCGCCGAGGAGTGGGCGCAGTGGTACACGGGTCATCGCAACTTCCGGGCTGACCTGTCGAACGTGGCGCTCGACCCGGCCAGCGGTCAGGTGGTGGCGTTCGTGCTGACCGCCGCCTACCCGCAGGACTGGGACAGCGTCCCGGTCGAAGCGTGGCTCACCAGCATCGGCACCCGCCGGGCGTGGCGCGGCAAGGGAGTCGCCCGCTGGCTGATCGCCGATGTCCTCCGCAAGATCCAGGCATCCGACACCGGCTTCGAGCGCAGCATCCTCGGCGTCGACCACGAGAACCCCACGGGCGCCCTCCGCCTCTACCGCGACCTCGGCTACGCGGAGGACGTCAGGGCGGTCACGACGCTGAGCCGCGCGCCGCGGTAGTCAGTCGTCCATCGACAGCATGCGGCGGGCGTTGCCGCGCATGATCTTCTCGACGACCTCGGGAGCGACGCCCTCCATGAGCTTGGTGGCGACCTCCTTCGTGTTGGGCCACGTCGAGTCGGTGTGGGGGTAGTCGGTCTCGAAGGTGATGTTGTCCTCGCCGACCTTGTCCAGGCTGTCGATGCCGTGCTGGTCGCGGAAGAAGCAGCCGTACATCTGGCGGTAGTAGTAGGTGGACGGCGGCTCGGGGACGAGGTCGGCCACGCCGCCCCACGCCCGGTGCTCCTCCCACACGGTGTCGGCCCGCTCGAGGATGTACGGGATCCAGCCGATCTGGCCCTCGCTGTAGGCCAGCTTCAGGTCGGGGTACTGCACGAGCTTGCCGGAGAAGAGCCAGTCGCTCATCGAGGCCATGGCGTTGCCGAAGGACAGCGTGGCGGCCACCGCCACCGGCGCGTCACCGGAGGTGGCCGGCATGCGCGAGGACGACCCGATGTGCATGCAGATCACGGTGCTGGTGTCCTGGCACGCCGCGATGAACGGATCCCACTCGCCCGAGTGGATCGACGGCAGCCCGAGGTGCGGCGGGATCTCGCTGAAGCACACGGCGCGCGCGCCGCGCTCCGCGTTGCGCACGACCTCCTTGGCCGCCAGCTCGGCATCCCACAGCGGGATGATCGGGAGGGGGAGGAGCTGGCCGTCGGAGTCGCCGCACCACTCCTCGACCATCCAGTCGTTGTACGCGTACACGCACGCCTCGCCGAGCTCACGGTCCTTGGCCTCGGTGAACGTCTGCCCGCAGAAGCGCGGGAACGACGGGAAGCACAGGGATGCCTCCACGTGGTTCATCTGCATGTCCTCGACGCGCGCCTTCGGGTCGTAGCACCCGGGCCGCATCTCGTCGTAGGTGATCGGCGACATGGTCATGTCGTCACGGTCGAAGCCGACGGCGGCGACGTGGCGCTTGTGGATGTAGACGAGGTCCTCGTACACCCAGCAGTCGGCCTGCGGCCCGTCCGGGTCGAAGGTCTGCTCGTACTGGCCGCCGCCGATGTGCTTCATGTGACCGATGCCGCGCCGTTCGACCTTGGGCCCGCGGGCGCGGAAGCGCTCGGGCAGCCAGGTGTCCCAGACGTGCGGTGGCTCGACGACGTGGTCGTCCACGCTCACGATGGTGGGCAGCTCCCAGTCGGGCGCGGTGGTCATGGGGACGGCTCCATCCAAATCTGACGGTGTGTCAGAAACCCTAGCCTCACGCCTGGCTTGACGAAAAGGTTGAACCATGTTCAGATGCTGAACGTGGTTCAGGATCAGCCGGTCGTCGCCCCTCCCGCTGGGCGCCGCGGCGGAACCGGCTGGTCCGCCACCGCGACTACCTCCAGACGGCGCTGCTCATCGCCACCGAGGAGGGCATCGGTGCGCTGACGATGCAGCGACTGGCGGCCGAGGTCGGGGCCGCGGTCGGCAGCGTCTACACCTACTTCCCGTCGAAGGGCGCGCTCGTCGCCGAGGTGCAGCGCGAAGCCGTCGATCGCCTCACCGGCAGCTACCTGCTGCTCCGCCCCGCGATCGAGCAGCGCGTGGCCGACCTCGATCCCTCCGTGGCGGTGCTCGCCCACTTGGTCGGCTTCGCCCGCTTCTCCATCGAGGCCGTCGACACGCTCCCGCACGAGCAGCGCCTGCTGCAGCAGCTCATGTACGACGCCGACCAGCTCGTGCCGACGGAGGAGGGTGCCCGCGTGGTGCCCACCGTGTTCCGCCTCCTCGACATGGCCCGCGAGCGCTTCGCGGCCGCCGCCGACGTCGGCGCCCTCCACCCAGCGGACGCCATGGATCGCACGATCGTCCTGGCCGCCGCGCTCAACGGCGTGCTCCAGGTGAGCAAGCTCGCGCGCTGGGACGCCGATCTGCTCGACGGCGTGCGCCTGGCGCGGCTGCTCGTCGACGACCTGCTGGTCGGCTTCGGTGCTGCCCCTGCCCTGCTCGCCGACGCGCATGCCGTGATCGACGCCATCGCCGCGCGCCAGCCGCTCGCCCGCCCCCTCCCGCACGGAGACGACACGCCATGACCATCCCCCTGTACGCCCTCGCGGGGCTCGCGCTGCTGATGATCGGCGCGGCCATGTGGACCCTCGGCGAGTACGTGATGCACCGCTTCGCCATGCACGCCCTCAAGGGTCGCGGCCTCGCCTCGAAGGAGCACCTGCGCCATCACGCCCTGCAGGACTCGGTGCTCGAGTCGTGGTACTTCGCGTGGACCGGCGTGATCGCCGTGGGAGTGGTCCTCGGCCTCAACGCCGCCACGCTCCTCGGACCGGTCGGCGCGCTGCTCGGCGTCGGCTGGGTGGCCGCCTACGGCTTCTACGACTGGATCCACTGGCGCGCCCACCGCCGGCCGATCGCCCACCCTTACGAGCGCTGGGTGCGCCGTCACCACTTCCACCACCACTTCGGTCACCCGCTCGCCAACCAGGGCGTCACCACGCCGATGTGGGACCTGGTGTTCGGCACCTTCGAGCGCGTCGACGGACCGGTCCGGGTGCCGCGCCGCCTCGCGATGGTGTGGCTGGTCGACGACGACGGCGAGGTGAAGCCGGAGTACGCCGACGACTACGTGCTCGTCGGCCAGCGCCCCTGGACCGACGATCAGGCCGCCATCGACCACCACCGAGCCTTCGCCAACCTCGCTCCCCTCATCTGACGGGCCGTCAGATCCTCGCGGTAGGGTCGGCGCATGCCGCTCGACCTGGCTGCGCTCGTGGCGCCGGCGCACACCGCGATCGTCACGTCCGAGGTGCAGAACGGCGTGGTCGGCGAGCGGTCCGCCTTGCCGGCCCTGGCCGAGGCGGCTGCGGTGCAGATGCTGCCGAGCCTCGGTCGCCTGCTGCCTGCGGCGCGAGCCGCCGGTGTGCAGGTGGTGCACTGCACCGCCTACCGCCGCGCCGACGGCAAGGGCGCCAACACCAACGCCCGGCTGTTCATGGGGGTGCGCAAGTCACCGGTGCCGCTGCTGCCAGGCACGCCAGAGGTGGCGGTGGTGCCGGAGCTCGGCCCCGAACCCGGTGACCTCGTGCTCTCGCGCACCCACGGCCTCGACCCGATGACCGGCACCGATCTCGACCCCGTGCTGCGCAACCTCGGCATCCGCACGATCGTCGTCACGGGCGTGTCCGTGAACATCGCCGTCACCAACCTGGTGATGGACGCGGTGAACCGTGGCTACGACGTGGTGCTGCCGCGCGACGCCGTGTGCGGCATCCCGCAGGAGTACGCGGACGCCGTCATCGACAACACCCTCGCCCTCCTCGCCGCCGTCACCACCACGGACGAGCTCGTCGCGATCTGGAAGGGCTGAGCGATGGCGGACATGGACACGGGCATCCGCGGCGATCTCGAGTGGGGCTCCATCCCCGGTCTGGCCCGGTCGGCGGCCGATCGCTTCGGAGACGCGGAGGCGGTGGTCGACGCCGAGGTGCACCTGACGTTCCGCGAGCTGGCCACGGCGGCCGCCGACGCGGGCCGGGCGTTCGTCGCCGCCGGCATCGAACCTGGCGATCGGGTGGCCATCTGGTCCCCGAACGTGTGGGAGTGGATCGTCGCCCTCCTCGGCCTGCAGTCGGCCGGGGGCGTGGTCGTGCCGATCAACACCCGGTACAAGGGCCCCGAAGCCGCGTACATCCTGCAGGCGAGCCGGGCCCGCCTGCTCGTGACGGTGAACGGCTTCCTCGGCAACGACTACGTCGCCATGCTCGAGGGTCACGACCTGCCGCACCTCGAAGGGGTGGTGGTGCTGCGCGGCGACGCGCCGCCGGGGACGGTGGCATGGGCCGACTTCGTCGCCGCCGGCTCGGTGGTCGATCCCGGTGCGCTCGACGCTCGGGTGGCCGGCCTTGGTGCCGACGACCCGTCCGACATCCTGTTCACGTCCGGGACCACCGGGAACCCCAAGGGGGTGGTCGCCACGCACGGCCAGACCCTGCGCGGCTTCGCCGACTGGGCCGCCATCGTCGGCCTCCGCCAGGACGACCGCTACCTCGTGGTCAACCCGTTCTTCCACGCCTTCGGCTACAAGGCCGGCATCGTCGCCTGCCTCACCGTGGGCGCCACCCTCGTACCGCAGTCGGTGTTCGACATCCCGATGGCGATGGCCAACGTGGCCGACCACGCCATCACCGCGCTGCCCGGGCCGCCCACGATCTACCAGACCTTCCTCAACCATCCCGACCTCGACCGCGAGCGCATGCAGTCGCTGCGGCTGGCCGTCACCGGCGCGGCGCCCGTGCCGGTGGAGCTGATCAAGCGCATGGAGGACGAGCTCGGCTTCGAGACCGTCGTCACCGCCTACGGGCTCACCGAGTGCTGCGGCATCGTCACCGTCTGCCGGCCCGACGACCCGCCCGAGCTGATCTCCGGCAGCTCCGGTCGCGCCATCCCGGGGGTCGAGGTGCGCATCGTCGACGACGACGGCATCGAGCTGCCTCGGGGCGACCCGGGCGAGATCGTCGTGCGGGGCTACAACGTCATGCAGGGGTACTTCGAGGCCCCCGACCAGACCGCCGAGGTCATCGACGCCGACGGCTGGCTGCACACCGGCGACATCGGCACGATGGACGGTGACGGCTACGTCGCCATCACCGATCGCAAGAAGGACATGTTCATCTCCGGCGGGTTCAACGCCTACCCGGCGGAGATCGAGCGCCTCCTGCTGCTCCACCCTGACGTCGCCCAGGCGGCGGTCATCGGGGTGGCCGACGAGCGCATGGGCGAGGTCGGGATGGCGTTCCTGGTGCCCAAGGCGGGGGCCGACGTCGATCCCGATGCCGTGACGGCATGGGCGCGCGAGCACATGGCTGGCTTCAAGGCCCCGCGGCACGTGCGGATCGTGGACGCGCTGCCGATGAACGCCAGCAACAAGGTGCTCAAGACGGAGCTGCGGGCGCGGGCGGCCGCCGAGACCTGACGCCCCGTCAGATCGCCGGTACCCTCTCGCCATGCCCGAGGTGACGCCCCTGCACCCGGTGGACGACGAAGACCTGCGCGCCGCCGATGGGCGCGTGCCCGGTCGTCGAGGGCGCGCCACCCGGCAGCGGCTGCTGGAGTGCACCCGCGACATGCTCACCACCACGAGCTACCGCGACGTGAAGGTGATCGACATCGCCCGCGAAGCGGGCACGTCACCCGCGACCTTCTACCAGTACTTCGCCGACGTCGAGGCGGCCATCCTCGTGCTCGCCGAGGAGATGGCGCAGCAGGGTCAGCACCTCACGGAGATCATCACCGAGGGCTCGTGGGCCGGGGTCGGCGCCTTCGATACCTCCCTCGCGCTGGTCGACGCCTTCCTCGAGTTCTGGGACGACCACCGGCCGGTGCTGCGGGTGATGGACCTCGCCACCGACGAGGGCGACGGGCGCTTCCAGAAGATCCGGGTGCGCCTGCTCAACGACATCACGAATGCGCTGGCCGACGTGACGAAGGCGTCGCAGGTCGCGGGTGGTGTCCCGAAGGGGATGGATCCGATGGCCGCGGCCGGCATCCTGGTGTCGATGCTCGCCCACACGGCCGCCCACCAGTACGGGTTCGAGTTCTGGGGCATCCGCACCGCCAACCTCCGCGAGGCGATGGCGCGTCAGGTGTCGTGGGGCGTCACGGGCATCACCCCACCCGGCTGATGGCCACCGTCACCACGAGCGACGGCGTCGACATCGCCTACGAGGTCACCGGGGACGGCCCGCTGCTCGTCCTCGTGCACGGGCTCACGGAGAGCCACCACGCGTGGGACCCGCTCGTGCCAGACCTCGCCACCGATCACACGGTCCTGGCGGTCGACCTGCGCGGCCACGGCGAGTCAGCCGCGGCGGCCCCGTACGACCCGGCGAACTTGGCGGGTGATGTCGCCGCGGCGGTGGACGCCGCCGGGCTCGCCGACCCGGTCGTGATCGGGCACTCGATGGGCGGTGTCGTCGTGACGGCCTACGCCTCCCTGCACCCGTGCCGCGGCGTGATCAACGTCGACCAGTCGATCGCGCTGGGTGACTTCCAGGCCATGGTGAAGAGCGTGGAGCCCATGCTCCGGGGCGACGGGTTCGATGACTTCATCGCGGCTCTCTTCGACGGCCTCGACGGCGCGCTGTCCGACGACGAGGTGGCCCGGCTGCGGGCCCTGCGTCGGCCGGATCAGGAGGTCGTCCTCGGCATGTGGGGCCCTGTGATCGAGATGTCCCCCGCCGAGCTGGCGGGGCTGGTGCGCGCGATGACGACGGATGTCCGGGTGCCGTACCTCGCGCTGCACGGCACGGACCCGGGCCGCGAGTACGGCCACTGGCTGGAGACCGAGATCCCGACCAGCACGCTCGAGGTGTGGGACGAGAGCGGTCACTACCCGCACCTGGTGCACGCGCAGCGGTTCCTCGACCGAGTGCGAACCTTCGACGCCACCCTGACGTGATCGCCCTCGGGCTGCTGCCGCCGTACCGGCTCAACGTGGCCAGCGACCCCGACTGGATGGGAGCGTTCGCGCGGCACGCGGACGAGGTCGGCTTCGAGTCGCTGCTCACCGTGGAGCACGTCGTGGTGCCAGTCGGCTACGAGAGCCGCTACCCGTACAGCGACACCGGGCGGATGCCGCTACCTGAGGACTGCGAGCTGCCCGACCCGCTCGACCTGCTCGCCTGGTTGGCGGCCCGGACCGAGCGCCTCCGCCTCGGGACCGGCATCCTCGTGCTCCCCGAGCACCACCCGCTGCAGCTGGCCAAGCGGTGCGCGACGATCGATCGCCTGTCCGGCGGCCGCCTGTTCCTCGGGGTCGGTGTCGGCTGGATGCGCGAGGAGGTGGCCGCCCTCGGGATCGACCCCGACGAGCGTGGCAGCCGCACCGACGAGGCGATCGAGGCGTTGCGGGTGATCTGGCGCGAGGCCGAGCCGTCCTTCGCCGGCCAGCACTTCCGGTTCGACCCGGTGCGCAGCCATCCCAAGCCGGTGCAGCCGTCCATCCCGATACTCGTCGGCGGCCACACGCCCGCCGCCGCCCGCCGCGCCGGCCGGCTGGGCGATGGCTTCTTCCCGCTCGGGCTCAGCGGCGACCTGCTCGACGAGCGGTGGGCACAGGTGCAGGCCGCCGCGTCGGACGCCGGGCGCGACCCGGCCTCCGTGTCGCTCACCCTGGGCGGCCTCCTCGGCGACGACGCCGCCATCATCCAAGCGATCGACCGCGGCGCCGAGCGAGTCGTCCTCAGCACCCGCACCGACGACCTCGACGAGCTCCGCAAGGCCATGGACGCCGCCGTCGCGTTCGTCACCCACCTCTGACGCCAAGGTCAACAACCTGTGGGCATCCGTTCCGGGAATCGGAACGTACGGCCACAAGTTGCGGGGGTTGAGCTAGGTGGCCATGAGGATGGCGGCGGGGATGGCGATGGCGACGCCGATGCGCTGGATGGTGGCGAAGCGCTCCTTGAGCACGATGCGCGCGAGGAGCACGGTGCCCACCGGGTAGAGCGCGGTCAGCACCGAGACGACCGTGAGGAGGCCCTCGCGGGTGGCGAGCAGGAAGCAGACGTTGGCGACGGCGTCGAGGGCGCCGGCGGCCACCGTGAACGATCGAGCTCCCGGGGCCGGAACCCCGCGCGGCACGCGTCCGAGCAGGGCCAGCGCGCCCACGGCGGAGGCGGACGCCGCGCGCGGCCACGAGGGGCCAGATGCCCGTGTCGGCGCCGACGTGGGAGAGCGACACGAAGAACAGGCCGAAGCCGAGCCCGGCACCGAGGGCGAAGGCCACGCCGCGCAGGTCCGACGGGCGCAGGCTGCCGCCGCCCTCGGCTGACACCAGCACGACGGCGACGAGTGCGGCCCCCATGCCGACGGTGACGCCGACCGACGGCCGCTCGCCCTCGATGAGGCCGGCCACGACTGGCACCGACGCCGACAGGAGGGCGGTGATCGGCGCCACGACGCTCATCGGACCGACGGACAGCCCCTTGTAGAGGAGCCCGACACCGACGGCCCCGCACAGCCCTCCGACGGCACCGATGAGGAGGTCGCCACCGGTCGCGCTCCCCGCCACGAACGGGGCCGCCGACAGGAACAGCAGGAGTCCCAGGACGTGCGACCACAGCAGCACGGTGGTGGCCGCCACGCGGCGCGAGGCCATGCCGCCGCAGAAGTCGCCGATCCCGTACGAGGTGGCCGACAAGAGGGCGAGGACGACGGCCACGGGTCTACGTCTACCGGACGCCGGTGCTAGAACACGTTCTAGTTTTCCGCCGACGGCAGGGAGGGGAGCGATGGTCGCCTTCGGGATGCAGCTCCCGATCCAGTCGCAGAGCACCATCTTCGTGCAGCCGTGGGAGCCGGCCGCGGGCGCCGCCGAGCTCGTCCAGGTGGCCCAGGCGTGCGAGGCCGCGGGGTTCGAGTACGTGGCGGTGTGCGACCACATCGCCATCCCGACCGCGCAGGCCGAAGCGATGAGCACGGCCTGGTGGGACACCATCGCCACCCTCTCGTACCTCGCCGCCGTCACCCAGCGGGTGCGACTGCTCAGCCACGTGTACGTGCTGCCATACCGCCACCCGCTCGTGGTCGCCAAGGCCTGGGCGACGCTCGACGCGCTCTCCGGCGGGCGCGCCATCCTCGGGGTGGGGGCCGGTCACGTGGAGGGTGAGTTCGACGCGCTCGAGGTGCCGTTCGCCGAGCGCGGCCGTCTGCTCGACGAGGCCATCGACGCCGTGCGCGCCGCGCTCACCGACGAGTTCGCCACGCACCAGGGCGAGCGATGGCGGTTCGAGGGGCTCGGCCAGCGGCCCCGGCCGGCGCAGGCGACCCTCCCGATCTGGGTGGGTGGGTCGTCCAAGCCGGCCATGCGCCGGGCGGCCGAGCGCGGCGACGGCTGGTTGCCGCAGGGCCTGCCGGAGGGCGGCATGGCGGCCGGGATCGACTTCGTCCGCTCGCACCGGGTCGCCACCCGTGGCGACGACCCGATCGTGCTCGGCGCGCTCTCCGGTCCGCTGCACGTCGGGGAGCCGACGTGGGACACGCCGCGCTGCGTTCGTGGCTCAGCCGACAAGATCGCCGGCTACCTGCGTACCTACGCCGACCTCGGCGTCGATCAGATCCAGGTGGGGTTCGTCAGCCGCTCGGCCGACGAGCTCGCCGATCAGATCGCCGCCTTCGCCGCCGACGTCGCGCCGCTCGTCAACGCCTAGTCAAGGAGCCGCTGTGCCCGAGTCCCACATGCCCACATCGCCCCTCCCCGGGTCGGCGATGCTCGAGGGGAAGGTCGCCATCGTGTCGGGCATCGGCCCGGGGATGGGCCGCGACATCTCAGTGCTGCTCGCGCGGCACGGCGCCGACGTCGTGCTCGGGGCCCGGCGCACCGAGAAGTCAGAGGAGGTGGCGGCGGAGGTGCGAGCCCTGGGCCGCAAGGCGGAGGTGGTGGCGCTCGACATCACCGACGCGGGCGCGTGCGAGGCGGCGGTGGCCCGGGCGACGGAGGCGCTCGGTGGTGTCGACATCGTCGTCAACAACGCGTTCCACGACGGCAATCGCAAGGGGTTCCTCGATGCGCCGCTGGACGAGTGGCGGGTGACGATGGACGTGAACCTGTGGGGCACGCTCCAGATGACCCGTGCCGCGGTGCCGGCGATGATCGAACGGGGCGGCGGTTCGATCGTGATGATCAACTCGATGTCGACCCATCGGATCGAGCCGACCTACGGCGCCTACGCGGCCTCGAAGGGCGCGCTCGAGACCGCCACCAAGACCCTCGCGGTCGAGCTCGGCCCGCACGCCATCCGGGTGAACGGGGTCTTCCCCGGCTACATCTGGGGCGACTCCGTCGAGTGGTACTTCAACTACCTCGGCAAGAAGCGGGGCATCTCTGGCGAGGAGGTGTACCAGGAGATCGCCGCCCAGACGTCCCTGAAGTACCTCCCGCACTCGAGCGAGATCGCCGGGTCGGTCCTGTTCTTCGCCTCTGATCTGTCGAAGCCGGTGACGGGCCAGAGCCTCGACGTGAACTGCGGCCATTGGATGACGCCGTGATCGGAGTGGGGTTGTGATCAAGCTGACGGTGCTCGTGAAGCGGAACCCGGCGCTGTCCGTCGAGGAGTTCCACGAGGAGTGGCGCGCCCATGGCCGCATGATCGCCGAGGAGCCCGTGTTCGCCCGGTACATCAAGCGCTACGAGCAGCACCACCGCGTGCCGGCCGACTACCGGAACGGCGACACCCACGACGGCATGGCCGTGCAGTGGTTCGACACCTACGCCGACTTCATCGCCCTGCTCCAGACCCCCGAGTACACCGCCAAGATGCAGCCCGACGAGACGCGGATCCTCGACCTGCCCGGGATGGTCATCCTGTTCACCGAGGAAGCCGAGGTCTTCATCGCGTGACCTCGATCGGCCACAGTCGTCGCGCACCGGACAGGTAGGGTCGCCGTCGGCGATGGATCCCTTCGACGACGTGCGAACGGGGTCAGACGGCGTCACCCGGTGCTGGTGGTGCGGTGATGACCCGCTGTACACGAGCTACCACGATCGCGAGTGGGGCAAGCCCCTGCGCGACGAGCGCGCACTGTTCGAGCTCCTCTGCCTGGAGGGCTTCCAGGCCGGGCTGTCGTGGATCACGATCCTCCGCAAGCGGGTGGGGTTCCGGGAGGCGTTCGACGGCTTCGAGGTCGCCAAGGTCGCCCAGTACGACGAGGACGACATCGTGCGGTTGCTCGCCGACCCTGGCATCGTCCGGCACCGCGGCAAGATCACCGCGACGATCGCCAACGCCCAGGCCGTCGAGACGATGCGCGCGGCGGGTACGTCGCTCAAGCAGATCGTGTGGTCCCACGCACCGGTCGCCCGCGACGAGGCGCTCGTGCGTCGAGAGGAGATCCCCGCCCAGACCGCGGAGTCGGCCGAGCTGGCTCGCGTCCTGCGCAAGTGGGGGATGCGGTTCGTGGGCGCGACGACCGTCTACGCCTTCATGCAGTCAGCCGGGCTGGTGGACGATCACCTGGCGGGATGCCACCGTGCGGGGGTGGCGGGGGAGGCCTTGCGGAAGGCGGCTCGTCCAGGCGCGCCGCTCCCCGGGCCGGTCAAGCGCGCGAAGCGGTCGCCGACGGCGGGTTGAACCGCGCGCCCGGCCGCCACGGGTGAACCCGCGGCGGCCGGGGCACGGTCGGGCTACGGAGCCAGGTAGAGCAGGCGGTTGTTGGCCGTGGCGGGCCGGCAACCGACGAAGATCAGCGTGCACTTGCGACCGGCGCCGGTGATCTTGCCGGCGGTGGCCCCGTTGTTCAGCGCGGTGGCCACGCTCGCCGGGCTGGCCCCGGGGTTGCCCTGCAGGTAGCGAGCGGCCGCACCGGCCACGTGGGGCGACGACATCGACGTGCCGCTGATGGTGTTGGTGGCCGTGTCGCTGCCCATCCACGCCGACAGGACGTTCACCCCAGGGGCGAACAGGTCGACGCAGGTGCCGCCGTTGGAGAACGACGCCATCACGTCGTTGATGTCGCTGGCGGCCACCGTGATGGCCTCGGCGACGCGCGCCGGCGACTTGGTGCAGGCATCGGCGGTCTCGTTGCCCGCCGCGACGGACACGCTCACGCCGTCGGCCACGAGGTTGCGGATGGCGGTGTCGAGCGCGGCGTTGGCGGCGCCACCGAGGCTCATGTTGGCCACGGCCGGCTGGCCGGCGGCGTGGTTGCCGATGGCCCAGTTGATGCCGCTGATGACCTGAGCGTTGGTGCCGCTGCCGTTGCAGTCGAGCACGCGCACCGCCACCAGGGTGACCGCCTTGGCGATGCCGTACGTGGCGCCGCCGATGGTGCCGGAGACGTGGGTGCCATGGCCGTGGCAGTCGTCGGCCGGCCCACCGTCGATGGCGTCGAACCCGGAGCTGGCGCGCCCACCGAAGTCGGTGTGGCTGGTCCGGATGCCGGTGTCGATGACGTACGCCGTCACACCTGCGCCGGTGCTGGAGAACGTGTAGCTGCTGTCCAGAGGCAGGTTCCGCTGGTCGGTGCGGTCGAGGCCCCACGGCGGGTTGGCCTGGGCGGTGTGCACGGTCGAGTTCGGTTCGACGGTGAGCACGCCCGGCCGCGCCAGGAGGGTGGGCAGGGCCGGGATCGGGAGGGTGACGACCGCGCCGTTGATCGCGCGGGTGAACACCTCACCGACCGAACCGCCGAGCGGCGCCACCGCCCGGGCCACGACCTCGGCCACTGGACCCGCCGCCGGGTCCACCTGGACGATGTAGGAGGCGGACAGCGGGCTCGCCGACGCCTTCGGTCGAGCGTTCGCCACGGACGGCACCATCAGTCCCAGCGCGAGGGCCAGGATCCCGGCGAGGGCGCCGAGCTTCGTCATGCGTTGCATGGTCATCTCCACAAGTCGAGGGGTGATCCCAGATCCCCAGTCCTTGCCCGCCGGTGGCACGCTACCCCGCCTGACCGATTTGGGCGAGATGTCCGCTTCGGCGGGCGGTCAGACCGCCGCCGCCACTCGGGCCGCCGCTGCGAACGCGGCCGCGAGCCCAGCGGTGTCGGAGGCGTCGCCGATCACGTGGACGACGGGGTGCGACGGTGGCGCGGCGGCCGGGCCGCGGGCGATGCGCACGACCGTCTCGCCCGCCGGGGGGTCGTCGCCCACCGCCACGCCGGCGGCTCGGGCCGCCGCCACGAGGCGGAACCGGCCAGGCAGGCCGAGCTCGGGAGCGAGCACCGGGCTGTCAGGTACGAGCGTGACGTCGTGGCCCTGGTTGTGGGCGTGCAGTGCGAGCGACACCGCCGCCTTGCCGCTGCCGTGCACGACCACCGGACCGAGCAGTGCCTCCGCACCGGCGAGCCATGGGCGCAGGTCATCGAGGCCGAGGTCGGCTCCGCCGGGCCAGCTGCTGCCGGTGGCCCACACCAGCACGTCGGCGTCGACGGGGCCGTGCACCGGCGAACCGGTGCGCAGCACCACGCCGGCGTCCTCCGCGCCGCCGATCAGCCACGCGAGGAGGCCTTCCAGATCGGGGTCGGCCTGCTCCGCGAGAGCCAGGCGCCCACCGAGCCGGTCGTCCGCCTCCCACAGCTCGACGTGGTGGCCGCGCTCGGCCAACCGGCGGGCGCACTCGAGCCCCGCGGGTCCGCCACCGGCGACGACGACGCGCTTCGGTGGGTCGGCGACCGGCGGCGCCGGGTCGGCCTCGTGGCCGGCCTCGGGGTTCACCGCGCACTGCACCGGCCGGTTGAGGAAGATCGCGCCGATGCACCGGTACTGATAGGTGCAGGGTCGGATCCGGTGGCGCTGCCCGGCGGCGAGCTTGCGCGGGAGGTCGGGGTCGGCGATGAGCGGACGGCCCATGGCGATGATGTCGGCGTCGCCGTCGGCCAGCGCCCGCTCCGCGGCCTCTGGGGTCAACCGGCCCATCGCGATCACGGGCACGCCCAGCTCGCGTCGCACCCGGGCGGCGTCGGCCAGCAGCGCGCCCGCCTCGTGCGGGGTGTGCCCGTCGGTGATCCCGGTGGCCACCATCGGCTCGCCGTAGGCCGTGACGTGGATCGCGTCGAGACCGGCGTCGAGGCCGAGCCCCATGGCCACGAGCGCATCGTCGATCCGCTGCCCAGGTTCACGGTGGGCCTCGAACGCGCCGACGCGCGCCCACAGCGGGAAGTCGGGTCCGACCTCGCGCCGCACTGCGCGCACCACCGCGGTGAACAGCTCCGCCCGCGCCTCCGGCGAACCACCCCACCGGTCAGAGCGGTGGTTGCTGTGCGGTGACAGGAAGGCGTGGAGCAGGTAGCCGTGGCCAGCGTGCAGCTCGATGGCGTCGAACCCGGCGGCCCGCACGCGGCGTGCGGCGGCGACGAACCGATCGACCACCTCCGAGAGGTCGTCGTCCGATGCCTCCTGCACGCGGTAGGCGGCCGTCGGCTCCGCGAACGGTGCCATCACGTCCGCGGTCTCCTCGGGGGTGAGCATGCCGGACAGGGCGTCGGGCGCCGGCGGGCGCTTCTTCGTGGGGACGAGCAACGGTCGACCTTCGGCGATGTCGAGCAGGCTGTTGGTCCCGCCGTGCACGAGCTGAGCGGCGATGGCGGAACCGTGGGTGTGCGCGTCGTCGGCGAGCCGGCGCAGACCCGGGAGCTGGCGATCTTCCGAGGCCGCGATCTGGCGACGATCGAACGACGCCACCGGGTAGGCGATGGCGACCGAGCCGACGATCAGCAGACCGGTGCCGCCGCGAGCGCGAGCCTCGAACCACGCGGCCTGCGCGTCACCGACGGTGCCGTCGGGCTCGCCGAGGTTCACGCCCATCGGGCAGAGCGCGATCCGGTTGCGGAGGGTCAGCGAGCCGAGCTGCCCGGGCCCCAACAGGTTGGGGAACCCCGTCACCACAGCTGGTCGGTGTACGCATCGGTGCCGGGGATGGTCGGGATGAACGGCGCCGTCCACAGCATCTCGCCCAGGCCGTCGGAACGGAGCCGGTCGGCGGCGGATCGCTGCTCGTCCCACCACGTGTCGGGGGCGGCGGTCGTGAACGAGAGGTGGAAGAGGCAGCCGTCGAGGCGGTCGTGGCCCTGCTGGCTGACGGGAGCGTCCGGTGGCAGCGGGATCGGCGTGAAGCCGAGCTCCAGGTCCGGGGTGAAGGTCGCGCGGACGTAGTCGCCCATCTGCTCCGCGGTGACCCCGGCCGCCGGCCGCACGAGCGTCGCGGTCACCCCACCGAACGGGTGGTCCAAGGCCAACGCGGCGGGCACGCTGCGCGCCCCACCCCGGGCCGCCGTGAACTCGTGGCGGTACAGCAACGTGTGGATGTGGTCGCGCGCCGGGTACATCCGTCCGTGAGCGTGGAGCCATTGGACCTGGCGCAGCGCCCACTCGACGTGGTCGTCGTGGCGACCGTCGAGGATCCAGTAGATCGCCACGTACGAGCCCAGGTCGACGCCGCCGAACAGGTCGGGATCGGTCCCGAACCGCAGGTCCTTCAGGGTCCGGGTGGCCACGAACCGGCGCCCCGCGAACAGCCACGGGCCCACCATGCAGCCGGCGTAGAAGTGATCGCGCTCGTACCAGTGGTTGTAGGTGACCTCGTGGCCACGGTGCGGCTCGACGAGCGTGAACAGCATCGAACCGAGTCGCACCTCGCCTCCGACGTCGGTCATGGCGGGAGCCTACGATCCACCCGTGTCTGACGGCGGCCTCGAGCGCATGGTGCCGGTGCTCTCCGTGGGCTCGTTGCCGGAGGTGGTGGCGTTCTACGAGCGCCTCGGCCTCCACGTGACCGCGGACTACGACGGCTACGTGATCCTGGCCACGGCGCCGGTGGACGGCGATGCCGCCGAGGTGCACCTGTCGCAGTGGGACGACCACGATCCCCGCACCACCGCCAACACCGTGTACCTGCGGGTGCGAGACGCCGACGCGCTGTACCAGCGGCTCCACGACGAGCTGGCCGCCGCCGGTCGGCTCTACCTGACGCCCTCGTCCGGGCTCACGCCGGCGCTGACGCGCGAGCTGCAGGCTCGCGAAGAGGCCGGTGAGGAGCTGACGCGCCTGCAGGAGATCGACGACAAGCCGTGGGGTCAGCGTGAGTTCGCGGTGATCGATCCGGCGGGCACGCTCGTGCGGATCGGCTCGCGGCTCGCCTCGTGACGGCGCCGCGGCGCATCTACCTCGACGGCAACTCGCTCGGCCCGCCGGCACCCGGGACCGCCGACGCGCTGCGCGCCGCGGTCGACCAGTGGGACCGGTCGCTCATCGGCGCGTGGAACGAGGGCTGGTGGGACCTGCCAGTGGCGGTCGGCGATCGCCTCGCGCCGCTGCTCGGAGCGGCACCCGGCCAGGTGGTCGTGGGCGACAGCACGACGGTGCTCTGGTTCAAGCTCGCCTCCGCCGCGCGGCGCCTCCGACCTGATCGTCGCCGCATCGTCACCCAGGCGGACGGGTTCCCGACCGACCGTCATGTGCTCGACGTCCTCGACGCTGACGTGACCGCGGTCGCGCACGATGACGTCGTCGATGCGATCGACGGCTCGACGGCGGTGGTGGCCCTTGCCCACGTCGACTACCGCACCGGCCGTCGCCGTGACGTCGCGGCGGTCACCGCGGCCGCCCATGCCGTGGGAGCGGTCGCACTGTGGGATCTGTCGCACTCCGTCGGTGCCATGGACGTGCACCTCGATGACGCCGAGGCCGACCTCGCGGTGGGCTGCACGTACAAGTACCTGAACGGCGGGCCCGGATCGCCTGCCTTCGCCTACGTCGCGTCCCGACACCTCGGTGCCATCGAGCAGCCCATACCCGGCTGGGTCGGCCACATCGATCCGTTCTCGATGTCCGAGGTCCATGCCCCCGCGCCGGGCATCCGACGGATCCTCTCCGGCACGCCGGCGGTCCTCTCGCTGCTCGCGCTCGAGCACGCCCTCACCGGCTTCGACGGCGTCGACCTCGCCGAGCTCCGACGCACCAGCGTCGCCCTCACCGAGCGCGCCATCGCGCATGCGGACGAGCTCGGCCTCGAGGTCGTCACCCCCCGCGACCCTGCCGAGCGCGGCAGCCACGTGTCGCTCCGCCACGAGCACGCGTGGGAGGTCGTGCAGGCGCTGATCCAAGCGGGCGTCGTCGGCGACGTCCGTCCCCCCGACCTGCTCCGCTTCGGCTTCGCCCCGCTCTACATCACCCTCGACGACGTCGACGAAGCGTTCACGCGCCTCGGGCTGATCCTCGAGTCAGCCTCGTGGGAGCGCTGGCTCGGCGTCGAGCGCCCGACCGTGATCTAGCTCGTGAAGCCGTAGCGCTCCAGGCCGAAGGCGCGGATGGCGTTGCCGCGGAGGAACTTCCAGATCTCCTCGTCTGAGAGGCCGGCCTGGGTGCAGATGTCGTTCGCCACCTTCTTGGAGTGGGGGAACGTGCTGTCGGCGTGCGGGTAGTCGGTCTCGAAGCAGATCTGGTCCATGCCGACGGCGTCGCGGTTCCGCAGGCCGGTCTCGTCGTCGAAGATGCAGCCGTAGATGCGGTGGTGGATGTAGCTGGACGGCTTGTGCGGCAGTGACGTGCCGAACGAGTTGTCGCCCCGCTCAGCCCAGAGCTTGTCGGCCCGCTCGATCACGTACGGCATCCACCCGACCTGACCCTCGGAGTAGGCGATGACCAGCTCGGGGAACCGCTCCATCGTGCCGGAGAAGATGTAGTCGAGCATCGAGCCCATGGCGTTCGAGAACGTGAGCGTCGAGCTCACGATGAACGGCGCGTCAGGGGAGGTGGCCGGCATGCGGGACGACGAGCCGATGTGCATGCACACGACCGTGCCCGTGTCCTGGCACGCCTGGAAGAACGGGTCCCAGTGGCGGCCCTTGTCGTGCACCGACGGCAGCCCGAGCGGGTGCGGGTTCTCGGAGAAGGTGACGGCGAAGCAGCCGCGGTCAGCGTTGCGGCGGACCTCGGCGGCGGCCAGCTGCGGGTCCCAGAGCGGGACCATGCCGAGCGGGATGAGGCGTCCCTCGCCCTCGCCCGCGCACCAGTCTTCGATCATCCAGTCGTTGTAGGCCTGCACGCAGAGGAGGGCGAGGTCCTTGTCCTTGCGTTCGTAGAACGTCTGCCCGCAGAAGCGGGGGAGCGTGTTGGGGAAGCAGATCGACGCCTCGACGTGGTTGGCCGTCATGTCGAGCAGCCGGTCCTTCTGGATCCAGCAGCCCGGGCGGATCTCGTCGTACGTGACCGGCGTGACGTCGAGGTCCTCGAAGTCCAGCGCCGCGCTCAGCTTCGGGAACGGGTAGACGAGGTCGTCGTAGAGCCACCAGTCGCACATCTCGCCACCCTCGACGCCCTTCTCATAGGAGAAGACGCCGCCCTCGAAGTGGAACTCGGCCGTGTCGCGCTCCACCCGGGGCGCCCGGTCGAGGTACTTCTTCGGCAGACGGTCGGTCCAGAGGGTGGGCGGCTCCACCACGTGGTCGTCGACGGAGATGATCAGCGGCAGGTCAGCCATGGTCCTGATACTAGAACGTGTTCTAGTTCGAGCGCACCCGGCCGAGGATCGCCTGGACGGCGCCGCGGATGAACGACCACGTGACGTCCACGAAGTCGAAGCGGTCGCGCCACAGGACGATCCGCCCGTCGCGCACCTCGAACGTGCCGCACACCCAGAACGCTCCTGACACCGGTCCGAGGGTGAGCACGTCGGTGCGCTCGGTCAGCACGATCGGTCCGTTGGCGGCGACGTTGTGCCAGCGCACCTCGAAGGCGCGGCCGTAGCGCGCGAGCCATCGCAGCTGCTTCTCGACGGCTCGCACCCCGCGGGCGGCTGGCAACGGTACGTTCTGGTACACCACCGCCGGGTCGAGCAGCTCGACGGCGGCGTCGATGTCGAGGCGCTCGAGCGCGTCCAGGAACCGCTCCACGACCTCGATCTCGGTGGTGGTGGACGTGGTGGGCATCGCGGCTCCTCGGTCAGGTCGACAGCAGGTCGAGCAGGTCGGACGGGTGATCGAGCACAGTGTCGCCGGGCTCGGCACCCGCCCGTGCACGCGGGTTCCAGCCCGCCAGCACGAACGGCACGCCGACGAGGGCGGCGCACGCCCGGTCGTGGGCGGTGTCTCCGACGAACAGCGCACCGTCGGGCTCCAGCTCGAGGGCGGCGAGCAGCGGCGAGAGCTGCTTCTCCGCGCCGCCGAAGTCGTCGGAGAACAGCGCCACCTCCGGCGTCCACCCGAGGCGAGCGAGCTCACGGTGGCCCGACGAGCGCTCCTTGTTGGACGCCAGGCCCCAACGATCCAAGTCGGCGATCAGCTCGGTCACGCCCTCGAACGGCCGCGCGGTGCTCGGGTCGTACAGCTCGAGGTAGGCCTCCACCGTCACCCCGGCGAGGTCGCACGCCGCGACCAGCGGCATCCCGAGCGGCACGAGGGCGGGGTCGACGCCGAGCCCGTGCCAGGGTGCGGTCAACGCCACGTCCGAGTCGACCAACGTGCCGTCGAAGTCGAACAGCGGGACGCGGCGCGGCATCGGGGGAGTGTGCACGACCCGCGGCGTCGGGGTGAAGCCAGTAGAACCGTTCGCATGTTGGACGGCGTGCGCGTGGTGGAGCTCGGGGTGTGGGTGGCCGGTCCGGCGGCCGGCGGGGTTCTGGCCGACTGGGGGGCCGACGTCATCAAGGTGGAGGCACCGAGCGGCGACCCCATGCGACGCATGCTGCAGGTCACCGGTGGCGGGAGGGAGGGCATCGCCAGCCCGCCGTTCGACCTCGACAACCGTGGCAAGCGCTCGATCGTCCTCGACCTCCGCACCTCCGACGGCCAGGCCGACATGCGACGCCTGCTCGCCACCGCCGATGTGTTCATCACCAACCTGCGGCCCGAGGCGGTCGCCGACCTCGGTCTGGCACCCGAGGTGGTGCGGGCTGAGCACCCGCGCCTCATCTACGCGTGCGTGACCGGGTACGGCCGGGCGGGGCCTGACGCGGGGCGGGCGGGCTACGACGTCGGCGCCTTCTGGGCCCGATCGGGGCTGGCATCGATGGCCGTCCCACCCGACCAGCCGCAGCCGCACTTCCGCGGCGGCGTGGGCGACCACGTCACCGCGCTGACGGCGCTGGCCGGCATCGCCGCCGCGCTGTTCGAGCGTGAGCGCACTGGGGAGGGTCGACTCGTCGAGGTGTCCCTGCTGCGCACCGGCACCTACTGCTTCGGGTGGGACCTCAGCATGGAGCTCCGCTGGGGCAAGCTCGGCCCCACCTCGCCGCGCACCGCGCAGGGCAACCCGATGATCAACCCGTACCTGGCGTCGGACGGTGCGTGGTTCTGGCTGCTCGGCACGGAGGCAGACCGCCTCTGGCCGAAGCTGCTCGCCGCCATCGACCGGACGGAGTGGGCGGACGACGAGCGCTGGTGCACCGCGCGCGACCGGCGTCACCACGCCGCCGAGCTGATCGCCGAGCTCGACGCGCTCTTCGCCACCAAGACCCGCGTCGAGTGGACCGCCGTGTTCGACCAGCACGACGTCTGGTGGGCGCCGGTCAACACGCCCGCGGAGGTGGTGGTCGATCCGCAGGCTTTGGCGGCGGGCGCGTTCGTCGACGTCCCGGGCGGGGGGTGGGCCGAGCCGCATCGGAACGTGGCCAGCCCGATCGCGTTCGACGGCGTTCAGATCGAGCCGGGTGCGGTGCCGGCGCTTGGCGAGCACACCGAGGCGATCCTCGGCGAGCTGGACTGAGCGAGGGTCAGCCGGCGGAGCGGCGAGCGTCGACGTCGGACCGGTCGAGCTCGTCAGAGCTGGCGTGGAGATCGTCCGACTCCGCCCGCAGGCGCTGGCCGTCGCGGCGCTGCGTCTCTGCGGCGAGCCGCTCCCGCTCGGCCCGAGCCGCTCGCTCGTCGGCCTCGGCGGCCTGGAGGTCGGCAGGCCCCTCACCCACGCCGCTGGGCCCACACGTCCCGGAGGACGAGTACGGTCCGCGCGATGGGGGATCTGCTGCGGTTGACCGTGGACGAGGCGACCGTCGACGCCGTCGTCGACGGGCTCGATCGCGACGGCTGCATCGTCGTCGAGCGGTTCATCGGCTCCGAGAAGGTGGCGGCGCTCAAGGACGAGCTCGCGCCCCACCGGGCGGCGAACCCGCTCGGTCGCAACGACTTCGAGGGCTTCGTCACGAAGCGGGTCTACGCGCTGTTCGCGAAGGTCCGCGGCTTCGACGAGCTGGCGGCCCACCCGTTGCTGCTCGGTGTGCTCGACCGCGTGCTCGGTCACTACCAGCTGAGCGGACCCGTTGGCATCGACATCGGTCCGAACGAGACGCCGCAGGGCCTGCACCGGGACGACGTCGTGTACCCGATCCCGTGGCCGCACCAGCAGGTCGTGCTCAACACGATGTGGGCGCTCGATGACTTCACCGTGGACAACGGTGCCACGGTCATCGTGCCTGGCAGCCACCGCACCAGCCCCGCCGACAAGCCACCGGACGATGACGCCATCACCGCGACGATGCCCGCGGGATCGGTCATGTTCTACGTCGGCACCGTCTGGCACGGCGGCGGCGCCAACCACACCGACGAGCGCCGCCTCGGCGTCATCCTCGAGTACGCGGCCGCGTGGCTGCGGGCCCAGGAGAACCACGTCACCGCGGTGCCGGTGGAGGTCATGCGCACGCTCGAGCCCCGCCTGCAGGAGCTGCTCGGGTACAACATCTTCCCGCCGTTCCTGGGCTACGTGGACGGCCGCCACCCGCGGCGCGCCCTCACCGAGCGCTGACCTACTTCTGCGTGAAGGCCAGCAGCATCCGGACCACGCTCTCCTTGTAGGTCGCGTGGCTGGCGCCGGCGTCCGTCAGGATCTGGGCGGCAAGGCCGTCGACGTCGCGGAACAGCGCCAGCAGCAGGTGCTCGGTGCCGATGTAGTTGTGCCCCATCGACAGCGCCTCGCTGAGCGCGCCGCTGAACACCTCCGAGGCGCGCGGGGTGTAGGGCACGTTGGTCGGGCTGGGGATCCCGCCGCGCGGGATGCGTGCCAGCACCCGCTCGGTGACGATGTCCTTGGTCAGGCCGGACTCCGTGAGCAGGGTCGCTCCGATCCCGCCGGGCGGGAACAGCCCGAGGAGGATGTGCTCGGTCCCGACGAACGGGTGCTGCAGCTCGCGGGCCGCTTGGACGCTCCCGGTGATCACGTGCCGAGCTCGATCGGTGAACCGCGTGAGCAGGCTGTAGTCGCTGGGCCCCGCCGTGTACCGCTTGTGGGCGGCCTGCTTGGTGACCCCGAGCGACTCGCTGATCTCTGCCCAGGTGCGACCCGCCGCCCGGCACCGGTCGACGAAGTGGCCGACGAGGGCATCCGCGGTCTCGGTGAGCTCGGCCGCCGTCGCCGACGCGGTGGAGAGGCGGGTGAGCGGATCGTCCGCCGAGGCGTCGGCTTCGACGCCGGCGATGAGCCCGGGGAGCTGGGGCGCAGGAGCCATCTGTCAACTTGTAGTTGACGGCCACCGGTCTGTCAACCACGGGTTGACGACTGACCCGTTACGGTGACGGGCATGCCTGTCGACCAGACCGTGACCGACCTCGTCACGAAGCTCATGAACGTGACCCACAAGGCGGCGCTGACGCTCACCGGTGGCCGCGTCGGCAAGCAGGTCATGGGCATGCCGGCCGTGCTGGTGCACACCACCGGCCGCAAGTCGGGCCAGCGCCGATCGGTGATGCTCACCACGCCCATCCACGAACCCGACCGGCTCGTCCTGGTGGCCTCCAAGGGCGGCGACGATCGCCACCCCGACTGGTACCACAACGTCGTCGCCCAGCCCGAGATCGAGATCACCGAGGACGGCGTCACTCGTCCGATGCTCGCCCGCACCGCGACCGCGGAGGAGAAGGCGGCGCTGTGGCCGCAGATCACCGCCGCGTACAAGGGCTACGCCGGCTACCAGAAGCGCACCGATCGCGACATCCCCGTCGTGATCTGCGAGCCCCGCACCTGACATCGCACTAGAACGCGTTCTAGTCTCGGCGGATGGCAGCCGCCGGGTACCAGCTCCTCATCGCGGGCGAGCGCGTCGACGGCGAAGGCGGCGCCTACGACATCGTCAACCCCGCCACCGAGACCGTGGTCGGCCAGGCGCCGGAAGCATCCGTCGCCCAGGTCGAGGCGGCCGCCCGCGCCGCCGCCGACGCGTTCCCGGCCTGGAGCCGCACGAAGCCGGAGGAGCGCGCCGCGCTCCTCAACAAGGCCGCCGACCTCCTGCGCGACCGCATGGACGAGCTGATCCCGCTCGTGCAGGCGGAGACGGGTGCCACCCTGCGCCTCACGCAGACGATGCAGGTGCCGACGTGCATCGAGCGCTTCCGTCGCTACGCCAAGGGCGCCCTCGAGCCGGCGACGATCCCGCTGCCCCCGAGCGAGATGCCCACCACCACGCTCGCGCCCGGCGGCCTGATGGGTGCCATGGTCGTGCGCCAGCCGGTGGGCGTCGTGGCGTGCATCACGCCGTACAACTTCCCGATCGTGAACATGGCCGGCAAGGTCGGGCCCGCCCTCGCCATGGGGAACACCGTCGTCGTGAAGCCGGCCCCGCAGGACCCACTCGCCGTCACGGTGTTCGGCGAGATCCTCCACGATGCCGGGTTCCCGGCCGGCGTCGTCAACGTCGTCACCGGGTCAGGCCCCGAGGCCGGTCAGGCGCTGGTCGCGTCCGATCACGTCGACATGGTCAGCTTCACCGGGTCCACCCCGGTCGGGCAGGCGATCGGTGAGGTGGCGGGCCGGGGGATGAAGCGCCAGCTGCTGGAGCTCGGCGGCAAGGGCGCCGGCATCGTCTTCGACGACGCCGACCTGAAGACCGCCATCGGAACGATCTCGAGCGTGTGGGCGTTCCATGCCGGTCAGATCTGCACCGCCCCGACCCGGGTCATCGCCCAGCGCGGGGTGTACGACCAGGTGGTCGCCGGCCTCCAAGCCGCCACCGGCCGCCTCAAGGTGGGTGACCCGCTCGAGAAGGACACCGTCGTCGGTCCGCTGATCTCCGAGGTGCAGCGCGGGCGCGTCGAAGCGCTGATCCAGACCGGCATCGAGCAGGGCGGGGAGCTGATCGCCGGCGGGTCGCGTCCCGACATGGAGTCCGGCTTCTACGTGGCGCCCACCCTGATCGCCGGCTGCAAGCCAGACAACGCGGCGGTGATGCAGGAGTTCTTCGGCCCGGTCGTGGTGGTCGTCCCGTTCGACGACGAGGACGAAGCGGTGGCCATCGCCAACAGCACGGAGTTCGGCCTCTACGACTACGTGTTCAGCGCCGACACGAGCCGAGCGCTGCGCGTCGCCAAGCAGCTGCGCACCGGCAACGTCGGCCTCAACACGGCCCAGCGCAACCACGAAGCACCGTTCGGCGGCTTCAAGATGAGCGGGGTCGGCCGAGATGGCGGCAGCTTCGGGCTCCACGCCTACAGCGAGCTGCAGTCGATCGTCTGGCCGGGGTGACGGAAGACACCTATCCAGTAACGTAATAGTACGTTACGTTCGTCCCGTGGGGACCGGGATGGGGACCGAGGTGCTGCTCGCACTGCTGGACGTCGGCGAACCCGGCATCGGCGGTACCGAGGTGCAGGAGCGGCTGACGGCGGTCGGCCAGCCCGTCGCCGCCGGCGCGCTCCTCGTCGCGCTGCTGCGGCTCGAGACCACCGGGCACGTCGACGTGGAGCGCGGCCAGACGATGCGGTTCGCCCTCACCACCAAGGGCCGAGACCGCGCCTACGAGGTCGGCGGTGGGCAGCCGGTCCACCTGCAGCTGCTGATGGCCGACCTCGTGGACTTCACCGCCTTCACGTCGACCCACGGCGATGCCGCTGCCCGCGCCGCCGCCGGCTCGCTGCACGTCGCGGCATCGGATGCCTTGCGGCTGGGCCGCGGCGAGGTGGTCAAGGTCATGGGGGACGGGTTCCTGGCCTGGCTGCCCCCGGACGCCGATCCCGTCCCGGTCGTCACCGCCGTGGCCGCCGGCTGCGAGCGGTCCGATGGCGAGCCGTGGAGGCTTCGGGCCGCCAGCCACGTCGGGCACCCGATCCGGCACCGCGGCGACCTGTTCGGGAACGACGTGAACCTCGTGGCGCGCCTCTGCCAGGCCGCCGCGCCGGGGGAGCTCGTGCGCTCGTTCGGCGGTGTCGACGATCCGGAGCACCTCGTCGTGCGGGGCATCGACGCGCCCGTGCCCGTGTGGCGGATGGCGATCCCGTGACCCGCCTCTTCGGCCGCGGCGAGCTCAAGCTGGCGCTGCTCCACGTCGCCGCGGACCTCGGTCCGACGAACGGCTACTCGATCATGCACGGCCTGGCCGACCGCGTCGGCGGGTCGTGGCAGCCAAGCCCTGGCGCGATCTACCCCGCGCTGCTCGCCCTCGAAGACGGCGGGCTGCTCGTCGGTCAGGACCAAGACGGTGCCCGCCGCTACGAGATCACCCCTGCCGGTCGGGTCGCGGTGGCGGCCGACCCGCATGTCCTCGCCGACGTCGCGAGCCGCGCCGAGCGGGCGCCGGCGCCGCCCGTCACCGTGGGCGCCCTGCTCGACCGCCTGGCCGCCGAGGCCCCGCGACGCGAGCTGCCGCTGCTGCCACCCCAGATCGACCGAATCGAATCGCTCTACCAACCACTGCTCGCCGAGCTGCGAGACCTGACTGCCGAGGAGACACCCTGATGGACGACTTCGCGCTCGCCGCGTTCCGGGAACGAGAGGCTCGCCAGATCCTCAAGAGGCGTGCCTTCTACCTGCACCTCTCGATCTACGTCGCGGTGCAGCTGATGCTGATCGGCGTCTGGGCGCTGGCCGGCGGGGGCTACCCGTGGTTCCTGTTCCCGCTGATGGGCTGGGGCATCGGCATCGTGGCTCACGGCGCGACGGCCTTCCTCATGTCACACCCGGACGACGTCGTCCTCGAGCGCGAGCAGCGCCGGTTGGCGAAGGAGTAGGCGGAGCTACTTGCCGTCGAAGAAGTCGTCGTGGGCGGCGATGTCGGTGGGGAGGTCCCAGAGGTCCTGGATCTTCCCGTCCTTGATCCGCAGGACGTGCACCTCGTCCATGGCGATCGACGCGCCGTCGGGGCGGCTGGCCGTCTCGTGCACCACGACCGCCGCGTGGAGGTCGTCGGCGTAGATGCCCTTGACGTCGAGCGCCTGCGTGCCGGCGGTGAGCTCGAAGTTGGCGATCAGCGCGGCGGAGACCGCCTCGCGACCCTTGTGGTCGCCGCTGTTCGGGCCGTCGCCTCCGAAGTGGAAGACGCAGTCGTCGGCCAGGTCCGCGAGCGCCCCGTCGAGGTCGCCCTTGGCGAACGACTCGTACGCGTTGCGCACCTTGGCCACGTTCGGATGCTCTGCCATGTCTGCCCCCTTTGCACCGCCCTTCGGCGAGTGCAGGCGGAGCCTAGGACCGCCATCGAGCAGCCGCGGCTGGGATCGGGGAGACTGACGCGCTGATCATCTGACAGGGGGCATCGGGCATGAGCGTGGTCGTCATCACGGGGTGCAGCACGGGGTTCGGCTACGAGGCGGCGCTGGCCTTCGGTCGCCGCGGCGACCGCGTGTACGCCGGCATGCGGAACACCAGCAAGGGCGATCTCGGCAAGGTGATCGGCGACGAGGGGATCGACGCCGAGGTCATCCAGCTCGACGTCGACGACGACGCCAGCGTGCGCGCGGCGCTCGGATCGGTGCTCGAGCGCGAGGGCCGGGTCGACGTCCTCGTGAACAACGCCGGCATCGGTGGCACGGGCGGGGCGATCGAGGAGCAGACCGACGAGCAGTGGCTCAAGATCGTGTCCACCAACCTGCTCGGACCGCTCCGCTGCGCGCGAGCCGTGCTCCCGTCGATGCGCGAGCAGGGTGCCGGCACGATCATCAACGTGTCGTCCATCGCCGGCCGCATGTACGGCATGCCCTACACGTCGTCCTACTCCGCCACGAAGCACGCGCTCTGCTCGGTGAGCGATTCGCTGTCATCGGAGGGCCAGGACTTCGGCATCCGCGTGGCCTGCATCGAGCCCGGCTTCTTCGCCACCCAGGTGCTGGAGAACGCCACCATCCCCGACCCCACCGGCAGCCCGTACGAGTCGATGGCTCGGGCGGTCGAGGCCTGGTACCGAGCCAGCATCGACAACGCTCCACCGCCGGACAAGGTCGTGGACGCGATCCTCGCGGCCACCGATGGCGGCCTGCCGACTGACACGATCCACCACCTGGTCGGCGACGACGCCCAGCTCTTCGTCGGCGGCATGTCGCAGATGTCCTACGCCGACTACCAGGCGATGGGCCGGGAGATGCTCGGTCTCACCTAGGCAGTGCGCCTAGTCGAAGCTCCACCTCGTCGGGGAGCCGGCGAAGTCCTGCTCGGTGAGGCCGAAGACGACCGCGGGCGTGATGCGGAACGTCGCGTTCACGTCCGGGTCGAGGAAGCTCGGCTCGTAGCTCGTGCCGTACTTGGCGTTCATCTCCTTGAGGAAGCTGCTGATGGCCTCGGTGTCCTGCACGACCTCACCGACGCCCTCGAGCACCACCGGCTCGAGCGCATCGTCCGTCGTGATCGAGCAGCGGCCGTCGCGCGCCAGGTTGCGCGCCTTGCGCGACCCGAGCGCGCTGCTGGCCCACAGCGCGCCGTCGGACCACACCGCCCAGACCGGCATCACGTGCGGTCGCCCGTCGGCGCAGATGGTGGCCAGCCAGTAGTCGTGGCTGTGCAGCAGTCGCTCGGCGGCCCAGCTCCACGGCAGCAGGCCGGTGCCCTCGTCATGGGGGAGGATCCCGTAGCCGGGCATGTGGGGCCGTGAGGCCCGGGGCGTGCGCACGTCTCCATGGTGCACCTCTGGGGCGGACCGTGCCACGCGCCTGCCATCCGAGATCGGCCTCGCGTCGCGGGAGGCGAGCAGAGGGGCGATCTCACGAGGTACGAGCACTTGGATCGGGGGTCGCGCGGCGAACACCAGTTCGATAGGCTGTGGTCCTTCCCCTTCGGGAGCTGCGGCTCCCCTCCCGCTGAGCCACCGCGCCCCGGAGGAGGAACGTCATGGCCGAGCCGGTCTACGACCACTGCTCCGGCGTGGCGCGGGCGCACGCGATCGAGCAGCTCTCGGCCCTCTCCTGCGCCACCACGGCGGAGATGCTGTCGGTGGTGGCCGCCGCCGATGCCGCCGAGGACTGGCGCGTCGACGGCTGCACGGGGATGGCGTCGTGGCTGGCGATGACGCTGCACCTGTCTCTCGGTACCGCTCGCACGTGGGTGCGGGTGGCGCGGGCGCTCGAGGACCTGCCGCGCCTCCGCGCCGGGTTCGCCGAAGGCACCATCTCCTGGGACCAGATCGCCTCCGTCACCACCTTCGCCACGCCCGAGCTCGACGAGTGGCTCGTGCAAGTCGTTCCGGGCATGAACGCCGCGCAGGTCGAGGCGCTGGCCCAGCGGCGCCGGGTCCGGAAGCCGAAGGACGCCACCGAGGCCCATCGCGAGCGCCACATCCGTCGACGGCGCGACTCGGACTCCGGCGGGTGTCGGTACTCCATGTTCCTGCCGGCGGAGCTGTCCGCCATGGTCAACGCGGTGCTCGACCGCAAGGCGGAGCAGATCGGGCCCGATCCGGTGACCGGCGAGTGGGATCCGCACGACCGTCGCGGCGCCGACGCCCTCGTCAAGATGGTGCGCGGCGGAGCACGAGGTCGACCCTGGCCCCGACCCGCACCTCGTCGTGGCCCACATCGACGCCGAGGTCCTGAACGGCACCGTCGACGGCAACGCCGAGATCGACGGCATCCCCGTTCCCGCGGAGACGGCCCGGCGCCTCGCGTGCGACGCGCCGATCGAGCACAACGTCGAGGGTCCCGACGGCACCTGCGTGGGTGTCGGTCGGGCGCAGTACAAGGCGCCCCGCTGGCTCCGGCGACGGATCAACCGCCGCGACAACGACACGTGCCGCTTCCCCGGCTGCGGGCGGCGGATCCGCCACGTCCACCACATCGAGCACTGGGTGCACGGCGGCCCCACCGACTCGTGGAACCTGTGCGGCCTCTGCTGGGAGCACCACCACCTGGTCCACGAGGGTGGCTGGACGATCAAGGGCAACGCCGACGGCGCCCTCACGTTCACCGGCCCCACGGGCCGCACCGCCCGCGAGCGACCACCCCCGCTCGACCGAGAGGTCAGGAGAAGGCTGGCCGAGCGCCTCGGCATCCAACCCCTCGCGCCGCCGGACAGCACCGACGAGTCCCCGCGTGGACCACCCGATCCGTAGCCGCGAGCGGCGCACTCGCCGGCGCACCCTCGTCGAGGGCAGAGTGGGCACATGGACGCCACCCCTGGCGTCGACAGATGAGGGAGCAGCGATGAGCGTCGTCTCCGTCCACATCGCCGACGTTGGCTTGCCGAAGTCGCTTGGCTGCCTCCGGCACCCGCGCCCGGCATCGATCGCGGGACTGTTGCACGGCAACGCGGGTGTGGCCGCCACGTTCGGCACGACTCCCGCACGTCCTTCGCCCGGACGCGTCGGCCTCATCGCGTTCTGGCAGGACGAGCCCGCCCTCACGCAGTTCGAGGCGACGCATCCGCTGGCCGCGACGCTCGGTGGCGGGCTGGTCGTGCACGCCCGACCGCTGCGCATCCACGGCGCGTGGCCCGGCATCGGTGCCGATGTGCCGAAGCAGCGGAACGTCGAACACGACGGCCCGGTGCTCGTGCTCACGCTGGCCAAGACGAAGCTCTCACGGTTCGTCCCCTTCTTCCGGGCCAGCCAGCCAGCGGAGAAGGCCGTTGCGGTGGCGCCGGGGAACGTGTTCTCGAGCGCGGTCCTGCGTCCGCCGTTCATCTCGTCTGTGTCGTTGTGGGAGAGCAGCGACTCGGCCATGGACTACGCCTACAGCGGGCATCAAGCGGGCCACCCCGAGGCCGTTGTCGCCGGCCGCGTCAAGCCGTTCCACCACCAGGAGGCGTTCATCCGCCTCGCCATCACCGAGATACGTGGATCGCTCGCCGGGCGCAACCCGCTTCCCCCCGCCGCCGTTCGCGTCTGACGAGCGCCGCTGGTCAGCCTTCGGCGTCGTCGTGCGGGGAGCCGGGGGCCGTGTCGTCGAGGACGAGGCCCATGGGGATCGCGTCCCACAGCTCCCCGGTGCGCCGCTTCCAATGGCGGACGAGGCGACCCTCGGTCGTGAAGCCGAACTTGCGGTAGAGCGCCAAGCCGGCCGCGTTGTGGGGCCACACCGTGAGCGTGACCTTGTGCGCCCGGTTGTTCCGGCTCCAGTCGATGCACGCTTCCATCAGGGCGGACCCGATGCCACGACCGCGGTAGCCGTCGCGCACCATCATCCCGAGATCGGCGACGCCCGCCTGGCGATGGACGCCGAGCTCGCCGACGAGGCGGCCGTCGATCTCGGCGACGAACCGCGCCGCTCGCTCGCTGTCGAGGCTGTCGTGGAACGCCTCGTGGAACCACTCGGGCTCCACCGGTGCCTCGGTGCCGATCCAGCGGCCCTCGGCGGCCACCTCCGCGAGGAGCGCGAACCAGTCCTCGAAGTCGGCCGCCTCGGCCCTGCGCACCGTCACCTCGTCGGGCATGCCCCAAGCCTGACGTTGGCGCCCGTCCGTGGACAACCGCGTTGGTTGTCCAGAACTAGAACGTGTTCTAGTCTGCGACGATGGCGTCGTATGACCTGGTGATCACCAACGGAACCGTCGTCGATGGCACCGGCTTGCCCCGGCGCACGGCCGACGTCGGCATCCTCGACGGTCGCATCGCCGCCATCGGGTTCATCGACCCGAGCGAGGGCGCCCGCGTGATCGACGCCACGGGCCGGGTCGTCGCACCCGGGATCGTCGACCCGCACACGCACTACGACCCGCAGCTCACCTTCGAGCCGTACGGCACGTCGAGCTGCTACCACGGCGTCACCACGGTCGTCGCCGGGAACTGCGGCTTCTCGGTGGCTCCGCTCAAGCCCGGCGACGCCCCGTGGCTCATCCAGCTCTTCGCCCGGGTCGAGGGCATGGACGCCAGCGCCCTCGAGGGGATCCCCGTCGATGGGTTCGAGAGCTTCCCCGAGTTCCTCGAGTCGATGCGCGGGAACATCGGCATCAACGCCGCCTACTACATCGGTCACTGTGCGCTCCGCCGCTACGTGATGGGCGACGCGGCTCAGGAGCGCGAGGCCACGCAAGACGAGATCGACCAGATGGTCGCCCTGGTCGAGGAGGCGATGGCGGCGGGCGCGGCCGGCTTCAGCTCCACCCACTCGCCCACGCACTTCGACTCGGCGGACCGACCGGTGCCCTCGCGGCTCTCGAGCCTCGATGAGCTGAAGGCGCTGGCCGAGGCCGCGGGTCACGCCGGAGGGGGCTCGCTCGCGTACCTCCCGGGCTCGGCCGTCGGCGGCATCACCGCCGACGACGAGCAGCTGCTGATCGACCTGTCGCTGCTCTCGCGCATGCCGGTGATCATCCAGGGACTCGGCGCCCGCTCGAAGGTGGACGCGCCCACCGCGGGCTGGGACAACGCCAAGCGCTTCGTCGACGAAGCCACCGGCCGCGGCGCCGCCGTGTACTCGATGGCCATGTCGAAGCCGTTCAACCGCACCTTCAACCTCGCCGACGGCACCAAGCTCTACGAGGGGGCCCTCGAGCTGAACCGCCTGTTCACGGAGGCGTCCAGCGTGGAGGAGCGGCTCGCCCTCATCGCCGATCCGGCCTTTCGCGACGCGGCGCGCGCCTCGGTCGACCACCCGAACCGCGATCCCGACGCGGGTCCGACGCTGCCGCCGCCCGCGTGGGCCGTGCTCCTCGTCAACAAGGTGACGAAGCCCGAGAACGAGAAGCTCATCGGCCGCACGCTCGTCGACATCGCCGCCGAGCAGGGGGTGTCGCCGACCGACGCGTTCCTCGACATCGCCGCCAGCGAGGACCTCGCCACGGAGTTCATGTGGAGCACCGAGACCCCGGAGTGGATCGAGGGCACGAAGGTGGCCCAGGACGACCCGCACATGATCGTGGGCACGTCCGACGCCGGAGCCCACCTCGACCGCGACGACGGTGCCGAGGCGCACACCTGGTTCCTCAAGCACTGGGTGCGCGAGTGGAAGGGCTTCACCCTCGAGGAGGGCGTCCGCCAGATCACGGCCATCCCGGCGGCGCTCTGCGGGCTCACCGACCGCGGTCTGCTGCTCGTGGGCATGGCGGCCGACGTGATGATCTTCGACCCCGACACCGTTGGTCCGGATCAGAAGTGGCTCGCCCACGACTTCCCGAACGGCGCCCCGCGCTGGACGTCGAAGCCCCAAGGCGTCCACGCCACCATCGTCAACGGCGTGCCGATCGTCATCGACGGCGAGCTGCAGACCGACGTCGGCCTCCCCGGCCAGGTTCTGAGCCCTTCATGAGGGGATTGGTGTGGACGGGGGAGCTGGAGGTCCGGGACGACGTCGAGGTGCGCGGGCCGCGTTCGCATGAGGTCGTGGTGCGGATCGTCAACGCGGGCCTGTGCCACTCCGACGTGTCGGTGCTCGACGGCACCATCCCGTTCCCCACACCGGTCGTGCTGGGGCACGAGGGCGCGGGTGTGGTCGAAGAGGTCGGCGACGCCGTCCGAAAGGTGCAGGTCGGGGACCACGTGGTGCTCACCACGCTCGGCAGCTGCGGACTGTGCGACGCGTGCGACCGCGGCCAGCCCACCCACTGCCGCGACACCATGGGCAAGCTGAGCCGGCCGTTCACGGTCGGCGGCGAGAAGGCGTTCCAGTTCGCCAACGCGGGCGTCTTCACGGAGCGCACAGTCGTCGCCGAGAGCCAGGCCGTCGTCATCTCCAAGGAGATGCCGCTCGAGGTGGCGTGCCTCATCGGGTGTGCCGTGGTGACCGGCGCCGGGGCGGTGCTCAACCGAGCCAAGGTGCAGCCGGGGGAGACCGTTGTGGTGATCGGAGCCGGCGGCATCGGCCAGTCGGTGATCCAGGCCGCGCAGCTCAGTGCCGCGGGTCGCATCGTCGTCATCGATGCCAACCCGGCCAAGGAGGCCGTCGCGCGCCAGTTCGGCGCCACCGACTTCCTCGACGGCTCGACCCTCACCGGGGATGGGGAGCTCGTGCAGGCCGTCAAGGACCTCGGGGTGCCGAACGGCGTCGACCACGCCTTCGAGTGCGTCGGCCATCCCGCCCTGATCCGCCACGCCATCGACCTGCTCGATTGGGGCGGCCAGTGCATCCTGCTCGGCGTGCCCAAGCTCGGCACCGAGGCGAGCTTCGTGATCAACACGCTCTACAACGACAAGTCGATCATGGGTTGCCGCTACGGCAGCACGCGGCCGCACCACGACATTCCGATGTACGTCCGGTTCTACCTCGACGGCCGGATGCCCCTCGGCGAGATGGTCAGCCAGACGTACGACCTCGCCGACGTCAACCAGGCCTTGGACGATCTCCACGCCGGCAAGCTCAACCGCGGCGTCCTGGCCCTGTAGCCCGAGGACAACCCGTTCAGGCGGTGAGCTGGGCCAGGCGGGCGAGGCCGCGCTCCGCGACGGCGCCGAGGCGAGCGGAGGCTGCCTGCACCGCCGGCGCTTCGCGCTGCTCGGCGGTCATGCGTGAGGGGTTGAGGGCGCAGCCGTTGGCCCACGCCGCGATGTCGGGCTCTGCGGCGAACGTCCGCGTCGCCAGGCTCCCTCGCAGCTGCATCTCGGCGAAGGTGGCCGGCGTGTCGGGGAGCGAGTTGGGCGGGCACAGGCGGTTGCGCTCGCCGTCGTCGTCTCGGGTGGCCTCGACGTAGCCGATGAGGGCGGAGTTGAAGCACGGGAAGCCAGCCCGGATCGTCTGGACGCGGATCAGGTCGGGTCGCCAGATCGCGACCATCGGCGGGTACGCGAGACCCGATGCGGCGCAGTGCACGACGAGCGCTCCCGGTTCGAGCGGGACGACGCCCTCGGCGAGGACCAGCTCGGTCGCGGTGACCTGCCGGATGTGGCCGAGGCGGATGACGTCGTCCACGGTGCGGAGCAGGTCGAGCTCCCACCGGCCGAGCGTCGGGGCCTTCGCCATCGTCGGGACGACGTCGCTGTCGATCCGCATCACGACGTCAGCCGCTTCGAGGCGGAGGAAGAGGTCGTCGAGCGACTCGGCGTCGGCGGCGGCGGCCATCGTGTCGGCGGCGAGGCCCATCGCGACCGCGGGATCGGGCTGGACGACGGCTCGGTCGAGCATCCACGGGTCACGGGGCCGGACCCAGGTGATCCGATCCGGCGCCACACCGTTGCCCAGCAACCAGACGATGCCGTCGGTCGCCGTCTTGCCGGAGCCGACGATCACGTAGCGGCTCGGCGCGTCGACCAGGTCCGCGAGCCGGTTGACGGCGACGACGTCAACACCATCAGCGACCCCGAACGGAGGTGGGGTGGTCGCGGGGATCGTGGGCGCCAGGTAGGTCGCGTCAACGACCCGCCGCCGCACGTCCACCCGTCGGGTCTCACCCGACACCCTCGAGGTGACGAGGTGGTCGGCGCCGTCGACGTGGTGCTCGTGGCCTCCCAGGAACGTCACCCGGCCGGAGCCGACGAAGCGGCGGTGCAGGATGTCGTCGTAGTACGCCTGGATCTCGGCCCGCCGAGCCCGTTGCTGCAGTCCCGCCTCTGGTCCGTCCGCCTGGATCGCTCCGGTGCCCAGCACCGTCGACGCGACGCCGTAGAAGACCGAGGCCTGGTGGAGCTGCACGAACGGGTACGCGTCCTGCCAGTGGCCACCCGCCGCGTGTCGCCGGTCGACGAGCGTGACGTGCACGTCCGCGTGGTCGATCAGTGCATCCGTGAACGCCATCCCCATCGCGCCCGCCCCGACGACGAGGTAGTCCGTCTCCAGCCGCTGCATCGCAGCAGTCTGACCGGTATGCCCACCGGTGCGGGGGGTTACGTCAGTCGGCGACCCAGTTGCCGTGGAAGCCGACCGGGATGCGGTTGGGGAGGATCACGCGGGCGACGGGGCCGGACGCGGGGTCGGCGGCCGGAAGGACGACGAGCTCGCCGCGCTCGGTGGCCTTGTCGTAGCCGAGGCTGACGAGCCAGCCGTCGTCCTCGGCGGCGTCGGCGTGGCGGGGGACCATCGACCACTCGCCAGCCGCGCGGCCCTGGCCGAGGTCGACCTTCGTCACGTCGCCGGTCTTGCCGTCGATGCGGACGAGCTCGCCACCGAAGGCGTTGTCCTTGGCGGAGCCGTCGTGGCGGACGGTGGCGCCGTAGCCCCAGCGGTGGGGGCGGCCGACGAGGCGCTCGTCGACGCGGGGAACTCGAACGACAGGTCGCTGAGCTGCTCCTCGTGCACGGCGCCGCTGGCCGTATCGATGGTCCAGCGCCACAGCAGCGGCGCGCTGTCGTCGGGGCCATTGCGCCTGGCGTCGAACATGCGGTCGTAGCGGACGACGTCGAGGACGACCTTGTTGCCGTCGTCGTGGGCGTTGAGTGCGTGGAACACGTAGCAGGGGCTCACCTCGAACCACCGCACGTCCGCGCCGTCACCACCGAGGGGAACGAGTCCGAGGCGGGCGGGGCGATCGTCCTTCCACGTGTAGGGGAACGTGCCGCCGGCCATCGCGGCGTCGATGTCGAAGGTCACGGGGAGGTCGTACACGACGACCCAGCGCTCGGTGATCGAGCAGTCGTGCACCATCGGACCGTCGTCGACCGGGATGGGGCTGACCTGCTGCACGACGCCGTCGGCGTCGATCACGGAGTACTCGAGGTGGGGGATGCCCCAGTGGTACGAGACCGCGTGCAGGAGGCCGGTCTGCGGATCCCGCTTGGGGTGGGCGGTGTACCCGTGGGGGAGGCCGCCGCCGAGGTCCGTGTGGCAGATCGTGTCGAGCTCGTAGGACAGCTCGACGGGGCGGGCGCCGGCCTCGACGATGGCGAGCGTCCGCTCGCCGACCCCGATCACGTTCGTGTTGGCCGTGTCCATGTCGGCGTGGCGTTCGCCAGGAACCGGCTCCTCGCCGAGCACCTCGCTGACCTTCGTGCTGCGGACCATGCGAGCGCGGTACCAGTCCGCCTTCCCCTCGGTGAGGCGCACACCGTGCACCATCCCGTCGCCGACGAACCAGTGGTGCGTGGCGGGGTCGACGGGGGTGATCGGGTTCGGGCCGTTGCGGAGGTAGCGGCCGTTCAGCTCGGTCGGCAGCGTGCCGACGACCTCGAGCTCGGTGGCGGTGACATCGCCGGGGATGGGGGCGTAGGGCCCTTCGAGCCACTTGTTCTCGACGACGGTCATGTGCTGCTCCTGAGGTGAGATGACACTGTTATTGATAACACTGTCATGTATCATCGTCAAGCGATGCCCCGTCCCCCTGACCCCGCGATGCGCGTCCAGCTGGTGGAGGCCGCCGCGCGGCTGCTGGCCGAGCAGGGGAGGGAGGCGGTGTCCGCGCGCCGCCTGGCCAACGAGGTCGGTGCGTCGACCCAGGTCCTCTACACCTACTTCGACGGGCTGGACGACGTGGTGGCGGAGGTGTGGCGCGAAGGGTTCCGCCGCTTCGGTGTGGTGCTGGAGGAGCCGGCCGTCACCGACGACCCGGTGGCGGACTTCATGGCGCAGGGGTTCGGCTACCGGCGCTTCGGGCTGGGCAACCCCCACCTCTACCGGGTCATGTTCGGGGACGGGCTCCTCGCCATGCGGCACGCGCGACCCAAGGACATCGAGTCGGCGGCCGGCACCTTCGTCGCCCTCCTCACTCGCATCGAGCGCTGTCGCGACGCAGGGCGCTGGGAGGTGGACGACGTCGTCACTGCCGGCGAGGTCGTGTGGGCGGCGTCCCACGGGCACGTGCTCATCGAGCTGTCGGGGTACTTCGAGGGGGTCGAGCGCGACCCGATCCTGACCTTCGAGGATCACCTGCGGCGGTGTGCCCTCGGGTTCGGCGACGACGCCGAGCTGGTCGTGCGCTCCCTCAAGGCCGCCCGCCGACGAGCCAAGCCGGCCCGCGCCCAAAACTAGAACACGTTCTAGTTTCGTGCTAGGTTCGTCCGAGTTGCATCGGCTTGCCTAGGAGGGCATCCCCCATGGAGTTCGGCGTCTTCGCCCAGCTGTTCGTCCCCAAGTTCGAGCGTGCGGCCGACCCCGACGCCGAGCACAAGCGGATCATGCGCAACGTCGAGATCGCCAAGGCGGCCGACCAGAACGCCTTCAAGTACGTCTGGTGCCCGCAGCACCACTTCCTCGACGAGTACTCGCACATGCCCGGGCCCGAGGCGTTCCTCGGTCACTGCTCGGCCATCACCGAGCGGGTCCACCTCGGCTCGGCGATCTTCAACATCACGCCGGCCGTCAACAAGCCCGTGCGCATCGCCGAGAACGTCGCCCTGCTCGACCACCTCACCAACAACCGCTTCGAGTTCGGCACCGGCCGCGGGAGCTCCACCACCGAGGTGTACGGCTTCGACATCGCCGACATCAACGAGACGAAGGCCATGTGGCGCGAGGCCATCGGCGAGATCCCGAAGATGTGGAAGAAGGGCACGTACTCCTACGAGGGCAAGTACTTCCGGGTGCCCGAGCGCGAGGTGTTCCCGAAGCCGCACGGCCCGTCGCACCCTGCCATCTGGGTGGCGGCCGGCTCGCCCCCCACCTTCGGCGAGGCCGCCGAGCTCGGGTTGGGCACCTTCTGCTTCACCACCGGTGCGCCCAGCCAGCTCACGAAGCTCGTCACCGGCTACAAGGACAAGATCGGTCACGCCACGCCCGTCGGCGACTACATCAACGACAACATCATGGGCGTCACCAACATGCTCTGCATGGAGGACCGGAAGAAGGCCTTCGAGGTCGCTGCCAACATGGGGATGAACTACTACACGTCCCTCGCCTTCCACTGGCTCGACAACATCCCGAAGCCCGAGGGCTTCCCCGAGTGGCCCAACAAGATCCCGGAGCCCACTCCCGAGCAGGTGGAGCAGATGGCGGCCGGCGGGTTCGTCGTGGTCGGCGACCCCGACGACTGCGCCAGGGGCGTGCAGAAGTGGGCCGACGAGGGGTTCGACCAGCTGACGTTCAGCCCCACCACGAACACGCTGCCCACCGAGGTGGTCGTGCAGTCGATGGAGCTGTTCGGCCGTGAGGTCATCCCGCAGTTCGACAAGGACCCGGTGCACTCCACCACGCGCTACCGCGAGGCGGCGTCGAAGTAGTCGGGCTAGACAGCGCCGCATGGCCCTGCCCCTGGAGCTCGTCGAGCTCGCCGCCGAGGTCTCCAACTGGGGGCGCTGGGGCGACGACGACGAGCTCGGCACCCTCAACCTGATCGACGACGCCGCGGTGGCGCGGGGCCTCGCTGCCGCGCGCACCGGCGCCCGCATCTCGTTGGCCATCCGACTCGACGCCAACGGCCCCCAGCTGGGCACCATCCCCGGCCGGATCAACCCGCTGCACACGATGGTGGCCATCAACGCCAGCTACACGGGTGGCGACGCCGACGACGTCTGCTGGAGCGACGACGTCATCACGATGGGCCTGCAGTCGTGCACGCACTGGGACGGCCTCGCCCACGTCAGCTACTCCGGGCAGATCTACAACGGCTTCCCGGTGAGCAGCATCACGGCCGAGCGGGGGGCCACCAAGTGCGGCATCCACAAGGTCGGCAGCATCGTGAGCCGAGCGATCCTGCTCGACGTCGCCCGCGCGCTGGGGTACGAGGTGCTCCCGCCCGGCCACCAGATCTCCGAGGCCGACCTCGCGGCCGCCGTCGAGCAGGCGGGGGTGACGCCTGAGGCGGGCGACATCGTGCTCGTCCGCACCGGCCAGATGACGTTCTTCAAGACGCGCGATCGCCAGGCGTACCTGCTTCAGGACCAGCCCGGCCTCACGACGCAGACCATCCGGTGGTTCCACCGTCATGACATCGCCGCCGTGGCCATCGACACGCTCGCCATGGAGGTCTTCCCCTGCGAGGACCCCGCCGTGCTGTTCCCGGTGCACATGATCCAGATCCGCGACATGGGCCTCACCCAGGGCCAGAACTTCGACCTGGAGGCGCTGGCCGCGCGCTGCGCGAGTGACGGTGTCTACGAGATGCTCCTCGTGGCCAACCCCGAGCCCGTCACCGGCGGCACCGGGGCGCCCGTCAGCCCGGTGGCGATCTTCTGATGGCCGCTCCCGCCACGTTCAACTTCGCTGACGTGTGGGAGATGGCCGCGGATGCCGTCCCTGACCGGCTGGCGCTGGTGGTCGGCGAGCAGCGCCGGACGTACGGGCAGCTCGAGGATCGGGCCAACCGGTTGGCCAACCACCTGCTGGCCCAGGGGGTGGGACCGGGCCAGCACGTGGCGCTGTACCTGGAGAACTGTGCCGAGTACCTCGAGGGGATGCTGGCGTGCTTCAAGGTCCGCGCCGTCCCGATCAACGTGAACTACCGCTACGTCGCCGGCGAGCTGCGCTACTTGCTCGACAACAGCGATGCCGTCGGCGTCATCCACGGGCCGCAGCACGCCGAGACGCTGGCCACCGTGCTCCCCGAGCTCGATCGCGTGCAGTGGACCCTCGAGACGGGCGCGGCCTACGACGGGGCGCTCGACGCCGCTTCGCCGGCGCGACCGGTCGTCCCGGACCGCGGCGACGACGACCGCTACATCATCTACACCGGGGGCACCACGGGCCTCCCGAAGGGCGTGGTGTGGCGACAGGGCGACGCATTCTTCACCTGCCTCGGAGGCGGCGACCCCATGCGGTTGTTCGGCGAGGTGACCTCGCCGAACGAGCTGCCCGAGCGGATCGGCGACGCCGGGATGACCTACCTCCCCCTCGCGCCGATGATGCACGCCGCCGCGCAGTGGACGTCGTTCATGTGGTTCTTCGCCGGCCAGACCGTCGTCCTCATGGAGGGCTCGCTCGATGCGGCCAAGGTGTGGCGCACCGTCGGCGAGGAGGGCGTCAACCTCATCACCGTCGTCGGTGACGCGGTGGCGAAGCCTCTGCTGGACGCCTGGGATGCCATGTCCGACGAGCAGCGGCCGGACGTGTCGGCGCTCTTCTCGATCTCCAACGGCGGCGCCCCGATGTCGACCGGGTGCAAGGCGCGGATCCTCGACCGCTTCCCCACGGTGATGGTGAACGACGGGTTCGGTTCGTCGGAGGCGGGTGTCCAGGGTTCGTCTCGCGTCACCGCGGCCGACGTCCCAGCGTCTGGCGCGGTGCGGTTCTCGACGGCGGGAGCGAAGCCGTTCCTCGTGCTCGATGACGACGATCGCCCGGTGGCCCCCGGCGACGGCACCGTGGGCCGCATCGTCACGGGCGGTCGGCTGCCCGTCGAGTACCACAAGGATCCCGAGAAGACCGCGGCCACCTTCCTCACCGTCGCTGGCGACCGCTGGCTGATCACCGGTGACCTCGCCACGGTGGCTGAGGACGGCTCCGTCGAGCTGCTCGGCCGCGGGTCGACGTCGATCAACACCGGTGGCGAGAAGGTGCACCCGGAGGAGGTCGAAGGCGTGCTGCACGGCCATCCGGCGGTGGCCGACGTGCTCGTCGTCGGCGTGCCCGACGAGCGCTGGGGGAGCGCGGTGACGGCCGTCGTCCAGCCGGCGGCCGGTGCGACGCCGACGCTCGAGGAGCTGGTCGCCCACTGCAAGGGGCAGCTCTCGGGCTTCAAGGCCCCCAAGCACCTCGTGCTCGTCGATCACGTGGTTCGCAGCCCGGCCGGCAAGGCCGACTACCGCTGGGCCCTCGACACCGCGGTCACCGGCGTCAGCGGGTCCTGACCACCGCCTGCCAGGGGTAGTGGATCTCGAGCGGGCACAGGCGTCGGCACGCCTCGACCAGCCAGCGCAGCGTCTCCTCGGGAGGTGACTGGTACGTCTGCAGGACGAGGCCGCGCTTGGGGTGCTCAGATGCCACATACCAGTCATCCGGCACGGGGCAGCCGCGCTCGGCGAGGAGCTTCGTGACCTTCTGACCGGCCATGTGCTGGATCCCGATCTCCTCGGGCGTCCAGGTGGCGAGGGGGACGGTGGGGCCGCGGTTCCCGACGAGGTGCGCGAGGCCGCTCCTCGGGGGCACCTCGTCGACGTCGACCCCGGGCGAGATGTTGATGAACACCGCACCGTCGACGAGGTCGAGCAGGGGCGTGATGTCGCCATCCGGGAGCTCCACCAGGTCGTCGGGCATGTCCGGAGGTTACGGGCGGTGGGGCGTGTCCTCACCTTCGGGCGGTCATGCCACACTGAGCCGCATGGTGCGAGGGAAGGATGCGCCCTGAGCGAGCTGAGCGACCTGTCGCTCGACGGGCGCGCCCTCCCGCTGCCCGTCGTCGCCATCGAGGACGGGACGGTCGTCGCCGCTGACGCGCGCGCTCGGAGGTGGGCCCCGGCGGACGATCCTGCCGTGCCGTTCGTCGACTGGTTCGATGATGCCGACGCGGCCGAGGTGCGGGCGGCGCTCTCGACCGGCGCGGGTCCGCCGCGCACCGCCCGGCTGCGCGGCTCTCGTCGCTGGGTCGCGCTCCACTCGAGCGCGACGGGGGACGCCGACGGGCAGGTGGTCGTGGTGCTCCGCGACGCCACGGACGAGCAGCACGTCCGCGCGGCCGTCGACGCGGTCGCCGACTCCACCTTCGTGATCGAGGGCGGCGGGGCGAACCGGTGGCGCTCGGCCCGGCTTCGGGAGCGATCCGGCGTTTCGGACGAGGTCGCGGCCCGTCGGCCGGCTGGCGAGCGGATCCACCCAGAGGACCTGCCGGTCGTGTTCGAGGCCTTCGCCGCTGTGCAGCCGGATCGCCCCCTCACGGTCGTGGTGCGCTCCCGGGCCGTCGATGATGACGATCGCTGGGAGACCATCGAGATCACGGTGTGGAACCAGCTCGACCACGACGTGCTGGAGGGCTACCTCGTGCAGGTGCGGAACCTCGACGAGGGCCGCGAGCTCAAGAGCGCCCTCACCGACGCGGATCCGCAGCTCCTGTCGCTCACGGAGGCGGCGCCGGTGGGCATCGCCGTCACCGACCCCGCCGGCCAGGTCGTGTACTGCAACCCCGTGGCTCGCGCGCTCCTCGGGCACGACGTCGTCAGCTTCGGTGACGCCGACTGGCTCGCTCGGGCCCACCCCGAGCATCGAACGGAGCTCGCCGACGCCTTCGAGGTCGGACTGGTCGACGGACGCTCCAGCGTGGTCACGGCCGCCTTCGACGTGCCGCCGGACGGCGAGCGGTGGGTGCGCGTGCGGGTCGTGCCGCAGTCGGCGGCGGACGGCCAACGCACGAAGGGCGTGATCGCGACGATCGAAGACGTCACCGCCGAGCGAGAGGCGCAACGCCAGCTGGCGGCGGCGGAGGAGCGCATGCGCCACCTGGCCACGCACGACAGCCTCACCGGGCTGCCCAACCGGCCCGCCCTCACCGAGGAGCTGGAGCGGGCGCTGGCCCGCCACGGCCGGAGCGGTGCGGGGCTGGCCGTCCTCTTCTGCGACCTCGACGGCTTCAAGCCGGTGAACGATCGGCGTGGTCACGCCGGTGGAGACCAGGTGCTGGTCGAGATCGCCGAACGGCTCCGATCGGCTGTCCGCGACATCGACTTCGTCGCCCGGATCGGGGGCGACGAGTTCGTCGTCCTGTGCGAGGGCACCGGCGCGGACACCGAGATCGTCGATCAGGTGTGCACCCGGTTGCACGACGTCGTCGAGCGCCCGATCGAGGATCGGGATGGTGCCGTCACCATCGGCCTGTCGATCGGTGGGGTGCTGATCGCCCCCGGCGGGTCGGCAACCCCCGACGAGCTGCTCCTCCTGTCCGACCAGGCGATGTACGACGCGAAGGCACTGGGCCAGGGACAGACGCAGCTCCGCTGGGCGCCGGCGCCCCCGTGAGCCCGCCCATCGGGGGGGCCAAGCGGCCCGGGCTCGGCATGCTGTCGGCCACCGCGGCCGTGGTCGTGTGGGGCGCTTCCTCGGTTGCGATCAAGCAGGTCCACGGACTGACCGGCCTGGGGGTGGCCTGCTACCGCATCTGGCTGGGGGCAATCGTGGTGACGATCGTGTTCCTCGCGTCGGGCGGCAGGTTGTCGAAGCGCATGCTGCGGCTCTCGCTGTTCGGCGGGCTCACGTTCTCCGCCGACCTCGTCCTGTTCTTCGTGGCAGTGCAGGAGACGAGCATCGCCAACGCCACCGTCATCGGCGCGCTGCAGCCCCTGCTCGTCCTGGCGGTGAGCAGCCGGCTCTTCGGCGAGCGGGCCCACGCCGCGGAGATCGGCTGGGGAGCGGTCGCCGTGGTGGGGACCGTGATCGTGGTGCTCGGCGGCGACGGCGGCGGCGCCAACAGCGGGCTCGGCGACGTCCTGGCCATCGGTGCGCTGGTGTCGTGGACGGCGTACTTCGTCTTCACGAAGACCGCACGTCAGGAGCTCACCGCCTTCGAGTACCTGACGGGCATGGCCATCGTCGCCGCGGTGGCGATCGTGCCGCTCCCGCTCATCTTCGAGGGCACCCTCCGCGCCACCGACGGCAACGGGTGGCTGATCATCGCGTACCTCACCATCGTGAACGGCCTGCTCGGGCACTTCCTGATGGCCTTCTCCCACGGCCACGTCACCCTGCTCACGGTGTCGCTGCTGACGCTCGGGATCCCCGTGTTCGCGGCGGCCGGCGCGGCGCTGTGGATCGACGAACCCCTCACACCGGTGCAGGTCGGCGGCATGGCGGTCGTGCTGGCGGCGCTGGCACTGGTCACGCTGAGCACCGCGCGCCGGAGCCCCGACCTCGTCGCGGCCGACGTGGAGGCCATCGAGGCGATCCCCTACCCGTAGGGGAGGGTGCGCCCCGCGATCACCTGGCTGTACCAGCGGGCACTGGCCTTGGGGGTGCGAGTCAACGTGGCGTAGTCGACGTGGACGATCCCGAACCGGTGGCGGAAGCCCTCGGCCCACTCGAAGTTGTCGAGGAGCGACCACACGAAGAACCCTCGGAGGTCGACGCCGTCATCGAGGGCGGCCCGCGCGCTGCGAAGGTGGGCGTCCAGCCACGTCACCCGACCCGTGTCGTGGACCTCACCGTCTCGGTCGACGTCGTCGTCGTAGGCGGCGCCGGCCTCGTGGAGGTAGAGGGGTGGCGGGTCGTAGTCCTTCGTGACCGCCACCAGCGCGTCCCGCAACCCGTCGGGCTCGACGGACCATCCCCCGTCGGTGACTGGGCCGGCGGGCACCGCGAGCTCGACGTCGGGGGAGCCGGGCCACTGCGCGGTCGCGCCCTCTGCCGACGCGCCGAGTCGGTGGCGAACGTGGTAGCGGCGGTAGTAGTTCAGCCCAAGGGCGTCCAGCGGTCTCGCGATCTGGGCGAGGTCGCCGTCGTGGATGTGGCCCAGGTCGCTCACCTGCGAGAAGTCGTCGAGCACGTCGTCGGGGTACTGCCCGAGGAGCAGCGCGTCGTACCAGAGCCGGTTGGCCACTCCGTCGACACGCCGCGCGGCGTCGTGGTCCGCGTCGCTGAGCCCGACGGTCACGACCGGGTAGGGGTTCAGGGTGATGCTCACCTCCGCGTCCGCCCTCGTGGCCGTTCGAAGGGCGTCGACCGCCAGGCCGTGGGCCAGCAACAGGTGGTGGGCGGCCGCGACCGCGTCAGCGGCGTCCGTCCTGCCGGGTGCGTGGACGCCGGCGGCATAGCCCAGCATCGACGCGCACCACGGCTCGTTCACGGTGCCCCAGTGGCGCACACGGTCGCCCAGCGCGCCCGCGACGACGTTGGCGTAGTGGGCGAAGTGCGAGGCGGTGTCGCGGGCCGGCCAACCGCCGAGGTCTTCGAGCGGCTGCGGGAGGTCCCAGTGGTACAGGGTGAGCACGGGCGTGATGTCGTGGGCGAGCAGCTCGTCGACGAGCGATCGGTAGAAGTCGAGGCCCGCCTGGCTCACCTCCCCGCGCCCCGCGGGGAGCACGCGGGCCCATGCCACTGAGAAGCGGTACGCGCGCAGGCCCAGCGCCGCGAGGAGCGCCACGTCCTCGCGCATGCGGTTCCGGTGGTCGGCCGCCGTGCGGGCGTGGTCGCCCCCGTGCACCCGGCCCGGTGTGGCGCAGAACGTGTCCCAGATGGATGGGCCCCGGCCGTCTTCGTCGACGCCACCCTCGATCTGGAAGGCGGAGGTGCCGGCGCCCCAGAGGAACCCGTCGGGGAAGGTGAGACCGGTCGGGTCCGCGCTCACCCGTCGTCGAGCGCGGTCACGCCCGACCCCTCGGTGGCGCGGGCCTCCCGCCACTCGGACCAGTGGTCGGCGAGCCCGATCCCGGTGAACGGGAACACCGGCGCGGCGACGATGACGACGCCGCCTGCCACCCGCGCGAGCACGAACGTGTAGGCGGTGGCCACGGCGACCGCCACCGCACGGTGCCGCCAGTCGTGGGGCAGGTCCGCGCGGAGCGCCACGATGCCGCCGGCGCCCACCCCGGCGACGATGCCGCTCACCGCATCAGCGGCGATCGCCGACACCGGGATGCCGATGAGGAGGCACAGGCCCATGGCCCGCACGACGGCCCCGGACGCGCGCGGGTGCTCCGACGCGAACGCGAGGACGATGAAGACGAACGGGAGCAGCGCGAGGCCGAAGGCGATCGCGGCCCCGGCCGCCGCGTCGTTCGAGGCATCCTCGGAGGCGAAGGCCACGAACCCGCCGAGCATGGACCAGACCGCCGGTGCGAGGAGCAGGGTGGCGAAGGTGATGGCGCGCCACTTCCGCTCGGGCGGGAGCGGGACGATCCCCGCCGAACCTGCCATCAGCCCTTCACCGAGCCGGCGGTCAGGCCCCGGACGAAGTAGCGCTGCAACGAGAAGAAGACGATCAGCGGCAGCGCCATCGAGATGAACGCCGCCGAGGTGAGGAGGTGCCAGTCCTCGGCGCGGGTGCCCGACAGGTTGGTCAGCGCGATCGTGATGACGCGGCTGTCCCGTGATCCCCCGAGGAACACGAACGCGATCAACAGGTCGTTCCACACCCACAGGAACTGGAAGATGGCGAAGGCAGCCAGGGCCGGCACGGACAGCGGCACGACGAGGCGCCGGAAGATGGTGAAGTGGTCGGCCCCGTCGATCTTGGCCGACTCGATGATCGACGACGGCAGCGACCCGATGTAGTTGCGGAGGAGGTAGGTCGCCAGCGGCAGCCCGAAGGCGGTATGGGCCAGCCAGATGCCGAGGAACGTGCCGTTGAGATCGAGGTCGGGGAACACCGGCACCCCGCCGATCGTCGCTCCCTCCGTGTAGAGCTGCAGGATCGGGATCAGTGCCATCTGCAAGGGCACGACCATGAGGCCCACCACGAGCACGAACATCACATAGCGACCGCGGAACTCCATCCACGAGAACGCGTACGCCGCGAAGGCGGCGATCGTCACGGGGATCACCGTGGAGGGGATGGCGACCGCCAGGCTGTTGAGGAACGCGTTCTTGAAGCCACCGGCGTCGAGGACCTCGCGGTAGTTCTCCAGGGTCCACTCGCCGCCGCGGAACGGGTGTCCCAGCGCCGTCCACCACCCCGACCGGTCCGACAGCGCTTCGGGACGGAACGAGGTGATCAGGACGCCGAGGGTCGGGATCAGCCAGATGATGACGACGACGATGATGGCGATCCGCACGAACCAGCTGCTCGAGTGGACGCGAGGAGCCTTCGAGGCCGCTGGCGGGGCCTCGGCCACCTCGACGGGCATCGGCACGGTCATCGGATGAGCTCCTGCTCACGGAACTTCTTGACGTTGATCAGCATCACGGGGATCACGGCGAGGAACAGCACGACTGCGATCGCGCCGGCGTGGCCGTCGTTGCCCTTCACGAAGAACCAGGCGATCATTCGCTCGGCCACCACCTCGGTGCCGTTGGGCTCGGCGTTGCCCATGACCCAGACGATGTCGAACACCTTGAGCGCGTTGATCACCATGTAGGTGGTCACCACCACGACCGTGGGCAGGATGCTCGGGATGGTGATGTGCCGGAACACCTGCATCTCGGACGCGCCGTCGATCCGGGCCGCCTCGATGATCTCGTCGGGGATGGACTTGATGGCCGCCGACAGCACGACCATGGCGAACCCGGTCTGGATCCAGACCATGATCACCATCAGGAGCAGGTTGTTCCACGGCTTCTGGCTCAACCACGCCACGGGCTCGTTCCCGAGACCGCTCCAGATCCCGTTCATCAAGCCGACGTTCGTGCCGAAGCCAGACGGCCGGTAGCTGTAGATCAGCCGGAAGGTGACGGCGGCGCCGACGAACGAGATCGCCATGGGGAGGAAGATCAGCGACTTGGCGAGCGCCTCGCCGCGCCGGAGCCGGTCGGCCAGCGTGGCGAAGGCCAACCCGACGCTCACCGCGACGAGCGGGACGAGGATGATCCACCCCGCCGTGTTCCGTAGCGAGCGGAGCATGCTCTCGTCGGTGAACACGAACTCGTAGTTGTCGAGGCCGACGAAGTCCTTCCCCTGCGCGTCCTTGAAGCTGATCAGGATCGTGTTGACCACGGGGTAGATCAGGAACACCGACAGGAGGACGAGGGCCGGACCGACGAAGACGTAGGGCCGGAAGCCCTCGCGCACCCGGGCGGGCAGGACGTCGACGACCTGGTCCATCGCCCAGAACATGAAGAACACGCCGACGACCCCGAGGAGGATGGCCACGCCGACCACCGTGAGGCGGTTGGCGTCGTCGTCCTTCATGAGGTCGACGGCGCTGGAGAGGGCCGCGACCAATGCCACGATGGTGCCGATGGCGGTCGCGACGCGCAGGCCCAGGGGCAAGCGCCCCTTCACGACCGTTGTCGACTGGTCCGGGTCGGTCACGACGTTCCTCCGGTTGCATGTGGGAGCGGCCGCCGAGCGACCGCTCCCACACCGTCAACGGTGAGCCAGGGGCTCAGGGATAGCCGGCCTCGATGTCGGCGAGCACGCCGTCCAGGGAGTCGGGTCCGCCCTTGACGTACTCGAGCATCCCGGTCCAGAAGCTCCCGCTGCCGACCGAGGCCGGCATGAGGTCCGAGCCGTCGAAACGTCCCGTTCCTTCCGTGAGCGCCTTGGTCAGCACCTCTGAGGCACCGGCAAGGATGTCGTTGTGGTAGCAGTCCGGCCCGACGTTCACGTTCGGGGAGATGCGGGACGAGACCGGCACACTGCCCATCTCGCACTGCACCTCTTCGGCGATGAACTTCTTCAGGAAGTCGACGACCTCCGGCCGGTTGCCGTTCTTGCCCACGACGGTGAGCTCACCGGCGTAGAGGATGCCCTCCTGGTCGATCGGGGGCAGCGGGAACCAGTCGTAGTCGACTCCAGCCTCCGAGTCCTCTGGGAAGAACGAGTTGATGAAGCTGGCCTGACGGTGCAGCCAGCACGCCGGCGGGTCCTCGAACATCGGGCCCGGGGCGTCGCCGAAGGCGATGTCGGCGGTCGACGCGGCGCCACCGAGCACGTACCCGTCGGTGAACAGGATCTCGCCGAACTGCTCGGCCGCGGCCTTCACGGCGGGGTCGTCGAACGGGATCTCATGGGCGACCCACTGGTCGTAGACGTCGGGCCCCGCGGTGCGGAGCATGATGTCCTCCATCCAGTCCGTGGCCGGCCAGCCGCTGTCGCCACCGCTCTCGAAGCCGACGCACCAGGGTGAGCTGCCGTCCTCGACGATCTGGTCGCTGAGCGCGATGAGGTCGTCCCAGGTGGCAGGCACCTCGTAGCCGGCTTCGTCGAAGGCGGCCTTCGGGTACCAGACCATGCTCTTGAGGTTGATGTTGGTGGGCAGCCCGTAGTGCTTGCCCCCGTGCTCGCCGAGCGTCATGAACGACTCACCGACGAGGTCGTTGAGCTCGGCGATGTCGAAGCCGAGGTCCTCCAGGGCGACGATGTCGCCGCCGTCGGCCAGGTCCGCGATGGCTCCCGGTTGGGGGACGGCGGCCACGTCGAGGGTGCCGCCCTCGGCCTGGATCTGGAACTGCTGCGCGAAGTCGCCGGCGGAGATCACCTCGACCTCGTAGTCGGCGTCGGCGGTGATCAGCTCGTCGAAGATCTCCTGGTAGGCGTCGGTCTCCTCGGGCTCGCCGGCGCTGAGCAGCTCGATGGAGCCCGTGTTCTCGAGGGCGCCGCCACCGTCGCCGCCGTCGTCTGTGGTGCCATCGCCACCACCACCCCCTCCGGAGTCATCATCATCTCCGCATGAGGCAGTGATCAGCGCGAACGCGACCAGTGGGATCAGCAGTCTTCGGGCTTTCATGTGTGTGTCTCCTTGTTGAGGTTCGTCGAGGTCATGCGTCGTAGATCCCGGTGTCGCTGTCGGGATCGAAGAAGTGGAGGCGGTGGGTGTCGACGACCAGCTCGATCGGGTCGCCCTTGGCGGCCGCCGACCGGGGGTTGAGGCGGGCCAGCACCGTGGTGCGACCACCCTCGGCCTGCTGCTGGACCTGCTCGAGTGCCTCAAGGCCGACGTCGGACGCCAGCTCCTTCATGTCGTCGGTCATGGCCGGTGGCGCCGCGATGCTCACGTGCACCACGACGTCGGATCCCAAGGCCTCGCGCAGCTCCACGGTCGAGGAGATCCGCCGGTCGGCCGGCGCATCGCTGGTGAGCGCCGCATCCTCCAGGTCCTCGGGCCGGATGCCGAGGACGATCGTGCGGCCCGCGAAGCGGCGGAGCGCGGGACGGGCGGCGAGGACCTCCGCGGGCACGGGAAGCCTGAACCCGCCGAACTCCACCGCGAGCCCGGAGCCGTCCTCCGCGAGGGTCGCGTCGAAGAGGTTCATGGCCGGCGATCCGATGAAGCCGGCGACGAACAGGTTGACAGGGTGCTCGTAGAGCGACTGCGGGCTGTCGACCTGCTGCAGGCGACCCTTGCGGAGGACCGCCACCCGGTCGCCCATCGTCATGGCCTCGGTCTGGTCGTGGGTGACGTAGATCGTCGTCACACCGAGGTCGTGCTGGATCCGGGCGATCTCGGACCGCATCTGCACCCGCAGCTTGGCGTCGAGGTTCGACAGGGGCTCGTCCATCAGGAACGCCTGCGGGTGGCGAACGATGGCCCGACCCATGGCCACGCGCTGGCGCTGCCCGCCTGACAGCGCCGCGGGCTTGCGGGCGAGGAGCTCGTCGAGGCCGAGGATCCCCGCCGCGTCTTGCACGCGGGTCCGGATCTCGTCCTTCGGGAGCTTCTGGAGCTTCAACCCGAAGGCCATGTTGTCGAACACGGTCATGTGCGGGTAGAGCGCGTAGTTCTGGAACACCATCGCGATGTCGCGTTCCTTGGGCGGGACGTCGTTGACGACCCGGTCGCCGATCCGCACCGCGCCGCGGGAGATCTCCTCGAGGCCGGCCACCATGCGCAGCGCCGTGGTCTTGCCGCAGCCGGATGGACCGACGAGGACGACGAACTCCTTGTCGGCGATCGTGAGGTCGAGGTTCCGAACGGCCTCCGTGCCGTCCGGGTACACCTTCCACACGTCGTCCAGGACGATCTCAGCCATCGCGGCTGCTCCCTCCATCGGCGGTGCTCGCCCCCCGGGCATCGCGTACCCAGAGCGGCGAGATCGCGATCATGCGGCGCCTCGTTCGGCGGCCGCCGTGGTCGATCGCTCGACCAGGGTGAGCGGCAGGAGGTGCTCGATCGGCGCCAGCGCTTCGCCGGACACGGCCTCCAGGAGCAGTCGCGCCCCCAGCTGCCCGCTCTCGCGCAGGGGCTGCCGCACCGTGGTGAGGCCCACGTACGTCGAGAGCTCGATGTCATCGAAGCCGATCACGGACAGGTCCTTGGGGACGGCAAGTCCGCGGGCGGCGGCGGCGGCCAGCACGCCGGTGGCCTGGACGTCTGACGACGCGAACACAGCGGTGGGCGGGTCGGACTCGGCGAGCAGCTCGGCAGCGAGGCCCTCCGCGATGGTGCGGTCGTGGGCGCCGTGGCGCACCAGCTCGGGCCGGTAGGGGATGCCTGCCTCCTGCAGCACCGCCGCGTACCCCTGCTCGCGCTGCGCGCTCGAGGTGAAGCCGAACGTGTTCTTCGGGTCGTCTCCCATGAAGGCGATGGACCGGTGCCCGAGCTCGAGCAGGTGCGCCGTGGCGAGCCGTCCGCCGGCGACGTCGTCGGTCACCACCGCCGGGACCCCGGGTCCCCGCGTGTCGACGAGCACGACGGGCACTCCAGCGGCCGTCAGCCGCTGCAGGTCCGGTTCCGGGATCGGCAGCGACAGGATCAGCAGGCCGTCGGCCCGGTCGCGCCCGGTGATCGACGCGAGGTGCTGATCGCGGTGCACCGGGGACTCCACGTTGAAGAGGACGAGGTCGTAGCGGCTCTCGTCCAGCTCGGCGACCACCCCCCGCAGGCGCTCGACGGCGGAGGCGTGGGTGAAGAACGGCACCACGACCCCGAGCGTCTGGCACCGTCCGCGCGACAGGCCGCGGGCGAGCGGGTTCGGGCGGTACTCGAGGATCTCGATCGAGGCGAGGACCCGGGTCCGCGTCGCCTCGCTGACCTGCGGGCTGCCGTTCAGCACCCGCGAGACGGTGCCGAGTCCCACCCCTGCGTGTGCGGCGACGTCAGCGATCGTCGGCATCGAGCTCCCCCGGAACACCCCGCCCGAGAAGCATGGAAGCGCTTCCATGGGCTGCGTCGAAGGTAAGCCCGCGGCGGCTGGCTGTCAACGATCTCCTGTCGCGACCCCCCTAGGCTGGGCGAATGGATCTCCCCGTGATGCTCCGCGAGGCGCTGGAGCTGCAGGTCCTCGAGGAGGACCCCGAGAAGGCGGCGACGACCATCGGGATCGGCGTCGCCGACCACGGCGCCTCCGCGGTGGCGCAGGTGCTGCTCGACGCCACCTCCATCGCCTTCCGCCGGATGGTCGACGTCACGGACGACACCCTCGACCTCGCCGAGCTCCTCACCCGCCTCGCCGTCGACGGCGCCGTGCCCGAGCACCGGCTCGAGCTGCTGGCCGAGATCCTCACGGCGGCCGCCGCCACGGCCGGTGGGATCCGACCGTCGGTCGACGCGCTGCAGACGCGCCTCGGCGAGCAGGACCTCCTGTTCGGCGCCTGGCTCGGGCTGCTCACCGGCCTCCGGGTCGCATCGTTGGCCATCGAGGCCACCGAGGCCGAAGTCGTCGAGGACGTGCTCCTCGCCTTCGAGATCGACGTCTGAGCTGAGGTCTGGGCCAGCGTCCTAGGGCACTGGCGCGTCGACGACGAGGGTGCCGGGGCGCCAGTCGGAGAGCTCGTCCACCACCTCCCCGGACGGCGAGATCAGGGCGGCCATGCCCGGGAAGTCCTCGTCGACCGTCGATCCGGCTTGGGTGGCCATGGCGACCCACACCCCGAGTCGCTTGGCGTGGTGCCGCGCATCGGCCACGCCCGCGCTCGTCCACCAACCGGTCCCGGCGCGCCATCCCGCGTCGTCGGTCCGGCGCCCGTACAGGCCAGGTGCCGAGGTGAAGAGCATGACCGTGGCACCGGTGGCGGCACTGGCGTCCCAGGTGACGTCGACATGGCTCTCTGCGCAGATGAGCGACCCCAGCCGGACGCCGGCCAGGTCGACCGAGACGGTGACGGCGGACGCGAGGAAGCCGTCCTCGCCCTCGCCGAGGTGGCGTTTGCGCTGGACGCCGACGATCTCGCCGCCGACCGCGTGGACCTGGGAGATGGAGAGGCCGTCAGCGTGCCGTTCGGCGATGCCGAAGCTGATCGCCACCCCGGCGCGGTCGGCCGCCGTCACGAGGTCTTGCACTCGCTCATGGTCGACGGTGACGGCGCGATCCGGATGGCGGAGCGCGTCCACCGAGCCCGTCAGGCTCATCTCCGGGAGCACCGCGAGGTCGCACCGCGCCGCTTCCGCCTCGGCCAGCGCCTCGAGGTGGGTAGCGAAGTTCTCGTCGATGGCGTCCTTCTCGCAGGTCACCGACGCCAGCAGGATCCGCACCCGGCGATCCTGCCAGAGGGCCCGTCTAGGGTGGGACGATGGGGACGATCACCGAGCCGACGGCGGAGACGAGCATCGTGATCGACGCGCCCGTCGCGCGCGTGTGGGACATGGTGGCCGACGTGACGCGCATCCCGGAGTGGAGCCCGGTGTGCCACAAGGTGGAGTGGATCGACGGATCCAGCGCGGCGGTGGTGGACGCGCGGTTCCGCGGGCACAACCGGCTGAACGGCGCCCGATGGTCGCGCGACTGCGTGATCACCGTGGCCGCTCCGGGGGAGGAGCTGGCCTTCCACACCCTCGTCAAGGGGGAGGAGTCCACCCGCTGGCGCTACCGCTTCGAGCCCGACGGAGCCACCACGACCGTGCGCGAGGCGTACCAGGTCGTGATGATGCCCCTCTGGGTCCGCCTGTTCCGGCGGCTGCCAGGCGCGGCCGCCAAGAGCGACCGCGACACGGCGTGGAACATCTCGACGAGCCTCGAGCGGCTGAAGGCGATCGCCGAGGCCTAGGCCCGCAGCCGCTCGAGGTCTGACACCAGGTCAGTCGTCGTTGAGGATCGTGCCGGCTCCCTGACCGTCGGCGATGGTGACGTTCTGGGTGGCCGTGAGGTTGACGAGCATGCCCTCGTCCGGCTCGACGACCACGTCACCCTTGACCTTCACGAAGAAGGTGGCGGTCGTGACGCCTCGATTCACCGTGATCACCTTGTTGGTGGCGACCACGAAGTCGCTCCCGTTGGCCGTGCCGGTCTGGGTGGAGAACGTGAGACCGATCGCCCGCTCGGAGGGCGCCGAGAAGGTGACCGTGAAGTTCAGCTTGCTGTACCCGCTGCTCCCCTCGAGCACCGACACATCGTTCACCGAGGCGGTGGGGGGGTCGTCGTTGTCACCGATCTTGGCGGACTTCACGGCGGTGCCCAGGACCGCGTTGACCGGGCTGTAGATCCGGACCTCGTAGTCCTCGATGGTGGGCTCGTCGGTGAGGTCGTCGATCACGGTGACCGTGAAGGACTTCGAGACCTCGCCGGGGTTGAAGGTGAAGAGCTCGGCCTTCGTCACGTAGTCAGCGTCGGGCGTGGCGAGCGTGAGGGCGGTGGTGGCGGTGGCCGCCACGACCTGCACGGGCTGGCCCGATGCGGCGGACAGCGTGATCGTGGTCGTCTGGAGGTTCCCGCCGGTGCCCTCGGTGAGGGTGGCGTTCGTCCCGATGCTCACCGTCGGTGTGGCGTCGTTGTCGGTGATCGTGGCACTGGCGGTGGCGATGCCCAGCGTGGCTCGGGTCGGTTGGTCGAGCACCACCGAGAACGACTCGTCCGCCTCGTCGAGGACGTCGTTCGTCGTGGGCACGGACACCGGCTTGGTGACCTCGCCCGGGAGGAACGTCACCGTCGTCAGGCCGATGGCGTTGTAGTCCGCTCCGACCGCGGTGCCATCGACGGTGCGGTAGCGCACGGTCACTGGAGCCCCGTAGGCGCCCGACAGGTTGATCGAGAACGTGGCGCCGGTGCCTTCGGCCTGCGGGCTGTTGGTCGCGACCACGGAGACGGTCGGGTAGACGTCGTTGTCCGTGATGGACCCGCTGCCCGAGCTGTCCGAGATCGTCGCGTTCGACGGTGATGCGAGGCGGACCTCGTAGGCCTCGACCGCTTCGTCTTCGAAGTCGTCGAGCACCGTGACGTTGATCGTCTTGGTCGTCTCCCCGGGCAGGAAGGTGAGGCCCTGGACGACCGACGTGAAGTCCTGCTCGGCGGCGGCCGTGCCCCCCGCCGTGGCGGCGGAGACCTGGACGGTCTGTCCCGAAGCCGCCGACAGGGTCACCGTGAAGGCCTGGATCGACCCGCCCGGCGTCTCCGTGGCGCCCGTGGCGTCGGCGACGGACAGGCTCGGGGTGGCGTCGTCATCGGTGATCGTCACCGTCGTCGAGCTCACCCCCAGGTAGGACTCCGAGGGCCCGGACAGGGAGACCACGAAGGTCTCGTCGGCCTCGTCGAGCGCGTCGGTGGTGATCGGCACGCTGATGGGCTGGCTGGTCTGGCCGGGGGTGAAGGTGAGGAGGGTCGAACCCTGCGGCGTGTAGTCCGCGCTGGTGGCGGTGCCGTTGGCGGTCGACCAGGACACGGTGACCGTCTTCGTGGAGGGTTGCGAGAGGGTGACCGTGAAGGCGGCGCTCCCCGATTCTGCGACCGTCGGGTTGACCGGCGCGATGGAGATGGTCGGATCGGTGTCGTCGTCGACGATCGTGCCGGCGCCGCTGCCGTCCCCGATGACCGAGTTGGTCGCCCCGTGGAGCTCGACCGAGTACGACTCGTTCGCCTCGTCGACGTTGTCGTCGAGGATGGTGACGGCCACGGGCTTGGTCGTCTCGCCGGGCGCGAACGTCAGGGTGGTCCCGACGGCCGTGTAGTCGGCCGGCGCGGCCGCCGTGCCGTCGTCGGTCGAGGCGACGACCGTGACGGTCTTGCTCGAGGCGGCCGACAGCGTGACGGTGAAGGTCTGCGTGCCGCCGCCGGTCTCCGCGACGTTGCTCGCGTCGTTGACCGAGAGCGTCGGGAGAGGATCGTCGTCGACGATCGTGACGGTGGCGATGGCGGCCGGGGCGAGCAGGGCGTTGTCCGGGTTGCTGAGCGCGACCTGGAACGTCTCGTTGTCCTCGTCGAGCGTGTCGCTGGTGAGGGCCACCGAGATCGGCTTGCTCGTCTCACCCGGGGCGAACGTCAGGGTGGTCGGCGCCTGCACGGCGTAGTCCGCGCTGGTGGCCGTCCCGTCCGCGGTCTGCCACACGACCGTGACCGGGTCCACGTAGGAGGCGGACAGGTTCACGGTGAAGGCGACCGACCCCGCTCCCTCGGAGGGGCTGGGGCTGGTGGGGGTGATCGACACGGTCGGGATGCCCCCCACCGCGGTGCACTCGGAGAACTCCGACGTGCGGCCGCTGGGGTCGGTGGCGGTGGTCGTGACCCAGGTCCCGAGTCCCGTGACGGTCCCGAGGTTGGCCACGAACGTCACGTCGCCGCCCGGATCGGTGCTGACCGTCTTCGATCCGAGGTAGGTGCTGCCCTCGCCGTTGCCGGACCCGTCGCAGGCCGGGCTGCCGTAGAAGTCGAGCTGGTAGGTGGTGCTCGGCTTGCTGTTCAGTGACCCGTGCACCTGCGTGCCGCTCACGTTGGAGGCGGCCGTGGCGACGACGGGGAAGTTCTGACGACGGTTGGCGCCGACATCGGGGTCGTCGACGTCGTTGGCGGTGACCCCGTCCGCCCCGAGGTCGATGCCGAGCAGGCCGTTCCCCTTGATGGAGTTGCCCCGAACGGTGGCGCGATCCGCGTAGATCTCGACACCCGAGGTGTTGCTGTTCGCGATCACGTTGCCGCGGCCGGTGGTGATGTCGCCGATCACGTTCCGGTCGGCGCCAGGATCGACGCGGACGCCAGGACACCCGCACACGCCGCCGTTGGCCAGTGGCGTGGTGCCGTTCGACCCGACGCCGATGTGGTTGCCGGTGACGGTGTTCCGCTCGGAGTCGGCCCCGAGGTAGATGCCGTAGTTCCCGTTGCCGCCGATGATGTTGCGCTCCGTCGGCGTGCTCCCGCCGATGAGCGACTCGTCCGTCGAGTTGAAGACGATCCCGGTGCCGCCGTTCGGGATGAGCTGGAGGCCGTCGTCATCGGTCCCGACGAAGTTGCCGCTCACGACGAGCGTCTCGCTGTTGGAGAAGGTCATGGCGTCGTTCCCCGACGCGGAGACGATGTTGCCGCTGAAGGTGCTGTCGGTGACGGCGTTCGTCGCCACGCCATAGGTCGCGTTGGCGCGGGCGAGCTCGCCCGTGACGTCGGTGCCGATCTTGTTGTTGGTGAAGGTGAGGTCGGTGGTGGTGCTGAACGTCGCGCCGTTGCTGCTGGTCCCTCCGACGAGGTTGCCGGACACGGTGATCCCGGCCGTGTCGTTCAAGTACAGGCCGTACGACCACGTGCCCAGGGCAGTGGTGCCGGTCGGGTCGGAGCCGATCACGTTGTTCGTGATCGTTCCGGCGATGCCGTAGGCCGGCACGCAGCTCGTGCAGCCGGTGTAGCTGATCGCCGACCAGCCGTCGACGCCCACCGCGACGTTCCCGGTGATTGTGGGGTTGTTCGTGCCGGCCAGCGCGATGCCGTTGTTGCCGTTCGGGAGCGCGGCGGTGCCCAGCGCGCTCGTCCCGACGTAGTTCCCCTGGATCGTGACGTTGGCGGTGGTGCCGTCCCCGGTCACGTCCAGCCCGCTCCCACCGTTTCCGGAGATCACGTTCCGGGCCGCGGCGGTCGCGCCGCCGATGACGCTGTCGTGGACGTAGGACAGGACGACGCCCCGGCTTCCGTTGGGCACGGCGGCGGTCCCCGCCGCGTTGAGGCCGATGGTGTTGCCCTGGATCGTCGCGGTGCCGTAGCTGATGTCCACCCCGTTGTTCGGGTTGCCCGAGATGACGTTGCCGGCCCCCGCCGTCGTGCCACCGATGACCGTGCCGGTGGGCTCCGGAAAGCCGTACTGGTACACGCCGCCGTAGTTGCCGGCCGCCGTCGCGCCGTCGGGCTTGGTCCCGATGTAGTTGCCCTTGATCGTGTTGTTGACCGGGGCGGTGACGTTCGTGACGATGGCGATGCCGTACGAGTTCACGTTGTTGGAGATCACGTTCCGGTCGGCGCTGGTGGTGCCGCCGATGGTGTTCCCGGACCCGGAGATGTGGACGCCGTTGAGGTTGGCGCAGCTCGACGAGTTCGGAGCCGGGCACGTGATGAGGCCGGTCTGGGCCGTCGTGCCGAGGTAGTTGCCCACCACGAGGTTGTTGTCGGAGTTGATGTCGATGGCCGCGTCGCCGCCCAGGCGCACCATCTCGAGGCCGCGCACGGTGGAGCCGTCGCTGCCGGGGTCGAGCACGAGACCCGTGGCACCGGTGTTGACCGTGTTGCCGTCGACGCGGACGATCACGCCGGTGCTCGGGCTGAAGCCGGGGAGCGAGGCGCCGTTGATCGTGACGGGGCTGGTCACCGGGGGCAGCACTGTGGTGTCCAGCAGGATCCGGTACGGGCTGAGGAGGGAGAAGTTGATCGTGTCCGCGCCGACGTTGGCGTTCGCCTCCTGGATGGCCGCGCGCAACGTGCACTGGTCGCCGACCGCGCCCGCGGTGTCACAGAGGCCGTTGCCGACGTTGTTGTCTGCCGCGTTGGTGGCGGTGTTCACGCTGAACGTGAGCGGCGCGGCAGACGCCACGCCTGCCAGCGGCCCCACCACGAGCAGGCCCGCGACCAACGCCACCGAACCACCCACCGACCCCATGCGCGCAAGCGCGCGTGCGCGAAGAATCACGTTTGTCCCTCCCGGACGGTCTGCACCCTTGGCTCACAGCTGCCGGGCCGCCCGCCTGGAGTGACGTGAGTCGCCGCAGTGTGACAGGTGAGTGTTAGTGGCGCAATGACCACTGGCGGAATGACCCGCGCGGTCGGACGGGCTCAGGCGCGCAGTGCGAGGGCCATGAGGGCGCCGGCGGTGGCGTCCTTGTGGTCGGCCTGCCACGGTGCCCCCAGCTCGGCGCGCAGGCCCTTGAGGCGAGCGGCCAGTGCGTCGCCGGTCGTGCCGAGGACGATGGCGGCTTCGTGGACGGTGCGCTTGGGCGGAGCCGGGGTGACGGGCAGCCCCAGCGCGTCGGCGGCGTCGTCGAGGGCGCCTCGGTAGAGCTCACCCTCGGCGGAGTGCAGCATCGAGTGGTTGGCCAGCGCCGCGTCGAGGTCGGGCAGCGGGCGCGGGTTGCCGACCACGGACAGTCCCACGAGCTCCCCGTGCTCACCCGCGGCGTCGATCAGGTCCTTCACCACCGCGGTCGTCAAGCGGCCGACCGCGGCGTCCACCTTCTTGACGAGCGCCGCCGCCCGCGCCCGTGGGAGGCCTTCGGCGGCGTGGTACACCTGCCGCGGCAAGTCATCGGGGCACAGCTGCACGCGTCGTCGATCGAGCACCACCGGCGCGGACGCCGTCCCGCCTACGAGCACCGCGATCGCCCATCCGCTGTGCGGCTTGCACCCCCACGCGAGGTCCATGGGGGGAACCTACGTCCGCACCCTGACACCAGGAGTCAGGGATCGGCGGCGCCTTCGACCGGCGGGGCAGGGGCTGCCTAGTATCTGACGGGTCGTCAGGTACCGAGCGTCGGGGGTCGTGCACATGCCAAACGTGGATGGAGGAAGCCTCTGGGAGCTCGTGGAGCGACGGGCCGCGGCCACCCCAGCCGGGCTGGCCGCCGTCGACGAGGACGGCCGCACCCTCACCTGGGCCGAGACGCGCACCGAGGCGGAGCGGGCGGCGGCCGGCTTGGCTCGCCTGGGCATCGGTCCCGGCGATGTCGTCTCGTGGGAGCTGCCCACATGGCTCGAGTCGAAGATCTTGGTCCTCGCCCTGGCTCGGCTCGGCGCCATCCAGAATCCGATGCTCCACATCTACCGCGAGCGCGAGGTCGGCTTCATCACCCGCCAGGCGAAGAGCAAGCTGCTCGTGGTGCCCTCGACGTGGGGCGGCTTCGACTTCGAAGCGATGGCCAAGGACATCGCGGGCGACATCGGTGCCGAGGGCGGATCCCTGGAGGTGCTCGTCGCCGACAAGGCGCTGCCGCAGGGCGACCCGTCCTCGCTCCCGCCCCCGCCGGACCCCGATGAGGACGCGGTGCGGTGGTACTTCTACACATCGGGCACGACGGCTGACCCCAAGGGCGCGCAGCACACCGACCGCACGATCCTGGCCAGCGCCCTCGGCATGAACGCGTGCCTCGAGGTCACGGACCGCGACCGCAACGCCGTGGTGTTCCCCTTCACCCACATCGGCGGCATCGGCTGGCTGTTCAGCGCCCTCGCGGTCGGCTTCCCCACCGTGTACATCGAGCGGTTCGACCCGGCCAAGACGATCGCGCTCATCCAGGAGCACGAGGTGACGATGGCGGGCGCGGGCACGCCGTTCCACATGGCGTACCTTGCGGCGCAGCGGCAGCTGCCGGAGGGCGCCCAGCTGTTCCCGAGCGTGCGGGTCTACTGCGGCGGTGGTGCGCCGAAGCCCCCGCAGCTGCACTACGACATCAAGGCCGAGATGGGCGGCGTGGGCATCGTGTCCGGCTACGGGCTCACCGAGGCGCCGATCATCGCCATGGGCACCGTCAACGACACCGACGAGCAGCTCGCCAACACCGAGGGCAAGGCGACGGGCACCACCCAGCTGCGCACGGTCACGCTCGAGGGCAAGGAGGCCGGCATCGGTGAAGAGGGCGAGATCCGCGCCAAGGCGCCGCAGCTGATGAAGGGCTACCTCGACAGCTCCCTCGATGCCGACGCCTTCGACGAGGACGGCTGGTTCAAGACCGGCGACCTCGGGCGCATCGACGCCGACGGCATGGTCACCATCACCGGCCGGGTGAAGGACATCATCATCCGCAACATGGAGAACGTCTCGGCCAAGGAGGTCGAGGACGTGCTGTTCGGCCACCCGGACATCGCCGACGTGGCGGTGATCGGCGTCCCCGATCCGAAGACCGGTGAGCGCGTGTGCGCGGTCGTGGTGCCCGAGGATCCCGACGCGCCGATCACGTTCGGCGACATGGTGGCCTACGCCAAGGAGCAGGGGCTGATGACCCAGAAGCTCCCGGAGCGCCTCGAGATCGTCGACGCCCTCCCGCGCAACCCCACCGGCAAGGTCCTCAAGTTCGAGCTGCGCGACCGCTTCGGCGACGCGGGCTGATCCCTCAACGCGAAAGCAGGTCGCAGTGGCACTTCTCGACGGCAAGGTCGCCATCGTCACGGGCGCCGGGCACGGCATCGGCCGGGCCCACGCGCTGGAGCTCGCGAAGCACGGCGCCAGTGTCCTGGTCAACGACCTCGGCACGTCGGTCTCCGGCGACGGCGCCGACGAGAAGGCCGCCGACCTCACGGTCGAGCTGATCACCCAGCGCGGTGGCACGGCGGTCGCGAACTACGACGACGTCTCGGACTACGAGGGCGCCGGTCGCCTCGTGGCCCAGGCCGTCGACGCCTACGGACGGCTCGACGTGCTCGTCAACAACGCCGGGATCGTCCGGGACACGGCGATCTGGAACATGAGCGAGGCCGACTTCGACTCGGTGATCAAGGTGCACCTCAAGGGCAGCTGGGCGCCGAGCCACCACGCCGCCAAGCACTGGCGCGACCGCGCCAAGGCCGGCGAGACGTTCACGGGGCGCGTGATCAACACGACCTCGGGCGCCGGCCTGGTCGGCAACTTCGGGCAGACCAACTACGCCACCGCCAAGGCCGGCATCGCCGGGTTCACCCAGACGCTGTCGCTCGAGCTGTACAAGCTCGGCGTCACCGTCAACGCGGTGGGCCCCGCCGCCGCCACCCGCATCACCGGCACGATGCCGAACGCGCCGGCCGTCATCGAGGCTGACGAGATCCCCGACGACGAGTGGAACCGCATGGATCCGGCGGTGTCGTCACCCCTCGTCGCGTGGCTGGCGAGCGACGAGAGCCAGCACGTCACCGGCCAGGTGATCCGGGCCGTCGCCGAGGACATCGTGTGGATGCAGGGCTGGAGCGAGGGCACCACGATCTCCAACGGAGGCAAGCGCTGGGACGCCGAGAAGCTCGGCCAGCAGCTCGCCACCGACCTCTTCAAGACCCGCGCGCCCGGCCTGCGCTACTAGGTCATGAGCACGCTCGGGATCCTCGTGGGTCCGGGCGTGGTGCAGGCCGGCTGCGTGAACGGGCTGCAGGCGTTCGCGCGGCGAGTGGGGTGCGGGGTCGTGAACACGTGGGGTGCCAAGGGCGTGTTCCGGTGGGACGACCCGCTCCACTTCGGGACGGCGGGGCTCCAGGCACGGGACTTCGAGCTGGCCGGCCTGGGTGAGGTCGACGTGCTCGTGACGTCGGGCCTCGACACGGCGGAGGTGACCTCGACGCCGTGGGACGGGCGCGCCGAGGTGATCGACATCGCGCCGGCGGACCTCGCAGGGTTCGACCAGGTGCTGCCGACGGGCACGACCGAGCGTCCCGACCTCTACACGTCGCTGGCGGCGGTGCTCGGCCCGATGTACGCCCAGCCGGGTTCACCGCCGGCGCTCGCCGCGGCGTTGGCGGCCGAGCTACCCGACGACGGCATCGTCGTTGCGAGTCCGGGGCTGGTCGGCTTCTGGATCGCCCGAGCGTTCCCCACCGCCCGACCAGGGAGCGTCCGCATCACCAGGGACCACGTCGAAGGCGCGGTCGATGTCCTCGATGCCGACTGGTCCGACGTTGACCTCGATCCGAGCCCGCTCGTAGCGGTCGCGGGCGAGATCGTCGCTTGGGGCGGCGTGTGAACGACCATCGGTCGGTTGACAGGACGATCGCGGCGGGCTTCGCGGTCGGCCGCGCTCTTGACCGTTGCCTCGGTGCCTAGAGGTACAACCGGAGGACGGCGAGCTCCGCCCGCACCGTGGCCGCCGCGTCGTGCTGGCCGATGTCGGTGTACTCGGCCGCGGCCTGCTCTCGCAGTGTGATCTGGTCGTGGAGGATGCGCTCGTGGTCGGCGGCGGTGAGCTCGAGCCGCTCGTGCTCCTGCCGCCCGACCACGCCCAGGACCGGCCCGGGTGGCATCGGGGGCGCCTCGGCGTTGGCGACGGCGGCGAGCGTGGTGCGCAGCGCGGTGACCGCGGCGTCGTCGCGCGCCTTGCGCGCGCCGAGCAGGTCGCGCTGCATCCGCTCGGGCAACGACGGCGCGTCCATCGCCAGACGGTAGCGATGCGGCCAGCCGGCTCCCGGCTGGGTTTCAGCCCGCGGCCGGGAACGTGACGATGAACCGGGCGCCCGCTCCTGGTTGGTCGGCCACGGCAACGGTGCCCCCGTGGGCCACCACGATGTCGCGCACGATGGCCAGGCCCAGGCCGGTGCCTCCGATGCCGGAGGTGCGAGCCTCGTCGAGGCGCGTGAACGGTTCGAAGACGCGTGCACGATCATCGATCGGGATGCCCGGTCCGTCGTCGGTCACCACGAGCTCCGCGGATCCGTCGGGACGCGTGCGTACCTCCACCGCGACCCTCGTCTCGGCGTGCCGGACCGCGTTGTCGAGCAGGTTGGCGACCACGCGCGCCAGCTGGGACGCGTCACCCACGACCTGCGCCGCGCCGACCGCGGCGGTGTCGACCGCCACGCGCCCGCTCGCTCGGACCCTGCGGACGGCGGCCGCCACGAGGTCGTCGAGGTCGACCGCCTGGCGATGGGGCGCCGCAGTGCTGCCGTTGGCATCGTGGCGGGCCAGGTGCAACAGGTCGTCGACGAGGTGCTGCAGGCTGATCACCTCCTCGAGCGTGCTGCGGCGGGTCGCGTCCTGATCGGCGGTGTCGGGGTGCGCCAGATCCACCTCGAGCTCCGCGCGCATGCGGGTGAGCGGGCTCCGCAGCTCGTGCGATGCGTCGGCCACGAAGCGGCGCTGCTGGTCGGCCGATCGCTCGAGGCGGTCGAGCATCCCGTTCATCGTGCGAGCGAGCCGGCCGACCTCGTCGTCGGCCGTCGGCACCGGCACCCGTCGGTGGAGGTCGTCGCCGCCGATGGCGCCGACCTGGGCGCGGATCGCCTCGACGGGACGCAACGTGCGGCCCACGAACCACCAGATGAGCGCCCCGAGCACCAGTCCGATGAGCGGGACGCTGACGAGGAGCGCAGCGCGCAGGGCGGCCGCGCTGTCGTGGACGTCGTCGAGCGACGTGCCGAGGTGCAGCACGAGCCCGTCGGCGAGCTCGACGGAGAGCATCCGGTAGACGCCCTCGTCGGGGAGCACGCCGCCCACCTGGCGCACCATGCGGGTGTCACCACCGGTCGGCGCGTCTGCGATCGGCTGGTCGAGCGAGGCGGGCACCGCGTCGACCACGCGTCCGTCCTGCACGAGCTGCGCGACCGAGTCGTCGTCACCAGGTCGGGAGACGTCAGGGGCCACCTCATCGGGGTGGACTCGTTGCTGGTAGGCCGTGGCCGCCTCCGTCAGCCGCTCGTCGACGGCATCGGTGAGCAGCCGCTCGTGCGCTCGCAGGATGGCGAACCCAGCCACCAGGAGCACCACCAGCGTCGCCACCGTGGCGAGGGCGGTGACGCGCGAGCGGATCGTCACTCGCTCACCAGTCGGTAGCCGGCGCCTCGCACCGTCTCGATGCTGTGGTGGCCGAAGGGCTCGTCGACCTTGCGGCGCAGCCGGCCGACGTAGACCTCCACGATGTTGGCGTCGCCGTCGAAGTCGTACTCCCAGACACCCGCCAGGATCTCGTCCTTGCGGAGCACCTGACCGGCGCGCCGCACCAGGAACTCCAGGACGTCGAACTCGCGCGTCGTGAGGGTCAGGAGCACGTCCCCTCGCCAGGCGCGCCGTTGCCCGGGATCGAGGCGCAGGTCCCCCACCTCGACAGGCGTCGGACTCCGACCGGTCGTGCGTCGCAGCAGCGCTCGGATGCGGGCGACCAGCACTGGGAAGGAGAAGGGCTTCGTCAGGTAGTCGTCGGCGCCGGTGTCGAGCGCCTCGGCCTCGTCGAGCTCGCCGTCCTTGGCCGTCAGCACGAGGATCGGTGTCCAGTCCCCGGCGGCCCGCAGGTCAGCACAGATCTGGAACCCGTTCCGACCCGGCAGCATGAGGTCGACCACCAGGAGGTCGTAGGTGCCCTCGGTGGCGCGCCACAGGCCGTCGGCGCCGTCGAGGGACACCTCGACGCGGAAGCCCTCGGCTTCGAGGCCGCGCTTCACCGCCGCGGCGATCTTCGTGTCGTCCTCGATGAGCAGGAGCTTCACGGCGGCCTCGATCCCCTGAGGGGCAGATCTTGGCGCGTCGATCCTGAACATTGCCTGAACGCGCTCCGGTCAGGTGAGGTTCAGGGCGGCTCCGGCATGGTGGAGGTACCCCGAGTCCACTGGAGATCGACATGGAACGACGGACGAAGATCGTGATCGCCGGACTGGCCGTGGCCGCCGCGATCGGCGCGGGCACCACCGTGGCGGTCGCCGGCGGCGCGGATGACGACGGAAGCGACACCCCCATCCGAGGCGCCGACCTGGAGAAGGCCTCCGCCGCTGCCCTCGAGCACACCGGCGGTGGCAAGGTCACCGGCACGGAGGTCGAGGACGAGGAGAGCTACTACGAGGTCGAGGTGACCCTCGACGACGGCAGCCAGGTCGACGTGCAGCTCGATGAGTCCTTCGCGGTCGTCGGTGACGAGGCCGACGGCGCCGACGACGACGACTGATCCGCCGCGCGCAACAGCCCCGGTCCGAGGACCGGGGCTGTTGTCGCGCCTCGGCGTGCGTGGGTCAGATCAGCGGTAGCCGAGCTTGCTGGAGCAGGCGGGCCAGTGGACCCAGCCGCCCTGGTTCCAGAGGCGCTGACCCATGGCGATCTGGGTCTCGCGGGAGGCCTGGTCGGGACGGCCGGTGCCGCCGACCGCCTGCCACGAGCTGATCGAGAACTGGATGCCGCCGTAGTAGCCGTTTCCGGTGTTGGCGGCCCAGTTGCCGCCGGACTCGCACTGGGCGAGGCGGTCCCAGGCGGCGGGGTTGTTGGGATCGTTGTAGCCGCTGCCAGAGGCGACCGGCTGGGGAGCCGGGGCCGGCGCGGGCGGCGCCACCGTGGTGGGGGGCGGCGGCGGCGGGGTGGTGGCGGGGGGCGCCACGGTGGTGGTGGGCGCCACGGCCTCGGCGAGGGCCTCGACGTTGGCCAGGGTGACCTCGCCCCGGTCCTGCGCCCGGACCTCGTGGTACTGCTCGAGGAAGGACGTGGTCGTCGCCTCGAACGGCTCCGACGCAGAGGCGAAGGTGGCGCCTCCGGCGGTGACGGCCACGAGGGCGATGGGGGCGGCGATCGCCGAGATGGCGGCGACCGTGGTGATGAGGGCCCGACGGGCCACGCGCGTCGGGCTGGTGGTACTCGGGGGGTGCTCCGTCCCAGTCATGGCGGGGGGTCCTCCTGGGTGGGGCCGGGGCGCGCGCCGAAGAAGAACAGGTGATCGGCGGAAACACTGCGCCCCAGCGGCGGGCCACGCGACGGCGGCTGGTGTTTGGAAGTGCTAACCGTAGCAAGCACCGCAACGCGATCGCAACAATCCCAGATGTGATTTAGGGCACATGCCCGTAGAACGGGGCCTCCGCGGCACGCCGACTGTCACATCTACGGGCGGCAGGCTACCGATTCCGGGGCAATCCGAGGCCCCGGCCGGCGATGATCTCGCGCTGGACCTCGCTGGACCCGCCGTAGATCGTCGTGACGACCGCGTGGCGGAACGCGTGCTCCACCAGACCGCCGAGCACGGTGGCGGGTTCGCCACCGGGGAGCAGACCGGCGGTCCCGAGCAGGTCCAGGAGCGCTGACGAGGCCCGCACGAAGGCCTCGGTGATGTGGAGCTTGGCCATGGAGCCCTCGACCTGGGGCATCTCGCCGAGCGACGAGAGCCAGGCCGTGCGGAAGAGCAGGAGGCGGCCGACCTCGAGCTCGGTGATGGCCCGAGCCAGGGCCGCCCGCACCGTCGGCTCGTCGAACGGGCAGGTGCCGCCGGGGCCGCGCTCGAGCGACCAGCGCGCAACGGACTCCACGAGGTGGTGCGGCTCGCCCCAGTTGGCCGAGCTGCGCTCGTACACGAGGGCGGCGTGCATCACGGTCCAGCCGGCGTCGACCTCGCCGACCCTCGCCGAGTCGGGCACGCGCACCTCGCTGTAGAAGGTGATGTTCGTGCGCTCGCCCCCCATCGTCTCCACCGGGGTGATCTCGATGCCAGGCGTGTCCATCGGCACCAGGAACATCGTGAGCCCCTTGTGCTTGGGTGCGTCGGGGTTGGAGCGGGCCAGCAGGAACACGTAGTGGGCCTCGTGCGCCATCGTCGTGAACATCTTCTGGCCGTCGATCACCCAGTGGTCGCCGTCGCGGACGGCCTTGGTGGCCACGGCGGCGACGTCGGACCCAGCATCTGGCTCGCTGTAGCCGAGCGAGCACATGACCTCGCCCGCCAGGATGCGCGGGACGACGTCGGCCTTCTGCTCGTCGCTGCCGCACACGAGCAAGGTGGCGCCGACCATGGCGGCGATGCTGAGACCGTCGATCGGGGCGCCCGAGCCGTAGAGCTCCTGCGAGAGCACGCACTGGTCGATGGCGCTGCGACCGAGGCCACCGAACTCGGTGGGCCACCCGGCGGCGAGGTAGCCGCGCTCGCAGAGCGCCTTGTGGAAGCCCCAGTCGTGCATCGTCCCGGTGGTGTGGGCCCGCTCGATGACCTCCTCGCTCAGGTGCTCCCTGATGAAGTCGCGCACCTGCGCGCGGAACGCCTCGGTCTCCGGTTCGAAGCGGAAGTCCATGCCGGCGCGGGTCGCGTGCGCCGCGGCGTCGACGGGGGGCGGGGCGGACGCGCCCCACCGGCGCTCGGCGATGACCTGCAGCTCGTGGGCCGGGTTGCCGAGCAACAGGCGGGTCGCCTTGGCCCGGCGGACGTGGAGCTGCACGTCGTATTCGAGCATGAAGCCGTAGCCGCCGTGCACGTGGAGGCTGAACCCGGCCGCCTCGTCGGCCACCTCGCCACACCACCACGACGCCTGGGCGGCCAGCGCGCCCGCGGTGGGCTCGGCGTCGTCGAGGGCCCATACGGCCTCGTAGGCCAGGAGGCGAGCGCCGTCGACGCGAGCGTGCAGGTCGGCGAACCGGTGCTGGAGCGACTGGAAGCTGCCGATCGGCACGCCGAACTGGTGCCGGTCCTTGGCGTACTGCACGCCGACATCGAACGTGGCCCGCGCCAACCCGGCCTGGGCGACGGCGGTCAGGGCTCGCCACTCGTCGAGGGCGTGGTCGAACGCCGCGATGGCGTGTGGCCCGTCCGCGAGGACGCGGCCCCGAGCGACGTCGACGTCGGCGACGGCCAGGCTGGCCAGCGTGCGCCGTGGCTCGGCGGTCGGCGCGACCGCGGCCACCAGCCGGTCGCCATCGAGGGCCAGCACGACGGCCGCCACCGCCCCGCCCGGCACGGCCGGCACGATGCCGTCGACCGGCGGGTGCAGGGCGACGGTGGCGACCGCACCCGCCACCACGTCCGCCAGCGCCTCGGCGGCCTCCGGGAAGTGGGCGAGGAGGCGGGCGGCCACGGCCGTCTCCACCAACGGGACGGACCCGAGGTGCGCACCGTGCACCTCCACGGCGGCGGCGAGATCGGTGAGCGATGCTCCTGCGCCGCCGGCCGTCTCGGGGAGCGCCATCGCCGGCAGACCCATCGCCACGACGGCCTCCCACAGCACCGGATCGAAGCCGGTGGGCTCCGCGTCACGGACCCGTTCGCCGTGCGATTCCTTGCCGTAGAGGCGAGCGGTGGCCTCCCGCAGCGCGTCCTGATCCGGCGTGAAGGAGAGGTCCATGCACCCTTGCTTCTGGTCGCTGGCGGGGCCGCCCCCGTTTCTGACGGGGCGTCAGACATTGTGCCATCATCATCGCCGCCATGGCAGATCCGGTCCCGCTGTTCCTGCACGAGGTCGTCGACATCGTGGCCCGGGGCGGGCGCGCCTACATGGAGCACACCGTTGGCTTCGACGCGGGCGGCACCACCAGTGGGGGGCTCGATCTCGTGGGCACGTGGGAGGTCGTCGGCACCACCGGCCGCTGGCCCCAGGTCGTGAACCTGTGGGAGATCGACGGGTGGGACGGGTGGGCGCGCCTGGGGCAGCGCACCAACGTCGACAAGGCGGCCAACGCGGAGCTGGCCGAGTGGTGGGACGAGGCCTACCAGCGACGCACCGGCGGCTTCGACCGCCTCCTGCGCGGCGCGCCCGGCTGCCCCACCAAGGCTGACCTCCTCGCCGCCGACGCCGGAGGGAGCTGGTTCGTGCACGAGCTGTCGGAGGTGCGCCCGGGAGCCGGTCCCGAGTACCTCGCCGCCACCCTGGCGGACCGGGCGCCGGCCATGGCCGAGCGCGGCATCGCGCTGGTGGGCCTGTACGACAGCGTCCTCACCGACACCGAGGTGTGCACGATCTGGGCCTCTGACCTGACGGCCCACACCGGCCTGCTGCGCGACGGCGACCCGTGGCCGACCACCGCCCGGCAGTGGTGCACGCGTTGGCGCGAGGAGCTCATGACGCCTGGACCTGGTTCACCGCTCGCCCGATCGGCCCGACCCGCATGACCACCCCCGCCCCGCTCGGGAGCATCCGCATCGTGGAGTGCTCGATGCTCGGCCCCGGGGCCATCACCACCACGCTCGCCGACCTCGGCGCCGACGTCATCAAGGTGGAGCCGCCCTCCGGCGACTACATCCGCCAGATGACGTGGCCGATCGTGGAGGGCACTTCGCTGATGCACCTCCACATCAGCCGCGGCAAGCGGTCGATCACCATCGACCTGCGCACCGACGAGGGCCGGGCCGTGTTCCTCGAGCTGGTCGCGGGCGCCGACGCTGTGATCGAGGCCATGCGTCCGGGCGGGCTCGACAAGCGCGGGGTGGGCTACGAGGCGTGCCTGGCCGTGAACCCGCGGATCGTGTTCTGCACCATCTCCGGCTACGGCATGACCGGGCCGTACAAGGACATGCCGAGCCACGGCATCGCCTACGACGTGTGGGCGGGGTTGGTGGCGCCCGAGACGACGGAGGATGGGTTCTGCGCCATCCCCGAGCACCCGTCGGTCGGGATCCACGCCGGGCCGCTCTTCGGCGCCCTCGGCGTGCTGGCCGGGATCACGCGCGCGGGCCACCGGCGAGCCCTGCCGGCTCGAGATCGCGCAGTCCGACGCGGCGGCGGCGATGGACTGGCTGCGCAGCGAGACGTGGAAGGCGTACGAGCGACCGGAGAGCGAGGTCACCGGCAACAAGGCCGACGGCTACGAACGGCGAGCGCCGGGCACCGGCGGCATGCGCGACGGCGTGCGCTACCAGTTCTACGAGACGGCCGACGGGCACATCCTGTTCATGGCCTCGGAGCGCGAGTTCTGGGAGAACTTCTGCCGGGCGATCGACCGGGCCGACCTGTTCGAGTCCCACCCGGGGTCGCAGTACGCCGACCACGCGCGCGGCGACACCGAGCTGCGCGCCGAGCTGGCCGAGATCTTCCGCGCCCGCACGACCGCCGCGTGGATCGAGCTCGGCAACTCGGCCAACACCCCGATCGCGCCGGTGAACACCCCCAAGACGCTGGCCGACGATCCGCAGTTCCAAGACCGATTGCCGTGGATCCCGCAGGAGCGCGTCGGGCACGCCCAGGTGCCGTCGCCGATCAAGGTCGTGGGCGAGGAACATCCGCTGCCCACCAAGGCACCGACCGCCGGTGAGCACACCGAGGCGATCCTGCGGGACGTGCTCGGCTACGACGTCGAGCGGATCGCCGCGCTCCGCGCGGCCGGCGCCTTCGGGTGAGCCGGGCTCGGCGTCAGTCGGTGAGCTGACCGAGGGTCAGCGGCGACGACAGCCAGATCTCGAGGCGCGCTGCCTCCTCGGGCCGCGGCGACCAGAACAGGGCGTCGACACCGAGCCCTGAGGCCTGCAGCACCTCCACGCGCTGCAAGAGGTCGCGCAGATGGAGGCGCGCGGCTGCGCGCCTGGGGTGCCCGACGCGAGCAGCAGCAACCAGTCGTCGAGCTGCGGACTGATCTCGCGCCCGAGCTCGGCCAGCGCGGTGAGCACGCGTCCGGCCGGCACGCCGAGCGGCGATGGGTGCTGCACGAGGCTCGCCAGCCAGAGCGTGGAGAGCACGTCGTCGAGCGCCCCCTGCTCGTCGAGGGGCCAGCCAGCCGCGTCGGCATGACGCAGCTTGGCGAACAGCAGCTCGGGCGGCGTGTCGAGCAGCCCCGCGGTGAGGAGCTCGAACACGCGCGGGAGCAGCGCCCGGAGGTCTTCGGCCGTGCCCCAGGTCGTGACCGCGTGGGGGAGCCAGCGATCGACGGCCGCCGCGGACACGGACCGGATCGGTCCGCTCAGGGCGGCGACGTCCTGGGCGGTCACGTCGGCGCGGCGCACCACCATCGAGCGGCCGAGCCGGTTCCGCTCGAAGGCGCGGTAGGCGCGCTCCACGGCGAGCCCCAGCTGCTGATCCGGTTGCGGCGTTGCCTCAGCCGTGATCGTCCTCCCCATCCCCGCCATGATGGCCGATGGCCCTGCCCGGTCGAGACCACCTCACATGGGGTCGAGCAGAGCGCGACGCTGCCGGCTGCGCTCCTCGGAATGGGCCAGGCGTCGCACCATGCGAGTGGGGTCGTCCTCGGGCTCCACCCAGGCACCGGCACCGAGGTCCCAGGCCTCGGCCACGGTGCTGGGATCCTCCTCGGCCAGCACGGCGGCCGCCTGGACGCAGGCCCCGGCGGCGGCCAGCGAGCCGGCCGGGCCGGGCACGACGGAGCGGTCGGCGAGGGTGGCGAGCACCTGGGCGTGGGCCTCGAGCCCGGGTGCGGGGCCGGTGAGTCGCAGGGGCTCGTCGGCGCCCCAGGCGGCGCCGGCGTCGGTGAGCTGGTCGATGGCGTCGAGGGCCGAGCAGGCCACGCCGTCGAACGCCGCTCGCGCCAGCCCGGGGCGACTGGTGCCGGACCGCAACCCGGTGAGGACCGCGCCGCTGCGCCCGGGCACGCCGGGCACGAGCACCGGCGCGTCGTCGTCGGGCCCCGCCGCGAGAGCCAGCGCACCGAGCTCGTCGGGGTGCAGGTCGAGCAGGCCCGCGATGACGTCGACCAGCGTGGCGCCGCCCGACGCGGTGACGATCCCGAGGTGGTGACCCGTGGCGTCGGCCCGGCTGCGCACGCTGCCCGTTGCGTCGGCGATCGGCGCGCCGAGCCCGGCGAGCACGGTGGTGGTGGCGCCGAGCGAGACCGCCACGCGGCCCGGTGCCAGGCCGAGCGCCAGGGCCACCGCCATCGGTTCGCCGGTGCCGGGTGCCACCACCGGACGGCCGCGCAGCCCGAGGAGCTCATAGACGGGAGCCGTGAGCCAGTCGGCGCGCTCGGCTGGACCGAGGACGTCGGGCAGTCGGGCGATCCCGTCGCCACCGCGCCAGCCCAGGTCGGCGAGCACGTCGGGGATCCACGACCCGGCCGATGGTGACCACGCACCGGTGAGCGACGCGCCGCCGCGGTCGGTGACCGGCGCGCCCCGCCAACCGGTAGGTGAGCCAGTCGTGGGGGAGCAGCACCGCGCCGATCCGGGCGAAGGTGCCGGGGTCGGTGCGTCGGAGCCAGGCCAGCCGCGACACCGCCGACCGGGCGATCGGGAGCATCCCGGCCTCCCGCGCCCAGCGCTCGGCGCCGAACGCCTTCCGGAGGCGGGCGGCATCGCGCTCGCCATGGGCTTCCGCCCAGGGCTGCACGGGCCGGAGCACCGCGCCGGCGCCGTCGAGGAGCACGAGCCCGGGGTGGCTGCCGCAGACGGAGATGGCCGCGACGTCGCGCTCACCGGCGTGGGCCACCGCGGCGACCAACGACCGCCACCACGCGGTGGGGTCGTCGACGTCGACCTCGGGTCCGAGGTCGACGTGGCGCGCCGTCCCCTCCACCTCGAGGGCGCCCGTGTCGGCGTCGCGCACCTCGACGTGGGTGGCCCGCGGTCCGAACGCGACCCCGAGCACCCGTGCCATGGCGCGGCAGCATACGAGCCTGGTGGCGATCGCCTTCAGTCGAGCACGGCCATCACCACCTCCAGCAGCTGCGGTCCGAGCGGTTCGCCCAGGAGGTCGCGCAGGTCCGTGGCCATGGTGGAGGTCGAGGGGAAGGCGCCCACGGTCCACCGGGCGAAGAACCCATCGTCCATCCACATCGCGACGTCGCGCTCGAGCTGTCCGTCGGGCAGCGCCAGCGGCAGGGGCGAGCTCCGGAGCTGCTCCCACGACGCGGCGGCCGCGTGTGATCTCGCCACCGTGATCAACGAGGCAGGGTCGGCGAAGGCGACCACGTCGGGCGGCGAGGGTGCGTGCACCGCCGGGTGGAGCACCGCGATCTGGCCCCAGCTCGACACGAGGTCGGCGCGCCGGTGCGGCTGTCCCCACTGCTCGAGGATGCGGTCGAGCCACATCGCGGTCCACAGCAGCGCGGTGGACGCGGGGGCCGGCGCGGTGGGGACGTCGAGGACGCGCCGGCAGAGGTCGGGGATCGTGCCCAGCGCGGGGCCGGGCACGTCGGTGACCTCACCCTCGAGGCGCAGGACGGACGCTTCGCGCCCGTTGCGGTCGACCAGGAACGTCATCGCGCTGGTGGTGGGCGCGTGGTCGGGATGGTCGAGGTGGCGGGCTCGGCCGCGGGCCCTGATGCCGAACGCGGTCCACTCGGCGGGCGCCGTGAAGCCGGCCAGCACGTCGAACGGGTGCACGCCGGACTCGATGGACTTGAAGCCGAGCGACACCTCCGGGTGCACGGGGTCTTCGACGTAGACGAGCACGTGGCCGGGGTCGTCGACGGTGGCTTGGTCGACGATGCCCGCGACGGCAGGCAGGAGTCGGTGGTTCGGGCCTCGCCGGCGGAGCCGGCGGGGGGACGGGCTGGTGGATCGCATCGGAGCACCTCACGGCGACGGTGGGTCGGGGAGGCGATCCGAGGATCGCGAGGCCGCCAGCATGGCAGGCGGGGTGTGACCGCGGAAGGGCGAGCCGGGCAGGCCCGCCGGACGGCGCTACGCCGGGATGGCGTGGGCGCCGCGGCGGACGGGCAGCGGCAGGTCGGCCTCGTCGGGGGCGACGCGGTCGATGAAGCGGGAGGCCGTGCCCCAGCGGCGCTCCGTGAGGATGCGCGCCAGGCGGGCGTCGCTGGCGGCGTAGGCGTGGAGCGCCTCGTTGGAGAGGTCGTGGATCTTGGTGCGGTCGACCTCGATCGGGGCGAGGCCCACGAAGCGGGCGATCGACTTCAACGAGCAGGAGATCCGCAGGGCCGGACCGACGTCGCCCCGGTAGAGCCGGTAGGCGTCGAGGTGGCCGTGGTCGAACCAGCTGGCTCGGTAGGCGCCGCGGTGCCCGGGGAGCGGGGCGCGCCGCATCGTGATGGCGCTGTCGTGCCGGAGGCGCAGCCCGAGCGGGAGCTCGTGCATCTCGGCCCGGTCGGCGATGAAGGGGAGGTCGAAGGCGGCGCCGTTCCACGTGGCGATCACCCCGGGCTCGAGCTGCCCGAGGCGCTCGTCGAGGTCGCGCAGCAGGTGGGCCTCCGGGCCGGTGAAGACCTCTTCGTAGCCCGGGCCGGCCAGGGCCACCGTGACGACCGCCGCAACCCGCGGGTCGAGACCGTTCACCGTGGTGTCGGTTTCGATGTCGAGCCCGTAGACGGCTGGTCGCCGACGCATCCGCACCCCCCGCACCGTGTTGTGCTGGGGACCAGCGTAGGAACGGCGCGCGCGCCCCTGGTGGATGGTCAGCCCAGGCCGGGGATCGGCAGGCGGGTGAGCGAGCGGAGCCGGCGGGCGATGTCGGGCGTGAGGGGCTCGTCGATGTGGTCGAGGGCGAACGTGACCGCCAGCTCCCCGTCGCTCGGACGCACCTCGGTGATGCGAGCGCCCTTCGGGAGGGGCGGCAGCGGGAGGTAGCCGCGGAAGAAGCGAGCCAGCGGTGCGGGCAACCCGACGATCGTCATCCGCGTCGGGGCCAGGCGCAGGAACGCACCCGACACCTCGAGGTCGGCCAGCGTCTCGCTCATCTTGATGCCCCGCACCCCGGTGGTGAGCAGCACACCCTCCTCCGTGAGCTGGAGGCGGATCGGGAGGTGGGCGGTGCGGGTCCACCGGTCGACGTTGTCCTGGCTGACGAAGGCGCGGAGCCCGACGGGTCCGGCCTGCAGGCGGGGCGGGAAGCCCGGCGCGACCCGCACGTGCTCGGCCCGCACGACCACCCGATCGAGCACCAGCCCGGCGGCCAGCACCGCCGGCACCTCCACCTTGACCACGTCGAGCTCCCCGCGGAGCATCCCCTGCGGGGTGACCTTGACCCGCGGGCGGATCGGGTGGTCGATGATGCGCGAGGCGGCGTCGTCGACGAGGGCGAGGAACGACGCGAGCAGCGGTGGGTCCTCGCGGGCCTCGTCGGTGGCGGCGGCCGCGGCGGCCACCACCTCCGGGTCGTTGAGGAGCCCCCACGGGGCAGCGTGGACGTCCGCGATCGGTTCGAGATCGTCGTCGGGTGGCGCGATGCGGGTCAGGCTACGGCCACGCCCGCGTCGCGGCGAGACATCACCCGTGCCAGGACCGCGTGCCAGTCGATGAGCACGACGGCGGCGGTGGCGACCCACATCGAGTAGTCGAGGCCGTGGGTCAGGTAGATGCCTGCGTGCAGCACCGCGACCGCGACGACGTATCCCGGCCGCCACCGCGGACGGACGAGCGCGATCACGGCTCCGAGCTCGATGACCAACGTGCCCAGTGCGACCACGTGGGCGAGCGCTGGGCGATCGGCGATGAACAGCGACACCACGTCGGTGGGCGCGTGCCCGTTGAGCCGCGCCGCGTACATCACGTTGCGCAGGTTGTCGCTCAGCACCCATGCCGGTCCGCTCGACACCACCTTCTGGAACCCGGTGAGGAAGTACGCGCCGGTGACCACCAGCACGCTGGTGCGCACCGGCCAACCCCAGGCGGCGGCGCGCCGTTGGTCGAGGAGGCGCAACCCCACCGGTGCCGCGGCCAGCACCCCCGCCACCAGCAGCAACGGGATGTCGTTGTGCTGCACCTTGCCGCGGCTCGCCCGCAGGGCGGCCAGGACCAGCAGGCTCGACCACGCCACGAGGAAGGTTCCGCGCTCGCGCCACCCGAGCACCGCCAGCGCGGCGGCCAGCACGCCGACGAGCTGGATGGCGAGGAGGACACCCGCAGACGGGACATGGTCCATCCATGCGAGGAACCACACCGGTCGGAACAGCGCCGCGGGCTGGTCCGCCATGCCGCGGTCCACACCGGTGGCGAGGCGGACGCCGATCAGCGCCGCCAGCAGCAACCTCGTCATCCGCACCCGGCCGGCCGCCTCCGGCTCGAACAGCCATCGGTCGAGCGCTGCGACCGATCGCTCGATGTGGCCCCTCACGCGTGCCCACCGCACTCGTAGGCAAGCGTTCGCGTCGGTGGTTCGTCGTCGGGGCGCACGCGGTCGACCACCGCGTACACGTGCACGCGAGCGACGTCGGCGCCACGCTCGCGCAGGGGGGTGGCCCACGCGTCACAGATCTCGTCCCGCTCGCGCTGGCTCAGCCCTCGGAACTCCAGCAGCAGCGTCGTGGTGTTCCGGAAGGCGAGGGGCAGCTCGCTGAGCCGGATCGCGGTCTCCTCGCCGTCGCCGTCCACCGCGCGGAGCTGCCAGCTGTGGCGGTCGCCGCCCCGGAGCTCGCTGAACAGCCGGAAGCCGCTGAACGGGTACAGCTCGAGGTGGGCGACCCCGGTGATGGCGAACACCAGCAGGAACACGTGCAGGCACCGACGGGTGCGCGCGCTGACCGTCGGCCTCTCCTCGGCCACCTGCATGGGCTCAGGCTCGCGCGACCTACAGGCGCAGGGCGGCGAGCGACGCGACCTCGGATCGCTCGCAGTGCGCCAGGCGGATGTGGCCGAAGCAGCGCTCACCGTCGAAGGCGTCGATCAGCACGGACACCGCGTTGTTGTGCTCCGACAGGTAGGGCGCATCGATCTGGCTGGTGTCACCCGTGAACACGACCTTGGTGCCCTCGCCCACGCGGGTGAGGATCGTCTTCATCGTGGTGGGCTCGAGGTTCTGGGCCTCGTCGACCAGCACGAACGTGCCCTGCAGCGATCGCCCGCGCAGGTACGTGACCGCCTCCATGGTGAGCTTCTCCCGCTCCGTGAGCTCGTCGAGCATGGCGCGGGCGTCGGCATGGCTGCGGCGCTCGGTGAGGGCGACGAGGGCGTCGTGCACCGCGGTCATCCACGGGTTGAGCTTCTCGTCGAGCGTGCCGGGGAGGAACCCGAGCTCGGCCTTGCCGACGGGGACGACGGGTCGGTACACCGCCACCTTGTCGTACAGGCTCGACTCCATCACCTGCTCGAGGCCGGCCGCCAGGGCGAGGATGGTCTTGCCGGTGCCGGCCATGCCGTCGAGGGCGACGACCCGGACCTCCGGATCGAGCAAGAGGTCGAGGGCGAACTGCTGCTCCTTCGAGCGCGGGCGCAGCCCCCACGGCTCCGGCACCCGCAGCATCGGCTCGAGCTCGTTGTCCCGATGGCGCACGAGCGCCGACTGGCTCCCCGCCTTCAGCACCGCGTAGCGATCGGCGAGCCCGTCCTGCACCGTGTCGACGTCGCGTGCGTCGAGCTCGTCGATGCCGATGCCGGTGGGGTTGGCGTAGAGCAGGTCGACGGTCGCCGCCGTCACCTCGATCGTGGTCCACCCGACGGGCCGCTCGAAGGCGGTGCGACCGCGGAGGCGCTGGTGCTCCATCGCCTCGAGGCCGAGCTGGGCGGCCTTGATGCGCAGGGCGGCGTCGTTCGAGACGACGACGGTGCGGCCGTGCACGGCCTGACCCAGCGAGGCGGCCAGGATGCGGTTGTCGTTCTTGGTCGGGTCGAGTCCGTGCTCTCGGATCTCGTTCAGGTGGAGGCCGTTGGTCTCGATCCGCAGCGTGCCCCCGTTGGGCAGCGACACCGGCGTGCGGATGTCACCGTCGTTGGCGACCCGCAGCTCCTCGATGGCGCGGATGACCGCGCGTGCTGCCCGTCCGACATCGTCCACCCGACCCTTGTGCTGGTCGAGCTCCTCCACCACGACCAGCGGGATCACCGCATCGGCGCCCGGGAAGGCGTGGATGCAGTCCGGATCGGAGATGAGCACCGACGTGTCGAGCACCATCCTCGCGGCGGTGGATGGCTCGGACGCGCCGGAGCGCGCCTGGTCGGCGAGGAGATCGGTCAAGGAGCCCCCAAGGGATCGAAGGAGGGTGGATGGGCCGGTGGAGCGCGGGCAGGCGGTTCGCCCAGGCGTCCGGCGAGCGCCGGAGCACAACCGCCTCTGTGGTGTGGAGAGCCCGCTGGGTCACCGCCGCTCAGTGAACCGCACCGACCACGCGCGGTGGGGGATGGTGCTCAGTCCGGGTCGCCGTCGCCGTCCGGATCGACGTACGTCGGCTCGGGATCCGGGTCCGGGATCGTCCCGTGGTCCTCGGCCTGCTTGCGCGCGTCGTCGATCTTCTCGCCGAGCTCGTCGAGGCGCTGCTCATCAGAGGTGTCGCTCATGCACCCGTCGTACCCGCCCCGAGCCCTGAACCAACGTCTGTGGTCGAAAACGCTCGCATACCGAACGAAATCGACCACAGACGTTGGATCTAACCTCGCTCGACCATGGCGGCTTGTGTGTTCTGCTCGATCGTGGCGGGAGAGACGCCCGCGTACCTCGTGCTGGACGACCCGATCGCGATCGGCTTCCTCGACACCCGGCCGCTGTTCCCGGGGCACGTGCTCGTCGTGCCCCGGGGCCACCACGAGACGCTCACCGACCTCCCCACCGAGCTGATCGGTCCGCTGTTCGAGCGCGTGCAGCGCATGGCCGCGGCGGTGCAGTCGGCGATGCGCGCGGCCGGCACCTTCGTCGCCATCAACAACACCGTCAGCCAGAGCGTGCCGCACCTGCACGTGCACGTCGTGCCCCGCAACAAGCGCGACGGGCTGCGAGGGTTCTTCTGGCCGCGCACCAAGTACCACGACGCCGCCCAGGCCACCGACGTGGCGGCGGCGCTCCGCGCCGCGTACGACGGTTCAGGCTGAGCGGCTGAGCTTCTCGACCTCGGCCGGCTGCACGCCGGTGGCCTCGACGAGCTCGTCGAGGGCGACCTGCAGCCCCTCGGCGATGGACCAGATGTCCGGGAGCACGTCGGGGCAGGCCTGGATCCCGAAGTCGAGCTGGTCGAGGTAGCTCATCACGGTGATGTTGATGCCACCGCCGTCCATGATCGGACCGACCGGGAAGTTGGCCAGCATCTTCGCCCCGATCGAGTACAGCGGGAACGGCGGGCCGGGCACGTTCGAGATGGTGACGTTGAACAGCGGGCGGTGGCGGTCGGCCATCTTGGTGCGGGAGTACAGCCGCGCGGCCGTGCCGGCCAGCGCCGGCGCCGCGAACTCGGCCCAGTCGCCGAGGGTGTCGGCGCCGATCGCCTTCTGCTGCTCCTTGACCTCGGCCATGCACTCGTGGATCACCTTGAGGCGCCCGACGGGATCGTCCACGTCGGTGGCCAGCGAGGCGAACATCGAGCTCACTCGGTTGCCGAGCGCGTCCTTCTCGTCCTCGGTGCGAACCGACACCGGCACCATCGCCACGAGCGGTCCATCGAGCTCCTCGCCCTGCTGGTCGAGGTAGCGCTTGAGGGCGCCGGCGCACAGGCCGAGCACGACGTCGTTGACGGTGGCCCCTGCGGCGTTCTTCACCGCCTTCACGGTGGGCAGGGACACGGTGGTGAAGGCGAAGCTGCGACGCGGGGTGATGGCCGTGTTGAACGACGTGCGCGGTGCCGAGAACGGCGACGGCGGCGGCGTGAGGTTCGGCTCGGACCGGTTGCGGCGACGCACCGCCAGGGCGGCCCCGCCCGTCTTGCCGAGCGCCTTGGCGACGCGGACCGGTTGCCGCGCGAGGGAGCTGGCGGCGTAGCTGAGCATCTCGACGTTGGACGGCACCCGGTCAGGCACCCACTCCTCCTCGGGGACGTGCACCGCGATCTCGGGAGTGAGGTCGAGCAGCGCGACGGTCATCTCGTTGCCCGAGGCGCCGTCGATGGCGGCGTGGTGGACCTTCGACAGGACGGCGACGTTGCCGTCGTCCATGCCCTCGATCACCCACACCTCCCAGAGGGGGCGGCTGCGATCGAGCGGGATGGCCGACAGCCGACCGACCAGCGTCGACAGCTGCTCCTTGGTCCCGGGGGACGGCAGCGCCGTCGAGCGGATGTGGTAGTCGATGTCGAAGTCCGGGTCCTCGATCCACAACGGGTGGTGCAGGCCGAACGGCACCTCGGCGAGCCGGCGCCGGAACGGTGGCGCCAGGTGCAGGCGCCCGCCGTAGACCTCCTTCACCTTGTCGAGGTCGACCCCGCCCTCGACCGACGACGGATCGAGGATCATCAGGCCCGCCACGTGCATGTGCGACGACGGCGTCTCCAGGTAGAGGAACGTGGCGTCGAGGCCGGTGAGGCGTTGCATGGCGGTCCTCCGTAGCGGTGGGGTGGACGCGCCCTTTCTAGTGCTCCAGGGCGAGCGACGGTTCCCCGGCCTGCACGGTGAGCGTGCCCGGCATCCCGAGGGCGTCCAGGTCACCGACGCCGAGGCCGTCGGCCCGCATCGACACCACCTCGCCCTTCAGGTCCCCCGCCAGGATCGTGAGGTCGAGCCGCAGCTGGTCACCCGTCCCGGTGGGCTCGGCGTCCACCACGATCACGTCGTACGAGCCGTCCGGGAGCACCGTGCCACCGTACGCGCCTCGCGTGGGTGCGAGACTCAGAGCGTGACGGGGACGACGGGGCGCCTGCTCGTCGCCGAGCCGATGCTCGGCGACCCCAACTTCGACCGCACCGTGATCCTCGTCCTCCAGCACTCGCCGGACGGCGCCTTGGGCCTCGTGCTCAACCGTCCCACCGACATGCCCGTGGGCGATGCACTGCCGGGGTGGGGCGAGGTCGCCACCGAGCCGGCCATGCTCCACATCGGCGGTCCCGTCGAGGAGCAGAGCGGTTGGTGCCTGGCCCGGGCCCACGAACCCGAATCGCTCACCGGCTTCGTGCCCGTGATCGACGACCTCGGGCTGGTCGACCTCGAGCTGGACCCCCTCGACGTCGCCGTCTCGTTCCACGCGGTGCGCGTGTACGCCGGCTACTCGGGATGGGGGCCGGGCCAGCTCGAGCACGAGCTGGCCCAGGACGCGTGGTTCGTCGCCGACGCGGAGCCCGACGATCCGTTCCTGCCCGACGGCCCGGCCCTCTGGCGGCGGATCCTCGCTCGCCAAGGGGGGCCGCTGGCCCGGCTGGCCAACTTCCCAGCGGACCCCAGCGTCAACTGAGTCGCGCGTCGCACGGTCACAGGTCGGCCATGAGCTTGAAGGCCTCGCCCTGTTGCACGCCCTCGCGGGTGCCGTGCTCGGCGAGGCGGGTGAGGACCCGCTCGTCGAACGCCTGCCGCTGACGCTCCACCTCCGACAGGGTCGCGCCTTCGTCGATGTGCATGGTCGACAAGAGCTGGCTGGTGTGGGCGTGGAGGGCGGCGAGCTTGGCGTCGGCGTAGCCGGCGACGTCCTCCACGTGATCCGGCTCGTCGGCCTCGAACAGCAGGAGCGCGGCGGGCCGGTGGGGGGGGAGGTCCTGCTCGGGGAAGAAGTGCGGGTCGCGAGCGGCCACGATGCCCTCGACGGTGAGCAACCCCGCGTGCCTGTGGTCGGGGTGCAGCCGGTATCGCTTCCAGGGGTCATGGCCGAGCACGACCGTCGGCTGCAGCTTCCGGATCCAGAAGGCGACCTCCCAACGCTGCCGCAGGCCCGACTCCAGCTCGCCGTCGGGCCACGTGAGGAACACGCACTCGCCCGTCGCGCCGAGCGCCTTGGCCGCCGACTGCTGCTCCGCTTGCCGCGTCACGACCAGCGCGGCGGTGTCGATGCTCGGGTCCCAGCTGCCCTTCGAGCCGTCGGTGCAGATGAGGTGGTGGACCTTGGCACCTGCCGCCGACCACTTGGCCAGGGTGGCGCCGCACCCGAACTCCACGTCGTCGGGGTGGGCACCGATGGCGAGCGCGCTCGCCGGCGTGGGCAGGTTCAGCGACACGGCACCGCCGGCGACAGGTAGGTGGGTGGGTCGAGGTCGACGGGCACGGCCAGATCAGCGGGGACGTCGACGTCCCACCCCAGCCGGAGGTCCGGCACGAGGCGCAGCGTCAGTCCCAGGTGTCGTGCCTCGGCTCGGTGCGCGGCGAAGCTCCCGGCGCCGTAGGCGAACGCGAAGCCGGCCGCCGCGGGCACGCACGCGACGTTGGTGCCATCGCGGTGCCGATCGGGGACGAGGGTGACGCCGTTCGTGTCGGCCAGCCACGCGAGGTCGATGGCGAGGGGCAGGTCGGCGTGGCTGACGATCACCCGCTCGATGCCGCGCCGGGCGAGGTGGCTGACCCCGGCCTCCACCGCCCCGTTCAGGCCCAGCTCGGGGGTCCAGATGGCCTCGGCTCCATGGGCCTCGGCCCAGAGCCGCACCTCGTCGTCGTCGCACACCACCGCCACAGGGAGCGATCCAGCGGCGCGCAGCACCGTGGCGGCCATCGCCATGGCGAGCGCATGCCGCGCGGTGGGGTCGAGGGCATCGCTCAACCGCTGCTTGGCGTCCCCGAAGGCCTTCACGGGCAGGAGCACCGCAGCCGTCGTCGCCACCATCGCCTCAACCTAACGGCGCCGGAGCGCCCTAACCTCCCGACCCATGTCGATGCAGGTCGCTGTGATCGGAGCCGGGTCGTGGGGAACCACGGTCGCCCACCTCTGCGCCAAGAACGAGCCGACCACGTTGTGGGCACGCCGCGAAGACGTCGCCGTCGAGGTGCGAGACGAGCATCGCAACACCCAGTACCTCGAGGGCTTCGACCTCACCCCGGCGCTCCACGCCACGGCGTCGCTGGAGGAGGCGGTGGCCGCCGCGGACGTGCTCGTGATGGGCGTGCCGTCGCACGGGATGCGCGAGACCGCCCAGCAGCTGGCCCCGTTCCTGCGACCGTGGGTTCCCGTGGTGAGCCTCTCCAAGGGGCTCGAGGTGGGCACGCGCCTCCGGATGACCCAGGTGCTGGAGGCGGAGCTGCCCGGTCACCCGTGCGGCGTGCTCACCGGCCCGAACCTGGCCAAGGAGATCCTCGCCGGCGACGCCGCCGCCACCGTGATCGCCATGGACGACCCCGTGATCGCGGAGGCGCTGCAGGACATCTTCGCGAACGACCTGTTCCGCGTGTACACGAACCCCGACGTGATCGGCTGCGAGGTCGCCGGCGCGCTCAAGAACGTGATGGCCATCGCCTCCGGCATGGCCGACGGCCTGGGCACTGGCGACAACACCAGATCCGCCGTGATCACGCGCGGGCTGTCGGAGCTCACGCGCCTCGGTTGCGCGATGGGCGGCCAGCAGGTGACCTTCTCGGGCCTGGCCGGCATGGGAGATCTCATCGCCACGTGCATCTCACCGCAGAGCCGCAACCGCTACGTGGGCGAGCAGCTCGGGCGCGGTCGCAAGATCGAGGAGATCATCGACGAGATGCACATGGTCGCCGAGGGTGTGAAGACGTCGAAGGTGGTGATGGAGCTGGCGGCCGAGTACGGCGTCGACCTCCCGATCGCCGGTGAGGTCTACGGCGTGATCCACGAGGGCCGCCCCGCATCCGAGGCCTACCGGGGCCTTCTCGGCCGCCGCGTCTCCTCAGAGATGCACGGGATGCCCAACGCCTGAGTGCATGGACGCTCCGGGGGGCGCTTGCTCCTGCCTCCGCTCTGGCTCGGGGATGGCGGAGCCACCCCGTCGCCTGGTCTGATGGCGCGCATGCGCCTGCGGTCCCGTCCTCGTCGCCGTCCGGAGGGCGACTGGGTGCAGCCGCGCGGCGCGGGGTCGTCGACCATGGTCGGCAACCTCGACTCGCACCATCGCGCCGCCGTCGACCCCGCCGGGCTGGTGGCCATCGCCGGGCAGCGGTGGTCGCTCGACTGGTGGATCGGCGCGGAGGATCGCTGGCACGTACCCGCCCGCGAGGTCGCGGTGCGCCAGGTGCTGATCGGTGCCAGCCCGGTGGTGGAGACCCGAGTCCGGGTCCCGAGCGGCGACGCCGTGCAGCGGGTGTACGCGGCGCGCGGACCGAACGGTGAGGACTCGTTGGTGGTGGAGGTGCACAACGACAGCAAGGTGCCCTTCGCCCTGGCGCTGGCCATCCGCCCGTACGGTCTCGATGGCGAGGGGCAGGTCGGCGTGATCGAGCTGGACGGCACCACGGTGCGGGTCGACGGGGCCGACGTGGTGCGGCTCGCGCGCTCGCCCGGTCGCATCGCCCTGTCGGACGTGGCCGGGGGAGATGCGGCCGCCGTGGTGTTCGCCGGGGACGCCGAACCCGTCGGCGCCGCCGAGGTGCGGTGCGCCGATGGGCTGGCGACGGCGGTGCTGCTCTTCCCGCTCGCTCACACCGCGTCCCTCCGGGTCGTGCTCCCGCTCGCTGACGGATCGACCGTCGCCCCCGGCGACGTGCCCACGGCCGAGCAGGTGGCCTCGGGGTGGGCCGTGCACGCGCGCCAAGGTGCCCGCTTCGAGGTCCCCAACCGACAGCTCCGCGACGCCATCGCCGCCAGCACGCGGTTCCTCCTGCTCGCCGGCGCCGGCTCAGAGGCGGCGACCGCCCTCGACCTGCTCGGCTTCCCGGACGAGGCGACCGCCTGGCTCACGGCCGATCAGGCGGCACTGGCTCGCACCGATCGACCCGGTGAGCTCCTCCGCGCCTTGGCGCAGCACTGGTCCCTCACGCGAGACGTCGCCACGGCCGAGGCGGTCGCCCCGCTGGTCGGCGCGCTCGTGGCGCGCCTGGCCCGCGTCGCCGACGAGCGCGATGCCGCCGTCGGTCGAGCGGCCCTTCCCCAGGTCGCTGACCTCCTCGACGGCGCCGGCGAGGGTGTCGCGGCATCCGACGTGCGGGCGCTCGTCGCCGTGGCGCCCACCGCCGAGGCGCCCCCGCGTCCTGACCTCGAGCGGCTCCTGGCGTCGGCGAGCCCCACCTGGACCTGGCCGGCCGCGACGTCGGGTCACGACCTGGCCGCCAACGCCGCCCTGGTCACCGCGGTTCGGCACCTCCTCGTCGACGAGGTGCTGGGAGGGCTGGCGCTGTGCCCGGACGTCCCCGACGCCTGGCTCGGCCAGGGCTGGGAGGTGCACGACGCGCCCACCGCGCACGGCCGTCTCTCCTACGCCATCCGCTGGCACGGCGAGCGGCCGGCGCTGCTGTGGGACCTCGAGCCCCATCCCGACCAGCCGCCCGCCACCCTCACCGTCCCCGGCCTCGACCCGGCCTGGTCGACCCGCGACGCTCGGGGCGAGGCCCTGCTCGCCCCCGTCGCCGTCCCCGACCGACCTCGTGCGCGTCGCGGGCTCTCGATCCCGGTCGCCATCGAGCCCATGCCGAGGCGTTCGCCATGAGCCCTCCGAGCCTTCCCATGCAGGAGCTCACCGAGCTGCTGCGCTCCCTCGGTGTACCCGACGCGGAGGTCAGCCAGGCCGAGGCCGACGGCACGCTCGTGCTCCTGGCCATCGACAAGCTCGCGCTGGGCCAGGAGCTCGCCTACGACCTGGAGGCGGCCTGCGAGGGCACCGGGCTCCCCGAAGGCGAGCTGCGCCACATCTGGCGCTCGCTCGGCTTCCCGGATCCGCAGCCAGGTGAGGTCGTCTTCACCGACGTCGACCTCGGGAACCTGGCGGCGGTGGCCGACCTGATGCACAGCGGTGTGGTGAGCCCCGACGTCGCCTACGGGATGACCCGCGTCATCGGTTCCTCGATGGCCAGGATCTCCTCCGCCCTCATCGACGCCGTGAGCTCGCGCGAGGAGCAGCTCAAGGCATCCGACGGCGACGGGGCGGAGTTGGCGGACAGCGAGACCCTCGAGCCCATCGCCACCCAGGCGGGCGGGTTCCTTCCGCTGTTCCCGGCGGTCATGGAGCAGGTCTGGCGGCGCCACCTCCAAGCGGCCGCCCGTCGGCGTCTGCTGCGGAGCGACACCGAGGACGGGCGGGGTCTGGTCGTCGGCTTCGCCGACCTCGTGGGCTTCACCGCGCTGGCCCAGCAGGTGAGCGACGAGGAGCTGGCCGAGGTCGTCGACCAGTTCGAGCGGCTGGCCTACGACGTCGTCGTGGCAGGGAACGGGCGGGTCGTCAAGATGATCGGGGACGAGGTGATGTTCCTCGTCGACGACCCGGTGCACGCCGCCGAGATCGCCCTCAGCCTGGCCGATGCATCGCACGACGCCGCCGAGCTGTCGGACGTGCGGGTCGGCATGGCCATCGGGCCGGTGATCGAGCGGGAGGGTGACGCGTTCGGCGCCACCGTCAACCTGGCGAGCCGCGCGACGTCGATCGCCTATCCCGGCACGGTGGTGGTGTCACCGGAGCTGCGGACCGTGCTCGAGGACCACGAGGAGTTCGCCTTCAAGCACATGCGCCCGCGCTTCTTGAAGAACATCGGCCGCGTGCACCTCTCCGTGCTCATGCACGCGGGGGAGGCCTCGAGCACGATCCGCGAGACGATCGACGAGCGCCGCCGTCAGATGCGGGACGTGGTGCGGGACAAGCTGGCGGTCCGGGCCTCATCCGCAGATGAGGCCGACGAAGAGGGCTGACCGACGAAGGGTCAGCTGGCCCGGCAGAGCTCGGACGCCCGCAGGAGGCGGTGGTGTCCGTCCTCGGTGACGCACCAGTAGGTGTCGAAGCCGTGGTCGAGCAGGTCGGGTGAGAGCCGGCCGTCGCACACCGCTGCCATCACCGTGTCCTCGACCGTGAGCTCCTCACCGTCGACCACCACGTGCTTGCCGCGCATCCCGGTCGTGTTCTCAGCCATGTCGCCCTCCTCCAACTGCTTGGTACATCGGCGCGTGCTCGGGTGGGCTGTAGGGCTCCCGCCGATCGCGATCCGGAGGAACCGGATCACCTGTACCACTCTGGGCGATATCAGCGCCGTTCGAAACCACCCGATGTGACTATTTCTGGCGTAGCCCGGTTACCTGTGGATCCGGTCAGGCGAGCGAGGCGGTCGCGATCTGCCAGGGAGCGAGATCGAACGTGCTCTCGAACGGCTGCAGGGGCCGTCCCCGCAGGTCGAGCAGCCAGCCATGGCGGCCGTCGATGGCGACGGTGGCCGGGTTCCCGCTCGGGTTGAACACCCGCACGTGGAGCGCGCCGGCCTCCCGGGTGATGGCGCTCACCTCGGCCCCGGTGACGGACAGCGCCTGACCGTCCGGTGCCCCGGTCGCCCCGCTCCCGCCGCCGCGGGTCACGAGGAGCGGCAGGAAGGCGTCGTCGACCACCGCATAGGGGTCGCGCCCGCGCAGGTGGATCGCGAACCGAGCCTCCACCGCGTGCTGCGACTGCGGACCCTCCATCGGCGTCATCGGCCCGGCCGGCAGCGGGCGCGTGGCCATCGGCCCCTGCGAGAGCATGCCTGTGGCAGCGCACGCAGCGTGACCGCCAGCGTGCCGGCGGTGGCGTCGGCGTCGTCGAGGTCGATCAGCTCGTACTCGAGCAAGCCCTCGTGCGCGACGGTGAGCCCGCCGGCGCTCACGAACCGTCGCGACGGGTAGGTGGCGAGCCCTTGCTCCGTGGCGCCGCCTTCGGCGGTGAGGTCGCGCTCCACGGTGGCGAAGGCGCACTCGGCGATCGACGACGAGGCACGCTGCGGGAGCGGAAGGTGCACGCGCAGGCGGTGGTCGCGCAGGCCGTGGTTGTCGAGCGCGACGTGCACCCGCACGAGGTCGTCGCCCGCGTGCAGCTCGAGCGTGGTCCGCACCTCCACCCGCTGGGAGCCGACCCGGGCTTGTTCCTCCACGTGGGTGGGCAGGTCGTAGGTGCGCACCACCTCGAGGCGGCCGCGCACGGGTCCGGCCTCCACCACACGGGTGCTCACCGAGATCGGAGCATCGACCAGGGTCTCGACGCGCGGCGGGCACCAGTTGTAGGTGTCGCCGACGTCGCCCCCGTCGACCAGCGCCCCCAACCCGCCGTGACCGTCGACGGCGAACGTGCCGTCCGCCGGGTCGACCTGCACGCTGATCACCCCGTTGGCGACGTTGAGCTCGTCAACGGTCACCGGGTCGGCGGGGGCCGAGGTGCCGCGCCACGTCTGCCAGCCGTAGCCCGCCACGTCGGTCACCTGGGCGAGGACCGTCATCACGGGCTTCGTGGTCACGCGCACCCGCACCGACTGGCCAGCGTGGGCCTCGCGCAGGCCGGCCAGCTCGCGCCGGATCGGTGGGGTGACCAGCGTGCCGGCTTCCTCTCGCGCCACGGTGATCAGCTCGGCACCGTCCTCGGTCTCGACGGTGAACGACCGCACGTTGCGCACGTACTCGAGCTCGCTGACCATCACGGTGGCGATCTCGGCGGGCGTGTCATCGACCATCACCCACTCGGCCGGACGGGACGACACCAGCTGAGTGCCAGGCGGCAGCTCGGTGCCGGGCAGGCGGAGCTCCACGACGCCGGCACGCGTCCGCGCCGAGGGGTTGACGACCACGGGCGTGCGGCCGTCGACGGCCACGGTGGCGCCGAGCGCGTGCAGCGCGCGATCGGTGAGGCCCTCCGCGATCTGGGTGGCCTCGGCGAAGCGGTGCAGCACGGCGTCGCACACCTCGTCGACGGAGCACGCGCAGATGGAGTCGTGGGCGCTGTTGCGGATCACCTCGAGCCAGGCCTCGTCGAGCAGCGCGCCGGGCCAGCTCTCTGGCGGGAGGAACAGCGCCGACAGCGGCTCGGCGAGGCGCTCGAGCGCCCGCTCGGCGATGGCGGCGGCCTGCTTCACGTCGACGCGGTTGGAGGCGACGCCCATGAGGAGGTTGGCCCGGGCTCCCGATCGCAGCTCGCCGGTCCACGACGGCAGCCCTTCGGTGGGGGCGCCTTCGACGTGCTCGGCCAGGGAGCAGATGTGCAGCTCGTAGCCGGCGTCGAGGGCGTTGGCCTCGGCGACGACGCGGCCGAGCCACGGCTGCGGCATGAGGTGGTCGGTGCCGTTCATCCAGAGGATCGAACCGGTGAGGAGCGGACCCTGCTCCTCCTCGAACTCGCCGATGCGGCGCACGAGGGCCTTGGCGTCGTCGGGCACGAGCGCACCGTTGCCGTAGCCCTGCGGCAAGTACTCCGCGCGCACGGTCGAACCGTCGGGAGCCGACCACCAGAAGCCGCTGCGATCGATCGCCGACGGCACGCCTCGCCACACCACCGCGTGCTCGAAGCCGAACAGCCGGAACAGCTGGGGCATCTGGGCCACGTGCCCGAACATGTCGGGGAGGTAGCCGACCTGCATCGCGCCACCGAAGCGGGCCGCCACCCGGAGGCCGCGCTGCAGGTTGCGCACCAGGGTCTCGCCCGACACGAGGAACTCGTCGGGGAGGGCGTACCACGGGCCCATGGCCATGCGGCCGGTCGAGGCCAGCGCACGGATGCGGGTCTCCGCCTCCGGCCGGACGGCGAGGTAGTCGTCGACCACCGCCATCTGTCCGTCGAGCAGGAAGTGGGCGTACGACGGGTCGGCCTCGAGCTGCGGGAGCAGCTGGTCGAGGAGGTCCACGAGGCGCAACCGGAAGGTCTGGAACGGCGAGTACCACTCGCGGTCCCAATGTGTGTGCGGGACGATGTCGACGCGGCGGCTCATCCCGCAGACGGTATTCCCTTCCGTTCGGGGCGGCGGAGCGCGAGGCTGTCACCACGCACCCGGCACCGCCGGGTCCTGAGCCGAGGAGGGCCGACGCAGATGACCGCAACCGTCGCTTGGCCCGACGGCTCGGCGCGCTGACCTGAGCGTCAGCACGCCCTGCGAGCCGTCCGGGTCCCTGAACCCCTGACCGCATCGCATCCCCTGGAGGATCCGTGCTCGAGCACGATGCTGAGCGCGCCGCCCCGGCGTGGCTCACCGAAGGCGGCACCGAGGACGAGGTCCTCGGGCTGCTCAAGACCGGCAAGGAAGCCGAGGTGTTCATCGTCGAGCGGCGCACGCTCGACGGGCGCCACTCGGAGCTCCTCGTCCACAAGCGCTACCGACCCACGAAGGTCAAGGCCAAGGGCGAGCTGCAAGCCCTCGGGTTCACGCGCGCCCGCACGTTCACCAACGACGTCATGTACCACGAGGGCCGCCGACTCCGGTACAGCCGCGACCAGCGCGCCGTCGAGCGCATGACCGACTACGGCAAGCACCTCCTCGCGGAGCGCTGGCCCGGCCAGGAGCTCGACGTGCTGACCCAGGCCCACGAGGCGGGGGTCACCGTGCCGTACCCGGTGGAGTTCACCGGTGACGGCATGCTCATGCAGCTCATCGGCGACGCGGCCGGCGCCGCGCCCCGGCTCGTGAACGCGCGGCTGACGGCCGAGGAGCTGCCACGGGCGTACGCCCAGCTGCTCACCGAGCTGTCCACCCTCACGCGGGCCAGCCTCGTGCACGCCGACCTCTCCCCGTTCAACGTCCTGTGGTGGGAGGACCGCCTGTGGCTCATCGACTTCCCGCAGGCGGTCGACCTCATCAACAACCCGCACGGCTTCGACATGCTCCACCACGACGTCACGACGATGTGCGACTGGTTCGCCCGACGCGGCATCGACACCGACGGCGAAGCGGTGTTCGCCGTCGCTGCTCGAGGACGCGTTCTGATGGTCCGCGTCGAGCCGGCGAACGTGGGGTGGTTTGAGGCCCTGGCCCAGAGCGACGACGTGTTCGAAGCTCGGTTCGGCATCCGTGTCGAGCCCGGGTGGGCTGGCTTCGACGGCGTCGTCGAGTGGACGCTGAGCTGCCTGCAGCGGGGTCACCGGCCCGAGTGGGGCACCCATCTGATCTTCGACGACGACGGAACGCTGGTCGGCAACGGTGGCTGGAAGGGCGCCCCCGTGGACGATGCCGCCGAGCTCGGCTACGCCGTCTCCCCGTCTCGGCAGGGCAGGGGCATCGCCACAGCCGTCGTGCGCCAGCTCATCGAGCGAGGCAGGGACGTTGGGCTGCACCGGGTCTTCGCCCACACGCTGCCGGAGCCGTCGGCCTCGACGACCGTCCTCACCAGGTGCGGCTTCGCCAACGTGGGTGACGCGGACGAGGACGGCACACCGGTCTGGCGCTGGGAGCTCCCGATCGAGAGTTCGGCCGGCATCAGAAAGCAGTGATCGACGTCGTGGCTCCCGCAACGAGGCCAACGGCCGCGACCCCGAGCAGGGCGATCGTCACGCGCGAGCTGCGGAACAGCGTGGCGATGCCGCCGAAGAACAACGTGAGCGCGAGGAGCGTGACCGCAAGGTCGAACCGGTCGCCTTGCTCGTCCAGTCGCTCGGCATCGGCCACCTGGTCCTCGGCGAGGTCTTGGAGCTCGTTGGCCTCAGCCAGCGCCTCCTGAGCGCCCTCGGCGAAATACGGGTTGCCGTCGATCTCGTCGAAGGGCGTGATCGCCTCGTCCGTCGCTGACCACCACTCGACCGCCTCTGCCATCGAGGGCCGCATCAGGGTCGTCAGGTAGTCGGCGGTTGCCTCGTCCTCGCGGAAGACCGCCTCCGCGTACGGCACGAAGATGGCCGAGTCCTGCGCCCTGGTCTGGGCGTCCTCGGCGAAGAAGAAGTTGGCGTCGGCCAGCGTCCGACCGGAGTCAGCTCGGGTGTCGGCCGAGTCGCCGCCTTTGATCGCGGAGTAGTACGACGACATGGCTCCGACGATGGCGGCGAGCCCGAGCAGCACTGCGGCGACCATCTGAAGACGGTCGTTGGCGGGCTCGGCCGGGGTGTCGATGAAGTTGTCGGTCACGGTCGGACGCTACTGGCGGGGCGACGATCCGCCCCGGAGGGGTGGTCCGCCCGACCTCCCGCGCGGAGCCAGACTTCGCGCGGGCCTGTCCCGCGCCTGTTCGCGGCTCTCATGCTGGTGGGAGCCGTCGGGGCTTGCTCTGGTGGCGACGACACGACGACAGCGATCCGGGTCCGTGACCTTGGACCCGGACCTCTCACCGACCGGAGAACATGGAGTCGCGCGGCGGCGAGGGCAGGATCCCTCCACCGATCCGCTACTCGATGACGATGCCGTCGAGGTCGTCGGGCTCGGGCCACTTGAGGTCCATGCCCTCGAGCACCGCCACGAGGATGGTGGCCACGGCCCAGTCCCGGTACCACTTCTTGTCGGCCGGGATGACGTGCCACGGCGCGTGGTCGGTGCCCGTCTTCTCGATCGCCTCTTCGAAGGCAGCCCGCCAGTCGTCCCACGCAACGCGGGCGTCGAGGTCGGAGCGCTTGAACTTCCAGCGCTTCGTCGGCTCGTTCAGGCGCGCCTCCAGCCGCTCCTTCTGCTCGTCCTTGGAGATGTGGAGGAACACCTTCACGATCGTGACCCCCTCGTCGGTGAGCATCTGCTCGAACGCGTTGATGTGGTCGTAGCGCCGGCGCCACCGCGCCTCGGGGACGAGGTCGAGGACCCGCACCGCGAGCACGTCTTCGTAGTGGCTCCGGTCGAACACGCCGATCTGACCGCTCGAGGGCACGTTGGCGTGGATCCGCCAGAGGTAGTCGTGGGCCAGCTCGTCCTCGGTGGGCACGTTGAACGAGGTGACGCGCAGGCCCGCTGGGTTCACCGCACCGAGGACGTGCTTCACCGTGCCGCCCTTGCCGGAGGTGTCGATGCCCTGCAGCACGACGAGGACTCGTTCGTCCTGGCGTGCCCACAGGACGTCCTGCAGCTCGGCCAGCCTGGCGACGAGCGGCTCCGTGGCCTCGCGGGTCTCTGACTTCCCACCTGGCGCCGCGGAGGTGTCGGAGGTGTCGCGTCGGGCCAGGTCAGGGGCAGCGCCCGGATCGATGCGGTGGAGCTTGGCGCCGGCCATGGCGGGGAGCGTAGGAGACTGCGGCGGTGTGCGATCTGCTGTGCGCCCTACCGCCTGCCACCGGCGGCGTCGCGCTGTTCGCCAAGAACAGCGATCGTCCGCCGGACGAGGTGCAGGCGTTCGAGTGGTGGGCGCCGAGGGTCGACCAAGACGTCACGCGCGCGACCCACGTCGAGGTGGTCGCCCAGCCGGCCGCCACCTACGGCGTGCTCGGAGCGCGACCGACGTGGGGGTGGGGCCTCGAGCAGGGCGTCAACGACCAGGGCGTGGCCGCGGGCAACGCGACGATCTACACGACGCTCGACCCGCGGCCGTTCCCCGACGCCCTTACCGGCATGGACTTGGTGCGGCTGGTCCTCGAACGATGTGGAACCGCGGCGGCGGGCGCCGCGATGCTCGAGGAGCTGCTGGCCACGGTGGGGCAGGGCGGGTCAGGCCACGACGGAGCGCGCCGGCCGTACTGGTCGTCCTTCCTGCTCGCGGACCCGGCGGAGGCCTACGTGGTGGACACGTCTGGCGCGGTGTGCGCCATCGAGCGGGTGTCGGAGGTGCGGGCCACCTCGAACCGCACCACCATCCCCGAGTTCACCGCCGCCCACGCCCACCCGCGCCAGCCAGTGGACACCCTCGTCCAGCCGCGGCTCGCCGCTTCGGTTCGAGCGCTCGCCCAGCGCCCGGTGACCGTGGATGCGCTCATGGCCCACCTCGGCTCGCACGAGGGCGGGACCGACGGCTGGACCATGTGCATGCACGTGGACGAGCCGGACCATCGCGAAGCCACCACCGCGTCGATGGTCGTCGAGCTCGCCTCCGATGCCGCTCCGGTGGCGCACGTGCTGGTGGGGTCGCCGTGCCGGGGGACCTACGAGCGGGTGGACCTGGCCGAGCTGGCCGGCACCCCCGACCGCGTCATCGCCCGCTAGGCACCTCGGCCGGGAGATCGAGCACGAGACGAGCGCCTCCTAGCGGGGCGACGTCGACGGAAGCCGTGCCCTGGTGGTGCTCGGCGATGCGGCGCACCAGTGACAGGCCGAGTCCGGCGCCGCCGACACCGGCACGGGCACGGTGCTCGTCGAGCCGCACGAAGCGCTCGAACACCCGCTCCTTGTCGGCGTCCGGGATGCCGGGACCGTCGTCGTCGACCAGCACCCGTACCCGCCCGCCGCGCTCGTGGATCGACACGCGCACCGTGGTGCGGGCGTGCCTGCCGGCGTTGTCGAGCAGGTTGGCCATCGCCCGTCGCAGCTGCATCCGGCTGCCGCGCACGAGTGCGGCGGCGGGGGCGTCGACCTCGATGACCACGTCGTCGCGGTCGGGCGTCCGGCGACGCGCCTCCTCCTGCGCCTCGCCGGCCAGGTCCACGGCGACGGCGTCGGGGAGCGGTGCGCCCTCGTCGAGCGACGCCAGCAGGAGCAGGTCGGCGATCACGGCCTCGAGGCGCGCCTCCTCCGCGAGCAGCCGGTCGGCGATGGCCGGCCACTCGGTGGGGGTGGCGGTCCGCTGGGCGACCTCGAGCTCGGTGCGGATCGTCGCCACGGGGCTGCGCAGCTCGTGCGACGCATCGGCCACGAAGCGCCGTTGACGGGTGGACGAGTCCTCCAGACGATCCAGCATGGCGTTCATGGTGCGGGCAAGGCGGGCCACCTCGTCCCCCGAACCGGGCACGCCGACGCGCCGGTCGAGCGTGGAGCCGGTGATCACCTCCACCTCCGAGCGGATGGACTCGACGGGTCGCAGGGCGCGGCCCGCGAGGATCCAGGCCAGGAGGGCCACGGTGCCGACCAGCAGCGGGAAGGCGACGAGCAGACCGGAGCGCACCGCGTCGACGCTGCGGTCGATCGGGTCGAGCGGCGAGGTGGCGACCAGCTCGATCGCCCCCGCCTCCGCCTGGACGTGGAGCGAGGTGCGCAGGCCGCGTCCCGACTCCAGGTCCTCGTAGCCAGGGGTGGCGGCCACGCGCCGGTCATCGAGCCGGACCTCGAAGAACGTGGTGCGGCCGGGCACGACCACCTCGAGCTCGGCGGGTCGCCGGCCCTGCTCCAGCTCGGTGCGGAGCTCGTCCAGGCGCTGCGCGTCCTGCTCGCGCTGGCGGTCGCGCAGCGAGCTGTCGACGGTGTGCACGAGCCACAGGCCGGCGAGGAGCACGGCGAGGCCGGTGACGACCGCGGCGGCCAGGGTGAGGCGGACCCGTACGGTCCGGAGCCTCTCAGCCATCGTCGACCACCCGGTAGCCGGCCCCGCGCACGGTCACGAGCGATCGTCGCCCGAACGGGGTGTCGACCTTCCGTCGGAGGTAGCCGACGAACACCTCGACCACGTTGGGGTCGTCGTCCGCGCTGGTGCCCCACACCTCCTCGAGCAGGGCCGCCTTGGACACGACCTCGTCGCGGTGGCGCATGAGGTGCTCGAGCAGCGCGAACTCCCTCGCCGTGAGTGCCACCTGGGTCTCGCCCCGGTGGCACTCGCGGGTCGCGGGATCGAGCCGCAGGTCGCCCACCTCGAGCACCGCCGGGCGGGGTCCGGCCCCCCGCCGCAGCAGCGCCCGCAGGCGCGCCACGAGGACGACGAAGGAGAACGGCTTCGAGAGGAAGTCGTCCGCGCCGGTGTCGAGGGCCTCGGCCTCGTCCCACTCGCCGTCCTTGGCGGTCAGCATGAGGATCGGGGTCCACACGCCCTCGGCCCGCAGGTCGCGACAGATCTGGTAGCCGTTGCGGCCCGGCAGCATGATGTCGAGGACGATGGCGGCGTAGCCCTGCGTGCGGGCGAGCTCGAGCCCTTCGACCCCGTTGTGGACGGCGTCGACCTGGAACCCCTCGGCGCCGAGGCCGCGGGTGATCGCGTCGGCCAGCGTCACCTCGTCCTCCACCAGCAGCACGCGCACGCGAACAGTGTCGCCGTCCGCCCGGCCGACGCGTCGCCGCGGCTGAGACCCCTCTCAGCCTGGGCCGGTTAGGTTCGCGGGATGCCCAAGTACGTCATGCTCTCCACGCTCGGACCGGACGGGTCCGCTCGCCTCCGTGAGAACCCGGAGCGCCTCCGCGAGGTGTCCGCCGAGGTCGAAGCGATGGGCGTCACGGTGCTGGAGCAGTTCGCCGTGCTCGGTCAGTGGGACTTCATCAACATCCTCGAGTCCCCCGACGACGTCACGATGGCGAAGGTGGCCACCAGCCTCGCCAGCCGGGGCACCCTGAAGACGATGACGCTGCCGATCATCGAGATCGACGCGTTCATCGAGCGCCTCAAGCAGCCGTAGCAGTCACCGCGGCGGGCCGGCTCGGGAGGGCGTAGCGGAAGATCTTTCCGACGACCGTGCCGAACTGACGGCTGAGCCGGTGGGAGTTGTAGGGGAGGCCGAAGCGCTCGCAGAGCTCGCGGACCTCGCCGGCGATCTGCGGGTACCGGCGGGCGGGCAGGTCGGGGAAGAGGTGGTGCTCGATCTGGTGGCTCAGGTTGCCCGACAGCACGTGGAACAGCTTCCCGCCGGTGATGTTGGCGGAGCCGAGCAGCTGGCGGAAGTACCAGTGGCCGCGGCTCTCGTCCTCGCACTCGGCCTCGGTGAACTCGTGCACGTCGGTGGGGAAGTGACCGCAGAAGATGATCATGAACGCCCACACGCTGCGGATGGTGTTGGCGACCAGGTTGGCCAGCAGCGTCGACAGGAACAGCGGGCCGGTGAGGGCGGGCCACAGGACGTAGTCCTTGAGCCCTTGCCTGCCGGACTTGCGCAGCCCGTCGCGCAGCGTCGGCCACGCCTGCTTCCAGGTCTTCTTGCCCGCCATGATCCGGTCGATCTCGACGTCGTGGAGCATCACGCCGTGGTCGAAGTTGAGGGCGAGCAGCGTGGCGAACAGCGGGTTGCCGAGGTAGATCGGGTTCCACGTCTGATCCGGGCTGATGCGCAGGATCCCGTACCCGATGTCGCGGTCCTTGCCGTGGATGTTGGTGAACGTGTGGTGCAGGTAGTTGTGCGAGTGGCGCCACTGGTCGGCGGGGCAGGCGGCGTCCCACTCGAAGGTGCCCGACGCCAGCGCCGGGTCACGGGTCCAGTCGTACTGGCCGTGCATCACGTTGTGGCCGATCTCCATGTTGTCGAGGATCTTGCTGATGCCGAGGGCGGTGGCGCCGGCGATCCAGAACGGGGGGAGGAAGCCGAGGAACAGCGAGGCGCGCCCGGCGGCGGCCAGGCCGCGCTGCCAGCGGATGACGTTGCGCAGGTAGGCGACGTCCTCATCACCGCGGTCGGCCATCTCGCGGTCGCGGAGGGCGTCGAGCTCGAGGCCGAGGGCGTCGAGGTCGGACTCGCTGAGGCCGTAGCGCTCAGCGGTGGCGCGGACCACCGGGGTGGGGTGCAGGTCGGGGAGGGGACTGGGGCGGTCGAGGGTGAGGGTGCTCATGGTGGGCTCCTTCTAGAGGTCGATGGTCGTGTCGCCGACGGGGGCGCTCACGCAGATGCGGATGGTCACGCCGGTCTCGGCCGGGGCGGTGGTCAGGTCGCCGGTCACCACGTCGCGGACGGTGCCGCAGGTGAGCGAGCGGACGCAGGTGTGGCAGATGCCCATGCGGCAGCCGCTGAGCGGATCGAGGCCAGCGGCCTCGGCCTGCTCGAGGATGGGGCGGCCGTCGTTGTCGACGGCGACGTCCGTGTCGTCGAACCGCAGGGTGCCGCCGACGGTGCCGGCTTCGGCGATGACCTGGGCGAGGGTGAAGGCTTCGGTGTGGAGGAGCTCGGCGGCACCGGCGTCGTCGAACAGGCGCTGGGCACCGTCCATGAGGGGGGCGGGGCCGCACACGAAGGTCTCGGTGGTGCGCCACTCGGGGTCGATGACGTCGAGCTGCTCGACCGTGAGGAAGCCGTCGAGGTCGCCGGTGCCGGGAGCGTCGGTGAAGATCCGCACCAGCCGCACGTTCGGGTGGGCAGCGGCGATCTCGGCCAGCTCGGTCCGGTAGATCATGTCGTCCTCGGTGAGGGCGTAGTGCACGAAGGTCACCGGCTGGTCGTGGCCCTCGGCACACAGCGTGCGGAGCATGGCCATCACCGGGGTGACGCCGCTGCCGCCGCTCATCAGGAGGAGGCGGTCGGGTCGCACGGTCGGCAGGGTGAAGGCGCCGGCGGCGGGGGAGAGCCCCACGACCAGGCCGACCGTGGCGTGATCCTTGAGGTGTCGGCTGACGGTGCCGTTCGGGTGCGCCTTGACGGTGAGCTCGAAGGCGCCCGCCTCGAGGTCCGAGGTGGCCATGGAGTAGCAGCGGGTGTGGCGCACGCCGTCGATCTCGACCGTGAGCTGGGTGAACTGCCCGGCGGTGAACCCGGTCCAGTTGCCGTTCGGGCGGATCGTCAAGGTGACGCTGTCTGCCGTGCCGTGGCGAACGTCGGTGACCCGTCCTCGCACCTCGGTCGACGACCAGGTGGGGGCGACCAGCTCGACGTACCGGTCGATGCCATGGGGCGTGGCGAAGGCGTCCAGGCGGGTGATCGCTCGGCGCAGGAGCCCGCGCGTCGTCGTCTCAGTTGACATGTGTGCACCGTTGCATCTCAGTGCACAGGCGTCAACCAAATGATGCGTAACTTCGGTCACACCAGGCTTCTGGCACGGTTCGTGCAGTGAACGTCTGTGCACGGTAGGGTCCCCCCATGGCGACGCGTGCTCGCAGCTCCCGCGCTCGCCCCTCGTCGTCCTCGAGCCGCGAGTCGAGCAAGGAGCTCACCCGGGGGGCCCTGCTGCGGGCGGCGCTGAAGCTCCTGTCGAGGAGCAGCTTCGACAGCATCAGCCTGCGGGAGGTCACCCGCGAGGCCGGCATCTCGCCGACGGCCTTCTACCGGCACTTCGACGACATGGAGGAGCTCGGCCTCGTCCTCGTCGAGCAGTCGTTCGGCACCCTGTCCGACATGCTCCGAGGGGCTCGCTCCGATGCGGGCCTGTGGCCCGATGCGATCAAGGGCTCGGTCGACGTCGTGGTGCGCCACGCCGCGGAGCACGAGCTCCACATGCGGTTCATCGCCCGCGAGCGCTACGGCGGCGTGCGTCGCATCCGGCGAGCCATCCGCCGTGAGCTCCAGCTGTTCGCTGATGAGCTGGCCATCGACCTCGCCATCTTCCCGGTCGTCGGCGACTGGGCCCCTGCCGACCGGCGCATGTTCGCGGGTCTGATCGCCGAGACGATGGTGCACATGGTCGCCGAGCTCCTCGAGGCCGACCCGGTCGAAGCCCTCGAGCTGCAGCAGCGCACCATCGACCAGCTCCGGCTGGTCAGCCTGGCCGTGCCGGCCTGGCGATCGACACCGCCGGCGCCCTGACGCTCAGACCCACCAGGTGGAGCGCTTGCGGCGGCGGCGGACCCGCTCGTGGGGCAGATCGGGGAGCACGGCGCCGTCCATCTCGCGGAGCAGCCGGTAGCCGATCTCGGTGACCTCCTCGACCACGAAGCCGCTCTGCCAGCTGTCGTCGAGGCCCGACCGCACCTCCACGTGGGTGCCGGGCGTCAACGACGGTCCCACGACCGCGAGCGCGTCCGGCGTCCCCCCGTCGGCCATCGCATGATCGTAGGTCGGTAGTGTCGGAGCGATGCCGCCGTCCGGGACCGCCACGAGGACGACCCCTCGCACCGTCCCGACCCTGCGCAAGGCCCTGAAGCGAACGGTGCCCTCGCTCGATGCCGAGCGCCGCCTCTGGGCAGAGGGCCACGAGGTCGTGGTGGGGATGGACGAGGTGGGCCGGGGCGCCTGGGCCGGTCCGCTCACGGTGGGGGCAGCCGTCGTCCCGAGAGATCGCCGGGTGAACAAGATCCGTGACTCCAAGATGCTCACGGAAGCCGAGCGCGAAGCGATGTTCGACCGTGTGGCCGACTGGTGCGTCACCTGGTCCGTCGGGCACGCCAGCGAGCAGGAGTGCGACGAGCTCGGCATGTCCGAGGCGCAGCGCCTCGCCGCTCGTCGCGCCCTGGACGACCTGGGGGTGCCGGTCGACCGGGTCCTGCTCGACGGCAAGTGGGACTTCGTCGGCGACGGCACCAGCCAGATGCTCGTGAAGGGCGATGCTCGCTGCCTGTCGATCGCGGCGGCGTCGATGCTCGCCAAGGTGACGCGCGACCGCATCATGCGCGCAGAGGCCGAGCACCACCCCTACTGGGCCTTCGATCTGAACAAGGGGTATCCGTGCCCGAAGCACAAGGTGGCGTTGCAGGGCCTCGGCCCGTCCGCGATCCACCGGCGCAGCTGGGTGTTCATGGATCACCTGTCGTGGGCGGGTGTGCCCAGGTTCGTGCCACCGCCGCCCATCGACCCCGCGCTGCGCTACCAGCAGTCCCTGTTCTGACCTGATGGCCGAGCTGCCTCCGGACCTCGCCCGCGAGGTGCGCCGGACCCTCACCGACCTGCGCGCCGCGCAGCTGGCCGCGACCGCGTGGCCCGCGGTCGCCGGCGATCTCGCCCGGCTGGCGGTGGCGGTGGAGCGCAGTGACGCCGACGTCGTGCGTGCGTCGCTCGTGCCGATCTCGCAGGCCACGTTCGAGGGCAAGGTGCGCGGTCGGTTGGCCGGCGCTGACAAGCCGGCTGCGATGGTGATCGCCACCAAGCCGACCAGCGCGTTGCCGGCGGTCGGCGCGGTGAGCGCCGTGCTGCTGGTCGGGATCGGCTACCTGCTCGGCGGGTGGGTGGTCGCCGCCGTCACCACCGCGTTCGCCGCGTTCATCTTCGCGGTCGCCCTCGCGGGCACCCACACCACCACCGACCGGCGCGCGCATCGCCGCAGCAAGGGCCTGGCGCCGAGCATGGAGCCGACCGAACCGGCGCCCACGGTGGTGGCCGACGCCCTCTCGAAGATCGAGGCGCTGCTCAGTTCTTGAGGATGTCCTTGAACGGGCTCTTCGAGTCGACCCCAGTGTCCTTGGGGAGGCCCAGCACCCGCTCGCCGACGATGTTGCGGAGCACCTCGTCAGAACCGCCGGCGATGCGCATCCCCGGCACGCCGGTGACGAACTGAGACCACGCGAACGTGCCCCACTCGCCCGTGTCGACGACCATGCGTTGGCCGAGGACGGCGGCGACGAAGTCGGCGGTGCGCAGGAGGTTGTCGGTGAGGGCCATCTTGCTGATCGACATCTCGGGGCCGGGCAGCTGGCCCGCTTTGATCTTGTCGAGGGCCCGCTGGTTCGTGTACTTCGCCACCTGGAAGCGGGTGTAGAGGTCCATCAGCTGGTCGCGGTGGACGGCGCTCTCGCCGTAGCCGAAGTGGCGGAGCATCTGGGCGAGGCGGGTGACGTTGGCAAGGCCAAGGCCGCCCCCACCACCGCCGGCGCCGATCGACGATCGCTCGTTCATGAGCGTGGTGAGCGCGACGGACCAGCCCTGGTTGACGTCACCGAGGCGATGGTCGTCGGGCACCTTGACCTCGTTGAAGAACACCTCGTTGAACGACGCGCCGCCGGTCATCTGGCGGAGCGGCCGCACCTCCACGCCCGGGGCCCTCATGTCGACGATGAAGCCGGTGAGGCCCTTGTGCTTGGGGAGGTCGGGATCGGTGCGGCAGATGATCTCGCCGATGTCGGAGTACTGCGCGCCGGAGGTCCACACCTTCTGGCCGGTGATCACCCACTCGTCGCCGTCTCGCTCGGCCTTGGTCTGGAGCCCGGCCAGGTCGGAGCCCGCTCCCGGCTCGCTGAACAGCTGGCAGCCGACGAGGTCGGCCCGGTACATGGCCGGGAGGTACTTGGCCTTGATGGGGTCCTGGGCGTGATCCTTGATCGTCGGAGCGACCATGCCGAGCCCGATGCCGAAGTAGCTCTGACCGGGCACCTCGTACTGGCCCTCGAGCCCTTGGTAGAGGCGCTCGTAGGAACCGGGCAGCTCGCGGCCGCCGTACTCCTTGGCGCCGGTGATGTAGCCGAGGCCGGCGTCGTACCTCTTGGCCCGCCACTCCTTCGCCGCCCCGAGGTCCCGCAGCTCCTGCTCGCGGTCGACCTCTTCGAACATGGCGACGTCGTCGTCACCCTCGCCCCACACGAACTTCTTGTCGCCCTCGTCGCGCTTCGGCGTGGCGTTGGCGTCGAGGAAGGTGCGGCACTCGGCCTCGAACTCCTCGATGGTGGGCTGGTCGGCCATGTGGTGGGTCCCCCTGGAACGCGAAACTTGACTGGTTGGTCAAGGTAGCCCGCTGGGTAGGTTCTCGGCCATGTCGACCCGTCGCCTGCCGGCAACCATCGCCCTGTGCGGGTGGACGTTGCTCGTGTGGGCGACCCGGATCCTCAACATCCTGGGCGACGACGATCTCAGCGGCACCCAGAAGGTGGGCCGCACCCTCCTCGCCCTGAGCTTCACGGGCCTCGCCCTGGCCGTCGGCCACGCCGTGTACCACCGCACCGACTGGCGGACGAACATCGTGAAGTCGCTGGTGATCTGGACGATCGGCGTGTGGGTGGTGCGATCGCTCGGGATCGTGACGGGCGACCACGGCGCGGCCTTCATCGCGGTCCACCTCGTCCTGGCGGCGGTGTCGATGACGCTGGCCGTGCTCGCGCTGCAAGAGCAGGACGAGCCCGCCCCCACGCCGTGAGCCACACCGTCGCCCCGGCCGATCGGACGATCGCTCCGGTATTGGCGCGCCTGCAGCTCCGGGCGTCGATCGCGGGCTATGGGCACATCTTCCCGCCCGAGGCTCCGCCGCCCACGCACGAGGAGCTCGTCGCGCTGTGGGAGCACTGGCTCGGGCCCGACTGGGACGTCGGGCGCCGCGCGTTCGTGGCGCAGGCCGACAACGAGGTGGTCGGGGTCGTGCTCGGGGGACCTGATCCGGTCGAGCCGGAGCTCGGTCACCTCGCCCGGCTGTACGTGGAACCGGACCGGTGGGGGCAGGGGATCGGTCGGGGCCTGTACCGCGCCGCCATGGACCACATGCGAGGTGCGGGCTATCCGGCCGCGACCCTCTGGGTCCTCGAGCGGAACGACAAGGCGCGCGCTTGGTACGAGCGGCTGGGTTGGACGGTGACCGACGTGCGAAAGCCCGTGTACGAACCCGCCGGCATCGACGACGTGCAGTACCGCATCACTCTGGCGTGAGGACGGTGTCCAACGCGAGGGTGAGGCACCGGCATCCACCGCCGGCCTTGAGGAACTCGGCGACGGGGCTCTGGACGACCGTGAACCCCCACTTCTCGAGCTGACGGCCGATCCGCACCGGCGTGTTGGGCATCAGGATGGTGGTGCCGACGACCACCGAGTTGGCGCAGAAGCTGAGCGCCTCGTCCTCCTCGAGCCAGAGTGGCTCCGGCACGAGGGCTTCGATGACCTTGCGGCCGTAGGTGTCCCACCCGCTCGGCGCGCAGATGGCGCGGCGCTCATCGAGCGGGCAGAACGTGAGGTCGAGGTGGTACAGCCTCGGGTCGACGAGCTGCACCGCCTTGATCGGGCAGCCGAGCAAACGCCCGAGCTCGGTGATGGCGGCGGCGTCGCTGCGGAACGAATAGCCCGACACGAGGACGGTGTCGTCGCCCTCGGGCGTGAACGGCAGCGCGTCGCCGGCGCCCTCGTGGTCGAGCTCCTTCGGGAGCCGGTCCACGCGGAAGTCGCGCTCGGCGAACCACGTGGCGTCGATCTCGGTCTCGCCTTGGCGCTCCGGGTGGCGGAAGTGGCTCGGGACGAACTGGTTGCCGTTGACGATGCCGGCGTTGGCGGTGAACACGAGGTCTGGCACCTCGGGCTGCGGATCCATCGTGACGACCTCGGCCCCCGCCAGGCGCAGGTTGGCGACGAGGTCCAGCCACTGCTGCGACGCCAGGTCGTGCTCGACGGCGACCTCCTCGTGCATCCAAGGGTTGATCTCGTACAGCACCCCGAAGTGGTGGGGCGGGCACATCAGGTAGCGCCGCCCCCACTGCAGCTCCGCCACTAGCGCTCCCCGCAGAGCGCGTCGGCGAGCTGCCCGAGGAACGGCCCGACGTCCGTGACGATGCCGTGGGCCTGGTGGCTGCCGCGGTCGGCCAGCTTGGTGACCACCGCCTGGTTGATGTCCACGCAGAACGTCTCCACGCCGGCGGGCAGGCAGTTGCCGACGGCGATGGCGTGCAACGTCGACGCGAGCATGAGCGCCACCGACACACCCGGGATGAGCTCGCGCATGGCGTCGGCGGCCTCCGCCGTGTCGCGGTACACGTCGGGCAGGGGGCCGTCGTCCCGGATCGATCCACCGAGGACGAACGGCACGCCGCGCCGCACGCACGCGGCCATGGCGCCGCCGGTCACGTAGCCGGCGTCCACGGCGTTGGCGATGGAGCCGTGGCGGCGGATCTCGTTGATCACCCGCAGGTGGTTCGAGTGGCCGCCCTCGGTGAGCGTGCCCTCGGCGAGGAGCACCCCGAGCGAGGTGCCGAGCACGTTCGACTCGATGTCGTGGGTGGCGAAGCCGTTGCCGGCGAACAGCACGTCGATCCAGCCGCCCTCGATGAGCCGGGCGACGTCAGGCGCGCCCCCGGTGTGGACGACGGCCGGCCCGCACACCGCCAGCACCTTCCCGCCGGAGGCGTGGGCGGCGCGGACCCGTTCGGCCACCTGCTGGACGATCAGCGCCTTCGGCTTCTCCGACGACACCTCGCTGTTCATGAACTCGAACGCCGAGGCGCCCCGCTGCTTGGCGGGCGCGTGCACCCGCACCCCGCCGCTGCCCACCACGATCTGGTCACCGACCTTCACCCGGTGCATCGGGATCGTGCGCGCTCGCCCCTCGGCGATCACGATGCCGCAGTCCATCTCGGGGTTCTCCACGGCCAGCCACTCGTCATCGATCAGCACGTCCGTGCCGAGGTTCGTCGTGGAGTAGAAGCCGACGGGGAGCACGCCGTCGAGGTCGGCGGCCACCAGCGTGCTCGTGCCGGAGGTGACCCGGTTGGCGCCGTGCAGCTGGAGGGTGTCGATCAGCCGATCGAGCTCGGCCTGCTCGCCGTCGAGCTCGATGCGGGCCCGACTCGTGTCGGTGTTGGTGCGCCCGATGTCCACCTCGGCGAGGTCGTAGGTGACCCCCGCCTCGACGATGGTGTCGAGCACCTTGGCCAGCAAGAGCGAGTCGACGATGTGGCCGGTCAGCTCGATGGTCTCGGTGGCCATGGGTGCGGCTCCTCGGGGATGACGGTCGGCTTCGGGGTGCGCCCGCCCCATGGGTAGCATGCCGCCACCTATGGGTCAGCCGATCACCGTCCTGGAGACGAAGTCCGCCAGCAACCCCGCCATCCTGCGGTTCGAGACGAACCGCCCGCTGACGGGCATGGGCCACGAGCGCTACGAGGCCCCGCCGAGCGAGCTGCGCCAGCGTCCCGTCGACGAGCTCGCGCGCCGGCTGTTCGCCGAGGGCGGCGTCGAGAAGATCCACATGAACGGGTCGGTCGTGACGGTCACGATCGGTGGCGGCCAGACCGGCGAGGGCCTCGGCGACGTCATCCGCCACCTCTTCCTCCACTACGGCGAGACCCCGATCGTCCCGATGGAGGCGCCCACCAGCGACGCCGACACCAGCCCCGAATCGCTCGCCGATCCGGCCGATGCTCCGGCCGCCCAGGAGGCATCCGACGACGCACCCGCGCCGATCGACGCCGAAGCGGAGCCGACTGAGCAACAGGTCGAGGGCGTGCCCGACGCCGCGCTGGTCGCCGAACCCGAGGCTCCCGCGGCCGAGCCCGAGGCGGCGCTCGACGCCGAGGCTGAAGCGACCGAGGGCTGACGCCGTGAGCGTGGAGGCGTGGCGGGCGGCGGGTTCCTTCCTGACCGTCGGCGAGCACGAGGTGTTCGTACGTGACGAGCCCGCTGCCTCACCGGATGCCGCAGTGCCCCCACTGCTGGTCCTGCACGGCTTCCCGACCAACTCGTACGACTTCGCGTCGGTGCTGTCGGCTCTGGCCGAGCGGCGACGCGTCGTCATCCCGGACTTCGTCGGGTTCGGCCTCTCGGCCAAGCCCGACACCCGCTACGGCATCCACCTGTCGGCCGACACCATCGAGGGCGTCGTGGGCCAGCTCGGGCTGGAGCAGGTCGACCTGCTCACCCACGACATGGGGGACAGCGTCGGTGGCGAGCTGCTCGCGCGCGACCTCGACGGGCGGCTCGGGTTCACGATCGGCCGCCGCGTCATCAGCAACGGCTCCATCTACCTCGACCTGGCCCAGCTCACCACCGGTCAACAGCTGCTCCTGTCGCTGCCGGACGAGGCGATCGAGATCTCCAACGAGGAGCGCTTCGCCGAGAGCCTGGCGGCCACGTGCGCCCCGGCCCATCGCCCGTCTGACGAGGAGCTCGCCGCCCAGTGGCAGCTGCTCACCCACCACGGCGGCGACCGCCTCCTCGCCCGCACGATCCGCTACCTCGAGGACCGCATGGCGGAAGAAGCCCGGTACACGGGCGCCATCGAGACGCACCCGTCGCCTCTTGGCATCGTGTGGGGCGAGCTGGACCCGATCGCGGTGCACGCCATGACCGACCGCCTGCTGGAGCGGCGTCCCGACGCCACCCGCGCCACCCTCGACGGCGTCGGCCACTACCCGATGGTCGAAGCCCCGGACCGCTTCGCGGCCGCCGTCCTCGCCTCCCTCGACGGAGATGCCGCCTAGCGAGCGATGAGCGGGTCGACGCCGCGCGTGCTGCGTAGTGTCGGTCGTCGAACAGGAGGGTGAGGTGCTCGAGCGGTTCCGGGGACGCCAGGAGTGGGCGCTGGCGCGAGCCCTGTGGCGGGCCGACCGTCGGCTGGCCACCGTCTGGTGGGCGATCCTCATCCTGCGCGGCCTGCTGCCTGCGGCGTTCGCGGTGTCGATGGGCCTCCTGGTCGGTGCGGTGCACGACGGGGACCCGCTCACCGGCCCGTTGACCGCCATGGGCATCGTGTTCGTGCTGCTCCAGGTGCTCACGCCGCTGCACCTCGCGGTGGGCTACAACCTCGGCGACCGCACCGCGGCCTGGCTCTACGACGCCCTCACCGACGCGTGCGTCGCGCCGCCCGGCATCGGCCACCTCGAGGATCCGGTGCTCGGCAGCGACCTGACCGTGGCCCGCGAGTTCGACGCCGGGATGACCGGGCCGCCGCTGTCGATCTCGATGGACTTCATCGCCGGCAGCCTCGTCGAGATGGTGGCGGGCCTCGCGTCCGCGGCCGTGCTGGCCGCGTACGTGTGGTGGGCGCCGATCTTGCTCAGCGGCGCGTGGATCGCCACCCACTGGTTGCTCAAGGAGAGCGCGATCTGGCGCGACCGCAACACCGACCAGGTGCGCAGCGCCCAGCGCGACGCCGAGTACGCCTATCGCCTCGCCGTCGACCCGCCGGCCGCCAAGGAGCTCCGGCTCTTCGGCCTGGCCGGGTGGACCATCGATCGGTTCCTCGACCGCCGCACCACGTTGCACAAGCTGCAGTACGAGGCCACCAGGCTCCGCGAGCGGTCGGTGCTGTGGAGCCTGCTCCTCGTGGGCACCGCCAACGTCGCGGTGTTCTGGTCGCTCGCCGACGCCACCGCCGACGGACGGCTCGACCTCGGTCGCACGGTGACGTTCGCGCAGGCAGCCGTCGGCGCGTCGTTGATCGCGTTCGGCGGCTTGAACTGGGCCCTCGACGGCGCCGCCGCACCGGTCGCCGCCACCGGCCGCCTGAAGCCGGCCATGGGACCTGCCGGCGCACTGGCGTCCGGGTCGGCGTCGGCGACCGGCCTGCCCGCCCACGAGATCCGCTTCCGCGACGTCACCTTCGCCTACCCCGCGGCCGACGCACCACCGGTGCTCGAGCGGTTCGACCTCACCATCCCCGCGGGCACGTCGCTCGCCATCGTCGGCCAGAACGGCGCCGGCAAGACCACCCTCGCCAAGCTCCTCTGCCGGCTGTACGACCCCCAGTCGGGCGCCATCGAGGTGGACGGGACCGACCTGCGCGACTTCGACGTCGACGCCTGGCGCGAGCGGATCACCGCCGTCTTCCAGGACTTCATCCGATTCGAGCTGCCGCTCCGCGACAACGTCGCACCCGCCGGCGCGCCCGACGAGCTGGTGCTGGCGGCGCTCGCCGACGCCGGGGCCGGCGACCTCGCCGAGCTCACCACCACGCTGGCCAAGGGCTACGCCGGTGGGACGGACCTGTCGGGCGGGCAGTGGCAGCGCGTGGCGCTGGCCCGAGCCCTGTGCGCAGTCCGGCTCGGGGCCGGGGTGGTCCTGCTCGACGAACCGACCGCGCAGCTCGACGTGCGGGGCGAGGCCGAGATCTTCGATCGGGTGCTCACCGCCACCCGCGACTGCACGACCATCCTGATCTCGCACCGCTTCTCCACCGTGCGACAGGCCGATCGGATCTGCGTGCTGGAGCACGGGCGGGTGGTGGAGCTCGGCACCCACGACGAGCTCATGGCCCAGCCCGGTCGCTACCGCACGATGTTCGAGCTGCAGGCGGAGCGGTTCGCCGGCGAAGCGGAGGAGGGGGTGGAGCTCGATGTCCTCGCGTGACGTGGCCAAGAACGCACCCGACGACGACCTGCCGCCCGCGCTGTCATCGATGTGGCGGCTGTGCAAGCTCGGCTACCAGCACGAGCCCGGCCTCATGGCCTTCGCGCTTGGCTCCGCGCTGCTCGCCGCGCTCCCCGACGCGCTGCTCGCGCTCTGGCTCAAGCTGCTGGGCGAAGGCGTGGTCGAGGACGACCGCGGCCTCGTGCGCCTGGCGGCCTTCGGGTTGGGGGTGTCGGCCGTCGCCACCTGGTTCCTGCGCACGGTGTCCACGCGGATCCAGCGGCGGTTCCGGGACAAGGTCACGATCGCGCTCGAGTCGCACGTGGCCCGGCTGCAAGCGTCGGTCGTCACCGTCGCCCACCAGGAACGACCGGAGCTGCTCGACCGCCTCTCGGTGCTCCGCGACCAGGTGTTCGTGCTCGACCACATGTACATGTCGGTCTTCTCCACCGCCGGCTTCCTGCTGCGCCTCGTGGTGACGATCGTCCTGCTGGCGTCGATCCACCCGGCGCTGCTGCTCCTCGGTCTCTTCGCCGTCCCCACGGTGATCACGTCGAGCTGGCGGCCGGCCATCGAACGTCGGGCCGAGGAGCAGGGCGCCTCCGCCAAGCGACTCGCCTCCCACCTGTTCACCACGGCGACCACCGCGCCCCCGGGCAAGGAGGTGCGCGTCACCGGGATCGGGCCCCGCCTCATCACCCAGCGGCGCGAGTCGTGGGAGCGCTGGTACGGGCCGGTCGCCTCCGCCCGGTGGGGCTCGGCGGTGTGGCACAGCCTGGCCTGGGCGATCTTCGGCGCCGCCTACGTGGGAGGGGTCGTGTTCGTGGCCTCCGGCCTCGATGCCCCCGCCGGCGATGTGCTGCTCGTGCTGGCCGCCGGCTCGCGCCTGTCGGCGTACATCGGCGCCACCGTCGGCGAGATCGGGTTCCTGCGCGGCATCTGGATGGACGGCTCCCAGCGCCTCGCCTGGCTCGAGGACTATGCCGCCGCCATCGTCGCCAAGGGCGACCTGCCGGTGCCCGATCGCATCGAGCGCGGCATCACGTACGACGACGTGTCCTTCGCCTACCCGGGCACCGATCGCCTCGTGCTCGAAGGCGTGTCGGTCACGCTGCCGGCGGGCGCTGTCGTGGCAGTGGTGGGCGAGAACGGCGCGGGCAAGACCACGCTCGTGAAGCTCCTGGCCAAGCTCTACGAGCCGACCAGCGGGCGCATCCTCATCGACGACGTGGACCTGGCGCGCGTTCCTGCCGAGGGCTGGCGCGACCGGCTGGCCGGTGCCTTCCAGGACTTCTTCCGGTTCGAGCTGCGGGCGCGCCAGAGCGTCGGGCTCGGCGACGTGCCGCGGATGGACGACGACGGTGCCGTCACGGCCGCCGTAGGGCGAGCCGGAGCGGACGACGTGGTCGAGCACCTCGTCTCGGGGCTCGACACGCAGCTCGGCCCGACGTGGCCCGAGGGCGTCGAGGTGAGCTTCGGCCAGTGGCAGAAGCTGGCGCTGGCCCGCGGCTTCATGCGCGACGACCCGCTGGTCCTCGTGCTCGATGAGCCCACCGCCGCCCTCGACGCCGAGACCGAGCACGCCCTCTTCGAGCGGTACGCGGCAGGCGTCCGCGACGCGGGGAGCGCGGACCGCATCACGATCCTGGTGTCGCACCGGTTCAGCACGGTCCGCATGGCGGACCTCATCGTCGTGCTCGACGGCGCCCACGTCGTCGAGGTCGGCTCCCACGCCGACCTGATGGCCGAGGGTGGCCAGTACGCCGAGCTCTACGACATCCAAGCGGCGGCGTACCGCTAGGGGTAGGTTCGGCGACCGGCGGGTGCGAACCGGGGGTTGCCGATGTTCTCAGGTGCCGCACGTCGGACTCGGATCGTCGCGGTGGCCGGCGCGCTCGCCGCCAGCGCGATCGCGGCCACCGCAGGAGCGCCGCCGGCGGCCGCCGACGGTCCGGGGGTGGGGGCGCCGTGGGCGGTCAGCCTGGGCGACTCCGCCATCTCGGGGGAGGCGGGTCGCTGGGCGGGCAACACCAACGACGGTTCGGGGCTCATCGACGCCGGGGGTCCCAACGCGTACTGGGACAACGCGACGCGGACCGCCGAGCAGATCCCCGGCTGCCACCGTTCGGAGTCGGCCGCGATCCACATCGGTGGCGGCATCAGCTCGCTCAACCTCGCCTGCTCGGGCGCCCGGACCACCACCCACGGGGGTGGCGACGACGGTGACTTCAAGCCGGGCATCGATTTCGCCAACACGGCCTACGGCAAGGGCCAAGCACTGGCGCTGCAGGAGTTCGCGTCGAGTCACAACGTGAAGATGGTGGCGGTGCTCATCGGCGCCAACGACTACGGCTTCGCCGACATCCTGCAGACCTGCTTCCTCGACTGGATGTACTCGCCGTCGTGGTGGCCCGACTACTGCAACGACGACAGCAGCATCAAGTCCCGCTTCACCAGCAGCAACATCGCCGCCAAGACTGCAGCGATCAAGGGCGCCCTGCTGAACGTGCGGCAGGCCATGGCCAACGCCGGGTACGCGGATTCGTCGTACACGATCATGGCCCACACCTACTGGTCGCCGATCCCGAAGGGCGCCGGGAACCGCTATCCGCAGACGGGCTACACGCGCCAGACCATCGGCGGGTGCGGCATGTGGAACAAGGACGCCGACTGGGCCAACAACACGGTGGTGCCCACGTTCAACAGCTCGGTGCGCAACGCCGTGACGCAGACGGGGTTGGGCAACATCAAGGTCCTCGACCTCGAGTCGTCGCTGACCGGTCGCCGGCTGTGCGAGAACACGGTCGGACTGCTGGAGGAGAAGGGCGTCCCGTCGTGGACGTCGCCGGGCGCCGTCGACAAGACGGAATGGGTGAACCAGCTCCGCACGACCAGCACCATCGGTGGGCCGTACCAGATCCAGGAGAGCGTGCACGCCAGCTACTGGGGCCAGCTGGCCATGCGCAGCTGCATGCGCCTCGCCTACAACGCAGGCGTGCCGCGGGGGCAAGTGCGTGCGATCGGCCAACGGCCTGAGCAGCCGGGGCGAGCCGAACATGGTCCTCCAGTAGGCCACCCCGCCCGACCCCCCGCTACCGTCCGCAACATGGTCGGGGGAGCAGAGCGCGCCGTGCTGCAGCCGTTGCGCGTCGGTGGCACCACCGCCCTGAGGAACCGCCTGTACCGCGCGCCGGTGCTCGAGGGTGCCGGCGACGGTGATGACGCAGCGGCCGCGTACGCCAAGCACTTCGTCGCCAACGCGGAGGCCGGCGTCGGGCTGATCATCCAGGGGAGCGCGTGCATCTACGAGGAGGGCCGGTCGGCCCCCGGCATGACCCTCGTCCACACGCGCGAGCGAGTGCTGCGGATGGCGCCGATGGTCGACGCCGTGCACCGGGCCGGCGCGTCGATCTGGTTGCAGGCGGGCCACGCCGGGCTGTTCGCCATGGAGGCGTGGCACGAGCCCTACGCGACGCAGCGGAAGGAGCCGCTGCTGGTGGCGTCGAAGCCGCCGCTGGCCGTGCGGCCCGCCTTCCGCAAGGCACCGCTCCACGTGATGACGGCCGACGAGATCCGGGCCATGTGCGTGCGCTACGGCGAGGTGGCCGCCTGGGCGCGCGAGGCCGGATACGACGGGATGCAGCTCGGGTCGAGCAACGCCAAGCTGCTCGACCAGCTGCTGTCACCCTTCTGGAACCGGCGCGACGACGAGTTCGGCGGCTCGCTCGAGAAGCGCGCCAGCATCCTGCGCCTCATCCGCGAGGCGGTGGCACAGCGCGCGGGCGGTGACTTCACGCTCACCGCCAAGGTGCCGATCGCCGAACAGGCGCCGCCGTTCACCAAGCGGACGACCTGGGACGAGGGCATCGCGCTGGCCAAGCTGCTCGAGGAGCTCGGCTACGACTCGGTCACGCCGGTGTGGGTGTCGGTGTTCCCCGACGCCACGCTCGCCCGTGGCGGCATCCCCCGGTCGCTCTGGAAGAACAAGGCGATGAGCACCCGGTTCCGCACCGCCTCGCCCAGCCGCGTGGACCGCGGCGTGCTGATGGCCGGCTACGTGTGGGGCGGCGTCACCGCCCGGTTCCAGCCGGTGTGGAACCGCAGCCGTTTCATCGCCACCAAGGCGGCCGTCTCGATCCCGGTCCTCGCCGTCGGCGGGATCCGCGACACCCACGAGGTCGACGAGATCCTCGATGGCGGTCAGGCCGACCTGGTCGGGATCGGTCGCCCGTTCTACGCGGAGCCCGACCTGGCGTCCCGCATCCTCGGCGGTCGACCCGAGCCGGGCCTGTGCCAGTACTCGAACCTGTGCGTCCCCGCGCAGATGCTCGGCATGAAGGGGAACTGCTACAACCCAGCCGTCGTGAAGGCCCGTCGGGCCGGGTAACGCATCGATCTGCGTGCCGGTCGGGTAGAACGGTCTCGGGCGGGCCCGAACTCCGCACCGCCACCACTCGCCCAAGGGAGAGCAGCCGCCACATGTCCGCCGACGCCTGGCAGACCGTCCTCGATCGGCTCGACGACGCCGCCAAGCTCGCCGACCTCGACCCGGACATCCACCGGCTGCTGCGCACCCCGGAGCGCGTGCTCGAGGTGGCGGTGCCCGTCCGCATGGACGACGGCTCCATCGAGGTCTTCACCGGCTGGCGGGTCCACCATGACACCACCCGCGGGCCAGGCAAGGGCGGCATCCGCTTCCACCCTGACGTCGACGCCGACGAGGTGAAGGCCCTCGCCGCCGCCATGACGTTCAAGACGGCCATCCTCGACCTGCCCTTCGGCGGAGCGAAGGGCGGCGTCCGCTGCGACCCCACCGCGCTCTCGATCCACGAGCTCGAGCGGCTCACCCGTCGCTACACGTACGAGATCAGCCCACTGCTCGGCCCCGACCGCGACGTCCCCGCTCCCGACGTGAACACCGACGGCCGCGTGATGGCGTGGCTGATGGACACGCTGTCGATGACGCAGGGCAACCACATGCCGGGCTCGGTCACCGGCAAGCCCCTCGCCGTCGGTGGCACCCGAGCTCACCAAGGCGCCACGTCGTCCGGCTGCCTCGTGTGCGCGCGAGCGGCCTTCGTGGAGCTGGGCATGCCGATGGCCGGCAGCCGCGCCGTCATCCAGGGCTTCGGCAAGGTGGGCGGCCCGCTGGCCTTCCTCCTCCACTCGGCCGGCATGCGGGTGATCGCGGTCGCCGACGTCGGGGGTGCGATCGCCAACGAGGGCGGGCTCGACGCGGGGCAGCTGTCCGATCACGTCGCGCTGACCGGGTCGGTCGCCGGGTTCAGCGGCGGCGAACCGATCTCCCAGGAGGCCATCTGGGACCTCGAGTGCGAGCTGCTGGTGCCGGCCGCGCTCGGTGGCGTCATCGACGAGGCGGTGGCGCGCCGCGTGCGGGCCAAGGTCATCGTCGAGGCCGCCAACGGCCCGACCACCGTCGCGGGTCAGGCGGTCCTCGAGGAGCGGGGCGTGGTCGTGGTGCCCGACATCCTCGCCAACGCCGGTGGCGTCACGGCCTCGTACTTCGAGTGGGCGCAGAGCCGCCAGGGGTACCCGTGGGAGGAGAACGTCCTGGCCGAGCGCCTGCGCACGCGCATGGACGACGCCTTCGTCACCGTGTGGGCCCGCTCCAAGCAGCTCGGGGTCGACCTCCGCCGGGCCGCGCTCGTCGTCGCCCTCGACCGCATCGCGGCCGCCATCGAAGCCCGCGGCCTCTTCCCGTAGCTCACCCGGCGCTGCGGCAGCGGGCCAGCACGAGGGCTCGGTCGGCGCCACTGCCCGTGAGGCAACCACCGGCGCGAGCTTCGGCCTCCAGCCGCTCGGCGACCGCGAGGAGCTCGGCGAGCAGCCGTGGTCCCAGCACGCGGGCCAGCGGCTCGGCCTCGAAGTGCACGGCGTCGATGCGCAGGTCGTGCCCGGCGTCCGCCTCTGCGCGCGCCGAGATGGCGGCCCAGTCGACGGTGCCCACGGAGGTCCACTGCTCGTCCCAGCGGGTCAGCTGGTCGAGCCACGCCGACAAGCGCGTCGGGTCGCTCAGCGGACCGCCGAAGGCCCGCGCCGGCACCAGTGGCGGGGTGGTCGCCACCACCGTCAGCACCCCGTCCGCCTGGAGCATCGCCTGGAGGGCCTCCATGGCGCGGTCGTGGGCGGCCTGGTAGGCGGGCGCGCCCGGGTCCTCCCACGCTGCGCCCTCCCCGTACTGCTGGGCGGCCAGCTCGGAGAGCGAGGCGGCCGCGAGCACGATGTCCGGCCGGAGCCGCGCGACCGCGTCTGGCCACACGCGCTCGGCCGACGGGCACTCGGCTCCGTCGAACTCCGCGCCGGCGTACCACCGTGTGCGGGTGGCCGGCACGAGCGCGCAGTTGGCCCTCCCGGCCCACACGACCTCCACCCGGCCCTGGCTGGCCGCGTCGAGGGCGGTGGCGAGCTGGTACGACGTCGAGTCGCCCACGACCAGGATCCGCACCTGCGCATCGACGTCCAGGGTGGACAGCACACCGAGCAGGTCGCGCTCGAAGGCCATCGGTTCGCTGGCCCTCGAGACCGTCACGTCCCGGGCGCGGAGGGCGAGCAGGTCCATCTCCTTCGAGAGGATCGCGTCGCGGGCGGTGTCGACGAGGAGCACCGGCACGGCGGGCAGGGCGTCGAGCATCGTCTGCACGAGGACGTCGCTGACCTCGAGGGCCTCCACGGTCGCCGTCGCGGCTTCGGGCGACCCCGGCGCCATCCGCACCAGCTCGTCGGCGAGCTCGACGCGCTCGGCGGCGCCGACGCCTACGACCACGAGGTCCGGCGCCGGCGCCGGGACGGGGGCGGTGGCCATGCGTGCGAACGCCACACAGCCGGCGTCGTCGCGGTCGGGCAACCGGAGCGGGCAGTCGGTCCGGAGCGCCGACCGGACGCGGAGCTCGACCCCGTCGGGTCGGACCGCCTCCACCCACCCGACGACGTCCGGCACCGAACCGAGGACGAGCACGTCGACCACGGGGACGGCCGGGGGAGGAGAGAACGACACGAGCGCCTCGTCCGGGTCGGGCACGATCCGCGCGGCCGGGGTCGGGCGGGCCATCACCGCCAGCAGCAAGACGATCGCGAGCGCGCCCGCGAACGTGAGGCGCGCGCTCGGCGCCCGGATGACGAGGGCGCGTCGCCGCACCGGGTTCTCGAGCAGCACCGCGGAGAGCCACGCCACCGCCAGGGTGGCCGCGAGCCGCACCGCGAGCAGGCGGCCGCCATCGAGGCCGAGCCGCTCCTCGGACAGCACGAGGAACAGCGGCCAGTGGTACACGTAGATGCCGTAGCTCAGGCGGCCCACCTCGACGACGGGCCGCCAGCTGGCGGCCGTCTGCACCGGTCCGCCGATGGTGGCGGAGGCGATGAGCGTGGCGGACAGGAGGGACACGGCCGGCAACCCGCCGTGGTAGAGCCACGAGCTCGCGACCGTCGTGTGCGCGACCAGCAGGGCGATCCCGGCGGCGGCAGCCACACCGGCGACCGAGAGCGCGCGGCGCATCGGCGCGGGCAGGTCCCGTCCGATCGGGAGGACGAGCGCGAGGAGGGCGCCCACGAGGAGCTCCGGCGCGCGGGTGTGGGTGCCGTAGTAGGCGAGATCGGTCGGCGCGAGCATCGCCGCGGCGGTCCCGGCGAGGGCCAGCGCGGTGAGCACGACCGGCAGGCGACGACGACCGAGGCGCGTGAGCACGACCACCACCAGCAACGGGAACAGCAGGTAGAACTGCTCCTCGATCGCGAGCGACCAGAAGTGCAGCACGGGGCTGGGGCCGGACGAGAACAGGTCCGCGTACGACGACTCCACCACTGCGAACCGCCAGTTGGCGACGTCGAGCGCCGCGGCAGCGACGTCGCCCGGCACTGCGGCGCCCGGGAAGACATCGGTGGCGACGACGACCACCGCGATCGTGGCCAGCGCGACGAGGGACGCCGGAGCCAGCCGGCGCAGGCGGCGGCCCCAGAAGGCGCGGAGGGAGATCCGGCCGTGGCGGTCGTGCTCGCGCACGAGCAGCTGCGTGATCAGGTAGCCGGAGAGCGTGAAGAACACGGAGACGCCGAGGAACCCGCCCGAGAAGCCGGGCACCTCGCCGTGGAACGCGAGGACGAGGACGACCGCCACGCCGCGCACCCCGTCGATGGCGCGCACATGAGCCAAGCCCTGGCGCCCCTCCTCCACGGGCCGGACCCTACGTCAGCCGCTAGACTAGAACGCGTTCTAGTTCCGAGAGGGAGATCCATGGCTGCGCTCGGCTTCCAGCTCTTCGACGCTGACAACCACTACTACGAGGCCACGGATGCGTTCACCCGCCACCTCGACCCGCACATGAAGCGGCGGTCGATCCAGTGGGCGAACCTCGACGGCAAGCAGCGGCTGATGGTCGGCGGGAGGATCAACCGCTTCATCCCGAACCCCACGTTCGATCCCGTCGCCAAGCCCGGTGTGCTCGACGACTACTTCCGCGGCAAGACACCCGGCGACGACATCCGCGCCGCGTTCGGAGAGCTCGAGCCGATCAGTGCGGAGTACCGCGACCGCGACGCCCGTCTGGAGTGCATGGACGCGCAGGGGATGGAGGCGTGCTTCCTGTTCCCGACGCTCGGCGTCGGCATGGAGGAAGCCCTCTGCCACGATCCCGAAGCGGCCGCCGCCACGTTCACCGCCTTCAACCGCTGGATGGACGACGACTGGGGGTACGACTACAAGGACCGCATCTTCGCGGCGCCCTACATCACGCTCCTCGACCCGAAGCTGGCCGAGGCCGAGGTGTCGCGGGTGCTCGAGCACGGCGCCCGCGTCGTCGTGATGCGCTCCGGTCCGATCAAGGATCCGCTCGGTGCTCGCAGCTACGGCGACCCCGCGTACGACCGCGTGTGGCGCCAGCTCGACGAAGCCGGGGTGCTCGTGGCGTACCACTCGGGCGAGTCAGGCTACGGCTTCCTCGCGGAGGCCTGGGGGCGCGACTCGGAGTTCGAGGCGTTCCGCCACGACCCGTTCAAGCAGCTCATCACCGGCCACCGGCCGATCTTCGACACCATCGGCTCGTTCATCTGCCACGGGCTGTTCCGCCGCTTCCCGAACCTGCGGGTGGCCACCATCGAGTCGGGCAGCGACTGGGTTCCCGCCCTCGCCGCCGGGCTCCGGAAGGCGTACAAGCAGCGGCCCGGCCGCTTCGAGGGCGTCGATCCCGCGAGCAGCTGCGCGACCACGTGTGGGTGTCGCCGTACTACGAGGACGACATCCGCGGCGTGGCCAACGTGCTCGGCGTCGACCGCATGCTGTTCGGCTCCGACTACCCGCACGCCGAGGGCCTGGCCGACCCGTCCAGCTTCGTCGACGACCTCGACGGCTTCGACGACGACGAGATCCGCAAGATCATGCGCGAGAACGGCCTCGCGCTCACCAAGTAGGGCCGTCGCAGGGAGCGCGCACGGCATCGGCCGTCATTACCATCGCAACACGGTCACTCTAGGGAAGCAGGGGATCATGTTGCATGCGTTGAAAGGGCGGATCACTCCGTCGATGGCTGTTGCGCTGCTGGGGCTGTTCGTCGCGCTGGACGGAGTCGGCTACGCGGCGACGGGCGGGAAGTTCATCCTGGGCCAAGCCAACACGGCAACGACAACGTCCTCGCTCACGGCGCCTGTCGCCGGCACCGGCCTGGAGGTCATCAACACCGACGCGGGCGCCGGATCCACCGCGCTCTCGCTCAACGTGGCTGCCGGCAACGCGCCGATGGAGGTCAACTCGACCAAGAAGGTGAAGAAGCTGAACGCCGACCTCCTGGACGGCTACGACTTCACGGCGTTCATCCGCCTCGGAGTCGCGCACAGCGCGCCGGTCGACGCCGCCGGCGGGCTCGTCGACGTGATCAACACCGGCAGCACCAACGGCGTGCAAGGCCGCACGACGTCATCGACCGCGAGCGGCGTCTACGGAGAGAACACCAGCGACACCGGTTTCGGGGTGGCCGGCCGCGCCGGCAGCACCGGGTCCGCCATCTACGGCGACAACACGGGCAGCGGATACGCCGGGTACTTCGAGGACAAGGTGTACCTCGGGGGCGTCCTCGACTGCACGGGTTGCGTCGGCCCGAGCGCCCTCAGCGCCAGCTACGTCCAGGGCGCGGGCAAGGCGACGGGGCAGGCACTGGCCGTGTCCGCCGGCGCGAACACCTTCCTCGGCCCACCGTTGAACGGGTTCCTGCGCCTGTCGTACTTCTGCCCGAGCCCGACCTCGAACACCGGCTTCCTCTGGGTCTACAACGACTCGGGCAGCACCGCCAACGTCTTCATGGAGAGCGGCGACGCCAACCCGACCTTCCGGTCGATGGCGGCCGGGGCCAACTTCTTCGTGCCCGGGTCCCCTGCGGGTGACTCGTGGCGCATACAGGCCCACGGGGCGCCCGGCATCATGACCATCGACATCGCGAGCGTGCACCGGGCGTCCGACTGCCACGCCCAGGCGCAGGCGCTGCTCACGAGCTGAACGCCGCGCACGCGCCCGCCGCTTGACAGCATCGAACAGGTGTTCGATGCTGGGTGGATGCGGAGTGGGGCTGCCCTGAGCACGGTGGGGGAGCTGGCCGAGCGGGTGCGCCCGGTCACGCTCACGCGCGAGCAGCGGCTGCCGGTGCTGTCCGCCTTCGAGGACCTGCTGCCCGGTGGCGGGCTGCGACGGGGCGCCACGGTGTCGATCGGCTGCTCGGCGGGCGTCGGCGGAGCCACCTCGCTGGCGCTGGGCCTGGTGGCCGAAGCCTCCGCGCAGGGTTCCTGGGTGGCGGCGGTGGGCCTGCCGTCGCTCGGGCTGGTGGCGGCCGACGAGCTCGGCGTGGCTCTCGAACGGCTCGTGCTGGTGGCCGCCCCCGAGCGTGACGCGTGGGGCGGGGTGGTGGCGGCGCTGGTCGACGGCTTCGACCTCGTGATCCTCCACGCCGGCCGTACCGGCGTGCGCACCGCCGATGCCCGCCGTCTCGTTGCCAGGGCCCGGGAGCGCGGGTCGGTGCTCCTGCAGCTCGGCCCCGGCTGGCCCGAGGGCGCCGACCTCCAGCTCGAGGTCACGCGCAGCCGGTGGGAGGGGCTCGACGACGGCCACGGCCACCTCAAGGCCCGCAAGCTGCGCATCACCCGCCGCGGACGGGGCGAGGCGGCGCAACCCCGCCGCGCCGACCTCTGGTTGCCCGGCCCCGCCGGCGGCGTGGAGGTGGCCGTCGCCCCGGTCCGGCCCCTGCGCGCCGTGAGCTGATCCGTCGTGGCCGGGGTGCGCACGCTGGTGGTGCGCTGCGGCGACTGGCCCATCGTGGCCGCGGGCGTGCCGCTCGACGAACCCGCGGCGGTCTTCCACGCCAACCGGGTGACGGCCATGTCGCCGGCCGCCAGAGAGCACGACATCGTCCTGCACCAGCGGCGCCGGGAGGCCCAGTCCCGCTGCCCGTCGCTGGTCGTGCTCGATCACGACCCCGCCCGTGACGCTCGGGTCTTCGAGCCGATCGTCGCCACCCTCGACGCGCTGACCCCCCGGGTCGAGATCACCCTGCCCGGCCAGGTGGCCTTCCCCACCCTGGGTCCGTCTCGGTTCTTCGGCGGTGACGACGCCCTGGTGGCCAAGGCCCACGCCATCGTCCACGCCGCGCTGGTCGAATCGACCACGTCGGCGTCGAATCGACGTCGAATCGACGCCGACGTGCGCGTGGGGGTCGCCGACGGGCCCTTCGCCGCTGCCCTGGCCGCCGAGGTCGCGCGCCCCACCGCCGTCATCCCGCCTGGCGACACGCCGGCCTTCCTCGCCCCGCTCCCAGCGGCCACCCTCGACCGACCCGAGCTGGTCGACGTCCTCGGCCGGCTCGGGCTGCGCACGCTCGGTGCTCTGGCGGCCTTGCCCGAACGCGACGTCCTCGCCCGCTTCGGCCGGGAGGGCCAGGCGGCGTGGCGGCTGGCGGCGGGGCTCGACGAGCGTCCCCCGGCCCTGGCCCCGCCGCCGGCCGACCTCACCGTGCGCGTGGAGCTCGACCCGCCGGCGGAGACCGTCGCCCCGGCGGCCTTCCTCGCCCGGGGCCTGGCGGAGGAGCTGCACGACCGGCTGTGGGCGCGGGGCTCGGCCTGCACGCGGGTGGTGATCGGTGCCGAGACCGAGCACGGCGAGCACCTCGAGCGGGTGTGGCGCGCCGAGGGCGCGCTCACGGCCGGCGCCATCGCCGACCGGCTCCGGTGGCAGCTCGATGGCTGGCTCCAGGGCTCCGCTCGCCACCGCCCCACCGCCGGCATCAGTCGCCTGTGGCTCACCCCTGACGAGATCGTCCCCGCCGGCGGCCGCCAGCTCGGCTTCTGGGGGAGCGACGCCGCCACCGTCGATCGGGCCAGTCGCGCCGTCGCCCGCGTGCAGGGCCTCCTCGGCGTCGGCTCGGTGGCGGTGCCGGAGTGGCGGGGCAGCCGTGACCCGGCCACGCAGATCGCGCTCATCGACGCCGAGGCCGTCGACCTCACCGCCGAGCGCCCCGGCGCGCACCGCGACCGCGTGCTCGGCCCGTGGCCCGGCCGTCTGCCGACGCCATCACCGGCGTGGGTCCACGGCGAACCCACCCCAGCCGAGGTGCACGACGCGGGAGGGCAGCAGGTGCTGGTGAACGGCCGCGGCGCCCTGTCGGCCACACCGGTGCGCCTGTCGGTGGCCGGGAGCGCGTGGGTCGACGTCCTGGCGTGGGCGGGTCCATGGCCCCTCGAGGAGCGCTGGTGGGACACCGCCCGCCGCCGTCGCCGAGCCCGCCTCCAGCTCGTCACGAGCGACGGCCAAGCCCGCCTGCTCACCCTCGAGTCAGGCAGCTGGCGAGTGGAGGCGACCTACGACTGACGCGGGCGAACTACAGCTGGGCGAGGGAGATCGCGACGATCACCAGGTTGGCGACCAGCATCGCGAGCGTGGCCGGGTGCAGGAACCCGGCGCGGAGGCTGCGCTGCTCGGCGTTCGGCCGCACCGCCGATGCGAGTCCGCCCCGCTGTTGCAGGGCCAGCCACCCCGCGACGCCGAGCGTCAGTGCGGCGGCCACCTCGAAGGACGCGGCGAACCACGACATCGGGCTGACGTCGGCTGCGCTGGTGAACGAGTCGCTCAGCCAGCTCCGCTCTGGGAGGAAGTGGACGAGCACATAGCCGGGTGCGAGCGACCACCCGACGGCGAGCGCGGCGAGCGGGGCCAGCCGGTGGCGCTGGCAGATGAGCACGACTACCCCGACCTCGAGCACGACGCTCGCCGTCCCGGCCCAGAACACCGCCCGGTCGATGGAGTCGACGCCGCGACGCAGATGGTCGCTGTTGTGGACGATCACCGCGGCCGTGAAGAGGTAGGCGGCCCACAGGAGGAGCTGGTCGGTGCGCTCGCTCGTGCTGGCGCGGGTCGCACGGCGGACGGGGGCGGTCGTGGCAGTCACTAGAACGATCGTTATAGTGCAGGTCGGATCGACGCACAAGGCCAAGGAGGCGCGTTGAGCGACACGAGGGAGCGGATCGTGGAGGCGACGGCCGCGCTCTTCATGCAGCAGGGGTACTCCGCCTCCGGGCTCAAGGCGATCGCGGTGGCGAGCGAGGCCACGACGGGGTCGCTGTACCACTTCTTCCCGGGCGGCAAGACGGAGCTGGCGGCCGAGACGCTGCGGCTGTCGGGCGCTCGCTACGCGGAGCTGGTGATGGCGATCATCGACGCCGCGCCCGACCCGGTGACCGCGATGCAGGACTGCTTCGCCGCCGCCGCCGAGGTGCTTCGGGCGACCGACTACGCCGACGCCTGTCCCATCGCCACCGTCGCCCTCGAGGTGGCGAGCTCCGACGAGCCCCTGCGGGTGGTCACCGAGGAGATCTTCGAGAGCTGGCTCAGCGCGGCCACGCAGCGGTTCACCGCGGTAGGGATCCCGGAGGACCGGGCCCGGGATCTGGCCACGCTGTTCATCGGTGCGCTGGAAGGAGGCTTCCTCCTCAGCCGCGCCGCCCAGGACACCGCCGCCATGGAGTCCCTCGGTCGTTCGGTGGTCAGCCTCGTCGCGTCCGAGCTCGAGCGAGCCGACGCCGTGCCGGCCGGCTGACCCCTACCGTGGCCGGGTGCAGGTCGACCTCGTCACCATCGTCGTCGCGGAGTACGACGCGGCGATCCGGTTCTTCGTCGACGTCCTGGGCTTCGAGCTCGCCGAGGACTCGCCGTCGCTGACCAACGACGGCCGGCCGAAGCGCTGGGTCGTCGTCCGGCCCCCGGATGGCGGCACCGGGCTGCTGCTCGCCCAGGCCGATGGACCCGACCAGGCGGCCGCGGTCGGCCACCAGGTGGCCGGCCGCGTCGGCTTCTTCCTCCGCGTCGACGACTTCGACGTCACGTATGAGCGCATGACCACGCACGGCGTGGAGTTCGTGTCGCCACCCCGCACGGAGCCCTACGGCAGGGTCGCCGTCTTCGTCGACGTCGCGGGCAACCGTTGGGACCTCCTCGGCCCTGCGTGACGCAGCGCAATACCCAACCTGGCCAGAAGTAAACGCTGATCTGCGACGTACTTCTGCAGAGTGGCTCCGAACTCTTCCCAGGCCGGGTGAGCATCCGGACCAGGGCGCGACCTCAGGAGCACTCATGCGAGTAGATGATCAGCGGTTGGGTGAGCTCATCACCGAATCGCAAGACCTGCAGGTGGATGCCATGCGCACCGCCCGCGAGGTCCGACCCGCTCTGGTGGAGCTGTCGCACAGCACCACTCGGGACCCCGAAAGGGTGGAACAGTTCAACTCGGCGCGTCGGCGCCTCCTTCGCCGCGGTGGCCTCGGCGTGGGCGCCCTTGCTGGTCGTGGCCTGCTCGGCACCGCGTTCGGCTCCGCGATCGTCGGCATCGTCGCCAAGCCGGCGGCCGCCCAGGACGACATCTCCGTGATGGTGTTCCAGACGGCCTCCTCCCTGGAGAACCTGGCCGTCGCGACGTACGGGGCCGCCCTCACGCTGCCGTTCATCGGCGACAACGCGGTGGTCAAGGCCTTCGCCGAGACCACCATGAAGCAGCACGAGGAGCACGGTGATGCCTTCAAGGCGCAGACCCGTGACCTGGGTGGCGAGCCGCAGGAGGACCCGAACCCGAAGTACACACCGGTCGTCGAGGAGATGAAGCCGGGCCTCACGGACTACTCGAAGGTGGTCGCCCTCGCTGCCACCCTCGAAGAGGTGGCTCAGGACACCTACATCGCGAACTTGTCGCTGCTGCCGGCCGACGAGACCCGCCAGCTGATGGCCAGCGTTCTGGCCGTCGAGACGCAGCACCTCGCGACGCTTCGTGCGGTCGGCGCCTTGCTCGAAGGCGGCGCTCCCGAGCTCATCGCGATCCCCACCGACCTGGCCGCGCTGCCGGCCGCCGCTGGTTCCGTCGCCTTCCCCGAACCCTTCGAGGAAGCCCAGATGGCCAGCCCGCCCGAGGAAGGGGCGCTCTGATGACCGATCAGCTCGACAACCAACCCGAAGTGATCTCCGGAGCCCCGGCGGCGCCCGACCGGCGTCGGTTCTTTGCCGTCGGCGGGTCTCTCGCCGCCGGCGCCGTCCTCGTGGCCTGTGGCAGCACCGACGACAGCGGATCGACCACCACCACCTCTGGCGGCAACGACGACGACGCCACCACGACCACGAAGGGAGACGGAGGCGGTGATGCCGCCATCGCCACGTTCGGCGCGGGTCTGGAGCTCCTCGCCGCCCAGACGTACACGGCGGGCCTGGAAGCCGCCACCAGCGGTGCCCTCGGCGATGTCCCGCCGGCGGTCGCAGAGTTCGCGACCACGGCACAGGCCCACCACCAAGCGGCCTCCGATGCTCTGGCCGAGGCGGCCGGTGGCATCACTCCGGAGGTGCCGGCAGACATCAAGGCGGCTGTCGACGAGGCGTTCGCCGAGGTCAAGGATGTCGCTGGACTCGCCAAGCTGGCGTTGCAGCTCGAGCTCCAAGCCGCCGCGACCTACCTGGAGGTGTTGCCGAAGCTGCAGAGCAAGGCAGCGATCGATCTCGTGGGGTCCATCCTCCCGATCGAACGCCAGCACGCCGCCATCCTGCACTTCGCGCTCGGCGAGTACCCCGTGCCGGACACGTTCGCCACGACCGACGACTCGCTCGCACCCTCGTAGCACGAGTCCGTTGCGCGTCCTCGTGGCCAGCCCTGTTGATCTGGACGGGGCTGGCCACGTGCAACGCGCCTCGGGAACTCTCAGTCCTTCCGGCCGGTGACGGCGAGGCGGGCGCCGAGACCGATCATCATGAGCCCGCCGGCGCCGCCGAGGCGCTCGAGGCGGTGCGGGGCGCCGGAGAGCCAGGCGCGAGCGGTGCCGGCCAGGACGCCCCAGCCGCTGTCGGAGACGAATGCCACCGTCACGGAGATGAGGCCGAGCAGCACCATCTGCATCGGCACGGCCGCGCCGTCGGGTTCGACGAACTGGGGGAGCACCGCGGTGAAGAACACGATGGCCTTCGGGTTGGTGATGCCCACGATGAAGCCCTCACGCACGATGTGGCGCGATGAGCGCGTCGCGGTCACGTCGAGAACCGTCGACAACGCCCGGCGGTGGCGGATCGCCTGCACCCCCAGGTAGACGATGTAGGCGGCGCCGGCCAGGCGCAGCACCTCGTAGGCCACCACCGAGCGCTCGACCAGCGAGCCGATGCCAGCCGCGACCAGGAGCACCTGGACCAGCAGGCCGAGCTCGTTGCCCAGCACGGTGAGGACGGCGGCCTTGCGACCCAGCGCCACCCCTCGGCTGATGACGAAGAGCACGCTCGGGCCCGGCACCACCACGAGGATGAACGACGCCAGCACGAACGCGGCGAGGGTGGACGCGTCGACCATGGCCGCAACCTAGGACGCCGGCTGTGGGCGCTGACCATCGATATCCGGTGCTGGACGCCCACAGAAGCGTGGGTCTGGTGGGTCAGACCCACTTGCCGGGGTTGAGGATCCCGGCGGGATCGAGGGCGGCCTTCACGGCGCGGGTGATCTCCATCACGTCGGGTCCGAGCTGCAGGGCCAGGTGCCGCGCCTTGAGGGTGCCGACGCCGTGCTCGCCGGTCACCGTGCCGCCGAGCTCGAGGGCGGCGCTCATCACGTCGTCGAACGCCGCCTCGGCCCGGGCGGTGGCGTCGGGGTCGGACGCGTCGAACGTGACGAGCGGGTGGAAGTTGCCGTCGCCCGCGTGGCCGATGACCGGGATGGCGGTGGCGTGGCGAGCGGCGATGGCAACAACTGCGGCGACCAGCTCCGGGATGCGCGGGATCGGCACGCTGATGTCCTCGATGAGCACCGTGCCCAGCCGCTCCACGCAGGGGATCGCCATCCGGCGGGCGCCCATGAGCAGCTCACCCTCCTCCTGGTCGTCCGACACGGCGACGTACGTCGCGCCGGCCGACTGGAAGGCGTCGGACACGGTGGCCAGCTCGTCGGCCGAGCCATCGACCTGGGCCAGCAGCAGCGCACCGATCCCGGGGTCGAGCCCCATCGGTCGCACCGCCTCGACGGCGGCCACGGCCGCCGCGTCCATCAGCTCGAGTGCTGCCGGCCGCAGCCCGGCCATCACGGCGGTGACCGCTCGGCCCGCGGCCACCACATCGTCGAACGTGCCCACGATCGTGGCGGCCGGCGGGGGCAGCGGCCGCAAGCGCAGTGTGGCCTCGGTGATGATGCCGAGGGTGCCCTCCGAGCCGACGAACAGGCGCTTGAGGTCGTAGCCCGCCACGTCCTTGATCGTGCGCCCGCCGAGGCGGATGGCGCGGCCATCGGCCAGCACCACCTCGAGCCCGAGCACGTAGTCGGTGGTCACGCCGTACTTCACGCAGCACAACCCGCCGGCGTTGGTCGCCAGGTTGCCACCGATCGAGCAGATCTCGAACGATGACGGATCGGGCGGGTACCAGAGCCCGTGCTCGCGCGCCGCAGCCTTCACCTCGACGTTCAGCGGACCCGGCTGGACCACCGCCACCATGGCGGCGGGATCGATCGTGATGGCCCGCATCCGTTCGGTGGACAGCGTGATGGCCCCGTCGATCGCCGAGGCGCCGCCGGACAGGCCGGTGCCCGCGCCACGCGGCACGACCGGGATGGCGTGAGCGCTGGCGATCCGGAGCGTCGCCTGCACGTCGGCGGTGCTGGTGGCTCGGACCAGGGCCAAGGGCGTCCCGGCGCGCACGGTCGTGGCCCGGTCGAACCGGTAGCTCGCGACGACGTCAGGGTCGGTGACGACCGTCCCGTCGGGAAGCGCCTCCTCGAGCGCACGGAGCGCGGCATCGGTCATCGAGCGGGAGGCTACGCAGGAGGCAGACTCTCGATCGTGCCGAGATGGGTGTGCCCCGAGTGCGGCCGGCAGTTCGGCCGCACCAAGCAGGGCCACGAGTGCGCGCCGGCCATGTCCGTGGAGGAGTACTTCTCCACCGGCCCGCCCTTCGAGCGGCCGGTGTTCGACGCCGTCATGGCCCACCTGGCGACCGTCGGTCCGGTGCACGTCGAGCCGGTCTCGGTCGGCATCTTCCTCAAGCGGTCGCGGACGTTCGCCGAGCTGCGCCCGATGACGAAGTGGGTGGCGGTGTCCTTCACGCTCCACCGCACGCTGAGCAGCGCGCGACTGGCCCGGAAGGTCATCGACGGTGGCCGCAGCCGCTACCACGTGGTGAACGTGCGGGCGCCCGACGAGGTCGACGAACAGCTCTGCGAGTGGCTGACCGAGGCCTACCTCGCCTCGCCGGAGTAGCTACTCGAAGGTGTGGTGCACGGCCTCGACGTTGTTGCCGTCGGGATCGCGCACGAAGGCACCGAAGTACCCAGGGTGGTACTCGGGCCACTCCTTCGGCTCGTGCAGCACCTCGTAGCCGAGCTCGACGGCGGCATCCCGGAAGGCCTGCACCGCGTCACGACTGGGGGCGGTGAAGGCGATGTGCGCCTCCTGCCTGACGTCGCCGTGGGTCTCCTCGGTGCCGATCCAGAAGTTGGGGAACCCGGTGCCGTACCCGATCACGCCGGGGAACTCGAGGATGCGCTTGCCGCCGATCGTGTCGAGGACGGCGTCGTAGAACGCGGCCGCCTTGTCGAAGTCGGCGACCTGGATGCCTAGGTGGTCGATCATGTCCCCATCATCGCTCGCCCCACCCGCGTGCCGTCGGGGGTGAGCCTCTAGGTTGCGCACGTGACCGCCCGGCCCGACCAGCTGCAGGCCATCGAGCGGTGGTTCATGGCCCGCGGCACGCCGCACCTGATGGAGGACTACAGCGCCACCGGCGACGTCTTCACCCGCATGATCCCCGTGCTGACGGGCGTGGCCGTGCTCGAGGCCCTCGGGGCGCTCGACGCGGACTTCCGGTGGTGGCAGAACGTGCTGGCGGGCGTCGGAGGGCTGGCGCTGCTCGTCGGGCTCTGGGCCGGGATCAACACGCTGCGAAGCCGGCCTGCCCTCACTCGTCCCGCTCGCGTGGGCCCCGCGGAGATCACCACCTTCGTCGTCGCCCCCGCGCTCATCACCTACCTCATCAGCCAGGAGCTCGATCAGGCCATCACGCTGGCGGTGGTCAACATCGTGCTGCTCGGCGCGATCTACGTGGTCACCAGCTACGGATTGCTGCCGCTCACCCGTTGGGCGCTGGTCAAGACGACGCGGGAGCTCGGCGCGGTGGCCGGGTTGCTGGGGCGGGCGCTGCCCCTGCTCCTCCTCATCCAGATCGTGCTGTTCATCAACACGGAGATGTGGCAGGTGGCGGACGGCTTCGACGGTCGCTTCCTCGCCGCGGTGGTCGCGCTGTTCGTCCTGATCGGCATCACCTTCCTCCTCACGCGCCTGCCGCGCGAGCTCGGCCGACTTGCCACCTTCGCCAGCGCCCACGATCTCGAGGAGCAGGTGGACGGCACGCCGGCCGACGGGCTCGTGCCGCTGGCCGAGGTGGTGGGGGAGCCGGTCGCCCTGTCGACTCGACAGCGCGGCAACGTCCTCCTCGTCGCGCTGTTCAGCCAAGGCATCCAGGTGCTCCTCGTCACGCTGCTGCTCGGCGCCTTCTACATCGCCTTCGGCCTGCTGACCGTCACCCCTGGGATCCTGGAGACCTGGCTCGGCCACGACGGGCACACGGTCCTGCAGTTCGGGTTCCTCGGGCGTGACCTGCACCTGACGGCCGAGCTGCTGAAGATCAGCGCGTTCCTCGCCGCCTTCTCCGGCCTGTACTTCACGGTCGTGCTCGTCACCGACGCCACCTACCGCGAAGAGTTCTTCGACGAGATCCTCGCCGAGCTGCGCCAGACCTTCGCCGTGCGAGCCGTCTACCTGCGCGCCCGGGCGTGAGGGCTGCCAGCATGGGGCGCATGGCGGACGAGGTGGTCGAGCGGCCCCGGGTGGCCGAGCTGTTCGCGCCGGTGCTGCCGGTCATCGCGATGCTCACGGTGATGTGGGGCGAAGAGGTGGTCGACACCGCGCTCGACGGCCGGCTCGACCGGTTCGGCATCCGGCCCCGGCAGCTCGACGGCCTCGATGGGATCGTGTTCGCCCCCTTCCTCCACGGTGGCTTCGGCCACCTCATCGCCAACTCCCTGCCGTTCCTGCTCATGGGTGGCGCCATCTGCCTCGGCAGCACGGCGCGGTTCGTGCAGGTCACGCTGATCGCCGGCGTGATCTGCGGCGTCGGCACGTGGCTCACCGGTCCGGCGCACTCGGTGCACATCGGCGCCAGCGGCCTGGTGTTCGGCTACCTCACCTACCTCATCAGCCGCGGCGTCTTCGCCCGCAAGATCACCTACATCCTCGGGGGCATCGTGACGTTCATGATCTACGGCGGGGTGCTGTGGGGGCTCCTGCCCCGCCCGGGCGTGTCGTGGCAGGGCCACGCGTTCGGCGCCATCGGGGGCGTGGCGGCCGCGTGGATCCTCCACGCCCAGCACCCCGGGGCCGACCATGCCCTCTGACGACCTGCGGGCGCGGCGAGAAGCCGTGGTGCGCGAGCACATGGAAGCGGAGAACCAACACGACTACGACACCGTCATCGCCACGTTCGCCCACCCCCGGTACGAGCTGATGGCGACGGGGCAGGTCTTCGACGGCGAAGAGGAGGTGCGGCAGTACTTCGCCGGCAGCCGAGGCGCGTTCCCCGATCAGCGCAACGAGCTCGTGTCGCTGCGCTCCACCGACGACGCGGTCGTGGTGGAGCTCGATCTGCTCGGCACCCACGACGGCCCGCTGCGCGGGATCGAACCCACCGGCAAGACGTTCCGCAGCCGCATGGCGGCACTGTTCATCTTCGAGGACGGCGGCGACGGCATCGTCTGCGAGCGCGTCTACTTCGACTCCGGCGACATCCTCCGCCAGCTCGGCCTCGCCTGACTTCTCAACGTCTGTGGTCGATTTCGTTCGCCATGCGAGCGCGTTCGACCACAGACGTTGGGTGCACGGTGCGGCGGCGGACGGCGAGGGCGGCCGCGGCGGCCGCGCTGAGCGCGACGCCGGCGGTGAGGCCGGTGCCGCCACCGGTGGCGGGGAGCTGGCCGCCGCCTGTGTCGCCACCGTCGTCGCCGGTGGTGGGCGGCGGTGACGACGGGGTGCAGGTGCTGAACGGGGCCTTGATGACGAGCTCGACGTTGCGGTCGGTCGGGAGGCCCAGCGAGCCCATGGACGCCTGTGGCTCGTTGGCCGACAGCTCGCGGCTCAGCGACGCCAGCTCGGCTGGCGATGCGGTGGTCGGGTCGGTGAGCTCGACGGTGGCTGGCGACGCGTGCTCGATGAGCGTGCCGAAGATCGACAGGGTGCCGTCGCAGTTGTCGGCGATCTCGACGAGGCGCGCCTGCTCGGGCCAGTCGACGTGGGCCGCGGTGGAGACCTCCCAGAGCCCACCGGTCTGGCCAGTGGGATCGGGCACGGGCGTGATGCGGTTGACGTGGCTGTGGCCGTTCACCCAGAGCACCACGTTCGGGAAGCGCCGGAGCATCGCCTGCAGCACGGCGAACCCTTGGCGCGGCTCCTCCGGCGCGAAGAGGTCTGGCACCGGGTTCTCCAACGAGAAGAGGTTGTGGTGGCTGAACAGCACCACCAGCCGATCCGTCGATCCGGTCGTGACCTTGGTGCCGCCCGCGTCGTAGTAGGTGGAGTGGGCCTCGATGAGCCGCTGCTCGAGCCACGCGAGCTGCGCGTCGCCGAGCGAGCCGTCGGCGTACCCGCCGTGGTTGACGGTGTCGAGGCTGAGCCCGAGGACCGCGTCGCTGACGGGAAAGGCGTAGTAGAGCTGCCGCGAGGCGACCATGTCCGCGGTGTAGCCGTGCCCCGCGGGGCCGGGGCTATCCGGCGAGTCGAGGTGCCGTTGGATCCAGTGCTCGAGGCTCGCCGCCGCGCGCTCCGGGTCGGCCGTGACGGTCCGCACCAGCCCGGGATCGGCGATCACGGCCGGGTCCGCGAGCACGGTCGGGAGGGAGGAGATGGCGCTGCTGAGGTCGGTCGGGTCGAGGGCCGTCGCCACAGCGGTGACCTTCAGCGGACCGGTGGCCACGAGGTCGAGGGGGCGTACGTCGGGGGGAAGGACACCCGGCATGTTGCCCTGCACCAACCCGTCGTGGTTGCCGTAGGTCGAGTACCACGGGATGCCGAGGCCCGCGGCGTCGAACGCCTGGATCGCACCGGTGAGCAGGCCTGGCACCTCGGGGAAGCCGTAGGCGGTCTTGTAGCTGTCGGCGGGGTTCACCCCGGGCGGCGGATCAGGGTGCCAGTAGTTGTTGTAGTAGCCGAGCCCGATGGTGGCGTCCTGCACCCCCTCGTACACCGTGGCGTCACCGCTGTTGGGGGTGATGGTGCCGCCGTCGAGCACCGTCATGAACCACTCGAGCTCGTTCTGCTGCTGGTTGTCGATGTTGTCGCCGGTGGACACCGCGACATCGAACGCACGGCCCGTGATCGGGCCCGAGGCCACCGCGTTCACGCGGTCGACCATCGCCGAGGCCACCTGCACGGTGAGCGCCTCCTGCGGTCGGAAGGCACTCCCGAAGACGCCCGTCGGCAGGCGGTCGGTGAACTCGACGCGCGCCGGGCTCTGGGTGTCGATGAGGTGGACGTCGGTGAGGTGCACGATGGCAGCCAGCGCGCTGCGACGATCCTCCCGACCCGGCCGCGCCTCGGCCAGCTCCTCGCGCAGCACCTGCGGGTACGCATCGCCCTCGACCAGCTGCACGTAGCCGGCTCCGCTCGGCCGCCGGATCGACACTTCCAGCGTGGTGCCGCTCGGATCGGTCACCGCGGCCAGCTGCGCTCGCCCGGCTGCGGCCGCTCGCACGGGATCCCACAACGAGGGAGCGGCGGCGGCGGCCGTGGTGGCGCCCAGTCGGGCGAGGAAGGCGCGTCGCGAGAGGTGGCGCCGGCTCGTCAACTGGCGGCGGCCAACGGGACTCGTTGGATCGCGGTCCCCATGAGGTCGACGAAGTTGTCGCAGTAGAACGCCTGCCGGATCTCCTCGGACGCGTCGCCGAGGCTCGCCTCGAAGCGCTCCATCGGCCGTCGCCCGCCCTCGACGTGCGGGTAGTCGGTGGAGAACAGCGCGACCTCGGTGCCGGCCTGCTCCACGATCCAGCGGACGTCCTCGGTGGGGTATGGCGTGGCCCGGACCTGGCGGCGCACGAACTCGCTGGGCCGCAACGTGAGGTCCTGGAGGCGTTGCTCGTGCTTGAGGAACGCATCGAAGGCCGACTCCATCTGGCGCATCCACCCTGGCACCCAGATGGCACCCTGCTCGATCACCCCGATCTTCAACGCGGGGTGCCGCTCGAGCACGCCGTCGAAGATCATCGTGGCGAGGGTCTGGGCCGGCGGACCGGGGATGGCCATGTAGTCGACCGAGCGGAAGTTCTCGTCGCCGCCGTGGAAGTCGGGGACGTAGGCCCCGCCGTTCACGAAGTACTTCGGGTGCAGCAGCTGTCCGCCGCCCCCGACGTGCAGCACGATCGGGATGCCGGCTTCCTCGGCCTGGCGCCAGACGGGATCCAGCCCGATGTGGCTGGGGGAGTGGTCGTTCGGGCAGCCGCTCGGAACGAGCAGCGCGGCCGCCCCCATCGCGATGGCCTCGCCGGCCATGGCGGCGGCGCGGTCGAAGTCGGCGAGCGGCACGTAGCAGGTGGGCAGGAGCCGCGGATCGACCGAGCAGAACTCGACCATGCCGCGGTTGTGCGCGCGGGCGGCTCCGTAGGCGAGGTCGAGGTCGCCGCTCCGCTCGAGGCGGAGCAGGTGGCCGTTGTTGAACGTGTTGAAGACGAGCTGGCTGGCCACCCCGAGCAGGTCGAGGGCCAGCGGCCGGTCGGCGGCGATGGTGCCACCGGTGGCGATGAAGTTCTTGCGCGCCATGATCTCTTCCGCGTCGCGAGCGCGGAACTCCGGGTCCTGGTGCTTGGCGAGCGCCTTGGCGATCGACTCCGCCTCGCCCGGGGCCAGGCCGAGCTCGACGTTCGGCCGCAGCTTGTCCCGGACGTCCGGATCGGCGTGGTCCACCAGCCACGTGGGCTCTTCCATGATGTGGGCGTCGGCGTCGTGCACGACGCGCCCCTCGATGTACGGCATCCCGTTCCCCCTGCGGTCCTGCGGTGCGGCCGCGAGCGTAGGTCCGGGCGCGGACCAGCGGCGACCTGAGTCGCCGCTGGTCGTGGCCAGGCGGAACGGTCTACGACGTCGTGCGAGTCACGACACCGCAGGCGTACCGGCCGCCGGCGTCGCCGGTGGCGAGCGTCGTCGGGTTGGCCTCGCCGTAGACGATCGGGATGTTGGCGAAGTTGTCGGCCCCCGCGTGGAGGATGACCGCGGAACCATCGGCGTCGAGGAGGTCGGCGACGCTGAAGCGATCGGTCTCGAACTCCGCGTACGTCTCACCCTCGGCGGTCATCAGCGCGCTGGGCAGGTCGCCCTTGTGCGCTCCGTGGTTGGCCGCGGTGGGGTTCCAATGGCCTCCCGCCGACCCGAACGGCACGTTGGTCGGGCCGGACGGCAGCGGGTCGCACACACCCGTCGTGTGGATGTGGAAGCCGTGGAAGGAGCCGAGGTTCGGCGCCGCGGCTGCGACGATCTTGACCTCGACGCGGTCGGCGTACTTCCCGGGTCCCTTGAAGACCACCTCACCGACGGTGACCCCGGCGGTGTTCACGAGCGTGGCCCGGGCCATCGGACGCCGGGCCGCAGCCGCGGGGGTGCTGATCGTGACCAGCATGATCCCCGTCAGGCCGAGGGCAACAACGGCAGCGATCGCGCGCCGCCACGAGCTCTTCATGGCTGATCTCCCATCTCGTTGCGGACCACGAAGCTGGCCGGGTTGGCCGCTCCGGATCCGCGCTTGTCCGGGTCACCATCTCTGACGACCGTTACGAGAACGTCCAGCTCGATCGGAAGCGGAGCTCGAGGTCAGCCGTCGCGGCTGGGCCCCTCGCGGGCCGCCCAGGCGGCCACCTCGGTGCGCGAGGCCATCCCGAGCTTCGAGAGGATGTTCGACACGTGCACCGCGGCGGTGCGCGGCGAGATGTAGAGCCGCTCGGCGAGCCCGGCGTTGGTGAGACCCTCGGCGAGCAGGCCGACGACCTCCCGTTCGCGCGGGGTCAGGCTGTCGGGCCCGCTGACCTCGGCACCGAGGCCGAGGCGCCGTTGGACGGCTTCGAGCTCCGCCACCCGCCATCCGTGCCAGCGCGCCAGGTCGGCGGCGGCGGCCACGGCGTGCGTGCGGGCGGCGTCGAGGTCGCCGAGGGCGATCCGGGTGCGCGCGGCGCCGACGTGCGCGGTGCCGCGGTGGCGGGTGAGCAGGCCGAAGGGCACGTTCGTGGCCGACGTCGCGGCCGCGTACGAGTCGGCCGCCTCGTCCATGCGGCCCTCGGCCTCGGCGAGCTGCGCGTCGAGCAGCTGTCGCCACGGGTGGTCGATGGCCAGGCGGTTGCCCGGGAGGATCCCCGCCTGGTCGACGAACGGGCGCAGCTCCGCCGGATCGAGTCCGGCCGGCAAGGCGGCGGCCGCGATGTCGTGGATCTGCGACGGCCCGGCGTACCCCTCTTCGGCCACCGCGACGGCGAGCTCGCCGAGCGCGACCCGCACGCGCGGCAGGTCACCCTGGCGGGCGGCCACGTGGGCGTCGAGCCCCAGCACGCCCACGGCGCTGCGGGCGGTGACGGGCTTGGCGTCCTCCGTGAAGGTGGCCGCCGCCTCGATGTCGTTTGCCTCGAGGGCCAGGCCAGCTCGAAGCACCGCGAGCCAGCGGCGGTTGCGGGGGAGCGCGTGGCTCGGGTCGACGCGCGTGCCCTTGTCGAGCACGTCGAGGGCGGCGTCGAGGTCGCCGTCGGCCGCGGCCAGCGCGGCGAGGGCCTCCACGCGGGCGTAGCTCGCCAGCGAGTCGAACCCGGCCGCCTCCGCGTGGTCGCGCATGCGGTGCACCAGCTCGCGGGCTTCGTCGAAGCGGCTGGCCTGCCGGGCCTGCCAGACGAGGTTCACGAGCGAGCGGGCGGCGAGCACGTGGTCGCCCACCTGCTCGGCGGCATCGGCGGACTCCTGGAGGAGCGCGTTGCCTTCGGCCGCGGTGCCCGGCTCGAGGACCATCACCGAGCCCTTCTCGATCATCGCCGCGATGCGCACCCGCTCGAAGCCGTGCCTGATGGCGAGGTCGAGGGCCTTGTCGGCCCACTCGCACGTGGGCCCGGCCAGGTCGCGCAGCATGTACGACTGCGCCACGCAGGCCATCGCCAGCGCTCGCTCCTCGTCCGGCAGCTGGTCGACGGTCTCGATCAGCGCATCGGTGAACGCCGCCATCCCCGCGAGGTCCCCCAGCTCGTAGGCGACGCGCATGCGCAGGCCGAGGGCGCGTGACTCGTGGACCGTGTCGGCCTGCTTCCTGGCGTCGGCGAGCCAGTCGTCGCCATGCTCGGCGGCTTCGTCGAGCAGGCCGGCGAGCGAGGCGGCCTCGGCGGCGACCGATCGCAGGTCGAGGTCGTCCTCCGCCTCCGCCAGGCCCGTCTCGGCCAGCTGGAGCGCCTGGTAGGTGGACCCCAGGTGCAGCGACTCGTGGGCGCCGAGGCGCGCCTCCGCCACCATCTGGTCGAACTGGGCCGCGCCGCGTGCGTGGTGCGTGAGGGCCACGTGGTCGCGGCTTCCCGCCCGGCGCAGGGCCTCGAGGGCGGACTCGTGCAGGCGACGGCGCTCCCGCCCGAGCAGGGCTCCCTCGATGGCTTCGCGGGCGAGGTCGTGGTGGAAGCTGAACACGTCGGCGTCGGTCTCCACGAGCAGGCCGCTGTCCACCGCATCCCGCAGGTGGTCGATGAGCTCCGTCTCGGGGGTGGCGGTCACCGACGCCAAGAGGTCGAAGGTGACACGGCGACCGAGCACGGACGCGGCGGCGACCACGGCCCGCACCGGCGGTTCGAGACCGTCGACCTGGTTGCGGACCACCTCGGCCACGGTCCACGGCAGGGGCGCGGCCTTGAGCGCGTGGGCGTCGAGGTCGCCGGCGCTGGCGACCAGCTCCTCGAGGAAGTACGGGTTGCCGCCCGACCGGCGGTGGAGGACGTCGACCAGCCGGAAGGACGGATCGTGCTCGAGCACCGCGGCGAGGAAGGTGCTGACCTCCGCGGCGCTCAACCGATGGAGCTCGAGGTGGGTGACCGTGTGCCGGCGCTCGAGGCGGGGGAGGAGGTCGGCGGCGGGGTGCCGGCGGGAGAGGCCGTCGGGGCGGTACGTCCCCACCACGACCAGCGGTCCGGCGTCGGGCTCGGTGAGGCGCTCGAAGGCGGCCAGGCTCTCGGAGTCAGCCCAATGGAGGTCCTCGAACACGACCAGACCCGGACCTCCACCCGACAGGGACTGCACGAGGTCGACGCCGGCGCGGATGCGCTCCTCGGCGGACAGGCTCGGGTCACGCACGGTGGCGGCGCAGTCGGGGCTGCCGCTCGTGTCGGTCTTGCCGAGGGCGTCGAGGAACAGCTCCATCGGCCGGCCGACGGTGCCCGGGTCGGCCTGGCCCGCCAGCACGAGGGTGCCGGCCGGGGCGCTGGTGACCAGCTCCTGCACCAGCCGGGTCTTGCCGATCCCGGCCTCGCCGCCGATCAGCGCGACGGTGGGGACGGGCGCGGCGCCGAACAGCGCACGAAGCCGGCCGAGCTCGGTGGCTCGACCGACCATGACCGGCGACAGACCTGCGCGCCCCACGAGCATCCTGTGATCGTACGGTTCAGGCCGCCAACCGCTCCTCGAACGTGCCTGCATCCGCCGACGCGATGTCGGCGGACACAGACGGTCGGATCGATCGGACCTCCGGGTTGCCCCGGTGGGTGCGGCGGCTGCCCCGGGCCAGGCGGTGCTGCCGGGCCTCGTGGCGAAGGGTTCCTTGGCGCTCTGCGACGAGCGCCCTCGTCATCTCGTAGCTGTTGAACATGGGTCCAATGTGCACGGCTACGCGGGGTGGGCACATCGGCTGACCTGCGCATCTTTGGCCTGTCAGAGGTACGTAGGCACCCGCGAGGAGCGTCTACGCATGACGAGCGTCACACCATCACGCGGCCAGGTCGCCGTAGCCCGAGTGGCTGTCCATGAACTCGCCCACGTACCAGCACACCGGAACCACCTTGCGTCCCGTGGGCCGGACATCATCGAGCGCACCCTGGATGAGCACCGCCCCGAGTCCGTGGCCCCGCCGGTCGGGGTCGATGAACGTGTGGTGGAACACCACGACGTCGCCCTGCACGCGGTAGTCGGCGACGCCGATGACGGCACCGTCCTCGACCAGCTCGTAGCGGGAGCGGTCGTCGTCTTTGCGCACCTCGAGGCTCATGGGGGCCGGTCTACCCGGGTCCCGGGCGGTTCAGGCCCCGGCGGGTCCGAGGAACCGTGCGACCTGCGCCGGCCAGCCCAGCACATCTCGGATGCGGCGGGCGACGTGGAGCTCCGCGTTCGGGAGCAGCTCGGCCAGGCGCTCGGCGGTGGACTCCGGATGGCCGGGGTCACCGGCCCAGGCCAGCACGAGCGCGGGGTGCTCGAGCGTGGCCACGGCGTCGGGGTCGGGCAGGTCGGAGCCGGCCGCGCCCCGCATGACGGAGGGCAGGAGCTCCTCTGGGATGTCGGCGTCGAACGGGAACGGCGGGAGGTCGGCGAAGATCGCCGCCCGGGGTGCCTCGTTGGCGACCGCCAGCCACGCCGCCTTCCCCGCGTCCTCCACGTACCGGGCGGACCCTTCGTACAGCTCGGCCTGGGCGGGCCGGCTGTCCCACGCGGTCGGCGGGATGACGAGCACCAGCCGGCCGAACCGCTCAGGAGCCCGCACGGCGGCGTGCAACGTCGTCGCGCAGCCCAGCGATGCCCCACCCACATCGGCGTGCTCGAGGTCCAGCTCGTCCAGCAGCGCCAGGAGGTCGGTGGCCAGCTGCGGCCAGCGGTAGGCCCCCGGGTCGGCCGGCCCGCCGGTGGTGCCGTGCCCGGCGGCGTCGTAGCGGACGACCCGCCGCCCGTTGTCGGTGACCGGCGTCCAGTCGAACAGCCCGCCCTTGTCCTCGCTGGCTCGGCTGCTCGTGAGCCCGTGCCCCCACACGAAGGCGGGCCCGTGCCCGAGCACCGTGTGGTCCAGCTGCGTCATCCGGCGACGGTAGCCCTGGGCGCCCACCCCTTGACGAGGGCGAACATATGTTCGATCTTGGGTCGGTGGGGTTCAACAACCCGGACGTGTCGTGGAAGGAGCTGGAGCGCACGCTGTCCGACCGCGCCCGCACCGGCCGCACCAACCGGGTGCCCCCGGGGGCCAACGGGGGCGACAGCCCGGCGTGGTCGTACGTACGGCCCACGTACGTGCCGCCGGCGGTGCTGGAGCGGCGGGTCAACGCCACGCCCTACGCCGAGCTGCACTGCCACTCCACCTTCAGCTTCCTCGACGGCGCCAGCCACCCCGAGGAGCTGGCCGAGGAGGCCGCCCGGCTGGGGCTGGAGGCGCTGGCCATCACCGACCACGACGGCTTCTACGGCGTGGTGCGCTTCGCCGAGGCGGCGCGGGCGGTCGGCGTGCCGACCGTGTTCGGCGCGGAGCTGTCGCTCGGGCTCACCAAGCCGCAGAACGGCATCCCCGATCCCGAGGGAACGCACCTGCTCGTGCTGGCGCGCGACCCGGATGGCTACGCCCGGCTCGCGTCCACCATCAGCGCCGCCCAGCTGGCTGGCGCCGAGAAGGGCAAGCCGATCTACGAGGGCATCGCGTGGGAGGAGGTGCACGGCGACCACTGGCTCGTGCTCACCGGCTGCCGCAAGGGCACGGTGCCCGCCGCGCTGGAGCGGCACGGTCCGGCCGCCGCTGCCCGCGAGCTCGATGCGCTGGTCGCCACCTTCGGACGCCACAACGTGGCCGTCGAGCTGTGCGACCACGGCGACCCGCTCGACTCCGCGCGCAACGACGCGCTGGCCGAGCTCGCCATCCGGGCGGGCGTCGACGTCGTCGCCACCACCAACGCGCACTACGCGTCGCCGGCGCGGCGACCGCTGGCCACCGCCATGGCCGCGGTGCGAGCGCGGCGGAGCCTCGACGAGCTCGACGGCTGGCTGCCCGCCTGCGCCGGCGCCCACCTGCGCTCGGGTGACGAGCAGGCCCGCCGCTTCGCGCGCTGGCCGGGCGCGGTGGAGCGGGCGGCCGAGCTGGGCCTGGCCTGCGCCTTCGACCTGCACCTGGTGGCGCCGCAGCTCCCGCCCTTCGACTGCCCCGACGGGCTGTCGGAGATGGCCTACCTCCGCCGCCTCACCGCCGAGGGCGCGAAGCGACGGTATGGCATCGATCTGCCAGAGCACCCGCCGCAGCCGCGGCAAGAGGCGATGCGAGCGACGGAGCCGTCGCACGGCGACAGAGCGGCCACAGGCGGCCTGCGTGGCCGGGGAACGCCAGAAGGACAGATCGAGCACGAGCTGGCGTTGATCGAGCAGCTCGGGTTCCCCGGCTACTTCCTCGTGGTGTGGGACATCGTCGACTTCTGTCGCCGCTCCGACATCTACTGCCAGGGGCGGGGGAGCGCCGCCAACAGTGCGGTCTGCTACGCGCTCGGCATCACCAACGCCGACGCCGTGCAGCTCGGTCTGCTCTTCGAGCGGTTCCTGTCTCCGGAGCGCGACGGCCCGCCCGACATCGACATCGACATCGAGTCGGGCCGTCGGGAGGAGGCCATCCAGTACGTCTACGCCAAGCACGGCCGGCGCCACGCCGCCCAGGTGGCCAACGTCATCACCTACCGCGCCAAGTCATCGATCCGCGACATCGCCAAGGCGCTCGGATACGCGCCGGGCCAGCAGGACGCCTGGTCGAAGCAGGCCGATGCCTGGGGTGGCGTCAAGGTCACCGCCCAGCAGCAGGAGCAGGAGAGGACGATCCCGGCCGACGTCCTCGCCCTGGCCGCGGAGCTCGAGCACGCGCCGCGCCACCTCGGCATCCACTCCGGGGGCATGGTGATCTGCGACCGCCCGATCGTGGAGGTGTGCCCGGTGGAGTGGGCCCGCCTGACGGGTTCCACCTCCAAGTCGAAGACGCTCCGGGGCGGCGAGCCGATCCGCACGGTGCTGCAGTGGGACAAGGACGACTGCGCCGCGGTGGGGTTGGTGAAGTTCGACCTGCTCGGCCTGGGGATGCTCGAGGTGCTGCACGGCTGCATCGACCTCGTGCGCGAGGTGCACGGCGAGGTCGACGTCGACCTCGCGACGATCCCGCAGGAGGACGAGGTCTACGACATGCTCTGCCGGGCCGACTCGATCGGCGTGTTCCAGGTGGAGAGCCGGGCCCAGATGGCCACGCTCCCGCGGCTGCGACCGCGGATGTTCTACGACCTCGTGGTGGAGGTGGCGCTCATCCGGCCCGGCCCGATCCAGGGGGGATCGGTGCACCCGTACATCCGTCGGCGCAACGGGCTGGAGGAGGTCACCTACCTCCACCCGCTGCTGGAGCCGTCGCTGAAGAAGACGCTCGGTGTGCCGCTGTTCCAGGAGCAGCTCATGCAGATGGCCATCGACGTCGGCGGCTTCAGCGCCGGCGAGGCCGACATGCTCCGCCAGGCCATGGGCTCCAAGCGCAGCCACGAGCGCATGGAGCGCCTCCACCAGCGCTTCGCCGACGGGGCGAGCGAGCGCGGCGTCACCGCCGACGTCATCGAGATCATCTGGGAGAAGCTGGCCGCCTTCGCCAGCTACGGCTTCCCCGAGAGCCACTCGGTGAGCTTCGCCTACCTCGTGTACGCGTCGTCGTGGCTGAAGCGCTGGTACCCGGCCGCGTTCTGCGCGGCGCTGCTCGACGCCCAGCCGATGGGCTTCTACGCGCCGCACACGCTCGTGCAAGACGCGCGCCGCCACGGCGTCGAGGTCCGCACCCCCGACCTCAACCAGAGCGCCGCGACGGCGGCACTGGAGCCCCCCGACGAGTTCTGGCCCGGATCCCGCCTGCCAGGGCAGGCGGATCTCGGGCCAGAACTCGTGGGGTGGGGGAAGGCGGGGCGGGACGCGGCGCCGGAGGACTGGGGCAAGCCCGGGCCGGCGGTGCGGCTGGGGATCTCCTACGTGCGGGGGATCGGTGACGACCTGGCCGCGGAGATCGCCGCCGGCCGTCCCTACGCCGACCCCGAGGACCTGGCCCGCCGCGTGCCGCTCACCCTCCCGCAGATCGAAGCGCTGGCCACCAGCGGGGCCTTCGACTGCTTCGGGATGTCGCGACGCGAGGCCATCTGGGCGGCCGGCGCGGTGGCCCAAGGCGGTCCCGACCGCCTGCCGGGCATCGTCACCGGGGTGGCGGCGCCCGCGCTGCCCGCCATGACCGGTGAGGAGTCAGCGCGGGCGGACCTGTGGTCGACGGGGGTGAGCCCGGAAGGGCACCCCACCCGCTTCGTGCGCGAGCACCTCGACTCGATGGGGGTGGTGACGGCCACGGGGTTGGCCGCGGTCGAGCCCGGCACCCGCGTGCTCGTCGCGGGCGTCGTCACCCACCGCCAACGGCCGGCCACCGCCGGAGGCACCCTGTTCGTGAACCTCGAGGACGAGACCGGTCTCGTCAACGTGATCGTGTCGAAGGGCTGCTGGACCGCCCACCGCCAGGTCGCCCGCACGGCCCCGGCCATGCTCGTGCGCGGTCGTCTCGAGCGATCGGAGGGCGTCACCAACGTCATCGCCGACCGGCTCGAGACCCTCCCGCTGTCGGCGCCGACCAAGAGCCGCGACTTCCGCTGACGGCTACTCGCTGCGCAGCGCCGCGGCCGTCGACAGCCGCGCGGCCCGCCACCCCGGGTAGGCGGCGGCGAGGTTCGCCAGCAGCACGAGCGCGGGGGTCACCGCGACGACGGCGAGCAGCGGCAGGACCGCGACGTCCGGTACCCCGAGCGAACCCGTCACGAGCCGCCATCCCCACCGTCCGGCCACCACGCCCAGCGGGAGGGCGATGGCGCTGGCGACGACGGCATAGGCCGTGGCGTGCCAGGCCACGGTCGCGACCACCTGACGCCGGGTGAAGCCGAGGCCCTTGAGCATCCCGAGCGCCCGCCGGTTCCGACCGACGGAGAGCACAAGGGCGTGGACGAGCGAGGCAGCGGCCAGCAGCGCGACGACGCTCGCCATCACATACGGGAGGTCGCGGATCCGGTCGATGTTGCGCACGGCCGCAGGCTGGAAGGGCCGCTCCACGGAACCGCCGTACCGGGAGCGCAGCGCCGTCACGAAGGCGTCGACGTCGGCCTCGGGGATCAGGGACACGATCGCCGGGTCGCGACTGGCCTCGGGGGCGACCTCCGCGATGAGCTCTGGGGTGACGACCGCGCCCCGACCGGGGCTGGCCTCGAAGGTGTCGTTGATCATCGCCGTGCCGACGATGGTGACCTCGACCTCAGCATCGGTGGACGCGTTGCGCACGATGATCCGATCGCCGATCGACCGGCCCATGTCGTCGAGGGTCAGAGCGCCGACCGCGATCTCTCGCGGGGTGCCCGGCGGCCGGCCCTCGTCGATGGGAAGGGGAAGGGCCTCGTCGGCGACGTCCTCGAGTGGTGCGTAGGCGTGCACCCACGCCTGCTGGCCCCCGACGTCCAGGTCGAATCCGACGATCACAGCGGCCTGGTCGATCGATCGACGCACCTCGGGCTGGGCGAGCAGCGACCCCACGGGTTCGAGATCGTCGAGGGGCACGGCGATCGACACGTCCCAGGGCGCCCCGAACCGCTCCGGGGTGCGGGCGAGGTCGTCGAAGCTGGCGACCATGGTGCTGGCCGCCACGACGGCGACCACGGCGGCGGCGGCGCTGGCCAACGCGGTGGCGACCTCGAGTCCGCGTCCTCGCCCATCGCGCGCGAGGTGGAGGCCCGCACTGGCGACTGGGGGGAGCCCGAACGATCGGCGCGCCCGCTGGATCGGCAGGGCCGGGGGCAGCGTCCGCAGGGCGCTTCCGCGGACGAGTGGGACGCACGCACCCAGGGCGCAGACCGCGATGGTCAGGACGGCGCCCACCACCAGCACCGGCAGATCGAGGTGCCGGCCCGGGTCGATCTCGGCGCGTCGCCCGGTGCCCACGGGTCCCCGGGAGGACAGGAGCACGGCGGTGGTGACGCCGACCACGGCGGCGGGCAGGCCGAACGTGGCGCTGCGGAGCAGCGTGGCGGCCGTGGCCCCGGCCGTGGTGACGCCCACCGCGCGGAGCGTCGGCCCGTCGCTCCACTCCCGCCGGCTCTGGCGAGCGACCGACTGGCCCACGAACGCGACGCCGAGGAGCGCGATCACGAGCCCGAGCACGGTGGTGGCCTGGGCCTCGTAGCGGATGGCGTCGCGGGGCGGCTCGATCTCATCGATGGCGAGGCCCGGCGCGACGTTGTAGATCTGGTCTGGCAAGGCCCGTTCCAGGGCGGCGGTGGCCGCCTGGGCGTCGTCGTCGGTGGCGTGGACGAGCACACCAGTGAACTCGGACGCCTCCCGCGTCGCGTCGGCCAACCCCGGCGGTGCGAAGATGAAGGAGCCGAGGCTCGCGCTGAAGCCGCCCTGGGCGGAGGCCAGGTCGGTGAGGCTCCGCCCGATCCCGACCACCTCGACCTCGACGCTCGGACCATGGAGCCGGCTGCCCTCGTTCGTCCGGCCGAGCTCCTCGGCGCCCCAGAACGTGAGGACGGCCCGGTCGCCGACGCCCAGCCCGCTCCGCCCGGCGAGGACCTCGTTGAGGAGCACCTCGTCGACTCCCTCGGCGTCCCGTCCGTCGACCACGAGGTACTGACCCGCGATGCTCGGGATGGCGCCCTCGTCGTAGCCGACGAGCGCGCTGGCCATGGTCGTGTCCTGAGGTCGGTCGGCCGGTGCCACGGTGAGGCCCCGGAACCCGCCACGGGCGACCGCTTCGATCTCCGGCAGCCCGAGGAGCACCGCGCGCTCCTCGACTGCATCGTACGTGTAGCAGTCGGAGAGACCGACGTGGGCTTGGTCGAGCCCCGGCGGGCAGAAGTTGATGAGCAGGTCCGGGACATCCGCGTACTCGAAGAACCGGTCGTACACCGTGGCGGTCCGGCGGCCGGCCGCCACCATCGTCATCGCCACCCCGGCGGCGAGCCCGGCGAGCAGCGTCAGCACCACCGTGGCGCGCCAGCTGCGGCGGACCAGCCAGCTGGCGCGCATCCACATCAGGTCCACGTCGAGGTCCTCGCACCCACGGTCCGGTCATTGCACCACAGGCGGGCGGTCGTCGGGATGAGGCGACCATGCGTCTGCGGGTGTGGGTGGCACCCCCACCCGCCTTCGCCGGGACGGACGACGACGCCTAACGTCCTCGGCATGTCGACCAAGCGGCAGCCGTCCAAGCAGCGGCGCCAGACCCAGAACCAGAAGCAGCGGGCTGCCCTCGAGGCGCGGCGGGCGTCCGCCGCCGCGGGCAAGGGGCCGGCGGGCAAGGTCGGCGGCACGAGCTCGTCTTCCGCGCGTGGCTCGGTGCTCGGTCGCCTGCGCGGCGCGACCCCCAAGTCGTCCTCGGCCGCAGGTGGCGGCTCGGCGCTGTCCCGCCTGCGCGGCGCCAGCACCACGGGCCGCGCCGCCCGCACCACCCGGGCGGGCGGTGACCTGCCCGTCGGGCACCGGGCCGCCATGTCCGCGCTCTTCGCGGCCATCGCCGGTGCCGTCGTGGGCGCTGTGCTGTTCAAGGTGCCGGTCGACCGCGGGGGTGAGGCCATCGTGACGCGGGGTGCCCTCGTCGCCGAGTGGGCCCACAGCGCGACCGACGCCGCGCTCGAGGCACCGGGGTCCACACCTGCCGAGATCGTCGACTCGGTGGACGACTGGCTGCCCGGAGGCAGCCAGACCTACCTGCAGGCGTTCTGGCCGATCTCCGCGGCGGTCGTGCTGCCGATCCTCGGCACCGGGCTGGGGTTCCGCGCGGTGTCGCGGCGCTCACCGGCCAAGCTCGTGAACCGCACCATGTACGTCACGCTGTTCGGTGCGCTGCTCGCGTCACAGCTGCTGCTCATCTTCCTGCCGGCCGTGATCAGCCTCGCGGTGGCGGCCTTCCAGGTCCGCAAGGCCGAGGTGACGGCCAACCAGGCGGCGGCCGCCGATGGGGTCATCGACGTGGACGAGGCGGACGACCTCGACGACGACGAAGTCCTCGACGACGAGGTGCTCGAGGTTGACGAGGTCATCGACCCTGACGAGGCGTCGGCGGACGAGCGGCCCTAGCGGAGGGTCTGGGCCAGCTCGCCCAGGATCCGCGCCATCTCCACGTTCGACTCTGGATCCGGCTGCGCCGAGCCGAGGTCGGACACCTGCTCCGCCAGCCGTCGCAGCGTGAGGGCCACGGCGTCGGCCTCGGCCTGCGTGACGTCGATGCGGTCGGCCCGCAGGCGGGCTCCGATCTGCTCCAGCTGGAGCGCGAGGGTCGTGGCTCCCGTCGCCGGGTCGAGCCGATCCTCGAGCACGGCACGCGCCGTCTCGGTGACGATCCGGACCCGCTCGCTGGGATGCACTACGACCCCGAGTCGACTCGGGGCGGGCCGGCGTCGCGGACGGCGGCGTCGATCTCGAAGTAGTGGCGGCGACGGAACCCGGCCACGGCCGCCACCAGGTTCGACGGCACCGACTCGATCCGCTGGTTGTAGTCCCGCACGTTGCCGTTGAAGAGGCGCCGGGCCGCCTGGATCCGATCCTCGGTGACGGCCAGCTCCTCCTGGAGCTCGAGGAAGTGGGCATCGGCCTTGAGGTCGGGGTACGCCTCGGCCAGCGCGAGCATCGACTTCAGGGAGTGGACCAGGACGCGTTCGGGCTGGGTCTGGTCGGCGACGTCGCCGTCTCGTTGTACGGCCTCGTTGCGCGCCTCCACCACGGAGCGCAGCACGTCGGCCTCGTGCGCGGCGTACCCCTCGACCGTGCGCACCAGGTTCGGGATCAGGTCGTAGCGGCGCCGCAGCTCGGTGTCGACGTTGGCCCACGCGTTGTCGATCAGCTGCCGCTGCGACACGAACCGGTTGTACGAGATCGCGACCGCGAGGACGAGCACCAACGCCACGCCGCCCACGATCCCCGCCACCTGCACCGTCGCAGGGTACCCGCCGATAGGTTGCCGGCGTGACCCGCTTCAGCACCGACACCGCGGTCGTGCGCACCGCTCCTGGGCGCTACTCGGCGTCGATCGACCACGCGTGGTGGATCGAGCGAGGACCGAACGGTGGCTACCTCGCGGCGATCGTCCTGCGGGCGGTGTTGGCGGAGGTGGACGACGCTGGTCGTCGGCCGCGTTCGTTCACCCTGCACTACCTGCGACCGCCCGCCGAAGGACCGTGCGAGGTGGAGGTCACCGTGGTGCGAGCGGGGCGGGGTCTCACCACCGTGTCGGCGCGCCTGGTGCAGGACGGTCGCGAGTGCATCCTCGCCCTCGTGGCGCTCGGGGTCGACCGACCGGGACCCGAGCTGCACGACCATCCGCCGCCTGACGTGCCTTCGCCCGATGCCGCTCCGCCGTCGCCGGACGCGATAGGAGGCGCGCCGGACGTCCCGTTCCGCCATCACTACGAACGGCGTCCAGCCATCGGCACCCCGCCGTTCGCGCGAGGTCCCGTCGCCGAGACCGGCGGCTGGATCCGCTCCGCCTACGGCGACCCGGTCGACGAGGTCCTCGTGGCTGCCCTCACGGACTCGTGGCCGCCGGCGGTCTTCTCGCGGCTCGAGGTGCCTGTCGGCGTCCCCACCGTCGAGCTCACCATCCACTTCCGCGGCGTGCCATCGGGCGCACCCGATTGGTCCCTGGTGCGGTTTCGCACCCTCGAGGTCTCGGCCGGCTACCTCGAGGAGTCCGCGGAGGTCTGGTCGCCCGACGGCCGCCTGCTCGCCGAGAGCCGCCAGCTCGCCGTCCTGCTGGCCTAGGTGGCGCCGAGCGCCCGCACTCGGTGTGAGGGACACTGGGCGGAGAGGCGGAGGCGATCATGTCCGGAATCGCAGTCATCTCCGAAGCGTGCATCGACACCAAGGATCGGGCGTGCGTCGACGTCTGCCCGGTGCAGTGCATCTACGAGTTCGACCCCGCCAAGAACCTGCTCTACTCCGAGGAGGAGGCCGGCAGCGGCGTCACCGAGAACACGCACCAGCCGAACCCGGATGCGATCGCCGTCTTCGGTGACACGACCCTCTACGTGAACATGGACGAGTGCACGTCGTGCACCGCCTGCTACCAGCCCGACGTCTGCCCGGTCGGCGCGATCTACACCGAGGAAGCCGTCCCCGACGGTGTCACGAAGACCACGTACAACAAGGAAGACCCCAACAAGGGGCACGACCACACGTTCTTCATCCAGCACAGCCGGGACGTCTTCGCCGATTGACCTAGCCGCGGCGCAACGAGGGTCCGTCGACACTCCGATCGTCGGCATCTCGATGCAGAGTGTCCGCCATGGGCACTCGGGGCCGCGGGCAACGACCGTTGTGCTCCTCGCCCTCGCGGGAGCCGCCGGGGCGCACGCCGCTATGGCACCGGCAACGCGGCTGGCCGGCGGTCGTTTCCGCCGGTCTGGGCGGCTCAGGGCCGCCCAGACCGACTACCCGTGTCAGCCGCAGAACAGGCCGAGCACCTGTGCGGTACCGCGTTTGCCAGGGCTCGGTGAGTAGCCCGGGTTCACCCTGACGATGGCGATCGCCGGCTTGGTGCCGGTGATCACGGAGCCCGACTTCCTCGCCAGGCTCGTCACAAGCATCGCCGTGTATTGCGGCAGGAGCTTCGTCGGGGGCGGGCTGTTTCCACCCTTGGTCGTCCACGTCCCTCCGCAGGTGGTCTTGCCCGGCGGATCGTTGGCAAATCCCTTGAACGAGCTCGGTGCCTGCCCGCCGCTGACGGTGTTGCGGAGGTACCAGTCGTCGGCCCAGAACGTTGCCGTCGCGCCAGTGGTGTCGTTGCCGTCACCGATGACGAAGTTGCCGCCTGGTGTCCACGCGAACACGATCACCTGACCCGTCGCGTTCGACGGGAGGTAGTAGGCGTCCCCCGCGAACGACGCGGCGAGCGGTACCGGTCCGAGTGGCTGGTTCAGCACGGCGACTGTGCAGCTCGCGACGCCAGAAGCGTTGGTGACGCCAGTGCAGGACTGAGCACCTGCGCCGGACCCGACCGTGAGGGCCACGGTGCGACCCGCCACTGGTGTTGGGTCATCCTCGGTCAGCGTTGCCCGCAGCACAGCCGGATCGCCGTTCGCGAGGAACTCCGCGGTGCCGAGTGTGAGCGTCGTCTGCTCCTTGTTCAGCGTGAATGCGACCGCGTCGGAGGTGTCCGGCGCGTACTGGCTGTCACCCGCGAAGCGGGCGGTGGCGGTGTACGGACCGGGGACCTGCTCCGGGGTGAACGTGCACGACGCGCTTCCTGTGGCGTCAGTGGTGCCATCGCACGTGTCTGTCCCGAAGCCGATGGTGAGGGTCTTGCCGCTCAGCGGCGTCCCCGTCAGCGCGTCCTCGAGGGTGCCAGAGACGGTGAGCGGATCGTGGTACTCACCGGAGGTCGGACCCGTGTAGGTCGCGGTGGTCGGGTGCGCCTGCCAGGTGACGGTTGTCGATGTCGTCTCGCCGGCGTCCTGGGTGCCGTCACCGTCGAAGTCCGCCCACACGTTGACGGTGTCGGTGCCCGCGGTCGCGTTGCTGTACGAGAACGTCGCGTCGCCGGACGCGTCGGTCGTGTCCGTTCCGGTGGACGGCGATGGCGAGCCCGTCCCGGTCACCGTGAACGTGACCGGGATGTGCTCCTCGTCCTCGCTGTGCGCGCCGGTGACCGAGGCCGTGACCGTCGTGGTGCCGCCCCACGGGAGAGCCGACGGGCTCGTGGAAGCCGACACCGTGGTCGGCGGCGAGAAGTCGACGCGTCCGTGGAATGCGTCCGTGGATCCGCCTACGCCCGGACGTCCGTCACCCCAGGAGACATGAGCAACGTCGTCTGGTCCTGCCCAGACTCCGAGGTAGTCGCCCAGGAACCCGGTCGCCTGAGGCGTGCTTACCGAGCTCACCCGCACCTCCGTGAACGCAGTCGTGCCGGTGTCCGCGTAGGCGAGGTAGGCGTCGTGGCTCGATGTCCCACCGTCGTGGCCGTAGTAGGCCACGTGGATCTTCCCGTTGGCGACCGAGACCCATGGCATGAACTGGTCGTCGCCCACGGCGTCGGAGTTGACCGTCGTCGCGCCGGACCAGGTCGCGCCGTCGGCCGAGGTCGACATGAGGATGTCGGCGTTCCCGCCGTCGGTGTCGACGTAGTCGGCCCACACGACGTGCACTCGGCCGGTTGCGGGATCGACGTCGATGCTCGGAAATGATCGCGAGCGGAACCCGGTCGCGATCGCGGGTGTGACGTTGTCGAGCGTCGCCACCTGTACCGGCGCACCCCAGTTGGCGCCCTGGTCGTTGGACCGGGCGACCCAGATGGTTCCGTCGTCCCCGTCAGCGAAGCCGCTGCACAGCGTCACCCACGCGACGTACAGCGCGCCGCCAGCAGACGCTTGGGCGAGTTCTGCCCCGTGGTTCAGGCAGCCGTCCTGCGCCGCGTCGGTCGACAGGACCGTCGGTGCGGAGAACGCAAACCCGTTGTCGACGCCACCGAGGTCGCGAGAGAACACGACCTCGCGGTCGTTCGCGTCACCGAAGGGCGTCCATGCCACGTAGACGTTGTTCGAGTTCGCGCGGTCGACGAGGATGAACTCCTTGTCGTGGCACACGCTGGGCCCGGTCGTGCCTGTGGCCACGATGCCGTTCGCCGGATCGGTCCAGTTCGCCCCGTCATCGGCGCTCACCGAGACGAACAGCGTGCACGGCTCACCCGATCCACCGTGCTGGAGCGCTGAGTAGTAGATGTCCCCGTCGTTGTCGAAGTCCAGAGCGGGATCGCTCATCAGCGTCGACGTCGTGCCAGCGACTGTCAGCGTGCCCGTTGGGAGGTTCCCCGAGGTCCAGTTGCGGCCCCCGTCCGTTGAGACGTACCACTCCTGCGTGTTGCCACCTCCGCGCTCGTTCGCGCCCGCCGCGAGGTGGTCCCGATCGTTCGGGTCGCCAACGATGAACAGCTCGCGTTCGTTTGCGGCCAGGTTCGCCATGTTGGTGTCAGACGCCACGGGCGCCACATGGTCAGCACGCGCCCCATCGGCCGTCGCCAGCCACGCGACAGGCAACAACAGAGCGGTGAGCAGCACTCGCCACCTTCGAGATCGCATTGGGTCTTCTCCTTGTCAGCCGATTAACACACTTCGTCGCGATCGAGTGCGGCCTCGATCACCTGGGCGGGGAGCGTTGGGCGTCCCAGCTGCCAAGCCCCGCCGGCAGCTCGGAACCAGACCCGGTCGTCGCCGGCGTCGTCAGTCAGCTCTGGCGACGCGTCTTCTGTCTCGCTACCGGCGTCGACGAGCGTCACCGTGTCAGTCGATCGGAAGAGCGCGGACTCCGGGACGATGCGGATCGCAGCACCCGGTGGCACCGTCTGACCCTCCGCGAGCGTCAAGGACTCCGAGGTCGACGCGGAGCGCAGCCCCCAGCACCCGACGTCGACACCTTTGCTACCCTGGTTCACGACGACCACGACCTGTCCACCCGGCGCTGGGTCCTCCGCTTGGAGCTCGACCGAGAACAGTTGCGCCGAGCCGTCGGCGGGTTCCCCACGCACAGTCGACGTCGACGACGTCGACCCGGGATCAGTCGGGCTCGGCACCGTCGACACCGGTGCCACCGTCGAAGCGCTACCTGTCGTCGTCGTGCTCAGGGCGGCGCGGTCGACGTCGTCACCCCCGTCGTCGCCACACGCGGCCAGGAAACCGATCGCGACCGCGGCGGTAGCAGTGATCGCACCCCGCCAACGCGCCGTAGACCGCGATCTCGCCACCTACCGCCCCCCAATCACACCAGGTATCCACGCGGATCGTAAGCCTCGAGCTCCCGCCGAAATGGGTGAAAGGTGTCACGATGCGTCGCGTGCTCTCACGACCACTCCGCGTCGTAGTCGTGCATCCAGCGAGCGCGCCGACGTCCGCGCCGCGACGTACGTGATCCGATCGAAGCGATCCCGCGCGATGCTCGTCACGAACCAGTCATTGTCGGTGAGACCCACGGCCGGGCGGGGAGCCCCGGTAGCGCATCTGGGATCCGCCGGCTACGAGCCATGCCGGCCTCGTCGCGAACCGAGGACCCCGGGACCCGCCCGCCTCCGGGTCCTCGGAAGCGACACCGCGCCCCGCCGCGAGGTCCGACCATTGCGGGCAGAATCCACACGCTTCCTGTGTGCGCTCATGGGCACTCCCGGGCTGGCGGGGACGGCCGGGCTCAGCCGGCGGTGACCGTGCCGGTGAGGACGGCTCGCTCGCTGGCGGACGCTTCGACCAGCGCAGCCGTGTCCTCGCCCGTGGCGCCTGGGGGGATCGCGAGCACCGACGGGAGCGCGAGCAGCACGACCTCGTAGGTGTGGGTGCCGCTGCCCGCTGGCGGGCACGGGCCGAGCCAGCCGATGGCCCCGGCGCCGTTCGTGCCTTCGACTGCGTTCTCAGGGATCCCGTCCTCGCCGACCCCCTGTACGAACGGGTCGATCCCGGTGACGACCCAGTGCACGAACCCGCCCGCGTCCCGGTCCCGCACGACCAGCGCCAGCTCCACCGCATCCAGCGGGGTGCCGGTCCATGACAGGTCCGGCGAGACGGACGCTCCGGTGCAGGTAAGCCGCTCGGGGATGACCCCGCCGTCGCCGAAGGCGCTGCTGCCGAGCGTGAACACGTCGACCTCACCCGTGGGAGGTTGGATGACCGGCGCGCTCGGGGTGGTGGTCGTCCGGTTGGGATCCGCTGGGGGCAGGGTGCGGCCGTCGGTCTCGGAGCAGGCCACCACCGCGGTCGCGACCACGGCCGCGAGGACGAGGGACAGGAGCGGACGGCGGCGCACGGGCCCAGTGTGGACCAGCCCGGCGACCGTCTCGCGCCACCCGGGCGGCTGGCGTCGTATCCTCGGAGGACCCGATGGACGCCAAACCCCGCAACCTCAGGGCCATGCTCTCCGAAGCGAAGGATCTGTCGGAGCTGATGGTCGATCTCGCGTACGCCGCCCTCTACTTCGGCGACCCCGACATGGCCGAGGAGATCGACGAGCTCGAGGACCAGATGTCCGACCTCGTGCACGACATGCGCGCCGTGTCCGTGCTCGCCGCCCGCCACCCGAAGGAGGCGGAGGCGATGGCCTCCGTCCTGCAGGTCATCTCCTCCATCGAGCGGATCGGCAACGCCGCCGTCGACATCGCGCGCATCGTCACCCATCGCCTGGGCATCCCCGCGAGCTGGTCGCCGACCTGTCCAACGCCGAGGAGGTCTCGCACCGGGTGCGCATCCGCGAGGGAAGCCACCTCGCGCGCCGTCCCCTGGCCGCCCTGGAGCTCCCGGTGCAGACGGGCATGCGCGTGATGGCCATCCGTCGCGAGCGCCACTGGATCACGGATGTCGACGGCGAGGCGATCTGCCTTCCGGGCGACGTGATCTTCCTGCGCGGTTCGCCGGCTGGCATCCCGCGGCTCCGGGAGCTGGCCGCGGCGCCGTACTGGGAGCCGCCGGTCCCTCCGGAGGACGGCACGCTGTCCGACCTCGACCGCGCCGTCGACGTGCTCGTCGAGATGAAGAACATCTCCGAGGTGGCGGTGGGTCTCGCCTACTCGGCCCTCGTCCTGCGCGACCAGGGCCTCGCCGCCGAGGTTCGCCACCTCGAGGATCGCCTCGACGAGATGAAGGACCGGCTGGAGCTGTGGGTGCTGCGCGCCAGCAACGATCGCATCGATCCCGCCCCTCTGCGCGGCTTGCTCCACCTCTCCCAAGCCGCGGAGGACCTCGGGGACGCGGCGCAGCAGATGGTGTGGCTCATCGAGGAGAAGGAGGAGCTGCACCCGATCCTGTCGATCGCGCTCGGTGACTCCGACGAGGTCGTCGTGCGGGTGCCGGTGGCCGAAGGCTCGGAGGCGGCGGGATCGTCGCTGTCCGACCTGCAGCTCGACATCGAACCGGGCTTCCACGTGCTGGCCGTGCTCCGAGGCGGTCGCTACATCTACCGGCCGCGGGGAGACGTGCAGCTGGAGGCGGACGACGAGCTGATCGCGTCGGGCCCCGACGAGGGGCACTCGATCCTCGCCCGGCGCTGCGGCTGGCACCTCACCGAGGACGACGACACCGGTGAGCACACGCTGGCGCCGCTGCGCAGCGCCCACACCGGATGACGTACTCGATCGTGGCTCGCTGCCCGGACACCGGGCAGCTCGGTGTCGCCGTGCAGTCGCACTTCTTCTCGACGGGTGCGGTCGTGCCGTGGCTCGAGGCCGGGGTCGGCGCGGTCGCCACGCAGGCCACGGCCGAGATCGCCCACGGCCCGAACGGGCTGGCGCGCCTGCGGGCCGGTCTGGCGCCGGAGGCCGCCCTCGCCGACGTGCTCGGCGCGGACGAGCACGCCGACACCCGCCAGGTGGCGATCGTCGACGCGAGCGGCCAGGCGGCGGTGCACACCGGCAGCTCGTGCATCGCCCACGCCGGCCACGTCATCGGTGAGGGCTTCACGGTGCAGGCCAACATGATGGACGGCCCCGGTGTCCCCGAAGCGATGGCGGCCGCCTTCACCGCCTCCGACGGGGCCCTCGCGTCGCGGTTGCTCGCCGCCCTCGACGCCGCCCAGGCCGCCGGCGGGGACATCCGTGGCCAGCAGTCGGCCGCCGTCGTGATCGTGGACGGCACGGCGTCGGCCAAGCCGGGCCACGACCGCGTCCTGGACGTCCGGGTCGAGGACGATCCCGAACCGCTGCCGGAGCTGCGCCGGCTTGTCGACCTCGCGCACGCGTACCGCCGCATGGAGGACGCCGAGGAGGCCATGACTCGAGGCGACCTGGACGTCGCCCTGGCGATCTACGCCGACTCGATCGCGCGCCAACCCGCCCAGCCCGAGTTCCCCTTCTGGCACGCGGTGCTGCTCGCCGGGCTGGGTCGAGCCGACGAGGCGAGGGCGGTGGCGGCGCCCGTGTTCGCCCGTGCCGACGGCGATCGCTGGCGGGAGCTGGTGCGGCGCCTCCCGGCCGCCTCGATCCTCCCGACCGCCGCCGCCGAGGAGCTCCTCGCCGATCAGATGTAGCCGCGGAGCTTGGCGGCGTCGGCCACCCGCTTGATGCCGATGGCGTACGCCGCTTCGCGCAGAGTGATCCCGTGGTCGTCGGCGAAGGCTTGGGTGAAGCGGTACGCCCCCTGCATCTTGTCCGTGAGCTCAGCCACGAACCGCTCCTCCTTCCACGTGAACTGCTGGATGTTCTGCGACCACTCGAAGTAGGAGCCGGTGACGCCGCCGGCGTTGGCGAGGATGTCGGGGATCACCGTGATGCCCCGGTCGCGCAGGATCTTGTCGGCCGAGGGGGTGACCGGGTAGTTGGCCGCCTCCACCACCACGCGGGCGTGGATCCGATCGGCGTTGTCGTCGGTGATCACCTCGCCGAGGGCGGCCGGCACGAGCACGTCGCAGTCGAGCTCGATCAGCTCCTCGTTGGTGATCACGTCGCCTCGGTCTGCCTCCACGACCGACTGGCCCGCCGCCGCGAGCGCGCCGAGACCCGGCACGTCGAGGCCGGCTTGGTCGACGACCGCGCCGCGCACGTCCGACACGGCCACCACGGACGCGCCCCGCTCGTGCAGCTCGCGGGCCATCCAGGACCCGACGTTCCCGAACCCCTGGATGGCGACGCGCTGGCCGGCCAGCTCGATCCCGTGATGGCGACACCACGCGTCGAGTACGTACGTCGCCCCCCGACCGGTGGCGGCCTCGCGGCCGGGCGCGCCGCCCAGGTCGAGCGGCTTGCCAGTGACGATGGCCGGGCTGTAGCCGTGCGTCGCTGAGAAGGCGTCCATCATCCAGGCCATCGTCTGGGCGTTGGTGTTCATGTCGGGCGCCGGGATGTCCCGGTACACGCCGAGGATGTGCTGGATGCCGGTGGTGAAGCGGCGGGTGAGGCGCTGCAGCTCGCCCTGGCTCATGCCGGTGGGGTCGACCTCCACCCCGCCCTTGGCGCCGCCGAACGGCAGGTCGAGGAGCGCGGTCTTCCACGTCATCAGCGACGCCAGTGCCCGCACCTCGTTCAGGTCGGCGGTCGGGTGGTAGCGGATGCCGCCCTTGTACGGCCCCCGCGCGCCGTTGTGCTGCACGCGGTAGCCACGGACCACGATCAGGTCGCCGTCGTCCAGGCGCACCGGCACCTGCACGGCGATCTCGCGGTACGGCGTGGTGAGGACCGCGTGCAGCTCGGGATCGAGGTCGAGGATGGTGGCGGCCTGCGCGAAGTACTGGTTGACCGCCTCGTGCGCGGGCAGGTCGATCGGCATGGCGCGCAGGCTAGTGATCAGCGCGGTTCAGATCTCGAAGGTCCCGTCGGGCACCTCGGTGGTGTAGGCCTCGGCCACCAGCCGCTCGCCGCCGACGTCGACGAGGAGCTGTCCGCCCTCGTCCGACAGGCACAAGGTCTCGACCCCCGGTTCGGTGCCGTCGACAGAGCCCGGCTTGGGGACGGCGACGAGGCACGTAGCCGCGACGTCCGCGATGGTCCGCGACTCCACGGACAGGTCGATCTCGTCCGTCGACGCACCCAGGTCGTGGGTGAACTGGTCCAGGGCTTCGTCGGTGAACACCCCCGGCGCCTGCAGGGCGCCCTGGGTGCGCGTGCACACGAGGGCGGCGGCGGGGTCGTCCTTCGGAGGGGAGCACTCGTAGCCGACGCCGTCTCGGAACACCCGGCTCGACACCACCCGGTCGCCGGTGACCACGTCGATGCGGCGGTTCGGTGGAGATTGCGACACCACCAGCCCCGTGCCGGTCTCGCCGGGGTAGGTCACCTGGAAGGTGCCGTCGATGCCCTGCGCTGCGAGCACCAGCACGTCGGCGACGTCATCGGGCAGGCCCGCGTCCTCCGCGGCGGCGCGCACCTGGTCGGCTCGCGTGTCCGCCGCGTCCCCGTCGTCGCCGCAGCCGAGCAGCACCAACAGGGGGACGACCAGGGCGCGGCGCACGGGCCGGGAGCGTAACCACCTGTACGCTCCGCGCTCGATGGCGCACCCGCCCCGCACCACACCCCTGCGGGCTGCCGCTCCTGAGGTCGAGCCTGGGGCTCCCCGTTCACGGCTGCGGTCGGTGCTGCTCGGCCTCGGCATCGGCCTCGGCGTCGGCGTGGCGGCCATGGCCGTCGCCTTCTCGATCGTGGCGATCCCGATGTTCATCCTGGCCTCCACCGAGCCCGACTCGGGTCTCGACCGGTCGCTCGTGCGCACGGGGCTGTTCAAGGTCGCGCTGCCGCTCGGATTGGTAGCCGGCATCGCCGCCGGCGTGGTCGTCGGCATCTGGTACGCCCGCGGCGGTCGGCTCCCCACCGATCGCACGCCGATCAACGGCTGATCGGAACTGAGGCAGGGCCTCGGTATCCTCGCCGGATGGCGTCCGCACCCCTCTGCCTGCTGTCCGTCCACGCCCATCCCGACGATGAGTCGTCCAAGGGGGCTGGCACCGTGGCCAAGTACCACGCCGAGGGGGTGCACACGGTGCTCGTGTGCTGCACCGACGGGGCGGAGGGCGACATCCTCAACCCGGCCATGGACCTCCCCGAGGTCAAGGCGGACATCGCCAGCGTGCGCGAGGGCGAGCTGGCGAAGGCGGCCGCCATCATCGGGTACGACGAGGTCGAGATGCTCGGCTACCGCGACTCGGGCATGCCCGACAGCGAAGCCAACGCCAACCCGGCGAGCTTCGCCCAGGCCCCGCTCGACGAGGCGGTGGGCCGGCTGGTCGCCATCCTCCGCCGCGCCCGCCCGCAGGTCGTCATCACCTACGGCGACGAGCAAGGTGGCTACAACCACCCCGACCACGTCCGCGTGTACGAGATCACCGGCCCCGCCGTCGAGCGGGCCGCCGACCCCGGCTGGTACCCGGAGGCCGGCGAGCCGTGGCAGGTCTCGAAGATCTACTACACGGTCTGGTCGAAGAAGCGGGCCGAGCTCACCCACCAGAAGTACAAGCAGCTCAACCTCGAGTCACCCTTCAGCGACGAGTGGTTCGACCGCCCGTGGCAGGACGAGCGCATCACCACCGCGATCGACATCGAGGGCTACGCCGAGGTCCGCTTCGACGCGCTGCTCGCCCACGCCACCCAGATCGACCCGAACTCGCCGTTCTGGTTCGGCCTCCCGCGCGAGGTCTCGGCGGCGATCCACCCGTACGACGACTACATCCGGGCGCTGAGCCTGGTGGACACGCCGACGCCGGAGGACGACCTCTTCGCCGGCCTGCGCGCCGAGGCAACCGTCTAGGTGGCCAAGGTCCGGTTCCTGAGCCAGGAGTGGCTCGATCTGCACGCGTCGCTGGCGGCCGAGCTGCCGGCGCGGCCGGGGGCCACCGCCCGGATCGTCCATGTCGTCACCGGCGCGCCTGACGGCGAGGTGCGCTACGTGCAGGGCATCGTCGACGGGCGGCTCGAGGAGAGCGCGCTCGGTGACGATCCGGCGGCCCAGCTGTCGATCACGCAGAAGTACGCCGATGCCCGCCAGGTCGCCGAGGGGCAGGTGGACGACGTCGCCGCGTTCATGCAGGGACGGGCCAAGGTCGTCGGCGACATGGGGACGGTGATGGCGCTCATGCCGTTCCTGAGGAGCGACGAGCGTCGTGCGGCGCTGGCCGACGTGGCGAGCCAGACCGAGTTCTGACGGCCGTCAGCCCGACGGCACGACCGTGAGGGTCCCCTCGTGGTCGGGGTCCTCGAGATCGTGGAACGGCACCTCGCCGGGATCGGTGAGCACCATCGTCGTCTCGTCGCCGGGCTGCATCCGTCCGGTGTCGAAGCGGTCCTCGTCGGCGGTGAACGAGTGCTCCTCGTCGCCCTCGTTGACGAGGAGCACGACGTCACCGGCGGCCACCTCGAGCGTGGCCGGCTCGAAGCCGTCCTCGTCCACCACGATCGTGTGGTCGGGAGCCAGGTCGACGGCCTCGAGGTCGGCCGCGGTGGGCGAGCTCGGCTCGGGATCGCCGCAGCCGGCGACCAGCGCCACGGCAGCGCTGAGGACGAGCGCTCGGCGCATCACGCGGCGCGCTGCAGGTCCCGGAGCGGCCGGAACCCGATGCGGCGCACGCCCACCCGCTCGAGCATCTGCCGGAGGCTGTGGTCGCGCGGTCACGAGCTCGTGGTCGTCGACCCGTCCGGGCCAGTCGTCGGCGAGGGCGCGGAGCTCGGAGGCGTCGACGGCTGGGTGGATGTAGACCTCGGTGACACCGGGTCGGAGGTCCTCCACCACCTTCTCGATCGTGCGTCGGGAGCCCACGCCGCGGACCATGATGAAGTGGTCGGGGAACACCACGCCGGCCTCCGTGGCCAGACGGCGGAACGGGAACCCGATGGCCCGCTCGCTCGACGCGCCCGACAGGCGCAGCGGCAGGCCGAACTCGACGGCGAGGTCGAGGTAGACGTCGAAGAACTCGGGGCGGAGCTGCAAGGTGCCCATGTGGCTGTCGAGGTGGCTGACGTCGAAGCCCCACAGGATCGCCCGCTCCACCTGGGCCCGCAGCTCGCGGCGCACCTCGTCGAGGTCGGCGTGGTCCCACACATCGGTGACGGTGCGGGGGAACCCGCCGTCGCCGTCGAGGAGCGAGGGCGCGTGGGTGATCGGCCCCCATCGGTAGCGGTCGTGCTCGGCGTTGAGCGTGAGGTGCACCCCGACGTCCTCGCCGCGGTAGCGCGACGCCGCGTCGCGCGCCCATGGGCACGGCACCATCAAGGTGGCGCTGGTGGCGATGCCGTCGCGCAGCGCCTCGTAGGTGCCCACGTTGGCGGCGTGGCAGGAGCCGAGGTCGTCGCAGTTGATGATCAGCAGGCGATCGTCGGGTCCGTGGCCCAGGCGCTCGGCGAGTGAGGTCACGGCGCTGACGCTACCGGTCCGATCGGCACGTCGGTGCCGCCGCAGGCGGGCCACAGACCACGCGCTGTCCGCCCGCGCGGCCGCTTCGGCCCGGTCGAGCTCGTCCTGGTGCGCCAGGTTCGGTGGGTAGGCCCTGGCCTCCGCGAACCCCTCCTCGACGAGCAGCAGGTTGATGAGGACGTCATCGCGGTCGCGGATCACGTAGGCGAGCAGGCGGTCGTAGCGGTCGCGCGCCTCGACGTCGCGCTCCAACCGCACCACGGTGCCTTCGGGGAGCAGCTCCGCGGTGCGCGCCTTGGCCTCAGGACCGAAGCACTCGATCGGTCGGTCCTGCGCCACCGACTCGGGGGTGTCGACGCCGATGAAGCGGACGGGCTCCTCGACGCCGTCGATGTCGACCACGATCGTGTCGCCGTCGACCGGGTGCACGACGGTGGCGGTGCCCGCCGCCCGAGGAGCAGCCGGCTCGTCGGCACCGCACGCGACGAGCAGCACCAACGCGAGGAGAGCAGAGGATCTGCGCACGGAAGACGCCCCTCGGTGACGGTTCGGATGGGCCGGCCGCGTGCCGGCGAGGGTCAGAGCCGCTCGATGATGGTGCCGGTGCCGAGGCCACCACCGCAGCACATCGACACGAGGCCGTAGCGGCCGCCCGTGCGCTCGAGCTCGTGGAGGGCCTTGGTGAGGAGGACGGCGCCAGTGCCGCCGAGCGGATGGCCGAGGGCGATGGCGCCGCCGTTCGGGTTGGTCTGCTCGGGGGTGAACCCGAGCTCCTTCTGCCACGCCAGCACGACGGATGCGAACGCCTCGTTGATCTCGGCGACGTCGATGTCGCCGGTGCTGAGCCCGGTGCGCTCGAAGAGGCGCTGCGTGGCGTCGATCGGGCCCGTGAGCATCAGGACCGGGTCGACACCGACGAGGCACGTGTCGACGATGCGCGCCCGGCGTCGCAGGCCGAGCGCCTCGGCTCGCTCGGCCGTCATCAGCAGGACGGCCGCCGCGCCATCGGAGATCTGCGAGGACGACCCGGCGGTGTGGACGCCGTCCGGGCGGGCCACCGGCTTCAGCTCGGCGAGCTTCTCGAGGCTCGTCTCCCGCAGGCCCTCGTCGCGAGCGACGGTGTGGGTGGTGCCGGTGGGCTTCCCCTCCTCGTCGAGGTCGGGCGCGTCGATCGGCACGATCTGGGTGCCGAAGCGGTCTTCGGCCCACGCGGTGGCGGCGTTCTGCTGCGAGCGGAGCCCGAAGGCATCCGTGTCCTCGCGCGAGATGCCCCACTTGTCGGCGATGCGCTCGGCCCCCTCGAACTGGGAGGTCATCTCGTACTGCGGGAAGTACGACCGCGGGATCGGGATGCCGAGGCCGATGTCCTTGCGACCGCTGGACCCGATCGGGACCCGGCTCATCACCTCCACGCCACCAGCAACGGCGGAGTCGACGGCGCCGCTGCCGACGAGGGCGGTGGCGAGGTTGGTGGCCTGCTGCGACGAGCCGCACTGCGTGTCGACGGTGGTGTTGGCCACCGTGAGCGGGAGCCCGGCGCTGAGCCAGGCGGTGCGCCCGATGTTGAACGCCTGCTCGCCGACCTGGCTGACGCACCCGGTGACCACCTGGCCCACCTGGGCGGGGTCGATGCCGGACCGCTCGACGACCGCCTTCTGCACGGCGGCGAGGAGGTCGGCGGGGTGGATGGTGGACAGCCCACCGTTGCGCTTGCCGACGGGGGAGCGGACGGCTTCGACGATCACGACATCAGACATGTCGGCAACCTATCCGTGCGTCAGCGACGGCGACCAGTGGCGGCCTCGAGCACGAGGAGCAGGGCGGCCGCCCCGATGAAGGCGACGAAGACCGACCCGAGGTCGAGCTCGTCGAACGTGGAGATCTTGTCGCCGGTGGCGAACCTCGAGGCGGCGCCGGCCAGGAAGGCGCCGAGCACGCCGATGGCGATGGTGGCGAAGCACCCTCGCTTCGGGGCGCCCACGGCCCGCCGCGCCAAGCCACCGGCCAACAGCCCCATCAGACACCACGCGAGGATCCCCATGCGGGTGGAGACGCTAGCGGTGCGGGTGCGGTCTAGGCCGCCGAGCGCCCGTGGGAGGGGTGCTCGTGGGAGCTGGTGGCGGCCTCGGAGGAGCGCCGGGCGGTGAGGGCGGCCTGGAGGGACGCCCGAGCCTCGGCGATCCCGCGGCGACCGGCCTCGCGGGTCGCTTCGTCGATCCGCCAGGTCGGCGGCGTGTCGAGGAGGGTGAGCTGACGTGCCATGTACACCAGTCAACCCAGGGGGTGTGACAGTCATACCTGGCGGCGCCGAGACTCCTGTCACACACGCCGCTGACCAGGGAAACGCGCCGGCGGGCTAGGTTCGGGCGCCCATGGACGCCCCCGCCTGGCTCGGCCTCGAGCCCACCCACAACCCGATGCGCTGGGTGCTGCCGATCACGCCGGGCATCTCCACGGGCCACCAGTTCCTGTTCGGCGGGTGCGGCTTGGGCGCGGCCATCGCGGCGCTCGAGGGCAGCTCGGGCCGGCCCGTGGTGTGGGCCACGGCGCAGTACCTGTCCTACGCCAACCCGCCGTCGATCATGGACATCGACGTCACCATCGCGGTGGCGGGCAAGCAGGTCACGCAGGCCCGAGCCGTGGGCCACGTCGGCGATCGCGAGATCCTGACCGTCAACGCCGCGCTGGGCCAGCGGCCGCTGGAGGCCGGCGGGCAGTGGGCCGAGATGCCGGCGGTGCCCGCCCCCGACGACTGCCCGAAGCGCATGCCTCGCATGCCGGGGAACGACTCGATCATGGAGCGCATCGACGTCCGCCTCGCCGACGCCCTCGCGTTCGACGAGCTGCCAGGCCCACCCCAGCCCGGCGGTCGCTCGGCGCTGTGGGCGCGGATCCCGGAGGTGCTCGACATGTCGGCGGCCACCCTGGCCATCCTCGGCGACTACGTGCCGTTCGGCATCGGCCAGGCGCTCGGCGCGCCGGCCGGCGGCAACAGCCTCGACAACACCCTGCGCGTCGCCCGGCTCGTGCCCACCGAGTGGGTGCTGCTCGACATCCGGATCGACGCCATCGTGAACGGCTTCGGGCACGGGGTCGTGCACCTGTGGGCGGTGGACGGCACGCTGCTGGCGTCGGCCAGCCAGAGCACCATCGTCCGCTTCTGGGAAGACGGTCCGAAGTAGCACAGAACTAGAACACGTTCTAGTCTCGGCCGATGCAACGGTACGAGGGTCGCGTGGTGCTGGTGACCGGCGGCGGCTCGGGCATCGGCCGGGCCACGGTGCACCGCCTGGTCGACGAGGGCGCCACCGTCGTGGCGGCCGACATCTCCGAGGAGGGCCTGGCGACCACCGCCAAGGACGCCGCCCGACCGGACGCCGTCACCGCGTTCGTGGGCGACGTGAGCGACCCAGCGTTCGCGCCGGCGGCGGTGGCGGCGGCGCTGGAGCACGGCCGACTCGACACGGTCGTGAACTCCGCCGGCATCCTGCGCTTCGAGCACACCCACGAGGTCGCCCTCTCCAGCTGGCAGAAGATCCTCGACGTGAACCTCACCGGCACCTTCCTCGTGTGCCAGGCCGCGATCCCCGCGCTCCTCGACGGTGGAGGAGCGATCGTCAACGTGGCGTCCACCGCCGCGTTGGCCGCCCATCCGTGGGCGGCCGCCTACTCGGCCTCCAAGGGCGGTGTGCTCGCCCTCACCCGCACCCTGGCCATCGAGTACGCGAAGCAGGGGCTGCGGGCCAACGCGGTGTGCCCCGGCTCGATCGACACGCCGATCACCGGCGCCTTCAACCTGCCCGAGGGCGCCGACGGCAAGCTGCTGCACCGGATCATGTCCCCGGTCGGGATGGGCGACCCTGCCACGGTGGCCGCCGCCATCGCGTACCTCGGGTCCGACGACGCGACCCACATCAACGGCGCCGACCTGCGCATCGACGGCGGCACGCACAGCTGATGCAGTTCTGCTTCTCGGGCACCTTCTCCGAACCAGACGAGCTCGTCCCGCTCGCCGCGCCGGCGACGAGCACGGGTGGAGCACGATCTCCCTCTCCGACCACCTCATCAACCCGGTGGCCACCCGCTCCACCTACCCGTACACCAAGGACGGCGAGCGGCGGTGGGAGATGGGCACCCCCTGGCCCGACCCGTGGGTGACGATCGGGCACCTCTCCGCCGTCACCGAGCGGTTGCGCTTCCTCACCACCGTGTACATCCTCCCGGCACGAACGCCCGTGCACGTCGCCAAGCAGGTGGGCACCGCCGCCGTGCTGTCGGGCAACCGGGTCGACCTCGGCATCGGCATGGGGTGGATGGAGGAGGAGTTCGACGCCATGGGCACCTCGTTCGCGCGGCGGGGCAAGCGGGCCGACGAGATGCTCGACGTGCTGCGCAAGCTCTGGACCGGCGAGGTGGTCGAGCACCACGGCGAGTTCTTCGACGTCCCGCCGCTCGAGATGCTGCCCGCGCCCACCGAGCCGGTGCCCGTGCACGTCGGCGGCACGTCCGAAGCCGCGCTGCGGCGCGCCGCCCGCAACGACGGCTGGGTGAGCGACCTCCACACCGTCGAGGAGCTGGCCGCCATCCGCCAGCAGATCGAGGGCTACCGCGAGGAGTACGACCGCACCCACGTGCCGTTCTCGATGTTCGGTGCCGCACGGGACGCGTGGGACATGGACGGCTACCGCCGCCTCCACGACGCGGGCGTGACGCACCTCGTGACGATGCCCTGGTACTTCTACGCCGGGGCCGAGGCCGACCTGGCGGGGAAGGTCGACGGCATCAAGCGGTTCGGGGACGACATCATCGCCAAGTGGTGAGCCACCAGGTCAGTCGCGCACGTCCATCGTCGGCGGCGGGAACAGGTGGATCGCCTGCTGGGCGGCGCCCGCGTCGGCACCCGACCAGTCGGCGGCCGCGATCTGGGCCTCGCTGCGCCGTCCGAACACGATGCGAAGGAACGTGTACGGGCTGGTCTCGAGCGTCGCGCTGGCGTCGCCCTCGCCGAGGATGTGCTCCTGGCCGTCGAGCACGAGCCGCAGGGTCGGGCCGCCGTTCGGCGTGTAGAAGTGCCTCGCCGAGCGCACGCTGAGGTCGACGAGGCCGGGGAGCAGCGCATCGTCGTGCAACGCGCCGACACCGGCCGCCGCGCGGATGTCCTGCTCGTGGGTCCAGGAGTCGAGGGCCACGAACGCCATCGCGCGGCCGGCCTCCTCGACCTTGGCATCGAGCTCTGGCGCTCGCTCCTGCCACTGCTCGCACACCTGGTCGAGCGTCCAGTCTGCCCGCGCCGCCAGCTGGGCGGCCGTCCACGCGTCGGCCTCGAGCGGCCCGCCAGTCGGCATGCTGCCGTCGAGCACGTCGCAGCACACGCCGGTGAGGTGTCGGTACCCGTCGACCACGTTCCACGGCGGGGTGGGCGCCAGCGCGGCGGACTGCTGTGCCTCCATGAGGTCGGGGGCGAGCTCGAGGAGCCGGCGGCGGGAGGTGGCGTAGATCTCGGCGGGACCCATGCCGCCGAGCCTGCCACGCGAGGGCTCCGGGTAGGTTCCGGCTCGTGGGTCGCATCCTGTTCGTGACGTGGGATGGCGGCGGCAACGTGCCGCCGGTGCTGGCGCTGGCGGACCGGCTGCGCGCGAAGGGCCACCGTGTGCGGGCCATGGGGTCGGCGGCGCTCGCCGATCGGTTCGAGGCGGAGGGCGTGCCGTACGTGGCCCGCGACGTGCTCACCGAGTGGGACTCGTCCGCGCTGGCCCGCGACGTGCTGGCCGAGGCCGCTCAGGCCGATCTGATCGTCTCCGACTACATGCTGCCCGGTGCCCTCTGCGGGGCCGAGGCCTCCCACCGTCCGAGCGTGGCGCTCGTGCACACGCTCTACGCCGCCAACCTCGACGGCAGTGGCGGGCTGCTGCCGATGCACATGGCGGCGACCGTGGACGGCATCGCGGCGGTGCGCGCAGAGCTCGGTGTGCGCCCCGTCGCCACGTTCGGGGAGCTGCTCGACCGGACGGCGACGATCCTCGTGACCTGCCCCGAGGAGCTCGACCTCCCCATGGAACGTCGCCCGGCCAACGTGCGGTACGTCGGCCCGGTGCTGGAGGGCCCCGGCGGTGACGCCGGGTGGCGTCCGCCTGGGGTGGATGACGGTCATCCGCTCGTGGTGGTGGGGCTGGGGACCACGCCGATGGACGAAGGCCCGGTGCTCCAGCGAGTGCTGACCGCGCTGGCCGACGCGCCGGTGCGGGTCATCGCCACCGTGGGCGATCACCTCGACCCTGCCGACCTCGCGATGCCGGACAACGCCCACGTCACCCGGTACGTGCGCCACGCGGCCGTCCTGCCGTGGGCGTCCGCGGTGATCAGCCACGCGGGTCTGGGCACCGTCCTGGCCGCGCTGGCCCACGGGCTGCCGCTGGTGTGCATGCCGCTCGGACGGGAGCAGCCGCTCAACGCCGCCGGCGTGGAGCGGGTCGGCGCCGGCCTCACCCTCGATCCCGCCGCCGCCGCCGCGGCGATCCGCGAAGCGGTCGGTCGCGCGGTGGACGACCTCGAGCTGCGCGCCGGCGCGGCCCGGATGGCGTTGCGCATCGACGAGCTGCGCACCTCCGACGCGGCCGTCGTGGAGATCGAGAGCCGGCTCTGACCTGCCACACTCCGTAGGTGGACGCGAGCGACCCCGCCCTCTTCTACACAGGGCTCGTCGCCGAGCTCTACGCCCCGCTGCGCTCGTCCGGTCCCCCCGATCCAGAGCCGTACGCCCGGTTCGTGATCAAGTCGGGGCAGCCCGCCCTCGAGCTGGGCTGCGGTGACGGCGAGCCGTTGCTCGACCTGCGCGCCCGCGGCCTCGATGTCGAAGGGTTGGATTCGTCCCCGGACATGCTGGCGCGCTGTCGCGCGGCCGCGGCCGCTCGCGGCCTCGTGGTCACCTTGCACGAGTCGCCGATGGAGTCGATGGAGCTCGTCCGTCGCTACCGCTCGATCTACGTGGCTGGGCCGAGCTTCAACCTGCTCGTGGACGACGACACCGCGTGGCGCGCGCTCGCTCGGATCCGCGCCCACCTCGAACCGGACGGCTCGGCGCTCATCCCGCTGTTGATCCCGCAGCCTCTGCCGGCGGCGGCGATCGGGGTGCCGCGCACCCATGTGACCGACGATGGCCGCACGATGCGCGTCAGCGTCGTGTCCGAAGACCACGACGCTGACGCTCGCCTGCAGACCATCGTCCTGCGGTACGAGCTCGACGCGGATGGGCAGCACCACAGCGAGGACCGGCCGTGGGTGCTGCACTGGCACACCCAGGAGGCGTTCCGCCAGCTGCTCGGCGACGCCGGCCTCCTCGTCGGCGACGTCCTCTCGATGGACGGCAGCCCGGCGAGCCCCGACGACGCGCAGTTCACCTTCTGGGTCGGACCGGATCCCGCCTTCGACAGCCGCGCGTCCATCCGAGATCGGCTGCCGCCCGCAGGTCGGGCGCTCGCCGCCGGCATGCTCGGCCTCGACCAGGCCATCTACGGCGAGCGCCCCAAGGTGGAGATCGTGGCGGAGGCGGACGCCGACGGCCTCGACCTCGGCGACATCGAGCTGGACCTCGAAGATCCCACCCGGTCGACGATGGTCGTGGAGGACCCGGACACCGCATGATCGATCGTCGTCGGTTCCTGGGCGCAGGGTTGGCGACGGCCGGGGGGCTCGCGCTGGGACCGGGCGCCTGGCGGGCCGCCTCTGCGGGTGGGGCCAGGCCGGGGCCCGGTCCCTACGGTCCGCTCGGCGCTCCCGATGCCAACGGGATCGCGCTGCCCCAGGGCTTCACGAGCCGGGTCATCGCCGTCGGTCGAGAGCCGGTCGTCGGCACCGCCCACGAGTGGCACCGCGCCCCGGATGGCGGCGCCACGTTCGCGGACGGCGACGGCTGGATCTACGTGTCGAACAGCGAGGTGCCGCTGGTCGGCGGCGTGAGCGCGGTGCGCTTCGACGCCGACGGCACCGTCGTCGACGCCTACGCCATCCTGACCGGCACCACCGGGAACTGCGCGGGCGGACCGACGCCCTGGGGCACGTGGCTCTCGTGCGAGGAGTACTTCGGAGGCCGGGTGTGGGAGTGCGACCCGATGTCGTCCGGGCAAGGCCTCGTGCGGCCGGCGCTGGGCACGTTCTCCCACGAGGCCGTCGCGGTGGACCCGGACCGTCAGCACCTCTTCCTCACCGAGGACGGTCAGGCGGACCGCGACGGCCTCTACCGGTTCACGCCCGACGCCTACCCCGACCTCACCCGCGGCGTGCTCGAGATCGCCGCGATCGACGAGGAGGGGGCGGTGGCGTGGATCGAGGTCGATCCGCTCGTGCCGATGGACGACCAGCGGCCCGCCGAGGCGACCGCGTTCAACGGCGCCGAGGGCATCTGGTTCGACGGCGGGCACGTGTACTTCACCACCAAGGGCGACAACCGCATCTGGGATCTCGACGTCGAGGCGGACCGCCTGACGGTGCTCTATGACGCCGTGGCCCTCGGCGAAGACGCGCCCCTGACCGGTGTCGACAACCTCACGGCGTCCTCGGCCGGCGATCTCTACGTCGCCGAGGACGGCGGCAACCTCGAGCTCGTCGTCATCAGCCGCGAGCGCGAGGTCGCGCCGGTGCTGCGCGTCACAGGCCATGACGGCTCGGAGCTCACCGGGCCCGCGTTCGATCCGTCGGGCTCACGCCTCTACCTGTCGTCCCAGCGTGGGCCCGGCGGCTCGGCGGCCGGCGTCACCTTCGAGATCAGTGGGCCGTTCCGTGCCGCGCCGCCGACGTCGTCGACGACGACGCGTGCGCCCACCACCACCTCGCCGTCGGCCGGCCCGACGACGACGCAGACGGCCATCGGCCCTCCGGCCGATGACGGCTCGTCTGATGCCCCGATCGCGGTCGGGGTGGGGGCCGGGCTGCTCGCCGTCGCGGGCGCCGCCTGGGCGATCCAGCGACGCCGCGGTGAGCCGGAGGCGCCGCCGCCCTCAGACGGCGTCTGACGCGGCGGCCTCGAACGCCGCCTCCGTCATCGGGGCCATCTTGGCCATGCCGAAGGTGACCTCGAGGGCCAGGCGCACCGCGACCGTTCGATCCATCGCCTCTCCGACCTGGAGGATGGCCTCTCGGAGGGCGGTGGCCGTGAGCGTGTGGCGCTCGGCGAGCGCCAGCCCGTGCTCGGCCTCGAGGCCGACGACGGTGGCGCGCAGCTCATAGGCCGAGCGGATGGGCAGCACCCACGGCTGGTTCGCCTCGAGCACCGTGACCGTGACCTGGCCCCACTCCGCGCCACCCACCGACCGGGCCACGAGCTCGTACAGCTCGGTCGGCGTCGGAGGGGCGGGCACCAGATCGTGGAGGATCCCGTACACGGAGGCGGGCGGCACGTCGTCCACCCTGTCGCCGGTGAGCAGCATGTTGACCGGTTCGAAGAACAAGCCCGAACCCGGCGTGAGGTCGTGCCGGGCGACGTCGAACCCCGCAGCAGCCAGCGCCCCCTCACCGGCGGCCGCCGCCAGCGTGGTGAGGTAGTCCTCCACCCGCACGCCGTGCTCGTCCTGCACCAGCGCGATCGCCGCGTCCCGCAGCGCCGCCTCTGCCGTCTCGAGATCCGCCATGTGCCTCATCATGGCCCAACGACTGTGCACGGGGTCCGTCCGCATGGCGCACGTTTTCGTGCAGAGACGTGGCGGAAGGAGCACCATCTGGGGATGGCAGCGGAGATGGTGAGCAGACGGCGCCGCGTGTTCGTGGAGGACGCCCGGCGCAACGGGCAGTTCCTGCGCGTCACGTGGCACGCGGAGCGGCAGCAGTTCGTCGTGTCGAACTGGGAGGACACCCTGTGCGTGGGCGCCACGAGGGTGCCCGTCGCGCAGGCGCCCGAGCTCATCGGTGTCCTCGTCGAAGGACTCGCCGACGTGACGGTCCACCCACCCAGCGCGGTGCCCACGCCGCAGTCGCTGCGAGCACACCTGCGCGCGTGGTGGCGCGAACGGAGCCATCGCGCCCCTGTGGTGCGGGTGGAGGCGGGCGCGAACGATCGTCTGCACCGCTCCGCCTGAGCGGCGATGTCGACGCGGGTGCATACTGGTCCCAACGGGGTAGCGCCCCGGGCCCGGACCTCGCCGAAGACGCTCGGCTAGTAGCGCCTCGGGGTCCCGCCGCCCCGGGGCGCTCGTCGTTCAGCGGGTCAGCGCTCATCGGCGCGGGCGTGGCGCACGGGCTGGCCCTGGAGGTGCACCTGATCCGGTTCCCGAGCCGGGTCGCCGACGACGCCTCCCTCGCCGACCACCGTCGGCGAGCGGTGATCGAGCAGCACGGCGAGGTGTTCACGGAGAAGGGCGTCGTCGAGGTCGACCTGGTGACCGGCGGTGACCGTGGGTAGGGGGCAGGATGGGGTGATGCGGGTGGGGCGGGTTCTGGTGGCGGCGATCGGCCTGGGCATGTCGCTCGCGCTGCTGCCGGCTTCGCCGGCGTGGGCCTGCTCCTGCGCGGGGCCCGACCCGGCAACCCAGATCACCGTCGACATCACCGACTCGGCGGTGGCCGAGGCGGACAACCCCTTCGGTGGCGGCGCGGGCGAGGACTTCGGCGCGACGGTCGACCTGCGCGGCACGGGGACCACGGTGATCGGTGCCACCCCGGCCCTGCTCGAGGGGATGGCCATCGAGGAGGTGCCGGTGCTCGCGATGGTCCTCACGGATCCGAACATGGAGGACTCGTGCGGCACACCGCACCCGCCGGCCGCGGGCTCCGACCTCGAGGTGCAGGGCGTGGTCTTGCAGGAGGGCGGCGCCACCTTCATCTACACCGGGCCGTGCTCGGGCACGTTCGCCGTCACGTCGGCCCCCGATCCATCGGCCGCACCAGCCGCGTCGCGCCGCCCGCTCGTTGCCGTCGCCATCGGCGCGGGCGCGTTGCTGGTGGTCGGCCTCATCGCGGGTGGCGTGATGTGGCGTCCGAACCGCGACGACGCGTAGCGGCTACGTCGACAGCGTCCTGAAGATCCACTCCCGCATCGGGACGCACTGCAGGGTGGCGGTGTTGCCGAACGTGTTCATGTGGTCGTCGACCACCTTGATCTGCGCCATCAGCCGCTCGGGTTCGCCGGGGCAGCCGAAGAACTGGTTGAAGTCGAGCATCTGCTCGTCGGTGGGCACCGCCTCGTAGACGATCCCGCGGACCGACGGTGCGCCGGGCGTGATCGACCGCAGCACCTGGTTGCGGATGTACATCCAGAACGGGTGGATGACGAAGCTGAGCGGCGTGTGCTCGCCGTGCCAGATCCGGTAGAAGGTCTCGTCGTCGATGCCGGGCTTCTTGTCGAAGAACGTGGTGATCGACAGACCGGGGGACTGCTCGCCGTCGGGCCACGTGCGGTGGTCGCCGTAGGCGCGCGCCTCGCTCTCCGCCACGATCCATCCGAAGGCCTGTGCGTCGACCTGGGCGAGCGCTGACTCGTGCGGCTCGCGGTTGTCGTAGCTGTCGATCCACAGCGACACGGACGCGACGAGGAGGTTGCCGTCCGAGTTCGCCCCGACGCGGTACGCCTTGCCGGCCGGCTCCTCCACGCACACGCGCAGCCCCGGTACGCGGAGATCGAGCAAGGCCGGAGCCACGGCATCGAGCAGCGTCGCGCGGATGGGATCGACGTCCTGGTCAGGGCGGCGCCACAGGCCGTAGATGAGCTTCTCCACGGGCGGAACCTACCTGACGGGTCGTCAGATGAGCTCGACGGGCAGGGCGTGGGCCACGCCGGCCTCGGCGCCCGCTGCCGCCGCGCCCGACCGCAGGAACGACTCCGTGCCCTCGGAGCCCCCGAGGGCCTGGAAGTACACGGCATGGGTGCGCAGCGACTCGATCCCCACCTCGACCGTGTCGCTGATGTCGACGAAGTGGCGGGCCCTCGGTGAGGACGCCGCCAGCACGAAGCGGGTCCCGTCCCACGGCTCGTGCCCCTCGTCCAGCAGCTCGGGGTGCACCCAGCGGTTCCCGGCGTCGCGTACGGCGTCGACGACGGCCTCGCCGACGACGCGGTGGTCGGCGTGGTTCCAGCCGGCGTCGCTCCCGTAGAAGCCCTCGCGGAAGGACAGGGTCACCACGACGTCGGGGCGGTGCCGCCGGATGGCGCGCGCGAGGTCGCGGCGTAGCTCGAGGCCGTACACCAACGCACCGTCGTGGTGGCCGTCGAGGAACTCAACGGCCTCCGCGCCGACCACCGCCGCGCTGGCCTCCTGCTCGGCGCTGCGCACCCGGGCCGTCTCGGCCGGATCCATCGTGGCGATCCCCGCCTCTCCACGGGTGACGAGCACCTCCACGACGGACTTTCCCTGTCGTGTCCACCGCGCCACCGCCGCGGCGGCGCCGTACTCGAGGTCGTCGGGGTGGGCCACGATGGTGAGGCAGCGATCCCAGTCTTCCGGGACGGGTTCGAGGGTCACTCGCGGAACCTACCTGCCATGATCCGGGGATGGACCAGCGCTACGGCATGACGATCCCCTTCGACGGCCTCCCGATCCACGCCCAGCGGGACTGGATCGTCGAGCTGGCCGACCTCGGCTACACGGATGTGTGGTCGTCGGAAGCCAACGGCGCCGACGCCTTCACCCCACTGGCGCTGGCCTCGGTGTGGGCCCCGTCGCTCCGGCTCGGCACCGCCATCGTCCCCGCCTTCACCCGCGGCCCGGCCTGCATGGCCCAATCGGTGGCGTCGCTGGCTGACGCGGCGCCCGGGCGTCTCGTCTTCGGCATCGGCACCTCGTCGAACGTGATCGTGGAGGGGTGGAACGGCATCCCGTTCGAGTCGCCGTACCAGCGCACCAAGGACATGGTGGCGTTCCTGCGGGCGGCGCTGGCGGGAGAGAAGGTCACGATGGAGACGCCGTCGTTCAGCGTCCGCAGCTTCAAGCTCGGGGTACGGCCGGAGCAACCGGTGCCGATCCTGATCGCGGCCCTGCGCGAAGGGATGCTCAAGCTGGCGGGCCGCGACGGCGACGGCGCCATCATCAACTGGCTCGGCGCCGATGACGTGAAGACGGTGGCGCCGATCGTGCAGGCCGCGGGCGACGGTTCGTCCAAGGAGGTGGTGGCTCGCATCTTCGTGGCGCCCAACGACGACGCCGACACCGTCCGCGCGATGGGTCGCTTCGCCATCGCCGCGTATCTGAACGTCCCCGTGTACGCGGCGTTCCACGAGTGGCTCGGCCGCGGCGAGGTGCTCGGCGAGATGTGGCGGCTCTGGAAGGAAGGCGACCGCAAGGCGGCGCTGGCGGCCATCCCCGATCAGGTCGTCGACGACCTCATCGTGTGGGGCTCGCCCGAGAAGTGCCGCGAGCACATCCAGCGCTACGTCGACAACGGCGTCACGACGCCCGCCCTCGCGCTGCTGCCGTTCGGCATCGACACCCACCAAGCCATCCGCGACCTCGCCCCGAGGTAGCCGCCAACGTCAGACGCCCAGCTCGGCGCCCAGGTCGAGCGCCTCTTGGGCCCAGCGGCCGAGGAGCTCGAGACCGGCGGCGCGGGCCGCGTAGAGGTCGTCCCGGGGGACCGGGCGACCGCCGTAGGCGATCGCCGCGATGTCCGGCACCTCGAGGAGACGGTGCACGAGCCAGCGGTACTTGGCCGCCGACGATCGGATGCCGAGGCGCACCCAGCGCTCGTCGCCCACCCAACCGCCGGCCGCCACGCCCGCGAGGTAGGCCGCCTCCGCCCGACTCGCCAGCGCGTCGAGGTCCTCGTGCGGGAGGAACAGGTCGAAGACGGAGTCGGGGATCAGGTTGCCGAGGTCTTCCCCGAGCGCGCCGTCGCCGCAGAACGACCAATCGACGAGCACGATCGGGTCCTTGGCGGGGCGGATGATGTTGGCGGGCCACAGGTCGAGGTGGCAGAGCGTGCGCGGGCAGGCCAGCGACAGCTGCAACAGCCGGTCGCGCTGCTCGTGGAGCATCGAGATGCCGGCGCGGTGCGGAGCGAGGTGGCGGGCCACCCTCGGGTGCGCCCATGCGGCGTCGTCCGCGAGCCGCGCCGGGTCGAACGGCTTCGACGCGCTGTACGTCGTGAGGTAGCCGCGTGACAGCCAGGGCTCCTCCCAGCCGCCGGCGGCGAGGCGACCCTGCGCCCGCCCGAGGCGGCCGGCCACGTCGACGACGTCGTCGACGGTGAGCGCCGCGGCCGTTCGCCCCTCGACCACCCCCAACCACAGCACCACCGTGCCGTCGGCGCGCTCATCGAGGTGGAGGAGCTCGGGCGCATCGAGGCCGTCAGGCCGGAAGTGGCGGGCGAGGTCGTGGCGGTAGGCGCGGAACTCGCGGCGCCAGGAGTTCCAGTGCTGGTCGTCGTCGGAGGCCCGCCACCACTCGGGCCCGTCGTGGCCGGTGCCGTCGGTGAGGACCTTCACCACCGCTCCGGCACCCCCCGCCTCCACGCGCCAGATCCCGCCGGTGACCGCGTTGCTGGGGTTGTGGGCGAGGAGCTCGACCGCGTCCGGCACTGCGCCGAGCACGGCCGCCACCTCCTCGTCCGTCACGAGGGAGGCGAAGTCGGGGGGCCGCGGAGTGCCGGGCCCCAGGTCGGACACGACGGGCGCTCAGCGCGTCATCGTCGACGGGCCGACGTGGCGCGCCAGCCACTCGTTCAGCGGCGTGAGCGCCCGCCATCCCTCGGCGACCCTGTCGCTGGCCTTGGCGGAGTGGAGCCACGCGCGCGGCGGGTGCGCCCAGATGCCGATGATCCCGTCCTGGCGGAGCAGGCCGATGCGAGGGTGGTCGCCCGTGTAGCCGCGCGGGGCGGTCTTCAGGATGGTGTGCGACGTGACGTCGGCCTTCGCCGCTCGCAGGTCGTCGGCGATCGACTCGAGCTCCTTGCCGGCCCGATCGTCGTCCACGGCCGAGCGGTAGCGGACGAGCTGGTCCCGATCGAGGTGGTAGCCACCTCCGCCGACGTGCAGCCCCTCGGCCGAAAGGGAGAGGTACACCGAGCCGCCGTCGCCCGTGTGGACCACGGCGGCGGCGTTCGTCTTGTACGGCGACTTGTCCTTGGAGAACCGAGTGTCGCGGTTGGGGCGGAAGACCTTGGCTTCGCCGAACTCGCCCGCCAGGTCCTCGAGCAGCTGCTCGAGGGGTCGTCGGACCTCGGCGTCGTAGCGAGGCTTGTTCGCCAACCACCACTCACGCGAGTTGTCGGCCGCCAGGTCGTCGAAGAACGCGGTGGCGGTGCGCCCGAACCCCGTGAAGGCCATCTCCGGAGCCTAGGCAGCGCGCGTGGGGCGCCGGCCTACGGCGTGAACGAGATCAGCGCCGATGTCCCGCTGCCCCCCTGCACGTGCTCCTCGAAGATGACCCCGACGCCCGGGGCGTAGGTCTTCTGCTCGACGACCTCTGGTTCGAGCGGGTTCCAGTCCTTCGTGACCAGCACGTCGGCGTAGTCGCCGGCGGGCACGGTCTTCTCACCACCGACGCTGAGCACCTCGCCGAGGTCCTCGGCCTCGCCCTCGTAGAACTCCTGGCGGTACGCGTCGCCCACCTTCGGGTGCGCCAGCATCACGATGCCAGGGAGTGCGCCGTCGATGCCCGCCTCGAACGAGCCGTCGGTGTCGACGAGCTCGCCGTCCTCGTAGTTCTTGACCGCTTCGCCGAGGTACCAGACGTTGCCGTCCCTGTCCTGGGCGTACCAGTCGTACGTGTCCTCGAGCAGCACGCCGTCGACGGTGACGGTGTCACGCACGACCGTCGCCTGGATGCCGAGGATCTCCTTGGTCTCGGGCAGCACCACGACCTCGATGTGCTCGACCTTCCCGGGCTCGTCCGCCTCGCCCTCGTAGACCCACGTCGAACCGACGGCCAGCGGGAAGTACGGGTTGTCGACGACGGCGACGAAGTCGGTGGGGTCGAGCTGGGGGTCGTACGTGCCCCCGTCCCCGGGATCGATCACGGCCGTGGTCGTCGTGTCAGCGGCCGTGGTCGTCGTGTCCGCCGAGGTGGTCGGGTCATCGCCGCACGCGGCGGCGGTGAGCAGGGTGGCCAGCGCGACGGCGGCGGCGCACCCACGAGCGAGAAGGGTTCGGGACATGGTGGCTCCAGGCATGGTTGGTTCGGACGATCGTGCCGGAGGCGACCTGAACGACTGCTGAAGCGTCGTCCCGAGCGGGCCTAGAGTCCGCCCGTCGACCCGGAGGGGGATCAGATGGCAGACCTGCTCGAGATCGCCGAACAGCTGTGGAAGGGCGAGGGGTCCACCGACGTGGGTGGGCACCACCCCGTGACCCAGGACCTCGGCCTGGCCGAGGTGACCGACCGCACGGCGTTCAGCGCCTCGTTCGGCAACATCTGCGCGTTCGACACCGACGACGGGCTGATGCTCGTCGACACGGGCAACCAGGTGATGGCGGCCAGCAACCACGAGCGGATCCGCGGGTGGAACGCCGACCGCCTCGGCACCGTGGTGTACACGCACGGCCACATCGACCACGTCTTCGGCATGGCGCCGTTCGACGAGGAGGCCACCACCAACGGGTGGGAGCCGCCGCACGTCGTCGCCCACGAGCTCGTGCCCCCGCGCTTCGAGCGGTACGTCCTGACGGCTGGCTACAACGGCGTGATCAACCAGCGGCAGTTCCAGTTCGGGAAGCCGTACTGGCCCATCGACTACCGGCAGCCGGACGAGGTGTACCGCGACCACCACACGCTGACCGTCGGCGGCGAGTCGTGGGAGCTCCACCACGACAAGGGCGAGACCGACGACGCCACCTGGGTGTGGAACCCCGGCCGCAAGATCCTGTGCACCGGCGACCTGTTCATCTGGGCCAGCCCCAACTGCGGCAACCCGCAGAAGGTCCAGCGCTACCCGCGGGAGTGGGCGGTCGGGCTTCGCAAGATGGCGGCGCTCGGCGCGGAGGTGCTGCTGCCGGGCCACGGCTTCCCGATCCTGGGCGCCGATCGCATCACGCAGGCGTGCAGCGACGCCGCCGAGCTGCTCGAGTCGCTCGTCGAGCAGACGCTGGCGATGATGAACGAGGGCGCTCGGCTCGACGACATCGTCCACGCCGTCAAGGCACCGGCCCACTTGCTGGAGAAGCCCTACCTGCGCCCGGTGTACGACGAGCCGGAGTTCGTGGTCCGCAACCTCTGGCGGCTCTACGGCGGCTGGTACGACGGCAACCCGGCCAACCTCAAGCCCCCCACCGACGTCGCCATCGCCCAGGAGATGGCGAGCCTGGCGGGCGGCGCGACGAAGCTGGCGGAGCGGGCCACGGAGCTGGCCGCCGCCGGCGACCTGCGCCTGGCCGGGCACCTCGCCGAGCTGGCCGCGCAGGCGGCGCCCGACGACGCCGGCGTGCACAAGGTCCGCGCCGAGGTCTTCGGCCAGCGGGCGGCCGAGGAGCGCAGCACCATGTCGAAGGGCGTCTTCAGCTGGGCCCAGCGCGAGAGCGCCGACAAGGCCGGCGGTAGCTAGGAGCTGAAGTCGGGGTTGTTCCCGCGGACGGACTCGCTGCGACCCTTGGGCTCCTCCCAGTCCTCCTGGCGGCCGAGGGCCGTGAGGTCGAGGAAGTAGTAGGAGCCGCCGGTGGACTCGAGACCGCGTGCGTACACCGAGTAGGTGCGGAACACGCGGCCGTCGACCTGCAGGAAGCACGTGCGTCCCGGCATGTCGTAGGGCTGGTCGGCGGTCTTCATGCTCTCCTCGCCCATGGCGGCGTACTCGTCGAGGGTGCGGTAGTTGAACTCGTCGAAGCCCCGCGACGCGTCGATGGTGGCGCCGAAGTCGTAGCTAAAGTCGCCGTCGTTCGACGAGTACCACGCGACGTCCCACCCTCGCTTCGCCTTCCAACGCTCGAGCTTGGCCAGCGGCGCTCGGGAGACCATCGCGTAGCTGGTGTCCCGCGTGCGCAGGTGCTCGAAGAAGCCGGGGGAGAGCTCATCGGTGCCGGCCGTGCAGCTGGGGCACCCGTCCTCCCAGTCGGGGTGGAACATGAAGTGGTACACGATGAGCTGCGGCCGATCTCCGAACAGGTCGAGCAGGGACACCGTGCCCTCGGGGCCCTCGAAGGCGTAGTCCTTCGTCACCTCGACCATCGGCAGCTCGCGCCGCTCGGCGTTGAGCCGATCGCGTGCCTTGGTAGCCGCCTTCTCCTTGATCAGCAGGGCGCGGCGAGCCGCCTCCCACTCCTCGTGCGAGACGATCATCGGAAGGGTCATGTCAGCTCAGACGAGGCGGGTCGCCCCGACTCATCGGCTACTCGGCGATGCCGACCGGGTTGCCGTCGATGATCTGGTCGAGGTACTCGCTCAGGCCGTAGCCCTTGCGACCGTCGTCGAGCGTCCACTCGGTCATGCCCTCGGAGATGCGGGTGACGAGCATGTCGCCGGTGTCGGGGTCGGGCCGGCGGTTGCGCAGCGGGATGAGGTCGAGCACCTTGCCCGTGAACTTCCACTCCTTGTCCGCGGACCGGAGGGTGGCCGAGATGCTCTGGTGGTAGGTGTCGTCGCCCTGCCACTCGGTGGCCATCTCGAAGTCGCGGCACAGGTGGAGCTTTCCGTCCTCCCACACGAAGCCGCCGCGGGTGCCGTCGCCGTCCCGGCGGGCAACGCGTGATCCCATGAAGCCGAAGTCGGGTCCGAAGTTGGCGGTGAGCCAGCGGTAGTACCAGGGCGCCTGCCAGAAGCGGGGCCCCCACGAGTGGTCGCGGAGGCCGAAGCCGTCGACCTCCCACTCCTCGTCGCCGACGCGGATCGAGCCCTTGCCGGCGATGAGCTGCTCGTAGTGCCCCTTGGCGAACTCCTCGCCGGGCTTCTCGTGCGGCTCGTCGGGCTCGCCGCCGAACATGTCGGACACGCCGGAGTACTCGATCCGCACCTCGCACTCGGCGTACGGGTTCTCGGTGAAGGCCTTCTTCGGGTCGGCCATCTGCAGCGGGTCGTCGAGCACGACGACCTTGCCCGAGTAGGTGACGTCGAGTCGCTTGAACGGCTCGAGCACGTCGAACCGGATCCCGCCGGCGTCGAAGGCGTCGTTGTTCGAGATCTCCGCCCGCTTGAACATGAAGCCGACGCGCCCACCGGGCAGGTACAGGCACACGGTCATCTCCGCGTAGCCCTCGTTGGCTCGGTTGCCACAGCGGAACCACCCCCCGACGCCCTGGGCGGGGTCGTAGAGGTTGAAGTACATGCTCTCGTTGAAGTTCTGCTCGGGACCGAGCTCGTGCATGTACTCGTCCTGCGGTTCCAGTCTCACGGCCATGCGCGGCACCGTACTTGACCGAGCGGTCAAGTGCCCGCGAGAGCCGCCTGCAGGTGGGTCACGAGGGCGGCGAGCGGGGTGGCGGCGTTGAGCCCGCTGGTCGACGGCATGACGTAGACGGGGCGGCCGCCCAGCCCGCGCTCCTGCCAGCCGGCGACGGCGCGACGGTCGACGGCTGCCCGCCAGCCGGCCAGGCCGACGAGGCAGACGGCCTCCGGTTCGAGCCAGGCACACAGCCGGTCGAGGCGGGCGACGCCGGCGCGGTACTCGTCCCGGGTGAGCGCGTCGGCGCGCGGCGTCGCCCGCTTCACGAGATCGGTCATGCCCATCCCGTGCGCGCGCAGCGCGTGGCGCGCGTCCCGGTCGCGGCTGGCCAGCCCGGCGGCCAAGGCCGCGGGCCAGAACCGGTTGCCCGGGGTGACGTACCCGATGCCGGCGTCGGCGGCGTGCTCGCTCGGGTTCAGCCCGCTCACCAGCAGGCGCATCCCATCGCCGACGAAGTCGGGGAGGCTGCGGGCGCGCGTGGCGCGCACGGTGAAGCGGATCTCACCGTCGGCCTCCGCTCGCCGCTCGAGCTCGTCGACCGCGAAGCCGGCGCCCTCCAGGACGTCGCGAAGTCGCTCACCCGACCAGGTCGAGAACCAGCGGCCCGGAAGGTCGTCCTGCTCGAACACGGTCCGGCCCTCGTCCTGGCCGCCGAGGAACGTCAGCTCGACTGGCGCACCCGGGGCGAGCGCGTGGTGCAGATCGTTCAGCGCCATCGGCACGTCGACCGCACGGAGGTGGACGTAGGTGTTGCGGGCCCAGCCGCCGGCGAGCGCACCCCGTCGGAACGGCAGGCTCGTGAGGTCGGCCTGCACCGCCAGGGCCTCTGCGGCCACCTCGCGAGTGCGGCGCAGCATGGCAGCGGCCGCGTCGAGGGCGACGACGGGAGCGCCGAGCGCGGCCGTGTACCAGCCCGGTCCCGACCCGAGGTCGACGACCGTCCCGGCCGGCCGGCGGGCCGCGAAGGCCGCGCGCCTGGTCGAGGAACCTCGGGGTCCGCTGCGCCTCGTAGCGATCGCTCTGGCGCTCGTAGATCTCGACGGTCGGGCGGTCCACCGTGCGCAGGCTCCCACGCGGTGAGCGCGCGATGCTTCAGGCGGCGCGGGGGCGGGTGGCGATGAGGGGGAGGAGTCGGCGGGCGGAGCTCGCCGAGGTCGCATGGGCGGCGGCGTCGCGCCGGGCCACCGCGGCCACCGGTCCTGAACGGTCGTCGGCCATCGCGTTGATCCCCATGACGGCCAGGGTGTCGGGGCCCGGCTCGAACCGCACGACCGTGGTGCCCTGCGAGCGCAACCGCCGGATCTCGCTCTCGAGTCGTCGGTGGGCGGCCCAGCGCACCGCGGCATCCGCCCGGCGAGACGACCCGTGGGCGGCCGACATCGGCGACACGACGATGACGAGGTCGAGGCCGGCGTGCACGAGGACGTCGGCGTTGGTGGGGGAGTGCACCCCACCGTCGATGTACTCGCTCGACCCGATCGGCACGGGGGCGAAGTAGCTGGGGATCGCACACGACGCGGCGACGGCGTCCGACAGCCGCGCGAAGGGCGAGCCGGGCCGACCGAAGACGACCCGACGCCCATCGTCCCGGCGAGCCGCGCAGATCCACAGCCCGTGCGGCCACCGAGCCACGAGCGGGTCGAGCACGCGCGTGCGCTCGCGCAGGTCGTAGCGACCGGCGGGCAGCAGGGCGCTGGCGGTCGCCCCCGCGCGGACCGTCCACGGGCGCAGCGCGGTGCGGGCGAGCAGACGGCGCGACGGCAGTCGCCAGCCGTGCAGGAGGTCGGCGGGTGAGGGCACGGGCAGCTGCTCGTCGGCGCCGTCGATGGCGGCGAAGAAGGCGGCGCCAGCCGGTGACAGCGGCTCGTCGGCGGCCGCGCGGCCAGGTCGGATGCGGCGACGCCGATGCGCAGGGCAGCGCCGGTGACGGATCCCGCGGACGAACCGACGATCACGTCCGCGGTGCGTGGGTCCCAGCCGAGATCGAGCTCGAGGGCCGCCAGCACACCGGCCTGGTAGGCCTGGCCGACGATGCCGCCGGCTCCGAGGACGAGCCCTGTTCGTGCCATGGCGGATCTGTCTACCCCCCTCTGCCCTCCCGCTCGCGCATGGTCAGGGCTACGGCAGGTCGCGCCTCAGGCTTGAGGCATCACCAGATGCCCAGCTGCTCGTTCCGTCCCGCTCGCTCGGCCACGGGCTCCCACATCGCGCCGCCCCGCGGGCCCTTGCCGCGCACCTGCAGCCGGTCGAGCGGGATGGCACGAGCCGCGCCGCGCTCGTCGCGGACGCCGACGGAGCCGTCGCGCTCCCGGCGTTCCACCTTCGCTTCCTTCCACGACCCGCCGTCCGTCCGTCGGAAGCGCACCCGGTCGCCGGGTCGGAGGCCGACCTCGAGCAGCGCGCTCTCGGTGAGCGACGCGGGCGTTGGGTCCTTGGTCACGTCAGCGCGTCGTTGATGCGGCGCTGGAGCTTGCGCATCCCGCCGAGCCACCGGTCGTAGTCGCCCGCCTTGCGTTGGAAGTAGGTGAGCACCTCAGGGTGCGGAAGGATCAGGAACGACTCGGCGGCCAGCCCCTGCACCACTGCTTCGGCGACGTCCTCCGGCTCGATGGCGCCCTGGGCGAGGACCACCGCCCCTGCGGCGTCGTCCGCCCCGGCGAGGAGCATGTTCGTGCGCACCCCCTGCGGGCACAGGCACGACACCTTGATGCCCTGGTCGCCGTGGGTGATGGCCAGCCACTCGGCCAGGCCGACGGCGGCGTGCTTGGTGACGCTGTACGGGCGCGGCGCCGATGTTCGTGAGGAGCCCGGCCGCCGATGCGGTGTGGAGCAGGTAGCCCTCGCCGCGGGCGAGCATGCCGGGCAGCACGGCCCGCGCGGCGTACACGTGGGCCATGAGGTTCACCTCCCAGATCTCCTGCCAGGCCTCGTCGGGCGCCTCGACGCCACCGCCGGTGCCGATGCCGGCGTTCGACACCAGGAGGTCGATGGGCCCGAAGCGCTCCTCGGTGGCGCGGACCGCGGCCACGACGTCGGCTTCCAGCGCCACGTCGGCGGCCAGTCCGATCGCGGTGGGACCCAGCGCCTCCGCGAGCGCATGGGACTCCTCGGCCTGCCGATCGACGATGGCCAGCCCGCGGACGCCCTCGGCGACGAACCGCTGGCACAGGGCCCGACCGATCCCGCTCGCGCCTCCGGTGACCAGGACGACCTTGTCGCGCAGCTCCATCGGTCAGGCCTTCCCGATGCGCGGCGCGGATCGTGAGGTCGGCCGACGGCGCGCCGGTCGGCGCCCCACGGCAGCGGCATCAGGACCGGCACGTCGACACCGGCGTCGACGTAGGCGCGCATGGTCGCCTCGACCGTGCCGGCGTCGCCCATGACGTCGATGCCGTCGACCATGCGATCGGACACCGCGGCCAGCGCGCCGGGCCGATCACCCTCGGCATGGCGCGCGCGGATCTCCGTGACCTCGTCGCCGTAGCCAGCTCGCTCGAAGCTGCGCGCGTACGAGTCGACGACGGCGTACGAGAACAGGTCGCGCCGCGCCAGCTCGATGCCCTCGTCGCGCTCGCAGATCCCTGCGTGGACGTAGGCGTAGATCTCGGCCGGGCCCCCCATGCGCACCTGCTCCACCGACCACGCCACGTGGGATGCCGGCAGGTAGTTGAGCGCCACGCCGTCGGCCACCTCGCCGGCCAGCTGGAGCATCTTGGGGTTGAGGGCGCCGATGACGATCTTCGGTCGGCGCTCGCCGAGGCGCACCCCGAGTCGGAAGCCCTTCACCTGGTAGAAGTCGCCCGCGAAGTCGACCTTCTCGCCGGTGAGGCACTCGCGCAGCAGGGCGACGTACTCGCGGGTGTGGGCGAGGGGTCGGTCGCTGTAGGGCACACCGTGCCAGCGGGACGTGACCACCGGTGACGAGATGCCGATGCCCAGCACGATGTCGCGCTCGGGGTGCAGCGCCTGCAGGGTCGCGCCGGCCATCGCCACGACCATCGGCGTGCGCAGCTGCAGGGCCAGCACGCCGGTCCCCAGCCCCAGCGACGGCGCCGCCGCCCCCACCGCCGCCAGCAGCGAGAAGGCCTCGGGACCCGTGGTCTCGGCCGTCCAGTAGGACGAGTAGCCCGAGCTCCTCGGCCAGGCGGGCGGTGTGCAGCGCCGTATCCGGGCCGAGGGCCATGAGGCTGGCAAAGGTGACTCCGGCGCGCTCCATGCCCATCGCGGCGACCCTATATCCCCGCCGGTTCGTCCTGAGCCCGCCGCTACGGTCGCCGCCCATGGGCGCACTGGGGAGCGACACGGCGGTGGCGGGAGGCGCCGAGGACGGTGTCGGCCACTTCACCGCGGAGGTCAGTCGGGACTGGGAGATCTGGGGCCCGAACGGCGGCTACATGGCCTCCCTTGCCCTGCGGGCCGTCGGGCGCCCACTGCGGCCGCGCCCGGCCCGCGAGCATCTCGGTGCAGTTCCTCCGGCCGGGCCGCTTCGAATCGATCGAGCTCGAGACCCGGACCGTGCGCGGCACCCGCCGGGCCGACTGCGTGCACGTCCGCGCGCACCAAGGCGGCGATGACATCCTCACCGCCCAGGCGTGGGCGGTCGACGAGGTCGAGGGCTTGGAGCACCACCACGCGCCGATGCCGATCGACACCCCACCCGAGGCCACGCCGACCGTGCTGGAGCGGCTGCAGGCGGCCGGCCGGGACGACGAGGTGCGGATGTTCCGCTTCTGGGAGAACTTCGAGGAGCGGCCCCTCGCCTGGGTCGACGACTGGGAGCACCGCGAGGCGGGGGAGCCGGAGGCCGGCGGGCTGGTACCGCTTCGCCGACGAGCACTCGTCGCCCGACCCGTGGGTGGACGCGTGTCGCAGCGTCATCCTCGTCGACACGTTCACGTGGCCCGCGGCCGTCCGGGCCCACAGCGGAGACATCCCGTTCATCGCGCCGAGCCTCGACCTGAACGTGCAGCTCCTGCACCACGTGGCCGACAGCCCCTGGCTGCTCGCGGTCGGGCAGGCCCCGGTCGCCCACCAGGGCACCATCGGTTGCTACGGCCGCGTGTGGTCCGCCGACGGCCGCCTCGCCGCCATGGGCACCGGCACCTGCCTGTGCGTCCCCGCCCGCCGCTGACCTCAGAAGCTGCCGGCTCGCTCCAGCGTGTACTCGTCGCCGTTGCGCTCGCGGCCGATCGGCGACACGCGGGCGGTGAGGGTGTCTGCGTCGGAGAAGAGGCAGTCGGGGTCGTCGAGGGTGACCGTCGCGGGGATCCCGTCCGCGCTGGTGGTCTCCTGCTGCAGCTCGTCGCCGTCGTAGATCTCGAGCCGGAGCGTCATGTCGGCGGGCGCGGTGATCGTCACGCGGAAGCGGCCGTCGCACAGCAGCTGATAGCCGTCACCGACGTTCATCGCGAAGGTGTCGATGTCCGCTCGCGGCACGATCGTGGCGTGGATCGGGTCGGCGCCCTCCGGGAACTCGAAGTCGTCGCCCAGCCCGTCGTCGGCCGCCTCGCAGCCGTTCTCGCGCTCCTCGTCGTAGTCCTCGAAGCCGACCAGGCACGCGCGGCCGTCGGTGCCCGGCGCCGGCGAGGTCGCGCCACAAGGCTGGTACGGGAGGGCGGCGCAGTCGGCGGTCGTCGACGTGGTGGGCCTCGGCCCCGGATCGCCGGTCTCGCGCGCGGCCACGATCACACCGGCGAGCAGCGCGCTCACGCCGACCCCGCTCGCGGCGGCCCACACCGGCCAGCGCCGTCGCCGCCGGGCCAGCGGGCGTCGCACGACGGTGCCCGCCGGTCCGCCCACCAGGGCAGCCGCTGAGGGCCGCCGCTCGGGTCGCGGTTCGAGCATGGCCTGGAGCCGCCGTCGGAGCGCGACGGGCAGCTCGCGCGGCACCGGTCGCACCTTGCCCTGCGCCGCCTTGACCATGAGCAGCTCTGGGGCGCCCTTCCCGTACGGGCCCTCGCCGGTGGCCGCGTACAGGAGCGTGGCGCCAAGTGCGAACACGTCGGCCGCCTGCCCGGCCAGGTCCCCGCGTGCTTGTTCGGGCGCCATGAACCCCGGTGTGCCGACCACCGTGCCCACCGCGGTGAGCCCGGCGGTGTCGTCCCGTGAGCTGGCGACCCCGAAGTCGGCCAGGTGGGGGACTCCGGCGTCGTCGAACAGCACGTTGCCGGGCTTGATGTCCCGGTGCACCACACCGGCCCGGTGGGCCTCGGCCAGGGCGCTGCCCAGGGCGTCGGCCAGCCGTTCGACCTCGTCGGCGGGGGCCGGCCCGTGCCGTCCCACCCGGTCGGCGAGCGTGCCCCCGGTGAGGTAGGCCATCACCAGGGTGACCTCGTCACCGTCCTCCACCACGTCCAGGAGCTCGACGATGTTGGGGTGGTCGAGGCGGGTCAGGACCTCCGCCTCTCGCTCGATGCGCTGGCGGGAGCGAGCGATGTCCTCGGTCGAGCCCTGCAGGGTCAGGCGCTTGAGGGCCACCTCGGTGCCGTCGGGCCGGCGGGCCAGGTCGACCACGCCCATGCCTCCCCGGCCGAGGCGGGCCACCCGCTCGTAGCGCACGTCACAAGGCTAACGAGGGTCAATGACGACTGGGCGTCGCAGGTCGGGGGTATCCTGGCCGCAATGACTGAGACCGAGGACGTCACGACCGGCACGGACGAAGCCGACGCCAAGGTGCACGAGGCGGTGATCGATGAGGCACTGCGGCTCATCGACTCCGGCTTGTCCGACCTGATGCACCGCGAGCTCGTGTCGACGGACGAGGTGTCCGACCTGCTGCTCGACGTGCGCATGCTGCTCACGGCGGCCGAGATGGCCACCGGGTCCGGCCCGCTCGTGGAGGCACCGGTCGGAGCCTGAGCCGACGGTTCCGCCGCCTGGGGCCTACGGGCTGCCGGCGGCGATGAGCGCCGCGAACTCGGTGGCGATGGCGTCCCGCAGGTGCTCTGGGTCCGGGACCGCGCCGAGGTCGGCGTTGAGGCCCATGTTGAGGCTCCCGTCGTACGACATGAGCGTGAGGTTCCACGCCGTGCCTCCGGTGGGGCCCACCGGGTAGTTGGCGAGGATGCGCGCACCGGCGATGTAGAGCGGGAACGGCGCGCCGCGGACGTTCGAGGTGGCGAAGTCGACGGTCTCCACCTGCTGGCGCGCCACGCGCACGGCCACGGACGTCGGGAGGAGGTTGGCCACACCGGCCAGCCCGTCGATCACCCCCATCGCCCGCTCGTGCTTCGTCGTGTCGAGCCGCGCCTGGATGGCGGTGAAGCGCTCGGCGGGATCCTCGATGCCGACCGGCAGCAGGACCCTGGTGGGCGTGAACGAGTTGCCACCCGCGGAGCCGTCCTTGCGGGTGCTGACGGGCATCGTGATGCGGAGCTCGTCGACGGGTGACCCGGCGGCGCGGTGGTACGCGCCGGCCCCGCCGGCCGCCGCCGCCACGAAGATGTCGTTGAGGCTGCCCCCGAGGCCCTTGGCGGCCGCCTTGGCCTCGTCGAGGGGCACCTGGAGGACCTCGATCCGGCGGCGGAGGGAGCGCTCGACCCAGAGCGGCGACCGGGCCGGGTCCGACACCACGACCTGACGCATCGCGGAGCGGCCGAGCTCCACCGTGTCGGCGGCCAGCGCCGCGACCTTCCGTGGGTCGAGCGCGAGCGCCACGCTCCCCTCGACCGTGCGTCGGGCGACGCCCAGGCTGCGCCGGAGCTGGTGCGTCAGCGTGTCGAGGGTGGTCTCGACGAGGTTGGTGTCGATGCGCTCGGGCACCGGGCGGTCGGGGGCGATGGGCTCGGTGGCGTCCCGCGCGAGATCGATGAACTGCTCGGACATCCGGATGCTGCCCTCGCCGTCGGCGATGGCGTGGTGGAGCTTCTGCACCATGGCCGCCCCGCCGCCCTCGACGCCTTCGATCACCACGAACTCCCACAGCGGGCGGGTGCGATCGAACGGGGTGTTGACGATGGTGGCGGCGAGATCGAGGAGCTGCCGCAGCGAGCCGGGGGCGGGCAGCGCGACCCATCGCAGGTGGTAGTCGAGGTCGAAGTCGGGGTCGTCGCGCCACTCCGGCGGAGCCATGCGGCCCAGCGCCGGCACCACTCGCTGGCGGAGCCGCGGCACCATCGTCACCGCTCGCTCGAGCCGCGCCCGGAGGCGCTCGGCGTCCGGCGGGACGTCGAACACGGTGACGTTGGCGATCGACGCGCTCGAGGTGCGGGTCCTTCTCGAGGTTCCACATCAGCGCCTCGACGTCGCTCATCCGACGGTCGTTGCGCATCTCCCGGTCGTTGGCCACGGCCGCGAACCTAGGTCAGCGGGGGATCGACGTGTACTTGTACTCGTTGAGCTCCGGCCATCCGCCGAGCAGCTCCAGCACCTTGTCGATCGACGCTTGGGCCCGGGCCCCGTCACCCTGGGGGCGATCCATGAGGCGCACGAACACGGCCCGATCGCCGACGATGAACGTCGGGACGCCCCAGACCTTGTGCTCCCTGACCGCGGCCTCGTGCGCCTGCTGCACCACCGCGATCGGGTTCCCGGTGGCGATCTCGCCGAAGACGGCGGCCGCGTCGACGCCCTGCTCCTCGAGCACGGCTCGGACCTGCTCCTCCTCGCGGAGCTGGCCGCCGTGATCGTGGCGCAGCGCGAAGAGGGCCTCGTGGGCGTCGAGGAAGCGGTCGGGGAACTTGTCCCGCACCACCACCCCGGCTTGCAGCGCGAGGAGCCCGGAGTCGTCCTGCCAGCGGCCCCAGATGTCGGGCTCGCCCTCCGCCACGTGCACCTGGCCGAGCGAGAACGGCACGAAGGTGACGTCCCATGGGGCTCCGGCGCGCAGGCCTTCGATCACGTGGTCGTGGGCGTTGCGCGCGAACGGGCAGCGGTAGTCCCAGGTCACGGAGAAGGCGGTGCGGTCGGTCACGACCTCGCCAACCTCACCGGCGACCTCGGCATTCCCGCCTCGGCGCTACGGCCGCGGCCACACCCGACGCGTCAGCGCTCCCAAGCCGACACCGAGGGCGGCACCGGCCAGCACGTCGGACGCGTGGTGCATCTTCACGTACACGCGGCTCGACGCCACGAGGGTGGCGATGCCGTAGTACACGGGCCACAGCGGATCACCCTGGCTGAGGATGCCCGCGGCGGTGAAGGCCGAGCTGGCGTGGCCGGAGGGGAAGCTGCTCGAGTGCGGGGTGCGGACCCGATGGGGACGTGGCCGATCCTCCTCCCACACCGGACGGTGGCGCCGGAACAGGCTCTTGATCACGCCGTTCACGAGCAGCGACTCCACGCCGAGGACGGCCGACACGCGGACGGCGCTCATCGGGTCTCGGCCGGGGAGCAGGCCCTGGCCGGCACCGATCAGGTGCCAGATGAGCGACCAGTCGCCGAGCTCCGACGCGCCGTACATCAGTCGGTCGAGGGTGCGGTGGCCACGCATCTGGTCGACGCGCTGGTCGACGGCTTCGTCGAAGGCGACGATCACCTGCTTGGCGCTCGCGAAGGGACCGGACACCGGGGGCACGGTATCCGGCGTCGGGCTAGGTGGTGCTCCCCGCCAGCACCGGCTCGGCTTCGGCCTGGCGCTGGAGCTCCTGGTCGATGCGGAAGGCGTCGGCCAACGCGATGTCGCCACCGAACGATGGGCAGTACGCCTTGAACGCGCACCAATCGCACAGGCGACCGGGGTTGGGGCGGAAGTCCTCGCGCTCGCACGCTCGCTCGACCGCCATCCACACCGCGGCGAGCTTGCGCTCCACCCCGCGCGTGGAGCGATCGGTGGGCACGGAGATGATGGCCAGCGGATCGGCCAGGTAGAGGAGCTGCACCTTGGCCGGGCGGCGACCGAAGAGCCGCTCGCACAGCAGCGAGTAGAAGGCCACGCCGGCGAGCCGCTGCTGCTCCTGCCGCTCACCCGGGGCCCGGCCCGTCTTGTAGTCGGTGACCACCAGCTCGCCGTCGGCGTCGAGCTCGAGGCGGTCGATGATGCCGCGGAGGCGCACGCCGCCCACCTCGACCTCGAGCTTCAGCTCGATGCCGATCGGCGTGATCGTGGTGGGGTCTTCGAGGCGGAAGTACTTCTCCAGCAGCTCCCGTGCCTCGTCGAGGAACGTGGCCTCGGCGTCGGCATCGAGCTCGAGCCCGCTGAACTCGGGGTGCTCTCGCAGCTCGACGCTGGCCTCCTCGAGGCAGATCAGCGCCCGCTGGTGGGTGCGCTCCGCGGGGTCGAGGCAGAACAGCCGCTCGAGGGCGGCGTGCACGAGGGTGCCCCGGGTGGCGGCCACCGACGGCGGCTCGGGCAGGTGGTCGATGGCCGAGAACCGGAACGCCAGCCCACAGTCGGTGAAGGACGACACCTTCGACGGCGACAGGCTCGTGGGGAGCGGCAACGGCATGCACCCAGGGTACGCCCGAGGTGTGACAGCCAGCCGGGACCTCAGCGGCTCGCCTGGAGGGGTGCTCGCCTCCGGGGCCGGGTCGGCCCGCTGGTGTCCGCCGTGGGGGACACGGTGCCGACCACGGCCCGGAACGCCTGGGGGCTGAGCACCTGCAACGTGCAGTCGCTGGTGGCACGGACGGTGGCGGATCGCTGCAGCCCGAGGAGCGGGCCGAGCTCGCCGATGTAGCGGCCCGGCCCGAGGACGGCGAGCGTGGTGGTGGAGCCATCGGCCAGCTCGCGGAGCACCTCCACCTCGCCCTCCTCGATCAGGTACACGACATCGCTGGCGTCGCCCTGGCGGAACAGCGCCTCGCCGGCGGCCAGCGCGACCGTGCCCTGGCGGTCGGTGCCCTCGAACCGCGGGGTCAGCTCCACGACGCGATCGGCGAGGGGGAGGAGCCGGTCGTCGTGGGTGGCGATCACGATGGTCCGCCCGCCGCCGGCCAGCTCGCGGCAGGAGCGTGAGCACGATCTCGCATTGCACGTAGTCGAGGTGCGCGGTCGGCTCGTCGGCGAGGATCAGCGGAGGGTCGTGCGCCAGGGCGCGTGCGATGGCCACGCGCTGCTGCTGGCCGCCGGAGAGCTGGCCGGGCTTGCTGCCGGCGCGGTCGGTCAGCCCGACGCGATCGAGGAGCTCGGCGGCGCGGGCCCGCGCCGCCGCGGATCGCACACCCGCGATCCGCAGCGACGACTGGATGTTCTCGGACGCCGACAGGCTGGCGATGAGGTTGAAGCTCTGGAACACGATCCCCACCCCCGAACGCCGGTACTGCACCAGCCCCGGTCCGTCGAGGAGCGTGATCTCGGTGCCGCCCACCACGACTCGTCCGGACTGCGGGGTGAGGATGCCGGCGAGGGTGGAGAGGAGGGTGGTCTTGCCGCAGCCGCTGGCGCCCAGCAGCAGCACGAGCTCGCCCGCCTCCGCCTGGAGGTTGAACCGGTCGAGCGGGCGGACGAGGTAGTCGCCGCTCTGGTACTCCACCGTGAGGTCCTCGACCACCAGCATGCTCATGCTCCCGAGAAGGCGAGCGCCGGGTCGATGCCGAGGGTCCGGCGGGTGCTCACCAGCGCCGCAACCAGCGCCACGACGACGGCGACCACCCCGAGCGTCACGTAGGAGCCGGTCGCGATCTCGGTCCGCATCGGCAGGGTGGGCGCGAGGACGAACGACAAGAGCACACCGAGCACGCTGGCGCCGACGGACAGCAGGCCGGCCTGGAACGCCAGCCCGGCGAGCAAGGAGCGGTCGGTCGCGCCGGTGGCCTTCAAGACGGCGAAGTCGCGGGAGCGGTCGACCGACGTGAGGTAGACGACCGACCCGATCACCATCGCCGCCACGAGCCAGAGCAGGCCGAGGATGAGGCCGATGGTGCTGCGTGCGTCCGCCAGCGGCGCCAGCATGTCCGCCTTCACCGCCTCGTTGTCGAGCAGCGTGAGCTCGTCGGGCACCGCGGGGGGACGCCGCGGGTCACGATCGAGTTGGCGAGCGGGTTCCCGCCGAAGCCGAGCGCCTGCGCGTCCGTCAACGGGACGTACGCGGAGGGGACGCCGGCGGTGAAGGTCAGGCCAGATGTCCGCCCCACGATGGTGAAGGGCGTTCCCGAGACCACCATGGTCTCGCCGATGTCGAACCCGAAGTCCTCCTCGGCGGTGGCCTCGCCGGACGCCGCCGGCATGCGGCCTTCGGTGAGCGGTGGGTCGGCGAACGACCCAGCGTCGAGCCCGACGACGTTCAGGTCGGTGCCGTCGGGCAGCGCGCCCCGCAGGACGGCCACGCTGCGGGCCTCCTGCGCGCCAGGGAGCTCGGCGGCCGCCGCGGCGGTGTCGGAGGGGAGCACGGCGGAGGTGAGGAAGGCGCCGTGGCTGCCGGCCGGGACCAGCCAGGCGCCGGCGTGGAACGCGTCGACGGTGCGCTGGGCCTCGGCGGGGAAGCTCCGCTCCACCCCGTCGAGCACCAGCGTGAGCGCCAGCACGAGGGCGGTGGCGATGAGCGCGACGAGGAAGCGGCGCCATCGCCACACCACGTCCCGGAACGCGATCAGCACCATCGGATGGCGGCCCCCCAGCCTGTGTCTACGGCCGCATCTTCCGCAGCGCGGTGTGGATGCACAAGGAGGAATGTTGTGTCGTTTGGCTCAGAGCTCGGCGGCGAAGGCCCGAACGGACGCCGCCAGCTCGGCGGGGGCCTCCATCGGCCCGAAGTGGCTGAGGTGCGCGTGCGCCTCCAACCGGCCGTGGGGGAGGGCGTCGGCGATCGCGCCCGCGAAGCGGGCCGGGCCGATCGGCTCGCCGCCGCAGACGACCACCACCGGGCAGCGCACCTCGTCCAGTCGTTCGTGCGCGCGATGCGCGCCCGCGTTGCGGAAGACCTCCGCTTCGTCCTGCGGCCGGCACGCGAGGTGGACAGCACCGTCCTCGCCGGCGACGAACCCGTGGCGCACGTACGCGTGCAGCGCGTCGGCTCGCGACACGTTGAACGGTCGCTTGGACGCGAAGTTGGCCAGCGCGTCGTTGAACGACGGGAACTGCGAGCGCCGGCGCAGCGCCGCCACCACCATCGGGTTGTCGCCCTCTGCCTCAGGCATCCAGCCGGTCGGCGGGACGATGGGCTCGAACATCCACAGACCGGCGAACGTGCCGGGGCGGGCCTGTTCGGCGACCACGAGCGCGGCGCCCCCCATCGAGTGGCCGATGCCGAGCAGGGCACCGGGTTCGACGGCCAGGGCATCGATCACCGCGAGCACGTCCTCAGCCATGGCCGACCACGGCAATGGCGTCCCCGGCGGCACGACCGACGCACCGTGGGCGCGGAAGTCGATCGCCCAGCGCTCGAAGCCGGTGCCCAGCGCGTCCGACAGTGGCTCCCACACCGCGCCGTGCAGGCCCGTGGCGTGGCTCAGCAGCGTGGGTCGCCCGTCGCCTCCGTGCTCGTGGACGGCCAGCGTGACGCCGCCGGAGGAGGGCACGAAGCGCATCCACGCATCTTCGTCTGGCGCCGGGGTGCGAGGCGAATAGCGTCGGCGCGGATGGAGGACAGCGCCGGCGACGACGAGCACCGCGACGACTCCGTCGACCAAGCCGCCGTGCGAGCCGCCAACCAGTCCTTCTACGACGCCTTCGAGGCGCGCGACCTCGACGCCATGTCCGACGTGTGGGAGCACACCGACCGCGTGACGTGCACCCACCCGGGTTGGCGCACCCTCCACGGGTGGGGAGCGGTGTCCGGATCCTGGTTCGCCCTGTTCGGTGGACCGAGCCCGTTGCAGTTCATCCTCACCAACGATGTCGTGTCCGTGGTCGGGGATGCCGCGTGGGTGACGGTGGACGAGAACCTGATCAGCGCGGACGGCGGCGGCACCGTCGCCGCGGTGAACCTCTTCGTGCGGACCGGGCCGCGCTGGAGGCTCGTGGCCCACCACGGATCGGCGGTCGCCCCCCAGGCCTGAGGGCTCGCCCACTATCCTGCAGGCACCGTGCAAGAAGCTCTCCCCAGCGGCGCTGGCACCGCCCGCCCCACCGATGGCCGCACGCTGCGGTCGATGCGCACCCGCGAGGCGATCGTCGACGCCACGATCGGGCTGCTCGAGGAGGGCGACCTGCGCCCCACCGCTCCCCGGGTGGCCGAACGGGCCAAGGTCTCCGTGCGCAGCGTGTTCCAGCACTTCGACGACCTCGAGACGTTGCACGCCTCGGTCGCGGAGCGGCTCGTCGAGCGGGTCGCCGTGCTGTTGCTCCCGGTGGAGCCGGAGCTGCCGCTCGAGACGCGCCTCGACCGCTTCGTGCACCAGCGGGCCCTGCTCCTGGAGGCGGTCACGCCGATCCGGCGCGCGGCCGACGTGCACGGTCCCTTCTCCACGGAGATCACCGCCCGGCTCCGCGACGGCCAGGCCTTTCTGCGCGAGGAGCTCGTCCGCACCTTCGAGCCCGAGCTGGCCGCCGCGGGCGCCGCACGCGACGACCTCCTCGACTGCCTCGACGCCGCCCTCAGCTGGGGCACGTGGGAGGCCCTGCGCGCCGGGCTCGGCCGCAGCCAAGACGACGCCGAGCGCGTGATGCGCCGCCTCGCCGCCGCCGCCCTCCGCGGCTAGCCCACGAGCCCGCGCGCTCAGGGGAGCGCGGCGTCTACCGGCAGAACTCGACACGAGGCAATACGTCCCGATCCGGTGAGCCTGAGGCAACTGGTCCCGCATGTGGGACTCATGACCTCACGAGTGCCGACGTGGGACCTATTGCCTCGCGGGGCAACCAGTGACCGGCATCGGCGCGTTGTTGTGGGCGTTCAGGCGAGCGTGAGCTCGGCGTCGATGCACACGGGTTCGCAGCCGGGGCCGTTCGGACGGTTGCGGGTGGCTTCGACCTCGGCTTCGAAGCGGCCGCCGTCGGGCATCACAAGGACAGCGGTCACGCGGTCGCCGTCCGCCATCCCATCGGACGGCACCTCCACGAAGCGATCGCGGAAGGCCGTGGTCTCGCAGTCATCATCGATGCAGACCGTGAGGGTCCCGGTCGACAGGTCGGAGATGCCAGATGGAGCGTGAACCAGCACGGCGTCGCGGCAACCCTGCCCTTCGCAATCCCTGCTTGCGGTGCACGCCGCAGCCGCGGCCAGGACAGCGACTCGCCAGCGCCTCTCGCGAAGGGTCGCCACGGGGTGCACCACGGCATCTGTACCCCGTTGCGACGCTGTCAGCTGGCTCTGCGAACCGGGGTCGCTGGAGTCGCAGCTTCTGCACCGTTGGGCGCGAGCCGCTCGATGTTGGCATCGGACTTCGCAACGGGCCTGGGGGCCACCGGGCGGGGAACCCTCGGCCGCACGAGCCACCGCCCATCGCCGCTACCGGTGCCGTTGATCGGGAAGTTGGACTTCATGGGCATGCAGGGGGCCTACCCCCTGCGCCCTCGATCAGTCATCGCCCGAGAACGGGGCTAGCCCTTGGGGAGGCCCAAGAGGCGTTCGCCGATGATGTTCTTCTGGACCTGGGTGGTGCCGCCGGCGATGCGGCCGCCGGGCGCACCGACGAGGCGGGCGGCGGCGCCGCCCTCCAGCATCGAGTCGGCGCCGGCCAGGTCGGCCTCGAGCATCGCCGCGTCGAACAGCAGCTCCGTGACGCCGAGCTTGGCCAGGCTGGCGGCCACGGTGGCGACCGGTCCCTGCCGGCGGCCCATCGCCTGGAGCGCCCGGCCGCGGGCCACCAGCTCGGTCAGGCGGTCCTTGGTGACGGCGTCGTCGGCGCCGCCCAGCGAGGCGATGGCGTCGAGGCGCCGGGCCAGCGAGATCCCCGCGGACCCGATGTAGCCGCGCTCGTTGGTGAGCGTGGCCATGGCGACGCCCCAGCCGCCGTGGAGCGGGCCGAGCAGGGCGTCGCCCGGGAGCCGCACCTCGTCGAGGAACACCTCGTCGAACTCGCTGCCGCCCGTCATCTGGCGCAGCGGCCGCACCTCCACGCCCGGCGCGTGCATGTCGGCCAGGAAGAACGAGATCCCGGCGTGGCGGGGCGCCTCCGGATCCGTGCGGGCGAGGAGGATGCCCCGGTCGGCGACGCGCCCGTTCGAGCACCACACCTTCTGCCCGGTCACCACCCAGTCGTCGCCATCTGCCTCTGCCCGGCACGAGAGGCTGGCCAGGTCGCTGCCGGCGCCGGGCTCGGAGAACAGCTGGCACCACACCTGGTCGGCTTCGAGGATCCCCCGGAGGTGCGCCTCCTGCTGCGCAGGGGTGCCGAAGGCGAGGATCGAACCGCCCGCCAGCACGACCCCGACCATGTTGATCCACGGCGGCACCTCGGCGATGGCGCACTCGGTGGTCCAGGCCGCCGTGTGGTCGGGCGTGAGCCCTCGGCCTCCATGCTCCTCGGGCCAGTGGATCCCCGCCCAACCGGCCGCGAAGAGGGTGCGCTGCCACGCCCGGCCCTGGTCGACGAGCTCGGGCGGCAAGATGGCGCCGTAGTCCCGGGGAGCGGCCTCCCGGTGCTCGGCCAGCCACGCCCGGGCGTCGTCCCGAAGCTCGTCCACGTCCATGGCGGGCGAGCGTATGCGCGGCCGCGATCGGTGCAAGGATGAGGGCCGCGGGCCGTGCGACCAGGAGTCAGGACATGGATCTACGAGTGCTCGTGCTCACCGCTGACCTCGGTCTGTCCGAGGTCCTGCGGACGCAGGTTGAGAACCTCGGATGCCACTGCACCCTGCGCGAGACCTACGACGAGGCGAGCTCCAGCATCGAGTGGGCCGACGCCGCCATCATCGACCTCGCCGGTGACGGCCTCGACGATCTCAACCGCTTGCGGGTGGAGGCGCCCCGCGTCCGGATCCTGGCGGTCGCACCCGACGCGCGGCAGGACGGCGCCGCTCGCTCCGCCGGCGCCGATCAGGTGCTGGTCGAGCCGTTCGCGATCGCGGACGTGGTGGAGGCGGTGCGGGCGCTCGGGCCGAGCGGCGACGCCCAGGTGATCGACCTCCGCACGGGCGCCGTCACCGATGCGCCCGTCGTCGAGGAAGCCCCGTGGTGGGCGACGCGGTAGCGGCTACCCCATCGACTTGAAGGCGAGCATCATCTCTTCGTTGAGGTTCGTGGGCACCTCGTAGCCGCCTTCGTCGCGGATCTTGTCGAAGTTGTCGCGCACGCCCTCGGGGGTGAGCTCGGCGTCGAAGTGGCCGGGCGTGACGCCGACGAAGATGCGTGCCACCCGGCCGCCTCCGACGGAGTACACCTCACCGGTGACGGGGCAGTCCTCGTGGGCGAGGTAGGTGACGATCGGCGTCACCAGCTCGGGCGACAGCTTGTCCATGGCCTCGCCGAACAGCTCCTCGGTCATGCGGGTCTTGGCGACCGGGGCGATGGCGTTGACCTTGATGTTGTTCTTGGCGCCTTCGACGGCGAGCACGCGGGTGAGCCCGACGAGCCCCATCTTGGCGGCGCCGTAGTTCGCCTGGCCGAAGTTGCCGAAGATGCCGGCGGCGGAGGAGGTGTTGATGATGCGGCCGTAGCCCTGGTCGCGCATGAGCTGCCACGCCGGCTGGGTGACGTAGAAGGCGCCACGCAGGTGCACGTCGAGCACCGGGTTCACCTGGTCGGGGACCATGTTCTTGAACGACGTGTCGCGCAGGATGCCTGCGTTGTTGATGATGATGTCGACCCGGCCGAACGTGTCGATGGCGGTCTTGACGATGCTGGCGCCGCCCTCAGGGGTGGCCACGCTGTCGTAGTTGGCGACGGCCTCGCCGCCGGCCGCCTTGACCTCGTCGACGACCTTCTGGGCCGCCGTCTCGGAGTGCCCGACGCCGTCGGTGGAGCCGCCGAGGTCGTTCACCACCAGGAGGGCGCCGCGCTTCGCGAGGTCGAGTGCATGGGAGCGGCCGAGGCCACCGCCGGCGCCCGTGATGATCGCCACCTTGCCGTCGAACCCGAGATCAGCCATGCGTACGAGACCTTTCTGCTCCTGCGCGTCGCAGGTCGTTCTGAGGACCCGGCGAGCGTAGGCGGAGCCCTCGCGGGTGTCCGAATCGCGCCGCTGGCTAGTCGCGGTGCCGGCTGCGGTGGTCGAGCGCCGAGGCCACCGCGAGGAGCACGTAGGTGACGCCCACGCCGCCCGTGAGCCGCCGGAGGTCATCGGGCGCGACGAGGACCAGGAGGAAGCACGCGATGGCCGCCAGGAGGAAGAACTGCGCTCGCTTGTCGGTCACGAGAGCAGCCCCACGAGCCCGTAGGTGGCCGCCGAGATCACGAACGCGCCGGGGATCGTGAGGACCCAGGCCCACACGACCCGGCTCGCGATGCCCCAGCGCACCGCCGACAGCCGGCGGGATGCGCCGACGCCCACGATGGCTCCCGTGATGGTGTGGGTCGTCGACACCGGGATGCCGGCGGCGGAGGTGAAGAAGAGGGTGGCGGCGGCGGCCGTCTCCGCGGCCATCCCGCCGGACGGCTGCAGGCGGGTGATCTTGGAGCCCATCGTCTTGACGATGCGCCACCCGCCCGAGAGGGTGCCGAGGCCGATCGCGGTGTGGGCGGCCAGGACGACCCACAGCGGCACGTCCGCGTCGCTCCCGAGGTGCCCTCCGGCGATGAGCAGGGCGAGGATGATGCCCATCGTCTTCTGGGCGTCGTTGGCGCCGTGGCCGAGGCTGAAGGCGGCGGCCGACACCAGCTGGCCGCGCCGGAACCCCTTGTTGAGGGTGTCGACGCGCCGCACGCGGTGGAACGACCACGAGATGACCACGGTGAGGATCAGGCCGAGGGCCAGGCCGATCAGCGGCGACAGCACGATGAACAGCCCGATCTTCCGGAGCCCCTCCACCACGAGCACGTGGGCGCCGGCCTTGGCCACCGCCGCCCCCGCCATGCCGCCTACCAGCGCGTGCGACGAGCTGGTGGGGAGCCCCAAGTAGAAGGTGATGAGGTCCCACACGATGGCGCCGACGAGCCCGGCGAAGATCACCCCGATGGACAGCACGTCCTGCTCGACGACGTCCTTGGCGATCGTGGTGGCCACGTGGGTGCCGAACACCATGAAGGCGATGAAGTTGAACGAGGCGGCCCACATGACGGCTTGGCGGGGGGTGAGGACCCGGGTCGACACCACCGTCGCGATCGAGTTGGCCGCGTCGTGGAAGCCGTTGACGAAGTCGAAGCCGAGCGCGAAGGCGATGACGAGGACGAGGGCGACGGTCTCCATGGGTCAGGTCAGGCGTGCTTGAGCACGATCGACTCGACGACATCGGAGATGTCCTCGATCGTGTTGAGGGCCCCTTCGAGCGCTTCGACGATGCCCTTCCACCGGAGGACCTCGAGGGCGTCGAGCTCGCCGCTGTAGAGGCGAGCCAGGATGCGCCGGTACACCGCGTCGCCTTCGCTCTCCTGAGCGTCGATGGCATCGAGGTGCGGCTGGACCTCCTTCATCGACTGCAGCCGGCTGGTGAGGGCCTCGGCCTCCTCCGCCATCCGCACCAGCAGGTCGGCCTGCTCCCGCATCTCGGGCAGCTTCGAGGTGACCTGCGTGAGCAGCATCAGCTGCGACACGGTCTGGATGTCGTCGACCACGTCGTCGAACGCCTCCGCGAGGGCGTGGATGTCCTCGCGGTCGAAGGGCGTGACGAAGGTGGAGTTCAGGCGCTGGAGGATCGTGCGGGTGATCTCGTCGCCGCGGTGCTCGCACTCGTTGATGCCCTCATGGCCCAAGGAGGCGTCGGTGGCGATGATGTCCCGCAGTCGCCGGGCGCACTCGGCGGCGTTGGCCGCCGCCTGGTCGAAGAGCGAGAAGAACTTGTCGTCGGTGGGCAGCAGCCGGAAGCGCACGGGCGGAGACAGTAACGCCTGGCGTTCACCCCGCGGTCACCCTGGGTTCACCGGCGGTGGGTCAGTCGCGTCCTTGGAGCTTGGCCAGCAGCCGGAGGAGCTCGAGGTACAGCCAGACGATGGTGACGAGCAGGCCGAAGGCGGCGTACCACTCCATCTTCTTGGGGGCTCGGGCGGCCACCCCCCGCTCCACGAAGTCGAAGTCGAGGAGCAGGTTGAAGGCGGCGATGGCCACGATCACGAGGCTGATGCCGATCCCCAGTGGGCCGGTGTCGTGCAGGAACGGCACCGAGGCGTCGAAGAGGCTGAGGATCATGTTGGCGACGTAGATCAGCATCACAGCGCCGGTGGCCGCGACGATGCCCATGCGCAGCTTCTCCGTGACCTTGATGATCCGGGTGGCGTAGAGGAACAGCATCATGGCGAAGACGCCGATGGTGAGGCCCACGGCCTGCACCACGATGCCGTCGTAGGCCGTGTTGTAGAGCCCGGAGATGGCCCCGAGGAACGCACCCTCGAGGAGGGCGTACACGGGGGCGGTGAAGCGGGCCAGGTTCGGCTTGAAGATCGTGAGGATGGCGACGCCGAGGGCACCGAGCACCACGGGGAAGATCCAGCCTGGCAAGGAGACGGAGTCGGACGTGACGTCGACGCTGCTCCAGCCGTACGTTCCCGACGCGATCACGAGCACGAGGAGGGCGGCGGTGGCCCACACCGTGCCGTTGACGGTCATGGCGTCCGTGTGGACCCCGGCGGCCGGGGCCGCGTAGGCGTCCTCGAGCTGCTGGGTGCCGGCGGCCCAACCAGGGTCGGTCTCGGCGACGCGCTGGAACGCCTTGTCGTTCAGCGCCGGGTTTGAGTTCCTGAAGGCAGTGGCCATGGCGACAGTCTGCCGCGGCCCGACCCCGAAGTGGTGCTCAGGCGACCGCGCGGGCGACGCGGACTGCGATGTGCACCGCGTGGTCGCCGAGCCGCTCGTAGAAGCGAGCGACCAGCGTGGCGTCGGCGGCCACGGCGGCGGGGATGCCGCCGGCGAGCAGCTCCGCGGTGAGGGCGGTGTGGAGGTCGTCCAGCTCGTCGTCGGCGGCCTCGAGCGCCTCGCCGGCGGCGGGGTCACGGTCGATGAAGCCGTCGGCGGCCGCCCGCCAGAGCTGGGCGCTGATCGTGCCCATCCGCTCGAGCATCCCGCGGGCAGTCGGCGTCAGCTGCGTGGCGAGCCCGGAGCCGGCGCGCTTGGCGATGTGCTCGGCAAGGTCCCCTGACCGCTCCAGCTCGGGGACGATCCGGATGATGGCCAGCGCGTAGCGCAGCTCACCGGCGACGGGCGCCTGGAGCAGCATCAGCCGCTCGATGTCGCCCTCGATGTCGACCATGAGCCCGTCGATCGTCTGCTCGCCGGCCCGGACCTTGGCGAGGGCGTCGGTGTCGTCGCCCAGCAGCGCCTCGTTGGCGGCGGCGATGGCCTCGGACACGAGGGCGAACAGCCGCACGACCTTCTGGTTGATCGAGTCGAGGTCGCGGTGGAACCCGATCCGCAGCTCCTGCGGCGGCTCCGGGATGGTCAAAGCGTCACTCCGAGCTCGTCGGCCGCCCAGCCCTTCAGGCGCTTGTAGTCGACCTTGCCGTTGGGGGCCCGGCCGATCGTGTCGATCGGCAGCACGCGCTTGGGCGCCTTGTAGGCCGCCAGCTTGTCCTTCACGTGGACGACGATGGCTCCCTCGTCGAAGGTGGCGCCGGGCACGAGCTCCACGACCGCGGTGATGGCCTCACCGAACTTCTCGTCCGGGATGCCGACCGCGACGGCGTCGGCGACCGACTCGTGCGTCTTCAGCACCTCCTCGACCTCCTCGGGGTACACCTTCTCACCGCCGGTGTTGATGCAGACGGATCCGCGGCCGAGGAGGGTGAGCGAGCCGTCGGCTTCGACCGTCGCGTAGTCGCCAGGCACCGAGTAGCGCTTGCCCTCGAACATGATGAACGTGGCGGCCGACTTCTCCTCGTCCTTGTAGTAGCCGACCGGCTGCCAGCCGCCGACGGCCACCCGGCCGGTCTCGCCGGAGCCAGGCTCCACGGCTCGGCCGTCGTCGGTGATGACCTTGGTGTGCTCGCCGACGGTGAACTTGGCCGTCGTGCCGCCTCCAGCCGCCGAGGTGACCGACTGCCCCATGCCGAGGGCCTCCGACGACGAGAAGGCGTCGACGATCATCATCCCCGGGTGGTGGGCGAGCAACGACTGCTTCGATGCCTCGCTGAACATGACGCCGGAGCTCGAGATGATCACCAGGCTGGAGATGTCGTACTTGCCCGGCGCGGCGTCGAGCGCGCGCACCATCGGCTTGGCGAAGGCGTCGCCGACGATGGCGATGGTGTTGACCGACTCGCGCTCGATGGTGGCGAACAGCTCGTCGATGTCGAGGTTCCTCGCCTCGAGCAGGACGGTGCACCCGCCGGCGGCGAGGACGATCAGCTGGGTGAAGCAGCCGGTGCCGTGCATCAGGGGGCAGGCGGGCAGACCGGTGAGCCCGGGCGCCTGCACGGCGTCGCGGATGACCTGCAGGTCGGGGTCGCCTTCGCGCACCGCCGGCACGAACGTGCCGACGAGGGTGCGGAACAGGTCGTCCTGCCGCCACATCACGCCCTTGGGCATGCCGGTGGTGCCGCCGGTGTACAGGAGCAGCAGGTGGTCGCCGTCGCGCCCCCAGGGGCCGCTCACCGGCTCCGGCGTGCCGGCCTCGGCGGCCGCCTCGTAGGGCGTGGCCCAGCTCGGGCACGGCCCGGCCTCGTCGTCGACCCAGAGCCACAGCTCGATGGCGGGCAGGCGGTCGCGGATGCCCTCGATGCGCTCGGCGAAGGTGCCGTGGAACACGACCGCGACGACATCACCGTTGTCCCAGAGGTAGACGAGCTCGTCGTCGAGGTAGCGGTAGTTCGTGTTGATGGGCGCCAGGCCGGCCTTGAAGGTGGCGAACATCGATTCCAGGTACTCGGGGCCGTTGTAGAGGTACTGGGCCACCTTGTCCTGCTCCTCGACCCCGGCGTCGAGCAGCGCCCGGGCGATCCCGTTCGCCCGGCGGTCGAACTCGGACCACGTGATGCGCCGGTCGCCCTGGATCTGAGCAGGGGCGTCGGGCACCTGCTGCGCCACGACCTCCCAGACATCCGCGAAGTTCCAGCCCGGCATTGCTCCCCCTCGGTCGCGTGAACGGCAGTTGATGCTAGCCACGGCCGCCGTTCTTGACCGAATGGTCAAGTCGGGCACTACGTTGCCGACGTGGACTTCGAGCTGCCGGCTGACGACGATCCCCGCCGCCTCGCGGTGCGCGCCTGGCTGGCCGAGCACCCCGCGCCGACCGGTCGGCAGCTGGCCGACGCCGGCTACGTGGCACCGCACTGGCCCCGCCCGTGGGGCCTCGATGCCGACCCCATCCACCAGATCCTCATCGACGAGGAGCTGGCCGCCGCCGGCGTGCGGCGACCGTCGAACACGATCGGCATCGGCTGGGCCGGGCCCACGCTCGTGCACGGCGGCACGGAGGCGCAGAAGGAGCGCTACCTGTTCCCGCTGCTGGCGGCGGAGGAGATCTGGTGCCAGCTGTTCAGCGAGCCGGGCTCGGGGTCGGACCTGGCCTCGCTGTCCACCCGGGCCGTCCGCGACGGCGACGAGTGGGTGGTGAACGGCCAGAAGATCTGGACGTCCCTGGCGCAGTTCTCCAAGTTCGGGATCCTCATCGCCCGCACCGACCCCGACGCCCCGAAGCACGAAGGCATCTCGTACTTCATCTGCCCGATGGACGCCCCCGGCGTCGAGATCCGGCCGATCATCGAGATGACCGGCTCGCACACGTTCAACGAGGTGTTCTTCGACGACGTGCGCCTGCCGGCCGAGAACCTCGTCGGCGACGCGAACCGAGGGTGGAGCCTCGCCAAGGTGACGCTCGGCAACGAGCGCGTGTCCCTCTCGTCGGGAGGCGCGCTGTGGGGGATGGGGCCGACGGCGGACGACCTCCTCGACGCCGTGCGGGCGGCGGGCGGCACCACGGACGCCGTGCTGCGCCAGCGCCTCGCGCAGCTGCACATCGAGCAGGAGCTGCTGCGCCTGATCCGCCTCCGCACGGTCACCGCGCGCATCAAGGGAGAGCCGCCCGGCGCGGAGGCGTCGGTGCGCAAGATCATGGCCGACGAGCACGGCCAGGCGATCATGGGTCTGGCCAAGGACCTCGCCGGCGCGGGCGGGATGCTCAGCTCCGGTGGCCCGCTGGGCGGCGATCCCGCCATGTGGCACTACGGCTTCCTGTTCGCACCGGCCCTCACGGTCGGGGGAGGCACGGGCGAGGTGCAGCGCAACATCGTGGCCGAGCGGGTCCTCGGCCTGCCCCACGACGTCGACGTGGAGCAGGGACAGACCTGGGCTCAGTCTCGGCACTGACCCAGCGGGGTAGACCGGGGCCGTGGCGGTGCGGGAGATCGATTGCAACGGGCCGGGCATGCGGCGCCGTCGGGCCGGCAAGGGCTTCTCGTACCTCGATGACGACGGGGAGCGGATCACCGACGACGACGTGGTCGACCGCATCCGGTCCCTCGCCATCCCGCCCGCGTGGGAGGACGTGTGGATCTGCTCGGACCCCGACGGGCACATCCAGGCGACCGGCGTCGACGCCAAGGGCCGCACGCAGTACCGCTACCACGACGAGTGGCGGGCGGCTCGTGACCGGGAGAAGCACGACCGGATCCTCCGCTTCGCCAAGCGACTGCCCATCCTCCGAGCGCAGGTTGCCGAGGACATCGCGCTCCCCGCGATGCCGCGCGAGCGGGTGCTGGCGTGCGCGGTCCGCCTGCTCGAGCTGGGCTTCTTCCGGGTGGGCGGCGAGGCGTACGCGGAGGAGAACGACACCTACGGACTGGCGACGCTGCGCAAGGACCACGTGCGGGTGCGGGCTGACGCGCTCGAGTTCGACTACGACGCCAAGAGCGGACAGAAGCGGCTCTGCCAGGTGGTCGACCCTGAGGTGCGGGTTGTGGTCGTCACGCTGCGACGCCGCCGGTCACCCGCCGATGCAGAGCTGCTGGCGTACAAGGTCGGCCGGGAGTGGATCGACATCCGGTCGTCCGACATCAACGAGTACATCCAGTCGCACATCGGCGACGAGTTCACGGCCAAGGACTTCCGCACGTGGGTGGGCACGGTGCTGGCGGCGGCCGGTCTGGCCGCAGAGGAGCCAGTGGAGTCCGAGACCGCTCGCAAGCGGGTGGTCGCCGGCGTGATCAAGGACGTCGCAGAGCACCTCGGCAACACGCCCGCCGTGGCGCGCTCGGCCTACATCGACCCGCGCGTGGTGGAGCGGTTCGAAGCGGAGGACACCGTGGTCGAGGCGCTGGCCGACGTCGACCTCGAGGACTTGGAGCAGGGCATCCCCGAGGACCTCGAGGCGGCCGTGCTCGACCTCATCGACCGGGCGCGACGACGACGGGTGAAGGGTCGACGGGCAGCGCGCCAGTCGACCGGACCCGCTCGGTAGTCGGGCGGGACCGCAACGCTCGCAGGGTGAGCAGCCCGGCGGTCAGCGCGGTGGCCGCGCCGAGGCCGAGCGCCCACCGCGCCCCGAACTCCTCCGAGATCCACCCCGTGATCGGGCCTCCCACCGGCGTGGACCCGAGGAACACCACCGCGAGGAGTGCGAGCACGCGGCCCCGCATGGCTGGGTCGGTGCCGAGCTGCACCACGGCGTTCGAGCCCGAGATCACCATCACGCTCGTGATGCCGACCGGGATGACCGCGAGGTACGCGAGCGCGGTGACCGGCGCGATGGCCAGAAAGGTCATCGACACGCCCAAGGCCACGGTGCACCGCGACAAGAACGCGGTGGTGGCGTGGGTGCGCCGGGCGATGGCGAGGGCGCCGAGCACCGACCCGATGCTCATGATCGAGAACAGGGTGGTGAAGGTGGCCGGACCGCCGTCCAGGTCGCGGGTCGCGAACAGCGGAAGGATCACGGAGAAGTTGAAGGCCAGCGTTCCGACCGCGGTGACGAGCAGCAGCGGGAGGCGCAGGTCGGGCTGCCCCCACACGTACCGCAGACCCTCGCGGAGCTGGCCCTTGGCCTTGGCGACCCGATCGCTCGGACGGAACGCCGCCCGGTTCATGCGAGCGAAGAGCCAGAGCTGCGGGAGGTAGGAGACCGCGTTGACGGCGAAGCACCAACCGATGCCCGGACCGGCGATCAGGGCTCCGGCGACGGCCGGGCCCACCACCCGCGAGCCGGTCATCAGCGTGCTGTTGAGACCGACGGCGTTCGGCACGTCGATGTCGGGCACGAGGTCGGTGACGAAGGCTCGGCGGGTCGGGTTCTCGAGGGCGGTGACCGTGCCCGCCGCGAACGTCAGGACGTAGATCGACCAGAGCTGGTGGGCGTCGGTGAGCACCAGCACCGCGAAGGAGAGCGCCACCGCGGCGCCGATGGCGTTCATGATGAGCAGCAGGTGGTGACGGTCTCGGCGGTCGGCCAGCACGCCGCCCCAGGCGCCGAGCACGAGGATGGGGAGGAACTGGGCCGCCGTGACGAGGCCCACGGCCACCCCGCTGTCGGTGAGGTCGAGCACGAGCAGGCCGATCGCCACCATCTGCATCCACGTGCCGGTCTGGCTGATGATCTGACCCACGAAGAACAGGCGGAAGTTGTGGCTTCGCAGCGAGCGGAAGGTGTCGGAGCCGAAGGCGCGGATCCGGGTCATCGAACGGCCCGGCGAGCGGTGAGGTGTTCGAGCACGTCGGTGGCGGCGATCAGGCGCTCGAGGTCCTCGGGCGACAGGTCCTGGAGCTGGCGGGCCAGCCACGCGGTCTTGCGAGCGCGGGTGCGTTCGAGCAGCGCTTCGCCCTCGGGCGTGAGGCTCACGCGCACGAAGCGTCGGTCGTCGGGGTCGGTGAGCTTGTCGACCAGGCCCTTGTCGTGGAGGAGCGCGATCACCTTCGTGATGGTCGGCGAGGCGACCCGCTCGAGCTCGGCCAGCTCGCCGAGGGCCAGCGGGCCGGCGGAGGAGACGGTGGCCAGCACGGACGCCTGGGTGGGGGAGAGGTCGCTGTCGGCGGTCTGCCGGAGGTGGCGCGCCAGCCGGGTGATCGACAGGCGCAGACGGCTGGCGAGCTCGGCCGTCTCGTCGGTGGTGGGCATCCCGGACATCATTTCACCTAACTAAGTAGCCTGGCTACTTATTCCCGCTCGGGGCCCCAGGCCAGACTGTCCGCCATGCCTGCCGTCCTCACCCCGGTCGACCTCGATCGCCACCAGAAGGTGCGGGCGTGGATCGATCTCCCGAGCGTTCCGATCGGCACACCGGGCAAGGTGCTCCAGGTCACGGGGGTCTCGTGGATCCGGTACCGGGTCCTGTTCGAGAACGGCGTCGAGCAGGGGCTGCTCGACGGACGCCACATCGTGGCGCGGGACAAGTTCGTGCCGGTCGAGGACCGGGTGGAGGTCGAGGCCGTCGACGAGACGGTGGCGGCGGACGACGATGCGGCCGGGGCGGATGCGGCGGCGGCCGACAACGAGTTCGGGGTGCCTGCTCACCTGCTCGAGCGAGCCAAGGCCGCCCGGGCCCGGCGCGCCGCGCTCTGACCTGATCAACCGACCGAGGGGGATGCCATGCAGCTGTCCACGCAGCTCAACTACGCCGGCGGCTTCAAGGAGGCCACCGATCAGGTGGTCGACATGGAGAAGGCCGGCCTCGACATGGTGTGGGTGGCCGAGGCCTACAGCTTCGACGCCGTCAGCAGCATGGGCTACCTCGCCGCCAAGACGTCGACCGTGCAGATCGCGGCCGGCATCCTGCCGATCTACACCCGCACACCGACGCTGATCGCCATGACGGCGGCCGGCATCGACGCACTGTCGGATGGGCGGTGCGTGCTCGGCCTCGGTGCCTCCGGGCCCCAGGTGATCGAGGGCTTCCACGGCGTGATCTACGACAAGCCGCTCGGCCGCACCCGCGAGATCATCGACGTGTGCCGCCAGGTGTGGAAGCGGGAGCGCGTCGAGCACGACGGCGCCAGCTACCAGATCCCGGTTCCCGAGGGGAAGGGAACCGGGCTCGGCAAACCGCTCAAGCTGATCAACCACCCCGTCCGCCGCGAGATCCCGATCTACGTCGCGTCCCTCGGCCCGAAGAACGTCGAGATGACGGCGGAGAAGGCGGACGGCTGGTTGCCGCTCTTCTACCTGCCGGAGAAGGCCAAGGACGTCTGGGGCGCCGACCTCGCAGCCGGGACCGCCAAGCGCTCGGCCGACCTCGGACCCATGGAGATCGTCGCGGGCGGCCTGCTGTCGATCGGCGAGGGAGCCGAGGCCGTGCGCGACTTCGCCCGTCCCATGACCGCGCTCTACGTCGGCGGCATGGGCGCCAAGGGCCGCAACTTCTACAACGACCTCGTCAAGCGCTACGGCTACGAGCAGGAGGCCGAGCAGATCCAGGACCTCTACCTCGACGGCAAGAAGGAGGAGGCGGCCAAGCTGGTGCCCGATGCGCTCCTGGAGGCCTCCACCCTCTGCGGCCCCGAGGGCTACGTGCGGGAGCGGCTCGCCGCCTACAAGGAGAGTGGCGTGACGGTCCTCAACGTCACCCCGATCGGCCCCGATCCGGTGAAGCTGATCGAACAGCTCAAGGGCTGGATCGAAGACCTGTAGCCGAGCCGAGCGGATGAAGCTCCCGCCGATCGAGTCGCCGCGCGTGCCGGCACCGCGTGCGACCCTGACGGTCGACGACCTCGCCGCCGACGCCACGATCGAGGGCGGGCAGCTGGACCACGCCGACCTGTCGGGGGCCGATCTCGCGGGGCTCACCCTGTCCGGTTGCGTCCTCCGCGGGGTGTCGCTCACCGGCGCCGTGCTCACGAACCTCCACCTGAGCGACTGCCTCCTCGACGACTGCGAGCTCTCCGGCACCACCTTGGAGTCGGGATCGCTTCGGCGGGTCCACTTCGACCGGTGCCGGATGGCCGGCTTCACCGCGGCCGAGCTCCGGGCGGCGCACGTGACCTTCTCGGACTGCCGGCTCACCGAGTCGTGGTTCCGCATGGCGACGCTGGAGCACTGCGCCTTCGAAGACTGCGACCTGTCGGCCAGCGACCTCTACGAGGCGACGATCATGGGCTCCCGGTTCCTGCGATCGAAGCTCGACGGCGTCGAGCTGTCGAAGGCGAGGCTCGACGGCGTCGCGTTCCACGGCTCCACCGTCACGGGCATCGCAGGAGCCGATGCCGTCCGCAGGTGCACGATCGGTCCCGACCAGGTGGTCGACTTCGCCCTGCCGGTCTTCGCGTCGCTCGGCATCGCCGTGGACGACATCGAAGACGACGCCGACGGCGACTAGGGCTCGACGACCAGGTCGTCGCGCAGGTCGGGGAGGTCGCCCGGAGGGGTCGGAGGCGGCTCGTCGCCGCTGGTGCTGGTGACGATGCGCCAGAGGCTGGTGAGGACGATGACGCCGCCCACGAGGTGCAGCGGGCTCACCGACTCGTCGAACGCCACCCAGGCGAGGATGGCGATGAGGGCGGGCTGGCTGAGGATGAACAGCGACGACACGGCCGCGGGTACGAAGCGGTGGGCCCAGGCGACGAGCGTGTGGCCGATGGTGCCGAACAGCGCCGTCATCGCGGCCAGGAACAACGTCGTGCTGCTGATGCCCAGCGAGCGGCCGGCCGCTGTCGAGATCACGAGCAGCGTCGCGGCGCCGGTGGTGAACACCACCGCCATGTACGACGTCGCGTCGATCTCGGTCCGCGTCCGCACCCACCGTCCCGCGAGGAACCACAACGAGTTCAGGCCGAGTCCCAGCACGGCCAGCAGGTCACCGTGCAGGCTCCACGTGCCCACGCCCGACGACGCCGCCGCCACCGCGACGGCACCGCCGATGGCCACCATCACCCACGCGAACAGACGAAGGTCGACCTTCTCGCCGAGATAGCGACCGGCCAGCCCGGCGACCACGGCCGGTTGCAGGGCGTGGATCACACCGACGTTCACGAGGGTCGTCTCGTTGAGGGCCACGAAGTTCACCAGCGCGCTGATGCCGAACAGGACGCCGATCCCCACCATCCCGACCTGCACCGTGCGGCTGAGGTCGGTGCGCGTGGCAGGGGGGCCCGGTGTCCGCAGCCGCAGGAACCCCGCCGTCACCGCGAGCACCGGGATGGCGAAGATCATCCGCCACGTCGTGAACACGAGGATGTCGTCTGCCCGCCGGACGAAGAACACGTTCGAGGTCCACAGCACGATGGCGACCGTCACCACCGCGAGGGCGCGGCGCGGCACCGCGTCGAGGGCCGCCGGCCGCGGCGGAGCGAGGTCCGTCACCGGTTGCTCGTCATCGGTGGTGCCAACGTGCCCCGCCCTGGTCGGTCAGCGGCCATCCTCTCCGCCGGGCGGCGCGCCCGCCAACCGCGATTCGACTGGATGGCGCGAGCATGGGGCCATGCCCGTGCACCGGATATCGATGGCGGTCCCGACCGTCGAGGTGGTCAACACCGACGTCACCATCACCGTGTGGAGCGACGACGAGGTGCTCGGCCACCTCCTGATCAGCCGCGGCACCGTCGACTGGCGCCCGGGCCTGGCCCGCACGACGTACACGCTCGACTGGGAGCGCTTCGGCCAGCTGATGGTCGAGCACGCCACTCGCCGCTGACTACAACGCCGCCCTCAACGCGGCAGGCAGTGCAGGCGACCCGGGCCTGAGGCGGCCGGGCTACACGAAGGCGCGGTTGAGGGTGCCGAGGGCCTCTTCGGCCTCGCGCACGAAGCGCTCCACCAGCTCACCGGCCGGGACGAGCTCGTTGATGGAGCCGACCCCCTGGCCGGCCGGCCAGAACTCGCGCTCCGGGTCGATGTCGGGGGTGTCGGGGCTGCCGCCGAGGTGGTTGGCGCCGTCCTGCATGCTCTTGACCACCTGCATCGGGAAGGGTTCGGGCACGCCGCCGTCGGCGTCGAACGCCTTGGTGTAGGAGTTCTCGATCACCCGGCAGGTCTTGCCCGTGTAGGCGCGGGTGACGGTGGTGCCGTCCTCGTGGGTGCGGAGCAGCGCCTCCTTGTAGCCGGGGACGCTGTTCGCTTCGGGCGTGGCGATGAAGCGCGTGCCCACCCAGATGCCGTCGGCGCCGAGGGCGAGCGACGCGGCCAGTCCGCGCCCGTCGACGATGCCACCCGCCGCCACGACCGGCACCCGCTCGCCGACGGCGTCGACGATCTGGGGCACCAGCGCGAACGTCGCGATCTTGCCCGTGTGGCCACCGGCCTCGGTGCCCTGCGCCACCACGATGTCGCAGCCCGCCTCCACCGCCGCGATGGCGTGACGGACCTTGCCGCACATGCTGACGACGAGCACGTTGCGGCTGTGGCACAGGTCCACCACGTCGCGCGGGACGCCGAGGCCGGCCACGAACACGGATCCGCCACCGTCGATGATGTCGTTCACCTTGGCGGTCATGTCGCCGGGCGCGGCGGTCAGCAGGTCGACGCCGAAGGGCTTCGACGTGAGCTCGCGCACCTTGGCGATCTCGTCCCGCATCTGGTCCGCGGCCATGGTCGACGCGCCCATGCAGCCGAACCCGCCCGCCTCGCTCACGGCGGCCACGAGCCGGTGGTACGACACCCCGCCCATGCCGGCCAGCATCACCGGGTGCTCGACCTGGAGGACATCTGTGAGGCGAGTGCGCATGGGTGATTGCTAGGCCGCACTTGACCGGCCGGTCAAGTGCGGCCGGTGCGAGGCTGGACGCTGATGGACGACCCGGTCGCGCGGCGTACGGCGATGGTGGAGCGGCTGCGGCGTTCCGGGGTCGTGCGGACGGAGCCCGTCGAGCGAGCCTTGCGGGCGGTCCCACGCCACCTGTTCCTCTCCCAGTTCCCGGTGAAGGTGGCGTACGCGGACCACGCCGTCCCGGTGAAGCGGTCGGGGGGCGGCTCGGCGATCAGCTCGGCGTCCCAGCCGACGATGGTCGCCTCGATGCTGGAGGACCTGGCGGTGGAGGAGGGCCACCACGTGCTCGAGGTCGGCACCGGGACCGGCTACAACGCCGCCCTCCTCGCGATCCTCGTGGGCGCCGCCGGGCGCGTGGTGAGCGTCGAGCTCGAGGACGACCTGGCGCACAGCGCCGAGCGCCACCTCGCCGAAGCCCGGGTGAGCGGCGTCGAGGTGGTGCGGGGTGACGGGGCGCTCGGCCACGCGGCCGGTGCCCCGTACGACCGGGTCATCGTGACGGCCGGGGCGCGGTCGGTGCAGGAGCCGTGGAGCGAGCAGCTGGTGGCGGGTGGTCGCCTCGTCGTGCCGATCGTGGACGGGCACGGCGTCGGCTCGGTCGTCGTGTTCGACAAGGTCGACGGTCGGCTCGTCCGCGGTCAGGAGACCCCGTGCGGGTTCGTCCTGCTCCGCCACGCCGACGGCACGTAGGGCGGCGCGGGCCGGCACACCTCGGGGGGAAGGTGAGGTGTGCCGGCCTCGCCGACATGGCGACACCGCCGCGTGTGCCATGGCGCAGCGCCGGCTCGAGTCCACCGGTGGAGGTCGGGGAGCCGATCGGGCTGACGCAGGTCAACCTAGGAGCCGTCGGTTTCTGGCTTGTTGCCTCGTCGTGAACGGCGACGCGACGGAGGTGAACGCTGGGTGTCAGCGGTACGCGCCCGGTCTCGTGAACATCCCGCGGTGCCAGCGGCGGGGCGTGGTGATGATGGAGCGCGGGTAGTCCTCGAAGAGCCAGCGGGCGAAGTTGCGGCGCGTCCACGACGTGGCCCCAGCGATCCGGACGGCGACGCGCGCACCCTTCCGATGCCGTAGGGCTCGGATGAGCAGCCGCGACATCTTGTGGTCGGCCACCAGCGCGTCGGTGACCCGGCGCTCGTAGAGGGAGGTGACGCGACCGGCGTCGAGTCCTCCGTCTCGGATGGCATCGGCGGCCAGGAGGCCCGTGAGCAGCGCTTGGCCGATGCCCTCACCCGTCATCGGGTCCGTGGCGGCGGCGGCGTCGCCGACGAACAGCGTGCGCCGCGTGGCCAGGACCACATCGTCGATGCGCGCCGGGATCGGCCACGCGCGGTGCGGCGACTCGGGGCGGGCGTCGGGGCCGAGCACCGCGGCGATGTGGGGCCGGGCGAGGAGCTCGGGCCAGAGCTGCTTCATGTCCTGGACGCGGGCGACCTTGCCGCCGTCGCGCTGGATGCCGAAGCCGACGTTGGCGCCCCCACCCGGGAGCGGGAACGACCATGCGTACCCCGGGAGGAGGTCCGCCTCGAACCACACGAACAGCTCGGAGGCGGCACGCGGCCCCACGTCGACGAAGTACTGCCGGAAGGCATGCCACTCGCCGCGGTAGCCCGGGGTCGAGACGCCGAGGAGCTTGCGCAGGGGCGACCACATCCCGTCGGCGCCGATGGCGTAGCGGGCGGTCAGCGCGCCGATGCCCTCCACCTCGAGCACCACCCGATCGGCCTGCTCCTCCGCGCTCGGTGCACGCGTGGCCGTCGTGGACCTTCACGCCCGCGCTCCGGGCGACGTCGAGCAGCGCCGCGTCCAGCTCGGTGCGGCGGGCGACGACCGCGTAGACGCCGTTGCCGCGTGGGAGGGGGAAGGTGGCCTCGACACCCGCCGGCGAGCGCACCACGACGTCGTCGACGGGCTGCCACGACGGGACCGCGGCCGGGTCGAGGCCGAGGTCCTCGAGCAGGCGCAGCGCTCCGGCGGTGAGGCCGTCGCCGCAGATCTTGTCCCTGGGGAAGGTGGCCTTGTCGACGAGCACGACGTCACGGCCCTGTCGGGCGAGCCGGATGGCGGCCGCCGCCCCCGCCGGACCTCCACCCACGACGACGACGTCGGCGCTGTCCATCACTTGACGGCGATGACCTCGTCGAAGCCCTCGGCCAGGCACGCGTTGAACGCGTCCGGGTCGGCCACCGCGGCTGGGTCGACGTTGACGCCGATGCAGATCTGGTCGAGCCAGCTGAGGAGCGTGATGTTGGCGGCGGCGCCGGAGAGCGGGCCGAACGGGAACTGCTGGACGATCTCGGCACCGGCGGCGTAGAGGGGGATCGGCGCGCCGGGCACGTTCGACGTCACGAAGTCGACGCCGCGCAGCATCCCGCCGAACACCCCGGTGGTGACGGAGGTGGGCAGCCGGTTGAGGAACCCCGCGAGCGGCTGCGTGAGCGCCAGCGCCGGCTCGCCGCGCTGGGCGGTGACGAGGGCGCGCATCTCGGCCATCCGCTCGACCGGATCGGTGATCGACATCGGCACCGCGAACCGCGCCGGCACGAACTGGTTCCCCGCCACCCCCTGCGTGGCCTCGGTGCGCACGTTGATCGGCATCGTCATGCGCAGCTCGTCGACGGGGGCCCCGAGCTGCGAGTGATAGCGCTGCAACCCGCCGGCCACCGCGGCGACGAAGGCGTCGTTGAGCTTTCCATCGGCCACCTTGGCCGCCGCCCGCAGGTCGTCGAGCGAGCGGACGATGGTGGAGAACCGCACGCTGAGGGACCGGTCGACCATCAGGGGGCTCAGCGGCTCCGTGGCCGGCGCGAGCAGCCGTCCCACCGAGCCGACGGTGTCCGTGAGGCGGCGCGCGGCGTCGGCCGGATCGGTGAGGACCTCGCGCAGGCCGCCGGTGACGGCGCTGACGGATCGCTGCAGCGAGCTGAGCCGCCGCCGGCCCAGGTGGGCGGCGCCGTCCGTCAGCCGCTCCACCGGTCCGAGCACCGCCGCGACCGGAGGATCCGGCATCGGCTCGACGCCACTCGGCTCCCGCTCGAGGTCGAAGAGGGTGAGGGCGATCTGGATCGATCCGACACCGTCGGTGATGGCGTGGTGGACCTTCTGGATCAGCGCCGAGCGCCCGTCGGCCATGCCATCGACGAGGTAGAGCTCCCACAACGGGCGGGCCCGGTCGAAGCCCTGCATCCCCACCCACTGGGCGAGGTCGAGCACGCGGCGCTCGTCCCCGTCACCACCGAGGTGGAGGTGGCGCAGGTGGTAGCCGAGGTCGAAGTTGGGATCGATCTCCCATCGCGGTGGTGCGAGGGAGTACGGGTTGCCGACGACCCGCTGCCGCAGCCGTGGGATCACCCGGCTGGCCCGATCGACCTTGACGTTGAACCGCTCGCGGTCGACGGGACCGTCGAGCAGCGACACCGCCGTGATGGTGGACCGCAGCATCGGGTCCTTCTCGATCGACCACATGAGCGCGTCGGAGTCGCTCATGCGGGACTCGTAGACGAGCTCGTCGGTCATGCGTCGGTCCCTCTCAGCACCGCTGACCCTCGCCGGGTCGGTAGGTGGCGCGGAACTTGTCGGTCGTCGTCTTGCCGTCTGGGTAGGTGACGGTGCGGGTGGTGGTGACGATCCTGCAGTTGCCCGACCTGCCCTCGGTGATCGCAGTCTGCTCGCCGGTGGCGTGGGGCGTGGAGTAGAGGGTGATCGTCAGGCTGGTGTCCGTGTACGAGGTCCAGATCATGATCCCGAACGGCGTGTTGTTGGTGAAGGCGAGGTCGGGCGCCGGGAAGCCCATGGTGGCCTCGCGCCCGAGGGGATAGCGGTCGAAGTACTCCGAGTGGGCCTGCGAGGCGTCGATCTGGAGCCCGGCGAAGTAGACGGCGTTGAACATCGTCGTGGCGAACTGGGACACGCCACCGCCGATCTCGGTGACGTGCTTCCCGTCCCGGATGGCACCGGCGCCCACGAACCCCTTCTCGGCGGTGCGCTCGCCGACGTGGCCGTTGATCGACCAGCTGGCGCCGGGAGCGACCACCGCGCCACGCACCAGGTCGGCCATGCGATGGATGTTGATGACCCGTGCCCCCACCGCGTCGTGGTACGTCGTGAACCCGGGAGCCGCGGTGGTCGGGGCGCCGCTGCGCCACGCGAAGCTGCCGCCGACCGGTTCCTTGATGCCGTAGGCCTGCGCATCCTCCACCGTGAACGGCGCCGGGCCGTCGACCAGCGGCAGCTCCACGGACCGGTTGCCCGCCTGCAGCGCCGCCAGGATGGTCGGGGCGGCATCGCCGCCGCAGCAGACCTTGCCCGGCTGGTCCGGGCGGATGACGGGCACGCCCCCCTCGAGCGTGAAGCTGGCGTTGACGGGGTGGCCCTCGACGTCGCCGAACGCTCGCCGCAAGCCGGACGCGGCGGCGTTCGCGTCGAACGTCACCGCCACGGTGCCGTCCTCGGGGTTGCTGGCCAGGCGCACCCATGAGCGCAGCTGGTCGGAGCTGATCTCTCGCGCCCCGCTCGCCGTGCGGATCTCCACGGGCTCGCTGACCAGCTCCTCCGCGTCGGACGCGGCCTCCCGCGCCTCGTCCAGGCTGCCCAGCGGTGCGATCGGCCCGGTGGTCAGCGCGAGCCGGATCACCGACGCGTCGTCGGCCACCGCCGCCTCCGCCGCTCCCGGCAGCCGGTGCGCGACCTCATCAGGATCGATCCCGACGCCATCGACCCCCGGCACGACGGTGAAGGCGCCGTCGACCAGGTCCACCGTCGGCTCGGTGGGTGGCGTTCGGTCGTCGCCTTCGAGCTCGACGACCTTGCTCGCGACCTGCCCGGCGTTCACGCGCAGCTGGAGCGGCGCCTGGTGGTCGGAGACCAACGACAGGGCCCACGCCACGGGGCGAGCGGGGAAGAAGGAGCTGTCACGCGCCTCGAGGGCGCTGGTGGCGGTGGCGTCCTCATCGACCATCAACCCGATCTCGCCGGCGGTGGTCTCGTACGTGGCGTCGCCGACGGCGAGCTCCACCGGTGTGCTGGCGAAGTCCGCGGCGACCTCTCCCACGCGGCCGGCCAGCTGGTCCTCGGTGAGGCCGCCGATCTCGACGCCCGCCAGCCGGACGTTCCGGGCGACCTCGCCGGAGCTCGTGTCGACGGCCCAGGCGATCACCAGCACGACGAGCACCACGGTGGGCACCACGAGCGTGGGGAGGAGCCACCGCCGATGGCGCCGAGGCGCACCGTCGTCCCGGGGCGTGACGGGGCCCGCGAGGTGGGCGGCCCGGAGCGGCTCGGCCGCTCCCTCCGCCACCAGAGTCGCGTCCGCTGACGTCTCCGCGTGCTCATCCATGGGGTCACCAATCTCCCACGCCACCCGGTCGCGTCGGAATTCGCCCCTCTCGAGCCGGTGCGCTAGACGAAGGACGCCAACCGGGGCACACGACACCAGGGGGAGCTCCAGGGATGACCAAGCTCTGCGAGGGTCGCATCGCGATCATCACGGGAGCCGGCCGAGGGATCGGCCGCGAGCATGCGCTGCTGCTGGCGCACCACGGTGCCAAGGTCGTGGTCAACGACCTCGGCGGCTCGATGGACGGCGAGGGCACGGACCAGGGTCCGGCTCAGGACGTCGTCGACGAGATCAAGGCCATGGGCGGTGAGGCGATCGCCAACACGGACGACATCAGCGATTGGGACGGGGCCGAGCGGTTCGTGCAATCGGCCATCGACACGTTCGGCGGCCTCGACATCGTCATCAACAACGCCGGCATCCTCCGCGACCGCATGCTCACCAACATGAGCGAGGCGGAGTGGGACGCGGTCATCAAGGTCCACCTCAAGGGCACCTTCGCCCCCTCCCGCCATGCCGCCGCCTACTGGCGCGAACGGTCCAAGGCCGGTGAGACGAACGACGCGCGGATCATCAACACCTCGTCGCCGTCGGGCATCTACGGGAACGTCGGGCAGACCAACTACGGCGCCGCCAAGGCAGGCATCGCCAGCTTCACGATCATCGCCGCCAAGGAGCTGGGTCGCTACGGCGTCACCGTCAACGCGATCGCGCCGGCCGCCCTCACCCGCATGACCGAGGGGCTCGGGATGGGTCAGGCGCCGGAGGAGATCAAGGAGCAGATGTCGCCGACGCACATCGCCCCGATCGTCTGCTGGCTGGCGAGCCCCGAGGCCGCCCACATCACCGGTCGCGTGTTCGACGTGACCGGTCGCATGATCTCAGTGAGCGAGGGCTGGCACCGCGGGCCGTCGCTCGAGAACCCGCCCGACGACATCGCCGAGCTGGGACCGAAGGTGTCGGAGCTGGTCGCGCAGGCCCGCCCCAACGCCACCATGCAGGGCTACGACGAGAAGCAGGAGTAGGAGAACGATGCCGATCAACCCGGATGCCGTCGGGACCAAGTCCGAACCGGCGCGCCGCAAGTGGTCCAGCAAGGACGCCCTGATCTACGCCCTCGGCGTCGGTGCAGGTGCGTCGGATCCGCTCGACGAGCTGGCGTTCACCACCGAGAACACCAACGACACGCCCCAGCGCGCGCTCCCCACCATCGCGGTCGTGCTCGGCCCGCTGGGCGGCGGCATGGGCTCCATCGGCTCGTTCAACCCTGCCATGCTCGTGCACGGCGAGCAGGGCATCACGCTCCACCAGGAGATCCCGGTCGAGGGCGAGCTCGAGGCCGTCAGCGAGATCACCGGCATCTACGACAAGGGCAAGGGCGCCGTCGTGGTGTCCGAGAGCCAGGCCACGCTCGTGAGCACGGGTGAGCCGCTGTTCTCCACCCGCATGTCGGCGTACATCCGGGGTGAGGGCGGTTGGGGCGGCGATCGCGGCCCGTCGGGCACGCCGAACCAAGCGCCCGAGCGGGCACCCGATCGCACCGTCACCGTGCAGACGCGCACCGACCAGGCGCTGCTGTACCGGCTGTCTGGTGACCGCAACCCGCTGCACTCGGATCCGTCGTTCGCGGCGATGGGTGGGTTCGACCGACCGATCCTCCACGGGCTCTGCACCTACGGCTTCACCGGTCGGGCCCTGCTGCACGAGGTGTGCGGCGGCGACCCGGCGCGGTTCAAGGGACTGGACGCCCGGTTCTCGTCGCCGGTCATGCCGGGCGAGGCCCTCACCATCAAGGTGTGGGAGGACGGCGACGGCTCTGCCATCTTCCAGACCTGCGGCGGTGACGACCGGATCGTCATCGACGCCGGCCGGGTCACCTACACCGCCTAGACCACGCCCAGCACCTTCATCAGGTACTCGTCGCGGTTCAGTGGGTTGTTGTCGACGCGCGGCCGTGTCGGGGGCGCTCCGCGCACCGGCTGGTAGCAGTCGAACGCGCACTCGAGCACGCCTTCACCGCGGGTCAGCTCTGGCACCTGCTGCTGGAGGGCGTGCACGAGGGCGGCGCGGATCTGGCCGCTGAGCACGAGCGCGTCCCCCGCCCCGCTTGCTCCAGGGGCGGCGCCTCCAGGCGGGCGAGGATCGGGTACATGACGGGCAGCAGATCGGCGGGGACCTCCAGGTCGTACCGATGGATGGGCTCGCACACGACGGTGTCCGCCCGGCGGAGCGCGGTCATCAGCACCAGCGGCGTGAGGAACCGGAAGTCGCTGCCGATGCTCGACATCGCCTTGCTGAACCCCTGGTGGGAATGGCTCTGCCGCGGGGCGTACCGCGAGTGCGTCAGCGTGACGACGCAATCCGTCACCTCCCACCCGTGGATGCCCTGGCGCAGGGCCTCGGGCACGGTCTCTGCGATCGCCTTCATGAACCCAGAGGGAAGGGACCCCAGCTCGATCTCGTAGCGGAACGACATCCCCGAGCGGGCCGGGGCCGGATCGATGCGCAGGCCGATGCCGGCGAGGAACGGGTGCCGGGCGGATCGACCGCGCGGCATCCGCTCGACCGCCTCGCCGGTGCCCGTCAGCCGCTCGATGCAGATCGGAGTGGTCTCGCGGAACTCGGCGTCGAGACCGAAGTCCGCGGCGAGCGTCGCCTGGATCACCTCCTTCTGCACCTCCCCGTACAGGGACAGGCTCAGCTCCTGCCTCGCCTCGTCCTGGTGCAACCCGATCAGCGGGTCCTGCTCGGCGAGCTGGGTGAGCGCCTCGTGCAACGCCCGGCGATCATCCGGAGCTGGCACGACGACGGTCTCGAGCGTCGGCGGTGCGAAGTGGTGCTCGCTGCCTCGCCGAGGGGGCTCACCGATCGCATCGCCGATCTGGATCGCCCCCAGACCCGATACCTTGGCGATCTCGCCGGCGACGGCGTGCGGCCGGCGTTCGGTCGTGCCCCGATCGAACACCTCGATGGCGGTGACCGTGTGCTCGTCGATGTGATCGCGCACTCGGATCGTGCCGCCGAACAGCCGCACGAACGCCACTCGCTCCCCGGTCGGACCCCGCTCGATCTTGAAGGCGGTGCCGGAGAGGGGACCGTCGGCGTCTCCGGCGGCGGTCGGCAGCAGCTCGGTGATGCCCGCGGTGAGGCTGTCGACGCCCGCCCCGGTGATCGCCGAACCGAAGTACACCGGGTGCACCAGCGCCCGGCTCGCCTGCGACGCGAGCGCCCGATGGAGCCAGGGAGGCGACGGCACCTCGTCCTGGACGAGGGCGGTGAGCACTCGATCGTCGTGGTCGGCAAGGGGCGTGACGTCGAGCTCGTCCTGGCGGAACGCCACGAAGGCGGCGGCGGGGGAGCCGAGATCTCGTGTCGTGCCCATCGCCACCAGGGACGACGAGAGCTTGTCGGCGATGGCGTCCAGCAGGGTCCGTTCCTGCGCGCCGACGCGGTCGATCTTGTTGACGAACAGCAGGGTGGGGATCCTCAGGCGCTGCAACGTGCGCATCAGGATGCGCGTCTGCGCCTGGACGCCTTCGACGCCGGAGATCACCAGCACCGCGCCGTCGAGCACGCTCAACGCCCGCTCGACCTCCGCGATGAAGTCCGGGTGCCCCGGAGTGTCGATCAGGTTGATGGTGACGTCGTCGACGACGAACGACACCACCGCGGCCTTGATGGTGATGCCGCGGCGGCGTTCGAGGTCGAGGGAGTCGGTGTGGCTGGTGCCCGCGTCGACGCTGCCGATCTCGTCGATGACACCGGCGTTGTGGAGCAGGCGCTCCGTCAGGCTGGTCTTACCGGCGTCGACATGGGCCAGGATCCCGAGGTTCAACGTTCGCATGCATGTCCTTCACGCTCGTAGCTGTGGGCACGGGCACGAAGGAAGCTCGCATGTCGTCTCTCCTCTGGATCCGCCGGGTCGGCGACGCCAGTGGAGCACACGGCCTGGCGTCTGGGCACGGGATTTCGCATCTACGGTGGCCGGAGCCCAGGAGGTCCGCACCATGCCCCGTCGCACGATCCTGGTCGCCGCTGCGCTGGCGATCGCGCTGAGTGAAGTGGCGATCACGACCGCCGGAGGCTCGACGACCCGGCCCGCGGGTGTTCCGGGCCCAGCGCCGTCCCTGTCGGTGTCGACCGTGCTCTCTGGGATCCACCAACCGTGGGACCTCGCCTTCACGCCCGGCGGCGGGATGCTCTTCTCGGAGAAGGGCGGCGCCATCAGGTTCCGCCATGCGACGGGCGCCTTCGTGCGGACCCTCGCCGACCCGAGCGATGCGATCGTGATGGGGGAGGGCGGGATGATGGGCGTCGCCATCGATCCGGCCTTCACGTCCAACCGGCGCGTGTACACGTGCTTCCTGTCGAACGCCGGTGGCACCCCCGACGTGCGCGTCGTGCGCTGGCGGATGAACGCCGCGGTCACCGCCCTCACCGAGCGCGCCGACATCGTCACCAGGATCCCGGTCAGCAGCGGACGCCACTCGGGCTGCCGCACCCGCTTCGGACCCGACGGCCGGCTCTGGATCGGCACGGGCGACGCCGCCATGCCGACCAACCCGCAGAGCCCCACGTCGCTCGGGGGCAAGGTGCTCCGGGTGAACACCAGCGGGCTGGCCGTGCCTGGCAACGCGCCCCCTCCGTTCGACCCGCGGATCTACTCCTACGGACATCGCAACGTGCAGGGGATCGCCTTCAGCCCCGGTGGCCGTGCGTACTCGATCGAGCACGGGACCAACCGCGACGACGAGGTGAACAAGCTGGTGGCCGGGGCCAACTACGGCTGGGACCCACGCCCGCTGTCCGGGCCGCTGTTCTACGACGAGTCGCGGCCCATGACGGATGCGACCCGGCACCCGGGCGCCCGCGCGGCGGTGTGGTCCTCTGGCTTCCCCACCATCGCGCCCTCCGGTGGGGCGTTCATCTCCGGCTCGAGCTGGAAGGGCTGGGACCGCTCGCTCGCGATGGCGGTCCTGAAGGGCCAGCAGCTCCGCGTGCTCCGCCTGGACGTCGCAGGGACGGCCGTCGACACCCAGTGGGTGCGCGTCACGGACCGAGGCCGGCTGCGAGTGGCCGTGATGCACCCGTCCAACGGCCTCCTCTACCTCGCCACCGACAGCGATCCAGGCAGCATCCTCCGGGTCCGCCCCAGCTGAACAGACGTTGTCAGAACAGTGAGGTCTGGGCGCGCTCGACGCCGCGGAGCTCGTCGTAGTCGACCTCGACGCAGACGATCCCGCGCTCAGCCGCGAGGGCCTTGGCCTGCGGCTTGATCACCTGGGCCACGAACACGCCGCGGACTGGTCGCAGCCGGGCATCGCGGTCCATGAACTCGACGTACCGAGCCAGCTGCTCGACGCCGTCGATCTCGCCGCGCCGCTTGATCTCGACGGCGACCGAGCGGCCCTGCGCGTCGGTGCACAGCAGGTCCACCGGGCCGATCTCGGTGCGGTGCTCTCTGCGCACGAGCACCATCCCGGCCTCGATGTGGTGGCAGGCGTCGGCGAGCAGCTCCTGGAGGTGCGCCTCGACGCCGTCCTTCTGCAGCCCCGGATCCGTGCCGAGCTCGTGGGCCGTGTCGGAGATCACCTCGTCGATCGTGATGATGAGCCGCTCGCCCTTGGGGTTGGTGACCGTCCACTCCCCGTCGCCCTCGATGAGCCGGTTGGGCGCGTTCATCCAGTTCAGCGGCTTGTAGGCCCCGCCGTCAGCGTGGATCGCCACGCAGCCGTCCTGCTTCACCATGATGAGCCGCGTCGCGATCGGGAGGTGAGCGGACAAGCGGCCCTCGTAGTCGACCGCGCACCGCGCGACGACGAGCCTCAACGCTTGCCGCGCTTCTGGAGTCGATCGCGGATGATCTCGCGTCGCTCCTGCAAGTCGCGGTAGGTGACGGCGCCCTCGGCCCCGTCCTCGTAGCCGAAGCTGGCGCGCACCCCGGCGAGGTCGAGCTCGTAGGTGCTGACGTCCATGCCGAGCTCGCCGGCGAGGCGATCGCCGTGGGCGGTGGCGAAGTGCATCGAGATGTTGCCGATCTCGCCGATGATGTCGAGGTCGGGGGCCAACGTGGCGATGGCACCGTCCAGGAACACCATGTTCTTGATGAAGAGCATGAGCTCCTTGGGCAACCGGGCGCCGATCCCCATGAGGGCCTTGATCGTCCGCTGGATCTCGTGCACGAGCTCGTCGGCGTCCATCGTCGTGGGGTCGACGACGGGCCGGTCGAGCCCGAGGTCCTTGATCACGGCGTCCAGGTCGGTGTCGGGCGGCAGGGCCCCGAGGTCGCGCAGCGCCGCCAGCTGGCCGTGGATGTCGTTGGCGGTGGCCGTCATCAGCAGGCGGAGGAACGCCAGGCGGCGCGGCTCGGACAGGCGGCCGACGATGCCGAAGTCGAGCAGGGCGGTGCGACCGTCGGGGAGCACGAACAGGTTCCCGCCGTGGAGGTCGCCGTGGAAGATGCCGTGGATCATGGCGCCCTCCATGAAGCAGATCATCCCGGTGCGCACGACCGCCTCGGTGTCGATGCCGGCGTCCTTCATCCCGGCCACGTCGTCGAACTTGAACCCCTCGAGCCGTTCCATCACGAGCACGCGCGGGGTGACGAGCTCCGGGTGCGGACGCGGGATGACGTAGTCGCGCTGGCCCAGGTCGGCGAACGAGCGCGCGATGTCGAGCATGTTCTGCGCTTCGATGCGGAAGTCGAGCTCCTCGGTGATCGTCTCCGCGAACAGCTCGACGAGCGCGGGCGGGTTGGCCAGCGCGGCCACCGGGATGCGACCGACCATGAACGGCGCGATCCACGCCATCACCCGGAGGTCCTTGTGCACGAGCTGCCCGACCGACGGGCGCTGCACCTTCACGACGACGTCCTCGCCCGTGCGCAATGTGGCACGGTGCACCTGCGCGATCGACGCCGCCGCCAGCGGCTCCGGGTGGAAGCGCAGGAACACGTCCTCGAGCGGACGACCCAGGTCCTCCTCGACCACCCGCCGCACCACCGCGAACGGCTCCGGCGGCACCTGGTCGCGGCAGCGCTTGAACTCCGTCACCAGCTCCTCGGGGAAGATGCCCTCTCCGGAGCTGATGATCTGCCCGAGCTTGATGTAGGTCGGTCCGAGCCGCTCGGCCGCGAGGCGGAGGCGGCGCGACAGCACGGCGGTGGACTCCGACCCGCCTTGCCGGCGCGCGCCGACGTACCAGCCCGCGAGCGCGGTGCCCAGCAGCCGCACGGTGCGGACGACGCGCAGGCCCGGCGGCACCCGGCCCGGGCGGGTGAGGCGGGGGAGCTCGTCGGCGATCTGCGTCCGCAGCCCCGGAACGGCCCGGCGCCACCGCATCGCCTCCGGCTCCACCGCCCACGGCGGATCCTCGCTGAAGCTCCCGAGCTCGAGGTCCGTGGCAGTCATGGTCGGCCGAGTCTCGCGCGTGGGATGGTTCAGGTCCGCCTCCGGAAGGACGATGATCTACCGGTGCAGGCGACCCCGGCGAGACTCATGACGGACCGGCGCGCCCTGTTGCTCGCATTGGTGGGAGGGACCGTGGCGTACCTCGCGTACCTGGCGCTGGCTCCGGGAACGGAGTCCTCGGTCACGACGTGGAACGACATCGGGCAGACGATCGTGCCCCTGTGCATCGCGGCACCAGCACTGGTGCTCGCCGCCCTACGGTCGACCGGCCGGCAGCAGCTGTCGTGGTTCCTCCTCGCCGCCGCCTGCGTCAGCTGGGGCCTCGGCCAGGCGGTGTGGACGTGGTTCGAGGTGGTCAAGCACGAGCCCGTGCCCTACCCCGGCTGGGCCGATGTCGGCTACCTCGGCGCCATCCCGTTCTTGCTGGCCGGCGTCATCACGTTCCCATCCCGATCGCTGCAACGGATGGGTCGGGCCCGGGCGGTGCTCGACGGGCTGATCACGACGAGCGCGATGGTGTTCGTCAGCTACTCGACGTTCCTCGGCGTGGTGTACACCGCGAGCGAAGGCCGGCTCCTCGAGCGGGTGCTGGCCGTGACCTACCCGGCCGCCGACCTGGTGACGGTCGCCGTCGTGCTGGCCGTGCTCGCCCGTCGGAGCCAGCGCCTGTCCGGACCGTTGCCGCTCGTCGGGGCCGGCGTCGTCTCCCTCGCGGTCGCCGACTGCGCGTTCGCCTACATGACCGCCAAGGGCACCTACGGGAACGATCCCGTCACCGACCTCGGCTGGCCCCTGGGCTTCGCGCTCCTCGCGCTGGCCGCGTGGCTCCCCGAGGCCGCGGTCGAAGCCCACGACGCCCGCCGCCCCTCAGGGACCGTCATGGGGATGACCCTGCCCTACCTGCCGATCCTCCCCGGGGTGGTCGTGTTCATCGTCCGGTCGGCCTCCGGAGGGGAGTTCGGGCCGTTCCTCGGGCTCACCGGGAGCATCGTGGCGCTCCTGCTCATCACCCGCCAGGTCGTGACCATGCTCGAGAACCGCGAGCTCACGCGCCACCTCGAGAACACCGTCACCGAGCTGCAGGAGCGCGAGGGCCAGCTCCAGTTCCAGGCCTTCCACGACCCGCTCACCGCGCTGGCCAACCGGGCGCTGTTCCGCGACCGCCTCGACCACGCCCTCGAGCAGCGCCGAGACGCGCCGGTCGCGGTGCTGTTCGTCGACCTCGACGACTTCAAGACCGTGAACGACAGCCTCGGCCACGACGCCGGCGATCGCCTCCTCGTGTCGGTGGGCGAGCGCCTGCGGGCGTGCGTGCGAGCGGGGGACACCGTCGCCCGCATCGGCGGCGACGAGTTCGCCATCCTCCTCGAAGGCGAGCAGGCCACCACCGACGGCCCGCTGCTCGCGCGGCGCGTGCTCGCCGCCCTCGACGTCCCGTTCACGGTCGCCGGGCGTGACCTCAGGATCAGTGCCAGCCTCGGCTTGGCCAGCGGGCACTACCCCACCGGTGAGGGCGTCCTGCAGGACGCCGACCTGGCCATGTACGCGGCCAAGGCGAACGGCAAGGCGCGCGTCGAGCTCTTCGAGCACCGCATGCGGACCTCGGCCGTCGACCGGCTCGAGCTGGTAGCCGACGTGCAGGCCGCCGTCGATGCCGGCGAGCTGGTGGTGCACCTCCAGCCGATCGTCGACCTCGTGACCCTCGAGGTCGAGGGCCACGAGGCGCTCGTGCGCTGGCAGCACCCGCAGCGCGGGCTGCTCGCTCCCGACGCCTTCATGTCCCTCGCCGAGGAGACCGGTGCCATCGTCCCCATGGGGTGGTGGGTGCTCGAGCAGGCATGCAGCGCGGCGCAGACGTGGCCCCGAGGCCAGATCGCCGTGAACATGGCCGCCCGCCAGCTCCTCGATCCGGGGGCGGTCACCACCGTGGCCAGCATCCTCACCCGCACCGGCATCGACCCTGGGCGGGTGGTGCTCGAGATCACCGAGTCGGTGCTGCTGGACGCCGACGAGATCGGCTATCGACTGCACCAGCTGCGGGCTCTCGGCATCCAGCTCGCCATCGACGACTTCGGCACGGGGTACTCGTCACTCAGCTACCTCACGCGCCTCCCGGTGGACATCGTGAAGATCGACCGGTCGTTCGTCGAGCGCCTCGGTGGCCCTCAGGACGACGAGGTGCTCGTGCGAGCCGTCATCCAGCTCGCCCGCAGCCTCGGGCTGCGTTCGGTCGGCGAGGGCGTGGAGACGGCGGCTCAGCTCGATCGGCTCCGGTCGTTCGGGTGCGACGCGGCCCAGGGCTTCCTCTTCGGGCGCCCGCAGCTGGAGCCGGTGTTCGACCTCGGGTCGCTCCGTCCGCTGCACGTCGAGGACGTGCAGCTCTTGCGCGACGCGTAGCCGGGCGGTGCGGCCGTCAGCCGTGGAGCGCGGCGAGGACGGGTTCGGCGAGGTCCGGTCGACAGATCAGCAGGTCGGGGAGCCACGGATCCTCCTGGTTGTAGACCAAGGGGCTGCCGTCGAGGCGGCTGACGTGCAGGCCGGCGGCCGCCGCGACCGCGGCCGGGGCGGCGTTGTCCCACTCGTACTGCCCGCCCGCGTGGGCGTAGACGTCGGCCTCGCCCAGGACGACGGCCATGGCCTTGGCCCCGGCCGATCCCATCGGCACGAGCCTTCCGCCCAACGCCGCCTGCACGAGCTGGGCTTGGTAGGGCGGGCGGGTGCGGGACACCAGGATCCGGATCTCGCCCTCGTCGTCGGGCCGCGGGGGCGGCGGGGGGTCCGTCGTCAGCGTGAGGCCACGTGCCGGAAGGGCCACCGCGCCGGCGACCGCCTCGCCGCCGATGGTGAGGGCCACGTGCACCGCCCAGTCGGTGCGACCTGCCTCGCAGTACTCCCGCGTGCCGTCGAGCGGGTCGATGATCCAGACCCGCTCCGCGTCGAGCCGGCGCAGGTCGTCGCGGCCCTCTTCGGACAGGACGGAGTCGCCGGGTGCCTCGCGGGCGAGGAGCTCCATCAGGAGCACGTGGGCCTGGCGGTCACCCTCGTCCCCGACGGCGGAGGGGTGGAGATCGGTTGCGAGCAGCTCGGCCCGCAGCTCGACCAGCAGGAGCCCGGCCTCGGTGGCCGCCCGACCGGCCAGAGCGTGGTCGTCAGGAGTGGGGGTGGCGGGCACCTAGATTGCTTACCAGTCAGATCGAGATTTACCGTGATCCTCCCCATGCCCGCTACCTACGAGCTGTCCCATCTCCGAGCCCTCGAGGCAGAGGCGATCCACATCATCCGTGAGGTGGCCGCGGAGTTCGAGCGCCCCGGCCTCCTCTTCTCAGGCGGCAAGGACTCGATCGTCATGCTCCACCTGGCGGTCAAGGCCTTCCACCCGAGTCGCGTGCCGTTCCCGGTCATGCACGTCGACACGGGCCACAACTTCCCCGAGGTGCTCGCGTTCCGCGACCACATGGTGGAGGAGGTGGGCGCCCGCCTCGTGGTGGCGAGCGTGCAGGAGGACATCGACGCCGGCCGCTCGGTCGAGGACACCGGGCCGCGAGCGAGCCGCAACCGGCTGCAGACCACCACCCTGCTGCGGGCCATCGAGGAGCAGCGCTTCGACGCCGTCTTCGGTGGTGCGAGGCGCGACGAGGAGAAGGCTCGCGCCAAGGAGCGCGTGTTCAGCTTCCGCGACGACTTCGGGCAGTGGGATCCGAAGAACCAGCGGCCCGAGCTGTGGAGCCTCTACAACGGACGCCACAAGCAGGGCGAGCACATCAGGGTGTTCCCGCTGTCGAACTGGACCGAGCTCGACATCTGGCAGTACATCTCCGACGAGGCGATCGAGATCCCGTCGATCTACTTCGCCCATCCGCGACGAGTGTTCGAGCGCGACGGCATGTGGATGGCGGACTCGCCGCTCATCACCCGCCTCGACGGCGAGGAGGTGGAGGAGCGCACGGTCCGCTTCCGCACCGTCGGTGACATCACGTGCACCGGCGCGGTCGACTCGCCGGCCGCCACGCTCGAGCAGGTGATCGACGAGGTCGCCGCCACCCGGCTGACCGAGCGCGGCGCAACCCGCGCCGACGACCGCATCAGCGAGGCCGGCATGGAAGACCGCAAGCGCGAGGGATACTTCTGATGGAGATGCTCCGCCTGGCCACCGCAGGGTCCGTGGACGACGGGAAGTCGACCCTGATCGGGCGCCTCCTCTACGACTCCAAAGCGATCTTCGAGGACCAGCTCGAGGCCGTGGAGCGCACGTCGCGGGAGCGCGGCGACGAGTACACGAACCTCGCCCTCCTCACCGACGGCCTGCGGGCCGAGCGCGAGCAGGGCATCACGATCGACGTCGCGTACCGGTACTTCGCCACGCCCAAGCGCAAGTTCATCATCGCGGACACGCCTGGCCACACGCAGTACACGCGCAACATGGTCACGGGGGCGTCCACGGCCGACCTCGCCCTGATCCTGATCGACGCGCGGAAGGGCGTGCTCGAGCAGTCACGGCGCCACGCGTTCCTCGCGACGCTGCTCGGCATCCCGCACCTCGTCCTCTGCGTCAACAAGATGGACCTCGTCGACTGGAGCGAGGAGCGGTTCGAGGAGATCAAGGCCGAGTTCCGCAGCTTCGCGATGAAGCTGGACGTCCACGACCTCACGTTCATCCCGATGTCGGCGCTGCACGGCGACAACATCGTCGACCGGTCGGCCAACATGCCTTGGTACGACGGCGGCGCGCTGCTCCACCACCTCGAGGACGTGCACATCGCGTCGGATCGCAACCTGATCGATGCGCGCTTCCCCGTGCAGTACGTGATCCGGCCGCAGAACCAGACCGACCACGCCACCCACGACTACCGGGGCTACGCCGGCCAGGTGGCGGGTGGCGTGCTGAAGGTGGGCGACGAGGTCGTCGTGCTCCCGTCGGGCTTCACCTCGACCATCGCGTCGATCGACACCGCGCGAAGGCCCGGCCGACGAGGCGTTCTCGCCGATGTCGGTCACGGTGCGGCTCGCCGACGAGATCGACATCAGCCGCGGAGACATGATCGCCCGGCGCAAGAACCAGCCGCACGCGGGCCAGGACATCGAGGCCATGGTCTGCTGGATGTCGGAGAGCACCTGGCTGCGCCAAGGCGCCAAGCTCGCCATCAAGCACACCACGCGCTGGGCGCGTGCCCTCGTGAAGGACCTGCAGTACCAGCTCGACATCAACACCCTGCACCGGTACGAAGACGCGGTCGGCCTCGCCCTGAACGAGATCGGTCGGGTGACGCTGCGCACCACGCAGCCGCTCTTCTACGACGAGTACCGCCGGAACCGCGCCACGGGGAGCTTCATCCTCGTGGACGAGGCCACCAACATCACCGTCGGTGCCGGCATGATCCTCGCCCCCGCCGAGTGAGCGACAACATCACGTGGCACCCCGGGGAGGTCGCCCGGGACGATCGGCCCTCGGTCGGCGCGACGATCTGGCTCACCGGGCTGTCGGGATCGGGCAAGTCGACGGTGGCCGCGGCCTGCGAGGCACGCCTGGTGGCCTTCGACCGCCCCGCCTACGTGCTCGACGGTGACAACGTCCGCCACGGGCTGAACGGCGACCTGGGGTTCACGGCCGCCGACCGCGCCGAGAACGTCCGGCGCGTCGGTCACGTCGCGCGCCTCATGGCCGACGCCGGGGTCGTGGTGCTCGTGCCGCTCATCAGCCCCTACCGGACCGACCGAGACCTGGTGCGGGCGTTGCACGGGACCGCCGACCTGCCGTTCTACGAGATCTTCGTCGACACCCCGATCGAGCTGTGCGAGCAGCGCGACCCGAAGGGCCTCTACGCCAAGGCGCGGGCGGGCGAGATCACGGGCTTCACCGGCATCGATGACCCGTACGAGGCGCCCACCGCCCCTGAGCTCGTGCTGCGACCCGATGACGGCGACGCCGCTGCCATGGCCGCCCGGGTGCTGGAGCTGCTGGAGGCATGACCGCGGGCGAGCTGGCCGATCGGCTCGAGGTCGACCAGCTCTCCTGACGCTCCTGCGGGGCTAGGGCGCCAGTTCGATCGGCATCTTGGTGTCCAGTCGGACCATGTCGAACAGCTCCAGCACATCGCCCTGCGGCGCTCGAACGACCAGCGTGGCCCGGTCCTCGGCGAGGCGCTGGTGGCAGTAGATCAACGTCCCGAGGCCCGGCGAGTCCATGAACGTCACGTCGCGGAGGTCGAGCACCACGGTGCTGGAGACCTCGGCCGCCGCGGCGATCTCATCGCGCAGGGCTCCGCAGGTCTTGAGGTCGACCTCGCCGTCCAGCACCAGCACGCGCCGACCGGCGTCGTCGGAGGTCGAGCGGATGTCGAGGTGGTGGGAGGGGCGTGGCATCGGCGTGGTGGGTGCAGCGGGAGGTGGGGTCGTCGTCACCACCTCCCGTACCCCGGCCGCCGCTCGCCGAACCGTCGTGGGGCAGCCCTTACCGCGAGAGCGGCTTGTACTTGATGCGGTGGGGTTGGTCGGCTTCGGCGCCGAGCTCCTTGTGCCGCCACTCCTCGTACTCGGTGAAGTTGCCCTCGAACCAGCGGACCTGGCTGTCGCCCTCGAAGGCGAGGATGTGCGTGGCGATGCGGTCGAGGAACCACCGGTCGTGGCTGATGACCACCGCGCAGCCTGCGAACGACTCGAGGGCGTCCTCGAGGGCACGCAGGGTGTCGACGTCGAGGTCGTTGGTCGGTTCGTCGAGGAGCAGCACGTTGGCGCTCTCCTTGAGCATCTTGGCGAGGAGCACCCGGTTGCGCTCGCCACCCGAGAGCAGCCCGACCTTCTTCTGCTGGTCGGAGCCCTTGAAGTTGAAGTTCGAAACGTAGGCGCGGCCGTTGACCTCGCGGTTGCCGACCTTCATGAACTCGACGTCGCCGGTGATCTCCTCGTACACGCTCGCTTCGGGGTCGAGGCTGTCGCGGCTCTGGTCGACGTAGGCCAGGTCGACGGTGTCCCCGACCTTGAAGGTGCCGGCGTCCGGCTCCTCCTGACCGGTGATCATCCGGAAGAGGGTCGTCTTGCCGGCGCCGTTGGCGCCGATCACGCCGACGATGCCGGCCGGTGGCAGCTTGAAGTCGAGGTCTTCGATGAGGAGGCGGTCGCCGTAGCCCTTGACCACGTTGTCGGCTTCGATCACGACGCCGCCGAGCCGGCGGCCGGCCGGCAGCTGGATCTGGAGCTTGTCGGGCCCGCGCTCGGCCTCCTCGGCCTCGGCTCGCAGCTTGTCGTAGGCGGCCAAGCGGGCCTTGCCCTTGGCCTGCCGTGCCTTCGGTGCCATCCGCACCCACTCGAGCTCGCGCTCGAGCGTGCGGCGACGGGACGTGTCGCCCTTCTCCTCCATCTCGAGGCGCGCCTGCTTCTGCTCGAGCCAGCTGGAGTAGTTGCCCTCGAACGGGTGGCCCTTGCCGCGCTCGAGCTCGAGGATCCAGCGAGCCACGTTGTCGAGGAAGTAGCGATCGTGGGTGATGGCCACGACGGTGCCGTGGTAGTCGCGCAGGGTCCGCTCGAGCCACGCGACCGACTCGGCGTCGAGGTGGTTGGTGGGCTCGTCGAGCAGGAGCAGGTCGGGCTTCGACAGCAGCAGCCGGCACAGCGCGACCCGGCGCTTCTCGCCGCCGGACAGGGTGGCGACCGACGCGTCGCCCGGGGGCAGCCGGAGCGCGTCCATGGCGATCTCGATCTGGCGCTCGAGGTCGTCGGCTCCCGCAGCCTGGATCTTGGCCTCGAGCTCGGCCTGCTCGGCGCCGATCTTGTCGTAGTCGGCGTCAGGGTCGGCGTACTTGGCCAGCACCGCGTCGTAGCGCTCCAGCAGCCCCGCCACCTCGGCCACGCCGTCCATGACGTTGCCCTTCACGTCCTTGGTCTCGTCGAGCTGCGGCTCCTGCTCGAGCATGCCGACGGTGAAGCCTGGCGACAGCCGCGCTTCGCCGGTGAACCCGTCGTCGATCCCGGCCATGATGCGCAGCAGCGACGACTTGCCAGAGCCGTTGGGGCCGATGACGCCGATCTTGGCGCCGGGGTAGAAGGACAGGCTGATGTCCTTCAGGACCTCGCGGTCGGGCGGGTGGAACCGGCCCACCTTGTACATCGTGTAGATGAACTGGGCGGCGTTGCTCATGGCGTTCGAACCTATCGGGCTACTGCATCAGCTCCGCACGGCGGCGCTGGAGGAAGCGCCGCTCGACCTCGTTGGGGGAGCAGGTCAGCGCGCGGTCGTACGCGGCGCGGGCGTCGTCGATGCGGTCGAGGCGCCGCAGGAGGTCGGCTTCGACCGCCCAGCGGAGGTGGTGGTCGTCGAGCCCGTCCAGATCGTCGAGGAGGGCGAGGCCCGTGGCCGCGTCGTAGGCCTCCGCCAGCGCCACGGCCCGGTTGAGGCGGGTGACGGGGTCGCCGTCGAGCTGCTCCAGCAGGCCGTAGAGCGCTGCGATCTCGGCCCAGTCGGTGTCGACGTAGCTGGGCGCGGTCGCGTGGCACGCGGCGATGGCCGCCTGGAGCTGGTACGTCCCCGCCGATCCGCGCCGCAGCGCCTGCTCCACCTGGTCGGCGGCGGCCGCGATGTCGGCATGGCCCCAGCGCGCGCGGTCCTGGTGCTCCAGGGTGACCAGCTCGCCGGCCTCGTCGACCCGGGTGTCGCGCCGGGCGTCGGTGAGCACGATGAGCGCGTGCAGTCCGAGCACCTCGGGTTCGTCGGGCATGAGCTCCACCAGCAGGGCCGCCAGGCGCTTGGCCTCCGCGCACAGCTCGGGTCGCACGTGGGTCGCGCCCGACGAGGCCGTGTAGCCCTCGGTGAACAGCAGGTGCACCGTGGCGAGGACGGCGGGCATGCGGTCCGGCAGCTCGTGGGCGGCGGGCACCGCGTAGGGGATGGCGTCGTCGGCGAGCCGGCGCTTGGCGCGGACGAGCCGCTGCGCCATCGTCGCCTCGGTCACCAGGAACAGGCGGGCGACCTCGGCGGTGGAGAGCCCGCACAGGGTTCGGAGCGCGAGCGCCACGCGTCCCTCGATCGGCAGCGACGGATGGCAGCACGTGAAGACCAGTCGCAGGAGGTCGTCCCGGACGACGCTGGGATCGGGCGTGCTCCACCCGTCGAGCGCGGCCAGGCTGCGGTGGGCGGCCTGCTGCTTGTCCTGGCGCTTGGACTCTCGCCGCAGGCGGTCGAGCGCCTTGTTGCGAGCCGTCGTCGTGATCCACGCCCCGGGGTTGTCGGGGATGCCGTCGCGCGGCCACCGCTCCAGGGCGACCACGTACGCGTCCTGCACCGCGTCCTCGGCCAGATCGAGGCTGCCGAGGACGCGGGTCAGGGTGGCGAGGGTGCGGGGGGACTCGGCCTGGAAGGCCGACTCCGCCGCGAGCTGGCTCAGTCCTCGGTGCTGAAGTCGACGCACGGCTGGACCACGACCCGGCTGGCGAGCCACGCACCCGGGATCTGCGCGGCCCAGCTGATCGCCTCGTCGAGGTCCTTGGCGTCGAGGAGGTAGAAGCCGCCGATGGACTCCTTGGCCTCGGCGAAGGGCTTCTCCGTGCGGCTGACCTTGCCGCCCTTGCCGGCGACCTTGATGCTGACGGCCGTCGACGGGGGCTGGAGCGCCTCACCGCCGCCGATGACACCGGCGGCACCGGCGTTGGCACCGAACTCGTTGTACGCGTCCATGACGGACTGCCACTGCTCCGGGGAGGTGTCCTCCTCGGCGGCGGCGGCGTCATCCAGGATGATGGCCATGAAACGGGGCATCGGGATCCTCCTTGTCGCTGGCCGGCACCGTACCGACCTCGCCCGTACGACGAACGGGAAACGCCCCGATCGACATCGCGGGCGCAGCTTCTCGGAGCCTCGTCAGGGTCACCTGGTCTCCCCGCCGTGCTCGCCTCGGCGAGCTCAGCGGCGCCGGATGCTCTGCAGGTGGGGGAGCGCGACCACGTGGTCGACGTCGTCCGACACGATCCACGCGGAGCGCGTGGTGCACGACAGCAGCGTGCCTTCGATGGCCCCCGCCATCGTCTCCGCCGCCACCCTGGTGCCGACCAGCGTGCGGAGCTCGTGCAAGGACACCCCCTCGGTGCTCTCCAGCGCTCGTGCCGCGTCCATGGGCCCGCCTCCCTGCCGATGGTTGGTGCGTACGGGTCTACGTCCGGCGACCGGCCGAGTGGTGGATGCTCCACCGGTACGATCGGGCTCGTGGCTGACGATCCCTCCCTCCACGACGACCTGCTGCCGAGCTCGCTCGGTCCGAACGCCTGGCTGGTCGACGAGATGCACGAGCAGTACCTGGCCGACCCGAACAGCGTGAGCGAGAGCTGGCAGGACTTCTTCGCGGACTACAAGCGGGACGCCGCCCCCCAGACGGCCGCCGCACCGGCCACCAGCCCCGCCCCGGCCCCCCCGGCCGAAGCCCCGGCCGCGAGCCCGGCGCCGGCGGCCACCGAGCCGGCCGAGGAGCTCGGCAACCCGATCCGGGGCGCCGCCGCCCGGATCGTCGCCAACATGGAGGCCAGCCTCGAGGTCCCCACCGCCACGAGCTTCCGGAGCGTCCCCGCCAAGCTGCTCGAGGTCAACCGCCGTGTCATGAACGGCTACCTCGGTCGCACCCGGGGCGGCAAGGTGTCCTTCACCCACCTCATCGGCTTCGCCGTCGTGCGGGCCATCCACGACACCGTGCCGGTGATGAACTCGTCCTACGTCGAGGACGCCGAGGGCAAGCCCCGCGTCATCCGGCACGAGCACGTGAGCCTGGGCATCGCGGTCGACATGGAGAAGAGCGACGGCAGCCGCACCCTCCTCGTGCCGGTGGTGCGAGATGCGGACACGCTCGACTTCCGCGCCTTCTGGGGCGCCTACGAGGAGCTGATCCGCAAGGTCCGGTCCAACAAGCTGAGCCCAGACGACTTCGCCGGCATCACGGTGAGCCTCACCAACCCGGGCACGATCGGTACGCAGCAGTCGGTGCCGCGGCTGATGCCGGGCCAGGGCCTGATCGTCGGCGTCGGCAGCCTCGACTACCCGACGGAGTGGAAGGCCGCCGACCCCGTCACGCTGGCCGACCTCGGCGTGTCGAAGGTCATCACGATCAGCTCCACCTACGACCACCGCATCATCCAGGGCGCCGAGTCCGGCCTCTTCCTGAAGCGGGTCGAGGAGCTGCTGCTCGGCGTCGACGGGTTCTACGACGAGGTCTTCCGCGCCCTCGGCGTGCCGTACGAGGCCGTGCAGTGGCGGCGCGACGTCAACCCCATCGACCGCGAGCAGGCGATGCTCGAGAAGCAGATGGCGGTGGCCAACCTCATCCGCGTCCACCGGGTGCGCGGCCACCTGATCGCCGACCTCGACCCGCTCCGGTGGAAGGAGCCGGACATGCCGGTCGAGCTCGACCCGGCCACCTACGGGCTCACGATCTGGGATCTCGATCGCGAGTTCCTCACCGGCGGACTGGCCGGTCGCGAGCGCTTCGCGCTCGGGGACATCCTCCACGTCCTCCGCGATGCGTACTGCCGCACGATCGGCATCGAGTACATGCACATCCAGGACCCCGAGGAGCAGCGCTGGATCCAGGAGCAAGTGGAGGGCGTGTCGCCCGAGCTCGACCTCGACGACCAGCGCTACATCCTCGAGCGCCTCAACGCGGCGGAGGCGTTCGAGAAGTTCCTCGCCACCAAGTACGTCGGCCAGAAGCGCTTCGGCCTCGAGGGCGCCGAGTCGGCCATCCCGATCCTCGACGCCGTCCTCGAGGCGGCCGCCGACGCCGAGCTCGACGGCACGGTGATCGGGATGCCCCACCGGGGCCGGTTGAACGTGCTCACCAACATCGTCGGCAAGAGCTACGACCAGCTCTTCAAGGAGTTCGAGGGTCAGGTCGACCCCGACTCGATGCAGGGCTCTGGGGACGTGAAGTACCACCTCGGCCAGGTCGGCAAGTTCGTCGCTCGCTCCGGCAAGGACATCACGGTCGAGCTGGCCGCCAACCCGAGCCACCTCGAGGCGGTCGACCCCGTCGTGATCGGCATGGTCCGGGCCAAGCAGGACGCCATCAACGACCCCGAGGCCTTCTCGGTGGTGCCGATCCTCATGCACGGCGACGCCGCCTTCGCCGGCCAGGGCGTGGTGGCCGAGACGCTCAACATGAGCGACATCAAGGGCTATCGCGTCGGCGGCACGATCCACGTCGTGGTGAACAACCAGATCGGCTTCACCACCACGCCCGAGTCCGCCCGCTCCGGCTTCTACTCCACCGACGTCGCCAAGATCATCCAGGCGCCGATCTTCCACGTGAACGGCGACGACCCCGAGGCGTGCGTGCGTGTGGCCCGGCTGGCCTTCGCGTACCGCCAGCGGTTCAACAAGGACGTCGTGATCGACATGGTCTGCTACCGGCGTCACGGCCACAACGAGGGCGACGACCCCCGCTACACGCAGCCGATGATGTACGCCAAGATCGACGAGCGGCGGTCCGTGCGGAAGCTGTTCACCGAGTCGCTCGTGAAGCGGGGCCAGCTCTCGCTCGAGGAGGCGGAGGGCGCGCTCGACGACTTCCAGAAGCGCCTGCAGACGGCTCTCGACGAGACCCGGCAGAGCGCGCCCGCCACCGAGGTGATCGCGAAGACGCCGCCTCCGCCGCTCGGTGTGCTGCCCCGCGTCGAGACGGGCGTCGGACGCGACGTGCTCGACAGCATCTACACGGCGCTGTCCACCGTCGCCGAGCCGTTCCAGGTGCACCCCAAGCTCCTCAAGCAGTTCGAGGCACGCGACGCGATGTGGGCCGATGGCGAGGTCGACTGGGCCCTCGCCGAGGCGATGGCGTACGGCTCGCTCCTCCTCGAGGGCACCGACCTGCGGATCGCGGGCCAGGACACCCGCCGTGGCACCTTCAGCCACCGTCACGCGGTGCTCGTCGACCACACCAACGGCGACGAGTACGCACCCCTCGCCCACCTCGGACCCCAACAGGGCAAGTTCTGGATCTACGACTCGCTGCTGTCGGAGTACGCCGGCCTCGGGTTCGAGTACGGCTACTCCGTGGTCGCCAAGGAGTCGCTGGTGGTCTGGGAGGCGCAGTTCGGCGACTTCTGGAACGGCGCGTCCACCATCGTCGACCAGTTCGTCGTGGCCGCGGAGGACAAGTGGAACCAGACCGCTGGCCTCGTGATGTACCTCCCGCACGGCTATGAGGGCCAGGGCCCGGAGCACTCCTCGGCGCGGGTCGAGCGGTTCCTCACGCTCTGCGCCGAGGACAACATCCAGGTCGCGAACTGCACCCAGGCATCGCAGATCTTCCACCTCCTGCGGCGTCAGGTGCGCCGGGCGATCCGCAAGCCGCTCATCATCTTCACGCCGAAGTCGCTGCTGCGGGCCAAGTCGATGCGCTCGCCGGTGGACGAGCTGCTCGGTGGGAGCTTCCGCGAGACGCTCGACGACACGGGCATCGCCGACCGCAGCTCTGTGCGCCGGATCGTGCTCACCACCGGCAAGGTGGGTCACGAGGCGATCGCGGCCCGCGACGACGCGGGCGCTCCGGTGGCCATCGTGCGCGTCGATCAGCTCTACCCCTGGCCCTTCGACCAGCTCGACGAGATCGTCGCCGCCTATCCCAACGCGAAAGACCTCGTGTGGCTCCAGGAGGAGCCCGAGAACATGGGCGCGTGGAACTTCGTCAAGGGCCGCCTGTACGAGCGCTTCGAGAACACCCACACGATCCACCGGGTCTCGAGGTACGAGTCGGGCAGCCCCGCCACCGGCTCCCATGCCGTGCACGCGCAGGAGCAGGCGCAGCTCCTCGCCGCCGCCCTCGACCTGTAGCGCGCCTACCACTCGTTCTGGGGCGGTTCATCAGGCGCCAGGCCCGAAGGACCGCCCGAGTTCGACGTTGCGGGGCAGGCCGACCGTGCTCGGGCGAACCACCAGGCTGGGGCCGGATGACCGCACGAGTTCGAGGTGGTCCGGACGCCACGCCGGGGTGTCACACCCTGGTGCGAACCTCGGGTGATGCCGACGATCGACGAACGCATCCATCACCTCGCCCGACTCGGTCTGGTCACTCGCCCGCGGCTGCTGGCCGCCGGTCTGACCGACGATGACATCATCGGCCGTCTGGCCCGTGGGTCACTGCGCTCGATCCATCCGGGGGTCTACGCCACGTTCGGGACGCCGCTCGACTACAGAGCGCGGGTCCTTGCCGCCGGTCTGGCGGCCGGCGACGGCGCCGTCGCCTCCCATCGGAGCGCCCTGTGGATGTGGGACCTCCTCGAGGGTGAGCAGCCGGTCGAGATCACGGCGCCTCGTTCGTCGCACCCGGTTCCGGGTGGGTTCGTCTTGCACCGGCCCATCCAGCTGCGGCCGGTCGACGTGACGAGTCGACAGCACGTACCGCTCACGAACCCCATGCGGTCGCTCCTCGACGCTGGCGCGGTGTTGCCTCGAGCGGTGGTTGGCGAGTGCGTGGAGCTGGCGCTGAAGAACCGGCTCGTCACCGTGAAGGGCCTACGCGTCGTGTTGGCGGAGCTGGGTGGTCGCGGTCGCACAGGTACCGGAGCGCTGCGTGGCCACCTCGACCGACGCGCCCTCGGGGATCGTCGGCCGGAGAGCATGATCGAGCCGCTGATGGCGCGACTTCTCTACGCCGACCTCGGCATAGGTCCCGTCGAGTACCAGCGAACGCTGGTCCTCGACGAGCAGGAGGTGCGGCCCGACTTCCTGGTGACGCGCGCGATGACCGCCGTCGAGGTGGACGGCCTCGACGCCCACAGCACACGGGAGGCACTCGACCGCGACCTCCAGCGCCAGAACCTGCTCATCCGGTACGGCTACCTCGTGCTGCGCTACACCACCACGCACCTACGCCAGCCGGCCAAGGTCGCAAACGAGATCGTGGTCGTCTGTCGCCAACGCCTCGACGAGCTGGCGCGGATCACCGCGGCCTAGACGGCTGGCCGCACCTCGCCAGCGAATCGTTCTTGGGCGGTTGACCGGGCGCAGCGCCCAGTAGACCGCCCCAGTTCGAGTCAGCCGACGGGAAACCCCACCACCTGCTCGAGCTGGGTGAGGGCGTCGGTGGGGTCGATGACCTTGATGGTGGTCATGCCCATGGCGGCGGCGGGCTTGAGGTTCACGCCGAGGTCGTCGAGGAACACCACCTCGTCGGGCTCGACGCCAGCGGTCTTGCAGGCCAGCTCGTAGAAGCGCGGGTCGGGCTTCCGAACGCCCACCTTGCTCGACTCGATGATGTGGTGGAACCGCGACAGCACGTCATCGCGCCCGCCGGCGCGGGCGTCGGCGGGGAAGTCGTCGAAGCTCACCCAGTTGTTGGTGAGGCAGGCCGTGACCAGGCGCTCGCGGCAGCGCCGCACCGCCTCCACCATGGCAGGGCGGATCTCACCGGCCAGCAACGGCATCAGCTCGCGCGCCGCCACCGCCTGTCCCTGCTCGCGGCACTCCGCCTCGAACAGGTCGCAGAACTCGTCGAAGCCCACCTCGCTGCGCTCGAAGCGGGCCCACGCGTTGGCGTCTGGGTTCGTCGAGTTGATCGTGCGGATGAAGTCGACCGGCAGCCCGTTGCTCGCTTCGAACCGGTTGAACGCCTCGAACGGGCTCGACAGGATCACGCCCCCGAAGTCGAAGAAGGCGGCTCGGATGGGCACGGAGGGCATCGTAGGGTGACCCGATGGGGATCCTCACATGAGCGATCAGCAGCAGGGGCCCGGCTGGTGGTTGGCGTCAGACGGCAAGTGGTACCCGCCGGACCAGGCCCCGGTGGTGCCGCCGCCGCAGACGTGGGGACCTCCGCCCGGGCCGCCTCCCCGGCAAGGGATGTCGAGCGGGACCAAGGCAGGCATCATCGCCGCCAGCGTCATCGGCGCCTTCGTGGTCCTCATCGCCGCGGTCACCCTCCTCGGCGAGGAGTCCACGTCGAGGTTCTCCAGCACCGGTTCGGCGATCGGTGATGCGTCGGACGACCGCGACGACGAGCCCGACCCGAGCGCCGGCGGGCCCGTCGACGTCCCCGAGGGGTTCGAGGTCATCGAAGGCGATGGCGTGTCGATCGCCGCACCAGGGGACTGGACGGTCCTGGACGCGGGCGATGTCGACATGACCTCCGACGAGTTCACCGAGGCCTTCCCCGACGCGCCCCCCGAGATGGTGGAGCAAGGCGCCGACATGTTCGCCCAAGGCGCCGTGCTCGTCGCGTTCGACTTCACGGACGCGGCCTTCGCATCGAACGTCAACATCATCGACGTCCCTGGGGAGGCGCCCCTCGGCCTCGTGTCCGACCAGGCCCAGCAGCAGATCCAGGCGCTCGGGGGTGAGGTCCTGGACCACGGGACCGTCGACGTCGCCGTGGGCGAGGTCGCGCGGGTCGAGTACACCCTCGCGGTGACGCTCCCCGATGGCTCGACGACGCCCACCGGCGGCGTGCAGTTCTACGTGCCGCTCGACGGACGCACGTACATCATCACGGTCAGCAGCGTCGGCGAGGTCGCCGAGCTGGCCGACCGGATGATCGACACCTTCCGGGTGGGCTGAACCCGCGTCAGGGCGCCAGGAGGTCTCTCGACAGGGCCTCCCACATGTCGGTGCTCAGCTCGAGCGACTTCACGTCGATGCGCTCGTCGTCGCCGTGGAACATCGACCCGTAGTCCTCGAACGAGAGGTCGGTGGAGAACAGCCCGAACCCGTAGGAGGTGGTGCCCAACCGGCGGAAGAAGCGCGCGTCGGTGGCGCCCACGGTCATGAACGGCACGATCTTCGACCCCTCGTAGAAGCCCTGGGTGATCCGAGCCAAGGCATCCCAGAGCGGTGTCTCGATCGGTGAGGAGGTGGACGGGTCGTCGTGGGCGGCGATCAGCTCGACCTTCGGCGCCAGCTCGCCGAGCGCCTCGTCGAGCATCGCCCGCACCTCCTGCTCGCCGTCGCCCGGCAGGGTGCGGATGTCGATCTGCAGCTCGACACGATCAGGGATCACGTTGATCTTGGTGCCGCCGTGGGCGATCGTCGGCGCGAACGTCGTGTGCGTGCACGCGTGGAACTGGCGAGCCATCCCCACCGGCAGCGCGTCGCAGGCCTCCACGAACGCGTCGGGATCGAGGAGCGGGCCGACCAGCTCCTCCGGGTACTCCATGCCCTCGAGGAACTGCCGCCAGATGTCGTGGATCTGCGTGGCGGGTTGGTACTCGGCCAAGCGCTGCACGACCGCCGCGGCCGTCACGAGCGCATTGTCCGTCTTGTACGGCTGCGACCCGTGGCCCGGCGTGCCCGAGACCCGCAGCTTCGCCCAGTGGCTGCCCTTCTCGGCCACGATCACCGGGAGCTTCAGGCCGGTGGGGCTGGGGATCGGGATGCCGCCGGACTCCGTGATCACGTAGTCGGCCCTGATGGCATCGGCTTCGTGCTCGACGAGGTGGCCCGCTCCGAGGGACCCGAGGGCCTCCTCGTCGGCGACGGCCAGGTAGATCAGGGTGCCCTTGGGCCGGAAGCCGCCCCGGGCCAGCCGCTTCGTGGCCACGGCCATCGACGCGGTGAGGTTCAGCATGTCCACCGCGCCGCGACCCCAAACCTCCCCGTCGATGAGCTCGCCACCGAACGGGTCGTGTCGCCAACCGTCCGCGTTCACCGGCACCACGTCGGTGTGGCCCATGAGCAGGAGCGTCGGCGCGCTCGCGTCGGTTCCCTCGATGCGCGTGACGAGGCTCGTGCGACCCGGCGCGGGTTCGTAGCGCTCGAGCTCGAGGCCGTCACCCTCGAGGTACGTCGCGAGCAGATCCGCGCTGCGCGACTCGTTGCCGGACGTCTCCGTGCCGTCGTTCACGCACGCGTTTCGGATGAGGTGCTGCAACAAGTCGGTGACTTCGTCGCTCATGCACGTCGACACTAAACGCGCGTCGCGCTGTCATTTCTTCGCGATCTGTTGCAACATCCCCCGGTGCACTGCGCGCCTCTGGTTGACTTGCAATCCGGATGACCGTCAAGCACGTCGTCGTCGACGGATCGAACCTCGCCACCGAGGGAAGGACCTTGCCGAGCTTGCAACAGCTCGACGAGGCAGTGAGCGCGTACCTGGACGAGTACAAACCGACCACGGTCACCGTCGTCGTCGACGCCAGCTTCCCGAACCGCATCGATGACGCGGAGCGCGCGGCGTTCGAGGACGCGATCACCGCGGGTGAGGTCATCTCACCGCCGGCGGGCGTGATCGGACGCGGTGACGCGTTCCTGTTGCAGATCGCCGACCGCGCCGACGCCGTCGTGCTGTCCAACGACTCCTTCCAGGAGTTCCACGGCCAGTACGGCTGGCTGTTCGACCAGGGCCGGCTGGTCGGCGGCAAGCCCGTTCCCCACGTGGGCTGGGTGTTCATGGAGCGCTCGCCGGTCCGTGGCCCGCTGAGCCGCCGTTCGGTGAGCGACGCCAAGAAGGCGGACAAGACGACGAAGGCGGCCGCCAGCGCTGGTGCGGCGAAGGTGAGCGACGGGGCGGCCGGGAAGGCCACCGGGAAGCGCGCCGCCAAGGGCAGCGGCCGGACCGAGAAGGCCCCCGCCGCCGCCAAGGCCACCGCGTCCAGCGGGAAGGCCACCACCGGCCGCGGGCGAGGGCGTGGTGCGGCTTCGCCGCCGGCTCCCGCCAAGAAGGCCGAGCTGGCCGCCCAGGTCGACGACTCGGGTTCGGGCCGGCGTCGTCGCGGGTCAGGCGGAGGCGGGGCCGTGGAGCCGTACAACGAGGCGCTCCCGTTCATCGAGTTCGTCTCGGCGCACCCGATCGGCTCCACCGTCAAGGGAGAGGTGGAGCGGTTCGCGTCGCACGGCGCCTACGTCCTCGCCGAGGGGGCGCGGTGCTACCTCCCGCTCAAGGCCCTCGGCGACCCCGCGCCGCGCAGCGCGCGCGAGGTCTTGAGCAATGGAACGACCTACACGTTCGTGGTCCATGGATTCGACACGCCTCGCCGCGGCGTCGACCTGACCATGCCAGGTGTCGTGACCGGGGCAGCGAGAGATCTCGCCGCCGCGGGCTCGGCAAGCGATCCCGTACAACCGACAGAGGAGGAACGGGTGGCAGCAGCAAAGAAGAAGAAGGCTCCGGCCAAGCGCAAGGCAGCGGCCAAGAAGGCTCCGGCGCGCAAGAAGGCACCGGCCAAGCGCAAGGCGGCAGCCAGGAAGGCTCCGGCGCGCAAGAAGGCACCGGCGAAGCGCAAGGCTCCGGCCAAGCGCAAGGCAGCCAAGAAGAAGGCTCCCGCGAAGCGCAAGGCTCCGGCCAAGCGCAAGGCAGCCAAGAAGAAGGCTCCCGCGAAGCGCAAGGCTCCGGCCAAGCGCAAGGCAGCCAAGAAGAAGGCTCCCGCGAAGCGCAAGGCTCCGGCCAAGCGCAAGGCAGCCAAGAAGCGGGCTCCGGCCCGGAAGGCAACCAAGAAGCGCTGATCGGCTCCCTCCGGGAGCCGGGGTGCCGCCTGCACCGAGGGGGGAAGGTCCGATCCGTTCGAACCTCCCCCACTCGGTCAGGCGGGACTGCGCGGGCGATAGCGTCCGGGGTCGTGCGCCTCGTGACGTGGAACGTGAACTCGCTCAAGGTCCGCCTCGAGCGGGTGGAGGAGTGGCTGGCGGAGTGCCAGCCCGATGTGGTCTGCATGCAGGAGACCAAGCTGGCGGACACGGCGTTCCCGGCGATGGCCTTCTCGGCCCTCGGGTACGAGGCCGCCCACCACGGTGAGGGGCGATGGAACGGCGTCGCCATCCTCAGCCGCGTCGGCCTGGACGACGTCGTCGCCGGGTTCGGTGACGGCGCGCCCGACGATCCCGAGGCTCGGTTGCTGACCGCGACCTGTGGTGGCGTGCGGGTGATGAGCGCGTACGTGCCCAACGGCCGCGCCCTCGACAACGAGCACTACCAGTACAAGCTCCGCTGGCTCGACCGGCTGGTCGGGCACCTCGACGCCGTCGCCGACCCCTCCCGCCCTGTCGCGCTGTGCGGCGACTTCAACATCGCCCCCGCCGACCGGGACGTGTGGGACGCCGCGGCGCTGGTCGACGTCACCCACGTGAGCGAGCCCGAGCGCACCGCACTGCGGAAGCTCCTCGATTGGGGCCTCACCGACGTCTTCCGTGACTGCTACCCCGACACCGACCGCCTCTTCTCGTGGTGGGACTACCGGGCCGGGAACTTCCACAAGGGCATCGGCATGCGCATCGACCTCGTGCTCGGGTCGTCGCCGGTCGCCGAGCGGGTGCGCTGGTCCCTGATCGACCGCAACGCCCGCAAGGGCAAGCAGCCTTCGGATCACGCCCCCCTGATCGTCGAGCTCGAGGACGTGGCGTGACCGACGCCGAGTCGGGGTCGACGGCGAGCTCACCGGGCTCACCGGGGTGGGCGGCGCGCATCCAGGAGCTCCGTGACATGGAGCCGTCGCCGCGGCGGGCGGCCCTGTTCCGCGTGGCCGACTCCATCCGGGCCGTGCTGCACCGGATGGTGCAGTCGAGCGCCCCGATCGAGGTGATCGAGGCGGTGGCCGCCGACGTGGAGGCGGCCGCCGAGCGGTTGAGCACCTACACCAACAAGTCGATGTACGAGGGGTTCGCCGAGTCGGCCAACGCGGGGGAGCCCTTCGGGTTCTTCGACCACAGCCCGATGTTGGGCCAGGCCAACCCGCTCGCGCCGCCCATCCACCTGTGGCAGGAGGGCGATCGGATCCTCGGCACCGCCACCTTCGGCGCGGCCTACGAGGGTCCGCCCGGCTGCGTGCACGGTGGCTACGTGGCGGCGGCCTTCGACGAGGTGCTGGGGTCGACGCAGTCGCTGTCGGGGAGTCCCGGCATGACCGGCCGGCTCACCGTGCACTACCGCAAGCCCACCCCCCTCGAGACCGAGCTCCGCTTCGTGGGGTGGATCGAGGACGTCACCGGTCGCAAGATCCTGACCAAGGGCGAGCTGTGGGCCGACGAGCTGCTCTGTGCCGAGGCCGAGGGCCTCTTCATCTCGATCGACCTGACGAAGTTCGCCACCATGAAGGCCGAACGCGATCAGCGCAAGGCAGGTTCGGCCTAGCCGCCGTTCACGAAGGCCTCGACCACGGGGACCTCGTCGACGAGGTGCTCCTTGAGGCCGGACACGATGGCCCCCTCGACGGCGCCGGCCACGAGGAGCGCCTTCACCCGCACGTCGCCTTCTCCCCGTCGGCGGCTGCCCCCGTCGACAGCCTCGAACCGGTACGAACCGGTGCAGCGGAACCGATCGGCGTAGTGGTCGGGGAGCATCGTGAAGGTGGCGGAGCGAGCGGCGAGATCGTGGGTCGAGACCTCCACCCAGGTGAGCCGAGCCGGGTCGATCACGGCCCGCGCCGCGGCGGACAGCTCGCCGCCGAACTTGTAGCGCACCCGGAGGATCACCTTCTCGCCGTCGACCTCGTGGCCGACGACCTCGGGTTGCGAGAGCTTGGGGAGGCCGTCGAGGGCGGCGTAGAGCTCGGGATCGGTGTAGGCGCGCGCCACGGCGTCGGCGTCGGCCGCGAAGCGCTGTTCGATGGTGAACTTCATCCTTGGCCTCCGGTGTCGGCCGGCGACGACAGCGCACCCAGCATGGCGTCGCCGAACCGGCTGGCGAGGATGGGCCCCACGCCGCGCACGGCCCCGAGCTCGTCCTGGGTGCGGGGCCGGGCCGCCACGACGCGGCTCAGCACGTGGTCGGGCAGCACCGCTTCGGGTTCGATGCGGGCGGCGCGAGCGGCGATGTCCCGCCAGGCGCGCAGCGACTCCAGCACGGGATCGGCGTGACGGCCGGAGTGCAGCACCTCGCGCTGCCGAGCCACCTCCTCCGTCCAGTCGTCGACGGGCGGGGTCACGACCCCTGGGTCCACAGCCTTGGGCGCGGCCGCCGCCTGGGCCAGGAGCGGGTCGAGCAGCGGTGATCGCCGCCGGTCGATGACCTTGCTGGCGAACGTGCGCTGCTCCGCCCACGTGATGCGCAGCTCGCGCTGGGCGCGCGTCATGGCCACGTACAGCAGTCGCGCCTCCTCCGCTCGGGCGGCCGTGGTGCGAGCGTGGGAGATCGGCACGTACCCGTCCTCCGCCCCGGCGATGTGCACGGTCGCCCACTCGAGGCCCTTGGCGGCATGGAAGGTCGACACGTCGACCGCATCGCGGCCGGGGCCGGCCGCATCGCCCTCGGACTGCACCGTCGCGGTCAGCCAGGAGCTGAAGGTGTCGGCGCGGCCCACCGGGTCGAGGCGCAGGTAGTCGCGACCCATGCGGAGCAGGGCGCCGAGCGCGGCTCGCTCGTCCGCCTGCCGATCGAGGATGACGGCGCGCCCGTCGACGTCGTCGGACCGGAGGTCGAGCTCGTGCTCGTCGTGCTCGCCCTGCGCCTCGACCTGCAGCTCGAGGTCAGCCAGGGCCGTGCCCAGCGGCACCGCGGCCGAGCGGAGGTCGCGGAGAGCCCGGCGCACGTCGGAGCGGTCGAGGAAGGCGGCACCCCCGCGCACCCGGTGCGGGATGCCGGCGCCGCGGAGCGCCTCCGCGATGAGGTGGGTCTGGGCATGGGTGCGGACCAGCACCGCCTGCTCCGACCACCGGCGTCCCGGTGCTCGGGCGAGGCGCACGGCCCGGGCGATGGCGATGGCCTCCGCCCGATCGTTGGTGTGACCCTCGAGGTGGGGGGCGCGCCGGCGGCGCGCGTGGACTGCACCGAGCGGGCCGACTGCCGGGCCCCGCGGAGGACGGATGCGGCGCTGTCGAGGATCTGGGGCGTGGACCGATAGCTGCGCTCGAGCTCGATGACCTCGGTGGGCGGCCACCATCGGTGGATGTCGAGCAGGAACCCGGCATCGGCGCCGTTCCACCCGTAGATCGCCTGCTGCGGGTCGCCCACCGCGGTCACGTCGTAGCGGTCGCCGCGCCATGCCTCGAGCAGTCGGAACTGCAACGGGTTCACGTCCTGCAGCTCGTCCACGAACAGGTGGCGGAAGCGCCACCGCTGGGCGGCCGCGAAGGCCTGGTCCTCCTCGAGAGCACGGGCGACGAGGGCGAGGAGGTCGTCGAAGTCCACCAGGCCCCCGCGCTGCTTGCGCGTCTCGTAGGCGGCGTAGACCTCGGCCACCACATCAGGCTTGAGCGCGGGCCGACGGCTGGCTCGGATCACCGCATCGACGTAGTCGTCCGGGGTGATCATGCGGGCCTTGGCCCACTCGATCTCGGTGGCCAGGTCGGCGGACACCGTGCGCTTGTCCTTGCCGGGGGTGGTGGGTGCCAGCTCGGTGAGCAGCCGGCCCTTGCGATCGAGCAACGTGAGGGCCTTGCGGCCCTGGTCGGCCCACCGCGTCCGCAGAGCCCCCCAGGCCACGGCGTGGAACGTGCCGGTGGTGGCATCGCCCCGGAGGCCGAGCCGGCGCAGGCGGTCGTCGAGCTCGCCGGCCGCCTTCCGGGTGAACGTGATGGCCAGGACGTGCCGAGGATCGGCGGCCCCGGTGGCCACGCGGTGCGCGATGCGGCGCGTCAGGACCCTCGTCTTGCCGGATCCGGCGGGGGCCAGGACCACCAGGGGCATCGCGGAGGAGGTGACGGCCGCCCGCTGGGCGTCGTCGAGCCCCTCGAGGAGCGCCTCGGGATCCATCTCTGCCGACCCTACGCTGAGGCTGATGGTGGATGTGCCGGTCGAACGCTTCGAGGAGCTGGTGGCCGACGCGCTCGGCGAGATCCCCGACGAGCTCTGGCGGTTGGTCGACAACGTGGCCGTCGTGGTCCGGGAGGGTGGCGAGGGCTCGTCGCTCCTCGGGCTGTACGAGGGGATCCCGCTGACCGAGCGGGACGCTGGATACGGCGGCATGGTCCTCCCGGACCGCATCAGCATCTTCCGCCGGCCGATCCTCGCGATGTGCGTCGACGAGGCCGAGGTGGTGGAGCAGGTTCGGACGACGGTGATCCACGAGGTGGCCCACCACTTCGGCATCGACGACGTGAGGCTCCACGAGCTGGGCTGGGCCTAGGCGTTACGCTGCCGCCGTGCCGTTCTCGAAGAAGCTGTTGAACGAGGGCGAGGACATCGTCCTCGACCTCCACCCCCACTGGGAGTACTTCCTGAAGTCGGGCGCGGCGTTCCTGGTGGCGCTCGTCATCGGCGGCTACATCGCCTTCGGGATGGACGACCCGCCGTCGGCCCTCGAGATCGTCGGCGCCCTCCTCGTGCTCGCCGCCCTGATCTGGGTGGCGGTCACCTACTTCCGGTGGGTCACCACCAACTTCGTCATCACCACCGACCGGTTGATCTACCGGCACGGCGTCCTGTCGAAGCACGGCATCGAGATCCCGCTAGAGCGGGTCAACACGGTGTTCTTCGCCCAGTCGATCCTGGAGCGGGTCGTCGGTTCAGGCGACCTCGTGATCGAGTCGGCCGGCGAGCTCGGTCGGCAGAACTTCTCGAACGTGCGCAAGCCGTCGGCCGTGCAGAACGAGATCCACAAGCAGATGGAAGCCAACGAGAACCGGAAGTTCGATCGGGTCAACTCCTCGCCGCCGGAGTCCATCCCCGATCAGATCGCCAAGCTCGACGAGCTCCGCCAAAGGGGTGTGCTCACCCAGGCCGAGTTCGACGCCAAGAAGCAGCAGCTCCTCGACAAGATGTAGCTAGCGGCCGCGCCAGCTCGGCGAACGCCGGTCGCGGAAGGCTTGCACTCCCTCGGCCGCGTCCTCCGTCGCCCCGGCGACCTTGCGCATCGTCTCGCCGAAGCGGATGGCTTCGACCGTGGAGAGGTGCTCGGACCGCATCGCCACCTCCTTGATGGCGCGCTGGGCGAGCGGCGCCCCGAGCCGCAGCCGGTCGGCGAGGGCGTTGGCCTCCAGGAGGAGGCGGTCGTGGGGCACCACCCAGCCGGCGATGCCGAGCTCCTTGGCTCGATCGGCGTCGATCCGCTCGCCGGTGAGAAGGATCTCCATGGCGGGCTGCCACCCGATGCGTTGTGGGAGCCGGATCGCTCCGACGATGGTGGGCACGCCGATCCGAACCTCGGGGAACCCGAACGTCGCCCGCTCGCTGGCGATGACGAAGTCGCACCACGTGACGAGCGTGAACCCGTAGCCGAGGCAGTGCCCGTTCACGGCGGCGATCACGGGCTTGAAGATCTCCCACCCTGACTCGAAGGAGTTCTGGGTTGGCTTCTCCCAGAACGTGCCGGGGAAGTCGCCGGCGCTGTTGCCCTCGCCACGCATGTCGGCGCCGGCGCAGAAGGCTCGCCCGGCGCCGGTGATGATGGCGATCCACGCCTCCTCGTCATCGCGGAACCGAGCGAACGCGTCGTTGAGGTCGCGCCGCATCTCGCCGTTGATGGCGTTCAGCGCGTCGGGACGGTTGTAGGTGATGGTCGCGACGTGCCGGCGGTCATCGAGCTCGTACAGCACCGTGCCAGCCACGTCGGCACGGTATTCGCATTGCCCCGTGCGCGCGTTGGCGGGATCAATGGCCCGTCCGTCTGCCAATGGCTCGACGAGGCCAGCGACGCTGAGTAGCACCCCATATCTGCCGCTCGGCCCGCGTCATCTCGGCAGAGACGACAACGTCTGTGGTCGATTTCGGTCGGCATGCGAGCGTTTTCGACCTCAGACGTTGGAACAGTTCTGCCGCTCGGCCCGCTCAGACCGGGCAAAGTGTCACGAGTGGAGCGCCGGTCGTTTGTCGTCGTGGGCGGTGCGACTGCAATCGGGGCAGCTCTGGCGACCAGTCTCTTTCTCCGATCGTGCGCCGATGATTGCAGCGGTCCGTGCGGGCCAGAGGTCACGATCTCTTGGGACGCAGGCCTCATGCCGGAGGCGGATCTTGTCGAGGTATGTGCCCGGATCTGTGAGGAGGTCGAGCCGTATCGGGACTCGACCCAGCCAGGCCGAGTCGAGGCCGCGGCGGTCCTTGGCGGAGCGCAACAGACAGAGGTTCAGCTCTATCTGGAGACCGCCCCGGGGGAAGGTCCCGTCCTCTCGTCGAAGAACCTGACCGACCTCCGCAATGAATGCGGTTGCCGCGAACTTCGGTTCCGCGTCAGCGACGACGGCAAGGAGCTGGTCCTCGACTGACGGGCGTGTCTGCGAATCACGACGTTCATACATGCACAGAGGGCAGTCTGTAAGAGATGAGTGACTCTCTTGCGCTGGTGCGATTCCCGGATGGCGAGCTGCGTGTCGCCTACTACTTCGGCTCGATCGACATGGTCGTGCCGCCGCTGTATGACCTCTCCGAGGCCGACGCCGTACTCGCCGCTGGCTTCGAGGCCGTCATTGAGCGCCTGCAAGAGCTCGAGGAGAAAGGTTCACCGGATCCCGGCGACGTAGAGGATGTGCAGGTCTGGTCGGACTACGGCGCAGGAGCCCATTGGCGAGGCCGGGCCTCGAGAGGCAGCGGGATGCTCGTGGAAGGGGTCGATCCCTACGGGATGGGAGCGGAGACGGGTGCTCCGACAGAGCCTCCCCGTGAGGTGACACCAGGTACACCGGACTGGGTGCCAGCCGACTGGCAACCCAGGACATAGCTGCCGCTCGGCCCGATCATCTCGGGCAGTGTGTGAACGTGTTCCGACGCCGACCACCCAAGTGGGCAGAACCTTCGACCGCTTCGTATTACCTGCACGACCTTGGGCACCTTGTCCTCGAGGCAGCACCTACTCGCCTGTTTCGAGCCACGCCGCAGCGAGGGCCCGGTGCGCGGCCAGATCGCTAGGAAGCCAACCGAACCGGCGGCAGGGCATTATCGAGACCGCCCACCAGGCCCTCGAACGCTACGAGCGAACCCGCAACGCCTGCATCGCAGCCTCTATCAGGGCACTATGCACCCGTGGCTCACGAGGACAGCCGAGCGTTCATCGGGCGGTTCGTCACCGCATACAACAGCGCCGCCGCCGAAGGGATGACTGCAGCGGAGACGGAGGCAGCATCGCTTGCCGTCCTGGACGAGTTCTACGCGCCAGACCTTACGTGGAGCGAGGCGCCTACTCCGCTCTTCCCCGCAGGCCGCCACGGAGGTCGGGAGCAACTGGCTGAGGCGGCCGCGCTGGTGTCGTCGCTGCTCTCGTGGCGACACTATGAGGTCGTCAGTGTCGTGTCGGAGGATGACCGAATCGCTGCCGCGTATGTGTGGGAGGCCGGGTACCGCACAGGTGAAGGAACGCTGCGGATTGATTTGGGGGCGTTCTACCGGGTCAGCGGTGGCCGGTTCACGGAGATCCGCGAATACCCCTGCGTCAACACGGGTCCGAGCGAGGCCGGCGCCCAATAGTGCGAGAGCGTGCGGCCACTAGGCCGCCTCGATGTGCCGATGGAACGCGGGCATTCCTGCCGCTCGGCACGCTCAGAGCGGGCAGAGTGGGACGGTGCGATCTCTCGTCCTGATGGCTGCAGTCACGCTTTCACTTGCTGCGTGCACAAGTGACGACGCCGAACCGGAGGCGAACTACGCCACCACGTCAACCACCCTCGCGACGACGGATGCTTCGCCCCTCACCGCTCGCATCGAGCTCCCGTCAACCACTCTCGGTCGCGGCGAGACAATCACCGCACTGGTCGTGGTGACCAACACCGGGAACAACGTGCGATTCTTCGGTTGCGGCACGCCGTTCCAGATCAGGCTGTCAAGCGAGGCGATCGAGCCCGAGATCAGTTGGCACACCTGCTCGGAGGACTTCATCCTGTCGACCGGCGAGACAACCTTCGAAGTGCCGGTGCCAGCGGTGTTCAACGGGTGCGACAACGATCCTCAGTCGGACTGCACCGTCAACGACGGCCTGCTGCCTGCGGGTGAGTACGAGGCGCGGCTCTATCAGCACCCCAGGGTGGTGCCAGACCCCGAGCCGATCGAGGTTCGAGTAGTCGACTAGGGCATAACTCTGCCGGAGGATGCACCTGTGAGGCGTACCCAGCATGGGTGGGTGCCAGAAGCTCCTCGAATCACGTGGGTTGAGCTGCCCACGGGCGAGCGCGTGGATGCCGACGTTTGGTCGAAGGGAGAGGCCGACCGACGGAAGACTCAGCGGGATCTCGAGGAGTTCTGGCAAGAGCTGGGAGGTCCGGCCGACACGTTCGCGATCGCACGTGGGGACCGGGCATAGCTGCCGAACGTCACCACGCCGCGCGCGGGCAGCGTGGGACGCATGGGCTACGACCTCCACATCATCCGTGGCGAGGACTGGGCGGAGGCCGAGCCAGTCCCCGCCGACGCTTGGATCACCCTGGTGGAGGGCCTTTCTGACTTCAACATCACAGGGGCGGTCGAGGCAACCAACGCGGCTGGGGAGTTGGTGCGATACGAAAGCCCGGCCCTGGCGCATTGGACAGCACACCCATCCGGCCTGGAAGTCCCATTCGATTGTCGAGACGGACAAGTCGTGGTCAAGAACCCTGATGGGCCGACGATCCGACGCATGGTCGAGGTCGCCGTGGAGTTGGACGCTCGCGTCCAGGGCGACGACGGCGAGTGGTACGACGGGCCACCGGCACCGACAGGTAGATCCAAGGGCGTTCGGCGCTGGCGACGGTAGGCGTCACACTTCTGCCGTTCTGCCCCGATAGCGGAGGTCCTCGCCCCGACCGAGGAGGTGGCGGTCAGGCGTCGGAGATTCGGCGCGTCCACGGCCGTCGCCAGTGGACCTCGTCAGCGAAGCCGAGCTTCCGGTACAGCGCCTCCGGTCGACCACCGACGTCGGCGTTGATCAACACCGAACGGCACCCTGACGCGCGGGGATCGTGCACGACGTGGGCGAGGAGCGCCCGCCCGATCCCGAGGTGCCTGAACGGCACGCGGGTCCCGAGCACGAAGACGAACCGATCGTCCCCCTCATAAAAGCCCGCGACGGCGACGGGTTCGCCGTCGAGCAGGGCGGTGAGCGCTCGACCCTGGCCGGCCATCTCCGCCCGGCGGGTGACCAGTTCGGCTTCGAGCTCTGCGTTCAGTGGAGGTGCCTCCGAGTCGGCGAAGGCCTGGAGCTTGACGATCGCCCATTCGTGCAGCGCCGCATCGTCCGTCGGCACGTCGTCGATGCGCAGGCCGGCGAGTTCGTGTGCAGTTGGTTCGAGGCCGCCGAGGTAGGCGAGGTGCACCGCGGCCGTCCCCGGCTGGAAGCCGATCGATTCGAGCGCCGGTCCGAGGGCCACCGCGGTCGCGCGGTCGTCGAGCTCGAGTGAGAGCGAGTCACCAGCGGTGATCTCCTCGGCTTCGGTGATCAGCGCCTCGAGGTCAGCGACGTTCACACCGGGGCGGACGGTGCCTCGCCCCCGTCCCGTCGAGCCCGGTCGGTTGAACCAGCCGTACCGGCCCTCCACGAGGTCGTATCCCATCTCTGGCGTCGGCTCCCGGTACCAGCGAGCGACCTCGGCGGCGACGGCGTCGTGGCGGGGGTGTCGGTCCACGGGAGCCAGTCTCGACCTCGACCGGTGCGGACACGCACCGGATTTGCTGTGGAGCGAGCGCTGGAACGCTCGTCGCCCCCTGACCCTGTTCTGCCGGAACTAGTCGCACTGGCGTCCTCGAACCGGCCTCTACAGTTCAGACGCGATGTCGCTCGACACCGAGGTGTGGATCCTGCGCCCAGAGCGTTTCCGGGAAACCCTCCTATCGGTCTCTTCCGACTGGGACGTGACCGGTGACAGCTTCGAGCTCGAGCGTGACGATTGGCTGTTGATCGTCACCGCGCCGGAGTCAGCCGACGTGCGCGAGGCGGAGGCATCGATTGCCGCCTGCCTGAAAGGGGGCGAGTACCGCGTATCGCTGGGCCTCGAGCCCGTCGGAGCCCCTCGGGCCGCGGTAGACATCCTGGCGCTTCTGGTTCGCTACCTCCTCGTGCGGTGCGGAGGGACCGGTATCGACGTCGATACCGGAGAAACACTGACGGAGCCCTGACTAGCGGGCATACCTGCCGCTCGGCCCGCGTCATCTCGGCAGAGACGACAACGTCTGTGGTCGATTTCGGTCGGCATGCGAGCGTTTTCGACCTCAGACGTTGGAACAGTTCTGCCGATCACGACCAGGCTCCGGGCATCGCGGGTTCGAACATTCCTGCCGATGTGCGCGTCGCGGGGCTAGGCGCCGGCGACGACCTGCCACCAGTGGCCGAGGGGGCGGAGCCCCAGGTGGCGGGCGACGCCTTGGCTCGCGTGGTTGTCCCAGGACGTGCTGTAGAAGGCGGTGCGCTCGGTGACCAGCGCTGACCACGCGGCGGTCACCGCGGCTCCGAGGCCGCGACGCCGATAGGGCTCGTAGGTCCACACCCCAGCCTCGACCGCCAGGGCTGCGGTCCGGGCGGTCTCGCACACCGCGGCGACCCGACCCTCGACCAGCGCGACGACCCACGGCGCCACGAGCGACTGGTCGGCTTCGGGCATCAGGCCGTGCAGGCGATCGAGGTCCGTGTTCGTGCTGGTCAGCAGGTCAAGGCCGGCCGGGAGGGGTAGCTCGCGGTCCACGACGTACGACGGGCCGCCCGCCGGCCTCGCGGTGGGCTCCACCGGTCGAAGCAGCTCGACGATCTCGTCGGCGCTCCCAGGTCGCCAGCCGACCTCGTCCGCGGGAGCGACGATCGCGAGCAGCTCAGCCAGGCGAGCGACGGTCGCGGCCGGCACCTCCCGCGACGCCGCCCAGCACGCGCCGTGACGGCCGGACGCCACGACCAGGAGCGGAGGGCGGCGCACCTCAGCCGTCTGCTCGTGACGCAGGCGGCCGGCCTCGTCGGTCACCCACAGCGTCTCGAGCTCCAGGTGGAGCCGCGCCAGGTCGTCCACGCCTACGTGCCGAACGTCCAGTCGAGGAGGACCTGGGGATCCGGGTCGTTGGCGCCCCCGGCGCGGTACGTCGAGAGGGCGGCGTCGTTGTCGTGGTCGGTGAGCACCCACATGCCGTAGCAGCCGCGCTCGCCCGCCAGGTCCCGGAGCGCGGCGACGAGGGCCTTGCCGACACCCCGGCCCCGAGCCGCGTCGTCGACGCCGAGCTCGTAGAGGAACATCTCGGTGCCCTTGTCCGGATGGACCATCTCCACGCCCGACACGAACCCGACGTCGAGGCCATCGACGGACGCGAACAGGAGGTGGTGGCCGGGGGTGGTGAGGAAGATCGTCGCCCACTCCGGGGTGGCCGGGCCGTCGAACAGGACCGACGCCGCCACGATCCGGTCGACCTCGTCGGGTCCCAGCCGTTCGATCTCCATGCGGCAGAACCTAGGTGGGCGGCGGCTCTTGCTCGTCGCGAGTTGTCGGCCGACGACCCGGCTCGGGCCTGGCCGCGTGGCCGCCGTCGGCGATGCGGGCGCCGCCCACCGATCGCACACGCCACGCCGCCATCGGCAGCTCGAGACCTCGTTCCACCAGTGCGACCACGCACCCGCCGAACCCGGCGCCGGTGAGACGGGCGCCGATCACGCCGTCGAGCGCCGTCAGCCCCTCCACGAGCTCGTCGAGCACGGGGGTGCTCACGTCGAAGTCGTCGCGCAGGCTTCGGTGGCTGGCCGCCATGGCGTCGGCCATCGAGGTGCGATCACCTGTGGCCAGCGCGTCCGCCAGCTGCTCGACCCGCGCGTTCTCGGTGACGACGTGCCGCGCCCGGCGACGGACCGTGTCATCGCCGAGGCGCTCGAGGTCCGTCAACGAGGCGTCGCGCAGCGGCCCCGCCACCCACTGTGCCGCCTGGCACGCGGCCGCCCGCTCGGCGTAGGCACTCGTCGCCAGCGCCCGACGCTGTCCGGAGTCGACCACGATCACCTCGATGTCATCGGGGATCGGGATGGGGTCCACGGCGAGGCTCGTGCAATCGATGCGCAGCGCGTGGCCCTCCACCCCGGCCGCGGAGGCCAGCTGGTCCATGATCCCGCACGGCACTCCCGAGGCCCGTTGCTCGGCCCGCTGGCACAGCTCCGCCAGCTCGAGCAGGGAGCCCTCGAAGCCCAGCGCCAGCGCCACCGCCACCTCGAGGGCCGCGGAGGACGACAGGCCCGCGCCGATGGGGAGGGTCGTGTTCACGGTCCCGATGAACCCGGCCGCTGGCCGCAGCTCGGCGACGACGCCGGCCACGTACCGAGCCCAGCCGGGGGACACGGTCGCCGGGTCGACCACATCGAGGGGCACGACCGCCGCCGCCGGGTCCATCGCGGATCGCAGCTCGACCACGGCTCCACCAGTGCTACCGGCCACCGCCGTGCCGAGGTTGATCGCCAGCGGGAGGACCAGCCCACCGGTGTGGTCTGTGTGGTCGCCGATCAGGTTCACCCGACCGGGCGCCCACGCGGTGACCACGGACGCCGCCGTCAGGCCGAGCGGAGCTGGTCGATGGCCTCGGTGGCGAGGTCGAGCAGCGACAGGTCCCATGGCGCCCGCATGGCGATGTTGATCTGGTCGACGCCCGCAGCGACGTACTCGCCGATCCGCTGCACGAGCTGGTCCGGCGACCCGATCATCACGCCTGGCCGCACGCCTTCCGCGAGCCCGCCGAACTGGGCGAGCAGCGCGTCCTCGTCTTGGCAGAGGCCGACGTTCACCGCGGTGCGGATCTCCGACGGGTCACGTCCGACGGTGGCGCAGTGGTCGGCGAGCACCGTGCGCTTGTGGGCGACGGTCTCCGGCGAGACGAACGGCACGTTCCACCCGTCGGCGTACCGGGCGGCGATGCGCAGCGTCCGCTTCTCACCGCTGCCGCCCACCCAGATCGGGAGCTCGGCCTGCACCGGCTTCGGCTCGCACCGCGCCTCCGTGAGCTGCACGTGCTTGCCCTTGAAGTCTGTGACCTCGTCCCGCAGCAGTCCCCGGATCGCCTGGATCGACTCCTCCAGCAGGTCGAGCCGCTCGCCGGCGCCGGGGAACGGGATGCCATAGGCGGCGTACTCGTTGAACGCCCACCCTGCCCCGAGACCGAGGTCCGCCCGACCGCCCGACAGGTGGTCGATGGTGGTGATGGCGTTGGCAAGCACCGCCGGATGCCGGTAGCCGGCGCAGTACACGAGGGACCCGACCCGCACCCGGGAGGTGTGGCAGGCGAGGGCGGCGTGGCTGGCCACGGCCTCGTGGCACTCGAACCCCTTGAAGTCGGCGGAGTAGAAGTGGTCCCAGATCGAGATCCAGTCGAAGCCGTGGTCCTCGATGCGCGTCCAGAGGTCGCGCAGCTCGGCGATCGTGGTGTTCTGCAGGCCCGTGTGGACCCCGAAGACGGTCATGCGCGGAACCTACTCCGAGGGCCTCGTCCGCCTCCTTGACCGCGCGGTCAAGGGCCGACCAGGATGGCTCGATGACCACCTCCATCGCGCCGGTCAACGGCATCGAGATCGGCTACGAGACCTACGGGGACCCCGACGGAGAGCCGTTGCTGCTGGTGATGGGCCTGGGTGCCCAGCTCATCGCCTGGCCCATCGAGCTCGTCGACGCCCTCGTCGACCGCGGCTTCCACGTCGTCCGCTACGACAACCGCGACGTCGGCCTGTCGACGAAGTTCGACGGCGCTGGCGGCGACTTCCTGACCACGTTCATGGCCGCGACGCAGGGGGAGCCCATCGAGACCGCCTACCAGCTCAGCGACATGGCGGCCGATGGCATGGCGCTGCTCGACCACCTCGGCATCGAGTCCGCCCACGTCGTGGGTGCGTCGATGGGCGGGATGATCGCCCAGACCATGGCCATCGAGCACCCGGCGCGGGTCCGCACGCTCACCTCGATCATGTCGACGACGGGCGAACCAGAGGTCGGGCAGCCGACCCCCGAGGCGATGGCGATCCTGGTGCGACCGGTCGCCACCACGCGCGACGAGGCCATCGAGAACAGCGTCGCCGGCACCCGAGTGATCGCCAGCCCCGACCACTTCGACGAATCGGTGTCTCGACAGCGGGCGGCGGAGGCGTACGACCGGTGCTTCAACCCGGCCGGCGTCGCCCGGCAGCTCCTCGCCATCGTGGCGTCGGGCAGCCGGGCCGAGGGCCTGGCCCAGCTGGACGTGCCCACCGTGGTGATCCACGGAGACGTCGATCCGCTCGTCACCCCGAGCGGCGGCCAGCGCACGGCCGAGCTCGTCCCGGGCGCTGAGCTGATCATGATCGAGGGCATGGGCCACGACCTGCCGCCCGCCATCCTCGGCCAGGTCGTCGAGGCCGTCACGTCGCTCGCCGCCCGCACCAACGCCTGATCGCGAAAGGACCCACCATGTCCGGACCCCTTGCGGGCCTGAAGATCATCGAGATCGCCGGGATCGGCCCCGGGCCGTTCACCGCCATGATGCTCGCCGACATGGGAGCCGACGTCGTGCGCATCGACCGGGCCCAGAACGTCAGCGGGGGTGACCCGGCCACGCCGCCGGCCAACGTCTCGGACCGTGGTCGCCGCTCGGTGGGCGTCGACCTCAAGCACCCCGACGGGGTGGAGGCGGTGCTCAGCCTGTGCGAGCAAGCCGACGGCCTCATCGAGGGGTTCCGACCGGGCGTGATGGAACGGCTCGGGCTCGGGCCCGACGCCGTCCACGCTCGCAACCCGAAGCTCGTCTACGGCCGGATGACCGGCTGGGGCCAGGACGGGCCGTACGCGCCCACCGCGGGGCACGACATCAACTACATCGCGCTCGCCGGCGCGCTCGAAGGGATCGGCCGGGCCGGTGGCCCCCCGGTGCCCCCGCTCAACCTGGTCGGAGACTTCGGCGGCGGCGGGATGCTGCTCGCGTTCGGCATGGCCTGCGGCCTCCTCGAGCGCGCAGCGCACCGGTGAGGGCCAGGTGGTCGACGCCGCGATGGTCGACGGCGCCGCCATCCTCATGACGATGTTCCACGCCATGACCGCGATGGGCGTGTGGAACGAGGGTCGCGGCACGAACCTGCTCGACACCGGCGCCCACTTCTACGACGTCTACGAGACGGCCGACGGCAAGTACGTGTCGATCGGTTCGATCGAGCCGCAGTTCTACGCCGAGCTGTTGCGACTCACCGGCCTCGAAGGCGAGGAGCTGCCGTGGCAGCACGACCGCACGCAGTGGACCGCCCTGAAGGCGCGCTTGGCCGAGGTGTTCAAGGCGAAGACGCGAGATGAGTGGTGCGAGATCATGGAGGGCACCGACGTGTGCTTCGCGCCGGTGCTGTCGCTGAGCGAGGCGCCCAAGCACCCGCACAACGTCCACCGCGGCACGTTCATCGAGCTCGACGGCGTGGTGCAGCCAGCCCCGGCCCCGCGCTTCTCTGGGACGCCCGAAGGCGTGCAGCGACCGCCGGCCCACGCGGGCCAGCACACCGACGAGGTGCTCACCGAATGGGGCATCGACGCCGACACCGTCGCCAAGCTCCGCGAGGCCGGCGCGATCGCGTAGATGGCCGCCTAGCCTCCGGGCATGGCCACCGTCGTCTCGTTCCACGCCCACCCGGATGACGAGTCGATCCACGTCGGCGGCACGCTCGCCAAGCTGAGCGCGGCCGGGCATCGCACCGTGCTGGTGTTCGCCACGAAAGGCGAGCACGGCGAGGTGGCGGACGGGTTCCTCGGGACCGACGAAGCGCTCTGGCAGCGACGGGAGCAGGAGACGCAGCGCTCCGCGGAGATCCTCGGCGTGCAGCGGGTCGAGTTCCTGGGCTACCACGATTCGGGGATGATCGGGACGCCCGAGAACGACCTGCCGGACGCGTTCTGGCAAGCGCCGGTCGACGAGGCCGCCGAGCGCTTGGCGACGATCCTCCGGGAGGAGGACGCCGACGTGCTCACCGCCTACGACTCCGACGGGTCCTACGGCCACCCGGACCACATCCAGGTGCACCGGGTGGGCGTGCGGGCGGCCGAGCTGGCCGGCACCCCGCGGCTCTTCGAGGCGACCATGAACCGCGACCACCTCCGCCGGATGATCCTGGCGGCCGCCGACCGGGGCGACATCGCCCCTGAAGACGTGCCGGACGTGAGCCAGGAGAGCACCTTCGGCCGGCCCGAGTCGGTGATCACCACCATCGTCGACGTGTCCGACTTCGTGGACGCGAAGCGCGCTTCCATGGTGGCGCACGCGTCGCAGATCCCCGACGACCACTTCTTCGTGAAGATGCCCGACGCCGCGTTCGCCGAGTCGTTCGGGCAGGAGTGGTTCATCCGTCACGGCGTCTCCCAGGACCACCGCGACGACGATCTGCTCGCGGACCTGACCTGAGCCATGGCCGCGCAGTGGACGCACACGTCACTCGCGCAGCAGCTCGTGTTCGGCTCTGGGAGCCTGGACCGGCTGCCTGACCTGGTGAAGGTGCTGGGGGCGCGCAAGGCGTTCCTCGTCACCACCGCCGGCCGGCTCACCTCCCCAGACGGAGAGCGCGTCACGAAGCTGCTCAGCCGCAGCCTGGCCTCGACGTTCTCGGAGGTGGAGTCGCACGTGCCGGTGCCCTTGGTGCAGCAGGCCGTGCTCCAGGCCCGACGCGACGGCATCGACGCGGTGGTGTCCTTCGGTGGCGGTTCCTGCGCCGACCTCGGCAAGGCGGTGTGCTTCTTCATCGAGCAGGAGGCCGGCATGCCCGGGGCCAGCCACGTCGACCGGCCGGCCGTGCCGCACATCAGCATCCCCACGACGTACTCCGGCGCCGAGCTCACCCCGTTCTTCGGGATGACCGACCCGGCGACCAAGCAGAAGCAGGGCGCCGGGGGCCCTACGTCGGCACCGGTGATCGCGATCTACGACCCGGACCTCACGCGGTCGACGCCGCCGCGGGTGCGAGCGGAGACGGGCATGAACGCGCTGGCGCACTGCGTGGAGGCGGCGTACTCGCCGCACCGCACTCCGGAGGCCGAGGCCATCGCTCTGGCCGGAGCCCGCACCATCAGGGCCGCCCTCCCCGCGGCCGTCGCGCAGCCGGACGACGGTGACGCCGGGTCGGCGATGCTCGAGGGAGCCGCTCTCGCCGGCCGCTGCCTCCTGAACGCCAGCATGGGCGTGCACCACGGCTTGTCCCAGCTCGTCGGCGGCCGCACCGGGATCCCGCACGGGCTGGCCAACGCGATCATCCTCACGCACGCCGTGCGGTTCAACGCCGACGCCGTACCGGACGCCGTGGCGCGCATCGGTGCCGCGCTCGGCGACGAGGCGGACGCCGCCGCCGCCGTCGACCGGTTGCGCCGCGACGGTCGGGCTCCCGGGCTGCCTGTCCGAGGTCGGTGTGGCGGAGGACGACCTCGAGGCGGTGGCGCGCCTGTCGCAGTCGAACGCCAACGTGGGCCGCAACCCACGCCCGGTGTCCGAGGAGGACGCCCTCGCCATCCTCCGAGCCGCCTGGTGACGCCAATAGCGTGACGGCATGCGCCGCCGCCCCGGTCTGACGCTCGTCCTGGTCGCTCTGGCGTTCGCCGCCTGCCGCGACGACGACCCGGACGCCGGGCCGACGACGACCGCGGGGGAGACCACCACCACGACCGAGCCCGAAGCGTCCGCCATCGCGCTCCGCGGCGACGGGCTGGGCGTGGTCGACCTGGGCGGCACCCCCGATGACGCGATCGCCGCGGTGTCCGCCGAGCTCGGTGACCCGAGCGTCGACACCGGCTGGGAGCCGTCGTTCAGCACCTACGGCACGTGCCCGGGCGAGCAGATCCGTGGTGTCGAGTGGGAGGGCCTCGTGCTGCTGTTCACCGACGGCGACACCGCGCAGGGAACCGGCGAGCACCTCTTCACCTGGCGGGTCACCGGGGCGCCGCCGCCGATCAGCACCGCCACGGGTCTGGGCTTCGGAGCCACCGCCGCGGACGCCGAGGACCTGTACTCCGGCGAGGTCGAGACGATCCCCGCCGAGGACCCGTTCCCCGGCTTCCTCGAGATCCAGGCCGAGGGCGGCTTGATCCGGGCCTTCCTCGACGACGACGACACGATCACCAACCTCGAAGCCGGCACGCCCTGCGGGGAGTAGCCGAGGGTCAGACCGCGTGTCCCTGGGTAGGTGGGGCCCATGGACATCGTTCGCAACGCCGATGGCACCCTCGTCGTACCCGTGATCCCGGACCGGCAGCACGACACCGACGAGGCACCCGAGGTGCCGTCAGGCGACGACGACGCACCCGCGCCCGAGCCCACCACCCGGGTGCTCCACCCCGGCGAGGGTGGCTACGACGAGGCCCTCGCCGAGTGGGACCTCCAGCAGAACCCGGATCGTGAGCCGGTCGTCTCCACCGCCAGCGGTCGGCAAGAAGCGATGACCGTCGTGCACGCGGTGGCGACGTCGCCCGACCACGCCGTCGCGCCCGCCGTGGAAGCGCTCGACGATCCCGAAGCCAGCGGCGAGGCCCTGCGCCACGTCCTCGTCGGTGGCGTGCCCTCGGTCGAGGACTTCGCCGCCGAGGTCGCCGAGGCCGAAGGCGGCGACCCGCTCCCTGCCCACGAGGCCACCAAGATCATCGGCGAGGTCCTCGCCGAGCTCGACAGCTGACTGGCGCGCCGCCGGTGCGGCACGGGAGGCTCGTCACATGTCGAGTGTCATCAAGATCAACGCCATCACCGTCGCCGCCGACAGCGGGGACGAGCTGGCCAAGCGGTTCGCCAAGCGAGCCGGGGCCGTCGACGACCAGGACGGCTTCGAGGGGTTCGAGCTGCTGCAGCCGACCGACGACCGCACCACCTGGCTGGTGATCACGCGCTGGCGGGACGAGGACGCCTTCAACGTGTGGGTGAGCAGTCCGGCGTTCGGGGCCGGTCACCAGAGCGAGGCCAAGCCGGCCGACGGTGCCGCCCCCAAGCCGGTCGGCGTGTCATCCGAGCTGTGGAGCTACGTGGTCGCTGGCGGCTCGGCCGGCAACGCCTGAACATCGCGAGGCAATAGGTCCCGGTCCCGGCCGGGCGAGGCGATGCGTCGCACATGCGGGACCTATCGCCTCGAGAAGGACGGAGCGGGACCTATTGCCTCGCGGTCAGCTGGGCTGTGGACCGCGGATGAGGCGACCTGGCAGCGCGCCGGTGAACTCGTCGTCGGCCACCGTCTGCACGCCGGCCACGAACGTCGCCGCGTAGCCCTTCGCCCGCTGCACGAGCCGCCGCCCACCCGCGGGCAGGTCGAAGGCCATGCGGGGGAGATCGAACGACAGGTCGTCGAAGTCGATCACGTTGAGGTCGGCGCGCATCCCGGGCGCGACCAGGCCGCGGTCGCGCAGGCCGAACAGCTCGGCCGTCTGACGGGTCTGGCGGTGCACGACGTGCTCGAGCGGGATGGTGGGACCGCGCCGCCGGTCGCGCGCCCAGTGGGTGAGCATGAACGTGGGGGTGCCGCCGTCGCAGATCGCCCCGCAGTGGGCGCCGGCGTCGGACAGCCCCATCCGGGTGCGGGGGTGGAGCGTGGCCTCGTAGGTCATCGAGAGGTCGCCGTAGCTGTAGTTGAAGAACGGCGCGTAGACCATGCCGTTGCCGTCCTCCGCTGTGAGCTGGTCGACGAGCACCTCCATCGGCGTGGTGCCCCGCTGCGCCGCGACCGCGGCGACCGACGTGTCACCGGAGGGCTCGTAGTCGATGTCCGGACCGTCGACCGGCCACATGCGGTCGACCTTGTCGAGCACCACGCGCTGGAAGAACCCGCCGTCGTCGGGCACCTCGTGGACGAGTCGCCGGCGCCGGTCGGGATCGGCCAGCGCCACGAGCCGCTCGGGCATCGGGAGGTCGGCCACGTCCGCGTAGGCGGGGTGGAACAGCAGCGGGTGCACGCTGCCGTGGAGGCAGTAGAGGATGCCGATCGACCGGCCGGCCACCTGGGCGACGATGTCGAGGCCCTCGCGGTCCGCGCCCTCGAGCAGCCCCAGCACGTCGCGCCACACCTCGGGGTCCTGATCGGGCTGGTTCAGGTTGACGCTCACCGTCCGACCGGAGCGCCGGGCCAGCTCCTCCATCCACGGCCACTCGTGCACCGGCACGCGGGCGTGGTCGGGGGCGAACTGGAACACGCCGTGCCCGGCTCGCGCCAGCGCGTCGCCGATGGCGAGCAGCTCGTCCGCGGCCGCGCTGGTGCCGGGGACCAGCTCGCCGTCCTTCGAGCGGTGCAGCGGCGTGCGGCTGGTGGAGAAGCCGAGCGCGCCGGCGCGCAGCGCCTCCTCGACGAGCACGGCCATCGCCTCACCGTCGGCGGCGGTGGCCGGTTCGTTGGCGGCCCCCCGCTCGCCCATCACGAACGCCCGGAGCGGACCGTGGGCGATCTGGGCGCCTACGTCGAGCACCTTCGGCGTCGCGTCGACGGCGTCGAGGTACTCGGGGAACGACGTCCACGCCCAGGTGATGCCCTCGGTCATGGCGGAGCCGGGGATGTCCTCCACGCCCTCCATGAGCTCGATCAGCCACTCGTGGCGGTCGGTGGCGGCCGGGGCGAACCCCACGCCGCAGTTGCCCATCACGACCGTGGTGACGCCGTGCCACGAGCTCGGTGTGACCCACGGGTCCCAGGTGACCTGGGCGTCGTAGTGGGTGTGGACGTCGACCCAGCCCGGGGTGACGAGGCGGCCGTCGGCATCCAGCACGCGGTGGGCTGACGCCGTCGATGCTTCGGTGGCGCCGACCACGTCGACGATCCGGCCGTCGTCGACCACGACATCCGCCGCGTGCGCGGGGTTGCCCGACCCGTCGACGAGCCGAGCGTTGCGCACCACGAGGTCAACCATCGGCCCAGTCCACCAGATCGTCGGTCCCAACGCGCTCTCGGGGATCTAGCCTGACGGGACCGAGCGGGAGGTCCGATGGCCCAGGTGATGGTGTTCGTGGACGATGCGGTGCGAGGCACGCTTCCGGCGGTCTGCATCAAGGACGGGATGCCGACCGGCGACCGACTGACGTTGCGCCAAGAGCTCGGCGATCGGGCCGGGCTGGGGGTGGCGTGGCTGCTGCTGCTCGCCGGTCCGCTCGGGTGGCTCGGACTTCTCATGATCTCCGTGTCGCGCTCGGGCCGCCGCGAGGTACTGGCGGTCCAGGTCCCGATGAGCGAGCCCGCCTACCAGCGCGGTCGGGCGGCGGAACGGCTTCGGCGGATCGCAGGGGCCGCCACGCTGGTGGCGCTGGTGGCGCTCGTGCTGCTGCTGGCGACCGGATCGGGACCGTTGGCCGGTCTCAAGCTGTTCCTGGTCGGCACCACGGTGGTCGGCGCCGTCGTCACCCTGATCATCTCGGAGCGGCGGTGCCACACCGCGGGGATCGGCATCGACCTCGACGCGTCGCGTCGATGGGTCATCTTCACCCGCGTGCACGAGTCGTTCGCCGCCGCCTACGAGCGCCAGGCCGCGTCCACCCACGCCCGCTGAGCGCCCCCCTGTGACGCTCCGGCAGGTCCACGCCGACTTCGCGTGGGTCGTGGTGGTCACCAACGCCGCCGTCGGGCTGTGGGCCCTCGCCGCGCACCTCCAGGAGCGCTGGCGCTCGCCGTTGCTGTGGCGCGCCACGCTGGTCGCCGAGCTGACGATCTTCGTCGAGGTGTCGCTGGGCGTGGCGCTCGTGTCGCTGCAGGACCACGAGGTCGCCCAGTTCCACGCGTTCTACGGGTTCGTCGCGATTGCCGCGGTCGGCATCGTGTACAGCTACCGCCACCAGCTGGAGCCGCACCTCTACGTGCTCTACGGCCTGGGCGGGCTCTTCCTCATGGGGCTGGCCCTGCGCGCCATCGTGATCTCGCCGATCCCCACGCCCTGAGGGCTCAGAGGTGCACGACAGGGCACGTGAGCGTACGGGTGATCCCGTCGATCATCTGCACCCGGCTCACCACCATCTTCCCCAGCTCGTCGACGCTGGACGCCTCCGCCCGGGCGATCACGTCGTAGGGCCCGGTGACGTCCTCGGCCGACACGACACCGTCGATGCCGTCCACCTCCTGGGCCACCTGGGCGGCCTTGCCGACCTCGGTCTGGATCAGGATGTACGCGCTGACAGCCATCAAGCCTCCTGGCGGTGGGAACGGCCAGAGCGTAGCCAGATGTCACAGAAGGAGATCCCAGGCTGCGTGGTGAATCAAGTGCATGTGGATGCACACGAGCGGCTGGTGCAGCGGGTGGGGCAGGAGCAGGACGACGTCCTCGCCACCCTGCAGCTCGTCCGCGGCGACGACCTCCTGGAGACCCGTCTCTTCGAGCAGCTCGTCGACCTGCTGGTCGAGGGCCTCTTCCTGGAGCTCCGCCAGCGGTACTTCGAGGGCGGGGTCGCCCGCGAGGACTACGTGGAGGAGCTGGCTGGCTTGGCCGACCTCTGCCGCGACGCCGGCCTCCTGCCGCTTCCCAGCCGCGAAGGCTGAGCCACCCGTCGTCGGGTAACGTCCACCCCCCACCCGCGCGCTCGTGCGGGCATCTACGCGCGTCCCGGGGGAGGTGCACCACCCATGCGGCTCTACATCGAGGTGGCTCGCCGCACCTACGCGCGGGTCAGCACCTATCGGAGCGCCACGGCCGCGGGTGTCTTCACCAACACCGTGTTCGGGTTCCTGCTCGCCTACATCCTCCTTGCCGTCTACCGGCAGCGGAGCGACGTCGGCGGCTTCGATGCCATCGACGCCGTCACCTTCACGTTCGTGGCCCAGGGGATGTTGATGGTGCTCGGCATGTTCAACGACACCGAGATCGCCGATCGCATCAGCACCGGCGACGTCATCGTCGATCTCCAGCGGCCCTACGACCACCAGGCCTGGTGGGCCGGCGTCAGCTACGGGAAGGCGGCGTACTACGTCGTGTTCCGCGGCGTCCCCCCGTTCCTCTTCGGCGCCCTCGTGTTCCACCTCCGCCTGCCGTCCGTCCTCGGAGCGGTCGCGTTCGCCGTGAGCGTCGCTCTCGCGGTGGCCGTGGCCTTCGGCTGGCGGTACCTCCTCCAGCTGACCGCCTTCTGGCTGCTCGACGTGCGAGGCGCCAACCAGCTCGGGTGGTTGACCGCCCAGTTCCTCTCCGGCGCGTTCGTGCCGATCGTGTTCTTCCCCGACTGGCTGGAGACGACGGCCCGGGCGCTGCCCTTCGCGTCCATGCTCCAGCTGCCCGTGGAGATCTGGCTCGGCCGCTACGAGGGCCTCGAGCTGCTGGGCGTGTTCGCGCTCCAGACGGCCTGGGCGGTGGCGTTGGTGCTGGCCGGTCGTTACGTGATGTCGCACGCCGTCCGTCGGGTGGTGGTGCAGGGTGGCTGAGGTCATCGCGTCCCTCGGGGTGTGGCGCCGACTGGTCGGTGCGCGCGTGCGGGCGGACTGGCAGTACCGCACGTCGTTCTTCCTGTTCCTGCTCAGCCAGACGGTCGTCGCCTGCATGGACCTGGCGGTGGTGGCGTCGATCTTCAGCCAGGTCGACTCGTTGGCCGGTTGGTCCGGGGTGGAGGTGGCGCTGCTGTTCGGCCTCAGCGGGGTGCCCTTCGGCCTCGCCGACATGACGATCAGCCAGGTGGAGACCGCGTCGCGCCACATCAAGGAGGGAACCTTCGACCTGTTCCTGCTGCGCCCGCTCCCGGCGCTGCTCCACCTCTCGGCCACCGAGTTCGCGCTCCGGCGCCTGGGGCGCGTCCTCCAGCCGCTCGTCGTGCTCGTAGGGGCGCTCGTGCTGGCTCCGATCGACTGGAGCGCCGAGACCGTCGCCCTGCTCGTGGTGACCCTCGCCAGCGGCACGCTCATCTTCGGCTCCGTCTGGGTGGTGACGTCGTCGATCTCGTTCTGGACGGTCGAGAGCCAGGAGGTGGCCAACGCCTTCACCTACGGCGGATCGCTCGCCACCAGCTATCCGATCGATCTCCTCGCCACCTGGATGCGCCGGCTGCTCACCTTCCTGATCCCGCTCGCCTTCGTCGCCTACTTCCCGGCCGCCCGCATGCTGGGGCGCGACGATCCGCTCGGCCTGCCAGGCGCGATCGCATGGGCGACACCGCTCGTCGCGATCGCGTCGGTGCTGGTGGCCCGAACGGTGTGGGGCCTCGCCGTCCGCCACCACCGGAGCACCGGCTCATGAGCGACGCGATCATCGACGTCGTCGGGCTGGCCAAGACGTTCTCGGTCCTGCGCAAGGCGGGCCGGGTGCGCCGGCGACGCGAGCACGTCACGGCCGTCGCGGGGATCGACATCCAGATCGAGCGCGGCGCCATGGTGGGCTACATCGGTCCGAACGGCGCCGGGAAGTCCACCACGATCAAGATGCTCACCGGCATCCTCGTGCCGAGCGAAGGCCATGTGCGCGTCGACGGCCTCGAGCCGAGCCGGTCACGGACGGAGCTGGCCAAGCGCATCGGTGTCGTGTTCGGTCAGCGCTCCCAGCTGTGGTGGGACCTGCCGCTGCGCGACAGCTTCGACCTGCTGCGCCACGTGTACCGGGTCCCTGCCGAGCGGCACGCAGCCAACCTCGCCCGCTACGCCGAGGGCCTCGACCTCGGGCCGTTGCTCGACGTGCCGGTGCGGCAGCTGTCGCTCGGGCAGAGGATGCGAGGCGAGCTGACGGCCGCGCTGCTGCACGACCCCACCATCCTCATGCTGGATGAGCCGACGATCGGCCTCGACGTGATCAGCAAGGAGGCGGTGCGCGAGTTCCTCGTGGCCATCAACCGCGAACAGGGCACCACGGTGCTCCTGACCACCCACGACCTGAGCGACGTGGAGCGGCTCTGCGAGCGCCTCCTCATCATCGACCACGGCACGCTGATCGAGGACGGCACGGTGGCCGGCATCACCGAGCGCTACGGCACGGAGCGAACCCTCGTCGTCGACCTGGCCGAGCCGGGCGAGCCCCTGCAGATCGCCGGCGCCCGGGTGACGAGGGTCGAGGGGCCCCGCCAGTGGCTCCGGTTCCGGCGCGACGACGTGAGCGCCTCTGAGCTGCTGAGCCGGGTGACCGCCCAGGTGGAGGTGCGCGACCTGTCCGTCGAAGAACCGGACATCGAGAGCATCGTGCGCGAGATCTACGCTCGGTGACGATGAGGACCCGGCCCCTGACCCTGGCCGCCATCGGCGTGGCCACGGTGGCCTTCGACCCCCGGATCGTCGCGGTCGACGCCGCCCCGGACGTCGTGGGCTGGACGCTGATCGCCGTCGCCGCCTGGCAGCTGTCGCTGGCGTGGCCATGCCGGCTGGCGGTCGTGGCGGCGCTGGCGAGCGTCGCGGAGCTCGAGCTGCCCTACCACTACGACTCCCTCGACCCGATCACGGGTGAGGTGGTCCCGCACGCCCGATCGGGCCAGGCCTTCCACGAGCGGTTGGCGTTCGACTCGGTGCACGGCCCACGCCTCGCCCTCCTCGTCGCCGCGGTGGCCGCCGGCGGTGTGGCCCTCGCGCTGCTCCTGCACCAGCTGACGCGTCGGGCGGCGTCGAGCCGCGACCAGACGTCGGCGCGCCGCCTCGAGCTCTTCCGCTATGGCGTCATCGGGGTGTGGACGCTGCCGTACGTGGTGCTCGCCGTCGGCCAAGGGCTGTTCGGCGACGATGGGTTCGACCCGGTGTGGAACGGCGGGTGGGAGCTGCTGGCCATCGCGGGCCTCGCGGTGATGGCGGCCGTCGCGCTGAGCTTCGCCCACACGTCGAACCGCCGGTGGAGCGCCACCGGCGACGATCTCGGGTCGCCCTGGGCCGAGCTGATGGTGCGCGACCAGCAGCCCTGAGCGACCGCGCTACGAGGTCAGGCGCTTCTCGAGCTCGTGGAGCTCGTCCTCGAGCGCGGCGGGGAGCGTGGCGCCGATGCTGCCGAAGTGCTCTTCGATCTGCGGGAGCTCGGCGCGCCACGACTCGGCGTTGACGGACACCAGCTCGTCCATCACCGGGTCGGGCACGTCGATGCCGGTCGTGTCGATGGCACCGGCCGCGGGCACGCGCCCGATCGGGGTGTCGACCGCATCGCCACCGCCGGAGACGCGCTCGGCGACCCACTTGAGCACGCGGCTGTTCTCACCGAAGCCGGGCCAGAGGAACTTGCCGTCCTCGCCCTTGCGGAACCAGTTCACCCAGTAGAGCCGGGGGAGCTGAGCGCCTTCCCGCTGCCCGATCTCGAGCCAGTGCTGGAAGTAGTCGCCCATGTTGTACCCGCAGAACGGAAGCATGGCGAAGGGGTCGAAGCGGAGCTTGCCCACCGCCCCGGCCTGGGCGGCGGTGGTCTCGGAGCTCATGATCGCCCCCAGGAACACGCCGTGCTGCCAGTCGAAGCTCTCGGTGACCAGGGGGACGTTGGTGGCCCGGCGGCCGCCGAAGAGGATCGCCGAGATCGGCACGCCCTTCGGGTCCTCCCACTCAGGCGCGATCGACGGGCACTGGGCGGCGGGCGCGGTGAAGCGGGCGTTGGGGTGGGCGGCCGGCGCGTCCGAGTCGGGTGTCCAGTCGTTGCCCTTCCAGTCGGTGAGGTGCTCGGGCGGGGCCGACAGGCCCTCCCACCACACGTCGCCGTCGTCGGTCTTGGCGACGTTGGTGAAGATCGAGTTGCCCTCGAACGAGCGCACCGCGTTCGGGTTGGTGTCCTCGCCGGTGCCGGGCGCCACGCCGAAGAAGCCCGCTTCGGGGTTGATGGCGTAGAGCCGCCCGTCGTCGCCGAACTTCATCCATGCGATGTCGTCGCCGATGGTCTCCACCTTCCAACCCGGGAGGGTGGGGATCATCATCGCCATGTTCGTCTTGCCGCACGCCGACGGGAACGCCGCCGCCACGTAGGTCTTCTCGCCCTCGGGGTTGGTGATGCCCAGCACGAGCATGTGCTCGGCCATCCACCCGTCGTCGCGAGCCATGGTGGACGCGATGCGGAGCGCGAAGCACTTCTTGCCGAGCAGGGCGTTGCCGCCGTAACCGGATCCGTAGCTCCAGATCTCGCGGGTCTCGGGGAAGTGGCAGATGTACTTGTTCTCGGCGTCGCACGGCCACGGGACGTCGGTCCGGGTGGAGCCGTCCGCCAGCACCAGCGGGTAGCCGACGGAGTGCAGGCACGGGACGAACTCGCCGTCGGCCCCGAGCACGTCGAGGACCGCCTGGCCCATGCGCGTCATGATCCGCATGTTGACGGCGACGTAGGCGGAGTCGGTGAGCTGCACGCCGATGTGGGCGATGGGCGAGCCGAGCGGACCCATCGAGAACGGCACGACGTACATCGTGCGGCCCTTCATGGCGCCGGTGAACAAGGGGAGGAGCTCGGCCTTCATCTCGGCCGGCGCCCGCCAGTTGTTGGTGGGGCCGGCGTCCGCCTCGCGCTCGGAGTTGATGAAGGTGCGGTCTTCCACCCGGGCGACGTCGCCCGGGTCGGACATGGCCAGGAAGCTGTTCGGGCGCTTGGCGTCGTCGAGCTTGGTGAAGGTGCCACCGGAGGTGAGCAGGGCGGTGAGGCGCTCCCACTCCTCCTGCGAGCCGTCGCACCACTCGATGGCATCGGGTTGCAGCACGTCGGCCCAGTGGTCGACCCAGTCCTTCAGGTTCTGGTTGCTGGTGGTGGCAGGCATCGTCCTTCTCCGGTGCGACGGGTGGGTAGCGGTCAGTCGGCCTGCACGGGGATCTCGGGGATCCCACCGAAGCCAGGCGTGCCCATGTCGACCTCGGAGCCGAGGCGGAGGTGGGTGGCGCGCGTGGCGTCATCCAGGTCGAAGATCACCCGCTGGCCCTGCCGGAGCATGCGGAACACCGAGCCCACGAGCGCGTCGGGGGCCAGGTCGTACTCCTTGAAGTCGGTGTCGCAGAGGAGGACGCCGTCACCCGATCCTGGGTCGTACGACTTGACCACTCCCTGCATGCAGACCGGCTCCTAGGGCGTTGGGGTGCCGGTCACCGTAGTGGAGCGGTTTCGTGGGCAGCCAGACGAGCCGTCGGCCCGGAGCGCGCATCAGCGCAAGTCAGCTGACCTTCTTCTGGACCTTCCCAGCCTTGATGCACCCGGTGCAGACGTGCAGCCGCTTGGGCGCCCCGTCGACGATGGCCCGGATCCGCTGGATGTTGGGGTTCCAGCGACGCTTGGTCCGGCGGTGCGAGTGGCTCACGTTCATGCCGAACGACGGGTGCTTCCCGCAGATCTCGCACACAGCTGCCATGACCAGGTACCTCGATGCATCGGGACCGGTCGATGACCGGTGCTCAGGACCCGGAGAGGGTATCGGCAGGGCCGAAGAGCCGCCAACCCCGGGTGTCGCAGCCCTCCTCCTAGTATCCCGGCGATGACGTCGCTGACGCGCCTCGGCGCCGAGGACCTGCGCGCCGTGGTGCTCGGGTACCGCGACGCCCTCGATGCGCACAAGGAGGGCATCAACAAGCTCAACGTCTACCCCGTACCCGACGGCGACACGGGCACGAACATGGCCCTCACGCTCACCGCGGTCGGTGAGGAGCTGAACGGCGCGAGCGACGACCTCGCCGCCGTGTGCAAGGCCATCAGCCACGGCTCCCTCATGGGGGCCCGGGGCAACTCCGGGGTGATCCTGTCCCAGATCCTGCGGGGCATCTCGAGCGTGGTGGCCGACGCCGACGGGTTCGACGGCCCGAGCGGCGCGGCGGCCCTCGCGGCGGCGTCGAAGGCTGCGTACGAGGCCGTGATGCGGCCGGTGGAGGGCACGATCCTCACCGTCGTGCGGGAGGCGTCGGAGGCGGCCGTGGAGGCCGCCGATGGCGGGGCCGACCTGGTCGGGGTCCTGGAGGCCGCCCGTGCCCAGGGTGCCGACGCGCTCGAGCGCACGCCCGACATGCTGCCGGTGCTCAAGGACGCCGGGGTGGTCGACGCCGGGGGCACCGGCTTCCTGCTCCTGCTCGACGTCCTGCTCCACGTCACCGACGGCCGCCCGGTGCCGGAGCCCGAGGAGGTCGAGGGCCCGGTGTTCACCGAGCCGCTGCCGGGCCATGCCGACATGGGCGAGCACGGCGACATCTCCGACCTGCGCTACGAGGTCATGTACTTCCTCGAGGCCGACGATGCCGCCATCCCCGCCTTCAAGGACGTGTGGGCGGGCATCGGCGACTCCATCGTCGTGGTCGGCGGCGACGGCATCTGGAACTGCCACATCCACACCGACGACATCGGCGCCTCCATCGAGGCGGCCATCGACATCGGTACGCCCCGCAAGATCCGGGTCACCGACCTCATCGAGCAGGTGGAGGAGGAGGCGTGGGTGCGGGACGCCGTCAGCGCCGTGGCGGAGGTGCCGGCCCACCTCAGCGCCCCCGTCACCTGCGCGGTGGTCGCGGTCGCCACGGGCGCGGGCATCCGACGCATCTTCCACTCCCTCGGCGTGCAGGGCATCGTCACCGGCGGCCAGTCGATGAACCCGTCGACCGCCGAGCTGATCGCGGCCGTCGAGGCGGTGCCCGCCGACCACGTGGTCATCCTGCCGAACAACAAGAACATCATCCCGGTCGCCGAGCAGGTCGACGCCCACACCACCAAGACCGTCCTGGTCGTGCCGACCAAGGGGATCACCGAGGGCTTCGCGGCGCTGCTCGCCTACGACCCCGAAGCGGACGGCGCCGACAACGCCGAGGAGATGGCGGGCGCCGCCGAGCACGTCGTGGCCGGGGAGGTCACCCAGGCCGTGCGCGACTCGAGCTGCGACGTCGGCCCGATCGCCACGGGCGACTGGCTCGGCATCGCGCGCGACGGCATCCGCTCCGTCGAGGGGGAGCTGGGCGACGCCGCCACCAAGCTGCTCGCCGAGCTGGTGCTGCCGAACCACGAGATCGTCACGATCATCGAGGGCGAGGGTGCGAGCGCGGGGTGCACGCGCCACATCACCGAGTGGCTCACCGAGCACCGCCCCGCGGCCACCGCCGAGGTGCACCACGGCGGTCAGCCGCTCTACCCGTACCTCTTCGGCATCGAGTAGTGGCGAAGCGCCTTCGCGACCTCGCCGATCTCGACGTCACCGAGCTCAAGGGCGTCGGCCCGGAGAAGGCCAAGGCGCTGGCACAGATCGAGGTGGCGTCGATCCTCGACCTGCTCACGCACTACCCGCGTCGCTACATCGACAAGACGAAGCAGTCGTCGATCCGCGACGTCCGGATCGACGAGTCCGCGTGGGTGTTCGGAAAGGTTCGGTCGTCGGCCACGGTGCCGGGGCGGGGACGAGGCAAGGCGCGCACCGAGCTCCGCATCGGCGACGGCTCCGGGTTCATGCGGATCACCTTCTTCAACCAGCCCTGGCGAGCCCGCCAGTTCCCCGAGGGCTCCGAGGCGCTGTTCTTCGGCAAGGTCACCGACTACCGCGGCCAGAAGCAGATGGCCAACCCCGAGGTCGACCTGCTCGACGAAGAAGACCGGCTCCAGATCACCGCCCTGTACCCGCAGTCGGACAAGCTGCGCCTCTACTCCAAGGACCTGCGCGGCTGGGTGGGCGAGTCCCTGCGGCGCACGAGGGAGCTGGTGGAGCCGCTGCCGGCCTGGGTGCTCGACCGGCACGACTTCGTCGACCGCACGGCGGCCTTCCACGGCATCCACGTCCCCGAGACCCTCGCTGAGGCGGAGGCGGCGCGCCGCCGGCTCGTGTTCGACGAGCTGCTGCGGATCCAGCTGGCCCTCGTGCTGCGCAAGCGGAGGATCGAGGAGACGAGCCAGGGGATCGAGCACGACACGTCAGACGCCCTGGTCGAGCGGTTCCTCACCCGACTGGCGTTCACCCTCACGAGCGACCAGGAGCAGGTGATCCGCGAGATCAGGGCCGACCTCGCTCGGCCGATCCCGATGCACCGTCTGCTGCAGGGCGACGTGGGTGCCGGCAAGACCGTCGTGGCCGTGGCCATGCTGCTCACCGCGGTGCAGGGCGGCCACCAGGGAGCGTTCATGGCCCCCACGGAGGTGCTGGCCGAGCAGCACTTCACGACCATGCGCCCCCTCCTCGACGGGATCACCGTGCCCGACGACGGCGGGTCCCTGTTCGAGGACCGGCCGCTCACCGTCGAGCTGCTGACCAACCGGGTCACGGGCAAGGAGCGGCAGCGCGTCCTCGCGTCGTTGGCGGCAGGTGGGGTCGACCTGGTGGTCGGCACGCATGCACTCATCCAGGAGGCCGTCGAGTTCAAGAGCCTCGGTGCCGTCGTCATCGACGAGCAGCACCGGTTCGGGGTCGAGCAGCGCGCCGCCTTGAAGGACAAGGCCGGCGGGGGAGCAGTGCCCGATGTGCTGGTCATGACGGCCACGCCGATCCCGCGCACCGCGGCCATGACCGTGTACGGCGATCTCGACGTGTCTGTCCTGCGCGAGAAGCCCGTGGGCCGGCAGCCCATCGTCACGAGCTGGGCCAAGAGCGACGACGAGGAGGCGGGCGTCTGGGCCAAGGTGCGGGAGGAGGTGGCCGCGGGCCGCCAGGCGTACGTCGTGTGCCCCCTCATCGGCGAGAGCGAGAAGCTCGAGGTGGCGTCGGCCGAGCAGACCTACGAGCGCCTCGAGGCCGACGACCTCTCCGGCCTGCGGCTCGGGCTCCTCCACGGCCGCCTCCCGGCGGTGGAGAAGGAGGCCACGATGACGGCGTTCCGCGACGGGAGGGTCCAAGTGCTCGTCGCCACCACGGTGATCGAGGTCGGCGTCGACGTCCCCAACGCCACGGTCATGGTCGTGCTCGACGCCGATCGGTTCGGCATCGCCCAGCTCCACCAGCTCCGCGGGCGCGTCGGCCGAGGCGCCGACGAGTCGTTCTGCTTCCTGGTCACGGGCACCGCAGGCGCGGATGGCGACGAGGAGGAGCGCGAGCGCGGCAGCGCTCGCCTGGCGGCCATCGTCGAATCGGACGACGGCTTCTTCCTGGCGGAGGCGGACCTCGACATCCGGGGCGAGGGCACGATCTTCAACGAGCGCCAGAAGGGGCGCAGCGACCTCAAGCTGGCGTCGCTGCGCCGCGACCGCCAGGCCGTGCAGGCGGCCCGTGACGCGGCCGAGCAGGTCGTCGCCGCCGACCCCACGCTCTCGGAGCACCCTGAGCTCGCCGACGAGCTCCGTCTCTTCCTCGACGACGAGGACGAAGCCTTCCTGTTCAAGTCCTGAGCGAGGCCATCGTGGTGTGCGCTCTTCGACCTTGGCGGTGCACCAGCGCACGACGCCCGCGCTCGCTACAGGTCCTGGCGGACCTGACCGATGACGCGAGCGGGGTCCTGCCAGGTGCTTTGGCAGGACCCCTGCTCTGACCCCGGGCACCTGGGCGGGCAGGTGCCTTGCCGGGGCTCCGGCGGACGGTACCCACGGACGGCCGCCGCGCATAGCACCCGACACGTGGCTTCCTCCGGGCGGCCCCGGCCCCTGGCCGCGGCTCGTCGGCTAAGACGGCGCCCGGCCGAGCACGTAGAGCCGCTCGGTCTCGGCCTCCGCCCCGTCGTACGGGCCTCGGTGGTACCACTCCACCGCCTCCAGCCCCGCCCCCCGGAACGCGGCGATCACCACGCGAGGCTCGTGCATGGCGAAGTCGATGTCGACCGATCGCCCGAACCACTCCTCGAGGTGGTGGACCTCCGACCCCGTGTGCAGCGCGATGGCCAGCCACCCGCCCGGTCGCAAGGCACCCGCGAGGTTGGCGACCGCGGTCGGGACCTCGGAGCCGGCGAGGTGGACGAGCGCGTACCAGGCGGTGATGGCGGCCCAGCCACGGCCGAGGTCCGGTGCCGGGAGGGTGTTGAGGTCGGCCACCTGGAACGGCAGCTCCGGGAAGCGGCGGCGAGCCTCGTCGACCATCCCTGGCGCGAGGTCGAAGCCAGTGACGTCCGCGCCCGCCGAGCGCGAGGTGGGCGGCAACCTGCCCGGGCCCGCACCCGACGTCGGCCACCGGACCGCCCTCGGCGAGCCCGGCAAGGCGCTCGAGCAGCCACCGGTCGAACGGCTTGCCGTCGAGCTCGTGGAGCAGCTCGTCGGCGTAGGCGGTCGCGACCGCGCTGTAGGTGGTCGCGACCCGCTCATCGCGGGCGCCGGCCCCTGCGGCGAGGATGGCCTCGCTCGACGGCGCCGCGTCCACCGGCGGATCCAGCGGCTCGGTCACCGGGCCCACGAGGTGGGTCCAGCGGCGCTCCTTCTGGCCCGGTCGCCGCTCGAGCTCGCGGACGAGCGGCTCGGGACGATCCACCAGCGAGGCGAGGGCAGCTTCCACCTCGGCGAGGTCGGCGAAGGCGTGCAGCCGTTCCGCGCGCGAGCGCAGCTCCCCAGGTGTCTGCGAACCACGCAACAGCAGCAGGGTGACGACCGCCCGTTCACCGTCGCTGAGGGTGAGCACCTCGTCGAGCACCTGCCGGTACTTCGGCATCCGGGCACCGTGGCTCGGGTGCACCACCCGCGTCAGGCCCGCCGGCCGGAGGCGGTCGAGCGCCGCCTGCACCTCGTGCTCGTCGAGCGTCAGCACGGGATCGCGACCGGAGGTCTGGTTGCACGCCGTCCGCAGGCCGTTCAGGGTCATGGGGTAGGTGTCCGGGACCGTGCGCTCCTTCTCGAGGAGGCTGCCGATCACCCGCTGCTCGATGGGGTCGAGCTCCAGCGCCATGGACGCGGAGCGTAGGTGCCTGGCGCACGTCCTAGCATCGGCGTCATGACCGCCCTTCTCGTGGTGCTCGCATCGGTGGTCGCAGGGGCGGCCGCGATCCGGTCCACCTGGTCGCCGTGCGGCCTGTCGATGCTCTCGACGATCACGCCGATCGGCGAGCGCGGCCGGGACCACCGCTACTACTCCACCGCGACGTGGTTCGTGCTCGGTGCCGTCGTGGGTGGGGCCACCCTCGGGGTCGGCGCCGCCCTCCTCGCCGCCGTCGTGGGTCTGCTCGACCTGTCGGCCTCCGCCGCGCTCGGGGTCGCCGCCGCGCTGGCGGCCGTCACGATCGCGTCCGACCTGCAGGCCGGCGGGTTCCGGCTGCCGTCGCACACCCGTCAGGTGAACGAGTCGTGGCTCGACCAGTACCGGAGCTGGGTCTACGGCGGCGGGTTCGGCTGGCAGATCGGCGTGGGCCTCGCCACCTACGTCACGACCGCCGCCGTGTACCTCATGATCGCCATGGCCGCCCTCACCGGTTCACCGTCGGTGGCGTTCGCCATCGTCACCGGGTTCGGGTTGGTGCGGGGCCTGGCCGTGTTCGTGGGGCGTCGCCTCACGTCACCCGACCGCCTGTTCGCGCTCCACCGCCGGCTCGACGAGCTGCTGCCGAGCGCGCAGCGCGCCATCGTGCTCGTGCAGGCCGCGGTGCTCGCGGTGGCGGCCGGCGCCGCGTGGGGGCTCGCCCCGGCCATCGTGCTCGGGGTCGTCCTGCTCGCCGTCGCGCTGGTCCGTCGCCCGCGTCCGGCCACCCGTCCCGCGCGCCGGGTCATCAGGGCCGCCTAGATCAGCCGAACCAGTCCGGTGCGTCGTCCTCGACGAGATCGTCCTCGTCGACCTCGAGGTACCACATGTCGGCGCAGTCCTTGCACCGGTAGGTGACCACGTCGCCCGCCTCCCATCCGAGCTCGGGCGGGTCGAACGGGATGCGTTGGCACGTGCCCCCGCAGTCGACGCAGACGATGGTGTCGGCGATGGGCACGCCTCAGGCTGGCACTGATGCGTACCGCTCGACCATCTCGGTGGCGCGGGCGGCCAGGTGCCCGCGGAGCTCGGCCGGCTCGAGCACCTCGAGGTCGCCACCGAAGCGCATCAGCTCGTAGCCGGCGATCTCGAGGTTCTCGAAGTGGAGCGTGAGCGTGACCCACCCGTCGGCGTCGGGCTCGGACGCGCTCTCCAGGGCGGGTTCGCTGCTCTTGGGGTCCTGCACGTAGCGCACCAGCCAGAGCAGGTCGCCGCGCATCCGCACGACGACCGGTGTCTTCGGCCAGCCACCCAGGAACTCGTCCTGGGCCTCGGCCCAATGGCTCGCGAGGTCGAAGTCGTCGGGGCGCACGCTGTCCTCGGCGAGGTCCTTGACCGCCCGCACCCGGCTGACCCTGAAGGTGCGGAGCGAACGGGTGCGACCGGAGAGCGCCACGAGGTACCAGACGCCCGCCTTGAGCACGAGGCCGAGCGGATCGAGGAGCCGCTTCACCTCGCCGTCGCGCTTCTGGTAGCGGATCTCGACGCGCTGCTCCTCCCACACCGCGCGGGACAGCACCGCGAGGTGCGGGACCGCCTCCTCGCGTGCGAACCACCCGGGCGCGTCGAGGTGGAACCGCTCGCGCATGCGGACCGCTCGGCTGCGCAGCTCCGGCGGGAGGGCGGCGTCGACCTTGAGCTGGGCGGCGGCCAGCACCGTGCCCAGCCCGAGCTCGGACGCCGCGCCGGGCAGGCCGGACAGGGCCAGTGCCTCGGCCTCCTCCGCGGTGAGGCCGGTGAGCCGGGTGCGGTAGCCGTCGACCAGCCGGACCCCGCCGCCCGGGCCCGCCTCCGCGTAGATCGGCACGCCGGCGCCCGACAGGGCCTCGATGTCCCGGTAGATGGTGCGGACCGACACCTCCAGCTCCGTGGCCAGACGGCTGGCCGTCATCTTCCCGTTGGTCTGGAGGAGCAGCAGCAGCTGCACCAGTCGGCTCGCGCGCATGGCCCGAGCGTACGCCCCCTCCCTGACAGTCCCTGTCAGTGATGGGTGCGTACGTTTGCAGGCATGGCCACCTTCGCCGAGCTCGAATCCGCCGCTCCGTCCATCGCTGCCTTCTTCCGGGAGCGGATCGAGGCCACCGGCCTGAGCCTGGTCGCCACTGCCCGCTCCGACGGCTGGCCCCGGGTGAGCGCCTGGGAGGTGTTCCTCTGCGACGGCCGCCTCTACATGGGCAGCATGCCCAACGCCGTGAAGGCCCAGGACCTCCAACGCGACGCGCGCTGCTGCATCATCACGCCCCTTGCGGACAAGGACGACCTCTCCGGTGAGGCCAAGCTGTTCTGTCGCGGCCGAGAGATCGCGGATCCCGATGAGTGGGAGCGGGTCCGCAAGACGTTCCTCGACCTCCGCGGCTTCGACATGGGCGACTTGGGCGGCTCCCACCTCTTCACCTACGACATCGAAGGCGCCGCCTGGCAGCGCGTCGAAGGCGACGACTGGCGCACCACCTCCTGGCGCGCCGGCGAGCCCGTGCGCGAGCGCGTCCGCAACGGCGCTCTCGGCGAGAGCCACGACCTCTGACGTTGGTTCGTCAGCGGGGGCGTTGCTCGAAGCGGGCGACGCCCTCCCGGAAGCCGTCGGCGAAGATCGTCTCGCGGCCCAGGTCGTCCTCGATGGCGAGCGCATCGTCCTGGTCGAGGCCGAGCCCCGCGTAGACGGATCGGCGGTCGTTGACCACGCCGAGCCACGGGAACGAGCCGATCTCCGCCGCCAGGGCGATCGCGGTGGCGAGCGCCTGGCCGTCCGGCACCACCCGGTTCACGAACCCCATCCGCTCCGCCTCGTCGGCGCCGATCTCGCGTCCGGTGAGGATCAGGTCGAGCGCCCGACCCAACCCGACGATGTGGGGCAGGCGGTACGTGCCTCCGTCGATCAGCGGGACGCCCCACCGCCGCTCGAGGCAGCCGATGCGCGCGGATGCGCCCGCCACGCGCAGGTCGCACCACGCCGCCAGCTCGACCCCGCCCGCCACGCACCACCCCTCGATGGCGGCGATCACCGGCTTCGTGAGCTGGAGGCGCGTGGGACCGAGCGGCCCGCTGTCGCGCAGCTTGGGCAGGTCGCGGAGGTTGGCCCCGGCCGAGAACGCCTGCTCGTCGCCGGTGAGCACGGCCACCCGTGCCGAGTCGTCAGCGTCGAACGCCACGAACGCGTCGTGCAGCCGCTCGGCCGTCTCGCTGTTGACGGCGTTGCGCACGTGGCCCTGGTCGATGCGGACGACGACGACACCATCGGGCAGCTCGGGTTCGCTCATGGGGGCGGACCGTACCGGCCGCGGTTGTACGGTCGCCCCGGTGCGCGTGATCTCAGGTTCGGCCCGCGGGCGACGACTGCTCGTCCCCGAGACGTCGGGGACGCGGCCCACCCCCGATCGGGTGCGGGAAGCCACCTTCAACGCGCTTGGGAGCCTCGGCGTCGTCGAAGAGGCCGCGGTGCTCGACCTGTTCGCCGGGAGCGGGGCCATGGGGATCGAGGCGCTGTCCCGCGGGGCGGCCCGAGCGACCTTCGTCGAGCAGGACATCGAGGCGCGACGGGTGATCGAGGCCAACCTGGCCGCGTGCGGGCTCACCGGCGCCGCCGAGCTGATCGCGTCGCCGGTCGAGCGCTTCCTCGCCGGTGCCCAGCAGCGCCGCTGGGATCTCGCCCTCCTCGACCCTCCCTACGACTACGACGGCTGGCCGGAGCTGCTCCTCGACCTGCCGGCCCAGACCGCGGTGCTCGAGTCGAACCGGGCGATCGATCCGCCCTTCGGCTGGGAGGTCGTGCGGGCCAAGCGCTACGGCCGGACCCACGTCGTGATCGCGGAGCGCATCACCGTCTGACCGTCCCGGTGGTAGCCAAGCGAGGCCCCAGCGGTAGCGTGATGTCGATGACCAAGGTGCTGTACCCGGGATCGTTCGACCCGATCCACAACGGACACGTCGAGCTGATCGAGACGGCCTCCCACCTCTTCGACGAGGTGGTCGTCGCCACGATGCGCAACCCGCAGAAGGGCGAGCCGCTGTTCACCCTGGAAGAGCGCGAGGAGATGATCCGCGAATCGCTCACCCACCTCGACAACATCGAGGTGATGAGCTTCGCCAAGCTCGTGGTCGACGTGGCGGCCGACATCGGCGCCGACTTCATCATCAAGGGGCTGCGCTCCACCATCGACTTCGAGAGCGAGATCTCCCAGGCCCAGGTCAACCTGAACGTGTCGGGGGTGCACACGCTGTTCCTGCCGTCGGCGTCGGCGAACTCCGCGGTGGCGTCGAAGTACATCCGCGACATCGCCCGCTTCGGTGGCGACGTGTCGAGCATGGTTCCCGGCCCCGTGGCCAAGCGCCTGGCCGAGAGGTACGGATCCTGAATGTCTGACCGCTACGACCCTGAGGAGCTCGACGCCGCGCCGGAGCCGGAGCTCCGCCCGCGCACACCGGGCTCCGACGTCGAGCACATGCTCCGTCGGCTCCACGAGCTGGTGGCGTCGGCCCGGCCGATGCCGCTCTCGACCTCGGTGATGATCAACCGGGACGAGGTGCTCGACCTGCTCGACGAGACGATCGAGCGGCTGCCCGACGAGCTCCGCGCGGCCCGGTGGCTGCTCAAGGAGCGCGAGGAGTACCTGGCCAAGGTCAAGCGCGAGGGCGAGGACATCCTCGACCAGGCCCGCACCCGCGCCGAGCGCATGGTGCAGCGCACCGAGGTGGTGAAGTCGAGCGAGGCCCGCGCCCGCAAGATCATCGACGCCGCCACCGACGAAGCCGCCCGCCTCAAGAACGAGGTGGAGGACTTCTGCGACCAGAAGCTGGCCAGCTTCGAGATCGTCCTCGAGCGCACCATCAAGCTGGTCGGCTCGGGGCGCCAGAAGCTCCAGGGGTCGCTCGCCGACGGCGAGGCGCCCGCGGTGGGCCCGCGCTACGACGACGACCCCGACAGCCCGGCGGTGTTCGACCAGGACCTCGGGTAGCGGCTCCGATGGCCCATCCGGTCCTGCGGATCGGGGTCATGGAGCTCCGGCGGCGCCCTGGCACCCAGCGAGACGTCCGCGTCGCCACCGCCCTGCCCGGGCTGGCGATCACCTCCGCACGGGTGCCCGACGACGCCGAGCTGGTGGTGGACGTCACCCTCGAGTCGATCGACGGGGCGATCACCGTGAGCGGCACCGTGCAGGTGCCCTGGACGGCGGAGTGCCGGCGGTGCCTCGACGACGTCGGGGGAGTGCTGGCCGTCGACGTCAGCGAGGTCTTCGAGGTGCAGCCCGTGGACGGCGAGACGTACCCGATCGACGGGGACGAGGTCGACCTCGAGCCGGTCGTGCGCGACGCGGCGCTGCTGCACCTGCCGTTGGCGCCGCTCTGCCGCCCCGACTGCGCGGGGCCCGCACCCGAGACGTTCCCGGCCATCGTCGAAGACGAGGACGCCGAGGCGCCGCGCGACCCCCGCTGGGCCGCCCTCGACGAGCTGCGGTTCGACTGAGCTACTGCGGCGCAGCCGGCGTGTCGAGCCGGTCGCGCTTGAACGGGGCCGCCGCCGCCAACCCGATCCCGACGATCAGGAACAGCACCGGCAGGACCAGGATCAGGACGCTGTCGAGCGCCAGCATCCCGGTGGTGACCAGGAACAGGGCCAGGGCGAACCCGAACACGAACCCGCTCAGCGCCCCACGCACCGGATGGCCCTTCATCGCGTCACCTTCTTCACGATCCCTGCCGACACCATGCTGATTCCGGACGCCACCATCAGGGCGAGCGCGGCCAACGACAGCGGGTTCTCCAACCTGCCGGCCTTCACCTGGAGGTACACCGAACCGCCGCAGATCTTCTCGAAGTCGGAGCTGCCCTCGGGCGCCTCGCGGTGCTCGCCGTGCAGGTTCATCTTCACGTTGAGCAGCACGTCGGGCACGTCGTACTCGTGCTCGTCGTTGTTGGCGTACTTGATGCTGCTCCCGCCCCAGTCGTCGATCTTGGCGGTGCCGACGCCGGCGATGTCCACCTCGATCTCGCCGGAGATCTCGCGGCGCGGACCCTCCGTGCCGGGCGCGGCATCGCCGATGCCACCCGCCCAGAGGATCGTGTCCTGCTGCGGGATCTCGATGATGTCGTCGCTGTTGAAGTCCGGCGACGCCCGAGTGACCCCTTCGTCCTGCCACTGACCCGCGGCGATGCACGCCCCCTCCGGATCGACGACGTCGGCGCCGGCTGGGATCGCTCCGAACAGCAGCGATGCCGCGCCGACGCACAGGACTCCAACTGCCCGCTTCGCACTCGCCATCAGCCGTCCCCTCCTTTGGCTGTGGTGTGCCTGGCAACCTACGCACCACACCCACGGTGGTCAACGACCGGGTTCGACGGGTTCGGCGGGCCGCCGCTAGGGTTTCCCGGCTGTGCTGCGGGTCGTCGCCCCGGCACCACCGTTCTCGAGGTGAGGATCACCGATGGCCGTCCCCAAGAAGAAGACCTCCAAGGCGAAGAGCCGGAGCCGCCGAGCCAGCGCCTGGACGCTCGAGGCCCCGCCGCGCAGCATGTGCCCGCGCTGCGGCGCCACCAAGGTGCCCCACGTGGTCTGCGGCAACTGCGGCTGGTACGCCGGCCGCCAGGCCATCGAGGTCGAGTAGCCCCGCATGCTGCCCGTCGCCGTCGATGCGATGGGAGGAGACAAGGCGCCCGACGAGATCGTCGCGGGCGCCCATCGCGCCGTGGCCGAGCTCGGGGTGTCCGTGGCCCTCGTCGGCCAGCCGGAGGTGCTGGCGCCCCTCGCCGGCGACCTGGAGATCATCCCGGCCTCCGAGGTGATCCCGATGAGCGCCGACCCTGGTTCGAGCGTTCGGAAGATGAAGGACTCGTCGTTGGTGCGGGCGGCCGAGGCCGTCCGCGACGGCAAGGCCTCGGCCATGATCTCGGCCGGCAACACCGGCGCCACCATGGCGTCGGCGCTGCTGCGCATGGGGCGGATCAAGGGCGTGTCGCGCCCGGCCATCGCCACCCCGATCCCGGTGCCGGGCCACCAGCCCACGATCCTCCTCGACGCCGGCGCCAACGCCGAGTGCCAGGCCGACTGGCTCCTGCAGTTCGCGCAGATGGGGGTGGTGTTCGCTCGCACCCGCTACGGCATCGAGCAGCCGCGCGTCGGGTTGCTGTCGATCGGCGAGGAAGCGTCGAAGGGCACCCCGCTGGTGAAGGAGACGAACGCGCTGCTGGCGGCGTCCGACGCCCTCCGGGCGGCCGGGGGCACCTTCATCGGCAACGTCGAGGGCCGCGACGTCATGACGCCCGACGTCGACGTGGTCGTCACCGACGGCTTCACCGGCAACGTGGTGCTCAAGACGCTCGAAGGCGGCATGCGCACGCTGGTCGATGCCATCTTCGGTGCCTTCGCCACCAGCCCCGAGACGCAGGCGGCCAGCGAGGTCCTGATCCCGGCGCTGCTCCCGCTCTACAGCACCCTCGACCCGGACAACACCGGCGGCGCCATGCTGCTCGGCGTCGACGGCCTCTGCCTGATCAGCCACGGCTCGTCGTCGGCCACCGCAGTGGTCAACGCCATCCGGGTGGCCAAGGAGCTCCACGACGCGGAGATCGTCGCCAGCCTCCGCGCGGCCGTGGCGCCCGCCTAGCCCGAGGCGCCCGCCAAGCGTCGGCTACAGGTCGAACATGATCACCGAGCGGGCGACCTCGCCGGCCTTCATGGCCTCGAAGCCGTCGTTGACCTCGTCGAGGCTGATGCGGCGGGACACGAGCTCGTCGAGCTTGAGCCGGCCGTCGAGGTAGAGGTCGATGTACCGCGGCATGTCGACTCGGAACCGGTTCGAGCCCATGTTCGAGCCGATGAGCTTCTTCTCGCTGAGCAGCTCGTAGCCCGGGATCTCCACCGACTGGCCGAGCGGGATCATGCCGATGACCGTGCAGGTGCCGCCGGCCCGGAGCATCCCGAACGCCTGCTCGGCGGTCTGCTTCATCCCGATCGCCTCGAAGCTGTAGTGCACGCCGCCTCCCGCGAGGTCGCGCACCTGCGCCACCGCGTCGCCTTGCGACGCGTCCACGGTGTGGGTGGCGCCGAACTGTCGCGCCAGCTCGAGCTTGGACTCGAGCATGTCGATCGCGATCACCTTGCCGGCTCCCGCGATGGCGGCGCCCTGGATGCAGTTGAGGCCAACGCCTCCGCAGCCGATCACGGCCACCGTGGAGCCCGGCTCCACCTTGGCGGTGTTGAACACCGAGCCGACACCGGTGGTGACGCCGCAGCCGATGAGCGCCGCGCGGTCGAGTGGCATGTCCTCGCGGATCTTCACCAGGCCGTGCTCGTGGATGAGCATGCGCTCGGCGAACGAACCCATGTCGAGCAACGGGTAGACCTCGGCCCCGCCGTGGGTGAGGCGCGGCGGCTCGCCGGGCGGGCGCCGAACGCTGTCCTTCCCGAGGCACAGCGACAGGTGCCCGGTGAGGCACGGCTCGCAGTTGCCGCAGTACACCGACAGGCAGGTGATCACGTGGTCGCCCGGGCGGACGTAGCTGACCTGGTCGCCCACCGCCTCCACCACCCCGGCCGACTCGTGCCCGAGCAGGGCGGGGGTGGGGTAGGGGTACTTCCCCTCCATGAAGTGGAGGTCGGAGTGGCACAACCCGGCGGCGACGGTGCGGATCAGGACCTCGTGGGGGCCGGGCGAACCCACCTCCACCTCGTCGATCTCGAGCTTTCCGGGGATCTCTCGCAGGAGGGCGGCGCGCATGACGGCATCCTGCCATAGGCACTGACCTGGGTCTTCGTATGTGCACAAGCGCACAAGCGCCGGTCACCGGTATGCTGCCGCCCGATCCGAACCGCGAGCAGGAGCCACCGTGCCCGCTGAGACCCACGTCGAACGAGGAACCCCCATGGACCGCCAGCAGGTGTTCGAGCTCATCCGTGACCGCCTGGCGGACATCCTCGAGATCGATCCCTCCGGGATCGCCGAAGGCGCCAGCTTCGCCGATGACCTCGAGGCCGACTCCCTCGCGCTGATCGAGCTCGTGGAGGCCCTCGAGGAGGAGCTCAGCGAGCGCTCGGTCGGGTTCCGGATCGACGACGAAGACCTCGAAGACCTGAAGACGGTGCGCGACGCCGTCGACTACGTCGTCGGCCGGCTGTAGGGGTTCCGATCACCCTCCCGGTACCCCGGCTCGCCGAGCTGGTCGAGCGCCTCGGGCTCGACCTCGCCCCCGACCTCCTCGCCCCCGCCTTGGTGCACCGCTCGTGGTGCGCTGAGCACGCTGGCCACCCCTCGAACGAGCGGCTCGAGTTCCTCGGCGACGCCGTGCTCGGCGTGATCGTCACCGACCACGTCTACCGGGTGTACCCCGACCTCGACGAGGGGGCCCTCACCGAGATCCGCAAGACGGTCGTGAACTCGGTGGCCCTCGCCGAGGTGGCGGAGGGTCTCGGCGTGGGCGACCACCTGCTGCTCGGCAAGGGCGAAGAGCAGTCGGGCGGCCGCGAGAAGCCGTCCATCCTGGCCGACGCCATGGAGGCCCTCATCGGCGCCACCTACCTGGCGTCGGGCATCGAGGGCGCCACCGTCCTGGTGCTCGGCGTGCTCGGCGCCCGGCTGGCCACCGCCCAGACCGACGGCGCCGACCACAAGAGCCGGCTCCAGGAGCTGTCCGCCCACCTCTTCAGCACCCCGCCGCGGTACGAGGTCGAGGCCACCGGTCCCGACCACGCCCGCACGTTCTTCGTCACCGCCACCATCGCTGGCGTCGCCTACGGCCAAGGCGAGGGCCGCTCCAAGAAGCAGGCCGAGCAGGCTGCCGCGCGCGCCGCGGTGGAAGCCCTGGTCGACCACCAACCCGAACCCCTGAGGGAGACCCACCATGGCAGAGCTACCTGAGCTCGAGACCCTCCGGCGCGAGCTGGAGAAGGAGTCGGTGGGCAAGCGGTTCAAGGTCCCCGAGGTCGTGGGCGCCAAGCTCACCAAGCGCAACGGCAACAAGAAGGTGTTCCAGAGCCGTCTCGAGGGCGCCAAGGTGAAGTCGGTGGACCGCCGGGGTGGCTACCTCGTCGGGAACCTCGACAACGGCGAGCTCCTGCTCCTGCACCTGGGCGACAAGGGCTACCTCGAGAAGGCCGCGCCCCGATCCACCGCCCCCAAGGGCACCGTCCTCACCCTCGCGTTCACCCAGGGCGGCCAGATCCGCTTGGTCGACACGAGCGGCACGGCCCAGGCCTTCGTCGTCGCCACCGACGCGCTGTCGGAGGAGGCCCCCGAGCTGGCCGCCATCGGGCTCGACCCGGTGTCGGATCCCGTGTCCTGGACCTCGTTCGCCCGTGTCCTGCTGGCGCGGAACGTGAAGCTCAAGACCGTCCTCATGGACCAGGAGGTCGTGGCCGGCATCGGGCCGATCTACAGCGACGAGATCCTGTGGGAGGCCGGTCTGCGCCACGACCGCATCTCCAGCGAGCTCTCGAGCCAGGAGATCCGCCGGCTGTTCCGGGCGCTGGTCGAGACGCTCCACGAAGCCATCAAGCACCGCGGCAGCTCGGTCGCCGACCACCCCTTCGTCGACCTCTACGGCAAGCCGGGTGACCACCAGGACGAGCTCAAGGTGTACGGCCGGGAGGGCGAGCCCTGCCGTCGCTGCCGGGCTCCCGTCGCCAAGGTGCGGTATGCCAACAAGCCCCTCTTCTACTGCGAGGCGTGCCAGGTTTGAGGGTGCTCAGCGCCGGCGCGCGCGGCCACTAGCGTCAGAGCTCGGATGTTCCTCAAGACCCTGACCTTGAAGGGCTTCAAGTCCTTCGCCGACACCACCGCCCTCGAGCTCGAACCGGGGGTCACCGTGGTGGTGGGGCCGAACGGCTCCGGCAAGTCCAACGTGGTCGACGCGATCGGCTGGGTGCTCGGCGCGCAAGCGCCGTCCGCGGTGCGCTCCCAGAAGATGGACGACGTCATCTTCGCCGGCTCCAGCAAGCGTCCGGCGCTCGGGCGTGCCGAGGTGGCGCTCACCATCGACAACTCGGCCGGGCTGCTGCCGATCGAGTTCACCGAGGTGACGATCACCCGCACGCTGTTCCGCACGGGCGACAGCGAGTACGCCATCAACGGCGTGCCGTGCCGGCTGCTCGACATCCAAGACCTGCTGTCCGACACGGGCGTCGGACGCCAGCAGCACGTGATCGTGAGCCAGGGCCAGATCGACGCGGTGCTCAACGCCCGGCCCGAGGATCGCCGCCTCATCCTCGAGGAAGCGGCGGGGGTCCTGAAGTACCGCAAGCGCAAGGAGAAGGCCGAGCGACGGCTGGCCGCCACCGAGGGCAACCTCACCCGGCTCGGCGACCTGCTGCGCGAGGTGCGGCGGCAGCTGCGACCGCTCGAGCGCCAGGCGGACGCCGCGCGCCGCCACGGCGACCTCGTCGCCGAGCTCCGCGCGCTGCACCTGTTCCTCGCGGGCCGTGAGCTCACCACCCTGCGCCGTCGCCTCCGCGACGGGGGAGCGGCTCGAGCCGAGCTGGCCACCGAGGACAACCTGCTGCGCCGCACGCTCGCCGAGCTCGACACCGGGGTGCTGGCGGCCGAGGCCGAGCTGGGCCACACCGGCGCCGACGACCTCGGCGATGCGCTCGTGCGCTTCGAGTCGCTGCGCGAGAAGGCGCGCGGCCTGGCCGCGGTGCTCACCGAGCGACGGCGCGGGATCGATCGCGAGCGAGGTGCGTTCGTCGACCAGGCCGTCATCGCCACCCTCGAGGCCGAGGCCACCCGGCTCGCCTCCGAGCTGGCGCACGCCGACGCCGAGGCGGAGGCGCTGGCACCCCAGCAGGAGGAGCTCGCGCAGGCGCAGACGGCGCTGGCCGACGCCCGGACGCTCTACGAGGTGAACTGGGCCGACGGCGTACCTGCCCTCACCGGTCGGGCCGCCGAGGGACGAGGCGAGCTCGCCGCCCTGCGATCGGGAGTCGAGCGCGGCGAGCAGGAGCTCGGGCGCGCCCAGGCTCGGCTGGTCGCGTTGGAGGAGAAGCTGGCTCGGCTGCAAGGCGAGACGGATCGACTGCGCACTGATGCCGAGACCGCCGAGGCGGCGGAAGGCCCTCTGGTCGAGCGGCTGGCCGCGGCCGAGCAGGAGCGTGCCGCGGCCGAGGAGCAGGTTGCCGCGGCCGAGGCGGCGCTGCGCGCGGCCGATGGTGACCGCCATGCGTGGACGGCCCGGGCCGAAGCGCTCAGCCTCGCCCTCGACCAAGCTCGATCACGCGCGGGGGCCGAACGGCTCGCCACCGTGGATGGCGTGGTCGGCACGCTGCTCGACCTCGTCGAGATCGACGCTGGCTGGGAGGCGGCCGTGGAGGCCGCCGCCGGCGAGGCGCTCGCCGCCGTGGTCGTCGACGGCGTGGACACCGCCCGGGCGGCCATCGCCGCGCTGCACGCGGACACCGACGACGCCGTCGGAGGCGCGGTCCTGGCGCTGGGCGCCTACGCATCGCGTCCCGCGGCCCCGTCCGTCGGTGAGCCGGTGCGCGCGCACGTGCGCGCCGCACGCGCCGACGTCGGCGCCCTGCTCGACGCGCTGCTCGGCGCCGCCGTCGCCGTCGACGGTGGTTGGTCCGACGCGGTGGACGCCGCCCTGGCTCATCCCGAGGCCGTCGTCGTCACCAGGGCCGGCGGACGCTTCGGCGTGGCCGGCTGGCGCGTGGGCACGGCGTCCACCGGGGCCACCGGCGCCGCGCTCGAGGAGGCCCGCCAGCGCGCCGACGAGGCCACCGCCGCCGCCAACCACGCCGAGTCCAGCCTCCACGGGGCCCGGTCGCTGTGCGACGAGGCTCGTCAGAGCGAGGCGGCGCTGGCCCGGCAGCTCGACGAGCACGACGGCCGGCTCACCGCCGCCACCGACGGCCTGCAGCGCGTCGAGTCCGACCGGCGCGACGCGGCCACCGAGGCCGACGCCCTCCGCTCCCATGCCGACGAGCTCGGCGAACGTCTGGCTCGCGAACGGGCGCGCGTGCACGAGCTCGAGCTCACGCTGCCGTTGCTCGAGGCGGAGGAAGCCGACACCGCCGAGCGGGCCCGGGCCATGGCCGCCGCCAAGGCCCACCTCGAGGAGCGCGCCGCCGCGGTGGGTTCGCTGCGAGCCGACCTCGAGGTGCGCGCCGCCGGGCTCGCCGACCGTCGCCAGTTCCTCCGCTCGCGCCTCACGGAGGTCGAGGCCCGCCTCGAAGGCTCCATGGAGGCCCGCCAGGAGGCCGAGGTGCGGCGCGTCGAGCTCGACGCCAAGCAGACGGCCGTCGACCAGCTCGCCGCCCTGGTCGCGCAGCGCCTCACCACCGTCGAGACGGAGCTCGGTCAGCTCCGGGAGCGGCGCCAGCGTCAGAGCGAGGCGCAGCGCGCCGCGTCAATGCGCCTTGACGAGCTCCGGCACCAGCGGGTCGACGCCGAGCGGCGGCTCGAGGAGACGCGGGAGAAGGCCCGCCGCGCCGAGCTCGACGAAGCCGAGGTGAAGCTGCGGCTCGAGGCGGCGGTCGAGGCCCTCCGCCGCGACATGGACGTCGAACCCGAGGTCGCCATGGCGTCCGAGGCACCGGAGATGGCCGACGGCGTGACGCCCACCGCCCGAGCGCGCGAGCTCGAGCGCGAGCTGCGCCTCATGGGCCCGATCAACCCGCTCGCCCTCGAGGAGTACGACGCGTTGCAGGAGCGGCACACGTTCCTCCAAGAGCAGCTCGACGACGTCAAGAGCTCCCGCCGCGACCTCGCGAAGGTGATCAAGGCGATCGACGCCGAGATCGTGCAGGTGTTCGCAGGCGCCTTCGCCGACGTGTCGCAGAACTTCGAAGCGCTCTTCCAGACGCTGTTCCCGGGCGGTCAGGGTCGCCTGCGCCTCACCGCGCCCGACGATCTGCTGGAGACCGGCATCGAGGTGGAGGCCAAGCCGTCCGGCAAGAACGTGCGCAAGCTCTCACTGCTCTCCGGCGGCGAGCGATCGCTCACCGCACTGGCCTTCCTGTTCGCCGTGTTCCGGAGCCGACCCTCGCCCTTCTACGTGATGGACGAGGTCGAGGCCGCCCTCGACGACGTGAACCTCCACCGGTTCCTCGACCTCGTGCACGAGTTCCGCCAGGAGGCGCAGCTCGTGATCGTCAGCCACCAGAAGCGCACGATGGAGGCGGCCGACGTCCTCTACGGCGTCACCATGGAGCCGGGCGGCAGCAGCAAGGTCATCAGCGAGAAGGTCACCAGCCTCGCCTGAAAGGTCGCACCCCGTGCCGGACACGAGGGAGCAGATGGGCTCTGCAGACCTCGACCGTCAGGCCCGGTTCGAGGCCGTGGTGGATGAGGTGTACGAGCCCTTGCAGCGGTACGCCGCCCGGCGGTGCGATCCCGTCACCGCCGACGACGTCGTCGCCGACGCCCTGCTCGTGGTGTGGCGCCGGCTCGACGAGGTCCCGCCTGGGGCCGTGCTGCCGTGGTGCTACCGGGTCGCGGCGCTCTGCCTCGCCAACGCCCGCCGGTCCATCCGCCGTCGCGACGACCTGGTGGCCCGGATCGCCGCCGTCGACCCGCCCCGCGAGGTGGTCCCCCTCGACCCCTTGCCCGACCCGGCGCTCCACGACGCGCTGGCCGCGCTGCCCGAGCCCGACCGCGAGGTCCTGCGGCTGTGGGCGTGGGAGTCGCTCACCCCGAGCGAGATCGGCGTGGCGCTCGACGTCACCGCCAACGCCGCCAGCATCCGGTTGCACCGCGCGAAGGGCCGGTTGGCCGCCGCCCTGCGAAAGGTCGACGCCGCCGTTGGACACATGCACCACGACGACGCGGAGGAGGTGACATGACCGACGAGCTCGAGGAGCGCATGCGAGCCGCCGATCCCGTGCCGCCGTCCGTCCGCGTCGGCCCGGCTCGCAGCCCGCGGGCCCGAACCATCGTGGAGCAGATCATGACGGATGCCCCTGACCACCTCGATCCTGCCGCCGATGCCCGCCGCCGGCGTTGGCCCCTGCTGGCGGCCGCGGCCGCCGTGGCGGTGGCCGGCGTGGGGGGCGCCCTGCTGCTCTCCGGTGATGACGACCAGCCCGGCGGCTCCGATGCCATCGCCCTCGCCGTGGAGCCCGTCGACCCGCTCACCGAGATCTGCATCGAGGTGACCCCGGAGACGCTGCGCGACTCAGGCGTCGAGCTGGCCTTCCGCGGCACGGTCACCGCCGTCGATGGCGATCAGGCGACCCTGGCGGTCGACACCTGGTACCTCGGCGGCCCCGCGGACGAGGTCAGCGTCACCGGCCCGGCGGAGGGAGACACGGCGCGGCTCGGCGGGGTTCCGCTCGAGGACGGTGGCACCTACCTGGTGAGCGCGAGCGATGGGATCGTGCGGTCGTGCGGCCAGAGCGGCCCGGCGTCGCCGGAGCTCGAAGCCCTCTTCGACGCCGCCTTCGGGGGCTGAGCCCCGTCGCGCCGACGCCCCGTTGACGGCGGTTTGACCGACATGTGACAGTTCGACCCCAACCCCGCGAGCGGGGCCGGCGGTGGGAGGTCCTGGTGATCGGTCGGGAAGGCAACGAGCGCGGGGCGTCCGTTCGACTCGTCGTCGTCCTCGTGCTGCTCGTCGCCGCCATCGGGGGCGCGACCTACTTCCTCCTGTCCGACGACGATGACGACGGGCCGACTGCCTCGTCGCCGGACGGCTCGAGCACGACCACCACCGAGCCCCTCACCGGCGACGCCGAAGACCTGCTCACCCGGCTCGAGCGCGGCCGCGACGATCCGGTGCACGTGCGCCTCGAGTCGGACGGCGCCGCGGGCGAGGACTCCGCCACCGTCGAGATCTGGCGCGACGGCGATCTCGTGCGGCAGGACGTGCTGCTCGACGGCCCGAGCGGTCGCTCCGAGGTCTCGTCGTTCCAGCTGGCCGACGGCAACGTGATCTGCCAGCGCCCGACGGCGGACGGGCAGTGGGTGTGCGAACGAGCCGTGTCGGTCGGGACCGAGAGCGGCACGCCGTCCGGGCTGATCGAGGCGGTGGCCGCCAACCTGCAGGGCGCCGACGTCGCCGCCACCGACGACGAGATCGACGGCACCGCGGTGCGGTGCTACTCGATCGACCGCGCCGACGACACCACCACCCTGTGCCTCACGGAGGACGGCGTGCCGATGCGCCTGCTGGCGGAGGCCCTCGAGCTCACCGCCACCACCGTCGAGCGCGAGATCGCGCGCGACGTCTTCACCCCACCTGCGGAGGTGCCTGCACCATGACCGGGAAGCGGATCGTGGCCGCGCTGCTGCTGCTCGTGGTGGGCGCCGGGATCGGGCTCAGCCTGGCGCTCACGCTCGGCGGTGACGACGACGCCTCCGAGCCCAACGACGACGCTGCCCACCGAGACGACGACCACCGTGGCGCGACCCGACGAGGGACTGAACCCGGAGGCCGCCGAGCTCTACGACCTCGTCACGTCGTTCGGCGAGCTGACGATCCACGCCACGTACCAGGTCGAGGTGGCGGCGCGGCCCGACAGCAGCACCACCATCGAGATCTGGCAGAAGGACGGCAAGGTGCGGCAGGAGGCCACCGTCGAGGGCGGCGCCGGCTCGGGCAAGGTGGCGATGCTCGACCTCGGCGACCGCGTGGTGCTCTGCCAGGAGCCGCCCGGCGGCACGTACACCTGCGGGCTGGTGTCGGAGTCGGAGACCACCGCGTTCGACGAGCTCCGCAGCAGCCTGGTCGAGGGCCTGGCCGGTCAGGACGTCGAGGTCCGCGAAGGCACCATCGACGGTCGGGACGTCCGGTGCTTCGGGATCGCCGCCGCCTCGACCAGCAACGAGGTGTGCGTCACGGACGAGGGCGTCCTCGTGCGGATCTCGTCGCCAGAGGGGACCTTCAAGCTCCTCGACGTCGAGACCGAGGTCGACGATGCCGTGTTCACGCCGCCCGCGCCGCCTGGTGTCACGTCCCCTGCGTGAGATGTCCAGGGTGACCGTGGGTAACGGTTGACAGGCCGCGTCACCCCACGTACAGATGCCCGATAGGTGCTGATTGTGCCGCTTTGCGCGGCGCGCCTCGGCAGACGGACGGAACACGCTTCCTGGCGGAAGGGACCTGCGCATGGCGGACGGGTGGACCTCGACGGTCGCCCTTCGTCGCGCCCTGCGGTCTGGTGGCGGTGGCGCTGCTGGCCGGCGTCGCGAGCATCGGCGCGGACGTCGGTGCCCAGGCCGGGGGAGTCGGACCCTCGCGGCCCTTGATCACCGTCGTTGGTGTCGGCGGCCGGGGTCGGCACCATCGACGACGGCATGTCGTGCGCCACGGGTGGCGACGGCGGCTACTGGCACTACGACTACGAGGCGCCCCTCGCCGCGGGCGTCCTCACCGGGCCCACCAGCACGCTGCCCGGCACGTCCCGGTTGCACCTCGACCTCCACAGCGAGGACCGGATCGTGCGCTCGTACGCCGGGCGAGCCGCTCCCCGGCGACGCGCTGGCTGCAGGGCACAGAGTCCGCCGTCACGATGTCGAACCAGCGGGGCACGGTGCAGCATGCGCCTGCGGTCCGTCGGCGCCTCGGCCGGGGCGCGACTGCGACACCGCCCACTCCCTCGCCTTCGACGGGATCACCGCCACGGGCGCCAACCTCCTCTGGCAGATCACCGAGGCCACCGGGCTCCTACCGCGAGGCCGTCGGCAACGGCACGGCCAACCTCAACGCCGCGGTCGCCCCTGGCGCCGACAACCCCGGCCGGATCGACCTGAACGGCAGCATCGCCGTCCTGCAACCCAGCCTCAAGCTCGAGGTCGTCGACACGTACTGGGCGTTCCTCGGCGCTCACTACCTGCTGCGCTACGTCACCGTGATCTACCGGGTGACGAACGACGGGCCCGGCGACGCCTTCGGCGTGCGCCTCACCGCCGCCAGCTCGCCCGACGACGGGCGTGAAGCTGATCGGCCCGCTCCCGTTCAACACCGCCACCCAGAGCCTCGGCCCGATCCCGCAGCACCTGGCCGACATCCCCGCCGGCCAGACCGAGATCGTGCGCCTGCGGTGGGCGCTCCCGGCGCCGTCCGGCAACCCGCCCTGCCGGCTCGTCATCCTGGACTGCAAGTTCGACACGACGCTGACCTTCGAGATGCCAGACACGCTCGACGTCAAGGGCCCGCTCAAGATCGCCACCGTCCAGCGCCCAGGCCCCGACTTCCCGCCGCCGGTGGTCGACTGATGGCCGCGATCGTCAGCGCCGCTCGGCGCATCCACCGCGGCTCCCGTTGCCCCTCCTGCTCGGGTCTGGCCGTGCTCCTCGCGGTCCTCGGTGGGTCACTCGGCGGCGCAGTACCGCACGCAGCCGACGGCCATCCCGTTCCCGGTGCCCGTGTACCAGATCGAGGCCAAGTCGGGCTCGTGCACGGGGTCCATCGCTCAACCTCGGCATCGGCTACATCGGCACGCTCGAGGCTCCGATGCCCGTCGACGTGGACTGCGACCTGCTGCCGGACGTGCTCGTCGCGTCAACCTGATCGACCTCGAGGGTCCGCTCAACGACCCGCTCGCCACCGACTCGACGTCCTACGAGGACTTCCTCGCCGACCGGATCGGCCGCACGATCGCCCCCAACATCGAGATCAACCGCTACCCGCTCAACGCGCTCGGCCTCGATCCTGAACCGCCCCTCGCCGCCGGTGCGGATCAACGTGAAGCTCACGCTCAAGGACCTGGAGCTCCAGGAGCCTGACACGATCCTGCGCTTCGGCTACGACACCGGCGTGGGCGGCTCGATCCCGGGCAACTTCAAGGCGGTCGTCCGCGGCATCGAAGACTTCTTCAACCCGCTCGAGGCCGTCGTCGACACCAAGGGCGACCTGCAGGGCGGCGACACCGTCCCGAGCTACTACGAGGGTCCGCTCACGCTCATCGGCGGGATCACCAAGAGCGACGGCTTCGACGCCAAGCTCGACATCGACGTACAAGCCCTTCCCCGACGTCGTGAAGGTCGGCTACGCGAGCGACGACGCCGGCAACCACATCGACTACGCCCACGGCATCGGTGAGCAGATCCTCCGCGGCTACGGCACCGCGATGCCCGACGGCACGTTCGAGCACTACGTGCCCGGGCGAGCTGCCCGAGGTCGACATGAACACGAAGCTCGACGTGGTCGACGGCGCCGACACGCTCAACCTCGACGCGCGCCCTCGACCGGCTGCCGCGCTCGCTCGGCCTCGACTTCGACATGCCCACCGACGCCGGCCGCCTCGACTACCACGTCGTCCAACGACGGTCGGCTCCCCGACGCCCGCGTGAACCTCCGGTCGGTGAGCGAGGGCGAGCTCACCCGCGCCGAGGCCTTCATCGAGGAGATCCCGCCGGAGCTCCACGCGCAGTGGGCGATGGCTGGACGACGACCTCGTGTCGGCGCTGTTCACCACCAGCGATCCGGACGACCCCGACTTCGACCTCGACGACCTCGGCGCCGGTCCCGGCATCGGTGCCATCGAGGTCCTGCTACTCGAACGTCGACGTGCCGACGGAGTTCGTGCCGTTCGTCCCCACCCAGCAGCAGTACCTGAACCTGCAGACGCTCGGTGACGAGCAGCTGATCACCGGTCGGGTCGAGAAGGTGCGCGGCCTGCAGTTCGACACGCGCGCACGACGGCTTCGACATCGCGGTCCAGGGTCGGCGACGGGGCGATGCCCCTCGAAGCCAACATCCAGATCGACGGCCTGCCCGAGTCCGGCGACTCCGTCGACGCGTCCGCCACCATCACGCCGCTGCCCAGCTCGATCGACGTCAACATCTTCAGCGGCACCGAGGGCGACCTCGCCGACCCGTTCCGCGTCGAGTACAAGTCGAGCGACGGGGTCGACGTCGATGCCCGCGCCGAGCTGCGGGAAGCGGATGCCGCCGACGCCGAGTGCGGCGAGCCGGGCACCACCTGCGCCGACATCGGGCTGCGACACCTCCCCGCCGAGCTCTCGGTGGCCATCGGTGAGAACGGCGTCGAGTGGCGCCGGCGCCACCACGGACGTGGCCATCGACATGGTGCCCCGTCCCGGCTCGCCCAAGCCCGACGTCTTCCTCGACGCCATCCTCGGCAAGCTCGACTCCGTCGACGACCCCGACGCCGTGGAGAAGGCCGGGCCCGTCCTCTTCGAAGCCGACGCCGTGCTGCGCGGCATCCCCGACACCATCCGGCTCCACTTCGTCGAGGGCGCCGACGAGACCCTCGAGCGCCTCGACGTGGCCACCTGTGAGCTCGACGCCACCGAGAAGTGCCCCGCGGACACCGATCCGATCGAGTCCCTCGAGGTCCAGGTCCGGAACTTCCGCGACGCCGAGCGCGGCGACGCCCTCGTGCCGCATCCGTCCTCGGTCGCCCCGCAGTTCGCCACCATCACCGCCCGCGGGATCGACGACCCCGACAAGACGGCTGATCCCACCGTGCGGTTCGAGGCGGCGGCGAGGGTCTTCGACATCACCGAGGTGCGCTACGCCAACGTGAACGGGCTCTTCGGGGTGCGCTCGGCGGTCGGCGACGAGAGCGACCTCGAGGTCCTCCTCGACGTGCAGGACGTGATCTTCGACGGGGAACGATCCCAAGACCGGTCCCGTGGACCTGCGCGGCCGGGCCCTCATCAGCCCGCTTCCCAGCGAGATCGACCTCTGCCTGCGCGAGGCCGACTTCCCGCTCGACCTCAGCAGCTCGGCCAGCTTCACCGAGCGGTGCGAGTCGACCGACCCGTTCCTCGACGACTCGGTCGAGACGTCGCCGATGACGCTGTCCTACCTGGCCAACCGGATCTTCGACGTCGACGCGGCCGTCGACATGACCGAGCACGGCCTCCTCGACGCGGTCTCCGACGACCACACGATCCACGGCGTGGTCTCGGTCGACAACGTTCCCAAGGACCTGACCGCCCACATCCAGAAGCCGCCCGAGGCCGAGGAGGGCGCGCCGCCGGCGACGGAGCCCGAGCGCCTGCGGGTGCGCACGATCGCGCCCGGGGCCGACGACACCAACGTCGACCTCACCTTCGAGGACCGCCTCGGCGGCGCCACCTGTGCCGACCCGCAGCCGGCCGGCGACATCACCTGTGCGACGGCGACGATCCAGCAGCTCCCGGTCTACGCGAGCGTCGTGGCCGACACCGGCCCGGGCGAGGACACCCACGCCCGGGTGTACGCCTGCGACCTCGACATCTCCGACACCACCTGCCGCGACGGCTCCGAGGGCGTCATCGAAGAGCTCACGGCCCGCCTCCGCATGGTCACCGGTGATCCCGTCGAGGAAGGCGACCTGGTGCCGTTCGTCTATGACGAGCACCCCTACGCCGGGGCCACGCCCCCCAGCGGCGCGTACACGCTCGCCCTGCGCCTTGACCAGGACGACGAGGACAACAAGGAGCTCCGCGCCGAGGGCCGCCTCGAGGACTTCCGCAGCCTGTCCTTCGACAAGACCGAAGAGGGCTTCGACATCCACACGGACCTCGGGGACGGCGTCAAGCCGCTGCTCGGGAGCGTCGCCATGGACACCCGGGTGCCGGCCGACGCGCCGCCGCCGCCCGAGGGCGAGGAGCCGGAGACCGGACAGCTGATCGTGGCCGACACGCGCGTGTCGCCGCTGCCCGAGGAGATCACGATCAGCCAGCACGGGCCCGGCGACGATCAGCAGGAGAACCCGCTCGACTTCACCTACGACTCCACCGCGCCGGTGCAGGTCGATGCTCGGGCCCAGATCTTCGATCAGGTGGCGGGCGAGCTCTGCGGTGACCACGGCACGGTGTGCGCCACCCTCCACCTCGACCGCCTGCCGAGCCACATCTCCACCACGGTCGGCACCTTCGACGAGGAGATCGCGGACACCCCGGAGCCCGACGTCCGCCGGCGGATGTTCGTCGACCTCGACGCCATCCCGTTCGGGTCCGTCGATGCGCCCGACCTGGTGTTCGACGCCGTCCTGGGCTCCACGGTGGAGGGCGAGCCGCCGCTCGACGGTGGCGGCAACCCGATCTTCGACGACACGCCGACGGTCGCCCACGGCGAGCTGCGCGGCTTCTCGGAGAAGGCCCGGATCCGGCTGGCCCAGACCGGCGTCCTCCAGGAGGACGAGTCGCTGAAGGACGCCCAGTTCGAGGAGGCGCTCTTCGTCACCTGCGAGCTGCTCGAGGGGGAGGAGCCGCCCTCCTGCGGTCCGGTCGACGACGACGGCAGCCCCCTGTACGACGAGTTCCCGGTCGAGGAGATCGCGATCTCCGCCCGCAACTTCCACAGCCGGCCCACCGACTTCCCGGTGCCGCGGCGCACCGACGTGCCCGATCGCGACGAGGCCACCCCGGCCAACAGCGACACGATGTACGCGGAGGCCGTGGCTCGCGGCGATGACTTCGAGGCGCACGCCGGGTTCACCAGCGTCCGCGAGTTCCGCATGCGGAGCGTCGACGACATCCTCGGCGTGAAGGTGCGCGGCGGCGACGGCCAGGGCTTCACGGCCCATGGCGACCTCGCCGGCATCGTGCTCCCCGACACCGACCTCACCGAGGACGGCGACGTCTTCCCGTCGTTCGAGGAGCAGACGCTCGCCCTCGACGCCAACGTCACGCTCAGCAACGTGCCGACGACCTTCGCGTTCTGCATGCGCCAGAGCGGCGCGCCGATCAAGCCCCTCACCGGCGACTTCACCGAGCCCTGCGAGGCCCAGCACCCGTTCGCCGACGAGCCCGACGAGCCGTTCTTCGAGGCGGAGGCGCCCGAGAGCGCGCCGATGGCGCTGGCGTACCGGGCCAACGCACCGATCACCCAGATCACGACGAACGCCAAGGCCCAGATCCTGCGCACCGAGGTGGTCGACACCGGGCCGCTGTTCGGCGAGCTCCGCACCGCGCTCCCCACGATCAACGTGCTTGGTGACGTCACCATCGACAACCTGCCGAAGGAGCTGACCGCCCACATCGAGACGCCCGTCGGCAAGAAGGACCAGGAGGAGCCCGTCGAGGACGGCGGCCCGATCCGCGCCCTGTTCTTCTACGACGAAGAGGCCGACGACCCCGTCGACATCACGTTCGCGGCGGAGTACACGGAGAACGACGCGGTCTGCAAGGACATCCGCCTCGACCAGGTGGCGTTCTGCATCGGCGGCAAGCTCGAGAACCTCCCCAAGCTGGTCAAGGCCTACGTCGACCCGGAGGCGCCGCTGATCGTGCCGGGCGAGGACGGCGAACCGCCGTCGCTCGTCCAGAACCTGCGGGTGCTGGCAGACAACGAGCCCGGCCAGAAGCTCAACCTGCGCAACCTCGACATCTCGGTGGTCAAGAAGGACGACGATCCCACCAAGCCGCCGCTGATCCTCGTCGCCGAAGGCAGCATCCTCGGCCTGCCGGAGCGCGTCGACGGCACGATCCACATGCCCGACGAGGACCCGGAAGCGTTCGACAAGCCGGCGTTCGACATCGTCGCCTCACCGCCGCTCGACACCGTCGACCTGCAGGTGCGCAACTTCGTCGCCCCGGATCCGCTGCCAGAGGTGGCGGCCCCCCGCGGCGGCGCCTCTGTCGACCAGTCGATCACGTTCCTGCAGCGCGGCGACTTCTTCAAGGCCGACGTGTTCATCGAGGACGTGGCCGGGGGTGGCTTCCGCACGGGCCGCAACGCAGCGGGCCAGGCGACGGAGACGCAGCTGATCCGCGTGGACTTCGGGATCCCGGCACCGGGCGACCCCAAGCCGACGATCCGTGGCTACGTCGACCTGCTCACCGACGACGAGGAGGGCAACCCGACCCACGTCTTCGCGGACGTCCTCCTCGATGACATGCCGCACGGCCTCGACATCTGCTTCCGCGGCGAGTTCCCGGCCCCCGAGGACATCGACCACGACCTGGTGGCCGCGCCCGGCACCGAGGTGTTCTGCGACGAGGCGCCCACGCACCTCGGCGCCTTCCGGTTCCAGGGTCGGACCAGCAGCGACCCCGAGCCCGAGCTCGACGTCAACGCCATCTTCCGCATGACCAAGGGCAGCGACACCAACGTCCTCAAGGCTGTCGCCGACATCACCAACATCCCCAACGTCATCGAGGGCACGTTCGGCGACGGGGCCGTGGCGGTCGAGTCGTACAAGGCCAACGGCACCACGCCCACCGGCATCGACGACGTCGTCGCCGAGATGGCCGACTTCGACTTCGACGACGACGGCTACGGCGACGCGCCGCCGTGGGGCGTGCGCGTGCCCGGCACGGTCGTGCTGCCGCCCGTCCAGCCTGGTCCCGACCACGAGTTCGCTCGGGTCGCCTCCAACGGCACCGACTTCCACGTGAAGGCCCACGTCGGCACCGACGCCGGCGGCGGTGAGGGCGCCCGGATCACCAAGCTGATCATGGAACCGGAGCACTGCGCCCAGCCGTCCGGCGCCAGCACGTACTTCCCGTACTACCCGGACGTCGACACGAACGAGTACACGTGCATCAAGGCCGAGCTCGAGTCGCACAGCGACAGCCCGCTGCTGGTCGACGCCGACCTCGTGCTCGACGGCACCCACCTCCAGATCCTCGACGCCGGCCTCACCGAGGTCCCCAAGTGGTTCCAGGCGACCATCGCCAAGACTCCGACGGTCGCGGAGCAGGACGGCATCCCGGACGTGTTCCGTCGCCGGTGTGGCACGAACGCCGTCGAAGAGGCCGCCCTCGACGACGACGACCCGCCCGCCGACTGCATGCCGCCGCTGCTGCACTTCGACTCCGAGGGCGACTCGCAGCTGTTCGGCCGCCTGCTCGTCGGCGACCAGGCCGATCTCGACACCCTCAAGGCCACGCCGGCGTTCCGCACCATGTCCGACCTCGAGGCCGTGCCGGTGCCGCCGGTCGTCCGTGGCGGCGCCGATCCGTGGGCCGAGTTCACCGAGGACGGCGGCACCGGCGTCCGCGTCAAGCTCGGCGAGTTCCCGAAGGACCCGGACGTCGAGGGCTCCGAGGATCGCAAGGCGGTGCGGGCCTCGTTCCGCCTGAACCTCCCGCAGGCCCTCACCGTCGACCAGGTGCAGGACTGGAGCTTCGACGACGCCGCATCCGGTGACGACCTCTACCGGTCGGCCAAGGACCTGCGGTTCCACTTCGTCATGCGGGACGCGCCCGCCTCGGGTTCGACCCCGGTGATCGTCGACGTGGCCGGCCAGCTCCAGGCGATGATCCACAACTACGACGGCAACGGGCAGACGCTCGTGTCGAACTACGACAACGACACCAAGGGCATCCCGATCCCCGGCGAGTTCGGGCTGGACCTGTTCGACCGCGACTACAAGGGCCGCGGCCGCCACCTGATCCAGGCCGACCTGCGCACCTCCGCCACCCTGTCGGCGCGGCTCCGGCTGATCCAGGGCGACGGCGAGTCGCTCGGCGACATCGACGCCCGCCTGAAGGACCTCAACGGCGTGCCCGCCGGCGACGCGTCTTACCAGACCGACCCGGAGAAGCCGTCGTTCCGGGTGCGGGCCGAGCTGCGCGACCCGAAGGACAAGATCGTCCCCGATCCGCCGGACACCACGGACTGGAAGGACGTCCTCCTCTGCTTCGTGTTCTGCATCGCCGACGACGTCGGACCGCCCGCCATCACGGCGCACCTCGACCTCGAACCGAACAACGGCTCACCGGTGCGCATGCTGGAGGCCGTCGTCAACACCGAGGAGAAGCTCGGCCTCGAGCTCCGCGGCTACGGCAACATCGAGGGCACGACCTCGGCCGACTTCGAGTCGAAGGCGTTCGACGGTGTCGACCTCGGGTTCATCCCGGGCGCGCGGGGTGGCGTCCACGTCGACATCGACCCGTTCAACTTCTTCCTCCACGCGGGCGTGCCGATCCTCGCCAGCTTCGACCTGCTGATCGCGGGCGACATGAACGTCGACCTGAGCATCGCCAAGACGGATCGCTTCGTGCTCCGCCAGAACTCCACCGCCCTCCAGGCCGCATCCGACGGCGCCGACCTCAGCTTCCCCGACCTCGGGTCGAACACGTGGCTGCAGGTCATGGAGGCCCCGGGCGTGCTGGCCGGCTTCTTCTCGCTCTTCTGGCCCTTCCCGCCCGTCTACCTCTTCTACGAGATGACGGCCGCGCCGGTGGTGCCGTTCGCCTTCTACCACTGCCCGACGCCGGCCTTCTCGGGACCGATCCCATGGACGTACCCGATCGGCACGACCGAGCGGAAGGTGACGGCCTTCCTGCCCTTCGACGGGCCCATCCCGATCCCGCCGCTGTTCACCTTCGGCACGCCGATCGTCAAGGAGGTGCTCGACGCGCTCTTCGGGCTCGCCGGCCCGCCGATCATGTGCGCGGCCTTCAGCACCGACGGCATCAAGCTCCACACCGGCACGAACCCGCTGACCGACGTCAACCGCATCCCGGGCGACCCGATGCTCCTGTCGGGCCACCCGGTGAGGGGCCTCGTGAACGCGGGGACACCCGACGACGTCGGGGACGACCCTGACGATCCGCCGGGGCCGCAGGACCTCACCGTCGCGGGCACGCTCGCGCTCTGCGGCACCCACGTCTTCGAGAACATCAACATCCCGGTCGGCACCACGGTGAACGTGGCCACCGCGCCCGCCGACAACGCCGCGACGCCCTACGTCGAGTGCCCAGCCGACGTGGCCGACGACGCCGACACCCCCGACCAAGACGAGACCCAGATCAACGTGGGCCGCCTCAACCTCGTGGCCGGAAGCACGTTCACCCTCGCGGGCACCGTCAACGGCGCCAGCACCGGCGAGGTCAACCTCACCGGTGAGGACCTCACCGTCACCGGCAGCGGCCGGGTGAACGTGGCCAAGTCCCTCGTGTCGATCAACGCCGGCGACCAGCTCTCCGTGGCCGGCATCGTCAGCGGCAACGCCGTCTCCGACGACATGCCGTCGCGGCCGCACGACGAGATCGGGTCGCAGCTCTGGGCCGAGCCCGCCCACGGCAACTCCGGCGCCGGCCACGGCGGGCCCGGCGGCGTCGGCACCGGTGCGGACGATCCCGGCTTCGACCCGGACAACGGCCCGGCTTACGGCAGCGGCGTGGCCAGCGTCGACATCGACCCCGGCACGGAGCGCGGTTCGAAGGGCGCATCCACCGCCGCCACCGCTGGTGGCAACGGCGGCGGCGCGGTGGCCCTCCGCGGCTCCGTCGTGAACATCTCCGGCACGGTCCGCATGAACGGCGCCCAGGGCCAGGACAACCACTCCGGCGTCTGCGCGGTCGAGGACGATCCCGACACCGAAGGCGACGAGACGGCCGCGAACACCGGTGTCCCCGGCGCGGGCGGCGGCTCCGGCGGCGGCATCGCCGTCCACGGCATCACCGTGAACGTCACCGGGTCGCTGCAGGCCATCGGTGGTCGGGGCGGCGACGGCAAGCACGGTGGCGGCGGTGGCGGCGGTGGCGGCTACGTCCGCCTCAACGCCGGCGACGTCGACACCGATGCGGACGCGGTCAACACGTCCGGCGGTGGCGAGGGCTTCAGCGACTGCCTCGACGACTTCGCCGACGGCACCGCCGGCCAGAGCCACCCCGACCGCCCGGTCGAGATCACCGAGACGCCGCGCAGCCACGCCTTCTCCGTGAACCAGCTCTGGTTCAACCCGGAGACCGCCAGCATCCCGTACCGGGCGGCCGCCGCGCTGATCCCTGGCTTCTTCGGGGACAGCGACGACTTCACGGTCTACCTCTGCGCCGTCAAGCGCGGTCCCGAGGCGATCGAGGACGGCGACGGCTTCGGCCTGACGATGCCCGCCGGCAACCAACCCACCCAGGGCGCGCCTTGCGGCACGAAGGCCGGCGACCAGCCCGCTGACGCCACGCCGATCCTGCTGAAGACCGTCGACCACAACAACACGGAGTCCGTCGACGCCGCGTTCGACGACCTGGACAGCGTGCTCGACGCGGGCGTGTACGGCCTCTGGACCGTCGCCGCCAAGAACGACCTGGGCTTCCTCGGCTGCGACCCGTTCTTCCCGATCTTCGACACGTGCGCCTTCGAGACCAACCCGCTGGCGCCCGAGGCCACCATCGCGGTCGACGACGTCGACCCGCGGTTCACGCTCACGCCCGTCGCCACCACCGCCAACGCCGACGGTGCCGCGGTGACGCGGACGAGCTCGGTCAGCTTGGCGCTCAGCGCGATCGTCGACGACCTGCCCAAGTCCGGCGGCGGCACCATCGCCCTGTCCGGCGTCGACCGGTTCCTCTGCTACGTCGACCCGGGCGGCGGCCTCGAACCTCGTGCCTGCACCCGCAACGGCGACAACCTGAACCTGACCCTCGGCGACGGCGAGGGCAGGTACGAGGTCTACGTCGTCGCCTTCGACAAGGCCGAGAACCCCTCGGGCCCGATGAGCGGTGACCTGCCCGACCCGGCGGGGTACGTCGCCGACGGCGACGTGTGGGATGACGACCACGTCACGATCTACTTCGACGACACGGCCCCCGCCCAGCCCACCGCCGACATCTCGGTGCCCGACGATCCCACCGGCTCCAACGGCTGGTACCTGTCGGCCCCCACGCAGTACCGCCTCGACGGGTTCGACGATGGGGCCGGCGGCTCGGGTGCACATCCCGACGGGCCGTTCCTCTACCGCTTCGACGGGGCCGACTGGGCACCCTGCGCCGACGACCCGTGCCTCGTCGGCTCGGGCCCGCTCCCGGGGGCGGGCAGCCACACGCTCAGCGTCAAGGCTGTCGACGGTGCCGGGCTCGAGAGCACCGTGCACGTGATCGACATCCTGATCGACCCGACCCCGCCGCAGTCCGTCGTCACGTCGATCCCGGGCTTCGTCGCCGGCAAGTGGATCACCGCTGCCCACCCGGTCGCCATCGCCCGCGGCGTCGACGAGTTCGGCGGCAGCGGCGTCGACGACATCTTCATGTCGGTCACGGGCCCCGGCGGGCCCTTCACCGCCTACACCGGACCGCGTGAGCTGCTGCCGGGCGAGAACCAGGTCGTCTGCGCCTACTCGGTCGACGTGGCCGGCAACACCGAGTCGCCCGTGGTGGCTTGCACCGACCCGCTCGACGTCGACAACCAGCTGCCCACGGGCAACATCACCGTGGCGCCGCCCGGTCCCACCGGCAACCCGCCCTGGTACGACGGCGACGCGCCCGTGCCGACCGTGACGTTCTCGGGCTACAACGGCACCGGCTCGCCAGCGCCCGTCGGCGGAGGGTTCCGCTACCGCGTCGACAACTCGGCCGAGTTCTCCTGCGGCAACGGCTGCGTGGTCAGCCCGAGCCTGCTCGGCGAGGGGTCCAACGTCCTGCACTGGACCGTGGTGGACAGCGCCGGCAACCGGGCCCCCGAGCGCGAGGTCGACCTCCACGTCGACATCAGCGACCCGCGGTCGTACATCCTCGTCGAGAACCCCAAGCCCGACGGCGCCAACGGCTGGCACGTCACGAAGCCGTGGGTCACGCTCGTCGGCTTCGACGAGCCCAAGGGCACGCTCGACCTCCGCCCGATCGGCTCCGGTGTCCAGAACATCACGTACACGCTCGACGGCGCCGGCCCGTTCAGCTACTCCCAGCCGTTCCCGATCGCGCCCGGCGACTACGACGTGTGCGTGCTCGCCAACGACGTGGCCGGCAACGGCGAGGCGAACCGCACGCCGCACTGCAAGCGCATCGCGTTCGACCCCGAGGACCCGAAGACCGACGTCCTCCAGAACGGCTCGGTCACGCCCGCCAACGACGGCAACAACGGGTGGTACAAGCTGAGCCCGGCCAACATCACGCAGCAGTCGAGCGACGTCACCTCCGGGCTCACCCCGGCGAGCCTCAGCCCGACGCTCTGCGACCACGACCCGGGCACGGATCCGGCCCCGGCCGGCGTGTGCATCTCGATCGACGGCCGCGCCCCCGGCGCGCCGATCGACGGACCCGAGTTCGGTCCCTACACGGGCGCCTCCCTCCTCGGCGAGGGCGAGCACGTGATCCGCGCCTTCAGCGTCGACAAGGCGGGCCGACGGAGCGTCATGGACCGCGAGGTCATCCGCGTCGACCGCTCCGACCCCGTGTCCGTGGGCCGCCTCCGGGCCCCGCAGGCCAGCCGGGTCGGCCTCCAGCGGCCGTGGTGGCGCCACCAGCCCACCCTGGTGCTCCGGGCCACCGACGGGGACCAGAACGCGGGCATCCGCCGCATCGAGTACCGCATCGACGGCGGCAGCCTGCAGACGTACGCCGCTCCCGTCACCATGCCGGTGGGCGTCCACTTCGTGGAGCACCGAGCCATCGACGAGTCGGGCCGGGTCGGTCCGTGGAAGCGCATCGACGTCGCCGTCGACGTCACCCCGCCCGTGGTGAAGGCCACCAACGCCACCCCGTCACCCCTCTGGCTGCACATCAACCTGCTCGGCATCATCAAGCTCGGGCCGGACAAGGCCAAGCTCCAGTGGGAGATCTCCGACGAGCTGTCGGGTCGCGTGAACGTCCGCATCATCGTGTACGGCGTCACCGGCCTGGCCGTGCGGCACATCGACGGCGGCGTGCAGACCGTCACGCCGGGCGTCAAGAAGACCGGCTTCACCAGCTGGGACGGCACCGACGACAGCCTGGTCGGCTTCCTGCCTGCCGGGGTGTACTACTACCGGGTGGTCGCGACCGACGATGCTGGCAACGTGTCGATGAGCGGAGAGTCGAAGAGCCTCCAGATCAAGCTCAAGCTCGTCCTCTTCTGAGGATGCGCCGCCGCTGGGTGATCGTGGGTGGGCTCGCCATCGCGGCGTTCGTGGCGGCGTACGTCGTCACCACGCGCGCGGACGACGACGATGACCCGCCCGCGGCCGTCGAGCTCGAGGGACTCGACGACCTGTCGGTGGAGGCGCGTGACCTTGTCAGCCTGGCCGACCGCGGCGGGGAGGTCCCGCACCACGCGGTGTACGAGCAGCCTCCCGATGCGCGGTTCGAGGTGTGGACCGACGGCACGAGGGTCCGCGAGGAGACCACCGGAGACGACGGTGATCGCCGCGTGCTGCTCCGCACCCCGGACGAGGCCGTGGACTGCGTCGAGGCCGACGGCGAGTGGTCTTGCGAAGAGGTGGAGGCGCGCCCGGACGCGGTGGCGAGCATCAGCATCCAGCAGCTGGCCGTCGACCTCGTCGGGGCGGAGGTCGCGATCAGCGACGGCACGATCGCGGGCGAGGATGTCCGCTGCTACGAGGTCACGGGCACCGAGGCGCCGACGGAGATCTGCTTGACCCTCGACGGCGTGCTGGCTCGGCTCGGCGCGGGGACCGAGCGGTTGGAGCTGGTCAGCCTCGACAGTGACGTCGACGACGACCGGTTCGATCGGCCGGACTGACCGCTCAGCACTCGGTGTCGAGGTAGCGGAGCAGCCGGTCTGACGCCTCGTTGTAGCTGAGCTGGGCGTCGCGGTAGGCGCGCTGGTCGAGGGCCTCGGGATCGAAGGCGGCCGCCTCCATCACCGCTTCCATCGTGCCGGCGCTGTCGGCGAAGTCGCGGGCGGCTCCGCGCGCCTCGTCGGGCGCCACCTCGAGGAGCTCGTCCGCCCGCTCGACCAGGGCGCGGAAGCCCTGTTCGATCTCCGCCGACGTCGCCGTGTCCCCGAAGGTGCGGAACGGATCGTTCTCCGTGAGCCGATCGAGCCTCTCGCAGAACGCCGCCGGGTCGGCCCGCTCGCCGTCACCTCCGCACGCCGCGAGCAGCAGGGCGGCCGTCAGGATCCCGAGGCGCCACATGTCGGGCGAACCTACCCACCCTCTACGCTGCTCGACGCCATGGAACTCCTGCTCATCGCCGTCCTCGTCGTGCTGCTGCTGGCGGGCGCCGGCCTCGTCGTCACCCGCCTCCGTCGCGAGCCCACCCTCGAAGCCCCCGCGCCACCCCGCGCCCCCGAACCCACGGAGGTGGTCGACGCCCAACCCGAGGCACCTCCCACGGAGGTCACAGCACCGGTGGAGGCACCGCCCGCGGTGGTGGAGGCGCCGGCCCGGCCTCGGTTCCGCGACCGGCTGGGGAAGGCGCGCAGCACGCTCTCCGGGTACATGGGCTCCGTCCTGTCGAGGGAGAAGATCGACCAGGAGACGTGGGACGACCTCGAGGAGGCGCTCATCCTGGCGGACGTCGGCGTGACGGCGACCACCGACATCCTCGGTCGGCTCCGGGCGACGGTCGACGCCGACGGCATCACCGATCCGGCTGAGCTGCTCGAGGCGCTCAAGACCCAGCTCAAGGCCGACCTGGCGACGGGCGACCGCACCCTGCGCTTCGAGCCCGGCCAGCCCAACGTGTGGCTCTTCGTCGGCGTGAACGGCGTGGGCAAGACGACCACGGTGGGCAAGGTGGGCAAGCGCCAGGCGGAGGAGGGGCGCCGCGTCGTGATGGCGGCGGGCGACACGTTCCGTGCCGCGGCGGCGGAGCAGCTCGAGACCTGGGCCGAGCGCGCCGGGGCCGATCTCGTGCGCGGCGCGGAGGGCGGCGACCCGAGCTCGATCATCTTCGATGCCGTGCAGCGAGCGGCGGCCAAGGGTGCCGACCTCGTGCTCGCGGACACCGCGGGACGGCTCCACACCAAGGTGAACCTCATGGAGGAGCTGCGGAAGGTCCGGCGCATCGCGGATCGCGAGCCGGGCAAGGTCACCGAGGTGCTGCTTGTCCTCGACGCCACCACCGGGCAGAACGGTCTCGTGCAGGCGCAGCAGTTCACGGACGCCGTCGACCTCACGGGCGTGGTGCTCACCAAGCTCGACGGATCGGCCAAGGGCGGCATCGTGCTGGCGATCCAGTCCACGTTGGGGATCCCGATCAAGCTGGTCGGGCTCGGCGAGTCGGCGGACGACCTCGTGGACTTCGATCCGGTCGAGTTCGTCGACGCGCTGTTCGCCACTGACTGAGATCCGGCGGCAGGGGTAGCCTTCCGGCGTGTTCACCCTCATCCGCCTCCTGTTCCTGCCCGCCAAGGTGGGCGTCGGTAGCACCAAGCTCGGGATGAAGGCGGGGTACCGCACCGGTCGCCTCGTCGGCTACCGCCGGATCTTCGTCTTCGGCGCCGGGCTGGCCGTCGGGCTCCTCATCGCGCCCACGCCGGGCCGTGAGCTGCGCGCCAAGCTCCAGCGTCTGCTCGACGAGCGCCGGGGTGGCGGCGACCTGGCCGACAAGGTTCGCCACGAGCTCTCCCACTCGCCTCGCACCTGGCACCTGCCCCAGCCCGAGGTCGAGGTGGTGGCCGGCACGGCCATCCTCCGAGGCGAGGTGCCCCACGAGGTCGGGCGAGTCGACCTCGAGCGCACGGCCTCGGCGGTGGCGGGCGTGGTCGGCGTCGACAACCGCGTCGGCGTCTCGGGAACCAACGGGCACCAGTAGCACGTCCAACCCCGCAGCCAACCTCAAGGAGCGGGTCGATGGATGAGACGGGCAGGCCAGAAGGCGACGAGCTGACGCTCGAACCGGCCACGGTCGTGCGCTCGCGCCGGCCCCGAGCCCTCTGGGGCGTCCTGGCGGCCGTCGCGGTTGCCACCGGTGCGCTGGTGGTCACCTCCGCCAGTGACGACGGCTCCCCGCGTCCGGGCCTGCCCGTGGCGTTCGGATCGGCCATCGGTGGTGGGGGCGAGGCCGCCGCCTCCGCCGACGCCATGCGGGCGTGGATCACCTACGTGGCCGGGGACGACCTGCCCGCGCTCGGCGACGACGCGCCGGCCTACCGCCTGGTCGGCGCTGTCGACGAGGCGCAGGTGCGGGCGCTGGCCGACGCGCTCGGCGTCGCCGGCGACATCGTGCACGAAGGCCCGACCTGGAGGGTCGGCGACGACGAGGGTTCGCTCGAGGTCTACGAGAGCGGCGGCGCCCAGTGGTGGTACAGCGTCGGCGGTCGTGGCATCGAGGTCGACGGTTCCGGCAGCTCCACCGGCGTTGCCGGGGGTGAGGCGTGCGACGCGGCTGACCCCGCCGACTGTGGCGTCACCGAGTGCCCGCCGAACGCCCGGTGTGACTACGAGTGCCCGGACCATCCGACGACGACGGCGTCGGCTCGCTGCGTCGGTCCGGTGCCGCCGGACGACGTGGAGTGCACCGAGCAGGACGGCTGCATGGAGCCGGTCCCGCTGCCGGTGGAGCCGACACCGCCGGCCGACCTGCCGTCCGAGGGCGAAGCCCGGGCGATCGCCCTCGACCTCCTTGCCGCCACCGGTCTCGACACCGACGACGCCGTCGTCACCGTCGACGGCCCCTACGACGCCTGGTACGTGACGGTCGAGCCGCGCGTCGATGGAGTCCCCTCCGGGCTGATCGCCAACGTGTCCGTCGGCTCGGAGGGGAAGGTCACGAACGCCAGCGGCTACCTCAGCACCCCTGAGCGCCTCGGCGACTACCCGGTGCTCGACACCCGTGCTGCGATCGCTCGCGCCAACGCGCAGCTGACCGACGGCATCGGCTACGGCCGCGACGTCGGCGTGGCCACCGCCTCCGGCACTGACACCGGCGGGACCACGGGTGGCGCCCCCGACGTCGGCACCGCGCCGGCCAACGCCGCCGACGACCCGTGCGCGCCGCCCGAAGGCGCCTCCGACGGCTGTGGCGGCACGACCGGCGGCGACGAGTGCGAGGCGTGTGACCCGATCGACGACCAGCCCGTGTCGACCGTCATCGACTGCGCTCCCGACGGGAGCGGCTGTGGCACCGCCGGCGGGACCGACGGACCGGACACGACTGTGGTCCCTGGCTGCAAGGTGCAGCCGGACGGCTCCGAGATCTGCGAGGTCGAGCCCGGCATCACGTGCCCGCAGGTCGCCGCCCCCGCGGACGAGCCGGTGGCCGCGCCGGAGTGCACGCCGCCGCTTCCCGACCCCACCGACCCGCCCGTTCCGCTGCCGGAGCCCGAGCCCCTCGAGGTCGTCCTGGTGGACGCGGAGCCGGCACTGATGCTGCTCGCCGCGGTCGACGGCAGCACGGACGCCTACCTCGTGCCCGCCTACCGCTTCACCGACGCCGACGGCGGCCGGGTGGACCTACCGGCCGTGGCCGACGAGTCGCTCGCGACCCCGCCGACGACCGACACGACGGTCCCCGACACGGTCGAGCCGGACCCGGTGCCGGTCCCCGAACCGCAGCCCTGTGAGGTGCTCGAGGAGCAGGACGCCAGCGGCACCACCCACACCGTCCAGCCCGATCCGGCCTGCGGGGACGAGGACCTCGCCCTCGAGCTCGGCGTCCCGTACTACGTGGATGTTGACAATCAGTGCTGGAACGGGACGTTTGCCCTTGGTGGTCAGGTCTGGCGCGTCGACGACGAGTGGGTCGCCGAGTGGGGCGCCTCGATGGAGCCAGGCGAACGCTACGAAGGCGGCATGTTCACCCTCGACGCGCCCGACCATGGCTCCTTTGTCGGAGACGCCGCCGGTACCAAGGTCGCCGAGTTCCGCACGCTTGGCCCGGCAGAGGACATCTTCTGCATGCCCGAGCCCCGCGGCTGAGACCAAGGGCGCGACGACAGCGGCGATGCCCGGGGCTGACCCGAGGCGATAGGTCCCACCGCGGTGGGCGCGAGGCGATGAGTCCCGCAGGTGGGACTCATCGCCTCAGCTCCGGCCCGGCGGGAGCCATTGCCTCGGCTGTCGACGTTCGGGGCACTGGTGCACCCGGTACGAGCACCGTGCCAACACGTCGAGGTTCGGGGCATCTGGGCACGGATGCCGACGCTGGATGCCCCCAACCTCGCTCGACGACGGGGGCGTCGCCGCGCCGTCGACCCGGGCGGAATCGGAGGGGCCTTGGCCCGCCGATAGCATCGGCGGGCCATGTTCGACGCACTCTCTGACCGGTTCGACGGGATCTTCAAGCGGCTGCGGGGCCGCGGCCTGCTCCGCGAGGAGGACGTCGACGAGGTCTTGCGCGAGATCCGGGTCGCCCTGCTCGAGGCGGACGTCAACTTCAAGGTCGTCCGCGGGATGCTGGAGCGGATCCGCGAGCGCGCCGTCGGCGTCGACCTGTCGGAGGCCCTGAACCCGGCGCAGCAGGTCATCAAGATCGTCCACGAGGAGCTCATCACCGTCCTCGGTGGCGAGGTGATCAAGATCACCTACGCCAGCAAGCCGCCCACCGTGGTGCTCATGGCCGGTCTGCAGGGCTCCGGCAAGACCACCAACTCGGCCAAGCTCGCCCGCTGGTTCAAGCAGCAGGGCCGCAACCCGCTGATGGTCGGTGCCGACCTCCAGCGGCCCGCCGCCGTCGAGCAGCTCCGCACCCTCGGTGGCCAGATCGACGTGCCGGTGTTCTCCCAGCCCGGCGACCCGGTCGCCACCGCCAAGGCCGGCCTCGACGAGGCGCGCCGCCTCGGGCGGGACGTGCTCATCGTCGACACCGCCGGCCGGTTGGCCATCGACGCCGAGCTCATGGAGCAGGTGCGCCAGATCTCCGAGGTGACGAGCCCCGACTACACGTTCCTCGTCGTCGACGCCATGACCGGCCAGGACGCCGTCACCGTCGCGGAGAGCTTCAACGCCACGCTGGCCCTCGACGGCGTCATCCTCACCAAGCTCGACGGTGACGCCCGCGGTGGCGCCGCCCTCAGCGTGAAGGAGGTGGTGGGCAAGCCCATCGCCTTCGCGTCCACCGGTGAGAAGCTCGCCGACTTCGAGCTGTTCCACCCCGACCGGCTCGCCGGCCGCATCCTCGGCATGGGCGACATGCTGACGCTGATCGAGAAGGCCGAGGAGGTCTACGAGAAGGAGGAGGCCGAGGAGGCCGCCACCCGTCTGCTCGACGGCTCGTTCACGCTCGACGACTTCCTCGACCAGATGCAGCAGCTCAAGAAGATGGGCCCGCTCTCGGGGATCGTCGGGATGATCCCAGGCATGCCGAAGGAGCTGAAGGGCGCCCAGATCGAAGACGACCAGATCGCGCGGGTCGAGGCCATCATCCGGTCGATGACGCCGGGGGAGCGGGCCAACGTCGACCTGATCGACGGGTCGCGGCGGAGCCGCATCGCCAAGGGCTGTGGGGCCGACCCGGGCGAGGTCGGCCAGCTGGTGAAGCAGTTCAAGGAGATGCAGAAGATGATGAAGCGCATCCCCGGCTTCTCGGGCACCAAGAAGGGCAAGGGCGGCAAGGGGAAGAAGGGCAAGAAGGGCGGTCGCACCACCGCACCGCCGTCGGTCACGAACACGGCCCCCAAGCAGCCCTTCACCCTGCCGGGCTTGAACTGACCCCCCTCGACGGACCACCATGGTCCGCTGCCTTCGGGCGCAACCTCGACTGGATGAAGGACGTATCGCAGTGGCCGTCAAGCTCCGCCTGATGCGGATGGGCAAGAAGAAGCAGCCGACCTACCGGGTGGTGGCCGCCGACTCGCGCTCGCCACGGAACGGCCGGTTCATCGAGATCCTCGGCACGTACGACCCCCGGCAGGAGCCGTCGGTCGTCAAGATCGACACCGCCAAGGCCCACGACTGGATCAGCAAGGGCGCGCAGCCCACCGAGGTCGTCGCCCGTCTGATCAAGGTGGCTGAAGCCCAGCCCGCCACCGACGCCGCGCCCGCTGCGCCCACCGAGCCGGCTGACGCATGAGCGAGCTCGACCAGGACTACGACGACAACGACGTCAACCTGATCGACGACGCCGAGGTCGAGGCGCCCGCCGAGCCGGCGGACACGAACGACGAGGCCGGCGATGGCGCCGAGCCCGCGCCCACCGCCATCTCGGTTCTCGACCTGCTGGTGACGTCGCTCGTCGACGACCCCGACGCCGTGCGCATCGACCCGATCGAGCAGCGCGGCAAGGTGCGCCTCGAGGTCCGCGTGGGCCCCGACGACATGGGTCGCGTGATCGGCAAGCGCGGTCGGGTGGCCAACGCCATCCGCACCGTCGTCCGCGCCGCCGCCGTCCGCGACGGCGTCGACGTCGACGTCGAGTTTGAAGACTGAGCCGACGCCTGAGCTGATGCTTGCTCCGGGCGTCGCTTCGCTCCGAGCGCCCTCCGCAAGTGCCTCCCGGCGACCGGCGGAGCCGGCTCGCCTCCGGCCTGGCTGACAGTCGTGCTGCTCGAGGTGGGGCGGATCACCAAGCCGCATGGGGTGAGGGGCGACCTGCTCGTCGCGCTGACCACCGAGCGCACCGAGCGGCTCGATCCCGGCTCGGTCTTGGAGACCGACCGCGGCCCGCTGACGGTCGTGTCGTCGTCTCGGCACCAGGACCGGTGGATCGTGCAGTTCGAGGGCTTCACGGATCGCGCGCAGGTCGAGACGTGGCGGGGCGTCGTGCTCCGCGCCGAGCCGATCGATGATGGCGAGGACGTCCTCTGGGTGCACGAGCTCGTCGGGCGTCCGGTCGTGCTCCTCGACGGCACGGCTGTCGGTGTGATCACCGAGGTCGAGTCGAACCCCGCCTCCGACCTGCTCGTGCTCGACTCCGGCGCGCTCGTCCCCTTGGTGTTCGTCATTGCCACCGACGACGCCGGCGTGACGATCGATCCTCCTGAGGGGTTGTTCGACCTCTGATGCGCATCGACGTGTTCACCATCTTCCCGGACATGGTCTCCGCCTTCGCGGCCGAGAGCCTGCTGGGCAAGGCGCAGGAGCGCGGCACGCTCGAGGTGCGCGTGCACGACCTGCGCGCGCAGGCCACCGACCCGCACCGCACCGTGGACGACGCCCCCTTCGGGGGCGGCGCCGGCATGGTGCTGATGGCCGAGCCCGTGTTCGCCGCCGTCGAGGCGGTGGCGCCGCCGCGCCCGCTGCTCTACCTCAGCCCGGCCGGTCGTCGCTTCGACCACACCGTCGCGCGCGAGCTGGCCAGCACAAACGGCTTCAGCCTCCTGTGCGGCCGCTACGAGGGCGTCGACGAGCGGGTGCGCGAGCACCTCGTCGACGGCGAGCTCTCGATCGGCGACTACGTGCTCGGCGGGGGAGAGGTCGCGGCGATGGTCGTGCTCGAGGCCGTCGGTCGCCTGGTGCCCGGGGTGATGGGCAACGAGACGTCCGCCGACGACGAGAGCTTCAGCGACGGCCTGCTCGAGTACCCGCACTACACCCGGCCCGCCGAGCTGCGCGGCTGGGGCGTGCCCGAGGTGCTCCGGTCGGGTGACCATGCCAAGGTCGCGCGCTGGCGCCACGCCCAGGCGCTGGCCCGCACGAGGGACCTCCGGCCCGACCTCCTCGAGGCCCGCGGGGGGCTGAGCGACGAGGAGCGGCGACTGCTCGCCGAGTTCGACCTCTGAGTGCGTCGCCGCCTATCCTCATCTGTCCCACGCACCCGGAGCTCACTGCCATGCAACCCACCGATCTCGTCGACCAGTCCAGCCTGCGGACCGACATCCCGGACTTCGGTCCGGGTGACACCCTCAAGGTGCACGTCCGGGTCGTCGAGGGCTCCAAGGAGCGCCTCCAGGTGTTCCAAGGCGCCGTGATCGGCCGCCAGGGCGATGGGCTGCGCGAGACCTTCACGGTCCGCAAGGTCTCCTACGGCGTCGGCGTCGAGCGCACCTTCCCCGTGCACGCGCCCACCGTGGCCAAGATCGAGGTCGTCACCCGTGGCGACGTGCGACGGGCCAAGCTCTACTACCTCCGGGACCGCGTCGGTAAGGCGGCCAAGATCAAGGAGAAGCGCGAGCGCTAGTCGCGCCTCAGTAGATCGTGGCGCAGGAGCTCATGCGCACCTCGCCACTGGTGCACCGGTCAGCACCGTCGTCACCGCGGATGCTGTCCGACCCGAGGCCACCATCGATCGTGTCGGCCTTGGCGCCACCGTGCAGGTCGTCGTTGCCGTCGCCACCGCAGATGGTGTCGCTCCCGCCGCCACCCTTGATGGTGTCGCTTCCGGCGAGGCCGATGATCACGTCGGCGCCCTTCGTGCCGACCAGCGTGTCGTTGCCGCCGGTCCCGACGATGCTGGCCGCCTTGCCCGCACAGGTGGGCGTCACGACGTTGTAGGGGCACGTCGTGCCCGTGGTGTTGCCGGCCACGTCCCTCCCCGTCAGGGCCGCCGTCCAGGTCCCGGCCGCAGCCGTGTTCACGAGCACGGTCACGGTGGCGGGCGAGGGGCCAGACGTTGCGTCGGCCACCGACGCGCTGACGTACGCCGGGAACTGCGTCTGCGAGAACGTCGGCGTGGCCCCACAGGTCACGGCGGGCGCGGTTGCGTCGCGCTTGACGGTCACGGTCGCCGAGCCGGGCCCTCCGACCCCGGTGGACGTGGCGGTGCACGTGGACGTGGCGCCCAGGGTGTCGGAGATCAGTGAGGTCGGATCGCAGCCCTCGGTGCTGATGATCTCCGACTCGGGGTCGGTGACGGTCCAGCTGATGCCGACGTCCGAGCGGTACCAACCGCTGCTGCCGAGCGTGCCGGTCACGGTCGGCGTGACGACGGGCCCGGTGTAGTCCAGTCCGGCGGTGCGCCAGAGGAACACGCCGCGGTACGGGCTCGCGCCATCAGGCAGGGACCCGATCCCGATCGACCCGCTGAACTGTGGAGTGTGGAAGTGCGCGCTGCCAGCGATGGGCAGACCGCCGCCGTCCAGCGACGCCGTCCAGCCCGAGGTGTACTCCGTGTACGAGTAGGTCAGCGCCGTGTACGTCGTCCAGCGGAACGCGTTGAGGAAGCTGTAGCCGTACCAGAACGCGCTCGGACCGCTGAACGCCGGCGGCGTCGCCGTCTTGATCCCGGGCGCGTAGGTCTCCATCAGGCCGAGCACCTGGTCTGACGTGGCCCACACCCACCCCGTCAGGTCCTTCCCGCCGACCGCTCCCGCGCACGGTGTCGCTCCGTCGGTCGGACACACGGAGGCGACCTGGGCCCAGGTGAGCCCCGTGTTCGGGTGGAGCTGAGCCCACTCCTTGTCACCGTGGATCGGCATCGCCGACGCGGGCCCTGCGCCCACCACTGCCGTCAGCGACGCGATGAGCGCCACCACCACCAAGCCGATCGACCTGCGCATGACGTGCCCCCCGCCTGTCCCCGCCGCCGACCGGTGACCGGGTCCTGGCAGTATCCGCCCCCGGTGTGGACGGTGGCAACGGGCTTGGGCGAGCCTTAACCCGCCCTTGGCCTCGCCTTTGGCCCGTGTCGGCATGAGCAAGGCGGTGAGGGAGTGAGCGTGGAGCAACCGAGCAGCGGGAGGCCGAGGAGGGGCGTACCGACCGTTCTCGAGCTCCCGATCCTGCTGGCCGCCGCCCTGTGCCTCACCCTGGTGGTGAAGGCGAACGCCGCGCAGGCGTTCTTCATCCCGAGCCCCTCGATGGAGCCGCAGCTCGAGGCAGGCGATCGTGTGCTCGTCTCGCGCATGGCGTACCGGCTGCACGACGTCCACCGCGGTGACATCGTCGTGTTCCCCTCGCCCGCGGTCGTCCCGGACGACGAGGGGTTCGCCGAGCGCGTGGTGCACGACGTGCTCGAGGCCATCGCCGTGCGCGAGCCGGGCGAGGAGGAGCTCATCAAGCGAGTGGTGGGCCTGCCCGGCGAGACGATCTCGGCCGCCGACGGCCACGTGGTGATCGACGGTCGGGTCGTGCTCGAGCCGTACCTGGCCGACGGCGTCCGCACGGAGGACTTCGGCCCGATCGAGATCCCGGCCGGCCACGTGTTCGTCCTCGGCGACAACCGGGGCAACTCCCACGACAGCCGCTTCACGGACATCGGGCCCATCGACGTCGACACGATCGTGGGTCGGGCCATCGCCCGCATCTGGCCGCCCCACCGGACGGCCTTCTTGTAGAGAGCGCCGTCACACCGCCCAGGTAGCCTCCGGGCATGTCGACCGAGGACCTCGAGCGCTACGAAGCCGAGATCGAGCTCCAGCTGTACAAGGAGTACAAGGACGTCGCTCCGATGTTCACGTACGTCGTGGAGACCGAGCGGCGCTTCTACCTCGCCAACGAGGTCAACCGGAACGTGCGCAACGAGGACGGGCGCACCTACGTCGAGCTCGAGATGCGCGACGCCTGGGTCTGGGACATGTACCGCACCACCCGGTTCGTGGCGTCGGTCTCGATCGTGACCTTCAAGGACGTCAACATCGAGGAGCTCCCGAAGAAGGAGCTGTGACTGCGGCTCGGCTGGCGCTGGGGGCGGCGGGCGAGGAGCAGGCGGCGGCCTGGTACGAGGAGCACGGCTACCACGTGGTCCACCGGAACTGGCGCTGCCGGGACGGCGAGCTCGACCTCGTCGTGCGACGGGGCCGCGAGCTCGTGTTCGTGGAGGTGAAGACGCGCCGCACCGACCGGTTCGGCATCCCGGCCGAGGCGGTCACCCGCACCAAGCAGCGGCGGCTGCGAACGCTGGCGGGTCGCTACCTCGCCGCCACCGGCGAGCGAGCCGGCTCCCTCCGCTTCGACGTGGTCAGCATCCTCGCGGGCCAGGTCGAGGTGATCGAGGCGGCGTTCTGAGCCGCTACACGCGATCCCACGACTGCACGCCGCGGTCGCTCACGTGCTCGCTCCACCGCGCGCCGTCCCAGAAGCGCAGCTCGTGCCGGCGCGTCGGGTCAGGGAGCCACTCCGGCGGGGGCGACGTCGGTGCCACCCGCGGGCTGGGGGCGGGGGCGGGGCTTGCCAGCGCGGCGCGGCCTGGGCGAGCGCCACCTTGGGCCGCACCGACACGAGGTACCAGATCGCGCCCAGCACCCCGAACCAGGTGAACACGATCCCGAGCGCCGACAGCGTGACCCAGCAGCACCTTCTCGAAGCCTGCCTGCTGGTAGGCCCAGGCCGGCCGGTTGGCGCTGTCGATCACCGCGATGATCGAGATCACCGGGCCGATGAGCAGGAAGCCGTAGACGAGCAGCAAGCCGTCGTCGAGGTTCACCCGAGGAAGGCCCAGAGGACGAGCGCCACGCACACCAGCACCGCGACGGCCACCAGCACGTAGTCAGCGGGAGCGCGACGGTGCTGCCTGAACGGGTTGAGGCCCATGTCCGCCAGTATCGTGCCGCCGATGGAGACGCTGCAGGTCGAGCGGGCCGACGGAGTGGTCACGATCACCTTCGATCGCCCCGCCAAGAAGAACGCCATCAACCAGGTGATGTGGGGTGAGCTGCTCGAGGTGGCGGGCTCCATCATCGGGTCCACGGACGACCGGTGCGTCGTGCTCACCGGCGCCGGGGGTGACTTCTGCTCGGGGGCCGACCTCTCGAGCGACGGCGCGGGCGAGCGGCCCAGCCACCAGCTCGCCTCGATGCGGTCGATCAACGCGGTCGTGCAGGCCTTCCACGAGCTGCCGCAACCGACCATCGCCAAGGTCGACGGCGTGGCGGCAGGCGTCGGGATGAACCTGGCCCTCGGCTGCGACCTCGTGGTCGCGAGCGACCGCGCCCGGTTCTCGGAGATCTTCGCCCGGCGCGGCCTGTCCCTCGACGGCGGCGGCTCCTGGTTGCTGCCGCGGCTCGTCGGCCTGCACCGAGCCAAGGAGCTGGCCTTGTTCGCCGACGTGATCTCCGCGGAAGAGGCACTGCGCCTCGGCGTGCTCAACCGCGTGGTGCCCGTCGACGAGCTCGACAAGGTCGTGGAGGAGTGGGCCGCGCGGCTCGCGGCCGGACCGCCGATCGCGCTGGCCATGACCAAGCGGATGCTCAACCGGTCCTTCGAGCAGAGCTTCGAGCAGGCCCTCGACGACGAGGCGCGCAGCCAGACGATCAACTTCGGCACCCACGACACCCTCGAGGCGATCACCGCCTTCCTGCAGAAGCGCCCACCGACGTTCGAAGGGCGATGACCCCGCCGACTCGCAGCGCTGGGGGCGCTGATCGGGCTGGCGGTCGCGTGCGGCACCGGAGCAGACGACCCTGCGCCCACCACGACGACGACGACCGCGCTGATCGAGACGGGGTCGATGGAGCTCGGCACGCCCGACCGGGCCGCCCACCTGGTCGCACCGGACTCGGTCACCGCCCCTGCCCCCCTGGTCGTCATGCCGCTGCACGGATCGCCCGAGAACGTCGCCCGCCAGGACAGCAGCCTCGGCCTCACCCCGCAGGCGGCCACCCGGGGGCTGTACGTCCTGTCGAGCGGTGCCCCGACAGGGTCGACGTGCAGCTCGACACGATCCACGGGGCCGCCCATGCGCCGACCCTCGACCGCGACGCCGTGGGAACCCAGGTGCTCGACTGGCTGCTCGATCACACGCGCTGACCCCTACCGGCGCGTCACACCCGCTGCCTACGATGCGTTGAGCGCCTCGAGGCCGGCGCGGCGAACGGCCCTCCTCCCGATCTGCGATCAGAGGAGCTGCTCCCGTGCTCGGCCTCGTCCCTTCCGCCTCCCTCCTCGGCGTCGACGGCTACGCCGTCACCGTCGAGGTCCACGTCAGCGGTGGCCTGCCCTCCTTCACCGTCGTCGGCTCGCCCGACTCGGCGTGTCGTGAGGCCAGCGGCCGGGTGCGCGCCGCCCTGCTCTCCAGCGGGTGCACCTGGCCGATGCAACGGGTCACCGTCAACCTCGCTCCTCCCACGGTGCGCAAGATCGGTGCGGGCCTCGACCTCGCCATCGCCGTGGCGGTCCTGGTCGCCTCGGAGCAGGTGGCGCAGGAGTCGGTCGACGGTCTGGCCTTCCTCGGGGAGCTCGGCCTCGACGGCTCGTTGCGACCGGTGCCGGGCACGCTGTGCGTCACGGAAGCCCTCGGTGCGCGGGCCATCGTGCTGCCGGAGGTCAGCGGCGGCGAGGCCAGCCTGGTCGGGGGGCGCCGCGTGCACGGGATGCCCACCCTCGCGTCGGTGGTCGCCTGCCTGAAGGGCGAGGAGGCCTGGCCCACCAGCACCACCGCCGCGCCCCCCGCCAGCCTGTTGCCGCTCCCCGACCTCTCCGACGTGCGAGGTCAGCCGGTGGGGCGATACGCCCTCGAGGTCGCGGCGGCCGGCGGGCACCACCTGCTGATGATGGGACCACCGGGCGCGGGCAAGACGATGCTGGCGTCCCGCCTGCCCGGTCTGCTCCCGCCGTTGAGCGATCGCGCGGCGCTCGAGACCACGCGCATCCACTCGGCGGCCGGGCTCGGGCTGCCGGCCGGAGGGCTCGTCCGCCAGCCACCGTTCCGGGCGCCGCACCACGGCGCCTCGTCGGTCGCCCTCGTCGGCGGCGGCAGCACCACGATGCGGCCAGGGGAGATCAGCGCCGCGTGCAACGGCGTGCTGTTCCTCGACGAGCTGGCCGAGTTCGCCACCCACGTGCTCGATGCCCTCCGGCAGCCGCTGGAGGAGGGGGTGGTGCGGGTGGCCCGCGCCAAGGCCACCGTCTCGTTCCCGGCCCGCTTCCTCCTCGTCGCGGCCATGAACCCGTGCCCGTGCGGCTACGGCAACCAACCGGGCGGGTGCGGCTGCACGGACGGCGCGCGGGCCCGGTACCGGCGTCGCCTGTCCGGGCCCCTGCTCGACCGGTTCGACCTCCGCGTCGAGGTCACGCGCCCGTCCGTCTCCGACCTGATGGGCCAGCCGTGCAGCGAGCCCACCGCCAGCGTGCGGGCTCGGGTGCTGGACGCGCGGCGGATGGCCGAGGCGCGCGGCGTGGGCACCAACGCCGCGATCCCTGTCGATCGGCTCGACGAGGTCGCGCCCTTGGCCCCCGGTGCCGCCGACGTCTTGGCCGAGGCGCTGCAGAGCGGCCGGCTGTCGGCGCGGGGCCTGCACCGGGTGCGGCGGGTGGCGCGCACGGTCGCCGACCTCCAGGGCGCGCCCGACGCGGTCACGTCCGCCCACGTCGCCACCGCGTTGAGCCTCCGAGCCGATGCCGCCCTCGGCACCGCCGACCCCCACGCGCGGTCGGCATGAGCCACGACGACCGCGCGCTGGGCTTCGCGGTGCTGTTGGCCGGGCATCCGTCGGTCGGCCCTCGGCGGCTCACCGACCTCCTCGATGGTCCCGGCGCGGAACGTGGGTGGGCAGAGGTCGGCGGGGATGCGAGGGCCGACCCCGGCGCGGCCCTGGCCGCGCACCGGGCCGCGGGTGTGGAGATCCTCACTCGCGGCGACCCGCGCTATCCCGACCGCCTGCGCACCGATCCCGAGCCGCCGGCCCTCTTGTTCGCCCAGGGCGACCTCGCCGCCCTGGGCGACACCCGGGTCGCGATCGTGGGCACGCGGCGCTGCACTGGCGCCGGGGCGGGCGTGGCGCGCGAGCTGGGTCGGGAGCTCACCGAGGCGGGGGTGGCCATCGTCTCGGGGCTCGCCCTCGGCATCGACGGCGCCGCCCACCGTGGGGTCCTCGACGCTGGAGGCGCACCAGTCGGCGTGGTGGGCAGCGGCGTCGACGTCGTCTACCCCGGCCGGCACCGCGACCTGTGGGAGCGGGTGCGAGCCGCCGGGGTGCTGCTCGGCGAGGCGCCCCTCGGGGTGCGCCCGGCTGCGTGGCGGTTCCCGGCGCGCAACCGGATCATCGCCGCCCTCGCCGACGTCGTCGTGGTGGTCGAGTCGCACGCCACCGGTGGATCGATGCACACCGTGCGCGAGGCCGCCGACCGGTCGATCGAGGTGATGGCCGTCCCCGGCTCCGTGCGGAGCCCCGCGGCGGCGGGCACGAACCAGCTGCTGGCCGAGGGCTGTGCGCCGGTGCGCGACGCCACCGACGTGCTGGTCGCCCTCGGGCTCACCGTGGCGACGCGCGCGAGCGCCGCCGACGCGCGAGCGGCGCCCGACGCGAGCGGTCGCACCGTCCTCGCCGCCTTCGACTGGGAGCCCGCCACGCTGGAGCACCTCGTCGTGCGCACCGGGCTCCGGCTCCCCGACGTGGCCCTCGCCCTCGAGGCGCTCCTGGCCGCCGGATGGATCGAGTGCCGCAACGGCTGGTACGAGCGGATCGCGGCGTGAGGGTGGGTTCCACAAGCGCGCCGGGTGCCGACGGTACGGTGACCCGATGGCCTGGCATGAGCGCGCCTTCCTCGCTTCGCTCACCTCGGTGTCCCCCCGCACGATCGAGGCCTACGCCGGTGACCTGGCCGGGTTCGTCGAGTGGGCCGAGCGCGGCGGAGCCGCGGGCCCGGACGTCGTCGACCGCACGATGCTCCGCCGCTACGTCGCCCACCTCGCCACGCGCCGCTACGCCAAGCGGTCGATCGCCCGCAAGGTGTCCGCGCTCCGCCGGTACTTCGCGTGGGCGGCGCGCTCCGGCCAGATCGACGGTGATCCGTCGAGCGGCCTGTCCGCGCCGCGGGGCGACGGGCGCCTGCCGCGCGTGCTGCGCCAAGACGAGCTCACCACGCTGCTCGACGACCCGCCCGCCTCGATCGCCGGCGACGACCCGGCGATCCGCGCCGCGACGACGCTGTCCTCGAGGTGCTCTACGGCAGCGGTCTGCGGATCGGGGAGCTCTGCTCGCTCGGCCCGGCCGACCTCGACCTCGCCCGCGGTCGCGCCACCGTGTGGGGCAAGGGCGGCAAGCAGCGGGTGGTGCCGCTCAGCGATCCGGCCGTCGACGCGCTGCGAGCCTGGATCGACGGCCCGCGCCGCACGCTGGTGGCCGACCACGCCGACATCGATGCGCTCTTCGTCAACCGCCGCGGTCGCCGTCTCACCCCTCGCGACGCGCGGCGCATCCTCGACCGGCGGGCGGCTTCGCCCACCCACCCCCATGCCCTCCGTCACACCTTCGCCACCCACCTGCTCGACGGGGGCGCCGACCTGCGGGCCGTCCAGGAGCTGCTCGGTCACGCCGACCTGGCCACCACCCAGCGGTACACTCACGTCAGTCGCGAACGGCTGCGCTCCGTCTACGAAGCGACCCATCCTCGAGCGCAGGGCTAGTGGGCACAGGGCTGATGACTCCTCGATGAGCAACGATCTCGAACCCGACATCGACCGGCTCTGGGCGGCGTACAAGGACGCGGGGCAGCGCGAGCACCGCGATCAGCTGATCGTCCACTACTCGCCGCTCGTGAAGTACGTCGCGGGGCGGGTGGCCACGGGCCTGCCCCAGAGCGTCGACCAGGCCGACCTCGTCTCCTACGGCATCTTCGGCCTCATCGACGCCATCGAGAAGTTCGACCTCCGGCGCGGCTTCAAGTTCGAGACCTACGCCATCGCCCGGATCAAGGGGAACATCCTCGACGAGCTCCGGTCGATCGACTGGGTGCCGCGCTCGGTGCGCGCCAAGGCCCGCGCCCTCGAGAAGGCGTACGCCACGCTCGAGAGCAAGCTCCACCGCACGCCCACCGACACCGAGCTGGCCGACGAGCTCGACCTCACCGAGGACCAGCTGCAGACCACCCTCGGTCAGATCTCGTTCACCGGCCTCGTCGCCCTCGACGAGATGCTGTCGGGCGGCGACCGCGGCGACTCGGCCACCCTTGGCGACACCGTCGCCGACTCCGGGGTCGGTCCAGTGGCCGCCTACGAGGTCGAGGAGATGCGCCACATCCTCGCCGACGCCATCAACCGCCTCCCCGAGCGGGAGAAGACGGTGCTCACGCTCTACTACTACGAGGGTCTCACCCTCGCCGAGATCGGCTCGATCCTCGGGGTCACCGAGAGCCGCATCTGCCAGATCCACACGAAGGCCGTCATCCAGCTCCGAGCGCGCATCGCCGCCTCCGAGCGCGAACCCGCCTGACCCCGCCATCGCGCGCCCGCGCGCTCCTCCTGCTTCCCCCTCCTCTGGCCCGTCGCGCCCATGAGGGGGAGGCCCCATGCCTCGAGCCCTGCTCGTCCTGTGCTGTGCCGCGGTGTGCAGCGCCTCGTTGGCGACCCCCGTCGCCGCCGCTCCCGAACCACCGATGTACCTCCCGCCGGTGGACGCACCGGTGCTCGACCCCTTCCAGCCGCCGACGTCCCCATACGGACCGGGCAACCGAGGCCTCGACTACGACACCGATCCCGGCACGCCGGTGCACGCCGCCGCCGACGGGCGCGTCACCTTCGCCGGGTCCGTCGCGGGAACGCTCCACGTCACCGTCCTGCACGACGACGGCGTGCGCACCAGCTACTCGTTCCTCGCACGGGTCGACGTGGTGGTCGGCCAGCGAGTGCGCCAGGGCGACGTCGTCGGCACCACCGCGGGTCCGCTCCACTTCGGCGCGCGGCGGGGCGACGCCTACTTCGATCCGGCGACGCTGTTCGACGCGACGCCACCGCACGTGCGGCTCGTGCCGTTCGACGAGCCACCCGGTGCAGGGGCGGGCGCCGAGCGCCGCGCCATCAGCCAGCTCATCGACGGCGTCGGCGGTCTCTTCGAGGGTGCCGGTGGTGCGCTGGGCTCCGTCGCCGGCTGGCTGCGGGAGGGCGGCGGGCAGCTGCTGCGCACGATCGACGACTACGGCCGTCGCTTCACGCTCCCGAGCTTCTTCCTCGACGCGTCCCTCACGACGTGGCAGGCGTGGCAGCGAGCGCGATCGGCGTCCGATCGTCCGTGCAGCGGCCGTGGCGTGCAGCCGCCGCCTCCCGCGACGCGCCGGGTGGCGGTGCTCGTCGCCGGCCTCGGGTCGAACAGCCAGTCGTCCACCGTCGACCAGATCGACACCGCCGCCCTCGGCTACGACGCGCCCGACGTCGCGCGCTTCAGCTACGCGGGCGGACGGGTGCCCGACGACACCGACGCGTTCGCGGCCATCGTCAGCCATCCGTATGGTGCGCCCGACACCCAGATCGACCTCCGGGTCACCGCGGCTCGACTCGCCGACCTGATCGAGGCGGTCGTCGCCGAGGCGCCCGGCGTGCCGATCGACCTCTACGCCCACTCGCAGGGTGGGGTGGTCACCCGCCTCGCGCTCATCGAGCTCGAGCGCCGGCACGGGGTCGAGTGGCTCCGCCGGCTGGGGCTGGTCGCCACCCTCGGCACGCCCCACGGCGGCGCCGACCTGGCCACCGCCATCCACGCCGTGTCCAGCACCGACAGCGGCGACGCCGTGCTCGGCGCCTTCGCGGCCCTGACCGACCAGGAGCTCGACGACGATGCCCCCTCCATCGCCCAGCTCGGCGAGACCTCGGATGTGGTGGCCGAGCTCGCCCAGCACCCCGTGCCCGGCGTCGTGGACGCGGTGTCGATCGCGGCCCGTGGCGACCTGATCGTGCCCGTCCCTCGCAGCGTCGCCCCTGGCATGGACGAGGTCGTGCTGCCGATCATGGGGACGTCCGCCCACAGCGACCTGCCCGGGAGCCCGGCGGCCACCCGGGAGCTGGCGCTGGCCCTGGCGGGGCTCTCGCCCGGCTGCCAGTCGTTCCGCGAGGCCCTCCTCGACCAGGGCGTGGGGGAGGGGATCAGCCTCGTGGAGGACCTGGCCGGGGCGATCGGGTTCTTCACCGCCGCCCGGGCCGACGTGCGGTCGGGCTGGCCACCTCGCTAGCATCGTCCGTCGGCCAGGCGACCGCCTGACCAGTCACACCACACACTCTGCACCCGGGCCATCCCGCGGTCGCCCTTCGGGGCGCCAGGCCCGGCGCCAGCACCAGCTGGCACAGCGAAACCACGGGAAGGGAGCCCATCGTGGCCGTCGTCACCATGAAGCAGCTGCTCGAGGCCGGTGTCCACTTCGGACACCAGACCCGCCGTTGGAACCCCAAGATGAAGCGGTTCATCTTCGGTGAGCGGGGCGGCATCTACATCATCGATCTCCAGCAGACGCTGACGAGGATCGAGGATGCCTACACGTTCGTCCGCGACCTCGTCGCCGACGGCGGCACCATCCTCTTCATCGGCACCAAGAAGCAGGCCCAGGACCCGATCCAGAGCTACGCCGAGAAGGTCGGCATGCCCTTCATCAACCAGCGCTGGCTGGGCGGCATGCTCACCAACTTCGAGACCATCGGCAAGCGGGTGTCCAAGATGCAGGAGTACCGCCGCATGCGGGCCTCCGGCGAGTTCGACGCCATGCCCAAGAAGGAGGCGCTCCTCCTCGGGCGCGAGCTCGAGAAGCTCGAGCGCAACCTCGGCGGCATCGCCCAGATGGAGCGGCTGCCGGACGCGGTGTTCATCCTCGACACGAAGAAGGAGCACATCGGCGTCACCGAGGCCAACAAGCTCGGCATCCCGATCATCGCGGTGGTCGACACCAACTGCGATCCCGACATCATCCAGTACGTCATCCCGGGCAACGACGACGCCATCCGCTCGGGCAGCCTGATGTGCCGCGTGATCGCCGACGCCGTCGAGGAGGGTCGCTTCATCGCCTCCCGTCGTGGCACCGGCACCGCGCCCGCCCCCGAGCGCACCGAGGACGACGAGGCCCGCGTGGCCGCCGAGCAGGCCGAGGCTCGCCGGCAGGCGCTCCTCGCCCAGCAGGAGCGCGACGCCCGCCTGGCCAACGCGCCGATCCCACCGCCGCCCAACCCGGTCGCCGAGGCCCCCGTGGTCGAGGCCGAGCCCGTCGCCGACTCCGAGCCGGTCGTGGCCCCGGAGCCGGCCGTCGAGGCCGAGCCGGTCGCGGAGGCCCCCGTGGTCGAGGCCGAGCCGGTCGCGGAGGCCCCCGCCGTCGAGGCGGCTCCCGACGCCACGCCCGAGCCCGAGGTCACCACCGAGCCCGAGGCCCCGGCCGAGGGCTGATCCCCCCGTTCGCACCATCCAGGAGCACACCCGAATGTCGTTCACCGCCAAGGACGTCCAGAACCTCCGCCAGGCCACTGGCGCCGGGATGATGGATGCCAAGCGCGCCCTCGAGGAGACCGGGGGCGACTTCGACGCCGCCGCCAAGGCCCTGCGCGAGAAGGGCCTCGCCAAGTCGGTCGACCGCGCCGACCGCGAGAACACCGATGGCGTCGTCGCCATCGCCACCGGTCCCGGCGTGGCGGCCATCGTCGAGCTCAAGTGCGAGACCGACTTCGCGGCGAAGAAGCCCGAGTTCGTGGCGGCCGCGCAGCAGCTGGCCGACACGGTCGCCGCCGGCGGCTCGGTGGACGAGCACAAGGACCTGGTCGACGACTTCAAGGTGACCCTCAAGGAGAACATCGAGGTGGGTCGGGTCGAGAAGATCGACGTCGCCGACGGCCAGATCCTCGACACCTACCTCCACAAGCAGGATGGCCGGGGCGTCAACGCCGTGGTGGTCGTGCTCGACGGCGGCGATCAGGAGCTGGCCCACGAGGTCGCCGTTTCGGCCGCCTTCAGCAAGCCGCGGTACATCACGCGCGACGAGGTCCCCCAGGCCGACGCCGACGAGGAGCGAGCCACCCTCGAGGGCATCACGCGGGCGGAGGGGAAGCCCGAGCAGGCGATCGAGAAGATCGTCGATGGTCGGCTCAACGCCTGGTACAAGGGCCAGGTCCTCCTCGAGCAGCCCTACGCCAAGGACGACAAGAAGTCGATCACCGACCTGCTCGGTGGCGCCAAGCTCGCCCGCTTCGCTCAGGTGTACATCGGATCTTGACCTCCAAGGCCGCGTACCAGCGGGTGATGCTGAAGCTGTCTGGCGAAGCCTTCGCCGGCCAGGACGGCAACCCGATCGACGGCAAGGTGGCGGAGTACGTGGCGACGGAGATCGTCGACGCGCGGTCGCTCGGCGTCGACATCGCGGTGGTCGTCGGTGGCGGCAACATCTGGCGGGGCCTCACCGGCGCCGGCGCGGGGATGGACCGCGCCCAGGCGGACTACATGGGCATGCTCGCCACCGTCATGAACGCCCTCGCCCTCCAGGACACCCTGGAGCGCCTCGGGCAGCCCACCCGCGTGCAGAGCGCGATCCACATGTCGCAGGTCGCCGAGCCGTACATCCGGCGCCGCGCCATCCGCCACCTCGAGAAGGGGCGGGTCGTGATCTTCGCCGGCGGCACCGGCAACCCGTTCTTCACCACTGACACGGCGGCCGCCCTGCGGGCTGTCGAGATCGAAGCCGACGCCATGCTGCGGGGCACGCATTCGGGCGTCGACGGCCTCTACACCGACGATCCCCGCACGAACCCGGCGGCCACCCTGATCCGCGAGGTCACGTACCTCGACGTGCTGAACAGGGGCCTCAAGGCCATGGACTCCACCGCCATCACCCTCTGCATGGACAACGCCCTGCCGATCGTCATGTTCGACCTGCTCGGCAAGGGCAACGTCCGGTCCATCCTCGAGGGAAACCCGATCGGTACTGTGGTCCGATGACCGGGGCGCGTGTCTGATGTCAGCTGAGCTCATCAAGCTCGTGCTCGACGATGCGGACGAGAAGATGCACAAGGCCGTGGAGCACGCGCGCAAGGAGTTCTCCGGCATCCGCACCGGTCGCGCCGCCCCCGCCCTGGTGGAGAAGATCCCCGTGGACTACTACGGGAGCGAGGTGCCCCTCCAGCAGATCGCTGGCTTCCAGGTGCCCGAGGCCCGGATGCTCGTCATCAGCCCATACGACAAGAGCTCGCTCGGTGCCATCGAGAAGGCCATCCAGCACTCCGACCTGGGGCTCAACCCCAGCAACGACGGTCAGGTCATCCGGCTCACGTTCCCCCAGCTCACCGCCGAGCGCCGCAAGGAGCTGGTGCGGGTCGTGAAGGGGATGGCCGAGGACGGGCGCGTCGCCGTGCGCAACGTGCGCCGCGCCGCCCGCCACGACCTCGACGGGTTGGCCAAGGAAGGCGACGTCCCCGAGGACGACGTCACGCGAGCGGAGAAGGAGCTCGACCGGCTCACCCACGCTCACGAAGCAGAGATCGACAAGGCCCTCGAGCACAAGGAAACGGAGCTGCTCGAGATCTGACCGTGATGCCCGGCGTCCGTCGGGCCGCGCGGGCGCGCAGACGAGCGATGGAGGTCCCATGACCGACGAACGCCGAGACCCAGAGGACAAGCGATCCGATCCGCCCAGCGAGGGCGTGCGCATCATCGGTGCCGAAGAGGCCGCCGAGGCCCTCGAGCGCGGCGACGTCGCGCAGCGCCGCGGCGATGATCAGCCCAGGTACGGCGATCGCCCCACCCCGCCTGCCTCCGACGGCCCGCGCCCTGTGCTCCGCTTCCCGCTCGGCTCGTCCTCGGACCCACGCGACATCGAGCGCCCGCCGGTCGCGCCGAGCGAACCGATCTCCGAGCCGATCGAGCTGCCCCACTGGACGGAGCCGCCCACCGGGCAGGTCCCGCAGATCCTGCCGGAGCTCCCCGGCGAGGACGGCGACGACGTCGACGACTGGACGAGCTTCGCCACGTCCACGCCGCGCTGGCGCGACGACGCCGCGTCGTTCGACGACAACCCCGGCTTCGAGGACATCCAGGCGTGGGGCGAGGACGATGACGAGCCTCCCCTCGGTGCGCTCGACGATCGCGAGCGGCCCACCCACGACGACTACTTCACGTTCGCCGATCTCGACGACACCGGCACCGCGTCGCGCTCGGTGTTCGCGGACGAGCCGGTCGACGAGGGCTTCGGCCCTGATTGGGCCGACCCTGAGGTGGCCCCGCACGACCCGCCGCCGCGTCGACAGGGCACCCGGGTCCGGCGCGAGCCCGACGACGACTACCGCCCGCAGCGGACGGTCCGGCCGCCCGGCGGCGGCGACCGGGACATGGGCATGGCCGTGATCGTCGGGGTCGGCTTCCTCGGGCTCGCCCTCCTCCTCTTCAGCATCGGCCCGCGCGAGGCCATGGTGCTCGTCACCGCGGTCATCGGCGTGGCGGCGGCCGAGCTGTTCGGCGTCCTGCGGCGCGTCGGCTACGAACCCGTCACCCTCGCCGGCATCGTCGGCAGCGTCGGCCTCGTGCTGGGTGCCTACAACAACGGCACCGCGATCATCCCGTCGGTGCTGTTCCTCACCACCGCGGTGTGCCTCCTCTGGTACCTGGTGGGCGCGGCCACCGAGGCACCCGTGATGAACATCGGCGTCACCCTGCTCGGCGTGCTGTGGGTGGGCCTGTTCGGCTCCTTCGCGGCGTTGATGCTCGGCCTCGGCGACCCCGGCATCGGGATCCTCCTTGCCGCCATCCTCGGCACCGTCGGCTACGACGTCGGCGGCTTGTTCATCGGCAAGAACGCCGGCCGACAGCCGCTGTCGGCGGCCAGCCCGAACAAGACGGTCGAGGGGCTCCTCGGCGGTTGCCTGGTGGCGATCCTCGTGGTCACGTTCCTCGCGTCGATCAAGGGGTTCGGTCCGATCGACTCGTTCGGCGAGGGCGCCCTGGTCGGGCTGGCCATCGCCATCGCCGCCCCCCTCGGCGACCTCTGCCAGTCGCTGGTCAAGCGCGACCTCGGCGTCAAGGACATGGGCGCCATCCTCCCCGGCCACGGCGGCCTCCTCGACCGCTTCGACTCGATGCTGTTCGTCCTCCCGTCCGTGTACCTGGTCGCCACCCTCAAGGACTTCTTCATCTAGACGAAGGTCAAGGGCAAGGGCGCGACGAGAGCCTGCCCCGATGGGGTTGGGGGCACCACCCGTCGGTTTCCGACGGCACATGCCCCGAAGCTCCGGATCGAGACGGGTTGGGGGCGTCAACCGTCGATTTCCGACGGCGCATGCCCCGAACCTCCGGGAGGACCGGCGGGGGATCGCCGCTCTCGCCGCGTCCTTGCTGTTGGACTTCGCGCTCTAGGGCCACGGCGAGTGGGTCGATAGCCTCCTTCTGTGGCTACGTCTGTCTCGATCGCCGGTTCGACGGGCTCGATCGGGACGCAGACGCTCGAGGTCATTGCCGCCGAGCCCGACCGCTTCACGGTGGCGGCGCTGGGGGCGGGTTCGTCCGTCGACCTGCTCGTCGAGCAGGCGCTGGCCGTTCGGCCCGGGGTCGTCGCCATCGCCGACCAGTCACGCTGGCCGCCGACCTGCAAGACCGACTGCCCGACGTCGAGGTGGTCGCGGGACCTGACGCGCTGGCGTCGATCGCGTCGATCGGAGACGTGTGCGTCAACGGGGTGGTCGGGTTCGCGGGCCTGGGGGTGACGTTGGCGGCGCTGGAGTCGGGCACGCGGTTGGCCCTCGCCAACAAGGAGTCGCTGATCGCGGCCGGGCCGGTCGTCCGTCGCGTGCGGCAGCGACCCGGCGCCGGCGAGCTGGTGCCGGTCGACAGCGAGCACTGCGCGGTCCACCAGTGCCTCAGGGCGCAGCACCCGGACAGCGCCGGCGGCTCCTGGGTGAGCCGCATCGTCCTCACGGCGTCGGGCGGTCCGTTCCGCGGTCGCAGCAAGGCCGAGCTGGCGGACGTCACGATCGCCGATGCCCTCGCCCACCCCACGTGGTCGATGGGACCGAAGATCACCATCGACTCGTCCACGCTGATGAACAAGGGGCTCGAGGTCATCGAGGCCCACGAGCTCTTCGACGTGCCGTACGAGCAGATCGAGGTGGTGGTGCACCCCCAGTCGATCGTGCACTCGATGGTGGAGTTCACGGACGGCGCCACCGTCGCGCAGCTGTCCCTGCCCGACATGCGGTTGCCGATCGCGTACGCGCTGGCCTACCCGGAGCGAGTGGGGACGCCGTTCGGGCGGATCGACTGGGCCGACCTCGGCCGGCTCGACTTCGAGCCGCCCGACCTGGATGCGTTCGCCTGCCTGAGCCTGGCCTTCGAGGCCGGACGGATGGGGGAGACCGCCCCCGCGTGGCTCAACGCCGCCAACGAGGTGGCGGTCGCCGCCTTCCTCGACGGCCAGATCGCGTGGATCGCGATCCCTGACGTCCTCACCGAGGTGCTTTCCCGGCATGATGGGGGGACCGCAGACAGCGTCGCTGCCGTGATCGACGCCGATCGGGCCGCCCGCGCCGCCGCCCGCACCGCCATCGCAGAGAGGTTCACCCCGTGACCGACATCGATCAGGAGAGGGAGCGCCCCGCACCGGACCGGCCGGAGGGCGACATCGCCGGGCTGGACTGGCGCCTCGGCACCCTGATCCTCGGCGTGGTGGCCCTCGGCGTGTTCGCCGGCGTGGGCTGGCTGATCATGGTCGGCGCCCTCGTCGTGATGATCTTCCTGCACGAGCTCGGCCACTACCTCACGGCCAAGTGGACCGGCATGAAGGTCACCGAGTTCTTCCTGTTCTTCGGGCCCAAGATCTGGTCGTTCAAGCGCGGCGAGACCGAGTACGGCATCAAGTGCATCCCGCTCGGCGCCTACGTGCGCATCCTCGGCATGAGCAACCTCGAGACCGACGTGCCGCCCGAGGACGAGCGCCGCACCTACCGGCAGCAGACCTACCCGCGGCGCCTGCTGGTGGTGTCGGCCGGCTCGATCATGCACTTCCTGCAGGCCTTCGTCCTGTTCATCGTCGCCTTCTCCATCCTCGGCGTCCCCGGGGGCACCTCCTTCGCCGAGCGCCTCGGTGGCCCCGGCGTGGACGAGGACGCATGGACCGTCGGCCACGTCGTGGCGGACTCCGGCGCCGAAGCCGCGGGCGTGCAGCCAGGCGACGACGTGCTGAGCATCGACGGGACCTCCGTCGCCACCTTCGAGGACGTCGGCGGGCTCGTCGCCCCCCACCCCGGCGACGAGGTCGACGTCGTGGTGCACCGCGACGGAGAGCGCCTGGTCCTCCACGCCACCCTCGGTCGAGCCGCGGACAACCGCGCCGAGGGCTTCCTCGGCATCGGTCCCACCTACCCCGAGCTCCCGCCCGTCCGGGTCAACCCGGTCCGCGGGATCGCGGAGGCGGGCGAGGCCACCGCCGAGCGGATGGGCCAGACCGTCACCGGGCTGGTCTCGTTCTTCACCGGCGGGGTCGACGACTTCGCCGCCGACGTGGCCGACGGTGGCTCAGCCACCACCACCGCCACCGCCACCGGGTCCGGCGGCGGGCGCATCCCCACCGAGGACGACGAGCACCGCCTCCTGTCGATCTTCGGCATCGCGCGGATCGGCGCCGGCGTGTTCGACGATGGGCTGCTCGGCTTCCTGATCCTCATGGCCGGTGTGAACGTGTCGATCGGGATCCTCAACCTGATCCCCCTGCTGCCGCTCGACGGCGGGCACGTGGCCATCGCCACCTACGAGCGCATCCGCTCGATCGGCGGGCGCCGGCACATGGTCGACGTGTCCCGGCTCCTGCCCCTCACCTACGCGGTGTTCATGGGGCTGATGCTGCTCGGCGTGTCGGCGATCTACCTCGACATCGTCGATCCCATCGGCTGACCGCCGATGGAGCTCGGCGAGTCGTCGTTCCCCCGCCGTGTCACGCGGCAGGTGATGGTGGGCAACGTGCCCGTGGGCGGTGGCGCGCCGATCACCGTCCAGTCGATGACGATCACCAAGACGGCTGACGTCGAGGGCACCCTCCAGCAGATCTACGCGCTGGCGGGCGCGGGCGCCGACATCGTGCGGTGCACCTGCAACGAGATCGAAGCGGCCGACGGGCTGGCCCAGATCGTGCCGCGGTCGCCGGTGCCGATCGTCGCCGACATCCACCACCAGTACAAGATGGCGCTGGCCGCCCTCGACGCCGGCGTGCAGTGCCTGCGCCTCAACCCGGGCAACATCCGCCGGCCCGAGCACATCAAGATCGTGGCCCAGGAGTGCAAGGACCGCGGGATCCCGATCCGCATCGGCGTGAACGGCGGGAGCCTCGACCCGGCGCTCTACGAGAAGCACGGCGGCAAGGTCACGCCCGAGGCGATGGTGGAGTCGGCGCAGCAGGAGCTGGCCTACTTCGAGGAGGTGGGCTTCGACGACGTGAAGATCTCGGTGAAGGCCTCCTCGGTCCCGCTGATGATCGAGGCGTATCGGCAGCTGGCCGACGTCACCGATCACCCGCTCCACCTCGGCGTCACCGAGGCGGGTCCGCCGCCCGCCGGCCTGCTCAAGGCGACGGCCGGGATGGCCACGCTGCTGGCCGAGGGCATCGGCGACACCATCCGCTACAGCCTCACGGCCGATCCCGTCGAGGAGGCTCGGGCCGGGCGCCAGCTGCTCGAGGCGCTCGGGCTCCGCGAGCGCAAGAACATCGACCTCATCGCGTGCCCCAGCTGCGGCCGGGCCGAGATCGACGTGATCCAGGTGGCCAAGGACGCCATGGAGGCGTTCGGCGACCGCGAGATCCCGTTGCAGGTCGCGGTGATGGGCTGCGTGGTGAACGGCCCGGGCGAGGCCCGCGACGCGGACATCGGCATCGCGGCCGGCAAGCGCCGTGGTCACCTGTTCGTGAAGGGCCGCAACGTGGCCGTCGTGCCCGAGGACGAGATGGTGTCCACCCTCGTCGAGTGGGCGGAGTTCATCCACGAGCACGGCGTCGACGCGGCGGTCGCTCGTGTCGACACGGAGAAGGCCGCCCGCGAGGCCGAGAAGGACCGCGCCGCCTTGCTCCAGGAGAAGGGCGACGACGTCAACGACAGCGAGCAGCGCGTCGAGCTGATCCACAAACGCGTCGAGGGGTAGTCGCGCCGCGGGGCCTACCATCGCCCGATGGCCAAGGCCCCCATCCTCACCCCGCAGGCGGAGGACTTCCCCCGCTGGTACCAGGACGTCGTCGCCAAGGCGGAGCTGGCCGACAACGGCCCGGCTCGGGGCACGATCGTGATCCGCCCCTACGGCTACGCGCTGTGGGAGCGCATGCAGGCCGAGGAGGACGCGCGCATCAAGGTGGCCGGCGCCGACAACTGCTACTTCCCGCTCCTCATCCCCGAGAGCTACCTCACCCGCGAGGCCGACCACGTCGAGGGGTTCAGCCCCGAGCTGGCCGTCGTCACCCACGCCGGTGGCAAGGAGCTCGACGAGCCGCTCGTCGTGCGCCCCACCAGCGAGACCGTCATCGGCGAGTACATGGGCAAGTGGGTCCAGAGCTACCGCGACCTGCCGCTGCTCCTGAACTGCTGGAACAACGTCGTGCGCTGGGAGCTGCGCCCCCGCCTGTTCCTGCGCACCACCGAGTTCCTCTGGCAGGAGGGGCACACGGCCCACGCCACCGCCGAGGACTCCAACGCCTACGCCGAGCGCATCCTCCGCGACGTCTACGCCGACTTCATGGTGAACGTGCTCGCCATCCCCGTGCTGCCCGGTCGCAAGACCGCGGCGGAGCGCTTCCCCGGCGCGATCAACACGCTCACGGTCGAGGCGATGATGGGCGACGGCAAGGCGCTGCAGATGGGCACCAGCCACGACCTCGGGCAGAACTTCGCCAAGGTGTTCGACATCAGCTACCTCGACGCCAACGGTGACACCCAGCTGTGCTGGACCACCTCGTGGGGGTCGACCACCCGCATGGTGGGTGGCCTCCTGATGGTCCACGGCGACGACCAGGGCCTCGTGGTGCCACCGGCGCTGGCCCCCATCCAAGCCGTGGTGCTCCTCGTCCGCGACGAGGACGGCGCCGGCGAGACGGCCGCGGCGCTGCTGGCCGAGCTCGAAGCCGCCGGCGTCAAGGTCCGCCTCGACGCCAAGGTCGAGAGCAGCTTCGGCCGCCGGGCCACCGACTGGGAGCTCAAGGGCGTGCCGGTCCGCGTCGAGGTCGGACCCCGCGACCTCTCCGAGGGCCTCGTCACCATCGTCCGCCGGGACACGGGGGAGAAGCGGCCGGTCCCGCTGGCCGAGGTCGAGCACCGGGTCACGAGCCTGCTGGACCTGATCCAGGGCGATCTGCTCGCCGCCGCCACGAAGCAGCGCGATGACCGCACGGTCGACGCGGGCTCGGTCGAGGAAGCCGTCGAGGCGGCCAAGGTCGGGTTCGCCAAGGTCCCGTGGGACCTCATCAAGGACGGCGGCGAGGACCTCCTCGCGCGGGACGCCATCACCGTGCGGTGCCTCCAGACGGCCGATGGCGGCCTCCCCGCCAGTGAGGACGACCCCGGGCTGATCGCCTACGTCGCACGGAGCTACTAGCGGCTTGACCGATGGGCGGAATCGGTCAGGTGGCTGGTAGGATCCAGCCGCTATTTCGATCGTTCGGGTTTCCTTTGAACGGCGTGGGCTTCGGCCCGCGCCGTTGCTTGTATCAGGAGGAGGTGAGGAGTGCGATGACCGTCGCCGACCGCGTTCGGGACATCGTCGCGCCCCTCGTCGCCGAGGCTGAGCTCGATCTGTACGACCTCGACCTGGCGGGCGGGGTCCTCCAGGTGCTCGTCGACAAGTCCGGCGGCGTCGACATCGCGGCGGTCAGCCGTCTGGCCCGCGCCATCTCGCGGAGCCTCGACGAGCACGACCCGATCGACGGCACGTACACCCTCGAGGTGAGCACGCCCGGTCTCGAGCGACCGCTGCGCACCCCCGACCACTTCGCTCGGGCGATCGGCATGACCGCGAAGCTCAAGACCAAGCCCGGCGTGGAGGGCGATCGCCGCGCCGAAGGCACGATCACCGCCGCGGACGCCACGTCGGTCACCCTCCGGGGCCCCGACGGCACCGAGCGCACGCTGCACCACGAGGACATCGAGCGGGCCCGCACCACCTTCGAGTGGGGCGGCGCTGCCAAGCAGGAGAGGAACAAGGCGAAGACATGACCAACATCGACTTCGGCGAGGCACTGGCCGCGCTGGCCCAGGACAAGGGCATCTCGGTCGACACCCTGCTCGGCGCGCTGGCTGACGCACTGGAGTCCGCCTACAAGCGGATGCCCGGCGCCAACGAGTACGCGTGGGTCACCATCGACCCCGACAGCTTCGACATCCGCGTGTTCGCCCAGGAGATCGACGAGGACGGCGAGCCGTACGGCCCCGAGCTCGATGTCACCCCGGACGACTTCGGTCGGATCGCCGCCATGACGGCCCGGCAGGTGATGACCCAGCGCATCCGAGAGGCCGAGCGCGAGCTCAAGTACGAGGAGTACGCCGGCCGCGAGGGCGACATCGTCACGGGCATCATCCAGCAGACCGACAGCCGCTACACCCTGCTCGACCTCGGTCGGGTGGAGGCGCTGCTGCCGCAGGCCGAGCAGGTGCCCTACGAGCGGCCCGCGCCCAACACCCGCCTCAAGGCCTACATCGTCGAGGTCCGCCGCACCGCCAAGGGCCCGCAGATCGTCGTGTCCCGGACCCACCCGGGTCTGATCCTCGAGCTCTTCAAGCTCGAGGTGCCGGAGATCGCCGACGGTGTCGTCGAGCTGCGGGCGTGCGCTCGCGAGCCTGGGCATCGCACGAAGATCGCCGTCTGGTCGAACGACTCGAACGTCGACCCGGTCGGCGCCTGCGTCGGCGCGCGCGGCGCACGCGTCCGCCAGGTCGTCAACGAGCTCAACGGCGAGAAGATCGACATCGTCCCCTTCTCTGACGATCCGTACGACTTCGTGATGAAGGCCCTGTCGCCCGCCAAGGTGAAGGAGGTCCGGATCGACGTCGAGACGGGCACCGCCACGGTCATCGTCCCCGACTTCCAGCTCTCGCTGGCCATCGGCAAGGAGGGCCAGAACGCCCGCCTCGCCGCCCGCCTCACCGGCTGGCGCGTCGACATCAAGAGCGAGACGCAGCTCGCCGACGAAGAGGCCTACCAGGGCGAGGAGTGGGCCCAGGGCGAGTGGGTCGTCGACCCCGAGAGCGGCGAGCAGGTCTGGGTGCCCGCCGAGGGCGGCCCCGCGCTGTCCGCGGAGGAGTGGGCCCACGCCGGCGACGACGAGCCCGCCGACGGCGCCGAGCCGGAGCCGGCGGCCGATGCCGAGCCCGAGCCCACTGAAGCCGAGGTGGACGAAGAGGCATCGACAGAGGCTGAAGGTGCTGATGAGCCCGTCGAAGCCGCTGAGGACACCCCCGCCGAGGAAGCTCCCGCCGAGGAGTCGGAGTAGCCGCGTCGCCTCGCAGGACCTGCGTCGGGTGCCGGCGCGTGGCCGGCCCGGACGAGCTGATCCGGGTCGTGCGCACCCCCGAGGGATCCCTGGTGGTGGGGCGTACACTTCCTGGCCGAGGAGCTTGGCTCTGCGCCGGGTCCCTCCGCTGCGTGCAGCGTGCCGCTCAGCGCAACGCCCTCAGCCGGGCGTTGCGAGCGCCCGTGTCACCCGAAGCGGTCCTGGCCCTGGGCCAGGAGAGCCCCGGTTGACCGCCGGGCGAGCGATCGATCCGAATCGTGCCAACCCCCGGGTTCGTGCGAGGATGGACGGCCGTGGTGTGGCCTCGTCGCCGCATCGCGCCCCCGTAGAACGACCCTGAAGGACTGAACCAGGAACTTGGCAGCGAAGAAGCGCGTGCACGAGCTCGCCAAGGAGCTCGGGATGACGAACAAGGAGACGCTCGACCTCTGCGAATCGCTGGGGATCGGCGTCAAGACGCATTCGTCGAGCATCGAGGATGCGCAGGCCGACCGCGTTCGCCGCAAGGCCGAGCGCGAGGGTCTCATCCGCGACGTCCAGCCCGAGGAGCCCGGCAAGCCGGCGAAGGCCGCCAAGGCCACGAAGAAGGCCGCCGCCGCGCCGGCGCCCGCCGCGGCACCCGTCGCCGAGCCCGAGCCTCCCGCCCCGGCGCCCGTCGTCGAGGAGCCCGCTCCGGTCGAAGCCCCCGCGCCCCCCGAGCCCACCCCGGCTCCGGCTCCGGCTCCTGCGCCGCCCAAGGCACCTGCTCGCCTGGTGACGTCCAGCGGCAGCGAGCGTCCGGGCCCGATCCGTCGGGTCGAGGACGAGCCTGTCCGTCCCGCCGCCGCGGCTCCCGCGCCGGCCCCTGCCGCGCCTCCCGCCCGACCGGTCGAGCGTCCCGCCGCCGCGGCCGCGCCCCCGCCGGTCGAGGCCCCCGCGCCGCGCCCTGCGCCTGCGCCGGAACCTGTCGCACCCGCCGCGTCGGCCGCCCCGGCCGAGGTCGCGCCCGAGGCCCCCGCCACCGCGGACGGCGAGCCGGAGTCGCCGGCCCCGCCGCTGCGCGGCGCCAGTGGCAAGCCGATCCCGCCGCCGCCCGGCATGGGTGGGCGAGGCAACGTCCCGCCGCGCGGTCCGTCCGGTCGGTCCGTCCCCGCGCCTCCCGGTCGCCGTGTCGGTGGCCCGCCCACGGGCACGCCTGTCGGCGGTCGCGGACCCGGCCCCGGTGGCTACGGCAACCGTCCCCCGGGTGGTCCCGGTGGCCCTGGTGGTCCCGGTGGCCCCGGCGGCGGTCCTGGCGGTGGCCCCGGTGGCGGCCGTCCCGGTGGCGGTCGTGGCCCGCAGCAGCGTCCGCCCCGTCGCAAGGGTGGCCGGCGTCGTCGCAGCCGTGAAGAGCTCCAGCCGATGGACCTCCCCACCTACACGCCGTCGGACGCTCCGGTGCCCGAGGGCGATGTGGTGATCGAGCGGTCCTCCACCCCGCAGGAGCTCGGCCCGAGGCTCAACCGCACCGCGGCCGACGTGGTGCGCTTCCTCATGCAGATGGGGGAGATGGTCACCGCCACGCAGTCGCTGAGCGACGATCAGATCGAGCTCTTCGCCGACTCGATCGAAGCCACGATCCGCCTGGTCAACCCCGGCGAGGAGCAAGAGGTCGCGCTCCAGGAGCTGCTCGGTGTCGACGACCTCCTCGACGACGAGGACGCCGACGCCATCAGCCGGCCCCCGATCATCACGATCATGGGCCACGTCGACCACGGCAAGACGAAGCTGCTCGACAAGATCCGCGACGCCAACGTCGTCGCCGGTGAGGCCGGGGGCATCACCCAGGCCATCGGCGCCTACCAGGCCGTCAAGAACGACCGCCTCATCACCTTCATCGACACCCCGGGCCACGAGGCCTTCACCGCCATGCGCGCCCGCGGCGCCGAGGCCACCGACATCGTGGTGCTGGTCGTGGCGGCCGACGACGGCGTCATGCCGCAGACGATCGAGGCGCTCAACCACGCCAAGGCGTCGGGGGCCCCGATCGTGGTGGCCATCAACAAGATCGACCGCGAGCAGGCCCAGCCCGACCGCGTGAAGCAGCAGCTCTCCGAGCAGGGCCTCGTCCCGCAGGACTGGGGCGGCGACATCGAGATGATCCCCGTGTCGGCGCTCACCGGTGACGGTGTCGACGACCTGCTCGAGACGCTCCTCCTCGTGGCCGACGTGGAAGACCTCAAGGCCAACCCCGACGGCCGCGCCGCCGGGGTCGTCCTCGAGTCCCACCTCGACGTGGGCCGCGGCCCGGTCGCCAACCTCCTCGTGCAGCGCGGCACCCTCAAGGTCGGCGAGCCGCTCGTGGCCGGTCCCGCGTGGGGCCGCGTGCGCGCGCTCATCAACCACCTCGGCGAGCAGGTCAAGGAGGCCGGCCCGTCGATGCCGGTGCAGGTCCTCGGCCTGAACGACGTCGCCGAGGCCGGCGACGGCTTCGTGGTCGCCCTCGACGAGAAGATGGCCCGCTCGGTCGCCGAGAAGCGCGAGCACTGGCACCGCGTGGCCAACCTCGGCCGCGAGGCGGCCGGCGTGTCCGGTGGCGCCCGCCTCGAGGACATCTTCGAGCAGATCCAGCGCGGCGACGTCGCCACGCTCAACATCCTCCTCAAGGCCGACACCACCGGCTCGCTCGAGGCCCTCACCGAGAGCCTCAAGAAGCTCGAGCGCGACGAGGTGAAGCTCGCCTTCGTGCACCGCGCCGTCGGCGGCATCACCCAGCAGGACGTGCAGCTGGCCGCCACCTCCGGCGCCACCATCATCGGCTTCAACGTCCGCCCCGACCGCAAGGCTCGCGAGCTGGCGCAGGTCGAAGAGGTGGAGATCCGGAACTACGAGATCATCTACCAGGTCCTCGAGGACATCGAGAACGCCATGGTGGGCATGCTCGCCCCGGAGTTCGAAGAGGTGGTCACCGGCGAGGCCGAGGTCCGCGAGGTCTTCTCCGTCCCGCGCGTCGGCAAGGTCGCCGGCTGCATGGTGCTCAACGGCACCATCACCCGCGGCTCGAAGGTCCGCTTCCTCCGCGACGGCACGATCATCTGGAAGGGCGCCGTGAGCTCGCTGCGCCGCTTCAAGGACGACGTGCGCGAGGTCCAGGCCGGGTTCGAGTGCGGCATCGGCCTCACCGACTTCCAAGACCTCAAGCAGGGCGACATCATCGAGACGTTCGAGGAGCGCGAGATCCCTCGCACCTGATCTGGGAGGGACGAGTGACCAAGCGAACCCGCAGTCGCACACGCAGCCACACCACCGCTCGGGACTATCCCCGCACGGCCCGGCTCAACCAGCTGTTCCAGGAGATCCTCGCCGAGGAGCTCGAGAAGGTCGACGACGAGCGCCTCGAGCTCGTCACGATCATGTCGGTCGACTGCGAGGGCGACCTGCGCCGCGCCGTCGTGTACTTCGACACCCTCGGCGGCGAGGACGACGACGAGCAGGTGCTGGAGGCCCTCGCCGACCACCGGCACCGCCTCCAGGGCGCCATCGGCAGCCAGGCCCGCATCAAGCGCACCCCGGAGCTGATCTTCAAGCCCGACGACGTCGGCCGCGGCGCCGGCGCGCCTCGAAGAGGTCTTGCGCGACATCCACGACAACGAGTGATGCCTGGCCCGGACGGCCTCGCCGTGGTCGACAAGGCGGCCGGGTGGACGAGCCATGACGTGGTGGCCAAGGCCCGCGGGCTCCTGGGCACCCGCAAGGTCGGTCACTCCGGCACCCTCGACCCGGACGCCACGGGCGTGCTGCTGCTCGGGGTCGGCAAGGTCACGCGCCTCCTGAAGCTACCTCGGGCTCCCGGCCAAGACCTACACCGGCGTGGTCGTGCTGGGCACGTCCACGTCGACGCTCGACGCGTCGGGCGACGTCACCGGCACGTGGGACATGGACGCGCGCCACCATCGATGAGGTGCGCGCCGCCGCCGCCGACCTCACCGGTGACATCCTGCAGGTACCGCCCATGGTGTCGGCGATCCAGGTGGACGGTCGGCGCCTGCACGAGCTGGCACGCGAGGGGATCGAGGTCGAGCGGAAGGCCCGGCCGGTCACGGTCCACCGGTTCACGGTGGGGGAGCCGATCGCGCCGGGACGGTTCCCGATCGAGGTCACCTGCTCGTCGGGCACCTACATCCGCACGCTCGCCGCCGACGTCGGCACCGCGCTGGGGGGCGGCGCCCACCTCCGCGATCTCCGCCGCACGGCCATCGGCTCGTTCGGCGTCGCCGAGGCGCGGCCGGTGGAGGCCCTCGATCCCGAGCAGCTGCTGACACCCGCCCGGGCGTTGCGCGACCTTCCGGCGGTGGTGGTGCCTGACGACGTGGCGGCCGACGTGGCTCACGGCAAGGTGCTCGGCCTCGACCGGTTGGGCGTGGACGGCGACGGACCCTGGCCGGTCGTCGGTGCCGACGGCGCGCTCCTGGCCGTCTACGAGCCGCACCGCGGCGACACCGCCAAGCCCTCGGTTGTATTGGTGAGCTCGGGCCAGACGTAACCTCCCGGGATGGAGGTGCTGCACGACGTCGGGGCCTGCCCCCGGCCCGACGCCGGGAGCGTCGTCACCATCGGCGCCTACGACGGCGTGCACCTGGGCCACCAGGCCGTCATCGCCGAGGTGCGAGCTCGGGCGGCGGCGGGCGGGATGGAGAGCGCGGTCGTCACGTTCGACCGGCACCCCGCGTCCGTGGTCCGTCCGGAGTCAGCGCCTCGTCTGCTGACCGATCTCGACCAGAAGCTCGAGCTGCTGTCGGCCACGGGGCTCGACCGCTGCCTCGTCGTGTCCTTCGACGAAGCCCGCTCCAAGGAGCCGGCGGAGGAGTTCGTGCACGAGGTCCTCGTCGACTGCCTGGGCGCCCGGGTCGTCATCGTGGGGGAGGACTTCCACTTCGGCCACCAGCGCCGCGGCAACGTGGCGCTCCTCGAGGAGATGGGTCGAGAGCTGGGCTTCGAGGTGGCGGGCCTGCCGCTGGTCGACGCCCTCGGCGCCGCGGCCGGCGACGGGGAGAAGGCGTCGTCCACCGCCATCCGCCACGCGCTGGTGACGGGCGACCTCGATCGAGCCGATCGCGCTGCTCGGCCGGCCCCACGAGGTGCGCGGGGTCGTGGCCCACGGCGACGCACGCGGCCGCGAGCTCGGGTTCCCCACCGCCAACGTGTCGGTGCCCGGCGACATCCTGCTGCCCGCCGACGGGATCTACGCCGGCTGGTACGAGCGTCCCGACGGCACCGTGCATGCCAGCGCCATCAGCCTCGGCCGGCGACCGACCTTCTACGAGGAGACGCACGCGAGCCTCCTCGAGGCGCACCTCCTCGACTTCGACGGCGACCTGTACGGCGAGCCGGCCAAGGTCCGCTTCGTCGCTCGCCTCCGCGGCGAGGCCAAGTTCGACGACGTCGATGCCCTCGTCGAGCAGATCCGTCGCGATTGCGACGATGCACGAGCGATCCTGACCTGAACGGCGCGTGACGCCACCATGTCCGGGGCCCCTCGGCCGATGGGCCACACTTGTGGTGTGATCGACGACGGGTGGGAATCGATCCACGTGCGGGTGGACGATGACGAAGACGTGCATCCCTCGGGTCCACGTCTCAACAAGGTGCGGCACCTCGCGGTGGCCCAGGAGCCGATCATCGGCCCCGGACCGGAGCCCGACGAGGAGGTGCTCGTCACCCTGCCGAGGCTCGCTCGGCACAACATCACCCTCGACGACGGGCACGAGGTCGGCGTCGCGATCTGCGGGCGCGGCGTGCCGCTCGTGGTCGTCCACGGCTTCTCGGCCGAGGGGATCCTCTACGCCCAGACCCTCTCACGGCTGGTCGACCTCGGGTTCAAGGTGATCGCGGTCGACACCGCCGGCCACGGCGGCACGCTCGGCCTGCCCACCGGCGCCGCGAGCATGGGCAGCTACGCCGCCCTGCTCGGCCGGGTGCTCGACCACCTCGGCGTGGGTCCCGCGGTGCTGGCGGGCCACTCGATGGGCGGCCGGCTCGTCACCGAGCTGGCGGCGAGCGAGCCGCACCGCGCCATCGCGGTGGTCCTCCTCGACGCCATCGTCGGCGACACCTGGGATCGGATGGTCAACGTCTTCCGGCTGTTCCCACCGCTGCTGGTGGGCACCGGAGCCACCCTCGTCGTCGACACGATCACCACCGTCCCGTGGTTCCAGGACCCTCGCCAGGCGCTCAAGCTCGGCAGCCTCGTCGGGCCCACCATCCGCGGCCACGTGCGGCGGCCCTGGCGGCTGTTCGGTCCGGCGCTGTCGATCCTCCGGAGCAAGAGCTCGAAGCACCTGCTCGACCGCATCCGCGAGGAGCGGATCCCCGTCTTCGCCATCCACGGCGACCGTGACTTCGCCGTCCCGATGTCGACGGCCAAGGACGCGGCCCGCCGCACCCGGGGCGACCTCGTGGTGGTGCAGGGCGGGAGCCACTCATGGCTCCTCAAGGACCCGGAGACGATGCCCGCGATCCTCCACGCCCTCATGCGGGGGCGCCTGGGCACGGCGGTGCTCAAGGCCCAGCTCGATCGCGGCGTCGACCCGGTGGACGCCACCGACGACGAGGTGGAGGCCGCCCTGTACGCCCCCGACGCCCTGGTGCTCGAGCTCACCCCGCACCAGCAGGTCCACGACACCGAAGACCTGCACCGCCCGCCCCGCTACAAGTGGACGGTCCTCCCCGCCCGCTCCAGGGGCGATTGAGGGCCGCCGACCGACCCGGGAAGCAGCCGACCCGCTTCTGTGCGCGCTCACCAGCGACGTGCGGTGCTCAGCGCCCACAGAGCCACGCAGGTCAACGGCGCCACCCTGTTGTCCGGCGGGCTGCGGGCGCTGGTGCACCGCCCAGGTCGCGCCGCGCACGACACGGCGGCCGACGGTGCACAGGTGCCGAAGTCCCCGTGTGGACTCGTCCCGAGGCGATACGTCCCACGGGTTGGTTGTCGAGGCGATATGTCCCAGTGTTGGGACCAATCGCCTCGACATGGCTCGGATGGGACCTATTGCCTCGCCCGGCGCCCTGCTCCAGGGGCGATTGAGGGCTCTTCGGGGGCTGCTGCTACCCTGATCGGGTCCTCGGAGTGCCTGTTGTGGTCCTTCGAGGAGTTCCGCTCCCCGACGTGCCAGCTGCGTGCAGCGCTCGCAGGAGCCGGGCCCAAGACCCACCTCCCCAACGGAGCACTTCTACTTCCATGTCTGAGCAGATCGACAAGGCCAAGGCCGGCATCATCGCGGAGCACCGTCTCCACGACACCGACACCGGGTCACCCGAGGTGCAGATCGCCATCCTCACCACGAGGATCAACCACCTCAACGAGCACTTGCAGAAGCACAAGAAGGACCACCACAGCCGGCGAGGCCTGCTGATGCTGGTCGGTCAGCGCCGACGCCTGCTCGACTACGTCCGCAAGAACGACGTGGAGCGGTACCGCACGATCATCGCCAAGATGGGCTTGCGCCGCTAACGCAACACCAACACCAAACACTGGCGCCGGAACGGTCAGCTGCCAGTTGCCGATCCCCGGGCGTGCACGCTCGGAGGTCGCCAACTGGGAACTGGCCCCGCCGCCTCATATCCGGTCCGGGGAGTCCTGGGCCGGCAAGGAGGAACAAACATGGCGGAAGCCATCATCGTCTCGGGGCCCATCAGCGGCACCGACAAGACCCTCTCGTTCGAGACGGGCAAGCTCGCCTTCCAGAGCCAAGGCGCGGTCGTCGCCAAGATCGCGGGCACCGAAGCCCTCGTCACGGCCAACTCGGCCAAGGGCATCCGGGAGGGCATCGACTTCTTCCCGCTCACGGTCGACGTCGAGGAGCGCATGTACGCCGCGGGTCGCATCCCCGGCAGCTTCTTCCGGCGGGAGGGCCGTCCCACGGACGCAGCCGTCCTCGCCTGTCGCCTGATCGACCGGCCGCTGCGCCCGTCGTTCGCCGACGGCTTCCGGAACGAGACCCAGGTCGTCGTCACCGTCATGGGCTCCGACAAGGAGAACCCCTACGACGTGCTCGCGATCAACGGCGCGTCTGCTGCGCTGTCCATCTCCGGCATCCCGTTCCAGGGCCCGATCGGCGCCGTGCGCATCGCCTACAGCGCCGAGGGCACCTGGGTGCCGCACCCCACCTTCGAAGAGGTGGAGGCCAGCACCTTCGAGCTGATCGTCGCCGGTCGCGGCGTCGGTGACGACGTCGCCATCATGATGGTGGAGGCCGGTGGCACCGAGAAGGCGTGGGAGCACTACGAAGACGGTGCCCCCAAGGTCACCGAAGAGGTCATCGCCAACGGGCTCGAGGCCTGCAAGGTCTGGATCAAGGAGTCGATCGAGCTGCAGAAGCAGCTCGTCGCCCAGGTCGAGGCCGGGCGCGGCATCACCCCGCTGCCGTTCGTGCCCGTGCTCGACTACGGCGACGACGTCTACGACGAGGTCAAGACCCTCGTCGGCGCCGACCTCGCCCAGGCCGGCACCATCGCCGGCAAGGCCGAGCGCAACGCCGCCACCGACGCCGCCATCTCCAAGGCCCTCGCCGATCTCGGCCACCTGGCCGGACGCGAGAAGGAGGTCAAGGAGGCGGCTCGCAGCATCCAGAAGGCCGCCATCCGCGCCCGCACCGTCAACGAGGGCATCCGCATCGACGGCCGCGGCCCGGCCGACCTGCGCACCGTCACCTCCGAGGTGGGCGTGCTCGGGCAGGCCCACGGCTCCGGTCTCTTCCAGCGGGGCGAGACCCAGGTGCTCAGCGTCCTGTCGCTCGGCATGCCGAAGATGGACCAGCTGCTCGACAACCTGGGCGACAAGCCCAAGAAGCGCTACATGCACCACTACAACATGCCGCCCCACGCCAACGGCGAGACCGGCCGCGTGGGCAGCCCCAAGCGTCGCGAGATCGGCCACGGTCTCCTCGCGGAGCGGGCCCTCCTGCCGGTGGTGCCCGGGATCGAGGAGTGGGCCTACGCCCTGCGGATCGTGTCCGAGGTGCTGAGCTCCAACGGCTCCACCTCGATGGGCTCGGTCTGCGGCTCCACCCTGGCGCTCATGGACGGCGGGGTGCCGATCAAGGCGCCGGTCGCCGGCATCGCCATGGGCCTGATCTACGACGAGGGCAAGTACACGACGCTCACCGACATCCTCGGCACCGAGGACGCCTTCGGCGACATGGACTTCAAGGTCGCCGGCACGCGCGACTTCGTCACCGCCCTGCAGCTCGACACCAAGATCGACGGCCTCCCGGCCGACGTCCTGGCCCAGGCGCTGCAGCAGGCCAAGGAAGCCCGCCTCACCATCCTCGACGTGATGCAGAAGGCCATCGCCGAGCCCCGTGCCGAGGTCGGCGAGACGGCTCCGAAGGTCGTCAGCTTCGAGATCCCGATCGACAAGATCGGCGAGGTCATCGGCCCGAAGGGCAAGGTCATCAACGCCATCCAGGCCGAGACCGGCGCCGACATCTCCGTCGACGACGACGGCATGGTCGGCACCGTCACCATCGGCTCGCCCGAGAAGGCGCGGCTGGAGGAGGCCGAGCGGCAGATCAAGCTCATCCTCAACCCGCCCACCGCCGACGTGGGTGCTGTGTACCCGGGTCGAGTCGTGAACATCACCAAGTTCGGTGCGTTCGTGAACATCCTCCCGGGCCGTGACGGCCTGCTGCACATCTCCAAGATCGGTGGCGGCAAGCGCATCGATCGGGTGGAGGATGTCTTCAACCTCGGCGACGAGGTGGAGGTGAAGGTCGACGACGTCGATCCGAACGGGAAGGTGTCGCTCAGCCTGGCTGGTGCGATCGAGATCCCCGACAGTGCGGTGTCGAGCGGTGGTGGCGGCGAGCGCGGCCCCCGCGACCGCGGCGACCGTCCGTCCCGCGACCGAGCGCCCCGCGAGGAGCGCGCTCCCGAGGCCGGTGGCGCCGAGGTCGTGTCCTTCGAGGACAGCTTCGACGCCGAGGTCCGCCAGGAGTTCGGCGATCTGGGACCCACCACCACCGAGGGTGGCGGTCGGGGCCGAGAGGGCCGGGGCGGCGACCGAGGTCGCCGAAGCGGCGGCGGTCGTCGCTAGCAGCCCACGCTCCACCCCATGACCGACCTGCTGGACCCCGGCGTCGAGCAGACCGAGCTGTCCAATGGCCTCCGCATCGTCACCGAGACGATGCCGGAGGCCCGTTCGGTCACCCTCGGCGCCTGGGTGCGCGTCGGTGGACGAGACGAGGCCCCCGAGCTGTCGGGGGCCTCGCACTTCCTGGAGCACCTCCTCTTCAAGGGCACCGAGCAGCGGTCGGCGCGCCAGATCGCCGAGGCGGTGGACTCCGTCGGTGGCGAGATGAACGCCTTCACGGCACGCGAGCACACCGCCTACTACGCCCGCCTGCCGCACGCGCGCGTCGACGTGGGTCTCGACATCCTCGGCGATGTGCTCACCGTGCCCGCGCTGCGGGAGGCCGAGGTGGAGGCCGAGCGGCAGGTCATCGTCGAGGAGATCCTCATGAACCTCGACGCCCCCGAAGACCGCGTCCACACCGCGCTGTCGCGGGCCGTCTTCGGCGACCATCCCCTCGGGCGCGAGGTGCTCGGGGAGATGGCCACGGTCGAAGCGCTCACGCGCGACGACATCGCTGACTTCTTCCACCACTGGTACCGACCGGCCACGATGGTGGTGACCGCGGCGGGACGCCTCGACCACCAGCACGTGGTGGACGCGGTGGCGGCGACCCTCGGTGACGGATCAGGCGGCGAGCTGCCTGTGCGCGCGGCCCCGCCCCTGTCCGCGTCGACCGTGGTCGTGGAGCACGACGACACGGAGCAGGCGCACCTCTGCCTCGGCTGGCGCAGCCTCTCCAACGGTGACGACGACCGCTGGGCGATGTCCGTCGCCAACCAGGTGCTGGGCGGCGGCATGGCGAGTCGGCTGTTCCAAGAGGTGCGCGAGGAGCGGGGGCTGGCGTACTCCGTGTACTCCCACCCCACCGCCTTCGAGGACTCCGGCTACCTCACGATCTACTGCGGCACGGCACCGAAGCGGGCGCGCGAGGCGCTCCAGGTGATCGACGACGTGGTGGCGGCGGTCCTCGAGGACGGCGTCACCGACTCTGAGCTGGCCGTGGCGGCCGGCTACCTGGAGGGCTCGATGCTCCTGGGCCTGGAGGACACCGGCGGCCGCATGGGCCGGCTCGGGCGAAGCCTCATGCAGCGCGACCGCATCACGACGATCGACGAGCACGTCGAGCGGCTCCGAGCGGTGACCATCGACGACGTGTCCCGCGTGCTCCACCGCGTGCTCGACGCCCCCAGAGCCCTCGCCGCCGTCGGACCGTTCGACGACGACGAGCTCACCGCGTAGCACCGTCTACGCTCAGGCCGGTTCGTCGGGCCGGAGCGAAGGAGAACGTGCACATGGGGTTCCTCGACAAGGCGGCCGCGAAGGTCGGCGAAGCCACCAAGGCGGCGCAGGAGACGATGGCCGAGTCGCAGGCCAAGCGGAAGGCCGACGGCCTCCTGCGGGAGCTCGGCGCCTGGACCTACGCCAAGCACAAGGGCGGCTTCGAGGAAGCCGACACCAACATCGCGCGCGTGCTCGGCGAGCTGGCCGCCCACGAAGCGGAGCACGGGGAGCTGGGTGCCAAGGAGGAGGAGCCGCCGCCCCCGCCGCCCGCCCCACCCGCGCCGCCTGCGGCTCCGGCCGCTCCCGCGCCCCCCACCGCCGTGCCACCGCCGCCTCCCGCCGCCGCGACCCCGACCCCTCCGCCTCCGCCGGCGCCCCCGGCTCCGGCGCCGCCGGCGCCACCCGCCCCGCCGCCGCCGCCCGCCCCCGAGCCGCCGGCCCCACCGGCGCCTCCTGCGCCGAGCCCGGTGCCGCCGCCTCCGCCCGCGCCGGGCGATCCGGTGCCGCCGCCTCCGCCACCGGCGTAGCTCGATGACTCGGGTCGGGGTGTTCGGGGCGGCCGGCCGCATGGGCCGCACGGTGTGCGAGGCCGTGGCCACCGACCCCGCCCTCGAGCTCGTCGCCGCCGTCGATCCCCTGCACGCGGGGATCGACCTGCGCCGCGTCGCCGAGGTCGACAGCGTCGTCCAGGTGTCGGCGTCACCCCAGGCGTTGCTCGATGCGGGCGCCGAGGTCGTCGTCGACTTCACGGTCGCTGACGCCGCGCGCCAGAACCTGGCGTTCGCCGCCGAGCACGGCCTGCACGCCGTCGTGGGCACCACCGGCTTCAGCGAGGCCGACCTGGCGACGATCGAGCGCGAGTTCACCAAGAGCTCGTGCCTGATCGCGGCCAACTTCGCCATCGGAGCGGTCTTGATGATGCGGTTCGCCGAGCTGGCCGCACCGTGGTTCGAGACGGCCGAGATCATCGAGCTCCACCACGACGCCAAGATCGACGCGCCGTCGGGCACCGCGATGCGCACGGCCGAGCGCATCGCCGCGGCGTCGAGCGACTGGTCCGACGATCCCACCACCAAGTACGTCGTCGACGGCGCCCGCGGTGGGGTCGGGCCCGGCGGCATCCCCATCCACTCGGTGCGGCTGCACGGCCTCTTCGCCCACCAGGAGGTCCTGTTCGGCACGTCCGGCCAGTCCCTCACCATTCGCCACGACACCTACGACCGCACCTGCTACATGCCCGGCGTGCTCCTCGCCGTCAAGCACGTCGCTGCGCGCCCCGGCCTCACCCTCGGCATCGAACCCTTGCTCGACCTCTGATCAGCCGACCCGGGTGACAGGGGACGTGCCGTGCAGGGCGCAGAGGGTGCGCTTGAGGCCGGCGATCCCCGTGAGGGACTGGGCGCGATGGCCGTTGATCAGCTCGCGCTGCACGCGCCCTTCGCCGGCCCACGCCCGGGCGCAGCCCTCCGGGTCGACGTTGGCAAGCGCCAGGATGGCCCCCGAGCATCCGATGGCACCGGCGAGGTGGATCAGCGTCGCATGCCCCGTGTACAAGCCGATCGGCAGCTCGTCCGCCTCGATGATCAGGCGCTCGGCGTCGCCGGAGCTGTCCTTGAGCCCGGCCACCGGCAGCTGCCCGAGCACGTCGACGGGCACCCCGGGGTTCGACGCCTTGGGGTAGTGGTAGGCGAGCACCGGCACGGACACGGCCGTGGTGACCCGCTCGTAGTACGGCCGCGGGTCGGCCACGCCTGGGGGTGAGAGCACCAGCAGGGCATCGGCGCCTTCGTCCTCGGCCCGCTTGGAGAGGATGACGGCTTGCCGGGCGGACGCCGCTCCGGTGCCGGCGAGCACGGGCACCCGGCCGTCCACCGCGTTCCGCACCGCGATGAGGAGATCGCTCCGCTCGTCGGGATCGAGGGCGGCGGCCTCTCCCGTGCTGCCGGCGACCACGATGCCCGCCACCCCCGCGTCCACGAGCCGGGCGGCGTGATCTGCGGTCGCGGGCGCATCGATCTCGCCCTCGTCGTCGAACAGCGTCACCAGGGCCACGCCGACGCCGGAGAACACCACGGTGGGGGAGGCCATGACCGCCGACCCTACCCAGGCACCGCTACCGTCGATGCTCTTGGACGTCCCGCCCATCACCTACGTGCGCCACGCCATGCCGACGGTGAACCCGGAGCTGCACTCGAGCGAGTGGGGCGTGGACGACGTCACCCGAGCGGCGGCCCAGGTGTGGGCCGAGCGCCTCGAGGTCGGCGCGGGGATCGGCGTGCTGGTGTCCAGCACCGAGCCCAAGGCGCTCGACACGGCCGCTGCCATCGCGGCGTGCTGGTCCACCGACGTCAGCGAGGACGCCCGTCTGCGCGAAGCCGAGCGGCCGTGGATCGGCACCGGCTACCGCGCCGTCGCGCACCGCTACCTGCGCGGCGAGCTGCCGGACGGATGGGAGCCGCACGCGGCGGTGGCGGATCGGATGGCGGCGGCGGTGCACGACGCGCTGGCGCGCGCCGGCGATGGCCCGGCCTTCGTGGTGTCGCACGGACTCGCCCTGTCGCTTCACCTCGGCGATCGCCTCGGCGACGACTTCGACCCCGAATCGTTCTGGAGCCGCTTGGCGTTCCCGGACGCGTGGGCGCTCGGCACCGACGACGTGCTGCACCGGTCGTTGCCGCGCGCGCCGATCAGGTGACGGGCGGACTGTCGTCGGGTTCGGAATCGTCGACGGCGTTGACGAGCGACTCCAATCCGTCCTTGCCACGGCGCAGCTCGTTCACGGTCATGAAGGCGAACAGTGCGATCGAGAGCACCAGCAGGGGCACGCGGTAGTCGCCGATGAAGCCGAGGACGTCATCGATGGGCGCCTCGAAGGTCTCACCGAGGCGACGGATCAGGTACAGCCGCACGAGGGTGCCGGCGACGTTGGTCGCGAAGAACCCGATGGCACTCATGCCGGCGGCGCCCGCGAACAGGCAGATGTACTGGTTCGGCGCGATGAAGACGATGGGATACGCGGCCTTGCCGAACCACCCTTCCCACTGCCGCAGCGTCTGCCCGAAGGTCTTGGTGCGCTGCTCCATCCATCGCAGGGCCGTGTCGCCGTACCAGTACCCGATGAGGAAGAACAGCGGGTCGGCGACCAGAAGGCGGAGGCAGCCCACGACGTAGTAGCTGACGGCGTCGAGCTGGTTGGTGGTAGCGATGAGGTTGCGGTTGCTCGACGTCATCGTGATCAGGAGCAGGGGGTGCCGGTTCACGAGGTCCGGGAACAAGGCGTTGCCTGCGTTCGAGAGGATGATCAGCCCGACGATGGGGATCGCGAGCAGCTTGAGCGTGTGCTTGCCCGGCGGCGGTCGGCGGGTGGCCGGCGTGCTCGGGTCGGGATCCTCGGTCGCCACAGCCGCTGAGTCTGGCATCTCCTAACCTGCGAGCGACCACGACTGCTCTCAGGGGGCTCACGCCATGCAAGGACTCATGCAGGACGTCCCGCTCACGTTGCCGCACCTCTTCGGGCGGGCCGAGACGCTGTTCTTCGACAAGGAGCTGGTGACGGCCACCGCCACCGGCATCGAGCGCACCACCTACGGCTCGTGGGCCGAGCGCACCCGGCGGCTCGGTGGCGTGCTCGACGACCTGGGGATCAGCGAGGACGGCCGGGTCGCCACCTTCGCGTGGAACACCGCCCGCCACCTCGAGCTCTACTTCGGCATCCCGTGCACCGGACGCGTGCTGCACACGCTCAACATCCGCCTGTTCCCGGAGCAGCTCGTCTACATCGTGAACCATGCCGAGGACGAGGTGATCTTCGTCGACCGGTCGCTCATCGGCCTGCTGTGGCCGCTCGTCGACCAGCTCCAGACCGTGCGCCACATCGTCGTGATGGACGACGGCAAGGGCGAGGTGCCCAGTCCGGACGGGGGGCGCCCGCTCCACGACTACGAGGACCTCCTGGCCGCCGCCGACCCGGTGGCCTTCGACGTGCGCGACGAGAACCTCGCCGCCGCCATGGCCTACACGAGCGGCACCACCGGCAACCCCAAGGGCGTCGTGTACTCGCACCGCTCCACGTACCTGCACACGCTCGGTGCCATGACCACGTGCGGCCTGGGCGTGCAGGAGACCGACCGGATCCTGCCGGTCGTGCCGATGTTCCACGCCAACGTGTGGGGGCTGGCGCACGCGGCCGTCGCGTCGGGGGCGACGCTGGTGATGCCCGGTCCCGATCTGTCGCCGCCGGCTCTCGCCAACCTGATCGAGCAGGAGCGGATCACGATCGCCGCCGGCGTCCCCACGATCTGGATGGGGGTGCTCCCCGAGCTGAAGGGGAGGGACACCTCCGCGCTGCGGGCGATCCCGTGCGGCGGCTCCGCCGTGCCGAAGGCGCTGTCCGAGGCGTACCGCGAGCAGACGGGTCTGCCCATCATGCAGGCGTGGGGGATGACGGAGACCAGCCCCGTCGCATCGGTCGGTCGCATCAAGTCCACCATCGACGCCACGCTCGACGACGCGGGGCGCGCGGAGCTGCGCACCACGGTCGGCCAGCCGGCCATCTGCGTGGACGCGCGCATCGTCCGCCCCGGGAGCACCGAGTCGCTGCCCTGGGACGGCGAGGCGTCAGGTGAGCTGCAGGTCCGCGGTCCGTGGATCGCCTCCGAGTACTACAACGACGAGCGGTCACCCGACTCCTTCACCGAAGACGGGTGGCTCAAGACCGGCGACGTGGCGGTCATCGATGGGCACGGCTACATCCGTCTCGTCGACCGCACGAAGGACGTGATCAAGTCCGGCGGCGAGTGGATCTCCTCCGTCGACCTCGAGAACGAGCTCATGGGCCATCCCAAGATCGCCGAGGCCGCGGTGATCGGCGTGCCGCACCCCAAGTGGTCGGAGCGCCCGCTCGCCTGCGTGGTCGTCCGGCCGGGGGAGGAGCTCTCCAAGGAGGAGGTCCTTGCGTTCCTGGAGGACAAGGTCGCCAAGTGGTGGCTGCCCGATGACGTCGCCTTCGTCGATGAGATCCCGAAGACCAGTGTGGGCAAGTTCTCCAAGAAGGACCTCCGCGACAAGTTCGCGGGCTACGAGCTGCCCACCGCCTGAGTGGGGCGGCCGCACTGGCCGCCAATAGGGTCGCCCGCGTGAGCTGGCGCTTCGCCCTGCGACCCAAGTGGATCATCCGACACGTGGCCGTCGCCGCGCTCGTCGTCACGATGGTGCTGCTCGCGTTCTGGCAGCTGCGACGGCTGGACGAGAAGCGGGACTACAAGGCGCTGGTCGAGGCGCGGCAGGCCGTGCCGGCCGCCGAGGTGCTGTCGATCGTCCCCGCCGACGCCGGCGTCGATGATCGGGCCGTGGACGCGGTCCTCTACCGCGACGTCACGGCGTCCGGCAGGTACGAGGACGACGACACCGTGGTGGTGGAGAACCGCACCCTCAACAGCGCGTCCGGTGGCTGGGTCCTCACGCCGCTGCGCCTCGACGACGGCCGCGCGGTCGTCGTGAACCGGGGGTTCATCGGCTTCGACCGCGACGGCGCCATCGTGCCGCCACCGGCCCCCACCGGAACGGTGACCGTGCAGGGGTTGGTGCTCCCGAGCCAGCGCCGAGGTCGCATCGGGCCCACCGACCCCGCCGAGGGCACCCTCGAGGTCCTGGCGCGAGTCGATCTCGATCGCTTCGGGGCGCAGCTGGACTACGACGTGCTCCCCGCCTACGTGCAGCTGGTGACGAGCGACCCGGCTCAGCAGCCCGCCGCCGGGGACGCCGCCTCCCTCGTGGCCCTCGGTCCACCCGAACCCGACCTGGGTCCGCATCTGTCGTACGCGATCCAGTGGTTCATCTTCACCACCATCGCGACCGTCGGGTACGGGTTGCTGCTGCGGCGCGTGGCCCGCGACCCGTCCCAGCCCTAGGAGCGGCTGGTCGGCCCCGGGCGCTTCTTGGCGGCGGTCTTCTTGGCGGGCGTCTTCTTCGCGGCGGCCGCGTTGGCGGCGGGTGCCTTCCGAGCCGTCGGCGCCTTCTTGGCGGCGGCCTTCTTGGTCCGGGGTCTTCTTCGCCGCGGGCGTCTTGGCGGCTGGGGCCGAGGGCGGGGGCGCCGGCGGAGGAGGCGGGAGCGGGGCAGGCGGGGCGGTGGCCACCCGCAACGCGGCGGACGCGGCCTTGGCCGCGTCGTCCGCGTACGCGGCCGCCCGCTCGGCGACCTCGGCCAGAGACCCCATGCGATGGTCGATCGTCGCCAGCGCCTGTTCGATGCGCAGCTCGAGCTCACTGGGGCCGGGGGAACCCGGCTCGCGGGCGGCGCTCTCGTCCTCGCCGCCACCCCGCCGCCAGCGCGAGCCGGACCGGCGCTCCGCGGCCTCGCGGGCGGAGGTGACCTCGGCGCTGATCCGGGCCAGGCTCTCGTGCAGCCCGGCCGTCACCTGTCCCATCTCCTCGCGCAGGCCAGCGGTCGCCTGACCCACCTCGTCGCGCACGTCGGCGCGCAGGGCGGCCCGATCGTTGGCGCGCTCTTCGCTGGGGTCCGCCGTCGTCGTCTGCTCGGCGAGCTGCGCCTGCAGCGCGGCGGTGGCCTTGGTCTGGGCCTCGAGCCGATCCGCCACCTGGCGGATCGCGGCCTCGAGTGACTGTGCGACCGCATCGACCTGGCCGGGGGTGGCGGCTTCCTGGCGCGCCTGGGAGACGATGGTGGCGCTCAACCGCGCCAGCTGCGACGCGACGGGGCCGAGATCGGGAGCGGGGAGCGCATCGATGCGCGCGCGCAGCTCGTCGACGGCGGAGCGCAGGGGCGTGATCCCGTCGGCGTTGAGCTGGCCGACCTGACCCTTCACGCCTCCGATGGCCTCGCGCAGCTTGCGGTCGTCGGTTCGGGCGTCGGTCATCTGCTGGCTGATCTCGTCGGCCAGCTCGCGGAGCGCGCGATCGTCGGTGCGGCCCTCGACGACCTGTTGGGTGAGCTCGGCCACGGAGACGCGGAGCTGGGAGACTCCGAGCTCGCCGAGGTGCTCGCGGAGCTCGGTGGCCACGCCGGCCTCCAGCCGATCGGTGGCGCCGGCCATGTGGGCGGCGAGTCGTTCGTCGACGCCGGCGACCGTGGCCTGGCTGGCGTTGGTGATGGCGGCGTCGATCGACGTGCGCAGCGACCCCAACGCGGTGGCCAGCCCGTCAGCCGCCGCGGTGACGCGAGCCAGGGAAAGGGCTTGGGTGTCGGCGGTCTCCCGTCCGGACTCCTCGGCCCGGTCGGCCTTCGCCGTCAGCCCGGCCAGTGCCTCCTTGGTGCCCGCCAGCTCCTGGAGCAGCCCGTCGAGCGAGCTGGTGCGGGCCACGACGTCGGCGAGCTGGCTCCCGAGCTGCTGCACCTCGGAGGTGACCGAGCGGGTCAGCTCGCGCCCGGACTCCGCCACGAGTGTTCGCTGCTCGCTGAGCACGGTCTGCTGAGCGCTGACGAGGCCGCTCAGCTGCTGATCACCGGTCTCGGCCAGCTGCGTCAGCCCGGCGAGGACCTCGGTGACGAGCGCGAGGTCGCCGCGCACGTCGGTGTCCGACTGGAGGAGCCGTTCGATGCGCGCGTTGAGCGGGCTCAACACCTCGCTCACGACGCTGACCTGGTCGGGCAGCCCGCCGATCTGGCCGGCGAGCCTGGTGGCGGCCGCCTCGACGGCGTCGATGACGGCCTCGGACGCGTTGGCGTCGCGCAGCGCCTCACTGATCTGGTCGGGGAGGGCGCCGATCTGGCCGGCGAGCGCGGTGCTGGTCGCCTCGACCGCGCCGATCACGGCGTCCGGCTGGGCGGCGACACGCACGGCCTCGAGCTGCGGGGCCAGCGCGCCCGCCACCTGGTTGGCCTGGGGAAGGCCCGCGATCCGCTCGTCGAGGTGGCGGAGGGCTTCGTGCAGCGAGGTGAGATCAGGGGCGGCGAGGGTGTCGAGGCGGTCGGTGAGCGAGGCGCGGACCCCGTCGACCTGCTGGTGCAGGAGCTCGAGGTCGGCTCGCACCGCCGTGTCGTCGTGGCGGGGCAACGTGCGAAGGCCCTCGGCGACGGCCGTCTGCAGCCGCTCGAGCTGCGCGCCCAAGGGCTCGAGGTCGATCGGAGGGGCCGCCGCGGCCTCCAGCCGCTCCACGATCAGATCGCCCAGCTCGGCCCGCAGGGCATCGACCGTCGGCGCCGAAGCGAGCTCCTCGCTCAGCTGGCGGAGGCGCTCGCTGATCGGGTGGAGATCGGGTGGGTCGAGCGCCTCGAAGTGGGCGCCGAGCGCGTCCTGGAACGCCAGGAGGTCGGATCGCAGGCGTTGGACGTCCGCGCGCACCGCCGAGTCGTCGCCCGGCACCGGCAGGCCGGCGATCCGCGTGTTGAGCAGGTCGAGCTGCGTCAGCACCGGCTCCAGGTCGGGGGGACGGACCTCCTGCATCCGCTCCCCGAGCTCGCCGAGCGCGTCGGACAGCTCCTTGCGCTCGGCCAGGAGCTCCCGAACGGCGATCTGGAGGTGCTCGGTGATGAGGTCGACGGCCGAGCCGGTGGTGCGGAGGCGCTCCACCTCGGCCTCCAGCGACGCCTCCATCTGGGCGACCTGCTGGTCGAACGTGACGAGCCGTCCCTCCCGGCGCAGCTCCCGCTCGCGGATGGACTGGAGCTCGGCGCGCAGGGTGCCGACGAGCTCCGTGAGGTCGTCGACGGACGTTGTTTCCCCCTCTTCGCGCTCGCCCGCCTGCGACACGTCACCAACAGTACGCCTGGAGTGACCCATGTCGCACGGGTTGGTCATTGACGGTGAGACACTCGGCTTCTTATTGTCTCAGGCAATGGCCCACGTCGTCGCCCTCGAGCGCCCGCGCCCCACGCCCTCGCCCGCCGAGGCCCTCGAGGCCCGCCTCGTCGACGCGATGCTCGAGTGCATCAGCCGGTGGGGTGTCGCCAAGACGACCGCCGACGACATCGCTCGCGCCGCCGGCGTGTCGCGCGCCACGCTCTACCGGGCCTTCCCCGGGGGCAAGGAAGTGGCCTTCGACGCCCTCCTGCGGCACGAGGTGGCGCGGTTCTTCGCTCGCGTCGACGGACCGCTCCAGGCGGCCGACACGCTCGAGGACCTGCTCGTCATCGGCGCGGTCGAGGCGGCCGACTTCCTCGTCCGGCACGAGGCCCTCGCCTACGTGCTGCGCCACGAGCCCGAACGGGTGCTGCCGGGGTTCGCGTTCCAGCGCTTCGATGGCGCGCTCGCCGTCGCCACCGGCTTCCTGACCCCGCACCTCGCACGCTTCGTGCCCGATCCCCAGCGCGCCTCCGACGGCGCCGAGTTCGTGGTGCGCCTGCTCTTCTCCTTCGCCATCGACCCGTCGCCGATGGTCGACCTCACCGACCCGATGAGCGTGCGCCGGTTCGCGCGCACGTTCGTCCTCCCTGCGTTCAAGGAGTCCTGACCATGACGACCAACGAAGAGATGATCGGCCGCGAGGAGATCAACGACCTCGAGGCGATCCTCGCGGTGTCCAACACCGACCGTGACGAGGTCATCCACGCCGTGAAGGACAACGCCGAGGCCATCTTCACGTGGGACTACGAGAAGGGGCAGCGGCCGGCGCTCAACCGTCTCTACGAGAAGGCCAAGGTGTCGATGTGGAACGGCGAGACCGACCTGCCGTGGGACACCGAGGTCGACCAGGAGAAGGTCGTGGCCGACAACGCCATGGCCTCCGGGGGCTTCGACGCCGACATCGACACGAGCGGCACGCCCATGGAGCACTGGGACGAGCTGAAGTGGCTGGAGTTCGGGGTCGAGAGCCAGAACTGGATGCTCAGCCAGTTCATGCACGGCGAGCAGGGCGCCCTCATCTGCACGGCCAAGATCGTCGAGACGGTGCCGTGGATCGACGCCAAGTACTACGCGTCCACGCAGGTGATGGACGAGGCTCGTCACGTCGAGGTGTTCGCCAAGTACCTCGACACCAAGCTGTCGGGCCACTACCCGATCAACGCCCACCTCAAGATGCTCCTCGACGACATCGTCGAGGACAGCCGCTGGGACATGACCTACCTGGGCATGCAGATCATGGTCGAGGGCCTGGCGCTCGCGGCGTTCGGCTTCATGCACCAGATGACCACCGAGCCGCTGCTCAAGAAGCTCCTGCGCTACGTCATGAGCGACGAGGCGCGCCACGTTGCCTTCGGTGTGCTCTCGCTGAAGGAGTACTACGCCGAGCTGTCGGACGCCGAGATGCTCGAGCGCCAGCAGTTCGCGTTCGAGGCGGCCGTGCGGATGCGCGACCGGTTCCTCCAGCAGGAGGTGTGGGACCGGATGGGCATCGACCCCAAGGTCGCCGCCGCCATGGTGATCCAGGCTCCACAGCGGCAGCTCTTCCAGAGCATGCTCTTCTCGAAGATCGTGCCCAACTGCAAGAAGCTCGGGCTGCTCGACCGCAACGACTTCTGGCTCCGGAACAAGTTCACCGAGCTCGGCGTCATCCAGTTCGAGGACTGGGCCGACACGGGCGAGGAGTACGAGATGTTCCAGCTCGCGGAGGGCGAGGTCGCGGCGTCCTGAGCCGCGTTTCGCACCCCGGCTGCAAACAGGGCCGCTGGTAGGGTCCGAGGGCTATGGGCACGCCTTCGGACTCTCGCACGCTGGTGATGCACGGCCTCCGACTCAAGGGCTTTGCCGAGGCGGCCGGCGTCGGTGAGGCGGTCGGCGTCCCCGAGGCAGAGGCCAAGCCCGTCCTCGACCAGCTCGTGGTCGACGGCTTGGCCACCTACCGCGACGGCAAGCTGTCCGGCTTCTCGCTCACGAGGCCCGGGCGCGCGCACCACTCCGAGCTGCTCTCGGCGGAGCTCGACGGCGCCGGGGCCCGCCCCGCGGTGCTCGACGCCTACCAGCGCTTCCTCGAGCTCAACACCGACCTGCTCACGATCTGCACGGCGTGGCAGCTGCGCGACGTCGACGGCCAGTCCACCGTCAACGACCATGCCGACGCCGCCTACGACGCGGGCGTGGTCGAGCAGCTCGGCACCCTCCACGCCCAGGTCGACCCCATCTGTGCCGACCTCGGTGCCACGCTCGACCGCTATGCCGGCTACGGCCCGCGCTTGACGTTCGCGTTGGAGCAGGTGCGCACCGGTCACGCCGACTGGTTCACGAAGCCGATGATCGCGAGCTACCACACGGTCTGGTTCGAGATGCACGAGGACCTGCTCTGCACGCTCGGGATCGAGCGAGGCGCAGAAGGGGAGGCCTGATGACGCCGGCACGCTTCGGGCGGGTGCTCACCGCGATGGTGACGCCGTTCCACGACGACGGCTCCCTCGACGTCGACGGTGCGGCCACGCTCGCCCGCTGGCTGGTCGACCACGGCAGCGACGGCCTGGTGCTGGCCGGCACCACCGGTGAGGCCCCCACGCTCACCGACGACGAGAAGGTCGAGCTGTGGACCGCGGTGCGGGCGGCCGTCGACGCGCCGCTCGTCGCCGGCACGGGCAGCTACGACACGCGCCACACCTGCGAGCTCAGCGCCCGGGCCGCCGCCACCGGCGTCGATGGCCTGCTGGTGGTGACGCCGTACTACAACCGCCCCTCGCAGGCCGGGCTCGACGCCCACTTCCGCGCGGTCGCCGCCACCACCGACCTCCCGGTCGTGCTGTACGACATCCCGGGTCGCACGGGGCGCAAGATCGACACCGAGCTGCTGATCCGCCTCGCCACCGAGGTGCCCACCATCGTCGGCATCAAGGACGCGGCCGGGAACCCGGGCGAGACCGCCCGCGTGCTGGCCGCGGCGCCCGACGACTTCGCGGTGTGGTCCGGCGACGACCCCATGACGCTGCCGCTGCTCGCCATCGGTGCCGTCGGGGTGATCGGCACCGCCACGCACTGGTGCGGCGAGGTCATGGGAGAGCTGGTGGCGGCCTTCACCAAGGGCGACCACGACCGGGCCCAAGAGCTGAACGCGTCGTTGTTCGAGTCGTACCGCTACGAGAGCCGGGAGATCGCCCAGTTCGCCCTGGCGGTGAAGGTCGCGCTGCGGGTGCTGGGCCTGCCCGCGGGGCCGTGTCGGCTCCCCATCGGACCCGAGCCGGACGGGTTGGAGGCCGAGGCGCGAGCGATGCTCGACGGTCTCGGTGCATTGCGCTGATCGCGCCGATCGCCAGTAGGTTCGCCCCACATGGCTGAACCCGTCACCGTCACGTTCCTCGGCGGCCTCGGCGAGATCGGTCGCAACTGCATGGTGCTGGAGTGCCAGGACCAGCTGCTGCTCCTCGACTGCGGGCTGATGTTCCCCGAGCTCGAGCACCTCGGCATCGACCTCATCCTCCCGGACTTCACGTGGCTCCGCGAGAACGCCGATCGCGTCATCGGGTGCATCGCCACGCATGGGCACGAGGACCACGTCGGCGGCCTCTCGTACCTCCTGCGCGAGCTGTCGTTCCCGATCTACGGCTCGGCCCTCACGCTCGGGCTGGCCAAGAACCGCATCGAGGAGGCGGGCCTCCTCGGCAACACCGACCTCATCCCCGTCACCGACGGGGAGCGCCGCAAGATCGGGCCGTTCGACGTGGAGTTCATCCCCGTCACCCACTCGGTGCCCCACGGCTTCGCCACCGCCTTCCACACCCCGCAGGGCGTGCTGATGCACACCGGCGACTGGAAGCTCGATCTCACACCGGTCGACGGTCGGCTCACCGACCTGGCGCGCATGGGCGCCATCGCCTGCGACCAGGGCGTGCGGCTGCTCATGGGCGACTCCACCAACGCCGACTCACACGGCCATTCGCGCAGTGAGAAGAGCGTGGGCGCGGTGCTCTACGACCTGTTCCACGAGCACGAGGGCCGGCGCATCGTCATCGCCTGCTTCGCCAGCCACGTGCACCGCGTCCAGCAGATCGCGGACGCCGCCATCGCCTTCAACCGCAAGGTCGCCACGCTCGGCCTGTCGATGAAGAAGAACATGCGGCTGGCCCGCGAGATGGGGCTGCTCCACATCCCGGAGTCGTCGATCGTCGACATCGAGGACATCGACGGCCTTCCCGATGGCGACGTGTGCGTGATCTCCACCGGCAGCCAGGGCGAGCCGATGTCCGCCCTCACCCGCATGGCCAACAGCGAGAACCGCTGGCTCAGCATCGGCGAGCGCGACACCGTGATCCTGTCGTCGCACCCGATCCCTGGCAACGAGATGAGCGTCAGCAAGGTCATCGACGGGCTCGTCCGCCTCGGCGCCAAGGTCGTGCACTCCGGCATCGAGGACGTGCACGCCACGGGGCACGCCAAGCAGGAGGAGATCAAGACCCTCCTCTCCATCGTCGAGCCGCAGTGGTTCATCCCGGTGCACGGCGAGTTCCGGCACCTCGTGTCCCACGCTGAGCTGGCCCAGACGATGGGCGTGCCCAAGGACCGCACCCTCATCTGCGCCGACGGCGACCAGATCACGATCGACGACACCGGCATCCGGGTCACCGGGTCGGTGCCGGCTGGCTATCTGTACGTCGACGGCATCGTCGGCGACGTCGGGCAGGGCGTGCTGCGCGACCGTCGCGTCCTCGCGGAGGAAGGCGTGGTCGTCGTCGTGGTGTCCGTCGCCATCGAGGACGGCGCCATCCTCACCGGCCCCGAGATCATCACCCGCGGCTGGGTGTACGCCCCAGAGGCAGAAGCCCTGCTCGATGAGGCGGCCGACGTCGTCCGCCAGGCCCTCAAGGACCTCTTCGCCGAGACGTCGACGCCAGACATGGACACGCTCCAGCGCACCGTCCGCCGAGCCGCCGGTCGCTTCGTCAACGACCGCACCAAGCGCAAGCCGATGATCGTCCCCGTGGTCATGGAGGCCTAGGGGCGTGCTCACGGGGTCGCAGGTCGTCCTGCGCCCGGGACAACCGGCCGACCTCGACGCGCTGGAAGCCGTGTTCGCGTCGCCCGAGGTGGCGGCGTGGTGGGTCGGCTACGACCGCCGGCGCGTCGAGGCCGAGGTGTTGCACGGCGATGACCCGGCGGAGACCGTCTACGTGATCGTGGTCGACCGGGAGGTGGCCGGGATCATCCAGTCGTACGAGGAGCTCGAGGAGGAGTACCGCGCCGCCGGCATCGACATCGCCGTCGGCCCGCGCTGGCAGGGCACGGGGGTGGCCCTCGACGCCATCCGGACGCTGGCCCACCACCTGCTCGAGGCCAAGGGCCACCACCACCTCACCATCGACCCGGCGGCGGGCAACGCCCGCGCCATCGCCGCCTACGCCAAGGTCGGCTTCCGCCCCGTGGGGATCCTCCGCCAGAACGAGCGAGGCGCTGACGGCACGTGGCACGACACCCTCCTCATGGACCTGGTCGCGGGGGAGCTCGTGGACTGACCTCTGGACACATCTCGTGGCTTTTCAGTATGTTCTGATTGATGACCGTTACCACTGGGGTCGAGGCGGACGGCACGCAGGCGGTGGTCGTGAAGCGGGGCTCGGCGGCGACCGTCGAGCAGCTCCGGCTCGAGGGTGAGCGGCTGCGGCGGGCGAGCCACCCCGGCGTGGTCCAGGTCCTCCGCAGCGCGCCGGCCGGGGACGGCTGGGAGCTGCGGACCGCGCACGCCGGCCGACCCCTGTCGATCCTCGCCCCCGTCAGCGTGCCCCAGGCGGCCGCCATCGTCGCGGCGGCGGCCTCCACCCTCGCCGACCTGCACCAGCTGGGGCTCGTGCACGGCCGGGTCGACGCCTCGCACGTCCTGCTCGGCGAGCAGGGACGTCCCGTGCTGTGCGGCTTCGGCGACGGTCGCCCGGGCGCTCGGCCTGAGGACGACGTCGCCGCCCTCGGGGGGTTGCTGACCAACCTGCTCGGCGGAGACGACGACGCCGAACCGATCCCCGAGCGCCGGTGGCGACGCCGCCGGACCTGGACAGGGTGGGAGCGCCGCGCCCTGCTGCTCCTGGCCGACCAGGCGTGCGCGGACCCCGCGACCCGGCGGCCCACGGCCCGGCGGCTGGCCGCCGCCATCACCGAGGCGGTGCCCGACATCGCGCGCCTCGAGCCGCCGTCACCGGACGCGGCCGTCGTGCCTCCGGGCGAGGAGCTCGATCCGATCGAGAGCCTCAGGGCCAGCGCGCCCGACGACACGCGGGCGCGGCCGGTCCGCCCCACCGTGCTGGCGCTCGCCGTCGTCGGTGCGGTGCTGCTGGTGATCGGCCTGCGCCGGCCGAGCGACCCTCCTCGAGACCCTGCGCCCCCGATGGTGGACGAGGCCCCCGCCACCTCGTCCACCGTCGGCGCGCAGCACACCGCCACCCCTGCGGCCGACTCCGTGGTGGTGATCGACGGCCACCGCTACCGCGTCGGGCAGGACGGAGATGAGGTCCTGGTGGACGACTGGGACTGCGATGGATCGCCCACCCCCGCGCTCCTCCGTCCAGCGACGGGGGAGGTGTTCGTGTTCCCGCGCTGGGTCGACCACCGTCTCGAGGTGGAGCCCGTGCTGGTGGTCGCGGGCGCCGAGGCGCTCGTCAGCGTCGTGTCGACGAGCGGCTGCCCCACCCTGCTGGTCCGCACCCCGTCGGGCGACGTGCCGGCGCTCGAGCCAGGGTCGCTGTGAGCCGCCGGTTGGTGCTGCTCCTGGCGGCGTCGTCGCTCACCGGCCTGCTGGCGACGGGAGCGCCCACACCGCCCGCCGGCGGGTGGGCTGAGCTCGAGGCGTGGTACGAGCACGTCGGCGCGGCCACCTCGACGATCGCTCTGCTACGGCTGCTCGCGGTGGCCGGGGCCGCGTGGCTCACCGCCGCGGCCAGCCTGCAGCTGATCGCGTGCATCTCTCCGCGCGACGCGATCCAGCGCTGGGCCGACGCGATCAGCCCGGCGGCCCTCCGATGGATGGCGCACGGAGCCGTGAGCCTGTCCGTGACCGCCGGGCTCGCGGTTCCCGCCATCTCGCTGTCGCCCCGCGACGACCCGCCGGGGTTGGCCGTGATGGAACGGCTCGACGACGAACCCGTCACGACGACCACCACGACGACCACCACGACACCCACGACGACCACCACCTCGCCACCGACCCCGACTCCCACCGTGCCGGCACCGACCGGGGAGGAGGTGGTGGTGGCGCCGGGGGACTCGTTCTGGAGCATCGCGGTCGATGCGCTCGTCGACGCCACCGGTCGCCGCCCTGCCGACCGCGACGTGGTGGGGTACTGGCAACGCCTGATCGAGTCGAACCGGGGCCGGCTGGTCGACCCGGCGAACCCGGACCTGCTGTTCCCGGGTCAGACGATCTCGGTGCCGCACCACCCGTCCGGCGCGTGACCCCTCCACCCCGCCCCGGTTGACACGATCCCTCTCGTCATGAGATGAATCATCTCATGACGAGAGGGACGGCCCCCGAGACCCTGCGGGACAGCCACAAGCGGACGACCCGCGACCGCATCGTGCGAGCGGTGGCGGAGCTGGTGGCCGACGCCCACCCGGCCGCCATCTCGGTGCCCGCCGTGGCCAAGCGAGCCGGAGTCGGGGTGGCGACGGTGTACCGCTACTTCCCGAGCAAGGAGGCGCTGCTCGACGCGTCGGCCATGGTGCTCGGTGACGATGCCAAGCTCACGTCGCTCGACGCCTACCCGACCACGTTCGACGAGCTGACGAGCCTCCTGCCCGACCAGTTCGCCGCCATCGCCCGCCAGATCCCCCTGGCCCGCAACCAGCTCGCCTCACCGCTCGGCCGCCAGCTGCGCCAGGTGCGCTGGGAGGCGAAGCAGGCGGCGGTGACCGCGGCGCTGCAGGGGAGTGGCATCGACCCGACCTCGACCGAGGGCCAGCGGTTCGCGGCCATCGCCGACGTCCTGACCTCATCGACCGCGGTGCTCGAGCTGCACGACAAGGCCGGCATCCCGATCGACGAGGCCGCTGACCACGTGCTGTGGGCCCTCGCCGTCCTCGAGCGCGCCACCCAGGAGCCGTCATGACCGTGGCCGTCGCTGCCCCCACCTTCGAAGCGCCCGGCAAGGGCGAGTGGCGCTCGCTCCGCGACCACTTCCCACGCGCCATCACGCCGGAGTACACGCGGTTGCTGTCCACCGCGATGAACGACGGCGAGGCGACCGCCTTCGCGGCCTACGGCCTGCCCGTGCGATCGATCATGGTCGGCCTGTCGCACGGCCACGTGTACATCGCGCCCGAGCCGCTGCTGGGCAAGCCGAGCGACTCGATGCCGCCGAGCGCGGTGCTGTGGATGGCCAGCCGGCTCGTCCCTGCCATGCGACGCCGGGTCAAGGCCGCGGCCGCGGCGCTGGCCGCCCGACCCTGGCGGGATGAGGCCGAGCGCTGGTTCGCCAGCGAGCGGACAACGTGGATCGACGCCAACCTGGCGCTGCAGGCCGAAGACCCCGACGGCATGGACGGGCCCGCGCTGGTCGACCACCTGCGTCGCGTCCGGGCCCACGTCGGCACGGCCTACGAGCGCCACTTCTCGCTGCACGGGCCCGACATGGTGCCCGCGGGGATGCTCCTCGCGCGGTGCGGCGACTGGGGCATCCCCACCGACCTGGCGCTGGCGGCCCTGACCGGCGCGTCCCCGGTGTCGACGGGGCGCGGCCCCGAGCTCGACGCGCTCCGTGCCGCCGTCGCCGCGTCGGGCACCGAACCCGAGTCGATCGATGACGTGCGCGCGGTGGCCGGCCCCGAGCTCGACGCCTTCCTCGCCCAGCGTGGTTGGCACCTCGTCACGGGCTACGACATCGACTCGCTCGCCCTGATCGAGCTGCCATCGCTGGTCGCCAACCTGGCTCGGCCGCGACCGGAACCCGCGATCGACCACGACGCGGGTGACGTGGCCCTCGGCATCCTGCTCGACAAGGTGGCCGACGCCGACCGGGCCGAGCTGACCCAGCTGGTGAGCGATGCCCGCGCCACGGTCGGCGTCCGGGACGACAACGGTGCGGTCACCGCCGCGTGGCCCGCCGGTCTGCTGCGGCGCGCCATGCTGGCCGCCGGTCGAGCTCTCGCCGACCGCGACTCGCTCGCGACCGCCGAACACGCGCTCGAGGTCACCGTGGAGGAGCTCTGCGACCTGCTGGGTGGTGGCAGCTCGCTGTCGGTGGACGCCATCACGGCGCGGGCCGACGAGCGCGCCACCCGCTCGACGCTGGTCCCACCGCTGCAGCTCGGCCCCACCCTGGACGTCCCGACCGGTGTGCTGCCCGCACCGATGCGCACCGTCGCCCGCGCCCTGATGGTGCTGCGGGACGCGACCACGGCCACCGTTGGCGCGCGGACAGGCCTCGAGGGGGAGGGGATCGGCGGCGAGGTGTACCGCGGGCGGGCGTGCGTGGCCATGGACCCTGGAGACGCTCTCGACCGGCTCCAGCCGGGCGACGTCCTCGTCGCCTTCGGCACCACCCCCGCCTACAACATGGCGCTGTCGATGGCCGGTGCGGTCGTCGTGGAGGAGGGCGGGGTGCTGTCGCACGCGGCCGTGATCGCCCGCGAGCTCCAGCTTCCAGCGGTCATCGGCGCGGCCGGTGCCATGCACGACATCCCCGACGGGGCGCTCGTCGAGGTCGATCCCCTCGCGGGGCGGGTGCGGGTGCTCGACGGCCCATGACCGGCCCCACCGACGCCGCCGCCGCCCTCGTCGTCACCCACGAGTGGTTCGAGCACAACAGCGGCTGGGCGCCGCCGGACGACTCGACCATGGCCGACTGGCTGGCCGAGGACATCTGCCGCGCCCCGGACGACTGCCTGGTGACCCCCGGGGGCTGGTGCGAGCACGGCCTCGCCTCCTGGAAGATCGTCCTCGACGCCCTCTGACGACTCAGTCGTCGTCGGTCCAGGTGCCGAGGGTGCCGGGGCGGACCGGCGTGAGCTCGGCGTCCGCCGTCGGGGGGCCCGCCGGCGCACCCGCGTCGTCGAGCAGGGCCTGGACCGTGCCGGCGATCGGGCTGAGCCAGGTGTCGGGCAGGCGGGCGCGGTCGCGCAGCGCCTCCTCGAGGTGGCGGCGCTCGGGGAGGTGCACCGGGCTCGGCACGCCGTGGCCGGTGCCGGTGGCGTCGAGCAGCTCGCCGAAGGCGGCGGTCAGCTCGGCCCGGGCCCGCGGGCCCTTCGGAGCCCGGTTGACGACCGGCAGCAGGTGCCCGCCCGCGACCCCGTGGGCGAGGAGGTCGCGAGTCGCGCGCAGCAGGCTGTGCAGGCCCTTCATCCCAGGCACCCCCACCACCACGACGAGGTCGGCGGCGCGCACCACGGTTCGGGCGATGGTGTTGCGCTCCTCGACATCCAGGGATCCCGTGGCCTGCTCGCCCTCGACGTCCGCATCGACGTCCGCCACCACGACCCGGTAGCCGCGTCGCAACCCGTCGAGGGCGGCGGCGAACGCTCGCGGACGGACCGCCGTCCAGTCGCGATGGCGGCGCAGGCCGAGCAGCAGGTGGTAGCCGCGCTCGCTGACGTGCCACGTGAGGCGGCGCACCTCGTCGATGGATGGTGCGCCCGAGCGATGGGACTCGACCAGCTCCGTCACCCCTGGCACCACGTCGGCGGCACCGTGGAGCATCGCTTGCTCGGCGTGGAGCGCGAAGTCGGCCAAGCACACGAGGTCGAGGTTCCGCGGGTCGCTGGCCAACCCTTGGGCGAGGGCGGCGGCCACCGTCGAGCACCCGGTGCCGCCAGGCCCGGTGACCGCGACGAGGGATCCTCGGTACCCCGGCGTGCTGTCCGCCGCCGCGCGGGCGACGGTGGCGTCGGTGCGGACGATCGGGCGTGGCCACCTGCGTGAGGGCCTGGAGGAGCTCGTCCCGCCCGAAGGCGCTCGGCAGCACCGCGGACACGCCGAGGTCGCCCCACGAGCGCGACACCCGGCCACCGTCCACCACCACGACCGCGCAGCCGGCCTCGCGCGCCAGCTCGACGAGGTCGCGGTCGAGGCCGATCAGCGAGTCGTCGGCCACCAGGGCCGAGTAGCCGCGGCCGGAGCGCAGCCGCACCCGCACCTCTTCGAGCGACATCGCCTTCACGAACTCGACGGGCAGCATCGCCGAGGTGGCCCAGCGCGCCACCTCGCGGAACCACGGCGAGCGCACCTGCGCGACACCGAGCACGACGAAGCGGTCGGGCGCCATCAGCCGTCCGCCGCCACGGTCGTGCTGGTGGTGCCGCCACCGGTGTACTCGAGCGGGTCGTCGGCATCGGCGTCGGCGAAGGTGGACCGCACGACGGTGACGTCGCCCGTCCGCAGGGCATGCACCACGGCGGCCACGGCGTCCCCACTCGGGACCGCGACCACGAGCGTGATCTCGCGGTCGCTCGTGAGCGATCCGTCGTCGTCGGCGCCGATCTGCACGACCTCGGCGCCGCGCACGACGCTGGTGGTGCGGTCGTCGTAGGTGACGAACACGTCGACCCGCTCGCCCTGCTTGAGCCGCCCCACCGCGATCTGGGCCCGGGGCAGGCTGATCGCCACCTCGTGGAGGTCGGCCGCCGCCCGCTCGTCGGTGACCGACCCCGCCTGCACGATCTCGCCCGGCGCGATCGGTCCGAGCGCAACCCGACCCGCCACGGCGTCGACCCCCCGGAACGTGCCGTCGGCAGCCGGATCGGGGAGGTCGACCTCGATGGTGCGGAGGTCACCGGCCTCGAGCACCTCGCCGACCCGGATGGACGAGGCCGCCACCACCACCGGCGTGGTCGCATCGTCGCCGGCCCGGTCGTAGGCGAGGTACACGCCCACCGCCGCCACCGCCATCAGCACGCCTCCGAGGACCGCCCGACCGCCTGGCAAGCCCCGGTGGCGCTCGATCTCCATGGTGGCCCCCCAGCCCCTCGAAGAAGCATGAGACTACATGAGGACACTGGGCGCGGTAGCCTTCGGTGCATGGCACCGACTGCCGACATCGAGTGGCTGTCCACCCAGGAGGCGTCGAGGCGCCTGGGGATCACCACTCGCACGCTCTACCGGTTCGTCGACCAGGGCGACCTGGCCGCCTACCGGATGGGACGCGTGATCCGCCTCAAGGCCACGGACGTCGACCTGTTCATCGAAGCGTCGCGGATCGAGCCAGGCACCCTCGAGCACCTCTACCCCGACACCAGCCCCAAGAGCTGACCCGCTAGCGCAGCGCCACCTCGGCGATGGTGCCCAGCGGCACGTACGCGGTCGCCGGCGGTTCGCCGTCGGTGCGCAGCGTCACGACGTCACGACCCACCGATCGCAGCTCGCCGGCCACGGACTCGGCGCCGTCGGCGGGGACGAGCAGCACGCGGGCGCGGTCGGCCGCCAGCTCCATGAGGACGTCGGCCAGGCGGAGGTCGGTGGGGTACATCCGCTCACCCACCGCGGGGTCAGCGAGCGGGGCGGTGCGCACCGAGCCCACCCCGGCGAGGGTGAGCAGCAGCTCCGGGCCTGTCGTGAGGCGCAGCGCGAGGAAGTCGGCCCCGATGACCAGGATGCTGCCGTGGTGCCGTCGCCCACCGACCGTGCTCACCGACACGTCACTCCCGCGCTCGGCCAGGTCGAGCAGCACACCGCTGAAGGTGGCGTCGGACTCGGCCGCCGTCTGCAGCCATCGCTCGCGCGTCCGGGCGTCGGCTGAGCCCTCGATCCGCGGCGTCGGCCACCCAGCCCTCGAGGCGAGCCGCGAAGCTGATCCCGCTGAGGCCCGCGACGAGACCCTCCGACCGCCGCACCGCGTCACTCCACGCCGCGTCCCCAGACCGCTCGGCCACCCCTAGATGCTACGACCTGCGGCGCCTCCCGGGGGACGATGCGGGGGCGGGCAGTACCCTGGGCCGGTCGTGTCGAGCACCCAGATCAAGATCTCCGTCCCCAGCAACCACCTCATGCCGCTGCTCCTCGGCGAGCGCGACGAGGTGCTGCGCGCCCTCGAGGACGGCTTTCCGGGGGTCTCGATCCACGTGCGGGGCAACGAGATCGCCCTCGACGGCGACGACGACGTGGAGCGGGTGGCTCGCCTCCTCGAAGACCTCGTGGTGCTGGTGGAGCAGGGACACCGCCTCGATCCGGGCACCGTGCGCCGCAGCATCGACATGGTGCGCCAGGACGAACGGCCCGCCGAGGTGCTGAACACCGAGGTCCTGCGCCCCGCCCGCGGCCGCCCGGTGCGGCCGAAGTCGAGCGGGCAGAAGCAGTACGTCGACGCCATCCGCCAGAACGTGATCACCTTCGGCGTCGGCCCCGCCGGCACCGGCAAGAGCTGGCTGGCGGTGGCCACGGCCGTGCAGGCGCTGCAGGCCAAGGAGGTCGATCGCATCATCCTGACGCGGCCGGCGGTGGAGGCGGGGGAGCGGCTCGGGTTCCTCCCGGGCGACCTCATGGCGAAGGTCGATCCGTACCTGCGTCCGCTGTGGGATGCGCTCCACGACATGGTCGGCACGGAGAACGCCGGCAAGCTCCTCGAACGCGGCGCGGTCGAGGTGGCACCCCTTGCTTTCATGCGCGGACGAGCGCAACCGGTCGACCGCCGGGTGTTGACCCCCTGGGGCTGGCGACGCATCGGCGACCTCGAGGTCGGCGACCTCGTCGTGGGCTCCGATGGTCGTCCCACGCCGGTGCTCGGCGTGTTCCCCAAGGGGAACGTGAGGTGTTCCGCGTCCGGGCCCAGGACGGCGCTGAGACGCAGGCGTGCGCGGAGCACCTCTGGTTCGTCACGACCGCCGACGATCGCCAGCACGACAAGCCCGGCCGAGTCGTGCAGACCCGAGACATGATCGGGCGACTCCGTCGGCATCATCAGCACCGCTTCGAGCTGCCGCTCGTCTCGCAACCCATCGAGTTCGAGCCTCGCGAGGTCCCGATGGAGCCGTACGCACTTGGCCTCCTCCTCGGCGACGGGTGCCTGACCACCAAGACGACACCGACCTTCACGACGGGCGATCCCGAGCTCGCCGTTGCGGTCGAGTCGGCCTTCGACGGCATCGAGCTCGCGCGGAAGACGGACATCGACTTCGGGCTCCGGCGCGAGGGTCCCCGGCGCGGGCCGATGGCCGATCCGGTGACCACGCTCTTGCGGGAGTCGAAGCTCGCAGGAACCACCTCCGCGACGAAGTTCGTTCCCCTCGAGTACCTCCTCAACTCGGCCGAGGTTCGGCTGGCTGTGCTCCAAGGCCTGCTCGACACGGACGGCGGGCCCGTGACGCATCGCGCCCGCTCGTGCCGGATCCAGCACACGACCTGCTCGCCGCAGCTCCACGACGACGTGGTGTTCCTGGTGCGCTCGCTCGGCGGGGTGGCGTACAGCCGCGTCCGACCGGCGGAGGGACGTCGACCAGGCCTGGCCCGCGGCCGCGAGGTGCAGCACCGCCATGACTCCTACGTCCTCGACATCCGGCTGCCACCGGGGATCGAGCCGTTCCGGCGGCAGCGAAAGGTGGCGAAGTACCGCGAGTTCGGCGCCGGGCGGCCGATGCGCTTCGTGGAGAGCATCGAGCCTGTTGGCCTCGCGGAGACGGTCTGCATCCAGGTGGGGGCCGCGGACTCTCTGTATGTGACCGATGACTTCCTCGTCACCCACAACACCCTCAACTCGAGCTTCATCATCCTCGACGAGGCGCAGAACACCACGCCCGAGCAGATGAAGATGTTCCTCACCCGCATCGGGTTCGGGTCGAAGGCCGTCGTCACGGGGGACACGACGCAGGTGGACGTGGCCGGCGGCCGCAGCGGCCTGGGCGGGCTGGAGCGGATCCTCGGCGACATCGAGGGCCTCGGGTGGGTCCACCTCACCAGCCGCGACGTGGTGCGCCACCGGATCGTGCAGGACATCGTCGACGCGTACGAGCGAGCCCAGCCGCCGGGGCCCAACTCCCCGACCGCCACCCGCTGATGCCTGGCGAGCCTCCCGAGGGCCCTGACCGGCCCGACCCCGCCGACCTCCCCGAGGGCATCGAGCCCACGGACCTCCCGCCGATGCCGATGACCACCCGCAAGCGCCGGCCACCGGCCGAGGGCGAGGTGGAGGTGTTCGGCGTCAACGAGCAGCACGACCAACCCGTCGAGCTGGCGCGGTGGGTCGACCTCGCCACCCACGCGCTCATCGACTCGGGGGTCCGCGGCGAGGCCGAGCTGTCGCTCCTGTTCGTCGACGAGTCGGTGATGGGCGACCTCAACCAGCGGTTCATGGGCGCCGACGGACCCACCGACGTGCTCGCCTTCCCGCTCGACGACCCCGTGGAGATGGGCCGTTGGCCCGACTCCGGCACCACCGGCCCGGATCGCGAGCCCGCGGAGCTCACCGAGCTGCCGATGCTCCTCGGCGACGTGGTCGTCTGCCCGGCCGTGGCGGCGCGCCAGGCCCCTGAGCACGCCGGCAGCTATGACGACGAGGTGGCGCTGCTGGTGGTGCACGGGGTGCTCCACGTGCTCGGCATGGACCACGCCGATCCCGAAGAGGCCGCCACCATGCAGGCCCGGGAGCGGGAGCTCCTCGACCGCTACCACCACGGACGATGATGGGGTCGATGCCGCCAAGTACCGGCATGCTCGCGGTCACGATGTCCGGCGCCGACTGGATCATGGTCGCCGCCATCACGCTGCTGTTCCTGTTCTCCATCGTCCTCGCCGTCGCGGAGACGGCGCTGACGCGGGTGTCCCGTGCGCGGGCCCAGGCGCTGGCCGAGACGAGCGGCAGGCGCGGCGAGGTGCTGCTGTCCCTCGTGGAGCACCAGGAGTGGCTGAACCCCACCCTCCTCGTGGTGCTGTCCACCCAGCTCGTGCAGTCGACGTTGCTCGGCGTCCTCGCCAGCCGGCTCTTCGGTGGCTGGGGCGTGGTGGGCGCCACGGTCCTGAACGTCACCCTGTTCTTCGTGGTCGCCGAGGTGGCCCCGAAGACGTGGGCCATCCAGAACACCGACCGCGCCGCGCTGGCCTTCGCCCGCCCGATCAAGGCGCTGGCGGGATGGGGGCCGCTGCGGCTGCTGTCGCGCGGGCTGATCGGCCTCACCAACGTCCTGCTCCCCGGCAAGGGCCTGAAGCGCGGCCCGTACACCTCGGAGGAGGAGCTGCTGGCGGTGGCCGACCTCGCGGTGGAGGACGCGGTCATCGAGGCGGAGGAGCGGCAGCTCATCGAGTCGGTGATCGAGCTGGGCGACACGGTGGTGCGCGAGGTGATGGTGCCCCGCACGGACATGGTGACGGTGACGGGGGAGTTCCGGGTCGCGGATGCGATGGAGGTCGTCATCCTCAACGGCTACAGCCGCATCCCGGCCTGCGGCGAGGGCATCGACGACATCATCGGCATCGTGCACGCCAAGGACCTCATGCGCGGCGAGCGCGACGGCCACGAGGACAAGGCCGTGCGGGAGCTGGCCCGCCCGGCCCAGTTCGTACCCGAGACCAAGCGGGTGGCCGAGCTCCTGCGGGAGATGCAGACCCAGCGCTTCCACATGGCCATCGTCATCGACGAGTACGGCGGCACCGCGGGCCTGGTCACCCTCGAGGACATCATCGAGGAGCTGCTCGGCGAGATCGTCGACGAGTTCGACGTGGAGGACTCCATGATCGAGCCGCTCCCGGGGGGTGACTACCGTGTGAACGCGCGCATGCCGCTCGACGAGGTCAACGACCTCCTCCGCGCCCACCTGCCCGTGGGCGACTGGGACACCATCGGCGGGCTGCTCCTGTCGGAGCTCGGCCACGTGCCTGCCGAAGGAGAGCTCGTGGAGGTGGCGGGCTGGCAGCTCACCGCCCAGCGTGTGGTGGGGCGTCGCATCGGGCGGGTGCGCATCCACCGGGTGCATGCCTTCGACCCGGTGACGTCCGAGGCGGAGGGCGACTGATGCGCTCCGGCTTCGTCACGTTCGTGGGCCGCCCCAACGTGGGCAAGTCCACGCTGCTGAACCAGATCCTCAAGACCAAGGTGGCCATCACCTCGGACAAGCCCCAGACCACCCGCACCCGGATCCATGGTGTGCTCCACCGCCCCGAGGCGCAGATCGTGTTCGTCGACACGCCGGGCATCCACAAGCCCCGGACGCAGCTCGGGACCCGGCTCAACGCGACCGCCCAGGGCACCATCAGCGACGTCGACGTCGTCTGCTTCGTGCTCGACGCCACCCAGCCCTTCGGACGCGGTGACCAGTGGGTGGCCAACCTCGTGCCGAAGGATGCGGTGTGCGTGGTGAACAAGGTCGACAAGGCATCCAAGAAGGCGCTCGCCGACCAGCTCGTGGCCGCGTCCGGCCTCGAGCTGAGCGAGTACTTCCCCGTGTCGGCCAAGACCGGCGATGGCGTCACCGCCCTCATCGACCACCTGATCACCCGGTTGCCCGAGGGACCGCCCTACTTCCCCGACGACATGGTCACCGACGTGCCCGAGGCGTTCATGGTGGCGGAGCTCGTGCGCGAGCAGCTCCTGCGCCGAACGCACGACGAGCTTCCGCACTCGATCGCCGCTCGGGTCACGGAGTGGGACTGGCCCCTCATCCGTTGCGAGATCCTCGTCGAGCGCAGCAGCCAGAAGGGCATCGTGATCGGGCACAAGGGCCAGGTGCTCAAGGAGGTCGGCATCGCGGTGCGCGAACAGCTGCCCGAGGGCACCTACCTCGAGCTGCTGGTGAAGGTCGACAAGGACTGGCAGAGCCGCCCCAAGGCCATGGAGCGGTTCGGCTACTGAAGCGGGCGGGACATCACGACTCGCTGCGTGACGTCGAGGCCGTCCGCCGCCTCCGCGGCGACGACCGCGCGGAGGCCGTCGGTCCAGTCGGCCTCGTCGACGATCGTGAAGCCGCGCTTCGCGTACAGGGGCGCGTTGAACGGCACGTCGCGGAACGTGGTCAGCGTGATCTCCGCATGGCCCCGGGCCACGGCCCACTCGACGACGGCGTCGATGAGCTCGGTGCCCACGCCCTGGCCGCCCGCCTCCGGGAGCACCGACAGCTGTTCGAGGTGGGCGTGGCCGTCCACCAGCTCCACCAGGGCGTAGCCGATCAGGTCGTCGGCGTCGTCGGTCGCGACGTACAGCGCGGCTCCGGAGGCCAGGTGGTCCGCCGTCGGCGGGTCGTCGTCCGCGATCTCCGGCATCCCGATGTCGCGGAACAGCTCACCGGCTCGTCGCTCGATGTCCTGCAGCAGGGCGTACTCGTGGGGACGAGCGGCTCGGATCACGGGTCAGCCCAGCCCCTGGGCGATGGCGTGGAGGACGAGGCCCGCCAGGCCGCCGACCACGGTGCCGTTGATCCGGATGAACTGCAGGTCGGGACCGAGGAGCAGCTCGAGGCGCTGGGAGGTCTCCTCGCCGTCCCAGCGCGCGATCGTGCTCGACACGAGCTGGGTGATCTCGTTCCCGAAGTGCTCCACCACGTAGCGGGCGGCCGCTTCGGCGGTGTCGTCGACCTTGGCGACCAGCGCGGGCTCGCTCTCCAGCCGGTGACCCATGGACACGATGGCCTCGGCGAGCTGCTGGTGCAGCGCAGAGGTCGAGTCGGCGGCCTGGTGGCGCAGGCTGGTCTTGGCGTCGGCCCACGCCGACGCGACCCAGTCCCGCAGCTCGGGGCGCTCGAGCAGGTCGCGCGTGAGCTGTTCGCCCTTGGCGCGGAGCGTGGGCGACGTCTGGAGGTCGTCGACGAACTTCAGGATCCGCTCGTCGAGCTGGCGGCGCAGGCCGTGACCGCGGTCGTGGGCCATGTCGTCGAGCACCGAGCGCAGGCCGTCGAGCAGCCGCTCGAAGATGCGATCCTCCACGGCGCCCGGGAGCCACCACGGTGCTTGGTCTCGGAACCGGGCCTGCAGCTCGTCGCGGTGCTCGTCGAGGTAGCGGTCGAGGCCCTTGAGCGCCGAGTCGACCACCTCGGTGTGTCGCCCCTCCCGGGTGAGGGCGCCGAGGGCCCGCCCGGCCATCGGGACGATCGACGCTGATTCGATCCGCTCCCGCAGGAGCCGCTCGATCACGTCGTGGACCGCCTCGTCCTCGAGCAGGTCGACCACCTCGACGGCGCCGCCGAGCGCGTGGCTGGCCAGCTTCCCGGCGTTGGCCGGCTCGCTCATCCACCGTGCCACCCGGTCGCCGACGCCGGCCGCCTGCACTCGTTCGGCCACCGCGTCGGGCGTGAGGAAGCTGGACTGGATGAACTCGCCGAGGGTCTCGCCGAACGCCTCCTTGCGCTCCGTGATGATCGCCGTGTGCGGGATCGGCAGCCCGAGCGGCCGGCGGAACAGCGCGACCACGGCGAACCAGTCGGCCAGGCCACCCACCATGGACGCCTCCACGCCCGCCTGCAGGTAGCCCTGCCAGGTGCCGTCCTCGACGCCGACGACGACCGTGCCGACGAAGACGAGGGTGATGATCGCAAGCAGTGCGGTGGCCCGGCGGCGGGTCGTCACCAGCTGCTGGCGCTTCTGCGCCTCGAACGGCGACGCCGGGAGGCTGGTGCGGCGCGGCGGAGCCGAGGTCGTGGTCGCAGGCATGTCGAGAGGTCTACCCGGCCACGACGGATCCGGACCGTCCGTCACGGATGGCTTCGAGCGTGCGGCGCGCCTCGGCGGGGTCCTTGGTGCGGCGCATGGGTGGGAGGGCCTGGATCATGTCCCAGCGGTAGCCCGCCTTCGCGAGGCGCGGATCGAGGACCGCGACCACACCGACGTCGTCGGCGGTGCGGATGAGGCGGCCGGCGCCCTGGGCGAGGAGCGTGGCGGCTCGGGGCAGGTCGATGAGCCCGAAGGCGTCGGAGCCGGCGCGCTCGCGTCGGGCCTGGAGCAGCGGCTCGTCGGGGCGGGGGAACGGGATGCGGTCGATGGCGACCAGGCTGAGCGAGGCGCCGGGCACGTCGACGCCCTGCCAGAACCCCATGGTGGCGAACAGGCAGGTGGACTCGTCGGCGGTGAACTGCTCGAGCAGGCGCGCCTTGGGCAGGTCGCGCTGGGTGAGGATCGGCACGTCGAGGCGGATCTGCAGCGCGGCGGCGGCCTCGTCGAGCACGCGGAAGCTGGTGAAGAGGGCCAGGGTGCGTCCGCCGGCCGCCTCGATGAGGTCGCCCAGCTCGTCGGTGAGGGCCTCGACGTAGGCGGGGTTGCGGGGGTCGGGCAGGTGGGCGGCGCAGTAGAGCAGTGCGTGCGTCTCGTAGTCGAACGGGCTCCCGACATCGAGCTCGGTGATCTGGGCGCTGGCCACGCCGAGCCGGCTCGGCAGGCGCGCAGGGAGGGTGGCGCTGGTGAGCACGGTGGTGCGCTTCTCCCAGAGCACCTGTGGCAGGAGGTCGGCCACGTCGAGCGGGGCCACCCGCAGCACCGGGTTGGCGTCGGTGCCCTCCACCCACATGACCTGGTCCACGTTGACCTGCTCGGCGGCCGCGAGGGCCTCGAGGAGGAAGCCGCTCGACTGGACGATGCGCAAGGCGCGGGCACGCGTCTCCTCCGGTGCGTCGCTCGGGACGTTCCTGGCGGCCGCCAGCACCGACTCCACCCGACCCCGCGCCACGGTGATGGCGCCGGCCAAGCCGTCGGGGAGACCGCCCTTGATGCGTCGGTCGCGGTGCGGTCGGAGCGCCTCGGTGAGCAGGCGGCCAGCGTCGTCCACCCCCGCCGGGAGCTGGTCGTCCGCGATGACGCCGCGCACGCGCCGGGCCAGGTCGGTGAAGCGGCCCCCGGTGAGCTCCACGCCGAAGGTGGCCGACACGATGTCCTCGAGCTGGTGCGCCTCGTCGATCACGACCAGCTCGTGCTCGGGGAGCATGACCCCACCCATGCCCAGATCGAGGCTGTAGAGGTGCAGGTTCACGACCACCACGTCGGCTTCGAGCGCCTTGTTGCGGGCCGCCTCCGCGAAGCAGATGCCACCGCTCGGACAGCGGGCGGCGCCCGGGCACTCGCGGGCGCTCACGCTGACCGCGCTCCACGCTCGCTCGGAGGGCTCCACGTCGAGCTCGGCCCGATCGCCGCTGCGGCTGGTGGCGGCCCAGGTCGTCAGGTGCAGGATCTCCTCTGCCGGTGCCCGCTCGGCGAGGCCGTCGAGCGCCAGCTGCTCCTCGTCGCCGCCCGTCACCATCTCGGCCAGCCGCTGCATGCACAGGTAGTTGGAGCGACCCTTCAGCACCGCCCACTCGAAGGGCTGGCCCAGGTGCTCCTGCAGGAACGGCAGGTCCTTGCCGGCCAGCTGGTCCTGGAGGGCCTTGGTGGCGGTGGCCACCACCGTCGTGCGGCCTGACAGGATCGCGGGCACCAGGTAGGCGAGGGTCTTGCCCGTGCCGGTGCCGGCCTGGACCGCCACGTGCTTCCTCTCGGCGATGCCGAGGCGCACCGCATCGGCCATCTCGCGCTGGCCGTGGCGCGCCTCACCCCCGCCCGGGAGCTCGGCCACCACCCGCTCCAGCGCAGTGGCGACGGCATCAGGCATCGAAGCGACGCTACCGGTCGGGTGTGACGGTCCGGCTGATGCGGACGACGATCAGCCGGAGGGGCGGACGGGCACGGTGATGGCGTCGACGTCCACGTCGTACGGGACGTTGGTGGCCGGGCGGGCCGGCGCCGTGGCGGCGTCGGGCATGTTCGGTTGCTCGCCCGGGTCCGGGATGCTGGCCGTCTCGTAGTCGACCGACGGCGGGCGCGGGGTGCCGACCAGCGCCGCGAGGTCCAGGGCTCCCGCCGTCCAGTCCGAGGCAGAGGGGTCGCCGTCGCAGGGGGCCAGCGCCTCCAGCTCGAGCGGGGCGCTGGTGGTGAACGTGTTCCCGGTGAAGCAGTTGCCGAGCCCGGCGACGTCGGGTTGCAGGCTGCCGACGGCGAGGTCGGCGAGGCCCGAGCCGCTCACGTCGTTGCCGACGATCCGGTTCTCCATGGCGTCCCACAGCACGGAGGCCAGGGCGGCGGGGTCGGTGACGGTGGGCGGGTCGTCGCGCACGTCCGCGCATGGCGTGTCCCAGGTGGACGGGTCGGGGACGCCGTCGTTGGCGTCGGTCTCCGGGTACGGGACGAGGCCGATCCCGACCCGTTCGTGGTCGTAGACGAGGTTGCGCTCGATGACGTTGCGGTTGCTCCCGGCCGAGAGGATGCCGTTGCCCATCGCGAGGAGCGCCACGTCGATGGCGGGCGTGTCCGGCTGCATGTTGTCGTGGACGATGTTGCCGACGATCGTGTTGTCTCGGCCGGGATAGCAGAGCTCGTAGGACCCGCTGTTGGGCACGATCCCGGCCCGGTTGAACCGAAAGGTCGAGTTCACGATGAGGAGGTTCCCGCCGGAGTTGGTGCCCGAGTAGCCGAGCCCGTTGTGCTCGGCGATCACGTCGTCGATCACCGCGTCGCACGGGTAGCACTGGCCGATGTACAACCCGGCGTCGGGGCTCCCCGACGCGTAGATGTGCTCGAGCTGGCCCTTCACCGAGTCGAAGGCGTACACGCCGTAGTCGCCGTTGCGGAACGCGGTGAGGTACGAGCCGCGGTACCCGGTGACGCCGGTCCAGTAGAAGCCGTTGTAGGTGTAGTTGCGCGCGGTCATGTTCTCGACGACGACACCGTCGGCGAGCACGCGGATCCCGTTCTCCAGCTCGAACCCGCCGTCGAGGATCACCGTGTTGCGTTCGAGGCCGCGGATCGTGATGTCCTCCGTGGCGACGTCGACGGCCTCCTCGTACGTGCCCGGGGCGACCAGCACGAGGTCACCCGGCGCGGCCGCGTCGACCGCGGCTTGGATCGTGGCGTGGTCTTCGGGGACGCGGAGTGTGCTCCCGCTGTCCGCCTCGGTGGTGTCCGAGGTCGTGGGCTCGTCGTCGCTGCAGGCGGACGCGGCGAGGGCCGTGACCGCCAGGGCGGCGAGGGCGAGGCGGGTGGTGCGGTGCATGGGTCCTCCCAAGGGCCGGGCGGTCATCCGGTGACCACGATGGTGCCGACCATGCCCTTGGTGGTCGTGCCGTGGAGCGAGCAGTGGTACGCGTACGTGCCGGGTTCGGTGAAGCGGAAGCGATAGGCGTCGCCGGGCTCGAAGGCGGCGGTGTCCACACCCCAGTCCGCCCCGTCGACCGGGAGCACGTTGTGGTCGTTGCGCCCGCCGTTGTTCCACTCCACCTCGGTGCCGGCCGCGACCTCCAGTCGGCCGGGGCTGAAGGTGTTGTCGATCACCCCGACCCGCGCCTTGACCCCCTCGACGAGGGTCACGTCATCCCCACCGCAACCGGCTACGGCGACCGCCAGGCCCAGCATCGCCAGCGCGCGCGTCGTCCTGGTCGTCAACCGTGGCTCCTCCCGGAGGGTCACCGTAGCGAGGGGGCCTGTACGTTCCTGGTGATGGCGACCTCGGTGGGACGACTGGCGAGGTCGGGTGGGCCGTCGGCGCTCATCCTGCTGCTCTTCGCCACGGTGCTGGCGGTTCCCGCCACCGCGTCGCCGGCCCCGGCGCCGCCACCCGCCCCCGGCACGCTCGGTCCACGCACGCCGGAGCCCGAGGATCGCTACGCCCTCACCCAAGGGTGCTACGGCATCCACGCGCTCGTGGCCGACACCTGGGTGGCGGCGGCCGGCGGGGGCTTCGATGCGGGCGCCGCCGACCTGCTCGCCGCGGAGCCGATCCGGTTCCAGGCCACCGACCTCGGTCGCTACCTGCTGCTGTCGTCGGACGGCGGGTTCCTCGCGGCGGACGGCAGCAGCGTGACGCGGGCGACCGCGGCCAGCCCCGCCGCCGACTGGCGCATCGACGAGCTCGGCGATGGCGCCTTCGCCATCCGGCTGCCGGCCACCGGGCAGACGCTCACCTCGTCGGCGGGTGCGCTGGCCCTCGTCGCCGGCCCGGGCGACGCGTCCGCCCGCGTCGGGTTCCACGTGCGGAACGGCTGCGCAGCCTTCCCCGAGGTGGAGCTCAACGTGTCGGGGCCCCACGCCACCGGCGACACCAGCTTCGAGGAGGTGGCGGGGTTCTTCGACGCTCACCTCCACGTCACCGCCCACGAGTTCCTCGGTGGCCTGGCGCACTGCGGCCGGCCGTGGCACCCGTATGGCGTGACGGTGGCGCTGGTCGACTGCCCCGACCACACGCTGGCGGACGGGGCGGGTGCGGTGCTGGAGAACTTCCTGTCCGGCGGCGACCCCGTGGCCACTCACGACATCGTCGGCTGGCCCACCTTCGGCTACTGGCCCAAGCACGACTCCCTCACCCACGAGCAGACGTACTACCGCTGGATCGAGCGGGCCTGGCGTGGGGGCCTGCGGATCTTCACGAACCTGCTGGTGGAGAACCGCGTGCTGTGCGAGATCTATCCCCTGAAGCAGAACGACTGCGACGAGATGGCCAGCGTCCGGCTCCAGGCGCAACGCATCCACCAGCTCGAGCGCTACATCGACGCCCAGAACGGCGGGCCGGGGGAGGGGTGGTTCCGCATCGTCGACGACCCGTTCGAGGCTCGGCGCGTCGCCAACGCGGGCAAGCTCGCCGTCGTCCTCGGCATCGAGATCTCCGAGCCGTTCGGCTGCAGCTCCACGCTCGGCGTCCCGGAGTGCTCCGAGGCCGACATCGACACCCAGCTCGACGAGCTCGACGCCCTCGGCGTCCGCCAGCTGGTGGTGATCCACAAGTTCGACAACGCGCTGGGCGGGGTGGCGATGGACGGAGGCACCAAGGGCACCGTCATCAACCTCGGCAACCTGTACAGCAGCGGCAGCTTCTGGGCGGTGGAGACCTGCGACCCCGATGACACCGGCGTGCACGACAACGACCAGTCGCTGCCCGGTGAGCTCGACGACAGCACCCCGCTGTTCGGGGCGATCCTCGCGATGTTCGCCCCGGGCGTGCTGCCCGTGTATCCACCGCCCCACCACTGCAACCTGCTGGGCCTGTCTGCGCTCGGCGCCCACGCGGTGCAGGCGATGATCGACCGGAACATGATCGTCGACGTCGATCACATGAGCGTGAAGGCGCGCCAACAGGCGCTCGACCTGTTGGAGGCGGCGAAGCACTCCGGCGTGATCTCGAGCCACAGCTGGGCGACGCCCGACGCCTACCCCCGGGTGCAGGCACTCGGGGGGATGACGGCGCCGTACGCGGGTGGGTCGACCGGCTTCGTTGCGGAATGGCGCGCTCGCAAGGCGGCGGCCGGCGAGGGGTACGTGTTCGGCATCGGCTACGGCGCCGACGCCAACGGCCTCGGCGCCCAAGGAGGGCCGCGCGCCGACGCGGCGGAGAACCCGGTGGAGTACCCGTTCACGGGGTTCGGCGGGGTGGTGGTCGACCAGCAGGAGAGCGGTCAGCGCGTCTACGACATCAACGTCGACGGGGTGGCGCACTACGGCCTGTACCCCGACTGGATCGAGGACCTCCGGCTCCAGGCCGGTGACGAGATCATCGACGACCTCGCCGCGGGTCCGAGGCCTACCTCCAGATGTGGGAGCGAGCGCTCGGGATCCTCGGACCGGGCTGCCGCGTCGGATCCGCGCTCGACGGGTTGCGGACCGGCATGACGCCGGAGGAGGTGCTGCACCTGGTGGGCCAGCCGAAGAGCCGGGTGGGATCGACGTTCACCTACTGCGTCGACGGTGCCGACGAGATCCTGACCTTCGACGCCGCTGGCCGACTGATCCGCGCCGCGGCACCGGTGGCGCCACCGGCACCCCCCACGGGCGAGCTCCCCGCCACGGGCGGGCCTCCGGCGGCGGCGCCCTTGGTGGGGGTGGGCTTGCTGCTGGTCGCCGGCGCGCTGCGTCGAGCGCGCCTCAGGAGCTGACGACCGCCACGACCTCGATCTCGATCAAGTGCTCGGGGGAGAAGAGGCTCTGCACGCCGACCAGGGTGAGGGCGGCGTCGGGGAACGGGTGATCGGCGCGCACCGCGATGGCGCCGGTGACGAGCTGGTCGAACATCGACGGATCCCACCCCGCCACGTAGAAGGTGGACTTGGCCACGTCCTCGACGCTGGCCCCCGCGGCTTCGAGGGCCCGTGCCACGTTCCGGAGGGCTTGCTCGGTCTGCGCGGCCAGCCCATCGGCCGCCACCCCGTGCTCGTCCTCGCCCACCTGCCCCGAGACGTGCACGATCAGGTCGCCGCGCGCGGCGGTGGCGTGGCTGTACCCCTGAGGCGGCCCGAATCCAGGCATGTTGTGCAGGGTGACGGTCATCGTGCTCCTTCGGGCCGGGGGCGAGGCGCTCGCCTCGTGCTGTCCATCGCCCGTCGGCGCCGAGCTCCGACGGTCGGGCCGCGTCAGGCGCCCGGCGAGGCGCAGTCGCTGGCTTCGGCCGCGGGCCGGGCGACGTAGCCGGCGCTGGTCAGCATCCAGCGCAGCGTGACCCCGATGAGGCTCGCGAACAGCAGGGTGCCGATGCCCACCTGGCCGCCCATGGCGAAGCCGATTCGCCACGCTGGTGAGCTCGATGCCGGTGCGGACCGGCGCCAGCGGGTGGCCCCGCTCGTGCAGGGCGAGCATCACCAGCTCGGCCGGACCCGGACCGATCTCGGCCACGACGACCGCAGTGATCCCGGCGGCCACGAGCACGAACCCCACCGCGAACAACCCCACCCGGGATGCCATGGACTCGTAGGTGGGGAGCGCGTCGAGCACGAGGCCGAGGATCGGCCCGATCAGCAGCACGGCGAGCAGGGTGCCCGGGCCCGGCGACCGGCCGAGGAGCCACCCCAGGGCCACGAAGCCGAGGGGGAGGAGCATGGCGGCGACGGCGATGGGCAGCCCGGTGAGCTCGACCAGCCCCGTCGTGAGCACGTCGTAGGGCGCCACGCCGATCTCCGCGGTGATCGTGAGCGCGACCCCGGTGGCCACAAGGACCAGCCCGATCGCCAGCGTGCCGAGCCGGCGGGTGACGGGGGCATCGGGAGGGGCGGCGAGGGCCATGGCCGTCCGACGGTACCGGCCGTCTCCATCGATGCCACGTCCGTTCCGTCGGGCCGAGGTACGAGATCCGCCGCACGTTCCTCACGTCGCAGGCGTGCGGCAAGAAGGTCGCCGTGTTCGTGGCGTCCGATCAGGCCCGGATGATGACCGCCGCCACCGTCAACATCTCCGGAGGGTGCGTCGTCGACTGACCGGGTGCCCCACGGCGGCGGTGCAGGTACCGTGCGGGTCATGGAGACGGCAGCCGGCGAGCAGTTCGTGAAGGCCATCGCGACCAAGGACGAGGCGGCGCTGCTCGACGTCCTGCACCCGCACCTCAACTTCAAGGGGCTCACGCCCGGTCGGTTCTGGGAGGTCGAGTCGGCCAAGGAGCTCGTGGACGAGATCATCCTCGGCAAGTGGTTCGAGGAGAAGGATCGCATCGAGGGCATCGAGCACATCGAGACGGACACCGTCGGCGGGCGCCATCGGATCGGCTATCGCTTCCGCGTCGCCAACGACGACGGCTCGTTCCTCGTGGAGCAGCAGGCCTACTACGACGTCGTCGACGATCGCATCACCTGGCTGCGCGTCCTCTGCGCCGGCTATCGCCGCGCCGACTGACCCCGCCGCACCTCACCCGGTGACGAGCTCTTGCCCGTCGGACACCAGGCGTTCGACGTCGGCCATCGCGGCGTCGAGGTCGGGGAGCTCCCGCTCGATGGCGCCGTGCGGGGTGAGGAACAGGAACACCACGCGCGTCACCGGCTCGGCCGTGGCCCGGCCCACCGCCACCGCGTAGGCGGCGCCCTGGAGGCGGTAGCCCGCCACCCGTCGGTCGAGGTCGTCGGGGTCGGCGCTCCCCGACGTCTTGTGGTCGACCACCACGAGGCCGTCGGCGCCGCGGTAGAGGAGGTCGACGTAGCCCTCCAGCAACCGGTCGCCGATCGGTGTGCAGGCGTACACCTCGCGCCAGTGCGGCGAGGCGGCCGCCGCTCGCACCACGGGTGACCCGAGGGCGTCCTCGACGAGCCGGAGGACGTCGTCGGCTCGCTCCGGGACCGCCTCCGCCTGGCACTGGGCGGCGACAGCGTCGTCGAGCCCCGCGCCCGTGGCCAGGGCGATCGTCTGGAGCACGCCGTGCACCGCCCGCCCGACGGCGGTGCCGTAGCGGCCCTTCAGCCAGGGGGGCAGGTCGAGGTCGCGCGGGCGCTTCTGGAGCCCCGGGTCGACATCGGGCTCCACCGGGCCAGGGTCGCCGTCCTCGCCGACCCACGGCGCTGGTGCGTCGGTGGGGTCGTCGAACAGGCTCGGTTGGGTCGGCGGGATCCCTGGCTCGGGCACCACGCGAAGGTCGGTGCCCCAGTCGGGGGCGCCCTCGTCGGTGAGGGCGGTGGCGGCGACGGCCCCGGGACGGCCGGCCACCGCCAGCGCAGCGGCGCGCTCCGCCTCCCACTCGTCGAACGACGGTGGCGCCGACGGCACCGCGGCGGGGTCGACGGGCAGTGGCACCGGGTCGCCGCCGACGTCGGGCAGGCTCTCCAGGCGCGAGCCCATGCCCGCCAGGAGGATCTCGGCGTTGGTGCGGTTGCTGTTCTTCTTGGGGTCACCCTTGCGCTCGACGCGGTGGAGCGACACGACGAGGTGGTCGCAGGCGCGGGTGCAGGCCACGTACAGCAGCCGGAGGCGCTCGTCGTAGCCCATCTGCTCGTCGATCGGGACCGCCGCCTCGAACTCCTCGGTGATCACCCCCTTGCCCATGCGGTAGCCCACCGGGCCGCCGTCCTTGGGGAAGTGCACCTCCACCGCGCTCCGCGCCCCGCCGGGCTTGGCCGACAGACCGGACACGATCGTGATCGGGAACTCGAGACCCTTGGCGGCGTGGATGGTCATGATGCGCACGGCGTCGTCGTCGGTCTCGGGGAGCACGGACTCGGCCACGCGGGAGCCCTCGGCGGTCTGCTGCTCCACCCAGTGGAGGTAGGCCCGCAGGCTGCCACCGGTGGCTTCGCTCCAGGCCCGGGCCTGATCGATGACGAACCGCAGACGCCGCCACACGTCCCGCGGGCGCCCCTCGGCGAAGCCGAGCTCGAGGGCGCGCCGGTCGCGGGCGATGCGGTCGAGCAGCTCGGCGGGGGAGTACCAGTAGCGGTTCTCGTGGAGGTCGCGCAGGAAGGCGAGCCCGGCCGACACGATGCCGTCGGCCGGATCGGGCGGCGTCGGCGTGTTGTACGACCAGGTGCGGCCGGCCGTGACCTTGTGGCGGAAGAGGTCGTCGTCACCGCAGCCGAGCAGCGGCGTGCGCAGGGCACTGACGATCCGGAGGTGGTCGGTGGGGTCGTCGGCGGCCCGCAGGACCATGAGCAGGTCGCGCACGGCCCGGGTGGCGTACACGAGCGAGCTCGACTCGGCGCGGTAGGGGATGCGGGCCGCCTCGAGGGCGTCCTCCAGGAACGGCAGGGAGGTGCGCGCTGGCACGAGGATCGTGATGTCGCCGAGGCGGCAGGGGCGCCAGCCGTCGGCGCCGTCGCGGACGACCCAGCCCTCCGCGAGGGCGGTGGTGATGACGTGGGCGACGTCATGGCTCTCGGCGGAGCGCACCACGTCGGCTCCGCTGCCGTAGGGGTGGTGCTCCGTGCCGACCACCGCCACGGGTGGGCCCACGGCACCGACCGAGCGCTGCGCCTGGAGGTCGATGTACTCGGGCTGCGAGTCGGGGACGTCCTCGTCGGGCGCCTCCTCCAGGAGCCAGCGGAAGGTGGCGTTCACCCAGTCGATCACCGGCGCCACCGTGCGGAAGTTGGCGGTGAGCTCCACCGCGCCCCCGCCTCAGGAGCGAAGCGGTCGCGGGCGGCGATGAACACACCGATGTCGGCGCGGCGGAAGCGGTAGATCGACTGCTTGGGGTCGCCCACCACGAACAGCCGCCCGGGCGCGACCTCGACGTCGCCCCACAGGTTCTGATCGGCGGCGGGCGGGTCGGCGGCGGCGATGCGAACGGCCAGCTCGATCTGGATGGGGTCGGTGTCCTGGAACTCGTCGAGCAGGAGGCGCTGGTATCGGTCGTGGAGCGAGGCGCGCACGATCGGGCCCTGCACCGGGTCGCGCAGGACCTTGCGGGCCAGCACGAGCAGGTCGTGGAACTCGAGGGTGCCCGCCTCGCGGCGCTGGTCGGCGGCCTCCAGCGTCTTGGCTCGCAGCGCCGAGCCGAGGTGGTGGGCGCAGCCGTCGAGCACGCGGCGGTGGATCGACTCCACGGTGGCCACCACCACCGCGAGCTGGGCGTGGACCTGGTCCTTGCAGCCGCGCCACGACGGGGCCTTGCCGATGGTCCTCCGGTGCTTGGGGACCCCACCGAGCGCAGCCAGCAGGTCGAGGTCGTCGGTGCCGACGGCGTGGAGCTCCTCGGCGAAGTCGGCGAACTCGTGCAGGGACAGCAGCAGCTTGTCGGACGGGTCGATGCACTCGACGGTGAGCTCGGCGAGGCGCGCCAGCTCGCTCAGCACCTTCGGGATCCCGTCGGCGACCGACGGCGGCTCGGCGCACTGCTCCGGCACGAGGTCTTCGACGAGGTCCCACGAGCGCTCGAAGGCGAGGGCCAGCGAGCGCAGCTTGGGCGGGTCGACGTTGGCGGCGTGGAGGAGGAGGATCGTGCGCTCGAGGGTGGGATCTTCGAGGAGCTGGTCGAGGACGCGGGTCCAGCGTCGGTCGAACGCGACCGCGGACGACACCTCGTCGAGCACCTCGACCTTGGGCGGCAGCCGGGCCTCGACGGGGTGCTCCGAGAGCAGCCGCTGCGCGAAGGAGTGCAGCGTGCCGATGGCGGCGCCGTCGAGCTGCGCCATCGCCGTGCGGCATCGGTCGGCCTCCGGCCCATCGCCCTCGGCCACGGTCTGCAGCTCGCGCCGCACGCGGTCGCGCAGCTCGGCGCCCGCCTTCTCCGTGAAGGTGATGGCGGCGACGTTCCGCAGCTCGACCGTGCCCGACGTGACCAGTGCGACGACCCGGCCCACCAGCGCGGTGGTCTTGCCCGATCCCGCCCCGGCCTCCACGAACAGGGTGGTGTCGAGGTCGGTGGCGATCCGGTGGCGAGCCGCCTGATCAGGGGGTGCGGGGACGGCGGACATGACCCCGCGAGGTTGGCACAGGGGGTGTGACAGCGAGGTCAGCGGTCGGCGGCGTCCCGGCCGTCGGGCACGCCCAGCCAGCGCCCGAGGCGCGGCGACAGCTTGGCGAGGATGCTCACCGTGCTCAGCCCGCGGACCCGGCCTCGCCACACGATGGGCGCGAACCAGAGCCAGACGCCCACCATGGCGAGGGCGCTGGGCAGGAACGCGCGGACGTACATCGACTTGACCTCGCGGAGGGCCCACCGGCTCTTGGCCACGTCGCACTCCGGCTCCAGCTCGCAGTGCTGGACGCGCCGCCCCATGAGGGTGTCGAGGTCGGGCACCTCGTTGGCGGCGTTCGGTTCAGGGGTCAGCGGCTCGAGGTCGGTGTGCTTCTTGAACCAGGTCTCGGCGGCGGTGGCCATGGCGGCGTGGCCCGTGTCGTTCGGGTGCAGGCTGTTGTGCTTCCAGCTGCTCGGGTCCATCCGCTGGCGGATCGACCCGCCCTGCGGGTTGAGCCCGATGAAGTTCAGGCCCGCCGAGCCCCCTGAGCTCCCACAGAGCGGGATCCCCTGCGAGACGAGCGCGTCCTGCATCGTGTCCATGAAGAGGAACCCGTGCCGAGCGGCCGCCGCCTTGTTGGTGGCGTTGAGCTCGCGGACGAACTGGTTGACGAAGACGCGCTCGTCGCCGTCGAGCAGCACCGCCTTGCAGGGACCCGTGTCCTTCACGGGCACCGGGTAGGGGATGACGATGACGGGGATCGGCTCGCCGCCCGTCTCGTCGACGACGTCGTCGAGGACCGCCTCGATCCGGTCGAAGGCGGCGTCCAGGTCGTCGCTGATGTAGCTGAGCGACTCGGCCCGCCCGGCTCCGGGCGGCCCGGTGACCGGTTGATCGGCGGCGTGGCGCCGTTCGTCACCCAGGAACTGCTGCCCGATCTCGGTGCAGTCACCAGGGCCGACGCAGGCGGCGCCGATGTCCCCGAAGCCGGCGTCGTTCCCCCCGACGGACACCACCACGAACTCGGGCCGCCCCAGGTCACCCTCCGCCCGCCGGTCGACGAGCTGCGCGAGCTCGGCCGGGCCGTGCACCTTGGTGCCGCTCGCGCGCGGCTCGGTGTGGAGGTTCTCCGTGACGGCGCCCGAGCAGCCGAGGAAGAGCACCCGGGAGGGCACGTGCGAGAGGCCCGGCTGGCTGTTCGCCCGCCCGGCCAGCACGAACGGCCACGCCGTGATCGCCTGCCGGCACGTGTTGACGTGCTCGGCCGTGTCCTCCGTGGCCGTGTTGGTACCGGTGATGTACTCCGTGCCGCCCTCCCCGGAGATGTACGAGTCGCCGAGCACCACGAAGTACGGCTCCTCGGGGACCGGCTGGCGGGCGGCGTCCAGGTCGACGCCCTTGGGGGACGAGGCCCACAGGAGGCTGAAGACGCCGACCAGCATCAGCGCCAGCGCGTCGTTGTCGACGGACGCGACCCACACCAGCACCGCGATCACCGCGAGGAGGAGCAGCACGTGGTTGAAGCCCACGCCGGCGGCCAGGTAGAGGCCGGTGGCGGTGGCGACCAGCGCCACGCCGCCGTGCCGGTAGCGACGGGCGACCGCGGTGTCGTCGCCCGGGCCCCAGTGGTGCGAGTCCTCGGAGAGGACCTCGGTGCCGAGCTCGCCGATCAGGAGGGCGAGGGCCACGACCACGAGGAAGCCGCCGGTCGGAGGGAGCGTGAGGGCGCCGAGCGCCAGCAGGAGCGCGAAGGCGAGGAGCAGCGGTCCGCGACTGCCGGGGCGACTCGTGCGCTGGCCAGCGGCCGGGGCGCTGAGCAGCCGCAGCTCGGAGACGAGCGCGCCCGCCGCGAGGAACGTCAGCCAGACCCCGCCGAAGAACAGCACGTCGGCGCCGCGTGCGAAGAAGGCGCCTCCCCAGACCGCCAGCGCCAAGCCGACCGCGAGCGATCCGAAGCCGAACACGACCCGTGCCCAGGCGTAGCCGTGGCCGTCGCGGGCGCGGTCGGCGCGCACCTCGGCGTCGAGCTTGAGGCTGGCGATCGCGAGGAGGACGAGCAGCGCCCAGGCCGGTCCGAGGAAGCGGTGGCCGGACGCCGCCGCCACCAGCCCGAGGAGGCCGACCACCAGCAGGTACGGCACCTTTGCCGTGTGCCACCACTGCTTCATGTCGTGGAGCAGCTGGTGGCGTTGGGGTCGGGGCAGCTCCACAGCCGAGGAAGGTACCCGAGGGCCCCGACGGCTGACGCTCGTCCGCGCGATCCTGGTCGGGTGGAGCACGTCGACGTGGGCGGTCTGCGGATCGGGTACCAGCGGGATGGCATCGGGCCACCCCTCGTCCTGGTGCACGGCGCCGTGTGCGATGGGCGGGTGTGGCGCGCACAGAGCGAGGCACTGTGCGACACCTGGACGGTGGTGGCGTGGGACGCCCCTGGCTGCGGCGCGTCGTCGGACGCCCCCGACGGGTTCACGATGGACGACTACGCCGCCTGCCTGGCTGGGTTCATCGCCGCCGTCGGCATGGAGCGGCCGCATGTGGTCGGGCACTCCTTCGGCGGCGCGCTGACCCTGGCCCTGGCGGCGCGCCACGGTGACGTGCCCGCTTCGCTGATCGTCGTCAGCGGCTACGCGGGCTGGGCCGGCTCCCTTCCACCCGACGAGGTGGCGGACCGCCTCCGCCTGGCGCGGGCGCTCGCCGACCAGCTGCCGCTGACGCCCGAGTCGGTCCCGGGACTCGTGTCGGACGCGATGCCACCGAGTGAGCGTGACGCGCTCGCCGCGATCATGGCCGACGTCCGACCGGCGGGGACGGTCACGATGGCCACGGCGCTCGCGGCCGCCGACCTGCGACACGACCTGGCCGGGATCAGGGTCCCGACGCTGGTGGTGCACGGCGAGGACGACGTGCGCGCGCCGAGGTACGTCGCCGACGCGCTCCACGCGGCCATCGCCGGCTCCACCCTCGTCACCATCCCGAAGGCGGGCCACGAGGTGTACGCCGACGCTCCGGGCGCCTTCACGGCGGAGGTGCGGGCCTTCCTCGGTCGCCTGACCTGAACGGCGGGGGCGTCGGTACCCTCGTCCGGGATGGTCGACGACGTACCGGCGCGGCTCCGCCGGCTGGCCGAGGAGCTCGAGGAGGAGGTCGGTCACGCGCCCGACGCCACGGACCCGGTCGGCCGGCTGCTGCTCGATGAGATCGATCGGGCGCGCCGGCCGCACGTCCACGAGCGGCGCGTGGTGAGCTCAGGCGTGGTGGTCCAGCCGACCACCGATCCCGACGGCTGGGCGGCCGGCACCCAGCTGGAGATCACCCGCGGCCCGATCCAGGAGGCCGACCCCGACGGCATGCGCCTGTTCGCCGATGGCCTGTCGAGCTGGATGGTCCGCCACCTCGACGGGGGCGACGAGTGGATGGTGTTCGATCGGCCGTCGGGCTCCGAGCGCGACCTGGTGGTCCTGGCCGAGGTCATGAGCGCCACGGTCGTGCAACGTCACCCCGCCGGTGCCGTGCGGGTGGTGGACGACCATGGCGTGGCGCGCTGGGACGGCGTGGCGTGGCACCACGAGCCGCCGGTCTCGAGCTGGATCGACACGGTGACCGCGTGCGACCCGCACGGCGACGTCGCGGTGGTGCGGGCCCTGCTCGAGTTCGCGGTGCACGACCTCGGCTCCCGCGGGATCGGGGCCCTCCTCATCTACCGGTCCGTCGACGAGCCGGGTCCCGCGGTGGAGGCTCGCCTGCCGTCGCCCCCGCCGTTGCAGATCCGCCGCCCCACCGGCCTGGCGCCGCTGCGCCACGCCCTCGGCCAGATCGACGGCGCCGCCGTGTTCGACGCCGACGGTGTGCTCCGCGAGCTGGGCGTGCGGCTCGTGCCCAGCGCTGAGGCCGAGTCCGAGGTGGACGGCTACCGCGGCATGCGGCACACGGCGGCCCGGCGCTACAGCTACGACGACCCGACCGCCACCGTCATCGTGGTGAGCGAGGACGGTCCGGTGTCGGTGCTGCGCAAGGGCAAGGTGCTCGGGTCGTCGACACCCGGCTGACCATCACGCGGCCTTGCGGTACCTCGCCTCCGCCAGGTTGAACAGCCCGTACGAGAGGATGCCGAGCGCGACCGCCCAGAGGGCCAGCTGCCCCCAGCTGTCGCCGCCGAGCTCCTTGAGCGAGCCGGAGATCCCCTTCGACACGCCGGGCTCGTAGGTGATCGCCGCCTGGAGCAGGAACCAACCGATCAGGACGAACACCACCGACCGAGCGCCGTACCCGAAGCGGCCGACGGGAGCGACCCAGCTCGACGATCCGACGTCGAGCCGCTCCAGGAACTTCTCGTCGATCGTGTGGCGCTTGATGAGGTAGAGGCCGTACCCGATCAGCCCGAGGCCGGCGGCGGCCACCAGCCAGCGCCCGCCCGGCCACTCGAGCACGGTGGCGGTGGCCTTCTGCTGCGTCTCCTCACCCGACCCCCCGCCGCCACCCGCGGTCTTGGGGTTCGAGCTGGTCCAGTTGGCGACGGTGGTCGACAGCGTGATGATCGCCACGCCCAGGTAGAGGCAGCCCTTGGCCGCGAAGCGGATGCGGTCCTTGGCGTCAGCCCCTTCGACAGGGTCGCCGAGCAGCGCGTCGAGGATCCGCCAGGCCGCCATCGCGAACAGTGCGATCGTGAGCGCCACCAGGAGCAATCGGCCCGCAGGTTGGCTCGCCAGCCACTCGATCGCGCCCGTCTTGCTCGCATCGGCGGCTGCGTCCCCAGAGGCCAGCTGGATGGCGAGGAGACCGACGATGGCGTAGAGGGCGCCCTTGCCGACCAGGCCGACGTGCCCGAGCGTCTCCTTCCAGTCGCCCCGGCCGGGGCTCGGCACCTGGGACAGGCGGTCCGTGATCGTGGCCATCGGCGGAGCGCTTACCCGTCGTTCGTCTGCTCGAACCCGTGGGCCGGTCAGGTGTCGGGTTCGTCCGCTTCCTCCCGCGGCTCGGCGAGGTTGGCGTACTCGCGCAGGGCGGGGTCGTCGCGCTTGCGGTCCCACTGCTTGCGGAGCTCGGCGGTGCCGAGCCGGTCGGGGTCGCAGACCTCGCACCCGATGCGGAAGAAGGTCGACAGCGCCGGTGGGTGCGGGGGGAACACGCCGCCGTCGACCCCGCGGACGATCACGTCGAGGACCTCGACGGTGCGCTCGAGCACCTCGTCGGTGATGTCGTACCCGCAGCGGACGAAGCCGCCCTTCGTGGTGACGAACCAGTACTCGGCGTGCACCGGTGCCTGGCTGTCCCGGGCCGCGACGCGCCCGGCCAGCCCGTAGAGCGGCAGCTGCAGCTTGGTCCCGCCGCTGGTGGGGTCCCCGCTGAGGAGGTCGCGGAATCCCTGGTAGTAGCCGCCGGTCTTGTAGTCGACGACGTGGATGGTGCCGTCGGCCCCCACGTCGACGCGGTCGATCCGGCCGCGCACCCGCAGCGTGCGCCCGTCGGGCAAGGCCACCTCGACGGCGTCGATCGACTCGTTGATGAACCCGAACCCGAGCTCGGCGAACAGCGGCGCGGTGCGGTGCTCCGCGTGGTGCTCGGAGTCGTAGGCGAGCGTGGCCGCGAGGTCGGCGAGGATCTGGCGCCGGTCGCGCGGTCCAGAAGATGCGCCGGCCGACGAGCCCGCGCGCCTCGTACTGGTCGCAGAGCGCGCTGCCGACCTCCAGCAGCAGGGCGAGGTCGTCGCGCGCCCAGGCCTTGCCGGGCTGGGGTCGGGCCGCCGAGGGCCGGTCGAGCACCCGGAGGAGGAACTCCTCCAGCGCCGCGTGGACGAGGCTGCCCTTGTCGAGCGGCGTGATCATCAGGTTGTCCTCGGGGTTCTCCACGGGCGCCGCGCGCAGGAGATCTTCCACGAGGTGGCGGTGGGGGCAGTCGGCCCAGCGCTCGAGGCGGGTGGGCGAGGTGATGCGCTCGACCGGGGACGGGATCGGCTCGCCGGCGAGGTTGCCGTCGAACCGGGTGAAGCGGTCGCTGCGCCGGGCCGCGATGACCTCGGCGCCGAGGGCGGTGGTGGCGTCGTCGGTGGCGCGCAGGTCGCCGTCGGTGGCGAGCAGGGCGCGCAGCCGGTGCTCCTGCGCCGTGGCCGGCACGTCGAGGTGGCGGAGCCCCGCGTCGAACGACGCCACGTGCCGCACCCACGGCGCGGTGACGCGGTGAGGTCTGGCGACCACCACCGGGTGGCAGAGCCGGCGAGGTGGGTGCAGAGGTCGAGGACCCAACGGGACGCGACCCGCTCGACGCTGCGCCGCAGGTCGCCGCGAGGGACGCACAGCAGCTGGTGCTCGGCGCCGGCCAGCGCCGCCAGCAGCTGGTGGTGCTGGCGCTCCACGCGGTCGGCCCGCAGAGCCAGCTCACCGGCGGTGCGGGCACGCTCGTGGTCGGGGAGGAGGGAGTCGTCGCGCACGGTGGCCGGGAACGAGCCCTCGGCCAGACCGAGGATCACGACGAGGTCGAGGTCGAGCCCGATGCCCATCTCCACGGAGCCGACGAGCACGCCGTCACCGAAGCGGCCCACCCGACCGAGGTCGTGCTCGAGCTCCAGCTCGAGGGTGCGGTGGAACACGTCGAGGGTGACGGCGTCCTCCACCGCATCGAGGGCACCCAGGCGGTGGAGGGCCTCGTCGACCCGCTCGGCCGCCTTGCGCTCGGCCGGGTCCTCCCACTGCTCCCGGCGGCCGGTGCCGCCGAGGAGCCGGCCGAGCCATCGCTGGGCCCAGGCCGCGTGCTCGCTCCACCGGCGCGGCCGAGCGGCCGACGCGGTGAGGTCGTCGATGGCGGCGAGCACGAACTGCCGGAGCTCGAGCGCCCGCGTGCCCTCGGCCCGCAGTCGACCGGCCCGCCACTCGGGTTCCTCGTCGTCGAGCTCGGCCTCGGCGGCCCAGCGCTCGTTCCGCTCCGCGAACTGCGCGAGGCGCACGTCCCAGTCGTCGCGCCCGGCGACCACAGCGGCCTCGCGGGACAGCCGCTCCCACCCGGTGGTGGGGGCAAGGTGCCCACCGTGGAGGATCGGCGCCGACGCCAGCCACGCGAACACGTCCTGCCGCCGGTACCCGCCGCCGGGCAGGCCCAACAGCTCGAGCAGGGTGCGCCCGGCCACCCGGGCGGCGAGGGGCACGACGGCCGCGCCGTTGGTGGGGACGCCCGCGGCGTGGAGCTGCTCGTGGCTGAGCCGGGCGTAGGGCTCGGGGCTGGCGTGGAGGACGGCGATGCGGTCGAGCCGGGTGCCGTGGCGCACGGCGCCGACCACGGCGCGCACCGCCGCTCGCACCTCCTCGTCGCCGTCGGACGCGGTGAGCACGGTGGTGCGATCCCCGGCCACCGGCGGGGCCGGCTCGATGCCCGGCGCGCCTGCGCCGGTCTGGAGGCGGAGGACGGAGGTGCGCACCTCCGCGTCGGCCGCCTCGACCCCGGAGGTGCCCGCGATGACCGTGGTGGGCAGGTGCTCCGCCAGGGCGACGAGCAGCCGGGCGCTGTGCTGCGTGACCCGTTGCGGGAGGTGGACCACCAGCGCCCCGAGCTCAGCGGCCGCGGGCGTGCCGGCCAGTGCGGTCGCCGCGGTGAGGAGGTCTTCCTCGTCGCTCCACTCCCGCTCCAGGCGGGCGCGGGCGGCCCGGTGGAGGCGCACGACCTCGCGTGCTCGGTCGCTCGACGCCGCCAGCGCGTCGAGGGCGGCGGGGGACAGGTCGCGCAGCTCCCGGTAGGTCGACACCAGGGCCGACTCGGTGGCCGGGTGCTCGGCCACGGGCGCGAACAGCCCGGGGTCGGTGGCGAGCTCGGCCCGCACGGCCGCCGCCAGCACGGGCGTGGATACCGGCTTCTTCCCCTGGCCGGCCAGTGCCGACGCCCCGAGCAGCTCCGCCAGGCGGTAGGTGGTGACGAACGAGACCGCCGCCAGCCCCACCCCACCGGCGACGGGACCGAGCGCGCCGGACGACAGCAGTCGCCGAGACGCCACCCCGACGTGGTTCGACGGCACCACGACCGTCACCGGCGCGAGCGGCTCACCGGCCTTCGCCTCGGTGACCGCGTCGCGCAGCGCGTGGGCCGCCCCCTGCCCGTATGGGCTCCACACCACGCGCATCGCCATCCCGCCGAGGGTAGGCGGAGGGTGTGACGGCGTCCGTCGCCCGTGCGAGCCTCGCGCCAGGCTCGTAGGGTTCCGTGCTGGGGAAGGGGTGAGGGCGACACCCGAGGGGGGCCGGTTGGTCCCGCTCGCGAGGGGTTCAGCCCCAGCGCATGACCGAGCAGAAGACACCAGCGGAGGACCGGGACACCGGAGCTGATGGTGGCGCCGCGATGCTCGACGCCTTGGTGCGGAGCGAGCTCATGCCCGGCCTCGCCGCCGCGGAGTTCCGCGCCATCCGCGACGAGCTCGTCGCGGTGCACCTCGAGCTCGGCGACGAGCTCATTGCCCGCGGCGAGGTGGCGGACCACCTCTTCGTGGTCATCGACGGACAGCTGGAGGTGCTCCTCGAGACGCCCCACGGTTCGCAGCAGCTCGCCCTGCTGCAGGCGGGTGCGGTGATCGGGGAGATCGGGCTCCTGGCCGGCGACGCCACCTCGGCGACGGTGCGGGCGGTGACCCCGTGCCAGCTGGCGGCAGTGTCGACGAAGGGTGTGCAGCGCCTCCTGGCCGAGCACCCGCGGCAGGCCGAGGAGCTGGCCATCCGGGCCACCCGGCGCCTGCGTCGCACCCAGCTCATCGAGCACTTCACCAGCCACTTCGGGCTGATCGACCAGGACGTGCTCGACACGATCGAGCAGGTGATGCAGTGGGTCACCGTCGCGGCCGGTTCCCGCCTCTTTGCCGAAGGCGAGGAAGGCGACGCCGCCTACTTGGTCGCCACCGGCCGGCTTCGCGTGTTCCGCCGCGGCGACGGCGGTGCCGAGATCGAGGTCGGAGAGATCGGTCGGGCGGAGCTGGTCGGCGAGATGTCTCTGATCGACGGCGGCACCCGGACCGCCACCGTGTACGCCGTGCGCGATTGCCAGCTGATCCGCTTCTCCCGCGCCGCGTACGACGACCTGCGGGAACGGCATCCGCACCTCGGCCTGGAGGTGGCGCAGATGGCGCTGCGGCGCACCCGCAGCCGTCGGCGTAGCAATCAGGACGCCGATCGCCGACTGTCGTTCGTCCTCGTCCCCGCGTCGCCGCGGGTCGACCTGCGGGCCTTCGCGGATCGCCTGACCGCCGCGCTCGGCCCTGGCTCCCGTCGGGTGGGGAGCGCGGACCTGGATGATGACCTCGGGCGACCGGGCATCGCGCAGATCGGCGATGACGACGTCGGTGCGCTACGCCTCGCCTACCAGATGGAGGAGCTCGAGCAGCGCCATCGCCACCTGGTGCTGGAGATCGACGACACCTGGACGCCGTGGAGCCGCCGGGCCCTCCGCTGGGCCGACCACGTGCTGCTGGTGGCCGATGCCGGCGACGACCCGCGCCCGGGCTCGCTGGAGCGCGAGCTGTGGGCGCTGGTGACGCGCCAGCACCACCCGAAGATCAGCCTCGCCCTGCTCCACCCCCATGACACCGTGCTCCCCGCGGGGACGATGGCGTGGCTCGAACCCAGGTCGCTCTCGTCGCACCACCACCTCCGCTACCAGGACGACGAGCAGATGGCGCGCCTCTCCCGGCTGCTCGCGGGCACCGGCACCTCGCTCGTCTTCGGCGGGGGCGGGGCGCGGGGGTTCGCGCACGTGGGTGTCCTCGAGGTGCTCGAGGAGCTGGACGCTCCGATCGACATGATCGGGGGCTCGAGCATCGGGGCGATCATGGCGATCGGACCCGCGCTCGGATGGTCCGCCGACCGCGTGCGCCGCTCGGCCGTCGAGGCCTTCACGCGGCTCTTCGACTACACGCTCCCGACCACGTCGGTGCTCCGCGGTCGCCGCATCTCCGACAAGCTCCAGCGCCTCATCGGCGACCACGACATCGCCGACCTGTGGATCCCGTACTTCTGCGTGTCGACGAACCTCACCCACGCCGCGCACCGAGTACCACGACCGCGGTCCCATCGTGCCGGCCATCCGGGCGAGCATCGCCATCCCGGGAGTGCTCCCACCCGTGCCGCTCGACGGCGACCTCCTCGTGGACGGTGGCGTGCTCGACAACGTGCCGGTGGAGGAGATGCGGCGCCGCAACCCGACCGGGAGGATCATCGCCATCGACGTCGCCCCGGTGGACGGCCCCGTCGCGGGGAGCGACTACGGCTTGTCGGTGTCGGGCTTCCGGCTCCTCCGTCGTCGCCACCGCACGAACGGCCCGCCCAACCTCGTCTCGACGATGGTCCGTTCCAGCCTGGTGGCCTCCGTCCGCGACCGCCAGCGGGTGGTGACCGAGGGCGTCGCCGACCTCTACCTCGACGTCGGCGTGGAAGGCGGCGGCTTGCTCGACTTCTCCACCGGCGACCAGATCGCCGACCGCGGTGCCGAGTCCACCCGGCCCGTGCTCACCGCCTGGCTCGGCGGCGATGTCGCGGCGGCGGGCACGTCGGACACGGGGTACGTGCGGACGGCACCGACGCGGCGGGTCGTGATCGACCCCATCCGTCGCCGACGGACCGGTGGCGTGCTGCTCCTCACCCGCCGCGACCTGCAGCACCGAGCCGCGCGGTTCGGCGCGGTCGTGATCGGGGTCTCGGTCGTGTTCACCCTGCTCTTCTTGATGACCGGGCTCACCGAGCAGTTCCACCGCGAGCCGCGCAACACGGTGGCGGCCATGGGAGCCGACGCCTGGCTGCTGCGCGAGGGCGCGTCCGGTGCCTTCACGTCCGGGGCGACGATGCCAGCGGACACCGCCGAGCTCGTCACCGGGGTGGCGGCGGAACCCGTGGTCGCCGCGCGTCACAGCATCACGCAGGGCGAGGAGCCCCTCGACATCGTGGTGCTGGGCTACGTGCCAGGCGCGCTCGGCGAACCGGAGCTGACCGCGGGCCGCCTGCCGTCCGCTCCCGACGAGATCGTCATCGACGACTCGGCCGAGCTCGCGGTGGGGGAGTCGGCCCAGATCGGTGACCGGACGTACGAGATCACGGGCCACTCCGACCGCACGACCTTGTTCGCGGGGATGCCGCTCGTGTTCATGGAGCTCGAATCGGCCCAGACCCTGCTCTACCGCGGTGAAGCGCTCGCCACGACGATCCTGATGGACGGCGTCCCGGACGCGGTGCCGGACGGCTTCGCCGCCCTCGAGCCCGACGTCATCGCCGAGGACGCCACGCGGCCGCTCGAGCGCTCGATCTCCTCGGTCAACCTGATCCGTGTGCTGCTGTGGTTCGTGGCCGCCATGATCATCGGGACGATGACCTACTTGTCCGCCCTCGAGCGGCGCCGTGACGTCGCGGTCCTCAAGGCAGTGGGGGCATCGACCTTCAAGCTCGGCGCGTCCATCGCGCTGCAAGCCGCGCTCATCGCGCTGACCGCGGCCGTGATCGCATCGGGGCTGCAGGTCGTCATGGTGCCGGTGTTCCCCCTCGAGGTCGCGGTGCCGGCGCGTGCCTTCCTCCAGGTCCCCGTCATCGCCGTGCTCGTGGCGCTGCTCGCCGGTGCGGTCGGGTTGCGCAAGGCCGTGCGCACGGACCCGGCCCTGGCCTTCGCGGGACCGGGCTCGTGACCGCCCCGCTGCTCCGGGTGAGCAACCTGGTGATCGAGTACGACAGCGGCGGCTACCCCGTGCGGCCCATCGACGGGTTCGACCTCGACGGCCAGGCGGGCGAGCTGGTGGTGCTCCTCGGACCGTCGGGGTGCGGGAAGACGTCGCTCCTCTCGGCGCTCGGCGGGATCCTCCGCCCGACCGCCGGCACCATCGACTTCGGTGGGGTGGCGGTGGCCTCGCTCGCCGGAGCGGCGCTGGCCGACTACCGGCAACGGATGGTCGGGTTCGTGTTCCAGGCCTTCAACCTCGTGCCCTCGCTCAACGCCCGCGAGAACGTGGCCATGCCGTTGATCCTCGCCGGCGTCCCGAAGCGGTCGGCGTTCCTCCGGGCTGACGAGCTGCTCGCCCGCGTTGGGCTGGACGACCGCGGGCACCACAAGCCGAGCAAGCTCTCGGGCGGCCAGCAGCAGCGCGTCGCGGTGGCACGGGGCCTGGCCGCCGACCCCCCGATGCTCTTGGCCGACGAGCCAACGGCCAACCTCGACTACATCCAGGCCGAGGGCATCATCTCGCTGCTCCGCGACCTGCGCCGCGACGGACGGCTGATCATCGTGTCGAGCCATGACGACCGGCTCGTGCCGATCGCCGACCGCGTGGTCCACCTGCTCCCCGAGCACGAGTCCGCCGAACCACCGGCTCGCACCGTCGAGGTGGCGGCCGGCGAGGTCGTGTTCGAGCAGGGGACGCGCGGTGAGCTCGTGTACGTCGTCGAGGCCGGGACCGTCGAGATCTCCCGCCGTCGCTCCGACGGTGCGACGGAGGTCCTCGCCCAGGTCGGGCCCGGCGAGTACTTCGGCGAGCTCGGGCCCCTGCTCGGCTTCCCGCGGTCCGCCACCGCTCGCGCCGTCACGCCGTTGCGCCTGACCGCCTACGGTGTCCACGAGTTCCGTGAGGACGTGGTCGGCGCCACCGCCGGCGCTGACGCCATCGACCTCCGCTAGCGACCGTCGCCTCGAGCTCGTCGTCGGGGACCCGGGCAAGCCACCAAGCCCTCCCGGGTCCCCGACGCGATCGCTAGAGGACGCGCACCAAGCGTCCGTTGCCAAAGGTGCCGTCGGTGGCGTACAGGTGCCCACCGCGGCCGACGGCGATGCCGCCAGGCTGCGACAGCTGCCCCGGGGCCAGCTCGCGCTGACCGTGCCTTCCGACCTCGAGCAGGACCGCCGGCGGGAACTCGCCGGTCCCGAAGCCGGCCTCGAAGGCCAGCACGCCGTCCTTCGCCAGCTCGTACACGTAGAGCTTGTGCCCCTGGCCGAACGCGATGTCCTGGATCGCGGTAAGGCCGGACCGGTACACCGAGCAGTCCGGGTCGGGGGTGTTCACCGAGCACAGCGCGCCGTCCGCGTGCGGCGAGATGCGCCAGATGTGCGATGTCCCCGGGCGGAACGGGAAGCCCTGGAGCTCGCCCACGTAGATGTAGCCGTCGGGCCCGATGGTGACGGTGGTGGGGACCGCCTCGGAGTCGAGCGTCGGGGGCAGGGGGTCGTCGAGGTGGTCCGTGCTGATCGTCTCCGTGTCGAACCTGGCGATCGTCGTCGGGTCACCGCCCGGCGTCACCCGGATGACGTCGTTGCCGGCGGCGTCGGCCACGTACGCGTTCCCGTGGCGATCGAGGGTCAAGCCGTACGGGTTCGACTCGTCCGGGATGCCTTCTTGGTCGAAGGGATCGTGGTCGGTCGCCTGGTAGGCGGTGATGTCGAGGACCGGGTCGATGCTCCCGTCGGCCAGCTGGTGGTACAGCCAGATGTGCGGAGCTTCGGGGTCATCGCCCCCCTCGCCGGGGCCGAGCGCCCATCCGGTGCCGTCGGTCGGGCTGATGGCGACGTCCGTGAGGCTGAACGGCTCGGTGACCGGGATGGCGTCGCCCTTGTCCGGCCCCGATTGCGGGAACACGAGCACGGGCCCGGGAGGACCGAAGGCGCCCTGGGCGACCACGGGGTCACCGCCGGCGGTGGCCAGCCCCTTGGGCGAGGAGAGCCCCTCCGCCAACACGCGGATCTTGCCGCTGTGGGCGGAGGCCGGGGTCGGCATGACCACGGCGCCGAGCGCCAGCAGGCCGCCGATCGCTCCGGCTCGAACGATTGCTCGCTTCAGTCCCATGGACCCTCCTGTGGTTGGGATGTACCGTCATCGCCCGCTTTGGCGCTTACCCTAGGAGCGGGTTGGTGATGCGTCAGGGGTGTCAGCACCACTCTTGAGACACCCGCTGACCACCTCGTTCACGGGCACGCGATGCGGTCGACTGAGGCCGTGGGCGCGCCTTCGAGCTCGACGTCGCGACGCCGTCTGGCGCTCGCCGCGGTCGTCCTCGACCTGCTCGGGACGCGGGTCGCGCGACGTCACGGCCTCGTCGGCGAACCACTCCTGATCACCGCACCCGAGACCATCCCTTCGGGGCTGGTCCTCGCCGGGTGGGGCACCGCGTTGTCGGGTCCCCTGCTCGTCGACGGCGTGCTCGGATCGCTCTGCCTCCCCGCACGCGAGCCGAGCCACGCCGGCGTCCGCGCCATCCGGGCGCTTGGCGCGCTTCGCCTCGCCGGGGTGCTGACGGAGCCGGCCACGTGGGGCCGCCGGGCGCCGCGGTGGGTGATGCTGCTCGGGGCGGCGCACGTTGGCGTTGCCGTCGCGCTGATCCGGACGCGGAGCGCGCCTGGCTGAGGTCAGGCTGTCAGCCCGCCTTCCACCTGTGGACCATGGCCAGGACGGCGGTGAGCACGAGCAGGGTGTCGAGGATCCCGAACAGGTTGATGCGCGACTGGATCGAAGCCGCGGTGCTCTCGGCCCCCGACTCCAGCGCCCCGATCCGCCGCTTGGCGAGCGGACCGAACACGGCGCCCCCGAGGGCACCGCCGATGACGATGACGGCGATCCCCACCCAGACGAACTTGGAGCTCCACGACCAGTCGTTGTCGAGCACCAGGATCACGCCGGTGATCCCGATCAGCGCCCCGGCGAGCGGGTAGTAGCGCTCGCCGAGCCAGATGGTCTGGCGACTCCAGGCGACGGAGACGTCGGACGGGGCCTTGGCGAACCGAGGGGCCAGGACGAGCTGCACGAAGTTGGCGCCGAGCCAGGCGGCGACGCCGGTGATGTGCAGGGCGAGGACGAGGGTGCGCGACGTCATGGATCGGATTCTGTCGCGCCACCAGACAGCGTGTCGGTTCGTCTCGGGGTCCTGTGGGTAGCAGCGTCTCCATGCCTCGCCAAGATCTCACCTCTCCCGAAGCCGGCTTCGGTCCCGTCCCGGAGGACAACCAGCCTGGCCACCACCCCGCCGTCGAGCAGGACAAGCCGACCGGTCCGCCGCCGGGGCTGAAGATGGCGCCAGCGGCCGAGCGGTTCGGCTTCCGGTTCGAGCCGCTGATGCTGCCGTTGGCGGCGCCGTTCGGCGTGCTGCCGGCCACCACGAGCGTCGAGGTGGGCGAGGACGTGGTGATCCGGTTCGGGCCGTGGCGGATGCGCTTCCCACGGGCCGACGTCACCGGTGTCGAGCAGACCACCGACTACAAGCTCATCAAGGTGGCGGGCCCGCCGCACCTCTCGTTCGCCGACCGCGGGATCACCTTCGCCACCAACCGGCAAGCGGGCCTCTGCATCCAGCTGGCCCGGCCCCATCGAGGCATCGACCCGCTCGGCCTGCTCCGCCACCCCGGCGCGACGGTGACGGTCGACGACATCGACGGCTTGGCCGAGGCACTGCTCCGCGATCGGTGACGCGCCCGGCGCTGGTCGACCTCAACGCGCTGCTGGAGCAGCCCGAGCGCGGTTGACGAGCAGCACCGCGAGGACGATCAGCACCGCAGCGGCGACCGCCCCGCCGGTCGGGGCCTCGTCGCGCGCGATCCAGTCGACGACGAAGGCGGTGACGAGCTGCGCGGCCAGCATGGCGATGGTGGTCCGCAGCACGCCGATGGCGTTGGTCGCCGCCGCGAGGGCCAGGACGATCGTCACGCCCAGAGCCCCGCCCAGGTAGAGCCACGGCTCGGTGGGCCAGTCGGGGGTGTCGATGTTGCCGCTCAGCGCGAGCCCGCCCGCGATGGCCGCCAAGCACACGGTCCCCACCACCACGTTGAGCATGGTGGCCGCGAACGGGTCGCCGATGGCCGAGGTGATCCGCCCGTTGCAGGCGGACTGGAGCGCGGACGCGGCGCCGGCCGCGACCACGAACACCACGAACGCGGGCGCCAGGTCGCCGACCGGGCTGGCCCACCTGGGCGAGGACCACGGCCGACATCGCGAGCACCACGGACGCCACGCGAGCGCGGGTGATCGGGCGGCGGCCGCCGGGGGCGATGCCGAGCCAGTCGACCGCCATGCCGAAGGTCATCTGCCCGGCGAAGAACGCGATCGAGAAGACGGCCACACCGAGCCGTTCGACGGTGACCACCCCCGACAGCACCACGAACGCGCCGCCCAGGCCGGCCAGGCGGGTCCACCGGGGGGTCGGCCAGGTCGCTACGCCGGCGAGGTGGCGTCGGGTGCCCGGCCGGCGCGACACCACGAGCGCGGCGACGGAGAACGCCACCAGGAAGTTGACGAGCGAGGCCAGCAGCGAGCTGTTGAGCCGCTCGCCGAGGGCCGCGTTGATGTCCGGTTGGATCGCGCCGAACACCCCGGCTCCCAGCGAGATCCCGACCGCGCGGATCGGATCCGGTTCTACGGGCACGTCATCGCGGCGGGATCGCCTGACGTCCTTGCGAACCACCCACTGCGTCTTGCCGATCAGGCGGGTGCGCTCGAACCCGTGGCGCTCGAACATCCCGACGGTGGCGTTGTGCAGGAACGAGGCCGACGTCTTCTTCTGGACCTCGTGGGGGTAGCTCTCGACCGTTCCCCCGCCCAGTCGCGCGATCTCCTCGACGGCCCCCGCCAGGGCTGCCTCCGCGACACCCTCACCGCGATGGCCCTTGTCGACGAAGAAGCACGTGATCCGCCAGTCGGGCAGCTGGTCGAGGTCGGCGAGGTACGCCTTCTTGTTCTTGATCCGCGGCAGCTCGTCCGGCACCCCGAACTGGCACCAGCCGACGCAGTCCGCACCGTCGAAGACGAGCGCGGCGTGGGCCCGATCCTCCACGACGCGCAGCTCCTTCTCCGCCCGGTTCAGCGTCCGCGCTCTTGCCCCACCCCTCACCCTTGGGATGGAAGCCCATGCACCAGCACCCGCCCCACACCCCGTCGTGCGCTTCGACGAGCCGGGCGAAGTCCGGCCAGGTCTCGGCTGTCAGCGGCTTCGTGGTGTACCTCGGCACGCGGCGACGTTAGGCGCTCCTGGGGGACACTCGAGGTGCGCTTCAATGGCCCGATGGCACGCGTTCGGATGGCATCGGCCCTCGGGCTCGGGCTGCTGTTGGTGGTGAGCTGCGGCGACACGACCGGGCCCTCTGCGGACCCGACGACCACGGCTCCCGTCGCCGAGACCACGACGTCCACCACGGTGCCGGAGCCGGTGGGCGGGGTCGTCGCCGAGATCGGGACCAACCGCCTGTACGCGGTGGACCACGCCCTCGGCCTGGCGCTGCGGAACCTCGGTGACGAACCGGTGGCCGTCCGGCAGGTGCAGCTGGCGTCGGACCAGTTCACCACCCTCCCGATCACCGACCGTTCCGTGACGCTGCAGCCGGGCGGACGGCGCTTCGTCGTGCCGCTGCCCTACGGCGAGGCCCGCTGCGACGGTGAGGCAGCCGAGACGTTCGGGGTCGTGGTCGTCGTCGACGACGGCGAGGAGCTGCACCTCGACGCCACCGAGGAGTACGCCGGTGCAGTCGGTCGCCTCCACCGCCGCGAGTGCGCCGCCGCCGACGTGCTGGAGCGGGTCGACATCACCTTCGGCGACGAGTGGACCCGCGACGGCATCGTGATCACCGGCGAGCTGAGCCTCGAGCAACGGCACCCCGGTGAGCCGGTGGCGATCGACCACGCCGTGGGCAACGTGATCTTCACCCTCCACCTCGAGCAGGACCACCCGGTGCTGCGCGTCACGGACGAGGAGCCGCGCGCCCGCCTGCCGGTGACCATCAGCGCCGACCGCTGCGATCCGCACGCGGTGGCCGAGTTCAAGACGCCGTACGTGTTCCTCAGCTGGGTCGCGGTGGGCGACGGCGAGCCGGTCCCGGTGCCGCTCACCCTCACGGGCGGCGCACGGGAGGCGCTGATCGACCTGATCGCCGCCTGCTCGGTCTGACGGCTGGGCCTACGCGTCGAGCGGCAGCATCCCCGTGTCGCGGTAGCCGGGGCCGCGGCGGGCGCGCAGGGTGCGGGTGGTGAGCTCCTCGCCGCAGTGGTCGCAGGTGAAGACGCCCTTGCTGGTCTTGCCGCACGTGGTGTGCTCCACCACGATCGGTGCCTGCTTCTCGCCGAGGATCCACTCGTCGCCCCACTGGCGCAGCGCGGTCATCACCGGGAGGAGGGCACGGCCCTTGTCGGTGAGGCGGTAGTCGTACCGGTTGCGGGCCTCGTCGTAGGGGACACGGGTGAGCACGTCGTGCTCGACGAGCGTGTCGAGACGGGCGGTGAGCACGTTGCGGGCGATGCCGAGGCGCTTGGCGAAGTCGTCGAACCGGGTGACGCCGAGGAAGGCGTCGCGCAGGATCAGCAGCGTCCACCACTCGCCGATCACCTCGAGCGACTGGGCGACCGAGCAGTGCATGTCCGCGAACGAGGCCTTCTTCACGTCGCTCAGCCTACGAGGCCAGGGTTGCGTGACGCAACGAAGGCGTCAGGGACCACAGATCGCGTCGCCGGTAGGGTTCGTCCGCTGCGACCACCGGGGAACGCGGCGAGGGGGGCGGCATGTATCTCACCCAGGGCCTGCATCGATCGATGCAGCAGACGCCGGACCGGATCGCCACGATCTGCGGCGACCGGCAGCGCACCTTCGCCGAGGTCGGCGACCGCATCGCCCGCTTCGCCAGCGCGCTCCAGGGCCTCGGCGTGGCCAGCGGCGACCGCGTCGCGATCCTGTCGCTCAACAGCGACCGCTACCTCGAGTACCTGTTCGGCGGTGCCGTGGGCCGACGCCGTGCTCAACCCGATCAACACCCGCTGGAGCGACCAGGAGGTGGCCTACTGCCTCAACGACTCCGACTCCCGCGTGCTGCTGGTCGACGACGCCATGGCCCCGATGGTCCCCGCGCTCCGCGAGCAGTGCCCGCAGCTCGCGCACCGTGATCCACGCCGGTGACGGCCCCACGCCCGACGGCCTGCTCTCCTACGAGGACCTCGTGGCCGCGGCCGACCCGATCCCCGACTGTCGCCGCGGCGGCGACAGCCTGGCCGGCCTCTTCTACACGGGCGGCACCACCGGCTTCTCCAAGGGCGTGATGCTCAGCCACACCAACCTGGTGACGTCGGCCATGGGCTGCACCGCCACCGGCGAGTTCGTGTCGGCCGGCGGCACCTACCTGCACGCGGCGCCGATGTTCCACGCCGCCGACCAGGCCGGCGGCTTCGGCGGCGCGCTGGTGGGCGTCACCCACGTCATCGTCCCCGGGTTCGATCCCGAAGGTGGTGCTCGACGCCATCTCGGTGCACGGCGTCACCGACGCCCTGCTCGTGCCCACGATGATCCAGGTGCTGGTCGACCACCCCGACCTGCCGCAGTACGACCTCAGCAGCTTCCGCAACCTCGCCTACGGCGGCTCGGTGATCTCCCAGGCGGTGCTGGAGCGGACCAAGAAGAACCTGCCGAACGTGCGGCTCATGCAGGCCTACGGCATGACGGAGCTGTCGCCGGTCACCACCCTGCTGCGCTTCGACGACCACGAGGGCGCCCACATCCGCTCCGCCGGCCAGGCGGCGCCGCACAGCGAGGTGCGCATCCTCGACGCCGACGACCACGAGGTGCCCCGCGGCACGGTGGGGGAGATCTGCTCCAACGGCGGCCACGTGATGCTCGGCTACTGGAACAAGCCCGAGGAGACGGCCGCCGCCATCCGCGACGGCTGGATGCACAGCGGCGACGGCGGCTACATGGACGACGAGGGCTTCGTGTTCGTGGTCGACCGCATCAAGGACATGATCGTCACCGGCGGCGAGAACGTGTACTCGGCCGAGGTCGAGCAGGCGGTGGCCCTGCACCCGGCCGTCGCCGCGTGCGCCATCATCGGCATCCCCGATCCCGAGTGGGGCGAGCGCGTGCACGCGGTGTGCGTGCTGGCCCCCGGCGGCGAGGTCACGCCCGAGGAGCTGCGGGAGCACTGCAAGGAGCACATCGCCGGCTACAAGGCGCCTCGCTCGGCGGAGTTCATCGACGCCCTGCCCGTGAACGGCGCCGGCAAGGTCCTCAAGCGCGACCTGCGTGCGCCGTACTGGGTAGACATCGACCGGAACGTCAGCTGAGCCGCGGCATGAGACGGCGCACCACCATCGTCCTGTTCCCGCTGCTGCTCGGCGTCGTGGCGTGCTCGTCCGACGAGGACGGCGGCAGCGCGGACGGAACGACGACCACCACCGCATCCACCACGACCACGCTGGCCGTGCCCGAGGAGCCGACGGGGGTGATCGCCATCGGTCACTCCGGGGTGACCGGCCTCAACGCCGACCCGGACCGACCGGACATCAGCGCCGGCGAGCTCTCATGGGCCACCGGCGACTCGCCGGAGGTGGACAGCATCTACTCGCGCTTGGTCGCGGTGGACCCGAGCCACGAGGGCCACGTGTCGAACCGGGCCGCGAACGGGTCCACGGTGGCCGACCTGTCGACCCAGTGGCACCGCGCCGTCGGCGAGGTCCCGAACCCGGCTCTCGTGCTCATCATGTCGATGGACAACGACATCCGCTGCGACGGCACCGACGGCGACAACGTCGCACCGATCGGCGAGTCGTTCACCGCCGTGCTCGATGAGATCGTTGCGGCCGCCCCGGAGACGCACATCGTCATCCTCGGCAGCCAGAACCGGCCCGCCACCTTCGTCGACGCGCTGATCGCACGAGACGACCCCCTCATCCCCGGTGATTCGATCTGCGAGCTCTTCACCGAGGACGGCGCGGCGAACCCCGAGGGCATCGGGACGCTCACCGACATCATCGAGGCCTACGAGGCCGAGATGGACCGGGTGTGCGCCACCTACGAGCAGTGCTCCAGCGCCATCGCCGCGTCGGCCGAAGCGCCGATCGGCCCCGACAGCATCGCCGCGGACCAGCAGCACTCGTCGGTCCAGGGCCACCGCGAGCTGGCCGAGGCCGTCTGGCCCGTGGTGGAAGAGGCGCTCGGTCTCTAGGGGTCCTCGTGTCTTCCGACCGCATCGAGTGGGTAGCGCACCAGTCCCACCCCAGACCGAGGAGCAGCCATGACCACCGTCGAAGAGTCCATCGAGGTCAACGTCCCCATCCGCACCGCCTACGACCAGTGGACCCAGTTCGAGGAGTTCCCGCAGTTCATGGGCGGCGTCGAGTCCGTCACGCAGCTCGACGACACCCACGTCCACTGGGTGGCCGAGATCGCCGGCGTGCGCCGCGAGTGGGACGCCGAGATCACCGAGCAGCACCCCGACGAGCGGGTCGCCTGGAAGGCGACCGAGGGTGCCGACAACGCCGGTGTGGTCACCTTCCACCACATCGACGACGGCGTCACCAAGGTGATGCTGCAGCTCGACTTCGACCCCGAGGGGTTCGTCGAGCAGGTCGGCGACAAGCTCGGCATCGTCGAGGGCCAGGCCAAGAAGGACCTGGCGAAGTTCAAGACCTTCATCGAGGAGCGCGGCACGGAGTCCGGCGCCTGGCGTGGAGACGTCGACCGACCTGGCTCGTGAGCCGACGCAGGTCAGGGCTGCGTGACGCGGTCCTGACCTGCCGAGGTCCCCGAACGGGTAGTCCTCGACCGCGTTCGGCAACGTCGAGCACAGATCGAGCACCTCGTCCCTCGTCATCGCGCCAGCCTTGCGTGTGGCGCGTCGCCGCTCAGCTCGGGTTCGAGTACACGCGGGTGGGGGCGATGAGGACGGCGGTGCGTCGTTCTTCGCGCATCGTCCGGTCGTAAGCATCCCAGTCGTCGTGGGTGCCACCGGCGGCCGTGAAGATCTCCCGGAGCAGGAGCCGGAGCCGCTCGTCGTCCACCTCCGGGTGGAGATCGTCGGGGCCGATCAGCTCGGCGTGCCCCTCGACGGTGGTCCACAGCCAGCCACCCCGCAGCGTGACCGTGATGGTCGGGTCGGCGCGCAGGTGCGCGAGCTTGCGGGTGCCCCCGGCGGCCACGAGCGCGACGACGGCTCACCGGTCACGGGGTGGGGGAGGACCCCGCGTTCACCACCGTTGCGTGCGGCGTCTGGTCGGCGCGGCGGGTGACGACGACGGTGAGGCCGTGGTCGACTGGTACCAGCGCTTCGAAGGGGGCCAGGTCGGTCATGCTCTCGCTCCTCTACAGCGCCTGGGACGACGCGATCTCGTGCTGGAAGACGGCGGCCGATCGGATGGCCGCGCCCTGTTCATCGCTCGGACCTGCACCTCTGAACGTCTCGACGGCCTCCACGGATTCCCAGTGCTCGAACACGTTGATGCGGCCGGGCTCGAGCGGATCGGCGGCAATGTGGAAGTCGAGGCACCCCGGGGCCTGCCGAGCCTGCTCGATGACGGAGCGGCAGCCGGCCAGATAGGCGTCGCGCTCGTCGGGGTCCACGTGGATGGGTCCGGAGACGATGATCACAGCTGCTCAGACGGCGGCGGAGGCGGTCGCTCATCGGTGGGCCAGCGACGAACGTCACTCGAGTGAGGGTTGCGTGATGCAACCCTGACGTGCGAAGGTCAGTCGCATGACGCAACGCAAGCCGCGCATGCCGTGGCCGGTCTTCTTCGTGGCCGTCGCCGGCGCCTTCGTGGTCGCCCTCGACCTGTCGATCGTGAACGTGGCCTTCCCGTCGATCGGCGAGTCGTTCCCCGAGGCGTCGACGTCGACGCTGTCGTGGGTGCTGTCCGCCTACGGCGTGGTGTTCGGCGCCCTGCTGCTGGGCGCCGGCCGCATCGCGGACCGCTCGGGCCGGCGGCGCTGGTTCCTCAACGGCGTGGCCGTGTTCACGCTCGGCTCGCTGCTGTGCGGCGTGGCCACGTCGCCGGCGATGCTGATCGGCGGTCGGGTCGTGCAGGCCGTCGGCGCCGCGCTGCTGATGCCGGCCTCGCTGGCCCTGCTGCTCGGCGCCACCCCTGCCGAGCTGCGCGCGCAGGCGGTCGCCATGTGGGGCGGCATCTCCGCCCTCGCGGTGGCGACCGGCCCGTCGCTGGGCGCCGTGCTCATCGACGGCGGCGGCTGGCGCTGGGCCTTCTTCATCAACCTGCCCGTCCTCGCCATCGTGGCGCTGGTGACGCGCCGGGTCGTCACCGAGACGGTGATCGGCGGACCGCCGCCCGACCTGGTCGGCGTGGCGCTGCTCTCCCTGTCGGTGGCGACGCTCGCCCTCGGCATCACGCAGGGCGACGACTGGGGCTGGACGAGCCCCGCCGTGCTCGGCTCGCTGGCGGCGTCGGTGGTGCTCGGCGTCACCGCCGTGCAGCGGGCCCGCGTCCACCCGGCGCCGGCCATCGACCTCACGCTGTTCCAGAACCGCACCGTCGCCCTCGCCAACGCGGCCACGTTCGCCTACGCCGTCGGCTTCTTCGCCATGCTGCTCGCCAACGTGCTGTTCCTCACCCAGGTGTGGGAGTACTCCACGCTCAAGGCCGGCCTGGCCATCACGCCGGGCCCGCTCATGGTGGCGCTGCTGAGCCGCTCCACCGGCAAGCTGGCCACCCGGGTGGGCTACGGCAAGGTGCTGGTGATCGGCAGCCTCGTGTTCGCCGCCTCGATGCTGTGGAGCGTGCTCCTCATGCCGCTCGAGCCCGACTACCTGGGCCGCTGGCTGCCCGCCAGCCTCCTCACCGGCCTCGGCGTCGCCCTCACCTTCCCCGTGCTCAGCGCGGCGGCGGTGGCCGGCCTGCCGCCCGAGCGCTTCGGTGTGGGCGGCGCGGTGAACCAGACCGCTCGCCAGATGGGTGCCGTCGTCGGCATCGCCCTGCTGGTCGCGATCCTCGGCACGCCGACGACTCCGGACGCGGCGCTCGACGCCTTCCAACAGGCCTGGCTGATGTGCACCGCGGCGTCGCTGGTGTCGGCCGCCATCTCCTCCCGCCACGGACGGGTTCAAGCGCTCGCGCCTTCGCCCGCTCCGGTGGCGGCCGAACCGGTGCCGGCATGACCACCATCGCCACCGACAAGCCCGCCGGCCTCCAGCTCATGGAGCTCATCCGCGACGGCGAGCTCCCACCCCCGCCCGCCGCCCTGCTCCTCGGCCTCGAGATCGACGACGTCTCCGAAGGCGCCATCACCTTCGGCTTCACCAGCGACGAGCGCTTCAGCAACGGCAAGACCACCCACGGCGGCATCCTCGCGGCGGTGGCGGACTTCGCACTGAGCACGGCCGTCCTGACCTGCCTCGACGCCGGAGCGGATGTGGTGACGACGAACCTGGCGGTGACCTACCTGCGCCCGGTTCCGCTGACGGGGCGGTTCCAGTGTGAAGGGCGAGTAGTCCATCGGGGCCGCAACCTGGCCCACGCCGAGGCAGTCATGGTCGGTGCCAACGGACACGGCCTGATGCGAGCGACCGCGAGCCTCACTCTCGGGTTGCGCAGCCAGGACCTAGCCCCGTAACTCCTCGACCACCCGCTCACGGCGGCGCGATCGCCTCGGACCTCGGCGTCCACCTCGTGGACTGGATCGCCTGCGACGACCAGCTCTTCCGCAGCACGCGCATGGCGCTCGACGCCGATGCGGAGTGGTGGGATGTGCCTGAGGTCGGTGTATGACAGTTCGCGATACGCTCCAACCCGTGAGTCAGGCGATCTCCGTACGACTGGACGACGACGCGCGCCGAGCGTTGCAGGTGTTGGAGGCGTCGGGCCTCAGCCGCTCGGACGCCATCCGCTCCGCTCTCGTCGCGTCGGCCACGCGGCTACGTCGGCGATCGGCTCTGGCTGCCGAGGCCGCCGACCTCGAAGCCGATCCTCGAGATCGCGATGAGATGATGGCGGTCGCCGAGCTCATGGAGTCGTTGCGTGCGCCGGGGTGATGTCCACCGCTTCAAGGTGCCGAAGGGCGTCGGCCATGAGCAGGCCGGTGAACGGTATGGCGTGATCGTGCAGGCCGATGCCTTGCTTCCCCGCTCCGTTGTGCTTGTGGCGCCTACGTCCCAGAGCGCGAGAGGCGCCTCGTTCCGACCGGTCGTGCAGGTCGCCGGCGCAATGACTCGCGTGCTGGTGGAGCAGGTCGCGGCGGTCGACGCCCGTCGTCTCGGTCCCCGGGTGGGGCGGCTCGGCGCCGACGAGGTGTGGGGGGTCGACGAGGCCCTCCGTACGGTCCTCGACCTCGAGTGACGGTGCCCGTCCACGGGCCCATGGAGATGGTCGATGAGATTCGATGCTTCGCTCCGTCAGAACGGTGCCAGGCATGGCGGGCTGCCACGCGACAGGAGAACTGACGACATGGCGACCTTCGTGCTCATCCACGGTGGCGGCGACGTGGGCTGGTACTGGCACCTCGTCGAGGCCGAGCTGCGCGCCCGTGGTCACGACGCCATCGCCCCCGACCTGCCTTGCGACGATGACGAGGCCGGCCTCGACGAGTACGCCGCCACCGTGGTCGATGCCGTCGGCGACCGACGCGACCTGGTGGTGGTAGGCCAGTCGTACGGTGCCTTCACGGCCACGCTGGTGGCGGAGCGGCTGGCCGTAGACGGGCTCGTCCTCGTCGCGGGCATGGTGCCGGCCCCCGGAGAGCGCGGCGCCGACTGGTTCGAGAACACCGGGTGCACAGCGGCCATCGCCGAACAGGCCAAGATCGATGGTGGGTTGACGTGGAACGACGACCCGATCGTCGCCTTCTACCACGACGTCCCGCGGCCACTGGCTGAGGAGGCGGTCAGCAAGGGACGAGACCAGTCGTCCACGCCCGGGTTGAAGCCGTGGCCGCTCGACTCGTGGCCGGACGTGCCGACGCGGTTCGTGCTCTGCACCGAGGATCGCTGCTTCCCGCCGGACTTCATGCGGAAGCTGGTCGACGAGCGCCTGGGCATCACGCCCGACGAGATCGCCGCGGGTCACTGCGTGGCGCTGAGTCGCCCGCGAGAGCTGGCTGACGTGCTCGCGAGCAGCGGGCCTGACGTCTAGGTCAGCCGAGGACGTCCTCGGCCACCGTGGTCGCATCTGCCTGATCGCTCGGGGCCCCGTCCTTGACCACCTGGATCAGGTAGGCGTCGTCGCCGACTGCGACGGAGAGGGCACCGGCGCTGGGCACGAACACGGCTTGGTCGCCGAGTCCCGGCACCTCCACCGCATCCGCCTCGGTGGCGGCCTGGTCCACGAGCGGCTTGCCGCCGATGAGGAGGCTCACGTTGACGTAGGACGCCGTCGACAGGTCATCGGTCCGCTCGCTGCCCTTGATGCAGCTCGTGCTCTGCCCCGCGACCTCGTGCGGCTCGCGGCGCGGGATGTCGTCGAAGCCCAGCACCTCCATCACGACGTCATCGGACACGATGTCGCAGGCCTCGCCGCTCTCGTCGTCCTCGGGGGCGTCGTCCGTGGACTCATCATCTGGGGCCGTGGTGACGGTCGTCTCCTCCTCGGTCCCGGGCGGGTCGTCGGCGTCGTCGTCGTCGCTCCCGCCGCCGCACGCGGTGAGGCCGATCAGCAGGATCGCCGCTGCTGCGAGGCCGGTCAGCCCACGGTGGCGTCGGTGCGATGTGCGGGGGGCGGGCATGGGGTCCTCCTGGACACGTCATGGGCGATCGCGGTGATCGTCGACGTTTGTCTCAACGTGGCCCCATTCGGACCTTCGTGCGAGGGGGCAGCCATGCGAACGAGGGTGGTGGCAGCCACCCTCGCCCGTAGCCCGTCAGACCTCCGACTGGGTGATGTCGCCCTGGACGGCCTCGAGGTGGGCCCCGTCGCCCACGCGCGAACGCTTGTTCCACGGTGAGCCAACGGAGCCATCGCCGTCCTCTAGGAGCACGGGCACCACGCGCTTGTCGGTTGGACCGACCTCGCAGTCCTCGAGCCCGGCGGCGGCCCAGAGGTCGTTGCTCACGTCACATGGGCGCGGCTTCGTCGGCTCCGCGGACGCCTCCGTGCGCGCAAAACCCCTGGTCAGGAGGCTGTCACACCCCCTTCGTATCGTTGGGGGCGTGACCGTGATCGACCGTCCGCAAGATCGAGCGTGGCTCGACGGCGAGGCCGAGACCGTCGCGATCATGGGCACGCTCAACGCCGCGGCGGCCCAGCTCGTCACCACGATCCGGATGCTGCTCGACACCGACGGCTGGCACGGCTGGGGCATCCAGTCCGCTGAGCACTGGGTCCAGTGGAAGGCCGGCGTGTCGCCGGCCCGAGCCGAGGCCCTGGTGCGGATCGCCCGACGGATCCACGAGCTGCCGGCGTGCTGGGCCCTGTTCGAGCAGGGCCGGATCACCGAAGACGCCATGGCTCGCGTAGCCAAGCGCGTGCCGGCCGACCACGATGCCGATGTCGCCGAGAAGCTGCCGATCATGACGATCCGCCAGCTCGATCGGGCGTTGGCGGCCTGCCCGCCGATTCCTGAGGAAGACTCAGCCCGGAAGCGGCCGCCCGAGCGGCACCTCACCATGGGGCACAACCGGGAGGGCTGGCTCAACGGCTCGTTCTGCCTGCCCCCTGATGAGGGGGCTGTCGTGCAAGCGGGCCTCACGGCCTCGCGTGACGCCGAGTTCCGCGACCGCCAAGGCCTCGAGCCCAACGCCGACCTCGATGGCACCAGCGAGTTCGATCGGCGCAAGGCCGTGTCGTGGGCGGACGCGCTGGTGCGCCTGGGCTCTGAGGGAGCCGACGCACTCGATCCGGAGGTGCAGCGCACCGGCCACCGGGGCGAGCGCAACAAGGTCGTGCTCCACCGAGACATCGACGATGACGGTCTCGGCCCCGCCCAGCTGCACCTCGGCCCCACCCTGCCTGAGACGATCGCCCGCTTCCTCGAGTGCGACGCCGACGTGATCATGGCGCTGTACCTCGACGGCAAGCTGATCGGCTTCACACCCTCCGCTCGCACGGTGAACCGGGCGATGCGCCGGGCGATCGAACGGCGGGACCAGGGCTGCGCCCACCCCCTCTGCCACCAGAAGCGGTGGCTCCACGTCCACCACATCGAGTTCTGGGAGGACGGCGGCCTCACCGTCTCCGAAAATCTCATCTGCCTCTGTCCGAAGCACCACCGGGCGCTCCACGCCGGCGAGATCCGCATCGAAGGCAACCCCGACGCTGGCACCGTCCGGTTCTTCACGGCGCGGGGGAGTCCGATCGAGCCACCTGGCACCGGGCCGCCCCGGCTGCCCGACCGACGCCAACCCACTCCGTTCGTCTCGCCTCCTGGTGAGCGCATGTCCCCGCTCTGGTTCGCCTGGAACTGATCCCCGCGCGTCGTTGTTGACAGGTGACCAAAGAGTCACATATGTTGAACCGGTGACCGATGACTCCGAGCTGGGCAGCGTCTTCCGTGCGCTGGCCGACCCGAGTCGCCGGTTCCTGCTCGACCTGCTCTTCGATCGTGACGGACGCACGCTCACCGAGCTCGAGTCCGAGCTGGCCATGACCCGCTTCGGCGTGATGAAGCACCTCAAGGTGCTCGAGGAAGCCGGGCTCGTGGTCACCCGCCGGTCGGGTCGGGAGAAGCTGCACTTCCTCAACCCGGTGCCCATCCGACTCATCCACGACCGGTGGATCGACAAGTACACGGAGCGCAACGTCACCGCGCTCCTCGACCTCAAGACCGAACTGGAGCGATCGTCATGACCACCACCTCCGCCGATCTCACGGCGACCACGACGCAGATGTACCGGGTGTACATCAAGGCCAGCGCCGAGAAGATCTGGCAGGCCATCACCGACCCCGAGTGGAGCCAGCGCTACGGCTACGGCGGCTTCGTGCACTACGACCTGAAGCCGGGCGGCAAGCTCGAGGTCGAGCCCGACGAGAAGATGAAGGCCGCCTCGGCGGAGATGGGCTGGCCGCTGCCCGACGTCATCATCGACGGCGAGGTGATCGTGGCCGATCCGCCCCACAAGCTCGTCACCACGTGGCGCATGCTCATGGACCCGGGCACCGCCTCGGAGGGCTTCACCACCCTGACCCACGAGATCCGGGAACAGGAGGGCGGCTTCTGCTCGCTCACCCTCATCCACGAGCTCGCCGGGGCACCGACCCTGTTCGCCCTCGTCGCCGGCAACGAGAACCCCGCCGCCGACGGTGGTGGCGGTTGGCCGTGGGTGCTCAGCGACCTCAAGTCGATGCTGGAGACCGGCTCCCCGCTCGCCGGCTGAGCGACGCGGCAAGATGCGGGCGTGGAACGCACGACGCTCGCAGAGGGGTTCGGGTTCGTCGAAGGGCCCCGTTGGCATGACGGCCGCCTCTTCTTCTCTGACATGGGGTCGAAGCAGGTCCTGACCGTCGACCTCGACGGCAAGGTCGAGGAGGTGTGCGTGGTCGACGGGCGGCCATCCGGGATCGGGTGGCTGCCCGACGGCCGCATGCTCGTCGTGTCGATGAACGACCGACGGGTCGTCCGCCTCGAACCCGACGGCACGCTGGTCGAGCACGCGGACCTGTCCGAGCTCGCCTCTGCGGCGTGCAACGACATGGTGGTCGACGGCCGAGGCAACGCCTACGTCGGCAACCCCGGCTACGACATGCGCAACCCGCCGTCGACCGCTGCCCACCGCGGAGCTGGTGCTCGTGCGGGCCGACGGATCGGCGGAGGTCGTCGACCGCGAGGTGATGTTCCCGAACGGGCCGGCGGTGACGCCGGACGGCACCACGTTGATCGTCGCCGAGACGATGGGCCGACGGCTCACCGCCTTCGACATCGCGGACGACGGGACGCTGTCGAACCGACGCACCTATGCGGATCTCCCGGGCCGCTTGCCTGACGGCATCGCCCTCGACGCGGACGGCGCGGTCTGGGTGGCGGACGCCGGCGGCCACGCCTGTGTGCGGGTGCGCGAGGGCGGAGAGATCACCGACGTCGTCGACACCGGGCGCGGCTGCTTCGCCTGCGCGCTGGGCGGCCCCGATCGCACCACGCTGTTCCTGCTCACCGGCGAGGGGTTCAGCGGCGAGGCGATGCGCAAGCGGACCGCCGCCATCGAGACGGTCGAGGTCGCGGTGCCCGGGGCCGGGCTGCCCTGAGCCCGACGGCTACGGCGCGCCGGGCGCGGCGGTGAAGTAGTAGACGCCCACCGCCGCGGATCCGAGGCTCGCCATGGCGAGCAGGGCCTGCACCTGCCGGGGGTTGCGGTCGTTCAGCCAGGTGGCGACGGGGATGAGCATGGGGAAGATCGGCAGGGTGAAGCGCATGGGCGACAGGAACATCTCCCCGCCCTGCCCCACCGCGAGGATCATGCCGAGCACGAGGTAGGCGAGCACTGGCAGCGGCGGTCGCCACCGAACGGCGATCACGGTGAGGATCAGCACGCCCACCACCCCGGCGACGAAGACCGTTCGGAGTGGCTCGTCGCCCGCGGTGACGCTGTCGACCGCCCACCGCCAGAAGCTCAGCCCCGCGTCGAAGGTCACGCCCCACCCCTCGCGGTTGGAGACGATGTAGGCGTCCCACCGGTCGGTCTGCGAGCCGATGAAGCCGATGGCGCCGATCGTGCCCAGGGGAGCGAGGACGGCGGCCACCAGAGCGCGCCACTCGTGACGCCTGATCAGCGCGTCGAGGACGGTCAACCCGACGGCGGCCACGATCACCACGCCAGTGGGTCGCGAGAACGACGCGAGGGTGCCGAAGATGCCCGCGAGCAGCCAGCGTCGGCGCAGGAGGAAGTACAGGCAGGGGGCCGCCAGCATCGTGAAGATGCCTTCGGCGTAGGCGACGGACAGCACGGCGGCGGACGGGAACACCGACCAGCAGTAGGTCGTCAGCTGCGCCACGCGGTCGTTCGTGTAGGTCCGGACGACCATCGAGATCCCGATCACGGCCAACGTGGAGAAGATCGGCACGATGAGGATGGCGGCCAGCCAGTAGGGGAGCCCCAGCCACACGAGCGGCTTGACCGAGTACGGGAAGAGCGGGAAGAAGCCCGCGGGGTTGGTCACCACGTGGTCGTTGACGACCGGCAGCACGTCCGGATACCCGTTCTCGACGATCAGGCCGTACCACCGGCCGTCCCACTTGGTGACCACCTTGCTGAAGGGGTCGTCGGCCACGATGCCGCCGATCCACAGCGCGGCCAACGTCAGCGCTCGGGTGGCCAGGTGGAACCCCACCACCGGCCGCAGGAACTGCTTGAGCTGCTCCTTGGGCAGCTCGTCAGCGAGCGCGGGAGCGTCGTGCACCTCGGTCGCCCTGCTGGACATCTCGGCACGCTAGGTCGGTTGACCGAGGCGCCCGACGGTGCTGGGGTGAAGTGATGCGCATCCGGCCGGCGACCTCGCTCGACCTCGAGACGATCAACGACCTCTACAACGAGCTGATCCCCACCACGACCATCGCTTGGACGGACGATCTCCATCCGATGGAAGACCGCATCGCGTGGTTCGCGGACCGCCAGGCCGCCGGCGACGCAGTGCTCGTCGCCGAGGCGGACGGCGAGGCCGTCGGCTTCGCGTCGTACGGCGAGTTCCGCGACGTGAAGAAGTGGCCCGGCTACCGGTTCACCGCCGAGCTCACGATCCACGTGGCCGAGTCGCACCACGGCCAGGGCGTCGGCCGGGCGTTGATGGAGCAGCTGTTCGACGCCGCGCGAGAGGCGGGCCTCCACGTGCTGGTGGCTGGGGTCGACGCGGAGAACGAGCAGTCGATCCTGTTCCACAAGGCGATGGGGTTCACCGAGGTCGCCCGGATGCCCGAGCTCGGCTGGAAGTTCGACCGCTGGCTCGACCTCGTCATGCTCCAGCGAGTGGTCAGCTGAGGTTGGCGAGCAACGTGTCGAGCAGGGCTCGGATCTGTGCCTGCGCCGAGCAGTCGACGATCCAGTCGCCGTTGTCCGGCGCGGTGCCACAGCCGTCGACGCGGCCCCGGTAGTCCTCCAGCTTCTTGATGGCGGTGGCGTCGTGGCCCTCGAGCAGCGCCTTCTCGACGGCTTCGAGACCGGACATCAGCGCCTGCCGGTGACCGCCGCCCTTGAAGGCGGAGTCCGGCAGCGCGTTGATCGCGTTCTGCACGAACTCGACGTCGCTCCCGTCCTCCAGGCCGTCACCGTCGCTGTCGGTGTTGCGTGGGTCGGTGTGGTGGACGATCACCTCCTCGTAGTCGGACAGGCCGTCCCCGTCGCTGTCGCTCACGTTCGGGTTGGTGCCGTGATCGTTGACCTCGGCCCCGTCCGAGAGCCCGTCGTCGTCGGTGTCCGCGTCGTTCGGGTCGGTGCCGCCCGCGACCTCGGAGCCGTCGCCGAGCCCGTCGTCGTCGCTGTCGGCGTCGTTCGGGTCGGTGCCCGCGTCGACCTCGTCGGCGTCGGACAGGCCGTCACCGTCGGTGTCGAGGTTCGGGGTGCACGTGCTGTCCACGGCATAGTGCTTCAGGTAGAACTCGTCCTGGTCATCCTCACCGGGGAGCTCGGTGTCGTTGTCGAGCAGGATGATGTGGAGCTGACCGCTGACACCCGTGCCGGCGGGGAAGTCGCGGTCCCACCAGTCGACGCCTTCGGGCTCCTCGTCGTCGTCGGTGGAGAACTGGAACTTGAAGCCGCCGAGGCCGGAGACATCCTCGGAGTCGGCCAGCAGGCGCCCGGTCGAGTCGAAGACGTGGGCACCCTCCCGTACCTGCGGGTCGTAGTAGCCGTTGACGATGTAGAGGAACCCGTCCGGGCTCCAGACCCCGCCCTGCATCGACTCCAGCGCCGGATCGAGCGGATCGCCGTTGGTCTCGTACAGCTGGAAGTCGTTCCGCTCGTCGATCGTGGCGCCGAGATCCTCGAAGTCCTCGCTCTCCGGGTCCGCGAACGAGGCGAAGTCGAACGGGTACTCGTAGAGGCTGTCGGCGGTTCCGTCGGACGCGTAGATCTTCGTGCCGTCCGGGGAGAGCGCCAGCCAGCCCGTGTTGGCCTGCTCGACCGGGAAGACGTCGACCAGGCTGAGGTCCGCCGTGCGGAACGCGGCGAAGGCGCCCTTGGTCGGCTCTGACTGGTCCTCGATGGGGGTGAAGAGGTAGTCGCCCCGCACGTCGTGGTCGCCGAAGTGGTTGTAGCCGAGGTTGATCGGCCCGAACGGCCCGAGGACCACCTCCTCGGGGAAGACGTCGTCGATGTGCACCTCCTGCACACCCGGCTTCAGGGCGTCGAGGTCGACCTCGTCGTTGTTCGGGTACAGGTCGATCTCCTCGTTGAGGTCGTACTCGACGGGGATGCTCCAGAGCCGCCACTTCTGCGAGATCAGCCAGTGATCGTCGTCGTGCCCGATGCCGTTCAGCTCGTCGCTCCAGCCGGGCGAACGATGCGACGGCCAGTTGCCCAAGTAGTTGATCGTCGGTGCGGGGCACGGGTCGTCGGCCATCGCCGCCGGCGGCGCCGCCACCACCAGGATCGAGGCGATGACCGCCCCCACCACGCCGATCACCGCACGCGCCTTCCTCGAGATGGTCATCAGTGCACGCCTTCCCGGGGGAACCCCCGCCTCGTCGTGCCTGGATTGTCCGCTTTGGCCGGTCGACGTCCTAGTGCAAGAACTGGACTCGCTCGTCAGGTGGCCGCTCGCAGGCGGTAGAGGTCGCGCAGGACGCCGATCTGCGTCCCGTGGTGGCTCACCTCGTTCAACGCTGCGCCGATGATCTGAGCTCCGGTCCCCATCGGCCCGGGCATCGGTTCCCACAGGAGCTCGTCGTCGGTGAGCCCGTTCCACGCGCGGTTGAGCGTGTACAGCTCGATGAAGAGCATCATCTCGAGCAGTCCTGGGTCAGCAGGTTGAAGAACGAGTTGAAGACGACGTAGATCAAGCGGTCGGCACGCGACTCGGGATCGGCGACCGAGACGAGCGAGTCCCTCCGGTGGTGCTGCCACCACCCCAAGACACCCGCTGACCTCCCTCCGCTCGCGGCTCTGATGGTGTGGACTCGGGTCGTGGGCGTCGCTGGGTACACCTTCCGCGCCGAGATGCGCACGGCCCTCCGCCCGCTTCTCGTCACCGCGCTGGTCTTCGGGCTCGCCGGTGGGGTGGCGCTGGCATCGCTCGCCGGTGCCCGGCGCAGCGTGTCCGCCTTCCCCCGCCTGCTCGAGGCCACCCGCACCGGGGACCTCCTGGTGAACCCCGACGATGGAGTCTTCAGCGCGCTGCAACCCGAGCAGCTGGACTCCGTCCCCGGCGTCGAGGCCAGCACGTACGTCGGCGGGGCGCTCCTGGTGTTCGCCGACGCCGACGGCAACCCTGACTTCAGCACCGAGACCCAGGTCCTCGCCTACGACAGCGTCGAGCTCGACCGCCCCATCATCCGCGAGGGCCGGGCGTTGCGCCCCGGCGCATCGGACGAGGCGCTGATGAGCCCGAGCTTCGCCGACGAGCTCGACCTCGAGGTCGGGGACACCCTCGACATGGTCGTCAGCGACATCGACGGGCTCGAGGTCTGCGAGACGACATCGGACGAGGATGCGTGCTTCGCCGCGTTCGATCCGCTGCGATTCACGCTCGTTGGCATCGGGACCGCGGCGGACGAGGTGGCGGACCCGTCCGTGGAGAACATGCGCATCACCCTCGGCCCGCGCCTTCCTCGATGCCTATCCCGACTCGATCCTCTACTGGGGGTCGACCCTGCACCTCGACGGCACCGCCACCCCGGCCGAGGTCAGTGCGAGCGTGGCCGCCCTCGTGCCCGACGAGGCCGTGGCCTTCGAGACCACGGACGGTCAGCTCGATCGGTTCCAGTCCTCCGTGCGCCCGCAGGCCGTCGCCCTGGCCGTGTTCGGTGCCCTCGTGGGAGCGGCCGCGCTCCTGCTGGCTGGCCTGGCGCTGGTGCGGCAGGCCTCCGCGTTGGCCGAGGATCGGCGCCCGATCGCCAACATGGGCGCCAGCCCACGCACGCTCACCATCGTCGGCGTCGGCCACGGCCTGCTGTGCACCGCCTGCGGCGCGCTGGTCGCCGTGGTCGTCGCCATCGGCTTGTCGCCGCTGATGCCGGTCGGCCTCGCCTACGACGCGGAACCGAACCGGGGGATCGATGTCGACCCGCTCGTGCTGGCCGCAGGCGTCGCCCTCAGCCTCCTGATCCTGGTGGCGGCGGCTGCCGGCGCGACGTGGCGTTCCCTCGGACGCGATCGGAGCCGGCCGCCCCGCCGCCCCGCACGGTTGGCAACGACCATCGCATCGATGGGTGGTCGCCCCGCGACGGTGCTCGGGGCCCGCTTTGCGTTCGATCCCGGGTCCGGTGAGCGGGCGGTGCCCGTCCGCTCCACGGTGGCGACCGTCGCAGTGGCGGTGGCGGGGACGATCGCCGCGGTGACGTTCGGTGCGAGCCTCGCGCACCTCCTGAGCACTCCGGCCGAGTACGGCGTGAACTGGGACGTCGTCGTCGACATCCCGTCCGAGGACGCCAATCCCGCCGAGGAGGGCAGCGGACCGGAGGCCCCGAGCATCGAGGACGTGGCGGCGGACCTGCTCGAGCAGGAGGAGGTGCTCGGTCTCTCGATCCTCACCTTCGCCAGCATCGAGATCGACGGTGAGGCGGTGGCGGCGCTGGGCGTCGACCCACTGACGGGCGACGCGCACCCCACGGTGGTGGAGGGGCGAGTGCCGAGCCGTCCGGGTCAGGTCGCGCTCGGCTCGCGCATCCTCGAGCGCACGGGGCTCTCGGTGGGCGAGCGAGTGAGCGTGAGCGGAGAGCAGCTCGAGATCGTGGGCCGGGCGGTGTTCCCCGGGTACGCCGAGTATCCGGGGCAGGACGCCACCGATCTCGGCGAGGGGGCCTGGCTCACCACTCGGGGTCTGGAGCCGCTCGGCTCCACGTTCGACGGCCATCTGCTGGTGGACCTGGCGCCGGGCGTCGACTCGGGAGCGTTCTTCGCGGAGCACCTGCCGGAGAGCCTCGTCCCCGACGACCTGCGGATCGATGAGTACCAGCCGTCGACGGTCGCGAACCTCGACCGGGTGCGGTCGACACCGGTGGCCGTGGGGATCGCGCTCGCCGTCCTGGGGGCGCTCGCCGCCGGCCACGCGCTGGCGCTGTCCGTGCGGCGCCGCCGACCCACGCTCGCGATCCTGCGTGCCCTGGGGTTCGACCGGCGACGAGTGTTCGCGACGGTCGCCTGGCAGGCCACGTGGACCGCGGTCGCTGCCGTCCTGGTGGGCGTGCCGCTCGGCGTCGTCGCCGGTCGCCTCGCCTGGTCGACGACGATCGAGCGCCTCGGCGGGGTGTCCCCGGCGATCGTGTCGCCCACCGCGACGGTGCTGATCGTGGCCACCACGATCCTGCTGGCCAACGCCGTCGCCGCATGGCCCGCGTTCCGGGCGGCGCGGACGCCGACGGACACCGTCCTGCGGGTGGAGTGACCACCCGGGGGTGCCTTCGGGTGAGCCCCACCTGAAGATCACGGGAGGCACCGTCGTCTCGGCGATGCCTGACCTCCGACCTGTTGCTCCTCACCTCGCTGAGCTGAGCGCGCCGCCGACCGATGACTCTCACCGTCGGGCGGCGTCATACCATCCGCCTCTAGGGAAGGACCACCCCGATGCCGAACCCCGACCTGCACGCGCCCGCCGATCGGATGGCGCAGCTCCTCGCCGCCGTCCCCGATGACGGGTTGGATCGCCCCACGCCCTGCCCCGACCTCCCGCTGGGCGGTCTGATCGACCACATCAGCGGCTTGGCCCGGGTCTTCGCGGCGTCGGCGGCGAAGGAGGTCGGTGACCTGACGTCTGCGCCACCGGACCCGAGTGCGGCGAACCTCGAGGCGGGCTGGCGCGGCCGCATGACCACCGACCTGCAGGCGCTGGCCGACGCGTGGGATGCGCCGGACGCGTGGGACGGGATGACCCAGGCCGGCGGTCAGGATCTGCCGGGTGCGATCGCCGGCTGCATCGCTCTCGACGAGCTCGTCGTCCACGGCTGGGACGTGGCCCAGGCGCTCGGTGAGCCGTTCGACTGCGACGACGAGACGCTCGACGTGGTCGCCGCCGCAGTGCGACAGTTCCGCGACGGCAACGACGGCGACATGCCCGGCCTCTGGGGGCCGGTCGTGCCGGTGCCCGACGACGCCCCGCGGCTCCACCAGGTGCTCGGCCTCACCGGCCGGGACCCGGGCTGGTCGCCCAGCTGACGATGCCGGAGGCCTTCGACAAGGACTACTGGGAGTCTCACTGGCGGCAGGCTGACGGCCACGCGCCCGGCGGGGAGATCGCGCCGAACCCGTACCTCGCACGCGAGATCAGCGACCTGGCGCCGGGTACGGCGCTGGATGCCGGTTGTGGCGAGGGTGCGGAAGCGATCTGGCTGGCGGCGGCGGGCTGGCAGGTCACCGCCGCCGACATCTCCACCGGGGCCCTCGCCCGCGCCGCCCGAACGCGCGCGGGCGGCTGCGGCACCCGACCGCGTGCAGTGGGTCGAGGCGGACCTGAGCGTCTGGGAGCCAGATGAGCGGTTCGATCTGGTCACGACCCACTACGCGCACCCCGCCGGGCCGCAGCTGGCGTTCTACGAGCGCGTCTCCGGCTGGGTCGCCCCGGGCGGCACCCTGCTGATCGTCGGACACGCCCACGGCTCTCCCGATGAGGTGTTGGTCTCCGCGGCGAGCATCTCGACGGAGCTCGACACCACGCACTGGGACATCATCACCGCCGACGAACCCGTCCGTACCCTCACCAACCGCGAAGGCCGGACCACCCAGCTGAGCGACGTCGTCGTCGCGCGCCATCCGGCGGGACTAACCGGCCACCACGTCGAACTCGTTCGCCTCGGGGTCAGCGAGGGTGGCCCAGCGGGTGCCGTCCTCGTCGTGGTCGGCGAGGTGGGTGGCGCCGAGCGCCTTGAGCCGAGTGAGCTCGGTGTCGAGGTGCGGTTCTTGGTCGACTTCGGCTCCGGCACTCGGATGAACATCCAGCCGGGGGAGCCACCGATGACGGCGAATCCGGGGGAGGCGCCGTCGTTGACGGGCTGCTCGAGCACGCCGGCCCAGAAGCCCGCGAGGGCGGCGGCGTCGGCGCAGTCGAAGGTCACGTGGGCGAGGGTCGAGCTCATGGGGTGTCTCCTTGGGTGATGGGCCAGCAGACCTCGGTGTGGTCGTCGGCCAAGTAGTGCTCGCGGATGGGTCCGCCGGCGCTCAGGCCGGCTTCGGTGACGACCGTGCCGAGGTCGCCATAGGTCTGGTCCAGGTCGTCGAACGGACCGTCGTGGACCATGACCGCGACGCGGGTTGCCGGTAGCACGATCGCTTCGGTGCGGCCGGTGGCCGCTCGTCCCAGCGCCGTGAGGTCGACGGCCACGGGTGCGAACGCCACCACCTCACCCAAGGCGGCCTCGAAGAACTCGTCGGAGTACAAGGCACCGTCCGGCCCGGCCGCCGCCAACCCCGCGGCGCTGAGGGCAGCGCCGATCTCCGCGAACGCGGAGTCGCACCAGGCGCCGGTGTCGTCGAACCCGACCGTCTCGCGGATGGCGAGGGCGCTGGTGGCGACGAGGGTCCGGTGCGTGACCGGACGGGGGACCCCGTCGTCAGCGAGGAGGGCTTGGAGCGACGCCACCGTGTGCTGGGTGCGCGCCAGCTGCTCCTGCATCGCCTCGAGGTGCTCGACGATGGCTTGGTTCCGAGCCGCGAGGTCCGGGGCCTCGAGCACCGCCCGCACCTGCTCGAGCGGCATGTCGAGCTCGCGGAACCGGCGGATCGCCTGCGCGGTGCTGACCTGGTCGGTGCCGTAGCGCCGGTAGCCGCTCGACGGATCGATCTCGACGGGCTCCAGCAGCCCCACGTCGTGGTAGTGCCGGAGCGCCTTCACGCTGAGGTACGTCATCCGTTGGCCAACGTGACGATGCGGGCGTCGCCGTCGAGCTGGGTGTCGGTGAGCGGGATGTCCTTGGTGATGGAAGCCATGGGACCAGCATCGGGCCTCCCGCGACGGGAGGGTCAAGGCCCGATCTGCGCCCCTCTAGGGTGCCCGCATGCAGGGATCCGTCACCGTCCACATGCACGCGCCAGCCGACCGCATCTGGGACCTCGTGAGCGACGTCACCAAGATCGGGCGCTACAGCCCCGAGACCCTCGAGGCGGAGTGGCTCGACGGCGCCACCGGGCCCGCCGTCGGAGCGCAGTTCCGCGGCCACGTGAAGCGCAACGGTCGAGGGCCCATGTACTGGACGACCTGCAACGTCGTGGCCAGCGAGCCGGGCCGCGAGTTCGCCTTCGCGGTGGGCAGGCCAGGCAAGGAGCTCAACACCTGGCGCTACCGGATGGAGCCAGCGGGTGACGGCACCGACGTCACCGAGTCGTTCGAGCTCAAGCCGATCCTGCCGCTGCGCCTCTACTGGGCGTTGCTCGGGTGGTCGCGGGGCAAGACCAACCGCGAGGGGATGCAGGCCACCCTCGACGCCATCAAGGCCGAGGTCGAGTCGACTCCGTAGACGCGCAACCAGAAACCTTCTGAGGGGTGCCAGCACCCCTGGTCGGACACGTGCCAACCGGGTCGCTGGCCCGTGCCTGGTGCGCTCTGATGGGGGGATGGGAGGGGCGGTGTGGTTCGTCGCACGGTCCGGCGCCGCCCGTCGGGCGGTGTCGGGCCTGCTCCTCGCCGCTCTGGTCGGGCTGGCCGGCGGTGTTGTGCTCACCGCGTGGGCGGGGGCTCGGCGCACCGACACGGCCTTCACACGGTTGGGGGACGCGTGGAACCACCCCGACCTGCTCGTCACGAACTCGGGCGGCGGCGGCTTCGATCCGTCGATCGCGCTGACTGCGCCAGGGGTCGCCAGCGCGCAGGCCGTCGACGGCTTCGCGGCGGTGTCCATCACCCCTGAGGGCGGGATCGACCTCGAGTCCAGCACCGCGATCCTCGCGCCGGTGAGCTCGGACGCGTACTACACCCTCGACACGCCGGTGCTCGCTGAAGGCCGCCTGCCCGACCCCGATGCCGCGGACGAGGTCATGGTCCCGGAGGCGCGGCGCGACGCCGGCTACCCGATCGGTTCGGTCCACGACATCTGCGTGGCCGACTTCCAGGAGGTCCTGGAGTATCAGGGCGGGCTCATCGTCTCGGGTGTCGCGACGCTCGACGAGCAACGGGCGGGGGTAGCGGCCTTCTGCGACCTGCACCAGATCCGCGTGGTCGGGGTGACGAAGCTGTCGCCGGACGAGGTCGTGCTACGAGCGTCGAGCGAGGCTGAGACGTTCGTCCAGGGGACGCCCGCGTTCGTGGAGTCTGTGACCAAGGCCAAGACGTTCAACATCGTGCTGGTCGACCTCGAGCCAGGTGCCGACGTCAGCCGGTACGTCGACACCGTGGTGGAGAGCACGCCGGCGGAGGACGGGGTCAGCGTGCAGTCGTCGGCGCTACGAACGGCCGTCGTCGACCGCACCATCGAGCCGTACGTGCGGACGCTCGCCCTCTTCGCCCTCGTCACGGCCCTGGCGGCCATCGCCGTCCTCGGCCCCGCGGTCGTCCGGTGGGCGGGCACGCCCGAGCCGGACCGTGAGCCGTTGGTGGCGGTGGGTCTGCGGCCTCATCAGCTCCGCCTCGCCAGTGCCATCCGGGGCGCGGCACTCGGCCTTGTCGCGGCGCTCCTCGCCGGGGGGATCGCAGCGGCTGTCTCCGGTCGGTTCCCCATCGGCGTCGCCCGTCGGATCGAGCCCGACCCGGGCATCCGGCTCGATGGCGTGGTGCTGGCCATCGGCTTCGCAGCCGTGGTGCTCGTCACGACGCTGCTCGGTGCGGTGGCCGCCAGCCGGATCCGGGAGCACGCCTCCCGACCGTCGCGCGTGGCCGAAGCCCTCCAAGGCGCCGGGGTCGGGCTCGCGCGGGTCGCGGGGGTCCGTGCGGCGCTGGTCGGCGATCGTCGTGGAGGGGGTGCCGTTCGGGCCGCCGGCGGCGTGGCGATCGCCATCGTCACCGTCGTCACCGCGCTGACGTACGAGGCCGGGCTCGGACGGCTGTTGGACACGCCGGAGCGCTACGGCTGGACGTGGGGCGCCCTGATCGACACCGGCGACGAGGGGATCCCACCCGAGCTCGCCGAGGCGCTCGCCAACGATCGGTCCGTCACCGGCACCAACATCGGCAACCGGACCGACCTCTTGCGTGCTGGCGCCAACGTCCAGACGTTCGCGTTCGACCCCCAGGCGGACGGCCCGTACCCGACGCTGCTCGATGGCCGGCGACCGACGGGACCCGGCGAGATCGCCCTCGGCGGGCAGACGCTGGATCGGCTCGACATCGTCATCGGCGACCAGGTGACGTTCCGCGCTCCGAACGGGCAGCAGGTCGACCTGACGGTGGTCGGCCAGACCCTCTTGCCCCTGATCTCGTTGGGTCAGGACCTCTCGGTGGCCGAGGGTGGGCTGGTCGACCTGGCCCTGATCCCGGAGGTCGCGGGAGACGAGGGTGGCGACCCTGGGATCGTGCTCATCGGCTTGGCGCCGGGCACGACGCCGCAGGACCTCCAGGAGCATCTGGTCGAGGCGGGGTTGCCTCCGAACGTGGTGGTCGAGGGCCCGGAGCACACGGCCGACCTGCGGGGCTACCAAGCGGTGCGCCGGACGCCGCTGCTCCTGGCCGGCATCCTCGGCCTCCTCGGCGTCGGGGTGCTCGCCCACTCCATCGCCGACTCGCCCCGTCGCCGGCGACGAGAGCTGGCCGTGCTGCGGTGCATCGGGTTCCTGGGCCGCGACCTGCGTTCCACGGTCCGCTGGAGCGCGCTGACCGTCGTCGCGGTCAGCCTGGTCATCGCGGTGCCGATCGGGCTCGCCGTCGGTCGCACGCTCTGGACGTCCTTCGCCAGCTCCATCGGGCTGGAGGAAGGAGGCGTCACCCCGCTCGGTGCGGTCGGTCTGGTGATCGCCGCCACGGTGCTCTGCGCGCTGGTGCTCGCCGCCATCCCGGCCCGGCAGGCCTCCCGCGTGCGACCCGGCGAGGTCCTCCACAGCGAGTGAGCGCTACCTTGCGGCGCATGACTGCCGTCGACATCCCCACCGCCATCCTGCGTCACGAGGAGGACCTGCCGTTCGTCGACCTGGGCGACGGATCGACCCTCCAGCTGTTGCAGGTGGACGTCGACGCCGGGCTCTGGGTCATCCGCACGAAGTTCGCCGCCGGCATGACCGTCGACACGCACAAGCACACGGGGGTCGTCCACGCCTTCACCCTCGCGGGATCGTGGAAGTACCTGGAGTACCCAGACGACCTCAACGTGGCGGGCAGCTACCTGTTCGAGCCGGCCGGGTCGATCCACACCCTCCACGTGCCGGAGACGAACACCGAGATCACCGATGTCTTCTTCACCATCCACGGCGCCAACCTCAACCTCGACGCCGACGGCAACGTCACCACGGTCATCGACGCCGGCGGGATCCGGGACTTCTACCTGGCCATGTGCGAGGCGGACGGGCACGGGCGGCCGCCCGTCATCGGCATCTGAGATCTCTGGGGAGACCTGTCGATCAGGGCGGATCGCGTTCGTGGCCCGTCGAGGTGCGTCCCTTCCGAGCGCGACCGCCTACTGGATGAGCAAGCGCGACGCGCGCGACCCGCTGGTCGAGATCCAGATGTCCTCGTGGTTGAACATCACCCGCAGCCGCAACATGCGTCCGGGGGCGATCGTGTGCGACACGCTTCCGACGGTGATCTCGCGATACGCCCATCCCGCCACCCCACCGTTCCACTTGTCGATGTGCACGTCGACGGTGCTGGCCAGGATCGTGCAACCCCTGCCGCTGGCCGCGCAGTCGAGGAGCCAGACGCTGCGGTCGGCGTCCTTGTCGGTATCGAAGTCCTTGACGGTGCTCCACAGCCGCAGCGTCACGACCCCGTCGAGGCGAAGAGGCGTGCCGGTCGTCAGGTTCCAGTGCTGGTACTTGTCGCCGTCGTCGCTGGTGAGCTTCTGGTCGCCCTTCTTGACCGTGAGACCTGGGAGGCCGTCGCCGTCGCTGTCGGGCTCGGGGTTCGCCACGGGGGGAGCCGCCGACGAGAGCGCCCAGTCGTCAGGCCCCGATCCGCTCGAGCGCAGGTACCAGGCCGCCGGCGGCGGGGGCGGTGGTGGTGGAGACGTCGTCGTGGTCGAGGTGGTCCCGGGGCCTCCGCCACCCGAGCCGCCGCCGTCCCCGCCGCCCGGACCCGTGGAGGGCGGTGACGTGGGTGGTGTCGTGGGGGACGACCCGCCCGGCGGTGTCGACCCTGCCGACGGCGAGTCACCCGCGTCGTTGGGCACGTCGCCCGGGCTGTCGGACGTCGCTGCGCGATCCGGCTCGTCGGAGGGGGCGTCGCCGTCGATCGACGTCGCTGTTGCGGCCGCCGACTCCTGGTCACCCGCTCCTCGATCCGCGACGACGACCTGTCGGCCGCCGACATCAGGGACGGTGATCAGACCGCCCGCGAACAGCGTCGCGGCGGTCACCAGGGCGCTGACCCCGCCGCCGACCGCGGGTCCGATGGGGACCCGCCCGAGGACCGGCAGCTGCGCGAGCGAAGACAACGGTCCCATCACCAGTCGCAAGCGACCGAGCGACACGTTGAGGAACGCCCGCACCACGTCCGGGTCGAACTGCGAGCCAGCGCACCGGGTGAGCTCATCGCGGGCGGCCGCCGGCGTGACGGGTTGCTTGTACGAGCGGGCGCAGGTCATCACGTCGAACGCATCCGCGACCGCCACGATCCGGGCGGCCAGAGAGATGTCCTGTCCTGCGATGCCGGTGGGATACCCGCCGCCCGTCCATCGCTCGTGGTGCTGCCCGACCGCGTCGACCCAGTCACCGAGCCACCCCCGCAAGGGCTCGCACAGCTCGGCACCCCAGCCGGGGTGTCCCTTGACGACCTCGAACTCCTCGTCGGTGAGGAGGCCGGGCTTGTTGAGGATCTCCGTCGGCACGAACAGCTTTCCGACGTCGTGGAGCAGCCCGGCCCAGTGCAGCTTGCTGAGGTCGTCGCCGTGCAGGTGGAGCTCTTCGCCGATCATCCGGCTGTACGCGCGCACGCGCTCGGCGTGTCCGCGCGTCAACCGGTCATGGGCGCTCAGCGCGGCGATCAGCTCGAGCAGCTCTTCAGCAGCAGCGGACGTGTCATCGCTGAGGCCGCGCTCCCGCACCTTCCGCACCCGGGCCTCCAGCTGGTGGACGGTGCCGGTGCGCAGCGCGGTGCGGAACCGCGACGGGGCCCGATCGGGGAACACCAGGGACAGCTTGAACAGCGCGGCCAGTGGGAGCAGGCGGCGCGTCACCCGGTCGACGCCGTAGAGCACACCAGTGGCGATCGCGCTGAGCGCCACCCACCACGCCACGACCTCGGCCGTGCGCTCAGGCTGCGGCACCCACCGTCCTGCGGCCGTAGTGACGGCGACCGAAACGAAGATCGGCACCACCCACGACAAGGCGCGCAGCAGCCACGCCGTCCGCGGCAGCGCCCGCCACTGCTGCTGATCGCCCCTCTGGTCCATCGCCACCCGCTCCCGAGACGCCTCCTACGCATCTCTCTCGGCACCAAACGATCCCGGCATGAGCGATTCTTCTGGGGCGGCGGTGGCCGCCGGCTCGCGGCGCTGACCGCCTAGGGCTGGCGACCGGTGAAGGCGAGGAGCTTGGTCTGCTCGTCGGCGTCGTCGGGCACGGGCACCCGCGGGCCGAAGTGGCCGCTGTCGCGCAGCATCTGGTCCATCGGCTCCATGGCGTCGGCCATGCCCTGCACCTCATCGGGATCGAGCGTCTCGTCGAGCCCCGTGGCGCGGGCGAGGTCCCAGGTGTGGATGAGCACGTCGGGGGTGCAGATCATGTTGATCGCCGCCTCGAACGACATCGGGCCGGGCTGGCTGTCCCGCACCTCACCGGCGATCGTGGGGTCGTCGAGGGCGGCTTGGATGGACCGGTCGACGGCGGCCCACGCGGCTGCGGGATCGTCGTCGACCGACGGCCCCGGCGTGTGCTCGACCTCCCAGGTGCCGAAGAAGTGGTCGGGCAGCCAGGCCACCAGGTGGCGGATGACGTCGCGCGCCACCCACCCTTCGCACGGCGCCGGGTTGTCCCACGCGCCGTCGGGCACGGCCTCGACCCGCTGGGTGAGCTGGGCTGCCACCTTCCGGTACCGCTCTGCGCTGTCGCTCATGGCCCCATCATCTCAGCATCCGGGGCGTCGCGGTGGTGGTGGGGGAGACGCTGTCCTCACCCGGCGTCTGCCTTCTCGTCCACCGCGCCTCCGCGATTGGTGGTGAGGGGCACCTCGCCCTCGATGCGGGGCACCTCGATCTCCGCCGTCACGGTCCCCGCGCCCTTCTCGTAGCGCACGACGTTCAGGACCGCGCCGTACACGATGAGGCGACCGTAGACGAGCAGCCATGCCAGCACGGCGAACACGACGCCGAGCGATCCGTAGAGAGCGGAGGACGACGCGATCGTCCGGGGGACGATGATCGCGCCGACGAACTTGAGGACCTCGAAGCCCGACCGCGACCAGCAGCGCACCCGGGGAGGTGCACCCGCCAGCTGACGTTGCTGTTGCCGAGCGAGCTGTAGGTCCAGACGAAGAGGACGGTGGTGAGGACGAGGCCCGCGAGGATCGTCAGCGGTTTGACCGGGCCCGGGGCCCAGCGGAGCAGCGGGCCGAGCGCGGCGCTGGCGAGGAACAGGGCGCCGGTGCCGAGCAGCCAGCGGAGGGCCACGAGGCGGTCGAGGAGCCCGCGTCCCTTGGCCTGCCAGGTCGCGTTCAGCGCGGTCTGGATCGAACCGACCACACCGAGGCCCGGACCACAGGAGGCCGACGAGGCCGACGATTGACGCGGCGCGGCGACTCCCCTCCGCCGTGTCGATGGCGCCCTGCACGATCTCGGCCGCTCGACCGCGGAGTCCCATGTCGGCGATGAGCTCAGAGGCGAAGGTCGAGTCTCCTGAGGAGACGAACCCGATCACGGCGATGATCACGAGGAGGAGCGGGAAGAGCGACACGAACAGCGCCAGGGCGATGGAAGAGGACAGCGGGCCGCCCCCGATGGCGGCGAACCGGTCGCCGATGTCGAGCACCGCGTCGAGCCGGGGCCAACGCCTCCGCCACTTCGCGATGTCGAACACCTGCGCAACGTACCCGTGTGGCAAGGTTCGGAACCGTGCTGCCCCCCGACGTCGACCCGGAGCGGATCCCCGTCCACGTCGCCTGCGTGATGGACGGGAACGGCCGCTGGGCCACCCGCCGGGGCCTCAAGCGCACCGATGGGCACGCCGCGGGCGAAGAGGCGCTCTTCGACGCCGTCGAGGGCGGGCTCGAGCTGGGCCTCAAGTGGCTCACCGTCTACGCCTTCTCCACCGAGAACTGGCGGCGCCCGGTCGACGAGGTCCGCTTCCTCATGCAGTTCAACGAGCGGCTGCTGCTCTCCCGCCGCGACGAGCTGGACGGCAAGGGCGTGCGGGTGCGGTTCATCGGCAGGAAGGGCTGGCGGGTGCCGAAGCGGGTGCAGCGGCACATCGACGACACCGAGGCGATGACGGCCGACAACCGACGCATGACCCTCACGTTCGCGTTCAACTACGGCGGCCGGGCGGAGATCATCGACGCCGTGCAAGCGCTCGTCGCCGAGGGGACGCCGTCCGACAAGATCACGGAGAAGGCGATCCGGTCGCGCCTCTACGCGCCGGACATGCCCGACCCGGACCTCGTGGTGCGCACCTCGGGCGAGCACCGCATCTCCAACTTCCTGTTGTGGGAGATGGCCTACAGCGAGCTCATCTTCACCGAGACCCTGTGGCCGGACTTCCGTCGCGAGCACCTCTTCGAAGCCGTGCGCGAGTACCAGCGCAGGGAGCGCCGGTTCGGAGGGGTCGACCAGTAGCGTCAGCGCATGGGCTTGTACCGGGACGAGGGCATCGTGCTCCGCACCCACAAGCTCGGTGAGGCCGACCGCATCATCAGCGTCCTCACCCGCAACCACGGCAAGGTGCGGGCGGTGGCCAAGGGCGTCCGCAAGACGAAGAGCCGCTTCGGGGCGCGCCTCGAGCCGCCCACCCACCTGCAGCTCCAGTTCTACGAGGGGCGCAGCGAGCTGCACATCATCGACCAGGCCGAGACGATCGATCACTTCCGCGCGATCCGCGACGACCTCGACCGGCTGACCCGGGCCGTGTCGCTGCTGGAGGCCGCCGACCAGCTCGGCCTGGAGGGCGAGGCCAACCCGAAGCTGTACCAGATGCTCCTGGGCGCGCTGCGGTCGCTGGCCGGCCACTGCGGGCCGCTCGTGGTGCCGGGCTTCTTCCTGAAGGTGCTCGCCCTCGAGGGCTTCCGCCCGGTGGTCGACCGCTGCATCGAGTGCGACGCGGAGGACGACCTCGTGGCCTTCGACCTCGACAGCGGCGGCACCCGGTGCAGCCTGCACCGCGCCGGCGTGGCCATCTCGCCCGCGGCGCTCGTGCTGCTCAACGACATCCTCGGCGGTCGCCTCGGGCAGGCCTTGAACGAGGATCCGTCCGACGCCACCACCGAGGTCGAGCACCTCGCCACCCGGTCGCTCGAGCACCACCTCGAGCGCCACCTCCGCTCGGTCGCGATCCTCGACCGCGGGTAGCCCGCCTACAGGGTGAGGTCGTCGCAGCTGAAGCTGACGTAGCGCTGGAAGTCGGCGTCGTCCGCAGGGACGATCTCGGTGTCCTCGCGGACGACGACCAGCTCGCCCTCCTGCAGGGCGTACTCGGTGGTCGTCATGTCGAAGGTGTGGTCGTCGTCGGTTCGTCGGCTCCCGCCGTACGTCGTGAGGACGGCCTCGGGCACCGTGCCGCGGCACTCGAGGCCGATGGCCGAGCCGACGCTCGACCCCACGGGCAGCTCGGTGGGGTGACCGCCCGCGGTGATGCGCTCGAGGTCGCAGCCATCGAGCCGGTACAGCCCGAGGATCGTGGCGGAGGCGCCGGCCCCGACGCGCACCCAGAGCTCGTCGGCGCCGTCACCGTCCAGGTCGTGGCCACCGATGATCGTGACGCTGGCGATCCCGTCGCCGGGGATCTCCTCGTGGGCGCCGCCGCCCGCGGCCAGCTCCACCGTGAGGAGCCACTCGTCCACGGCGGGGTCGGGTTGCTCGGTGCGCACGCGGTCCGGAGCCCCGTCGCCGTCGACGTCGGCGGGTTGCTCGACGACCTCGGAGGCACCCGCCGCCGGCTCGGGGAGCGAGCCGCAAGCCGGTGGTGGTGCCGTGGTGGTCGTGGCGACGGTTGTGGTCATCGACGCCGTCGTGGTGGCCTCGGACGTGGTGGTGGTCCCGCTCACCAACGGGTCGTCGTCATCGCCGCAGGCCGTGAGCAGCCCGGCGGCGAGCACCACGAGGAGGAGCCTCCGCCCAGCCATGGCGTCCCGTCAGGCGACGGGGGCCCCAGGTTGGACGTCGTCCTCGACCTGGAGCAGGCGCACGGTGCCGTCCGGGTCGAGCGAGCCGAGCACGAGGAACTCGCTGGTGAAGCCGGCGATGCGCTTCGCGCCGAGGTTGATGGCGCCGACCACGAGCCGGTCGCGCAGCTCGTCGGCGGTGTAGTTGGTGATCTGCGCGCTCGTGCGCAGGGTCCCGACGACGGGACCGAAGTCGACGGTGAGCTTCCACGCCGGCTTGCGCGCCTCCGGGAACGGCTCGACATCGAGCACCCTGCCCGACGCGCAGGTCGAGCGCGAAGAACCCGTCGGCGCCGACGACCGTCCTTGCGGGCGAGGCCCTCCGGCGCGTACGGCCGGCCCTCGGGGTCGATGGTGTGGGCCACGGGCGGCTACTGGCCCGGGATGCGCGACCAGGTCTTGAGGCCGTCGTTCCACTGCATCCAGGCGTTCTGGGTGGGGTCCCACTGGATGTAGGTGCCCTCGCCTCGTCCCACTGCGGAGCCTGGGCCCCGGGCGGTGCGGCCGCCGGAGTGGGCGTGGGCGCGGCGGTGGGCGGCGCCGGTGCACCCCACCCGGCCGCGTTGGGGTCGTCTGGCGGCGCCCCCCAGCCAGCAGTGGGAGCCGGGCGCGCCCCAGCTGCCGGCCGCGACCGGCGGCGGGGCGGTGAGGCCGGGCACCACGATGGGCGAGCCTGCGGCCGACGAGCTCGACCACGAACGTCTTGGCCACCATGTCGCCGACGCGCCGGTGGCCGACCGTCGTGAGCCCGACGATGAACCCGACCAGCGGGACGACGTAGGGGAACCCGTCGACGATCCAGAGCAGCCACCGCACGAGCGCCTTCACGAACCCCGGCGGCTTGCCGTCCTCGCGCACCACGCGGATGCCGGTGAGGAGCTTGCCGATCGTCCAGCCGGTGAAGCCCTGCAGGAGCACGAGCAGCCCGAAGGTGGCGCCCCAGTACGAGGCCGGTGCCGGAGCCGGTGCCGCCGTCGCTGAAGTACACGCGGTCGTCGACGCCTGACAGGCAGAAGCCGCCGTTCTCGTCGAGGAAGGCGTCGCAGAAGTCCTCGCCGCTCACTGGCGAGGCTGCGACTCCTCGAGGTACTCGAACTGCGAGCGTGATCAGCATGATCACGCGGGATCGAGGATCAGCGCCGCGTCGATGAGGGCGGCCAGCACCCTCCGCCCGAAGACAGCGGTGGGGTCGGCTCTGCACGGGGTACGCCATCGGGTCGTTCTACCCCATCTCATCATCTGGGCGCGGATGGGGGCCGGTAGCCTCCCGCCATGGCCGCCACGCCCGATCCCGAGCTGTTCGACAAGGTCGTCAACCTCTGCAAGCGGCGCGGCTTCGTGTTCCCGAGCGCCGAGATCTATGGCGGCTTCCGCTCCACCTACGACTACGGGCCGCTCGGCGTGCTGATGCTGCGCAACGTGAAGGACGCCTGGTGGCGCTCGATGGTGCAGCTCCGCGACGACGTCGTCGGCCTCGACGCGTCGATCCTCACGCCCGCCGGCGGTGTGGGAGGCGTCCGGTCACCTCGCCAACTTCACCGACCCGCTCGTCGACTGCAAGTCGTGCAAGGAGCGCTTCCGCCTCGACAAGCTCGACGACCCGCACACCTGCCCCAGCTGCGGCACCAAGGACAGCTTCACCGAGGCCCGTCAGTTCAACCTGATGTTCAAGACCCACGCCGGCCCCGTCGAGGGCGCCGGCCACGAGGTGTACCTGCGGCCCGAGACGGCGCAGGGCATGTTCCTGAACTTCAAGAACGTGCTCGAGACGTCGCGCAAGAAGCCGCCGTTCGGCATCGCGCAGGTGGGCAAGTCGTTCCGCAACGAGATCACGCCTGGGAACTTCGTGTTCCGCACCCGCGAGTTCGAGCAGATGGAGATGGAGTACTTCGTCCCGCCGGCCGAGAGCGCAGCAGTGGTACGAGTACTGGTGCCAGCAGCGTCACGCCTGGTACATCGAGCACGGCATCTCCTCCGACCTGCTCCGCGTCCGCCCGCACGACGCCGACGAGCTGTCGCACTACTCGTCCGCCACCTCGGACGTGGAGTTCCTCTTCCCCTGGGGCTTCGACGAGCTCGAGGGGATCGCCAACCGCGGCGACTACGACCTCCAACAGCACGCCAAGGCCTCCGGCGAGCGCCTCGAGTACTTCGACCAGACCACCAACGAGCACTACGTGCCCCACGTGATCGAGCCGGCCGCCGGCGCCACCCGCACGATGATGGCGTTCCTCCTGGCGGCCTACGCCGAGGAGGAGGTGAACGGCGAGACCCGCACGGTGCTGCGCCTCCACCACCGCATCGCGCCGTACCAGGTGGCCGTGCTGCCGCTGTCCAAGAAGGACACGCTCACCCCTGTCGCCCGCGAGGTGTTCCAGCTCCTCGCCCCCCACTACATGTGCGACTACGACGAGACCCAGGCGATCGGGCGGCGCTACCGCCGCCAGGACGAGGTGGGCACGCCGATCTGCATCACGGTCGACTTCGAGAGCCTCGAGGACCGCGCCGTCACGCTCCGTGACCGTGATTCGATGGCGCAAGAACGGGTCCAGATCGACGATCTGCTCAGCCATCTGGCCGTCACACTGACCTGATCGCCCGGTTACCGACGGCAGCTTTGGACAGGTCGCGCGGTGATGTAGGTCATTGTTGCGACGCCGCTGCGGAATCTCTATGGTGCGCAGCAACGAGGGCTGTTCCCGCCCGCCCAGTCCTCGCCAGCAGCGACCGCCGAACGTCCCTCCCGTGGATGAGGCGGTCGTTGCGCGTACGGGGGCAGACTCGGGCATGGACGAGGGCTGGTTCGAGCTCAACCGCCGCTGGTGGGACGAGCGGGTCGCCACCCACGTCGGGTCTGACTTCTACGGCGTCGAGCGCTTTTTGGCAGGCTGGACGCCACTTCGTGGCTACGAGGTGGACGAGGCCGGCGACGTCGAGGGCCTCGACCTGGTCCACCTCCAGTGCCACTTCGGCATGGACACGCTGTCGTGGGCGCGGCTCGGCGCGCGGGTGGTCGGCGTCGATCTGTCGGAGCCGGCCATCGAGGCAGCCCGAGCGCTGGCGGAGGCGGCGGAGCTCGACGCCGAGTTCTTCGTGGCCAACGTCTACGACGCGCCCACCACTCTCCGTGGTCGAACGTTCGACCGCGTCTACACGGGCATCGGGGCGCTCTGCTGGCTCCCCGACATCGACGAGTGGGCGCGCGTCGTCGACCGGCTGCTGCGTCCCGGGGGTCGTCTGCACCTCGTGGAGTTCCATCCCGTCACCCACTGGTGCCTGAGCGAGACCGACCTCACGGTGAAGTACTCCTACTTCCACGAGGGGCCCTGGGTGTGGGACGACGACCCCGACGAACCCGGTTCGTACGCTGATCCCGAGGCCACCTTCGAGCACAACGACACCGTGGAGTGGAACCACGGCATCGGCGAGATCGTCACCGCGCTGGCGACGGCCGGCTTCCGCATCGAGTCCCTGGTGGAGCGGCCCTCGCTGTTCATGCAGCGGTGGCCCTTCCAGGTGGAGCACGCGCACCAGGAGTGGCAGAACCCGCCGGACATGCCGCAGATCCCGCTCAGCTTCAGCCTGATCGCGGAGAAGCCATCTGCCTGAGGCGACGTAGGCTCTCTCCTCGTGCCGTACGTCTACAGCTTCGATCACAAGCACCGCCGCGCCCCGATGGAGATGAAGGACCTCCTCGGTGGCAAGGGCGCCAACCTGGCCGAGATGACCTCGGTGCTCGGGCTGCCCGTCCCGCCGGGGTTCACCATCACCACCGACGCCTGCCGCGCCTACCTCGACGGGGGCTGGCCCGCCTCCCTCGACGACGAGGTGGCCAAGGCCGTGCGCAAGGTCGAGAAGATGATGGGCAAGCGCTTGGGCGACCCCGAGGACCCGCTGCTCGTGAGCGTGCGCTCCGGCGCCAAGTTCTCGATGCCCGGGATGATGGACACCGTCCTGAACCTCGGGCTCAACGACAAGTCGGTGGAGGGCGTCGCCAACCAGACGGGCGACCCCCGTTTCGCCTACGACTCCTACCGCCGGTTCATCGCGATGTACGGCCGCATCGTGCTCGACCTCGACGGCCACGACTTCGACCGGCTCCTCGACACCGCCAAGGAGTGGGACGGCGTCACCGACGACGCCAAGATCAGCGCCGAGACGCTGCAGCGGCTGTGCCAGCGCTACCTCGACCTCGTGCGGCGCGCCACCGGCAAGGCCTTCCCGCAGGACCCAGAGGTCCAGCTCCGCGGCGCGGTCGAGGCCGTGTTCCAGAGCTGGGGCGGCGCCCGCGCCATCGCCTACCGCGAGCGGGAGCGCATCCCGCACGACCTCGGCACCGCCGTGAACGTGCAGACGATGGTGTTCGGCAACCGCGACGATGAGAGCGGTACCGGCGTCGGCTTCACCCGCGACGCGTCCACCGGCGAAGCCGTGCCCTACGGCGACTTCCTCGTCAACGCGCAGGGCGAGGACGTCGTGGCCGGCATCCGCAACACCGAGGACCTCGACGCGCTCCAGCGCACCTTCCCGAAGATCCACGCCGAGCTCCTCGACATCTTCGCCCGGCTCGAGAAGCACTACCGCGACATGTGCGACACGGAGTTCACCATCGAGCAGGGGAAGCTCTGGATGCTCCAGACGCGCGTCGGCAAGCGCACGGGCGCCGCCGCCCTCCGCATGGCCGTCGAGATGACGAAGCAGAAGGGCTGGAAGATCAGCCAGACCGAGGCGCTCCAGCGCGTGCCGGCGGAGCACCTCGACCAGGTGCTGCACCCGCAGTTCGAGGGCGGCGACAAGACGGTGATCGCCAAGGGCCTGCCGGCCTCGCCTGGTGCCGCCGTCGGTCGCGTGTACTTCACGGCCGACGACGCGGTCGACGCGTCGGAGCGCGGCGAGAAGGTCGTGCTCGTGCGCAACGAGACGTCGCCGGAGGACGTGCACGGCATGCAGGTGGCCGAGGGCATCCTCACGGCGCGCGGCGGCCTCGTGAGCCATGCCGCCGTCGTCGCCCGCGGGTGGGGCATCCCCGCGGTCGTCGGTGCCGATGCCGTCAAGATCGCCGACCACCAGTTCACCGCCGGCGGCGTCACGGTGAACGAGGGCGACGTCATCTCGCTCGACGGCACCACCGGCGAGGTGGTCCTCGGCGCGATGGCGCTGGCCGACGCCGAGCCGCCGAAGGAGTTCGACATCCTCCTCACCTGGGCCGACCGGGTGCGGAAGGGGAAGCTGGCCGTCCGGGCCAACGCCGACACCGGCGAGGACGCGCAGGTCGCCCGCGACTTCGGCGCCGAGGGCATCGGGCTCTGCCGCACCGAGCACATGTTCCTCGCCGAGGACCGCCTGCCGATCGTGCGGGCGATGATCCTCGCCGACACGCCGGAGGAGGAGACCGCGGCGCTCGAGCAGCTGCGAGCCGCCCAGAAGGCCGACTTCCTCGACATCCTCGCCGCCATGGACCGCCTCCCGGTCACCGTGCGGCTGCTCGACCCGCCGCTCCACGAGTTCCTGCCGTCCGTGGAGGAGCTGCTCGTGCAGCGGGCGACCACGGGCCTCAACGCCGAGGAGACCGACCTGCTCGCCGCCGCCCAGAGCTGGCGCGAGCAGAACCCGATGCTCGGCACCCGTGGCGTGCGCCTCGGCGTGCTCAAGCCCGGCCTCTACGCCATGCAGGTGCGGGCGCTCATGGAGGCGGCCGTCGAGCTCCACGCAGCCGGCAAGCACCCGGTGGTCGAGATCATGATCCCGCTCACCGTCACCCGCGAGGAGATGCTGCTCGCCCGCGGGTGGGTGGAGGACGCCATCGCGGCCGTGAAGGGCAGCGACGCCAAGGGCTTGGCCGTCACCATCGGCACGATGATCGAGACGCCGCGGGCCGCGCTGCGGGCCGACGAGATCGCCGAGGTCGCCGACTTCTTCTCGTTCGGCACCAACGACCTCACGCAGATGACCTTCGGGTTCAGCCGCGACGACGTGGAGGCGCGCATGATGCCCGCGTACCTCGAGCAGGGGCTCCTGCGGCGCAACCCGTTCGAGACGATCGACCAAACCGGCGTCGGCGAGCTGGTGTCGATGGCCGCCGAGCGGGGTCGAGCCGCCGACCCGAAGCTGAAGCTCGGGGTGTGCGGTGAGCACGGCGGCGACCCGGAGTCGATCGAGCTCTTCTACCGCGTCGGGCTCGACTACGTGTCCTGCTCGCCGTACCGCGTGCCGATTGCCCGGTTGGCCTCCGCCCAGGCCATCCTGGGGGCGGCGTCGTCCGACTGATCAGGTAGTCTGGCGCGACTGAAGGGGAGTATCCCTGCGCACGCCGGTCGTCATCACGGTCTACGGACCCGGTCGGCGTGGTCCCACCCGGGACGGGAGAGACCTTCGGCTCGTCATCCCACGATCAGCCGTAGGAGCCCCCCGTGTTCGCCAACGTCGCTCATCTCGCCCTCGCGGCCGCCGAGGAGGTCGACGCTCGCGAGCGCTTCGCCTACGTCAACGTCGAGACCTGGCACTGGTTCGCGCTCCTCGGCTTCATCGTCACCCTCGTGGTGGTCGACCTCCTGCTGGTGCACCGCACGGCGCACGTCATCACCATCAAGGAAGCGGCCATCGAGTCCGCCGTGTGGATCAGCATCGGCCTGGCGTTCACCGGGGTCATCTACCTGCTGGGCGCCGACGGCGACCAGGGCAAGGCCGCTACGGAGTACCTGTCGGGCTTCCTCATCGAGAAGTCCCTGTCGATCGACAACGTCTTCGTGTGGGCCGTCATCTTCAGCTTCTTCGCGGTACCCCGCGAGTACCAGTTCAGGGTTCTCTTCTGGGGCATCTTCGGTGCTCTCGTCCTCCGAGCGGGGTTCATCGTCGCCGGCACCGCGCTGATCGAGCAGTTCGACTGGATCCTCTACGTCTTCGGGGCCTTCCTCCTCTACACCGCCTGGAAGATCGCCCACCACGACGAGACCGAGGTCGTCGACTACAACCAGAACCTCGCCATGCGGGCCGTGCGACGGCTCGTGCCGACGACGACGGAGTACGACGGCCAGAAGCTGTTCACGAGGCGCAACGCGAAGCGCGTGGCCACGCCGTTGTTCGCGGTGCTCGTGCTCATCGAGGCGACCGACGTGGTCTTCGCGGTCGACTCGGTCCCGGCGATCCTCGCTGTGAGCCGCGAGAAGTTCATCGTGTTCAGCTCGAACGCGTTCGCCATCCTCGGGCTCCGCTCGCTCTTCTTCCTGCTCGGCGGCATGGCCGGCAAGTTCCGCTACCTCAACGTCGGCCTCGGGGTGATCCTCGCCTACGTCGGGGTGAAGATGCTCCTCGTGGGTCCGCCGGTGGAATGGCATCCGCCCACCTATCTGTCTCTCGTGGTCATCGGCATCGTCCTGACCGTGGCCATCGTCGCCTCGCTCCGAGCCGACGCCCGCGAGCACGACAGCGACGACACCATCGACCACGAGCTCGTCACCAACGACGACCCGGGCTGACAACCACGCACCCGACGGGACTGAGTCAGCCCTCGAGGACGAAGCGGCTGTTGTCGCGGAAGAACTGCGAGATGTGGGCGGGGGCCTTGGCCTCGGAGCCGGAGTCGAACGGCGGCTGGGGGTCGTACTCGATGCCGAGCTGCAGCATCTGGCTCAGGTCGTCGCCGCCGATCTCGCGGGCGAGCGTGAGGGCCATGTCGATGCCGGAGGACACGCCAGCGGCGGTGACGATCTTCCCGTCGATCACGACGCGCTCGTTCACAGGGGTGGCGCCGTGGCGGGTGAGGTCCTCGAGGGCGAGCCAGTAGGTGGTGGCCCGCTTGCCCTCCAGCAGGCCGGCGGCGCCGAGCACGAGCGAGCCGGTGCACACCGACGTGGTCCACGTGGTCGTCTCGTGGGCGGTGCGCAGCCAGTCGAGGACGGCCTCGTCCTTCTCGGCGTCGGCCTGACCCGGGCCCGCCGGGCACGAGGAGGATGTCGGGGTGGGGCACGTCGGCCAGGGTCGCGTCGGCGACCAGCGCCAGCGCCTTGGTGTCGGTGCGCTTGGGGCCGGCCTCGGTCGCCACGAAGGTGAGGTTGGCGTCGGGCAGGCGAGACAGCACCTCGTAGGGCCCGACGGCGTCGAGGGCCGTGAGGCGGTCGAAGAGCAGGATGGCGATGTCCATGGTGGGCTCCTGGGTTGCGGTCAGGCGGCGCGGAAGCGCCGGCGGTACTCGGTGGGGTTGGTGCGCAGCAGGCGCAGGAAGGTGCGCCGCATCGTCTCGGCGGTGCCGAAGCCGGCGGCGGTGGCGACGGCCTCCACGCCCTCGTCGGTGTCCTCGAGCAGCCGTCGGGCCGTCTCGACGCGCACCCGCTCCACGTAGCGGGCCGGGGTGACGCCCACCTCGGCGGTGAAGCAGCGGGCGAAGTTGCGCTCGCTCATCGCCGCGACCCGGGCGAGGGCCGCCACGCTGCAGTCACCGTCGGGGTGCTCGGTGACGAGGTGCTGGGCGTCGCGGATGCCGTCCCGCTCGGCGGCCTGCGCCTGGAGCGGGCGCGCTGAACTGCGACTGGTTGGCCGGGCCGTCGCAGGAACAGCACCATGCGGCGGGCGATGGCGAGCGCGACGTCGCGCCCGAGGTCCTCCTCCACGAGCGCGAGGGCGAGGTCCATGCCAGCAGTGACGCCGGCCGACGTCCACACGTTGCCGTCGCGCACGTAGATCGGATCGGGGTCGACCTCGACGGCGGGGAAGGCCTTGGCCAGCAGGTCGCACGCGCGCCAGTGCGTGGTGGCGCGCTTGCCGTCGAGCAGGCCGGCCTGGGCGAGCACGAAGGCACCCGAGCACACGCTGGTGACGCGGCGAGCCCGCTCGGCGAGGCGGGCGACGTGCGCCACGAGGTGCGTCGTCGGCCACCGCGTCGTAGGTGCCGTCGCCGCCGACCACGACGAGCGTGTCGATGGGAGCGGGCACGTCGGCGATGGCCTCGTCGGCGACGATCGCCACGCCGCTGGTCGTCGTCAGCGGGCCGGCGGTGGTGGCGGCGACGCGTGATCCGGTACACGGCTCGCCCGACCTGCTCGTTGGCCCCGGCGAACACCTCGGCGGGCCCGAGGAGGTCGAGGCCCTGCAGGCTCGGGGAACACGACGAACACGACGTGGCGGGGCTCCACGACCTCGATCCTGCGCCATCGCGGCCGTTGGCGGCAATGCCAGATCCCCAACAGATCCAGCCAGGCGTAGGATCCGGCGGTGGCCGTCGGTCGCTTCGCTCCCAGCCCGTCGGGGCCGCTGCACCTCGGCAACCTGCGCACGGCCCTGCTGGCCTGGCTGTTCGCCCGGCCGTGCCGGCAGCCGCTTCCTGCTGCGCATCGAGGACCTCGACCCGGCGACCAGCCGAGCGGAGCACGAGGCCCGGCAGCTCGCCGACCTCGCCGCCCTCGGCCTCGACTGGGACGAGCCGGTGGTGCGGCAGTCGAAGCGCCGGGCCGCGCACGAGGCGCGCCCTCGAGCGACCTCGTCGACCGCGGGGCTCACGTTCCCGTGCTTCTGCAGCCGCCGCGAGGTCCGCGAGGCCAGCGTGGCGCCGCACGTGCTGCCGGGCACGTACCCCGGGACGTGCCGCGACCTGAGCCGCGGACGCAGCGGCCGCCCAGGTCGCGGCGGGCCGCCCGGCCGCCCTGCGACTGCGCGTCGTCCGGCGAGCCGGTCACGATCGTCGATCGCCTGCGCGGCGAGGTCACGCGCCCGGCCGACGACATCGTGCTGCGCCGCAACGACGGCGTCCCGGCGTACCACGTCGCCGTGGTGGTCGACGACGACCACCAGGGGGTGGAGGAGGTGGTGCGGGGCGACGACCTCCTCGATGCCACGCCGAGCCAAGCCCACCTGCTCGACCTGCTCGGGCTGCCCCGACCGAGCGTGGGCCCACGTGCCGCTCGTGCTCGGGCGCCGACGGCGACCGCCTGGCCAAGCGCCACGGCGCGGTGACGCTGGCCGACCTGGCCGCGCTCGCGCGTCAGCCCGGACGAGGTCCGCAGCCGCCTGGCGGCCAGCCTCGGGCTGGCCCGCAACCGAGAGCCGGTGCGATGGCAGCAGCTCCTCGACCGCTTCGACCCCGACGCGGTGCCGACCTCGCCATCGGTGCTCGGCGCCGTAGCATCCGGCCGTGGTCGACCTGCGCGTCCGGCTGCTCGGCGGCCTGCTGGTGGAGGGGTTCCGGCCGAACGAGCTGGGGAGCCGCAAGGCGCGCACGCTGCTGTCCGCCCTGGCCGTCGCGCGGGCGCGCCCGTGGCGGTGGACGCGCTGGCCGACATCCTCTGGGGCGACGAGCTGCCCACGCGGCCCGACAACCAGGTGGGCGTGCTGGTCAGCCGGCTGCGCGGGGTGGTCGGCGCCGATCGCCTGCCGCGTCACGACGCGGGCTACGCCCTGGTGCTCGATTGGCTCGACCTACAGCGAGCTCGACGAGGGCATCGAGGCCGCGGAGCGCTCGGTGGCGGCCGGCGACGCGCTGGCGGCCCGCCTCGCCGCGACGATGGCCCTCGACCTCGTGCGCGGCCCCCTGCTGCCAGAGGAGGCGGCGCCGTGGTTCGACGGGCCGCGGCGACGCCATCGCCCGGTCGGTGGCCGCCACCCGGCTGCTCGCGGCCGAGGCCGCGCTCGTGTCGGGCGATCCGGCCGGCGCCGTCGCGCTGGCGGCGGGCGGCCTCGACCACGACCCGTACGACGAGGCGGCCCTGCGGGCGCTCATGCGCGGCCACGTCGCGCTCGGCCGCCCGGCATCGGCGCTGGCCGCCTACGCGACGACCCGCGCCCGGGTCAGCGAGGACCTCGGCGTCTCGCTCACCGCGGACACCGAGGCCCTGCACGACGGAGGTGCTGGGCGCGGAGCCGGAGCCCCAGCCCCTCCCGACCCCGGTCGCCGCGCCGGAGCGATGGGATCCGCTCGTGCAGCGAGCCCGTGCCGAGCTGGCCGCCGCCGACTTCGACTCCGCTCGGCGCGACGCCGACGAGGCGGTGCGTCGCGGGCGCGGGGCCCAGCGCCCTCGAGGTGGCGGGGTGGGTCGCGTACTACGACCGCGACTTCGTGACGGCGTTGCGCCTCGCGGAGCTGGCCGCCCGCACGGCGTGGGACGACGAGCGGCGTACGAGCGCGCTCACCCTGGCCGGTCGCGTTCGACACTCCCGGGGCGACCTCGCCGGTGCCGAGCGTGACCTCGAAGCGGCGGTGGAGAGCACCGTCGCGGGTGTGCGGGGCACCGGCGAGGTGTGGCTGGGCGCCCTCCGCGTGCACCAGGGGCAGTTCGACGAGGCGATCGACCTGTCGGTGCGCGGCGCGGTCGACGCCGCCGCCATGCGCCACCCGTTCGTGATCCCCCACGCGCTCTGGTCCCGCCTCTACTCGCTGGGCGCGCTCGGACGCGTGGCCGACGCCCTCGAGGCGGCGGAGCTCTTCGACACCGTCATCGGGGAGCTCGGGCCGGCCGGGCAGCGCTACCAACCCGTGCTCGACAACCACTGGGGCTGGCTCCTCGCTGCCGTCGGTCGGGCGGAGGAAGCGCACGAGCGGCACCGGCGGGCGTTGGACACCGCCGGGCGGTTCACCGAGCCGCGCCACCACGCGCTGTTCGACCTGGCGCTGGCGGCCGTCGAGGACGAGGACGCCGCTACGGCACGCGCCTGGCTGGTGCAGGTGGAGGTGCCACCGGACGGCGCCGGAGCCATGGCGTGGCACCAGCGCCACCGCCAGCACCTGCTCGAAGCCCGCATCGCGCTGCTCGAGGACGATGCGGCCAGGGCAGCGGAGCGGGCCGACGTCGTGCGGGCCGACGCCGCCCGACGCGGCGCGCCCCGGGCGGTGGCCCAGGCCGAGGTGGTGGCCCACCTGGCGGCGGCCATGGCGGGAGCAGCCGACGACGCGGCCATCGACGTCACCGTCTCGACCCTCGGCGGCCTCGCTCGCCTCGAGGCATGGCGCTACACCGCGCGCCTGGCTGCGGCCACCGGCCGCGACGAGCTCTGGGATCGCGCCCAGCGCTACGCCGACCAGCTGGCGGAGGCGTGCGGCTCCGATGCCGACCGCGTCCGAGCGTGGACGAGCGGCGAGCTCGCCCGCCTCAGACCCTGATCGTGAGCAGGATGAACCGGCGGACGAGCGGCTCGGGGTCGGGGCCGAGGAGATCGAGCGCTCGACGCTTGATCCGCTCGTGCGCTGACGAGGGGAGCCCGGCCACGAACGGGGCCAGCTGAGCCATGCCGAGTCGCCAGGCGACGAGGTCAGCGGGACCGAGCTCGGGAAACGGCACCTCCAGGTGCTGCACCTCGGGGTCGAGGCCGACGCTGTGCGCCACGGCGCGCGCGCCGTCCACCGTCGCGAGGAGCGGCATCCGGCGCGGCCTGACCTCGTCCACCCACGGCTCGGGCGTCCATCCGGCCTCGGCGGCGGCGGTGTCCACCGCGGCCTTGGCGGGATGGTCGTCGTCACTGGCGTAGGCGGAGGCCAGCACCACGCCGCCGGCTCCGACGACGCGGACGGCCTCGGTGAGCGCGACGCCCGGGTCTCGGACGTGGTTGAAGGAGAACGCCGCGACCACCGCCGCGCACGAGCCGTCGGCAAGCGGGAGCCGGCGAACGTCGGCGACCACCGCCGGAGGGCGGTCGAGGGCGTCGACGCCCAGCATGCCGAGGGCAAGGTCGAGCGCGATGGGCCGGCCGCCGGCGCGCTCGATGGCACGGCTGGCCGCGCCGGTGCCGGCCCCGACGTCGGCCACGAGCTGCCCGGCCAGCGAGATCGGCGAGGCGGCCACCAGGACATCGCTGAGCCGCTGGTAGACGCGCTCGGGCCCGCGCTGCCAGGCGGCGCCGGTGGCCGAGTAGGCGTGGCCGAGGCTCACAGCCAGCGCGCTCCCTCACGGGCGCGGTCGCACCACCAGCCCAGCTCGTCATCGTCGCCGAGCGCCTTCTCCCAGCCGAACTGCACGAGCGCGCCGAGCAGGCAGAGCGCCACCTGCGGCTCCCACCAGCCGTCGGTGGCGATGCCGCGGGCCGTGAGCGAACCCTGTACGGCGTCGATCGAGGCTTCCTTCGTCTCCGGGAGCCGCGCCCGGTTGAGGGCGAGGTACCAGGCCAGGTCGTGGGCGATGGGGCCGATGCCGGGGTAGGTCCAGTCGAGCAGGACGGTGCGGCCTGGCGCGACGCCGAGGTTCCCGAGCTTCCAGTCGCCATGGAGGAACGTGAGGGGTGTCTGCCGCACCGCGCCCACGAGAGGATCGACGTCGCGGCGCAGTGAGTCGACGATCGCGAACACGTCGGTGGGCGCACGATCGGCGAACCGCTGCCAGCCTTCGGCCGCGATCCGGGGGACGGCGTCAGGCCAGCCCAGGCCCTCCTCGACCGCCATCCAGCCCGGTCCGAACGCGGCCCAGCGACTCTCGAGCGACAGCAGCTCGGGGGTGCCGTCCGCCCGCCAGAAGGCCGCCGAGAGGTCGGCGAGGTGGTCGAGCAGCTGGCGGTGGTCCTCCAGGGACAGCGGCGCATCGCCCTCGGGGACGAGGTGCTCGCTCACGTCGCGCAACAGCAGCGCGCCACCCCACCCGTTGCGTCCAAGACCGGTGGCGGCACCGACGACCGCGTGGTCGATGCTCGGTGGCACGGCGTCGAGCACCCCGGAGGTCCAGACCGCGACGGGCCGGCAGCCGAGGTCGCCGAAGCCGCGCATGGTCCAGTCACCGTCGGGGTGCAGGCGCTTGAGGACGAACCGCTCGCCGTCGATCACGACTCGCTCGAGCGACGAGCCCGACTTGCCGTCGCTGCCACCGAGGGGACCCCGCTCGGTGGCACCCGCGATCAGCTCGTCCACCGATGTGGCCGCCTCACGGGGGATGAGGCGGGTCGCCATGTCAGCCAGCATGCGCCGCCGGGCCCATCTCAGCGAGGACCTCCGGGCCCCACCGGCCGCCGCAGAACACCGTGTCGGACGTGATCCGGTCATCGCGCACCTGCAGCAGGTGCACGTGGTGCGCGGCGTGCGGCTGCCCGCCCACATCGAAGGTGTGGAAGTAGCGCACCACCTCGCCGCCGTCGATCGGGAGCCGTTCGAGGCTCTCGAGGACGCTCGGGCTGGCGAACCAGCTGCGGTACTCCGCCGCCACCTGCACGGCGCCGTCGGCCTGGAACCGCCAGCCCGGGACGGTGGCGTCGAGATGGACGTCCGGGGCGTAGAGATCGGGGCTGACCTTGCCCGTGCGGACAGCGTCGAGGAAGCGCTCGACGGCGGTGGAGGCGGTGGCGCTCGTCACACCCCGCACGTTGTCTGGCTCAGGCTGCAATCCTCCTGCAGTCGGCTGCAGGTCGTCTGCAGGCCGCACGTAGGACGTTTGCCCAGCCGGCACTGGGGCTGGCCTGATCAGAGGAGCACACCATGACCACGACCGAGACCCCTGTCGACAACGGCGTCGACATCGACTTCCTGCGCGGAGCCCGTGAGGCGCTGACCGCGGAGCCGGCTGGGGCCAAGTTCCAGTGGCGGGCCACCAACAAGTGGGTGCGGGGCACGCACAGCCAGTCCCGCGTGAACGGGTTCTTCGGCCTCGGCGAGGAGCACGACCGGGGCCGCGAGTTCACGTTCGAGGGCGATCACCCGGAGCTCTTCTCATCCGAGGACAAGGGCGCCACGCCGGCCGAGGTCCTCCTCGTCGCTCTGGCGGGCTGCCTCACCGCGGGCGTCGCCACGGTGGCGCAGAACCGCGAGATCCAGCTCAACTCCGTCGAGGCCACCGTCGAGGGCGACATGGACGTCCGCGGCATCCTGGGCATCGACTCCGACGTGCGCAACGGCTACAGCAACATCAAGGTCACCTACAAGATCGACGCCGACGCCTCGCCCGAGGACATCGAGGCGCTGGTGGCCCAGTCGCAGAAGCGCTCCGCGGTCTACGACATCGTCACGAACCCCACCAACATCACGGTCGAGGTCGTCTGACCGTCGTGCGGACCGCCACCACCATCATCGTCGGCGCCGGCCACGCCGGCCTGGCGATGAGCCGGTGCCTGACGGACCGCTCGATCGACCACGTGCTGCTCGAGCGGGGCGACGTCGCGGACTCCTGGCGCACCGGTCGCTGGGACTCGCTGCGGCTGCTCACCCCGAACTGGCAGAGCCGGCTGCCCGGCCATCGCTACACGGGTGACGACCCTGACGGCTTCATGACGATGCCGGAGGTCATCGCCTTCCTCGGCGAGTACGCCTCCGGCATCGACGCCCCGGTGCACCCCAACACCGAGGTGCGCTCGGTGCGGGCGGACGACGGCGGCTACGTGGTGACCACCTCCGAGGGCGCGTGGCGAGCCCAGACCGTGGTGCTGGCCAACGGGGCCTGCGGGGTGGCCGACGTGCCCGCCGCGGCCGCCGACCTCCCGACCTGCGTGCGGTCGATGGCGGCGGGTGAGTACCGACGCCCCGGCGACCTCGAGCACGGCGGAGTGCTCATCGCCGGGGCGTCGGCGACCGGGATCCAGCTCGCGGACGAGATCCACCGCTCCGGCCGACCGGTCACCCTCGCGGTCGGTGGCCACGTGCGGGTGCCGCGCACGTACCGGGGCAAGGACATCATGTGGTGGCTCGACGGAGCCGGGGTGCTCGACGAGCGCCACGACGAGGTCGACGACGTCACCCGGGTGCGGAGCCTGCCGTCCTTCCAGCTCGTGGGCACTCCCGGGCGGGTCACGATCGATCTCAACGCGCTGCAAGCCAGCGGGGTGCGCATCGTCGGCCGTCTCGCCGCCGTCCGCGACGGCACCGCGCTGCTGTCGGGCTCGCTGCGCAACCAGTGCAAGCTCGCCGACCTCAAGCTGAACCGCCTGCTGGACACCCTCGACGAGTGGGCGACGGGTCGTGGGCTCGATGGGGACCTCGGGGCGCCGCACCGACCGGAGCCGACGGCGGTCGAGGCCGACCCGCCGCTCGCCGTGTCGCTCACGGACGGCGCGATCAAGACGGTGATCTGGGCGACGGGCTACCGGCCCGACTTCTCGTGGCTGGACGTGCCGGTGCTCGACCACAAGGGCCGGATCCGCCACGAGGGCGGCGTCACGCCGGCGCCGGGCCTCTACGTGGTGGGCATGCCGTTTTTGCGGCGGCGGAAGTCGACGCTCATCGACGGCGCCGCCGATGACGCCCGCGACCTCAGCGCCCACCTCGCGGGACACCTCGACAGCGGGCGCCGGGCGGGGGTGTCGTAGCCGCCCGCTACCGTCAGGCGGCGATGGGCATCGTCGACGAAGACATCGTGGCGCTGCGAGACGCCACCGACATCGTCGCCGTGATCACGAAGTACACCCAGCTGCGCCGCTCGGGGCAGCGGTGGGTGGGCCTCTGCCCGTTCCATGGGGAGAAGACGCCGTCCTTCAGCGTCAACCAGGAGCTCGGCCTGTACCGGTGCTGGGGCTGCCAGGTGCGCGGCGACGTCATCACCTTCGTGCGCGAGGTGGAGCACCTCGACTTCGTCGGCGCCGTCGAGCTGCTGGCGGGCTGGGCCGGGATGACGCTGCGCTACTCCGACAAGGACGAGGGGGAGAGCCGCAAGCGGCGCGCACGCCTCGTGCGGGCCGTGGAGCAGGCCGTCGACTGGTACCACGAGCGCCTGCTGTCGTCGCCCGACGCCTCCATCGCGCGGAAGTACCTGCGCGAGCGCGGCCTGAGCGGCGAGGAGGTGCGGGCGTTCCGCATCGGGTGGGCGCCCGACGCGTGGGACGAGATGGTGAAGGCGCTGAAGCTGCCCGACGACGTGGTGCGCGACTCGGGGCTGGGATACCTCAACAAGAACGACCGGCAGACCGATGCCTTCCGGGGACGGATCCTGTTCCCGATCTTCGACGCCAACGGCGACGCCGTGGGCTTCGGGGGGCGGGTGATGCCCGGGGCCGAGGGCCCGAAGTACAAGAACACCCCGGAGACCGTCCTGTACCAGAAGTCCAAGCTCCTCTACGCCTTGAACTGGTCGAAGGCGCGCATCGTGAACGACGACCGCGCCATCGTGTGCGAGGGCTACACCGACGTGATCGGGTTCGCGCGGGCCGGGGTGCCCGCCGCCGTCGCCACGTGCGGCACCGCCCTCACCACCGAGCACGTCAAGCTCCTGCGGCGCTACGCCCGCAAGCTGGTGCTGGCCTTCGACGCCGACTCCGCGGGTCAAGCGGCTGCCGAGCGCTTCTACCAGTGGGAGAAGGAGCACGACCTCGAGGTCACGGTGGCCGACCTTCCGGCGGGGGTCGATCCGGCTGATCTCGCGTCCACGGATCCCGCGCGCCTCGCGAAGTCGGTCGACGAGGCGGTGCCGTTCCTCAAGTTCCGCGTCGACCGGGTGCTCATGGCGGCCGACCTGTCCACCGCCGAGGGCCGAGCCCGGGCGGCCGAGGCGTGCGTCGAGGTGATCCGCGAGCATCCGAGCGAGCTGGTGCGCGACCAGTACGTGATGGAGGTGGCCGGCCGCACCCGCGTGGCACCCGAGCAGCTCCGCGACATGCTCCGGCGCCCGGCGCCTCCGCCGCGCACCGACGATCGTCGCGGCAAGCCGGAGCTGGAAGCGCGAGCGGTGCGTCCGCGCGTGCTCGACGAGCGCGACGGACCCGAGCTCGAGGTGCTGCGCCACGTCATCCACGGGTGGGACGCGGTGGAGCCGTGGATCAAGTACGAAGAGCTCTTCCTGAGCGACCTCCATGCGGCCGCGTTCCGCATCCTCATGGCGCACGCCACGGTGCAAGAGGCGATCGAGGCGGCCGACCCCGGCGTGGCCGACCTCATCGGCCGGCTGGCCACCGAGGAGCTGCAGGCCGACCCGTTCGATGCGGTGGTGCGGCTCCTCACCGAGCGCACGCGGCGGGAGGTGGCGGAGCTCACCGCCAGGGTGGCGGCGGCCGACGATCCCTCCGAGCTCCTCGCGGAGCAGCTGTGGTTGAAGCGGCGCTTCGACCAGCTCCAGGATCCGGACGCCGCCGTCGGGGCCGCGGACGAGTTGGTAGCCTTCGTCGGTACACAGGGTGAGGAAGGGGCATGACCGAGGCAACGCCGACGCTCAACCCGTTGGGGGGCTCCGAGGACGACCTTCGCAGGCTCGTCCTCCGGGGCAAGTCCAAGGGGTCGCTCACGATGGACGAGGTCGTCCTCGCGCTCCGCTCCGTGGAGCTCACGACCGAGGTCATCGAAGGCGTGCGCGCGCTCCTCGACAGGGAGGGCATCGAGCTCGACGAGTCCGTCCCCGCCGACGACGAGCTCGAGATCATCGACCCCGGCGTCAGCACGCCGATGCCGTCGGTCGAGGCCGAGCTGCACGAGGCGCGCGACGCCGCCCACGCGGTCGGCGACTTCGAGGAGGACGGTCCCGAGCTCGGGGGCGTCCGTCCGGCCCGCTCCGCCGCCGCCCGACGCCGTGTCCTGCGCGTCGCGTCGTCGCCCGACCGCGGTGCCGGCGGCTCGTCCGACCCGGTGCGCATGTACCTCAAGGAGATCGGGCGCGTCCCGCTGCTCACCGGGGCCGAGGAGGTCGAGTACTCCCGCCGGGTCGAGTCCGGAGGGTTCGCCGCCATCAAGCTCGCCGACCTGTCGGCATCGGGAGGTCTCGCCGGGCTCGAGTTCGACGAGCGCCGCGCTCTGCAGCGCACCGTCCGCCGGGGTGAAGACGCCCGCGAGGTGCTCATCGAGGCCAACCTCCGCCTCGTCGTGTCGATCGCCAAGCGCTACGTCGGCCGGGGCATGCACTTCCTCGACCTCATCCAGGAGGGGAACCTCGGCCTGATGCGGGCCGTCGAGAAGTTCGACTACACGAAGGGCTTCAAGTTCTCCACCTACGCCACGTGGTGGATCCGCCAGGCCATCACGCGTGCGATCGCCGACCAGGCCCGCACGATCCGGATCCCCGTGCACATGGTGGAGTCGATCAACAAGGTGCACCGCGTGCAGCGACAGATGCTGCAAGACCTCGAGCGCGAGCCCACGGTGGAGGAGCTGGCCGAAGCGGTCGGTCTCACCGAGGACCGCGTGCGCGAGATCCAGCGCATCAGCCTCGACCTGCTGTCGCTCGACGCGCCGGTGGGGGAGGAGGACGACTCCAACCTCTCCGACTTCATCGAGGATCAGGCCGCCGAGGCCCCCGCCGACGCCGCGGCTCGCCGCATGCTCAACCGAGCGGTCATCGATGCGCTCGACGAGCTGAACGACCGCGAGAAGGCCGTCGTCCGCCTGCGGTTCGGCCTCGACGACGGCCAGGCCCGCACCCTCGAAGAGGTCGGCAAGGAGTTCGGCGTCACCCGCGAGCGCATCCGGCAGATCGAGTCGAAGACCCTCGCCAAGCTCCGCCACCCGCACCGCAGCCAGAAGCTGAGGGACTACCTCGACGGCGAATAGCTGTCACACCCCGTCAGCAGACTTGGTCGATGGGATGTCGAGGCAAGGTCGAGCAGCAGAACCACGCCCGCGACCTCCGAGCCCAGGGCTGGACCCTGAGCGAGATCTGCGAAGAGGTCGGCTGCAGCAAGAGCAGCGCCAGCCTGTGGTGCCGCGACGTCGTGATGGACATCGAGGTGCTCGAGCGACGACGACGGGCGCGGTACCTCGCTGGCAACGAGGGCGCTCGCCAACGGGGTCCGAACGCGCGGCAACGACGGAAGGAATGCGAGATCGACGAGCTGCGAGCCCACGGCGTCGCTGAGGTCGGCGAGCTCAGCGAGCGGGATCTGCTCATCGCCGGGGCCGCGCTGTACGCCGGAGAAGGATCGAAGCGCGATGGTTGCGTGTCGTTCGCCAACAGCGACCCTCGGATGATCCTCGTGTTCCTGGCGTGGTTGCGTCACATCATCGATGTGGACGAGCGTCGCCTTCGCTTCTCGCTGTACCTCGAGCCGTCCCCGATCCCTCCATCCGGCGGTCGAAGCACCCGATGGGCTGCGCGACGGTGACGTACTCGTGCACCCGGTCGTCCCGCCTTGTGATGGGCTGGGTGCGGGCGCTGCTATCCTCACCCGGCCCACATGGCGGTGGTGCGCCAGCATCTGTTCCATAGATCGGTCCGGGGTAGCTCAGCTGGTAGAGCGATTGACTGTTAATCAATTTGTCGGGAGTTCGAGCCTCCCCCCCGGAGCAAGGTTGAGTGTTCGAAGTTGGAGATGCGAGGGCGCTGCTGAGGCGGCGCCCTCGGCGCGTCAGGGCTCAGGGTCTCGGGTCGGGCTGCCGATGCTGGACCCATGGGACTGGGGGCGGCTGTGACTCGCCGGATCACCGCTCTGGCGGCGGCCGCCGCGCTGATCGCGGGGGCGGTGGGCGCCGCCGACGCAGGCGCTTCGGCCGGTTCGACCGCGCTGGCCACGTGCCCGACCTTCCCCGCCGACAACCCGTGGAACACCGACATCTCCGCGACGCCCGTCCACAGCCGCTCGGCCGCATGGGTGGGCAGCATCGGGTCGTCGACGAAGATGCACCCCGACTTCGGCACCTTCTGGCAGGACAAGCCGATCGGCATCCCGTTCGTGCACGTGGGCGCCAACAAGCCGAAGGTGCCCGTGACGTTCAAGTACGCCAGCCAGAGCGACCCCGGGCCGTACCCGATCCCGAAGAACGCGCCCATCGAAGGCGGCAAGAAGAGCCGGGGCGACCGGCACGTCCTCGTCATCGACGATTCGGCGTGCAGGCTCTACGAGCTCTTCGACGCCCACAAGCAGGACGGCGGCGCGTGGTGGAAGGCTGGCTCCGGCGCGATCTTCGATCTGACCTCGAACGCGCTTCGGCCTGACGGCTGGACCTCTGCCGACGCGGCCGGGCTGCCGATCTACCCGGGGCTCGTGCGCTACGACGAGGTGGTCGAGGAGGGTGTGATCGACCACGCGCTGCGGTTCACGATCAGCCGCACGCAGAAGGGCTTCATCCACCCGGCCACCCACCACGCGTCGGAGATCACCGACCCCAACGTGCCACCGATGGGCGCGCGCTTCCGGATGAAGGCGGGCTACTCGTGCGCCGCCTACAGCGCCGAGGTGCAGGTGATCTGCACCGCGCTCAAGCAATACGGGATGTTCGTCGCCGACAACGGCAGCAACTGGTACCTCAGCGGCGAGCACGACCCGCGCTGGGACGACGACGCCCTGGGTGACCTGAAGGTGATCCCCGGCTCGGCGTTCGAAGCCGTCGAGACCGGCCCCGTCCTCCACTAGCTCGAGCACCCTCGACGCCCTCGCTCGTTGTGAGCGAACATGGCGCCATGACCGGGACCAAGCGGATGCGTGCAGGGTTGGCGATGGCGGTGTTGGCCTCGGCCGCGGTGGTGGCGGGCGCGTCACCGGCGTCGGCGAACGTCGGCCAGTCGGCCAGCCTGACCGCCACGGGGACCGTCGCCGTGGGCGACATGGGCTCGCCCGGGTCGTTCACCCTCACGAACACGAACACGCCGCCTCACCAGGCGCAGTCGAACACGGTCACGCTCCTCCACGTTGCCCCCGGCTGTGGCAGCGTCGGAACCACCGCCAACGCGTGCCCGACCCCTGACGTGGGGGTGCTCGCGCTCGACTCGCCGGCCACCGGCGACGCCGGGACGGCCTGCGCAGGGCTGACCTTCACGCCGTCGGCGCCGGACGCCAGCGGCATCGTGACGCTCACGCCCAGCTCCGCGGTCGTGCTCGCCCCGCCCGGGGGCGCGCCCGGCAGCAACCAGTGCAAGGTCAACTTCTCGTTCGACACGCTCCAGCAGCCGACCATCGACGCCGATGCCGCGGCGGGGGTCCAGACCCGGTTCAACGTGCGGGCCAGCTCCACGGGGGCCGGGCTCACGGTCACCAACGCGGTCTCGGTCTTGATCAGGGTCAACCCCAGCCCCCACGTCCTCTCGATCGCCGACGACTCTCGCAACGAGCGCGACACCGCCACGGCCCCATTGCGCTTCGACGTGGCCCTGTCGGCGCCGAGCGCGTCGGATGTGACGGTCGACTACGCCACGTCAGACGGCAACGCGACGGCCGGCCCCGACTACAAGGCCACGTCTGGGACGTTGACGATCCCGGCCGGGGAGACGACCGGGAAGATCCTCGTGAAGGTGAAGGGCGACGTCCTCGACGAGACGGACGAAGCCTTCGTGCTGACCCTGTCGGATCCGACGGGTGCGACGATCGGCCTCGGGACGGGCATCGGCACCATCCTGGACGACGACGACCCGCCCGACGCCTCGATCGGCGATCAGTCGGTGCTCGAGGGCGACGACGGCTCGACCCTCGTCACCTTCACGGTCACGCTGTCAGGACCGAGCGGGCAGACCATCGACCTCGACTTCGCCACCGCCAACGACACCGCGGTGGCACCCGGTGACTACACCGCCAAGTCGGGCCACCTGCAGATCCTGCCGGGCAAGACGGTCGTGAAGGTGACGGTGAAGGTCAAGGGCGACGTGGCGACCGAGGGGAGCGAGCAGTTCTTCGTGGTCCTCAGCAACCCGGCCCACGTGAACCTCGCCGACGCCGTCGCCATCGGCACGATCCAGGAAGACGACGGCGTCGGCTGATGGCGGTGCCAGACTCACGTCGGGCCCGTAGCTCAGTGGTCAGAGCAGGGGACTCATAATCCCTCGGTCGGTGGTTCGATCCCACCCGGGCCCACGCCGATGGGTGGCGCTAGGCGACGAGCGGGATGTACGAGACGAAGGCGTAGTCGTCGTTGCCGTCGCCGCCGCCCGTGTTCACGTGGGCGGAGTACAGGCGGCCCTCCAGGACGAGGGCCTCGAGGGCGACGAGCGCCTCCTCCGGGGTGGTGGTCTGCAGCTCGGCCACGAGCTCGGCGGTGACGCTCATGCCAGCCTCATGGATCGCCTTGGCGGTCTCGAGGGCAGTGTTCAGCTCCATGCCACCCAGGCTACGAACGACGGTGCCGGGAATCGCGGATGTCAGGCGGTGGCGCCGACGTCGACCGCCGACCACGACGAGGGATCGGCCGGCGTGGCCGTGAAGTCGTAGCGCACCGCGTCGGAGGACAGCGCAACCAGCGCGGCGGACGTCGAGCCGTAGAGGCGACCTTCGATCTCCTTGCGGACGACCAGCGCGCGCTCGTCGCCTGGGTCGAGGCCGTCCCCGGCCAAGAGGTCGATCCAGGCGGCCGGCTCCGAGGCCGTGGCCGCTAGCCGCGGCGCGAAGTGGGGGATGAGCGGGTCCTCGGCGGTGTCGAGGCCCGCGTTCACGACGATGTGATCGCCCGGGGCGAGGTCCGTGAGGGTCAGCTGGTCGCCATCCCAGGACCACAGCTCGGCGGCGTCGAGGGTGGCCCGCAGGAGGTGGAAGCGGTCGTAGCGGCTCAGGTCCTCGGGGAGACCGCTCGGGGTGAGGATCCGCAGCGCGAGGGTGCCCCGCGTCGGACGGGGGAGACCGTCCTCTGGGTCCTCCCGCCGCCCCGCGTTCAGCAGCGCAGCCACCGCTCGACCCTCGACGTCGACCGCCAGCCACGTGCCGCCGGCCGTGCGGTCGCGCCCACCGACGAGGTGTGACCAGCTGCCGTGCCAGAAGGCGGCGGGCGGGTCCCACGCCCGGTCCACGAACTCGTCGCGCACGGCGCCCACGAGGACCGGCCACTGCGTGCCGGGGGTCAGCCGGAGCAGGACCGTGCACACGGCGGCGACCCTACGCACTCCACCGCGTGACGCATGCCGCCTTGTGCCCCGCCTCGATCCATGGTCTAGTTACCAGTAGTAACACCTACCTGGGGAGAGCCCTGATGACGGCCACGATGGATGCGCTCGACGACGAGGTCACCACGAAGGAGAGCGACTCCTTCTCCGGCCTCCTGGGCCGGCTCAGCGATCAGTCGGTCCGGCCCGGCAAGCACTTCGACGCCTACGTCGACGTCCCGTGGGACGAGCACCCGATCGACCCGCACGACCCGCGGTGGGAGCTCGGCGCGTCGGATCCGCTCGGAGGCACGGCGTGGTACCAGGCCCAGCCACAGGAGGTGCGGGCGGCGATCGGCCTGCACGGGATCGCCAGCAAGATGAAGGTCGGCTACTTCTTCGAGGGCGTGCTCAAGCGCGGCCTGCTCGAGCACTCCACCACGCTGGCCGCCGGTTCTCCCGAGCTGCGGTACGTGTACCACGAGGTCATCGAGGAGGCCCAGCACTCCCTGATGTTCCAGGAGTTCGCCGGCCGGGCCGGCCACGGCGGCGTGCCCAAGCTGCCGCGCCAGGCCGTCAGCGGCTCGCGGCGCGTCGTGAAGATGGCTCGGCGCTTCCCGGAGCTCTTCTTCATCTTCGTGCTCGGTGGCGAGGATCCGATCGACCACGTGCAGCGGGAGACGCTCCGCAACACGGAGCAGGAGCTCCACCCGCTGCTCGAGCGCATCATGCGCATCCACGTCACCGAGGAGGCGCGGCACCTGTCGTTCGCCCGCCACTGGTTGAAGCGCAGCGTGCCGGAGCTCGGCTTCGTGCGCCGCACGATCCTCTCGATCGGGGCGCCGCTGATCCTGGGGGAGATGGGCGGCCTGATGCTGCGCCCGTCCAAGGACATCGTGCAGCAGTACGCCATCCCGAAGTCGGTCCTCCGCGAGGCCTACGACGACAACCCGGAGTTCCAGGCCGGCGCGGCCGTGGCGATGCGCAAGGTGCGGAGGCTGTGCCGCGACCTCGGGCTGATCACGCCGCTGAGCAAGCGGCTGTGGACGGCCAAGAAGATCTGGGCGGACGACTGACGAGCGTCTAGAGGTCGTCGCCCAACCAGGCGGGCGCCCGGTCGAGCAGGTGGTGGCTCACGTCGGCGCAGCGATCGAGGATGTCGCACAGCTGCTCGTGACCGCCGAACACGCGGGCGAGCGACACCTCCACGTGGGCCACGATCGTCAGGCTCCGCTCTGACGGGTCTGTGGCGGACGGGTACGAGTCGATGGCGGACACCTCGAGGGGGAGGTCGGCGCCACCGACCCCCGCCAGCTCGGTGGCGAGCACCAGCAGGTCGGGCCCGGCCGGGAGCGGCGGGAGCGACCACGTGAACAGCAACGGGAAGTAGAAGCTGTCGGGCGGATCTTCGTCGTCGGCCAGCGCCACCACGAGGTCTTCGAACGACAGCAGCGTGCGCGGGTCGACCTCGAGCGAGAGGTGCAGGTCGAGGGGGCCGCCGCACGCCTCCTCCGGGTGGAGGTCGACCTCCCAGGCCTGCCGCAGCGAGTAGGTCTCCACGAAGTGCCGCTCGTCGTGCACGTGGAAGCCGTGGTCGACCGCGTGGTCCTTCAGGTCGGCGACGAACCCCGCGATGTCGATGGCGGCCACGGCGCCCAGCCTGCCACGGCACTACGACACCGCCCACCCTGCAACGCGGGTGCCACGTACGATGCCGACGATGACCCGGGCCGAGGTGGACGACGCCGGGCTGCTCCAGGTGCTGCACGACACGGCCTCGGCGGTGCGCACCGCGCTGGACGGCCTCGTCGACTGGGGCTCGGCCGGCACGCGGCCCGGCCAGTACCTCAGCGACCTGGCCGCCGACGAAGCGGCCCTCGCCGTGCTCGACCGGGCTGGGCTCGGCGCCATGAGCGAGGAGTCCGGCCTCCATGACGGCGACCGTGGCGTGGTGGTGGTGCTCGACCCGGTCGATGGCAGCACCAACGCCAGCCGGGGGCTGCCCTGGTACGCCACCAGCCTGTGCGCGGTGGACCGTGACGGCGCCCGGGCCGCGCTGGTCGTCGACCAAGCCAGTGGCCACCGGTTCGAAGCGACGCGGGGCGGGGGAGCCCGGGTCGACGGTCGCGCGCTGGCGCCCACTGCCTGCGAGGCGATGGATCAGGCCGTCGTCGGCCTCTCCGGCTACCCGCCCCGGTGGTTTGGGTGGAAGCAGTTCCGCGCGCTCGGAGCGCTGGCGCTCGACCTGTGCGCGGTTGCGGGCGGACGCCTCGACGCCTACGTCGACTGCAGCCCCTTCGCCCACGGGTCGTGGGACTACCTCGGCGGCATGCTGATCTGCCGTGAGGCAGGGGCGGTGGTGGTCGACGCCTGGGATCGTGAGCTCGTCACGCTCGACCACGCCGCTCGGCGGACGCCCGTGGCGGCGGCCACGCCCGCGCTGCTCGACCAGGCGGTGGCGGCGCGCCGGGGCTTCATCGACCAGGAACCGTGGGCGGCGGAGCGCGACCTAGCCTGACCGGGTGTTCCCCCGCCTCCACCGGTTTGCTCTCGGCGTGTATCGCCGGCTCCCGGTCAAGGCTCGCCGTCGCGTGGTGCGCACGATCGCGCCCGCCTTCACGGTCGGGTCCGTCTGCGTGATCGAGCGATCCGACGGTGCAGTGCTGCTCGTGCGGCTGTCCTATCGGAACAGCTGGGGCCTGCCGGGCGGCCTCCTCAAGCGGGGCGAGTCGCCTGCCGACGCGGCTCGGCGCGAGGTGCTCGAGGAGTCCGGCCTCGAGATCGACCTGGTCGACGACCCGTCCGTCGTCGTGGACGGCGTGGCCCAGCGGGTCGACGTGGTGTTCCGAGCGCGGCCGGCCGCGGGCAGCGACCCGGATGCGGTGGCCGCCCGGTCACCCGAGATCGTCGAGCTGAGGTGGTTCGCCGCGGACGCCCTGCCCGACCTGCAGTTCGAGACGAGCGGCGCGCTCGTCGCGCTCGCCCGCCGCTCGGTGAACCCGTCGGTCGACTAGAGCCGCTCAGCTGCCGAGCGACGACACGAGGCGGCGGTGCCGGGCCGAGCACGGGTGGCGCAGCTTGGTGAGCGCCTTGGCCTCGATCTGGCGGATGCGCTCCCGGGTGACGTTGAAGCGACGGCCCACCTCGTCGAGCGTGAGCGGCTGATCGCCGGCGAGCCCGAAGCGCAGCGAGAGGATCTCCCGCTCGCGCGGGTTGAGGTAGTCGAGGAGGTCTTGGAGGTCGTCGCGGGCCAGCGAGAGGGCGGCGGCGTCGAACGGTGCCTCGGCGTTGTCGTCGGCGACGAGATCGCCCAGCTCGGCGTCGTCGTCCCCGATGGACACGGACAGGGAGATGAGGTCAGGGCCGGCGTGCAGCGCCACCAGCACCCGCTCCTCGGTCATCCCGGTCTCCTCGGCCAGCTCGGCCGCGGTGGGCTCGCGGCCCAGCGTCTTCAGCATGGTGGCGGACGCCTTCGAGAGCACCGCCATCGTGTCGACGAGGTGGGAGGGGAGGCGGATCGTGCGGGCCTTGTCGGCGATGCCGCGCCCGATCGACTGGCGGATCCACCACGTGGCGTAGGTGGAGAACTTGAAGCCCTTGCGGTGGTCGAACTTCTCGACGGCCCGCATCAGGCCGAGGTTCCCCTCCTGGATCAGGTCGAGGAGGGTCATGCCGGTGCCCTGGTAGCGCTTGGCGATCGACACGACGAGGCGAAGGTTCGACTGGATGAACGTGCGCCGGGCGACGTCGGCGGCCTCGATCTCGGCGTTCAGAGCCGCCTTGCGGGCCCGGCTCGGGGAGGTGGAGGACAGCTCGATCTCGGCGAGCCGGCCGGACTCGATGGCCTTGGCCAGCTCGACCTCCTGCTCGGCCGTGAGCAGCGGGTACGAGCCCAGCTCGCTCAGGTATCGGCGGGTCAGGTCGACCGTGCTCTCGCCCTCGTTGGAACGGTTGCGCCCGGGCACCGGATCCTCCGTCAGCGGCACCTCAACCTGAGGGCCCGATCGTTGATCGACGGTAGTGGGCGTGCCCTGAAGGCTCGGGGATGGTCGCTGGTCCGAACGACCCATCTGGACGGCCGATCGCGCGGCTCAAGGACCAGTCGTTTCCGACCGATATGACCCCCAGAAGGGACCGTCAGCCACGGCGCGAGGGGTGTCGTGGGGCTCGATGCGACGGTACCGACTCGTGACGAACCAGCCTGCCCCCGACGCACGACCCAGCAGCTTGCACCGGCGACTCACCGTCGCCCTCGCCAACGCTGCCGATCGCGCGAAGGTCGCAGAGGTCATCGCGGGTGATCTCGGCGCCATCGGCGTCGGCGGCGCCTCCCCCTCGTGCGCTCCGAAGACCTGTGGCAGGCCGCCGACGCCCTCGCCCAGGAGCGAGCGGTGGACCGGGCGGAGCTCCGGACCCGCCTCGACGCCGTCGCCGCCCGCACCATGCACGACGGCGACACCGCCCGTCACCAGCTCGACCACCTCCTCGGGTGGCGTCGGACGCTCCTCGAGGGCGCCGAGTGGGCCACCCAGCTCCACAACGAGCTGCCCGACCGGTTGGACGCGGTCGAAGCTGCCCGCGATGCGCTCGATGAGCGCCGGGCCGAGCAGCGCACTGCCCAGCAGGACCTCGAGCGGGTCCTCGAGCAGCGCCACGCTGCCGCCGTCGCCATCGAAGAAGCCGATCGGGAGCTGACCGAGCTGGCCGGCTCCGGCATGGACGAGAGCGGCCTCCGCCGTGAGCTCGAGGCCTCCGGGCAGGCCGTCCGGGAGGCGCGCGAGGTGCACGACGGGGCGCTGGCCCGCCTCGAGGAGCTGCAGATCGAGGCCGCCGGGCTCCAGATCCGACGCGAGGCGGCCACGCCCGCCGACGAGGTCGCGGTCGGGCCGGACGCGACCGGGCTCGCTGCCATCGAGGCGGTCCGGGATGCGCTGGCGGAGCTGCAAGCGGTCACCATCACCGGCGAGGTCGACCCGGACGCGGTGGCACTGGCGGCCGCCTGGACTGACCTCACCGCCGACCTGGCGCAGCTCGGAGGACCCATCGAGGGCCCGAGCCTCGACGAGCTCGACCGGGCCCGGTGGCGCCTCGACACCGCTGCCAGCAAGCTGGCCGAGCTCGACGCCGCCGTCTCGGCGTCGGCCGTCACCCAGGCGCAGCTCGCCGAGCTCGACGCCGCCCACAACGCCGTGCTCGCCGCCGAGGAGCACACCGGTCGACGCCGCGGCGCGGCGGCCGCCCAGAAGAAGCTCGAGCAGGCCCGCGCCGCGGAGCGGGCCCTCCTCGACCAGCACGGGTTCGGGGGCTACCTCGACGTCGTGCTCACCGGTGGCCGTTCCGCCGCCGCCGACCCCAACCGCACCGTCGTCGAGCGCGAGCACTTCGAAGCCGCGCTGGCGCTGGAGGCGCTCGAACGAGCCGGGCACGCCAGCCCCGAGCTGCAGCACCTCCGGTCCGAGCGCACCCGCATCCTCGGGCACATCAGCGAGCTCCTCGGCGTCGATCCCGGCTCCGAGGTCGTGCCGCTCCTGCGGTCCCATCGCCCCGTCTCGAAGGCACTGCAGGCCCCCCTCCGCCAGGCCCTCGCCACCGCCGGGGTGCACCCGGTGGGCACGTCGCTCGAGATCGCAGCCCTGACGTTCCTCGAGGCGAACCCGCTTCCGGACGAGACCGACGCCATCGCCGAGTCGACGGTGCCGGCCAACGAGCGGCACATCGAGCTGGCCGCCATCGACGCCCGCTGCGTGGCGCTCGAGGGCGAGCTCGACGCCGCGCAGGCGGACGTCGATCGCACCGCTGAGGCCCTCCAGATGGCCGAGCGGTCGGTGGGCGCCTTCGAGAACGAGCTGACCGTGCGGGCCGGCGAGGACCAGCAGCGGATGCAGCGCTTCGCAGCGGCCGAGCAGCTCCGCTCCCAGATCGCGGCCGTGGCCGGCACCCTTCGCCGAGCCGAGCAGGATGCGCGTCGCGCCGTCGAGGGCACCGACCAGATGGTCGCCGCCGCCGACATCGCCTTCGAGCAGGCGGCCGCCGAGGTGAGCGATCTGGCCCGGCGGGCCCGCAAGCTGGCCGAGGAGCTGCCGATCGACCAGCGCCCGGAGGGTGACCCCCTCGCCGGGCTCACCACCCTCGCCGATCGGCTCCGCGGGCACTCGCACGTGCTCCAGCCCGAGATCGACCACGCCGAAGCCGCGGTCGCGGCTGCGTCCGTGGCGCTCGACGAGGCCCTCGCCGCCGCCCAGCTGGCCGGCACGGGCAACGACGGTCCCCTCACCACCGACCTCGTGGACGGCCTCGAGCGGCTCCTCGCCGCCGAACCTGGCGACACGCTCCTCGTGCTCGACGAGCCGTTCGTCGGCGTCGACCACGCCGCTCGGACGGACCTGCTCGAGGTGGTGCGGGCCGCCACCGCCGACCGCCAGCTCGTGCTGCTCACCGAAGACGCCGAGGTGCTCGGGTGGGCGATCGAGCTGCCCATCGAAGAGGCCACCGCCGTCCCCGCCGACGCCCTGCTCGCTCGGGTTCGCCGAGCCAACCAGGGCCTGAACCCCACCGTTCCCACCGCCGCCGCGCCGGCGGAGGTCGACATCACCACCACGCCCACCGACCCCGATCCCGAACCATCGCCGACCGCCCGTCGCTGGGCCGGTCAGCGCTGAGCACAGGAGACACGCCGTGTTCCGCACGACCCACATCCGGACCAAGCTCGCGCTGGCCCTCGCCGTACCGCTGGCGGCGCTCGTCGCCGTCGCCGGCTTCGAGGTGCTGGCCTCCAAGTCGCAGGTCGACGAGGCGAAGTCGCAGTCCCAGCTGGCCGACGCGTCGGTTGGCCCCGGCAGCCTCGTCGTCAACCTGCAGAACGAGCGCAACCGGGCGTCCATCAACCTCATCGGCCTGGGGGCCGCCGCCGAGCTGGCGGTCAAGGACAACCCCGAGGCGCGCGCGGCGACCGACCCGTCGGCCGTCCAGTTCCGCGAAGAGACGAACAGCCGCGGCGACGTCGTGCGGGCGGCCTTCGCGCCGGCCTGGGAAGCGTTCAAGGACCTCGAACCCCTCCGCAAGGACATCGACGCCTACGACGGGCCGATGGACAGCACGAACGAAGAGTTCGCCGACGAGGTCTTCCAGCGCTACACCACGATGACCGAGGCGTTCTTCGACGGCACCTCCCAGGTCGCGTTGACCGTCGACGACGCGTCGCTGCGCAACGGGGTCGAGATCGTGGACGCGTCCACCCGCCAGGGCGAGATCCGCGCCCGCATCGTTCGCGACATCGTGCTGGCCACCATCACCCGCAGGCTCGACGAGCCGGACGTGCGCCAGGGCGTCGCGGCCCTGTTCGACCGTGGGCGCCAGTTCGACGACACGATCCGCACCAACGCCAGCGGCCCGTACGCCGGTGTGGCCGACGAGACCTTTGCGGAGCCGGGCGTCCAGAGCTTCAACCGGCAGATCGAGGCCTACCTGGCCGGTGAGGGCGTCGAGATCACCCCGCTGCTCGCCGCCGTCGCCGCCGACCCTGAGATCGGCTACACGGGTCTGCGCACCAGGGCTGCCAAGCTCCTCTCGGCCGAGGCGACCCGCCTCCACGATGACGCGGTCGCCCGCATGCAGCTCTTCGTGGGCATCGCCCTCGGCGGTCTGCTCCTGGCCCTGGTGGTCACCTGGCTCTCGAGCCGCTCGATCACCCGCCCGCTGCGGTCCCTCAAGGCCCAGGCCGAGGAGATGGCCGGTCAGCGGCTCCCGGCCGCCGTCCGCCAGATCCTCGACACGCCGGCCGGGGAAGACGTGGTGATCCCCGACGTCCAGCCGATCACGGTGAAGACCCGCGACGAGGTGGCCGAGGTCGCCGCCGCCCTGAGCGAGGTGCAGTCGAGCGCGGTGGACCTCGCCGTCGAGCAGGCCGTGCTGCGCCGCAACATCTCCGACTCGTACATCAACCTCGGGCGTCGCAACCAGAACCTGCTCAGCCGCCAGCTCGACTTCATCACCGAGCTCGAGCGCAACGAAGCCGATCCCGACACCCTCGAAGGCCTCTTCCGCCTCGATCACCTCGCCACGCGCATGCGCCGCAACGCGGAGTCGCTGCTCGTGCTGGCCGGCATCGAGCCGCCGCGCCAGTGGTCAGCACCGGTCAAGGTGGCCGACGTCGTGCGCGCCGCCCTCGGCGAGGTCGAGGACTACCAGCGGGTGGTCGTCCGCCACCTCGAGCCTGCTGCCGTCACCGGCGCCGTCGCCGCCGACGTCGCCCATGTGCTGGCGGAGCTGATCGAGAACGCGCTGTCGTTCTCCCCGCCTGACCAGTCGGTGGAGGTCAAGGGCCGCCTCGACCCGTCCGGCTACACGGTGGCCATCACCGACAACGGTCTCGGCATGGCGCACGAGGACGTCGAGCGCGCCAACCGCCGGCTGGCTGGCAAGGAGAGCTTCACCGTCGCTCCCTCGCGGTACCTCGGGCACTACGTGGCCGGTCACCTGGCGAGCCGCCTGGGCATCGTGGTGGAGCTCCAGGACAGCCCGGCCGGCGGCATCACCGCCCGCATCGACGTGCCGATGGGCCTGTTGGCCGACGATGAGCTGAACCAACCCCTTGCGCAGGCCCCCGCTCCGGCCCCGGCTGCTCCCGAGCCGGTTGCGGCCGGCCCGACGGCCGCGGCCGTGTCGACCGAGACGACCGTCAGCGGTCTGCCCCGTCGAGGGGAGCGGACCCATGCGGTGACCGCCGGCCTGAACGGGTCGACGCCCGAACCGGTCGAGCGCCCCGCGGAGCCGATGGCCCCCGCCGCTCCGGTGGCGGCGCCGACGCCGCTGCCCACCCGGGCACCGGCCCCGCTCGTGCCCACGCCCGAGCCGGTGACACCGGAGCCGATTCGTGCGGCGGTCCCCGCGGCCCCCGCGGCGCCCGCGGGCCCGGCCGGGTTCGGCGGCCTGGCCGTGTCCCGACCCAACGGTCCGTCCATGTACAGCGTGGCGGCCAACAACGCCCGAGCCGGCTCGAACGGCGAGGCCACGTCCAGCGGCCTGGCCCGCCGCGTGCCGGGCGCCCAGCGCCCTGACGGAGGCATGTTCACCCGGCCCGTCGAGGAAACCCCAGCGGAGCCGCCTCGCACGAGTCCCGAGGACGTGTACTCCTTCCTGTCCAACTTCCAGTCCGGCGTCGCCCGCGGCCGGGCGGATGCCGCCAACGACACCACCACCGAGTCCCAGGAGGACGGGCGATGAGCCAGCAGCAGACCCTCAGCGAGGAAGCCCGGAGCTTCAGCTGGTTGCTCAACGGGTTCGTCGAGAAGACGGCGGGCGTCTCCGACGCCGTCGCCGTCTCCTCTGACGGCCTGCTCATGGCGATGTCGAGCAGCCTGACGCGGCCCAGCGCCGAGCAGCTCGCCGCCATCATCTCGGGCATGGTCAGCCTCGGCAATGGGGCGTCATCGTGCTTCGGCTTCGACGGCCTCGAGCAGATCATCGTCACCATGCGACGAGGGTTCCTCTTCGTGTCGGCGATCTCCGACGGCAGCTGTCTCGGTGTGGTGTCGACGCGCGGCTGCGACATCGGCCTCGTCGGCTACCAGACGACCCTGCTCGTCGAGCGGGCCGGCACCGTGCTCACCCCGGCGCTCGTCGCCGAGCTGAAGCAGGAGATGCTGGTGTCATGACCGAGCGAGACGAAGCGCAAGGCGGTCACGACTTCGTCCGTCCGTTCATCATGACCGGCGGCCGCACCCGCGCGGAGCGCCGCGACCTGCGGGTCGAGACGATGCTGCAGGCGGCCGTCGACGAGATCCCCTTCGACCTCCCGTCCGAGCAGGAGCAGCTCCTGCGGCTGTGCGAGGAACCGCAATCGGTGGCCGAGGTGGCCGCCAAGCTCAACCTCGTCGTCGGTGTGGTCGCCGTCATCGCCGGCGACCTCATCGTGACCGGGCTTCTCGACGTCCACCACACCGATCCCGTCGAGATCGAGCTCGACATGCTCACCAAGATGATCGAGCGCGTGCGCGCCATCTGATCGATCTGGCCTCAGGAGGAAACCACCGTGCACGCCACAGAGACCCCACGCACCAAGCCCAGGATCGTCCCGGTCAAGTTCGTCATCGCGGGCGGCTTCGGCGTCGGCAAGACGACCTTCGTGGGCGCGATCTCCGAGATCGAGCCCCTTCGCACCGAAGCCGCCATGACCACCGTGGCGTCGGGCGTCGACGACGTCACCCACGTCGGCCAGAAGACCACCACGACCGTGGCCATGGACTTCGGGCGCATCACCGTCGACGAGACCCTCGTCATGTACCTGTTCGGCACCCCGGGCCAAGAGCGCTTCGGGTTCATGTGGGACGACATCTGCACCGGCGCCTTGGGCTCGGTCGTGCTCGTCGACACCCGCCGGATCGACCAGTGCTTCCCCGCCATCGACTACTTCGAGGCCAAGCGCATCCCCTTCGTCGTCGGCATCAACGCCTTCGACGGCGCGCCGCACTACGCCCTCACCGAGGTGCGCGAGGCCCTCGGTGTCGGCGACCACGTGCCGGTCCTCGAGTGCGACGCGCGCGAGAAGGAGAGCGTGAAGCAGGCGCTCATCACCCTCCTCGAGAGCCTCGTAGCCCAGGCCCGAGCCAGGGAAGGCGTGGCGTAGCCCCACGGCTACCCTCGTGCCCTTCCGGGGCGCGTAGCTCAGCTGGCTAGAGCGCTGCCCTTACAAGGCAGATGTCGGGGGTTCGAGTCCCTCCGCGCCCACTCCATTCGGCCAGGCGACTGCTCGGCGGACGCCGCGGGGCGCGTCGCTGAGCATCCCACCAGCGGGTCCAGCAGCTACTCGAAGCGAGCTGACGCGAATCTGCCGCTCGGAGCCGTCCGGTCGGGCAGTGTATGCGAGTGACGTCAACCGACGGCGTGCCTCAGACCCACTACGCGCGCCATGCGTCGGCGTCGGTCGCCTATCAGGAGGTCGGCTCGGGCGAGACGGACATCGTGCTGATGCGTCCGTTCTACAACCACGTCGAGCTCCAGTGGGAGGAGCCTCGCTTTGCTCGGTTCCTTCGCGGTCTCGCTGGCGTCGGACGTCTCATCGTGTTCGATCCACGCGGGGCAGGGTTGTCGGACCCCGTCGCAACCGGGGGCTACCCGACCACCGAAGACTGGGCCGACGACACGCTCGCGGTGATGGACGCGGCCGCATCCGCTGCTGCTGTTGTCGTCGCCATCGGCCCGGCCACGGCGCGCGCCGTCGTGTTCGCGGCGTCGCACCCCGAGCGGGTCTCAGCCCTCGTCCTCTGCAATGGAGTAGCGCGATGGATCACCGCGCCCGACTACCCGATCGGGGTTCCCGAGTCGACCGTGGCCGGGCTGGGCGAGTCGATGGCTGCGCAATGGGGCAGAGTGCCATCCGCGGCGACCGAAGCGGCGGACCCAGTTCTGGCCTCCTGGGAATGCCGCTACCGGAGATATGCGTGCTCGCCGGGAACAGCTGGAGCGATCGTGGACTTAGGCGTCCATGTCGACATCCGCCACGTCCTGCCCACCATCCAAGCTCCAACCCTGGTTCTTGCGCACGATGACTACGTCATCGGCATCCCAGCGTCGCTTGCCGCGCTGTCGTCCTATCTTGCCTGCGCACATCCCAGACGCAACGCTCAGGAGGTTGAGCGGGCGGGTTTTGATGGATTGGCGCTTCGACGATCCCGATGCAGTGGTCGACGCGATCCGTCGATTCGTCGGCGCGTCGGGTGCGCCGGTGGAGATCGACCGCGTGCTCGCGACGGTGTTGTTCACCGACATCGTCGACTCGACACGCTCGGCGGCGAGCGTCGGGGACCGCGAGTGGCGCGACCGTCTCGACGCCCTCGACCGCGTGGTCGACGAGGAAGTCGCGCGGTTCCGGGGCCGCGTCGTGAAGTTCACGGGCGACGGCCACATGGCCACCTTCGATGGTCCCGGCCGAGCGATCGGGTGTGCGACCGCGGTGCGAGAGCGGTCGGCAGCACTGGGACTTGCTCTGCGGGCCGGGCTACACACGGGCGAGGTCGACCTCCGGGGTGACGACATTGGCGGAATCGCGGTCAGCATCGCCAGGCGGGTGTGTGACGCGGCGGGCACTGGTTGTGTGTTCGTCTCGTCGGCGGTCCCGCCCTTGGTCGCCGGTTCCCCAGTGACGTTCCACGACCGGGGGGAGCACGAGCTCAAGGGGGTGCCCAAGCCGTGGCGCCTCTACGAGGTCGCGTGAGGGCGGAGCCGTGCCACACGCGGAGTGGCGCGCCAGATGCCCGCGGCACACCCAGCGCGTTTGTACGCTGCAGGGCCGTGGCGGACGTGAAGCGCGAGCTGGTGGACCTGTCGGATCAGGTGTGGACGCGGATCCGTGAGCGCCTGGAGGGCCTGACCGACGAGGAGTACTTCTGGGAGCCGGCGCCAGGGTGCTGGACGATCCGGCAACGGGCTGATGGCACCTGGATGGCCGACTGGCCGCTGCCCCGTCCCGAACCCGAGCCGTTCACGACCCTCGCCTGGCGGCTGTGGCACGTCATCGACATGTACGGCGAGGACCGGGCTCCCAAGTGGCTCGACGTCCCTGCGCAAGGCACGGCGATCGGCTTCGACGGACCTGACCGGGAGCCACCGGCAACCGCGGCGGCCGCCGTCGCCCTCCTGGAACGAGCCCACGACCGGTGGGATGCGCACCTGGCGGTCGTCACGGACGAGGGGCTCAGCGAGGCCGTCGGCCCGGTGGCCGGTCCCGAGTACGCCGAGCGGACGCGGGCCGCGTACGTCCTCCACATGCTCGACGAGTTCATCCACCACGGCGCCGAGATCTCTCTGCTGCGCGACCTCTGGCGGTGGCAGTCCACCGCCGTGGCGGATGACCCACTCGTCGAGCGGGTCATCCGCGGCGACCCGACCCTGCTCGACGAGCTCAGCCCCAAGACCCTCACCGCCGATCTCGTCGAACGCGCCGCCAGCTATGGCCGGTGGGACCTCGTGGTCGGCCTGGTCGAGCGCGGGGCGCCCATCTCGACGACCGGTCAGACGCCGCTGCACGGGGCGGCGGGAGCCGGCGAGCTGGCCGTCGTGCAGCTGCTCCTCGACCACGGCGCCGACCCGACGGCCACCGATCCGACGTTCCACGCCACGCCGCTCCAATGGGCCGCGTTCCTCCGCCATCAGGACGTCGTCGACCTGCTCGCGGCGCGTACGTTGGGCGCATGACGACATCCGTGGTGGGGACGGTGTCGTCGCTCCGGCGGTACCCGGTCAAGTCGATGCTCGGGGAAGCGGTCGAGTCCCTCGACGTGGCTGGGCGCGGCGTGACCGGCGATCGCTCCTACGCGGTGATCGACGACGAGACGAGCAAGGTCGTCAGCGTCAAGCGTCCCAAGCGGTGGGGGCGCATCTTCGAGCTGGCAGCCGAGTCCGGACCCGAGGGGGTCACGGTGCGCTTCCCGGATGGCGACCGCTTCGCGATCGACGACGCGGAGCTGCCCAAGCGCCTGTCCGAGCTCTTCGGCCGCGCCGTGTCCGTCGCGTCGGTGCCACCGCCAGGGGCGACCTTCGACGAGCTGTGGGTGAAGGAGCTGAAGAACGGCGTCGCCCCACCCTTCGATCTCCCCGCGCGCACCGAGGACGGTGAGGGCGACCTGATCGACGCGGGCCAGTTCATGGAGTCCGGGGGGAACTTCTTCAACTTCGGCGCTGTCCACGTCGTGACCACGAGCACCACCCGACGGCTCACCGAGCTGGCGCCCGGAAGCCGGTTCGACGCCCACCGCTTCCGCCCGAACATCGTGATCGACACCGTGGGTGAGGGGTTCGTGGAGACGGAGTGGCAGGGGCGGAGGTTGAGCATCGGCGACGTCCAGCTCGACGTCTCCTTCACCGTGCCGCGTTGCGTCATGACCACCCTCGAGCAGGACGACCTTCCCGCCGATCCAGGTGTGCTGCGCGCGATCTCCGCCCACAACCCGGTCGACTGCTTCGGGACGGGGACGCTGTACCCGTGCGTCGGCGTCTACGCCGACGTCGTCACGCAGGGGTCCATCGCCGTCGGCCAGCCGATCACCATCGACTAGACCGGCTCGCCGTGCCGGACGAGCTGGAGACGATCACCTGCGACGACGCGGCCGCGTGGGGCGCGTGGCTGGCCGCCAACCACGGACGGCAGGAGGGCGTCTGGCTCAAGATCGCCAAGCGGCACAGTGGCGTCGCGTCCGTGACCAACGACGAGGCCTGGTTCCTGCAGCGGTTCACACCCCGCCGCCCGCGGAGCAGCTGGTCAGCGGTGAACGTCGCCAAGGTCGAGATGCTCACCGCGGCCGGGCGGATGCGGGCCCCTGGTCAAGCCGAGGTCGATGCCGCTGACCGTCCGTAGGCCACGGCGTCCGGAGGCCGGCGGTCTCGTACAGTCCCGCCATGGCCTCGGTGCCGATGGACCGCCTCGTGGGGAGAGAGCGTGAGCTCGCCAGCGGGCGCGAGCTCGTGCAACACGTCGCCGACGGCGCGGCGGGGATGCTCCTGATCGAAGGTGAAGGTGGGATCGGCAAGTCTCGGCTGTTGGACGCGTTGCTCGACATCGCGAGCGGCGCAGGCGTGCACGTGGTCCGGGGCGACGCGCATCCGTTTGAGCGCACGCGCCCCTTTGGCGCGATCGCTCAAGCGCTCGACCTTCGCGTCCGCTCGCCTGACCCTCGTCGAGCCGCGATCGGTCGCACCCTGGCCGGCGAAGTCAAGGGGGTGGACGTCCGCTACCAGGTGGTCGAAGAGGTCATGGACATCGTCGAGACGGCGTGCGCCGACGGGCCGATGCTGCTCGCCCTCGACGACCTGCACTGGGCGGACGAGTCGACGCTCCTCGCCGTTCGCACCATGGCCAGCGGACTCCTCCACGTGCCCTTGCTGCTCGTTGCGTCGATGCGTCCGACACCCCGTAGCGCCGAGCTCGACCAGCTCGTCGACGACGCGCTCCTCGCCAACGCCCGCCTGATCCGGCTGGAGGCACTCCCGCCGGGGGACGTCGAGCACCTGGTGCGCGCCGAGCTCGGAGCGGCTCCTGGGCCGCTCCTCACCGCGATCGTGGCGAAGGCGGCAGGGAACCCGCTGTGGGTGGTCGAGATCGTCCGCTCGTTGTCGACCGAGGGGTGGTTGCGCCGTGAGTCCGACCTCGCCGAGGCCATCGCCGACGAGCTCCCTGGCTCACTCCGCGAGCTGGTCCTCCGCCGGCTGCGGTACCTCCCGGCGGCGGCGCTGGATCTGTTGCAGCTCGCCGCCGTGCTGGGAGACGCCGTGTCCGTCCGCGACCTGGCCGCCGTAGCCCAGCGGCCGGCCGCCGAGGTCGTGGCACAGCTGGCGGAGGCGTTCCGAGCGAGGCTGCTGGACGAGCAGGAAGACGTGCTCGTCTTCCGACACCAGCTCGTCCACGACGCCGTCTACGAGGACCTCCCGCGCCCGATGCGGCGGGCCCTGCATCGCGACGCCGCTGGGATCCTGGCCGGGGCCGGGGCGGACCTGTCGCAGGTGGCCAGCCACCTGGTGCGGGGCGCCGATCCCGGAGACCTGGAAGCGGTGCGCTGGCTGCAGCAGGCCGCGGGCGAAGCTGTCAGCGGGGCGCCGTCCGTGGCGGTGGAGCTGCTTCGGCGGGCACTCGCGCTGTTGCCGGTCGGCCACCAAGACGCCGATCTGGTGACGGCCGAGCTCGTGGAGGCGCTCCAGCGCGCCGGGCAGGTGGCGGAGGCGTCGGATGTGGCCGAGGAGGTGCTCGGCCGCCAGCACCGTCCCGACGTCGACGTTCCCATCCGACTGGCGCTGATCTCCGCTCTGTCGCTTCAGAACCGAGGCTCGGAGCTCATCGATCACACCGAGGCGGCACTGGCGCAGGCGGCGGGCCTCGGCCTGGCGGACCAGTCACTGGTGCTGAGCCAGGCGAGCTACGGGCGCACCTTCTCCGGAGACTTCGTCGGCGGAGAGGCCACGGCGCGGCGGGCCGTCGAGCTCGGCGAGCGGGCGGCGAACAAGGCGATGATCGCCTGGGCTCTGTCGGCGATGTCCGTCGCGGTGAAGACACAAGGTCGGTATGCCGAAGCACTGCAGCTGGCGCACCGCGCTGTCGCCCTCGCGTTCGACCCTCCGGACGTTGACGCCCGGCTCCGGCACCCGCACTTCTTCGTGGCCATGGCGTCGTCCGACTCGGACCTCGCCGATGACGCGCGTCGTGCGTTCCAGCTCGCGATCCAGGAGTGCCAGGAGCTCGGCTCGTCGTGGCTGCTCCCCGACACCCTGCTCCTCTCGGCGGAGCTCTGCTTCCTCCTCGGGGAGTGGGAGGACGCGGCGACCGAGCTCGAGTCGGGGCTGCAGCTGGCCAAGGAGCACGGGCAGCGGATCTCGATCGCGCAGACGCGCGCGTATCAAGCCCTGATGGCGGCCGCCCGAGGAGACCTCGACGCGGCGGGCACCGCGCTGGCGGAGGTGGAGGACGAGCTCACCAGCGAGGCGCCGTGCTACGGCGCCGAGATGGCCGCCTTCGCCACCGCCATTCTGGCGGAGTCACGCGGAGAGCCGAGCCGGGCCTTCGACGTCCTGCTGCGGTTCTGGGAGCACGACCGCGCCCGCGACATCCGCTACTACCACCGCTACCTCGGCCCACCGCTGGTACGCCTCGGACTCGCCCTCGACCAGAGCGACATCGCTCAGGGCGTCGCGGCTGACGTCGAAGCCGGTGCGGTTCTCGCTCCCGAGGTCCCGACCGTGCAGAGCGCGGCCCTGCGATGCCGTGGTCTGGTCGACGACGCGCCGGATCTCATGGTCGCCGCCGTCGAGCTCGCGCGTCGGGGCAACCGGCTCATCGACCACGCCGGTGCGTGTGAGGACGCGGCCGCGGTCCTGCTCGCCGCCGAGAGCACGTCGCTCGCGAAGGAGCTGCTCGCGGAGGCCCATGCCCGGTACGAAGCCGTCGACGCTCGTGCCTGGGCGGCGCGGACGGGGGCGGGACTGCGACGCCTAGGCGTGCGCCAGGGCAGCCGAGGACAGCGCCGTCGCCCGGCGACCGGATGGGGGAGCCTCACACCCAACGAGCTGGCGGTGTGCGAGCTCGTCGCCGACGGGTTGACCAACCGAGAGGTTGGCCGGCGCCTGCACATCTCGCCCCACACCGTCAACACCCACCTTCGCCACGTCTTCCAGAAGCTGTCGGTGTCCACCCGTGCCGAGCTGGCCGGCAAGGTCGCCCGCCGCCCGGGATCTGGGGCAGATCACGCATTCGAGTGATGTCTCGGCGGACGACCGAGCGGACACTGGCTCCAGCACCCCGCATCCGTCGAAGGGATCCAGACCATGTCCACCATCGGGTTCATCGCCCCACTGCTCCCTGGCCAGACCGAGACCGACCGCGTCGCCATGACGTCGTGCTGGAGAGGCGAGCGCCAAGAGGACTACGAGGCCTCGCGCCAGCGCCTGGGCATCACCAGGGAAGCGGTGTTCATCCAGCCGACCCCCAACGGCGACGTGGCGGTCGTCTACTGGGAGGCCGACGACGTGGAGGCGGCGCTCAAGGGGATGGCCGTCTCGCAGGATCCGTTCGACGCGTGGTTCCGCGGCCACGTCCGGCAGGTCCATGGCATCAACGTCGAGGACGGCTTCCCGCCCCCCGAGCAGGTGATGGACTACCGCGCCTCGTGAGGCGGCCGATCAGCGAAGGGTCGGCTCATCCCTCACGGCCGGCCGCTGGCATCGGTGCTGCGGGCCATGGTCGTGAGCTTGGCTACATCGACGAGGAGCTCGTCACCACCGGCGTGACCGAAGGTGTCGTTGACCACCTTGAAGCCGTCGAGGTCGCAGTAGATCGCGGTCAGCGGGACGCGGGCGAGGCGGCCCTCCATCTCCTCGAGGAGGGCGGCCAGCGCACCTTGCCGTGCCGGTCGATCAGGTCCACCGCTTCGGACCCGATCCCTGCCGGGCACCAGCGCGTAGGTCCGGACGACCTACTCGATGGAGCCGATCGGCATGGTGCGAAGGTCCGGTAGGGGAGGTTCGGGGCAGTTGCGCTCGCGCCTACCGGCGAGCGATGAGGTCGATCACGACGTCAGCCAGCTGCGGACCGCGGTCCTCTTGCAGGAAGTGGCCGCCCCCGGTGATCGTCGTGTGCGGTTGCCCCTGCGCGCCCGCGATGCGGCTGATGAGGTGGCGCTCGTTGCCCGCGGTGATCTTGTCCTCGTCGCTGAACGCGCACACGAACGGCCGGTCGAACGCCGCCAGCACCTCCCACGCCGCGCGGTTGGCGGCCGCTTCAGGGTCGTCCGGCGAGGTGGGCACGAGGGTGGGGAACTGCCGCGCGCCCTCCTTGTACGTCTCGTCGGGGAACGGCGCGTCGTAGGCCGCGATGACGTCCTCACCCAGGTCGGTGGTGCACCCCCCGCGGATGATGCGGCCGATCGGCATCTCCGGCACCTCCTGCGAGAACTTCTGCCAGGCGAGGAAGGCGTCGCCCGGCTTGCCGTCGCCGGTCGGCAGGAACGTGTTGGCGGCCACGACCCCCGCGAAGCGGTCGGGCTGCGCGGTCACGAGGCGCAGGCCGAGGAGCCCGCCCCAGTCCTGGCACACCAGCGTGATGGCGCGCAGGTCGAGCGCGTCGAACACGTGCGACGACAGCCAGCTGACGTGCCGGGCGTACGTGTAGTCCGTGCGCTTGGCCGGCTTGTCCGAGCGGCCGAAGCCCACCAGGTCCGGAGCGACGGCGCGCAGACCGGCGTCCACCAGCACAGGGATCATGTGCCGGTAGAGGTAGCTCCAGCTCGGCTCACCGTGCAGCAGGAGCACGACCGGTGCGGTCGGGTCCCCCTCGTCCACGTGGTGCACCCGCAGCTCGCCGCCCTCACCGTCGGGGATGTCGGTGTAGTGGGGTTCGAACGGGTACTCGGGCAGGTCCGCGAAGCGGTCGTCGGGTGTGCGGAGCGCGTCCATCAGTGGTCCCCTCGAATCAGGATGTGGCAGGCAGTGTGACCCTAGTTGGGACCGCTGGCTGATCAGGGGGCCTTCGGGTCCTTGTCGCCGTCGTCGTCGTCATCCAGGCCCAGGGACCGGCGGATCTCGGCCAGACGCTCGTCGGCGGCGCGCTGCTCCTCGGCCACGTCGAACGTCGGGTTGCCCGATGGCTCGGAGGAACGACCAGTGGTCGCTTCGATCCTGGCCTTGGCCTCGTCGAAGCTGGGCGCGTCATCGTCGTCGGCGAGCCACGGCTTCTCGGTCTGTTCGGCTCGGAGCTCGGCCTCCTTGCGCTCGACGGTCTTGTCGAGGTCGCGCGCCGCGGCGGTGACCTTGGCCTTGCCGTACCGGAACCATCGCTTCCAGCTCATGCCCGCATCCTCGCGCGGGCGGCTCAGCGAAGGGCGCGGTCTCGGAACTGCCGCAGGCCGGTGTCGAGCACCCACTCGTGGCCGAAGCGGACGACCGGCTGCGCCAGCTGGGCGATCGCCCGCAGCATGGCGTTGGTCGGCGCCAGCTCGGACGTGAAGTGGAGCTCTGACCCGTCGCTCGTGGGCTCGATCTCGAGCCGCGCTGTGCCTTCGATGTCGCCGCTGACCTCAGCGCTGGCCACCCGCGGAGCCTCGACCTCGTCGAGGCGGATGTCGAACCGCAGCCGGTACGGGAGCGGCGGTTGCACGACCGCGGCCCAGACCTCGCCCGACACCAGCGTGACGGCGTCGAAGCTGCGCAGCCACGGCCACCACTCGCGGTAGGCGTCGACGCGCACCATCGCGCCCCACAGCTCCTCCGGCGACACCGAGAAGGCGTGGCGCCGGTCGGAGCGGATCTTCACGGCGCCAGGTTCGCGCGGCCACTCGCCACACGCAGGTCGCCGGGTCGCCTACGTTCAGGTGATGATCGTTGTCGTCGCTGCGCTGAAGGGTGGAGTCGGGAAGACCACGACGGCGGTGCACCTGGCCGCACTGGCGGCCACGGGCCGCCGGGAGGTGACCCTGATCGACGCCGACCCGCAGGCGAGCGCGGCCGACTGGCTCGACACCGCGGCGGAGGATGCCGCCTTCGAGTCGGTCGACCTGGTCGAGGCGCCCACCGAACGCCTGTTGAGCAAGGCGCTGGCGAAGGTCGACGAGGACGGTGTCGCGGTCGTCGACACCCCACCCGGTCACGAGCGGCTGTTGGCGAAGGCCCTGGAGCACGCCGACGTGGTCGTGATCCCGACCCGCGTCGGCGGCGTCGAGACCCCTCGCGTCGAGGCGGTGTTGGAGATGGTGCCGCGCCGGGTGCCCGCGGGGCTGGTGATCTGCTCGGCCCGCACCTACACGCGCGACTACCAGGACGTCATCGTCGGTTGGCGGGAGGCGGGTGTGGCCATCTGGGGGACGGTGCCCGAACGGGTCGCCATCGCCGCTGGCCCCGAGACGGAGCTCTCGTTCGACGGCCTCGAGTCCTACCGCGGGGTGTGGCGGCGCGCCATGCGTGCCTACCGCGAGCGGTAGGAGCGGACCGCCGTCTGGCCGTCATCGTGCAGGACGAGCGTGCGTGGGTCCTCCACGTCGATCTCGACCAGTTCCTGGCCGCGGTCGAGGTGCTGCGCCGACCTGAGCTGAAGGGCCAGCCGGTGGTCGTGGGCGGGGACGGCGACCCGACGCGGCCACGTCAGGTCGTGGCGACGGCGTCGTACGAGGCGCGGGCGTACGGGGTGCGATCGGGGATGCCGCTGCGCACCGCCGCCCGCCGGTGCCCTGATGCGGTGTTCCTCCCATCCGATCGCCCTGCGTACGAGGCGGCGTCGCTCCGCGTGATGGCAGCCCTGCGCTCACTGCGCGTCCCGGTGGAGGAGTGGGGATGGGATGAGGCGTGCGTCGGGGCTCGCACCGCGGACCCCGAGGCCTTCGCCCGACGCATCCAGGAGACGGTGTTCGCGCAGACGCAGCTGCGGTGCGCCGTCGGCATCGGCGAGACGAAGCTCCAGGCGAAGACGGCCACGGGCTTCGCCAAGCCGGGTGGCGTCGCCCGCCTGACGCGTGGCACGTGGCTCTCGGTCATGGGAGCCAAGCCGGTGACCGCCATCTCCGGGATCGGCCCTCGGATCGCGGCCCGCCTCGGCGACATCGGCATCACGACCGTCGCCGACCTCGCGTCAGCCGACCACCACGAGCTGGCGCGCCGCTTCGGCCCTCGGATCGGCCCCCACCTTCGAGTGCTCGGCCTGGGAGGCGACGACGCCCCCGTCGTCGACGAGCCCCACGTCCCTCGCGGCCGCAGCCGGGAGATCACCTTCGAGCGCGATCTCACCGACCCGGCCGAGATCGCCGCCAACGTCGCCCGGCTCGCCGAGGAGGTCACGGCATCGGTTGCCGACCTGGGCCGGCCCATCACCCACGTCGAGGTCAAGGTGCGGACGGCGACGTTCTTCACCCGCTCGAAGGGCGGCAAGCTCCCCGAGCCGACGACCGATCCAACCGTCGTCGTCGAAAAGGCCCTCGCCGTGCTCGCCCGCTTCGAGACCGGTCGCCCGATCCGATTGCTCGGCGTCCGCGTCGTCCTCGAGGACCCACGGTGAGTCAGCTGGTGAGGCCGATGGGGCAGCTCACGCCCGTGCCGCCGATGCCGCAGTAGCCCATCGGGTTCTTCGCCAGGTACTGCTGGTGGTAGTCCTCGGCGTAGAAGAACGGCGCCTCGGACACGGGGCGGATCTCGGTGGTGATCTCGCCGTACCCGGCCGCCTTGAGCTGCTCCTGGTACATGCCCTTGCTCAGCTCCGCGGCGGCGGCCTGCTCGTCGTCGGCGGTGTAGATGGCCGACCGGTACTGCGTGCCGCGGTCGTTGCCCTGGCGCATGCCCTGGGTGGGGTCGTGGTTCTCCCAGAACGTGGTGAGGAGCGTCTCGTAGCTCACCTTGGCGGGGTCGTAGGCGACGAGGACGGCCTCGGTGTGGCCGGTGCGGCCGCTGCAGGTCTCCTCGTAGGTGGGGTTCGGCGTGATGCCGCCGGCGTAGCCCACCGCGGTCGAGTGCACGCCGTCGAGCTCCCAGAACTTCCGCTCGGCGCCCCAGAAGCAGCCCATGCCGAACACCGCGGTCTCGATGCCCTCCGGGAAGTCGGGGCCGAGGGTGGCGCCGTTGACGTAGTGCTTCGTCGGGATGGGCATCGGCTGGCTGCGGCCTGGGAGGGCGGAGTCGGCGTCGATCATGTGGCTCTTGTCTCGTCCGAACATGCCCACAGGCTACGGCCGAACGGCCGCCAGCCACTCGCGCGCGGCCAGCGCGCCGTGGTCGCCCTTGTAGGCATCCATGGCGGGGGACCAGCCGTCGATGGCGGCCGCCATCCGGTGGGCGACGTCGGGCCGCTCCTCGACGACGGCCAGCGGCACCTGCTGGGTGCGGATGGTGAACAGGACGACGTCCGATGTCTCGAGGCGGCGCAGCGTCTGGCGTTCGCTGCGCAGGAACAGACCGTCCGGCGGGTCGACGTCTCGCGGCGGTGTCGGATCGGGCAGGAAGTAGCTCGGGTCGTCGTGGATGCTCCAGTTGCGGCGCCACACCGGTCGTTCAGGGCGCAGGCGCTGCAGGAACGTGTCGACCTTGGCGGCCAGCTCCTCGCCGTAGTGGGCGACCGGCCCGTGCACGTCGGCCATCGGCCGACCGAGCTTGTCCGCCAGCCGCCAGTAGGAGGGGAAGCACAGCGACGCGGCATCGAGGTGCGGGGCTCCATCGCGCAGGACCATGAGGCACAGGTCCTCCTGCACGAGGCGACCGGCGGCGTCGAGCGGATGGACATCCGTGGGCACCGCGGTCGCGCCGGTGGCGGCCAACACCAGCTCGAGCACCTCCACGGAGGCGGCGCCGACGGCGGGCGTGTCGAGGGCCGCGAACACCTCCGCGTGGCGTTCATCCAGGAGCACCGCCTTGCGCACGAGGTCTCGGTCCCGGTCGTCGTCGACGACCAGCCAGTGGGCCATGTCGAGGTTGCGGGTGGCCATCGAGAGCCACGGCGGCCCCGGTTCGAGCGGGAGCTCCTCGAGCCAGTCGGGCGCGCGCACGCCTCGCAGACTACGGGCGCGGTTCCCGCAGGCGCATCGGCGTGTGGGGGATGCCGTCCTCCACGAACTCCTCGCCGTCGGGTTCGAACCCGTGGCGGGCGTACACGTGGACGAGGTGCGACTGGGCGTCGAGCACCATCGGCCGCCCGGTGATCGTGAGGGCGTGGTCGATGAGCCGGGCTGCGAGCTGCTCGCCGCGGTGCGTGGGATCGGTGACCACCCGGCCGATGCGATGCCCGCCGGTGGGCTCGGCCAGCACCCGCACGTACGAGGCCACCGCGCCATCAGGGGCCGCGAGCCAGAGGTGGACGGTGTCGGCGTCGAGGTCGCGTCCATCGGGGTCCAGGTAGGCGCACTCCTGCTCGACGACGAACACCTCGGAGCGCAGGCACAGCGCGGCGTACAGGTCGGCCGCGGTGACCTCGGCTCCGGTTGCCTGGCGCAGTGCGAGCTCGTCATCCACGGCCGGGCACCGTACCGGGCGCTGTCCGGATGGGCCGCGTCGGCTGTCGCACCTCGTGCGTAGCCTGAGCGGATGCCCGCTCCTGGTCCCGCCGCGCTCGGCCGCGCCGTGATCGTGGGGGCGGGCGCCGACGCCCCGCCGGCGTGGGAGGCCGCCGCGCGGGTGGTGGTCGACGGCGCCGTCCTGGACGATCCGGCGGCGGCGGTCGGTGCGCTCCACGAGGCGTGGAGCACGCGCACACCGATCGTGATCGAGCTGGCCATCGATCCGGTCCGCTTCCGGGCGCCCGAATCGCACGTCGCCCCTCCCTGGGAGCTCACGGCCGCCTTCGAGCCCTGGACCGACCGGCTGCACTTCCTGGTGTGGGCGAACAGCTACGACGCCCGCGGGGTGGGGGAGCCGATCTGGTGGTGGGGTCGCAAGGCGGCGCGGCTGGGGGCCACTGAAGGTGGCGCCGCCGACGTCCTCTTGGCCGACGGCTCGCCGGCGTGGATCGACGGCGGTCCCCGGGCGCCGCTCGCCGTGCCCATCGATGATGCCGCGGTCGTGCACAGCGACGCCGTGGAGCTCGGGCGGCTCTCCCCGCAACCCGTGCCGGTCGCGCCCACTGCGGTGCTGGCGGCCGACCAGCTCGCCGCCGTCGCGCACGGCGCCGGACCGGCACGGATCATCGCTCCGGCAGGGTCGGGCAAGACGCGCGTCCTCACCGAGCGCTACCGCCACCTCCTCGCCGACCGCGGCTACGAGCGCGAGGTGGTCGTCGCCCTCGCCTACAACAAGAAGGCGCAGGAGGAGATGGCGTCACGCCTGCCCGGCCTCGGCGCGCGCATCCAGACCCTCAACGCGTGGGGGTACGGCATCCTCTCCCGCGCCCTCGGGCGCCGGCCCGACCTGCTCGACGAGCGCGAGGTGCGTTCGATCGTCGAGAAGCTCGTGCCCTCCAAGCAACGACGGGTGAACACCGACCCGATCGCGCCCTACCTCGACGGTCTGTCGCTGATCCGCCTCGGGCTGCGCGACCCGCGAGAGGTGGAGGACACCCTCGACGACGTCACGGGTCTGGCGGCCGCCTACGAGCCGTACCGCGACGCGCTGCGCAAGCGCGGCGCCATCGACTTCGACGAGCAGGTCTTCGGCGCACTCGAGGCGCTGCTCGAGGACGGTGAGCTGCGGCGGGCGGTGCAGGCGGATCACCGCCACCTGCTCGTCGACGAGCTGCAGGACCTCACGCCCGCTCACGTGCTCCTGGTGCGCCTGGCGGCCGGTCCAGCCGCCGACGTCTTCGGCGTCGGCGACGACGATCAGTCGATCTACGGCCACATCGGCGCGGACCCACGGTTCCTCGTCGACTACGCCTCGTACTTCCCGGGCGCGGGCGAGCACGCCCTCGAGGTGAACTACCGCTGTCCCGCTCCGGTCACCGAGGCGGCCGCCACGCTGCTCGCCTACAACGACGTGCGGGTGCCCAAGGACATCCGTCCTGGTCCCGACGTCGTGGCGGATCCAGGGGCCTTCGTCGTGCAGCCCCACGCCGCCGACACCGGCGCACGTGCCCTGGTCGACGCGGTGCAGGCCTGGCTCGACGAGGTCAGACGCCGATCCCAGTGAGATCGCGGTGCTCACCCGCGTGCAGTCCTTGTTGCTGGCGCCGCACGTCGTCCTGGCCGACGCGGGCATCCCGGTCGACTCGATCCTCGACGAGAGCGTGCTGTCGCGCCTCGGCGTGCGAGCGGCGCTCGCCTATGTGCGCATCGCCGTCGACCCCGACCACGTGAGCGGCACGGACCTGAGCGAGGTCCACCGCCGCCCGAGTCGGGGTCTTCCCCAGTGGGCCACCAAGTGGCTCGACCGGTGCCGCTCGGTGAGCGACGTCCGCGGCGCAGCGGCTCGCATCGACGACCCCAAGATCGCCCAGAAGCTCGACGACCTCGCCGTCGACCTCGATCGGCTGGCCTCGCTGGCCAAGGGCGGCGCCACCGCGCGCGACCTGCTCACGGCCGTGCGCGACGACATCGGGCTCGGCTCGGCGATGACCCTCCTCGACAGCTCCGGCGGTGCCAGCGGCTCCCACCTCGACGACCTCGAGGCGCTCCTCCAGGTGGCCGACCTCCACCCCGACGCCGGCTCGTTCGAGGCGTGGCTGCGGCGCACGTTCCACCGCGAGCGGGTGGAGGGCGGCGTCACGCTGTCGACCATCCACCGCGTGAAGGGCCGCGAGTGGGACCGAGTGGCCGTCTTCGGCGCCACCGAGGGGCTCATGCCGCACCGCCTGTCCACCGACGTCGAGGAGGAGCGCCGCATCCTCCACGTCGGCATCACGCGCGGGCGGCGGCGGGTGCTCCTGCTCGGCGACCGCAGCCGGCGCAGCCCGTTCTTCGAGGAGCTCGACGGCCGCGCCGCCAGGGGCCAGGTGCGGGCGGCCGTCGCAGCCGCCGCGCCACCGGTGGTGGCGGCGCGGAAGGCGCCGCCGGTGCGCACGACGCTGCCGGCGGAGGTCGGCACGCTCGTCAAGGTGCTGGGCGGCTACGAGGGCGTCGTCGAGGGCATCGACGACACGGGCGTCCGCCTTCGCCTCGACGACGGTGGCTCGTTCTTCGTCCGGTTCGGCGAGCGGGTCACCGTCGACGGCACCCCGCTCACGCTGGCGCGTCCCCCGTCGCCGGTCGCGGCGGCCGCGAGCGAGCTGCTGCGCGCCTGGCGGCTGCAGCGGTCCAAGGCCGACAACGTGCCGGCGTTCGTCGTGCTGAGCGACAAGCACCTGGATGGGATCGCCGAGCGCCACCCCACATCGCTGGCGGAGCTGCGGGCGTGCCCCGGCATCGGTCCGGCCAAGCTCGAGTCCTACGGCGACGAGATCCTCGAGGTGCTGGCCGGCGTGTCGGTCTAGCCGAACGTCACGGGCCCGTAGGTCACGCACAGGCCCGCCGCGTTGATCAGCAGGATCGACGACACGACGCCGACGGCGACGCGTCGTTGCCACGGCGGATGCGAGCCGCCCGTGGCCGGGGCCGGCATGTACCAGCTCGGCAGGAGCGGATCCGCGTTGGGCCGGTCGAGCGGGCGGATCGGCACGGCGTCGTCCCCGAGCACGACGTCGGGATCGGCCGCCAGTGCCAGGGCGGTCAGCTCCTCGTCGCTCAGCACCGGGGCCACGCCTGCACGGTACTTCCCGCGAACTTGTGGTCCTCAGTGCCGAAAACCGGAGCTCACGACCACAGGTTTGGGCGGTTGGGAGGTGGTGGGCGCCCGTAGCCTGGTGGACATGGCTGACACGGTGCTGCAGACGGTGCCGCTGGGGTTCCAGTGGCCGACCATCGATCCGTTCCTGTTCTGCGTGCACCACGACGACGCCTACCCGCCGGGCAACGAGGTGGCGGGGCCGGCGGTGTCGCTGGAGGGGCGGGAGCTCGGCCAGGACTTCGAGGGCCTCGACGGGTGGCGGATGTACCACGGGCAGGACGTGCCGGGCTTCCCGAACCACCCGCACCGGGGCTTCGAGACCGTCACCTACGTCCGCAAGGGCCTCATCGACCACTCCGACTCGCTCGGCGCCGCCGCCCGGTTCGGCCGCGGCGACGTGCAGTGGCTGACGGCCGGCGAGGGCATCGTCCACTCGGAGATGTTCCCGTTGCTCGACGCCGAGCACCCGAACCCACTCGAGCTGTTCCAGATCTGGTTGAACCTCCCCGCCGAGGACAAGCTCGCCGAGCCCTACTTCGCGATGCTCTGGGACGGGGACATCCCGCGCGTCAGCGCCGACGGGGTGGAGATCACCGTGATCGCCGGCGAGCTCGCGGGCCTCACCCCGCCCCCTCCGCCGCCGCACTCGTGGGCGAGCCGGCCCGACGCTGACGTCGCCATCTGGCACCTGCGCTTCGAGCCCGGAGCACGGTGGACGTTGCCGAAGGCCCAGGGCGCGGACACCGTTCGCACGCTGTACCTGTTCGACGGCGGCGGCCTGGTGGTCGACGGCACTGACGTCGCCGCCCGCACCGGAGCGGTCGTGCGCCCCGACGTCGACATCGACCTCCAGAGCCCCGATGGCACCGACGTCCTCCTCCTGCAAGGCCGGCCCATCGGTGAACCTGTGGCCAGGTACGGGCCGTTCGTGATGAACGAGGAAGCCGAGATCGAGCAGGCCTTCGCCGACTACCGAGAGACGGGGTTCGGCGGCTGGCCGTGGCCGTCGGAGGAGCCGGTCCACCCGTTCGAATCGGGCCGCTTCGCCCGCCGTCCCGACGGCGTCGTGGAGGAGCCGGCCGCCACCTGAGCGTTCACCGGATGGTCAGCCATCGCTGCCGTCAGATGTCAGGGTCTGCGCCGTACGCTCTTGGGAACACCTGGCATCGTTGACGATCGTCACCGAGGGGGACGCATGGCCGAGCTCGATCGAACGGTGGGAGCTACGAGGGTCCCCATCGTCGCCTGCATCGCTGTCCGGCCAGGGCCCCTGTAGCCGTGGTCTCCCTGGGCGCGCTGTCGCGTCGCGATGTCGTGGAACACCTCGCGATCTCGAGCTGCGCGCCCTCGACCGGGCCGGTGAAGGTGGGCATCGAGCAGGAGTGGCACACGTACTGCCTGGCCGATCCCGGCCGCCACCTCCTCCCCGACGAGGTGCTCGGCGCCGCCACCGCCGGCGGACCGCTCCCGCGGGGCTGTGGGGTCACCGTCGAACCGGGGGGCCAGGTGGAGCTGGCCACGCAACCGACGGATCCGTGGTGGGAGTCGCTCGACGACCTGCGGATCGACGGCGCCATCGTGCGCCAGCGCCTCGCCTCGGCTGGCATCGCGGTGCTCGGGGTCGGCCTCGATCCGTTCCGCGAGCCCGCCCGCACGCTCACCAAGGCGCGCTACGACGCCATGCAGGCCTACTTCGACATGTTCGGGCCCGAGGGCCGCCGCATGATGTCGAGCTGCGCGTCGATCCAGGTGAACATCGACTCGGGGGACGCCGCCACCCTCGCCCGGCGGTGGGACCTCGCCCATCGCATGGGCCCGGCCGTCGCCGCCGCCTTCTCGTGCTCGCCCGACCCGGTGCACCGGTCCGAGCGGCTGGCGGTGTGGAACGCCATCGATCCCACCCGCACGAAGCCGGTGCTGGCGACGGGCGAGCTCGTCGAGGACTGGAGCACCTACGTGCTGTCGGCGCAGCTGATGCTGCTCCACGACGACGACGACCACTGCGAGACCGTCACCCAGCCCATCACCTTCGGTGAGTGGGTGGACGAGGGGATCTCCGGGCGCCGTCCCACGCTCGACGACCTCGACTACCACTGCACGACGTTGTTCCCGCCGGTCCGGCCCCGAGGTTGGCTCGAGCTGCGTTGGCTCGACTGCCTCCCGGCCGGCCTCGCCGAGGTCGCCAGCGCGGCCGTCACCGCGCTGCTCATCGACGAGGCGGCCGGCGCCGCCGCCATCGAGGCCTGCGCCTACGTCGACTCCCGCGCCTCGTGGACCACGACCGCCACCCTGGGTACCCGCGACGCGGCGTTGGCGGCGGCCGGCACGGCGACGCTCACCGCCGCGGCGGAGGCCCTCGATCGCAGCGAGGCGCCCCCGAAGTGGGCCGCCTCGGTAGCCGACGCCGCCGAGCGCTGGCCGGCCAAGGGCCGTTCCCCGGGCGACGACCTCGAGGATCGCCTCGCTGGCGGCGCCACCATCGAAGACCTCGCCGACCCGCCGGAGGAGGTGCACGGTTGGGTGTGATCGACGACGTCGCCCAGGCGCTCGCCGACTCCCGCGCCCGGTTCCGCACCCTCGTCGACGGCTTCGACGAGCCGGTCCTGCGGCGCCAGCACGATCTCCTGATGTCGCCCTTGCTGTGGGATCTCGCCCACGTGGCGAACTACGAAGACCTCTGGCTGGTGCGCGCCCTCGGTGGCGACGCCTCCCGTGCCGACCTCGACCACCTCTACGACGCGTTCCAGCAGCCGCGCAACGTGCGCGAGGCGTTGCCGCTCCTCACCCTCGAGGACGCGCTGGGCTACGGCGACACGGTGCGAGCGGTGGCCCTGGATCTGTTGGCGACGGCCGACCTCGGACCGGACGCCACCGACCCGCTGCTGCGTCATGGCTTCGTGCACAGCATGGTGGCCCAGCACGAGCACCAGCACGCCGAGACGGTCCTGGCCGCGATCCAGCTCCTCCCCGCTGCTGAGGGCCACCAGCTCGCCGCTCCAGCGCCGCCGTCGAGCCGGGTCACCCCACCCGCTGAGGTGCTCGTGGCGGCGGGACCGTTCACGATGGGCAGTGACGACCCGTGGGCGCTCGACAACGAACGTCCGTCGCACGAGGTGGAGCTGCCCGCGTTCTGGATCGACGCCGCCCCCATCACCAACGAGCAGTACCAGCGCTTCGTCGATGCCGGCGGCTACGACGACGGGACCTGGTGGACCGCGACCGGCTGGGCGTGGCGTCAGGAGGCAGACCTCGCGACCCCGCAGTTCTGGCGGCGCGACGGCGACGCTTGGCTGCGACTCCGCTTCGGTCACCTCGAGGCGGTCCCGGCCCGCGAGCCGGTGCAGCACGTCTGCTGGTACGAGGCCGATGCGTACGCCCGGTGGGCCGGCCGCCGCCTCCCCACCGAGGCGGAGTGGGAGAAGGCCGCCCGCCACGATCCGCTCACGGGCACCACCCGCCGTTGGCCGTGGGGCGACCTCGAGCCCACCAGCGCCCACGCCAACCTCGGGCAAGGTCACCTGCAGCCGGCCGAGGTGGGGGCGTACCCCGACGGGGTGAGCCCCGCCGGATGCCACCAGATGGTCGGCGACGTGTGGGAGTGGCTGGCGTCGGACTTCACGCCGTACCCCGGGTTCGAGGCCTTCCCGTACAAGGAGTACTCCGAGGTGTTCTACGGGGACGGCTACAAGGTGCTGCGCGGCGGTTCGTGGGCCACCGACACCACCGTCGGACGTCCGACCTTCCGCAACTGGGACCTCCCCATCCGCCGCCAGATCTTCGCGGGGTTCCGAACCGCCCGAGACGCCTGATGTGCCGCCACCTCTCGTACATCGGCCCGTCCCGCTCGCTGGCATCCCTGCTCTACGAGCCCGAGCAGTCGCTGGAGAAGCAGAGCCATCGACCGCGCCACCGAGCGCGACGGCGCCATCAACGCGGACGGCTGGGGCGTCGGCTGGTGGGACCCGGACGTGCGCGCCGAGCCCGCTCGCTACCGCACCGCCGCGCCGATGTGGGCCGACCACTCGTTCCGCTCGGTGGCCGAAGTCGTGCACGCGGGCGCATGCATGGCCGCGGTGCGGAACGCCACACCTCCGTCGCCGATCGTCGACACCGGCAACGCCCCCTTCGCGTCTGGACCGTGGCTCTTCTCGTTGAACGGGTTCGTGGTCGGGTTCCGCGGCCCGGTGGGCGAGGCGCTGCGGCGACAGGTGAGCGAGGAGCGCGCCATCGGCCTCGACGGCACGAGCGACGCCGAGGTGCTGTTCGCCCTGGTGCTCGACGCCCTCGACGCGGGCGCCCCGCCCGAGGACGCACTCGCCGGAGTCATCGCCGACGCCGCCGGCCCCCGAGTGGATGACCGGCTGAACCTGCTCCTGAGCGACGGTCACGTGATCGTCGGCACCACCTGGGGTAACTCGCTCTTCACGCTCCAGGGGACGGGCATGGCCACCGGCGGGGTGCTGGTGGCCTCCGAACCGCTCGACGACGACGAAGGTTGGGCCCCGGTGCCTGAACGGTCGCTCGTTCGGGCATCCTGCGTGGACCTCGACGTCTCCCCCCTGGCGTCGCACGGAGGACCCACATGACCCCCACCCCGATCGGCGACCGCTGCACCATCGATGTGCACCTCACCGAAGCCGACCTCGCGGAGGCGCTCCGCCGCGATGCCCGCGACGGCCTCACCGCCACGCCGAAGCACCTCCCGCCGAAGTGGTTCTACGACGAGCGCGGGTCGCTCCTGTTCGACGACATCACACGGCTGGAGGAGTACTACCCGACGCGACGCGAGACGGAGATCCTCGAGCGCGAAGCCGGTGCGATCGCCACCCGCACGGGCGCCACCACGCTGCTCGAGCTCGGCTCGGGGACGTCGACGAAGACCCGCCTGCTCCTCGACGCCCTCGACGCCGCCGGCACCCTCGAGCGGATCGTCCCCTTCGACGTGTGCGAGCCCGTCCTCGTGACCGCCGGCCCCGAGCTGGCCGCGCGCTATCCGAACGTGCAGGTCGATGCCGTGGTCGGCGACTTCGAGCGCCACCTCGGCCGGCTCCCGATGGAGGGCACCACGCTCGTCGCGTTCCTCGGCGGCACGATCGGCAACCTCAACCCCGCCGGCCGGGCCAAGTTCCTCCAGGAGCTCACCGACCAGATGGCGCCGGGCGACTGGCTGCTGCTCGGCACCGACCTCGTGAAGGATCCCGCCCGCCTGGTGGCCGCCTACGACGACGCCGCCGGCGTCACCGCTGAGTTCAACCGCAACGTGCTGCACGTGCTCAACCGCGAGCTCGACGGCGACCTCCAGCCGTACCGCTTCGCCCACGTGGCCAAGTGGGACCGCGAACAGCAGTGGATCGAGATGCACCTGCGCGCCGAGGGCGAGCAGCGTGCCCGCCTCGGTGCGCTCGACCTCGACCTCGAGTTCGAGGACGGCGAGACGATCCACACCGAGATCAGCGCCAAGTTCACCCGCGCTCGGGTCACCGACGAGCTGGCGGCCGCCGGCCTGGAGCTCGACGACCTGCTCACCGATGCGGCCGGCGACTTCGCCGTGTCGCTCGCCCGCAAGGGGTGACCTGAGCCCCGCCTACCCTGGGGTGATGGCCGAGTACACCGCCCCCCTCCGCGACATCCGCTTCGTCCTCGAGCACCTGGTCGACCTGCCCAGCATCGCGGCTCTGCCGGGCTTCGACCACGTCGATGCCGACGCGGTGTACAGCGTCCTCGAGGAGAACGCCCGCTTCATGGAAGACCTCGTCGCGCCCCTCAACCGGGTCGGCGATGCGCAGGGCAGCGTCCGGAACGACGATGGCTCCGTCACCACCCCGGACGGCTTCCGGGGGGCCTACAAGGCCTACGTCGATGCCGGCTGGAACGGCGTGTCGTTCCCGGCCGAGTACGGCGGCGGCGCGTTCCCGTGGCTCGTCGGCATCGCCATGCAGGAGATCCTCACCTCCGCCAACATGGCGTTCTCGATGTGCCCGCTGCTGAACCAAGGGGCGGTCGACATGCTCTTGCACCATGCGTCAGAGACGCTGCGCGAGACCTACCTCCCGAAGATGGTCTCCGGTGAGTGGACCGGCACGATGAACCTCACCGAGCCGCAGGCCGGCTCCGACGTCGGGGCGCTCACCACCAAGGCGGTGCCGCAGGACGACGGCACCTACCGCATCACCGGCACGAAGATCTTCATCAGCTTCGGCGAGCACGACATGAGCGAGAACATCATCCACCTCGTGCTCGCCCGCACACCGTCGGCGCCTCCGGGCACGAAGGGCATCAGCTGCTTCATCGTCCCGAAGCTCCTCGTCGGAGACGACGGCACCCTTGGCGACCGCAACGACGTCATCTGCGTGAGCATCGAGCACAAGATGGGGATCAAGGCCAGCCCCACGTGCGTGCTGAGCTACGGCGACAAGGGCGCGGGCGCCGTCGGGTACCTCATCGGCGAGGAGAACGCCGGCATGCGGTACATGTTCACGATGATGAACAACGCCCGGCTCTCGGTCGGGCTCGAGGGCCTCGCCCTCGCCGAGCGGGCCTTCCAGATGGCCCTCGCCTACGCGAAGGAGCGCAAGCAGGGCCGCGCGCCCGGGGCGCCGGCGGGGGAGCAGTCGGCCATCGTCGATCACCCCGACGTGCGCCGCATGCTCCTCACCCAGCGAGCGTCCATCGAGGCGCTGCGCGGGATCATCTACGCCACGGCCGCCGCCACCGACCGGGCCGCCCGCCACGAGGACGAGGCCACCCGCACGGCGTGCGACGAGCTGGCCGACATCCTCACCCCGGTGTCGAAGGGCTGGGGCACCGACCTCGGGGTGGAGCTCACCAGCCTCGCCCTCCAGGTGTTCGGCGGGATGGGCTACATCGAGGAGACCGGCGTCGCCCAGCACTACCGCGACGCCCGCATCGCCCCGATCTACGAGGGCACCAACGGCATCCAGGCCATGGACCTCGTCGGGCGCAAGCTGCCGATGCGGGCGGGTGGCGCCATCGGCGACTACCTCGCCTACATGGACACGACCATCGAGGAGCTGAGCGGAGCCGGCGACGACCTGGCCTCGATCCGTGGTGCGCTGGTCGACGCGCTGGCTGCGCTGCGCCAAGCCACCGACTGGCTGCTGGCCAACGGGATGGCGAACCCGCTCGACGCGCTCGCGGGTGCCACGCCGTACCTCCGCCTGTTCAGCATCGTCACCGGCGGGTGGGTGATGGCGCAGCAAGCCCTGAAGGCGAGCGCGCGGCTCGCCGATGCCGCGCCGGGAGACAAGGAGCTCTACGAGGGCAAGCTCCTGACGGCGCGCTTCTTCTGCGAGCAGATCCTCCCGCAGGCGGCCGGGTTGGTGCCGGCCGTGACAGCCACCAACCGCGACCTCGCGGCGGCGGTCTTCTAGATCCGGCCGCGGCCGAGGACGTCGATGTAGCTCTTGCGCTCCACCACTCGTTGGAGCCGGTGGTAGGCGTGACGATCGGGGAGGTGGCGCGGGGCGACCGCCGGCGGCGCCGCCAGGAGGTCGCGCACGTCGTAGGCGATCGAGTACACGCGGACCCGATCGATCTGCCGCGGGTACTCGAACAGCGCGGGATAGGCCTTGCCGAGCCACCACGGGACCTCGGTGTAGTCCTCGACCCGCGTGCGAGCCACGTGGGCCTCGCCGACGTGCAGGTCGGGATACGCCGCGCACCGCAGGAGGATGTCGAGGTCGAGGTCGCTGGGACCGGGCCGGGCCCACTCGACGTCGAGCAGGGCCGTCACCTCGCCTTCGTTCCACAGCACGTTCTCGAAGGTGACGTCGCCGTGGACCAGGGTGTCCGACTCGAACGGCACCAGGGCGGGGGCCAGGCGGGTGACCAGCTCGGCGGCGTCGGCCAGCATCACGGGGTCGACGTGCTTCAGGGTCATCGCCTTGTGCAGCGCCTCCACCACCGGTCCCGTGGGATCGCTGGCTCCGACCTCGAGCAGCTGCGGGGCATGCTCGATCGGCGGGAGGTCGGCAGGGGCCGGGGTGTGGTGCAGCGCTGCGAGCCGCACGGCCAGCTGCTCGACGGCGCGGCGACGCTCGGCTTCGTTCAGGTCGGGCCACCGGTGAGCGAGGGGCTCTCCCGGCTTGCGCTCCTGCACGAGCCAGTCCTCGCCGCGACCGCCGCCGTGGGCGACGACCGTCGGGTAGCCGACCTCCGAGGGGAGCACCGCAGCGACCATCGACTCGCGGTACAGCCGGTTGTTCGGGTGCCGGTTGACCCGTACGGCGTGGGTGGGGGTGAGCCAGACCTCGTTGGTGACGCTGCTCGCCCGCTCCAGGGGCACGGTGGGGTCCAGCCCCGCGCCGCGCAGCGCCGTGCGTGCCCTCACCTCGGCCAGGGTCGTGCCCGGCTTCGCTTGTCCCGTTCCCATGGTGGCCGGTCGAACCTATCGTGCGGCCGCGAGCACGGCCGACCCCAGCGCCGGCCACGCGGACCGCGCCCACTCGTCGAAGGCCTGGTCAGAAAGTCCCACGCAGGCGACGCCGGCGTGCGGATCGACCCACAGGAACGTGCCGGTCTGGCCGAAGTGTCCGAACGTGCCGGGGGAGGCCCCCGGAGGGGTCCAGTGCGGGTCCTTGTGGTCGCGCAGCTCGAAGCCCAGGCCCCAGGGGTTGGGGGAGCGCCGGCCGAAGCCGGGCAGCACCCCGTCGAGGTCCGGGAGCTGTGCAGAGGCCGCTTCCCGGAGCACCTCCGGCGCGAGCACGAGACCCGGGTCGAGGAGCTCGCCCGCGAAGCGGAGCAGGTCGGCGAGGGTCGACTCGGCGCCGCTGGCCGGGGAGCCGTCGACGGTGGTGGCGGCCATGCCGAGCGGCACGAGCACGGCCTCCCTGACGTAGTCGCCGAACCCGACCTCGGCGTGCGCCGCCACGAGGGCTCCGAGGAGCTCGTAGGCGGCGTTGCCGTAGGTGCGCCGCGTGCCTGGCGCGGCGATCGGCTCGTCTCCGTCGAACGGGAGGCCCGACGCGTGGCAGAGCAGCAGCCGAACGGTGGACCCGGGCGGCCCCGCCGGCTCGTCGAGGTCGATGATCTCCTCCTGGGTGGCGACGAGCACCGCCGTGGCGGTGAGGAGCTTCGTCACCGAGGCGAGCGGGAACCGCGCATCGGCGTCGCCTCTCGTCGCGCTCGTGCCATCGGCGCGCCGCCACCCGGCAGCCCGGCGCGTGCCGGGCCAGGTGTCGAGGCTCTCGAGGCCGTCCGAGCTCAATCGAACTCGGTGACCAGGTGCTCGTAGATGCCGTACCCCGTCACGCCGTCCGCGGTCAGCCGCATGGGGGTCTCGTGGACCGTGGCCGGCTGATCGGCCGCCGGCCGCACGGGGACGCTGGCTCCGGCCCGTTCGCCGACGACCGACAGCGTCTGCCCGCTCGTCGTGGTGAGGGTCATCTCGTAGCTGGCGCCGCCACCGTCGTCGGACCGCAGCAGCACGCGCTCGGCGGCCGTGACGTACTCGTCGCCGTCGGGGCCGTGGACGAAGCCGTTGACGGTGGTGAGGTCGTCGTGGGTCTGGACCTCGAACAGGTTGAAGGCGCGACCGTCGGTGAAGAAGCCGGTGACCCAGTGCCACTGGTGCAGCCCGGCCCAGTGCCGGAACCCCCAGGAGTGGTCGCGCTGGCCGAAGCCGTCGAAGGCGATCGTGCGCCCGCCCACCACCAGGTCGCCCGTGACCCGGCAGCTCTGCTCGTAGTGGCCCCATGCCACCGCCTTGGGGAGGGGTCCGTTCGGATGGCCGTCGTACGACGTAGCCGGGCTGAGACCGTGCCACTCGAGGTGGGCCTTGGAGACGCCGTCGGCCAGCTGCACGGCCCATGCCTGTCCCGAAGCCAGCATCCGGTAGGTGAGCCCGTCCGTGGCCATCACGTCCCAGTCGGCGGGCGGGATCTCGTCGAGCTCGCGTCCGTAGCCGTAGCTGAGCTCGCCGCCCACCCACACGACCATCCCGCCCGTGACGTGCCCGGTGTTGGCGAGCACCGCGATGCGGGTCATGACGAACGCGTCGCTCGCGGGATCCCAGGCGTTGAAGTAGAGCGAGTCGCTCCAGTGGGGTGATGGGTCCTGGACCGGGTGCAGCCGCTCGTCGGTGTCGGTGATGCCGCTGGTGGCCATCAGTCCCACACCATCCGGCTGGCGCGCTCACCCTGGAGGAGCTCGATCGGATCGTGCTTGTCGATGTGGCCGATGAGGCCGTAGTAGATGCTGTAGCCGCACAGCTGCTGGAGGCGCGCGTCGAACCCGGCGGCGATCTCTTGCGGGACGCCGAGCTGCTGGTTCTCTTGCTGGCGGATGTAGCCGGCGCAGTAGTTCATGGCGATGCCGACGCGCCGCTCGGCGGTGGTGTTGGCGCCGCCGCCGTGCCAGAGGCTCCCGTGCCACACGAGCACCGAGCCGCGCGGCATCTCGGCCGGGATCGAGTCGTACGGCGCGCCGTAGTCGGGCGACCGGTCAGACAGGTGGGTGCCGGGCATGATGCGCGTGGCGCCGTTGGCTTCGGTGAAGTCGGTGAGGGCCCACATCGAGTTGCAGACCGTCGGCGGATGCGGCTTGGGGATGGGGATGAGCTGGTCGTCCGCGTGGATGGGCTGGGGCGTCTCGCCGGCGCAGATCGCGATCGACGACAGGGACGAGATGAGGCACCCCTTGTCCAGCACCCCCTCCACCACCGGCAGCACGTTGGGGTGCACGGGGATCCGCTCGAACGCCTTGCCGTGCACCAGCAGGTTGTAGATGCGCACGGTGGCGCTGCCCTCGAAGTCGTTCGACGCGGGGACGATGCCAAGGTCCAGCTCGAGGCGGTGGAGCTCGTCGGTCAGCTCGTCGAGCAGGTCGACCTCGATGGCGTCTTCGACGATCGTGTAGCCCTGCTCGGCGATGCGCTCGACGTGGGTGGTGACGTCGGCGGGTGACAGGGTGGGCACGTCGGGCAAGGTAGTGGCTGTGACGCCGTGGGAGGAGAGCATCGACCGGGTGCTCCGGTCGCTCGGACCCGGCGACGTCGTCACGTACGGCGAGGTGGCCCTGGAGGCCGGTCGACCCGGCGCGGCCCGCTCCGTGGGCACGTTCCTGGCCGGCTCGGGCGGCGCGTACTGCTGGTGGCGGGTCGTGAGCGCGTCGGGCCGGCTGGTGCCCGGACACGAGGCCGAGCAGGCCCGGCGGCTGCGGAAGGAGGGCGTGGCCGTGGACGAGGGCCGCGGGAGGGTGAAGCTGCCGAAGCGCAGATAGGTTCTCCGGCATGTCGATCTACGACCACACGATCAACCGCCTCGACGGCACGCCGCTCGACCTCCACGAGTACGAGGACAAGGCGCTCCTCATCGTGAACGTGGCCTCCAAGTGCGGCCTCACGCCGCAGTACGAGGGCCTCGAGAAGATGCACGAGCAGTACACGGACAAGGGCTTCTCGGTCCTCGGCGTGCCGTGCAACCAGTTCGGTGGGCAGGAGCCCGGCAGCTCTGAGGAGATCGCCACCTTCTGCTCCACCACCTACGGCGTCACGTTCCCGCTGGCCGAGAAGGTCGACGTGAACGGCGACGGGCGGCACGCGCTCTACTCGGAGCTCACCGCGGTGGCCGACGCCGAGGGCCGTGACGGCGACATCCAGTGGAACTTCGAGAAGTTCCTCGTCGCCCCCGGGGGCCAGGTCACCCGGTTCGGGCCGATGGTCACGCCGGAGGACGATGGGCTGGTCAGCGCGGTGGAATCGGCCCTTCCCGGCTGAGCGGGATGCGGGCCCGTGAGGGCCTCGCCGGTATCGTTGTCCTGAACACCATGGACGACACCGACATCACAACTGCACCCGCCGTGGAGGACACGCTCACCTTCGAGTCCCTCGGCGTCTCCCCCCGCCTCGTAAAGGTCCTCGCTGACCAGGGCATCATCGAGCCCTTCGCCATCCAGCGGCTCTCCATCGCCGACGCCCTCGCCGGCCGCGACGTCTGCGGCAAGGCCAAGACGGGCTCCGGCAAGACCCTCGCCTTCGGCCTCCCGCTCCTCGAACGGCTCGACAAGGCGGAGCCTCGCAAGCCGCGTGGGCTGGTCCTCGTGCCCACCCGCGAGCTGGCGCTCCAGGTCCACGACGTCCTCGCTCCGCTCGCGCGGGCGATCGGCAGCCGGGTCGTCGCCGTGTACGGCGGCGCCGACATGAACAAGCAGATCAAGGCGCTCTCCGACGGGGTCGAGGCGATCATCGCCACCCCGGGCCGACTGATCGACCTCGTCGACCGCAAGGAGGTCGAGCTCAACGGCCTCGAGATCGTCGTCGTCGACGAAGCCGACCGCATGGCCGACATGGGCTTCCTCCCGCAGGTCGAGTGGCTCCTGCGCCACATCGACGGACGCCACCAGACGTTGCTGTTCTCCGCCACGCTCGACGGCGTCGTCGACGGCCTCATCAAGCGCTACCAGCACGATCCCGTGTACCACGAGGTCGCCTCGCTCACCGTCACCGTCGACGCCATGATCCACCGCTTCGTCATGGTGCACGAGATGGACAAGGTGAAGGTCGCGGCGGCCATCGCCCGCGGCAGCGGCAAGGCGCTGGCGTTCACCAACACCAAGCGCGTGGCCGATCGGCTCGCCCGGGCGCTCAACGAGGAGGGCGTGCACGCCGCCGCCATCCACGGTGACCTGCGCCAGGGCCAGCGCGAGGACGCGCTGAAGAAGTTCGGCGAGGGGAAGCTCGAGGTGCTCGTGGCCACCGATGTGGCGGCCCGCGGCCTCGACATCGACGCCGTCGACGTCGTCATCCACTTCGAACCGGCCCCCGAGCACAAGACCTACCTGCACCGCTCCGGCCGCACCGCACGGGCCGGGTCGAAGGGGCTCGCGGTGAGCCTGTCGCTCTGGAACGAGGAGCTGCACATCAAGCGGCTCCAGAAGCGAATCGGCGTGATCCAACCGATCACCGAGATGTTCTCGAACGACCCCCGCCTCGACGATCTCGCCACCTGGCAGCCCTGAGCCAGACGTAGGGTCCGGGGGTGACTGACGTCGACCCGGACAAGATCGGACTGTTCGCGTTCCTGGTGTTCTCGAAGCTGGAGGGCGCCGTCACCGCCGGCATGGTCCACCTCGGCGACAAGCTCGGGCTGTACCAAGCGCTGGTTGACGGCGGCGAACCGCTGACCACGGCCGAGCTGGCGGCGCAGCTCGGGCTCGATGAGCGCTGGGTGCGGGAGTGGGCGTACAACCAGGGCGCCGCGCAGATCGTCCAGGTCGACGACGGCGAACGGCTGTCGTTGTCGCCGGAGGCCGCCATCGTGCTGGCCGACCCCGGGCACGCCGCCTTCGCCATGGGTCCGTTCCACCACCTGCCCCAGACGATGGAGCTGCTCGAGCGGCTCCCCGAGAGCTTCCGCACCGGGCTCGGGCTCGACTACGACGCCCACGGCCCCGAGTGCGCGGAGGGGATCGCCCGCGGCTTCGAACCGTGGATGCGCGCCAACCTGCTCTCGGTGGTGCTGCCGGCCCTCGACGACGTCGAGGCCAAGCTGCGCGACGGGGCACGCGTGCTCGACGTCGGGTGCGGCGCGGGTGGCGTCGTCCTCGAGCTGGCGACCGCGTTCCCGGCGAGCCACGTCACCGGCTACGACATCTCGCACTTTGCGCTGGCCCGCGCCCGCGAGCGCCAGACGGGCGCCGGCCTCACGAACGCGTCGTTCGCCGATCCCCGCGAGGACGCGATGCCCTCCGACGGTTCGGCTGACCTCGTCGTGACGTTCGACTGCTTGCACGACATGACCGACCCGGCGGGCATGGTGCACGCCATCCGGGCCGCGCTCGCCGACGACGGCACCTGGCTCCTCGTCGACATCAAGGCCCACGACACCTTCGCGGAGAACGCGCAGCGCAACCCGATGGCCAGCCTCATGTACGGCATCAGCGTGCTCAGCTGCATGTCGAGCGCGCTCTCGGAGCCCGGTGGCGCGGGCCTCGGGACGCTCGGCTTGTCGGCGGACAAGGCCGAGCAGCTCGCGCGCGATGCCGGCTTCTCTCGGTTCCGCCAGCTCGACATCGACCACCCGATCAACGCGCTGTACGAGATCCGTCCCTAGTCCCGTAGATCCGCGGCGATGTGGCTCCAGACGTCAGGGTCCGCGGCGTAGGGGGCGTTGAGGGCGACGCGGTGGAGGTGAGCGCCGTAGCGGCGCTTGATCTCGGTCCCGACGTCGTCCGGCGGTGCGACGATCGCGACGGCGTGGAGGAGGTCGTCGTGGATGACGTCGGCCATGGCGGCCCAGTCGCCGGACCGGGTGAGGTCGCGGAGCACCGGTTGCAGATGGCCCCAGCCGTGGGTGTCGAGGACGATCCGATAGGCGGGCGTCGAGCCGTAGAACGCGATCTGGGCGCGCACGGCGGTGGTGGCGGCCTCGATCGAGGCCTCGTCGGGTCCCGTGGCGATCATCACGGGGAGCGACACCTGGATCGGCTCCGGGACGGCCCCGGCGCGAGCTCGCCCCCGCTCCAGCGCCGGCAGGGTGACCTCGAGGAGGGAGCGCTCGGTGCAGAACGGGTGGACCATGAAGCCGTCGGCCACCTCGCCGGCCACCTCGGTCATGCGCGGCCCTACGCCTCCGAGCCACACGCCTGGAGGGCCGAACGGCGAGGGGCCGGGGTCGAAGAACGGCGTCATGAGGGTGTGGGTGTAGTGCACTCCCTCGAAGCGCAGCGGCACCCGCTCGTTCCAGGTCGCCCAGATCGCGCGCACCGCCAACACGAGCTCGCGCATGCGGGCCGCGGGGGCGGACCACGGCATCGAGAAGCGGCGTTCGATGTGCGGCTTGATCTGGCTGCCGAGGCCGAGGTGGAAGCGTCCCTCCGACAGCACCTGCAGGTCGTGGGCCTGGACCGCGATGGTCATCGGGTTGCGGGCGAACGCGATCGCGACGGCGGTCACCAGCTCGAGCCGTTCGGTGGCATCAGCGGCGAGCACGAGCGGGAGGAACGGGTCGTGGGGGCCTTCGAAGGTGAAGGCACCGTCGTACCCCGCGGCCTCCATCGCTCGCGCCGCCGCGGAAACGTCGACGAGCGATGGCGTGACCAGCGGACCGTCGACGAGCATCCGTCCTTGTTAGTCGGTCGGGATCAGCTTCCGGCTGCGCAGGACGGTGGCGCCGAACGTCAACAGGGCGAGTCCGACCGCCGCCAGCACGAGGTTGCCCATGCCCGTGCGGGGCAGGTCCGGCCGGCCTGGTGCTCCTGGGGTGCGGGACGGCGGGGACAGGCGCCCGCCCGGCGGGCCAGGCGTCTGGGGGCCAGATTGGCCCACGGTGTCAGAGCCACCCGCCGTCCCGCCCGTGCCTGCGGTGCCGCCGGTCGTCCCACCGGTGCCGCCGGTCGTCCCGTCCGTGTCGTCGGTGCCGTCGGTCGAGCCATCTGTGGTCCCGTCCGTGTCGTCGGTGCCGTCGGTCGAGCCATCTGTGGTCCCGTCCGTGTCGTCGGTGCCGTCCGTGTCGGTGCCGTCCGTGCCGCCGCCGTCGTTGGCGCAGGTGTCGTTGGTGATGGTGTTGGTGTCCAGGGTCACTTCGCCGTTGCGTGCGAGCAGCCGGCCCCTGAAGGTGGCGCTGTTGCCCGCCGCGATCGACGTCAGGGCGAGCACGTCGCCGACGAACTGGGTGCCGCTCTTGAACGTGGCGGAGCTGCCGACCTGCCAGACGACGTTGCACGGGTTGGCGCCGTTGATGAGGGCCACCCGGCTGTTGACCTCGGTGATCAGGGTCGAGGCCGCCTGGAACACGAACATGGCATCGGGGTCGCCCTCGGCGTCGAGCGTGAGCGTGCCGGTGAGACCGAAGGTTCCGCCCCGGTAGATGCCCGGGAGCAGCGGCGTGTCGCTTGCGAGCTCCACCGGGTGGTCGGTCGCCGGTGTGCGTCCGGCGGCGTCGTCGTAGGCCGTGACGAGGCTGAGCTTGGCGCCGGCCGTCACGAGGTCGCCCTCGTGGTTGACGCTCGCCCCGGTGAGGGTGATCTCGTCAGCGTCCACCGTGGCGGTGGGGAAGGAACCGATGTCTCCCGTGATCGTGGTGCCGCCCGTGTTGGTGATGCCCGTCCCCGCGAGGACGGCGAAGCTGGTGGCGACGCCCAGCCCGACGGGTTCAGCCGCCTGGGCGGGCGACGCCGTGCCGAGGGCGATCGCGAGCAGGAGCGCCACCGCCAAGCCGGCGAGGTACGTGGGTCGCCGTCGCGCGTGCGCGGTGCGGTCGGAGGTACAGGGTCTGGGCATAGCGCTCCTCACGTAGGAGGTGGCGTCGAGCCTGCACGGGGAGACAACCGCCCCGGTCGTCCTGCCCAAACCAAGCGTCCCTCAGGGGTCCAAGGTCGTTGTCGACGCCTCGCTCAGCGACCTTGAGGGACTTTCTGGGCCCGTTGGCCTGTTCGCCCCGAACGCAGAGAGCGACCCTTTCGCGCTGGCAGTACCAATTGTGCCCGCCCAGACCCCGCGGCACGGAGCGAGCTGGCGGAGGGGTCGTGTCGAGCGAGGAGCAGCTGTCGAGCGGGTTGAGCGACTTCGCTCGCACGATGGCGACCGACTTCCCGATCCAGGGCATCGGCCCTGCGGTTCGCGGTCGCGGTCGAGCTGGCCCACCGCTCGGACATGGCGGTGGTCGCCGAAGGCGTCGAGACGTCCGCCCAGCACGACGAGCTCGTCGCGCTCGGTTGTGACATGAGCCAGGGCCACCACTACGCCCGGCCGATGTCCGCCGATCTGGTCGATGACCTGTTGCGGGGCCGCGGCGAAGTGTCCGTTCCCCTCGTCAGCACGTCGTTGCCGGATCGCTGACGCGTGGTCGGTCTCGATGGCCGACGGCGATCGCCCGTGTGGGTACCGTCGGCGCGTGGTCGACGAGCGCGCGGGGGTGGTGGCCAGGCGGGCGGCCGCCCAGGCGCTGGCCGCCGCGATCGGTCTTCCTGACGACCTCGCGCTCTGGCGCCTGGCGGGCGGCCGTCCCTCGGTGGACCCCGCCCCCGGCCAGCCGGAGGAGCTGGGAGATCTGCTCGAGGGGACGTTCACGCCGACGCACCGGCAGGCACGCGGCGCGCACTACACCCCCGCCCCGCTCGCCGCCGCGCTGGTGGAACGCGCGCTGACCGGCCATCCGTTCCCGCGGGTCGGCGACCCGGCGTGCGGCGGCGGCGCTCTGCTGCTGGCCGCCGGGCGCCACCTCGCGGCCCGCGGCGAGGACCCGCGAGACGTCGTGGGCCGCCTCTGGGGGATGGACGTCGACGCGCTGGCGGTGGCCACCACCGAGGCGGCCCTCGCGCTGTGGGCGGGCGTGCCGCCCCCGCCCGGTCACCTCGTGGTGGCCGACGCCCTCCGCGATCCGGTCTCCTGGCCGCCGCTCGACGTCGTCGTCGGCAACCCGCCGTTCCTCAGCCAGCTCGACGCCGCCACCGCGCGCTCGGTGAGCGCCACCGCCCGGCTGCGCAACCGCTTCGGCCCGGCCGTGCAGGCGTACACCGACTCGGCCAACCTCTTCCTGCTCGTGGCCTGCGACCTGGCCGCCGCCGGCGCGACCGTGGCCCTCCTGCAACCGCAGTCCGTGCTGGCAGCCCGCGACGCCGCGGGGGTGCGGGATGCGGTGGCTGCGCGCGGACACGTCGCGGACGTCTGGTTCCCGACCGACGCCGGCTTCGGCGCCGCGGTGGACGTGTGCGTGCCGATCATCTCGGTGGGATCCGCCTCGCCAGGGTCGAGGTGGAGCGCGCACCTTGCCCGCGTGAACGGTGTGCCCGTGGTCGACCTGGCGTCGGGTCGCACGCTGGGGGAGGAGGCCACGACGACCGCCGCCTTCCGCAGCGAGTACTACGGGATGGTCGCCCACGTGCACGAGGAGGTCGACTGCGCGGCGGGCGTCCCGCTGGTCACCACCGGGCTCATCGACCTCGGTCGGTGCGCGTGGGGCGATCGCTCGGCGCGCATGGGTCGGCGATCGTGGGACCGACCGGTGCTCGATGTGGCTGCGCTGGAAGGGAAGGCGGCGGAGTGGGTCCGTCGCACCGGCGGTCCGAAGCTCATCGTGGCCCCGCAGACCCGCGTCGTGGAGGTCGTAGTCGACGAGGTCGGAGCCTGGATCGCGGGAGTGCCCTTGGTGGTCGTGCTCGCACCTCCGGATCGGCTCTGGCCGCTGGCTGCCGCCCTGGCCTCGCCCGCGGTCACCGCGTGGCTCATGCAGCTCGCGGCCGGGACCGCCCTCACCCCTGACGCCCTCAAGGTGACGGCCGCCCTCCTGCGCGACGTGCCCCTGCCCGGCGACGACACGGCGTGGGAGCTCGGCACGGCGGCGTTCCGGGCGGGGGACCTGGAGCCCTTCGCCGACGCGATGGCGATGGCCTACGACGCCGGTCCCGAGGTGACCAGGTGGTGGCTCGAGCGGGCGAGAACGGTCTGGAGTCCGAGCGAGGCGCACCGGTAGGATCTCGCCAGACATCAGGAGTGGCCCGGGTGACCGGGTCCAGCAACCTGGGACGGACACCCAAGGTGCTCTCCCACCCCTCGGGGTGGGGATGTGGTCCTGGCGACAGGGCAACGAAGTGTTCGGGTCTCGACCCGCCAAGGGTGTCCGCTCCCTCCAGGAGCAGGAGGACGGGTGGCCGCAGTGCCGTCAGGGGACAGGGAGGGCAGCTACGAGCGGGCGGTCGGCCTGCGTCGCGCCCATGTCTCCCTGCTGCCGGCCTCCGGTGCTTGGCGCGACGGCGACCCGATCGGTCGGCGCCAGCTCCTGTCGCTCGGCGACCGAGCCTTCGCGCTGGAGGGCGGCGGCGTGCTCCGCGACGTCACCATCGCCTACGAGACGTGGGGCACGCTCTCGAGCGACGCGTCGAACGCGGTCCTCGTGTGCCACGCCCTCACCGGCGACAGCCACGCCGTCGGGCCCCTCGCGCCCGGTCACCCGACGGCCGGCTGGTGGGACGGCGTCATCGGACCCGGCAAGGCCATCGACACCGATCGCTGGTTCGTGGTGTGCGCCAACGTGCTCGGTGGGTGCCAGGGCAGCACTGGACCGGCCAGCCCGCATCCCGACGACGGGGAGCCGTGGGGGAGTCGCTTCCCGGTGGTGTCGGTGCGCGACTGGGTCCGCAGCCAGGCGACGTTGGCCGATCACCTCGGCATCCGGCGCTGGCACAGCGTGGTGGGTGGGTCGATGGGCGGGATGCAGGTGCTCGAGTGGGGCGTGATGTACCCGGACCGCGTCGCGTCCGTCGTGCCGATCGCCACCGCACTCGCGGCGAGCGCGCAGCAGATCGCCTGGTGGTCGACCGGTCGCCGAGTGATCCGGATGGATCCTCGCTGGCGGGGTGGCGACTACTACGACGCCGCGCTCGGCGACGGACCGCATGAGTCGCTGTCGGTCGCGCGGATGGTCAGCCAGATCACGTTCCGGAGCGACGACGTGTTCACCCGCAAGTTCGGCCGTGAGGTGGTGGAGCCGCTCGACGGGTTCTCCCTGTGGCAGCGGTTCGAGGTGGAGCGATACCTCGAGTACCAGGGCGACAAGCTCGTGCGCCGGTTCGACGCCAACTCGTACCTGCTGCTCACCAAGGCGATGGATCTGCACGACATCGGCCGTGGCCGCGGGGGCACCGAGGCGGCGATGGCGCGGCTGCGGGTGCCCGTGCTGGCGATCGGCGTCGAGAGCGACATCCTCTACCCGCTGTACCAGAGCCAGGAGATCGTGGCCGCCGCCCGGCGGGCCGGGCTGTCGGCCCGCTCCGTGGAGCTGGACAGCCCTCACGGCCACGATGCCTTCCTGATCGAGCACGATCAGGTAGGCATCCCGCTGAGCGCCTTCCTCGACGACGTGGAGTCCTAGTGCCATCCGAACCGAAGCCGCATCTCGACACCACCGGCGTCACCGCGGGACGCGCGGGTAGTGGCGACTCGCTGGCGCCCGTGCTGTTCCCGTCGACCACCTACACGGTGGAGGAGGTGGCCGAGCACGCGGCGATGGTGGGCGCGCCGCGCTCCACCCGCTTCTACTCGCGCTTCGGGAGCCCGACGGTGCGGGACTTCGAGGACGCCGTCGCAGAGCTCGAGGGCGCGGAGGCGGCGCTGGCTGCGGCGTCGGGCATGGGCACGGTGACATCGGTGCTCATGGGGCTGTGCTCCTCCGGCGACCACATCGTCGCCACGAAGCAGATCTTCTCCGTCACCTACGGGCTGATGGTGATGCACCTGCCGCGCTTCGGCATCGACGTCACCTTCGTCGACGGCACGGATGCCGACGCCATCACGGCGGCGATCCGGCCCGGCAAGACGCAGGTGGTGTTCGTCGAGACGCCGGCCAACCCGGCGCTGTCGCTCGTCGACCTCGACGCGATCGGCGCCATCCGCGGCCCGATCACGGTGGTCGACTCGACCTTCGCCGGACCGACCGTGCAGCGGCCGCTCGAGCACGGGGCCGACCTCGTGCTCCACGCCGCCACCAAGGGCATCGCCGGCCACAACGACGCCCTGCTGGGCGTGGTGGCCGGGAGCGCCGAGCTGATCGATCCGATCTGGGCCTGGCAGTCGGCCATGGGCGCCCAGGCGTCGCCGTTCGACGCGTGGAACGCCATCCGCGGGATCCGGACGCTCGGCGTGCGGTCGCGCCAGCAGTCCGAGACCGCGCTCGAGCTGGCCGCGTTCCTCGACGGCCACGACGCCATCGAGTCGGTGTCGTACCCGCACCTGGACAGCCACCCGCAGCACGACCTCGCCAAGCGCCAGATGCAGACCGGCGGCACGGTCGTGGCCTTCGAGGTCGCCGGCGGCGCCGAGCCGACCATCGCCTTCATCGAGCGCTGCCGCCTGGCCCGCATCGCGCTGTCACTCGGCGGGCCCGAGACCCTCCTCACCCATCCCGCCACCATCGCCGGCCGCTACACCCCCGCCGAGCGCGCCGAGCTGGGCGTCACCGACGGCCTGGTCAGGATGTCAGTAGGCCTCGAGCACGCGGACGACTTGCAGGCCGACCTCACCCAAGCCCTCGAGCGCTGACCCCGCGGCCCCGCACCCCCGCAACTTGTGGTCACCAGTTCCGGGTTCCGGAACTCTCGGCCACAGGTTCGAGCGGGGCGCGGGTCACCCTGCAACCGGTGGTCGCCAGTTCCGGTTCCTGGAAGTCTTGGCCACCGGTTCGCGAGCTTCAGGCGTCGACGTGGAGCGCGCGAGCGCGCATGGCGGCTCGGACCTCGGCGACCACCAGATCCGGGTGGTCGACGAAGCGTCGCCACGTGAAGCGCAGGACCGTCCACCCGAGCAGGACGAGATCGTTCTGCCGAGGGAGGTCACGCTCGCGCACCGCTGACTGAAGGTGGACTGAACCGTCGAGCTCGATGGCGATCCTCAGCAGCGGGTAGGCGAGGTCCACCTCCGCGACGAACCGGTCGCCGTCCACGACGCGGTGGTGGAGGGTGGGTTCGGGCAGTCCGGCGTCCCTCAGCAGCGCAAGGAACAGGAGCTCGAAGTCAGAATCGGTGATCTCGTCCCGGTCGACGTTGGCGACGATGACGCGTCGGAGCCGGCGGATGCCGGGCCGGCCTCGACGAGCGTGGTGCGCCAGGGTTGCGATGAGCTCCGACCAGTCGGTCGCCTTGGTTCGGCGGCTCCACTCGATGGCGCTGAGCAGGCGCTTGTCTCCGACCTTGCGGCCGATGTCGAGGATCGTTCGCGCGACGTCGGTCGTTGGCACCCCGTCCACCACGACCAGTCGACAACGGTCCAGGTCGGTGCTGGTGTGGACGTTCACACCTGCCCGCCGATGCTCGGTGCCGCGCGGAATGCTGATCTCGGGGATGCCCTGGCCATAGCCAGGTAGACCGTGCAGGGCGGCGGCGGCGAAGTGCGACGCCATCGCCCGCCCTCCAGCGCTCAGGATCGGGGCGAGCACGCTGGCCGGCCAGGGTCGTGGTGCACCTACGAGGCGGAACACCGATCGATCGACCGCCTCCCAACGCCCGCTCTGCACGCGACGCGTCGCCGACTGGGCATGGCCGCCGTGGCGCAGGATGTCGTCCATGGACACCAACCAGTGCTGGGCCGCGAACACTGGAAGGAGCGCGTCGTCGAGCGCAGCCATGGCTTCCCCTCGTTGCAGGGCGGACAGCTCGGGGAAGCTCACCCAACGCTAGAGGCCAGAGCGACCGCCTGGAACCCCTCACTTGCGCTGGCGATGCCTGAATCTGTGGTCCCGAGTTCCGCGAGCCGGAAATGTCGACCACAGGCTGCGGAGTGTCGAAGTCCGCTCTCCAAGTTGTGGTCCGGACTTCCGCAATCCGGAACTGGCGTACACAAGTTGCGGCGGTTGGCGGTGGGGGTCGGGGTTGGGGCCCGGTCAGCCGAAGAACTGGGTGAGGGCGGCTTGGTTCTCTTCGGAGCCGACCATGCGGACGAACTCCTGGTCCTCGCGCTGGCGGGCGGCTCGCACGGCGTCGAGGCGGCCGGCGACCATGAGGCGCTTGGTGGTCTGGAGCGAGTCGACGGGCATGGCGCCGATCTTGCGAGCGACCTCCATGGTGTCGTCGAGCAGCGACTCCGGGGCGCTGACCTTCCACGCAAGGCCGCACGTCACCGCTTCCTCGGCGCTGAGCCACTCGGCGGTGAAGATGAAGTGGGCCGCGTCCTGCCAGCCCATGCGCTGGGGGAGGAGCAGCGACCCGGCGGCCTCCGTGGTGACGCCGAGCGTCACGAACGGCACCTTCAGCCGGGCACCCTCGGCGATCCACACGATGTCGCAGTAGGGGAGCAGCGTGGCGCCGATGCCCAGCCCCAGCCCGTTCACCGCGGCGAGCAGCGGCTTGTCGAACGCCTCCAGCACGGGGATCAGCCCTCGGTACCCGTGCAGCTGGTCGTCACCGTGGTCCGGCGGGGCCATCATCTCGCCGAGGTCCTGGCCGGCCGTGAAGGCACGGCCGGTACCCGTGATGACGACGCAACGCAGCTCCGGATCGGCCTGCGCACCCACCAGCGCATCCCGGGTCGCGTCCCACAGCTCGTCGTTCAGAGCGTTCAGGGCGTCGGGTCGGTTCCAGGTGACGAGGCGCACGCCGTCGGCGTCCGCGATCTCCAGGGTGCTCATGACCTGACACTCTGGCAGGCGTGCCCGAGATGATCGAAGTGGAGTACTACCGCCGCGTCGCCGAGCAGGCGGTCGGCCGCACCATCACGAAGGTGGTGGCCCCGGACGACTGGTACCTCAAGGGCGGCACCACGGCGCGGGCGCTGCGAGCTGCCCTGACGGGGCAGACCGTCATCGGGACCCGCCGCGTCGGGAAGCTCCTGCTCCTCGACACCGACACCACCACCCTCGGGCTGCGCTTCGGCATGACGGGCCGGTTGCTCGTGGACGGCGCCGGCCCCATCGAGAAGCTGGAGTACTCGAGCGGGCGGGACGACCCGGGCTGGATGCGGTTCGCCCTCCGCTTCGACGGTGGCGGCGATCTCCGGATGGTCGACCCCCGCCGGTTGGGAGGCGTGCAGCTCGACGCGGGCACCAGCCACCTCGGGATCGACGCCCTCAACATCAAGGAGACGCAGCTGCGCGCCTCGCTGGCCGCCAGCCGCGCCCCCGTGAAGGCGTGGCTGCTCGACCAGAGCCGGGTGGCCGGCATCGGCAACCTCCTGGCCGACGAGATCCTCTGGCGGGCCGGCCTCGACCCCGCCCGGCCCGCCCGCACGCTGGCGCCCCGCGAGGCGTCTGCGCTCCACCGCCAGATCGGGCGAACCATCCGCCAGCTCACCATCCGGGGTGGGAGCCACACCGGCGACCTCCAGGTCGCCCGAGAGCCGGGGGCGGCCTGTCCGAAGGACGGCACCCCCCTCCAACGGCGGACGATCGGCGGCCGCACCACCTACTCCTGCCCGCAGCACCAGCGCTGACGCGGCTGGGAGTCCGGGATGGCGGCGGGTACCCTGGCGCCCTTCCGGAGGTAGGAGTGGCAGGGCAGATGCGAGGACCAAGACGAGCACGGTTGACAGCGCTCGTCGCGTCGGTCCTGCTCGCGAGCCTCGTGCTGCTGCTCGCGGGCTCGGCCACCGCGACGCCGTCGTCGCGCTCACAGGATCCCTGCGCCACGACCACGCCGAGCAGCACGGTGTGCCTCCCGATCACCACCACGACGACGACAGCGCCGCCCGAGACCACCACCACGACAGTCCCAGAGACGACGACCACCTTCGCCGAGACGACCACCACGTTCCAGCAGACCGACACGACGCGGGAGCAGGTCGTCACGACGACATCGACGTCGCTCGATGTGAGCACCAGCCTCGACGTGCTCGTGCCGGGCGACGGCACCGAAGGCGCCGAGTCCACCACCACGACCTTGCAGACGCCCACCACCATCAGCAGCGACGGTGGCACCAGCGACGGGGCCTTGCTGGCGCTGATCGTGGGCGGCCTCGTGCTGCTGGCCGGTGCCGTGTCCGTCCTCACCTGGCGCTACTGGGTGGCCACCCGGCCGCCGCTGATGGCGACGGTAGGGTCCAAGGATGGCTGAGTCGCTCGACGTCGAGGCGATGCTGCAACGATTCCGCGACCGGGCCCACGCGGTGCGCAACCGTCCGCTTCCCCCGGTCGCCGGCGAGGAGCGCGCCCGCTTCATCGAGCAGGCGCAGATCGACTTCCAGGACTTCGCCATCGTCGGCGACGCCAGCGCCGAGGTCGACGACGGCGTGCTGGTGCTGCGGATCGACCTCCGGCCCGCCGACCCGGCGTAGCCGCGTGGGCGCGTCCCGCTTCGAGCAGGCCGTCGCGGCGATCGACGCGGCCAACGCCGACGACCCGAACACGATCGAGGTGCGCGGCCAGGTGCGGCCCAAGGAGCTCGCGCACGCCGACCTGATGACCCAGTGGCTCGAGCGTCTCGATCCGGCGGCCGACGAGAGCCAACACCTCGCCGCCCGTGCGCACCACCTCCGCCGCTGGAGCATGCCGCGCGTCGTACCCCGACGGCCGCGCCGGCTACCTGCGCTGGCGGACGGCGCTGAAGAAGCAGCACGCCGAGGAGGTCGCTGAGATCCTCGTGTCCGTGGGCTACGACGAAGCCACGATCGAGCGGGTGCAGAGCATCATCCGCAAGGAGGGCCTCGGGTCCGACCCGCAGGTCCAGACCCACGAGGACGCCCTCTGCCTCGTGTTCCTCGAGACGCAGCTGGCGGCGACGGTCGACGATCTCGGTGACGACAAGATGCTCGACGTCATCCGGAAGACGGCCGCCAAGATGAGCCCGGCCGGCCTCGCCCACGTCGCCGACCTGCCCATGCGGGAGGCCGACCGCGCGCTGATCGGTCGGGCGCTCGCCTGACTAGGAGACGCCGACCGCGCCGGAGCGGTTGATGGCGGTGTCGTCGGTGCCGAGGTAGCTCTCGATGACAGCCGGGTGCTCGAGCACGGCGGCGGGGGTGCCCTGGGCGATGATGCCGCCCAGCTCGAGGGCGATCATCTCGTCGCAGATCACCCGCAGCAGCGGCATGTCGTGCTCGATGACCAGCACGGAGCAGCCCACCTGGTCGCGCACCCGGAGGAGGAGCGGGCCGAGCGCCTCGGTCTCCTTCTGGGCCACGCCGCCTGACGGCTCGTCGAGCATGAGGACCTTGGGGTCCTGGGCCAGGATGCAGGCCAGGTCGACGATGCGCCGGCTGCCGGTGGAGAGCTCGCCGGTGAGCTTCTGACGGAAGGCGCCGAGGCCCATCAGCTCGACGAGCTCGTCGACCTTGGCGGCCACCGCCAGCTCGCTCTCGTACGACGCCGGCAGCTGGAAGGCGGCCGCCACGAGGTCCTTCGACGCGAGGTGGCGCTCCCGTGCGACGGCGATCGTCTCGGCGACGGTGAGGCTGGGGTACAGGAGGGCGTCCTGGAACGACCGGGCCACCCCGCCCTTGGCGCGCTCGTGGGGCTGCCACTCGGTGACGTCGTGCCCGCGGAGCAGGATGCGGCCGGACTCGATCGGCAGGAACCCGGAGATGCAGTCCATCAGGGTGGTCTTGCCTGCCCCGTTGTGACCGATGAGGCCGAGGATCTGCCCATCGCGGAGCTGCAGGTCGACGTCGTTGACGGCCGTGATGCCGCCGAAGCGCTTCACCACGCCCAGGCACTCGAGGAGCACAGGCGCGTCCTCCGGGACCTCGCGCTGGTGGGTGCCGCCGCCGCCAGCGGCCCCTTCTTGCGCCGACCCTGGGGCTCGGGCTCGGGCTCCGGCTCCGGCTCGCTGGCGCCCGCGGAGGCACCGGCGATGAACACCGAGCGGAGGATGTCGGGGCGGTCGAGCAGCTCGGAGGTCGGTCCGGTGAAGCGCACCTCGCCCTTCTCCATGAACACCGCCCGCTGCGCGAGGTTCAGGGCCACGTTCACCGACTGTTCGACGATGACGATCGTGGTGCCACGGCTGTGGATCTCGCGGACCACCTCGAGCAGCTGCCCGACGATGGTGGGCGCCAGGCCCAGCGACAGCTCGTCGATCATGAGCAGCTCTGGGCGCGTCATGAGCGCGCCACCGAGCGCGAGCATCTGCTGTTCGCCGCCGGACAGGTTGCCGGCCATCTGCCCGGATCGCTGCTTGAGGATCGGGAAGAGGGTCTCGACCTCCTCCTTGGCGGCCTCGACGCGGTCCTGGTCCTTGCGGATCAGCCATGACGCCAGGCGCAGGTTCTCGGTGACCGACAGCGTGGGGAACACGCCCTTGCCTCCGGGCATCAGCGAGATGCCCCGGTGGGTGGTGACGTCGGCCGACAGGTTGGTGACGTCCTCGTCCTTGAAGATGACCTTGCCGGCCTTCGGGCGCACCAGGCCGCAGATGCCCTTCAGCAGGGTGGACTTGCCAGCGCCGTTGGTGCCGAGCAGTGCGACGATCTCGCCCGGCGCCACGTCGAAGTCGACGTTGAACAGGATCTGCACCGGCCCGTAGGCCATGTCGATCCCGCGGCACGAGAGCATCGGAGCGGCGTCAGTCGACGTGGACGCGGACGTCGACGGCGCGGGCGCCTCGGCGTGCCCGTTGCTCGACAGCACCGGGATCTCGATGGTCGGGTCGATGAGGTCGACCTCGTCGGGCACGGCTTCGAGCACCCGGCGCCGCGCGCCAGCCGGAGCCTTGGCCGCCGGCACCTTCTTGGCGCCGGTCGTCCGGGCGGCGCCGTTGGTGGAGCGCTTCCCCGCGGCGGCCTTCTTGGCTGGGGTCGCCCGCCCCGCCCCCTTCGTGGAGCGCTTGGCGGTCGTGGCCTTCTTGGCGGCCGTCTTCTTGGCCGGCGCCTGCTTGCGGGGCTTTGGGGTGGCGGCCATCAGTCGACCACCGCCGCCGGCGTGCTGGAGCCGCCGCTGAGCGCGCCCTGCAGCAGGCCGACTTCGTTCTCGGCGCGCTTGGAGGTGTCGCGCCGGTCGGCGACGAGGCTCGGCACGAGGATGTCGCGCCGGTCGGCGATCCGGATGAGCACGCGGTCACGCAGGTTGTAGAGCAGCTGGCCGATGCCGCCCGGGAAGGCGAGCAGCACGAAGAGCAGCACGCTGCCGGTGAGCCCGGCCCGGATGTCGCCCAGGAACGTGAGCGTGTCGAGGTAGCGGAACAGGAGCACCCCGATGACGGCGCCGGAGACCGAGCCGAGTCCGCCGATGACCGCCGTCGCGAACAGGTCGAGTGAGTAGTACGGCGGGTAGCTGCCCTGCTCGACGCCGGTGAGCAGCAGCACGTGCAACGCGCCGGCCACGCCCGCGATGACGCCGGCCAGGAGGAAGGCGGCCAGCTTCACCGAGGTGGTGGGCACCGCGGCGGCGTCGGCGGCGCGCTGGTTGTCGCGCGTGGCGATCATCACGCGCCCGGCGCGGGCCTTGCGGACCCCCTGGGCGACGAGGATCGACAGGGCGAGGAAGACCAGGCAGACGACGTACATGTTGTAGCCGTCGTTCAGGTCGATCCGCTCCCACAGGAGCGGGCGCTCCACGCCGCCGCTCGGCGGGATGATGCTCGGGAAGTTGTTGAAGTTGATGACGTACTGGTCGACGGCGACGGCCAGGGCGAGCGTGGTGACCGCGAGGAACAGCCCTCGGATCCGGAGCGCCGGGAGACCCACCAACAGCGACACCAGCCCGCCCGCGGCGCCCGACGCGACCAGCACGATCAGGTAGTCGACGTTGTGGTCGGCGATGAGGTTGCCGGCCAGCAGCGCGCCCAACCCGACGATGGCGAACTGGCCCAGGCTGATGTGACCACCCCAGCCCGTGAGGATGACGAGGGAGACCGCGGTCATCGCCCACACGAGCGCGAGGGCCGCGGTGTACTGGTAGGTGGGCCCGAACGTGTTCGGCACGATGAGCATGAGCAGGGCCACGACGCCCAGGATCCCGCGCTTCGACCACACCACTTCCGGCAGGCGTCGGAGCTCGTCGGGGATCGGTTTCAGGACGGCGGTGGCGGACCAGGACGACTGCCCGGACTCCTGGGCCCGGGAGAGCTTGCCCCGCTGCAGCAGCAGCGCCGCGAGGATCACGACGAGGAACACCATGTTCTGCATGGTCGGTGAGCCGCTCGTGTTCCACCGGACGACCTGCTCGACCACGCCGAGCCCCACGCCGGCCGCGAACGCGATCGGGAGCGACTCCATGCGCGCCACGACCGCGGCCGCGAGCGCTGGGAGCATCACCACCGGTCCCGAGGCCACGACACCGGGCGTGACGCCCGAGAACGGCGCCTTCAAGACGAAGGTGAGGGCGGCCAGCGCGCCGGCGATCATCCAGACGATCGTCGACAGGCGCTTGATCGGGATGCCGAGCAGGAGCGCGCGGTCCGCGTTCTCCGCCGCCGCCCGCACCGCGATGCCGACGTCGGTCTTGAGGAGGAACCAGGCCAGACCCGCCAGCACGAACGGGACGACCATCATGATCAGGGCTTCGTCGCCGCTGAAGTTCTTGACGCCGATGTCGTACGAGAAGCTCAGGGGGATGTCGAAGCCGCCAGCCAGGCCGACGAACCCGATCGCCTTCGACACGACCAGGAGCTCCACGAGGCTCAGCACCTGGGCGATGCCGATGCTGGCCACCGTGAGGAGGAGCCGCGACGACGTGCGGAAGCGCCGCACGATGATGTCGACGAACACGCCCGTGAGGACACCGATCGCGACGCCGATCGGGAGGGCCACGAAGAAGTTGACGCCCTTCTCCAGGTGCAGGGCGATGGCGATCACACCGGCGACGCTGCCCATCGACCCGTAGGCGAAGTTGATGAACTGGTTCGTGCGGTAGATGAGGATGAGGCCCATCGCGAGCAGGGCCGTCACCGTGCCCACGATCATCCCGGCGACGACGATGCCGATCGGGGCCTTGTCGTCGAGGAACGACGCCGTGGGCCCGAAGCTGTAGAGGACGTACCCGATGGCGGCCAGGATCGGCACCGCGACGGCCGTCTGGATCGTCGCGGAGAGACCGGTCCAGCGATCTCGCAGGTCGGTGATCACCCGGGCTTCCCCGGCCGGCCCTTCGGGATCTCGCCGGCGGCCCAGCGGTCTTCGCTGGTGCCGATGTAGGCGCCCTTCTTGCCGTTGTAGGTCGAGGTGGCGTTCGGGTCGAAGTAGATCTCCCGCACGTCGTTGGCCGCGGTGCGGTCGCCGGTGGCGAAGTCCCACTTGCCGAACGGCCCGGTCTTCGGCGGGTAGTTGAACATGCCCGCCTCGAAGGTGCCCGGGTTGAGGGTGGGCCCGGCGCCCTGCAGGCCGATCGCCAGCATGTACATCTGGTAGTAGATGAGGTCGACGGAGAAGGCCGGCTCGTCGTCGCGGATGTCCTTGTAGGCGGCGTAGGCGATGGTCTTGGTGGGCGGCACGAACGGCTCGAGCGGGCTCACGCCGAAGGCGTGGGCCGAGAACTCCGGCCGCCACAGCTGCGCCACGATGTCGGCGTCGGTGAGCGCGGTGCCCACGATGATGAACTCGGGGTAGTACTTCTCCCGGTTGGCGACGCCCGACAGGAACACGGGGATGATCGGGTCGCAGCCGCAGACCAGCGTCGTGATGTTCTCGTTCTTCATCTGGGCGATGATCCCGGTGGCCTGGTCGGACATCGTGGCCAGGTCGAGCACGTACTTCCGATTGAGGCCTGGCGTCTGGCCGTTCTTCCGGATGATGGCCTCGGCGTTCTGGACCGACTCCTGGTACCAGGAGTTCTCCGGCGCCAGCGTGGCGAACTTGCGGGGCCGGCCCTTGAGGGCCCTGCCGTCGCCACCGTTGCCGGCGGCGAAGTCCGCGGTCGCCCCGTAGAGGCGCTTCACCTGGTACTCGGCCGCCAGCTCGGACACGAGGGAGCCGTCCGTGGCGAGGCTCCAGGCGAACGGGCGGCGATCCTCGTGCCACTTCCTCGAGAGGTACGGCGTGCCGAAGCCGATCACGCCCCGCTTCGCCAGCGCGCCGGCGTAGGGCTCGGAGGTGGCCGAGATGTCGGCGAAGGCGCCGATCTCCTCGGCCACCTTGATGGCGTCGGCTTCCGCCTTGTCACGACCCTTGCCGAGCAGCTCGTTGGTGTTCGAGCCCTGCCCGTCGTAGAAGACGATCTGGATCTTGCGGCCGTAGAACTGGAAGCGCTTGTTGAAGTAGTCGGCCATGGTCTGGACCGTGCGCTTCACCGTGGTGGGAGAGTCGACCAGCGAGGCGCCGGCGAGGTCGGCCAGCGTCTGCTGGAAGCCTCGCTCGTTGAGCACCCGGAAGGCCACCTTGATGGAGGTGCCGCTGACCCCCTTGTGGGTCCCACCGCCGTTGCCGCCCGCGAAGGCGACGCACGGCGGGGAGTAGGGATCGCCTGGGACCTGCAGCTCACGGTCTGGACACCCGCCGGCGGATCCCGCGGGAGCCCCGCCGGTCGCGCCCCCGGTGTCGCCGCCCGCGCCCCCGGCCGTGCCGCCGTCGGTGCCGTCGGTCGCGGCGCCGTCGGTGCCGTCGGTCGCGACGACTCCGTCCGCTCCGTCGCTGCCGAAGCTGCCGTCCGTGACGCCGTCAGACGTGTCCGCCGACACGGAGGCGTCGTCCGGCACCTTCGAGGGCACCAGCACTGACAGCAAGAGGATCATCAGCGCGAAGACAGCGAGCGGCCCGTAGCCGCGCATGAGGCGCTGCCACACGCTGAAGTAGCCGCGCGGCGGATCAGAGCTCACGACGGGAGCGGACATGGGCTAGGCCTCCAGGGGGATCTCGCGTTGGGCCCGACGCATCTTGCGTCGGTCGCCCTCGGCGCTGGCGAGCAGCATCAAGAGCCCGCCGGCACCCACACCGAGGAGGGCGCCGCCGCGCTCGCCGTCGAGCGCCGAGATCGGTGCGGACGGTGAAGCCGGGGTGGGCGGAGCTCCGCCGGTGTCGGGAGCGTCGGCGGCCGGCGGGGAGGCGGTCTCGCCGGACCCGTCGGTGGTGCCGAAGTCAGACGGCGTGTCACTCGGGGGCAGCTCCGGGGTGGGCGGAAGCGGGGGGATGTCGCCGAGGCCGGAGAAGCCGTCGAGCTCAGCCGTGGTCGCCTGGACGCCGCCGAGCTCGAGGTTCAGCGAGCCGGCACCGCTCACCGAGCCGACGGCCAGGTCGAGGACGGTGATGGCCGTGGAGGACGGGAAGGTGTAGACGCCCGACAGGTCGCCACCGCACCCGAGGCGGAACAGCGTCTCGGTGAAGTCCTCCCGGATGGGCTGGCCGGCGCTCAGCAGTGGACCGAGGAGCAGGCCGTCACGCAGGTCGGAGGGGATGACACCGATGATCATCGGGTCGACGAAGACGATGCCCTCTTCGCGGCGGATCGCGGGGGGCACGACCTGGAAGCCGAGGGCGGTGAGGGTGGCGTCGAGCAGCCGGAGCTGATCGGACGGGTCGCCCGGCAGCGGCGTCCGCACACCCGCGATCGTGAGGGACCCGATCTCGAACGACGCGCTGTCCTCCGTCTTGGCGCCCGTGCGCTGCATGGCGTCCCAGCGCATGTCACCGAAGACGATGGCGCCGCCGAGCAGCTTGAGGGAGGCGATCTCGGTCGTGGCGTGGGCTTCACGCACCCCGGGGGCGACGACACCAGAGGTGGCGTGGGTCTTGGCGCCGGAGATCACGGCCAGGGACGGTTCGCCGACGGGGGCCACCGTCGTGATCGACTCAGCGAACGGCGCCTTGGTCGCTCGAGAGAACATGTGGATGGCGCCGGCTTCGTCGGCCGACTTGCCGCGCTCCGCTCCGGGGTCGTCGGAAGAGACGATCACCGGCTGGGGCTGGTCCTCCTTGGCCAGGGAGGGGTCGGCCCCCTCGCAGCCCTCGCCCGCGAGGGTGACCCCGATGACGCCGAGGTTCACGGCCTTGCTCTGGGCCTGGGCGGCCGTGTTCTGGTGGCCGGCGATCGACTCGCCGGCGGTGATGCCGAAGCTCAGGCCGCCGAAGGCGGGGTTGACCTTGTACCCGAGGGCGACGGCGTTGCCGGTGCCCGCCGTGAACTCGGCGGCGGCCGAGCGATCGGCGGCCGCCCCGCCCGGCTCCGTAGCGGCGAACGTCAGCAGCCCGACGCACCCCACGGCGAAGGCCGTCCGACGGGTGCGCCGGAAGGCCTGTCGTCGATCCACTGCCTTCATCGAGCCCCCTGGTGCGTTGGTCTGGTGTCCATCTGAACGACCTCTTAGTTCGACAGCGGAGGCCCGGATTCCCCCTCGGATGCGGTTGGGGAGGTGGAGAAGGCCCCTGCTATCGTCGCTGGCTCACGCGGACGTGGCTCAGCTGGTAGAGCACAACCTTGCCAAGGTTGGGGTCGCGGGTTCGAATCCCGTCGTCCGCTCCAGAGTACGAAGGCAAGGTGCCGCCCAGGTCCCCGGTGGTGCACTCAGAGGGAGTGCGGTGGGTGACATGGGCGACGACAAGAGCAGCGTTCTCGGGGCCGGAGACGCTACGCGCCTGGAGCGACTCGCCCGCCCGTTGCTCGAGCTCGTCCAGCGCATCACCGGCGTCGAGACCTCGTTCCTCACCGAGGTCGACTGGGTCGCCCAGCTCCAGTACATCGTCGTGGCGTGCAATTCGGGTGAGATGGAGGTTCCCGAGGCGATCTCGGTGCCGTGGCCGGAAGCCATGTGTCGGCACGTCTTCCTGTCGGGCAAGCCGCAGAGCTCCGATGTGCCCCGCGACTTCCCGGGCAGCGTTGGTGCCGATCTGCTCGGGATGCAATCGGTGTTCTCCGTGCCCGTCCTCGATGGAGACGCCATCATCGGAACGATCTGCGGCGCCAGTCGCCAGGTCGTGGAGCTCGGCTGCGATCAGCTCGAGATGGTGCTGTTGATCGGCGATGCGCTCGCGCAATCGGTGACGAGCGACCTCGAATGGCGAACACACCAAGCCGACACCGAACAGGTGTTGGACGCGGCGCGAGATCGCGTCGTCGAGCTGACGACTCGGGCCCAGGCGATGGAGGAGCTCGCGCTGAACGACGGCCTGACCGGGTTGAGCAACCGACGTGGGTTCGATGTGCGGTGGGAACAGGAGCTGGCTCGTTCGGGCCGACATGAGCATCCCCTGGCGCTCCTCCTTCTCGACATCGACTCGTTCAAGGCGGTCAACGACACCCACGGCCACGACGGCGGAGATCGCGCGCTCCGAGCGCTGGCTGATCAGCTGCGGTCGGTGGCGCGAACCGAAGATGTGTCGGGTCGCCTGGGCGGGGACGAGTTCGCCCTGGCCGTGCCCTACGCCGACGCGGCCGGGGCGGCCGCCCTCGCCAGCCGCATCCGCGTGGCCTTTGCGGGCGCGACCGAAGCGATGGGCGTGCCGTGCACGGTCACGATCGGAGTCAGCTCCACCGAGCACAACCAACGTTTGCTCCTGATGGCCACCGCTGACAAGGCCCTCTACGAGGGCAAGCGCCGTGGCCGGGATCGAGTCGAGCTCGCGAGCACCCACCACGCCTGACCGGCACATCTCGCCATCCCGTCGCACGTTCCGGACGGGTTCGGGTCAGGCCGGTGGCGCGATCTCGTCCGTGAAGGTGACCAGCGAACCGAAGACGGAGCTCCAGGTGATCGTGCTGAAGGTGAACGCGAACTCCTCCAGCATGCGCCCGATCGTGCCGGCGCCCAGCATCTCGTTGTCGGGGTAGAAGCGCACCGAAGCCTCGATCACCTGGTTGGTGGCGAGCGCCTTCGTGATCAGCGGCGTTGCCTTGTCGACCGGCTTGCGCATCGTGATCGCCGAGGACTGCCGGCACCTGTGGGCGATGCCTTGCTCGCGTTCGCCGCCACGACCGGTGTGACGCCGGACGAGGTGCGCGACGTCGTCCTGGGCTTCGTCCGCGACAGCCTCACCTTCGGGGTGCTCGGGGTGGTGCGGCAGCGGCGGAGGTCGGGGGACGCATTGCGGCTCTTGGGGTAGCTTCGCCTTTGTTCGCGCGCCCAGGCGGGGGCGGACATCGGGAGAGAGGCCACCCATGAGCCAGCGTCGATCGTCGACCTCACCGTCGCGAGGCAGGCGGGTCCTCCTCGGTGCGGTGGCTGTCGTCGTCGGGTTCGGCCTCCTGGCCGGCGCATCAGTGGCCGGAGCCGACGATCCCGACCGAGCTGGCGCCACGGGCGGTGCCGCGGACGCGGTGGTGGACGCCGGACCATGGGCGGCTGGGTGGGCGTGGGCCAACTCGCCCTCCAGCTCCTCGTACACGCCCTCGCTCTTCCACCAGTACAACTCCAGCGGCGCGGTCAACACCATCACGAGCTCGGCCGTCGGCGTGTACCGCGTCCTCTTCCCGGGCCTGGCGAGGACCGGCGGCGTCGCCCACGTGACGGCACAGGGGACGTGGGACGAGCCCGCGCACTGCTCGGTGGTGGGTTGGAGCGCGGTGAGCGGCGATGAGGTGGTCGACGTCGAGTGCCGTGCGCTGGGCAGCACCTCGCTCGTCGACAACGGCTTCCTCGTCTCGTTCACCAACGCCAAGGCGGGCACGTTCAGTGCCGCCGTGGCCTATGCGTGGGCCGACCAACCGTCGACCGCCAGCTACGCCCCGAGCCGCGCGTACCAGTTCAACAGCAACGGCGGGCAGATCACGATCAAGCGCTCCGCGGCGGGCATTTACGACGTCCGCATCCCCAAGATGGGGCAGGCAGGCGGCTCGGTGAAGGTCTCGACGTACGGGCAGACGACGAACCGCTGTCTGGTGCTCCGGTGGGCACCGAAGGAGCTGGCCCTCGTCGCCAAGGTGCGGTGCGTCACTCCCGGGGGCCACGGGGCTGACACGCAGTTCGCGATCAGCTTTCTCGTCTCGCAGAACCTGTTCGCGCATGACCTCCTGCGGGACGGCTACGTGCAGGTCGACAAGAACGGGACCATCCCCAACGCGGCGTACTCGTTCAACATCACCGGGGGCGTCAACAGCGTCACGCGGGTCGATGTGGGTGAGTACCGGGTCACCCTCCCCGGCCTGGCGACGTCGACGAACGGGGGAACGGTGCAGGTGTCGGCCTACGGAAAGACCAGCAACAGCTGCAGAGTGGACACGTGGGGGCCGTCCGGGTCCGATGTCGTGGTGGTGGTGCTGTGTGCGGCAGCGTTCGGCTTCCCCACGAACAGCGACTTCACCATGCAGTACGCCACGACTCCCGACCCGCCGCCACCCTGACGCCCGGAGCGGCCGCGACCCAGGCCAAGATCCAGAGGACGCGACGTGGCCGTCGGGGTCGCGGCGGTGACGCCGTCGTGGAAGCTCACACGCGCCACGTGGTCACCGGAGGCGCCCTACAGCTGCGTGCAGGTCATCTTCCGCGCCAAGTAGCGGTCAGTCGGAGCCGTCGACCGCGCGGCGCAGGACCCGGGCGGTGCCGCGGATGAAGCGGGTGAGGTCGGCCGCGATGGGCTCCGGGTCCTCGTCGGTCTGCCAGGTGGCGGACCACACCAGCTCGCTGTGGTCGGCGTCGACCGGGCGGACGGTCATGGTGGCGAGGTAGTCGGAGATCGGGAACGGGTTGCCGGAGACGATGGAGTAGCTGAGGACCCGAGCCTCGTCGTCCAGGCGCTCGCACCGCTCCGACACCGCGCCGTTCGGCATGTGCACCGTCCGGATCGCGCCTTGGCCGTCACCCTCGACGGTGATGTCCACGCTGCTCCAGGAGCCGCAGCCGAAGTCGCGGACCGCGGCCCACAGCTCGTCGACCGAGCGGGCGACCGGCTCGGTCCAGCTGACCTCGCTCATGCGCGGTGGTCGGGGAGCTGACACCACACGGTCTTGCCGTCGTCGGCGACCTCTGAGCCCCACTGGGCGGACAGCCGCGCGACGAGCGACATGCCGCGGCCGTCGACGTCGGGGCGGGTGGACTCTCGCGGCAGGGGGACCGACCGGCTGGTGTCCTCGATGGCGACCCGCACGCCGGACCGGTTGCGCTCCAGCGCCACGCGGAAGGGGCTGTCGGCGTGGCGCACGGCGTTGCCGACGAGCTCTGAGGTGACGAGCGCCGCGTCGTCGAGGCTGACCTCGCTGCCCCAGGTGCGGAGGGTGTCGTCCACGAACCGTCGAGCCGCGCTCACGGAGCTGGGCGTGGAGATGAACAGCGCGGAGCGCCGGCGGCCGCGAGCCGTGGTGCTGCGCGCGTGGGATGCGGTGCCCGAGGCGATCACCTCGGAGTGCTGAGCGCACACGGCGCCGGCCGCGTGCAGGTCGTCGCGCGCGGCGATCGAGGCCATCGGGTACGCGCAGTGGAGGGAGAACTGGCGCCGCTGGGCCAGGTCGTTCCACAGCGCCTCGAGCTCGATGGCCGCCGTCACGTTCCCCTGCGCCCACAGGAGCGCCACCATCTCGCCGAAGGCATGCACCGGCCGGCCGGTGTGGTTGGCGTCGGCGATGACCTGTCCGACGACCTGCTCGAAGCGGCGAGGGTCGGGGGTCCCGTCGACCATGAACCCGCAGAGCGCCTTCTCCGCGTCGAGACCAACGAAACGGCCTGACCGGCGAGCGGCGGCGACGGGGACGCCGTCGTCGAGCATGCGAGCCTCGATGGCGTCCCGCCGCCGGGAGGTGGCGATGACGATCGCGACGGCCTCGCCGCGGAGCGCCTCGCCGAGGTGGGCGGCGACCGCGTCGTCGAGCTCGTGGTCCTGGCTGTAGAAGTGCACGACGTGGTCGTGCGGCACGCGTTCGCCCAGCTCGAGCCCGCTGCTCATGGACGGGAGGCTAGCCCGGCGCGGTGTCCGCCCGAGATGTGCTCTGCTCTGCCTTGACGCCCACCTCGCACCCGCAGGAGACACCCATGCCCGCCAACCCCCTGAACACCGACGACTTCGGCGGCGAGCTCTACAACCTCGGCATGTCAGAGGGTGCTCGTCCCCTGCTCGACAAGGTCAAGGCGTTCATCGCCGACGAGGTCGAACCGATCACCGCTGAGTACTTCCGCCTCGGTGAAGGCCGTGCGGACCGGTGGAGCTTCGCGCCGGGCCAGCTGGAGCTGCTCGACGGCGTGAAGGCGAAGGCCAAGGCGAACGGCCTCTGGAACTTCTTCCTGCCCGATGCCGAGACGGGCCAGGGCCTCAGCAACCTCGACTACTCCTACATCGCCGTCGAGCTCGGCAAGAACCCGCTGGCGTCGGAGTGCCTCAACTGCGCGGCGCCCGACACCGGCAACATGGAGGTGCTCGAGCGCGTCGGCACCCCGGAGCAGAAGAAGCAGTGGCTCGAGCCGCTCCTCAACGGCGAGATCCGATCCGCCTTCGCCATGACCGAGCCGGGGATGGCGTCGTCGGATGCCCGCAACATCGCCACGTCGGCCGTGCTCGACGGTGACGAGTGGTTGATCAACGGCGAGAAGTACTACATCTCGGGCGCCGGTGATCCTCGTTGCAAGATCATGATCTGCATGGTGCGGACCAACCCCGATGCCGCCGCCCACCTCCAGCAGTCGCAGATCCTGGTGCCCATGGACACGCCGGGCGTCGAGGTGCTCGGACCGATGCACGTGTTCGGCCACGACGACGCGCCCCACGGTCACATGCACATCCGCCTCACGGACGTCCGGGTCCCCAAGGACAACATGCTCCTCGGCGAGGGACGCGGGTTCGAGATCTCGCAGCTGCGCCTCGGCCCGGGACGGATCCACCACTGCATGCGCTCGATCGGGGTGGCCGAGCGGGCCCTGTCGCTGATGGTGGAGCGGGGCCTCAGCCGCGAGGCGTTCGGGAAGCCTCTCATCGCGCTCGGCAAGAACACCGAGGTGGTGGCCAAGGCCCGCATCGAGATCGAGGCCATGCGCCTGATGGTGCTCCGGGCGGCCAAGGCCATGGACCTGATGGGCAACGCCGAGGCCCGGGTGTGGGTGAGCGCGGTGAAGGCGATGGTGCCGGAGCGCGTGTGCCAGATCATCGATCAGGCCATCCAGCTCCACGGCGCCACCGGCGTGTCGCAGTGGACCCCGCTGGCCGACATGTACACCGGCCAGCGCACGCTGCGGCTCGCCGACGGACCCGACGAGGTCCACTACATGGTGGTCGGTCGGGCGGAGATCGCTCGCTACCAGGGGCCCTGAGCACGCCGCTCGCCCGGGTGCGAGAGTGGGCGGCGTGAAGCAGCTCTCAGGGTTGGACGCATCGTTCCTCTACATGGAGACGGCCGCGCAGTTCGGGCACGTCTCGAGCCTCTCGATCTACGAGCGGCCCGACGATCCCGACTACGAGCCGCTGTCGTCGTGGCGCCATCAGATCGAGCGGCGGCTCCACCTCCTCGAGCCGCTCAGGCGGCGGCTGCGCAACGTCCCCTTCAACCTCGACCATCCGTACTGGGTCGACGACCCCGACTTCGACATCGACTTCCACGTGCGCCACACGGCGGTGGCGCCGCCAGGGAGCGACGCGCAGATCGCCGACCTCGTGGCCCGCATCGTGGGCCGACCGCTCGACCGGCGCCGGCCGCTGTGGGAGAGCTACGTGATCGAGGGCCTGCCCGACGACCGGTTCGCCATCCTCACCAAGGTGCACCACGCCACCATCGACGGCGCGTCCGGCGCCGAGCTGCTGGTGCTGATGCTCGACGGCGACCCCGAGGGCGACCAGATCGAGCCGCCCGAGGACGAGTGGCAGCCGGAGCGGCTGCCGACCGACAGCGAGGTGCTGACGCGCGCCGCCGCCAACCTCGTCCGCAAGCCCGGTCGCGCGGTGGTGCTGGCCACCCGCACCGCGCGCGAGCTGGGTCGCACCACCCGGAACCCGGTGATCGTGGCCGCCGCCAACCAGGTGCGCGACGGCCTGCGCGGCCCGGTCGGCGCCGTGCTCAACATCGGTCGCGAGCGATCGCCCGAAGGCGAGTCGATCGGCCCGCTGCCCACCAGTGCCGCTCCGCGCACGCCCTTCAACGCGGCGATCACCGCCCACCGGCGGTTCGCCTACCGGTCGACGTCGCTCGACCTGGTCAAGGGGATCAAGAACGCGCTGGGCGCCACCGTGAACGACGTCGTGATGGCGGCCTGCGCTGGCGGCCTGCGCACCTGGCTCGAGAACCACGACGCCCTTCCCGACACGCCCCTGATCGCGATGGTGCCGGTGTCCATCCGCACGGGCGAGGAGACCGAGAAGTGGACCAACCGGGTGTCTGGCATCTTCGCGGCGCTGCCCACCGACGAACCCGATCCGCTGCAGCGCGTCGCGCTCGTGCACGAGTCCATGGTCGACGCCAAGCAGCTCTTCGACGCGGTGCCGGCCGACGCGCTCACCGACTTCGCCCAGTTCCCGCCGCCGGCCGTGTTCGCCCGGGCCATGCGCACCGCCACCCGGCTCACCACCAGGTTCGCCCTGCCCGTGAACGTGGTGATCTCCAACGTGCCCGGTCCCCGGGACCCGCTGTACACCGCCGGTGCCCGCCTCCTGCACTACTACCCCGTGTCGACGATCGTCGACGGCCAGGGCCTCAACATCACCGTGCAGAGCTACCTCGACACGCTCGACTTCGGCTTGGTCGCCTGCCGCGAGCTGGTGCCCGACCTGTGGGACATGGTCGACGCCATCGTCGACGAGATCGAGGCGCTCGGGAAGGCCACGGGCGTCGACGTCTCCTGAGGTCGGTTACTCGATGATCTCCAGGAAGATGCACTCGCCGGGGCACTCCTCGGCGGCCTCGATCGTCGCGTCGACGTGCGGCTGCGGCACCGTGGCGGTCCCCTCGGCCATCTTGTAGACGGGATCGGTGCCCGACCCGTTGAAGATGTCCGGCCAGCCGGTCTCCTTGACGTAGGCCAGGCCATCGTCGTGCATCGCGAAGATGCCCGGCTGGAGCTCTACGCAGATCCCGTCACCGGTGCAGAGATCCTGGTCGATCCAAACCTTGAGCTGGCTCATGGGAGTGCCTGTACCTCGTGGGGGACGCGGTTGCTGGAAGGGACAGGATTCCAGTTCCACACGGTCGGCGTCGAACGCAGACCAGACTGCGCCGATGACATCGACGCAACAACCCTCCCGGCGGCAGGGCAAGGCGGTGCAGCGGCGGACTCGGATGCGGGCGCCGGCCACCAGCGGAGACGCCGGCGCCCCCCATCACGGCCCGACCTCGCTCGCCCGCCTCCGGTACCGGTTCGACAACGCCCTCGCCCGCGGACCGTTCGTCGTGATCGCCTACCTGGCCATCTTGAGCCTCCTCATCGTGGTGGTGACGGCGGTGGTGTCGGTGGCCGCGGGCTTCGAGTTCGGCGGCAGCAACGACGACAGCTTCGTGGAGAACGTCTGGCAAGCGATGCTGCGCACGGTCGACGCCGGTTCGTTCGCGGCCGACACGGCCTGGCCCACACGGGCCCTCGCCCTGCTCACCACCCTGGGCGGCATCTTCCTGGCGGGCTCCCTCATCGGGCTCATCGCCAACGCGGTGGACCAGAAGGTCGACGACCTCCGCAAAGGCCGGAGCGCGGTCGTGGAGTCGGGCCACACGCTGATCCTGGGGTGGTCGCCGCAGGTGCCCCGCATCATCAGCGAGCTGGTGATCGCCAACGAGAGCGAGCGCTCGGCCGCGGTCGTGGTGCTCTCCCGCACGGACAAGACGGTGATGGAGGAGGAGCTCCGCGAGCGAGTGGGGGACACGAAGTCCACCCACATCGTGTGCCGCAGCGGCAGCCCGTCGGTGCCCGACGACCTGCGGCGGGCCTCGATCGAGACGGCGCGGTCCGTGGTGATCGTGCGGGACGTCGATGGCGACGCCGGTGTCGTCAAGGCCGTGCTGGCGGTGCGGGCGGTGGATCCCGATCTGACCCACGCCCACGTGGTGGCCGAGCTCAACGACAAGGACCACGCCCGCACCATCCGATCCGTCACCGAGGGTCGCGTGCTCACGGTGGCGAGCGACGACGTGGTGGCCGAGGTGACGGCCCAGGCCTGCCTCCAGGCTGGGCTCGCGGCGGTGTTCCAGGACCTCCTCGACTTCGACGGCGACGAGATCTACTTCACGCCGGTGGGGGAGCTGGCCGGCCACCCGTACCGCGACGCACTGCTGGGGTTCGAGACGTGCTCGGCGATCGGGCGGATCACGGCCGACGGCATCGTCGAGCTCAACCCCGAGCCCGATGCCCTGCTCGCCGACGACGACGAGCTGCTCCTGGTGGCGGCCGACGACTCCGCGATCAGGTTCACGGGCGTCCTGGCCATCGACGCGCCCACCCCCGCCACCGCGGTGACGACGCCCACCGAGCCGACGTACATCGTCCTCGTGGGTTGGAGCACCTTCGGGGCCAAGGTGCTGAAGGAGCTCGACGAGTTCCTCCCAGCCCGGTCGACGATCGAGGTCGTGGTCGACGCCGACCTGGTGGACCCGGCGGCCATCGAGGCGACCGTGATGGAGCACGCGACCCTGCACGTCCGCCGCGGCGATGGCGGACCCGACGACCTGACTCCCATCTCTGAAGGCACCGTCCCGCACCAGATCATCGTCCTCGGCTACCGCGACGCGCTGACCGTCGACGATGCCGACGCTCGGACGCTCCTCACGCTGATCAGGCTGCGGCAGACCTGGCCGGGCGGTCCCGGCCACGTCCGCATCGTCGCCGAGCTCCTCGACCAGCGGAACCTCGTGCTGGCCGACCCGGTCGGCGTCGACGACCTCATCGTCAGCGACGCGCTGTCCAGCCTCCTCATCGCCCAGCTCTCCGAACACGTCGAGCTCCAGGCGGTGTTCGACGACCTGTTCGACGCCGAGGGCGCCGTGCTGGAGCTGCAGGCAGCCGACACGTTCGTGCCGGCCGCCGAGGTGAGCTTCGGTGAGGTGGTGGCGGCGGGCGCGGCCAAGGGCACCTCGGCCTTCGGTTACCGGTTGGGCGCGACAGCCCAGGTCGTCATGAACCCCGCCAAGTCAGCCCGCGTGACCCTCGGCGCCGACGACCAGGTGATCGTGGTGGCGACCAGGTCGTAGGGTCGGACGCCGTGGGTGACACGCACAGCGACTGGGTGGCCCGCGACGCACGCGTCGTGTGGCACGGCTTCACCCAGATGTCGGTGTACGCGGACAACTCGCCGATCGTCGTCGACCACGCCGAGGGCCGAGAGGTCATCGACGTCGAAGGCCGGCGCTACCTCGACGCCATCTCGTCGCTGTGGGTCACCACCCTCGGCCATCGGGTGCCCGAGCTCGACGACGCTCTTCGGGCGCAGATCGACCAGGTCGCCCACTCCACGATGCTGGGCCATGGCAACACCGCCACCATCGAGCTGGCCGAGGCGCTGGCCGCCAAGGTCCCGGTCGACGTGCCGCACACCCTCTTCGCCAGCGACGGCGCCGAGGCCGTCGAACAGGCGATCAAGATCGCCTTCCAGCACTGGACCAACCAGGGCATCCAGGGGCGCGACCGGTACATCGCGTTCACCGGCGCCTACCACGGCGACTCGATCGGCTCGCTGTCGGTGGGCGACGGCGGCTTCGGCACCGACGTGTTCGATCCGCTCCGCTTCCCCGTGATCCGCGCGCCCTACGGAGACCTCGCCGCCACCGTGGCGCTCATCCGCGAGCACGCTGACCGGTTGGCCGCCGTGGTCGTGGAGCCCCTCGTCCAGGGCGCCGCCGGGATGGCCATGTGCAGCCCGGAGTTCGTCGCGGGCGTTTCGGCCGCGTGCGAGCGCCACGACGTGCTGCTCATCTGCGACGAGGTGGCGACCGGCTTCGGTCGCACGGGAACGCTCTTCGCGGTCGAGCAGTGCGGGATCCAGCCCGATCTGCTGTGCCTCGGCAAGGGGATCACCGGCGGCTACCTGCCGTTGTCGGCCACCGTCGTGTCGCAGCGCGTGTACGACGCGTTCCTCGGCCCCGACCTCTCCGACAAGACGCTCTACCACGGGCACTCCTACAGCGGGAACGCCCTCGCGTGCGCGGTGGCCCTCCGCCACCTCCAGCTCTTCGACGAGCAGCACGTGCTGGCCAACGTGACGGCCCGTGCCGAGCAGCTGGCCACCGCGCTGGCCGCCCAGGTCACGCCGATCGAGCGGGTCGCCGACGTCCGCCAGCGCGGCCTCATGACCGGCATCGAGCTGGCTCCGCCCACCGACGGCCTGCGGTGGGGTCGCCGGGTCTCCGCGGCCTGCGTCGAGCGCGGCGTGCTCATCCGGCCGCTCGGTGATGTGATCGTGCTCATGCCGATGCTCACCAGCACCGCCGACGAGATCGACCGGATCGTCGACGTGGTGGCCGCCGCCATCGCCGAGGTCACGGCCGGCTGATGACGGCCTGGGGCCGCCTGATCCGCGACCGCCTCGACGGCATCCGGCGCGCCGACCAGTGGCGGGCGATCCGCACGCTCGACGGCCCGATGCCCGAGGCCACCCTCGACGGTCGGCCGGTGGTGTCGTTCGCCTCCAACGATTACCTGGGCCTGGCGAGCCACCCTGGGGTGGCGGCCGCGTCCCGCGAGGCGATCGCCCGCTGGGGGACCGGTTCGGGGGCGTCGCGCCTCGTCGTCGGCGGCCGCCCGATCCACCTCGAGCTCGAGGCCGAGCTGGCCGACTGGAAGGGCACGGACGCCGCCCTCCTGCTGCCCACCGGGTTCGCCGCCAACCTCGCCGTGCTGGCCACGCTGGCGTCCACCCCCGACGTGCTCGTGGTCAGCGACGAGCTGAACCACGCCTCGATCATCGACGGGTGCCGGTTGGGCAAGGGGCGCGTGGCCGTGGCTCGCCACAACGATCCTGACCACGTCGACGCCCTGCTCACCGCGCACGACGGGCCCGCCCTCGTGGTGACCGACACGGTCTTCTCGATGGACGGCGATGAAGCGCCCGTCGACGACCTCGCCGCGCTCTGCCAGCGCCACGATGCCCTGCTCGTGCTCGACGAGGCCCACGCGGTGCTCGGACCGCACCCCGACCTCCGCGGTGAGCCGTGGCGCGGGGTCGAGGTGGTGCGCGTCGGCACGCTGTCCAAGACGCTCGGCTCGCTCGGCGGGTTCGTGGCCGCCAGCCGGGACGTGATCGACCTGCTCGTGAACGCCGCGCGGCCGTTCATCTTCACCACCGCGTCCACGCCCGGGGACGCCGGTGCCGCCCGCGCCGCCTTGCGCATCCTCCGGTCGGCCGAGGGCGACGCGCTCGTCGCCCGGTTGCGCAGCCACGTGGACGCCGTGCTGCCCGGGCACCCGTCGCCGATCGTGCCGATCGTGCTCGGTGACGAGGCCGCCGCGCTCGCCGCGTCGGCGCGGCTGCTCGAGCAAGGGCTCCTCGTCCCTGCCATCCGGCCCCCCACCGTCGCGCCAGGGACCAGCCGGCTGCGGGTCGCGCTGTCGGCCGCCCACACGGACGAGCAGGTGGAGCGCCTGGTCAAGGCCCTCGCCGACCTCTGATGCTCGTCGTCTGCGCGGGAACGGCCACCGAGGTCGGCAAGACGTGGGTGGGGGCCGCGGTGCTCCGCGAGCTGCGCGCACGTGGCCGCACCGTGTCGGCGCGCAAGCCGGCTCAGTCGTTCGACCCCGCCGACGACCATCCCCTGGACGCAGATGTGCTGGGCGACGCCACGGGCGAAGCCGGCGTCTTGGTCTGCCCGGTGGCGCGGACCTACGCCATCGCGATGGCGCCGCCGATGGCGGCCGCCGCCCTCGGGTGCCCGGTGCCCACCCTCCGGGACCTGATCGACGAGCTGCAATGGCCCGACCCGGAGCCCGACGTCGCGTGGGTGGAGACGGTGGGCGGGCCCCGCTCGCCGCTGGCCGCCGACGGCGACGCCGTGGACCTCGTGGAGGCGCTGGGCCCTCGCAAGGTCGTGCTCGTGGCCGACGCGGGCCTCGGCACGATCAACGCCGTCCGGCTGTCCGTCGCTCCCTTCCGCGAGCTCGGCCACGAACCGATCGTCGTCCTCAACCGCTTCCTGCCCGACGATGACCTCCACCGCCGCAACGCCGCGTGGCTGCTGGACCACGACATCGCCACGCTGCTCAGCCCCGGCGCGGTGGCCGACGTGCTGGAGCAGGCGCTCTGACCGCGTTCAGCGCGCCGTCGACCAACCGTCGCGTGTGCGGGGCATCGCGGTGTAGCCAGCGGAGGTGGGGACCACGCCGAGCACCTGGTGGACGCTGACGCCGCCGTCCTCGAACCCGACCGCGGAGCCGGCCATGTACAGCCGCCAGATCCTGGCGCGTCGCTCGCCGACGAGCCGCACCGCGTCGTCCCACCTTGACTCCAGGTTGCCGACCCAGGCCCGCAACGTGCGCGCGTAGTGCTCCCGCAGCGACTCGATGTCGCGCACCTCGAACCCGGCCGCTTGCATCGCGAGGGCGACCCGCCCGACGTCGAGCAGCTCGCCATCGGGGAACACGTAGCGGCCCGTGAAGGACCGGCCGGTCAACCGCGAGTCGCCGACGCTCGAGATGGCGTGGTTGAGCAGTCGCCCGTGTGGGCGCAGCAGGCCGCGCAGGACGCGGAAGTAGTCGGCCATGCGCGCCTCGCCGACGTGCTCGAACATCCCGACGGACGAGATGGCGTCGAAGGTCTCTCCGCCGAGATCGCGGTAGTCCTGCTCGCGGATCTCGATCCGATCGGCGAGCCCGGCTTCCTGCGTGCGCTCCCGGGCGCGGACGGCCTGCTCGTGGCTGATGGTGATCCCGACCACCCAGGCGTCGTGATGGGCGGCGGCGTGCAGCGCCATCGAGCCCCAGCCGCAGCCGACGTCCAACAGGCGGGCGCCGGGCAGCGCGGGCAACCCGAGCTTGCGGGCGACCAGCTCGTGCTTGTCGGCCTGCGCCTCCTCGAGGGTGGTGCTGGGCGTCGGGAAGCGAGCGCACGAGTACGTCATCGACGGGCCGAGCACGAGCTCGTAGAACTCGTTGCCCACGTCGTAGTGGTGGCTGATCACCTCGGCGTCGCGCTCCTTCGAGTGCCGCCGTCCGCGCGGCCGTGCCTCCTCGGGCGGTGGAGGGAGGGGCAGGCTGAACGCGCCCGTGGCGCGCGCCGCCGCGAAGGCGCGCGGTGCCAGTCGGAAGGCGAGCCTCGCACCGAGGGCGACGGCGTCGCGCAGCGCGGCGAGCACCTCGAACACGTCACCATCGAGGTCGAGGTCGCCCGCGACGTACGCGCGCGACAACCCGAGCTCGTCCGGCGCCCACAGCAGTCGCCGCAGCGCGTCCCGGGAGCGCACGCGGAGCACCCCGGGGGCTTGGAGCGGTCCGATGGTGCTGCCATCCCACAGCTCGACGAGCACAGGCAACCGGTCGCCGAGGACCGAGGTCAGCAGCGGCCGCAGCGCGTGGGCGACGGTGCCGGGATCGCTCTCGAGGTAGACGCTGATGTCGTCGGCGGCTGGCGCCTCGACACGCTGCTGGTCACGAGTGGGAAGGGCCATGGGTGCCTCCCGATGGTGAGAGCCCGCCACCGGCCTGAACGCTAGGCGCATCGAGGCTGTTCCCGGCGGGGGGACCGATCGAACGGTTGTTCGTGGTGCGGAGGATGTCACGCATGTTGCGGTTGTGCGTCTACTGTTGCGGTTGGGCGACGACCTCCCCCTCCCCCGTAGGAGCAAGCCACCTCATGACTGCACGAACCACCCGAATCCGGACCCGTTCAGCCGGCGCCCTCGTGGCGATCCTGTTGCTCTCCGTTGCGGCGGCGGGCTGCATGCCGGCGTCGGAGCGCACCTTCCTCGACCGCACCAACACGTTGCGGACGTCGCAGGGAGTCTCCCGGCTGCGCGAGAACGATGTGCTCACCCGCAAGGCCGAGGCGTGGGCCCAGCACATGGCGTCCACCGGCCGCCTCGAGCACTCGACCGTCAGCGCCGGCCTCGGCGACCTCGACTGGACGGCGCTGGGCGAGAACGTCGCCATGCACGGCCCCACCTCGAACACGCTGCTCACGATCTTCAACATGCTCGCGGCGTCGTCGGGGCACCGCGCCAACATGCTGAACTCCCGGTTCACGCACATGGGCGTCGGCGTCGCGAAGGATGCGTCTGGCCGCGTGTGGGTGGCTGAGGTGTTCGCCGACCTCTGACGTCGTCGCGGCGAGAGGCGGCGGGTGGTCATGCCAGACTCCCGCCATGACCGATCGGCGTCCCAACGTGCTGTTCGTCGTCTCCGACCAGGAGCGCGAACGGTCGTGGTTGCCTCCGTCGGTTCGGCTGCCGTGGCGTGAGCGCCTGATGGCCGAGGGGGTCGAGCTGGCCAACCACTGGACCCACTCGGCGCCGTGCTCGCCGTCGCGCGCCACGATGATGACGGGCCGGTACCTGCCCGGTCACGGGGTCTACGACAACACGGTGTTCCCGTGGCACCACAGCCTCGATCCCGCCATCCCCACCATCGGGTCCCAGCTCGGCGCGGACGGGTACCGCTCGAGCTACATCGGCAAGTGGCACCTCGAAGTCGGTCCGCACCCCCGGATGGACGCCTATGGCTACGCCGACTGGGACGGCAACGACCAGCACTTCATGGGATGGGCCGGCACCGGCGTGCACTTCGACCCGGTGATCGCCGAGTCGGCGGCCCGCTGGCTCGACGCCAACGGCGCTCAGGCCGACCCGTGGTTCCTCACCGTCGCCCTCGTCAACCCGCACGATGTGATGTGGTTCCCGATGGACCAGCCGGGCTACCAGTCGACCCATCGCGACGAGCTGGCCGCCACCGAGGCGCTGCTCGACTCGGCCAAGTGGAAGGACGGCGCCGCGGTGCCGCCGTTCACCCAGGCCTACGACGACGTGGTCGAGCAGCTCCCCGAGAGCTTCGACGACGACCTCCTCACGAAGCCCGCCTGCCATCGCCAGTGGCGCTGGGACCAGCAGCACTGGCTCGCCGGCTACCTGCCGCCCGACGACCGTGAGCAGTGGCGTCGCCAGCTCGACTACTACGTGAAGCTGCACGAGCTGGCCGACGACAGCCTCGGGACGGTGCTCGGTGCGCTCGAGCGCAGCGGCGTGTGGGACGACACGGTCATCGTGTTCACGTCGGACCACGGCGACATGTGCGGCTCGCACGGCCTGCGGTCCAAGGGCCCGTTCGTGTACGACGAGATCATGCGCGTGCCGTGCTACGTGAAGCCGGCCGCCGGCTCACCCGCCGCCGCGTCCGCGGGCCAGCGCAGCAGCTCGCTGTCGTCGCACGTCGACCTGGCTCGCACGATCTGTGGTTTGGCGGAGGTCGAGCCCGACGCCGGCATGCAGGGGGTCGACCTCGGCCCGCTGGTCGCCGACCCCGCGGCGGAGGTGCGCGACCACGTGCTGTTCGCCCACGCCACCGCGCACACCTCGAACATCCGCGCCACTCGCTGGGCGATCCGCGGCGTGTTCGACGGGCGGCACAAGTACGCCCGCTACTACGGCGTGGGCGGCGGGCTCCCGAACGACGACTTCACCGGCGTGCCCACGCCGATGCTCTACGGCCCCGACGCCGCGTTCGAAGACCAGGAGCACGAGTGGTACGACCAGCAGGAGGACCCGCACGAGCTGGTCAACCTGGCCATGGACAACGGTCGCCGCGCCGAGCTCCGCCGCCGGTTCAGCGACCTGCTCGCTCTGGAGGCCGAGGAGCTGGTGGGGTGAGCCCGTCGTCGTCGTACGAGGGGAGCGCGCGGCAGCGCAAGCAGAAGCGTCGCGTCAAGGTCGTCGGCGTCATCCTCGCCCTCGCCCTGCTGATCCCGATCGTCGTGAGCACCGCCGCCGCCATCGGCCGCTGACCTCGTACCCCCTTCGGAGCCGCAGCGGCTCCCGGCTATGGTGACCGTTCCCCTGGTGGCGTGGCCGAGTGGCTTAGGCAAGGGCCTGCAAAGCCCTGTACGCGGGTTCGATTCCCGCCGCCACCTCCATGCAGATCCTCGGAGTGCACCACGTGTCCATCAACGTCGCCGACGTCGACGCCGCGCTGGCGTTCTACGTCGAGCGGCTCGGCCTGACGCCACGGAACGACCGACCCGACTTCGGGTTCGGCGGGGCGTGGCTCGACGTGGGGGGCCAGCAGGTGCACCTCATCGAGGCGCCGCGGCCCGACGACCGCGGCCAGCACTTCGCGCTGCAGGTGGCAGATCTCGACGCCACCATCGGCGAGCTGCGCGACGGCGGCCTCGAGGTGTCCGACGCCTCACCGGTGGGCACCGGCCGGCAGGCGTTCCTGCACGACCCCAGCGGCAACCTGGTCGAGCTCCACCAGCCGGCGTAGTCAGGGCGTGGCGTGGGCGCGGGTGGTCGGACCGTCGGACGCGCGGGCACCGGTGATCACGCAGCCCAGCCCCGTCCGGAGCCTCCACAGGCCGTTCAGGTCACCCAGCTGGTATGTGTCGGCCGAGCCGAGGAGCGGGTACATCATCTGGGTGCCGTGCCGCTCCCCGCTCGAACTGCCCGGAGGCTACCGCGCCGCGGCTACAGCAGGCCGCGGAGCGCCGCCGCCACGCCGTCGACCTCGTCGGGGGTCGTGGCGATGCTCGGGCCGATGCGCAGGAAGCGGTCGCGGTACGGCGTCACGCTCGTGGTGAAGCCCTGCTCGAGGAGGGGCTCGATCAGCGGGAACGGCTCCTCCTCGGTCGCCACGCACACGATGCCGCTCGAGAGCTCCTCGGCGGCCGGGGTGACGACCTGGAGGCGAGGGATGTCCGCCAGCGCGTCCTTGAGCTGGGTGGCCTGGGCAACCGTGCGCTCGCGGACACGGGCCTTGCCGATGTCGAGGTGGAAGCGAAACGCCTCCGCCAGCGCCCAGCGGTGCTCGAAGGTGTGGTACCCGCCGGGCGTGAAGGGGATCCCGCCGGGGGTGCGCTCGGGCGCGGTGCCATCGATCCACCCCTGGAAGCTGGCGCCCTCGAACGGCGGGATGACGGGATCGAGCGCCGCCCACCCTGCCTCGTTGGCCCAGATGATGCCGGTGCCGCGGGGTCCGAACAGCCACTTGTGGGTGCCGGCCACGAGGACGTCGCAGCCGAGGTCAGGCAGCGCCTCGATCTCGACGCCGAGCGCGTGGACGGCGTCGACGCAGAGCAACGGTCGGTCGCCGCCGCGGTCGTCGAGGGCGTCGGCGATCGCGCGGATCGGGAGCTTCACTCCCGTGCTCGAATGCGTCCAGGTGACCGCCACCACGCGGGTGGCCGGGGTGACGCCCGCGAGGAGCCGGTCGACGATCTCGTCGACGGACGCGGTGGCGGGGTCGTCGTAGAGCGCCACCCTCCGCACCTCCGCACCGCTGCGCAGGCTCGCCAACCGCAGGGCCTCGTGGGTGGCGTAGAAGTCGTGCTCGGTGGTCAGCACCTCGTCGCCAGCGGCGAGCCGCATCCCGCCGTAGACCACGCCCAACCCCATCGTGGTGCTGTCGGTGAGCGCCACGTCGCCGGCCGCGCCCCCGAGGTACTCAGCCGCGGCCTCGCGCACCGCCTCGTCGAGCACCCCCCCGTTCGCTTCCAGGTACCCGTCGGGGTTCTCGTCCAGCTGGCGGCGGTGATCCGCGATCGCGTCGGCGACCGGTCGGGGAGTGGTGGCGAAGACGAAGGCAGCGAAGTGGGCGAGGTCCCGGGTCAGCGGGAGCTGGTCGCGCACCGACGCCCAGTCGGACGGGTCGAAGTCGGGCGGGCCGTGGGCGGTGGTGGTCGTCTCGTCGGACGCCGGTTCGTCGTCGGAGCAGGCCGCCAGGGGACCGAGCACCGCGCCGGCGGCCAGGACACCGGTTCCGGTGAGGAACGAGCGTCTATGGAGCTCGGGCACGATCGGATGCTAGGGCGGGTCGGTCTCGCCCTCGTGCTGCTCGTCCGGGTCGGTGACCCAGCGGATGGCGTCCCCGCCGGCCCGCTTCACCGCGTACATGGCCCGGTCGGCCGCGTGGACGAGGGCGGTGGCGGTGATCTCGGCCGTCGGCACCACCGTGATGCCACCGATGCTGATGCTGACCTCGACCGGGTGCTCGGCGAGGCGGAGGTCGAGCACCCGCACGGACCCGCGCAGCGCCTCCGCGTTGCGCGTCGCGACCCCCACCCCGATGCCGGGCCACATCACGAGGAACTCGTCACCGCCGAAGCGGCCCACCAGCTCGCCCTGCCGGGATGCGCGCTGCTGAAGCGCGCGGGCGACGGTGACCAGGCACTGGTCGCCGGCCAGGTGGCCGTACGTGTCGTTGTAGCGCTTGAACCCGTCGAGGTCGACGAGGGCGACCGAGAGCGGCAGCCCCTCTCGCCGGCAGCGATCCAGCTGCAGCGCGAGGGCGTGCTCGAACGCCCGACGGTTGGCGGTACCCGTCAGGTGGTCGCGCGTCGCGAGGTCTCGCAGCTCGGGGGAGGAGGGCTCGGTGGGGACGTCCGCAGGCATCGTGCTCTCCGGCTCCGCCTCGACCCCCACGAGGTACATCAACCCGTCGTGACCCACGCGCCACGACCACGCCGCCCGGAAGCCTCCGGCCACCGGGTGCAGGCGGGCGTCGAACGCGATCTCGTCGCCCACCTGGTCGAGCCGCGTCATCTCCCGCAGGGCCACCGAGCGGTCGTACGGATCGAGGAGCTCGACCAGCGGTCGGTTGACCACGGCCCCCGCCTCGGGTCCGAAGGCGCGCCCAAGGGTGTCGTTGGCCCAGAGCACGCGACCGGCTCGGGTCGTGATGGCACACAGCAGCCGGCTCGACGATGCGAACTCGCCGAGGTCGAAGCCGGCTTCGATCTCTGACACGGGACTCCCTCAGCGCTCCCGCCCGGAGCACGGCTCGCAACCTACCGCCGAGGTCGCCGCTTCATTCGCATTTCGGCGCGCAGTTACGCTCCGTGCGATGACCGCGTTCTCCGAGAGGTACGGGCCCTGGGCCATCGTGACCGGTGCCGCCCAGGGCGTCGGTCTCAGCTTCACGGAGGCGCTGCTCACCCGCGGCTGCTCGGTGCTGCTGGTCGACCGGCAGCCCGGCGTCCTCGACGTCGCCGCCGGGCTGGACGGTCCCACCCGGGCGGTGGTGGCCGACCTCGCCGACCCCGGCTGGCTCGACGTGGTCGCGACGGCCGCGGACGGCCTGGAGGTGGGCCTGGCGGTGGCCAACGCCGCGGTCTCCTTCGTGGGGCCGTTCCTCGAGCAGCCTCCGGCCAGCCGGGCCGCCACCGTGCAGGTGAACTGCCTGGCCACCACCGAGCTGGCCGCGTGGGCCCTGCCGCCGATGGTCGCGCGGGGCCGGGGCGGCTTCGTGGTCACCAGCTCCGGGTCGGCGCTGGCCGGCACGGCCGCCGTCGCCACCTACAGCGCGAGCAAGGCGTACGTGCTCAACCTGGCCGAGGCCATCGGGTGGGAGCTCAGGGACACGGGCGTCGACTGCCAAGCGGTCGTCGCGCCCGCCATGGACACGCCCGGCTGGCGCTCGCACACGATCGACGAGACCAGGATGCTCCAGCCGGCGGTCGACCCGAGCGTCGTGGTGGGGGCCGCCCTCGACCGCCTGTCCGAGGGCGGCTGGTTCCTCGCCGACCCGGGTCTCGAGCTGGTGGCCGGCATCGAGCGGGGAGCCCGGGTCGACCTGCTCTCGAGCACGACCACCGCGCTCTACCCCGAGCAGTTCCCGCAGTAGGCCCCCTAGAGGACCTCGTGGCCGGGGTGCGGCTCGGCCGGGATGCGTCCGAGGCGGCCGGCGTTGAAGTCGTCGAAGGCCTGCTGGAGCTCGGCCCGCGTGTTCATGACGAAGGGTCCGTACGCGGCCACCGGTTCCCCGATGGGGAGACCGCCGAGCACGAGCACCTCGAGCGACGGAGTGCGGTTGTCCTGCTGGTCGTCGGCGCGCACAGCGACGACGTCACCCGTCCCGAGCACGGCGAGCTGACCGGGCTGGATCGGGGTCCGATCGGGCCCGATGGTGCCGTGACCTGACATCACGTAGGCGAGCGCGTTGAACTCGGCGGGCCAGGGGAGACGCAGCTGCGCGCCGGGTTGCACCGTCGCGTGGAGGACGGCGATCGGCGTGTGGGTGCTGCCGGGGCCGGCGCGGCCGCCGACCTCGCCCGCGATGACGCGCACGAGCGCGCCGCCGTCGTGGTTCGTGAGCAGGGCGACCTCGCCGCCGCGGATGTCCTGGTACCGCGGGGCGGTCATCTTCAGCCGGCTCGGGAGGTTCACCCACAGCTGGATGCCGTGGAAGGTGCCGCCGACGGCGACGACCTCCTCCGGCGGGGCCTCGATGTGGAGGATCCCGCCGCCGGCGGTCATCCACTGGGTGTCGCCGTCGCTGATGAGGCCGCCACCGCCGTTGGAGTCCTGGTGCTGGAACGTGCCGTCGAGCATGTACGTGACGGTCTCGAAGCCACGGTGGGGGTGCCACGAGGTGCCCTTGGCGGCACCCGGCTCCCACTCCACCTCGCCCATCTCGTCCATGTGGACGAACGGATCCAAGGCCGCGAGGTCGACGCCGGCGAAGGCTCGGCGCACGGGGAACCCTTCGCCCTCGTAGCCCTTGGGCGCGGTGGTGACCGAACGCACGGGCCGGTCGAGCGCGGTGGCGGTGTCCGGCTCCGGGATGCGTGGGAGCACGAGGACGTCGTCGACGGTGATGGCAGGCATGGCTCACTCCTTGGAGAAGGTTGCTCACCCCTCAACATTGTTGCGCCCGCAAGTATTCCTGGCTAGCGGACCTCGTAGAGCTCGTAGGTGAGGTCGCTTCCCCGGAGGTCTCCCTTGGCGACGGCTTGGATGACGTTGAGCCACGCGTGCCGCTCGTCACCCGTCTCGAAGGTCGGCGCCGTGTAGATGGGCGAGACGCCCGGGCCGTTCGTGAATGGCACGAACGAAGTCAGCCCTGCTCGCGCGCCACTGCCCGCAGCGCGTCCAGAACCCGTGCGCGCGCGTCCGCCAGCGTGCCGACCACCCCTTCCGCGTGCGCGACGGGGAAGGCGCGGTCACCCAGGAGCCGGCGTGCGTGGGCGGTGGCGTGGTGCCACTCGAAGACGGCGGCGAGGTCGCCCGGTAGGCCGCGCTGCTGCGAGTAGGTCTCCCACGCCCGGCGGCGGAGCACGGGGAAGTCGCGGCGGTGGGCTCGCCAGATCGCCGTTCCCCACTCGCCGAGGTCGAAGTCGGCGAACGGGTGGTCGATCCGCGCGGTCTGCCAGTCGAGGATGCCGGTCAGGGCGTGCGGGGCCGACGGATCCACCAGGAGATTTCCCTCGTGCAGGTCGCCGTGGACCAGCACGGGCTCGAGCTCCCGTGCCCGGTCGAGCGCCCGATCGGCCACCCGTGTCTCATCGGGGTCGAGCTCGAGCTCGCGGGCGAGGGTCGTCACGTCCTCCAGCGGCGCCCGTCGGGGGAGCGACGGCACGCGGGCCGGGTCCAGGTCGTGCCACCGCGCCACGTACGAGCCGAGCTCGCCGAACAGGTCGCCCAGCTCGGCGAGGGGCAGGTCCTCGACCAGGGCGTCCAGCCCCGTGCCCGGGAGCCGGTCGAGGACGACCACGGGGTAGGCCGACACGCTCGGGTCGTCCCACACGGCCTGCACCGTGGGGACCACCCCGATCCCGAGGTCGGCGATGGCCCGGAGCGCCGTCACGTCGCGTCCCAGCGCGTCGATCTGCGTGTGGTCGCGGGGGAACAGCACAGCCTGGGTGGGGGTAAGCAGCACGAGCTTCGACCAGCCGGTGAAGTCGGCCTCGATCGGGTCGTCCTCGGCGAGACCCAGGAGCTCGCGGAAGCGCGGCAGCCGCGGCGGGGCGATCACCGCGAGCGCAGGGTGGTCGGGCGGCAGCGGCACGGCGCCAGGGTACGGACGGCCGGTGGATGGGCTCCGGATGGGTTGCGTAGTGGCACGAGGTATGTCAGAAGTGGGGATGCTCGAGATCACCCTGCTGGGCACCGGCAGCCCGCTCGTGGACCCCCTGCGCGCCGGACCCGCCACGCTCGTGCGCGCCGGCGGCGCCACCCTCTTGTTCGACTGCGGCCGCGGCGTGCTCATGCGGGCGGCCGCGGCCGGCGTGCAGGCCAACGGCCTCACCGCGCTGCTCCTGACCCACCTCCACAGCGATCACATCACCGACCTCAACGACGTGATCACGAGCCGCTGGGTGACCACGTTCGCTCCCAGCCCGCTGCCGGTGGTGGGCCCACCGGGCACCGCCGCCGTGGTGGATGGGTTGCTGGCGATGCTCGCGCCCGACATCTCCTACCGGCTGGCCCACCACGACGACCTCACGTGGGACCCCGGCGTCGACGTCGCCGAGCACCTCGACGGCGTGGTCTTCGACGAGGGCGGGGTGCGCATCCTGGCGGCGCCCACCGACCACCGCCCGGTCGAACCGAGCATCGGCTACCGGGTGGAGCACGACGGCCACGCCGTGGTGATCGCCGGTGACACGGTCCCGTGCGAAGGGCTGGATCGCCTGTGCGCGGGGGCGGACGCGCTCGTCCACACGGTGATCCGGGCCGACCAGGTGCGAGCCATCCCGGTGCCGCGCCTCCAGGACATCCTCGACTACCACTCCTCGGTCGAGCAGGCCGCCCAGACGGCCAGCCGCAACGGGGTCGGCACGCTCGTGCTCACGCACTACGTGCCCCCGATGGCGCCCGGCGCCGAGGAGGAGTGGCGGTCCATCGCCGCGGAGCACTTCGCCGGTCCCATCGAGCTGGGCGACGACCTCCACGTCGTGCGGGTCGGCACCTAGCCTGTCGGCATGTGCCGGAACATCACGACGTTGCGAGGGCTCGAACCCGAGGCCACCCCTGAGGAGATCGAAGCGGCGGCTCGCCAGTACGTCCGCAAGATCAGCGGGGTGCAGAAGACCTCGGAGCGCACCGAAGCCGCCTTCGAGCGAGCGGTCAAGCGCATCACGCTCGCGTCAGAGGAGCTGCTGGCGCAGCTGCCACCGCGGCAGCAGCCGCCGAAGACGGTCCCGCCCTTGCGCCGGATCGCCGCGCGCGCGAGCTAGCGCGCGGCCGACGGCGTGTCCCGGTACGCGCTGCTCCTCAGAGCCAACGCCAACCGGGTGTTCGGTGAGTCGGCCTTCGGGCTGGCGCAGGCGGAGCTGAGCACGTTCGACGCGCACCTCCTCGGAGGCGTGGTCGGGGGGCAGGAGCGGACGACGATCGCGGGGGTCGACTACCTCGTGATCGACACGACGACCCCGCTCGACGCCCCGCGCCTCGCGCTTCTGTCCAACGTGTCGTCGCTGCACGCGCTGTTCGAGGTCGAGGCCGACGGTCGCTTCCATCCGACCCCGTGCGTGCCTCACCAGGTCCTGGACGACGACCTCCTCACGATCCAGCGCTACTCGGGCAAGACGAACGAGGCCTTCACCCACCTGCTGGTGAACGTCGCCCTCGCCGCCAGCGGGGATGCGTTCGCTCGGGTGCTGGCGGGTGAGCGAGTGCGCCTCCTCGATCCCGCCTGCGGGCGGGGCACCTCGCTCAACCGGGCGGCGCTGTACGGGATGGACGCCGTCGGCATCGAGCTCGACCAGCGCGACGTGGACGCCTTCGGGGTGTTCTTCACCACGTGGCTCAAGGACAAGCGCATGAAGCACACGGTCGAGCGATCCACGTTCCGCAAGGGCCGACCCGCCACCGCCCACCGCACCACCGTCACGTACGGAAGCGGCAAGGACCGAGGGGCGCACCGTGTCGTCGACATCGTGCACGACGACACTGTGCTGGCTCGCGACCACGCCAAGGCCCGGTCGATGGACCTGCTCGTGTGCGACCTGCCGTACGGCGTGCAGCACGGCTCGAGCCCGACCGCCGACGCGCTCGAGCGCGGCCCGGAGCGGCTGCTCGAGCGGGCGCTGCCCGGGTGGCACGAACTGCTCAAACCGGGCGGAGCCGCGGGGCTGGCGTGGAACCGCCCCACGCTGCCGAGGCCGCGCCTGGTGGAGCTCCTCGTGGCGGCCGGCTTCGAGGTGCCGGCGCCGGACGACGACTCGTTCGTCCACCGGGTCGACCGCGCCATCACGCGCGATGTCCTCGTCGCGCTCCGACCCGTACACTCGGGCCCGTAGAAGGGGGACACACGTCGTGGCCATCGTCGTAGAACGTGAACAGCAGCTGCACCCTTCCCACGCGGTCGCCGCGCTCGGTGAGCTCGGCTGGCTCGCGATGGCCGGGGGTGCTTCCCTCGGCGCCGGCGCGATCCACGCGGCCGCCATCGGCGTGCACAGCGAGCACCGGCAAGCCGTCATCACCTTCACCATCGTCGCCGCCATCCAGCTCGGATGGGGCGCCGTCGCCCTTGCTCGACCTGGTCGGATCCTCCTCACCCTCGGCGCGCTGGCCAACGTCGGCATCGTCGGCGGGTGGGTCATGGCCAAGACGAACGGCATCTCGTTCATCGACGGCCTCGAGGAGGTCGAGAAGGCCCAGTTCGCCGACTCTCTCGCCGCCGGCCTGGCGGGAGCCGCCGTGCTCGCCGCGGCGCTGTACCTCGTCGGCATCGGCAGCCTCGCCCTCATGCGCAGCCCGCTGCTCACGGGCACCGCCGCCGTGCTCGTCGCCGCGGTCGCGGTCCCCGGCATGATCTCCGCCGGCAGCCACAGCCACGCCAGCGGTGAGGCCCATGGCCACGGCGCGGCCGCGGTCGAAGCCCCGCACGTCGACCCCGTCGTGCCGCCGAAGGCGTTCGACCCGGGCCTGCCGATCGACCTCGGCGGCGTCCCCGGCGTCACCCTCGAGCAGCAGGCCCGCGCGGAGAACCTGCTCGCCATCACGGTCACCCGTCTGCCGAGGTTCAGCGACCCGAACGCGGTGGGCGCCATGGGCTTCGTGTCCATCGGCGATGGCTTCCTCGGGCACGAGCACTACCTGAACATCGCCAACATGAACGACGACAAGCTCCTCGACCCCGACTACCCGGAGTCGCTCGTCTACGACACCTCGGTCACGCCGAAGAAGCTCGTGGCGGCCATGTTCATGATGGACAGCGGCGACACCCTCGCCGACGTCCCCGAGCTGGGCGGCGAGCTCACGCAGTGGCACGTCCACGACAACCTCTGCTTCAACGGTGCCCGGGTGGCCGGGCTCACCGATCAGGACGGCAACTGCGGCGCCGGCCTCACCAAGGGGGCCGCCACCCCGATGATCCACGTGTGGATCGAACCCCACCCCTGCGGGCCCTTCGCGGCTCTCGAGGGCGTGGCGGGCGGCAGCATCGCAGAGGGCGAGACGCGCCTCTGCGACCACACCCACGGCGGCGCGTAGGCCCCCACCCCTCCCGGAGCATCCACCACGCCGGGAAAACGGGGGTTTAGCGTGACCGTCGCTAGTACAGCCCCTAAGGAGGGCCCGAATGAACAAGGCCGAACTCGTCAGCGCCGTCGCCGAGAAGTCAGGTCAATCCGCTGCCGCGGTTGGCTCCGTCCTCGCCGCTTTCGAAGACGTCATCACGAGCACCGTCGCCGGTGGCGGCAAGGTGCAGATCCCCGGCTTCCTGAGCTTCGAGCGGGCCGACCGGGCCGCCCGAACCGGTCGCAACCCGGCTACGGGAGCGGAGATCCAGATCGCCGCTGCCACCGTGCCCAAGGTGAAGATCGGCAAGTCCTTCAAGGACGCCGTCAGATAGTGCCGTTGGGGGTCACCGTCACGACACCGTGGCGGTGACCTCGCAGCGCCGCACGTCCGCGGCGCCATCGGCGTAGGTGGTCGCACCCCATCGGGCGGCCTCGCCGACGAGCAGGTCCGACACCGAGTCGGTCGCCAGCTCCACGCGCACGCCATCGGCGTCCACGAACCGCACCTGCAGGTTCACGTAGTGGGTGGCGTCCCCGGCGCTCGACACGACGCCCGAGGCCACGAGCTGGGTGTCGTCCACCCGGCGGCAGGTCACGTCGCGGAGCCGGGCGATGTTCGAGGTGTCATCGGCGATGACGACCTCGATGCCGGAGGGCCCGTCGTCGTCGGGCGAGGTTCCGTCGTCCCCGCCGCCGCACGCCGCCGCCCCGGCGATGCCCGCCACCATCGCCCAGCGGATCGATCGCATGGGCCCAGCGTGCCACGCCGGCCTGCGGTAGAACGCACGCATGGCGAGCGACGAGCTGCAGGCGATCATCGACCTCCTCCGGACCCAGCCGGTGATCGATGCCGACTTCCCCGCCCGGCGGGCGAACATGGAGGCGGCCACCAGCATCTGGCCCCTGCCCGACGGCGCGTCCACCGAACCGATCGAGGCGGGCGGCGTGCCCTGCGAGTGGGTGGCCATGCCGGGCGTGGCCACCGACCGAGCGATCCTGTACGTGCACGGCGGCGCCTACACGACCGGCTCCCTCGTCACGCACCGCCGGCACGTGGCGCAGCTCTCGGGCGCGGCCGGCGCCCGCGTCCTCAACGTCGACTACCGGTTGGCGCCGGAGCACCCCCATCCCGCGGCGGTGGAAGACGCCGTGGCCGCGTACCGCTGGCTGACCTCGGCCGGGGGGATCGAGCCGCACCGGGTGGTGCTGTGCGGCGACTCGGCGGGTGGGGGACTGGCCGTGGCGACGCTGCTCGCCTTGCGAGACGCAGGCGACGAGCTGCCCGCCGGCGCCGCCCTGATCTCACCGTGGACCGACCTGACCTTCTCCGGGGCCTCGCACGACTCGCGCGTCGAGCTCGACCCGATGTGCTCCCGCACGTCGCTCACCCCGTCCGCCGAGGCCTACGTAGGCGCGGGGGATCCGAAGACCCCGCTCATCTCGCCGGCCCACGCCGACCTGTCGGGTCTGCCGCCGCTGCTCATCCACGTGGGCGATCACGAGACCCTGCTCGACGACAGCACGATGCTCGCGGAGCGCGCCGAGGCCGCGGGCGTCGACGTCGAGCTCGTCGTGGCGCCAGAGATGATCCACGTCTGGCACGTGTTCGCCGGCATGGTGCCGGAGTCAGATGTGGCGCTCTCCGACCTCGGCGGCTGGATCGAGCGCCGGTTGTCCGCCGGATAGCCGGGTACGGTCGCAGCCGTGGATCCGGCCGGCGTAGAACGCGACACCCAGACGCTGGCGCGCCGCATCGCGGAGCTCGGCGACGGGCAGCGGTCGAAGGTCTTCCGCATGTCGTGGTGGAGCGACCGGATGATGGATTGGGCCATGTCCCGACCGGCCTTCAAGACGCAGCTCTTCCGCTTCGTCGACGTCTTCCCTGCCCTCGACGGGCGCGAGGACATCGCCCGGCACCTCAACGAGTACTTCGACGGTGTGGACGTCCCGAAGGCCCTCGACCTGGGCGTCGACCTGGCCGACAAGGTCCCGTTCGGAGCGGCCATCGAAGCCAGGGTGGCTCGCAAGAACATCGCCCGCATGGCCGAGCAGTTCATCGTCGGGTCCACGCCGGACGAGGCGGTGGCGGGTCTCCACGGCCTGTGGCGCACCGGCAGCGCGGCCACGGTCGACCTCCTCGGCGAGAAGACGGTGGTCTCCCACGAGGCCGACCGCTACCAGGCACGCGTCATCGAGCTGCTCAACGCGCTGTGTCGAGCCGCCCCGTCCTGGGCGCCCGACGATCACCTCGAGCGCGACGACCTCGGGTCGCTCCCGCGCGTCAACGTGAGCATCAAGCCCACCGCGCTGGCCACCCACTACGAGCCGCTCAGCCGCGTCGAGGGCATCAGCTCGGCCAAGGAGAGGATCCGTCCGATCCTGCGCCTCGCCCGCGAGCGCGGAGCCCACGTGCAGTTCGACATGGAGCACTACGACGCCAAGGGCCTCACCGTGTCGCTGTTCCAGGAGCTGCTCTCGGAGGAGGAGTTCGCCGACGTCGATGCCGGCATCGTGATCCAGGCCTACCTGCGCGACTCGCGTGACGACCTCGCCGACCTGATCGCCTGGTCGAGCGGCCGGTCCAACCCGATCACGGTGCGGCTCGTCAAGGGCGCCTACTGGGATGCCGAGACGGTCCAGTCCCGGGCGAACGGCTGGACGCCACCGGTGTTCGCGCAGAAGGACGAGACCGACGCCAACTACGAGCGGTGCACACGGCTCCTGCACGACCACCACGGTGAGGTGCGGGCGGCGTTCGGCTCCCACAACCTGCGGTCGCTGGCGTACGCCGTGAGCTACGGGCGTCACCGCGGCGTCCCCGACCACGGGTACGAGGTGCAGCTCCTGTACGGGATGGCGGAGCCCGTGCACGCCGCCATCAAGCGGCTGGGCCTGCGCCTGCGCGTGTACGGCCCCGTGGGCGAGCTCGTCCCCGGCATGGCGTACCTCGTCCGCCGGCTGCTCGAGAACACGTCCAACGAGAGCTTCGTGCGCCACCGGTTCGCGGAGGGACGGGCGCTCGACGAGCTCGTGGCGGCGCCCGACGTCGCCGACATCCCGGGCGCGACGCGGGCTCCGGTCGTCGGGGAGACCGACCCTGACCAGCCGACGCCCTACGACCCCGAGCCGCTGCGCGAGTGGCGGCGGACGTCCGCTCGGTCCCAGTTCGGCCTTGCCACCGATCGGGTGCGCGACGACGTGGGCATCCAGGTGCCAGCGGTGGTGGCCGGCGAGCTGATCCGCACCGCCTCCACCATCACGTCCGTCGACCCCGCCCAGACCGATCGCGTCGTCGCGACGTCGGCGTCGTGCACGGCGGTCCACGCCGACGCCGCGGTGGCGGCGGCGCTCGAGGCGGCGCCCCGGTGGCGGGCGGCGCCGGCGGAGGTGCGCGCCGGCCTGCTGTTCCGCGCCGCCCAGTGGATGCGGGAGCGCCGTGACGATCTGGCGGCCCTGCAGTGCTTCGAGGCGGCCAAGCCCTGGGACCAGGCCGACGGTGACGTGTGCGAGGCCATCGACTTCTGCGAGTACTACGGCCGCGAGGTCCTCCGACTGGCCGGCGCGGCGGCCGACCTCGTGCAGTCACCTCCGGGTGAGGCGAACCGGATGACCTACCAGGGCAAGGGCGTCACCGTCGTCATCTCGCCGTGGAACTTCCCGCTCGCCATCCCCTGCGGGATGACGGTGGCTGCCCTGGCCGCCGGCAACCCGGTGATCCTCAAGCCGGCCGAGCAGACGCCGGGCGTGGCGTGGCGGCTGGCCGAGGCCCTGCTCGCCGCCGGCGCGCCGGCGGGCGTGTTCCAGCTCCTCCCCGGCCTCGGGGAAGACGTCGGCGCCCGCCTCGTCGAGCACCCGGACGTGGCGGTGATCGCGTTCACCGGCTCGAAGCCGGTGGGCCTCGAGATCAACCGGATCGCGGCCACCACCCAGTCGACGCAGCACCACATCAAGAAGATGGTGTGCGAGCTGGGTGGGAAGAACGCCCTCATCATCGACGCCGACGCCGACCCCGATCAGGCCATCCCCGCCGCCGCCTACTCCGCCTTCGGCTACGCCGGCCAGAAGTGCTCGGCCGCGTCACGGCTCATCGTCCTCGACTCGGTGTACGACGCGATGATCGAGCGGCTGGTCGGGTGCTCGCAGGAGCTCCTCGTCGGCCACCCGGCCACCACCGGCGTGCAGGTGGGTCCGGTGATCGACGCGGACGCCCACAAGCGAGTGCTGCGGTACATCGAGGACGCCCCGCAGCAGGGCACCGTGCTGCTCGCGCGCGAAGACGTCCCCGACTCCGGTTGGTTCGTGGGACCGACGATCGTGGCGGTGGACGACCCGGCGGCGCCGATCGCTCGCGAGGAGATCTTCGGGCCCGTGCTGGCGGTGCTGCGAGCCCGGGACTTCGATCACGCCATCCAGCTGGCCAACGCCACCGACTACGCGCTCACGGCCGGGTGCTTCTCGCGCTCACCGGTGAACCTGCGGCGGGCCGCCGCGGAGCTGCGAGCCGGCAACGTGTACCTGAACCGGCACATCACCGGCGCGGTCGTAGGTCGTCAGCCCTTCGGCGGCTTCGGCATGTCGGGCACGGGCACCAAGGCGGGTGGCCCCGACTACCTCCACAGCTTCCTCGACCCGCGCGTCAGCACGGAGAACACGCTGCGGCAGGGCTTCGCGCCCGATTGAGCGTCAGGGCAGGTCCACCCCGGTGACGTCGTTGGGGTCGAGGGCGTGGACGGCCCCGTCGAAGCGGAGCACAGGGTCCCACGTGCCGGTGGTGGTGCCGCCGAGCGAGGTCGGGTGGAACGTCGCCACGTCGTCGTCCGCGGCCGTCAGCCCGGTGGCGGTCAAGGCGTCGGTGGTGCTGAGCACCAGCGTCGCCGCCCTTCCTGGCGACCGCGTCGACGTCCTCGCCGTCGACGGTGAGGTCGACGTCGCTGCCGTCGAAGTACATCGCGAACGTGCCGGTGGTGCCGGTGCCCAGCGCGGTCGGCGTGAAGGCCAAGAGGTCACTGTCGTCGCCGATGAGCCCTCCGGCGACCGAGGCGCCGCCCACCGTGGACAGGACCACGCGTCCGTCGCCGAGCACCTCGACGGCGTCGACATCCTCCGCCGCGCTCGTCGAGCGCGACGTCGCTGCCGTCGAACCAGGGCTCGAAGGTGCCGGCCGTATCGGGACCGAACGAGGACGGCACGAAGCGAACGAGGTCGGAGTCGTCGACCGTGCCCGCGACGCCGGGCACGGGTCCTGGCTGCGTGAAGGACAGCACGAGGGTTCCGTCCGCGAGGTGGGCAAAGGCATCGACGGCGAGGCTCTCGATGCCGACGTCGCTGCCGTCGAAGTGCATCGACGGGAAGCCGTCCGGGCTCACCCCAACGATGTCCTCGTCGGCCACGTCGATCCCGGCCAGGGTCGTCGGGGCCTCCAGCGAGAGGAAGATGTCCGGCGGAGCCGGATCCACCGTCACCACCACCGGGATCCGCAGCTCGGGAGCACCGGGGTCGGTGGTGGTCACCAACAGGGTGGCCTGGTGGGTGCCGAGGCCCAGCTCGGTCGCGTCGACCGTGACCTCGACCGTGGTGCTGTCGTCGGCGAGCACCGAGCCGGTGGCCGGTGCGACCGAGAGCCACGGGACGTCCCCGCGGATCGTCGGGCACCTCTCGCCGGCCACCCGGTGGAAGAAGGTCCGTCCGAGGATCTGCGGGCCGGTGGTGGCGCCAGCCCCGGTCCAGACCTCGCGCCCGAAGATGGCCTCGGTGCAGAACCCGCCAGAGTTGGCGACCAGCGGGATCTGGAGGTCATCCCACGCCTTCCACCGCGCCGTGGCGAACCCGGTGAGCTTCAGGCGCTCGACCGTCGGCGTGGCGTCGAAGAAGTCCCCGTCGGGCTCGTCCCCACCGATGGCGTACAAGGACCGGTCGGTGGCCGCCAGCGCGAAGTCGGCACGGGCCGACTCGAAGCGACCGCCCTTCTGCCACTGGCCCGAGACGAGGTTGAGTCGCTGCGTCACGGACACGTTCTCGTCCGGGGCGTCGTCGTCCCAGCCGCCGACCACGTAGAGGTGCTGACCGGCTTGGACGTGTCCAGCACCGACGGTGGGCGCCCGCATCGGATCGTCCGCGACGTCCCACGCCCCGGTGGCGATGTCGTACACGTCCACCTCGTCCGACGTGCCGCCGGAGTTGAAGTCGCTGTCGCCACCCGCGAGGTAGATGCGGCCGTCGAAGCCGGCGGCCGCCGCGCCCCAGACGCCGCGCGGCAGCGGCTCGGCTGCCGACCAGGTGTCCGACCCGATGTCGTAGACGTAGTGCTGGTCGGAGCCGTCGCCACCCATCAGGTGGATGCGACCCGCCTCGCAGGCGGCCGTCGGCCCTTCGCTGCCGGCCGGGACCGGAGCGAGCTCCGTCCAGGTGTTGGTGGTGGCGTCGTACCGGTGCGCCGCGTCGGTGATCCCGCCCTCGCCGTCGACGCCGCTGAACACGTAGAAGTGGTTCGCATCGCCATCGCACTGCGCGTGGCCGTAGCGCACCCGACCGCCGGGGACGTCAGCGCCCCCGAACCACGAGTCGACCGCGACCGGCACGGAGGGCGCGGCTCCCTGGCGGGCTCCCGCGTCCGTCGACCGCACTGACATGGGTCCGACGGCGACCGGCTTCGAGAAGGCGCGGGGGGCGATGCCCAGCGGCTGCAGGTTGAGGCGCGTCTCGTCGATGCTGAAGTCGTAGGCCCCGGCCCCGTCGTTCTGCAGGGTGAGGTCAGCGGTGGTCGACGCGCCCTGCTCGACGCTGAGCTCGATCACCTCTGGCGACGCGGACGCGCAGGGGGCGTCGAGCCGCAGCTCGAAGTCGTCCTGCGTGGTGCTCCCCGCGGTGAGGTCGATGCCGTCGTGGGTCTCGCTGACCCAGCCGTCCAGCTCCGCCGTGACGCTGAGCGGCGCGTTGGCCTCGTCCATCCAGACGGCGTAGTGGCCATCCGCGTCGGTGGTCAGGACGATGTCGGTGAGGTCACCCTCCACGGTGACCGTGGCGCGGGCCAGCGGCCCGCCTTCGGCGTCACATCGGCTGAGGCCGGTGACGGTCCCTTCGAGCTTGCCCCACGACGCCGGCGGGATGACGTCCATCCGCACGTCGACGGGCGCCACCGCGTAAGGGGTGTCCTCCTTGACGGTGATGGCGGCGAGGTAGGCGCCCGGTTGGTCGACCTCCGCCACCGAGGCGTCGAGGGTGACCGTCACGCTGACGCTGTCGCCCGCCGGGACGGTGCCGGTGAGCGGGTCGATGGACAGCCAGGGGACGTCCGGCGTGACGCCGCAGACATCGAAGTCCGGGAGGACCTCGCTCGCAGCTGTCGGGGTGAACCCACCGGTCGATCCGCCGACCTTGTAGAAGCCGCAGGCGGAACCGCCGCGGTACACGACGTTGTTCGAGTTCGGGATGGGGCTCCAGGTGTCGGCGCCCGGGTCGTAGGCGAAGCCCTCGTTGGTGATGGTGGCGAAGTTGTCCGTCACGCCCCCGGAGATGATGAGCTGGCCGTCCACGGCGGCGAACCCGCCCGCCCAACGGGTCTCGGGCAGAGAGGCGATCGACGACCACGCGTCGCTCTCGCGGTCGTAGACGTAGGCCGAGTCCAGCTCGGAGTCTCCTGCCGTGCCGCCGCCGCAGTAGATGAGCCCGTCGATTGCGCCGCAGGCCGTCCACGAGGTGTCCTCCGGGTAGCTGGCCAGCTCGGACCACGCGTCGGCGGCGGGGTCGTAGGTCCACACCTCGTCCGTGCCGCACGCTTCGCGGCAACCGCCGATCGTGTAGAGCTGACCGTCGAGGACCACCGAGGCCGCCGCCGCCCACGGGCTCGGCCAGTCGTCTCCGGTGCTCCAGGAGTCGCTGGTGGGGTCGTAGATCTCCAGGTCGGAGACGAGGCCACCGTCGTTGTCCCAACCGCCGGCCACGTAGAGCAGGCCGTCGATGAAGTTGCCGGTCGGCTTCTCGCGCTCGATGCTCATGTCGGCGATCGAGTCCCAGCTGTCGGTGCTGGGGTCGTAGACGGTGCCTGAGGCGAGGTTGCTGCTCCCGTCGAACCCACCGACGGAGTACACGAGCCCGTCGTTGGTGTCGGCCAGGTTGTCCATGTTGTCCTCGGGCAGGTCGGCGATGTCCTCCCACGGCGCGTCCGCGGGTCCGGTCCTGGCCGCCGGCGTGCCGGCGGGGACGGAGCCGTCGAACCGCGTCGGCACGAAGGTGCCGCTGACCCGCCGGACGGGCGCGCCGGAGCGCTGGGCGGCGATCTCGAAGCCGATGTCCCGTTCGCCCAGCTCGAAGGAGGCGGGCTCGGAGCCCTGGTTCTCGATCGTCAGGTCCACCTCGACGGAATCGCCCATGTCGAGGCTCTCGTCGATGGCGGCGGGTTCGATGACGAGCTGCCCGGCTCCGAGCGCGAAGTCCTGCTCCACCACCACGTCACGCACGACCGTCACGTCTTCGGTGCTCGAGCCGTATTGGGCCTTGCTCGCGGTGAAGGGGTGCTCACCACGGCGCGACGAGAACAGGATGTAGCGCCCGTCGCCGAGGTTCGGGTCGGCGGGGGTGGCCACGGTGGTCGCCGTGTCCTCCGGGTTGTCGTCGCTCGTGACGGTGGCACCGTTCAGGGCCGCGCCGGTGAGGTCGTCGGTGACCTGGCCCACGAGGAGACCGCCACGCTGCAGGACGCAGGACGACTCGCCCACCAGGACGTCGTCGACCTCCCACCACCACGCGAAGTTGGCGTCGTAGTAGTGGAACCGGACCTGCACCTCGCTCTCGCCGGCCGCCGTGGGGATGGCGACCTCCTCGTCCCGCGGACCCCGCAGGTCGCCGTCGCCGTCGTCACCCTCGGCGCGCCACACGTTGGTCCAGGTGGCGCCCGCGTCGATGCTGACGTCGACGTCCGCGACCTCATCGCCGAACGCGTTGAAGTCGTGCCTGAAGGCAACGATCGGTTCGTCGGTGTCGGAGAGGTCGAGGATCGGCGTCACCAGCTCGGTGTCCTGCCCGTTCCCGAAGCCGAAGAAGTCGCTGTCGACGACGGCGAACGGCCCTTCGCCCCCGGTGAGGTTCCCGCGCCCGCCGGGATCGTCGAACCGCCACTCCTGGCCGTCACCGTTGTTGTCGACGACCTCCCAGCCGTCGGGGAGGCTCTCCTCGTCGAACGCCTCGAAGACGCCGTCGACGGCGCGGCTGTACCCAGGGGCACGACAGTCAGCGGTGGTCGTGAGGGCGAAGTCCTGCGTCGCGCTGTCCGGGGGAACCGTCACGGCGCGGACGGCGGGCTCGTAGCCGGGCACGAGGGCCGTCACCGTGAACGTGAAGGCCGTCTCCTCGATCAGGTCCACCGAGTAGGCCCCGGTGACGGGATCCGTGAACACGGGTCCGCCCGGGTAGCCGGCGATGTCGATCCGCGCGTAGAGGGGCCATCCGTGCCCCGAGCCGTCGGTGACGGTGCCCGACACCTCCGCGACGGGGAGCGCCACGAGCGCGACGTCTTCCGTGGTCGTCGCCTCGGGGACCACGGTGACCTCACTCGTCGCGGGCTCGTAGCCGTACGCGGTGACGGCCACGTCGTAGGTGCCAGCGGCCAGGACCAGGCTGTAGGTGCCATCGGGCTTGGTCGTCGCGGTGCGCGGCACCGCGCCACCCTCGACGCGCACCTTGGCGCCACCGACCGGGTCGCCGGTGAGGTCGTCCGTGACGGTGCCCGCCAGCGTGCCGGCCGCGCCGCGCGGGGAGGCGTCCACCGCCGCGAGCGCGTCGAGCCTGCCCTCGCCGAAGACGTTGTTGTCGTCCGCCGTACCGCCGCACGAGAGGTCGGGGGAGTCGACGGCCGTGTCGTCGAGCAGCGCCCGGGTGGCGTCGACGTCGCCGACGAGCGACGGGGCGGCCGACCACATGAGCGCGGCGGTGGCGGCGACGTGCGGGGCTGCCATCGACGTGCCGCTGATGGCGCCATAGGTGTCGCCGGGGAAGCTGCTGCGGACGTTCACGCCAGGCGCAGAGATGTTCGGCTTGAGCTCGCCTTCGCCGCCAGGCCCTCGGCTCGAGAACACTGCGATCTCGTTGTCGATGTCGTAGGCGCCGACGCTGTACGACTCGGGCGCGTCACCAGGAGAGCCGGACGTGTCGCAGGCGGGGGGCGGGGCGGCGTCGCCCTCGTTGCCGTTGGAGAAGGCGCTGTAGATGCCGGAGGCCGTCCAGGCCGTGATGAGGTCGACGAAGAAGGGGTCTTCGTCGTCGAGGTTGGGGGCACCCCACGAGTTGCTGACGATGTGCGGACGCATCGAGACGTCCGGGTTCTCGCCCTCGAGGTCGGTGGGCGCGAGCATCCACTCGCCGGACGACAGCAGCGCCTCGTCGGAGGGGCAGCAGCCGTTGGCGGCGATCCACTTGGCGCCGGGCGCCACGCCGATCTGGTTGGCGCCACCGTCGTCGCCCACCATCGTGCCCATGGTGTGGCTGCCGTGGCCGTCGCCGTCACACGGTTCGGCGGCCGGGCACGAGTCGGCGGCGTCGAACCAGCTGTAGTCGTGGTCGAAGGTGCCGTCGCCGTTGTTGCCTCGGTACTGGTCGACGAGGGCGGGGTGGTCGAACTGCACGCCCGTGTCGATGTTGGCGATGACGATGCCCTCACCGCGGTCGCCGAAGGTGTCCCACACGTCGTCGGCGTTGATGTTGGCCACGCCCCACTCGACCGAGTTGATCTCGGCCTGCTCCTTGCCCGGCTCGGGCTCGGGGACCTCGTAGGCCTTGGGCGCGCGGATCTCGCGCACCTCCGGGCGGGTCGCCATGGCCGTCAGGGTCTCCTGGGAACCCCGTCGCACCAGCACCGCGTTGACGGCCCAGAAGTCGCGATGCTCGGTGTCCCTGGCGTCCAGGTCGGCCCGTGCGCCGGCCTGCGCCTGGGTGGCGGTGGCCTGGAGCTGGTCGACGACGTACTGACCCCGCTCGTCCCGGTCGGCGATCGTCTCGGCGGCGTTGAGGTCGGCCTTGGCGTCGAAGACGACGTAGAAGTCCGTCGTGCCCTCGCCGTCGACCGCCTCCTGCACCGCCGGGTCGATCGGAGCCGCTCCGGACGACGGCGGACCCTCGGGCGCGCTCTGCGCTCGGGCGGTCGCGGGGAGCGCCGCCACGCTGAGCAGCGCGGCCGCGATGGCGGCGGTCTGTCGGACGATCGACCGGCGGGACGGTACGCGGGGTCCGGGCATTGGGTCCTCCCAAGGAGCCTGCTCCGAACACGATCCGCCGTGGGGAGCGTCGGGGCGGAACGTAGTCGCGCGCTGAGGGCCGTGCCCGAATCGTCACGGTTCGTGTCGCATGAGCTCCCGCGATCAGTCCGTGCTGGTGATCAGCTGGTCGCCGGTCTGGACGCGCCAAAGGGCCGCGTAGAGGCTGCCGTGGTCGACGAGCTCCTCGTGGGTGCCCGCCTCGATGACCCGGCCGGCCTCGAGCACGTGGATCCGGTGGGCGTGGCGCACCGTCGAGAGGCGGTGGGCGATCACGATGGTGGTGCGGTCGGCGGACACCCGGGCGAGCGAGCGCTGGATGGCGGCCTCGGTCTCGTTGTCGACCGCCGAGGTGGCCTCGTCGAGCACGAGGATGGCGGGGTCGCGGAGGATCGCGCGAGCGATCGTGAGGCGCTGGCGTTGCCCGCCGGAGAGCTTCTGCCCGCGCTCGCCGACGATGGTGTCGTAGCCGTCGGGCAGCGTGAGGATGAACGCGTGGGCCTCGGCGAGCATGGCCGCTTGCACCACGTCGTCGTCGCTGGCGTCGGGGCGGCCGTACGTGAGGTTCTCGCGCACGGTGCCCTGGAACAGGAACACGTCCTGGCTCACGAAGCCGATGGAGCCGCGCAGCGAACCGAAGGCCAGCTCGTCGATCGGCACCTCGTCGATGCTGATCGATCCTGCGGTGGGCTCGTACAGACGCAGGAGGAGCTTCACGATCGTGCTCTTGCCTGCCCCCGTGGCGCCGACGATGGCGTGGGTCTCGCCGGCGGCGATGTCGAGGTCGAACCCTTGGAGCACCTCGCCCGCCGCGCCGACGCCGTAGTCGAACCGGACGTCGTCGAAGCGGACGGCACCGCGCACGGGCAGGGCGAGCTCGCGCGTGCCGGGCTGGATGGACGGCTCGACCTCGAGGAGGCCGAAGATCCGGCGACAGGAGGCCATGGCCCGCTGGTACAGGTCGAGGGTCTCGCCGAGCCGCGTGAGCGGCCAGAGGAGCCGCTGCGTCATGTAGACGAGCGAGGAGAACAAGCCCGACGTCGAGGTCGCCGTCGAGCGTGGCTCGGCCGCCCACGAGCAGCGTCATGGTGAAGCCGGCCAGGATCGCCATGCGGATCAGCGGGATGAAGGCGCTCGAATAGCGGATGGCCTCGCCGTTGGCATCGCTGTACGCCTGGCTGTCGACGGCGACGCGGTCGATCTCGCGCTCCTCGGCGGTGAACGCCTTGATCGTGGTGATGCCGCCGAGGTTGTTGGTGAGGGTGTCGGCGATGCGGCCGGCGGCGGCCCGGACGGCGTCGTAGCGCTTCTCGAGCGAGCGCTGGTAGCGGAGCGAGCCGATGATGATCACGGGGATCGGCAGGAAGGCGAGCAGCGCGATCTCCGGCGAGATGACGAAGAAGGCGAGCCCGACGAGGAGCACGTTGCTGACGGTGAGGATGACCTCGTTGGCGCCGAGGTCGAGGAAGCGCTCGAGCTGGTTGACGTCGTCGTTGAGCACCGCCATCAGGCCGCCGGACGAGCGGTCCTCGAAGTAGGCCAGCTCGAGCTCCTGGACGTGGCGGTACGCCTCCATGCGCACGTCGTGCTCGATCTCCTGGGCCAGGTTCCGCCACGTCAGGTCGGCGATGTAGTCCGTGACCGACTCGGCGATCCACACGACCACGGTGACGATGGCGAGGATCGTGAGCTGGTCGTAGCGGTCCTCGACGCCGAAGAGGCGACCGATGAACGACTTGTCGTTGTTCACCACCACGTCGACCGCCGCGCCGATCAGCAGCTCCGGCGCGACGTCGCAGATCTTGTTGAGCACCGAGAACACGGTGGCGAACACGACCTTGCGGCGGTGCCGGCCGGCGTGCGCCCACAGCTGGCGCAGAGGCGGCGTCGACGACGCCGGCACGGCATTGCTGTCGAGGGGGACCATCCAGCGACGATACGGCCGCCGCCGTCGATCACCCCACCTCGTCAGCGGGTGGTGCGCTTGCGACGCGCCGGTGCGGCCTCCGTGGCCTCGTCGATGACCTGGGCGACCAGCGGGAGGACGCGGTGGCGCACCTGCTCGCTGAGCGCGATCTGCGTGGTGGTGCGCATGATGCCGGGCACCTCGAGGACACGTCCGAGCACGTGCTGGAGGTGGGCGTTGGTGCGGGCGACGACGCGGCAGTGGAGGTCACCCGGCCCGGTGGTGGCGTGGGCCTCGAGCACCTCGGGGATCGTCTGCAGGTGCTCGATCACGTCCTCGAGGCGGCCCTGCGCGATCTCCAGCGTCACGAAGGCCAGCACCTCGTACCCCATCGCCTGCAGGTCGAGGTCGGGATCGAAGCCGCTGATGATGCCGCGCTTCTGGAGCTTGTCGAGGCGGGCCTGTACCGTTCCCCGTGCGACGCTGAGCTGGCGAGCCAGCTCCATCACGCCGGCGCGTGGCGTCTCGCACATCGCCTGGATCAGCTTGGCGTCGAGCGCATCGATTCCACTGGGCAACATGAGCAGTCTGTCTAGCACATCCGCCCTGGGTCTGGGCAGGGTGCTCAGCCGAGTGGGGCTTGCTTGACCTGATCGTGGCGGTGCACTTCCCTGGACCGGGCAAGACGTACAGCGATCCAGGGAGACCGCCCATGGCCATGGCCACCGCACCCAGTGTCGACGCCTTCCGAGCGCGGGTCGACGAGCTCGTCGCCCAGCACCCGGTGGTCGCCGACAACCGCTACACGCAGGTGGTTCGCCACCGGCGAGGCCACCCGCGGGGAGGTGCGGCACCTCACCGTGCAGTTCTCCGTGTTCAGCCACCTCTTCGTCGAGGCGCAGCTCCGCAAGGTCATCAACGCGGCCGACCTCGACACCTACCGCACCGGCAAGGAGATCCTCCTCAACGAGCTCGGCGTGGTCTTCAACGCCGGCCGCACACCGCCGGTCGCGGTCGGCACCGACCCGGAGCTCGTGGCCACCGAAGGCACCGTCGACGGTGGGCGCTTCCGCTTCGGCGCCGCCCACTTCGAGTGGCTGCTGCGCTTCGCGAAGCCGCTCGATCTCGGGTTCGACGAGGTCGGCAAGCGTCGCCACGGCACGTCGCCCACGATCTTCTTCTGCGACGAGCTCCTCGAGGTGTACGGCGCCGAGGACGTGTCGGTGGCCGAGGGCGCGAGCTACGCGGTCGAGCACTGGGCCGCCGCCGGGTTCTGGAAGGAGCTCATCGCCGGGCTCGAGGCGTTCAAGGCCCGCGAGTGCGAAGGCCTGCCGTTGGCGTTCTGGACCTGGCACGACAAGGTCGAGGACCAGCACGCCGCCCACACCGACGACGAGCTGATCGAGGCCCACGCCCAGCCGTGGTTCGACGAGGAGCGGTTCCTCTACGGCGCCAGCCGGATGCTCGACGGCGTGCAGGCGTTCTGGGACGGGCTGTGGGCGGACCACGAGGCTGGGGTCGAGCGATGAACGCCAAGCCGGCCGCCCCCACCCTCGGCGGCATCGACCACCTCGAGTGGTGGGTCGGCAACGCCCGCGCCTTCACGGGCTTCCTCGCCGCCGCCTTCGGCTTCGACGTCGTCGCCTACGCCGGACCTGAGACGGGCCGGCGCGACCGCGTCAGCTACCTCCTCCAGCAGGGGCGCGTGCGCTTCATGGTGTCCGGCGCGCTTGCACCCCGACAGCCCGATCGCCGACCACGTCCGCACGCACGGCGACGGCATCCGCGACATCTGCTTCCTCGTCGACGACGTCACCGTCGCCTACGACGCGGCCCTCGCTCGCGGGGCCACCTCTGAGCGGGAGCCCGACAAGGACGAGGACGCCGCACGGCGTCATCCACCACGCGGCGATCCGCACCTACGGCGAGACGGTCCACACGTTCCTCGACCGCTCCGCCTACACGGGTCCGTTCGCGCCGCAGTTCGAGCCCACCGACCTCATCCGGCCCGTCGGGCCCGAGGTGGGGATCACCCGGTTCGACCACGTCGTGGCCAACGTCGAGCGGGGCCACCTCGAGGAGTGGGTCGGCTACTACCAGGACGTCCTCGGCTTCGACCAGCTCACGCACTTCAGCGAGGACCAGATCTCGACCGAGTACTCGGCGCTCATGTCCACCGTGGTCTGGAACCACGACAAGGTCGTGCTCCCGATCAACGAGCCGGCGGAGGGCCGCCGCAAGAGCCAGATCGAGGAGTACCTCGACTTCTACGGCGCTCCCGGCGTGCAGCACATCGCGCTCCACACCCCGGACATCGTCCAGTCGGTGCGGGCGCTCCGGGCGCGCGGCGTCCGCTTCATGGACGTGCCCGGCCGAGTACTACGACGAGGCCAAGGCGCGGCTCGAGGGCATCGAGCTCCCCTGGGCGGCGCTGGCCGACCTCGGGATCCTCGTCGACCGCGACCACGAGGGCTACCTCCTCCAGATCTTCACCGAGACCCTCACCGACCGGCCGACCGTGTTCTTCGAGGTCATCCAGCGCGAGGGCGCCCGCGGCTTCGGCGAGGGCAACTTCAAGGCCCTGTTCGAGTCGATCGAGCGAGCCCAGGCAAGACGCGGCAACCTCTGACCCATGGACGGTGTGCCGCAGTGGGTCCGAGGCGTCACGAGCCGCCAGGCCCACGTCGGCCTGCCGCCCGGCACGGTCGAGGAGGAGCACGGCCGCTCTGGCTTCTACGGCCCGGCCAGCCACCTCTACCGGCTGCACGCCCCCACCGACTGGACCGACGTGGAGGGGCCGGGCGTCCACCACGCCTACGACACCCGTCGGCTCGCCGCACGGGACGACCTCTGGCCCACGCTGCTCCTCGGCAACCACCAGGTGTCGATCGCGTGGCACCGCTACGCGGACGGCCGCTCCGAGTTCCTGCGCGACTCCGACGGCGACGAGCTGTTCTTCGTGCACGCCGGCGACGGACGGCTGCGCACCGAGTACGGCCCGCTCGACTACCGCAAGGGCGACTACCTCGTGGTGCCGCGCGGCACCACGTACCGGTTCGAGCCGACCACGCCCACCGACCTGCTGGTGGTGGAGGCCTACGAGTCGCGGTTCGCGCTCCCCGACAAGGGGCTGCTCGGCCGCCACGCCCTCTTCGATCCCGCGATGCTCGAGGTGCCCGAGGCGGAGGCGATCGAGGAGGAGGGCGAGTTCACCGTCGTCGTGAAGCGCCTGGGTCAGGACACGCGCATCACGTACCCGTTCCACCCCTGCGACGTCGTCGGCTGGAAGGGCGATGTCGCGCCGATGCGGATCAACGTGGACGACTTCCGGCCGGTCACGTCGCCCCGCTACCACCTGCCCCCGTCGGCCCACACCACCTTCGTGGCGGACGGCTTCGTGGTGTGCACGTTCGCACCCCGGCCGCTCGAGGAGGACCCTGACGCCCTGCGGCTGCCGTTCTTCCACCGCAACGTCGACTACGACGAGGTGATCCTCTACCACCGCGGCGAGTTCTTCTCCCGGGCCGGGATCGACGAGGGCATGCTCACCTGGCACCCCTTCGGTCTGCACCACGGCCCTCAGCCCGGTGCGCGCGCCCGTGACGCGGCGGCGGCCGCCAACCCCACCGGGGAGCGCCGAATGGCCGACGAGCTGGCGGTGATGATCGACGCGCGGCACGCCCTCGTGCCCGGTGAGGCGGCCAAGGACCTCGACGTGGAGGGCTACGCCCGGTCCTGGTCGCCCGACGCGTGAGGCTGGCTCGTTACCGCTCGGCCCGAGACGGATCGGTCTGGGTCGGGATCGTCACCGAGGAGCTGGTCACGCCGCTTGCGCCCGGCGCGGGACGGGCCGGACAAGACGAGCTGCTCGCGGTCGCCATGGGCCGGCCGTCCGTGCCCGACGCGATCGGGGAGGCGGAGCCGCTGGACCGCGTGCACCTGCTCACGCCGACGCCCGACCCGCCCTCGATCCGCGACTTCTACGCCTTCGAGGCCCACGTGGCTACCGCCCGGCGCAGCCGTGGCCTGGAGATGGAGCCCGACTGGTACGAGCTGCCGGTCTTCTACTTCACGAACCCCGCGGCCGTCCTCGGTCCCGACGACGACGTGGTGCCGCCGCACGACACCGAGGAGCTCGACTACGAGCTCGAGGTGGCGGCGGTGATCGGGGTCGACTGCGCCGACGTCGACGCGGCGGAGTGGCTCGACGTCGTGGCGGGCTTCACCGTGATGAACGACTGGTCGGCGCGCGACCTCCAGCGCCGCGAGATGAAGCTCGGCCTCGGCCCGGCCAAGGGCAAGGACTTCGCCACCACGCTCGGCCCCGTGCTGGTGACCCCGGAGGAGCTGCTCGACGCGGACGGCGTCGCCGCACGGGACGATGGTCGCTCGGGTGAACGGCGAGGAGTGGAGCCGCGGCGAGCTCGGCGACCTGCACTTCAGCTGGGGTGAGCTGATCGCCCACGCCGTCGCGGTCGACCCGTCTGCGGCCGGGCGACGTGATCGGTTCGGGCACGGTCGGCACCGGCTGCATCCTCGAGCTCGGGCTCGTCCACGGCCGCGACCGGTACCCGTGGCTGACGTCGGGCGACGCGGTGGAGCTCGAGGTCGAGGGCATCGGGGTGCTCGCCAGCCGTATCGCCTGACCGCGACTCGGGAAGGGAGGCGGCATGGCTGATACCGGCGAGACCCCCGAAGACCTGCGCGAAGAGATCGAAGAGGAGCTCGACGAGCTGGCCGAGGAGGCCGCCACCGAGGAGCAGGAGCGCATGGCCGAGCGCGACGCCGAGGGCGTCGACGAGCCCAGCTAGCGGCTTCGGGGCCGACGGGACCGACTGCTAACGTCGTCCCTCACGGGCCGTTAGCTCAGTTGGCTAGAGCACCTGCATGACGCGCAGGGGGTCAGGGGTTCGAGTCCCTTACGGCCCACCCGTGCCCGCCGGGTAGAGGTTCCTCAGGGAGCCTCGCCTGGCGTGGCGACGCCGCTGGCGTCGGCGCCGTACTGCTTGAGCTCGATGACATGGGCGTCCGGATCGATCACGTACAGCGACCAGCCCGTGCCCTGGGCACCGCCTCGCTGGACGGGACCCTCCACCACGTTCAGCTCCTTGCGCCTCGCGAGCTCGTGCAGGTCGGCGGGCTCGATGACGAGGCAGATGTGGTTGACGTTCTGTCCGTCTGGCTGCCCCGGGAGCAGGTCGATGATGGCCGTCTCGTTGAGCCGCACCGACGGGAAGGAAGCGGTGCCGCTCCTCCACTCGTCGACGTCGATCGACGCCAGCCCGAGCACCCCCGCGTAGTAGTCGAGGGAGGCTTCGACGTCGCTGCAGATCATGACCACGTGGTCGAGTCCGATCACTCGCATGCGTCCAACCTAGACCCGTCGCCTCGCGTCACATCACTGTCAGAACTGACTCCTCACCTCCGCCCGCATGGCGGCAAGAGCGAGACCTTCCGTGGCTCCGAGTCGACGGTCGAGCTCGTCCCGAAGGTGAGGCTCGAGGGGGTCGTCTCGGCCCGCACCGGCAGGGAGACGACGCGCTCTAGCCCGGTGGAGGGCCGCCGAGGTCGTCGAGCCACGGGGCCAGGTCGCGCACGAAGAAGACGATGGTGTCCTCGACGCCGGCCTCTGCGCTGGCCCACCGGATGCGCAGCAGGTCGTTGTTCATCGTCTTGCCGAGGTGGGTGCGGGTGGTGTCGACCTCGTGGATGGCACCTCGGGGGATCCGCACGAGGCGGTCCGGTCGCCACTGGGCGAAGGCCACCTCGGCATCCGTCAGCTGGAGCGTGCCCGTGCCCCGCACCTGTCCGGCACCGAGGGTGGCGAGCCCGAGCGACGTCGCCGCGGTGGTGCGGAGGACCGCCCCGGGCACCTCTCGGAGGTGGGCCTGCGCTCGGCTCCGGCCGCCCCGTACGACGACCAAGGCGATCACCGCCGAGGCGACGAGCGGCGAGCGCGATGACGAGGATCAGGGTGGCCGTGCTCATGCACGGGTGAAGGTAGCGTCCAGTCGCCATGGCTGACCGGACCCTCGTGCTCGTGGACGCGGGGATGGCCGCTGGCTTCCGACTGGCCAAGCCATCGCTCGGCCAGCTCCACCACGCCCTCGTGCACCTGCACAGCCAGCACCCTGACGTCCATGTCGCCGTGCTCGGAGACCCGGCGCTGAAGTGGGATCTGGCCACGGCCGAAGGGCCCATGTTCGAAGGCGACATCGTGGCGGGGGCCATCGTGTGCGCGCCCGCCGGCGCGCTGGATGGCACCGCCGGCTTCCTGGCCCGGGCCGCGGCCAAGGCCATCGCGCTCGGCTACCAGGTGGTGGCCTTCACCGACCGGGCCATCCCCGACGTCGCGCTCGGGCGTCTGCGCAACGACGGTGGTCGCTGGCTGTGGGACCTCGACGCCACCCGCACGCTCGACGCCGACCAGGTGGGGCCGGCGCTGCCGAGTCGCCGGCGTCGCCGGTCGCGCTGACCGATGCGGCGCCGCGCCCTGCTCGTCGCCGCGGTGGTGGTCGCCGTGCTGGCGCTGGCGGCTCCGGTCACCGCGCAGGACCCCACCGGCACCACGACGACCGTCGCCGTGCCGTCCCAGGACATCATCCCGGCGCCGGGCGAGGGCACCCCGCCGTCAGAGGCAGGCGACCGCGGCGGCGCGCTGCAGCTGGCGCTCCTCGCCGGGGTCGTGGTCGTGATCGGTGGCGCGGTGGCCGCGCTGGTCCGCCAGTCGAAGCGAGCCCGAGGGCTCGACTAGCCCTCCTCGAGGAGCGCGTCGCAGGCGGCGGTGCCCTCGAGGAACCCGGAGCGGTAGGCGTCGAAGCGCTGGAAGGCGGTGCCGACGGACACGTTGCCCGCCTCCACGTCCTCGCTCGAGTCGCTGTTGAGCAGGAACGCGATGACCGCTTCGTCGAGGTCGCCAGGGGACAGGAACAGCTCCTGGCCCTGGCCCTCGCGGTTCCCGGAGAAGCCGCTGAAGGCGTAGAGGCCCGCGAGGCAGTCGGCGTTGAGGTTGGTGCCGAGGCTGTTCTCCGTGAGCCCGAGGCGGACCTGGGCGGCGTAGGCGTACTGGCGGGCGATCTCGGTGGCGACGGCGTAGTCGCCGATCTCGTTCAGCGCCGGCGTGAGGTTGACGTCGTCGATGTAGATCGTGTCGTCGTCGATGCAGTAGAAGGACGCGTTCACCAGCACGTCGCCGCGTGAAGGTCTCCCCGCCGCACGCGACCTCGTCGACCTCGGGATCGAACCCGATCACGTCCGTGACGGGGGTCCACTCCTGGCCGGACTCCGCGAAGAGGAGGGTCCAGAAGTTCTCCAGGTCGAGCGAGCAGGGCGGGACCGAGCTCGTCGAGGGGCATGTTGCCGCCGCGCTCGAAGTCCTCCTCGTCGGTGAAGGGCACCTCGACGACGATCAGCTCGCCGGACTCGAGCAGCTCGGGGTAGGCGGCGCAGCGCTCGAGGCCCTGCTCGTAGCCCTCGACGAAGGCGCCGATGCGGTCGAAGCCGGTGCCGTGAGCGGCCGGGTCCTCCGCCGCGGTGCCGACGCCGTCGCGCAGCTCGAGGAAGCCGGCCACCGCCTTGTCGAGGTCGTCGAGGCTCAGCTCGAAGAAGTCGGAGTTGCCCGCCTCGACGTCGGCGGTCCACGCGCCGGCGAAGCAGTCGGCCTGGAGCTCGGTGAGGATGGTGGGCCCCTGCGTGCCGGCCCGGAACTGGATGGCGTGCCCGAACTCGTGGGCGAAGACGATCCCGAGGGTGAAGCCGCCGAACTCCTCGTAGAGGCCGGGGATCAGGTTGACGTTGTCCCACGCGATCAGATCGGCCGCCGGGCAGAAGAAGGCGTTCTCCGCGATGTCGCTGTAGTCGGGCGGCGGGTCGCCGCAGGGCGGCTGCTCGCTGTCGGGTCCGTAGGCCCAGAAGCCACCGGAGATGGGCTCGTACGGCTCGCCGTACAGGTCCTCGTAGCTCCGCGCCCAGAACGCGTCGACGTCGATCAGCGAGGCCTCCACCACCTGGTCGCTCGTCGGAGCCTCACCGCCCTCGAGGCCGGTGTCGGGCGCGATGGGCTCGTCGATCTCCTCGTCGAGGTCCTCGTCCGCCTCGAAGCCCTCGTCGCCTTCGAAGGTCAGCTCGGGGTCCGTCGGTGCTCTCCTTCGCGCACGACGTGGCGATGACCGCGCCGACGAAGAGGACGGCAAGCGTCTTGAGCAGGGTCCGGTGCACGGGGGTCCTTCCGCCGGGCCGATGTCCGAATGACGCTACCCCGGTAGATTCCGGCTCATGGACCTCCCGGAGGATGCCGGGTACCCGGTTGCCTTCGAGACCGATGTCGTCCTGGCCGACGGCGCGACCGCGCAGCGTGCGACCGATCCGTCCCGACGACGGTCCGCTCCTCACCGACTTCCACGCCCGGCAGTCGCGCGCAGAGCATCTACTACCGCTACTTCAGCCCGCGGCCGCGGTTGTCCGAGCGCGACCTCGAGCACATGACCCACCTCGACTACGTCGACCGGTTCGCGCTCGTCGCGCTGCGCGCCGGACGAGCTCATCGGCGTCGCGCGCTACGACCGGTGGCGGCACCGCGCCGAGGCCGAGGTGGCCTTCTTCGTCGACGACGCCAACCACGGCCGGGGGCTGGCCACGGTGCTGCTCGAGCACCTCGCGGTGCGCGCTCGCGAGGTGGGCCTGACGGGGTTCACCGCCTCGGTCCTGCCCGGAGAACCGCAAGATGATCGGCGTCTTCACCCAAGCCGGCTTCGAGACCGCCACCAAGTTCGCCGACGGGGTCGTGGAGGTGCGCCTCGGGCTCCAGCCGACCCCGGAGGCGGAGGCGGCCATCGAGGCTCGCGCCCGGTCCGCGGCGGCGGAGGCGGTGCGGCGGCTGCTGTCGCCGCGGAGCGTGGCCGTGATCGGCGCGGGTCGTGACCCCGGCACGGTCGGCCACGACGCGCTCGGTGAGCCTGCAGCGAGCCGGGCTTCGTGGGCCCTGTCTGGCCGGTCAACCCGCACGCCCAGCACGTCGGAAGCGTCCGGGCCGTCGCCAGCATCCTCGACCTCACCGAGGAGGTCGACCTGGCGATCATCGCCGTGCCGGCGGCGGCCGTACCCGGCGGTGGTGGAGGAGTGCGGTCGCAAGCAGGTGTACGGCGTCGTCATCCTCTCGGCGGGCTTCGCGGAGACAGGGTGCCGAGGGCGCGGCCCTGGAGGCCGAGGTGCTCCGGGTCGCCCGGTCGTGGGGCGTCCGCGTCGTCGGCCCGAACTGCCTCGGCATCATCAACACCGACCCGAGCGTGCGATTGCACGCCACGTTCGCCCAGGTGGTGCCGCGCCGCGGGCAGGTGTCGCTGCTGTCGGAGTCCGGCATGGTCGGGGCGGTCATCATCGCCCAGGCCCGCGAGGTCGGCGTGGGGATCTCGTCGTTCGTCGCCCTCGGCAACCGCGCGGACGTCTCGGGCAACGACCTGCTCCAGTACTGGGAGGCGCGACTCCAGCACGGACGTCGTGTGCATGTACATCGAGAGCCTCGGCAACCCGCGCCACTTCAGTCGCCTCGCCCGCCGTCTCACGCGTGCCAAGCCGGTCGTGGCCGTGAAGGCCGGTCGCCTGCCCGCCTCCGCGACCGAGCTCGGTGCGGACGACACCGAGGACGCGCTGCTGCGCCAGACCGGCGTGATCCGGGTGCCGAGCCTGCCGGCCATGCTCGACACGGCTCGCCTCCTCACGAGCCAGCCGCTCCCGGCCGGGCGCCGCGTGGCGGTGGTCGGCAACCCGGGCGGGTCGTTGGCGATCGCGGCCGACGCAGTGCTGAACGCAGGGCTCGAGCTGGCGGAGCTGTCGTCCACCACTCGGGAGGCCCTAGGCGAGCTGGCCAGCCACGAGGTCGGGACGCTCGGCGCCGTCGACCTGGGCCTCGGCGCCAGCGGGCACGACGTCGAGCGAGCGCTCAGCCTCCTGGTCACCGACCCGGGAGTGGATGCGGTGCTGGTCCTGTACGCGCCCTCCCTCGGGGGGACCCCGGCCGAGGTGCAGGTGGGCCTCGAGGCCGGTCACAAGGCGCGGCCCGAGGTCCCGGTGGTCGCCTGCTTCTTCGAGCCCCCGGGTGGGCCGCCGGCCGACGGATCGCTCCGTGACGACGACACCGCAGGGCGGGTGCCGATCTACGACGCCGTCGACGCCGCCGCCCGTGCCCTCGGGCGGGTGGCGGAGTACGCGGCGTGGCTCGCCCTGCCCGAAGGGCAGCCGTTGGTCCTCGACGAGGCCGTGGTGACTGCGGTCCGTTCGCTGGTGCAGGACCACCTCGGCGACGGCTCGACGTCCTTGGCGGAGCCGGCGGCGATGGCGCTGCTGGACGCTGCGGGTCTGACCACGCTGGCCACCGAGGTCGTCAGCACCGTGGACGAGGCGCTGGCGGCGGCGGGGTCGATGGGCTATCCGGTGGTGCTCAAGGCGGCTGGTCGCGACCGCATGGCCAAGACCGCGGCGGCTGGGTTCGCCATCGACCTCGAAGGGCCCGACGGGCTGCGCCACGCGTGGGAGCGGATGGAGCAGACCCTCGGCGATTCGCTCGTGCCGGCACTGGTGCAGCCGATGGTGAGCCCGGGTGTCGACGTCGCCGTCGTGGTGCGCGACCACCCGGCCGTCGGTCCGGTGCTGTCGCTGGGTCCCGGGGGAGCGGCCGCCGCGCTCGACACGGCGGCCGACGTCCGGGTCCTGCCCCTCTCCGACCTCGAGGCCGAGCGGTTGGTGGCCGCGTCGCGCCTGGCGCCGCTGCTCGACGACGCCGACCGGCGTGCCCTCGAGGCGACGCTGCTCCGAGTGGCGGCCCTGGTGGAGGACGCGCCCGAGATCGAGGAGCTCGTGCTCAACCCGGTCATCGTCCGAGAGGGCACCGCGGTGATCGCCCAGGCGGTGGCCACGGTCGCTCCGATCGAGCGAGACCCCCGCCCGCCCGTCCGCCGCGTCTGAACGTTCAGCGGGGGAGGCCCAGGACCCGCTCGCCGAGGATGTTCCGCAGGATCTGCGTGGTGCCACCCATGATCGTGTAGGCCGGCGCGTAGGCCACGTTGCGGCTCACCCGTTGCGGGAGGCCGGGCTCGGCCAGCATCGCCGAAGGTCCCAGCACCGACGCGCAGAACCCCGCGATGCGCTGCTCCAGCTCGGTGCAGAACGTCTTGGTGGCGGCGGAGAAGCTGCTTGGGCGCCTGGCCGAGCACCTCGCGCAGGACGAGCAGGCGCCCGATGCGGTAGCCGCTCTCGAGGGCGGCGATCTCCTGGCGCACCCGCGGATCCGAGGTGTCGGCATGGGGCAGCACGTCGACGTAGAGCTTCCGGTTGCTGAGCAAGCGGTCGATCCCGCCGCGCTCGTGCTCCATCTGGCGCATCACCTGCCGGAAGCTGCCGTTCAGCTCACCGACCAGGTTGGCCGCCGGCACGTGCACGTCCTCGAAGAACACCTCGCAGAAGTGGTCGCTCCCGGTCATGTCCATGATCGGCACGATCGAGATCCCCGGAGACCGCATGTCGACGATCAGCTCCGACAGCCCGGCATGGGGCGGCGCGTCGGGGTCGGTGCGGGCGATCAGGTAGATCCAGTCGGCCGTCGCAGCACCCGAGTTCCAGATCTTCTGGCCGTTGACCACGAAGTCGTCGCCGTCGCGCACGGCGCGGGTCCGGATGGACGCCACGTCAGATCCGGCGTCCGGCTCCGACATGCCGATGCTCCATGCCGACGTGCCGTCGAGGATCGGCGGGAGGTGGGTCAGCTGCTGCTCGGGGGTGCCGAACTGCAGGAGGGTGGGGCCCATCTGGCGGTCCGCGAACCAGGAGGTGGCGAGCGGCGCCCCGGCGCCGATGAGCGCCTCGAACACCACGAACCGCTCGAGCGGGGTGCGTCCGCCGCCTCCGGCTTCGACCGGCCAGGTCATGCCGAGCCAGCCGCGCTTGCCGAGCTCCAGGGAGAAGGTGCGGTCGGGCGCGGCGATCCAGGTGTCCTCGGTGAGGTCTGCCTGCGCGGCCGCTGCTCGGCCCACGTCCTCGGCCTCGGCCTGGAGGGCCACCAGCTCAGGGGGCAGCTCGAAGTCCATCGCGTGCGAACCTAACGCGAGGCCCTGGTGCGGCTCCTATCGCAGGAGCACGATCTTGCCGAGCTTGCCGCCCGATGCGAACTGCTCGTAGGCGGCGGCCGCGTCGGCCATCGGGAACGTCTGCGAGACCGGCAGTCGGAGGCGTCCGTCCTCGAGCATCGGCACCACGTTGGCCTCCACGCGGCGCGCGGCGTCGGCCTTCTGCTCCAGCGGTCGAGCACGTAGCGTCGACGCGTAGATGCGGCCGCGCTTGCCCATCAGCGCGAGCAGGTTGATCTCGGCCTTGCCGCCCGCGCCGACGCCGATCACGGAGATGCGCCCGCCGGTGGCCAGTGCCTCCACGTCGTCGGGGAGGTTCGGGCCGCCGACCAGCTCGAGGATCACGTCGAACGGTCCATGGGCGGCGAAGCCCTCCGGCGGGATCGCCCACACGCCAGGGAACAGGGCTTCGACGCCGGCTCGCTTGGACTCGTCGCGCACGGTGGCTACGACGGTGGCTCCGGCCAGCGCGCCGAGGAGCACGGCCGCGGTGCCGACCCCGCCGGCGGCGCCGTGCACCAGGAGCCGTTCGCCCATGGCCAGGCCCGCCTGCGTGAACAGCGCGTCGTGCGCCGTCGTGACGTTCTCGGGCATCGCGCCGGCCTGTTCCCAGGGGACGGTGGCCGGCAGCGGGATCGCCGCCCGCTCGTGCACGACCACCCGCTCGGCCTGCCCGGCACCGGCCAGCACGGCCATCACGCGATCGCCGATGGCGAAGCGGGTCGCGCCCGGCCCGAGCGCCTACGACCTCACCGGCCGCTTCGAGACCGGGGATGTCGGCGGGCACGCCGGGCGGCGGCGGGTAGAAGCCGGCGCGCTGGAGGAGGTCGGCGTTGCTGATGCCGGCCGCCCGTACGTCGACCAGCACCTCGCCGGTGCCCGGCTCGGGATCAGGGTGCTCGCGCCACTCGAGGGCGCCGTCGACGATGGTGACCGCGTGCACGCGGGAGCGTCAGCCGCGCTCGCCCATGGCGACGTAGTCGCGCACTGCCGGTCCCACGTACAGCTGGCGCGGGCGAGCGATCTTCTGGTCCTGCTCGAGGAGCTCGACCCAGTGCGCCAGCCACCCTGCGGTGCGGGGGATCGCGAACAGCACCGTGAACATCTCCAGCGGGAAGCCCATGGCCTGGTAGATGAGCCCCGAGTAGAAGTCGACGTTCGGGTAGAGCTTGCGCGAGACGAAGTAGTCGTCGGAGAGCGCGACCTCTTCGAGGGCGAGGGCGATGTCGAGCAGCGGGTTCTTGCCCGTGATCGCGAAGACCTCGTCGGCGGTCTCCTTGATGATCGTGGCGCGGGGGTCGTAGCTCTTGTACACGCGGTGCCCGAACCCGGGCATGCGCCGCTCGCCCTGCTTGACCGACTCGACGAAGGCCGGGATCTGGTCGAGCGTCCCGATCTCGGTGAGCATGTGGATCACGTCCTCGTTGGCACCGCCGTGGCGCGGGCCGTAGAGGGCGGCGGCCGCGGAGGCCGCGCTCATGTACGCATCGGCGTGGGCCGAACCGACCGTGCGCATCGCGGTGGTGCCGCAGTTCTGCTCGTGGTCGGCGTGGAGGATGAACAGCACGTCGAGCGCCCTGGCGAGGGCGGGGTTGGCGTCGTAGCGCGGCTCCGCGATCTTCCAGAGCATCGAGAGGAAGTTCTCCGTGAACCCGAGCGAGTTGTCCGGGTAGACGAACGGCATGCCGACGCTGAAGCGGTGGCACGCCGCCGCCAGGGTGGGCATCTTCGCGATGAGGCGGGTGATCTGCTTGTACCGGTTCTCGGGGTCGTGGACGTCGCCCGCCTCCGGGTAGAAGGTGGAGAGGGCCGCGATGGCGGACACGAGCATGCCCATCGGGTGGGCGTCGTAGTGGAAGCCCTCGAGGAAGCGCTTGCGCACGTTCTCGTGGATGAACGTGTGGTACGTGATGTCGTGCTTCCACGTGGCGAACTCCGTCGCCGTCGGCAGCTCACCCTTGATCAGGAGGTACGCCACCTCCAGGTAGTTGGACTTCGCGGCCAGCTGCTCGATGGGGTAGCCGCGGTAGCGCAGGATGCCGTTCTCGCCGTCGAGGTCGGTGATGTGGCTCTTGGCGACCGCCGTCGTCATCAGCGCGGGGTCGTAGAACCAGATCCCCGGGAGCAGCTTGCGCCACTCGGTGCTGTCGACCCCGCCGTCGAGGATCGGCACCTCGATCGACTCGCCCGTGCGGTTGTCGGTGATCGTGATGCTCTCGGCCACGAGGCCGACACTAGTTACAGCGGGGAGTTGTCGTGCTTGCGGCTCGCCAGGGTCTCTCGCTTGGTGGCGAGCAGGTCGAACGCAGCAGCCACCTCGCGGCGCGTGTCGGCCGGATCGATCACCGCGTCGACGAAGCCTCGGTCGGCGGCCACGTAGGGGTTGAGGAAGCGCTCCTCGTAGGCCGCTTGCAGCTCGGCTCGGCGCTCCGGCGACTCTCGGCGATGGAGCACCTCGACCGCCCCCCGGGCACCCATGACCGCGATCTCGGCCGAGGGCCACGCCAAGTAGAGGTCGCAGCCCATCGTGCGGCAATCCATGACGATGTAGGCACCGCCGTAGGCCTTGCGCAGCACGACTGCGACCCGCGGCACCGATGCTCGGGCGTAGGCGAACGCCAGCTGGGCGCCGTGCCGGATCATCCCGCGCCACTCGAGGTCCTTCCCTGGGTAGAAGCCAGGCGTGTCGACCAGGGTGAGCAGCGGGAGCCCGAAGGCATCGCAGAACGAGACGAAGCGCGCGCCCTTCTGGGAGGCGGGGATGTCGAGGGTGCCCGCGATCGAGACCGGCTGGTTGGCCACGATGCCCACCGGTCGTCCGCCGACCGTGGCCAGCGCCGTCACGAGGTTCGGGGCCCAGTGGGCGCGCAGCTCGAGGAGGTCCCCGTCGTCCACGATGCTGCGGGCGACGTCCCGCACGTCGTAGCCGCCGGTGGGGGAGGCGGGGATGCACTCGCCGGCCTCGGGCGTGGGCCGGTCGATCGGGTCGTCGGTCCACCAACGCGGCGGCTCCTCGTCGATCACCGAGGGGAGGTACGCCAGGATGTCGAAGAGCGCATCGATCGCCGCCGCGGTGTCGGGCACCACGAGGGCGGCGACGCCGGTGCTGGAGGCGTGGATCCCGCTGCCTCCGAGCTCCATGGCGTCCAGCGACTCGCCCGTGAACGTCTCGACCATCCGTGGTCCGCTCACGAAGGCGTAGGCCTCCTCGGTCATCACGACCTGGTCGGCGAGCCCGAGCAGGAGGGCCGGCCCCGACAGGACGGGTCCGGTGGCCGCGAGCAGCACCGGGATCCGACCGGAGCAGCGGGCCATGGCACGGGCGGCAGTGCCCCAGCCGTGGAGGGCGGCGATGCCGTCGTTCACGTCGGCACCGCTGGACGCGATCACCGCGAGGATCGGGAGGCCGGCCCCCAACGCGTGCTCGGCGGCCTCGGCGAAGGTGTGACCGTCGGCTTCGGAGAGGGCGCCGCGGCGCCGGTCGTCCGAGATCTCCACCAGCACGACGTCCCGACCCGCCACCGTGGTGATCCGAGCGGACAGCGAGCCCGGGTGGTCGGAGGCGATGGGGATCGTGCGCGGCATGTGGGGCTGCGACCCGGTGTGGCCCACGAACCGTTACGTCGCGACCAGGTGCACGCCATCGAAGTCCTCGCCGTCGGCGATGACCACCGCGGTGACGGCGTCGTGCAGCGCCCGGGCCGGGGCGGACAGCAGTCCGCGCTGACGCCTCGCCAGGCCGACGGATCGCCGCGCCAAGCCGTCGACCTGGACGCGGCGCCAGCTGCCCTCGAGCCACGGCGGGGCGGCCGTGGCGGGCACGATGGCGGCACCGAACCCCTGGAAGGCCAGCGTGGCGATGAGCCGGAGCCCGTCGACCTCGGCCTTGGCCCGGAGGGTGAACCCGGCCACGGCCGCATGCCGGTCGAGCTCGTCTCGGAACGCGGTGCCGCTCGGCTCGAGGAGCAGCTCGTGGTCGGCGAGGTCGACGAACGACACCCGCTCGAGGTTGGCGAGGGGATGGTCGTCGGGAGCGATCAGGATCCGGTCCTCGTCGAACAGGTGCTCAGCCACCACCTCGTCGTGGGTGATGGGGAGGTTCACGACGGCGAGATCGAGCTCATCGGCCAGCAGGCGGGGCACCAGCGACGTGGTGGTGGCGTCGACCACGATCACGTGCACGAGCGGGTGGTCGCGGGTGACGGCCTCGAGCACGAGCGGGACGAGCCACCGGGCGGAGGTGCCGATGCAGCCGAGGCGCACGGTGCCGCGCACGTCGTCGCGCAGGGCGGCGACGTCGGCCGACAGGGAGTCGAGCTCCACCTGGATGTGCCGGGCGCGCTTCACGACGGCCCACCCCTCCTCGGTGATGGTGCCGCTCGACCGATCGAAGAGCGTGACGCCGAGCTCGCGCTCGAGGCGGGCGATGTGGGTCGAGATGTTGGACTGCACCGTGTGCAGCGCGCGGGCCGCCCCCGAGAAGCTGCCGGCCTCGGAGACGGCCACGAGGGCGGTGAGCTGGCGGATGTCCATCGCTGAACATGATGGCACCTATCACAAACAACTGTTTGACTGATTGCTAGCCCAGTCTTATCGTGGTGCTCACAAGAGGCAGCACCTCTCCCCCCAGAGGTGCCCTCCGCGAGGTGAGGCAGGACCCCCCTCCCGCCCCTCGCAAGATACGGAACACCGGCCCTCCCCCCAGGGCCGGTGTTTCAGTTTTCCTGGGGGTTGTACCGTCGGTCTGCATGGGTGAAGGCGCCGCATTCTTCGATCTGGACCGCACGCTGCTCCGGGGGGCGTCGGGGCCGATCATCGGGGAGGCGTTGAAGGCAGCTGGGGTCACCGACCGCTCGATCCCCGGCGAGCAGCTCATCTACCGGATGTACGACATGTTCGGCGAGAACCGGCCCTCGATGGAGGTCACCCGGCGGGCCGTCCGCTTCGCGTCGGGATGGGTGCGATCGCAGGTGCAGGAGGCCGGCATCCAGGCGGCCGAGGCACTGGCCAGCAGCCTGCAGCCCTTCGCTCGGCCGATCCTCGAGGAGCACCGGAAGGCGGGCCGCCCGCTCGTGCTCGCCACCACCACGCCGTACGACCTCGTGAAGCCGCTCGCCGACGCGCTGGGCTTCGACGACGTGGTCGCCACCCGGTACGGGGAGCACGATGGCGTCTACGACGGCACGCTCGACGGCGAGTTCGTGTGGGGCGAGGGCAAGCTGCGCGCCATCGCGGAGTGGGCGATGGAGAACGCCGTGTCGCTCGGCGAGAGCTGGGCCTACTCGGACAGCTTCTACGACCAGCCGATGCTCGCGGCCGTGAAGCACCCGGTCGTCGTCAACCCCGACCCGCGGATGCTCGTGGTGGCGCTGTTCCGACGGTGGCCGGTCGTGCACCTCGACGTGCCGTCGGGCGTGCCGAAGCTCCCCGTCGTGAACATCGAGCCGCAGAAGGCGCTCATGCCGCTGGCGCGCCCCGAGCTGATCCCGTACGCGCGCTTCGACATCTCCGGCACCGAGCACATCCCGGAAGACGGTCCCGGGATCATCGTGGGCAACCACCGGAGCTACTTCGACCCGCTGGCCATGGCGTTGACGCTGGCCAAGCGCGGGACGTCCGGTGCGCTTCCTCGGCAAGAAGGAGGTGTTCGACGCGCCGATCGTCGGGCAGATCGCCAAGGCGATGGGCGGCATCCGCGTCGAGCGGGGCACCGGCTCCGACGAGCCGTTGGCAGAGGCAGCGCTGGCGCTGGAAGCCGGCGAGCTGGTGGCGATGATGCCGGAGGGCACCATCCCGCGTGGACCCGCCTTCTTCGATCCTGTGCTCAAGGGGCGCTGGGGCGCGGCACGGCTCGCGGCCATGACCGGCGCCCCCGTCATCCCGGTCGGCCTGTGGGGCACCGAGAAGGTGTGGCCCCGCAGCGAGCGCATGCCCAACGTGCTCGCCCTCAGGCATCCGCCGAAGGTGACGATCCGCGTCGGGAAGGCGGTCGACGGTCTCGACGGCATCTCGCCCGACGACGACACCACGAAGATCATGGCGGCCATCACGAAGCTGCTCCCGGCCGAGGCGCGCAAGAAGCACACGCCCACGCAGGAGGAGCTGGCCAAGACCTATCCCGGCGGCAAGATCAAGGACACGGACGAGGACGCCCGCCGCCCCGGCACCGACTGATCCGAGGTCCGAGCGGAGTCCACAAGGCCCGATACCGCCCGAAGTCGTACGATTCGGGCGTGACGGACCGGGCCGGGGGGCGCTCGAGCACGACGACGGTGCTGTTCACCGACCTGATGGGGTCGACGGACATCCGCCGGTCGCTCGGTGACGACCGCGCCGACGCGCTGCGGCGCCGGCATGACGCCATGATCCGTGCCGCGGCCGCCGAGCACCTCGGCGAGACGCTGAAGGGCACCGGGGACGGGCTCATGATCGTCTTCCCTGCCGCGGCGCACGCGGTGGGCGGCGCCGTCGCGATCCAGCGTGCCATCAGCCGGCTCAACCGCAGCCTCCCGGCACCCATCGCCGTGCGGGTCGGGATCAGCGCCGGTGATGTGTCCTGGGAGGGCGACGACTGCTTCGGCACTCCGGTCGTCGAGGCGTCGCGGTTGTGCGATGCCGCCGTGCCAGGGCAGATCCTCGTGAGCGAGATCGTCCGGCTGCTCGTCGGCTCGCGCGGCGACCATCGCCTCGAGAGCGCTGGGGAGCTCGAGCTCAAAGGCCTCGGCACGGTCGTCGCCTACGAGGTCACGTGGGATGCGGGCCTCGATGCCCTGGCCCCGCTCCCCGCGGCGCTGTCGCCCAACGAGACGTTGCCGCTCATCGGACGGGTCGACGAGCGCGAGGCACTGACGACAGCGTGGAAGCACACGCTCGAAGGCGACCCGCAGGTCGCGCTCGTGGCGGGCGAACCGGGCGTTGGCAAGACGCGGCTCGCCGCCGAGCTCGCGCGTCGGGTGCACGCCGAAGGAGCCGTCGTCCTCTTCGGCCGGTGCGACGAGGAGCTGGGTGTCCCGTACCAGCCCTTCGCTGAGGCCATCGCCACGTACGCCGCTGGTTGCGAAGACGACGTGCTGGCCGCGCAGCTGGGACCAAATGGCGGCGACCTCGCTCGGCTGGTGCCGGCGCTGAGCTCGAGGGTCGAGCTGCCGGAGCCGATGCGAGCTGATCCCGACACCGAGCGCTATCGGCTCTTCGAGGCGTGCACGGACCTCCTCACGTCGATCGCGGCCGACGCGCCAGTCGTCCTGGTGGTCGACGATCTGCACTGGGCGGCCCGACCAACCCTCCTCCTGCTCCGGCACGTCATCCGCCATCGCGGCAGCGGGCGGATGATGATCGTGGGCACCTACCGCGACACCGATCTCGCGCGCGGGCATCCGCTCTCGGAGGCGCTGGCTGACCTCCGTCGGGAGCCCGACGTCGAGCGCATCGTGCTGCGAGGGCTTGCGGAGGCCGAGGTGGTCGAGCTCGTGGCGAGCGCAGCCGGCCATGACCTCGATGAGGACACGATCCGCTTCGCCCGTGATGTCCACACCGAGACCGAGGGCAACCCGTTCTTCGTCGGCCAGGTGCTGCGCCACCTGGTGGAGACGGGCGCTGTCCGGGTCGACGACGGGCGCTGGGTCGTCAGCAAGCGGGGTCCGGTCGGCATCCCGGAGGGGGTGCGCGAGGTCATCGGCCGTCGGCTGTCCCAGCTCGCCGTCGAGACGAACGATGTGCTCTCGGTGGCCGCGGTCATCGGGCGTGAGTTCGACAGCTCCCTGTTGATCGAGGCGAGCGGACTCGATCAAGAAGAGGTCTTCGACGCCCTGGAGGAAGCGGAAGGCAGTCGTCTGGTGGTCCCCCTCGCTGATCGTGACGACCGACGTGCGTTCGCGCACGCGCTCGTGCGCTCGACGCTCTACGAGGAGATCCCCACGACACGGCGACTGCGTATCCACCGAAGGGTGGCGCAGGCCCTGGAGGGGCGAGCCGCTCTGGGTGTCCAGTGCTTGGACCAGCTGGCCCACCACTCCTGCGAGGCGGCGGCTCTGGGCGACATCGAGAGTGCACTCCGCTGGAGCCGGGAAGCTGCCCGGGACGCCTTCGAACGCCTGGCGTACGAAGAGGCGGCCAGCCAGTACGAGCGGGCGCTTGACGTCCTCGACCCCGACGATCCCACCCAACGAGCGGAGCGAGCCGCGCTGCGGGTGTCGCTGGCCCGATCGCTCCGAGCCGCGGGTGCCACCGAGCTGTCCCGCGCGGCTGCCCTGATGGCGGTCGAGGAGGCGCGCGCCGCACAACGCCCCGACCTCCTGGTCGACGCGGGTCTCGTCATCGCTGGTGATCGGGGCTGGAGCGACGCGGGACGCGTCGACCACGAGCTGGTCGCGGTGCTCGAGGAAGGGTTGGAGACGCTGCCTTCAGGCGACTCACCGCTGCGCGCGATGGCGACGGCGCGCCTCGCGAGCGAGCTGTACTTCCTCCTGACGGAGAGCGAGCGGCGGCAACGGCTGACCACGGAGGCCGTCGCCATGGCCGAACGGGTCGGTGACGACGACGCCGCGGCCTTCGTGCTGGGGTGTGCACTCTGGGGGGCGTGGGTCCCGGGGAACCCCACTGAACGTCGGGAGCGGGCGCTCGAGATCATCGAGCTCGGTCGCCGATCGGGGAACCGGGTGAACGAGCTCACCGGGGTGATGTGGTTGACGGGTGCCTCCGCCGAGCTGGGCGACGGCGAGGGCTTCCAACGTTCTGTGGCGCGCGAGCAGGAGCTGGCCGCCGAGCTGCGCCAGCCTGAGTGGCTCTGGGCATCAGGGGTGCACCGGGCCGCCGCCGCTCTGATGGCCGCCCGATTCGACGACGCCGAGGCGCTGATGGAGGAGGCGGTGCAGCTCGGTGCGACGCTCGGGAGCGAGAACGTCCTGCAGATGTACGGCGTCCAGCTCTTCTCGCTCGGACGGGCGCGAGGCGGGATGGAACCTCTGCTGCCGATGTTCCAGGCGATGGTGGAGCAGTTCCCGCTGATCCCGGCCTGGCGTTGCGGCGTGGCCTACCTGTGTCGAGAGCTCGGGTTGGCGGATGAGGCGCGGGAGCAGTTCGACCACCTGGCGGCCGACGGGTTCCGCTCGCTGCCGCACGACGCCAACTGGAAGGTCGGCGTCGGCATCCTCGCGGCGGTGTGCGGCATGCTCGACGAGGTCGATCACGCTCCAGTCTTGTACGACATGCTGCTGCCGCTTGCCGACGACACCATCACCGCCGGCATGCCTGCAGACATCCTCGGCTCGACGCACGGGCCGCTCACGCTCCTCGCAGCCATGCTCGGTCGCTGGGACGATGCCGAGGCGCACTACGCGGCGGGGCAGGCGGCAAACGAGCGCATGGGTTGCCGCGCCTGGATCATCTACGGGATGTTCGAGTGGGCGCGCCTGCTCGCCGACCGCGACCGAGAGGGCGATGCCACTCGCGCACGACGAGCTGTTCACCCAGTGCCTCGCCGACGCGAGCGAGGCTGGCATGACACGCATCGTGTCCCTGGTCGACGAGGAGCTGCGGACCCTTCGAGCTGAGTAGGGAACCTGATCGTCCCCGCCGGTGTACATGGGGTGTGGCGGGCACCGGCCCGCCGGAAGGGCTGACACCGATGCGTGCTCGTGCGTTCCTCGTCGTGTTCCTCGCCGTCCTGCTGGTCCCGGGGGTGGCGCACGCCAAGGGCCCTGACCAGGCCACGGTCGACGGCGATGGCATGGCCGCTCCGATGACGTTCGACGGGGCGGACGGGCTCTACGACGATCTCGGGACCCTGGCCGACGTGGCCGGGTTGTGGCCGGCCGCGTACGCGCAGACCCCGGATCCGATGCTCCCGGACGCGCCGAAGGAGCAGCTCGGTCCGAAGCTGGTGATCACGTGGCGGCTCCCCGACGGTGGGCCCAAGCCAGGGTTCGTCCGTCAGGACCTGTACCTCTACGCCGAAGGGGGACCGTTGACCTACACCGCGCCCGACCAGGCCGTCCCCGGCGGTGGGCGCACGACCGGGGGTTGGTTCAGGACGCCGACCGCCCTGCAGCCGACGTGGGAAGAGCTCGGCCTGCCGACGCAGAGCGCGCTCGAGGGAGTGGCGTCAGCCCCCAAGTCGGCGACGCCGACCGCGAAGGATGTTGCCCCCGCGAGGGAGACCGCACCTGCGAGCGATCCGAGCCGGGGTCTGGCGCGGTGGCCTGCGGTCGCGGTGGTCGCGGCCGTCGCCCTCGCCGTGATCGCGTCTCGGGTGACGCTCGGCCGACGGGTGCGAGTCGGCTCGACCTGAGCCAGGATCGGTCGGTGGAGGGTCGTCCACCCGACGATGTCGAGCTCGCTCGCCGAGCGAAGGAGGGTGACATGGATGCCTACGCGTCGTTGGTCCGCGCCTACCAACCGGTCGCCCTCCGCGTCGCGCACGTGATCTGCGGGGTGGCGGCGGACGCGGAGGAAGTGGTGCAGGACGCGTTCGTGAAGGCGCACCGAGCGCTCGCCGGCCATCGCGAGGGCACGCCATTTCGACCATGGGTCCTCGCCATCGTCGCCAACGAGGCCCGGAACCGCCGTCGCTCGTCAGGGCGGCGCACCCACTACGAGCTCGCGCTGATCGACGACCGCGCCTCGGGCGGGGCGGCCCCCTCGCCTGAGGCTGCGGTCCTCGCCGACGAGGCTCGTCGTCAGCTGGCCGCCGCGGTCGCGGCGCTGCCGGCTCGCCAGCGGGATGTCGTCGCGTGCCGGTACCTGCTCGCCTTGTCGGAGGCAGAGACCGCTGTGGTGCTCGATCTGGCCCATGGGACCGTCAAGTCCCGACTCGCCCGCGCCCTGGGCCGTCTCCGCACCACGTTCATCGATCCGAGCACGGAGGCGGCCGTCGATGGTTGAGCCCCGACCCGTGCCGATGGACGACCTCGAGGCCGCCCTCACCGACCTCGCACACCACATCGAACATCCGCCTGCGGTCGAGCTGGCTCCCGTGGTCATGGCCCGACTCGCCACGGTCGAGCGGGCGCCACGGTCGCACTGGCGGCCGCTCGCGGATCGCGGCGGGCGTGCTCGTAGCCGTCGTGCTCACCCTCCCGGCCCCGCGGCACGCGCTGGCCGACTGGCTGGGCATCGGCGCGGTCCGCGTCGTCCGCACCGAGCAGGTCCCTGACGGCACGGGGTCCGGGCTCCGGCTCGGCCACGAGGTCTCCCTGCGCGAGGCTCGCAGCCGCGCGCGTCGTTCACGATCCTCGGTCCGTCGAGCCTCGGGACGCCGTCGGCCATCTACGCCGGCGAGCCATCCTCTGACTCCGTCACGTTGCTGTGGGGACCGGGGGATGGCGTGCCGGCGGTGGCGACCACGGGGGTCGGCGTGCTGCTCACCGAGATCGCTGGTTCCACCGACGGCGCGCTGATCGAGAAGCAGCTGGGGCCGGACACGACCCTCGAGACCATCACCGTCGATGGCGTGGAGGCCTATTGGATCGCGGGCGGCGACCACGAGCTGCAGTACGTGGATCCCGCCGGCCGGACGCGCCAGGACACCACCCGCTTGGCAGCCAACTCGTTGTTGTGGGAGGTCGACGGCGTCACCTTCCGTCTCGAGTCACAGCTGGGTCGCGACGCTGCAGTCGAGCTGGCCCGGGACCTCGAGCCGTTGCCCTGACGGCTACCCGAGCTGCTTCTGGCGGATGATGTTGAGGGCGCCCCCGGCCTTGAACCACTCGATCTGGTCGTGGCTGAAGGTCTGGTTGGCGGTGAAGTCGATGGTGGTGCCGTCGGGCTTGTTGATCGTGCACGACACGGGCGCGTCCGGGACCAGGTCGGCCAGGTCGTGCACGCTGATCGTGTCGTCCTCGCCGATCTGGTCGTAGGTGGCGGGGTCGGCGAACGTGAGCGGGAGCAGGCCCTGCTTCTTGAGGTTCGTCTCGTGGATGCGGGCGAAGCTGCGGGCGAGGATCACCTTGGCGTTGCGGAAGCGGGGCTCCATCGCCGCGTGCTCCCGGGAGCTGCCCTCGCCCATGTTCTCGTCGCCGATGGCCACCCAGCCGACGCCCGCCTCGTGGAGGCGCTTGGCGATCTCGGGGTAGGGGCGGGTCTCGCCGTCGAGCGGGTCCTTCCCGGTGCCCGCCTCGCCCGTGTAGGCGTTGACCGCGCCGGCGTAGAGGTTGCCCGAGATGTTCTCGAGGTGGCCGCGGTACTTCAGCCAGGGACCGGCCGCCGAGATGTGGTCGGTGGTGCACTTGCCCTGTGCCTTGAGGAGGATCGGGAGCGCCTCGTAGTCCTGGCCGTCCCAGGGCTCGAACGGGGCGAGCAGCTGGAGGCGATCGCTGTCGGGGTGGACGACGACCTCCACGCCGGTGCCGTCGGTGGGGGCAGCCTGGAACGTCTCTTCGCCGGGATCGAAGCCGGCGTCGGGCAGGGCCTGGCCCACCGGCGGCTCGAGCCGCACCTCTTCGCCAGCGTCGTTGGTGAGCGTGTCGGTGCGCGGGTCGAAGTCGAGCGTGCCGGCCAGGGCCAGCGCGATCACCGTGTCGGGGCTCGTGACGAAGCTGAGCGTGTTGGCGTTGCCGTCGTTCCGCTTGGGGAAGTTGCGGTTGTAGCTGTTCACGATCGTGTTCAGCTTCGACGTGTCGAGGTCGGTGCGGTCCCACTGCCCGATGCACGGGCCACATGCGTTGGCCAGCACCGTGCCGCCGATGGCCTCGAGGTCGGCGAGCAGGCCGTCGCGCTCGATCGTGGCGCGCGTCTGCTCGGAGCCGGGCGTGATCAGGAGCTGCGTCTTCGTGCGCAGGCCCTTGGCCGAGGCCTGCCGCGCGATCGACGCCGCGCGGGTGATGTCCTCGTACGAGCTGTTCGTGCAGGAGCCGATGAGCGCCGACGAGATCTCGAGGGGCCAGCCCTCGGCCCGGGCGGCGGCGCCGACGTCGGCGAGCTGGTGGGCACGGTCGGGGGAGTGGGGGCCGTTGATCATCGGTCCGAGCTGGTCGAGGTCGATCTCGATCACCTGGTCGAAGGCCGTGGCGGGGTCGGCGACCACGTCGTCGTCCGGGCGCAGGTGCTCCGCGACGGCGTCGGCGGCGTCGGCGATGGCGGCGCGTCCGGTGGCCCTGAGGTAGCTGGCCATGTTGGCGTCGTACGGGAACAGCGAGGTGGTGGCGCCGATCTCCGCTCCCATGTTGCAGACCGTCGCCTTGCCCGTGGCGGTGATGCTGTCGGCCCCCGGGCCGAAGTACTCGATGATGGCGCCGGTGCCGCCCTTCACCGTGAGGATCTCGGCGACCTTGAGGATGATGTCCTTGGGGCTCGACCAGCCCGAGAGCGTGCCGGTGAGGTGGACACCGATGAGCTTGGGCCAGCGCACGTTGAACGGGAAGCCGGTCATCACGTCGACCGCGTCGGCGCCGCCGACCCCGATGGCGACCATGCCGAGACCACCCGCGTTCGGGGTGTGGCTGTCGGTGCCGATCATCATCCCGCCGGGGAACGCGTACGTCTCCAGCACGACCTGGTGGATGATGCCGCTGCCGGGCTTCCAGAAGCCGATGCCGTACTTGGCGGACACCGTGCGCAGGAACTCGTACACCTCGCTGTTGGTGTCGAGGGCGAACTTGAGGTCGATGTCGGCGCCGGCCTTGGCCTGGATGAGGTGGTCGCAGTGGACGGTGGAGGGCACGGCCACGCGCGACAACCCAGCGGTCATGAACTGGAGGAGGGCCATCTGGGCGGTGGCGTCCTGCATGGCGACGCGATCGGGGTCGAAGTCGTTGTAGCTGCGAGCCCGCTCGAGCTCCTGGCTCGCGTCACGCAGGTGGTTGATCAGCACCTTCTCCGCCAGCGTGAGCCCCCGACCGAGGCGGTCGCGCCCGAGGGCGACCCGTTCGGGCAGGCGCGCGTAGACCTCGTCCACGAGCTCGATGGGGGTGGTGGCGGTGACCTCGCTGCCGGCAGTGGCCATGGTGGGAACCCCTTGCGTCGTCCTTCGTTAGATACAAGTATAGGACAAGTGCGCGAGATCCGCTACCGGACGATCGCCGACGATCTGCGTCGTCGGGTGGCGGAGGGTGAGTTCGCCGCGGGGCGCACGTTGCCCAGCGAGTCAGAGCTGTCCGGATCCTATGAGGCGAGCCGGGTCACGATCCGCAAGGCACTGGAGCTGCTCCGCGACGAGGGCCTCGTCGACGCCCGCCAGGGGTTCGGGTGGTTCGCGGCGGTGGACCCGCTCCGGCAGTCGCTCGGCCGGCTCGGCACGATCGAAGCGCAGCTGGCCGACTCGGGGGTGCGGTCAGAGCGCCGGATCCTCGACTTCCGGTTCGTGTCCGCTCCTCCCAGGGCGCGCCAGGTCCTGGGGGCGGCGACGGTGCTGGAGGTCCGCCGTCTCAACCTCGCGGACGACGAGCCGTTCGCACGCGTGACGGTGTGGTGCCCGGAGGACCTCGGGCGCGACCTCTCACGCGCCGACGTCGAGCGGGCTCCGTTCTACGAGCTGCTCGACGTGCCGCTGGGCGGGGCCGTGCAGACCATCGGTGCCGCGCTGGCCGACGATCGCGACGCCGGGCTGCTCGAGGTGCCGGTGGGCTCGCCGGTGCTGCGGTGCGAGCGGATCACCTCCGATCGGCACGATCGTCCGGTGTTGCTGTCGGAGCACGTCTTTCCGGCCCATCGCACGGAGTTCGTGGTCGACCTCCCGCTCGCCGAGCAGAGCATCGCTCCCAGCGGTCTGCGCCTTGTGGACTGAGGCCACGGCGTAGCATCTCGCCCGTGGGTGAGGGAGAGCACGGTCGGGCGGCCGAGGTTGACGATGCGGCGTCGGTCCGCCGCTTCCTCGACCTCTCGATCGACCTGTTGGGCATCTGCGACCTCCAGACGACGGTCCTCGAGGTCAGCGACTCCTGGGAACGGACGCTCGGCTGGTCACGCAGCGAGCTGATCGGCTCGGCGCTCGTCGACTACTTCCACCCGGACGACCTCCCCCGGATCGAGTCCGAGCTGGCGGGCCTGCTCCTCGGCGGGGATGCCGTGGCCGTGGTCGTGCGGGTCCGAGCCAAGGACGGCAGCTACCGATGGGTGCAGGGCAACGCCCGATCGGACCTCGAGGCCAAGCGCATCTACGTCACCGCCGCCGACATCACCGAGCGCAAGGCGCTCGAGGACACCCTCCGCCGCCAGGTCGAGCTGGAGGCGCTCGTGGTCGCGATCACCGCCCGCTTCGTGGGCACGGACTCGCTGGGCATGGAGAAGGAGATCGAGTGGGGCCTGCGGGAGCTGGCCACCGCCCTCGGCGCCGACCGGGCTCACTTCTTGCGCGGCAACCAGGCCCTTGACCGCGTGTCGTACTTCGAGTGGATCCACCCCGAGCGGGGTCAGCCGCCGCCGGAGGTCGATCCACGGGTGCAGGACTGGTGGTTCGACCAGATGCGGGCTGGCGTCACGCTGCAGCTCGACGACGTCGCCGAGCTGGCCGACGAGTACCCCGAGGTCATCGGAAACCTCAAGGACCAGGGGGTGCGCTCGCTCCTGCACGTCCCGTTGCCGTTCCAACGGAGCACCTGGGGCTTCGTCGCCCTCGTCACGATCGGCCAGCCCCTCGAGATGGACGACGAGCTCATCGCGCTGGTCCAGCTGGCGGGCGAGTCGTTCATGACGGCTCTCGCCCGCGCCGACGATGGTGCCGCCCTGCTGGACGCGCGCCAGGAGCTGGAGCACCGCAACGCGGAGCTGGAGCGATCGAACGAGGAGCTCGAGCGGTTCGCCTACTCCGCGTCGCACGACCTCAAGGCGCCGTTGGCGCGCATCGAGATGGCGTTGGCCGCCACGCCCAACCCTCCGGGTGACGCCGGCCGGCTGATGGACGTGGCTCGCCGAGGGGCCGGGCGCATGCGGCAGCTGATCGAAGACCTGCTCACGTTCGCGTCGGTGGGCACTGGCAACAGCACCGCCGAGGAGGTCGACCTCGACGACCTGCTGGCCCAGGTGCTCGCCGACCTCGCCTCCACGGTCGCGGCCACCGGCGCGCAGGTCACACCCCATCCGCTCCCGCTCGGCTGGGGACATCGCTCCCTGCTGGGCCAGCTCCTCCAGAACCTGGTGGGCAACGCGCTCAAGTTCACCCGGCCCGACGTCGCCCCCGTGATCGACGTCTCGGGCACGAGCGACCACGACGGCGTGCTGATCCGCGTCGCCGACAACGGGATCGGCATCGAGCCGCGCCGGCGGAGCGAGGTGTTCGGGGTGTTCAGGCGGCTCAACGGCGACGAGCAGTTCCCGGGCAGCGGGATCGGCCTGGCCACCTGCGCCAAGGTCGTCGCCCACCACGGAGGCCAGGTCTGGGTGGAGGACGGCATCGACGGCGGCACCGCGGTGCTGGTGCGGCTCCCGCACCGCCCCGCCGACTCCTAGTCCGCCGGCTGGATCTCCAGCACCTCGCCGGCGAGCGTGAGGACCCACGGCCGCCCGGCGGGCCCGGGCACGATGGCGACAGGGTCCTCGACGCGCAGACCGGTGTCCTGCGCGGGTGACCGGCCGTCGGCATCGAGCGTCCACACCTGGCCCTTGCAGTAGTCGGTGAAGAGCAGCTGGCCGTCGAGGGACGGCAGCCGGGAGTCGCGCGCGACGTAGCCGGCGACGATCGCGCACCACCCGTGGCGGTGGTTGATCTCGAAGGTGGGTTCGATCTCCGGCCTCGGCACGTCGCCCCCCTCGAACAGGTGCGACCCCTCCTTGCGGTCCCACCCGAGGTTCGCCCCTCCCGCGTCGCGCGCGAGTCGGTCGAGCTCCTCCCAGCAGTACTGCCCCACGTCACCGAGCCACAGGTCGCCCGTGGTCGGGTCGAGGCTCATGCGGAAGGGGTTGCGGACGCCGTACACCCAGATCTCCGGCGCCACGATGCCGTCGTCCACGAACGGGTTGTCGTCCGGGATCCGGTAGGCGTGCTCTGCGTCAGGGGTCGGGTCGATGCGCAGCACCTTCCCGAGCGTCGTGGAGAGATCCTCGGCGTTCTCCCGTCGGTCACCGATCCCCCCGCCGTCGCCGAGGCCGATGTAGAGCATCCCGTCGGCGCCGAAGAGGAACGCGCCGCCGTGGTGCTGGACGGAGTCCGGGTGGTCGCTCCGGAGGATCTCCCGCTCGGAACGCGGGATCGGGGAGGCCGTCGTCGTCGAGCCGGTAGGCCGTCACCACGTCGTCGAGGGCGGCGGTGGCGCGGAAGACGTAGAGCCACTCGCCGTCCGGGTCGTAGGCCAGCGCCAGCAGCCCGCCGTCGCCTTCCTGCTGGGTGTCCTCGCTCAGGTCGAGCACCACGTCCTCGGTGGGGTGGCCCGCTCTGATCTGCACGATCTGTCCGGCTCGTTGGCCGAGGAAGCCGTCCCCGCTGTCGTCCGGCGCGAACACCGCGCTGGTGGGGGAGGTCGCGGCGCCGACCGGTCGCAGCCGGAGTGTCCGCTCCGCTGGCGGAGCCGGATCGGCGGCGTCACCGATCGGCGGACAGGGCCGGTCGGCGGGCAGCACCTCGTCGAGGGTGAGGGCGCGCCGGGCGAACGGCACCGCCGCGATGGTGCCGGGGATCAGGATCGCGGCGGCGACCAGGAGGACGACGGTCCGGCGGCGCACCGGTGGCTAGAGCTTCGGCCAGGTGCGCGTCTGACGGCGCCGCTTGCGAGACCGGTCGCCGAGCGCCCAGGCCCGCCGCCACGCGGGCGCGTTGGGCCCGGTGAGCGGCGGGGTGCCGCCGGCGGCCGCCCGCTGGCGCGCCTGCCACCAGTCGGAGGTGGCCTCGTCGGCCAGCTCGGCGACCGCCCGCTCGATGCGCTCCGCGTACCGCGAAGCGCCCTCGCCGTCCTCAGGGTGCAGCGGGGTGCCGTAGGTGACCCGCACGTGGGCCGGCGTGGGCCGCTTGGCTCCCTTGCGGAGGATCTTCGCGGTGCCCTCGATGTGCAGCGGCACCACCGGCACGTCGCACCGGCTCGACAGGTAGGCGGCCCCGCCGCGGAACGGCTGGCCCCAGCCGTCGGGGGAGCGTCCGCCCTCGGGGAAGATCAGCATCGACCAGCCGTCCGCGATGAGCGCGGCGGCCTGGTCGGCCGAGCGGCGGGTGACCTTGGAGCGCTCGATGGGGATGGCACCGATGACCAGCGCGGACGCCGCCGACGTGAGGCGGGTGCGGAAGAAGTAGTCGGCCGCCGCGCCGACGAACACCTTGTACCGCCACGGCTCCGGGATGGACGTGAGGACCACTGGGGTGTCGAGGTGGCTGTGGTGGTTGCCGGCGAAGATGACCGGCCCCGAGCTCAGCCCCGCCAGGCGGTCGATGCCGTCCCGCTCGGGCGCGCCGAGCGCCGCGACGGTGGGTCGCAGGACCGTCTCCAGGAGCACGGTGCGGGCGAACCGAGCCGGGAACCGCCGCGCCCAGTCGGAGTCGTAGTCCGCGCCGAGCGTCCGGCTGGGTGCGGGCGCCTCCACGCCGCCCGGCACCGTGGGCGCCGAGTACGGGAAGGGCAGCTTCGGGGGACGGGGCACCTTCACGTGACGTCGGCCATCACGATCGGGGGGTTGTGGAGGTGGGTGATCGACGCGTCGCGGCCGACCACGTCGGACGCCATCTCCAGAGCATCGGTGAGCGTGGATGCCGGTGTGAACCCGAGTCGCCGGACGGACCGTGGCTCACCGCCCACGATGATCACCTTGCCGAGGTGGGCCAGCCCGTGGCTGCCCCAGTACCACATGTAGAACGGGTGGACGCCGTGGTACGCGTAGCTGGTGCGGTAGAGGTGGCGGTACCACTCGTCCTCCGCGTACTGCTTCTCGTACCGGCTCTCGATCTCGATCGGATCGGTGGTCTCGGCCAGCACCTGCTCGAAGAAGTCGATGTAGCTCGGGTGGTGCACCGGGTGGAACTCCCACGGCGTGGGGTGGCTCATGATGAGCACCCCGCCCTCCCGCACGAGCGGCTGGCCGCGGTACATGTTGAAGAAGTAGCCGAGCCCGAGGCACATCACGAGGATCGGGTTCATGATCGAGTTCACGTTGTACGGGCAGATGTACGGCAGCCCCATCGTGAGGATGTCGGTCTGCCCCTCGATGGTCACGAGCTGCTGCGCGAACACGTTCTGGGTGGTGACCTCGTGGACGGCGTCCACCTCGCCCGCCTGCACCGACGTGATGCCGTAGGGCGCCAGCCACGAGTTGAAGATCTTGCGGCGCGCCTTGATCGGGAGCCGGTCGAGCCCGGCCTTCATGCCGATGAACGTGGCCCGGTCGCGAGCGGTCCACTCCCACTCGCGCTTCTGCAGGACCGACATCGGGCCTGATGTCCCGAAGGTGTCGTTGTTCAGGGTGGTCTCGATCTGGAAGACCTTGATGCCGCTGTTCCTCAGCACCTCGCCCATGCGCCAGTTCGACGAGTGCAGCTCGCTCTTGTGGCGATCCATGAAGCTGCGCGACTGCAGCATCGTGCCCACGTTGTGGTGGTGCCGGAGCGAGCGGTACGAGGCGAGGCCGGTGGCGGTGGACTTCCATCCGCCGTCCATCGAGACGAGGTTGATGTTCACGTAGACGATGAGGTCGCTGGTGGCGGCGCGCTTGTTGATCTCCACCTCCTCGCCCTTGGCCGTCTCACCGATGAACGCCATCCCGTCGGGATCCTCGGCGTCGTGGTTGTAGAGGAGCCCGTGGGGCGCGAAGGCGTCGTAGACGCGATCGCCGACCGCGTGCCGCAGCTCGGCCTCGGTCATGCGGCGGTGGAGCGCCAGGGCCGCGATGAGGTGGACGTCGTCGACGCCGGCCGCCGCCGCCACGTCGAGCACGGCTTCGATCACCCGCTGGCGGACGTCCGGTCGGCGCATCGGGGGCAGCGGGAGGCTGATGTCGTCGAAGGCGATGGTGAGCTTCATCCCCGGCGTGAGCAGGGCGCGGAGGGGAGGGGAGTCGCCCAACGGGTTGTCGAGGGCGTGGCGGATGGCAGCGTCGGGGTCGTCGAGCGCCTCGAGCGGCTCGCCGGGGTACAGGACGCGGCTGCGCCCGGCAGGGAGCTTCTCGAGCCGCAGCGACTCGCCGTGGTGGAAGAGGATCGGTGGCGTGGACCGATCCACCTCGAGGACGAAGCCGGGACGGGGCATCAGATGCTGTCTCTCTCTCGTTCCGACCGGAGGTCGAAGGCGATCTTGACGGCGCCGCGCGAGCCCGCGCTCGCCGCGTGGGCGATGGCGTCCTCGTAGCGGCGCAGGGGATAGGTGGCGCTGACCAGGCGGCCGAGGTCGAGCGCCCGCACGAGCTCGAGGGCGGTGTCGAAGTCGGCGCGCTCGTACGCGTACGCACCCCTGAGGGCCACCTCGCGCTGCCAGAGCGGCGTGAGGTCCACCGTGGTGACGCCGGGCATCCCGACGGTGTGGATGGTGCTGCCGGGGGCGGCGATGCGCAGGGCCTGGGCGATGGACTCCGCCGAACCGACGCAGTCGACCACCGCTTCGACCCCGCCACCGAGCTGGCCGTTGTCGAAGCGCATCGACCCGGTGCGGGCCCGCACCAACCGATCGAGCTCGTCGGGGGGCACCACGGTGTCGGCGCCGAGCTCGCGGGCGAGGTCGCGCTGGAGGGGGTGCTTGGCGGTGGCGAGGATCTCCACCTCGGGCCGCACCCGGCGCAGCGCGGCGATGGTCAGCAGGCCCAGCGTTCCGCTGCCGATGAGGGCGACCCGCCCGGCGTCCACGAGCGAGGCGGCGTGCACGGCGCAGGCGGTGGGCTCCACCAGCACGGCGGCTTCGTCGGTCAGTGCCTCGGGCACCGCGACGAGCTGCGACTCGTGGGCGACCATGAGGGTGGACCAGCCCCCGCCGGTGCTCTCGCAGAACCCGCACTGCAGACCGGGCTCCAAGTCACCGAAGCCGATGCGCTCGCAGTGGTTGATGTGGCCCTCGGCGCACGGACCGCACACAGGAGCGATCCCGCGGGCCACGCAGCTCAGCACCGGGACGACGGCGACGCGCGAGCCGTCGTCGAGGTCGCCCACGACCTCGTGGCCGGGGGTGAACGGGAACGACACGATCGGCTCGAACCAGCGCGACGACGTGCCGTCGATGGTGGCGAGGTCGGAGCCACAGATGCCGGCCAGCCGCGGGCGGACCCGCACCCACCCCGGGCCGGGGAGCTCCGGCGGGTCGACGTCGCGCAGCGCGAGCGGCCCGACCTTGGCGCCGCTGCCGGGCGACAGCCGTCCGGCCACCATGGCGGCCGCGAACTTGGCCGGCTTCCGCGAGAAGACGAGCGCCTTCACCGTCCCACCCCGCGTTCTGGCCCGACCGGTTGGCGCCGTCGGCCGATGAACCCGGGCCAGAACCCCTGGGTGGCCGTCATCGGGCGCGTCCGGTGGTCTCGACCTTGCCGACGTGCCGGCTGCGGGGGCGGCCCCACTCCGGTCCGATGGGCAGCAGGGGCGGAGCGGCACCCGCCGACTTGTCGAAGTGCTCGACGAGCCAGCCGCGCTTGCGGGCCAGGGCGGCGAGGCGCGTCTCCGGGTTGACGGCGACCGGGAAGCCGACGGCCTCGAGCATCGGCAGGTCGGAGGTGGAGTCGGCGTACGCGATCCCCTCCGCCACGTCGAAGCCGTGCGCGTCGGCGTAGTCGAAGAGCGCCTGGGCGCGGGCTTCGCCGGTGGGCGGGACATCGGTGAGCTCACCGCGATAGGTCCCGTCGGCCCGGCGGGCGAGGGACGGGGCGACGATGTCGTCGAACAGCGGCCGCAGCGGGCCGATGGCGAGATCGAGCGCCCCAGTGATCAGCACCGTGCGGTGGCCGAGCGCGCGGTGCTCGCGGACGCGACGGATCGCGGCGGGGAACGACTTCATCAGGATGAGGTCGCTGAACATCTCGGTGGCGTCGGCCTCGAGCTGGGCGGCGTCGGCGCCGTCGTAGCGCCGGTAGAAGTGACGGAGGAAGTCGCTCCGGTCGCGCCGGTCGAGGGCGAGCAAGCCGGGGGCCTCGCGGAGGGTCTTGAGCACGAACCGCATCCGGTCCTCGCGGGGGAGGCGACGGGTGGCGAGCCACGAGTACGACGCCACCACGTTGGACGCGATCAGCGTGTTCTCGAGGTCGAAGGCGGCGAAGTGACGGGCGGGATCGAGGATCTGGCGTCGGAGCCGGTCTTCGCGCTTCTCGCCGACCCGGCCGCCGGGGGTCGTGCGGACGCGGGCGTGCTCCACCACCGACGGGAGGTGCACGTTGGGGGCGTAGTGGTCCCAGTCGATCACCCGGGGGTCGAAGCAGAAGGTCGCCTGGTCCTCGGGCTCCAGCTCGTCCCAGCGCGCCAGGAGGTTGTCGACGCCGTAGATCGCCTCGCACTCGGCGTACGCGCCGTAGAGCTCGACGTAGGCGAGCGCCCGCTCGACCTCCTCCTTCTTCTCCTCGAGGGTGGCCGCCCAGGTGGCCTGCTTGCCACGCAAGGGGAGTGACTGCAGGATCTTCTCGCCCTTCGAGATGGCTCCCTGCGCCCGCTCGAGCTGGCGCTGGACGCGTCCCCGTCCGGGGAACGACCACTCGGGCACGATGATCGGCTGACCCTCGACGTCGTAGATCGGGTGGTCGGTGAAGAACGTGCGGACCATGTCCACGAGGTGGCGGTAGCGCAGCGGGTTCGCCGATCCGGACGCCACCTGCGTGATCGCCGGCTCGTTCGGGACGGGTCCCGCCGCCGCGGCGATCAGGGCGGCCACCACGAGGTCGACCGGGATGACGTCGACCGTGCCCTCCGGCACGCCGGGGAACTCCTTCAGGAGCCCGCGGGCGTAGGAGATGATCACCGGCTCCGCCATCCGGAACCCGCGGATCCAGCCGGGGAACGGCTCCATGAGCGACGACTCGATGATCGAGGGCCGCACGATGGACACCGGCACGGCGCCGCGGTTCTGCAGGAGCGCGCGCTCGCCGAGAGCCTTCGTGTAGGCGTAGGCGTCGGGCCACCCCAACGACGCGGCGCGAGCCCGGCCGGCTTCCACCATCTGGTCCTTCACCCACGCGCCCCGCAGCTGCTCGGTCTTGCCGGCCAGGGCGGGGATGCCGGCGGCGCCGATCTCGGTGCGCGCCTCCTTGCGGAACCGGGCGAGGGCATCGGGCCGGCGGCTGTCGGCCTCCGCGTGGGCGCGGGCCTCCCGAGCCCCCTGCACCTCGCCGCGCCAGTCGACGTCGATGAAGAACGGGCTCTCGTGCACTGGGATCTCGGGGGCGCTGCCGCGCCGGTTTCCGGCCACGTAGCAGGTCGACACCGACACGAGGTGCGGGGTCACGTCGAGATCGTGGAGCGACTGGACGATGCGGGTGGGTCCGAGGAGGTTCACCTCGACCGCCGCGTCGAGCGGCGAGTCGAACGACACGGTGGCGGCGGAGTGGATGACCACCGAGCACGCCGCCAGCGCGGCGCGGCCGTCGTCGTCGAGGGCGAGGCCGTCGGTGCCGATGTCCCCCGCGATCGGGGTGACGCGCTCCGCCACCATCGCCGCGAAGCCGTCCTTCCCGAGCTCCTCGCGCAGGCGATCGAACGCGTTGTTGCTGAAGATCTCGCGCTTGGCGCGCTGCTCCACGGTGGACCGGCGCCCTGGCCGGATGAGCAGCACCAGGCGGCACCCGGGCACCGAGCGCAGCAGGCGCTCGATGAGCGCCGTCCCCAGGAAGCCGGTGCCCCCGGTGATCGCGATGCGCTGGCCGTCCAGCCGCTCAGGGATCATCCCCCCCTGTCTACCATTTGGTAGACAGGGGGGGGAGGGTCGATGAGCGAACCCACGGCTGAGCGGATCCTGGTGGCGGCCATGCGGGCCTTCGGGACGCGCGGCTACGAGGGCACGTCGCTCGACGATCTGGCCCGAGACCTGGGGATCCGCAAGCAGACGATCCTCTACTGGTTCCCCTCCAAGGACGCCCTGCTCGAGGCCGTGGTGGACCGGTGCGCCGACGAGGTGACCGGGCGGCTGGTGCGGGGGCTCGACGGGGCTGAGGACGGGTTCGGTCGCGTGGAGGCGATGGTGCGGGTGATGTTCCGGCTGGCGGCCCGGCACCCGACGATGCTCGGGTTCCTGCGGGAGGTCACCCGGCTGGGCCCGCCGGCGTCCACCCGGCTCCTGACCCGTCTGGAGCCGCTCATCGACCGCGCCGCCGGGTTCCTCGAGGCGGAGATGGATGCGGGTCGGATGCGCCGGCACGATCCCCGCGTGCTGCTGCTCGCCGCCTATTCGATGGTCACGGGCCTCGCCACCGAGGTCGAGGTGCTCCGCGCCTTCGGCGAGGAGCCGACGCTCCCGTCGCTCCTCCACCGGCGGGACCAGCTCCTGTCCCTGCTGCGAGCCGCCCTCGAGCCCTGACGCGGGAACCAGCCGCGGGCCCCGGACGTCTACCAAGACATGCGCAGCCGTGGCTGGATCGTGGGCGTCGTCATCGGGTTGGCCTGCGTGGCCATCGGGTGCAGCCCGGGTGACGACGACGGGGCCGCCACGCGCGCCGCGGACGCGTCGGGCGACGGCGGCGAGGCGAGCGACGGGGCGACCGCCGACGAGGCTGGCGGCGGCGGGCTGGGCCTCCCGACCGGCGACCCGATCCAGGCCGGGCGGTCGATCATCGCGACCGCGGAGGTGAGCATCGAGGTCGAGGACGCGCGCGTCGCCGCCGCGACGGCGTCCGACGTGGCCGGCGCGGCCGGCGGGTTCCTGGCCGAGCAGGAGTCGCGGCCCGCCGACGGCGTGGCCACGCTCACCTTGCGCGTGCCGTCCGATCGGTTCGAGGACGTGCTCGGGGAGCTGGAGGCGCTGGGCGAGGTGCTCTCCCAGCGCATCGACACCGACGACGTCACCGAGCAGGTCGTCGACCTCGAGAGCCGGATCGCGTCCGGGCGCCGGAGCGTCGAGCGCGTCCGTGCGCTGCTCGACGGCAGTGGCGACGTCGTGCAGCTGGCATCCGTCGAGCGCGAGCTCGCCCAGCGCGAAGCCGACCTCGAATCGCTGCTCGGGAGCCAGCGGGTGCTGGACGACCAGGTGGACCTGGCGACGATCAGGCTCGACCTGCGGGAGCCGGCGGCGGTCGTCGCGTCCGAGGAGGACGATGCCCTTCCGGGCTTCCTCGGCGGCCTGGAGGGCGGGTGGGACGGGTTCGTCACCACGGCGTCGGTGCTCGTCACCGGCCTCGGCTACGCGCTGCCGTTCCTGGTGGCGGGCGCGGTCGGTGGGGGCGTGTGGCTGCGGGTTCGCCGGCGTCCGATGGCGGTGACCGACGTCGACTGAGCTGATTACCGCTTGGTGGACAGATGCGACCGCCGCTCGTGACGGTCGAGCGCGAGCCGCACGAGCTCGTCGATGAGCTCGGCGTACGGGAGCCCTGATGCGTCCCACAGCTTCGGGTACATCGAGATGGGGGTGAAGCCGGGGATGGTGTTGAGCTCGTTGACCAGGAGCCCGCGATCGTCGGGTTCGTAGAAGAAGTCGACCCGGGCCATGCCGTCGCAACGCAGGATCGTGAACGCTTCCACGGCCAGGCGACGGATCTCCTCGGTGACGTCGGCCGGGAGGTCGGCGGGGATCACGAGGTTCGCCGCGTCGTGGAGGTACTTGTCCTCGTAGTCGTAGAAGTCGTTGCCCGGGATGATCTCGCCCGGCACGGACGCCCTCGGCTCGGCGTTCCCCAGGACGGCGACCTCGAGCTCCCGCCCGTGGGCGCTCTCCTCGATGGCGATGAACTCGTCGTAGGAGGCAGCCAGCGCGGTGGCGTCGTCCAGCTCGGCTTCGTCGGCCACCCGGCTCACGCCCACCGAGGACCCCAGGTTCGCGGGCTTCACGAACAGCGGAAAGCGCAGCCCCGCATCGCGGACGCGGGCGACCACCTCAGCGACCTCGGTGTCGCGCAACCCGATCCACGGCACCTGCGGGAGGCCGTGGGCGGCGAGGACGTCCTTCGCCTTGAGCTTGTCCATGCACAGCGCGGACCCGAGCACGCCGGCACCCACGAAGGGGACGTTGGCCAGCTCGAGCATCCCCTGCACCGTGCCGTCCTCACCGCGGGTGCCGTGGAGCAGCGGGAGCACGACGACCGGCACGTCGTCGCCGAGGGCCGGGGTGACGGCCGGCAATGGCTCGATCGCCGTGCCGGTGGCCTCTACGCGATCGAGCCCGCTCGTCGGTGCGGGGAGCTCGCCGGCCCCTCGGTGCAGGGCGGCGATGGCGTCGTCGGCCCGCACCCAGGCGCCCTCGCGGGTGATGCCGATCGCCTCGAGGTCGTAGCGCTCCTCGTCGACGGCGCGGAGCACGTGGAAGGCCGAGACGCAGGACACCTCGTGCTCGGCTGACTGGCCGCCGAACAGGACGACGAGGCGCACGCGGTCGGGGCGGGGCATGGGCCGAGTGTACGAGGGCGGCCTGCGAGACTCGGACCGCATGCACCTGCGCACCCGTGATCTGGCCGCCGTCACCGGCGGGCGGTTGGAGGGGCCCGACGTGGTCGTCGACGGCGCCTCGATCGACTCGCGCGCGGTCCTGCCTGGGCAGCTGTTCGTGCCCGTCGTCGGCGAGCGTGATGGGCACGAGTTCATCAGTTCGGCGCTGGCCAACGGCGCGGTTGCCTACCTCACGGCCGGGCCCACCGACGGCGGCACGGCGATCGTCGTCGCCGACACCCTCGTCTCGCTCCAGGCGGCCGGCCGCCACGCTCGATCGCTCCTGCCGCCGCCGATCATCGGGGTGACGGGTTCCGTGGGCAAGACGTCCGTGAAGGACCTCCTGGCGGCGGTGCTGGCGGAGCGATGGGTCACGTCGGCGAGCGTGCGGTCGTTCAACAACGAGCTCGGCGTCCCGCTCACGCTGCTGGCGGCGCCGGACGCGACGGAGGCGCTGGTCGTGGAGATGGGCGCTCGCGGGCTCGGCCACATCGCCGACCTCTGCGCCATCGCGCGGCCCACCGTCGGCATCGTGACGCGCGTGGCCGCGGTCCACACCGAGGAGTTCGGCACGATCGAAGACGTCGCTCGGGCCAAGGGCGAGCTCGTCGAGGCGCTGCCGGCTGACGGCACCGCGATCCTGAACGCTGGCGACCCGCGCGTGGTGGCGATGGCCGCTCGCACCAGTGCCACCATCGTCACGTACGGCGAAGGCGGCGACGTGCGCGCAGGCGACGTCGTGATCGGCGCGGACCTGTGCCCCCGCTTCACGCTTCGCTCGCCGTCGGGCGAGGCCGAGATCGCCCTGGCCGTGCGCGGCGCGCACCACGTCGAGAACGCGCTGGCGGCCGCGGCGGCCGCACTGGCCTGCGGGGTCGACCTGGGCCAGGTGCAGGCGGGCCTCGGCAAGGGCCTGCTGTCACCCTGGCGCATGGAGCTGGCGACGGCGCCGAGCGGGGCGCTGGTGCTCAACGATGCGTACAACGCCAACCCCACGTCGGTGGCGGCGGCGCTCGAGTCGCTGGCGGCGTTGCCGGCCACGCGGCGGACCGCCGTGCTCGGGGTCATGGCGGAGCTCGGCGAGCGCGAGGACGCCGAGCACGCCGCCATCGGAGCTCGCGCCGACGAGCTCGGGATCCGCGTCATCGCCGTCGCCGCCCCCGCCTACGGCGGCGAGGACGTCGCGTCGATCGACGAGGCGCTCGCGATGCTGCACGACCTCGGCGACGGAGACGCCCTGCTCATCAAGGGCAGCCGCGTCGCCGGCCTCGAGCGCCTCGCCGCCGCCCTCCTCGAGGGCTGACCCCGTCGCCAGATCAAGGGCAAGGGCGCGACGACGGCGGAGGGGCGCGTCGGTCAGCTCCACGCCGGGTCACAGATGCGCCAAACCTCGCCGCGGTCGACCGCAGGTCAGTCGGCGGGGGCGAAGGTCGGGTCTTCGCTGGCCGCGGGGGACAGGTCGGTGTAGGCGGCGAGCGCGATCGCGATGGCGGCGCCGGCGAGCACGACGGTCGTGACCGACGTGGCCTCGATGAGCGGGCCGGCGATGAGGTTCCCGATGGGGACGGTGCCGCCGAACCCCATGATCCACAGGGCCATCACCCGGCCTCGGTTGCCATCGTCGAGCCGCTGCTGGAGCACCGTGGACAGCGACGTGATCACCGCGAAGTAGGCCAGGCCGACGAGCAGGATCGCGGGGTAGGCGGGGCCCGGGCTGCGGAGCAGCGAGAACACCGCCAGGAAGACCGCGAACGCCACGAGCCCGATCCGCACCACCCGCTCGAGGCTGCGACCGGCCAGCACGGTGCCGATCGACAGCGCGCCCATGAGGGCGCCGACCCCGAAGCACGCGTACAGCAGTCCGTACTGGGTGCTGCGCGCGGCGATGTCGAGGTTGCGGTCGGCGAGCGTCGGCATCTGCCCGATGAACGGCAGCGAGAGCAGCGAGAACGTGAAGATGACGATGAGGCAGCGCGCCACGACCGGGTCGGCCTTCGCGACCTGGAAGCCCGAGAGCACCCGCCGCACGCCGCGCAGACCGCTGGTGTCGGGCACCGGAGCGGGGAGGCGGACGCTGAGCAACGACCAGATCACCAGCAGGTACGACAGCGCGTTGATGACGAACACCCAAGAGGCGCCGACCTCGGCGAACACGGCGGCACCGATGATCGGGCCGACGACTCGCGAGCCGTTCATCTGGGCTGAGTTGAGCGAGATCGCGCCCGCCAGGTCCTCCCGTCCCACCAGCGCCGGCAGCAGCGCTCCGTAGGTGGGGCCGAACACGGCTTGGCCCATCCCGATCAGGAACACGATGCCGACGAGGGCGACCCGTGAGGGGTCGTCAGAGGTCGCGACCCAAGCGAGCGCGAGCGACAACAGGCCCTGCAGCAGCGACACCGTGACGAGGAGTCGGCGTCGATCGAACGCGTCCGCGAGCATCCCGCCGACGAGCGAGAACAGCAATAGCGGTCCGAGCTGGGCGAACAGCAGGACGCCGACGAACGACGGTGACCGGGTGAGGTCGTAGGCCAGCGCGCCGAGCACCACGTTCTGCATCCAGCTGCCGATGTTCGACAGGAACGCGCCGATGAACACCCGTCGGAACACCCGGTGGCCAAGGGCGGCGCGGGCTGAACCGGAGCGAATGGTGCGATCGCCGTCCTCCAGCGCGTCGACCGCATCCTCGACGCACTGGTCGTCGATCTGGTCGTCGGGCAGGTCGGACGGCATGGTCGTCGCAGCATCCCATCCACGGCCGAACGCGGGCGAGCCCGTACCGTCATCCGCCGTGGCGATCGAGTTCGAAGAGCTGGAGCTCCCCTTCGGCGAGCTGGCGGACCCACCCCCGGCGTGCGTGGTCACCCGCGATCCACGGGGCACCTTCGCCTGTTGTCCCTTGTGCGGGGGTGAGCTGCGTCCCGAGCACGCCCACTACCGCTGTGCCTGCGGGTGGCGCGACTCCTGTTGTGACTAGGCCACGCCGTTGGTGACCCAGGCCTCGACGGCTCGGGCCACCAGCTGGACGGCGATGGCGGCGACCAGGAGCCCCATGACGCGGGACAGGAGCTCGATGCCGTTGTCGCGCAGCACCCTGGCGAACACCGACGCGTACCGCATCGACAGGTAGATGACCGCCAGCACCGCGGCCAGCGCGAGCACCACCGACAGGCTGCCGCCGAAGTCGTCGGCTTGCCTGGTGTAGAGCATCGTGGCGGCGATGGCGCCCGGGCCGGCCAGCAACGGGGTGCCGAGCGGCACGAGGGCGATGTTGGTGTCACCAGCGGCCAGCGACGAGGGTCCGCCACCGGATGGCCGGAGCAGCTCGAGGGCGATGACCAGCAGCAGCAGGCCGCCCGCCACCTGCAGGGACTCGAGGGAGATGCCGAGGAGCTCCAGCACCTGTTGGCCGCACAGCGCGAACGCGAGGATGACGACGCCCGCCACGCTCGAGGCCAGCAACGCCGACCGGCGGCGTTGCGGCACGTCCTGGCCCTTGGTGAGGGCGAGGAAGATCGGGATGTTCCCGATGGGGTCCATGATCACGAGGACGGTCACGAAGGCCGTGGCGAACAGGGTCAGGTCGAGGGTGATCTCAGGCATGGGGGCGCGTCCGAACAGGAGGGGACTTCCGGTGAGGGCGCCGGCGACAGAGACAGCTCAGCAGGCCCGATTGCTTGCTAAATCTAGCAGCGAGGAGCCGCCAACCCAACTTCGCCGACCACCAGGACACGACTCCTAGGCTCTCCCGCCGTGCCCGACCTCGCCGCCATCGCCCTCGCCCCGGACAGCACCCGGCGGTGGCTCGGTGACGCCGTCGAGCAGGGCGGCGGGACGATCGCGGACCCGACCCGAGCCAGCGGGCTGGTGTGGGCGGATCCGGCCGATCCGGCCGGGTTGGGCTCGCTGCTCGACGCCCATCCTGCGATCGAGTGGGTGCAGCTCCCGTGGGCGGGCATCGAGCCGTACGTCGAGGTCATCGCGGCCCACCCGGAGCGCACCTGGACGTGCGCGAAGGGGGTGTACGCCGAGCCCGTCGCGGAGCACGCGCTGGCGCTGGCCCTCGCCGGCCTCCGCCAGGTCGGTTCGTACGCCCGAGCCGCGACGTGGACGCGTCCGGCGGGGGAGAACCTCCTGGGCGCCAAGGTGGTCGTCCTCGGCGGCGGTGGGATCACCGACAGCCTGCTGCGGCTGCTCGCGCCGTTCGGCTGCGACGTGACCGTCGTCCGCCGGACGCCGCGCCCGATGGACGGGGCCAGCCGCGTGGTGGGAGAGGACGAGCTCGACGAGTCGTTGACCGACGCGAGGCTGGTGGTGCTGGCCCTTGCCCTCACGCCGGCCACGACGGGGATCCTCGATGGCCGGCGGCTCGAGCTCCTCGCCCCCGACGCGTGGGTCGTCAACGTCGCGCGCGGAGCCCACATCGTCACCGACGACCTGGTGGCCGTCCTGGCGGCGGAACGCATCGGCGGCGCGGCGCTCGACGTCACCGATCCCGAGCCGCTCCCTGACGGCCACCCGCTGTGGACGGACCCCCGCTGCGTCATCACGCCGCACACCGGCAACACGCCCGCCATGGCGGTGCCGCTCCTGAGCGAGCGCGTGCGCGAGAACGTCCGGCGTCGCATCGGTGGCGAGGCCCTCCTCGGCCCGGTGGATCCCGCGTCGGGCTACTGAGCGAGGTCCGGCCGGTCGTCGTAGCGTCCAGGGCCATGGACTTCCGCACCACCACGGTCGCCGCCCTCGCCGCGGACGTCAGCGCCAAGCGCGTGCTCGGCGCGCGAGCTGGTCGGCGCCGCCCTCGCCCGCATCGAGGAGATCGACCCGAAGGTGAACGCCTTCGTGGCCCTCGACGGCGAGCAGGCGCTCGCCGACGCCGCGTCGATCGACGCGCGGCTGGCCGCCGGAGAGGACGTCGGTCCGCTGGCGGGGATCCCGATCGGGGTGAAGGACCTCGAGGACGCCGCCGGGTTCCGCACCACCCAAGGCTCCGCCGTGTACGCCGACAGCCCGGTCGCCACCACCGACTCGGCGCTCGTCGACCGGCTCAAGGCGGCCGGCTGCGTCGTCCTCGGCAAGACCAACACCCCCGAGCTCGGGCACAAGGGCGACACGGTGAACCCGCTCTTCGGTGCCACGTGCAACCCGTGGGACCTGGAGCGCAGCGCCGGAGGCTCCTCGGGGGGCTCCGCGGCCGCGCTGGCGGCCGGCCTGGTACCGCTCTGCACCGGCTCGGACGGCGGCGGTTCGATCCGCATCCCTGCGTCGGTGTGCGGGTTGTCGGGCATGAAGCCCTCGCTCGGCCGCGTGCCGATGGGGGGCGCGGCGCCGCCGGGCTGGGCTGACCTCTCCACCCGTGGTCCGATGGCGCGCACGGTGCGCGACATCACGTTGGCCCTCGACGCGGTCGTGGGTCCCGAGCCCACCGACCTGCGTTCGCTCCCGATGCCGGACACGAGCTGGACGCGCTCGCTCACCGAGCTGCACGCGCCGCGGAAGGTCGGGTGGTCGCTCACCCTCGGCTACGCCAAGGTCGACGCCGAGGTGCGGGCGATCTGCGAGTCCGCCTTGCGCCGCCTCGAGGATCTCGGCACGGAGGTCGTCGACGTGGACCCGGTCTTCGACGAGGACCCGGCGATGCAGTGGATCACCCTCGCGATGGCCGGCAACGAGCGCGCCCTCGGCCACCTGCGCGGCACCGACGACTGGGACCGCCTCGACCCCGGCCACGTCGGCCTCATGGACATGTTCGGGGCCAAGCCGACCGGGGTCGACGTGCTGGCCGCCATCGATGCCTGTCACGCCGCCAACATCCGGCTGGTCGAGCTCTTCCACCAGGTGCCGCTCCTGCTCACTCCGACGGTGGCCGGCCAGGTCGGTCCGACCGGCTCGCCCGGGACGGTCGACGGCGAGCCGACGCAGGCCTGGGTCGCCTTCACCTACCCGTTCAACATGACGCGATCGCCCGCCGGCACCGTGTGCGTCGGCTTCACGGAGGGGGGCCTCCCCGTGGGCCTCCAGGTGGTCGGACCGCAGCACGCCGACGTCGTGGTCCTGCGCACCCTTGCGCTCCTCGAGGACACCCTCGCCATCGACCGGCTGGCGCCGATCTGAGGTCGGTCCGGGCTGGCTGAGAGCGGGGGAGCGTCTGGTACCGTCTCCGTTCCCCAACGGGGCGTATAGCTCAGCTGGTTAGAGCGCACGCTTCACACGCGTGAGGTCAGAGGTTCGAGTCCTCTTACGCCCACTTCCACTACGCGGCGGCGGTCGCGGTGCGACGGTTCCACCAACGGCGGATCCGGGGCCGGAGCGCCGCGATGACCACGGCGAGGGCGGCACCGGCGTACGCGAACCAGCGGTCGAACGGCAGCTTGTCGGTGTTGGCCAGCTCGCGGCTCTGCGTGACGAGGAGGAGGCCGGAGACGGCGAGTCCCAGCAGCCTGGCCGGGATGTAGCGGACGACGTAGGCCGCGATCGGCGACGCGACCACGCCGCCGATCAGCATGGCGAGCACCACGCCGAGCTCGATGCCCTCGGTGCCCACCAGGGTGCCGGACGCCACGAGCGCCACGGCCACCTCGGCGGTGTTCACGCACCCGATCGAGAAGCGAGGCGGGACCCCACGGTGCAGGAGGTACGGGGTGACCACCGGGCCCCACGCGCCGACCAGGCCGTTCGTGATCCCGCCGGCGGTGGCCGCCACCTCGACCCCGCTGACGTCGAACGCTTCTCGCGTCGGCTCTTCGGTCAGCTGCGCCTTCGGCAGCGGGCGGCTGAAGCGCACGAGGATCCGCAGCCCGACGGTCATGAGGAGGAGCGCGAGGTACGGGCGCAACGTCGTGCCGTCGACGTTGGTGAGCACCGTCGCTCCGATCCCCGCGCCGACGGCTCCGGGGATGGCGAGGCGGAGCACGAGGCGCCGGTCGATGTTCTTGAAGCGCCAGTGCGACACCCCCGCGGCGAGGCCAGTGGCGACCTTGGCCAGGTTGACGCTCGCGGAGGCGGCCGCGGGGCTCACCCCGGTGCTCAGCAGGATGCTGGACGACGTCGGCCCGAAGCCCATCCCGAGCGCGCCGTCCACCATCGACGCGAGGAAGCCGGCCGACCCGACGACGATCAAGTTCGGCATAGTCGGCCAATCCTATGGGAAAAGTGGGACCGGTCTGGCACTCTGACGCATGCCTCGGCCTGGCCGGGCAGACTCACCCGCCGTGGCGGGCTACGGGCGGTACCAGCGACAGCCCCGCCGGGTCGCGATCGGCGCCCTGGCGCCCAGACGCCGCAGTGCCCAGGTGTACCGGCGACGCCGGATCGCCGCCGTCGGCCTGCTCACGCTGATCTGGTTCGTGCCGTGGTGGGTGGTCCGTCGCGATGGTGACGGCGGCTCGACCGAGGAGCGGCCCCCGCCGACCGCCGAGACCTGTGCGTCCACCGTCGCCGAGCTCCCGCTGCGAGCGCGGCTCGCCATGACCCTGATGGTCGGGGTGGACGGCGACGCCACCGAGGGGGCGATCGCCCTGCTCGACAGCCCGACTCGGCCTGGCGGGCTCTTCGTGCGCGGGGGCAACGCGATCTGGGACGACCGGATCCTGGTGGACCCGCGTGGCGATGACCTGCCGTTGCTGGTCGCCGTGGACGACGAGGGTGGTCGCGTGCAGCCGATGGAGGGGGTGCTCGACGAGCTGGCCAGCGCCGCCGCGCTGGCCGCAGAGTCGCCGGAGCAGCTGCAGAGCCTGGCCGCCGGTCGCGGCGCCGATCTGCGCGGCCTGGGCGTCAACGTCGTGTTCGCGCCGGTCGTCGACGTCGGCAGCGCGGGTGGCATCGGCGACCGGTCGTTCGGTGACACGTCGGACGTCGTCACGTCGAAGGCGGGGGCATACGCCGCGGGGCTTCGGGACGCGGGCATCTTGCCGGTGCTGAAGCACTTCCCAGGGCAGGGGCATGCGGATGCCGACACGCACGAAGGACCTGCGGTCGTGCCCTCGCTCGATCTGCTGCGGACGAGCGATCTGGTGCCGTACGACACGCTGCTCGCCGCCACCCCTGTCGCCGTGATGGTGGGGCACCTCGATGTGCCCGACCTGACCAAGGCAGGGGTGCCCGCGTCGCTGTCGCCCGCCGCCATCGGGCTGCTGCGGTCGGGCTACGAGTTCGACGGGCTGGTGGTCACCGACGACCTCGCCGCGATGCAGGCGGTGCTGTCCCGGTTCTCGGTGCCGGAGGCCGCCGAGCTGGCGTTGGCGGCGGGCGCCGACGTGCTGCTGCTGTCGCAGGCCGCGGACGTCGAGGCCGTCCTCGATCGGTTGGAGGAGGCCGTGAACCTGGGGCGCATCCCCGACCGCCGGCTCGACGCGGCGCTGGGCCGCGTGGTGGCCGCCGGTTGCCCGGCGTAGGTCAGCCGGCGTCGAGGATGTCGACGACGAAGACGAGCGAGGCCCCGGGTGGGATGCTCTCGCCGCTGCCCTCCTCGCCGTAGCCCTTGTCGGCCGGCACCACGAGGAGGATCTGCGACCCGATGGTGCGGCCGACGAGCCCCTCGTCCCAGCCCGCGATCACCTCGCCGCTGCCGATGCCGAAGGTGGCGGGGGTCCCGCTCTCCCACGACGAGTCGAAGACCTCACCGGTGTCCCAGAGGACGCCCGTGTAGTGCACGGTGATCGACTGGCCGGCTTCGACGACGGCGCCGGTGCCCTCGATGAGGGGCTGGGCCACCAGCTCTGTGGGCGCGTCACCGTCGGGCACGGTGATGGTGGGCGCCCCGTCCTCGTCGAGCTCGACGGTCGGCAGGCCGTCGACGGGCGCGATTGCGTCACCCTCCGCGCGTTGGAGCGGCACGTGCACGTCGTGCACCTCGGCGAAGAACAGGAGCGTGTCGGTGTCGAGCACGCCGGACTGCTCGTCGGCGCCGGAGCCGTCGGCCGGTGCGATGGCGATGAGGACGCGGCTCCCGGCGGTGATCCCGTCAAGGCCCTTGAAGATCCCGGCCATGAGCGAGTCCTCGAAGACGAGCCGGGCTGGCTCCGTGTCGTACGACGTCCCGAGGATCGAGCCGTCACGACCGTTGATGAAGACGAAGTCGAAGGTGGCCACGGCGTTCGTCGCAATGGCCTCGCCGTCGCCCTCGGTGAGCACGCGCCGGGTCGTCTCCTCGACACCGAAGGGCATGTCGAACTCCACGGTCGGCTGCTCGCCGTCTTCGCCGGTCACCTCGACGTCCTCGAGGTCGCCGGACGTGGCGCCCGGCGCCGGCGCCTCCGTGGTCTCGGTCGTCGTGTCAGTCGTCTCGCGGATCTCTCCGTCGTCGCCGCAGCCCGCACCGAAGGCGGCGAGGGCGACGAGGACGGCAAGGGTGCGGCGCATGGGGGCTCCTGTGGGGGTCAGCCGGTGGTCAGGGCGGCGAAGCCCCGACCGACGAAGACCTCGGTGGTGGCGAGGTCGGGGATGGGGGAGAGCAGACGGATCTGCCCGGTCACGGGCTCTTTCGAGGGGACGATGGGGAGGCTGGTGGACTCGGCGCCGAGGATGCGGCCATCGGCGGCCCGGTAGATGGCGGTGACGTCGACGCCGTCTTCGGCGTCGGGCCACGTCGATCGCACGGAGAAGCGCGTGACGGAGCCGCCGTCCTCCTCGGGTTCGGTGACGACGCCCTCGGCGACCAGCCGGCCGAGCTTGGAGGCGGGGAGCAGCCAGGCGCTGACCTCGACGGTGACCTCGAGGCGGGTCGGGTCCTCGATCGGCTCGATCAGGGTGCGCCCGACGGCCATCCGCTGCCCAGGGAGGAGGCCGTTGAGCAGGGCGCTGTCGACGAGCAGCTCGGCGCCGGCGTCGTCGAGGATCCGCGTGACGACGCGGACGCCGGTGGCCATCACGTCAGGGTTCGGGTTCTGGAGGACCACGCCGTACCCGCCGAGGGTCGTCGTGGGGTCGAACGGATCGGGAAAGCTCGAGACGCCCTGCTCCGCCACCACCAGGGCATCGCCGGTGAGCGGAGGCTCCGTGGTCGTCGAGGGGGGCACGGTCGTGGAGGTCACTGGTTCGGTGGCGGTGGGTCCGGCGCCGTCACCGTCGCCACCGCTGCTGCACCCGACCGCGACCGCGAGGAGCAACGACGCCGCGGCGGTGCGGCGGGAACGCCGGCGCACTAGCTGAGGGTCTTGTTGAGGCGCTCGAGCGCGGTGTCCTCGGAGATGTTGAGAGCGAAGGCGAGCTCGCTCACCAGCACCTGGCGGGCCTTCACGAACATCGACTTCTCGCCGGCAGACAGCCCCTTGTCGGCATCGCGCAGGGCGAGGTTCCGCACCACCTCGGCGACCTGGTACACGTCACCCGACTTGAGCTTCTCCTGGTGGTTCTTGAAGCGGCGCGACCAGTTGGTGGGTTCGCGCACGTCCTTCTTGGCCAGCACCTCGAAGACGTCCTCGACGTCCTCCTTCGAGATCGGGTACCGCATGCCGATCTCCTCGGCGCGGTCGGCCGGCACCTTCAGCGTGAGGTCGCCGTGCGTCATCCGCAGCACGAAGTACTTCGTCTTCGCGCCCTCGGGCATCGTGATCGTGTCCGTCCCCTCGATCACCGCCGCGCCGTGATGGGGGTACACGACCTTGTCACCGACCTTGAAGGGCACTCGTTCTCTCCTGCTAGCACGCTGGGGGCGTACCAGGATGCCACCTTCGCGACCCTTCGCCACATTCCGTCGCCGGGTCGGTGTCGTGAGCGATCATGTGGGCCATGGGTGGGTTCGTGGTGGCCTTGGTGGCCTGCGCGGTGATCGCGGCGGTCCTGATCCCGTGGCTCCTGCGGCAGCACGGGGCGGAGGATCTCGCCACGGTCGCCGCCCGTCACGGCCTCCAGCACAGTCGCCTCGACCCCTTCGGATGCACCCGAGTGGCCTTCCCGTTGTTCCGCAAGGGCGATGGTCGGCTGGCGGAGAACGTCGTGTGGCGTGAGCGGTCCGACGGGATGGCCTCTCGGGCGTTCGACTTCTCGTACTTCGTGGAGACGCGCGACAACCTCGGCAACGTCCAGCGGCACCACACCCGGTTCTCGTGCGCCATGGTCCAGGTCGACGGGTCGTGGCCCGAGGTGTCCGTCACGCGCGAGGGGCTGCTGGAGAAGGCGCTCGACCTCATGGGCCTGGGCGACATCCAGCTCGAGTCCGAGGAGTTCAACCGGCAGTTCGCGCTGCGCTCACCCGATCGCCGCTTCGCCGTCACGCTGATCGACGCCCGGATGATCGACTTCCTGCTGTCCACCGAGGCCCGGTTCGCGTTCTTCGTGAAGGGTCGGTGGGTCCTGCTCGCCAGCGACCCCGTCGGGGCGGCGCTGGTGCCGGCTCTCCTGCACCTGGCCGAGACGTTCGTCGCGCACATCCCGCGCGTGGTGTACGAGCTGTGGCCCAGCCCGTTCCGGGACGGCGACGGGAACCCCCTCGCGGCGGGCGACGAGGGCTACGGCGACGCCCTGGCGCGGGCCGAGCTCGCGGAGGCCAACCCGTGGGACGTGCTGCGCGAGGGCTTGTACGGCTCCTTCGAGGGCGACGATGACGAGCCCGAGTACGACCTGGACGGCAACGTGGTGGAGGAGCTTCCGGAAGACCCGTGGGGCCGGCACCCGCGCGGTCAGCGCGAGTGACCCGGACCTGACAGCGCCGGCCGGGCCCTCCTACCCTTTGCACGGTCCGTGCAACGAGTGGTCCCTGGGGGTTCCTGCGATGTTCGAGTGGTCCGAAGAGCAGCTGATGATCCGCGACGCGGTCCGCCAGTTCGTGCAGGCGGAGATCGCACCGAAGCGCGAGGAGCTCGAGCACGGCGACCTGCCGCCGTACGACATCCTCCGCAAGCTGTTCGCCACCTTTGGCATGGATGCCATGGCTCGGGAGCGGTTCAAGTCGCAGATCGAGCGCGAGAAGCGGGTCCTCGCCGGCGAGGAGGAGGCGCCCGCGAAGGGGGAGCGCCGGGGTGGCGGCGATCCGAACGCCATCGCCATGACGATGCTCCCCATCATCGAGATCTGTCGGCACTCGCCGGGCATGGTCACCGCGATGGGCGTGAGCATGGGCCTCACCAGCGCCGCCATCATGTCGAAGGGCACCATCGCCCAGAAGGAGCGCTGGGCCCTCGACCTCCTCACGCTCGACAAGGTCGGCGCGTGGGCGATCACCGAGCCCGGCTCGGGCTCCGACGCGTTCGGGTCCATGAAGTCGACTGCCCGGCGCGACGGCGACGAGTACCTCCTGAACGGATCCAAGACGTTCATCACCAACGGGCCCTACGCCGACACCACGGTCTTCATCTGCAAGCTCGACGAGGGGAACGATCCGTCCGAGCGCAAGATCCTGTCGTTCGTGCTCGACAAGGGCATGCCGGGCTTCGAGCAGTCGAAGCCGCTGCGGAAGATGGGCATGCACTCGTCACCGACGGGCGAGCTCTTCCTCGACGACGTGCGGGTCGGCAAGGACCGGCTCATCGGGGAGACCGAAGACGTGCCGGCCGGCGGCCGTGAGGGCGCCAAGGACACCTTCTCGATGGAGCGCTCCGGCGTGGCGGCGATGTCCCTCGGGATCATCGACCGGTGCCTCGAGCTGTGCGTGCAGTACTCCAAGGACCGGGTGCAGTTCGGCCAGCCCATCGGCGAGTTCCAGCTCATCCAGGAGAAGCTCGCCCGCATGGAGGTGGCGCGCCTCAACGTGCAGAACCTCGTGTTCCGGTACATCGAGATGTCGGCGGCCGGCCACGGCCTGTCGCTGGCGGAGGCGTCGGCGATGAAGCTCTACTCGGCACGGGCGGCCAGCGAGGTGGCCATGGAGGCCGTGCAGCTCCACGGCGGGAACGGCTACATGGCCGAGTTCCAGGTGGAGCAGCTCGCGCGCGACGCGAAGGTGCTGCAGATCTACGCCGGCACCGACGAGATCCAGATCACCCACATCGCCAAGGACCTGCTCCGCCGCTGAGGTCGGGGCCGGCCGCTCGTCAGGAGCGGGCGCGGAAGGTGCCGACGCCGGGCTTCATCGGCACGCTGCCGTGCCCGACGACGGGGTGCTCGCCAGCGGAGCCGAACAGGAACATGCGGAAGCTCACGCCGCTCGCGTCAGCCGTGGACCGCAGGTGCCACTGGCCGCCGCGGAAGATGCCGGGGTCGTCGCCGCCGTCTCCGTCCCAGTCACCGGCGACCGGTCGGTCGCCGACCTGCACCCCGTAGGTGAAGGTGGCCACGGTCGCGCCCGACACCGTGCCGGTGCTGCGGACGTGCCAGGTGCCGGCGCGGTGGATGCCGAGGTCGTCGTCGCCGTCGCCGTCCCAGTCGCCGAGCACCGGCTGGTCGCCGGCCTGCACGCCGTAGCGCACCGTCCAGCCCACCGCGTCCCCGGCCGCAAAGCCCGTGCGGACGGTCCAGGTGCCAGTGCGGAACAGCACCGGCTCGTCGATGGCGTCGCCGTCGACGTCCGCGCACAGGGGCGTGTCGGCCGAGGTGCCGAAGACGACCTGGCTCGCGGTCGCCCCCGTGTTCGTGCCGTTGCGCAGGTGCCACGTTCCCTTGCGGTAGATGACCACCTCATCCTCGCCATCGCCGTCCCAGTCGCACAGCAGGCCCTTGTCGCCGGACTGCATGCCGTAGACGAACTGCTCGTCCGACGGACCGGCCGTCGCGGTGCGCCGGAGGTTCCACTGCGACGTCGAGCTCCAGTGGGTGGCGGCCAGGAGCGATGCGTACGGGTTGATGGGGACGCCGGTGTACGTGCCCGGGGGCGCCGGCTGGCGGATCTCGAAGTGGAGGTGGGATCCGGCGCTCTCCGCGTTGCCCGAGTCGCCGAGGTACCCGACGACCTGGCCCTTGGTCACGGTGGCGCCGACCACGATGTTCGGCGGAAAGGCCTGGTCGCGGGTGGCGTGACCGTCGTCGGTGCCCGGCGTGTCGTTGTTGACGTGGAGGTAGTGGTACGTCCAGCCGTCGGCGGCCTTGATCACCACCGAGTTGCCGATCGGGTTGTTGAAGGTGACGCGGAACACGGTGCCGTCGACCGCGGACAGCAGGCGGAGCATCTTGGCGCCCATCAGGTCCTGGCCCTCATGGGTGCGGGTGCAGCCGTCTCGGCAGTCGCCGAAGGTGTCGGTGTAGGTGACGGTGCCGTCGACGGGGAAGATGATCGGCTTCACCACCTCGGCGGCGCTCGCCGTCGGGATGGGCGCGACGGTGAGGAGCACAGCCGCGGCGGCGACGAGCGTGGTGTGACGAAGGGTGCGAGGTCGGAGCATGGAGGGGCGAGATCCCTTGGGTGGCTGGCAGTTCGGCTCGGTCCGCCCGTGCCCGTACCTTCGGCACCCCCTGTCCGCACCCTTGAGCCTATGTTGCGATCCCGTGTCGACGCGGCATGGCACCCGCCCCCGGCCGCGAGGCAATAGGTCCCACTACGTGCAGCACGAGGCAATAGGTCCCACAAGTGGGAGTCATTGCCTCCGCTCACGAGGCGCGGGACCTATCGCCTCGCCACCGAGGTGGACAACCAGTCGCGGGCCGTCTGCCTGTCACACCCCGGGATCCACACTTGCGCGCATGGCTGCATACGGACGAGATGCTCGACTTGGGTTGCTGGCGAGCCGCCAGGCGGGGGCCTTCAGCTATGCGCAGGCGATCCGGGTCGGCTTCCCGAGCTCGACGATCGGTCGCCGGCTCCGCACAGGAGCGTGGATCCGCCTCTTTCCTGGGGTGTACGTGGTCGCAGGGACGCCTCCGTCGCGGGATCTCGAGCTGTGGAGTGCGGTGCTGGCAGTCGGTGAGGCTGCGGTGTTGAGCCACGAATCGGCCGCGCTGCTCCACGCCGCTGAGGGTCTCCCACCGGATCCGATCACCCTCACCGTCGCCCACGGTTCACACCACCGCCTCGGTGGGCTCGTGGTGCACCAGATCGACGACATGACCCGTCGCCAGCGCATGGCGATCGGAGGCCTTCCGGTCAGCACACCAGCTCGCACCGTCGTCGAGCTCGGCTCGACGTTGGGTCTCCGCGAGCTGGGGCGAGTGGCCGACGATCTCGTGCGGTCGCACCGAACGACCTATCCCGCGATCGCCGCGGTCTTGGCGCACTTGGCTCGACCTGGCAAGCCGGGGATGGAGACCGTCGCTCGCATGCTCGTCGAGCGAGGAGATGGGTACGTACCGCCCGCCTCCGAGCTCGAACGCGCGCTCTTTGCGACGCTTGCGGCGGGCGGGCTGCCAGCGCCGGACCGGCAGATCCCGTTGCCCGGCAGGGGGCCAGTCGCTGGGGTGGCGGATGGCGGCTACCGCGACGCTCGGATCGTGCTCGAGGCGGACGGCCGGCGGTGGCACACGCGCATGGAGGCCGCCCGCCGGGATCGAGAGCGCGACGCGCAGGTCGTGCGCGCCGGCTGGGTGCCGTTGCGGTTCGTCTACGAGCAGATCAACCACGATCCCGTAGAGGTCTGCGAGATCGTCGCAGACACCCGCGAGCACAGGCTCGCGCTGTTCCGCAAGGCCGCTTGAGCGGCCGCGGCGACGTGAGGCGATGGCTCCCACCGCTGGTCGGCTGAGGTGATGCGTCCCACATTCGGGAGTCAACGCCTCCAGGTGCCCGACGCGGGACCTATCGCCTCGCAAAGGGGGTGGGGCGACCGATCACACGCCGAGGCTCTTGCCGATGATCTCCTTCATGATCTCGGTGGTGCCGCCGTAGATCGTGGTGATGCGGGCATCGGCGTAGGCACGGGCGATGGGGTACTCGGTCATGTACCCGTACCCGCCGTGGAGCTGGACGCACGTGTCGACCACGCGCTTCTGGAGCTCGGTGCACCACCACTTGGCCATGGCGGCCTCCTCGGCGGTGAGCGTCCCCTCGTTGAGCGCCAGCACGCAGCGGTCGATGAAGGTCTGGGCGATCTCCAGCTCGGTGGCCATCTCGGCGAGGCGGAAGCGGCTGTTCTGGAACGAGCCGATCGGCTGCCCGAACGCCGTGCGCTCCTTCACGTACTCGAGGGTGACGTCGAGGGCCTGGCGCGCGGCGGCCACCCCGGTGACGGCGATCGAGAGCCGCTCCTGCGGGAGCTTGGTGACGAGCGAGCGGAACCCGCTGCCCTCCTCGCCGAGCCGGTTGCTCACCGGGACGGCGACGTCGGTGAAGAACAGCTCGGCCGTGTCCTGGGCGTGCATCCCGATCTTCTCGAGGTTGCGGCCGCGCTCGAACCCGGCCATGCCGCGCTCCAGCACGATCAGGCTCATGCCCGCGTGGCGCTGCGCGGGGTCCGTCTTCACCGCGGTGATCACGAGGTCGGCGTTGATGCCATTGGTGATGAACGTCTTCGAGCCGTTGACCACGTAGTGGTCGCCGTCGAGCAACGCGCTCGTGCTCATCGAGGCCAGGTCGGAGCCGATGCCCGGCTCCGTCATCGCGATGGCCGTGATCAGCTCGCCCGAGCAGATCCCGGGCAGCCACCGCGCCCGCTGGTCGTCGGTGCAGAGCGTCAGGAAGTAGGGGAGGCAGATGTCGTTGTGGAGGGTCCAGCCCAGGCCCGCCGCGTTCACGCCGGCCTTCTGGATCTCCTCGGCGATGACGACGTTGTACCGGAAGTCCTGCACGCCGCCGCCGCCGTGCTCCTCGGGCGCCGCCATGGCCAGGAAGCCCTGCGCGCCGGCCTTGGCGAACAGCGACCGGTCGACGATCCCGGCGGCCTCCCACTCCTCGTGGAACGGCACCAGCTCCTTCGCGATGAACCCGCGGACGGAGTCCCGGAACATCTGGTGGTCGTCATCGAACAGGGTGCGCTCCATGGGGCCGACGGTAATGCGGTGGCCGGACGGCCCGGCTGGGCACGAGGCTTCGGAGCGTGACCATCACCATCGAGGCCTACGAGTGGGCCAGCGACCTCGCGCCCGCTGACCTCGCGGCGGCCACGCGCATCCACAACGACGTGTGGGACGAGTGGGTGCCGGGCGACCGGCCGATGGACGGTGACGCCTTCGTCGACTCCGATCGGTTCTCGGCGCACCCTGAGCAGCTCCTGCGCCGCCTGGCTCGCGACGACCAGGGCACCCTCGTGGGCCACGGCCACGTGTTCTGGCGGGAGGGCCCGGGCGGTTGCACGATGCGGGTGTTCGTCGACCCGGCTCGCCGCCGCGCGGGGATCGGCGCCGCGCTCGCCCGTGCCCTGGTCGACGAGGCGCGTGCGGCCGGGCGCTCCGGCGTGACCATCGAGGTGGCGCCCGGCAGCGCCGCCGAGCCGATCGCGCGCACGGTCGGGTTCCGCCCGGACATGGTGATGGAGCAGAACCGCACCGACCCGCGCGCCATCCCGGACGCGCTGCTCGAGGGGTGGCTCGCGGCTGGCGAAGCGGCGACGGGGTACTCCCTGGTCGCGTACGACGTCCCGTGCCCCGACGTCGCGCTGGCCGCGGACTTCATCCACGCGCGCCATGTGATGAACGAGGCGCCGCGCTGGGAGGGCGAGGCGGAGGCCACGTACACCGTCGAGGAGCTCCTTGCGATGGAGGCAGCCAGCGTGGCGGCCCACCAGGACTGGTGGAACGTCGGCGTGCGCCACGACGCCAGCGGGGAGCTGGTGGGGATCAGCGAGCTGTACCTCCCGCGCGCCCGGCCGTGGGTCGTGTTCCAGGGCGACACGGGCGTCGACCCGGCCCACCGCGGTCACGGCCTCGGCGCGTGGATGAAGGCCGTGAACCACCTGCGGCTCCGCGACGAGCGCCCCGAGGTCGAGGTCGTGCAGACCTGGAACGCCGACAGCAACGAGCCGATGCTCCGGATCAACCGCGCCCTGGGGTTCCGCCCGGTGCAGCGGTTCCAAGGCTGGTTCCTGCGCTTGGACTGACTACCCTGGCGGACGCACGAAGGGGAGCTCGGGGTAGCCGGGCTGAGAGGGTGGACCGCCGGAGACGGCACGCCACCGACCCGAGGAACCTGAACCGGGTAATGCCGGCGGAGGGAATCGGCACATGGCAGCGCCAGGCGCGAGCGAGATGGTGGTGGTGGTGACCGGGGGCGATCCCGTCGACCCCGCGCACCTGCCGGTGCTCCCACCCGACACGACCGTGATCGCGGCCGACTCGGGCATCGATCAGGCGCACGCCCTCGGCCTCGTGGTCGACCTGGCCATCGGCGACTTCGACTCCGTGTCCCGCGACGGCCTCGCTCGGGCGACCGACATGGGCGCCACCGTGGAGCGCCACCCCGCCGCCAAGGACGCCACTGACCTGGAGCTCGCGCTGGACGCCGCCCTCGCCCTCCGTCCCGCCCGCATCCACGTGTTGGGTGGCCACGGCGGACGCCTCGACCACCACCTCGCCAACGCGCTGCTCCTCGCTGCCCCGGCGTACGCGACCGCTGCGCTCACCGCCCAGATGGGCGCCGCGCGCGTCACCGTCGTGCGCGACACCGTGGAGCTCCACGGTCCGCTCGGGGACGTCGTGAGCCTCATCGCCGCCCACGGGCCAGCGCGCGGCGTCACGACCACCGGTCTGCTCTTCCCCCTCGACCACGAAGACCTGCACCCGGGATCGACACGTGGCATCAGCAACGAGCTCGTCGACGCGTCGGCCACGGTCGCACTGGACGACGGGGTGCTCATCGCCGTGCAGCCCGGGCAGATCGGCGCCCACCACCAGGAGAGATCCCGATGACCCCAGCCCGCCCGCTTGCCGCGTTCGGTGTCCTGTTGCTCACGCTGACCTCGTGCGGCGACACCGATGCTCCCGAGGTGGAGGACACCAGCGGATGCGCGGAGCCCGCGGCGGAGAACGCTTCCACCGGCGACAAGGTTCGGTTGCTCACCCATGACTCGTTCGTGCTCGGTGACGGGGTCCTCGACGCCTTCACGGAGGAGACCGGCATCGACGTCGAGCTGATCCAGGGTGGCGATGCCGGCACCGTCGTCAACCAGGCCATCCTCACGAACGGCAACCCGCAGGCCGACGTGCTCTTCGGGATCGACTCCACGTTCGTGTCGCGCGCACTCCACGAACGGCTCTTCGTGGCCCACGAGGCGGAGGGTCTCGACGAGGTCGACGAGGCGCTCCTGCTCGACGCCGACCACTGCGTCACCCCGATCGACTACGGCGACGTCTGCATCAACTTCGACAAGGCCTACTTCGACGAGCACGACCTCGCCGTCCCCACCCGTCTCGAGGATCTGGTCGACCCCGCGTACGCCGACCTGCTGGTCGTCGAGAACCCGGCCACCTCGTCGCCGGGGCTGGCGTTCCTGCTGGCCAGCGTCGAGGCGTTCGGAGACGAAGGCTGGGAGGACTGGTGGACCCAGCTGCGCGCCAACGGCGTGGAGGTGGTCGACGGCTGGGAGGAGGCCTACAACGGCTCCTTCTCCGGCGGCGGCGCCAGCGAGGGCACCCGCCCGCTCGTGGTGTCCTACGCCTCGAGCCCGCCGGCCGAGGTCGTCTATGCCGACCCGCCGGTGGACGAGCCGCCCACCGGCGTCATGGACGCCAGCTGCTACCGGCAGGTCGAGGGGGCGGGCATCCTCGCCGGCACCGACCACGAGGCCGAGGCGGGCCTGCTCATCGACTTCCTGCTGTCGGAGCGCGTGCAGGCGGACGTGCCGTTGTCGATGTTCGTGTTCCCGGCCCGGTCGGGCGTCGAGCTGCCCGACGTGTTCGTCGAGCACGCGGCTCAGCCCACCGACGTCTTCGAGCTGTCGGCCGCCGACATCGACGCCAACCGGGAGGAGTGGATCGATCGGTGGACCGACCTCGTGCTCCGCTGATCTCGCGCCCCTGGGCGGCCGCGCTGCTGGCACCCACGGTGGCGTTCCTCGTCGTCTTCTTCGCCTGGCCGGTGGCCAACATCGTGGGCGAAGGTCTGCGGAGCGACGGCGGCTGGGACCTGTCCGGGATCGGCGACGTGGTGGGGGACCCCGCGCTACGGCAGGTCGCGTGGTTCACCCTGTGGCAGGCGGCCGCCTCCACCGCGCTCACCGTGCTGCTGGCCCTGCCCGCCGCCCACGTCCTGGCTCGGTTCGAGTTCCGCGGGCGGCGCGCGGTGCAGGCGCTGGTGGTCGTGCCCTTCGTCCTCCCGACCGTCGTCGTGGGGGCGGCGTTCCTCGCGCTGCTCGGACCCACCAGCCCGGTCGGCCTCGACCTGCGTGGCAGCGCGTGGGCGATCCTCCTGGCCCACGCGTTCTTCAACCACGCCATCGTCGTCCGGACCGTCGGCGGGCTCTGGGAGGGGCTCGACCCGCGCACCGAGGAGGCGGCCCGGATCCTCGGAGCGTCCCGCTGGCGAGCCTTCCAGGCCGTCACGCTCCCGGCGCTCCGCCCCGCCATCGCGTCGGCAGCGGCCATCACCTTCCTCTTCACCTTCACGTCCTTCGGCGTGGTGAGGATCCTCGGTGGCGCCGGCCGCTCGACGCTCGAGGTGGAGATCTACCGGCAGACGGCCGACCTGCTCGACCTTCCCGTGGCGTCTGTGCTCGCCCTGCTCCAGCTGGGTGCCGTGGGGACGATGCTGGTCGTGCAGGATCGCCTCGAGCGCCGGCGCGCCGTCGCAGCCGTCGCGATGCGACCAGCCGATCGCCGCCGGGCGCGAGAGCGCGGCGAGCGGTGGTGGCTCGCCGGCAACCTCGTTGCGATGGCGCTGCTTCTCGGCGTGCCGCTGGCCACGCTGGTCGATCGCTCGTTCCGCGCCGGTGACGGTGGCCACGGCCTGGGGGCCTGGCGCGCCCTGGGGGAGGCGACGTCGGGTACAGGCCTGTTCGTGACTCCCCTCGAGGCAGTCGCCAACTCGCTCCGCTTCGCGGCGCTCGCGACGATCGTGGCCGTCACCCTTGGTGGCCTGGCGGCGGCCGCCCTTGCCCGCTCGCGCGGACGCGTGGCGCGCGTGCTCGATGGGGTCCTCCTGCTCCCGCTGGGGACGTCGGCGGTCACGGTGGGGTTCGGCTTCCTGATCGCGCTCGACGAGCCGGTCGACCTGCGCGCCAGCCCGCAGCTCGTGCCGCTCGCCCAGGCGGTGGTGGCGCTCCCGTTCGTCGTCCGCACCATGACCCCCGTCCTGCGCTCGATCGACCCGCGGCTCCACGAGGCCGCCGCCGTGCTCGGCGCGTCACCGGCCCGCACCTGGCGAGCCATCGACCTCCCCCTCGCGCGGCGAGCCGTGCTGGTGGCGGCGGGGTTCGCCTTCGCCATCTCGCTCGGCGAGTTCGGCGCCACCACCGTGATCGCCCGGGCGGACACCCCGACCGTGCCGATCGCCATCGCTCGGCTCCTCGGGCGGCCCGGTCCCCTCAACACCGGGCAGGCCTTCGCGCTCAGCACCGTCCTCATGGTGCTGACCGCCGTCGCCGTGCTGCTCGTCGATCGGTGGCGTCCGCGCGGCCGGCAGCCGTGGAGGTTGGGTGTGACGCCCCGCCTCGAGGTCGCGTCGGCCACGGTGCAGTTCGGCGAGCTCGCCGCGCTCGACGCCGTCGATCTGACCGTCGCGGCCGGGGAGGTCGTGGTGATCCTCGGCGCCAGTGGAAGCGGCAAGTCGACGTTGCTCCGCGCGGTCGCCGGGTTGCAACCGCTCGATGCCGGTCACGTGGCGCTCGACGGCGCCGACGTCACCGGTGTCCCGCCTCACCGGCGGGGGGTGGGCCTGATGTTCCAGGACCACGCGCTGTTCCCTCACCTCGACGTGGGCGCCAACGTCGCCTTCGGACTGCGGATGCAGCGTCGAGATGACGTTGCGACGGAGCGCCGCGTGGCGGAGCTGCTCGACCTCGTCGGCCTGCCGGGGACGGAGCGACGCGCGATCCACACCCTGTCGGGTGGCGAGCAGCAGCGGGTCGCCCTGGCTCGCTCGCTGGCCCCGGAGCCGGCCGTCCTCCTGCTCGACGAGCCGCTGGGCGCGCTCGACCGTCCGTTGCGGGAGCGCCTTGTGGTCGAGCTGCGCCAGCTGTTCGCGCAGCTGCGGCTCACGGTCGTGGCGGTCACCCACGATCAGACGGAGGCGTTCGCGCTGGCCGACCGGCTCGTGGTGGTGGATCACGGCCGAGTGCTGCAGAGCGGCACGCCCGCGGCCGTGTGGGGAAACCCGGTCAGCGGGCTGGTGGCTCGGCTCCTCGGCTTCACCAACGTGGCCCCCGTCACCGTGGCGGCGGGTCGCTTGCTCAGCCCCTGGGGCGACGTCGGTCCCGGCCCACCAGACGCGGCCGCGGTCCTCCTCCGCCCCGACGGGATCCGCATGGATCCGACGGGCCCGATCGAGGGCACCGTCGTCGCCAGCACCTTCGCCGGGGCGCATGCGCGCGTGCGCGTGTCCGTGGCGGGCGCCCCCGATCTCGACGCCGACGTCCCCGGCGATGCGGCCCCGCCGGTGGGTGCGCAGGTCCACCTGCGCGTGGACCCAGCCGCCGTGCAAGCCCTCCCTGCTTGATCGTCCCGGTTCCGTCGGCGTCGAGCGCACCGTACGATGCCCCCGTCTCGCTCCCGAGACCCTCCAGTCCAGTGCTCATCATGCCGACCACCTCTCCCGTGCCTCGCCGTCGCCGCCTGCGGACCCTCCTCGCTGCCCTCGCGGTCGCCGTGTCGGTTGCAGGCACGCCCGCACTGGCCCAGGAGGAGCCCCCGACGACCGAGCCGCCCACCACCTCGACCACCACGAGCGTCACGCTCCCGCCCATCGACACCAGCACCACCACCACAACGGTCCCACCCGATCCGGACGATCCCGGTCTCGGCGAGGAGCTGCCGGAGGAGCCGGTGCCGGTGGTGCCCGACACCGTTCCCGCTCGCGACCCCGAGCCCGGCGAGTACGGCGTGCAGGCGGGTCGCATCGTGCGTCAACAGCTCCGCGTGGCCGAGGCCGACGCCGTCGAGCTCGAGACCACCTACAAGCAGGTGAAGGACCGGGTGGTCGATCTCGAGGCCGAGCTCGACCACCTCGAGGGTTCGGTCACCGGCCTGGCCACCGGCGAGCGGGCCGCGGTGCGGAGGGTGGAGGCGGCCCGCCGCCAGTTCGAGGCGCGCACCGTCTCGGCGGTCGTGCGGGGCCGCGGTGACGACATCGGCAGCCTCATCATCACCGACGACCCCAACGAGATCGCGGTCGCCCAGGCCCTGCTCGGCTCGGTGCTCGAAGCCGACAGCACCGCGCTGCAGGAGTACCTCTCCGCCAAGCGAGAGGTGAGCGCCGACCTCGTCGGCGTCGCGGAGCGGCTCGTCGACGCGAGGATCGAGCTCGAAGACGCACGGGCGCGCCTGGTCGAGGCGCGGCGTGCCAACGTGGCGGCCCAGTTCAACCTGGCGGTGTTCGCCGCGGGGTCGGAGATCGTCATCCACGGCTTCGTGTTCCCGGTCGGCGACCCGCACGCCTTCGGCGACTCGTTCGGGGCGCCCCGCATGATGGGGACCGGCTACGAGCACGCCCACCAGGGCACCGACATCATGGCCCCCTCGGGCACCCCGCTCTTGGCGTGCGAGCGCGGCATCGTCACCGAGATGGGGTCCGACGTGCTGGGCGGCACGAAGCTCTGGCTCAAGGGCGAGAGCGGCACGTACTACTACTACGCCCACCTCAGCGTGTTCGCCGAGGGCCTCACCGAGGGCAAGGTCGTGGAGGCCGGCGACATCGTCGGGCTGGTGGGCGACACCGGCAACGCCCGCGGCGGGGCGCCCCACCTGCACTTCGAGATCCACCCCGACGGCGGGATGGCGGTCAACCCGTACGCGTTGCTCAAGGTGGTCGACGAGCTGAGCCGGGCGGCCAAGGCGCGCGAGCAGGGCTGACCGGGTGCCGGTGGACGTCGTCGCCTCCTTGGAGGCCCCGTGCGAGCCGGCCGCGCTCTTCCCGTGGGTGGACGACCTCGGTCGCTACCCGGAGTGGCTCGACATCGTGCCCCGCGCCGTGCCGGTGGAGGCCCACGCGGACGACGTCGGACCCGCCTGGTCGGTCGACCTCCGTGGTCGCCTCGGTCCGTTCGCGCGGGCCAAGCGGTTGCGCATGGTGCGGACCGCGCACGACGACGACCGCCACGCGCGGTTCGAGCGGGTGGAGCACGACGGTCGGGATCACTCGCCGTGGGTGCTCGACGCCGAGATCGCGCCGAGCGGGGACGGGAGCACCCTCACCATGCGCCTCCACTACGGCGGCCGCCTCTGGATGCCGGCCCTCGACCGGCTCCTCGCGGACGAGATCGAGCGCTCGCGACCGCGGCTCCTGCAGCGCGTCGGTTAGGCGACGGCACCCGCCGCCGCGCGAGGGCGCAGGAGGAAGGCCAAGCCGTAGAGCGCGGCCACGAGGATGAGCAGGCGGCGGTACCCGGTCAGGAGCGACACGTCCTCGAGCAGCCCGCCCACCATGGCCCCGAGCAGGTTGGCGCCGAACGCGGCGGGCACCAGCCAGTTCAGGGCGACGCCCGCGAGCAGCAGGGCACAGAGGGCCTTCGGGTGGTCATCGGTGGCCGGCGCGGGCGCCGCGGCCCGTCGGTCGAACGTCTTGTCCACGGGGCAGTCCAGGCTGCTCGGCTCCTCGCTCACCACGCGCACCGCGCTGACGTTGCCTTGGAGCCGGTCGACGCACGGCGCCACGCCGAACACCTCCGCGGGTGCCCGCGGCGTGGCGGCGGGCGATGGTCACGAGCGGTGGACCTCAGAGGGCACGCGCCGCCCACCGGTGATCCCGGCGCTCGAGCGCGAGCGGGAGGCCGAAGGCGGCCGACAGGTGGTCGGCGGTGAGCACCTCGTCGAGGGGACCCTGGTGGAGGATGCGGCCGTCCCGCAGGAGGAGGACGTGGGTGGTGCCCCGCGGGATCTCCTCCACGTGGTGCGTCACGAGCACGGTCGGGGGCGCCTCCGCGTGTCCGCTCGGATGCCCGAGCCGTGCCACCAGGTCCTCCCGGCCGCCGAGGTCGAGGCCGGCGGTGGGCTCGTCGAGCAGCACGACCACGGGATCGCCGGCGAAGGCGCGGGCGAGCAGCACCCGCTGGCGCTCGCCGGACGACAAGGTCGCCACCGCTCGCTCCGCGGTGTGGAGCACGCCGAAGCGGTCCAGCAGGGCCCGCGCCCGGGCGCGATCGCCGTCGTCGTAGCGATGCCACCACGGTTCGAGGGCGGCGTAGCGCGCCGTCATGACCACCTCGGTGCCGGTGAGCTGCGGTCGCAGGAGGTCGCCGAACGCTGGGCTCGCCAGCCCGATGCGCGTGCGCAGCGCGCGCACATCCGTGCGCCCGAGCACCTCACCGTCCACCGCCACCTCACCCGAGCTGGGGTGCAGGTAGAGCGACGCGACGCGCAGGAGGGTGGTCTTCCCCGATCCGTTCGGTCCGAGCACGACCCATCGCGCTCCGGTCTCGACCTGCCAGTCGATGGCATCCAGCAGCGTGCTGTCATCGCGGACGACGCGCACGCCTGACAGGCGGAGCGGGACGGTCAAGCGCTGATCGGGAGCTCGAGCACGTGGGGCCGCCCGCTGGCCAGCGCGCCCCGCACGGCATCACCCACGTCGGCGGCGCTGTCGACGGTGGTGGCATCGACGGCCATCGAGCGCGCCAGAGCCGTGAAGTCCATCGGCGGGTCGTCGAGGTCCATCCCGATGAAGCGTCCGGTGCGGACGGCGGCCCCACCCATGCCGCGCAGGTAGCCCTTGAGGATCTTGTACTGGCGGTTGTTCACGACCGCGAACACGACGGGGAGCCCCTCGGCGGCCGCGGTCCACAACGCCTGCGGGGAGTACATCGCCGACCCGTCGCCCACCACGCACAGCACGGGCGCCCGGTCGTGGCCCAGCGACACGCCGCACGCCGCCGGCATGCCCCACCCCAGGCCGCCACCGGTGCAGAAGAAGTAGCGGCCGGGTTCGGTCCAGTGGTGGAAGCCGCGCACGTACACCCCGGTGGTGATGGCTTCGTCCACCACGAAGCTGTCGGCCGGCATGGCGCGCACGAGCGCGTGGGCGGCGGCCATCGGGTCCATGGGCGCGGGGCCGTAGCGATCGAGGGCGGTCTGCTCCAGGGCGTCGACCTCGGCGGCCCGGTTCGTGCGAGCGGCGGCCAGCGCGTCGGCGGCCGCAGGGGCGTCGGCCCGGCTCCGCACCAGCGGCAGCAGCGCGTCAACGGTGGCGCGGGGGTGGCCCACCACCCCCAGCCGGACGGGCCAGGCCCGACCGAGCTGCGCCGGGTCGGGCGAGATGTGGAGGAGCTCGACGGACGAGGGCACCGCCGGGCCGGGCGTGTACGGGTAGACGATGAACGCCTGCTCGCCGACCAGCAGCACCCGGTCGTAGGCCTCGAGCACCGGCGCGATGGCGACGGCGGCCGGGTTGAGCATGCCCTTCCAGAGCGGGTGGAGGGGAGGGAACACGCCGCGACCGTGGAGGGGCGCGCCGTGCACCGGCGCCCCGAGGGCCTCGGCCAGAGCCACCACGCTCGGCACCGCGCCGGCCGCCGCCACCGCGTCGCCGACCACGATGGCGACCCGGCCCACCGCCGGCCCGGTGAGGAGGTCGGCCAGCTCCTCGAGCCCACCGCCCACCGCGTCCCGGTTGATGGTGGAGGGAGGTGGGGCGCCGTCCGCGGTGTCCTGGTCGAGGAGGTCCATGGGCAGCGACGCGAACACGGGACCCGCGGGTGGGTGGGCCGCGTCCTGGAAGGCGCGCCGGAGGATCGTGCCGAGCTCGGCGACCGTGCGGACCTCGTGGCCCCACTTCACGGCGCCACCCGCCAGCTCGACCAGCGGGCCCGAGAGCAGGGGGTCGGTGGCGATGTGGCGGTAGTCCTGCTGGCCGGCGGTGACGACGAGGGGCGTGTGGTTGGCGCGGGCGTTGGTGAGGTTGCCGATGGCGTTCCCCAGGCCTGCGGACGTGTGCAGGTTGAGGAAGGCGGGACGGCCGGTGGCCTGGGCGTAGCCGTCGGCCATCGCCACCACCGTCGCCTCCTGGAGGGCGAGCACGTAGTGGATGTCGTCGGCATCGGCCAGGGCATCGATGAGGGGGAGCTCGGTGCTGCCGGGGTTGCCGAACACGTGCGTCACGCCCTCGGTCCGCAGCACGTCGAGGAGCACGTCGCGTCCGAGCACCATGACGGGGCACCCTACTGGGGGCCCGTAGATTCACCTGGGCCTGCTCCTCCCTCACGGACGGCCGCCATCGACACCGCCCTCGGCCTCGTCGCCGTACTCCTGCTCATCCTCGCCACCGGCTTCTTCGTCGCGGTCGAGTTCGCACTGGTGGCCGTCGATCGCGACCGCGTCGACGTCGACGCCGCCGGCGGCAGCCGCCGGGCCAAGGCCACCGGCGCCGCCCTCCGACGGCTCTCGTTCAACCTGTCGGGCGCGCAGCTCGGCATCACCGTCACCTCCCTCGTGGTCGGCTTCATCGCGGAGCCCACCATCGCGAAGGCGCTGGAGCCACTGGCCGAGAGCGTGGTGGGGGAGGACCGAGCATCAGGCACGGCGATCGTGGTGGCGCTCGTGCTGGCCACCGTGGCGACGATGGTCGTCGGAGAGCTGGTGCCGAAGTCGATCGCCATCGCCAAGCCGCGACCCACCGCCTACGCGCTGGCGCCGCCGATGCTGGTGATCACCCGGCTCCTCGGACCGCTCATCACGTTCCTCAACGGCGCCGCCAACTGGACGGTACGCCGCGTCGGCATCGAACCGCAGGAGGAGCTCACGTCGGTGCGGTCGCTGGAGGAGCTGGAGCTGCTCATCCGCTCGTCTGGCGAGGAGGGCACCCTCGAGCCCGAGGCGCTGACGCTCCTCACCCGGTCGATCCGGTTCGGAGAGAAGGACGCCGCCGATGCGCTCATCCCGAGGCGCTCCGTGGAGGTGCTGTCCGTCGACGACGTCGTGGCGGCGTTGGCCGAGCGGGCGGTGGCCACCGGCCACTCGCGCTTCCCGGTGGTGGGCGCCGACCTCGACGACGTGCGCGGGGTCGTGCACGTCAAGGACGTGTACCGGGTCCCGTACGAGGAGCGCGGCACGCACCCGGTGGCGGAGCTGATGGTGCCCGCGTTCGTGGTGCCGGAGACGCGCGACCTCGCCGACCTCCTGGCGGACCTGCGGCGCATGGGCAGCCACTTGGCGATCGTCGTCGACGAGCACGGGGGGACCGCGGGGATCATCACCCTCGAGGACGTCCTCGAGGAGATCGTCGGCGAGATCGACGACGAGCACGACCGGCCCACTCCCCAGCTCACGCGCGTGCAACACCCCGGTGAGTGGCTGCTCGAGGGCACGTTGCACCGTGACGAGGTGTTCGACGCGTGCGGATTCTCGACGCCAGAGGGCGACTACGAGACGCTGGCGGGGTTCGTGCTCGCGAGCCTGGGGAAGATCCCCGAGGTCGGTGAGTCGTTCTCCCACGGCGGGTGGCAGCTCGAGGTCGCTTCGCTCGACGGCCACCGGGTGGCAACGGTCCGCCTGCGGCGTGCTGAGCGGCCGCGTTCGCGAGGAGGCGACGTCGTGATCGGTCGCAACCTCGCGCTGGCGTTCGTGCTCCTGGTGGCCAACGGCTTCTTCGTGGCCGTGGAGTTCGCCCTCATCGCGAGCCGGCGCACGAAGCTCGAGGCGATGGCGGAGCAGGGGAGCGCTCGCGCCCGCATCGCCATCGGGTCGATGCGCCACCTCAACGTGCAGCTCGCCGGGGCCCAGCTCGGCATCACGATGGCATCGCTGCTCCTCGGCTACGTCGCCGAGCCCACGGTCGCGGGGCTCATCGAGGACGGCGTGGACCAGATCGTCCACCTGCCCGAAGGGCTGCTGCACACGATCGGGTTCATCGTGGCCCTCACCATCGTGGCGTTCCTGCACATGGTGATCGGCGAGATGGTGCCCAAGAACGTCGCCATCGCTGATCCCGAGCGCACGCTCCTCGCGCTGGCGCTGCCCAACCGCGCCTACGTCACCTTGTTCGGCCCACTGCTGCGCGCGCTCAACGCCCTGTCGAACGCCGGGGTCCGGCTGCTCGGCGTGGAGCCGCGTGACGAGCTCGCCACCGCGGCCTCGGCCGACGAGCTGGCCGTGATGTTGGGCGCGTCACGAGACGAGGGGCTCATCGAGGAGGTCGCCCACCAGCTGCTCACGGGTGCGCTCGACCTCGGCGACCGCAGCATCACCACGGTCATGGTCCCCCGTGACGGGGTGGTGTGGCTCCCGCGCACGGCCACGCCGGCCGAGGCGGAGGCGCTGGTGGTGGCGTCTGGCCACACCCGACTGCTCGTGGCGGGCGAGGCGGTGGACGACGTGCTCGGCTTCGTCCACGCCAAGGACCTGCTCACGATGTCGGGTCCCGCTCGCACGCGGCCCCTGCCGCTCGGCCGCGTCCGTCGCATGCTCGTGCTCGGCGCCACCACCTCGCTCGACGACGCGCTGCTGGCCATGCAGCAAGCCCGCCTCCACGTCGCGGTGGTGGCCGACGCCGACGGTCGCACGCTGGGCATTGCCACCCTCGAGGACGTGATCGAAGCCCTCGTCGGTGACATCCGGGACGAATCCGACCGCTGAAGTTCCCTGGGATTCCGGCGATCTTCGTCACGGAACTGCAACAACTGACACACTCCCGCTAGCGTGTACGACCACTGTGGCCAGACGAACACTGCGGGCGATGGTCGCCCTCGCCCTGCTCCTTGGCCTCGTGGCCCTGGCGCCGCTCGCCGGGGCTGACGACCTCGATTCGGCACGCCGTCGCGCCAACCAGGCGGCCGCCGACCTCGCCGACGCCGAGACGCGCCTGGGCGAGCTCGAGGCCGACATCCAGTCGCTCGAGGCCAAGGCGGCCACCGCCCAGGCCACCCTCGACCGGCTCCGCGCGTCGGTGCGGGAGGTGGCGGTGCGCCGCTTCATCAACAACGACGCCGCTCGCTACTCGTACACCGATCCCGACATCAACACCCAGGCCCGGGCCGACTCGCTCTCGAAGTACGCGACCCAAGGCAACCAGGACGCCATCGACCAGTACATGGCCGCCGCCGAGGACCTCGACGTCGCCACCGCCGCGCTGGCCAGGAAGAAGGCCGACCAGGAAGCGGCCGTCGGCCAGCTCGAGGAGCGTCGCGAGGCGCTCGAGCGCGAGTTCGAGCGGCTCGAGGCCCTCGAGAAGCAGCGCCAGGAGCGGGAGGCCAAGGCTCGGGCCGCGGCCGCACGCGCCGCAGCTCGCACCACGACCACCAGCGGCAGCCCGTCGCGATCCGCGCCGAGCACGCCGATCGCCAGTGCACCCGTGGGCGGGATCATCTGCCCGGTGCAGGGCCCGGTGGCCTTCAGCGACACCTGGGGCGCGCCCCGTTCGGGCGGTCGCGCCCACAAGGGCGTCGACATGCTCTCCCCGATGGGCACGCCGACGGTGGCACCCGTCAGCGGCACCGTGTCGCACAGCGGCAACAGCCTCGGCGGACTGTCGTGGCACCTCAACGGCGACAACGGCCACTACTACTACGGCACCCACCTGTCGGCTTACGCCAACCAGGGAGCCGGCCACGTCGCCGCCGGCACGGTCATCGGCTACGTGGGCGACACCGGCAACGCCCGGGGCACGCCCCACCTCCACTTCGAGATCCACCCCGGCGGCGGCGCCGCGGTCAACCCGTACCCCGCCGTAGCCGCGGCTTGCTAGAGCTGTCGCGCGCCACCTCCGCCTAGGTTCTCCGCCGTGGGGACCGACGAGCTCGAGCGCTCACTGATCTCGCTGCTCGGTGGGGGACAGATCGAGGGGTTGCGGCGGCTCTCGGGTGGGGCGTCTCGTGAGACGTGGTCCTTCGACCTGCTGGCTCCGGATGGGCGGCAGGAGCTGATCCTGCAACGGGTCCGTCCCGGCGCGGCCACGAGTGGCACCGCGCTGCCGGTCGGGACCGAGCCGGCGCTCCTGCGGGTGGCGGCCGAGCACGGCGTGCCGGTCGCCCGGGTGGTCGCCAGCGACGACGGCGAGGTGCTTGGCAGCCCAGGGATGGTGGTCGAACGGTTGCCCGGCGAGACGATCGCGCGGAAGCTCCTGCGCGACGACGAGTGGGCGACCGCGCGCGAGCGGTTGGGCGCGCAGGTGGGCGCCGCCCTGGCCGCGATCCACCGCATCCCCGTGGACGCGGTCGCCGGCCTCGAGGCGAGCGACGAGGTGGAGCGGTATCGAGCCGTGCTCGACGGGCTCGGCGAGCCGCACCCTGCCTTCGAGCTCGGGTTCCGTTGGTTGGACGCCCACCGCCCGGCGCGCGGCGAGCCGGGCGTGGTCCACGGCGACTTCCGGTTGGGGAACCTGCTCGTCGATCACCGATGGCCTGCGCGCGGTGCTCGACTGGGAGCTGCCGCACCTGGGCGAGCCGTTGGAGGACCTGGGCTGGTTCTGCGTGCGCGCGTGGCGGTTCGGCTCCGCCCTTCCGGCGGGCGGGGTGACGACGCGGGAGGCGCTCGTCGACGCGTACGAGGCGGCCGGCGGTCGGCCCGTCGATCGCGAGGCGCTGCGCTGGTGGGAGGTCCTCGGCACCCTCAAGTGGGGTGTGATCTGCGTGATGCAGGCGTGGGGGCACCTGAGCGGGGCGTCGCGGTCGGTGGAGCTCGCCACCATCGGCCGCCGCGTGTGCGAGAACGAGTGGGACCTCCTCGGCCTGCTCCCGGGTGGTCCCCTCGAGCGCTCGGCGCCGCGGCGTCCCGAGCGTGGCGCGGCGCTCCACGACCGACCCACGCTGCCGGAGCTGGTCGAGGCGGTGCGCGAGTGGGTCGAGGGTGATGTGCGCGCTGGCACCGAGGGACGCCTGTCGTTCCACGCGCGGGTGGCCACCAACGCCCTCCGGATGGTGGAGCGGGAGCTGGACCTCGAGCCGGCGCTGAGCCACGCCCATGCCGAGCGCCTCGCGCAGCTGGGCTGCACCGACGACCGAGAGCTGGCGAGCCGCATCCGGGATGGGCAGCTCGACGATCGGGTGGATGAGGTGCGCACCCTGGTCGCGGCCAGCGTGCACGACAAGCTGTTGGTCGCCAACCCCTCCTGGCTGGAGGCGGACGGCTAGCTACGCCGCCGCGCTGTGGAAACCGCCGTCCACGTGGATGAGCTCGCCGGTGGTCTTGGGGAACCAGTCCGACAGCAGGGCCACGCAGGACCGGGCCACCGCGTCGGCGTCGGCCTTCACGTCCCAGCCGAGCGGGCTGCGCTCGTCCCAGATGTCCTCGAACTTCTGGAAGCCGGGGATCGACTTGGCGGCCAGGGTCTTGACCGGGCCGGCGGCGATCAGGTTCACGCGGATCCCCTTGGGGCCCAGGTCGCGCGCCAGGTACCGCGAGGTGCTTTCCAGGGCGGCCTTGGCCACACCCATCCAGTCGTAGGCGGGCCAGGCCTGCGTGCTGTTGTCGAAGTCGAGGCCCACGATCGAGCCCCCCTCGCCCATGTGCGGCACGACGACGTCGGCCAAGGTCTTGAGCGAGTACGCGGACACCTGGAGGGCCACCGCCACGTCCTCCCACGGCGCATCGAAGAAGTCGCCGCCGAGGCACGACGGGGGAGCGAAGCCGATGGCGTGGAGCGCGCCGTCGACCCGTCCCCAGCGAGCGCCCAGCTCGTCGCGCACCGCCGCCACCTGCGCGGGGTCGGTGACGTCCAGCTCGAGCACCGGCGCTTCGACGGGCAGCTTCCGGGCGGTGCGCTGCGTGAGCGACAGCCCCCTGCCGGCGCCGGTGAGGATCACGTCGGCGCCTTGTTCCTGGGCGTGACGGGCCACCCCGAACGCGAGCGAGGCGTCCGTGAGGACGCCTGTGACGAGGATGCGCTTGCCGTCGAGGAGGGACATGGCCCTGAGACTGCCATGCACGAGGCGCTGTTACCCTCTCGCCGATGCGCATCGGGATCCTTGGTGGCACCGGTCCGGCGGGCAGCGCACTGGCCGCCCGGCTGGCTTCGGTGGGGTTCGAGACGGTGATCGGGTCGCGCTCGAGGTACCGCGCCTTGGAGATCGTCGACGGCCTGAAGGAGCAGTGGGCGGACCGCGAGCTGATGATCTCCGCGGCCGACAACGAGGGGGCGTCCGACGCCGACCTCGTCGTCATCGCCACCCCGTGGGACGGCGCCACCCAGACCGCCCAGCAGGTGGAGGGACACCTGCGGGGCAAGGTCGTCATCTCGATGGCCAACGCCCTCACGCGGATCGGCAAGGAGTTCCAGCCGCTGGTGCCCCCGCGCGGCTCGGTGGCCGCCAGCGTCCAGGCCGCCTTGCCCCGCAGCATGGTGGCGGCGGGCCTGCACCACGTGCCGGCCAAGGAGCTGGGTGACCTCGACCACCCGATCGAGAGCGACGTGCTCATCTGCTCCGATCACCCCGAGGCCAGTGCCGCCACGGCCGACCTCGTCGCCAAGATCCCCAACATGCGGCCCCTCGACTGTGGCGAGCTGTCCCTCGCCACCCCCATCGAGTCGTTCACCGCGGTGCTGTTGCAGCTCAACGTGCGCTACAAGACGCGCGTCGCGGTGAAGTTCACGAGCATCCCGGAGTGACGATGCGGTTGTGGTGCACGGCGCGGCGGGAGATCGTCCCCTTCGAGCCGGGCCCCCTCGTCACCATGTACACGTGCGGGATCACGCCGTACGACGCCGCTCACGTGGGCCACGCCACCGTGTACGTCACCTACGACGTGCTGCAGCGTCGCCTGCGCGACCTCGGCCACGAGACGCGGTGCGTGCGCAACATCACCGACGTCGACGACTCGATCCTCGGCAAGGCCCGCGAGCTCGGCGTCCACTACCTCGACCTCGCCGCCGCCGAGACGGCCCGCTTCGACGACGACATGGCCGCCCTCGGGCTGCTCGAGTCGTTCAGCGAGCCGCGTGCCACGTCGGCCATCGCCGACATCCGCGGCTTCATCGGGATGGTCCTCGACCGGGGCCACGCCTACCAGTCGGGCGGGGCCGTGTACTTCGACGTGTCCTCGTTCCCGGAGTTCGGTTCCGTCTCCGGCTACTCCCGCGAGGAGATGCTGGCCTTCGCCGCCGAGCGAGGCGGCAACGTGGAGGATCCGAACAAGCGCGACCCGCTCGACTTCGTGCTGTGGCAGCCGTCCCTCGACGACGAGCCGTCCTGGGAGTCGCTGTGGGGGGCCGGCCGACCCGGCTGGCACATCGAGTGCTCGGCCCTCGCCCTGCGCGAGCTCGGCACCACCATCGACCTGCACGGCGGCGGGGCCGACCTGATCTTTCCGCACCACGAGTGCGAGCGCGCCCAGTCCGAGGCGGCCACCGGCGAACCGTTCGTGCGCCACTGGATGCACCAGGCGATGGTGCGGATGGATGGCGAGAAGATGTCGAAGTCGCTCGGCAACCTCGTCTTCGTGTCCGAGCTCCGCAAGGAGTGGGACGCGATGGCGATCCGGCTGATGATCATCGAGAACCACTACCGCGCTCGAGTGGGAGTGGGATGACACCCGGCTGCCCCGTGCCGCCGAGCGGCTCGAGCGCTGGCGGGCCGCCGGCGAGGGCGACGGTGGCCTCGAGGCAGCCCGATCGGCGCTGGACGACGACCTCGACGTCACCACGGCCGTCGCGGCCATCGACGAAGCCGTGGCGTCGGGCCTGGGCGTGTCGGCGGCGGCGCAGCTGCTCGGCATCGACGCCTGAGCGTCTGCAAGACTCCGCCTCGTGGGGGAACCGTCAGCCGAGCGCGAGTACGGGAAGCTCTACCCCGTCGCCAAGGCGGTGCTGTCGCCCATCTTCAAGGGCCTCTGGCGCATCAAGACGATCGGCCTCGACAACCTGCCCACCAACGGTGGCGCGATCTTCTGTCCCAACCACACCTCGGTGATCGACTCGTTCTTCCTGCCGTTGGTGCTCCCTCGGCGCATCACCTTCGTGGGCAAGGCCGAGTACATGGACTCGTGGAAGACCAAGTACATCTTCCCCGCCATGGGGATGATCCCGATCGATCGCAGCGGCGGCAACGCCTCTGAGCGAGCCCTCAACACCGCGGCCCGGGTGCTGGAGTCGGGTGAGTTCTTCGGGATCTACCCCGAAGGCACCCGCGCCCGCGACGGCCGTCTGCACCGCGGGCACACGGGCCCCGCCCGCTTGGCGCTGCGCACCGGCACCCCGATCGTCCCGGTCGGGATCGTGGGCACTCGGGACATCCAGCCGCCCGATGCCAAGCTGCCCCGACCGTTCAAGAGGGCCGAGGTCCGGTTCGGGCGGCCCATCGACGTCAACCGCTACGCCGAGCGCGCCGACGATCGCCTCGTGCTCCGGCAGATCATCGACGAGGTGATGTACGAGATCCGGGAGCTCACCGGCCAGGACTACGTCGACGAGTACGCCACCAAGAAGGCGGAGACGTTCCCGTCCGAGCAGACCGCTCACGTCGTCGAGCTGGACTCGGCCGCCAACGGCCATGCGGCCGACGACGAGGCACCGCCGCGCCGGTCGAGCGCCGAGGTCCTCGCCCCCCGCTCGTAGACCAGGTTCTCGATCTGGTTCCTGGCCAGGCGGAGGGCTCCGGTACCGTCGGTCCCCATGTCCGACGAGATCACGATCCGGTTGCCCGATGGTTCGACGCGTGCGTTGGCCAACGGGACCACCGCGGCGGGACTCGCCAAGGAGATCGGGTCCCGGCTGGCCAAGGCGGCGGTGATCGCGATCGTGAACGGCGAGGAGCGCGATCTCTCCCTGGAGCTGGCTGACGGCGACGAGGTCGCCATCGTCACCGGCGACAGCGACCGGGGCCTCTTCACGATCCGCCACTCCACGGCCCACGTGCTCGCGCAGGCCGTCCTCGACCTGTTCCCCGGTGCGACGTTCGGCATCGGTCCGCCGGTGGAGGACGGCTTCTACTACGACTTCGAGCTGCCCGGCGGCGGCACGTTCGTGGAGGACGACCTCGAACGGATCGAGGCGCGCATGCGTCAGATCATCTCGGAGTCGCAGCCGTTCGTCCGGGACGAGCTGCCCGCCGACAAGGCGAGGGAGGTGTTCGCCGGCCACCGCTACAAGCTCGAGATCATCGACGACGCCAGCACCGACCCGATGTCGGCCACGTCGGCCTCGGAGTCGGTCCGCACCTACGAGAACCCGCCGCCGCGGCCGAAGGACGAGCCGCCGTTCGCTGGCTACCCCGGCTTCATCGACCTGTGCCGCGGGCCCCACGTGCCGACCACCGGCTTCCACCTGGGTCACTTCAAGCTGATGCGCGTCGCCGGTGCCTACTGGCGCGGCCAGGAGGGCAACCCGCAGCTGCAGCGCATCTACGGCACGGCCTGGGACTCGAAGAAGGCCCTCGACGCGCACCTCGAGCACCTGGAGGAGGCGGCCAAGCGCGATCACCGCAAGCTGGGGGCGGAGCTCGACCTGTTCAGCTTCCCCGAGGAGATCGGCTCCGGCCTGGCCGTGTTCCACCCGAAGGGCGGACTGATCCGGCGGCTCATGGAGGACTACTCGCGCCAGCGCCACGACGAGGCCGGCTACGAGTTCGTGAACTCCCCGCACATCACGAAGGCAACGCTCTTCGAGACGTCAGGACACCTCGACTGGTTCGCCGACGGCATGTTCCCCCCGATCCACTTCGACGACGAGGGTGGCGAGGGCGGCCAGGACTACTACCTGAAGCCGATGAACTGCCCGTTCCACGTCCTCATCTACCGGTCGCGGATGCGGAGCTATCGCGAGCTGCCGCTGCGCCTGTTCGAGTTCGGCACGGTCTACCGCTACGAGAAGAGCGGGGTGGTCCACGGCCTCACGCGCGTGCGTGGCCTCACGATGGACGACGCCCACATCTTCACGACGAAGGAGCAGATGGGCGACGAGCTGGCCTCGCTGCTCGACTTCGTGCTCGGCCTGCTCGCCGACTACGGGCTCTCCGACTTCTACCTCGAGCTCTCCACGAAGCCGCCCGGCAAGGCCGTGGGCACGGACGAGGAGTGGGACGAGGCCACCGAGGTCCTCCGGCAGGCGGCCCAGGCGAAGGACCTCGAGCTCGTGCTCGACGAGGGCGGCGGCGCCTTCTACGGGCCGAAGATCTCCGTGCAGGCCCGCGACGCCATCGGTCGCACCTGGCAGATGTCCACGATCCAGCTCGACTTCCAGACGCCGAAGCGCTTCGGGATCGAGTACGTGGGTGCCGACAACGAGCGGCACGAGCCGATCATGATCCACCGGGCCCTCTTCGGGTCGGTCGAGCGGTTCTTCGGTGTGCTCGTCGAGCACTACGCCGGAGCGTTCCCGGCTTGGCTCTCGCCGGAGCAGGTCCGTGTGCTCCCGGTGCGCAGCGACCACCACGCCTACGCGGCGCGCGTCACCGATCGCCTGCACGCCGACGGGTTCCGCGCGTCCCTCTCGGAAGCCGATGAGCCGCTCGGGGCGCGCATCCGCAAGGCCAAGCTCGAGAAGCTCCCGTACATCCTCGTGGTCGGCGACAGCGACGTGCAGGCGGGCACGGTGGGGGTCAACGCCCGCGGCTCCGACCAGCCCGAGCGCGACGTCCACGTCGACGCCTTCGCCGAGCGCCTGGCCGCCGAGGTCGCGGCCAAGATCTGATGCCCCTCGACCACCTGTGGGCCACCTGGCGATCCGCGTACGTGGGCAAGGTGGTCGACACGCGCACGCTGCCGACCCCCGAGGAGGCCGGCGGGCGGTCGCTGTTCGAGCGCATCCTCGCCGGAGCCGACGAAGAGGGCGACGAGGTGGCCGGCGTCCTCTGGCGAGGCGAAACGTGCTTTGCGCTGCTCAACCTGTACCCGTACACCGCGGGTCACCTGATGGTGCTCCCGCAGCGGGCCGTGTCCGATCTCGAGGGCCTCAGCGACGACGAGCACGTCGAGCTGTGGGGGGCCGTGCGCGATGCCGTCGTCGCGCTCAAGGCGGCGTTCCACTGCGACGCGGTCAACGTGGGTGTGAACCTCGGGGCGGCGGCGGGCGGGTCGCAGTCCGATCACCTGCACGTCCACTGCGTGCCCCGGTGGGAGGGCGACGCCAACTTCATCGCGGTCGCCGCCGACACCCGCGTGCTGCCCGTGAGCCTCGAAGAGGCCGCCACCCGCATCCGCGCCGCCTGGCCCACGTGAGCGGCGCGCCGGTACCGTCGCTGCCGTGATCCGCGACGACGACGTCACCGACGCCCTGCCGGAGGACCTGAACGCCTCCGAGTGGGTGGGGCCGTACGTCTTCCCCAACAACAACCGGCGGCGGGTCCCCGGCTACCTCTACATCCTGCTCGGCATCGTCTGCCTCGCGGCGTGGGCGGCGATCGGGAGCGACGGCGTCCTCGTCAACGGTGGAGTGGCGGCCGCGGGGGCCCTCCTCGTGGCGCTCGGTGCCTACCACCTCGTCGCCGGCTGGGATCTCGACGTCGACGAGCGCGACGCCCTGGTGGCGGCCACCAAGCAGGTCGGCTTCGCGATCGGGCACGCGTCTGCCCAGCTGGGCTGGCGCGGGCTGCGCAGCAAGCCCACGTGGCGGATCCTCCTGTACTCGGCCGAGGAGCCACCGCTGAAGCGCGGGCTGGTCCTCGTCGACGGGGTCGACGGCGAGATCGTCGCCCACTTCGTGGAGGACAACCCGGAGGACTGGAGCGACCTCAGCCCCGCTGACCGCCGCTCCGAAGCCCTCGAGTCCGACTAGCCGCGCGATCAGTCCCCCGCGGACGTGTACGTGTAGGTGATGCGGGCACCCTCGAAGGTGGTGCCGTCGCCGATGCAGGTCCCGTATCCGTAGCTGTAGGTGCGATTCTGCACATCGCGCAGGTTGCTCGGCACCGTCCGCGTGTCCTTCGTGCGCGTGTCGGTGTCGTCGGTGATGTCGGCGTACACGAGCTGATCGGTCACGTCGGTCGTGAGCTTGTTTCGAGAGCCCAGACGCTACGACTCGAGCTGAGCGGCCGGCGCGACCAGCCCAGCTACCCGCGGCCGCGGACCTCCTGGAGGGTCCGTTCCGCTGCCTTCAGCTCCGTGACCGCGCTGTCGACGGCGTCCCACAGGACGTCCAGCGCACCGATGTCGGCGTCCTGGCCGGCGACGCTCGCCCGGCGCTGCCACTCCTGGGCACTCACCCGGCTGACCCGGTCCGCCAGGCGCTCGGCCTCGTGGGCGAGCTCGTCGATGGTCTCGTCGACCGCGCCGGCGGCCTCGTCGTCCCACACCCGCTGGGCCGGGTCACCCACCGCAGGGTGGAGCGCCGCGTCGTCGTCCACCAAGGCTTGCTCGACGGCACGCCCGAGCAGCGAGAGGGTGCGGGTAGCCCGCACCGCGTGGTCGAGGGCGGAGTGGCCGTCCGCGCCGACCCGATGGGCCAGATCGTCCGGCGACTCGTCTTCGCCCAGGCCCGCGAACAGCCCGCGCCAGCGGCGGCCGAGCGATCGAAGGGCGACGATGGCGTCGCTCGGCGGGCGCGCGGCCACGTCAGTCGGCGTCGTGGACGTCGCGGCGGATCTTGTCGACCAGGTGCGACGGGAGCACGTCGTAGTGGTCGTGCTCGATGCTGAAGCGTCCCCGGCCGCCGGTGAGGGATCGGAGGTCGACGGCGTACCGGACCAGCTCGCTGGTCGGCGCCAGCGTGTAGACCACCTGCTCGCCGATGTCGCCCGGCTCGGTGCCCTGCACCTTGCCGCGGCGGGAGTTGAGGTCGCCCATGACGTCGCCGAGCAGGTCGGCCGGCACGGTGACGTCGAGCCGCGAGATGGGCTCGAGCACGACCGGGGTGGCCTTGGCCATCGCCTCGCGGAACGCCAGGCGACCCGCGGCGCGAAACGCCATCTCGGAGCTGTCGACGCTGTGCTCCTTGCCGTCGACGAGGGTGGCCCGGACGTCGACCACCGGATAGCCGTTCACGCCCCCGCGGCTCATGGCCTCCTCGATGCCCTTGGCCACGGCCGGGATGTAGGCGCGGCTGACGGCGCCGCCCACGATCTTGTCGACGAACTCGAAGCCCTCGCCCCGCTCGAGCGGTTCGAGCTTGATGCTGGCCACGGCGAACTGGCCGTGCCCGCCCGACTGCTTCTTGTGGCGACCCTCGGCGTCGGCCGGCTCGCTGATGGTCTCCCGGTACCGGACCCGCACGTCCTCGGTGGTGAGGTTGACGCCGAACTTCCGCTCGAGCCGCTCGAGCGTGATGGCGAGGTGCGTCTCGCCCGTGCCGCGGAGGACCGTCTGGTGGGTCTCCTCGTCGCGCACGACCAGCAGGCCCGGATCCTCGTCCTGGAGGCGGTGCAGAGCGCCGGCGAGCTTGTCGTCGTCGGCTTGCGTCTTCGGCACGACCGCGGTGGCGAGGACCGGATCGGGTTGCTCGATCGGCGCGACGTGCACGGGCTGGCCCTTGGGGGCGAGCGTGTCGCCCGTGGCGGTGGCCGACAGCTTCGCCACGCCGCCGATGTCGCCGGCCGCCAGGGCGTCGACGTTCTCGTGCTCCTTGCCCCGGACCACGAACAGGCCGTGCAGGCGCTCGTCGGTGCCGGTGCGGCTGTTCACGAGGTGGTCGTCGTTGTGGATCGTGCCGGAGAGGACCTTCAACAGCGACACCTGGCCGACGAACGGGTCGGCGATGGTCTTGAACACCATGACGAGGGGTTGGCCGTCGGGGGAGGCGGGCACCTCCACCTCGGTGTCGCCCGCCGTCACGGTGGTGGGCCGGTCGCCCGGCGGGGGACCGATCTCCACGAGGAGGTCGGCCAGCCGATCGATGCCCACCTCGGCGGTGGCGGAGCCGCACACGACGGGGAAGACGCTGGCCGCCTCGATGCCGAGGGTGAGGGCGTGCTCGAGCTCGGCCACGCTCGGGATGTCGCCTTCGAGGTAGCGCTCGAGGAGCGCGTCGTCCGCGACGACGATGCCCTCGACGAGGTTGTCGTGCACCTCGTGCTCGCGGGCCTCCATGTCGTCAGGGATGGCTTGCGTGTGCGGGACACCGCCCTCGTACATGTGGGCGGTGTCGGTGAGCAGGTCGGCGATGCCGCAGAACTCGGCCTCCGCGCCGATCGGCAGCTCCAGCGGGGCGACGCCGGCACCGAGGCGGTCGCGCAGCTCGTCGAGCGTCCGCTCGAAGCTGGCCCGCTCCCGATCGAGCTTGTTCACGAAGATCATCCGGGGCACCCCGAGGCGGGCGGCCTCCCGCCACACGACCTCCGTCTGCACCTCCACGCCGTCGACCGCGCTGACCACGAACACCGCCAGGTCGACAACCCGCAGCGCGGCCCGCACGTCGCCGAGGAAGTCGGCGTAGCCCGGCGTGTCGATCAGGTTGACCTTGTGGCCCTTCCACTCGAACGGGGTCACCGCCAGCGCGAGCGAGATGCCGCGGCGCTGCTCCTCCGGGTCGTGGTCGCTGACCGTGGTGCCGTCCTCCACTCGACCCAACCGGTTGATCGCCCCGGCTCGGTGCAGCAGGGCTTCGGCCAGGGTGGTCTTGCCGACGCCACCGTGGCCGACCAGGGCCACATTGCGGATCTTCTCGGACGAAAAGAGCTGCACTCGGTTCTCCCTGCTGTCGACAGCTGCGAGTGCTGGGCAGGGTAGCCACGGGCCATACGCTGCGCTCGTGGTGGCCCCGAGCAAGCTCCGCCTGCCCGATGGCCGCACCCTCGCCTTCGACGACGTGGGGGACCGCGACGGGGTGCCGGTGGTCTACCTGCACGGCACCCCGGACTCTCGGCTGGGTCGGCCACCCGACGAGGTGACCCAGGCGGCCGGCGTTCGGCTGCTGGCCGTCGACCGTCCCGGGAGCGGCGACAGCGACCCGCACCGCGACTCGACCCTCGCCTCCCTCGGCCACGACCTCGCCGCGCTGCTGGACCACCTCGCGCTCGATCGTGTCCTCGTCATCGGCTGGTCCGGTGGGGGTCTCGCCGCCCTCGGCGCGATGTCGGTCCTCGGTGATCGGGTGGCCGCCGTCGGGCTCATCGCGCCCCTGCCGCCCGTGGAGGCCTACGGCGACGCCGCGCTGGTGGCGGCGCTGGCCCCGGGCCGGCGCGCCTTCGCCGAGCTGTTCGTGGGGGAGCCGCCTCGCGAGGTCGCCGCCGAGGTGGTCCCGTTCCTCGTCCCCGATCCACTGACGGCCGAGGGCGCGCGCCAGCACGTCCTGGAGCTGGCGGGGGAGGTGGGCGGGCGCGAGCTGGCCCAGGTGCCGGGCGCCGCGGACGCGCTGGCCGCGGGCCTCCAGGCGAGCGTGCAACGGGGGCTCGATGGCCTGCTGGAGGACGTGGCCCACCAGCTCGAGCCGGGTCTGGACCTCCGGGTGATCACCTGTCCGGTGCGCAGCTTTCACGGAGGGCAGGACGGGGTCTCGCCCCCTGAGGTCGGTGCCTGGCTCGTGGGCAGCCTCCCCGACGCGGTGCTCGACCTCAGCCCGGACGGGGGGCACCACCTGCACTTCCCCCGGTGGCGGGGGATCCTGCGGGGTCTTCGCCGCGATGCGGGGATGTGAAGGACGCCGCGGATACCCTTTGACCGATGTTCGACGGACGCTGGCGCCAGAGCTTCGAGGCGGGCCTCAAGCCCGTCGGCGCCAACATCCGGCGCACCGGCATCACCGCCGACCACCTCACGGCCACCGGTGTCGTGATCGCCGGAGCGGCGTCGGTTGCGATCGCCAACGGCGCGCTGCGCGCCGGCCTCCTCCTGCTCGTGCTCTGCGCCCTGCCCGACCTCCTCGACGGTGCCGTCGCGAAGGCGTCGGGCACCGCGGGACCGCGCGGCGCCTTCTTCGACTCGGTGTCCGACCGCGTCACCGACGCCCTCCTCCTCGGTGGCGTGGCGTGGTACCTGGCGTCCACGCATCCGGGTCGCATCGCCGTCCTGCCCCTCGCGGTGCTCGGCGCGTCGATGTTGATCTCCTACGAGCGCGCCAAGGCCGAGTCCCTCGGCTTCGACGCGCGCGGTGGGCTCATGGAGCGCGCCGAGCGCATCATCGCCCTGGGCGTGGGCCTGCTCTTCGACTCCATCCTCATCGGTGTCCTGTGGCTGATGCTCGTGCTCACGCTGGTCACCGCGGTGCAGCGCTTCGCCAAGGTGTGGCAGCAGGCCGGTACGGCCCAGCCCACGGTGCAGGCCAGCCGCTGGAAGGCCCGACGGGCCGCGCGGCCCACGGAGCGGGCCTGGCGGCGCCGGCAGCGCACCAGCCGCCGATAGCCCTGCGGCGCTAGACCAGCAGCGTGGTCGACCTCGTCACCCCGGCCTACAAGCTGGGCGCCCGACTGGCGCGCCTCGTCCCGCAACCGATCGCGGCGAGGGGTGCACGCGGTCTCGGTCGACTGGCGGGCCGGCTGGCCAAGGAGCGCCGGGCCCAGGTCGAGCGCAACCTCCGGCGCGTCGACCCCTCGCTGTCCGGCTCACGGCTGGCCAAGCTCGTGGACGAGACCTTCGAGAGCTACGCCCGCTACTACGAGGAGTCCTTCCGGCTGCCCGGCACCAGCGCCGCCGATCTCGACGCCGGGTTCAGCGCTGAGGGGTACGAGCACCTGCAAGCGGGGCTGGATGCGGGCAAGGGGGCGATCATGGCGCTGCCGCACCTCGGAGGCTGGGAGTGGTCCGGCTTCTGGCTCACCCAAGTGCAGCGCCGACCGGTCACCGCGGTGGTCGAGAAGCTCGATCCGCCGGAGCTGTTCGAGTGGTTCGTCGAGCTGCGCCGATCGTTCGGGTTCGAGATCGTGCCGCTCGGGCCCGACGCGGGCACCGCCACCGTGCGGGCGCTCAAGGCGAACCACACCCTCGCCCTCCTGTGCGACCGCGACCTCGCCGGCACCGGCCCCGAGGTCGAGTTCTTCGGCGAGCGCACCACGCTCCCGGGAGGTCCGGCGACCCTCGCGCTGCGCACCGGCGCGCCGATCGTGCCCACCGCCGTGTACTTCGACGGACCGCGCTCCCGGAAGGCGATCCTCCTGCCGGCCCTCGACACGACCCGCCAGGGCAAGCTCCGTGACGACGTGCAGCGGGTCACGCAGGACCTCGCCCACGCCCTCGAGGACCTCATCCGGCGCGCCCCCGAGCAGTGGCACCTCCTCCAGCCAAACTGGCCGAGCGACACGGCCGCGTAGTCTCGTGGGGTGCGCATCGGGGTGGTCTGTCCCTACTCGTTGACCGTCCCTGGCGGGGTGCAGGGGCAGGTCTTGGGCCTGGCCCGGTCGCTCCGCGTGCTCGGCCACGAGGTGCGGGTGCTGGGGCCGTGCGACGGACCGCCACCGGACGCCGGGGTCACCCCGCTCGGTCGGAGCGTGCCGACGGCCGCCAACGGCTCCGTGGCGCCAATCGCCCCCGACCCGTCGGCGCAGCTGCGCACCATCCGCGCCCTGCGGGACGAGGACTTCGAGGTCCTCCACCTCCACGAGCCCATCGCACCGGGGCCTTGCATGACCTCGCTGATCTTCGGCCAGGCCCCCAAGGTGGGCACGTTCCACGCCGCCGGCGTCAGCGCCGCGTACCGCTACCTCGGCTGGAGCCTCAAGCGGATGGCCCGCAAGCTCGATCACCGCGTGGCCGTGTCCCCGGATGCACTGGCCCTCGCGTCCGAAGGCCTCGGGGGCGACTACGAGCTGCTGTTCAACGGCATCGAGGTGGAGCGGTTCGCCAACGGTCCGGCCGAGCCCATCGAGGTTCCGACCGTCTTCTTCCTCGGCCGTCACGAGCCTCGCAAGGGCCTCGAGGTGCTCCTCACCGCGCTGGCCGACCTGCCGCGCGATGTCCGCGTGTGGGTCGGGGGAGACGGTCCGCAGAGCGAGGAGCTCCGAGAGCGCTTCGGGCACGACCCACGGATCGAGTGGCTGGGTCGCATCAGCGACGAGGAGCGAGCCGCCCGCATGCGGGGGTGCACCGTGTACTGCTCACCGTCGGTGCGGGGGGAGTCCTTCGGGATGGTGCTCCTCGAAGCGATGGCGTCGGGGTGCGCGCTGGTGGCGTCCGACCTCGACGGCCACCGCAACGTCGCCACCGACGGCGTCGACGCCCTCCTGGCCCCCGTCGGCGATGCGGCGGCGCTGGCGAAGGCGATCCGGCGGGTGCTGGATGACGATGTCCTGCGGGCCGAGCTCGTCGCGGGTGGTCGCCGTCGAGCCGACCAGCTGTCGATGGCGCAGCTGGCTGAGCGCTACGTGGCGATCTACCACGGAGTCGCCTAGGTAGGGTGGGCGCCACCTACGGCAAGGAGTGAGCTGTCGTGCTCTTCGTTTACATCATCCTGGGCTTGCTGGTGCTCGTCGCCATCTACGTCCTCGTCACCTACAACGGCCTCGTCGGGATGCGGAACCGCATCGAGAACGCCTGGGCCCAGATCGATGTGCAGCTGAAGCGGCGCTACGACCTGATCCCGAACCTCGTGGAGACGGTCAAGGGCTACGCCGGCCACGAGCGCGAGACCCTCGAAGCCGTGATCCAGGCCCGCAACACGGCCATGGCCGCCCAGGGCCCGCAAGACCAGGCGGCGGCGGAGAACATGATCACCGGCGCATTGAAGAGCGTCTTCGCGCTCTCCGAGGCCTACCCGGACCTGAAGGCGAACCAGAACTTCCTCAACCTGCAGGAGGAGCTCACGGGCACCGAGGGCCGGATCGCCTACGCGCGGCAGTTCTACAACGACACCGTCTACCGCTACAACACGAAGATCCAGTCGGTCCCGTCGAACATCGTGGCCAACCAGTTCAACTTCTCAGAGCGGGAGTACTTCGAGGTCGACGACACCGCGCGGGGCAACGTGCAGGTCGACTTCGGCAGCGCCCCGCAGGTCGATCTCGGTGGATCCACCCCTCCGGCCGCGCCGCCGGCGGCCCCTCCGGCCGACGCGCCGCCCACGCCGCCGCCGGCGGCCCCCACCGCCTGATCCACCCCCAAGGACCCTGACCCCCGCGTGTACGACCAGGTTGCTCAGAACAAGCGCCGCTCCATCGTCCTGATCCTCGGCTTCGTCGGCCTGGTGATCGCGGTGGGCGCGGCGCTCAACCTCCTCGTCGGCGGTGGCCCCGTGTTCATCGTGGTCGCGGCCCTGGTGGCCGGCGTATCGGCCGCCGTGTCGTACTGGAAGTCGGATGCCATCGCCCTGCGCGTGAGCCGCGCTCGTCCGGCCTCGATCGAGGAGTACGGCCGGCTCCACAACATCGTGGAGGGGCTCTGCATCGCCGCGGGCCTCCCCAAGCCGCGCCTCTACATCGTCGACGACTCGTCGCCGAACGCGTTCGCCACCGGTCGCGACCCCAAGCACGCCGCCATCGCGGTCACCACGGGCCTGCTCGAGAAGCTGAACCGCGTGGAGCTCGAGGGCGTCCTGGCCCACGAGCTCAGCCACATCAAGAACTACGACATCCTCGTCTCCACGCTGGCCGTCACGATGGTGGGCATCATCGCCATCGCGGCCGACATCGGGATCCGGTTCATGTGGTTCGGCATGGGGCGCAGCCGCAACAACAGCAACGACAGCAGCAGCGGTGGGCTCGGCGTGATCCTGGCGCTGTTCGGGTTCGTGCTCCTGCTCCTGTCACCGCTGATCGGTCGGGCCATGCAGGCGGCGGTGAGCCGTCGGCGGGAGACGCTGGCCGACGTCTCCGGTGTCGAGCTCACGCGCTACCCGCCCGGCCTGATCTCCGCGCTGGAGAAGCTGCGCGACGACTACACGGTGGTCGGGTCGACGTCCCACGCCACCGCCCACCTCTGGATCGAGCAGCCACAGGCGGTGCAGGAGGGCGAGGGACGCATCTCTCGCGTCAACCGGATGTTCGACACCCACCCGCCCCTCGAGGAGCGCATCGCGCTCCTGCGCGAGCTCTGACCGGAGGTCCACCGGGGGCGGCCGTGGATCGACCATGCTCGCGCGGGTCTGGATGACGACGTAGGAGATCGCCCATCGTGCTCGCACAGCTCTTCGATTCCCCCAAGAAGCGGATCATCGCGGGGGCGGCCGCCGCGCTCGTCCTGTTCGGGGGCATCGGCTTGGCTGTGGTGGGCGGTGACGACGAGCCCCCGCCGCCCACGACGACCACCACGACGGCCCCCACCACCACGCTGGCGCCCACCACCACCGCGCCCGCCGCCGGTCGCGCCGCTCACCGGTCTGACGGGCAACTTCGGCGATCGGCTGGCGCGGGCGGCGCTGGCGGTGAAGATCGACAACGACAACGGCAAGGCTCGACCGCAGGTGGGGCTCAACGAGGCGGACGTCGTCTACGAGGAACGGGTCGAGGGCAGCGTCACGCGGCTGCTCGCCGTGTTCCACTCCAGTGACTCCGTCCCCGTGGGTCCGGTGCGGTCGGCCCGCACGTCCGACATCGCGATCTTCTCGGCGCTCCAGCACCCCTACTTCGCGTGGAGCGGCGCCAACCCCACCTTCGCCGGTCGCATCCGGGCCGCGGCCGCCCTCGACGTCGGCTACGACGCGCGCTCCGGCGAGTACTTCCGCGAGCCGTCGCGACCGCGGCCGAGCAACCTGATGCTGAAGTCCACGGCCGTGATCCGCACCATCGCCAACCCCGGATCGCACCCGCCGCGGCCGCTGTTCAGCTACCGGGCACCCGGCCAGGCCACGCCGCACCTCGGCCCCGCGGAGGGCGCCGCTGTCAGCTTCGGCGGCGGCGGTGGGGCTGCGCCCACCGAGTGGCGCTGGACCAACGGCGGCTGGGGGCGCTGGCAAGCCGGCACGCCCCACGTCGACGTCGCTGGGAAGCAGGTCCGCCCCGCCAACGTGGTGATCCAGTTCGTGAACTACGTGGCCACCGACACTGCCGACCAGTTCGGCGTTCCCATCCCCGAGGCCGACCTGGTCGGCGAGGGCGAGGTGTGGGTGCTCACGGGCGGCGGGACCCAGCCCCACGGGGTCGTGAAGGGCACCTGGAAGAAGGACAACGTCGCCGGCCGCACCACCTACACGGACGCGGAGGGCAAGCCCATCCTCCTCACCCCTGGCCGCACCTGGGTGGTCCTCCCCTCGCCAGGTGGGGCGCGGCTCCTCTAGCGCCAACCCACTTCGGAGTTCGTCGGGAGCGCCGGTACCATCGACGCATGGCCGACGCCGCGCCCCGCCCGCTCACCCACGACACCGGCACCACGCGCGTGAAGCGGGGGTTGGCCGAGATGCTCAAGGGCGGCGTCATCATGGACGTCGTCGATCCCGAGCAGGCCAAGATCGCCGAGGACGCCGGCGCGGTCGCCGTGATGGCGCTCGAGCGGGTGCCGTCCGACATCCGGCGCGACGGCGGCGTCGCCCGCATGTCCGACCCCGAGATGATCGAGGGCATCAAGGCAGGTCGTCACCATCCCGGTGATGGCGAAGGCCCGCATCGGCCACTTCGTGGAGGCCCAGGTGCTCGAGGCGCTCGGCGTCGACTACGTCGACGAGTCCGAGGTGCTCACGCCGGCCGACGAAGCCCACCACATCGACAAGTGGGCGTTCACGGTTCCCTTCGTGTGCGGCGCCACCAACCTCGGCGAGGCGCTCCGCCGCATCAGCGAGGGCGCGGCCATGCTCCGCTCGAAGGGCGAGGCCGGCACCGGCAACGTGGTGGAGGCCGTGCGCCACCTGCGCTCGATCCTCGGCGACGTGCGCAAGATCACCCAGGCCGACTCCGCCGAGCTCTACGAGTGGGCGAAGCGGCTGCAGGCCCCGGTGGGGCTCGTGCAGGAGCTGGCCGACACCGGCGAGCTGCCGGTGCCGCTGTTCTGCGCCGGCGGGCTCGCCACCCCCGCGGACGCCGCCCTCGTGATGCAGCTGGGTGCCCAGTCGGTGTTCGTCGGCTCGGGCATCTTCAAGTCCGACGATCCCGCCCGCCGGGCCAAGGCGATCGTCGAGGCCACCACCCACTTCAACGATCCCGCCATCGTCGCCAAGGTGTCGCGCGGGTTGGGTGCGGCCATGCCGGGCCTGGAGATCGCCGCCCTCGAGACCACCTTCGCCGAGCGCGGCTGGTAGCTGTCCCAGTAGGGACCTCCGCAGCCCCACCGGTACATTCGCGAGCGATGTGGACGACTTCGAGCGTGACGTGCCGGACGGCTCGGCGCTGTGTTGCCTGGTCACCTCGCCGAGCGGCTCGGCTCCGGTGGTGAAGGTCGGCGTCCTTGCCCTCCAGGGCGCCTTCGCCGCGCACGCCGCCTGTCTGCGTGCGGTCGGGGCTGAGCCGCGCGAGATCCGCACCGCGGCGGAGCTCGACGAGGTCGATGCGCTCGTCCTCCCGGGCGGCGAGAGCACCACGATGTCGATGCTGCTCGAGTCGGCGGAGCTGTTCGATCCGTTGGCGGCGCGCCTCGCCGACGGACTGCCCGCGCTCGGCACGTGTGCCGGCATGATCCTGCTCGGAGCCGAGATCCTCGACGGTCGCCCCGACCAGCGCTGCTTCGGCGCCGTCGACATCTCCGTGCGCCGCAACGCCTTCGGCCGCCAGGTGGACTCGTTCGAGGCCGACCTGCCGTTGACCGACGTGGACGGCGGGCCCTTCCGGGCCGTCTTCATCCGCGCACCCTTCGTCGAACGAGCCGGGCCCGACGTCGAGGTCCTGGCCACCGTCGACGGCCACCCCGTCCTCTGCCGCCAGGGTTCGGTCACCGTCACCGCGTTCCACCCGGAGCTGTCGAACGACCTTCGCCTCCACGATCACTTCCTCAGGGGTATCTGATGTCCGGTCACTCGAAGTGGGCAACGATCAAGCACAAGAAGGGGGCCGCCGATGCGGCCCGCGGCAAGCTCTTCGCCAAGCTGATACGCCAGGTGGAGGTGGCGGCGCGGGAAGGGGGCGGCGACCCCGACATGAACCCCACGTTGCGCACGATGTTCCAGAAGGCCCGCGACTCGTCCGTGCCGATCGACACCATCGAGCGGGCGATCAAGCGCGGCACCGGCGACCTCGAGGGCGTCATCTACGAGTCGATCACGTACGAGGGCTACGCCCCCGGCGGCGTGGCCGTGCTGATCGACGTGCTCACCGACAACCGGAACCGCACCGGCGCCGAGGTGCGCAGCATCTTCTCCAAGTTCGGCGGATCGATGGCCGAGCCCGGGGCCGTGGCCTGGCAGTTCGAGCGCAAGGGCACCGTCCTGGCCGACCGAGGGGTGGCCGAGGACGACCTGATGCTCATGGCCCTCGATGCCGGAGCAGAGGACCTCGCCGACGACGGGGAAGCCTGGCGGATCACCACACCGCCCACCGAGCTCCACGCGGTGCGCACCGCGCTCGAGGAGGCCGGCGTCAAGGTCGACTCGTCCGAGCTCACGATGCTGCCGACGGCCACCATCGCCCTCGACACCAGTGAGGCGGCCAAGAAGGTGCTCCGACTGATCGACGCGCTCGAGGAGAATGACGACGTGCAGGACGTCTACGCCAACTTCGACATCCCCGACTCGATCCTCGAGTCGATCGACGCCTGATGGGTGCCGAGGTCGGGAAGCCGGCGCCTGGGTTCACGCTCGCCGGCAGCGACAACACAGACGACGGTCGGCACGACTACTCCCTGTCTGACTACAAGGGGCAGGTCGTCGTCCTCGTCTTCTACCCGGGTGACAGCACCCCGGTGTGCACCCGACAGCTGAACACGTACACCGAGGACATCGACTCGTTCGCGCAGGCTGGCGCTCAGGTCCTGGCGATCAGCCCCCAGTCGGTGACGAGCCACGACGACTTCTCCTGCAAGCAGGGTGGGTTCGGCTTCCCGCTCCTCGCCGACACCGACAAGGCGGTGGGGGAGGCCTACGGCATCCTCGGCCCGCTCGGCTTCTACCGGCGCTCCGCCTTCGTCATCGATGCTGAGGGCATCGTCCGCTACGCCCACCGCGCCGTCGCCGGCCTCACCTTCCGCAGCACCGACGAGCTCGTGGCGGCGGTCAACGCCGCCAGCTGATCACTGCTCGTCGGCCACGCCGAGCAGGCGGCCGCGGGTGACGCCGCGGATGCCGCGCCACAGCGCGATGGCGGCAAGGACCCAGGCGGCGCCGCCGATGTACCAGACGAGCGCGGTGCCACCGAAGAGGCTCCCGCTCGCTTGGCTGTAGGCGACCATGATCAGCGGCAGGCTCACGAGGGCGGAGGCCTGCTGCGCGGCGGCGGTGCTCTTCACCTTGGCGGACAGGCGCAGCACGATCGACAGCGTGAGGGCCAGGAACGGCGGGACGACCCAGAGCATCAGGATCCACCACTGCCGGGTGGGGAAGAACCAGCCACCCACGTCCGGCCCGACGATGCGTGTTGACGATGAGCGAGTACACGCCGAAGCCGACGATCGTCGTCAGGTAGCCGGGGATCAGGCTGGCGGCGAGCTTGCCGAGGAAGATCTCACGGATGCCGGCGGGGGAGTGGGCGAGGAACTCGCCGGTGCCGCGCTCGCGCTCGCCCACGATGGTGGCCGCGCCGACGGCGGTGGAGATGGTGATCGGCACCACGACGGCCACGGGCGCGAAGAGGTACACCGCCAGCGCGTACGCCGCCCGCCCCTTCTCGGTGTCGCCCTGCAGCTGCGCCTGCGCCTTCTTGGGCAAGACCTCGAGGGCCTGGGAGAGCTGGTCGACGGCGTTGAAGTCGCCGATCCTGGTGATGGCGAAGAGCAGCACCGTGGGCACGAACACGAAGAAGATCCCGCCGAGGATGAGCATCGGGATCCAGTAGCCGCGGTCCTGGGCGAGCTGCTTGAGGTCGGTGCGGGCGACCGTGCGGATGTGGGCCCACTGCAACGGTTGGCGGCCCTTGGCGGCGACGACGGCGGTGGCCATCAGACGGTGCTCCCGTCGACCATGCCGAGCCGGCGTGCGACCTGAGCCTTGGCGCACGGCGAAGTACAGGTCCTCGAGGGTGGGCTCGTGCGGCTCGACGCGCGTCACGTGCGCCCCCGCCGACGTGAGCGCGAACACGAGGTCGGGCACGCGGTCGGGGGTGTCGAGGCGCAACACCGCGGTGTGATCGCTGCGCTCGTAGCCGACGACCCCCGCGTGCTGCGCGAGGGCGTCGAGGGCAGCCGGATCGTCGGCGCCGAGGCGCACCATCGCGTCGGGCCAGTAGCGCTTCGTGAGGTCGTCCGGCGAGCCCTCCACGAGGTTCGTGCCGTCCTGCAGCACGACGACCTGGTCGGCCAGGCCCTCGGCTTCGAGCAGGAGGTGGGTGCACATGACGACCGTCGATCCGTCCTTGGTCATCTCGCGGATGAGCTCGAGCACGGCGTGCGACGACTCCGGGTCGAGGCCGGAGGTGGGCTCGTCGTACAGGAGGAGCTCCGGGCGGTGCAGCACGCTGCGCGACAGCGCGAGTCGCGTCTTCATCCCGGTGGAGTAGCCACCCACCTGATCGTGCAGGGCCGCCTCGATGCCGAAGCGAGCGGCCGCCTCGGCGATGCGAGCGTCGATCGGGCCGCCCCGCCCGAGCCCGTAGAGCTCGGCGGAGTAGCGGAGGTTGTCGAGCCCCGACAGCCGGTCATAGAGCGCCGGCTTGGCCGACACGACGCCGCATCGGGCCCGCACCACGTCCCCGTCGGCGTCCGGGTCGAGCCCGAAGACCCGGACCGTGCCGGCATCCGGGCCGAAGGCGCCGGTGATCGTGCGGATGGCGGTGGTCTTGCCGGCGCCGTTGGGGCCGAGCAGCACCGTGATCTGCCCACCCGGCACCCGGAGCCCGAGGCCGTCGAGGGCCCGCTTGTCGCCGAAGGTCTTCACCACGCCGTCCAGCACGACGACGTGGTCGACAGCTGGCATCGGGGTGACCGTAGCGGCGGGCTCGTTCGTGATCGTGGTCACGCATGGGTGTCGGCCCCGGTGGGCCGGGCCTTGAGGCACCGCGAGGTCCGCGCGGCGCACCGGGCCAGGAGGTACGGTCGAACGCGTGTACGTCCTCGGCATCGACCCCGGGCTGTCCCGTTGCGGCTACGGCATCGTGCACCAGCAGGCGGCTGGTGTGCAGGCCGTGGCGGTCGGGGTGCTCCGCACCGACCCGTCGCTCCCCACGCCGGAGCGCCTGGCGGAGCTGCAGGTCGACCTCCGTGCCCTGCTGCTCGAGCACCGGCCGACGGTGGTCGCCATCGAGCGGGTGCTCTTCCAGGTCAACGTGCGCACGGCGATCTCGGTCGCCCAGGCGGCCGGCATCGCCATGGCCGAGGCGGTGGCGGCGGGCTGTGAGGTCGTCGAGTACTCCCCGAACCAGGTGAAGCAGGCGATCGCCGGCGTGGGCGGCGCCTCCAAGGACCAGATGGAGCGCATGGTGCAGACCCTCCTCGGCATCGCCCAACCCCTCCGGCCGGTGGACGCCGCCGACGCGGTGGCGCTGGCCCTCTGCCACCTCGCCCACGCGCCGCTCCGCGGCCGCGTGGCCCGGGCGGTGGCCCGGTGATCGGGTCGCTGCGCGGCGCGCTCCTCGACCGCGGCGACGCCGAGATCACCGTCGAGGTCGGCGGCGTGGGCTACCGCGTGCTCGTGAGCCCCACCACGGCCGTGTCGCTCGGCGACGTCGGCCACGAGGTCTTCTGCTGGGTGCACCACCACCAGCGGGAGGACGCCGTCACCCTCTACGGGTTCGCCACCAAGGACGAGCGGATGTGCTTCGAAGCACTGCTCGGGGCCCACGGCGTCGGCCCGGCGCTGGCGCTGGCCATCCTCTCCATCCACTCGCCCCCGGCGCTCGCCCGCATCCTGGCCGAGGACGACCTCGGCGCGCTGTGCCTCGTGCCGGGCGTGGGCAAGAAGACGGCCGCCCGCCTGCTGATCGATCTCAAGTCGCGCCTCTCGATCCCCGACCTCGGGCACGCTCCAGCGCTCACCGGTGCATCGTCGGCGGAGCCGGGTCCGGCCAGTGCTCGGGCCGACGTCCGGGTCGCCCTCGTCGAGCTCGGCTACAGCGACGGCGAGGTGCGCGACGTCATGGCCGACCTGCCCGACGACGGCGACGCCGGTGCCCTGCTGCGCGATGCCCTCCAGCGCCTCGGCGCGGCGAGGCGCTAGGCAAGGGCCATGCGCGAGGAGCTGCTACGGCCCGAAGCGGAGCCCACCGACGACGCGGAGATCATCGCCGACGTCAGCCTCCGGCCGCGCACGCTGGCCGAGTTCGTGGGCCAGCGCGAGCTCAAGGCCCACCTCGAGATCATCCTGGAGGCGGCGCGTCGCCGGGGCCAGGCGGTCGACCACGTGCTGCTCGCCGGCCCGCCCGGCCTCGGCAAGACGAGCCTCGCCGGCATCATCGCCAGCGAGATGGCGGTGGCGATCCACATCACGTCGGGCCCCGCCATCGAGCGCGCCGGCGACCTCGCCGCGATGCTCTCGCAGCTCGGGGAGGGCGACGTCCTCTTCATCGACGAGATCCACCGCCTGCCGCGCGTGGTGGAAGAGGTGCTCTACCCGGCCATGGAGGACTTCCAGATCGACATCGTCCTCGGCAAGGGGCCGGCGGCACGGTCGATCCGTCTCGACCTCCCTCGCTTCACGCTGGTCGGCGCCACCACCCGCACGGGCTCCATCACGGGCCCGCTGCGCGATCGCTTCGGTCTGGTGGCCCGCCTCGACTACTACGAGCCCAGCGAGCTGGAGGCGATCGTCACCCGAGCAGCCGGGATCCTCGGCGTCCAGGTCGACACCGACGGTGCCCGCGAGATCGCCGGCCGCGCCCGCGGCACCCCGCGCATCGCCAACCGCCTGCTCCGGCGGGTGCGCGACTTCGCCGAGGTGAAGGGCAACGGCACGGTCGACCTGCCCACGGCGTCGGCCGGGCTGGCCACCTTCGGCGTGGACGCGCTCGGACTCGACAAGGTCGACCGCGCCATCCTCTCGGCCATCTGCGAGCGCTTCGCCGGCGGTCCGGTGGGCCTGTCCACGCTGGCCATCAGCGTGGGTGAGCAGACCGAGACGGTCGAGGACGTCTACGAGCCCTTCCTCATCCAACGCGGGCTGCTCATGCGCACGCCCCGCGGTCGGGTGGCCACCAGCGCCGCCTACGCGCACCTCGGCCTCACCGCCCCCCGCCACGTGGCGGGAGAGCCCCCGTCGCCCGGCCTGTTCGGCTGAGTCGACCCTCGCCAGAACCGGAGGCGGAGCCGGGCACACTGGCACCGTCATGGACACCACCGCCGTCGACTACGAGCTGCCGATCGACGCCATCGCGCAGACCCCGGTCGAGCCGCGTGACGCGGCGCGCCTGCTCGTCGACGAGGGCGTAGGCCACGCCCCCCGCCACGGGCACATCCCTGACCTCGTCGGGTTGGTGCGGCCGGGCGACGTCGTGGTGGTGAACACGACTCGGGTCCTCCCCGCCCGGCTCCGGCTGCACAAGGCGTCTGGCGGGTCGGTGGAGGTGCTGCTCCTCGAGCCGGTCGACGAGGGGGTGCCGCACCGCTGGGAAGCGCTGGTGCGGCCGAGCCGCAAGGTGCCGGTCGGCACCGAGCTGGCGCTGGGTGGCGAGGGATCGGTCGTGGTCCAGGACGACCTCGGCGAGGGCCGGCGCATCGTCGATGTCCGGGTACGGCCGAAGGTGCCGATGCTCGACGTGCTGGAGCGTCACGGTGAGGTTCCGTTGCCGCCGTACATCACCACGGCCCTGACCGATCCAGAGCGCTACCAGACCACGTACGCCGAACGGGCCGAGTCGGTCGCGGCCCCGACCGCCGGGCTCCACCTCACCCCCGCCCTGATCAGGCAGCTGTCGACCGCTGGCGTGCAGATGGCGGCGGTGGAGCTCGTGGTCGGGCTCGGCACCTTCCGGCCGATCGCCACGGAGCGCGTCGAGGACCACCAGATGCACGGTGAGCGGTACCGCGTCCCGGAGCGGACGATGGACGCGTGCCGCGCCGCCGATCGGGTCATCGCCATCGGCACCACGACGGTGCGAGCCCTCGAGTCCGCCGCGGCGACCGGCGACCTGTCGGGGCGCACGGAGCTGTTCATCCACGGTGACCGCCCGTTCGCCGTCGTCGACGCCCTCATGACGAACTTCCACCAGCCGCGATCGTCGCTGCTCGTGCTGATCGATGCCTTCGTCGGCCCTCGGTGGCGCGAGCTGTACCGGGAGGCACTGGGCGCGGGCTACCGGTTCCTCAGCTTCGGGGACGCCATGTTCCTGCGCGGGGAGCGCGGGTGAGCCTCTCGATGGAGGTGACCGCTCGCGCCGGGATGGCAAGGGCAGGGGTGATCCGCACCGCGCGGGGAGAGATCCGCACTCCGTGCTTCATGCCCGTGGGCACGAAGGGGGCGGTCCGCACGCTCTCGTCCGTCGACCTGGCCGACCTCGGCGTCCAGATCGTGCTCGGCAACACGTACCACCTGATGCTCAAGCCAGGCGCCGAGCTCATCGGGCGCATGGGCGGTCTGCACGGCTTCACGGACTGGGATGGCCACGTCCTCACCGATTCCGGCGGGTACCAGATCTTCTCGCTCGAGCCTGGCGGCAACGTGACCCTCGACGACGACGGAGTCACCTTCCGATCCACCTACGACGGCGACACCCACCGCCTCACCCCGGAGACCGCGGTCGGCATCCAGACGCTGCTGGGCGCCGACATCCAGATGGTGCTCGACGTGTGCGCACCGCTGCCGTCGTCTCCCGAGGTGCTGCGGTCGGCCGTCGATCGCACCGCCGCCTGGGCCGAGCGTGCTCGTGGCACGTTCCTCGCCCAGGAGCGGCCGGAGCTCAGCCAGTTCGGCATCCTGCAGGGCGGCACCGACGTCGCCCTGCGCGTCGAGAGCGCGGAGCGCACCGTCGCCATCGGGTTCGACGGCTACGCCGTCGGCGGCCTGTCGGTGGGCGAGTCGCGCGACGCCATGCTCGACACGCTGGCGGCCACCCTCCCGCACCTCCCGGAGGACCAGCCGCGGTACCTGATGGGGCTGGGAGACCCGCTCGGGATCGTCGAGGCGGTGGCGCTCGGGATCGACCTGTTCGACTGCGTGCTGCCCACCCGCTTCGGCCGCCACGGGTCGATCCTGTCGAGCGAGGGCCGGTACAACCTCAAGCGGGCGGAGAACACCACGGCCGACATCCCGCTCGACGAGACCTGCGGCTGCCCCGTGTGCGCCCGGTGGTCCCGGGCCTACCTGCGCCACCTGATGGTCGTCGACGAGCCCACCGCACCTCGGCTCCTCACCATCCACAACGTCTGGTGGACGCTGCACCTGGTGGACGAGGTACGGGCGGCCGTGGAGGCCGGATCCCTCGACCAGGTGCGTTCGCGCATCGCGGCGGCCTATGGCTAACCTCCACCGGCGCCCCAGCCGCCCTCCAATGGCCGGCTCGGGCCCCAACCCATGCGTCGCAAGAAGCTCACCCCCCTCGTCTTCATCGTCCTCGTCGCCGCGGTCTCCCTGACCGCCGTGCTGGTCAGCGACACCTCACCCGAGCTCGGTCTCGACCTGCAGGGTGGCGTGTCCGTGGTGCTGCAGCCGACGAAGGAGTCGAGCGACGAGGCGCTGAGGCAGACCATCGAGATCATCCGCAGCCGCGTCGACGCCCTTGGTGTGGCCGAGCCCGAGATCGCCCGGCAAGGCAGCTCCATCGTGGTCCAGCTCCCGGGCGTCAAGAACCAGCAGCGGGCCATCGAGCTGGTCGGGGACACCGCTGAGCTGCGGTTCCGGCCGGTGCTCTTCTCGATCCCCGGTGACATCGACGACCTGGTCACGTCGACCACCGCGGCCGATGGCTCCACGACGACGGCGGCCGACGGCTCGACGACCACGACCGCCGCGGGCGGCTCCACCACGACCACGGCGGCTGGCGGGAGCACCACCACGACCGCGCCGGTCGAGGGACAGAGCCACGGCCGCGCCGCCACGCCGTTCCAGGACCCGAGCTCCACCACCACGTCGGCGGCCGGCGCCACCACGACCACCGTCGCCGGTGACACGACCACCACCACCGCCCCGGCCGGCGAACCTGGGCTCGAGCTCACCCCCCGCGAGGAAGACGTCCCCGAGGCGACGGTGATCCTCGAGGAGCTCGGAGACGACGGCAAGGCCGCGAACACGTACCAGCTGGGCCCGGCCCTGGCCACCGGCACCATCGTGAAGACGGCCCGCGCCGAGCTCGGCCAGACCGGACAGTGGACGGTGGCCCTGGAGATCAAGGGCGGCGACGGGATCGCGAAGTTCAACGAGATCGCGTCGCAGTGCTTCAGCAAGTCGGCCACGTGCCCGACGGGTCAGCTGTCGATCGTGCTCGACTCCGTCGTGCAGTCCGCGCCGAACATCGAGCAGCCGTCCTACCAGGCCGACCAGATCCAGATCTCGGGGAGCTTCACCGAGTCGGAGGCCAAGGACCTCGCGCTGGTGCTCCGGTACGGCTCGCTCCCGGTCACGCTCGAGCCGCAGACCGTGCAGACGGTGTCACCCACGTTGGGCGAGGACTCCCTGCGGGCCGGCCTGGCCGCCGGCCTCCTCGGGCTCGCCCTGGTGTGCCTCTACATGATCCTGTACTACCGCGCCCTCGGGATCGTCGTGGTGCTCGGGTTGTGCGTCTGGTCGGCGCTCCTCTACTCCATCATCTCCAAGCTGGGCGTGGCGCTCAGCCTGGCCGGCGTCACCGGCATCGTCGTGTCCGTCGGCGTCACCGTCGACAGCTACGTCGTGTACTTCGAACGCCTCAAGGACGAGCTCCGAGCCGGCCGCACGCTGCGCAGCTCCACCGAGCGCGCCTTCACCCGCGCCTTCCGCACGATCCTCGCCGCTGACATCTCCAGCTTCATCGGGGCCGCCCTGCTGTTCACGCTCACCGTGGGCCCCGTGCGTGGCTTTGCCTTCTTCCTCGGCATCTCCACGATCCTCGACGTGCTGGTGGCCTGGTTCTTCACCCGCCCGATGGTCGGGCTCCTCGCCTCGAACCGCCTGTTCACGAACGCACCCCGCCTCGGCGTGGCGCGTGGCCTCGACGCGCCGCGGACTCCGGTCACCTCGCCCGCGGGAGCCGGACGATGACGTCACCGGTACGAGAGCGACGCTCGATCTTCACCCGGCTGTACCACGGCGAGACCGACATCAAGTTCGTCGGAGCCTTCAAGAAGTGGGCAGTCGTGAGCGGCATCGTGATCGTCATCGGGCTCCTGTCGCTGTGGCAGCGCGGGCTCAACCTCGGCATCGACTTCGAGGGAGGCGTGGTGTGGGAGGTGCCGGCGGGTGACCTGTCGGTCACCGAGGCTCAAGACGCCATGGAGGCCGAAGGTCTGGATGGCCTGAGCGTGCAGACGCTCACGGCCGAGGGAGAGACCCGTCTGCGGGTGAAGGCGGCGCCGCTCGAGGACGCCAACGCCGCCCAGGGCATCAGCACCAAGCTCGCTGAGCTCACCGGCTCCGACGTCAACGACGTCAGCCTCAACTCCGTGGGCCCGTCATGGGGAGAGGAGATCAGCCGGAAGGCCTTGCGCGCGCTGGTGTTCTTCCTCATCGCCATCACCATCTACATCACCTTCCGCTTCGAGCTCCGCATGGCGATCCCCACGCTCGTCGCCCTCATCCACGACGTGTTGGTGACCATCGGCGTGTACTCCCTCGCGGGGTTCGAGGTGACGCCGGCCACGGTGATCGCCATCCTCACCATCCTGGGCTTCTCCATCTACGACGGCATCGTCGTGTTCGACAAGGTCGACGAGAACACCAAGCTGGTCGGCACCAGCAACTCGATGTCCTACAGCGACATGGTCGACCTCTCGCTCAACCAGGTGCTGATGCGCTCGCTGAACACGTCGATCACGGCGCTGCTCCCGGTCGCGTCGCTGCTGGTGCTCGGCTCCTTCGTGCTGGGCGCCACCACGCTCCAGGAGTTCGCCCTCGCCCTCCTCATCGGTCTGTTCGCCGGCGCCTACTCGTCGATCTTCATCGCCTCTCCGCTCCTGGCCGTGCTCAAGGAGCGCGAGCCTCGGTACCGCGAGCTGAAGGCAAAGCTGGCGGGCCGACCCTCCAGCGCCAGGCCCGAGGCCAAGGTCACCGCCGAGTCGGCGAACGGCGACGATGCGCCTTCGTCGACCACCTCGACGTCGGCTCCGGCGCTGTCCGGTCGAGCCATCCCGCCTCGGCCGCGGAAGAAGACCAAGAAGCGCTGACCCGGGCGGCCGTACCCTGGTCCGATGACCAGCGATGCCTCGTGGCTGCGGGCCCACCTGCGCGACGTGCCCGACTTCCCCAAGCCAGGCATCGCGTTCAAGGACATCACCCCGCTGCTCGCTGACGTCGACGCCTTCCGCTTCACCGTCGACGCCATCGCGGACGCCTGGGCCGGCGCCAGCGTCGATGCGGTGGCCGGCATCGAGGCACGCGGGTTCCTGCTCGCAGCCCCGGTTGCCTACCGGCTCGGCGCGTCGCTGATCCCGATCCGCAAGCCCGGCAAGCTGCCATGGGAGGTGGTGGAGCAGCCCTACGAGCTCGAGTACGGCGTCGACGCGGTGCAGGCTCACCGCGACGCGGCCACCGAGGGGGACCGGGTGCTCCTCGTGGACGATGTGCTGGCCACCGGAGGCACCGCCTCGGCGGCGTGCTCGCTCCTGGAGGGCCTCGGCGCGGTCGTGATCGGTGTCCACGTGCTGCTCGAGTTGGGGTTCCTCTCGGGGCGGGCGAGACTGGGGGAGCGCGACGTGCGATCGCTGCTCGTCGAGGCGTAGAGGAGATCCATGCCCACGGTCGACCGGGTCCTGCCTTGGAGGCGCAGCGAGCGCCCCCCGGCGGACGAGGTCGCCCCGTTGCTGGCCGCCTACCGAGCCCGCCACCCGAAGGCGCCCACCGCTCGCATCGCCCGGGCCTACCTGACCTCGGCGGAGGCTCACCGCGGCCAGTACCGCCGCTCCGGCGAGCCCTACATCCAGCACCCGCTGGCGGTGGCGAGGATCGTGGCCGACCTCGGGCTCGACGACGTCACCGTGGCCGCTGCCCTCCTGCACGACGCTGTGGAGGACACCGGGATCACCCTCGAGGACCTCGAGGCGGACTTCGGCAGCGACGTCACCGCCATCGTCGACGGCGTCACCAAGCTCGATCGCATCAAGTTCGACACCAAGGAGGCCCAGCAGGCCGCCTCGATGCGCAAGATGCTCGTCGCCATGGCCAAGGACCTACGGGTCCTGATCATCAAGCTGTCGGACCGGCTCCACAACATGCGCACGATCGCGGCGATGCCCGAGTTCAAGCAGGAGCGCACCGCTCGCGAGACGCTCGACATCTACGCCCCCCTCGCACACCGACTCGGGATGCAGGAGGTGCGGCAGGAGCTCGAAGACCTGTCGTTCGCGGCGATGCACCCCAAGCGCTACGCGGAGATCGACCACATGGTGTCGACGCGCAGCCCCGAGCGCGACCTCTACCTCACGCAGGTGCTCGAGCAGGTGCGGGAGCGGTTGGCCGAGCTGCGCATCAACGCGGAGGTCACCGGGCGGCCGAAGCACCTGTACTCGATCTACGAGAAGATGGTCGTCAAGGGCCGCGAGTTCGACGACATCTTCGACCTGGTGGGCATCCGCGTGATCGTCGACTCGGTGAAGGACTGCTACGCCGCCCTCGGGTCCATCCACGCCACCTGGAAGCCGGTGCAGGGCCGGTTCAAGGACTACGTGGCGATGCCCAAGTTCAACCTGTACCAGAGCCTCCACACCACGGTGGTGGGTCCTCAGGGGAAGCCGCTCGAGGTGCAGATCCGCACGTGGGAGATGCACGCCCGCGCCGAGCAGGGCGTGGCGGCCCACTGGCAGTACAAGGACGTGAACGGCGCCACCGCGACCGCGGACGCGGCCTGGCTCAACCGCATCATCGACTGGCAGTCGGAGACCCAGGACCCCGACGAGTTCATGCAGAACCTGAAGATCGACCTCGAGCAGGACGAGGTCTTCGTCTTCACGCCCAAGGGCATGGTCATCACGCTGGCGGCCGGCGCCACGCCGATCGACTTCGCCTACGCCATCCACACGGAGGTGGGCCACGCCTGCATCGGCGCCCGCGTGAACGGTCGGCTCGTGCCGCTCGACTCGAAGCTCACCTCGGGCGACTCGGTGGAGATCTTCACGTCCAAGGTGGAGGGCGCGGGTCCCTCCCGCGACTGGCAGCACATCGTCGCCACGCCGCGCGCCGCGGCCAAGATCCGTCAGTGGTTCTCGCGTGAGCGCCGCGAGGATGCGGTGGAGAACGGGCGGGAGGAGCTGGTCAAGGCGCTGCGCCGCGAAGGCCTCCCCGTGCAGAAGCTGGCCCAGGGCACGTTCCTCGCAGACATCGCCCGCGAGCTGAACTACATCGACCTCGACGCGCTGTACGCGGCGGTTGGCGAGAGCCATGTGTCCGGCAAGGCCATCGCCGCCCGCATCGCCAAGAAGCTCCGCGAGATCGACCCGTCCAACGGGGACGACGAGGTGCTGCCCACCACCGTCCGCCAACCGCGGCGGCCCGGCTCCGCCAAGCGCCCGCCCGCCGGTGTGCACGTGGAGGGCCTCGACGACCTCATGGTGCGCCTGTCGCGCTGCTGCACGCCAGTGCCTGGCGACGAGATCCTGGGCTTCGTCACCCGCGGCCGCGGCGTGTCGGTGCACCGCGCCGACTGCGCCAACGCGGTGTCGCTGGCCGCGGGCCAGAAGGACCGCCTGATCGACGTCGACTGGGACGAGTCGCACGACGGCACGTTCGTGGCGGCCATCGAGGTGAAGGCCCTCGACCGCGGGCGGCTCCTGCGTGACGTTGCCGCGTCGATGAGCGACCACCACGTCAACATCCTCAGCTCCACGACCCACACGGGCTCCGACCGGGTGTCCAAGATGCGGTTCGAGTTCGAGCTGGCCGATCCCGGTCACCTCGACTCGCTCCTCGCCACGCTGAAGGGCATCGACAGCGTGTACGAGGCGTACAGGGTGGTCCCCGGCCAAGGCGGCTAGCGCGCCAAAGGTGGCTCCGAGATTCGACGGTACGACGTCGTCGGCCATGCTCGCGGCGGCACGGGCGAAGGGGATCCCCAACCTGACCCGCGCGCATGCCGAAGACCTGCCGCTGAGGGACGCAACGATCGACTACATCGCGGCCAGCTACTGCTTTCATCACTTCAGCGACAAGGACCGCGCCTTGGATGAGGTTGCCCGCGTCCTCGCCCCCGGCGGGCTGTTCCGCATGACCAACATCGAGCCCACCGGAGCCGAAGGCTGGTGGGTGTACGACCTCTTCCCGGAGGCAGTCGCGATCGATGCGGCTCGGTTCTGGCCACCCTCGCGCATCGCCGACGCGCTGGAAGCTCGCAACCTCACCGTCGAGATCAGGCTCGACACCGGACGCGAGGAGATCTCCGCATCCGAAGCACTGGCCGACGCCGAACGGCGCGTCGTGTCGGAGCTCGCGTTGCTCGACGACGGGGCCTACGAGCGCGGGCTGGCCGACCTTCGGCGAGCCGCGAACGCCCCCGCCGCCACCGTGACCACGACACGTTCCCGGCTCGATGTGACCGCTCGACGGACGCCTCTCACGGCTGCTCGCGGACGATGACGCCGTGGGCTCGGAGGCGCTCGAGCTGCGTCGCGACATCGATGTCCGCCGGATGCTCGTCGTTCGGGTCGTACAGGGCGACGCGCGTGGCCGCGAGCGAGAGGGGAACGACGACCGGGAGTCGACCCGTGAGTCGCTGGGCACACGATGCGGCGGTGGCGGCCACACAGGCCGACAGCCAGAACCCTGTGATGAGGACGGCATCGACGTCGCCGACCATCGCTTCGGTCGCCTCGACGAACGCGGGACAGGAATCGGCGTCCATCGAGGTCTTGGTCACGACGATGGCCTCCCGCGGTGGAACCAGCCGTGGGTCCCAGGCGCAGTCGTCGCTCGACGCATCCGTGCACAGCTGGGCCAACGGATGGCTCAGATCTCCGCCGCTGAACTGACCCGGCGCGTACGACGACGTCACCCACACCTTCGGACCTCGTTGCTCAGCCGCGAAGGAAGCCAGCCGCTCGACGGTCTCGACGATGACGCGGAACTGCGCCGGGGGGTGGATCTGACCGATCACGCCGGCTGGGTCGGTGAAGGCCCGCACCGGGTCGATCACGACGAGGCCAACGCTCCCGCTCACGGCTTGGGACGGAGCTCGAGCCGGCGGACCAGTGGGGCCATCTGCTCCAAGGCCAGGCCGGCGACGGCCCAGTTCCCGACGTAGGAGAGGCGGATGAGCCCGTCGCCGAGGTGGTCGCGGTAGCGGCGGTAGTCCTCGCCCCACGGAACGTCGCCGATGGTGCGGCGTAGCAGCTCGCCCGTCGTCGCCTCGATCGTCCAGAACGCGATTGCGTAGGCGCCGGCTCGCTGCCAGACGGGGCGGTTGCGCATGGCCTGCCCGATCGCTTCGCCGGTCAGTCCGCCGACTCCGTAGATCGGCGCCATCCACACGTACGACTCGCCGCGCAGGCGAGCATCGCCCTTCCCGGTGACGAGGTCCTTGCCGGCGGTGAAGCACACCTCGATCGCGTACCCGAGCATCCCGTACACCCCGAAGCGCCCGGCCGTGCCCATCGCCAGACCGTACGCTCCAAGCCGATGCACCTCGAGCTGCCGTCGGATGAGATGCTGCTGGTCGGCGCGGCGCTGCTCGTGGCCGGCGTGCTCGGCGCGGGCCTGGCGGAGCGCCTGCGGGTGCCGAGCCTGCTGCTGTTCCTCGGCACGGGCATGGCCATCGGGGACGACGGCTTCAACTGGATCAGCCTCGCCGACGCCGAGCTGAGCCAAGGCCTCGCGGTCGCCGCCCTCGTGGTGATCCTGTACGAGGGCGGGTTGAGCACGAGGCTCTCCGATCTCCGGCACGTGGCGGCTCCGGCGCTGTCGCTGGCCACGATCGGGGTGCTGGTGACCGCGGGCGTCTGCGCCGCGGTCGCGGGACCGCTCCTGGACGTCGACGGGACGACGGCTCTCCTCATCGGAGCGGTGATCGCCTCGACGGACGCGGCGGCGGTGTTCTCGGCGCTGCGCCAGGTCTCCATCCCGCGCCGCCTGGGGCACCTGTTGGAGACCGAGTCCGGCGCCAACGATCCGATGGCCGTCCTGCTCACGGTCGGTCTCCTGGAGGCATGGGAGGGGCACGTCACGACGGTCGACTGGGTCACCTTCGGGCTGCGCACGCTGGTCGGCGGGCTCCTGGTCGGCGTGGCGGTGGGTTGGTTGGGGTCGTTCGTGCTGACCCGTGCGCACCTCACGAGCGCCGCGCTCTATCCCGTGCTCGCGCTCGGCGTGGGGACACTTGCCTACGGGACCGCCGCCGGCCTGCGTACGTCCGGGTTCCTGGCCGTGTACGTGGCCGGCGTCCTCGTCGCCGATCGCGCGCCGTCTCGGCGCCGGGCGGTCCGCGCGTACCTGCAGGGCCTGGCGTCGACGGCCCAGATCGGGCTGTTCCTCCTCCTCGGCCTCCTCGTCTTCCCCAGCCGGCTCGACCAGCAGGCGCTGGGCGCCTTGGCGGTCGCCGTGGTGCTCGTGCTGGTGGCTCGTCCGCTCGGCGTCGGGCTGTCGATCGGATGGCTTGGCTTCGATCGACGGGAGCTCGCCCTTGTCAGCTGGGCGGGTCTGCGCGGGGCCGTGCCGATCGTCCTGGCCACCTTCCCGCTCACCGTTGGGTACCCCGACGGCCAGCTCATCTTCGACGTCGTGTTCTTCGTCGTCGTGGTGTCGGTCCTGGTGCAGGGCCTGACGGTGGCTCGGCTGGCTCGCTGGCTGGGGTTGGAGGCCGAGCCGGAGACGTTCGCTACCGCGGCCGAGGCACTGCCGCTCGATGCGCCCGGGGTCGAGGTGCTGGAGATCGAGGTCGGCTCGGCCAGCGGGGTCGTGGGTCGGGCGCTCCACGAGGTCCCGCCGCCTCACGACGCACGCGTGGCCGCCGTCCTCCGGGGCGACGAGGTCGTCGTGCCCACGGGGCACACGCACATCGAGGCCGGCGACCGCCTCGTCCTGTTCGGAGCGGCCCGGCCCGAGCTGGCCGGCGCGGTGCAGGCCTGGGTCACCGACCCGGGGGCATCGATCCCGCGTTGAACGCCGGCATCGTTGCTCGCAACGGTGTCACGCGCCATGCTGTCGGCCGGTGGCGAATGGGAGGGACTGACATGGTGGGACGCGGAACGCGCAGTCGGGTGCTGGTGGCCCTGGCCTGCTTGGGGATGGTGCTCGTCGCCAGCGAGACCGGGGCGTCGGCGGGCCCTGGGAGCGCCGGCGGGAGCGGCTCGGCCGTGGCATCCATGCGCCACTTCGGGACCGAGCGGGCGCCGAAGGTCTTCACCTCCCCCACGGTGACGTTCCCCCCCAACGACCTCTGCGAGGTCCTCGGGTTCGAACAGGACTCGACGGTGCAGGTGACCGGCAAGCGCTTCGGCGACACCAAGGCGGTCAAGGTGCTCTACGACGGGGTGCTGGTCGCCAACGCCACCACCCTCGCGGACGGCACGTTCGCCACCAGCTTCGAAGACTTCCAGCACCCGATCGGCGTGTACGTGGTCACCGCGAAGCGCGGCGCCAAGGTGGCCACTGTCCAGCTGCCGTCGTCGGCGCAGTCGTGCTGGGACTCGGTGGGGGTCTCGGGCTCGGCTCTCGAGTGGCGGTGGTCGGCCAGCGGCTTCGATGCCAACACCTCCGCCACCATCAAGGTGAACGGGGTCGCGATCAAGACGGTCACGACCAACGCCAAGGGACAGCTCTACAAGGAGTTCACCGCCTCGTGCGGCGCCGTCGGCTTGAAGCCGGTGACCATCGTCGCGACGCTCCTTGGGGACGTGCAGGAGCTCAACGCCGGCAACGCCAACTGCTGAGCGACTACGACGGGTCGGTCAGGCCGAGGGTGTCGAGCAGGAACGCGAAGACGAACGCCTCGTCCTTCCACGCGTCATACCGGCCTGACGGACCCTGGTGCCCTGCCCCCAGCTCGGTCTTGAGGTACACGACGCGGTCGCTGGTCGAGCGAGCCCGGAGCTTCTGCACCCACTTGGCGGGCTCCCAGTAGGACACGCGCGGATCGTTCAGCCCGGCCGTCGCCAGGATCGTGGGATAGGCCTTCGCATCGACGTTGTCGTACGGGCTGTAGCTGTGCATGTACTCGTACGCCTCCGGGTCCGCCACCGGGTTGCCCCACTCCTCCCACTCGTTCACCGTGAGGGGCAGGGTGTCGTCGAGCATCGTGGTGAGGCAGTCGACGAACGGCACCTCCGCCACGATGGCCGCGAACAGATCGGGCCGCAGGTTGGTGATGGCACCCATGAGCAACCCGCCGGCGGAGGCACCGCGGGCGACGAGGCGCTCCTTGGAGGTGAAGCCCTCGGCCACGAGGTGCTCGGCGCAGGCGATGAAGTCCGTGAACGTGTTCCGCTTTTGCAGCAGCTTGCCGTCGTCGTACCAGGGGCGTCCCATCTCGCCGCCGCCGCGCACGTGAGCGATGGCGAACACGAACCCGCGGTCGAGCAGCGAGAGTCGCAACGAGGAGAACGACGGGTCCATCGACGTCTCGTAGGACCCGTAGCCGTAGAGCAGGCAGGGGGCCGTCCCGTCGTGGGCGAGGCCGGCGCGATGCACGTACGAGATCGGGACCTTGGTCCCGTCGTCCGCCGTCGCCCACAGGCGGCCGGTCTCGTACGCCTCGGGGTCGTGGCCGCCGAGCACCTCGGTCGTCTTGAGGAGGGTCCGCTCGCCGGTGTCCAGGTCCTCGTCGAAGACGGTGCTGGGCGTGACCAGTGACGTGTACGTGAAGCGCAGGGTCGAGCTGTCGAACTCGGCGTTGGTGGCCGGCCCCGTGTCGTACACCTCCTCCGGCATGGCCAGCTCGTGCTCGGCATCGCCCGCGTACTGGGTCACGACGATGCGGCGCACGCCTTCGCGACGCTCGTAGCGCACGAGGTGGCCGGCGAAGGCGGAGACGCCCTCGAGCTTCACATCGGGCCGATGGCCGATCAGCTCCTGCCAGGCATCTCGACCCGGCGCGTCGACCGGCGCCGACATCAGCTTGAAGTTCACGGCCCCATCGGCGTTGGTGAGCACGAGGAACCGGTCGCCGTCGACCGGGCTCGGCGCGTGGGTGACGTCGTACTCGATGCCCTGCTCGCGTGGCTGCACCACGCGCGGGGCCTGCGTGGGATCGGCGGCCGGGATCAGCTGCTCCTCGGACGTCAGCTTCGACGCCGCCGTGATGTGCACCCACGCCTCCGTGAGGCTGAGGCCGACGCTCACGTAGTAGCGCTCATCGGGCTCCTCGAACACGAGGGCGTCGTCGGCGGTGGGCGTGCCCACCTCGTGACGCCACACCTGGTACGGCCGCATGGTGGCATCGTTGCGCACGTAGAACACCGTGGTGTCGCCGGCCCACGCCGAGCCGTAGAACGTGTCGGGGATGACGTCGTCGAGGTCGGTGTCCGTGCGCAGGTCGCGGATCCGCATCGTGTACCGCTCGGACCCGTCGTGGTCGGTGGAGTACAGGAGCAGGTCCTGGCTCGGGGCGAGGTCGTAGGCGCCGAGCGCGAAGTAGTCGCTGTCGCCGGCGAGCACGTTGAGGTCGAGCAGCACCTGCTCGCCGGGGACCGGGTCGCCTTCAGGGAGGTCGGCCGGCGGTTCGAGGTCGGTGCGGCACACGATCGGGTACTGCTGGCCCTCCTCGGTGCGGCTGTAGAACCATCGCCCGTCCTTGCGGTACGGCACCGACAGGTCGGTCTCCTTGATGCGGGCCTTCATCTCCTTGAACAGCTCGGCCTGGAGGTCGTCCGTGTGCGCGAGGGCGTCGGCGACGAAGACGTTCTCGGCGGCGAGCAGGTCGAGGACCTCGGGGTCACTGCGATCGTCGCTGCGGAGCCAGTACCAGTCGTCCTCGCGCTCGTGACCGTGGGCGACGAGCGGGTGCGGGCGGCGGGGGGCGAACGGTGGCGTCGGCATGCCGGCCGAGCGTACGGGGTCCGCCGGACGCCGCGGTACGGTCCCACCATGTCTGACGAGAAGCCGCACGTGTACGTCCCGGCGGGGGAGACCCCACCGGCCGAGCTGGTCACCGAGGACCTCGAGGTGGGTGACGGCGCCGAGGCCACGGCCGGCTCGCAGGTCGAGGTGCACTACGTCGGCGTGTCGTGGCGCACCCGCAAGCAGTTCGACGCCAGCTGGGACCGCGGCGACACGTTCAGCTTCGGGCTGGGCGCCGGCCAGGTGATCAAGGGTTGGGACGAAGGGGTCGCCGGCATGAAGGTCGGCGGCCGCCGTCGCATCGTGATCCCGCCGGGCAAGGCCTACGGCCGCCAGGGCGCCGGTGGCGTCATCGGTCCGGACGAGACCCTCGTCTTCGTGGTCGATCTGCTCGGCGTCAGCTAGCCCGCACCCGGTTGTTGCGGGCGTCGTGGGTCAGCTCGGCCTTCCCGAGCGCCTCGAGCAGCGGCGGCAGGTACATCCCGAACCGGCCGCGGTAGCCCTTGCGCTGGCCGTACCAGCCGGCGACCGGGTTGTCGGCCGCGCGCCCGAACGCCTCGACCGTGCCGTCCTTGGCCGGCTTGTTCTCGTCGGCGGCGCCGAGGTCCACCCAGTCGCCCTGCTCGACCAGCCAGGCGTGGAGGTCGTCGATCGCGCGGGCCAGGTAGGTGAGCTTGGTGGAGCCGACCTGGCAGACGAGCAGCGGCGGGTTCGCCTCGTCGTCGCGGTGCATCGTGTACTCGGACGATCCCGGGGCGGTGGTGAGCTGCCACGGGTCGTCCTTGGTGCCGGAACCGTTGGCCATGCCCGGAGGTTACGGACTTCGGGGCGGTCGAAGGGCTCCGGTACCCTCGCTCGCCATGGCCGAGCGTCCCGACTTCCGTGCCCCCAAGGGCACCCAGGACGTGCTGCCGCCCGAGTCGGCGCGCTGGGAGGCGCTCCTGGCGGCCTTCGCGCGGATCGCGCACTCCTACGGGTACAGCCTGGTCCAGTCGCCGATGTTCGAGGATGTCGAGGTGTTCCAGCGGGTCGGCGAGGGCACCGACGTCGTGGCCAAGGAGATGTACGACTTCGAGGACAAGGGCGGTCGCCACGTCGCCCTGCGACCCGAGGGCACTGCGCCGGTCGCTCGTGCGTACGTGCAGCACCGTCCTCCGGTGCCGTGGAAGGTCTGGTACGCCACCCCGGCGTTCCGGTACGAGCAGCCGCAAGCCGGGCGCCTGCGCCAGCACCACCAGGTCGGGATCGAGTGCATCGGATCTCCCGACCCGGACGTCGATGTCGAGGTGATCGCCTTCGGTCACGCGTACCTGTCCGCCCTCGGGCTCCGGCAGTGGCGGCTCGTCCTCAACTTCATGGGGACACCCGTAGATCGCGTCGCCTACGGCGAGGTGCTGCAGACGTGGCTGCGAGCGCGCGCGGCCGACCTGGCTCCCGCCGACGCCGCCAAGATCGAGTCGCACCCGATGCGGGTGCTCGACTCGAAGGACGACACGACCCGGGCCGTGCTGGCCGACGCGCCCCGGATGGCCGACCACCTCGACGCCGCATCGGTGGCCCACGGCGAGCGGGTGCAGGCCGGCCTGCGCTCTCTCGGCATCGAGTTCGAGATCGACGAGACCCTCGTGCGCGGCCTCGACTACTACACCCACACCGTGTACGAGTTCCAGAGCTCGGCGCTCGGCAACGCGCAGTCCACGATCCTCGCTGGCGGTCGGTACGACGGTCTCATCGAGCAGCTCGGCGGGCCGCCCACCCCGGGCATCGGCTTCGGCAGCGGCATCGAGCGCGTGCTGCTCACCTGTGATGCGGAGGGCGTGTTCGCGGCGCCGGAACGGCGAGTCGACTGCTTCGTGGTCGACGTCACCGACGGATCGGCCGCGGTCGTGCTCACCCAAGAGCTCCGAGCGGCGGGGATCGCCGCTGATCGCGCGTTCGACGCTCGCTCCATGAAGGCGCAGATGAAGGCGGCCGGACGATCGGCGGCACGGTTGGCCCTCATCGTCGGTGAGCAGGAAGCTACCGATGGCACCGTCACGGTGCGCGACCTGGCGTCGAGCGAGCAGACGACGATCGGTCGCGACGTCGTCGTCGACCATGTGCGAAAGGTGTTGGAGCCGTGACCGAGCCGATGCGCACCCACATGTGCGGGGAGCTGCGCACTGAGCACGACGGGCAGGCCGTGTCCGTGTGCGGCTGGGTCGGCCGGCGCCGCGAGCACGGTGAGCACCTCGCGTTCATCGACCTGCGCGACCACACCGGTGTGGTGCAGTGCGTGGTCGACGGCGCCGCCGATCTGCGCAGCGAGTTCGTGGTGCGCATCACCGGAACGGTGCGGGCGCGCCCCGACGGCACCACCAACGACGCGCTCGCCACAGGAGCCGTCGAGGTGGGGGACTGCGCCGTCGAGATCCTCAGCGCCGCCACCCCGCCGCCGTTCCCGATCGACGAGCGCGGCGACAGCGTCGACGAGATGATCCGCCTCCGGTACCGGTACCTCGACCTGCGGCGGGAGCGCATGCAGCGCAACCTCCGCGTCCGGGCCACCGTGAACTCCGCGCTGCGCGGGGCCATGGAGCGGCTGCGCTTCATCGAGGTCGAGACGCCGATGCTGATGCCGTCGACGCCGGAGGGTGCACGTGAGTTCCTCGTGCCGTCTCGCTTCGTCCCCGGCAGCTTCTACGCGCTCCCGCAGTCGCCGCAGCTGTTCAAGCAGCTCCTCATGGTGGGTGGGACCGACCGCTACTACCAGATCGCTCGCTGCCTGCGGGACGAGGACCTGCGCGCCGACCGGCAGCTCGAGTTCATGCAGCTCGACATGGAGGCCAGCTTCGTCACGCAGGACGAGGTGCTGGCGGCCATGTCCGAGGCGGTGCTCGACGCGGCGGAGGCGGTGCTGGGCGAGCGCCCTGGCGAGATCCCGCAGATCACGTGGCACGAGGCGATGGACCGCTACGGCGTCGACAAGCCCGACCTGCGCTTCGGCATGGAGCTCATCGAGCTCACCGAGGTGTTCGCGGCGACAGAGTTCAAGGCGTTCGCGTCGGCGGGTGCGATCAAGGGTCTCCGCATCGCCGGAGCGTCGGCCGACTACGGCCGCAACAAGCTCGACGGCCTCACCGACCGCGCCAAGTCGTTGGGCGCGAAGGGGCTCGTCTGGATGCGAGTGGGGGAGGGCGGCGCGCTCGACAGCCCCGTCGCCAAGTTCCTCTCGGAGGCGGAGCAGTCGGCGCTCGTCGCCGCGATGGCGGCCGAGGCGGGCGACCTGCTCCTGCTGGTGGCCGACGAGTGGATGACCGCCTGCGAGGTCCTCGGCGCGCTGCGCAACGACCTCGGCCGGCCGCCCGTCCACGAGGGCCCGTTCAGCTACGTGTGGATCGTCGACTTCCCGCTCTTCGTCGGCCGCGACGCCGACGGCTACCCGAAGGCGGCCCACCACCCGTTCACCCGACCGCACGACGACGACCTCGCCAAGCTCGAAGCCGACCCGATGGCCGTGCGCAGCCGTGCCTACGACCTCGTCCTCAACGGCTGGGAGCTGGGTTCCGGCTCGATCCGGATCCACGAGCCCGAGCTGCAGCAGCGCGTCTTCGACCTGCTGGGCATCGACGAGGAGGCCGCCCACCGTCGCTTCGGGTTCTTCCTGACCCCGTTCGGCTACGGCGCCCCGCCGCACGGCGGCTTCGGCATGGGCATCGACCGGTTGGTGGCGATCCTGGCGGGCGAGGAGAACATCCGCGAGGTCATCGCCTTCCCCAAGCCCCAGTCCGGCATCGACCCCATGACCGGCGCCCCCACCCCCGTCGACGACTCCCAGCTCAAGGACCTAGGCCTAAGACTCCTCCCCCCCAAGACCTGAACAACGTCTGTGGTCGAAAACGGTCGGCATGCGAGCGAAATCGACCACAGACGTGGTGATCAGGCCGCGCTGAGTCGTGCGATTGCTCGCTCGATCATCTTGGCGACATGGGCACCGCGCTTCACGACGTCCGTCCAGGTGAACCGCAGGACCGTCCAACCGAGTGCGACCAGGTGGTTCTGCCGGGTTCGATCGCGCTGAAACGCATCCGGGCTCGAGTGGTGCTCAAACCCGTCGACCTCGATCGCAAGCTTCAGGCCTGGATAGGCCGCATCGATCCGAGCCACGAATCGTCCCGAGTCCCACACCTCGTACTGGAGCTCGAGCGGCGCTAGGCCATGACGACGAACGAGCGAGGTGAACCGCTTCTCCAGCTCGCTCTCCTCCTTGTCCACGATGAGGAGGTTGCCCTCGAGGATCTCTCGCACGACTCCTGTTCCGTTTCGTCCGGGCCTCGCAAGGGCATCGCGCAGCCCCTTCACCTCGCAGAGCTCGAACGCATGCGTCGACAGCCCCTTGGCGATGGCACGGTGGACCAGCCACCACGGCATCACGAGGCCGAGGTCGACGACGGTCCGCACCGCGTCGGTCACACGCATGCCCACCCGCTCGACCGCAAGCTCCGGGTGAAGGTCGACGATGCGATGGACGATCGCGGGTGGACGCACCTTGCGCTTCACGTCGCCCGGGACCGAGACCTCTGCGTAGCCTGCCGGCTGGGTCAGCCCCCAAAGCTCGGCCGCCGAACGGTGTGACACGATCCCCTCGACGGCAAGCGCAGCCGCGAGCACGCTCTGATGCCAGGTCTCTGGAGCGCCGGTCATCCGAAACACGGACGGCTGCACGGAGATCAGCCGCCTCTCGCTGACCCATCGGCTCTTGCGGCTCGGGCCGAGGGCCTTGACCGCCTGCTCTGTGGTGATGAGTCCGTGTTGTCTCCTCGTGATCTCGTCGACGACGGTGCTTCGTTCGATGGCCAATGCGATCCCCCTCAGGGCGGGACGTCTCTGGTCGATTTCGCTCGCATGCCGAGCGTTTTCGACCACAGACGTTGGATGGGTGTTGGAGGGGAAGGGCTGAGAGTTACTGTAAAGGTCTGACGGTCGCTTGGCCAGGGTGGGTGGGCTACGGTCGCCGGCGATGGCTGATGACCTGTTCTCCTCGGCGGCGGAGGACGCGCTGTTGGCCAACGCGCCGCTGGCGGCGCGGCTGCGGCCGCGGACCCTGGACGACATCGTGGGCCAGGAGCAGCTGCTCGCCGCGGGGCAGCCGCTGCGCACGCTGGTGGAGGGCGACCGGCTCTCGTCGGTGATCCTCTGGGGGCCGCCCGGCACCGGCAAGACCACCCTCGCCCAAGCGATCGCCGCCCACACGAGCAAGGCGTTCGAGCAGCTCAGCGCGGTGAGCGCGGGCGTGAAGGACGTGCGGGACGTCCTCGAGCGGGCGCGCCACCGGCTCGGTGAGCGCGGTCAGGGCACGATCCTCTTCCTCGACGAGGTCCACCGCTTCAGCAAGTCGCAGCAGGACGCGCTGCTCCCCGGCGTGGAGAGCGGGCTGATCACGTTGATCGGCGCCACCACCGAGAACCCGTTCTTCGAGGTCAACCCGCCGTTGCTCAGTCGGTCGACGCTCTTCCGCCTCAACGCCCTCGATCAGGACGCGGCCCGCGCGCTGCTGCAGCGCGGGCTGAAGGCGGAGGGGGCGACGGCCGACGAGGACGCCGTCGAGCACCTCGCCGGGCACGCCAACGGTGACGGGCGCCACGTGCTCACCAGCGTCGAGGTGGCCGTCGCCATCGCGCGCGCCCGCCAGCAGCCGCCCCACATCACGCTCGTCGACGCCGAAGCCGCGCTCGGCACCAAGGCCCTCCGCTACGGCCGCGACGAGCACTACGACGTGATCTCCGCGTTCATCAAGAGCATCCGTGGCTCCGATCCCGACGCCGGCCTCTACTGGCTCGCCCGCATGCTCGAGGCGGGGGAGGACGCCCGCTTCATCGTCCGCCGCCTCATCGTCCTGGCCAGCGAGGACGTCGGCGAGGCCGATCCCCAGGCGCTCCTCGTGGCGGTGGCGGCGGCCCACGCGGTCGAGCACGTCGGCCTCCCCGAGGCCCAGCTCAACCTGGCCCAGGCCGTCGTGCACCTGGCTACGGCGCCCAAGTCGAACCGCGCCGCCCTCGGCATCTGGGCCGCCCTCGAAGACGTGCGCCACGGCCCGTCGGTGGAGGTCCCGATGCACCTCCGCGACGCCCACTACCTCGGAGCCCAGAAGCTCGGGCACGGGGTGGGCTACGACTATCCTCACGACCACCCCGACGGCTGGGTGCCGCAGCGGTACCTCCCCGACGAGCTCGGGGACCGTACGTACTACGACCCCTCCCCCCACGGCTTCGAGCAGGAGATCCGCACCCGCATGGAACACCGGTCCGATCCATGACGGCGACGGAGCTGGCCGCGCTGATCGTGGCCATCGCCAGCGTCGTGGCGGTGGTCCTCCTCGGCGTGGGTCTGGTGTCGATCGGCAAGACCCTCAAAGAGGTCCGCGCCGCGGTGGAGCTGCTGCGCACGGAGACGGTGCCGGTCGTGCAGGACCTGGGTGACGCTGTCCGCAGCGCCAACTCGGAGCTCGAGCGCGTCGACGGCCTCCTCGGCACCGCCGAGTCGATCTCGGGCACCGTCGACTCGGCCTCGCGCCTCGCCTACCTCGCGTTCTCGAACCCGGTCATCAAGGTGCTGGCGCTGGCCACGGGCACCGGTCGGGCGGCCCGCGCCCTGCGCAAGAAGCGGGAGACCTAGCCGTGTTCCGTCGTCTGTTCTGGCTCATCATCGGCATGGGCTTCGGGTTCGGCACCTCGTTCTGGGTCATGCGCTTCGTCAAGGAGACGGCGGCCCGCTACAGCCCCGAGCGGGTGTCCGCCGACCTGGCCGGTGCCATCAAGGGCTTCGGCACCGACCTGCGCCTGGCGGTGGCCGACGGCCGCGAGGCGATGCGCGAGCGCGAGGCAGAGCTCCGCGCCGACATCGAGCGCGTCCCCCGCTGAACGACCGCGCGGCCGCCAGAACCGCGGGCGGGCGGCGGAGGGGCCACCGGTAGGCTCATCGGACCGATGGATGGGATCGCGCTCCGGCGCCTGTGGAACGAGTTCTTCGCCGAGCGTGGCCACACGCTCGTCCCGTCCGCGAGCCTGATCCCCACCCATCCCACCGCCCCGATGTTCACCAACTCGGGGATGATGCAGTTCGTCCCGTACTTCCTGGCCGAAGAGCCGGTGCCCTACGACCCGCCCCGGGCCGCGACCATCCAGAAGTGCGTGCGCCTGGCCGGCAAGCACAACGACATCGACGAGGTCGGCCGCACCCGCCGCCACCTCACCTTCTTCGAGATGCTCGGCAACTGGAGCTTCGGCGACTACTACAAGCTCGATGCCATCAAGTGGGCTTGGGAGCTGGTGCTGGCGGCCGGCTTCGACGGCGACCGCATCTGGCCCACCGTGCACCTCAGCGACGACGACGCCGAGGCCATCTGGCACGAGGAGATCGGGATCCCCATGGAGCGGATCCAGCGGATGGACAAGGACAACTTCTGGGAGATGGGGGAGACCGGCCCCTGCGGACCCTGCTCCGAGATCCACTACGACTGCGGCCCCGAGTGGGGCGCCGAGGGCGGCCCGGCCCACGGCGGCGGCGACCGCTACATCGAGTTCTGGAACCTCGTGTTCATGCAGTCGTTCCGTCACCACGACGGCAGCCTCACCGACCTCCCCGCCAAGAACGTCGACACGGGCGCCGGCTTCGAGCGCTGGCTGATGCTCCTCCAGGACGTCCGCAGCGTGATCGACACGGACATCATGCGGCCGCTCATGGACACCGCGCAGTCGGTCACGGGCAAGCCGCTCGGAGGCGACGCGGAGACGGACTACGCACTGCGCGTGCTGGCCGACCATGCCCGCACGATGACGTTCCTCGTGAACGACGGGGTCGTCCCCTCCAACGAGGATCGTGGCTACGTCGTGCGCCGCCTGATCCGGCGCGCGGTCCGCTTCGCCTACCTCCTCGGCGTGAACGACCTCGTGCTGCCCCGGCTCACCAGCACGTGCATCGACACGATGGGCGACGCCTACCCCGACCTGGCCGCCAACCGCGACTACGTCACCGGCATCATCGAGCGCGAGGAGGGCGGCTTCCGCACCACGCTCACCCGGGGCGTCACGCTGCTCGAGGACACCTTCGCCACCGGCAGCACCGAGGTCCCGGGCGACATCGCCTTCAAGCTCCACGACACCTTCGGCTTCCCCGTGGAGGTCACCCAGGAGATGGCCGCCGAGCGTGGCGTCGGCGTCGACCTCGAGACCTTCGAGACGCTCATGCAGGAGCAGCGCACGCGCGCCAAGGAGGCGGGCAAGAAGGGCGACGTCTACGCCAACCGCACCAGCTTCCAGCAGCTGCTCGACGACCACGGCGCCACGGAGTTCGTGGGGCGCGAGGAGTCGGAGGCCAAGGCGGCCGTCCTGGCCGTCGTCCCGGAGGAGGGCGACGTGCTGTCGATCTTCCTCGACCGCACGCCCTTCTACGCGGAGAGCGGCGGGCAGGTGGGCGACACCGGTCGCATCACCACCGACACGGGCACGGCGGACGTCATCGACACCACCTACGGGCTCCCCGGCCTCCACCGCCACCACGCCCGCATCACCGAGGGCACGATCGAGCCCGGCCAGGAGGCTACGGCCGCCATCGATGTCGAACGCCGCGACGCCATCCGACGCAACCACACGGGCACCCACGTCCTGCACTGGGCGCTGCGGAAGGTCCTCGGCGAGAACGTGAAGCAGCAGGGCTCGCTCGTCGACCCGGATCGCCTGCGGTTCGACTTCGGGCCGGCCGACGCCGTCACCGCGGCGCAGATCGAGGAGATCGAGGACCTCGCGAACCGCGAGATCCTCGCCAACGATCCGGTCCGTCACTACGAGACCACCAAGGCCGAGGCCGCCAACCTCGGTGCGATCGCGTTCTTCGGAGACAAGTACGGCGACATCGTCCGGGTGCTCGAGGCAGGTCGCCACTCGATCGAGCTCTGCGGCGGCACCCACGTGCGCGCCCTCGGTGACATCGGGCCGGTGAAGATCGTGTCGGAGTCGTCCATCGGCGCCAACCTCCGGCGCATCGAGGCCGTCACCGGCACGGGGCCCATCGAGCGGCTCCGCGACGAGGAAGGGCGCCTGGCGGAGCTGGCCGAGGTGCTCAACGTGCCCGTCGGCGAGGTCGTCGACGGCGCCCGCAAGCGCGTCGACGAGATCAAGGCGCTGCGCGACGAGATCAAGGCGCTCAAGCGCCAGGCGGCCGGCGGGCAGGCCACGTCCCTCGCCGCCAAGGCGGTCGACGGTGTGGTCGTCGAGCGCGTCGACGGACTCGAGCGCGACACCCTCCGCGACGTCGCCCTCCAGCTGCGCGACCAGGGCGGCCTGCGGGCCGTCGTGCTGGCGACGGCCCCCGAGAGCGGTGGCGCGGCCATCGTCGCGGCGGTCACGCCCGACAGCGGGTTCGACGCGTCGGCGCTCCTCGAGGACGCCAAGCAGCTGATCAAGGGCGGCGGCGGGAAGGACCCGATCCTCGCCGTCGCCGGCGGCAAGGACGCCGAGGGCATCGACGCCGCGCTGGACGCCGTGCGGGCGGCGGCGGGCATCGCCGGCTCGTGAGGGCGTTGGGCATCGACCTGGGCACCAAGCGCATCGGTGTCGCCCTGGCCAACCGAGAAGGCACCCTCGCCACGCCCTACGAGGTCGTGCACCGCTGCGGCGACCGCGGTCGCGACCACCTCGCCATCGCCGCGCTGGCCGAGGAGACCGGGGCGGAGGCGCTGGTGGTGGGCCTGCCGCTGTCGCTCGACGGGTCGGTGGGAGCCGCCGCCTCGTCGGCCCTCGCCGAGGCCGATGAGCTGGCCGCCGCCACTGGGCTGCCGGTGGAGATGTGGGACGAGCGCCTCACCACCGTGTCCGCCGATCGTGAGCTCATGGCGCTCGACATGAAGGCGGGCGCGCGGCGGCGGGTTGTCGACAAGGTGGCGGCGGCGGTCATGCTGCAGGCCTGGCTCGACCACCGTCGCCTCACCCACGCCCCCGAGGACACCCCCCGATGAACCCCCAGGACCCCTTCGACTACGACGACCCCGACGAGCCGGCCGGCGGCCACTTCGTGGACACCGAGGACGACTACGTCGAGAACCACTACGACGCCGACGACTACGACGAGGACGACTACGTCGAGCTGCCCCGGGAGTCGTCCCGCGGCCGCCGGATCCTCACCGTGGTCCTGGCCATCATCGTGGTGCTGGCCGTGGCAGTGGGCGCCGGTGCGGTGTGGGTGAAGCGCCAGATCGATCCGCCCGGTCCCGCCGGCGAGCCGCAGGCGATCGTCGTGCCCGAGGGGTCGACGTCGGACGACATCGGCAAGCTGCTCGTCGAAGAAGGCGTCATCTCGAGCGACTTCGTGTGGGAGTGGTACCTCCGCGTCAACGGCGGCGGTCCCTTCCAGGCCGGCACCTACCAGCTCGGTGACAACAGCGCGATCGGCGACGTGATCGACATCCTCGATGCCGGCCCCGCGCCGATCGAGGAGCGCTCGTTCACGGTGCCGGAGGGGCTCATGGTGCCGGAGATCCTCGCTCGCCTCGCCGATCCCGAGGACGGCTTGGGGTTCGACCTCGCCACCATGCAGGAGCTCCTCGACAGCGGGGAGATCCGCTGGAGCGGCCAGCCCGCCGACCAGCCCTCCAACGAGGGGATCCTGTTCCCAGAGACGTACCGCATCGCGGCCGACGCCGACGAGCGGGCGGTGCTGCAGCTGCTCGTGGGCCAGCTCGAGGCCGTGATGACCGAGCTCGACGTGGCGTCGGCCCAGGAGCGCTTCAACCTCACGCCGTACGAGGTGCTGGTGGTGGCGTCCCTCATCGAGGAGGAGACGAAGGTCGACGAGGAGCGCCCGAAGGTGGCCCGGGTCATCTACAACCGCCTGAGCCAGGGGATCCCGCTCGGCATCGACGCCACCTCTCGGTACGAGGCGATCCTGGCCGGCCGCGATCGCGGGGACATCGACTTCGAGAGCGACTCGCCGTACAACACGCGCCGGATCGCCGGACTGCCCCCGACGCCGATCGCGGCGCCCGGGCGGGCGAGCATCGCCGCCGCCCTCAGCCCCGCCGAGGGCCCGTGGATCTTCTACGTGCTCGAGGACGCCGAGGGCCACCACTTCTTCACCGAGAGCAACAGCGAGTTCCTCGCCGCCAAGGAGCGGTGCCGCGAGGCCGGGCTGGGCTGCGGATAGCCGATGCTCACCGGCCACACCCGCGCCGCCGGCGTGATCGGGTCGCCGATCCGACACTCGCTCTCACCGGCGATCTTCAACGCCGCCTTCGCCGCCGCGGGCCTCGACTGGGCCTACCTCGCCTACGAGGTCCCGGAGGGCGCCGCCGGTCTGGCCATGGCTGGGGTGCGCGCGCTGGGCATAGAGGGCCTGTCCGTCACCATGCCGCACAAGGCGGCGGTGATCGAGGGCTTGGACGACCTGTCCGATGACGCGCAGGCGCTCGGCGCGGTGAACTGCATCACGAACCGCGGCGGCCGCTTGCGGGGCGACAACACCGACGGCGCGGGGTTCCTCGACGCGCTGCGCCTCGACGAGGGCATCTCCGTGACGGACGCGCGGTGCGCGGTGGTGGGGGCAGGCGGCGCAGGCCGCGCGATCGTGCGCGCCCTCGCCCACGGTGGCGCGACGTCGGTCGCGGTCATCAACCGATCGTCGGAGCCCGCGGAGGTGGCCGTCCGCCTGGCGGGACCGTCCGCCCGGATCGGCGGTCCCGACGACCTCGAGGCGTCCGACCTCGTGATCAACGCCACCCCGCTCGGCATGGGGGTGGTGGTGACCACGGCGGGGGAGCCCGAGCCCCTCCCGTTCGACGTCACCCGCCTCGGCGCCGGTCAGGTGGTGATCGACCTCGTGTACCACCCGGCGGTGACGCCCCTGCTGGCGGCGGCCCGGGACCGGGGGCTGCGCACCGTCAACGGTCTCGGCATGCTCATCCACCAGGCCGCCCACGCCTTCCGGCTGTGGACCAACGAGGATCCACCCCTCGAAGCGATGAGCGCGGCAGCCGTGGCCGGCCTCGGGCACCGAGAACGCCCGTAATCGGTCCGTTCGGGCGGATGCAGAAATCCACTGAAGTCCCCGGCCGCACCTGCCGATGGGTACAACGACCCATCCCCGATCGGAGGTCAGCGTGGCCCTGCAAGGGACCCTCGACACTTTTGCCTTGCCCGACGTGCTGCGCCTCCTCGCGGCCACGAAGAAGACGGGCCGCCTGCGCATCACCGGTGGTCGTGGCACTGGCAGCGTGTGGGTCACCTCCGGTGAGGTGACGGGCCTCGAGGCCACGCACGCACCCCACGCCTCCGAGCCGATCGACGTCCTGTTCGAGCTGCTGCGGTTCGAAGAAGGCGCCTTCACGTTCGACGCCGAGGCCACGCACGACGCGCCCGGCAGCCCGACCGACGTCGAGATCCTGCTGGGCCAGTCCGAGGCGCTCCTGGGGGAGTGGCGGGGCATCGAAGCCGTCGTCCCGTCCATGGACGCATGGATCACGCTGCGCAAGGTCCTCCCGATGCCCGAGCTCACCCTCGACCAGGACCGCTGGACGACCATCGTGTCCATCGGCGCCGGTGCCACCGTCCGCCGCATCGGCGACGACCTGTGCCTCGCCGAGCTCCCCGTCTCCCGAGCCATCAAGGAGCTCGCCGAAGCGGGCGTCGTGGAGATCGAGGAGACGGCCCCGCCGACCGTGCTGTTCAACGGGAGCGCGCCCAACGCGGTGCGTCCGCTGGTGGCGCCGAAGACCGAGGATCTGGCGGCCGAGCCCAAGGCGCCGTCCGGCCCCCGCGCCCGCCGCGCGAAGGCAGCCGCCGCCGCCAACGCCGAACCCGAGGTGTTCGTGCCCCTCGACCTGCCCGGCGCCGGCTCGACCGGCACGCCGTCGTACGACCCCGTGGACGAGCCGGAGCCCGAGCTCGCCGCCGAGGTCGATGACCTGGCCGCCGCCTTCCCGGGGTTGGCGAACCGCGGGACCGCCACGAGCACCACGTCCGAGGAGGACGAGGAGCTCGCCAAGCAGCTCGCCACCCTCTCGCCCCGGGCCGCCAACGCCATCCGGGCCGCCGCCGAGGCGACCACGGTCGAGGAGCGCGACGCCGCGCTCGACGCGGCCGAGGGCGAGGACCAGCCCCTGAACCGAGGCCTGCTCCTCAAGTTCCTCTCGTCGGTCAAGAGCTGACGGCGGATCCACCGGCGCGGGCACCGCTCGCGGGCATGCTCTGACCATGCGCATCTCGTCCCGACGGCTCGGTGAGTTCCTGGTCACGCGCCGGGTCCTCTCGCGCGACGTGCTCGACGAGCTCCTCGCCAAGGAGGCGGCCGACGGTGTCCACCTCAGCAACCTCCTCGTGGCGGGGGAGCTGGTCAGCGAGCAGGACCTGACAGCCGCGGTCGCCAGCGAGCTCGGCGTGCCCTACGTCGACCTCGCCGAGCGTTCGATCCTCCCCGACGTGTGGGGGCTCGTCGCCGAGGACCTCGCGCGGGGCTACCTCGCGGTCGCGCTCGAGCGGCGCCCCGACGGCGTGGTGGTCGTGATGGACGACCCCGGCGACGAGCAGGTCGTGGCGGCCCTCGAGAGCGATCTCGGCGTGACGGTGCTGCCGGCCGTGGCGGTTCGGGACGACGTGCTGCGCCTCATCACGCAGATGTACGGGCCCGGTCCCGAGGGTCGTGAGTGGGCAGACACCGCGGTGGGCGGCGCGGACGAGGGCACGCGCCCTGACGCCCCCGACCCGCTCGCCGGCCGCGTGCAGCTGGGCGACCTGCTCGACCGCGTGCTGCGCGTCGGCGGCTCCGACCTCCACCTCACCGTGGGGGCGCCGCCGGTCGTCCGCGTGCAGGGCGAGCTCCGGCGGATGGAGGGCATGTCATCGCTCAACGGCTCCGACGTGCGTCGCCTCGTCCTCGGGATGCTCACCGAGCGCCAGCGCGATCGGTTCCTCGAGGAGGGTGAGCTGGCCACGTCCCACGCCATCCCCGGCAAGGGCCGGTTCCGGGTGGCGGCGTTCGTCCAGCGGGACTCGGTGGGTGCGGTGCTGCGCCTGGTCCCCGGCGAGATCCCGACGCCGGAGGACCTCGGCCTCCCCGACGAGGTCATCGAGTGGGCCGACCACCGGCGGGGCCTCATCCTCGTGTGCGGGCCGCACGGCTCCGGCACCTCCACCACGCTGGCCGCGCTGGTCGACCGCATCAACCGGGCGCGGGCCTGCCACATCCTCACCATCGAGCAGCCGATCGAGTTCCTCCACAAGCACCGGGCCGCCATCGTCAACCAGCGCGAGGTGGGCGAGGACACCGCGTCGTTCGAACGCGGCCTGCGGTACGCGCTGCGCCAGGACCCCGACGTGCTGGTCGTGGGCGAGCTGCCCGACGTGGAGACGATCCGCCTGGCACTGGCCGCCGCCGAGACCGGCCAGCTCGTGCTGGCCACGCTCCGCACCGTCGACGCGGTGAAGACGATCGAGCGCATCGTGGAGATCTTCCCGGCCGAGCAGCAGGCGCAGGTCCGCCTGCAGCTCGCCAACACCTTGCGCGGCATCGTCGTCCAGCAGCTCGTGCCGGCGCTCGACGGTGGCGTGGCGCTCGCCGCCGAGGTGCTGTTGCCCACCGCCGAGGTGCTCAAGTGCATCCGTACGGCCGACAGCGGCAACCTGGCCAAGGCCATCATCGGCGGCATGACGAGCGGGATGGGCACCATGGACCAGTCGCTGGCCGAGCTCGTGCAGGAGGGTCTCGTCGACATCGACGAGGCGGCCGACCGCGCCGTCGACCCGAACGAGCTGCGCTACCTCACCTCCGGCCCCACGTAACGTCCTCGCCGTGCACGCCGCCGTCGTCGCGGGATCCGCTCTCCTCGGCCTCTTCGTGGGATCGATGCTCAACGTGCTGATCGACCGCGTCCCGGACAAGGCCGCGCTGCGCGGCGCCCGCGAGGGCGAGCCGATCGAACCGATGTCATGGTTGGGCCTGCCCGCGCAGCCGTGGCTGCTGCGCGGCGGCCGCGGTCACGGCGTGCCCCTCCCGGAGCGGTGGGTCTGGGTCGAGGTCATCACGGCCGCGTCCTTCGCGGCGCTCGCCCTGCGGTACGGCGAGTCGTCCGTGCTGGTCCCGCTCCTCGTCCTGGCGGCCTGCCTCGTCACGGTGTCGGTGATCGACCTGCAGCTGCAACGGATCCCGGATCGGATCACCTTCCCGACCCTGGCGGTGGCGGTGCCGCTCATCGCCGTGGTGTCGGCTCAGCACGACATCACCGACAGCGTCCAAGCGGCGCTGATCGGGGGCGCCGCGTACTTCGGGTTCCTGTTCGTCACCCACCTCATCTACCCCGCCGGGATGGGCTTCGGCGACGTCAAGCTGGCCCTGGTGATGGGCCTGTACCTGGGCTGGCTCGGTTGGACACCGGACTATCCGGTCCTCGGTCCGATCCGGCTCGTGCTGTACGCGCTCATGTTGGGGTGCGTCGTCGGCGTCGTCTTCGGCATCGGCGTCCGGGTCGTCACCAAGGAGCGAGGGGCCTTCCCGTTCGGCCCCGCCCTCGCCATCGCGTGCTTCACGATGGTCCTCTTCGCCGCCGACCTGAGGCTCTGAACTAGAAACACGAACTAGAACAGGTTCCAGTTCGACGCACCAGGGGGAAGGCAGCATGGCCGTATCGACCGAGCGCGACCCGGTCGCCACCCGCGCCGCTCTGGCGTCGTGGCTGGGGGAGCAGACCGGCGCCGCGTCCGTCGACGTCGGAGAGCTGACGATCCCCGGCCTGTCCGGCTTCTCGAACGAGACCCTGCTGTTCGACGCCACCTGGGGCGGCGAGGTGCATCCGCTGGTCATCCGGGTGGAGCCCACCGGGCACACGGTGTTCCCGGCCACCGCCTTCGACGCCCAGGTACGGGTGATGCAGGCCCTCGGTGCCGAGGGGAGCGTCCCCGTGCCGCCGGTGCTGTGGTTCGAGGAGGACCCGGAGCTGCTCGGCGCGCGGTTCCTGTGCATGGGGCGCGTGGCGGGCGACGTCCCGGCGGACAACCCCGGCTACCACGGCGAGGGCTGGATGCTGGCGCTCGACGGGGCCGGCCAACGGCGCGTCTGGGAGAGCGGGCTCGACACCATGGCCGCGATCCACCGACTCGATCGCGGCGCTGTAGGGCTCGACTGGATCGAGGACGTGACACCGCCGGCACAGCTCCAGCTCGACCGCGAGTACCGCACGTTCGCGTGTGGCGAGGTGCCGTACCCGGTGGTCGACCAGGCGTTCGAGATCCTCGACGCCTCGATCCCCCCGGCCACCGACCGGCCCGCGCTCTGCTGGGGCGACTCCCGGATCGGCAACATGATCTTCGGCGCCGACCAGCAGGTCGCCGCCGTGCTCGACTGGGAGATGGTGACCGCCGGCGACCCCGTACAGGATCTGGCGTGGTACCTGCTGCTCGATCGCCACCACACGATGGCCTTCGAGGTGCCACGGCTCCCCGGCCTCCCGGATCGCGCCGAATCCATCGCTCGCTGGGAAGCCGCCAGCGGTCACGCCGCCGAGCACCTCGAGTGGTACGAGCTGCTCGGCGCGGCTCGCTACGCGTCGATCATGGTGCGCGTGATGAAGCTCCTCGACTCCACCGGCGTGTTCCCCGGTGCCGCCGAGGGTGCGTTCGACCAGACCGGAACCCGCCTGCTCGCGCTGATGCTCGACGAGCGCGACTGACAAGGAGACCCGATGCTCTCGCCCCTCGACGACCTCCCGATCCACCAGGTCGCACAACCGATCCGCCAAGCCGGCACCAGCGATCGCAACTTCTACGACCGCTACTACTTCAACTGCCACCCGTGCTCCGACGAGCTCTTCCTCATCATCGGACAGGGCCAGTACCCGAACCTCGGCATCACCGATGCGTTCGCCCTCGTGCGCCGTGGCGACGAGCACCGCGTCGTGCGGGCATCGCGCGAGCTCGGCCTCGACCGGATGGACACGTCGGTGGGCCCGTTCAAGGTCGAGGTGATCGAGGGGCTCAAGACGCTCCGCTGCACCCTCGACGCGCCGGAGCACGGCCTGTCGTACGACCTCACGTGGGAGGGCTACGTGCCCGCGTTCCAGGAGCCGCAGCACATCGACCGCGACGCCAACGGGCGCGTGTTCCTCGACGGGTGCCGGCTGGCGCAGCTCGGTGGGTGGCGCGGGTGGCTCGACGTCGACGGCGAGCGCATCGACGTGACCCCCGACCACTGGTGGGGGAGCCGCGACCGCTCATGGGGCATCCGGCCCGTCGGCGAGGGTGACGAGCCCGGCAACCTGGCCGCCAAGCCGGCCGCGCCCTTCCGGTGGCTCTACGCCCCGTTCCGGATGGAGGACCACGCGCTGGTGTTCATCTGCCAGGAGCGTGGTGACGGCAGCCGCGTCCTGGAGGAGGCGGTGCGCCTCTGGCCCGACGGGCGCGTCGACCACCTCGGCCGGCCCGAGCACGACCTGCAGTGGAACGCGGGCGGTGCCGGGCTGTTCGGCATCGTCGAGAAGGGCACCATCCGGCTGGGCGACGTGGAAGTCGAGGTCGAGCCCGTCCTCCCGGTGCACATCGGAGTCGGCACGGGCTACGGCTTCGACGGCGACGGCTGGAAGCATGGCAAGTACCAAGGCGACCTCGAGGTGCAGGGCAAGGTCTACGACCTGTCCACCGACGAAGGCCGCGGCGCCATGTTCGGCATCGTTGACTCCGTGGCCAAGTTCACCAGCGGGGGCCAGACCGGCTGGGGCCTGTTCGAGCACCTGTACATCTGACGAGGGTGGGCAACAGGTTCCTGGATCTGAACGGCTCGCAAGTACCCTCACCTGCATGCTCAGGTACCTCACGGCGGGCGAATCGCACGGGCGCGCGCTCGTGGTGATCGTCGAGGGGGTGCCGGCGGGGCTGCACCTGGCGACGGAGCAGGTGCAGGCCGAGCTGGCTCGGCGCCGGCTGGGCTACGGCCGCGGGCCGCGCATGAAGTTCGAGCAGGATGAGGTCACGATCGTCGGCGGCGTGCGCCATGGGCGCACGCTCGGCTCACCGATCGCCATCGAGGTCGGCAACAGCGAGTGGGACCGCGATCCCGACAAGTGGCAGAAGGAGATGTCCGTGCGGGCCGAAGACGGCCCCACCAAGGCGCCGCTCACCCAGGTTCGCCCCGGGCACGCGGACCTGGCCGGCATGCAGAAGTACGGCGCCACCGACGCGCGCGACATCCTCGAGCGAGCATCGGCGCGGGAGACCGCGGCACGCGTCGCGGCGGGCACGGTCGCGAAGGCGCTGCTGGCCGAGCTCGACGTCGACATCGTCAGCCACGTCATCCAGATGGGAGCGGCCCGCTCGAAGGCGGCCGTGCGTCCCGGTCCGGCCGACCTGCCGCAGGTCGACGAGTCACCCGTGCGCTGCTTCGACGCGGCCGCCGAGGAGGAGATGGTCGCCGAGATCAAGGCGGCGGCCAAGGAGGGCGACAGCCTGGGCGGCATCGTCGAGGTCCTCGCCTATGGCGTGCCGGTGGGCCTGGGGAGCCACGTGCACTGGGACCGGAAGCTCGACGCCATGCTGGCGCGCGCCCTCATGTCCATCCAGGCCGTGAAGGGCGTGGAGATCGGCGACGGCTTCGAGGTGGCGGGCCGACGGGGGAGCGACGCCCACGACCCGATCTCGTGGGACACGACGAGCGGCACCTACAAGCGCGAGTCGTCACTGGCCGGCGGGGTCGAGGGCGGCATGTCCACAGGCGAGGTGATCGTCGCCCGCGCGGCCATGAAGCCGCTCGCCACGCTGAACCGTCCGACGCTGAAGACCGTCGACACCGCCACCAAGGCCGAGACGGTGTCGTTCAAGGAGCGCACCGATGTGACGGCCGTGCCGGCCATGGGCGTGGTCGCCGAGACCATGGTCGCCCTCGTCCTGGCCGACGAGGCCACCCGCAAGTTCGGCGGCGACTCCATCGCCGAGCTGTGCCGCAACCGTGCCGCCTTCGTCGCGACGCTCGGCTGACGGATGGTGCAGCACACCGTGCTCGTCGGGCTCATGGGCTCCGGCAAGACGACGGTCGGTCGACGGGTGGCGGCGGTGCTGGACCGGCACTTCGTCGACGCCGACGCCGCCCTCGAGGAGATCGCGGATCGGACGATCGCGGAGATCTTCGAGCAGGACGGCGAGGCCGCCTTCCGCGACCTCGAGTCGGACACGTTCGAGGAGCTGCTCGAGCACCACGAGCCGTGCGTCATCTCCAGCGGTGGCGGTCTGGTGCTGCGGTCGGACAACCGGGTCCGGCTCCGGCGCCGCGATGTCACGGTGGTGTTCCTCGAGGCCGGCCCCGCGTTCCTGGCGAGCCGCGTCAAGGACAAGCCGCACCGCCCGCTCCTGCACGGCACCGAGTCGACCCTCGAGGTCCTCACTCGCCTGCACGACGAGCGGGCCGGGCTGTACGCGGAGGTCGCCGACATCACCGTCGGGGTGGAGCCCTTCCACGATCGTGAGGAGAAGCCCAAGCGGGCGCTGGCCGAGCGGATCGCCCAGCTCGTCGCCGAGCACGAGGCGACGGTGACGGCATGATCACCGTGGAGGTCGCGCTCGGCGACCGCTCGTACCCCGTGTTGATCGGCGCGGGTGTGCGCAGCGAGCTGGCCAGCGTCCTGCCGTCGTCGGCGCGTCGAGCGGTGATCGTGACCCAGGCCGGCATCGGCGTCGACGTGGATCCGGGCCGGGAGCAGCGAACGTTCGAGATCGCCGACGGCGAAGCCTCCAAGACGCTCTCCACCGTCGAGCAGCTGTGCCGCGACTGGGCCACCTTCGGCTTGACCCGCTCCGACGTCGTGGTGGCGGTCGGCGGCGGGTACGTCACCGACCTCGTCGGGTTCGCGGCCGCCAGCTACCACCGCGGGGTGCCGGTGGTGCACGTGCCGACCACGCTGCTCGGCATGGTCGACGCCGCCATCGGCGGGAAGACCGGTGTGAACCTGCCGGAGGGCAAGAACCTCGTCGGCGCGTACTGGCAGCCCCTGGCCGTCCTGTGCGACACGGACGCCCTCCGAACCCTGCCGGCTCGAGAGCTGCGCTCAGGTCGCGGCGAGCTCGCGAAGTACCACTTCCTCACCGACACCGACCTGCTCGCCCTCGACCTGGACGAGCGCATCGCCGTCGCCGTGCGCATCAAGGCGGCGGTGGTGGCCGGCGACGAGCGCGAGGACCCGAGCAACCGGCGCGGGCGGGCCATCCTCAACTACGGGCACACGTTGGCGCATGCGCTGGAGATCGAGACGGCCCACGAGCTCCGCCATGGTGAAGCCGTTGCCATCGGCCTGGCGTACGCCGCCGTCCTCGGCCGTCGACTCGGCCGCATCGACGACGCTCGGGTCACGGAGCATCGCCGGGTGCTGGCGGCCTACGAGCTCGATGCCGACCTCCCCGCGGGTGTCGACCCGGACCAGCTCGTGCCGCTGATGCAGCGAGACAAGAAGGCCATCGACGGCCTCACGTTCGTGCTCGACGGACCGGATGGCGTCGAGGTCGTCCCCGGCGTCGCGGAGTCCGACGTCCGCGCCGCCTTGGAGGAGATGTCATGACCGGGATCGTCCTGCTGCTCAGCGGCCCCAACCTCAACCTGCTCGGCGAGCGCGAGCCGGAGATCTACGGCACCAGCACCCTCGACGACCACGTCGCCGCCGCGCGGTCCGTGGCCGAGGCCCACGACCTCGAGCTCGAGCACCTGCAGTCGAACCACGAGGGGGAGCTGGTCGACGCCGTCCACGGCGCCCGCGGCCGCTGCGCGGCCATCGTGATCAACGCCGGCGCCCTCACCCACTACGGCCGCTCGCTCCAGGACGCGCTGGCCGCCTTCGACGGCCCCATCGTCGAGCTCCACCTCTCGAACCCGGCCGCCCGCGAGGAGTGGCGTCACACCTCGGTCATCGCGCCGGTCGCCACCGCGATCATCGCGGGACTCGGCGGGCACGGGTACCCGATGGCCATCGCGGCGGTGGCGAGGCTCCTCGCATGACGCTGCCGGCCATGGACGTGGCGGGTCGCGTCGACCGCCTGCGCGCGGGCCTCGACGAGGCGGGCTGCGACGCGCTCCTCGTCACCCACCTCACCAACATCCGGTACCTCACCGGCTTCACCGGCTCGGCCGGCGTCCTGGTGGTGCGACCCGACGTCCTCACCTTGGTCACCGACGGCCGCTATGCGGAGCAGTCCGCCGGCCAGCTGGCCGCGGCCGGGATCGACGCCGACATCGTGATCGGTCGCACCCCGGCGCGGCAGCGCGAGGTCATCACCGAGGTCGTCGGGGGCACGGCTCGGCTCGGCTTGGAGTCGGAGCACGTCAGCTGGGGCGACCAGCGCCGGTACACCAGCGAGTGGTTCCCGGGCATGGAGCTGGTGGCGTCGAGCGGGTTGGTGGAGGCGCTGCGCGTCGTGAAGGACGCCGGCGAGGTGGCGCGGATCGAGGCGGCCTGCGCCATCGCCGATGCGGCGCTCGCCGTCGTCGCCCCGTTGCTCGAGGACGGGCTCACCGAGGCGGCCTTCGCCCTCGAGCTCGACGCCGAGGTGCGCCGGCAGGGCGCCGACGACCTGTCCTTCGAGACCATCGTGGCCGCCGGCCCCAACGGTTCGCGGCCGCACCACACCCCGTCGGCCCGGCCCGTCGAGCACGGCGACCTCGTGGTGATCGACTTCGGGGCGCTCGTGGACGGGTACCACTCCGACATGACCCGAACGCTGGCGGTGGGCGGCGCGGGGGCCCTGGACGACACGCAGACCCGCATGGTGGCCGTGGTCCGGGAGTCGCAGGCCGCTGGGGTGGCCGCCGTCCGGGCCGGGGCCAGCACCCGTGACGTGGATGCGGCGTGCCGGGAGGTCATCACCGCCGCGGGGTGGGGCGAGGCCTTCGTCCACGGCACGGGGCACGGCGTGGGCCTCGACATCCACGAGGACCCGAGGGTCTCGTGGGCGGCCGACGCTATGCTCGCGCCCGGCCATGTCGTCACCGTCGAGCCCGGCGTCTACCTCCCCGGGCACGGTGGGGTCCGCATCGAGGACACCGTCGTGGTCACCGAAACCGGGTGCCGCACCTTGACGCGGGCCCCCAAGTCCTGAACCAGAGGTGCACGAGCGATGGCCGCGGTCTCCAGCAACGACCTGAAGCGAGGGATGTCCCTCGACCTGCCTGACGGCCTGTTCCAGGTCGTCGACTTCCAGCACGTCAAGCCCGGCAAGGGCGGGGCGTTCGTCCGCACCACGCTGCGCAACCTGCGCAACGGCGGCCAGTCCGATCGCACCTTCCGGGGTGACGAGAAGCTGGAGCAGGCCGTCATCGACAAGCGCGAGATGCAGTACCTGTACAAGGACGGCACCGACTACGTCTTCATGGACAACGAGAGCTACGAGCAGCTCACCGTCCCGCCGACGTCCCTCGGTGACGCCAGCAACTACATCGTGGACGGGTCGAGCGTGGTGCTGCAGATGTACGGCGACGAGATCGTCGGCTCCGACCTGCCGGCGGCGGTCGAGCTCAACGTCACCGTCACCGAGCCGGGCGTACAGGGCGACCGCGTGTCCGGAGCCCGCAAGCCGGCGACGCTCGAGACCGGGCTCACCGTGCAGGTGCCGTTGTTCGTGAACCCGGGCGACCGGATCAAGGTCGACACCCGCACGGCCGAGTACATCACCCGAGCTTGACCCGATGACCCTCGCCGAGGAGCGGCGCGACGCCCGTGAGCGCGCCCTCGGCCTGCTGTACGAGGCCGAGACCAAGGGGTGCTCTGGCACCGAGGTGCTCGCCGACCTCCCGGTCCCGCCCGATGACTTCGCCGCCGGCCTCGTGCGCGCCGTCGACGAGCACCACGACCGCATCGACGGCCTGCTGACCGAGTTCGCGCAGGGGTGGACGGTGGCTCGCATGCCCGCCCTCGACCGCGCCGCACTGCGGATGGGGACGGCCGAGCTCATCACCCGCCCCGACGTGCCGACGGCCGTGGTCCTCAACGAGACCGTCGATCTGGCCAAGCGCTTCTCGACCGACGACAGCGGTCGCTTCGTGAACGGCCTCCTCGCCAAGATCGCCACCGAGGTCCGACCGGGGTGATCCCGCTCCCGGACCCGCCGTTGGTCTGGCCAACGCACCCCGATCGGAACGATCTGGACCTTGGTCTGCGCCCGTGGCGGCTCGATGACGCGCCCGCGCTGGTCGCGGCATGGGCCGACGAGGAGATCCAGCGCTGGACCGCGGTGCCCGAGCCGCGTGACCTCGCCGTCGCGGAGCGCTGGATCGCTGGTGACGACGACCGTCGGCACCGCTGGCTCAGCCTCGATCTGGTCGTCGAGCGCGACGGGGAGGTGGCCGGTGAGGTCGGCCTGTCCGCGTTCGATCGCGCCGCCGGGACCGCCGAGATCGGCTGGTGGACGGCGGCGGACCACCGCGGCCAGGGCGTGGCGTCAACGGGTGCCCGGTTGCTCGTCGAGTGGGCGACCGACGTGTTGGGCCTCGGCGGCGTCCTCGCCCGATGCGATGCCGCGCACCCCGCGTCCGTCGTGGTCGCGCGCCGGTCCGGTGCTATGATCCTCCTCTGACGTTAAGCGGGTCCCGTGAGACCCGGACGGCAGGAAGGAACCGGCACTTGGCCGAACGCGAACGACGCACGACGCCCCCCTACGGGGGCGTTTTTGTTGCCCGGAGCCAGGTCATGGACGGCGATGACGTCCGGCGGGCGATCTGGCGGATGGCCCACGAGGTCCTCGAGCGCAACCACGGGTTGGAGTCCGTGGTGCTGGTCGGACTGCAGACCGGCGGGGTCGGTCTGGCCGACGCCTTCGCCGAGGCCCTGCACGAGATCGACGGTCGCACGCCGCCGGTAGGCACCCTCGACGTCGCCCTCTTCCGCGACGACATCGGCATCCGGCCGGTGCTGCCGGAGGCCGTCACCGACATCCCCGTCGACCTCGACGGCGCCATCGTCGTGCTGGTCGACGACGTCCTCTTCACGGGTCGCACGATCCGCGCCGCGCTCGACGCCCTCAACGCCTACGGCCGGCCCCGATCGGTGCAGCTGGCGGTGATGGTCGACCGCGGCCACCGGGAGCTGCCGATCCGCCCCGACTACGTCGGCAAGAACCTGCCGACGCGGCGTGACGAGATGGTGAACGTCAGTCCCGAAGGCGTCGACCTCGGGGAGGTGGTGAAGTCGTGAAGCACCTCCTGTCGATCACCGACCTCACCCGCGCCGACATCGAGCTGGTCCACAAGCTCACCGACTCCTTCGCCGAGGTGAGCCGCCGATCCATCCCGAAGGTGCCGGCCCTCCGGGGCAAGAACGTCGTCTGGCTCTTCTACGAGGACTCCACCCGCACCCGGTTGAGCTTCGAGCAGGCCGCCAAGCGCCTGTCGGCCGACACGATGACCTTCAGCGTCGGCTCGTCCTCCGTGAAGAAGGGCGAGTCGCTGCGCGACACCGTGCTCACCATCGAGGCCATGGGCGTCGACGCCATCGTCGTGCGCCACGGGTCCGCCGGCGTGCCGTGGCAGATCGCCACGTGGCTCGAAGACCGGGTCAGCGTGGTCAACGCCGGCGACGGGTGGCACGAGCACCCCACCCAGGCCCTGCTCGACAGCTACACGATCCGCGAGGAGCGGGGATCCCTCGACGGCCTGCACATCGGGATCATCGGCGACGTCAAGCACAGCCGCGTGGCCCGCTCCGACGTGCTCGCCTACACCGCCCTCGGCGCCGAGGTCACCCTCGTCGCCCCGCCCACGCTCCTGCCGCCGTCGCTCGACGGGTGGCCGGTGAAGGTGAGCACCGACCTCGATGCGGTCCTCCCCACCCTCGACGTCGCCTACCTCCTGCGCATGCAGAAGGAGCGGATGACCGAGCACCTCGTGCCCTCGCTCCGCGAGTACACCGCTCGCTTCGGCCTCACGCTGCGGCGTGTCGACGCGCTGCGCGACGACGCCCTCGTCATGCACCCGGGGCCGATGAACCGCGGCGTCGAGATCAGCGCCGAGGTGGCCGACCTGCCCCGCTCGGTGATCATCGACCAGGTGCGCAACGGCGTGGCGACGCGCATGGCGGTGCTGTACCTGCTGCTCGGCCAAGGCGTCGAGAAGGTGCTCGGATCGGACGACGTCATCGTCCCCGAGCTCCAGGAGGTGCTCGGCTGATGGGGACGATCGTCCTCAGGGGCGGCCGGGTCATCGACAGCACGGGGGAGCGGAGCGCCGACGTCGTCGTCGGCGACGACGGCACCATCGCGGCGGTCGGTCCTGACCTCGCCGGTGACCGCGTGCTCGACGCCGGTGGTTGCATCGTCAGCCCGGGGCTCGTCGACCTGCACAGCCACCTGCGCCAGCCGGGCCAGGAGGAGGCGGAGACGATCGAGACCGGTGCCCGCGCCGCGGCGCTCGGCGGCTACACGTGCATCCTCGCCATGCCCAACACCACGCCGGCCATCGACCACGCCGGGATCGTGCGCGAGGTGCTCGAGCTGGGTCGCACCGCCCCGTGCGATGTGCGGACGTCAGGCGCGATCACGGTGGGCCGCGCCGGCGAGCAGCTCGCACCGATCGGTGAGATGGCCGAGCTCGGCGTGCGGTTCTTCACCGACGACGGCGCCGGCGTGGCCGACGCCCGACTCATGCGACGGGCCATGGAGTACGCCGGCGGCCTCCCCGGCAAGGGCGTGATCCTCGCTCAGCACTGCGAGGACCCGGTGCTCTCGTCGGGCGGGCACATGCACGAGGGGGAGTGGTCGTCACGGCTCGGCATCCCCGGGCAGCCCGCGGAGGCCGAGGAGCTCATGGTCATGCGCGACCTCGCGCTGGCGCGCCTCACCGGCACGCGGGTGCACTTCCAGCACCTGTCCACGGCCGGGTCGATCGCGATGGTGCGGGCGGCCAAGGCCGGGGGCCTGCCCGTCAGCTGCGAGGCCACCACCCACCACTTCACGCTCACCCACGCCGAGTGCGCGTCGTACGACCCCGTGTTCAAGGTGAACCCGCCCCTGCGGACGGAGACCGACGTCGCCGCGGTGCGGACCGGCCTGGCCGACGGGGCGATCGACTGCATCGCCACCGACCACGCTCCCCACACGCAGGAGGCGAAGGAGGCGGCGTTCGACCAAGCGCCACCCGGCATGCTCGGGTTGCAGACGGCGCTGGCCCTCGCCCTCACCGAGCTCGCCCTGCCGATCGCGGAGGTGCTGGCGCTCCTGTCGTGGCGACCGGCCGCGATCCTCGGCGTCGACGACGAGCACGGCCTGCCCGTCGCCGAAGGCCATCCCGCCAACCTGACCGTGATCGATCCGTCCGCCACCTGGGTCGTCGACCCCGCCGCCCTGGCCAGCCGGAGCCGCAACACGCCCTACGCCGGTCGCACCCTCACCGGCCAGGTCCGCCACACCCTCCTCTTCGGCGAACCGGTCGTCATCGACGGGAGGCCCCAACGATGATGCATGCACTACTCTGCATGACTATGCACCACGTCGAGGTCACCCGATGACCGTGCGCGACGCGCTGCTGGTGCTGGCCGACGGCACGACCTTCGAGGGGGAGTCGATCGGGGCGGACGCGGTGGCCACCGGGGAGGTCGTCTTCAACACGGTGCTGTCCGGCTACCAGGAGGTGATCACCGACCCGTCGTATGCGGGGCAGATCATCACGTTCACGTACCCGCACATCGGGAACTACGGCGTGAACCTCGCCGACTTCGAAGCCCGTCGCCCGTTCTGCCGCGGCGTGGTGGTCCGCGACCTCGCCCGCCGCCGGTCGAGCTGGCGCGCCGAGGCCGACCTCGACGCCCAGCTGCGCGCCTACGGGATCCCCGGCATCGCCGGGATCGACACCCGCAAGCTCACGCGGCGCATCCGCGACGTCGGCGCCATCCCGGGCGCCTTCGGGCCGCTCGACACCACCGACGAAGCTGCCCTCCTCGCCGCCGCCACCGCCGAGCCCGGCACCGACGGCGTCGACCTCGTCGCGCAGGTCACCACGGAGGTGCCCTACCGCCTGGCGGACGGGCAGCGCCCGCTCGTGGTCGCCTACGACTTCGGCATCAAGCGCACGATCCTGCGCCACCTCGCGTCGTGGTTCGACGTCGAGGTGGTGCCGGCGTCCACCAGCGCCGCCGACACGCTGGCGCGAGAGCCCGCCGGGGTGTTCCTGTCGAACGGTCCGGGCGACCCCGCCGCGGTCCCCTACGGCAGCGACGCCATCGCCGGTCTGCTCGGTCAGGTGCCGGTCTTCGGGATCTGCCTCGGCCACCAGCTCCTGGGTCGGGCGCTCGGCGGCACGACGGTGAAGCTGCCGTTCGGCCACCACGGCGGCAACCATCCGGTGCGGAACCTGGCCACGGGCCAGATCGAGATCACCAGCCAGAACCACAACTTCGCCGTCGACGCTGACTCGGTGTCGGGCCGGGCGGAGATGAGCCACGTCAACCTCAACGACGGCGTGTGCGAGGGCCTGCGGGTGCTGGACGCGCCGGCGTTCAGCGTGCAGCACCACCCGGAGGCGGGCCCAGGTCCGCACGACAGCGCCTACCTGTTCGAGGACTTCGCCAGCCTGCTCGGCGTCACGAGTCGGCGCGAGGCGCCCGCGGGCTACCCGATCGCCGAGAGGGGCGTGGCCTAGCCATGCCGAAGCGCACCGACCTCGAGTCGATCCTCCTCATCGGGGCCGGCCCCATCGTGATCGGCCAGGCCTGCGAGTTCGACTACTCGGGCACCCAGGCCTGCAAGGTCCTCGGGCAAGAGGGCTATCGCGTGATCCTCGCCAACTCGAACCCGGCCACGATCATGACGGACCCGGAGTTCGCGGACGCCACGTACGTCGAGCCGCTCGACGTCGACATCCTGATGCGGATCATCGAGCGCGAGCGCCCCGACGCGGTGCTCCCGACCCTCGGCGGTCAGACGGCCCTCAACCTCGCCATGCAGCTGGTCGAGCGCAGCGCCGTCGACACCCCCGGCACGCCCGAGCTGATCGGTGCCAACGCCGAGGCCATCCGCACCGCCGAGGATCGCGAGCTGTTCAAGGTGGCCATGCAGGGGATCGGGCTCGAGGTGCCGCCCTCGGCGGTGGCCCACAGCATCGACGAGGCGCACGAGGTCATCCAGCGGATCGGCCTGCCGGTCGTGATCCGTCCCGCCTTCATCCTCGGGGGCAAGGGCACCGGCATCGCGTCCACGCCGGAGGAGTTCGACGCGGATGGCCGGCCTCGGGCTGGCGGCCAGCCCGGTCAGCGAGATCCTCATCGAGCAGTCCATCGCCGGGTGGAAGGAGTACGAGCTCGAGGTCATGCGCGACCGCGCGGACAACTGCGTGATCATCTGCTCGATCGAGAACCTCGACCCGATGGGCGTGCACACCGGCGACTCGATCACGGTGGCCCCGGCCCAGACGCTGAGCGATGTCGAGTACCAGCGCATCCGCGACGCCGCCTTCGCGTGCATCCGCCGGGTGGGGGTCGAGACCGGTGGCTCGAACGTGCAGTTCGCGCTCGATCCCACCAACGGCGACATGGTGATCATCGAGATGAACCCGCGCGTGTCGCGCTCGTCGGCGCTGGCGTCGAAGGCGACGGGCTTCCCGATCGCCAAGATCGCCGCCAAGCTCGCGGTCGGGTACACGCTCGACGAGATCCCGAACGACATCACCAAGGCCACGCCGGCGAGCTTCGAGCCGACGATCGACTACGTCGTCACGAAGGTGCCGCGCTGGGCGTTCGAGAAGTTTCCCGGCACCCCGGGCGTGCTCGGCACCTCGATGCAGTCGGTGGGCGAGGCCATGGCCATCGGGCGCACCTTCCCCGAGTCGCTGCAGAAGGCGATGCGATCGCTCGAGCACGGCCGGCTGGGGTTGGCGTGCGACCCGGGCGAGGCCGCCCTCGACGACCTCGACGACGAGGAGCTCTTGCGACGGGCCGCCATCGGCACGCCGGACCGCCCCTTCCAGCTCGAGGCGGCACTGCGCCGGGGGATCAGCGTGGAGGTGCTGGCCGAGCGCACCAAGGTCGACCCGTGGTTCCTCGACCAGCTGCTGGCCATCGTGGAGGAGCGGGCCGTGCTGGCCGAGACGGGCTTCGCGGCGATGGACCGGCGCGCGTGGCGCCGGGCCAAGCGCCTCGGCTTCGCCGACGCCCAGCTCGGTTGGCTGTGGGGCGTGCCGGAAGCCGACGTCCGAGCGGCCCGGCTGGCGGCCGGCGTGCGGGCGACCTTCAAGACGGTGGACACCTGCGCGGCGGAGTTCGAGGCGGTCACGCCGTACCACTACTCCACCTATGAGGACGAAGACGAGGTCACCCACTCGGGGCGCGAGAAGGTGCTGATCCTCGGCTCGGGCCCCAACCGGATCGGCCAGGGCATCGAGTTCGACTACTGCTGCGTGCACGCGAGCTTCGCCCTGGCGGAGGCCGGCTACGAGACCGTGATGCTCAACTGCAACCCGGAGACCGTCTCCACCGACTACGACACCTCGGACCGCCTCTACTTCGAGCCGCTCACGCTCGAGGACGCCCTCAACGTGATCGAGGCCGAACAGGGCTCCGGCTCGCTGGTCGGAGTCATCGTGGGCCTCGGCGGCCAGACGCCGCTCAAGCTCGCCGGCCTGCTCCCCGACGGGCTCGTGCTGGGCACCTCGCCCGAGTCGATCGACCTGGCGGAGGACCGCGAGCGGTGGAACGCCCTGTGCGCCCGGCTCGAGATCCCGCAACCCGCCGGCGGCACCGCCACGACCCTCGAACAGGCGCAGGCCATCGTCGCCAAGATCGGCTACCCGGTGCTCATGCGGCCGTCCTACGTCCTCGGCGGACGAGCCATGGAGATCGTGTACGACGACGACTCCCTCACCCGGGCCATGGACCAGCTGGCCGGGTTCGGCAGCCTCGGCAAGGAAGGTGGGCTCTCGGCCGAGCGCCCCGTGCTCATCGACCGCTTCCTCGAGGACGCCACCGAGGTGGACGTCGACGCCATCCGCGACCAGAGCGGGGAGGTGATCATCGGCGGAGTGATGGAGCACGTGGAGGAGGCGGGCGTGCACTCCGGCGACTCCGCCTGCGTGCTGCCGCCCTACTCCCTGTCGCCCGACACGATCGCGGTGATCGAGCAGCACACGCGGGCCATCGCGACGGAGCTCGAGGTCGTGGGCCTCATCAACGTCCAGTACGCAGTGAAGGCCAACCAGGTGTTCGTGATCGAGGCCAACCCGCGGGCCAGCCGCACGGTGCCGTTCGTCGCCAAGGCCACCGGCGTGCCGCTGGTGAAGGTCGCATCGCGCGTCATGGTGGGAGCCACCCTCGAAGACCTCCGCAAGGAGGGTCTGCTCTGCGAGCCGTCACCCGGCGGCTACGTGGCCGTGAAGGAGGCGGTGCTGCCGTTCAGCCGCTTCCCGGACGCCGACTCCGTCCTCGGGCCGGAGATGCGCAGCACCGGTGAGGTCATGGGCATCGACACGACGTTCGGGCTCGCCTTCGCCAAGAGCCAGCTGGCGGCGGGCGATCGCCTGCCCACCGGTGGGTGCGTGTTCATGTCGCTCGCCGATCGGGACAAGGCGGTCGGCATCGAGGCCGCCCGCCAGTTCGTCGCCGCCGGCTTCCGCATCGCCGCCACCGCCGGCACCGCCGACGCCCTCGACGCCGCGAACATCCCCGTGGAGACGCGCGTCGCCAAGGTCGGCGAAGCCAGTGGCACCGACGCCGTCCAGCTGATCTCCTCGGGCAAGGTCGACCTCGTCGTCAACAGCCCGCGCGGTCGTGGCGCGCGCGCCGACGGGGCGCACATCCGCGCCGCCGCCGCCCTGCACGGCCTCCCGTGCCTGACCACCGCGGCCGCCGGCCTGGCCGCCGCCAACGGCATCGTCGACACCGCCGCCCACGAGCTCCGCGTCCGCACCCTGCAGGAGTTCCACCGCGGCATCGACCTCGACCGCCCCCCACTGCCCCTCGATCCGTGACCGTGAGTCCGTGACCGTCGACCTGACCACCACCGTCGGATCGGTCACGTTGCCGAACCCGGTGATGACCGCCTCCGGCACGTCGGGCCACGGTGCCGAGCTGGCTCCGTACGTCGACCTCGGATCGCTCGGCGCCGTCGTGGTGAAGTCGCTGTCCGCAGGCGCGTGGTCCGGCAACCCACCGCTGCGCGTGCACGAGACGACCGGCGGGATGCTCAACAGCGTCGGCCTCCAGGGCCCCGGCGTCGGGGCGTGGCTGGAGCACGACCTGCCACCGCTCCTCGCGACGGGGGCGCGGATCGTCGTGTCGATCTGGGGTCGCAGCGTGGCCGAGTACGAGGCGGCTGCGCGCCTCCTGGCTGACGCGCCGACGGCGGTCGTGGCGGTGGAGGTCAACCTCTCGTGCCCGAACACGGAAGCGGCGCGCGACCTGTTCGCCCACTCGACGACCGCCACCCACGACGTCATGGCCGCCACGGCGGCCTGCGGCCGCCCGCGGTGGGCCAAGCTCAGCCCGAACGTCACCGATCTGGTCCCGATCGCGGTCGCCGCCCGCGACGGCGGCGCCGAGGCCGTCACGCTGGTGAACACGGTCCTCGCCATGGCCATCGACCCGGAGACCGCCGCCTACCGGTTGGGGTCAGGGCCGCGTGGCGGCGGGCTGTCGGGGCCGGCTGTCCACCCCATCGCGGTCCGCGCGGTCCATGACGTCCACGCCGCCCTGCCCGACCTACCGATCGTGGGCGTCGGTGGGGTGACGACGGGTGGCGACGCCGCCGAGCTGTTGCTGGCGGGCGCCTCAGCGGTGCAGGTCGGCACCGCCACCTTCGCCGACCCCCGCGCCGGCTCGGATCCTCCGAGAGCTCAGCGACTGGCTGCATCGCACGGGCCGCGCGTCGATCCGTGCCAACGTGGGCCTGTCCCACCGAAGGGAGTCCACCGCATGACCACCGCCGCTGCCGTCCCGCCCGAGGTGCGGGCGTCGCTTGCCGTCGCCCTCGATCTCGACGATTCGGTCGCGGCCCTCCGGCTCGCTCGCGAGCTGCAGCCGTGGTTCGGCGTGGCCAAGGTCGGGCTGGAGCTCTACAGCGCCTCGGGCCCCGACGTCGTCGGTGCCCTCCTGGAGATGGGCTACGAGGTGTTCTGCGACCTCAAGTTCCACGACATCCCCACCACGGTGGAGCGCTCGGCGCGGGTGATCGGAGCGCTGGGCGCCACCTACCTCAACTTCCACGCGCAGGGGGGGCGGGCGATGCTCACCGCCGGCGTCGACGGGTTCCTGGCCGGTGCGCAGGGCGCGGGCCTGCCCACGCCGGTACCGCTCGCGGTCACGATCTTGACGAGCGACGACCAGGCGCCCGCCCACATCCTGCAGAAGCGCGTGCAGACCGCACTGGAGGCCGGCTGCAGCGGCATCGTCTGCGCCGCGTCCGACGTGCACGAGGCGAAGCAGTACGGCCCGCGCCTCACGGCGGTCGTCCCCGGCATCCGTCCCGCCGGTTCGCCCACCCACGACCAAGCGCGCGCCGCCACCCCGGAGGAGGCCATGGACGCCGGCGCCGACGTCCTCGTGATCGGGAGGGCCGTGACCCACGCCGACGATCCCGCGGCCGCGGCGTCGGCGGTAGCCGAGTCCATCGCACGGGTCGCGTGAGGACGCTAGGTTCCCGACCATGCCGCAGCCTCCTGTCCTGACCCCCGAGCAGCGCGAGCAAGCCCTGGCCAAGGCGGCCGAGGCCCGACGCGCTCGAGCTGAGCTGAAGGAGAAGCTCAAGATGGGGTCGCTGACCCTCGCGGAGCTGCTGGCGGGATCGGACGGCAACGACCACATCGGCAAGATGAAGGTCCTCGCCGTGATCGAAGCCCTGCCCGGCGTCGGCAAGGTGAAGGCGCGGCGCACGATGGAGGAGATCGGCATCGCCGACACGCGCCGCGTGCGCGGCCTCGGCGAGCAGCAGCGCAAGGCCCTCCTCCAAGCCTTCTCGTCGTAGCCCCTCCCAGCGGCTTGCTGGTCACCATCTCCGGGCTCCCGGGCTCGGGCACCACCACGGTCTCTCGTCTCGTCGCCGACGCGCTCGGCGTCGAGCGCCTGCCCGGTGGCGAGGTGTTCCGGCAGATGGCCGCCGAGGCGGGGATGTCCTTGGCCGAGTTCGGCGTCTTCGTCCAGGGGCACCCCGAGATCGACCGCGAGCTCGACGACCGCCTGGCTGCACGAGCGGCCGAGGGCGCCTGTGTGATCGAGTCACGCCTGGCCGGCTGGCTGGCGACCCGAGCCGGCCTGCTGGCCGTCCGGGTGTGGGTCGACTGCGACGACCAGGTGCGGGCCGCCCGGGTCGCCGAGCGCGAGGGCACGTCCCTCACGCAAGCCCTCATCGACAACGCCGATCGCAGCGACCTCGAGCGGGCGCGCTACCAGTCGGTGTACAGCATCGATCTCGACGATCGCTCGACCTACGACCTCGTCCTCGACTCCACCCGAGAGCCGGCCGAGGTGCTGGCCGCCGCCATCGTCGAGCAGGCCCGAGCGACCTTCGACTGACCCGCGGGGGCTAGAGGAGGGCCTTGTAGGCCCCGCCGTCCACGGGCACGGCCGCCCCCGTGATGAAGCGCGCCTGGTCCGAGCACAGGAACGCCACCACCGCCCCGAAGTCGTCGGGACGGCCGAGGACCCCTGCAGGGATGGCGGCCGCCGCCTTGGTGAGGTCGCCGCCGTGCATGGATCGAAGTCGGTCGGTGTCGTGGGACCCGGGCTGCAGCGAGTTCACCGTGACGCCGTCGGACGCGACCTCGTGCGCCAGCGTCTTCAGGAACCCGGTGACACCGGCCCGGGCGGTGTTCGAGAGGATCATGCCGGGCTGGGGCTGGCGCACGAACAGCGACGTGATCGCCACCACCCGACCCCACCCCTGCTCCCGCATCGCGGGCACCGCCGCCATGCACATCGACACGGTCGACAGCAGGCTCAGCTCGAGGGCCGGGCCGTACGCGTCCAAGTCCGTGCTTGCGAACCCGCCAGGCGGGGGACCGCCCGCGTTCGGGACGACGATGTCGACGCCGCCGAGCGCGTCGCGGGCCTCCGCGACGAAGGCCTGGGCGCCCGCCACGGTGCTGACGTCGACGGCGAGCCCATGGACCTGCCCGCCGCCCAGGGCCTCGAGCTCGTCGATGGCGCCCTTCAGGCGGTCGGGGTCGCGGCCGCAGATGGCGACGTGGACGCCGTCGGCCACCAGCGCTCGGGCCGCGCCCAGCCCGAGACCCCCCGATGCCGCCGCCACGGCCGCTCGCCGTCCCGCGATCCCGAGATCCATGGGCGCAGGGTAGGGGATTCCCGAACTCTGAGGCCCCGCTGGTACCATCTTCTGTCCCGCCTGAGCGAACGAAGAGGACCTGCCATGGCGTCTCGCCACGACACGATGATGACCCCACCCATCGAGGGACTCCTCGAGCGGGCTGGCTCCAAGTTCACCCTGGTCACCCTCGGTGCCAAGCGGGCTCGGCAGATCAACTCCTACTACAACCAGCTGTCCGAGGGCCTCGGCACCGTCGTGCCGCCCCAGGTCACCTCCTCGGCCCGCAAGCCCCTGTCCATCGCCTTCGAGGAGATCGACGCCGACAAGATCCTGGGCTACTTCCCGGATCCCGAGGCCGAGGTCGACGACGTCGACGGCGAGGGCACCGAGTCGGCCGAGTAGGCCCACTCATCCCGGCGCCATGCTCGAGGGCAAGCGCATCGTCCTCGGCGTGTCGGGGGGCATCGCCGCCTACAAGGCGGTGGAGGTCTGCCGCCGTCTCGTCGACGCGGGCGCCCACGTCATCCCGGTGCTCACCGACGGTGCGCTGCACTTCGTCGGCCGCACCACCTTCGACGCCCTCGGCTCGGAGCGGGCCTGGACGTCCCTCTGGGATGAGCCGCACGCGATCCCGCACACCCACCTCGGGCAGACGGCCGACCTCGTGCTCGTCGCTCCGGCCACTGCGAAGGTCCTCGGGCTCTACGCCGCCGGCATCAGCGACGACCTGCTGACGAACGTCCTGCTCGCCACCCGAGCGCCCGTCCTCGTCTGCCCGGCCATGCACACCGAGATGTGGGAGCACCCGGCCGTCCAGGACAACCTGCGCCTGCTCCGCGCGCGCGGCGTGCACGTGGTGGAGCCGGAGACCGGCCGGTTGGCCGGCGGCGACGTGGGGGCGGGTCGGCTGGCCGAGCCGGCCAGCATCGTGGCCGCGGTCGACGGGCTCCTCACCGCCGAGCACGAGCACGACCTCACCGGTCTGCGCGTGATCGTCACCGCGGGCGGCACGCGCGAGCCGATCGACCCGGTGCGGTTCATCGGCAACCGCTCGTCGGGCAAGCAGGGCCACGCCGTCGCCGAGGAGGCTGCGTCGCGGGGCGCCAAGGTCACGCTGGTCACCACCACCGGCCTCCCGGCCTCCGCTGGCATCGACGCCGTCCGCGTGGACACAGCGGCGGAGATGGAGCAGGCCGTCCTCAGCCGTGCCGATCAGGCTGACGTGGTGGTCATGGCCGCCGCCGTAGCCGACTTCCGTCCCGTGCAGGCGAAGGCCAGCAAGATCAAGAAGGCCGGCGGCGTCCCCGACGTGGTCCTCGAGCCCACCGCCGACATCCTCGCCGCCCTCGGGGCCGCCAGGCGCCCCGGGCAGACGATCGTCGGGTTCGCGGCCGAGACCGACGACCTCCGCGCCAACGCCGCCGACAAGCTCGCCCGCAAGGGGATCGATCTGATCGTGGCGAACGATGTCTCGGCGCCCGGCGTGGGCTTCGAGCACGACACCAACGCCGTGGTGATCCTGGCCGCCGACGGGCCCGCCCAGGAGATCCCGCTCACCGACAAGCGGGCCATCGCCCGTGCGATCCTCGATGCTGTATCGACAACAAGGAGCAACCAGTGACCCGCCAGTGGACCTTCACTTCCGAGTCCGTGACCGAAGGCCATCCCGACAAGATGGCCGACCAGATCTCGGACTCGATCCTCGACGCCATCCTGGCGGAGGATCCGATGGCCCGCGTGGCGTGCGAGACCATGGTCACCACGGGTCTCGCCATCGTCGCCGGTGAGATCACCACCAGCGCCTACGTGGAGATCCCGCAGATCGTGCGCAACACGATCAAGGGCATCGGCTACGACCGCGAGTCGGTGGGCTACGACGGCAACACGTGTGGCGTCATCACCTCGATCGACCCGCAGTCTCCCGACATCGCCCAGGGCGTCGACACCGCCATGGAGACCCGCACGGGCGTGTCCGGCGAGGACCTCCTCAACAGCCAAGGCGCCGGCGACCAGGGGATGATGTTCGGCTACGCCGTCGACGAGACCCCCGACCTCATGCCGCTGCCGATCTGGCTGGCGCACCGCCTGGCCGAGCGCCTGGCCGAGGTCCGCAAGTCCGGCGTGCTGCCGTACCTGCGCCCTGACGGCAAGACGCAGGTGACGGTCGACTACGAGGGCAACACGCCCAAGCGGCTCACCACCGTGCTCATCTCCACCCAGCACCAGCCCGGCATCGACGCCGAGACGCTGATCAAGCCCGACCTCATCGAGCACGTGATCACCCCGCTGCTGCCGCCCGACATCGACACGTCCGACGTGCGGGTGCTCGTGAACCCCACCGGCAACTTCGAGCTCGGCGGGCCCTACGCCGACTGCGGCCTCACCGGCCGCAAGATCATCGTCGACACCTATGGCGGCGCCGCTCGCCACGGTGGCGGGGCGTTCTCCGGCAAGGACCCGTCCAAGGTCGACCGCTCGGCCGCCTACGCCGCCCGCTGGGTGGCCAAGAACGTGGTGGCCGCCGGGGCCGCCGACCGCTGCGAGGTGCAGGTGGCCTACGCCATCGGCGTCGCCCAGCCCGTGTCCATCCTCGTCGAGACCTTCGGCACCGAGAAGGTGGAGGAGGCGAAGATCAGCCAGGCCGTGCGGGACGTGTTCGACCTGCGGCCGGCCGCCATCATCCGCGACCTCGACCTGCGCCGGCCGATCTACCAGAAGACGGCGGCCTACGGGCACTTCGGTCGCAACGACAAGGAGTTCACCTGGGAGCAGACCACCCGGGTCGACGACCTGAAGAGCGCGCTCGGCCTCTGAGGTGACGCGGCTGGTCGTCCGGGTGCTGCCGGATGTGCCGGCCATCGACAAGACCTTCGACTACCTGGTCCCGGAGCCGCTCCGGGACCAGGTGCGCGTCGGCGACGTGGTGCGCGTCGAGCTGCACGGACGACGCGTCGGGGGGTGGATCGTCGAGGTCGACGTCGAACCGCCGGCCGGGGTGGCGCTGCGCCCGCTGGCCAAGCGCAGCGGGCTGGGACCCCCGCCGGAGGTCATCGATCTCGCCGAGTGGGCGGCGTGGCGCTGGGCGGGGCGGCCGGCGTCGTTCCTCAAGACCGCCTCGCCGGGGCGGGTCGTCGCCGACCTGCCGTCCCCGCGAGCGTCGGCCGACGTCGCCGCCCCTGAGCACGAGCTGCTGACCGCGGCGTTCGCGAGCGCTCGGTCCGTGCTGCGCCTGCCGCCCGCCACCAACCTGGTGCACGTCGCGCGCGCAGGGGCGAGCCTCGGGAACGCACTGGTGCTGTGCCCGACCGTGGCGATGGCCACGACGATCAGCTCCCGCCTGCGCCGGTCGGGGGTGCAGGTGGCCGTGCACCCACGCGACTGGGCGCTCGGTGCCGCCGGCGCGACGGTCGTGGGCACGCGGGCGGCGGCCTGGGCTCCCGTCGCCGACCTGGCCGCGGTGGTGGTGCTCGACGAGCACGACGAGGCCCACCAGCAGGAGCAAGCGCCGACTTGGCACGCCCGCGACGTCGCCATCGAGCGGGCCCGCCGGGCGGGTGTCCCGTGCGTGCTCACCAGTCCCTGCCCGTCCCTCGAAGCGCTGGCGTGGGGTGACCTCCACGCCGCTGATCGGGCACGCGACCGAGCGGGCTGGCCGCCGGTCGAGGTCGTCGATCGGCGAGACGAGGACCCTCGGCGAGCGGGGCTGTTCTCCGAGGCGCTGGTGCGGTTGCTCCGCTCTGACCGCCGCGTGCTCTGCGTGCTGAACCGCACGGGTCGGGCGAAGCTGCTCGCGTGCGGGGCGTGCGGAGAGCTGGCGCGCTGCGCGCGCTGCGAAGCAGCCGTGCAGCAACCCGATGAGGCGCTCCACTGCGCCCGTTGCGGTGCCACGCGGCCGCCCGTGTGCCTCGTGTGCGGGGCGAGCCGGTTCAAGAACGCCCGGGCCGGCGTCTCGCGGGTGCGGGAGGAGCTGGAGGCGCTGGTGGGGGAGCCGGTCACCGAGCTGACCGCGACGTCCGACCCGGCCACCCCGCTGTCGCGGGTGGTGGTCGGCACCGAAGCCGTGCTGCAGCGCATTGACCGGGCCGACGCAGTCGCGTTCCTCGACCTCGACCAGGAGCTGCTCGCCCCGCGCTACCGGGCGGTGGAGCAGGCGCTCGCGCTCATCGCGCGGGCGGCGCGAGTGACGGCGGCGTCCGGTCCCGCGCACGGACGCGCCGCCGGGCACCTGCTGCTGCAGACGCGGTCACCTGACCACGAGGTGGTGCGGGCGGTGGTCCAGGCCGACGTGGCGCCGGTGGCGGCCGCGGAGCTGGCTCGGCGCGAGCTGCTGCGCTTCCCGCCGTGCAGCGCGTTGGCCGAGGTCTCCGGAGCCGCGGCTCCGCCGTTCATCGAGGGCTTCGGGCAGCCCGTGGACGTCGAGGTCGCCGAGGTGGCCACCGGGCGCTGGCTGCTCCGAGCGGCGGACCACCTGCATCTGTGTGACGCCCTGGCTGCCACGCGCCGCCCCCCAGGGCGCTTGCGCGTCGAGGTCGACCCGCTGCGGGTCTGAGCGGCGTCATCGGCCCGGGGCAGGCTCCCAGAGCTCGAACCGGTTGCCCTCGGGGTCCTCGGCCCAGGCGAAGCGGCCGTAGTCGTCCTCCTCGATGGTCGGCGACACGGACGCGCCAGCCATGCGGAGCCGCTGGAGGGCCACCTCGAGGTCGTCGACGCGGTAGTTCACCATGTAGTCCTGGCGAGACGGGCCGAAGTAGCTGGTGCTGTCGTCAAAGGCCGCCCACACCGTGTTGCCCATCTTGGCGGTGGTGGCGTCGGTGATCGGGAGGCCGAGGACGTCGTGGTACCAGGATGCGAGGTGCTCGCGCCGGTGGGCGCGGAAGAACACACCGCCGATGCCGGTGATGTGACCGCGCTCGACCACTGGGTCCTTGTCTGCCACGGAGGCCAGCCTGGCACGCGGTCAGTACGTGGTGGGTGACCAGGGCGCGGTCGGCGTGGACAGCAGGGCGTCGAGCCGGGCGACCCCGCCGGCGGTCCCCTCGTCGACCCAACCGGCCTCGCGGAGGCGCTGGACGGAGCGACCGCCCAGGTAGGTGGCGCCGAGGGCGCCCACCGGGAGCGTGACGTCGGCAGTGGCGGACGTGGTGGTGACCTCGGCACCGTCGGGGCCGAGGTCGAGCTGCCAACGACCGGACGTGTGGCCCAGCGGGTCGACCACCTCGACCACCGCGCCGCCCGCACGGGACGAGCGGCGCTCGCCGAACGTGGCGGGGACGTCGAGGATCCGCGCCCAGATGCAGTCGAACCGGTCGATGGCCACTGCGGCTCGACCGTCGTCGAGGAAGAGGGGCAACGGGTCGTCGATGCCGCGGTTGCCGGCGTGCACGGTGCGCACCCAGTCGATCTCGCAGAGATGGCGCCAGAGCTCGCGCTCCGCCTCCGGCGTGGCGCCGACGAGCAGCTGGACCTCGGCCTTGCCGTTCGGTCGGTTGCGGTGCCACGTGTCTTCCACCTTGTAGGCCACCGCGCCTTGCACCTCCCCAGCGTCGTCACGCCACCGCGCGCCGCGGACGGGGCCGGGCTCGAGGGTGTGGCCGGGCCAGGCGAGCAGCCACGCCAGGCGATCCCACACCAACGGCTCCCGGCGGATGGCGCCGGGCGTGCGGGCCCGCCGCGCCTCGTGGGCCGCCTCCAGTGCGGGGCGCAGCTCGGCGGGCATCACCAGCTCGATGGAACCGGAGGCAGGAGCCTGGAAGCGCGCCGCCGCGGTGTCGATCTCGAAGGCGCACGCATCGACGGCGGGGCCGTACCCGTAGCGCCCGTAGATGGGCCACTCGGCCGCCACGAGCAGCGCGATCGGGATTCGCTCGTCGACGATGGCCGTGAGCTGGGCGTCCATCATGCGGGTGAGGTGGCCCTGGCGGCGGTGGTTCGACAGGACGGCCACCGCCGTCACGCCCGCGGCCGGCACCTCACCCCCAGGGACGGACAGGTCGGTGGGGAAGTAGCGAGCGAGCCCCACCATCTGCCCGGTGGCGGAGAAGGCGCCGTGGCAACGAGTGGCGTCCATGATCTCGGCCCAGGCGTTGCTCACCTCGTCTGTGACCGACCCGAGCATGCCGTGGTTGACGACGCGCGACGCTTCCGCGCGCTCGTCGTCCTTCAGGGTGCGAACGCTGGGCTCGTCCATGCCGAGACGGTAGGGGAGGCGGCGGGGTCGGATCGGCCGCGTTTCGCTCAGCCCGCCGGCGGGGGGCTCCACTCCTGACGGCGCACCTCGTGGCAGGCGATGGCGGCGGCCGTGGCGACGTTCAGCGAGCCCACCTTGCCGAGCAGGGGGAGGTACGCCACCGCGTCGCAGGCATCGAGGGTCGCGGGGGAGCACCCTCGATCCTCGTGGCCCACCACCAAGCACGTCGCCGGGCCGAGGGCGAGCTCGTGGAGCGGCGTCGCCCCGTCGGCCAGCTCGATGGCGACCACCTGGTAGCCGGCGCTCCGGGCGGCGGCGATGGCGTCGGCCGGACCGTCGACCCGGTGGAAGGCGAGGTACCGCTGCGTGCCGAGCGCGGTCTTGCCGACCTTGGTGTCGTCGGGCTCGGGGGTGTGGCCCGACAGCCACACGTCGTCGATCCGCAAGGCCGCCGCCGTGCGGATGATGGCGCCGACGTTGAACGGACCCTGCACGTCGTCGAGCACGAGGGCGAGCCGTCGTTCCGTGCGTCGCCGCCACTCTCGGTGGAGGCGCTTCATCCCGGTGCCGTCGAGCTGCTTCACGGGCGCATGACCTGGAGCAGCCGGTAGCCCGTGCGGGAGCCGATGCGCTCGGCCGCCCATCCCGACTCCTCGAGCCAGCGCTGGAGCGAATCCGCGCCGAGGTGCTTCTGCACGACGAGGACCGCGGATCCCGTCGGTACCAGCCGGTCGAGCCAGGTGCGGAGCAGGTCGTGCAGCGCGGCCTTGCCGATGCGGATCGGAGGGTTCGACCACAGGATGTCCACGGCGAGGTTGCCGACGTCATCGGGCGTGACGGTGCGGACGTTGGCCAGCTCGAGGGCGTCCGCGTTGCGGCGGCACAGGTCGAGCGCCCGTTGGTTGACGTCGACGGCCCAGACCTCCGCGCCTGGCGAGCGCCGGGCGAGCGTGCAGGCGATCGGTCCGTAGCCGCAGCCGAGGTCGACGAACGTCCCGGTGGGCGGCGGCTCCGGCGCCTCCAGGAGGAGGTACTTCGTGCCGGGGTCGACCCGATCGGCCGAGAACACGCCTCGGTCCGTGGCCAGCGTGAGGGACTGGTCGGGGAGGTCCAGCCGGACCGTGGCGGGTCGGGACGCGGCGGCGGGGTCTGCGTCGAAGTAGTGCCCGGCCGGGTCTGGCATGGATCGAACCTACCGGTAGCCTGGTGCGGGTGACCTCGCCCCATGAGATCCGCTTGATCGGTGATCCGGTGCTGCGCCAGCGCGCCGGGGAGATCACCGATGTCGACGGCAAGCTGGCGCGCCTGGCCGAGGACATGCTCACCACCATGTACGAGGCGCCGGGCCTGGGCCTGGCCGGCCCGCAGGTCGGCGTCCGGAAGCGGATCTTCGTGTACGACATCGGTGAGGGCCCGCAGGTGGTCATCAACCCCGAGGTCCGCGAGTCGCGGGGAGAGTGGGGCTTCGACGAAGGGTGCCTGTCGATCCCCGGTCTGGCCTTCGAGCTGGTGCGGCCCAAGGAGGTCCACCTGGTGGGCTACGACCTCGACGGCAACGAGCTGTCGATCGAGGCCGACGAGCTGCTCGCCCGTTGCTTCCAGCACGAGATCGACCACCTCGACGGCGTGCTGTTCATCGAGCGCCTCGACGACGACGACCGCAAGGCGGCCATGAGCATCATCCGCGAGCAGCGGCTGACCGCCGCCGACCTCGCCGACGCCGAGGTCCGGGCCACACCGACGCGAAGCGGCCTCAGCCTTCTCTGAGCCGACCGAGTGAGCCTCGCGCCCCTGCCGACGGGCCCGGTTCGGCGCGCGGTGTTCCTCGGCACCCCGGAGCTGGCCGTCCCGCCCCTGCGCGCGCTGGTAGCGGCCGGCGTCGAGGTGCCGCTCGTGATCACCCAGCCGGACCGCCGGCGCGGCCGCGGGTCCGCCCTGTCGCCCTCACCCGTCAAGGCGGCGGCGCTCGAGCTCGGCCTGCCGGTGTCCGACGTGGTCGACGACGTGCTGCCATCGGGGGCGGAGCTCGGCGTGGTGGTGGCGTTCGGCCGGCTGATCCGACCGCACGTGCTGGCCGCCCTGCCGATGGTCAACCTGCACTTCTCCCTGCTCCCGCGCTGGCGCGGCGCCGCACCGGTGGAGCGAGCGATCCTGGCGGGCGACGACCGCACCGGGGTCGACCTGATGGTGGTGGAAGAGGGTCTCGACACCGGCGGGATCCTCCGGCGCACGGAGGTGGCCATCGGTCCCGACGAGACCCTCGAGGAGCTGCGGGCTCGCCTGGTCGACGCGGGCACGATCCTCCTCGTCGACGCGTTGCGGGACGGGTTGCCGGAGCCGGCCGGGCAAGTGGGTGAGCCGACGCACGCCGCCAAGATCGACCCGGCCGAGCTCCATCTCGACTGGACGGCACCGGCGGTCGACGTCCACCGCCGGGTCCGACTCGGGGGTGCGTGGACCACCCACCAGGGCAAGCGCCTCAAGGTGTGGCGCACGCGCGTCCCCCGCACGGCGACGGTCCGGCGGTGGCGGCGGGGGATGGCCCGGTGGAGCTCGTCGAGGTGCAGCCAGAGGGAAGGGCGCGCATGGCGGCGTCGGACTGGGCGCGTGGCGCCCACTGGCAGCCGGCCGATGGGCTCGGTTCGTGACGGTCACCGCCCGCCAGCTCGCCCTCGACGCCCTCGACCGCATCGAGCGGGATGGTGCCTACGCCAACCTCGTTCTCCCCGAGCTCCTGGGGCGCACCGGCCTCGACACCCGCGATCGGCACTTCGCCACCGAGCTCGTCTACGGGACGACGCGGATGCGGCGGGCGTGCGACTTCCTCGTCGACCGCTTCCTCACCCGCGACCTCGACCTCCGCGTCCGCAACGCCGTGCGCCTCGGTGCGTACCAGCTCCACTACCTCGACATGCCGCCGCACGCAGCGGTGGGGGAGACGGTGGAGGTCGCGCCGAAGGCGGCACGCGGCCTCGTGAACGCCGTCCTGCGTCGCGTCTCCGACGCCGAGGTGGTCTGGCCGGACGAGCCCACCCGCTTGAGCTATCCCGACTGGATCGTGGAGGTGCTCACCGCCGACCTCGGCACCGACGCGGCCATCGCAGCCCTCGAGGTGATGAACACCGCCCCACCCGTCACCGAGCGCGCCGACGGGTACACCCAGGACCTCGCCTCGCAGTGGGTGGCCGAGGCCGTCGGCGCCCAGCCGGGTGAGCGAGTGGCCGACCTCTGTGCCGCGCCGGGCGGCAAGGCGATGATGCTCGCGGCCACGGGCGCACGCGTGGTCGCCGCCGACATCCGGCGCGCCCGGGTCGGCCTGATCCGCTCCAACGCTCCCGACCTGCCGGTGCTGGCCGCCGACGCCGCCCGCCCGCCGTTCGCGCCCGGCACCCTCGACCGCGTCCTGATCGACGCGCCGTGCTCCGGTCTCGGCACCTTGCGACGGCGCCCGGACGCCCGCTGGCGCATCGACGCGGCGTCGCCTGAGCGGCTCGGCGCCGTGCAGTGCGCCCTCGTCGATGCGGCTGTCGAGCTCCTGCGTCCGGGCGGCACCCTCGTCTACTCGGTGTGCACCCTGACGGATGCCGAGACGCTGGCGGTCGACGAGCACCTCGCGGGCGCACCCGGAGCTGATCTCGGAGCCAGCCATGCCCGAGCCGTGGGAGCCGCACGGCCGCGGCGCCCGCCTCCTCCCGCACGCGGCCGGCACCGACGGCATGTACCTCCTCCGCCTCCGCCGCCCCTGACGTCGCAAGGTCGCGGCAACGACGGCACCATCCAGCGAGGATCGTCCGTCGGCCCCCGCCTCCCACGCCCGAACCGTCCTGCCGCGCCGCGCCCTCGGGGGTTGGGGCGCTCGGGTGTCAGGTCGGGGGCGCGGGGAGGGGTTGCGGGTCGCCGCCTCGCTTGAGGCGCTCGAAGGCGTCGCCCCCGTGCTCGCCCTCGCCCACGACGACGGACTCGGCTCGGCACCCCGGTGGGATCGCACCGGCCGCCGACGCTCGCACGAGCAGCGAGCGGATGCTGTCCGCTCCTCCGCCCGGGAGGAAGAAGCGCACCGTGTGCGGGAAGGCGAGGAGCCGGTCGGTGGCGCGCATGAGCCGGGCCACGTCGGTCGCCAGCGCGGTCGGGTCGCCGGAGAGGTCGACCGACACGATGACGTCGCCCGGTCGCGCGCCGTTGACGGCCTCGAAGAACGCCTGCGCGTCGCCGATGCCGGTCGGGAGAGGTCCCGAGGCATCGCGGACCGGACGCAGGCGACGGTCGTGCTCGATGGGTCCCTCGCTGGCGCGGTCCGTCCCCAGCTCGATGAGCACGTGCTCGAGGGCGGTGAGATGTGGCTTGGCCACGACCGTCGGCACCACCGAGTACCTGGCGCTCAGGTCGGCGTCGGTGTGGTACGAGAAGACGATCACGTGGGCGCCGATCTCGGTGGCGGCCGCGATGATGTCGAAGTCGCTGCCGACGGTCACCGACAGGTCGAGGATCACCGCGTCGGGTCGGCTCGTCTCGATCAACCGCACGGCGGTGACGGCGCTGTCCGCCGCGCCGGCGACCTCGTGCCCGTGGCCGGTGACGACCGCCTCGAGCAGGTCCCGCATGGAGGCGTCGTCATCGGCCAGCACGATCCGCACGGCGGGGAGTCTGTCACCGACGGCACCGCCCTGAGGGCAGACTGCCCGCATGGCGTTGCTGGCGAAGGTGATCACGGTCTCGGACGGCGTCGCGGAGGGGGTGCGCGAGGACAAGTCCGGTGAGGCGCTCGAGCACCACCTGGTGGCCGCAGGCTTCGACGTCGTGGAGCGGATCGTCACCGCCGACGGCACCAAAGCCGTCGGCGACACGTTGCGCACGGCCTGCCGAGGGTTCGCGGGGTTGGTGGTGACCACCGGAGGCACCGGGTTCGGGCCACGGGACCTCACGCCGGAGGGCACGTTGGACGTGCTCGACCGCGAGGCGCCCGGGCTGGCCGAGGCCATGCGCCTGGTGTCACCGCTCGGGCGACTGTCCCGCGCCGTGGCCGGCACCGTGGGGCAGAGCCTCGTGCTGAACACCCCTGGCTCCACCAAGGGCTGCATCGAGACGCTGGACGCCGTCCTCGACGTCGTGCCCCACGCGCTCGAGCTCCTGGCGGGCGGGCAGCCCCACTAGCTCTGACTAGGACAAACGTCACTGGAACTAGAACGTGTTCTAGTTGTACGCTCAGCCGCACAACCGAGAAAGCCCTCGCGGGGTTGGGTGGAAGTCCCGACCGGCAGTGAAGCCTGCGAACCTCCTCACCACCAGTGGGGCGGCCGATCCGGTGAGATCCCGGAGCCGACGGTGAGAGTCCGGATGGGAGCGAGGACGAAACGTGGTCGACCTTCGCCGACCGCGGTCGTCGTTCCCGCGCGCGCCCTGCAGGCCCGGAGACGACATGACCGCCGCAACCGATCCCGAGCGCATGGCCCGAGCCCTCGAGCTCGCCGCGTCCGTGCGGGCGTCCACGCCGCCGAACCCGTGGGTGGGCTGCGTGATCGAGGCGGTGGACGGCACGGTCTTCGAGGGCGCCACGCAGCCCGTGGGCGGACCGCACGCAGAGGCCGTCGCCCTGCAGGCCGCCGGGGGCCACGACCTGCACGGAGCGACGGTGTGGGTGAGCCTCGAGCCGTGCTCGCACCACGGGCGCACCCCACCCTGCGTCGACGCCCTCGTGGGGGCCGGCGTCTCGCGCGTCGTCGTCGCGCTCGAGGATCCCGACGAGCGGGTGCGCGGGTCAGGCGTCGAGCGGCTCCGCGAGGCCGGCATCACCGTCGACGTCGGCGTGCTCAAGGACGACGCCGCGGACGTCCTCGCTCCGTACCTCGTGCAGCGTCGCACCGGGCGCCCGTTCGTGGTCCTGAAGCTGGCCGCCTCGCTCGACGGCCGCACGGCCGCGCCGGATGGCTCCAGCCAGTGGATCACCGGTCCTGAAGCGCGGGCCGACGCCCACGCGCTGCGCGCCGCGAGCGACGCCGTGCTCGTCGGCGCCGGCACCGTGCGCACCGACGATCCGTCGCTCACCGTGCGCGAGGCGCCTGCGCCGCGCGGCGACCCGTTGCGGGTCGTCCTCGGCGCCGCGCCCGAGGGCGCCAAGGTGCATCCTTGCCGAGAGCGGACGGGGGACCTCGGCGACGTGCTCGACGAGCTGGGCGCCGAGGGTCACCTCCAGGTGCTGGTGGAGGGCGGGCCCACCGTCGCCCACGCCTTCCACGAGGCCGGCCTGGTGGACCGCTACGTGCTGTACCTCGCCCCGGCGCTGTTCGGGGGCGACGACGGCCGCGGGCTGTTCAGCGGACCCGGCGCCAAGTCGATCGACGACGTGTGGCGCGGCCGCATCCGCTCGGTGACGCGCCTCGGCGAAGACGTGCGCATCGACCTCGATCCCCAGGAGGCACGCTGATGTTCACCGGCATCGTGGAGGAGCTCGGCACGGTGGTGTCGCGCGAGGGGCCCCGGCTCCGCATCGCGGCCACGACCGTGCTCGACGACGTCACGATGGGCGCCTCGATCTCGGTGAACGGCACGTGCCTCACCGTCGTCGGCTGGGACGCCTCCGAGGGCTGGTGGGAGGCCGACGTGGTGGACGAGTCGTACGCCCGCACCGCGCTCGGGCAGCTGCAGCCCGGGCACCGCGTCAACCTCGAACGTCCCGTGCGGCTGAGCGACCGCCTCGGCGGTCACCTCGTGCAGGGCCACGTCGACGGGGTCGGCACCATCGTCGACGCCGCCCCCGACCTGCGCATCGAGTGCGACCCGGACCTGCTCCGGTACGTCGTCGAGAAGGGATCGATCACCATCGACGGCATCAGCCTCACCGTGGTGGCCCCGCTGGCGGACGGCTTCACCGTCGCGGTGATCCCGCACACGATCGAGGTGACGACCCTCGGCCACAAGGGCCAGGGCGATCTCGTGAACCTCGAGGTCGACATCACCGCCAAGTACGTCGAGCGATTGCTCTCCTGGAAGGATGGCTGACATGCCCTTTGCGCCGATCGAAGACGCAGTGGCGGCCTTTGCCCGAGGCGAGATCCTCGTGGTGGTCGATGACGAAGACCGCGAGAACGAGGGCGACCTCATCATGGCGGCCGAGTTCGCCACGCCGGAGAGCGTGGCGTTCTTCCTGCACCACACGTCGGGCTACCTGTGCGCGCCGATCACGGCCGAGCGGGCCGCCCAGCTCGACCTGCCGCTGATGGTGGCCAACAACACCGAGAGCCAGCGCACCGCCTTCCTCGTGACCGTCGACTACCGGCACGACACCTCCACGGGCATCTCGGCGTACGACCGCTCCGCCACCGTCCAGGCGCTGTGCGATCCGGCCACCCGCCCCGGCGACCTGGCCCGCCCCGGCCACATCAACCCCCTCATGGCGCGCGAGGGCGGTGTGCTCAAGCGGGCCGGCCACACCGAGGCCACGATCGACCTCTGCCGCATGGCCGGCCTCTACCCGGCCGGGCTCCTGTGCGAGATCGTCGACGACAAGAAGACCGACATGGCTCGCGTTCCCGAGCTCGAGCGCTTCGCCGACAAGCACGACCTGCTGATGATCTCCATCGCCGACCTCGTGCGCTACCGGCGGCAGAACGAGAAGCTCGTGCGCCGCATCGCGGAAGCCCGCATCCCCACCCGATGGGGCGACTTCACCTGCTACGCCTACGAGTCGCTGCTCGACGGCGAGCAGCACGTCGCCATGGTGAAGGGATCGGTGGCGGGGGAGCAGAACGTGCTCGTGCGGGTGCACAGCGAGTGCCTCACCGGAGACGTGTTCGGCTCCCTGCGCTGCGACTGCGGCGTGCAGCTCGACTCGGCGATGCAGATCGTGGCCGAGGCCGGGCACGGCGTGGTCGTGTACCTGCGCGGTCACGAGGGTCGCGGCATCGGCATCGGCCACAAGATCGCCGCCTACGGCCTCCAGGAGCAGGGCCGGGACACGGTCGACGCCAACCTCGACCTCGGCCTGCCCGAGGACAGCCGCGAGTACGGCATCGGCGCGCAGATCCTCGTCGACCTCGGCATCACCACGATGCGCCTGATCACCAACAACCCGACCAAGCGAGGCGGCCTCGAAGGGTTCGGGCTCGAGATCACCGAGCGGGTTCCCTCGGTCGTGTCGGTGAACCCGGAGAACCTCGCCTACCTGCGCACCAAGCGCGAGCGCATGGGCCACCTCCTCGACGGCCTGGACGACGTCCTGTGACGACCGGGGACAAGGGGGCGGCGCCGCCTCCTGGGCTGGACGGGAAGGGGCTGCGCATCGGGGTGGTGCGGGCGCGGTGGAACGGGCCGATCGTCGAGCGCCTGGCGCAGGGCGTGGGGCGGGGGTTGGCGGGCCTGGGCGTCGATCCGGCCGACGTGGTCGACGAGGTCGTCCCGGGCAGCTTCGAGCTGCCGATGGGCGCTCGCATCCTGGCCTCTTCCGGGGCGGTCGATGCGGTGATCTGCCTCGGTTGCGTGATCCGCGGTGCAACGTCGCACTACGAGCTGGTCGCGGGGGAAGCAGCCGCCGGCATCCAGCAGGTCCAGCTCAGCACCGGCGTCCCGGTCGCGTTCGGGATCCTGACCACCGAGGACGAGGAGCAGGCGTTGGCCCGCTCCGACGGCCCCGGCGGGCACAACGTCGGTGAGGACGCCGCGGTCGTCGCCGTGGAGATGGCGCGCCTCGCTCAACGCCACCGCGCGGTCTGACGCCGTCTACCGTCGCGCCGCTGACCCGACCCAGGGGGACCCGTTGCTCCGTCGCACCATCGTCATCATCGCTGCTGTCCTGTTCACGCTCACCGCCTGTGGTGGCGACGACGACCCGGCCGCCGACACCACCACGAGCTCGTCGACGACGGAAGCGCCCGCGGAGCTCACCATCCTCGTCACCGACGACGATGGGATCGCCGCGCCGGGCATCGACGTCGTCGTCAACGCGCTCCTCGAGCTCGAGGCGGTCGAGGTGATCGTCGTCGCCCCCGCGGAGAACCAGAGCGGCTCGTCCGACAAGACGACGCCCGGCGGTGCTCCGTACGCGGATGGCGAGACCGCCAGCGGGGTCGCCGGCACGGCCGTCGACGGGTTCCCCGCCGACACGATCGCGGTCGCCCTCGACGAGCTCGGCGTGGAGCCTGACGTCGTCGTGTCGGGCATCAACGAGGGGCAGAACACGGGACCCTTTGCCTACATCTCCGGCACGCTCGGGGCGGCTCGCACCGCCGCCCGCCGCGGCATCCCGGCGGTGGCGGGCAGCGCCGGCCTGGGCGACACCGCCGACTACGAGTCCGCGACCGAGCTGGTGGTCGGGTGGGTCGAGGAGCACCGCGCCGAGCTGGCCGGCGGCACCGCGGCCGTGGACACCATCACGAGCTTCAACGTGCCCACGTGCACCACCGGAACCATCAAGGACGACGTCCTGGAGGTGCCGTTGGCGCCGGCCATCCCCGAGGGTGTGGATCCGTTCACCAGCGACTGCTCCATCGAGCCCGCCGTCGCGCCGACTGATGACGTGGCGGCGGTGGCGGCTGGCTACGCGTCGGTCACCCAGGTGGCGCTGGAACCCAAGTAGCCCTTCGCGTTTCCGGGCGGTCGGGGCCAGCGCCTACCCTCGCCGTCGTGCTGCGCCTCGTGCTGCCCAAGGGATCGTTGGAGAAGCCGACCCTCGAGCTGTTCGAGGCGGCCGACCTGCGCGTCGATCGCTCGTCCACCGTCGACTACAACGCCTCGATCCACGACCCTCGCATCGACGAGGTGCGCATCCTGCGGCCGCAGGAGATCCCGACGTACGTGGCCGAGGGCGTGTTCGACCTCGGCATCGCCGGGCGGGACTGGGTGGAGGAGACGGCCAGCGAGGTGGTGCTGCTCGGCGAGCTGCAGTACTCGAAGGCATCCGGCCGCCCGTTCCGGATCGTCCTCGCCGTCCCGCAGGACTCGACGTGGCAGGACGTCACCGACCTGCCGCAGGGCATCAAGGTGTCGACCGAGTACCCAGAGCTCACCCGACGGTTCTTCGAGAAGCACGGGATCGAGGCCGACATCCGGCTGTCCTACGGCGCCACCGAGGCCAAGGTCCCGGACATCGTCGACTGCATCGTCGACGGCACCGAGACCGGGCGGGCCTTTCGCGCCGCCGGCCTCAAGGTCATCGGCGACGTGCTCACCAGCTACACCGCGCTGGTGGCCAACCCCGACGCGGTGGCGGACCCGGCCAAGCACCACGCCATGTTGCAGATCAAGACGCTGCTCGATGGCGTCATGGAGGCCCGCGGCAAGGTGCTCGTGAAGCTCAACGTGGGGCCGGACGACCTGGCCGCTGTCATCGCGCGGCTGCCGTCGATGAAGTCGCCCACCGTGTCGAAGCTCTTCGGTGACGGCGGCTACGCGGTCGAGACCGTCGTCACCAAGGACACGATCAACACGCTGATCCCGGCCCTCAAGGACGCCGGCGCCAGCGACATCATCGAGCTCCCGCTGTCCAAGATCGTCCACTGAGCTGATGCTTGCTCCGGGCCTCGCTTCGCTCGCCACACGATGCTAGGGACGGTCGCGACGTTCGATGAGCGCCGCGGGCTCGGCACGATCGATGCGGACGGCACGTCGTACCCGTTCCACTGCACGGCCTTGCTCGACGGGACTCGCACGGTCGACCCCGGCACGCCCGTGGCCTTCGAGATCCGGCCGGCGGGCATGGGTCGCTGGGAGGCGACCGAGATCACCGACCGCTAGGCCGTGACGCGCATCCAGTCGGGTCCGGCCTCGAGCATCCGGCTGATCGCCTCCGCGGGGCGGGGCCGGGCGAAGTGGTACCCCTGGGCGATGTCGCAGTCGAGCTCGCGCAGCTCGATGAGGTGGTGCGCGGTCTCCACGCCCTCAGCCACGGTGGTGAGCTGGAGGGCACGGCCCATGTGCACGACGGCCTGCACGATGGCGGAGTCCTCCGGGTCGTGGCCGAGGCCGCTCACGAAGGACTGGTCGACCTTGAGGATGTCGACGGGGAACCGGCGCAGGTAGGACAGCGACGAGTAGCCGGTGCCGAAGTCGTCGACGGCCAGCTGCACCCCGAGGCCCTTCAAGCGCCGCAGCGTGGCGACCGTGAGCTCGATGTCGTCCATCAGGACGCTCTCGGTGATCTCGAGGCAGATGTCGCCGGGATCGGCGCCGGTGCGCTCGAGCGTGGTGGCGACCAGCTCCACGAAGTCGTCCTGGAGGAACTGCCGTGCGGAGATGTTGATGGCCACCGCCGGCGACTGGGGGCCGAAGGTCGCTCGCCACCGGGCGCACTGCGTCATGCCGGCGTTGAGCACCCAGGCGCCGAGCTCGAGGATGAGGTTCGACGTCTCGGCCACCGGCACGAACTCGCTCGGTGCCACGAGGCCCCATGCCGGGTGCTGCCACCGGACGAGTGCCTCCACCGCCACGATCTGGTTCGTGCGCAGCGACACCTCGGGCTGGAAGTGCAGGACGAGCTCGTTGCGGTCGGCGGCCCCTCGGAGGGCATCCTCCACCTCGGCGCGCCGCAGGGCGCGGGCCTGCATCTCCTCGTCGAAGAGGTGCACGGTGCCCCCGCCGCGGTGCTTCGCCATCTGCCCGGCCGCGTCGGCCTGCCGCAGCAGCTGGTCGGTGCCCACCTCACCGGGAGGCGCGGTCGACACCCCCACCGACGCGGTCAGGAACACCTCGACGCCTCCCGCGAGGAACGGGGCCTCGAACGCCGCCACGATGCGCGCCGCCAGCGCCTCGGCGTCGAGCTCGCCCACCTTCGCCTCGCACATGAACACGAACTCGTCACCGCCCCACCGCGACACGGTGTCGGCGGGGCCGCGCAGCGCATCGAGGCGCTCGGCCACGAGGCGGAGCAGGTGATCGCCGACCTCCCGCCCGAACCGGTCGTTCTTCTCCTTGAACCGATCGAGGCTCACGAACAGCAGCGCGACCGGGGCGGCATCGCCCCGGGTGCGGCGCAAGGAGAGGTCGAGCCGGTCGAGGAAGATCGAGCGGTGGGGGAGCCCGGTGAGCTCGTCTTCGAAGATCTTCTTGTGCAGCCGCTCGTAGACGGCCTTCTCGGTGCTGATGTCGCGGGCCACCCACGTGATGCGCGGCGCCCCACCATCCGTGGCCGGGTGCATGCGGAGAGTGGATCGGGTGGGCACCTCGTTGCCCGAGCTGGTGATGAGGGTGAGGTTCCCGGTCCACCAGCCGTCGAGGTGGAGCGCCGGGAGCACCTCGAGCTCCAACACCCGCAGGTCGCCCGCGGCCATCACCTCGAAGGCGGAGAGGGTGCGGGTCATCACCTCGATGGGCAGGACCAGCAGGCGGCGGCCGGCGCGGTTGAGGTAGCTGAGCTTGCCGTCGGGCTCGACGACGGCGGCCATGTCGGCGGTGTCGGCCAGCAGGGCGCGCAGGTGCTCCGCGTCCGCGACCGTCTCTCGCTGTCCCCCCGGCAGTGCCGGTTCGGCTGCCTGCGCCATGCCCTATCCCTCGAGGTGACAGGTGTCACCTCACCGTGTGTGACCGGGATGCTACGCCGACGAAGGGTCAGCGTCGCCAGTCTGGCGGTTCCGGACCTCCAGATAGGCGGCCCGGAGCTGGGCCAGGGCCTCCTGCAGGGTGGGCTCGGCCTCCCCGAGCCGTCCCGCCAGCCCCTCCACGAGGGCGGTGAGGGCGTCGATGGCCAGGACGACCTCGGAGAGCTTCGCCTGCTCGGCGGTGAGGTGGATGGCGGCCAGCTCGTAGATGCCCATGGCGTGGTTCGCGATGACCACGGAGGCCGGCGCCGCCAGCAGCTGCTGGCGAACCTGCTCCATCTCGGCCTGCATCGCCTGGAGCTGCGCCTCGTCGTCGGGGGACAGGGCGGGGGGCGGATCTCCCCCCGGCGGACCCACCGGATGGTCGCCGCCGGGCGTCCAGAGGCTCACGTTCGACTCGGCTGGGTTGTGGCGGGTCGGCGCATGGCCGTACCCTACGTGCCACAACTGCATCGGGAAGCGGGGCTCGCCCCCACCCGGCCACCTCAGGTGCGTCGGGTCGACCAGGTCGTCGACGACGGGGGCTCGCTCCCGTCGTGTTGGCGGACGTCGGCATCCTCCGACGTCCGCCCTGTGCGTTTTGGGGCAGCCGCCGGGCAGCACAGCCCATTCCGCGCACAGGAGGACCCAGCGCCTACATGAACAGGATTTCCCGATAGCCACGCCCCCGGCCAACAGCGAGCCACGGATCAACGATCGGATCCGAGCCCGCGAGGTACGTCTGGTGGGACACGACGGGCAGCAGATCGGCATCAAGCCGCTGCCCGAAGCGCTCTCCCTCGCCCGGGAGCTCGATCTCGACCTCGTCGAGGTCGCCGCTCAGGCCAACCCACCCGTCTGCCGGATCATGGACTACGGCAAGTACAAGTACGAGACCGCCCAGAAGGCGAAGGAGTCTCGTCGCAAGACCAGCAACGTCGTCATCAAGGAGATGAAGTACCGCCCGAAGATCGGAGGGGGCGACTTCGACACCAAGACCCGCAAGGTGCAGCACTTCCTCGCTGAGGGCCACAAGGTGAAGGTCACGCTGACCTTCCGAGGCCGGGAGGTGTACCACCCTGAGCTCGGCAAGAAGATCCTCGACCAGGTCGAGGCAGCCGTGAAGGACGTGGGTCGCGTCGAGATCTTCCCCCGGATCGACGGTCGCAACATGACGATGGTGCTCGCGCCGGACAAGCGAGCTCAGGCCGCCGCTCAAAAGGCGGCCGCCGCCGCCGCCGCGGCGGCGGAGAACCCCCAGACCGAGACCGCCCTCCCCGCGATCGAGCCCGACACCACCACGACCGGCGACATCACCGGAGCAACCACCGAAGCCATCATGACCGACGAGATCCCCACCACGAGCGACGACGAGGCCACTGTCGAGGCCCCGGCCGAGCCCGAGGTGGTGGACGAGGCCATCGAGGCCGACCGCGCCGCCGAGGCGTGAGCGGCGCCCCCAGAAGAGAGATCACCAGATGCCCAAGATGAAGACCCACAGCGGCGCCGCCAAGCGCTTCAAGATCACGGGCACCGGCAAGCTCCGGCGCCTGCAGATCAACAACCAGCACGGCATGGTCAAGCGCAGGCCGAAGCGCCAGCGGCGACTTGCCGGAGAGATCGGTGTCGCCCCGGGCGACGCCGCTCGTATCAAGCGGATGCTCGGCCGCTAGGCCCGCAACCCGCACCCAAGGAGGAACGAAGACATGGCACGGGTCAAGCGCGCCGTCCACTCGAAGAAGAAGCGCAGGGCAACGCTCGAGCGCGCCCAGGGCTACTACGGGAACAAGAGCCGGTCCTTCAAGTCCGCCAACGAGGCGGTGATGCACGCCGGGCGGTACGCGTTCCGCGACCGCCGGGCACGCAAGGGCGACTTCCGCTCGCTGTGGATCCAACGGATCAACGCAGCTTGCCGGGAGAACGGCACCAGCTACAGCCGGTTCATCGCGGGTCTCCGCCTGGCGGAGATCGAGGTCGACCGCAAGGTCCTCGCCGACCTCGCCGTGCGGGAGCCGGCCGCGTTCACCGCGCTGGTCCAGGCCGCCAACACGGCCTCGGCCGAGGAGAGCGCCTGAGCGACACCCGGGAGCCCGTCGGCTCCCGGCATCCAAGTGTGCAGCGGCTGCGGCGCCTCTCCGGGCGCCGTAGTGCGCGTCAGGAGGAAGGTGCGTTCGTCATCGACGGACCCGTCCTCCTGCGCGACGCCCTCGGTGCCGGCGTGACCATCACCGAGGTGTTCGCCGATCCGTCGGCCGATGGGGCGGTGCTCGCCGCCGCCGAAGCGGCCGGCGCGCGGATCCTGACCGTGGCGCCCGAGGTGCTCGCCCGCGCCGTCGACACCGTGACGCCGCACGGGCTGGCCGCCATCGCCCAGCGGGTCGAGGTCTCGATCGACGACGCCGTCGAGGCCGCCGTCCTCGGCCCCCTGACCCTCGTGCTCGCCGACGTCTCCGACCCGGGCAACGCCGGCACGCTCCTGCGGGCCGCAGAGGCGGCGGGGGCCGCGGCGGTACTGTTCTGCGGGAGCTCGGTGGATCCGAGCAACGCGAAGTGCGTACGGGCATCAGCGGGGGCGCTGTTCCACCTGCCGGTGGCGAGTGGAGGTGACGTGGTGGCGGTGCTGGAGCGACTGCGGTTGCACGAGGTGCGCACGGTCGCCACCGTGCTGCAGGGCGGCGATCCGTACGACGCGGTCGACCTCGCCGGGCCGGTGGCGATCGTCCTCGGCAGCGAGGCCCACGGTCTGCCGGTGGACGTGGTCGCCGAGGTCGACAGCCAGGTCACCATCCCGATGGAAGGGCGCACCGAGTCGCTCAACGTGGCGATGGCCGGATCCGTCCTGTGCTTCGAGTCGCTCCGCCAGCGTCGGGCCGCCCGATGACCGAGATCGCCATCGACCTCCTCCCCGACGCGGTGCTCGTCATCGATGACACCCGCACGCTCGTGGCGCTCAACACCGCCGCGCTCGACGTGCTCGGTGCCGCCGCCGCCGCCTTCATCGGGCAGCCGGTCGGGGAGGCGTTCGACGTGCGCAGCGGCGGCGGCGTGCCGGCCCTGCGCGACGGGCTCCCGTCGACGGAGGGACAGGTCGACCTCATGTTCCGCCGGCCCGACGGCACCGACGTGCCCGTCACGGCCACGATCCGGTCAGCCGGTCACATCACCGTGCTCGCCCTGCGCCCCTCGGGCGAGCGCAGCGGCATCGCCATCATCTCCACCGTCTCCCACGAGCTGCGCAGCCCGCTCACCTCGGTCAAGGGCTACACGTCCCTCATGCTCAGCCGCTGGGACCGCCTCAAGGACGAGCAGAAGCGCACGATGCTCGAGCAGGTGCACCACGACGCCGATCGCGTCACGCGCCTGGTCACCGAGCTGCTCGACATCAGCCGCCTCGAGACGGGCCGCCTCGTGCTCCGTCGCCAGATGGTCGACCTGCCGGCGCTGGCCGCCTCGGTGGTCGAGAAGGTCGGCCTCGGCATCCCCGAGCTGGACTGCACGTTGGCGTTCCCGCCGGAGTTCCCGCGCGTGTACGCCGACCCCGACAAGGTGGAGCAGGTCCTCACCAACCTGGTCGAGAACGCGGCGAAGTACGGCAGCCCGAAGTCGATGAAGGTCACCGGCGAGGTCGAGGGCTCGACGGTGGCCGTCGCCGTGCGCGATTCGGGCGAGGGGATCCCTGCCGAGGACCTGCCGCGGGTCTTCACCAAGTTCTTCCGGCGAGATCACGGTCGCCCGACGGGCACCGGGCTCGGTCTGTGGATCAGCCAGGGGCTCGTCGAGACCCACGGCGGACACCTCACCGCCACCTCGACTCCCGGGGACGGGAGCACGTTCCGGTTCACCCTGCCCCTGGACGCCTTCGAGCGCGAGCTCGGATCGACCGACGGCGACGTGGAACCGATTGGCGACGTCCCCGCCTGAGCAGGGAGCATCCGTGGCAATGCTCGACGACATCGCCGCCATCGAGGCCGACGCGGCACCGCGCATCGCGGCGGCGGAGACCCTCGACGACGTGCGCACCCTCGACCAGGAGCTGCTGGGCAAGAAGGGAGCGCTCTCCTCCTTCAAGGCGAAGCTCGGGGGGCTGGACGACGCCGGTCGGCGCGAGGTGGGCGGCGCCGTCAACCGCGTGCGCGACGCCCTCGAAGGCGCGCTCTCCGCGAAGCGGGCCGAGCTCGAGGCGGTGGCGCGCCGGCAGCAGCTGCAGGCCGAGCAGCTCGACCTCACCGAGGTGCCGCCCGATCCTGGGCCCGGCCACCTGCACATCGTCACCCAGGCCATGGAGCGGCTCGAGGACGTCTTCGTGGGGATGGGGTTCACCATCGCCGAGGGCCCTGAGGTGGAGACCGACTGGCACAACTTCGGGGCGCTCAACTTCCCACCCGACCATCCCGCCCGAGACATGTACGACACCCTCTACGTCGAGATGGGCGAGCCCGGGTCCACCGTCCTCCGGACCCACACGTCGCCGGTGCAGGTGCGGGTGATGACCAGCCAGCCCCCGCCGATCTACATGGTGATGCCCGGCCGGGTGTTCCGGCAGGACACCCCGGACGCCACCCACATGCCGGTGTTCCACCAGATCGAGGGGCTCGTGATCGATCGGGACATCACCTTCGCCGACCTGGCCGGGACCCTCGACGCCTTCACGAAGGCCTTCTTCGGCGGTGACTTCACCTCGCGCCTGCGGCCGTCGTACTTCCCGTTCACCGAGCCGTCCGCCGAGTTCGACATCCAGCGCCCGGACGGGTCGTGGCTGGAGCTCGGCGGCTGCGGCATGGTGCACCCCAACGTGCTCACGAGCTGCGGGATCGACCCGGAGGAGTGGCAGGGCTTCGCCTTCGGGTTCGGCCTCGATCGGCTCGGAGCGAGCGCCCGAGGCGTCGACGACCTGCGCGACCTGTTCACCAACGACATCCGCTTCTTGAGTCAGTTCTAGGGATCCGCCCGATGAAGGTCCTCCTCTCCTGGCTGCGCGACTTCGCCCCGTTCGAGGGCGACCCGGTCGCGCTCGGGGAGGAGCTGAGCGACCTCGGGATGGCCGTCGAGGACCTGGTCCGCGTCGGCGAGGGCCTCGACGGCATCGTCGTGGCCCGGGTGCTCGAGACCCGTGCCGTGGAGGGGGCCAACAAGATCCACCAGGTCATCGTCGACGCCGGCGACGGTCAGCCGCTCGAGATCGGCTGTGGCGCCTTCAACATGGCGGCCGGCGACCTCGTGCCGCTGGCCACCATCGGCACCGTCATGCCCGACGGCATGGAGATCGGCCGCCGGAAGATGGCCGGTGTCTGGTCGAACGGGATGCTCTGCTCGACGCGGGAGCTCGGCCTCGGCGACGACCACGCGGGCATCTTCATCCTCCCTGAGCACCTGGAGCCCGGGACGCCGTTCACCGAGGCGATGGGCTTCGAGGCCGACGTGCTCTACGACCTCGAGATCAACCCGAACCGGCCCGACGCCATGTCGATCGCGGGGGTGGCCCGAGATCTGGCTGCCCGCCTGAGGCTTCCGTTCACGCTGCCCGATCCGGACCCGAGCACGGCGCCCGCGGACAAGGTCAGCCGCGTCTCGGTCGAGATCCTCGATCCCGACCGGTGCGGCAGCTTCGAGGCCCGCGTGGTGCGGGACGTGACCGTCGGTCCCGGCGCACCCGAGCTGGCCACCCGCCTCGCGCGGCTGGGGATGCGTTCGATCAACAACGTGGTCGACGTGTCGAACTACGTCATGCTCGAGCTCGGGCAGCCGAACCACCCGTACGACCTGGCCAAGGTCGCCGGTCCTGGCTTCCGGGTGCGGGTCGCCCGCGACGGCGAGACGCTCACCACCCTGGATGGCGTCGAGCGGCCCCTCACGTCGGAGGACCTCCTCATCTGCGACGGCGACGACGTGGCGGTGGGGATGGCCGGGATCATGGGCGGCGCCTCCAGCGAGATCGACGACGCGACGACGGACGTCCTCCTCGAGATGGCCTGGTTCCACCCGATCGGGATCGTGAAGTCGTCCCGCCGTCACAAGCTGCGCTCTGAGGCGTCGGCCCGCTTCGAGAAGGGGACCGACCCGGGGGTGATCGACCTCGCCATGCGTCGCTTCGCCGACCTGCTCGGCCGTCCGCTCGAGGACGGGTCCGCGATGGACTCCGGCACGCTGCCCGAGCGGCCGCGGGTGCGGGTGCGGGCCGCGCGCGTGGCCCGCTTGCTCGGCACGGACGTGGGGGCCGGCCGCATGGCCGAGCTGCTCGACCCGATCGGCTTCACCACCACGCCGGCCGGCGACGACCTCGATGTCGACATCCCGTCGTGGCGCTACGACAGCAGCACCGAGATCGACGTCATCGAGGAGGTCGCCCGCCACCACGGGTACACCGCGCTGGGCCGCTCGCTCCCGCGCAGCGCCACCACCGGGTCGCTGTCACCACGGCAGACGGAGCGCCGCCGCCTGCGCTCCATGCTCGTGGGACGGGGGCTGTCCGAGGCGATGCCGATGCCGTTCCTCGCGCCCGGCGACCTCGTGCGGTGCGGGCTGCCCGACGACGGCATCACGATCGCCAACCCCCTGGTGGCAGAGCAGTCGGTGCTGCGCACATCGCTGCTGCCCGGGCTGGTCGGCGCGGTCGCCTACAACTGGTCGCACCGGAACCACGGCGTGCGCCTCTTCGAGATCGGCCACACGTTCAAGCGGCCGTCGTCACCCGACGCCGAGCTGCCCGACGAGCGGGAGTGGCTCGGTGCCGTAGTCGCCGGATCGGATGCCGCCGAGGCGGTCCACGTCTGGCGATTCGTCGCCGAGGTGCTCGGCGTCGAGGGCGCGCGGATCGAGAACGGCGAGGTGCCTGGGCTGCACCCCACCCGGAGCGCCCGGCTCCACCTGGGCGACATCGAGATCGGTGCACTGGGGGAGATCGATCCCGGGGTCCTCGACACCCACACCATCGGCGAGCGGGTGGCGTACCTCGAGGTGGACCTCGACACGCTCCTCGCCCAGCCGCACGGCGACCGCACCTTCCGACCGTTCAGCGTCTACCCGACGAGCGACATCGATCTGGCCTTCGAAGTCGCGGACGCCACCCCTGCCTCGGCGGTCGAGGAGGCGATCCGGGCGGCGGGGGGCGACCTCCTCTGGAGCGTCCGCCTCTTCGACGTGTACCGGGGAGCCGGCGTCGGCGACGACCGTCGCAGCCTCGCCTACACGCTGCGCTTCCAAGCGCCCGACCGCACCCTCACCGAGGCTGACGTCGCCCAGGTGCGGACCACGATCATCGATGCGGTGCAGTCCCAGCTCGGCGCCATCCTCCGCGGCTGAGATGCCGCCGGTCGCGCCTCGCGTGGCGCCGCTCGGTCGGCGCGTGGTCGCTGGCTTCATCGTGCCCCCTCGCGCCCAGCTCCTCGCCCGCTAGGGCCGAAGCCGAGCTCCACCACTTCGGCACGATCATGCCGCCAGAGGCGTTCGACCTCGTCCTTCCCTGACGGGTGCGGCTAGGGCAGCACCAGGTGGATGTCGCCGAACTCGTGCCAGCGGTAGCGCTCGTCGAGGGCGGCTCGATAGCTGGCCTCGAGGAGGGGGCGGCCGGCGACGGCCTCCATCAGGAGGAGGTGGCTGGCCTCCGGCTCGTGCCAGCCGCTGATGATGCCGTCGACGACCTCGAGACCGCGTTCGGGGGTGATCACGAGCTCGGTCCAGCCGTCGCCCGGGTGGGCGACGCCGCCGACCGCGTCCGTCTCGAGGGCACGGGTGGCGGTGGTGCCGACCGCGATCACCCGACGACCGTCGGCGTGCGCCTGGTTCACCAGTCGGGCGGTCGTGCGCGGCACGCGGTACCGCTCGGCGTACGGCAGCTCGTGCGATTCCAGTGAGGACACCCCGGTGTGGAGCGTGATCGGAGCGAACACCACGCCTGCGGCGATCAGGGCGCTCACCAGCTCCGGGGTGAACGGTCGGCCGGCGGACGGCATCTCGGCCGAGCCCAGCCCTGGGTCGTGGGGCGGCCGCGAGGCGAAGACCGTCTGGTAGTCGGCCAGCGGCCAGGCGGTGTCGGTGCAGCCGTAGCGGATCGGTCGCCCCTCACCGGCGAGGAAGGCGGCCAGCGGAACGGGGGTCACCACCTCCGCCTCCCAGAGCCGAGGGCTGCCGCCGTCGGCCGCCGGGACGTGGGGCCGGCGAAGGCGCACCTGCCCACCGCCCGCCAGCGGGATCAGCTGGCCGTGGTCGACGGTGTGGGGCCGGGTGCCGAGCCCGCACGGCTCACGCACCTCCACCACCCAGCGGCCGCCGCCGAGATCGGTTGACAGGTGCACGACCAACGCGCCGTCGTGCGAGGGGATGGCGGCCGCGAGGGTGGGCGAGGTGTTGATGACGAGCACGTCACCGGCGTCCAGGAAGCCCGGGAGGTCGGCCGCGTGGGCGTGCTCCAGGTCGCGGGTGCCGCGGTGAGCGACCAGCATCCGCACCTCGTCACGCCGGCGCCCCCCCGCCTCCACGGGATGGTCGGCGATGAGCTCGTCCGGCACGTCGATGTCGATCACGCGGCCGGGCGACAGGGTGGCCATCACGCCACCTCCAGCGGCGTCGGCACGCTCGACACCTGGTACCGACCCGACGGGAACGGGCCCTCGATGAGGCCCCGGAGGCCGGGCACCCGTTCCTCCGGCCGCGGCCGGTCGGAGATGTCCTCGCCGGGGAAGGCGTCCTGGTGCATCTGCGTGCGCATGTCGCCCGGGTCCACCCGCAGGATCCGCAGGTCGGGCCGCTCGACGCCGAGCACGGCGGCGAGCTGCTCGAACCCCGCCTTGGCCGCCGCGTAGGCACCCCAGCCCTCGTACGGCTCGACGGCGGCGTCCGAGGTGATGGCCACGAGGGTGGCGCGCGGGCGGAGGTGGGGGAGGAGGGCCTGCACGACACCGAGCTGGGCCACGAGGTTGGCCTCGAGCGTGGTCCGCAGGTCGCCGAGTCGCAGCTCGCTGAGCGGGGGCAGCGGTGACGGGCCAAGGGTCCCCGCGTTGAGGACCACGAGGTCGAGGCCACCGAGCGCCTGCGCGGCGGTGCCGAGGTCGGTTCGGTGGGCCTCGTCGGTGATGTCGCCGACCACGGGGATCACGGTCGTGAGCGCCTCGAGCGGAGCCGAGGCGGCGGCCAGGTCGGCGGCGTGGCGGCCGTCGAGCACGAGGGCCCAGCCGTCCTCGGCGAGGGAGCGAGCCAGGGCGAGGCCGAGGCCTCGGGAGGCTCCGGTGACGGCGGCGGTGCGGGCGGTGGTGGTCATGCCCCGACCGTATGACCGGCCCGTCGAGACGCCATCAGCCCTCCGAAGGGTTGTGGCTCCGCCGTTGGTCCTAGGCCGGAAGGAACTCAGGACACGGGCGTCGAACCCTCGGTACCGAGGGTTCGGCAGCAGGGGGATGCTGGCGTCACCTCGACGGGGGGCCTGTGAGCGAGCACGAGACGACGGTGCCGCAGGAGCGGACCCCGGCGACGGTCCGTTTCGGCGCGCTCCTCGTGGTGGCCGTGGCCTGGCTCCTCGCCGCCGCCGTCTTCCCCAGCCGCCCCCTCGAGCAGCAGACGGCGTCGTTCGGCGCCGCGGGTCCTGGCGCGATCGGCGGCCCGGCCGTCGGCGCGACCCCCGGAGCCGGGGAGACGATCGCCACGGGTCCCGGCGGTACGGGCGTGGCCGGCCCCGGTGGGACGGCGGGTCCCGGAGCCTCCGGCCCAGGTACGACCGGCGCGACCGGTAACGGCATCACCAAGGGCGGCATCGCCTGTGCCCCCGGTGTGCGCCAGCTGCCCGTGTCGACCTACGCGCTCCCGTGCGTGCCGAAGTTCACCGGTCGCAACGGCGGCGCCACCGCGCCGGGCGTCACCGGCGACACCATCCGCATCGTCCGGCGGGTCTTCCCCGAGACGGCCAACTCGAAGGCCGTCGACGCCGTGGTCGCGCAGGCCGGCGGGGCCGACCCCGCGGTGGTCAAGGCCCTGCGGAACGAGCTGATCCCCTTCTACGAGGAGTACTACGAGCTCTACGGCCGCAAGGTCGAGTGGATCACCTACGAGTCGCGCTTCGGCAACAACACCAACGAGCTCCAGAACAAGGGCCGCGAGGAGGCGTGCCTCGACGCCGAGGTCGTGGCCAACGAGCTCCACGCGTTCGCGGTCGTGGGCGATGACGGTGCCGTCGGCAAGCTGTTCGCCGAATGCGTCATCGACCGTGGAGTGCTCGTGCTCGACGGCGCCTCGTACGCGTCTGAGTCGTGGTTCCGCGCGCACCACCCGTACGCGTGGGCGCTCGTCATGGACTGCGAGCGGATCAGCTGGCAGGTGGTCGAGTACCTCGAGAAGCGCCTCGCGTTCCGCAAGGCCAAGTGGGCGGGCGACCCCGCCATGCGCAACCGGGAGCGCCAGTTCGGCGTCTACACCCCAGTCGGCGACGACGACACCGCGTGCAGCGACATCATCCAGGCCGAGACCAAGCGCTCCGGGGTCGAGGCGGGGTCCACCTACCGGTACACGCTCGACGTGTCGCGCTTCCCCGATGAAGCCGCTCGCGGCGTCATCCAGTTCAAGCGGGACGGCGTCACGTCGCTGATCCTCGCCTGCGACCCGATCTCGGTGATCTTCCTCACCCAGTCGGCCACCAGCCAGGGCTGGTTCCCCGAGTGGGTGCTGATCGGGATCGTGCTGACCGACATCGACAACGCCGCGCGGCTCTACGACCAACAGCAGGTGGCGGGGCACCTGTTCGGCATGAGCCAGCTCGGTCCGACCCCGAAGATCATCGGCCCCAGCAGCGAGCCGGGACAGGTCTACAAGACGGCCACCGGCAAGACGATCCCCGCCGGGACCGATGGCCGGTACTTCCACCTGACCCACGTGTACAACCTGCTCCAGGCCGGCGGTCCGAACCTGACGGCGGCGACCGTCGCCCAGGGCCTGTGGTCCGCACCCCCGGGCGGCAGCCCGTACTTCGCCGCGGGCTACTGGTACTTCCAGGACGCGCCGAACGGCGCCAAGGGCGGGCACGACCACACGGCGGTGGAGGACAGCCGCGAGGTGTACTGGGTCGCCAACGCCCGGTCGCCAGCCGATGGGAAGGCCGGGACGTACGTCGAGAGCTACAACGGCCAGCGCTTCCGCAACGGTGAGTGGCCGCGCGAGGAACCTCCGATCTACCCATGAGCGCGCTCCTCGCCCTCCGCGCTCGTGTGCGTGGCTTGCCCGCGGCCGGTCGCGTCGCCGTCAACGTTGCGATCACGCTCCTCGTCTGGCGGATCCTCTCCGTCTACCTCGAGGTGGGTGCGCCACCTGGCTACATCCTCCGAGGGCTCGTCGTCGGCTCGCTCTACGCGCTGTCCGCCATCGGCATCGTCCTCGTCTTCCGGGCGAACCGGGTGATCAACTTCGCCCAGGCCGAGCTCGGCTCGGTGGCCGCGGTCATCGCCATCGAGCTCGTCGTGCAATCGGGCGTCAACTACTTCGTCGCCATCGTCATCGGCCTGATCACCGCGGCGCTGCTCGGCGCGCTCGTCGACATCGTCATCATCCGCCGCTTCCGCAAGGCACCGCGTCTGATCCTCACCGTCGCCACCATCGGGATCGCCCAGATCCTTGCGGGCGTGGCGCTGATCATCCCGCTCGTGTGGGAGGGCGCCAACGCCGGTCGCTTCATCACCCCGTTCACCGCCTCGTTCGACGTGAGCGGCATCCGCTTCGACGCCAACAGCATCGTCATCCTCATCGTGGCTCCACTCGCGATGGTGGCGCTGGCGACGTTCCTGCGGCGGAGCGACTACGGGGTCGGGGTGCGGGCGGCCGCCGAGAACGAGGATCGCGCCAACCTGCTCGGCATCCCCGTGCGGCGCCTCTCGACGATGGTGTGGGCCCTGGCGGCGATGCTGTCGGCCACCGCGGTCCTGCTGCGGGTGCCGCTCGTGGGCTTCGCGAGCTTCCAGGGCGTGTCGGGGGCCAGCAACGGGCTCCTGCTTCGGGTCCTGGCCGCCGCCGTCATCGGTCGCATGGAGCACCTCCCGCGCACGGTGATCGCGGCCATCTCGATCGGGGTCTTCGACGAGCTGGCGAGTGCCGAGTACTCCAACACGACCTACGTCGACGCGCTCCTCGTGGTCGTGATCCTCGTGTCGCTGCTGACGCAGCGCGATGCCTTCGCCCGCTCGGCCGAGACCGGCATCTCGTCGTTCCGCGCCGTGCGCGAGGTCCGTCCGATCCCCGACGAGCTCCGGCGCCTCCCCGAGGTCGTGTGGGGCTCGCGCCTCCTGCGCACCGCGCTGCTCGCCTTCGCCGTGTCGGTGCCGCTCTGGATGTCGGGCAGCCAGCAGCAGGCGTCCTCCTACATCCTCATCTACGCCATCGTGGCCCTGTCCCTCCTCGTCCTCACCGGGTGGTCGGGGCAGATCTCGTTGGGGCAGTTCGCGCTGGTCGGCTTCGGTGGCGCCACCACCGCGGTGCTCTACGGCCGGCACGGGTGGGACTACCTGCTGGCCATGCCCGTCGGCGTGCTGGTGGCGGCGGGGGTGGCCGTGATCATCGGCTTGCCGGCGCTGCGCATCCGGGGCCCGTTCCTCGCGGTGACCACGCTGGCGTTCGCGGTGACCACCTCCACCTACCTGCTGGAGGACCAGTACTTCCCGTGGTTCATCGAGTCCCGGATCACGGCTCCCGTGCTCTGGGGTCGCATCGACCTCGGCACGAAGTGGGTGTTCTACGAGGTGTGCCTCGTGTCGCTCCTGCTCGCCATCGCCGCGGTGCGCAACGTCCGTGCGTCGCGCCCGGGTCGAGCCATCATCGCCGTGCGGGACAACGAGCTGGCCGCGCAGGCCGTCACCATCGCGCCGACCCGGACGAAGCTCATCGCGTTCGCGATCTCGGGTGGGTTGGCGGGCTTTGCCGGATCGCTCTACGTGGTCATCTCGCAGGGCCTGGCGACCGACGCCTTCGAGGTGGACAAGAGCCTTCGGCTGTTCTCGATGGTGGTGATCGGCGGCCTGGGCTCGATCCCGGGAGCCGTCCTCGGCGCGCTGTACATCCGCAGCGCCGAGTTCTTCCTGGCCGAGCAGTACGCCCTCATCGCCAGCGGCGCCGGGATCCTGGTGCTCCTGTTGGTGCTACCGGAGGGACTCGGTGGTGGCCTGTACCGGATCCGGGACATGGTGCTGCGCCGCATCGCCGGTCGCCGGGGCCTGGTGGTGCCGAGCCTCCTCGCCGACCGCCGCACCCCAGACGAGACAGATGAGGAGATCACCCCGGTGGCCACCGGCCTCCTGGCGGAGACCCCGACCGAACCCGAGCTGGAGACCGTGGGAGCCGGGCCATGAGGCCGCTCCTCACGGTCCGCGGCCTCGACGTCTCCTACGGGCAGACGCAGGTCCTCTTCGGCGTGGACCTCGACGTCCACGACGGTGAGATCGTCGCGCTGCTCGGCACGAACGGCGCCGGCAAGTCCACGATCCTCCGCGCCATCTCCGGGCTGTCGCCGGCGTCAGCCGGGCGCATCGAGCTCGACGGCCAGGACATCACCTCGGCCGACCCCAACACCACCGCCAAGCTCGGCATCACCCAGGTGCCGGGTGGCCGGGGGGTGTTCCCCACGCTCACCGTGGCCGACAACCTGCGGGCGGCCTCCTGGCTGTACCGCAAGGACAAGGCGCACCTCGAGCAGGCGACGGCTCGGGTGCTCGAGTACTTCCCGGCGCTGGAGCGGCGCTGGGAGCTGCCGGCCGGGAGCCTGTCGGGCGGGGAGCAGCAGATGCTCAGCCTGGGGCAGGCGTTCCTCGCCCGGCCCAGGCTCCTGATGATCGACGAGCTGTCCCTCGGCCTGGCGCCGACCATCGTCGACCAGCTGCTCGAGATCGTGCACGCCATCCACGACACCGGCACCACGATCCTGGTCGTGGAGCAGTCCGTCCGCACCGCGCTCCGCCTCGCCGAGCGCGCAGTGTTCCTGGAGAAGGGCGAGGTCCGCTTCTCGGGACCCACCGCCGAGCTCATCGAGCGCAGCGACATCCTCCGCGCCGTGTACCTCCGCGGCGCAGGCGCCATCGGCGGAGCCGCCCAGCCGAAGAGCCAGACCAAGGCCAAGGCGAAGTCCAAGGCCAAGGCCAAGGCGAAGGCGAACGGCGAGGCGACCACCAACGGGGACGAGACGGTGCCGGTCGACCGGCCGGTCGTCCTCGAGGCGATCGAGCTCACCAAGCGGTACGGCGGGGTCACCGCCGTCGACGGCGGTGTCGTTCGCGCTGCACGAGGGCGAGGTCCTCGGCGTCGTCGGGCCCAACGGCGCGGGCAAGACCACGATCTTCGACCTGCTGTCGGGCTTCACCGAGATCGACGACGGCCGCGTGCGGCTGCACGACCGCGACGTCACCGCCCTGCCTGCCCACCAGCGGGCCGCCCTCGGGCTCGGTCGATCGTTCCAGGACGCCCGGCTGTGGAGCTCGCTCACCGTCCGCGAGGCGATCGCCGTCGCCACCGAGCGCACGGTGACCGCCGGCGACACCGTGTCGGCGCTCCTCGGGATGCCCGCGGTGCGAGACAGCGAGCGGCAGGTCGAGGCACGGGTCGCCGAGCTGATCGACCTCCTCGGCCTCGGCGCGTTCCGCGACAAGTTCATCGCCGAGCTGTCCACGGGCTCGCGGCGCATGGTCGAGATCGCCTGCCTGATCGCCAACGAGCCGCGCATCCTCCTCCTCGACGAGCCGTCGTCGGGCATCGCCCAGCGGGAGGCAGAGGCGTTGGGCCCCGTGCTGAAGCGGGTGCAGAGCCACCTGGGGGCCAGCATCCTCATCATCGAGCACGACATGCCACTGCTGACGGGCGTCGCCGATCGCCTCATCGCCCTCGACATCGGCCGGTTCGTCACGACGGGGTCGGCCGACGAGGTGCTCAGCCATCCGCAGGTCGTGTCGTCGTACCTCGGTGAGCGCGAGGCGGTCGGGTCATGACCAAGACCCTCGCTCACCGTGGCCCGGCCATCCGCTTGCGCACCCTGTCGCTCGCGGCGCTCGGCACCGCGGTCGCGGTGACGGGGGTGGCCGTGGTGCCCGACCTGCTGGCGGACGACGACGGGCTACCCACTGATGTCGGCGGCGACGCGCCGCTCGCCTACACGGTCACGTACCGCGTGGAGGCGGGTGACGCGGTGACCACCGATGTGCTGACGGTGCAGCGACCGTTCGCATCTCGGCTCACCACCCACGAGGGCGGGTCGGTCGACGGGCGGGTGCTCTCGGAGCGCGCGTCGGACCTCGGGCTGCTGGCCACGAGCAGCGGCGGCCCGTGGGGCCGGCTGGTCGTCCCGCCTGCGGTCGCCAGCGCCGACCTCCGCCCCGACGTCGTCTTGGTCGCCGCCGTCGACGCGGAGCTCGCGGAGGATCTCGGACCCAGCTCCGTCGGTGGCCGGCCGTGCCGGCGCTACGCCACGGCCACGTCGGTCGCGGGCGGCACGCTGCTGCAGCCCGACGACGGCGAGCGGGCGGAGGTGTGCATCGATGCCGTCGGCCTGGTGCTGTCCGAGCGGTGGGAGCTCGACGGAGAGGTCGTCCGGTCCAAGCGAGCTGTTGCGCTGTCCTTCGATGAGGAGCCGCCGTTGGAGGTGCCGGACGGCGAGGAGCTGGCCGGCGGCGGTGAGCTCCAGGAGCTCGAGGAGGCCAGCCCGTCGCCGTTCCCGGACAGCGTGTCGATCAGTGCGCTGCCGGCGGGCTTCGAGCCGGTCGGTCGCTACGCGGTGGTGCCACCCGCCTTGTCAACGGAACCCACCGCCGAGGCACCCTCCGCGCCCAAGGTGGCCACCGTCACGGATGTGTGGGTGCGCGGCGCCGACCTCCTCATCCTCGACCAGGGGGCGAGCCTCGGTCCGGAGCCGTTCCCCGCCACCGCGGTCGGGGTCCCAGCTCGGCTCGACGACGCCGGGTTCCCCGATGCCACCTTGGTCCTCGACCTCCGGGCCACCGAGATCCGCATCCACACGGCCGACGGCGGCTTCGTGCGCCTCAGCGGCACCTTGCCCCCCGACGAGCTGCTCGGCATCGCCCGCTCGCTGACCCCTGTGAACGGAGACACCGGTGACTGACCCTCGTGCGCGCGTGCTGCACCACGTCCGCCGGTACCCCAAGTGGTACGGCGTGGCCGCCCTCTGGGTGCTGGGCATGCTCGTCCTGCCGGTCGTCGAGCTCGACCCGCTCCAGATCTTCAGCTCGCCGTCGCCCGCCACCGAGGTGGCCGCCCCGCCGGCCTCGGGCGCACCCGGGACGCCGGCTGGATCAGCGACGCCGGGCGGATCCGGCGTCGCGCCAGGCAGCGCCGCGCCGGCCTCGCCGGCCACGGGGCCGCCCGCCCACGGCACCCCGCCCCGTCCCGTGGCCGTCCCGCCGGAGAGCATCCCACCCGAGCTCATCGACGAGCTGTTCAACCTGTTCCCGCCCCCGGCGGCCCTTCCCGAGATCCCGGCCGAGCTCCAGGCGATCGTGCGGGCGGCGGCGCCGCTGGCCACGCACGGCTGCACGGGGCTCGGCCTGGCGAGCCTCGTGGTGGCGGTGGTCGCACCCTCGGCCGAGGGGATCCCGTTGGAGCGGATCCTGCCCTACCTCGCCCCGGTGACGAGCGCCTGCGCGAACTTCCCGATCCCCGAGACCCACACCGTGTGCGCGGCTGACGCCCCGTTCGTGCTCGACCTCGGGGGCTTGGCCACCAGCCCACCCATCCTCGGGCTGGGCATCGACCAGCTGACCGCGGTCGAGGACATCATCGCCTTGTCGTTCGGCGACTCCATCCCGCGCATCTCCGACGCGGCCCGCGAGGCGCTGGACTGCAGGCTCGTCAGGTAGGACGCGGCCGGCCCGGGTCGTCCACCAACCCGTGGTGGACCGCGAACAGCGCGGCCTGCGTGCGGTCGGTCAGGTGCAGCTTGCCGAGGATCGACGACACGTGCGTCTTCACCGTCTTCTCGGCGACGTAGAGCTCAGTGGCCAGGTCGCGGTTCGAGAGGCCGCGCCCGAGCAGGGCGAGCACCTCGCGCTCGCGCGCGGTGAGCTGGTCGAGGCCGACATCGTTCCCCGACGGGTTCGCCACCTCGGCCAGGACGCGGGTGGCGACCGCCGGATCGAGGACGGACCCACCGCGGTGCACGGTGCGGATGGCGGACTCGAGCTCGGCCGGAGGCACGTCCTTGCCGAGCCACCCGCTCGCGCCCGCCCGCACGGCCGCGAGGACCTGATCGTCCGCACCGAAGCTGGTGAGCACGATGACCCGCGGCGGAGGTGAGAGGGCGAGCAGGCGGGGGAGTGCGACGATCCCGCCGCCACCCGGCATCACGAGGTCGAGGAGCACCACATCCGGCTGGAGCGTGCTCGCCATGGCGACCGCCTCGTCGACGTCACCGGCCTCGCCCACCACCTCCAGGCCGTCGCGCGTCCCGAGGAACGAGCGCAGGCCCTCGCGCACCACGGGGTGGTCGTCGACCACGAGCAGCCGGATGGGCTCGGTCATCCCGCCGGCACCCGCGCGCGGATCGTCGTGCCGGCTCCGGGTGCGGACTCGATCACCAGCGTCCCGCCGAGGTCGACGGCCCGCTCGCGCATCGACACCAACCCAAGCCGGCGCGCGCTGATCGAGCGGTCGTCGGGGTCGAAGCCCTGCCCGTCATCGCGCACGACGAGCGCGACGTCGTCCGCAACGCGCTCGAGGTGGACCACCACCTCGTCGGCGTGCGCATGGCGGATCGTGTTGGTCAGCGCCTCCTGGGCGATGCGGAAGAGGGCCTGCTCGGTGTCGGCGCTCAGGTCGCCCAGACCGCCCGCGTCGAGGCGGGTCGCGAGGCTGTGGGTGCGACCCACCACGTCGAGGTGCTTGGCGAGGCTCGCGGCCAGCCCGTCCCGCTCCAGGGCGGGCGGTCGCAGCTGGAGGATGAGGGAGCGCAGCTCGGCGAAGATGTCCTCGAGGAGGTTGCTGGCGCCGGCGGTGTCGCCGGCCTCGAGCCGCAGCCGCAGGCCGAACAGCGACTGGGTGAGCGCATCGTGGAGCTCCCGGGCGAGCCGGTTGCGCTCCTCCAGCACCGACAGCTCTCGACGCGCCTCGTACAGGCGGCTGTGCTCGATGAGGACGGCCGCGTGGTCGGCGAGGTCACGGACGAGGCGCTCGTCGTCGTCGTCGAAGCCGCCGTCCTTGTTGGCGAGGTAGAAGGCCGCGACCACGTCCCCCCGGAACACGATCGGCACCGCGAGGAACGCGTCGAGGTCGGGGTGGGCCGTGGGCCACCACCCGTCGAAGCGGTCGTCGCTGCGCACGTCCCCGCTGCGGAACGGCTCCGGGTCGTGCAGGGCCGCCCCGAGCAGCCCGTGGTTGCGGGGGAGGGGCCCGATGGCGTCGATCTCCTCGTCGGTGAGGCCCGCCGAGATCCACTGGCTGAACCCGTCACCCTCCTCGTCGGGCACCCCCAACGCGGCGTAGCGGGCCCCGGCGAGGCCCCGGGCGGCGTCGACGAGCCGCTCGAGCACGGCATCCGACCGCAGGTCGCCGGCGATCCCGAGCAACGCCTCGCTCACCGCGGCCAGCGCCGCCGACCGATCAGCCACGCGGGGCACGGTACCGGCAAGGGCGGCGATGCTGCCTGTTGGGGTTCCGGTGGCGGGCCGCTGGGTAGAGGGGACAGGTGAACGCCACCGGCTTCTCCGCGCCCGCCGTCGGATCCGTGCTGGTGGATCGGTACCAGCTCGTCCGGCACGTCACGCGTGGCGGGATGGCGGACGTGTACGAGGCGGAGGACCGTCAGCTCCAGCGTCGCGTGGCGGTGAAGCTGTTCCGGGGTGCGGCGGCGGGCGATCGAGCCCGCTTCGACGCGGAGGTGGTCGTCCTGGCCGCCCTCAACCATCCCGGGCTGGTGCGCGTCTACGACGCCGGAGAACAGGACGGCGACGCGTTCGTGGTCCTCGAGCTCATCGAGGGGCCGACGCTGGCGGCGCGCGTGGCCGAGCGGGGGCCACTCCCCGCCGCCGAGGTGGCCGAGCTGGGTGCCCAGGTCGCGGACGCGCTGGCCTTCGTCCACGAGCAGGGCGTCGTCCATCGCGACGTCACCCCGTCCAACGTGCTGTGCGCCCCCGACGGCCGGCCGCGCCTGGCCGACTTCGGCATCGCCCGTCTCGTCGACACCACCCGCATCACCGCGACGGCCACGGCGGTGGGGACGGCGGCGTTCATGGCGCCCGAGCAGGTCCAAGGCCACGACGTGACGGCGGCCGCCGACGTGTACGCCCTGGGCCTCGTCCTGCTCGAGCTGCTGACCGGTCGGCGGGCGTTCAGCGGCGCACCGCACGAGGTGGCGATGGCCCGGTTGGCGCGCGACCCCGACACCCGCACGGACGTGCCCGACGCCTGGCGCGGCCTGCTGGGCGAGATGACCGACCGGGCCGCCCCGAACCGGCCGTCCGCCGCTGAGGTGCGCGACCGCCTCACCGCGCTCCTCACCGCCGCGGCCGAGGTCACGGCGGCCGTGGCGGCGGCGCCGTCGGTGACCGTGCCGGCCCCGTCCGGCGAGGGTCCCGCGCCCAGCGATGCCGTGACGGCCTCCACCCCCGTCGTCGCGACGGCCGCGGACCCGGGCACCACCGTCATGCCCGCCACGCTGCTCCCGGTCGCCGAGCCGGCGCCTCGGACGGGAGCCCGGCGAGCGCTCGTGGCCGCCGCCGTCGGCGTCCTGCTCCTGCTCGTGGCCCTGGCGGCGACGGGTGACGGCAGTGGCCGGCTCGAGTCGCCACCCACCACGAGCCCGCCGGCCACCGAGCCGGTCGTCGCCGTGCCGCCCCCGACGACGATGGCGCCCACCACGACCGTGGCGCCGCCCGAGCCCGGGAAGGGGAAGGGCGAGCCCAAGGGCAAGGGGGACGAGCGGGACGATTGAGCTACGTGCCTGGCGTCTCGTTCAGGCCGTCGCCCATCTGCCGGTAGAGGTCGTAGATCTCCTTGCAGGTGCCGCACAGCGGCAGCTTCTTCGGGTCCTGCTGGGGCACGAACCGCTCCCCGCACAGCGCCTCCACGGGGTAGCCGTAGATGCGCGCCTCGGTGACCTTGGCGACGGCCGACTCGCCCGGTTCCACCTTCACGATGTGGGCGGCCTTCGGCGGCGCCGTCTCGAGGTCCTCGTCCGTGCGCCGATCGAGGTCGGGATCGACCGTGATCACCGACGGGTGCAACGGGCTGGTCATCGCCCGAAACGGTAGCCAGGGGCGCGCTCGAACCGGTTTGCATGAACATGCAGGATCGTGCATCATTCTCCGATGGTCCAGGTGGGCATCGTCGGGGCGTCCGGGTTCACCGGCGCCGAGCTGCTGCGGTTGTGCGCCGCCCACCCCGACCTGCACGTCCGCGTGGCCACGGGCGACACCCAAGCCGGGAAGCGGGTGGCCGACCTGTACCCGAGCCTGGCGGGGGCGTACCCCCACCTGGTGTTCAGCGGGTACGACCTCGACGCGGTGGCCGGGCTCGACCTGGTGTTCCTGGGCCTGCCCCACGGCGCCAGCCAGACGATCGTGCCCGACCTGATCGGCCGGGTGGACCACCTCGTGGACCTCGCCGCCGACTTCCGGCTCCAGGACGCGAGCCTCTACCCGCAGTGGTACGGCGAGGCCCACACCGCCCCGGCGCTGCTCCCTGAGTTCGCCTACGGCCTCCCCGAGCTCTTCCGGGACGAGATCAAGGGGTCGGCGCACGTCGCCACCCCGGGCTGCTATCCGACGGCGGCGGCGCTGGCGTTGGCGCCCCTCGTGCGGGCGGGCGCGGTCGAGACCGGCGGGATCGTCGTCGATGCCGCGTCGGGCGTGTCGGGCGCCGGCCGGGCGGCCAAGGCGACGACCACGTTCTGCGCGGTCGACGAGGACTTCACCGCCTACGGCCTGCTCGACCATCGCCACACGCCGGAGATGGAGCAGGTGCTCGGCGCGACCGTGCTGTTCACGCCCCACCTGGCGCCGATGAACCGGGGGATCCTGGCGACCTGCTACGCCCGGCCCACCGCGAGCACCTCGACGGCGACGCTGCTCGAGCTCCAGCGGGCGGCCTACGCCCATGAGCCCTTCGTCGTCGTCACCGACGGGTCGCCCTCCACCAAGGCCACGCTCGGGTCGAACTGCGCCCACATCACCGCTCGCTACGACGCGCGCACCGGATGGGTCGTCGCCATCGCCGCCATCGACAACCTCACCAAGGGCGCCTCCGGCGCGGCGGTGCAGTGCGCCAACCTGCTCCTCGACCTCCCCGAGACCACGGGTCTCCCCATCGCCGGCGTCTATCCGTGAGCCAGCGCCAGCGAGCGAACCATCAGCACAGGGCCGCCCATTGGCCCCTGGACGATCGCGGCCGCCAGACCAGTCGGCCCCGATCAGGACTCGCCCAATGAGCGTGACCGCGCCCAAGGGCTTCACCGCCAACGGGGTCGCGTGCGGCATCAAGCCGTCGGGTGACCTCGATCTCAGCTTGGTCGCGACCAGCGGCGGCCAACCGGTCGCGGCCGCGGCCGTGTACACGCAGAACAAGATGACGGCGGCGCCGGTCATCACCACCAACGCCCACCTCACCCTCACCGGTGGGCGCGCCGCCGCGGTGGTCCTGAACAGCGGTTGCGCCAACGCCGCCACCGGGCAGCCGGGGCTGGCCGACGCGCAGGCCATGTGCGCGATGGTCGCCGAGCAGCTCGGCTGCGCCGCTGATGAGGTGCTGGTGTGCTCCACCGGCCTGATCGGCTACGAGCTGCCGATGGACGCCATCGCCAAGGGCGTGCCCGAGCTGGTCGCCGGCCGGCGCGGTGATCCGCAGGGTGGCACCGCCGCCGCCGAGGCCATCCGCACCACCGACACCCATCGCAAGGAGACGGTCGTGCGCGGCGACGGGTTCGTCGTCGGGGGCATGGCCAAGGGCGCGGCCATGCTGGCCCCGAACATGGCGACCATGCTGGCCGTGCTCACCACCGACGCCGACGTCCCGCCCGACGAGCTCGTGGCCAGCCTCCGCGCCGCCGTGGCCGAGAGCTTCAACGCCATGTCCTCGGACGGCTGCACGTCGACCAACGACACGGTCATCCTGCTGGCTTCGGGAGCAGCGGGTCCGCCCGCCGATCACGCGGCGTTCGCGGCCGCGGTGGCCGAGGCGTGCCTCGACCTCGCCATGCAGATGGTCGGCGACGCCGAGGGCCACACCAAGGTGGTGCACGTGCGCGTGACGGGGGCGCTGTCCGACGACGATGCCCGGACCGGGGCCCGCAAGGTCGCGGAGAGCCAGCTGGTGAAGTGCTCGTGGTACGGCAAGGACCCGTACTGGGGTCGGGTCGCCAGCGAGCTGGGCAGCGCGGGCATCGTGTTCGAGGCCGACAAGCTGAGCGTGCGCTACGGCGACCTGCTGGTGGCCGAGCACGGGGTCACCGCGAACGTCGACCCCGCCGCCATCGGCGCCTACATGGACCAGGACGTCATCGAGGTGACGGCCCACCTCGGGCTGGGCGACGGAACCGCCCGCATCCTCACCAACGACCTCACCCACGCGTACGTCGACGAGAACATGGGCACCTCATGACCGTCACCACGCGCGCGGCGGCGCAGGAGCGGGCCGACGTGCTCGTCGAGGCTCTCCCGTACATCCAACGCTTCCGCGACCGGGTCATCGTGGTGAAGTACGGCGGCAACGCCATGGTCGACCCCGCCCTGGCGGCGTCGTTCGCCGAGGACGTCGTGCTCATGCGGTCGGTCGGGCTCCGCCCGGTGGTCGTGCACGGTGGCGGCCCGCAGATCAGCGACCTGATGGAGCGCCTGGGCAAGGTCCCGGAGTTCCGCGACGGCCACCGCGTCACCGACGCCGAGACGGTCGACATCGCCCGGATGGTGCTGGTCGGGAAGGTGAACCGCGAGATCGTGAGCGCCATCAACCTGCACGGCCCGCTGGCCGTCGGTGTGAGCGGCGAAGACGCCGGCCTCATCCTCGCCGAGGCGCGGCACCCCGACCTGGGCTTCGTGGGTGACGTCCACACCGTCAACCCGGCCATCCTCGAGCGGCTGCTCGCGGAGGACCTCATCCCGGTCGTGTCCACCATCGGGGCGGACGCCACCGGGCAGGCCTACAACATCAACGCCGACGCCGTCGCCGGCGCGCTGGCCGAGTCGCTGGGCGCCGAGAAGGTCATCTACCTCACCGACGTCGAGGGCCTGCTGGCCGACGTGGCCGACCAGACCAGCCTCATCAGCCACATCTCGGCGGCCGCGCTGCAGGCCCTCGTCGACGACGGCACGCTCAGCGGCGGGATGATCCCCAAGATCGCCGCCTGCCTGCACGCCGTGGGCCACGGCGTCGGTTCGGCGCACCTGCTCGACGGCCGGCTGCCGCACGTCCTCCTCCTGGAGCTGTTCAGCGACGCCGGCATCGGCACGATGATCACCGCGGAGGACCCGGCATGACCGCCCACGCCGCCGCCATGGCCGCCCCCGCCCTCGAGCACTGCCCGCTCATGCCCACCTACGGGCCGCCGGCCCTCCAGCTGGTGCGGGGCGAAGGCGCGTGGCTGTGGGACAAGGACGGGAAGCGCTACCTCGACCTGCTGTCGGGCCTGGCGGTCACCAGCCTCGGCCACAGCCATCCAGCGGTCGCCGCCGCCCTCCACGAGCAGGCGCAGACCCTGCTGCACGTGTCGAACCTGTTCGGCACCGAACCTGGGTGGCAGGTGGCGCAGACGCTCGACCGCCTGCTCGGCGTGGGCCAGCCCGGCTGGCCCGACGACGGCGGGATGCGGGGCCAGGTGTTCTTCGCCAACTCTGGCGCCGAGGCCAACGAGTGCGCGCTGAAGCTGGCGCGGCGCTTCGGCGGGCGCGGGCGCCACGTGGTGGTCAGTGCCTTCGGGTCGTTCCACGGACGAACGCTCGCGACGCTCCACGCCACCGGGCAGCCCGCCAAGCACGAGGTCTTCCAACCGCTCCCGGAGGGGTTCCGGCACGTCGCCTGGCAAGACCTCGACGCGCTCGAAGGCGCCCTCGACCCAACGGTGGCCGCGGTGCTCCTGGAGCCGGTGCAGGGGGAGGGCGGCGTCAACCCCGCCACCGCCGAGTACTTCCAGGGCGTCCGCCGCCTCTGCGACGAGCGCGGCATCCTCTTCATGGTCGACGAGGTGCAGACGGGCCTGGGCCGATGCGGGGCCTGGTTCGCCCACCAGCGGCTCGGGGTCGTGCCCGACGTCGTCACGATGGCCAAGGCGCTCGGCAACGGCGTGCCCATCGGCGCCTGCTGGGCGCGCACTGAGGTGGCGGCCGCCTTCGAGCCGGGCGACCACGCCACGACCTACGGCGGACAGCCGCTCGCCACCGCCGCCGCTCGCGCGGTGCTGGCGGTGATGGAGGCGGAGGACGTTCCCGCGCGGGCGGCGCGGGCCGGAGCGAGGATCACCGCTGGCGCGCTCGCCCTTCCCGGCGTCGCCGACGTGCGCGGCCTCGGCCTCCTGCTCGCCATCGAGCTGGCCGGCCACGACAGCAAGGACGCCGCCGCTCGGCTGCTCGACCTCGGCGCCATCGTCAACGCCATCACCCCCACCGCCCTGCGCCTGGCCCCGTCGCTCCTGATCACCGACGACGAGATCGACCACGCCATCGCCCTCCTGTCCGAGGCGCTCGCATGACGCGCCACCTCCTCGAGATCGACGACCTCGACGCCGGCGAGATCGCGCGCGTGCTCGACCTGGCCGACGATCCGGCGCGGCCGCAGATCCTGGCCGGTCAGACGGTCGGCCTGTACTTCGAGAAGCCGTCCCTCCGCACGCGGCACTCGTCCGAGGTCGCCGTCGTGCACCTGGGCGGGCACCCCGTCACGTTCCGCAAGGACGAGATCGGGACCGGGAGCCGTGAGCCGATGGCCGACATCGGACGGGTCCTGTCCGGCTACCACGCCGCCCTCGGCGCCCGCGTGTTCGACCACCGCGTGCTCGAGCAGCTGGCGGCGGCATCGACGATCCCGGTCATCAACCTGCTGTCCGACCACGGGCACCCGTGCCAGTCCCTGGCCGACCTCCTCACGATGCGCCAGGAGCTCGGCGACCTGAAGGGTCGCACCGTCGCGTGGATCGGGGACTTCAACAACGTGGCCCGCAGCCTCTCCCTGGGCGCCGCGCGCACCGGCATGCGACTCCGGATCGCCAGCCCCACCGGCTACGGCCCGACGGAAGCTGACGTCGACCGCCTGGTGGCGGCAGGGCTCGACGGCCCCCCGGTCGTCACGGATCGGCCGGCGGAGGCGGTGCGGGGCGCGGACGCCGTCCACACCGACGTGTGGGCGTCGATGGGCCAGGAGGAGGAGGCGGAGCAGCGCCGGCGCGCCTTCGAAGGCTTCCAGGTCGACGACCGCGTGATGGCGGAGGCCCCGTCGCACGCCGTCTTCATGCACTGCCTTCCCGCGCACCGCGGCGAAGAGGTCACCTCCGCCGTCGTGGACGGCGCCCAGAGCCGTGCGTTCCCGCAGGCGCACAACCGCCTCCACGCCTTCCGCGGCCTCCTCCGCTTCCTCTTGGAGGCGCACCCGTGAGCAAGCCGCAACGGCAGCACAGGATCGCCAAGCACCTGGCCGAGCAGGCCGTGACCAGCCAGGTCCACCTCGTCGAGCTCCTGGCGGCCGACGGCATCCAAGCGACCCAGGCCACCGTCTCGCGCGACCTCGACGACCTCGGCGCCATCAAGGTGCGGGTGGCCGGCGGGGAGACCGTCTACGCCATCCCGGAGCTCCCGACCGAGCAGCGGGCGCCAGAGGACCACCTCCGCCGCGTCTTCGGCGACTGGGTGGTGGAGGTCAACCACTCCGGCAACCTGGTCGTCCTGCGCACGCCGCCAGGCTCCGCCCACGTCGTCGGCTCCGCCCTCGACCGCTCCGGCCTGCCCGAGGTGCTCGGGACCGTCGCCGGTGATGACACCCTCATCGTCGTCGTGTCCGAGGATGCCGGCGGCGCCGCAGTGGCGAAGCAGCTCGCGGACCTCGCCGGACTCTGACCAAGGAAGAAGGAACCCCCATGACCAAGCGCGTCGTCCTCGCCTACAGCGGTGGCCTCGACACGTCCGTCGCCGTCCGCTGGATGATCGATGAGCTCGGTGTCGAGGTGATCGCCCTGGCCGTCGACGTCGGCCAGGCCGCCGAGGACTACGAGGTCGTGAAGGAGCGCGCCAAGGCGGCTGGCGCCATCGAGGCCGTCGTGGTCGACGCCAAGGAGGAGTACGCCGCCGAGTACTGCGCGCCGGCCCTCGCCGCCAACGCCCTCTACGAGAACCGGTACCCGCTCGTCTCCGCCCTGTCGCGACCGGTGATCGTCAAGCACCTCGTGGCGGCGGCCAAGGAGCACGGCGCCGACGCCGTTGCCCACGGCTGCACCGGCAAGGGCAACGACCAGGTGCGCTTCGAGGTGTCGACCCGCGCCCTGAACCCCGACCTCGAGGTGATCGCCCCCGTGCGGTCGTGGGGCATGACCCGCGAGGAGAGCATCCTCTACGCCTACGACCACGACATCCCGATCATGGCGACGAAGGAGAAGGTGTACTCCATCGACGACAACATCTGGGGCCGCGCCATCGAGTGCGGCGAGATGGAGGACCCGTGGAACCGGCCGCCCCCGGGGGTCTGGCTGCTCACCCAACCCACGGCCACCGAACCGGTCGACGTGGTGGTCGGGTTCGAAGCCGGCGTGCCCGTGAGCCTCGATGGCGAGCCGCTCAGCGTGCTGGCCGTCGTCCAGCGGCTGAACGAGCTGGTCGGCTCGTACGGCTGGGGCCGCCTCGACATGGTCGAGAACCGTCGCGTCGGCATCAAGAGCCGCGAGACCTACGAGTGCCCGGCCAGCCTGGCGCTGATCCTCGCCCACCGCGACCTCGAGGGCATCTGCCTCGAGCGCGACCTCCAGCGCGAGAAGGCCCGCCTCGAGCCCCGCTACGCCGAGCTCATCTACGACGGGCTCTGGTTCAGCCCGCTCAAGCAGGCGCTCGACGCCTTCATCGCCGAGAGCCAGCGCTTCGTGACGGGGGAGGTGCGCCTGCACCTCACCCCCGGGTCGTGCGAGGTCACCGGGCGTCGCAGCCCCCACAGCCTCTACGACTACGGCCTCGCCACCTACGACGCCGGCGACAGCTTCCGGCACGAGGACTCGGCCGGGTTCGTGCGCCTCTGGGGCCTGTCGGTGGAGACGTGGGCCGGCACCCAAGGCCACCTCCGGCCATGAGCACCCTCTGGCACGGGAGGTTCGAGGGTGGACCCGCGGACGAGCTCCTCGCCTTCACGGTGAGCATCCCGTTCGACCAGCGGCTGGCCCCGGACGACATCGCGGGGTCCCGCGCCCACGTGCGCGGCCTGGCCCGGATCGGCATCCTCACCGACGACGAGCGCGACGCAGTGCTCGCTGCCCTCGACCAGGTGGAGGCGGAGCTCACCGACGGGTCGTTCGCGTTCCTCCCGTCGGACGAAGACATCCACACCGCGGTGGAGCGCCGCGTCACTGACCTGGCCGGCGCCGCCGGGGCCAAGCTCCACACCGGTCGCAGCCGCAACGACCAGGTGGCAACGGACCTCCGGCTGTACACCAAGCGGGCCCTGCTCGACGTGGCCAACCGGGTCCTCACCCTCCAGGAGGTGCTGCTCGACCGGGCGGTCGAGGCGGGTGACTCATACCTGCCCGGGTACACGCACCTGCAGCGCGCCCAGCCGGTCACGCTGGCCCACCACCTCCTCGCCCACGGATGGGCGCTCGCCCGCGACGTCGACCGGCTGCTCGACTGCCGGCGCCGCGCCGACGTGTCGCCGCTGGGTGCCGGTGCGCTGGCCGGGTCGTCGATCCCGCTCGACCCCGACGGGGTGGCCGCCGACCTCGGCTTCGCGGGTCGCTTCGAGAACAGCCTCGACGCCGTCTCCGACCGCGACTTCGTGGCCGAGGCCCTGTTCGCCCTCACGCTGGTCGGCATCCACCTCTCGCGCATCGGCGAGGAGCTGGTGATCTGGACCACCGACGAGTTCGGCTTCGCCACCCTCGACGACGCCTACGCCACCGGCAGCTCCATGCTCCCGCAGAAGAAGAACCCCGACATCGCCGAGCTGGCTCGCGGCAAGGCCGGTCGCCTCATCGGCGACCTCACCGGGCTCCTCGCCACCCTCAAGGGCCTCCCGCTCGCCTACAACCGAGACCTCCAGGAGGACAAGGAGCCCCTGTTCGACGCCGTCGACCAGGTGTCCCTCGCGCTGTCCGCGGTGGGCGGCCTGCTGGCCACCGTCCGCTTCGACGTCGAGCGAATGCAAGCGGCCGCCGACTCGCCCTACGCCGCCGCCACCGACCTGGCCGAGCAGCTGGTGCTGCGGGGCACCCCGTTCCGCGACGCGCATGCGATCGTCGGGGGGCTGGTGCGTGACTCGATCGAGCGGCGCGTGCCGCTGGCCGATCTGGTGGCCGCTCACCCCGCCTTCGACGACGCCGACCGGAGGCTGCTCGAGCCCGGCGTCGCCGTGGCCCGACGCACGACCCCGGGCGGTGCGGGTCCCGCCGCGGTGGCGGTCCAGCTGGAGCGCTATCGCGCCCGCCTGCAGACCGATCGGGAGCGCGTCAGCGGCTGAGCCCACCGGCCATGTGAAGTCGGCCGGTGTCGCGCGCGAGGCTCTGCGCTTCACCATGGCGTACATCCATCGGATCCGCGTGCGGTACGGCGAGGTCGACATGCAGCGCGTCGTGTTCAACTCGCACTACCTGGCGTACTGCGATGACGCCTCCGACTTCTGGTTCCGCGCGCTCGGGTTGGGCCTGGAGGAGGGGGAGTGGGAGGTGATGGTGAAGAAGGCGACCATCACCTGGAGCGGGGCGGCCCGGGTGCACGACCAGCTGGACATCGCGGTGTCGGTCCGGCGATGGGGCACGACGAGCTTCGATGTCGGCTTCGACGGCACGGTCGACGACGAACCGGTCTTCACGGCGGATCTCACCTACGTGGCCGTCCGCACCGGCACTCTCGAGCCCGTCCCCGTGCCCGACGACTTCCGCCGCGCCGCTGACCTCTGCCTGATGGCGCGGCGTCGGCGGCTGGGTCGGGCGTTCTACCGGCGCGATCCTCGGCTCGTGGCTCCTGACCTGCTCGGCAAGCTCCTCGTGCGCGACGGGCAGGCGGCGCGCATCGTGGAGGTCGAGGCCTACTGCGGGGCCGAGGATCCTGGCAGCCACGCCTACCGGGGCATGACCCCGCGCAACGCGACCATGTTCGGTCCGCCGGGCCGGCTGTACGTGTACTTCACCTATGGGATGCACTGGTGCGCGAACGCCGTGTGCGGGTCCGACGGCGAGGGCGTGGCGGTGCTCTTGCGGGCGGCGGAGCCGGTGGCCGGCGTCGACGAGATGTGGCGCCGCCGCACCAGGGCCAAGCGCGAGCGCGACCTGCTCGCCGGACCCGCCCGGCTCTGCCAGGCGTTCGGCATCGACGGTGAGGACGACGGCGCGGACCTGGTCACCGCCGAGCGCCGGTTGACCATCGTGGATGACGGGACACCTCCTCCGGACGTCCCCGCGGTGAGCACCCGCATCGGCCTGTCGGTGGGCACAGAGCTCCCGTGGCGCTGGTGTGACCCTGGCTCCCTGCACCTGTCGAAGCCGGCATGACCGCGCTCCACCGCGCCGACGAGCTGGTGGGCGCCGCCGACCTCGCGGCCGCCCGACACGCGGTCCTCGCCGCGCGAGCGGGAGACGAGGACCACGAGGCCAACCGCCAGCAGATCCTCTCGTTCATCGACGCTCACCCGGATGCCCTGCACCGCTCCTGTCTCCAGGGGCACCTCACGGGATCCGCCGTCGTGATCGACCCCAGCACGCGACAGGTCCTCCTGCTCCTCCACGCCAAGGTGCAGCGGTGGCTCCAGCCCGGCGGCCACGCAGACGGCGACGGCAACCTGGCCCGGGTGGCCCTGCGCGAAGGCGAGGAGGAGACCGGCATCGCCGGGATGCGGGTGCTCACCCCGGCGGTCGACCTCGACGTGCACCTGTTCCACAACGCCTCGGCCTCCGAGCCCGACCACCTGCACCTGGACGTCCGGCACCTCGTGGTGGCGCCCCCAGGGGCGGTGGCCGTCACCAACCACGAGTCGGCGGGCGTGCGGTGGGTACCGGTCGACCAGATCGCCCGCGAAGCCGTGGACGCTGGCACGGTCCGGATGGTGCGAGCGGCCGTCGCCGCCCTCGATGAGCTGCCGGCCTAGACGTCGATCGGGGTGGCGCAGGCGATCATGCGGTTGTCGGCGGAGAAGGCGTCGATGAACTCGGTGATCTGCTCCTGGGCCTTGGCCGTCACGAGCAGCTGGGCCTCGGGGTCGCTCCGCAGGGCATCGACGTAGGCGGCGCGGTCGTCGAGGTACGTGCGCCAGTCCGCGATCCACTCGGTGACCAGCTCGCCGTCCTCGCCCGCCGGGGTGACGGCCTCGAGCGACCGCACCATGTCGACGAACCGCTCGTTGGCCTCGGCCACGATGTCGGCTCGCTCGGTGGCGCTCTCCGCCTCGATGGCCGCCGGCAGGCGATCGACGTCGTCGTGGGCCGCGTCACAGATCGCCTGGGCCTCGGTCGCGAACGTCGGGTCGTCCAACCGGTCCGGCGGCGCTTGCCGGCCAGGACCGAAGGCGAGGTACAGGACGTACCCCCACATCGCCAGCATGGCGACGATCGACGTCGCCACCAGCACTCGACCGGTCGACCAGCGGCGCGGCACGGCGGCGGGCGCGTCCAGCGAGCTCGGGTCCGTCACCGACCCAGCCTCGTCACGGGGCTCGCCGCGTGTCTAGTCGGCGACCTCCAACGTGACGATCGACCCGCGCGGCGCGGTGCCGTTGGCAGGTGACTGCACCACCACGGTGCCCTTCTTCTTGTTGGTCTTGCCGGCCGGGACCGTCGCCGTGTTGAACCCGGCGAAGGTCAGGACGTCGCGGGCGATCCCGATGTGGAAGCCGATCACGTTCGGCACATCCACCCGCGGCCCCAGGCCCCGGGCGACGGGCGGCACGTACGGCGGCAGGGTGGTCGTGGTGGTCGGCGGGTGGAACTGGACCACCGGCCGCCCGGCGAGCGCCACGCTCATGAACCGGTGCCAGATCTCCGCCGGGTACGAGCCCCCGGTGACCTTGATCGGCGTGTGGGGCGGGACCATCGGCACGAGCTCGCCGTTGGCACCGAGCTCGGGGAAGCCGACCCACACCGCGGTGGCGAGCTCCGACGTGTAGCCCGCGAACCAGGCGTCCTTGTTGTCATTGGTGGTGCCGGTCTTGCCCGCCACCGGACGATCGAGCTTCGCCTTGGTGCCGGTGCCTCGCTGGACGGCCTGTTCGAGGATGCTCGTGAGGGTGTCGACGATCCCCGCTTCGAGCACCTTGGACTGCCGGTGCTCGTGGTTGAACAGCACGGTGCCGTCGGCGCGGGTGATGCGGGTGACGAGCACCGGCGGCACCCGGATGCCTCGGTTGGCGAAGGTGGAGTAGGCGCCGGCCATGTCCATCGCCGTCACCACGTTGCTGCCGAGCACCGCGGACGGCACCGCCTGGAGCGGGCTCCCGATGCCGACGCGCGTCGCGGTGTCCATGGCCGGCCCGGGACCGACGCGCATCATCAGCTGCGCGTAGAGCGTGTTGTACGAGCGGACGGTGCCCTCGACGATGCTGACGGTGCCTCCTCCGCCGCCGCCGTAGTTGCAGGGCTTCCACGGGGGTGCCGCCTCGAGCGGGATCGTGATGCACCCGGGCGCCGAGATCCGGGTCTGCGGATCGATCCCCTGGGTGAGGGCGGTGGCCAGCACGAAGGGCTTGAACGACGACCCCGCCTGCCGGGGGCCCTGGGTCGCCAGGTTGAGCTTGGCGATCCGGCTCGTCCCGAAGAAGTCGCGGCCGCCGACCATGGCGCGGACGTAGCCCGTGGTGGCCTCCACGGACACCATCGACGCGTCGGGCCCGGCCGGATCGGGGAGGATCTTCCGGACGGAGGCCTCCGCCTCCGCCTGCAGCTTGAGGTCGACGGTGGTGCGGATGCGCAACCCGCCGCCGAACAGCAGGTCGCGCCGCTCCTTGGCGGTGGCACCGAAGCGCGGGTCATCGAGGATCCACTGCTTCACCTCCTCGACGAAGTACGCCGCCGGGTAGCGCTCGGCCGCCGGCACCACGTCCGAGGCGAGCTTGATCGGGTAGTTGTGCCACCAGAGCAGCTCGTTGTCGGTGAGCATGTTGTTGGCGTGCATGCGGTCGAGCACGAGCTGGCGGCGCGCGAGGGCGACCTCCGGCTCGTCGAACGGGTCGGTGGTGCCCGGTCGCTGGATGAGGCCGGCGAGGAGGGCACCCTCGGCGGGGAGGAGGTCGGCGGCCGCCTTGCCGAAGTACTGGTGGGCCGCCGCCTCGATCCCGTAGGCGCCGTTCCCGAAGTAGATGGCGTTGAGGTAGAGCTCGAGGATGCGGTCCTTGGAGTACTCGCGCTCCAGCTGGACCGCCATGGACGCCTCGAGCACCTTGCGGCCCACCGTGGGGGAGTCGTCCCGGAGGATCTCCTGCTTCACGTACTGCTGCGTGATCGTGGAGCCGCCCTGCTCGATGCCACCCGCGGCGGCGTTGGAGCGGGCAGCCCGCAGCACGGCGCGAACGTCCACGCCGGTGTGCCGGTAGAAGCGCTCGTCCTCGATCGCGATCACCGCGTCGCTCACGTGCCGCGGGATCTCCTCGAGCGGGATGACCTTGCGGTTCTCCTCGGCGTGGAAGGTGTGCACGAGGGTGCCGTCGGCGGCGTAGAGCGTGGAGGACTGGATCTCCTCGCCGGTCGGGGGGAGGACCGCCCGCGAGGTGTAGGTGCACGAGCCGACCGTGGCTGCGAACGCGAGCACGAGGGCGACGGAGGAGGTGGTGCGACGCATGGGAAGGCGCCCATTCTCCCGCACGCGCACCCGGCGGGCGGAGCACCCACGGGGATCGGGCTGGACCTGTGACCAGGCTGGCGGGGACGATGGCGCCGATGTCCGATCTCCTCGACGACCTGGATGCGCGCGGCCTGGTGCACGACACCACGGATCGGGACGCCCTCGCCGCCCGGCTGGCCGAGGGACCCATCACCCTCTACTACGGCTGCGACCCCACGGCGCCCAGCCTCCACCACGGCAACCTCATCGGGCTGCTCATGCTCCGACGGTTCCAGGACGCGGGCCACCGTGCCATCGCCCTCGCCGGCGGCGCCACCGGCATGGTCGGCGATCCCGGTGGTCGCTCCGACGAGCGCAACCTGCTCGATCCGGACACGCTGGCGGCCAACGTCGCCGCCATCAAGGAGCAGATCGGGCGCGTGTCTGGGGCCTGAGGGCCGCTGGTCGCTGGTCGACAACCTGGAGTGGACGAAGGAGATCCGCCTGCTCGCCTTCCTCCGGGACGTGGGCAAGCACGTCACCGTGAACCAGATGGTGGCCCGCGAGAGCGTCAAGGCCCGGATGGCGGGGGAGCACGGCATCTCCTACACGGAGTTCAGCTACATGCTCCTGCAGGCGAACGACTACTCCCACCTCCACCAGCACGAGCGCTGCGAGCTGCAGATCGGCGGGTCCGACCAGTGGGGGAACATCCTCTCCGGGGTCGACCTCATCCGCCGGCGCCACGGCGCCGCCGTCCACGGGCTCTGCTGGCCCCTCCTCACCGCCGACGACGGGACCAAGCTCGGCAAGACCACCGGGGCCAGGGTCTGGCTCGATCCGGCGCTGACGTCGCCGTACGCCTTCTTCCAGCACTGGATCAACGTCGAGGACGCCGAGGTGGCCCGGATGCTGGCGCAGTTCACCCTGCTGCCGATGGAGGAGATCGACGTCCTCGTCGCCGCCCACACGCAGGATCCGGGCCGTCGCCAGGCCCAGCGGGCCCTCGCCGAGGCCGTCACGGAGCTGGTGCACGGCCCCGAGGCCGCCCGAGCCGCCGAGGGAGCGTCAGAGATCCTCTTCGGCGGAGACCCACGAGCGGCGTCCCCGGAGGCGCTGGCGGCCGTGGCAGGAGAGGTGCCGTCCACCACGTTGGCGCCGGACGAGCGCCTGGAGGACGGCGTCGACCTGGTGCCCGTCCTCCTCCGCACCGGGCTGGCCACCTCCGCGGGCGACGCCCGCCGGCAGCTCGACCAGCGCGGCCTGTCCGTCAACGGCGAGAAGGCGGAGCCGGGACGGCTCCTGGGGACCGCCGATCTGCTGCACGACCGTTGGATCCTGGTGCGGAAGGGCAAGAAGGGCTGGGCGATCGTGGACGCCCGCCAGAGTTGACACTTCGCGGCCCCCGCCGATAGGTTGTCCCTCCGCCCCACAGAGGCCTCGGCAACGTCGAGTCGCAGCTGGAAGGGCCACCCCGGCACCACCGCTCCACGTGGATGCGACTGCCGGTCGAGCGCTGCCCTGCGGGGCAGACGACGCTCCTTGAAAACAGAAGAGAGGACGAAAAAGCGAGTGCGGGCGACTGCCCGACTCTCCTCGGAGGGTCGCGCAGCCGTTCAAGAGAATGAATGCACTTGAAACGGACAGCAGTAAGTGATGCTGGCTGTTCTGGTGCCAGTCGGCAAAAGTACAGGACCCGTCAAACGGTCCTGGGATCTGCCGGCTCTTCAACACCGATCGAAGGGCCCACCGCCTCGGTGGCGGGTTCGAGATCTCGATGGAGAGTTTGATCCTGGCTCAGGACGAACGCTGGCGGCGTGCCTAACACATGCAAGTCGAACGAGGTCCATGCAGTGGCAACACTGCGGAAGACCTAGTGGCGAACGGGTGAGTAACACGTGAGGAACTTGCCCCGGAGACCGGGATAACCCTCCGAAAGGAGAGCTAATACCGGATGTCCTCACCGAATCGCATGGTTTGGTGAGGAAATGGATTCCGCTCCGGGAGAGCCTCGCGGCCTATCAGCTAGTTGGTGAGGGTAACGGCCCACCAAGGCATCGACGGGTAGCTGGTCTGAGAGGACGATCAGCCACACTGGGACTGAGACACGGCCCAGACTCCTACGGGAGGCAGCAGTGGGGAATCTTGCGCAATGGGCGAAAGCCTGACGCAGCAACGCCGCGTGCGGGATGACGGCCCTCGGGTTGTAAACCGCTTTCAGTGGGGACGAACCAAGACGGTACCCACAGAAGAAGGTCCGGCCAACTACGTGCCAGCAGCCGCGGTAACACGTAGGGACCAAGCGTTGTCCGGATTCATTGGGCGTAAAGAGCTCGTAGGCGGTTCGATAAGTCGGGTGTGAAACCTCCAGGCTCAACCTGGAGACGCCACCCGATACTGTCGTGACTAGAGTCCAGTAGGGGAGCGTGGAATTCCTGGTGTAGCGGTGAAATGCGCAGATATCAGGAGGAACACCAGCGGCGAAGGCGGCGCTCTGGGCTGGAACTGACGCTGAGGAGCGAAAGCGTGGGGAGCGAACAGGATTAGATACCCTGGTAGTCCACGCCGTAAACGTTGGGTACTAGGTGTGGGGTCTTATCAACGGATTCCGTGCCGAAGCTAACGCATTAAGTACCCCGCCTGGGGAGTACGGCCGCAAGGCTAAAACTCAAAGGAATTGACGGGGGCCCGCACAAGCAGCGGAGCATGTTGCTTAATTCGAGGCAACGCGAAGAACCTTACCTGGGTTTGACATGGTAGGAAAAGCCATAGAGATATGGTGTCCTTTTGGGCCTATCACAGGTGGTGCATGGCTGTCGTCAGCTCGTGTCGTGAGATGTTGGGTTAAGTCCCGCAACGAGCGCAACCCTTGTCCTATGTTGCCAGCGCGTAATGGCGGGGACTCGTAGGAGACTGCCGGGGTCAACTCGGAGGAAGGTGGGGACGACGTCAAGTCATCATGCCCCTTATGTCCAGGGCTGCAAACATGCTACAATGGCCAATACAAAGGGCTGCGAAACCGCGAGGTCGAGCGAATCCCACAAAGTTGGTCTCAGTTCGGATCGGAGTCTGCAACTCGACTCCGTGAAGCTGGAGTTGCTAGTAATCCCGGATCAGCAACGCCGGGGTGAATACGTTCCCGGGCCTTGTACACACCGCCCGTCACACCACGAAAGTCGGTAACACCCGAAGCCAGTGGCCCAACCCGCAAGGGGGGGAGCTGTCGAAGGTGGGATCGGCGATTGGGGTGAAGTCGTAACAAGGTAGCCGTACCGGAAGGTGCGGCTGGATCACCTCCTTTCTAAGGAGCCATCACCTCATCACGAGGTGTACTCCCGAGTTGATCACTCGCTATTCGGTCCTCCATGCCAGACGACGGGATTGAGCTTCGGCTCTTCCGCACGTCGATGGAACGGCCCTACGTCCTCTCTTCTGTTTTGAGGGAGTGTCTTCGACACTCGCTCGAGCTCTGCAAGGCAACGCCGGCCCCCAGTGGGTCGGCATCCTTGCGTCTCCAACCTTGTTGGTCAGAAGCTCCTTGAGAATTGCATAGCGAGCACGAGCATCTTTGTTCTTCCAAGCTACAAAAAGCCAACGGTGGATGCCTTGGCGCCTAGCACCGATGAAGGACGTGGGTGGCCACGAAAGGCCACGGGGAGCTGCCGACCAAGCGTTGATCCGTGGATATCCGAATGGGGAAACCCGGCACCCGTCATGGGGTGTCACTCCCGCCTGAATCTATAGGGCGGGTAGAGGGAACCAGGGGAATTGAAACATCTCAGTACCCTGAGGAACAGAAAGCAACCGCGACTCCCTTAGTAGCGGCGAGCGAAGAGGGAAGAGCCTAAACCGAAGTGGTGTCAAGCCTGGTGGCGTTGCCACTTCGGGGTCGTGGGAACTGACAGCCGGCGCACCAGAGCCGGCACTGAGTTACCAAGCTGCTACGTAGTGGAAGGGTTCAGGAACGGCCCACCACAGAAGGTAAGAGTCCTGTACACGAAACGTACGCAGCCTCAGGTCATGTCTCCCGAGTAACGCCGGAACCGTGAAAGTCGGCGTGAATCTGTGAGGACCACCTCATAAGGCTAAGTATGTCTAGGCGACCGATAGTGAATAGTACCGTGAGGGAATGGTGAAAAGTACCCCGGGAGGGGAGTGAAATAGTACCTGAAACCGTTGGTTTACAATCAGTCAAAGAGTCGTTCGGACTTGTCCGAGCCTCGATGGCGTGCCTTTTGAAGAATGAGCCTGCGAGTTACGATGTGTGGCAAGGTTAACCAGTGATGGGGAGCCGGAGCGAAAGCGAGTCTGAATAGGGCGTTCAGTCGCATGTTGTAGACCCGAAGCCGAGTGATCTACCCATGGGCAGGTTGAAGCGGGGGTAAGACCCCGTGGAGGACCGAACCCACCATGGTTGAAAACATGGGGGATGACCTGTGGGTAGGGGTGAAAGGCCAAGCAAACTCGGTGATAGCTGGTTCTCCCCGAAATGCATTTAGGTGCAGCGTGGAGCGTTCAGTCATGGAGGTAGAGCACTGGATGGACTAGGGGGCCAACAAGCTTACCGAATCCAGCCAAACTCCGAATGCCATGACTCCAGAGCTCTGCAGTGAGACCACGGGGGATGAGCTTCGTTGGTCGAAAGGGAAACAGCCCAGACCGCCGGCTAAGGCCCCAAATTCTGTACTAAGTGGTAAACGATGTGGGATTGCACAGACAGCCAGGAGGTTGGCTTAGAAGCAGCCACCCTTGAAAGAGTGCGTAACAGCTCACTGGTCGAGTGATCCTGCGCGGACAATGTAACGGGGCTCAAGTACAGAGCCGAAGCCGCGGATTTCTACGCTTGCGTAGGAGTGGTAGGGGAGCGTCGATCTCGCAGTGAAGCGGCGGTGTGAACCGTCGTGGAGCGTGGTCGAGTGAGAATGCAGGCATGAGTAGCGAGAGAGGGGTGAGAAACCCCTCCGCCGAAAGCCCAAGGGTTCCTGGGGAAGGCTAATCCGCCCAGGGTGAGTCGGGAGCTAAGACGAGGCCGAGAGGCGTAGTCGATGCACAACCGGTTGATATTCCGGTACCGCCGTGTCCGCGCCAATGCTGACCTCGAGTTGCTAAGGGGCTGTCCTTCGGGACGAACCGACCCACTCGAACGACGCAAGCGATGCGGGGACGCAGAAGGGTAGATCAACCCAGGCGATGGTTGTCCTGGGGTAAGCGTGTAGGACGGGGACCAGGTAAATCCGGGCCCCATGAAGTCTGAGACGTGATACCGAGCCGTTTAGGCGAAGTGATTGATCCCATACTGCCAAGAAAAGCCGCTAGTTAGCTGGCACGGCGCCCGTACCCCAAACCGACACAGGTGGGCAGGTAGAGAATACCAAGGCGATCGGGAGAACTGTGGTTAAGGAACTCGGCAAAATACCTCCGTAACTTCGGGAGAAGGAGGGCCTCGCCAGGGTGAAGGACTTCGCGTCCTGAGCTCGAGGGGGCCGCAGAGACCAGGGGAAAGCGACTGTTTACTAAAAACACAGCAGCGTGCGAAGTCGTAAGACGATGTATACGCTGTGACGCCTGCCCGGTGCTGGAAGGTTACGGGGAAGGGTTAGCCGTAAGGCGAAGCTCTGAACCTAAGCCCCAGTAAACGGCGGCGGTAACTATAACCGTCCTAAGGTAGCGAAATTCCTTGTCGGGTAAGTTCCGACCTGCACGAATGGCGTAACGACTTTCCTACTGTCTCAACCACAGACCCGGCGAAATTGAAGTACGAGTAAAGATGCTCGTTAGCTGCAGCAGGACGGAAAGACCCCGTGCACCTTTACTACAACTTGGTATTGGAGTTTGTTATGCGCTGTGTAGGATAGGTGGGAGACGTGGAAGCATGGGCGCCAGCTCGTGTGGAGTCACCCTTGAAATACCACCCTGCGTATGACGGGCTTCTAACTTACGACCGTGATCCGGTCGGGGGACAGTGCCAGGCGGGTAGTTTGACTGGGGCGGTCGCCTCCTAAATTGTAACGGAGGCGCGCAAAGGTTCCCTCAGCCTGGTTGGCAATCAGGCGTCGAGTGCAATCGCACAAGGGAGCTTGACTGCGAGACCTACAAGTCGAGCAGGTACGAAAGTAGGCGATAGTGATCCGGCGGCTCCTTGTGGAAGGGCCGTCGCTCAACGGATAAAAGGTACGCCGGGGATAACAGGCTCATCTTCCCCAAGAGTCCATATCGACGGGAAGGTTTGGCACCTCGATGTCGGCTCATCGCATCCTGGGGCTGAAGCAGGTCCCAAGGGTTGGGCTGTTCGCCCATTAAAGCGGTACGCGAGCTGGGTTTAGAACGTCGTGAGACAGTTCGGTCCCTATCCGCTGCAGCCGGAGGAAACTTGAGGAAGGCTGTCCCTAGTACGAGAGGACCGGGACGGACGCAGCTCTCGTGTGCCAGTTGTCCTGCCAAGGGCACTGCTGGTTAGCGACCTGCGGAAGGGATAAGTGCTGAAAGCATCTAAGTACGAAGCCCGTTCCAAGATGAGGTTTCCCACTGGGTCAACCAGGTAAGGCCCGTGACAGACCATCACGTTGATAGGCCGGAGGTGTACGCACAGCAATGTGTTCAGCCGACCGGTACTAATCGGCCGAGGGCTTGGATCGACAATGAAGTTCGTGCTCGCTATGGAGTTCTGCAAGGAGCTGCGCCGTCCGATGGCTGCGCTCTCTTGACAACAGGTTTCGGTGGCCATGGCGGAGGGGTCACACCCGTTCCCATTCCGAACACGGAAGTTAAGCCCTCCAGCGCCGATGGTACTTGGGTCGAGAGGCCCTGGGAGAGTAGGACGCCGCCGAGTTCCCCTTGATGGAAGGGCCCCCAACGATGGGGGCCCTTCGTCGTTTTCCGCCACCGATAGGCTGCTCCCCCCATGCCCAAGCCCCCCGCCTCCTCGTCCGGCCGTGGCCGTCCGCCGCGCCCCGGCCGCAGCGGCGGCAAGGGCGGCGCCAAGCGGGGCTCCGACCGGTCCACCGCCCGTGGCGACCGTCCGAGCGAGGGGCCGCCGTGGAAGCGCCGGGCCAACGAGACCGCCAAGATCAAGGCCGACGACGACGCCAAGGGCAAGAAGGCCGGGTGGGGTGGGGTGGCCCGCAAGGGCGCCGGTCGCATGCGCGACGAGGGGCCCGGTGACGCGTCGAAGGCGTTCCGCGCCGCGTCCCCCGCGGGCCGCGACTCGTGGGAGCCCGAGGTGTGGATCGACGAGGGCGTGGTCCGGGGCGAGGCCAGCAAGGCGGTGGGCCGCGGTCGCTCCACCAAGCGGCCCGTCCGCCACGACGACGCGGAACCAGCCACCGACCCGTCTCTGCGGAGGGCGGTGGCCGCCAAGGCGGCCGACCGGCTCGAAGCGAAGCTGAAGGACGCCAGCAAGGCGTTCCGGCGGGAGCGCTTCGAGGAGGCGCGCTCGCTGCTCCGACCGCTGGCGGAGACGGCGCCGACCGCGGAGTCGGTCCGCGAGCTGCTGGGCCTCACCTACTACCGCCTGGGGCGCTGGAAGCTCGCCATCACCGAGCTCGAAGCGTTCCGGATGCTCAACGGCAGCACGGAGCAGCACCCCGTGCTGGCGGACTGCTACCGGGCGCTGGGTCGCCAGGCCAAGGTCACCGAGCTGTGGGAGGAGCTGCGCGCTGCGTCGCCCAGCGCCGCCCTCGTCGCCGAGGGCCGCATCGTGTACGCCGGGTCGCTGGCCGACCAGGGCAAGCTCGAGGATGCCATCGCGGTGCTCGAGCGCGTCGAAGCCGCCCAACAAGCACCCGCAGGAGCACCACCTCCGGGTCACCTACGCCCTGGCCGACCTCCACGAGCGCGCCGGCGACGTCCCCCGCGCCCGCCAGCTGTTCAGCATCATCGCCGCCGCCGATCCGGAGCTCGGCGACGTCACCGCCCGCCTGCGCGCCTTGCGCTGACGGGCGTGCCGCTGAGACAGGGACCTGCTGGCCAGACGTCGAACCCTCACCTCTAGCGGGTGCCCGCGGAATCGGAGCAGCCGGTAGCGAGCCCCACGGAGGCACAGCAGCGATGCAACGATCACTTGGGCGCAGGTTCGTGCCGCTGGCCGCGTTCGTCGCGGTGCAGCTGCTGATCATCGCGCTGGCGCCGTCGCGTCCCCCGGACGCCGCGGACGCGCTCGCAGGCGGGCTCCCGCCGGCCGCGACGTCCGACGGCTCCGACAGTGCCACCGCGACCGATGGCACGGGCGGAGTCACCGACGGTACGAGCTCCACCGGCGGCACCGATGGCGGCGGGGCGGCCGGTGGCACCGATGGCGGCACCGATGGCGCCGGGACCACCGGCGGCGCAGCCGCAGGGGACACCAGCCACTGCAAGGGTGGCCGCCAGTTCGACCCCGCCATCGACTTCTACGCGCCGCCGTGCACGCCGAAGTTCTCAGGGGACAACGGGGGCGCCACCTACCAGGGGGTCACCGAGGACAAGATCACCATCGTTCGCTACATCGGCAAGGGCAACGATGCGGTCGATGCCATCCTGAAGGCGCAGGATGCGTTCGTGGAGGTCGACCAGTACAAGGCCTTCCACGTCGCCGCCACCAAGTTCATCAACGCCAACTACGAGCTCTACGGCCGCCAGGTCGAGATCAAGGTCGTGCAGGGGAGCTGCGAGACGATCCCGCCGGCGGTGGCCTGCCTCCGCAACGAGATGAAGGAGGTCGTGGACAGCAGCAAGCCGTACTTCGTGTACTGGAACACCTCCTTGTGCTCGGCTTGCTTCGACCAGCTCTCCAAGCTGCGGACGCCCAACGCGGGCGGCTGGCACTTCCGGGACAGCTTCAACCAGGCCAAGCGGCCCTACCACTGGGACGTCCAGATGTCCGGCACCAAGATGGCTCAGCATGCGGGCCGGTTCTGGTGCGCCCAGCTGGCGGGCCGGCCGGCCAAGTACGCCGGCTCTGGCAACCCGAGCCAGAACCTCCGGGACAACCCACGGGTGATCGGCGTGATCAGCACCGATGATCCGGAGAACAAGGGCACCGTGGAGGGCGAGCTGGCTGCCGAGCTGGCCAAGTGCGGCACGAACATCGGCGACCACAAGTACTTCTACGAGCAGAACATCACGACCGCTGACCAGCAGCGCCGCGCCGCGGTGCTGCGGATGAACCCCGTGGGCTCGGGAGAGAATGCAGCCACCTCGGTGCTGTGCTTCTGCGACCTGGTGGCGCCGTCGTTCCTCTACTCCGAGGAGCAGCAGCAGAACTACTACCCGGAGAACATCGTCGTGGGGTCCGGCTTCATGGACACCGACGCCGCGTCACAGGCCTACATGGGAACGCTGGGCTGCCCGCTGGCGGGCGCCAAGCCGTGCAACTTCGAGGACGCCTTCGGACTGTCCAGCATCAACGCCCAGGAGCCCAAGTTCAAGGACACCGGCCAGCGCGTCTGGAACGCGGGTGGCGGCAAGGGCAACGCCCCGTTCGACTCGGTCACCGGAGAGTGGGACTACCTCAACATGCTCGCCAGCCTGATCCAGGGCGCCGGGCCGAACCTCAACCCGAGCTCGATGGAGGCCGGTGCCTTCAAGCAGGGCATCCGTGGCGACGCCCGCCACGTGGCCCGTGGGTTCTCGCCGGGGAACTACGCGTGGGCCCAGGACATGCGAACCGTCTACTGGAGCCCCAGGACGGCGTCACGCTGGAACAACGAGGCGGGCGCCTACATCCAGATCGGTGGCGGGCGGACGGCAGTCGGCGGCTGGCGGCGCAGCGAGCTGTCACTACCTCCCAAGCCGCGATGACCACGGTCGCACCCCCTTCGCGCTCGGTCGCCGCGCGGAACAGCGCCCGCGCGGCGGGACGGCGCATCGGCGGCTCCTTCGGATCGCTGGCCGGCGGCACCGATCCGGTCTCTCGGGCCGGTCGGGGGCTCCTGCTCGTGCTGGGCTACGCGCTCGGGATAAAGCTGGCATTCGATCCCGACCTCGGGTCGCTGGCCTCGGGGCTGGCGGTCGGCTCCTTGTACGGCCTCATCGCGGTGGGGCTGATCCTCATCTACCGCACCAACCGCATCATCAACTTCGCCGTGGGTGCCATCGGCGCGTTCCCCGCCGCGCTGGCGAGCCTGTTGGTGGCGGCCAAGGGCGTGAGCTACTGGGTCGTCATACCGATCGTGCTCATCGGTGGCCCGCTCATCGGCGCCGCCGTAGACGTGCTGCTGATCCGGCGCTTCGCCACGGCCCCCCGCCTGATCGTCACCGTGGCCACCATCGGCGTCGCACAGATCCTCGCCTTCGCCACGCTCTACGTGCCCCAGTGGCTGAACACCGAGGAGGGGCTGCTCGCCCAGAAGCTCATCAGCCCGGCCAGCGACTTCCGGGTAGCCGACAAGTTCGATGTCACCATCTTCACCGGCGACTATCCGTTGGCCGTCGCGGTGGTGGCCCTCATGGCCCTGGGGCTCACGCTCTTCTTCCGCTACACGCGCATGGGGATCGCGCTGCGGGCGTCGGCCGAGAACGCCGACCGTGCCTCGCTGCTGGGGATCCCGGTGCGGCGGGTAGGCACGGTGGCGTGGGCGCTCGCCGGCCTCTTCGGCGCCGTCACCCTCTTCCTGCGGTCGTCGCTGGTGGGCATCCCCACCGACGGCACCCTCGGCTACCAGGTGCTGCTCTTCGCGCTGGCCCCTGCCGTCGTGGCCAAGATGGAGAGCATCCCGGTGGCCGTGATCGCCGGGATGGCGGTGGGTGTGCTGGAGTTCTCGGTGCTGAGCCGTACCGGGTCCAACGATCTCGCCGCCGCCATCATGCTGGCGTTCATCCTCGTCGCGCTCCTCGCCCAGCGGGGCACGTTGTCGCGGGCCCAGGACTCGGGGGTCTCCACGTGGCAGGCCCTGAAGGAGTACCGCCCCGTCCCCACCGAGCTGCGCCGGCTGACCGAGGTGCAGGCCTTCCGGGCGGTGTGCGGGGGCCTCGTGGTGGCGCTGTTGGTGGCGGCCCCGTTCCTGATCGACCAATCCGAGACCCCGAAGCTCAGCCTGCTGCCGATCTTCGCCATCGTGGCCGTGTCGCTCGTGATCCTCACGGGGTGGGGCGGGCAGATCAGCCTGGGCCAGTTCGCCATCGTCGGCGTCGGCGCTGTGACGGCCGGCAAGCTCTACACCGACCTCCACCAGGACTTCTGGGTCACGCTCGTGGCCGGGGCGGTCACCGGCGCCATCGTGGCGGTGGTGATCGGCCTGCCCGCCCTGCGGGTGCAGGGGCTCTTCCTGGCCGTGGCCACCTTCGCCATGGCCGGTGCGGCCGAGAACTACTTCTTCGAGCGCAAGTACGCCCTGGGGCAAGCGATCCTCCCCAGTGAGGAGGCCGCCTTCAACTTCCAGCGTCCCGTGCTCTGGGAGCGCTTCGATCTGACGCCCGAACGAAACTTCTACTACTTCGCTCTGGTGGCCCTCGGCGTCGTGATGGCGGCCGCGTGGTCGTTCCGGCGTCACCACAGCGGCCGGATCCTGCTGTCGACCCGCGACAACGTGCGGGGCGCCCAGGCCTACGGGATCAACACCATCCGCACCCGCCTGGCCGCCTTCGCCGTCTCGGGGGCCATCGCGTCCATCGCCGGTGTGCTCCTCGTGTACCAACAGGACGGCGCCGTGGACGCCTCCACCTACGGCATCATCCCGTCGGTCCTCGTGTTCGTGGCGGTGGTGATGGGCGGGCTGACGTCGCTACCGGGTGCGGTCCTCGGTGCCATGGCCATCCAGGCCGTCGCGCTCTTCGGCGACAAGCGGATCGACGGGATCTCCCTGCTCGTCACCGGTCCCGGTCTGCTGGTGGTGCTCCTGTTCCTCCCCGGCGGCTTCGCCCAAGGTGCCTACCAGATCCGCGACTCGTTCCTTCGGGCGGTCGCCGACCGGCGGGGCATCGTGGTGCCGTCCCTGTTCGCGGACCGCCGCGTGGAGACAGGCGAGGACCAAGCCGACGTGATCGCCCAGGCCGAGGAGCACGTCGAGGAGGTCGACACCTTCGACGTGCTCAGCGAGGCCACGATCGTGTGCCCCGTGTGCGACGTCACGATGCCGCTGTCGGCCGCCGCCGCGCACCCCCACCTGCAGGTCGACGCCGAGGCGCCCGCATGACAGTCGTGGACGAGGTGCTGGGCGTGTCCACCGACGAGCCCGGACCCGACTCGAGCGAGCGCGGCCTCCGCGCGGTCGCCCTCGGGGCCTCGGCGGTGCCGTTGGCCCTCCTGTTCGTCCTGAACTTCGTGGACGAGTTCGACCGCGTCGCCTTCGCGGCGTTGGCCCCGGAGATACGCGACGCCTTCGGGCTCTCGGATGCCGGGCTGTCGTCGCTGCGGGCCGTCTCGGGCGTGCTCACCCTGTTCGCCGCGCTCCCGCTCGGCATCCTGGCCGACCGCACCCACCGGGTCAGGCTCTCCGTGGCGGCCGGGTTCCTCTGGGGCATCTGCGCCGTCCTCACGGGCGTCGTGGGCGCGGTGTTCCTGTTGTTCCTCGTACGCCTGGGCTCGGGCCTCGGGCGCATCATCAACGAGGTCGTCCACCCCAGCCTCCTCGGCGACCTCTACCCGCCCGCGTCCCACCCGCGCGTGTTCGGCATCCACCGGTTGGCCAACGCCGTGGCCCCCGTGGCCGGGCCCGTCGCCGGCTACATCGGAGCCGAGTACGGCTTCCGCGCCGCCTTCTTCGTGCTGGCCGCGCCCACGGCGGTCGTGCTGTTGTTCGCCCTGCGCCTCCGTGAGCCGCACCGCGGCGAGAGCGTCGACGCCGACCTCGCCGCCCAGCAGGCCGGCGAGGCGGCGATCCCGTTCGCGGAGGCCCGCCGTCAGCTCTTCGCCATCCCCACCTTGCGCCGACTGTGGCTCGGCGCGTTCTTCTTCGGCCTGGGCACCTTCCAGCTCGACGTGCTGCTCAGCCTCTACTTCGAGAACGTCTACGGCTTCGAGGCCAAGGGTCGAGGCTGGGTGCAGTTCCTCGGCGGGGCCGGGCTGGTGGCGGGTCTCGCCGTCGGGGCTCGGTTGGCCTCCAAGGCCTCCGCGGCCGGTGACGTCCGTCGCCTCCCCGTCATCATCGGTGGCGCGTTCGCCCCGTTTGCCGTGGGCATGGTGCTCCTCTCGGTGTCGCCCACGTCGGTCGTCGCGCTGGCGGGGGCGTTCCTCGTGTTCACCGGGGTCGGCGGCTACCAACCGGCGTACTTCACGGTCGTCGGTGCCGTGGCCGGGCCCCGGGTGCGGTCGCAGTCCTACGCCTGGGCCATCCTCATCTACGGCTCCGGGGGCCTGGCCTACGTGCTGTTCTTCGCCGCCTTCGGAGGCGAAGAGGGGAACTACCGGGGGCTCACGTTCGCCCTCGCCCTCGTCACCGCGGGTGCTGGGCTCATCGGCGCGTCGGCCCGCCGGTCGGTGGTGCGCGACATGGACCAGGCCAGCAAGAGCATGGAGACCGCCGCCCGGCTCCGCGAGGAGCTCGAGCGGGGTGGCGACCGGGCCTTGCTGGTGTGCAAGGGCGTCGATGTCGCCTACGGCACCGTGCAGATCCTCTTCGGCGTCGACATGGAGATCCGCGAAGGCGAGATCGTCGCCCTGCTGGGTACCAACGGTGCCGGGAAGTCGACGATCCTCAAGGCCATCTCGGGGCTGGTGGACCCCATCGGAGGTGCCATCTACTTCGACGGGCGCGACATCACCCACGCCGACGCTGTGCAGACCGCTCGGATGGGCATCGTGCAGGTGCCGGGCGGCAAGGCGGTGTTCCCCACCCTCACGGTGGCCGAGCACTTCAAGGCCGGGCAATGGCTCTTCGCGGCCGAGGATCCAGCCGACATCGAGCGCCGCACCGAGGAGGTGCTGCAGAAGTTCCCTCGCATCAAGGAGCGCTGGAACCAGATGGCGGGCAACCTCTCGGGGGAGAGCAGCAGCAGCTCGCCCTCGGCATGGCGTTCGTGGCGAAGCCGAAGCTCCTGATCATCGACGAGCTGTCGCTGGGACTGGCTCCGACGATCGTGGAGCTGCTCCTCAACATGGTGCGGGAGATCCACGCGCAGGGCTGCACGATCATCCTGGTCGAGCAATCGGTCAACGTGGCGCTCACGGTGGCCGACCGCGCCTACTTCCTCGAGAAGGGTGAGGTGCGGTTCGAGGGAAGGACGGCCGATCTGCTCGAGCGCGGGGACATCCTTCGGTCGGTGTTCCTCGAGGGCGCGGGCAAGACGACCGGCTCCGGATCGAAGGCCGCGCCGGCTGCGTCACTCGAGCCGCACGACGCGGCGACCCTGGCGGCGACCGTGGCGGCCAAGGCCGGCGTGGAGGTGGGGGAGTCGGTCCTGTCGGTCCACGGCCTCTCGAAGCACTTCGGTGGCATCACGGCGGTCGTCGACGTGAGCTTCGAGCTGTTCCCGGGTGAGATCCTCGGGCTCATCGGCCCCAACGGTGCCGGCAAGACCACCATCTTCGACCTGGTCTCCGGGCTGCTGCCCCTCGACAGCGGCCGGATCGTGTTCCGCGGCACCGACATCACGCGCTGGGGCGCTGACCGGCGGGCCACCCTCGGGCTGGGTCGATCGTTCCAGGACGCCCGGATCTTCCCGTCGATGAGCGTCGCAGAGAACATCGCGCTCGGGCTCGAACGGCACATCGACGTGCGTGACCACCTGTCGCCGTTGCTGGGCCTGCCCGCCGTCTTCGATTCCGAGGACGACGTCGCCTACACGGTCGACGACCTCATCGAGCTGATGAACTTGACGGCCTACCGCGACAAGTTCGTCGGTGAGCTCTCCACCGGCAGCCGCCGGATCGTCGACCTGGCCATGGCCATCGCTCACGACCCCACGGTGCTGATCCTCGATGAGCCCTCGTCGGGCATCGCGCAGCGCGAGACGGAGGCCCTCGGACCCCTCCTGAAGCGCATCCAGCGCGAGGCCGGCTGCGCCATGCTCATCATCGAGCACGACATGCCGCTGATCACCACCGTGTCGGACCGCATGATCGCCTTGGAGCTGGGCGCCATCGTCACGGTCGGCACGCCGGACGAGGTCGTCTCAAACCCGCAGGTGATCTCCGCCTACCTCGGCGGCGACATCGACGTCATCAACCGATCCGGCGCCAGCACCACGTCGGCTCCAGGCAAGAAGGCGTCCCGGTCCCGCAAGGCGGCCCCCGTCAACAAGGTCACGGCCAAGAAGGCGGTCACGGCCAAGAAGGCGGTCAAGGCCACGAAGACCGTCAAGGCCACGAGGGCGGTCAAGGCCAAGAAGGCGGTCAGGGCGACCGATGGGGCGGATGCCCCCACCCGACGGACACCCCTCCGAGCGGGCGACCGATGAGCGCACCCCGACGCAACGGTCTCCGGGTGCTGGCGGTGGCGTCCTTCGTCACGGCCGGCCTGCTCGGGCTGCTGCCCACCACCGGTCAGGCGGCTGAGCCCACCGTGGTGGGGTGGTGGTACCGGGATGTGCCCCTGAGCGGTGCCGAGCCGCAGGGCGCCGCCGTGACCGGGCAGTCCACCGGCGCGCCGGTGGTGGCGTCGCTGGCCGGAGCGGCCGCTCGGCCCCCGCAGGTGCCGCCGGTCACCCTCCCGCCGCCTCCCACGATCCCTCCGCTGCCAGTGCCCACGATCCCACCGGACGTCACGATCCCGGACCCGGGCGGCAACGTGCCCACGCCGATACCGGTTCCTGCCGGCGGCCTCCTCGTGGCCAACGACAGCACGGGGCTGCGCGGGATCGCCGCCATGCGCTTCGACGCCCCTGGCGCCGGCGGAGGGGTCATCTCGTTGAAGATCGCGCCCGGATCAACGCCCTCCCCGGCGATCAACGCCTGCCCCGCGCTGTCGGACTGGCTGCCGGGTCCCGACCAAGCCTGGTCGGCCCGCCCCGCGCACGACTGCGACCGCATCTCGGTGTCGAGCACCCTGAGCACCGACGGCACGACGATGACCTGGGCGCTGCCCGACACGTTCCAACGGTCCGACAGCGCCACCTATGACGTGCTCCTCGTGCCGGTTGCGAGTGATGGCACGCCCTTCCAGGTCCTGTTCGAGAAGCCCGGCGCGGATGCGTTCGAGGTGACCTCCGCGTTCCCAGAGGAGGTGCTCCCTCCAGAGCTCCCGCTGCCCGACGACCTCCCTCCGCCCATCGACTCGTTCAGCCCGGATGGGTTCGACGTCGGCGGGTTCGTCGGCGCCGTCCCAGAGACCCCCGAGATCGGGGACCCGGAGCCTGTCGGCCAGACCGCACCGCTGGCCGGGCTCGTGGCGTTGCTCGAGAACCCCACCGTCCGGCGCATCGCCACGGCCCTGCTCGTCGCGGTCGGCGCCTACGCCTACTGGCAGTCCAACCAGGCCGAGCAACGGGCACCCCGCCTGCTCGGCGCGCTCTCGGGACCGACGAACCTGGTCGTCGGAGCCGTCGTCCGCCCGGCCGTCGGACGCCACCGTGGCATCGGCCGCTTTGCCCGCGACCGGAGCGAGCGCCCCACGCGGCTGTAGGCGGGTTGGGCTCCGCGGCCCAACCCGCCTGTCACACCGGCCGCGTAGCGTCGGTGGCCTTCCCCCTCCACGTTCGTTCACCGCATCGTCGGAGGCATCCATGTCCAAGATCACCGTCCCGTCGCCCGGGACCAACCTGTCCATCCTCGTCGGCGTCCTCAGCCGCGACGCCGAGCTCCGCGTCCTGCCATCGGGCGATCAGGTCCTGTCCCTCGAGCTCACCGTCCGTCCGGACGACGGTCCGGCCGAGTCTGTGCCGATCGCCTGGCTCGGCGCGCCGGCGTCCGCCGCCGCCTGGCCCGCGGGGGAGGAGCTGCTCGTGGTGGGCCGGGTGCGCCGCCGGTTCTTCCGGGCCGGCGGCGCACCCAGAGCCGCACCGAGGTTGTGGCCACGACCGCCGTCCCCACCCGCCGGGCGGCGACGGCCGCCAAGGCGCTGCGGTCGGCCCTCGAGGGCGTGCCCCAGCGGTTGTGACGGCTCGCCGGGGGTCCGCCATGATGGAGTCCCCACAGCCGGCCACCGACGGGACAGGGAGCGACCATGCACCACGAGCAGCTGGAGAAGGTCAGGGCAGGTAAGGGCTTCATCGCCGCCCTCGACCAGAGCGGGGGCAGCACCCCCAAGGCGCTGCTGCTCTACGGCGTGGGCGAGGACGCCTACTCCAACGACGAGGAGATGTTCGACCGCATCCACGAGATGCGGAGCCGGATCGTCACCAGCCCGGCGTTCACGGGCGACCGCGTCCTCGGGGCGATCCTCTTCGAGGCCACCATGGACCGGGAGATCGAAGGTCGGGAGTCGCCCGACTACCTGTGGTCGGTCAAGGGCGTGGTGCCCTTCCTGAAGGTCGACAAGGGCCTGGCCGACGACGTCGACGGCGCCCAGGTGATGAAGCCCATCCCCGACCTCGACGCCCTCCTCGAGCGCGCGGTGGCCAAGGGCGTGTTCGGCACCAAGATGCGCTCGGTCATCAAGCTGGCCGAGCCGGCCGGCGTCGACGCCGTCGTCGACCAGCAGTTCGACGTCGCTCGGCAGATCATCGCCGCCGGGCTGGTCCCGATCATCGAGCCCGAGGTCGACATCCACAGCCCGCAGAAGGCGGAGGCCGAGGCGCTGCTGCACGACGCCCTCGTCCGCCAGCTCGGCACGCTCGCCCCCGACCAGCTCGTCATGTTCAAGCTCACGCTGCCGGAGGCGGACGGGTTCTACGCCGACCTCCTCCAGCACCCCAACGTGGTGCGGGTGGTGGCGCTGTCGGGGGGCTACTCGCGCGACGATGCCAACGACCGCCTCGCCCGGAACAAGGGCGTGATCGCGAGCTTCTCCCGTGCCCTCACCGAGGGCCTCAGCGCCGACCAGAGCGACGAGGAGTTCGACGCCGCCCTCGATGCCTCGATCAAGGCGATCTACGAAGCGTCGATCACCTAGGAGCGGCCGGTAAGGTCGATGGCGGCTTCGGTTCCCCGCAACGGCGCGGGGGACGGCACCAGGGGGTGGGCCCACTTGTCAGACACCGTCGAGCGCGAGAGCGTTCCCCGCGGCACCGAGCGCCTTGCCCGGGTGATCATCCGGTTCGCCGGGGACTCCGGCGATGGCATGCAGCTCACCGGCGATCGGTTCACGAGCGCGAGTGCGATGTTCGGGAACGACCTCGCCACGCTGCCCGACTTCCCCGCCGAGATCCGAGCGCCCGCCGGCACCCTGGCGGGCGTCTCCGCGTTCCAGGTCCACATCTCCGATCACGACATCACCACACCCGGCGACGCGCCGAACGTGCTGGTGGCCATGAACCCGGCGGCGCTGCGCAACGAGCTGCCGCGCCTCGAGCCCGGCGGCACGGTGATCGTGAACGAGGACGCGTTCGACGAGCGGAACCTCACGAAGGCGGGCTACACCGACAACCCCCTCACCGACGGCAGCCTCGAGGGCTACTCGGTGTACGAGGTGCCGATGTCGAGCCTCACGCTCGGTGCCGTCGAACCGCTCGGCGTCAAGCCGCGCGATGCCGAGCGGTCCAAGAACTGCTTCGCCCTCGGCCTCGTCTCGTGGATGTACACGCGGCCTGTCGACGACACGCTGCGCTGGATCGAGGAGAAGTTCTCGAACAAGCCGCAGGTGCGCGACGCCAACGTGGCCGCGTTCAAGGCGGGCCACGCCTTCGGGGAGACGGCCGAGCTCTTCGACCACCCCTACGAGGTCCGCCCGGCCCCGCTGCCGCCCGGCACCTACACGAACATCAACGGGAACACCGCGCTGGCCTGGGGCCTGATCGCGGCGTCGCAGCTCTCGCAGCTGCCGCTGTTCCTGGGGTCGTACCCGATCACCCCGGCGTCCGACATCCTGCACGAGCTGTCGAAGCACAAGGCGTTCGGTGTCCGCACGCTGCAGGCGGAGGACGAGATCGCGGGGATCGGCGCGGCGATCGGCGCCGCCTACGGCGGCCACCTCGCCGTCACCACCACGAGCGGTCCCGGCATGGCCCTCAAGGCGGAAGCCATGGGTCTGGCCGTGAGCCTCGAGCTCCCGCTGCTGATCATCGACATCCAGCGGGGCGGACCGTCCACCGGCTTGCCCACCAAGACCGAGGCGGCCGACCTGCTGATGGCGTACTACGGGCGCCACGGCGAATCGCCGCTGCCGATCATCGCCGCCCACACGCCGAGCTCGTGCTTCCTGGCGGCCATCGAGGCGGCGCGCATCGCCGTCAAGTACCGCACGCCGGTGATCCTGCTCTCCGACGGCTACCTGGCCAACGGCACCGAGCCGTGGCTCCTGCCCGACGTGGGCGACCTGCCCGACATCTCCACCACCTTCGCCACCGCCACCAACCACACCACCGACAAGGGCGACGAGGTGTTCTGGCCGTACCTCCGCGACCCCGACACCCTCGCTCGGGCGTGGGCCCTCCCCGGCACCCCCGACCTCATGCATCGCATCGGCGGTCTCGAGAAGGAGGACGGCTCGGGCAACGTCAGCTACGACTCCGACAACCACGAGCGCATGGTCCACATCCGGGCCGCCAAGGTGGCCGGGATCGCCAGGGACATCCCCGCGGTCGAGGTCGACGGTCCCGACGACGCCGACCTGCTCGTCCTCGGCTGGGGCTCCACGTGGGGCGCCATCGACGGCGCCGTGAACCGCGTCCGGGTGAAGGGCAAGAAGGTCGCCAAGGCCCACCTCACCCACCTCAACCCCTTCCCGCAGAACCTCGGGGAGGTGCTGCGCCGTCACCCGCGGGTGCTGATCCCCGAGATGAACCTCGGCCAGCTGTCCCGCCTGGTGCGGGCCGAGTACCTCGTCGACGCCAAGTCCGTCACCAAGGTGCGAGGGGTCCCGTTCACCGCCGGCGAGCTCGAGCTGGCGATCCTCGACACGCTGGGAGCCCCGTCGTGACCGACCTCATCCCCGTCACCAGTCGCAAGGACTGGTCCAGCGACCAAGAGGTCCGTTGGTGCCCCGGCTGCGGCGACTACTCGATCCTCGCCGCCGTCCAGCTGCTCATGCCCGACCTCGGTGTGCGGCGCGAGGACATGGCGTTCGTGTCCGGCATCGGTTGCGCCGCCCGCTTCCCGTACTACATGAACACCTACGGGATGCACTCGATCCACGGGCGCGCGCCGGCCATCGCCACCGGGCTCGCCATGGCACGCCCCGACCTCCACGTGTGGGTCGTGACGGGCGACGGCGACTCGCTCTCGATCGGTGGCAACCACCTCATCCACGCGCTGCGCCGCAACATCGACATCACGATCCTCCTGTTCAACAACCAGATCTACGGGCTCACCAAGGGGCAGTACTCGCCGACCAGCGAGCTCGGGAAGGTCACCAAGTCGACGCCGTTCGGCAGCCTCGACCATCCGTTCAACCCGCTGTCGCTCGCCATCGGCGCCGAGGCCAGCTTCGTGGCCCGCACCCACGACCTCGACCGCGCCCACATGCTCGAGACCTTCCGGCGGGCCCACGAGCACAAGGGCTCGGCGTTCGTCGAGGTGTTCCAGAACTGCAACGTCTTCAACGACCACGCCTTCGAGGGCGTGACGGCCAAGACGGTCCGCGACGACATGCTCATCCCGCTGCACCACGGCGAGCCGATCCGCTTCGGCGCCGAGGGCCAGCTCGGCGTCGTGATGGACAACCAGCACGGGGCTCGCATCGTCGAGGTCGCCGACGTCGGCGAGGACGCGCTGCTCGTGCACGACGAGGCGCGCGTCGACCCGAGCGTGGCGTTCATGCTCTCCCGCCTGGCGCGGGGACCGTACGAGCCCACCCCCATCGGCGTGTTCCGCGCCGTCGAGCGCCTCGAGTACGGGTCGGAGGTCAACCGCCAGCTGGCGGACGCCGTCGAGTCGCGTGGGCCCGGTGATCTCGAGGCGCTCCTGCGCAGCGGGTCCACCTGGGAGGTCGGCTAGCCGACCACGGGGGCGGGTACGTTCCGCCTCGTGGACGCACCGCTCGCTGGAAAGGTGGCGCTGGTCGCCGGGGCGACCCGGGGAGCCGGGCGGGGGATCGCCGTCGAGCTCGGCGCCGCGGGCGCCACGGTGTACGCCACCGGTCGCACGACGCGGTCGGAGCGTTCCGAGATGGACCGGCCGGAGACGATCGAAGAGACCGCGGCCCTGGTGGACGAGGCGGGCGGTCGGGGCATCGCGGTCCAGGTCGACCACCTCGTGCCCGAGGACGTGCGCGCGCTGGTCGACCGCATCGAGCGCGAGCAGGGCTGCCTGCACGTGCTCGTCAACGACATCTGGGGCGCCACCACGATGGAGTGGGACAAGACCGTGTGGGAGTCGTCGCTCGAGGTCGGGTTGCGCACCCTGCGCTCGGCGGTGGACACCCACGCGATCACCAGTCACTTCGCCCTTCCGCTGATGATCAAGGAGCCGGGATCGCTCGTCGTCGAGGTGACCGACGGGACCGACGAGTACAACGCCACGAGCTACCGCGTGTCGTTCTTCTACGACCTGGCCAAGGCCTCGGTCAGCCGCATGGCCTTCGCGCTGGCCCACGAGCTGGAGCCGCACGGCGGCACCGCGGTGCTGTTGACGCCCGGGTGGCTGCGCTCGGAGGCGATGCTCGAGGCGTACGGCGTCACCGAGCCGACCTGGCGGGACGCCACCGAGGTCCAGCCGCACTTCGCCATCTCCGAGACGCCCGCCTTCGTCGGACGGGCCGTCGCCGCCCTGGCCGCCGACGCGGACGTCGCGCGCTGGAACGGTCAGTCGCTGTCCAGCGGACACTTGGCCGGGGTCTACGGCTTCACCGACATCGACGGCAGCCAGCCCGATGCCTGGCGCTACCTCGTCGAGGTCCAGGACGTCGGCAAGCCGGCCGACACGACCGGCTACCGGTGACGCTGGCGCGCTAGTCGAGGGTGCGGAAGACGAGCCCGCTCTTGGGCTTCGGGTGGAAGAACGTGGTCTTCGGAGGCATGCGCTCGCCGCCGTGGGCCGTGGCCTCGATCTGGGCGACGGTGGCGGGCCGCAGCAGCACGCCGGCTTGGGCGGCACCGGACTCGACGGCGGCCCGCACGTTGGAGACCCCGTGCTGGAAGGTGAGCTCGTGCAGGGGGAGGGCGACGAGGCCGGCGTCGAGCCGGCTCGAGTCGAGATCGCGCGCGTCAGCCAGCGCGTCGAGGCGCGGCCGCAACAGGACCTCGCGGTCGGGCAGCACGAGGGTGAGGCAGCCGGCGTCCTGCATCGCCGCGGTGATCGGCACGCCCTCCGGAGGTGGGCCGGCGTCCTCGAACCAGGGAGCCAGCAACGCCGCGACCTCGGTGCCGTCGGGCAGGCCGGCGATCAGGCGGTGGATGGCATGCACCGTGAGCTCGTCTTCGACCAGCTCCACGACGAACGCGAGGGTGGCGCCGGCCTCACCGGCGGCGCCGTCGGCGGCTTCCCGCTCGGCCTTGTAGGCGAGGGACGTCTCGTAGCGGTGGTGGCCGTCCGCCACGACGACCGGCTGCTCGCCGACGGCGGCGGAGATGGCGGCGCACGCCTCCGGGTCGTCGACTCGCCACACGGTGTGTCGCACGCCGTCCTCGTCGACGACGTCCGCCAGCGGTGGCTCGTCCACCGGGAGCAGGTCGGTGAGGCCCTTGGCCAGGGAGAGCCCCCAGATGGCCGAGGTGTTCGCACGACTGGAGCGCAGCAGATCGAGGCGGTCGCTCTTCGCCTTCTTGGTGGTGTGCTCGTGGGGGAGGATGTCGGTGCCGGGCGGGGTCAATTCGAGGGCGCCGATCACCCCGGTCGTCCGACGCTCCATGCCGGCGTCGTCGGTGGCGGTCATGCGGTAGAGCGTGAAGCTCGGCCGCGCGTCGACGACGAGGGTTCCGTCGGCCAGCCACTCGGTGAACAACCGGCGCGCCGTCTCGTAGCGACCGTCGCCCTCGGCTTCGTCGGGGAGATCGATCCGCACCGCGTTGTGGGGATCGCGAGCGGCCAGCTCGGCGCGCTCGGTGGTGTCGATGACGTCGTAGGGCGGCGCGATGACGTGCCCGAGGTCGTTCTTGGCGAGGTCGTAGCGGATGCCGGGGAACGGTTGGAATCGGGCCACGGTGCGAGTCTGACAGGCTGACGAGGTGCCCTTCGCACTCGACCTCGATGGCGTGATCTGGCTCGCGGAGACGACGATCCCCGGTGCGGCCGCGGCCGTGGCGCGGTTGCGCGAGGCGGGTGAACCGGTGGTGTTCGTCACCAACAACTCCAGCCAGCCCTTGGGCGAGGTGGAGGCCAAGCTGGCCCGCCACGGGATCCCCGCCGAAGGCGACGTGCTCACGTCGGCCATGGCGGCCGCCTCGCTCATCGAGGCGGGCGAGCGCGTCCTCGTGTGCGCAGGGCCCGGCGTCGTCGAGGCCATCGAGGGACGCAGCGCGGTGCCGATCCGAGAGGGCGCGGCGGACGCGGTGCTGGTGGGCTTCCACCGCGACTTCGACTACGAGCGTCTGCGGATCGCGGCGTCGGCGGTGCGGAACGGCGCCCGCCTCCTCGCCACCAACGACGATGCCACCTACCCGACGCCCGACGGTCCCATCCCGGGAGGAGGGGCGATCCTCGCGTCGATCGTCACCGCCACCGGCGTCTCGCCGATCGTGGCCGGCAAGCCGAACGGGCCGATGGCCGACCTCGTCCGCGCCCGGCTGGGGTCAGACGGGGTCATGGTGGGCGACCGGCCGGACACCGACGGCCGGTTCGCCCGCGTGCTCGGCTACCGCTTCGCGCTCGTCCACACCGGTGTGACGCTCGCCAACGAGGTCGTCGACCCGACTCCCGATGTCGTGGCGGCCGACCTCGCCGCGCTCGTCAGCGACCTGTTGGGGTAGCCGACGAGCGCGGAGGTGGCTCAGATGTCGAAGCGGTCGAGGTTCATGACCTTGTCCCACGCCGCCACGAAGTCCCGGACGAACTTCTCGTTGGCGTCGGACGAGGCGTAGACCTCGGCGATCGCTCGCAGCTGCGAGTTGCCGCCGAACACGAGGTCGACGGCGGTGGCCTTGCGGCCGCCGTTCTCGTACACGTTCTCCTCCGACGCCGACGTCGTCCACTCGCCGGAGGCGAGGAGGTTGACGAAGAAGTCGTTCGTGAGCGTGCCGGGCTGGTCGGTGAGCACGCCGACGGAAGAGCCACCCGTGGTGGCGCCGAGGGCGCGGAGGCCACCGACGAGCACGGTCATCTCCGGGGCGGTCAGCGACAGCAGGTTCGCCCGGTCGAGCAGCCGCTGCTCGGGCGGGAGCTTGTCGCCCGCCTCGAGGAAGTTGCGGAACCCGTCGGACTTGGGCTCGAGCACCTCGAACGCCTCCACGTCCGTCTGCTCCTGCGAGGCGTCGGTGCGCCCCGGTGAGAACGGGACGGTGACGTTCTGCCCGGCGTCCTGGGCCGCCTTCTCGACGGCGGCACAGCCACCGAGGACGATCAGGTCGGCCAGGCTGACCTGCGTGCCGCCAGCGCCGTTGAACGCCTGCTGCACGCCCTCGAGCGTGGAGAGGACGCCGGCGAGGCCCTTCGGATCGTTGACCGCCCAGTCCTTCTGTGGAGCCAGACGGATGCGGGCACCGTTGGCCCCGCCGCGCTTGTCGGTGTCACGGAAGCTGGCGGCCGAGGCCCACGCCGTGGTGACGAGCTGGCTGACGGACAGACCGGAGTCGAGGACCTTCTGCTTGAGGTCGGCGATCTCGGCGTCACCGATCTGGTCGCCCGAGGGAGCGGGGACCGGGTCCTGCCACAGCTGCGGCTCGGCGACCCACGGGCCCTTGAAGCGCGACACCGGACCCATGTCGCGGTGGAGCAGCTTGTACCAGGCCTTGGCGAAGGCGTCGGCGAACTCGGCGGGGTTGTCCCGGAACCGCTCGGAGATCTTGCGGTACTCCGGGTCGGTGATGAGCGCCAGGTCGGTGGTCGCCATCATCGGCGCGTGCTTCTTGTTGGGGTCTTGCGCGTCCGGCACCGTGTCGGCGGCGGCGCCGTCCTTCGGGTGCCACTGCTGGGCGCCGGCCGGGCTGTGGCCGAGCTCCCACTCGAAGCCGAAGAGGGTGTCCCAGAAGTTGTTGTCCCACTGGGTCGGCGTGGAGTTCCACGCGCCCTCGAGGCCGCTGGTGATCGTGTCGGTTCCCTTGCCGGTGCCGAACTCGTTCTTCCAGCCGAGGCCCATCGCGTGGACGGGGCAGCCCTCCGGCTCGGTGCCGACCAGGTCGGGGTCACCAGCACCGTGGGCCTTGCCGAAGGTGTGGCCACCGGCGATGAGGGCGACGGTCTCCTCGTCGTTCATCGCCATGCGGCGGAACGTCTCGCGGATGTCGATGGCGGACTTGGCGGGGTCGGCGACGCCGTTCGGCCCCTCCGGGTTCACGTAGATGAGACCCATCTGCACGGCGCCGAAGGGTCCTCCGAGCTCGCGCTCGCCGCTGTACCGCTCGTCACCGAGCCACGTGTCCTCGGAGCCCCAGTTGACCTCCTCGGGCTCCCACACGTCCTCGCGGCCGAAGCCGAAGCCGAACGTGGTGAAGCCCATCGACTCGAGGGCGACGTTGCCGGCGAGCACGAGCAGGTCCGCCCACGAGATCTTCTGGCCGTACTTCTGCTTCACCGGCCAGAGCAGGCGGCGCGCCTTGTCGAGGTTGCCGTTGTCGGGCCAGCTGTTCAGCGGGGCGAACCGCTGGTTGCCGTCGCCGCCACCGCCGCGGCCGTCCTCGATGCGGTAGGTGCCAGCCGCGTGCCAGGTGAGCCGGATCATGAGCGGCCCGTAGTGGCCGTAGTCCGCCGGCCACCAGTCCTGCGACGTGGTGAGCACGTCGATGATGTCAGCCTTCAGCGCGTCGACGTCGAGCGACGAGAGCTCCGTGGCGTAGTCGAAGTCCTCGTCCATCGGGTTGCCGTTGGGCGAGTGCTTGTGCAGCACCGACAGGTCGAGCTGGTTCGGCCACCAGTCCTGGTTCGACCTCGGACGACCGCCCGTCTTCGGCTCCGGGGCGTCGAGGGCTGGGTTCTCGGATTCAGACACTGCGGTCCTCCATGGCTTGCGGGCTGTACTGGTTCATGACTTGGACGCCGCGGCGTTCGCCGCGACGCACTCGGGGCACCGGCCCCAGTAGATGACCTCGGCCTCGTCGATCTCGTAGGACGAGTCGTCGGTGGCGGTGAGGCACGGTGTGTAGCCGACAGCGCAGTCGACGTCGACCATCTGGCCGCAGCTGCGGCAGATCAGGTGGTGGTGGTTGTCGCCGACGCGGTCCTCGTAGCGAGCCGGCGAGCCCGCCGGCTGGATGCGCCGGAGGGCACCCTTCTCGGTGAGGATGCCGAGGGCGTCGTACACCGCCTGGCGGGACACGGAGCCGAGCTCGGCCCGCACCGCCTTGTCGATGTCGTCGGCCGTGCCGTGCGGCCCGGCCGCCACCGCCCGCAGGACGGCGAGGCGCTGGGCCGTGACCTGCAGGCCGTGCTCGCGGAGCAGGGCGTCGTAGTCGACGGCGGTCTCGCTCGGCACGCACCAGAACCTAGGCGCGATTCTGGATCTAGTCCAGATCCTCGGCCAGTGCTAACTCTTGCAAGCACCCGTCGTGGGCTCGTAACGTGGTCCGCCATGGCTCAGAACGACATCTTCAAGCGCTACATCGACGCCGGACTCGAGTTCGCGGCGCTCACCCAGGCCCGGGCCGAGGAGCTGGTCAAGGATCTGGTCAAGGCCGGCGAGGTGCAGGCCGACCAGGCCCGTGACGCCGTCGCCGACCTCCTCGAGCGCAGCCGCAAGAACAGCGAGAAGCTCGTGGAGACCGTGCGCAGCGAGGTGCGCGGCCAGATCACCAACCTCGGCCTCGCCACCCAGGCCGACCTCGATCGCATCGAGAAGCGGCTCGCCTCGCTCCTGGGCGCGGCCACGGCGCCGGCCAAGAAGGCCGCCGCTCGCCAGGCACCGGCCAAGCAGGCGCCCGCCAAGAAGGCGCCGGCCAAGAAGACGGCGGCCAAGAAGGCACCCGCCAAGAAGACCGTCAAGAAGACCGTCAAGAAGGCCTGAGCCCGCTGGCCCGCCGCCGCCTCGACGCCGAGCTGGTGCGACGGGGCCTGGCGCCCAGCCGCCAACAGGCACAGCTCGACATCTCCGCCGGCCGCGTCACGGTCGGGGGTGCCCCCGCCGACAAGCCATCCCGCCTCGTCGCGGCCGGCGAGCCGATCCGCGTCTTGGGACCACCACCTCGGTTCGTCGGGCGCGGAGGCGAGAAGCTCGACGCGGCACTCGACCGGTTCGACGTCGTGGTGGCCGACCGGCGCGCGTACGACCTCGGCGCGTCGACGGGTGGGTTCACCGATGCCCTGCTGCAACGCGGCGCTGCGTCGGTGGTCGCCGTCGACGTGGGCTACGGGCAGCTCCACGAGCGCCTGCGCGCGGATCCGCGGGTGGAGGTCCGCGAGCGCACCAACGTTCGGGATGTCGCTCCGGGTGATCTCGGGGCGCCCGCCGACCTCCTGGTGGCCGACCTCTCGTTCATCTCGCTGCGCACGGTCCTCCGTGGAGCGCTCGCGCTGGCCCATCCCGGTGCTGACCTCGTCGCGCTGGTGAAGCCGCAGTTCGAGGCGGGACGGGAGGAGGCGGCCCGTGGAAAGGGCGTGATCACCGACCCGATCGTGTGGCGCCGGGTCCTGGAGGAGGTCACTGGCACGCTCGCCGGCCTGGGAGCCGCCATCATGGGCGCCATGGCGTCTCCCCTCACCGGCGCGGACGGCAACGTCGAGTTCCTCCTCCACGCGCGCTCCGCCCCTGCGCCCGCGGGTGCCTCGATCGACGACATCGTCGACGCGGCGCTCGCCGAGGTCACGCCGCGCTCGATGCCGGCCATCGGGTTCGTCCTCCACCACGAGCGGAGCCAGGCCGCCGACCTCGCGCGCGAGGCGGCCGAGTGGCTCACCGCCGCCGGTCACGACGTGCGGATCCCGCGCCCCGACGCCGACCTCGCCGGCCTGTCGGAGTACGCCTGCGCGGAGGACGATCTCGCCTCGGGTCTGGACCTCGCCGTCAGCCTCGGGGGAGACGGCACCATGCTCCGCACGGTCGACCTGGTGGCGGGCGCGGGGGTTCCGATCATCGGCGTCAACGTCGGGCAGATGGGCTACCTCACCGACATCGAGCCGGCCGGTACGCGGGCGGCGCTCGAGCGGTTCCTCACCGGCGAGCGCACCATCGAGGAGCGGATGCTGCTCACGGTGACGGTCGAGCGCGCGGCGGGTGGCGAGCGCGAAGAGCACCTTGCGTTCAACGAGGCCGTGCTCGAGAAGACGCCGATGGGGCACACCGTGCGGTTGGCCGTCGACGTCGACGGCGAGTTCTTCACCACGTACGCCGCGGACGGCCTCATCGTGGCCACGCCCACGGGATCGACGGCCTACGCGTTCTCGGCTCGGGGGCCGATCGTGGCGCCCACCCACCGGGCGCTCCTGCTCACGCCCGTGTCGCCGCACATGCTGTTCGACCGCACGCTCGTGCTGGAGCCGACGGCCCGGCTGCGGCTGGCCGTGCAGGGTCATCGAGCGGCCACGCTCAGCGTCGACGGCCAGAACCTGGGGGAGCTGGGAGAAGGCGACAGCATCGTCTGCACGGCCGCCGATCGAGCCGCGCGCCTCGTCACGTTCGGGCGGCGGGACTTCCTGCAGATCCTGAAGTCGAAGTTCGGGCTCGAAGATCGCTAGCGCCCGGCTCGAGACTTCCTCCGGTTGGGGTCAGGCTTTACGCTGGCCGCCGGACTCCGTTCGAGCAGGGCCTGCCGCAGGGTCGTCGCCCTCGAGAACTGCCGTGCTGCCCATGCCGACCGCCCGCCCCTCCATCGCTCACCGCCTGCCGCGCGCCGGCCGGGCCGCCCGTGCTCGCTGAGCTGGCCGTGAGCGACCTCGGCGTGATCGACGGCGTGGCGCTCGTGCTCGACCCTGGGATGACCGCGCTGACCGGAGAGACCGGCGCGGGCAAGACGATGCTGGTGGGCGCCATCGGGCTCCTCGCCGGGGATCGCGCCGATCCCGCGATGGTCCGTCCGGGCGCCAGCGAGGCCACCGTCCAGGGCCGCTTCGTGGTGGATGACGACGAGCTGGTGCTCACCCGGGTCGTGCCGCGGAACGGGCGCTCGCGGGCCTACCGGAACGGCCACCTCATCACCGCCGCGGAGCTGGCCGAGCTGGCCGGCACCTTGGTCGACCTGCACGGCCAGCACGCGCATGTCGGCTTGCTCACGACCGCGAACCAGCGCCGTGCCCTCGACCAGTTCGCCGGCGTCGACCTCGCCGCCCTCGAGGGCGCGCGGGCCGCGGTTCGGGAGGCGGATGTCGAGCTGCTCGCCCTCGGCGGCGACCAGGGCGCGCGTGAGCGCGAGATCGACTTCCTCCGCTTCCAGCTCGACGAGATCGAGCGTGGCGGGTTGACCGACGTCGACGAAGACGACCGGTTGGCGGCCGAGGAGTCCCTCCTGGCCGATGCCGACGCCCACCGCGCGGCGGCGGGCGCGGCGGAGGCGGCGCTCGACACCGAAGGCGGCGCCCGTTACCTGCTGGCCACCGCGCTCGGTGAGCTGGGCGATCGCCCGCCGTTCGCCGGCGAGGTCGCGCGCCTGCAGTCCTTGGCCGCCGACCTCGACGACGTGGCCCGCGACCTCCGCGCCCTCGGCGAGGGGATCGACGGCGATCCGGCCCGCTTGGCCGCCGTGCAGGCGCGGCGAGCGGAGCTGGCCGACCTCCGCCGCCGGTACACGGGGAGCACCCGCTCCACCCTTGGCGACCTGTTCGAGGTCCGGGACGAGCTGAGCGGCCGGCTCGCGGAGCTGGACTCGCACACGGATCGGGCGACGGCCGCCGAGGCGGCGCGCACCACCGCGCTGACCGCGTTGGCGCAGGCGGCCGCGGTCGTGGGCGAGCAGCGCCGTTCGCGGGCTCCCGTCCTGGCGGAGGCCGTCCAGGCACGGTTGACCGAGCTGGCGTTGGGGCGCGCGCAGGTCGCCATCGAGGTCGGCGGCGACGATCCCGGCGACGACGTCGCGTTCCTCCTCGCCCTCAACCCAGGGATGCCGGCAGCCACGCTGGCCAAAGCCGCGTCAGGCGGCGAGCTGGCTCGCACGATGCTCGCCCTGCGCCTCGTGGTGGGCGCGGACGTGCCGTCGCTCGTGTTCGACGAGGTCGATGCGGGCGTCGGAGGGAGCGCCGCGCGCGCGGTCGGGCGAGCGTTGGCCGCACTGGCCGAGCACAAGCAGGTCTTGGTCGTGACGCACCTGCCCCAGGTGGCGGCCTTCGCCGACGCCCAGGTGGCCCTCACCAAGCAGGACGACGGTCGCACGACGGTCGTCCAAGCGGAGCCGCTCGCCGCGGAGGCGCGCGTCCGGGAGCTGGCCCGCATGCTCTCCGGCCTGGCCGACAGCGACACCGGGCAGGATCACGCCGAGGAGCTGCTGGCCACGGCCGCCGCGGAGCGAGGTCGCTGATGGCGCTCCGCCGCAAGCGGCTCCGAGCACCAGGCGAGGTCATCGGGCGCGCGCGGGTCGGCAAGCGGACCAAGGACCTCACCAAGCGGCTCGAGCCCGGCGACATCGCGATCATCGATCACGCCGACATCGACCGCGTGGCGGCCGACGGCCTGATCGATGCCGGTGTGGTCGCCGTCGTCAACGCCTCGCCCTCGATCACCGGTCGCTACCCGAACGGCGGGCCGATGCGGCTCGTCAAGGCCGGGGTGCTCCTGCTCGACGACGTGGGCTCCTCGATCATGGACGCCGTCATCGACGGCCAGCAGGTGTGCCTGCGGGGCAGCGCCCTGCTGGTGGACGACGAGGAGCTGGGCTCCGGGCACGTGCTCGGCGAGGACGAGATCGAGCGCCACATGGACGAGGCGCGCGCCGGCATCGGCCACGAGCTGCAGCGCTTCGCCGAGAACACGCTCGCGTACGTGCAGCGCGAGGCCGAGCTGGTGTTCGCGCCGATCGTGCTCCCGAAGCTGCGGACGTCGTTCGCCGGACGGCACGCGCTGGTGGTGGTGCGCGGCCACGACTACAAGCAGGATCTCCGCGTCCTCCGGTCGTACATCCGCGAGTTCCAGCCGGTGCTGATCGGTGTCGACGGCGGCGCCGACGCGCTGCTCGAGGTGGGGCTCAAGCCTGATGTCATCCTCGGCGACTTCGACTCGGTGTCCGTGCGGGGGATGGACAGTGGCGCCGAGCACGTGCACCACGTGCACCCGGATGGCCGCAACCCCGGCTACGAGGAGCTGCAGGCGTTCGGCAAGCCGTACGTGGAGTTCGTCGTCGAGGGCACCAGCGAGGACGCCGCCATGCTGCTGGCCTACGAGGGCGGCGCCAAGCTCATCGTGGCGGTCGGCACCCACGACACGATGGTCGAGTTCCTCGACAAGGGCCGCGCCGGGATGTCGTCCACGTTCCTGACGCGCCTGCGCATCGGGCCGATGCTCGTCGACGCCAAGGGCGTCGCCCGCCTCTACGAGCCCACCGTGCGGCGCGGCGACCTGATGCTGCTCGTCCTGGCCGCCCTGTTGGTGATGCTCGTGGTGGTGGTCGTGTCGGATCCGGTCAAGGTGATCTGGGATGGCGTGTGGCTCACGCTGAAGGATCTGTGGTTCAGCATCACCGACACCTTCTGACCGTGGTGTCCCTCTAGGAGGATCATGATCTCGTTCCGGTTCCACGTCGTGTCGATCACGGCCGTCTTCCTGGCCATCGCCATCGGCGTGGTCGTGGGGACCACCTACGTCGACGGCGCCATCGTGGACGGCCTCCGGAGCCGGATCGACGTGGTGAACAAGAACCTCGACGAGCGCCGCGCCGAGAACGACCGGTTGGAGACCGAGCTCGGACGGGCCGGCGAGTACATCGACGCCAGCGACGTGTTCGCGGTGACCGATCGCCTCACCGACGTCCCGGTGCTGCTCGTCGCCACGCGGGGCATCGACGAGGGCGCGGTCGAGCAGGCCGCCCAGCTGGTTCGCCAGGCCGGCGCGTCGACGCCCGGGATCGTGTGGCTCGAGACCCCGTGGGGGCTCGAAGGCGAGGAAGACCGCACGGCGCTCGCCGACATCGTCGGTGGCTCGGCCAGCGACGCCGTGGAAGAGCTCTGGGCGGCGGCCTGGGAGGGCGTCGTCACGCAGCTCACCGCCGAAGAGCCGAGTGATGTGCCCCCCATCGTCGACGCCGAGCCGGCCCCCGACCTGTTGGCGCCCCTCGAGGCAGGAGGGTTCCTGACCGTCGACGCGCTCGACGACGACACGTCGAGGCTCGCGGATCTCGCCGGTGCCAGCCCGCGCGTCCTGATCGTCACGGGCTCGCGCTCCCAACCCGAGGTCGCGCCGCTCATCCCGCTGGTGGCCGCGGCGGCCGTCGACGGGGGGCTTCCCCTCGTCGTGGCGGACGTGTACGTGGACGCTCCTGAGGCGCCGGAGCGAGGCGACGAGCTCATCGACGCGCTCGCCGAGGAGCTCCGCGAGGTCATCGCCGTCATCGACGACGCCGACCGACCCGACGGCCGGGTCGCGGCGGTGCTCGCCCTGGACGCGGTGGCGGACGGCGTCGTCGGCCACTACGGCTACGGCGCCGGCGCCGATGGGGTGTTGCCCACTTGGACGGCGCCATGACCGAGGCGCCGGACGGCGCCACGACGAGCATGACCCGGTCGGTGGCGGGGATGGGCGCGGCCGCCGCCGTGTCGCGCGCCTTCGGCGGCCTTCGGATGGTCGTGATCGCCGGCGTGCTGGGGACCACCTACCTCGGCAACACGTTCCAGGCGTCCAACAGCGTGTCCAACGTGCTGTTCGAGCTGTTGGCGGCCGGCGCGCTGTCGGCGGTGCTGGTGCCCACCTTCGTCGACCTGCTCGGGCGGGGCGAGCGCCGCCGAGCCGAGGAGGTGGCCGGGGGTGTGCTGTCCATCGCGCTCGTCGGCCTGGGCATCGTGTCGGTCCTCGGCCTCGTGTTCGCGCCCCAGCTCGCCCGGCTGCTGACGTCCGGCGTGAGCGACGCCGCGATCGCGGCGGACCAGCGCGAGCTGGCCACCTTCCTCCTTCGGTTCTTCATCCCGCAGGTGCTCCTGTACGCGGTGGGCGCGGTCACCACCGCCGTGCTGCACGCGCGCGGATCGTTCGCACTGACGGCCATCGCGCCGATCGGCAACACCATCGTCCTGGTCGTCGCCCTCGCCGTCTTCCACTCGATGGTCGGCAGCTCACCCGGCTTCGACCTCTCCGACGGCGAGCGGCTGTGCCTCGCGCTCGGTGGCACGCTCGGCGTGACCGCCTTCGTGGGCGTGCCCGCCATCGGGCTGTGGCTCACGGGGTTCAGGCTGCGGCTGAGCGTCCGGCGAGCGCTCCGCGACTCCGACGTGCGCCGCGCCCTCCGCCTGTCGGGTTGGGCCGCTCTGCAGCACTCCGGCACCGGCATCCTCCTCGCCGCCGCCCTGGTGTCGGCGGGCGGCGTGGCCGGCGGCGTGGTCGCCTACCAGCTCGCCATGGTGGTGTTCCTCGCGCCCTACGGGATCGTGGCGCAGCCCATCCACACCGCCGTGCTCCCGCGCCTCGCCGCCGACGCCTCGGCCGGGGACACGGCGGGCCTCCACGGCGCCCTGCGGTGGGCCGCGGACGCCATGGCCGTCGCCACGCTGCCGCTGGCCGCCGGTCTCGTCGCCCTGTCCCTCCCGATCATGCGGGTGCTGGCCTTCGGTGAGGCGGGCCGGGGCGACAGCCCCGAGCTGCTCGGCGGCGCCCTCCTCGGACTGGCGGTCGGCGTGCCCGCCTACGGCGGCTTCCTGCTCCTCACCCGAGCCGCGTACGCGCTCGGCGACAGCCGCACCCCGGCGGTGGCATCCCTCGGCTCCGCCGCGGTGGGCGCGGTGATCATGGTGGTGGCCGGCGGGGCTGTCGACGGCGCGGCCCGGCTGGTGGCCATCGGCGGCGCCCACTCGCTGGCGTACGCCCTCGGTGCCGCGTGGCTGGCCCATCGCCTCCGGCCGCGGGCGGGATCGGTCGTCTCGGTCGCTCAGCTGCGCCCGGTCGCGCTCTCCGCCGCCGTCGGCGGGGGTGCCTGGGTCGCCATGACGGCGTGGTCGCCGGAGGGGCGCGTCTCGATCCTGGCTGCGCTGGTGGTCATCGGCAGCGCGGCCGCCGCCGCCTACCTGGCCGGACTGCGCCTCCTCGGTGCCGTGCCGTCACGAGGCCCGACCGTCCACCGCCTGGCGACGGGGCCCGGATGATCGTTCGCCGCGCCGCGGGCCTGACGCTCGTGCTGGTCGGCCTGGCGGTCGGCACCGCCACTCCCGTCGGCGCCAGCGAGCTGCCCGCGCCCCGCGTGCTGGTGCTGTCCGTCCCCGCCCTCGAATGGGGCGAGCTGTACCGCGGGGACACGCCGGCATTGGACGAGCTCCTCGATGGCTCGGCCGTCGGTGCGCTGTCGGTGCGCGACGTCCTCCCCGAGACCGATGCCGGCGACGGCTACGCCACCCTGAGCGCGGGCACGCGGGCCCGCGGGGTGTTCGCCGGTGGCCAGGTGCTCGAACCCACCGAGGACTTCTTCGGCACCCCTGCAGGGGCGGTCTTCGCGCGCAACACCGGTCACACCGGCGACTCGGGGCTCCTCGCCTTCGGGTTCCCCGCGCTGCGCAGCCGCAACGGTCGGCTCGACTACGGCGCCGAGGTCGGCGCCCTCGGCCAAGCGCTCGCCGACGCGGACATCCCGCGCGCCGTCATCGCCAACGCCGATGGCACCGGCCTGGTGGAAGGGCCCACGTACAGCCGCACCGCCGCCATCGCCCTCATCGACGGCCAGGGCACGGTGCCCGGTGGCGCGGTCAGCCCGCGCCTGCTCGAGGCGGATCCGAGCGCTCCCTTCGGCGTCCACTACGCGCCGGATGCCGTCGCGGCGGCCTTCGATGAGGCGTGGGCCGCGGGCGGCGTGGTGCTGGTCGAGGCGTCCGACCTCGCTCGAGTCGATCGCTACCTCCCGATGGCCGCCACCGAGCACCGCGTCGCGCTCCGACGGCAGGCCCTGCGGGACACGGATGCGCTCATCGCCCGGCTGCTCGCCTCCGTCGATCTCGAGCGCGACGCGGTGCTGGTGGTCGGGCCGTACCACCGAGCCACCGACATCCACCTCACGGTCGCAGCGATGCACGCCCCGGGCATCGACCCCGGCTTGCTGCGATCGGGGAGCACCCGCCGCGCCGGCTTGGTGACGCTGGTCGACATCGCGCCGACGATCCTCGACCTCGCCGGCGTGGAGCGTCCGTCGTCGATGGAGGGTCGGCGCTTCGAACGGACCGATGACGGCGCGGCCACCGGCCAGGCGCGAGCGCACCACCTCGATCAGATCGACCTGGCCTCCCGGTACCGGGACGACATGGTGGCGCCCGTCGCGATCGCCTTCGTCGTCCTCCAGGCGGTCCTCTGGCTCGGTGCGGTCGTGGCGTTGCGACGCAGCACCGTCCGAGCGCGTCGGATCGTCGCGCTGGCGGCACTGGCCATGCTCGCCTACCTGCCAGCGACCTACCTCGCCGGCATCATCGACTTCCACGGCGCCCCTGCGGATCGCGTACTGGGGCTTCGTGCTGGGCCTGGCCGTCGCCCTGTCCCTGCTCACCACCGCGCTCGGTGGGCGCGGGGCGCTCGACCCGCTCCTGCTCACCCTCGGGATCGTCTTCGGCCTGCTCGTGGTCGACATGCTCCTCGGGGCGCCGCTGCAGCTGAACACCGTCTTCGGCTACTCGCCGACGGTGGGCGGGCGCTTCGCGGGCATGGGGAACCTGGCGTACGGGCAGTTCGCCGGTGCCGCCTTCCTGCTCTGCGGGTTGCTGTCCCGTCGGCTGACCGGCCGGACCCTCGGCACGGCGGTGGCGTTCGGCGTGCTGGTGCTGGCCATCGTGATCGACGGCATGCCGATCTGGGGGTCCGATGTCGGCGGCGTGCTCGCCTTCGTGCCGGCCGTGGGTGTGACCGCGGCCCGGCTTCTTGGCCATCGGGTGCGTTGGCGGTCGGTCGCGGTGTGGGGGTCGTTGGCGGTGGCGGTGGTGGGGTGCTTCGCGGTGCTGGACCTGTCGCGGCCCGCTGATCGCCGCACGCACCTCGGCCGCCTCGTGGAGGCCGTGGCCGACCAGGGGTTCGGGGCCCTCGAGTCCGTCGTCAGCCGCAAGCTCGGCGCCAACTTCACGGTGATCGCCAGCTCGGTGTGGACAGCCATGGTGCCCATCGCGCTCGGCTTCATCGCGTACTTGCTCTGGCGCGCGCCCGGCCACGTCCGAACCATCCGGGACACGATCCGCGAGAGCCTGCCTGGCCTCGCGGTGGTCGGCTTCCTCGGCTTCGCCTTCAACGACTCGGGCATCGCCGTGCCCGGCGTGATGCTGGGCGTGGTGAACGCGTCGTTGGTGTACCTCACCGTGCGCACCCTTCCGGCGGAGGTGGTCACGTGAGCTGGCGCGCCCGCACGCTCGCGGTCGTGGGCCTCGCCACGCTCGCCGTCGTCGTCCTCATCCCGCCCGCGCCGGCCGGCCAAGCCGGCCCGCCGTCAGATCGGCGCGTGGTGGTGCTCGCCGTGCCCGGGCTCACGTGGAAGGACCTCGAGTCCCCCGCGCTGCCCAACCTGCGGGCGCTGCTCGACGACAGCGCCGTCGCCAACGTGGCCACCCGCGTCACCCGGGTGGTGGCCGACCCCGGGGAGGCGTACCTGACCCTGGGTGCGGGCACCCGGGCGACAGCTCCCAAGGAGATCGCCGGCCTCGTGTTCCAGGCGGACGAGGCGTTCGGCCTGGGCACCGCGGCCGAGGAGCACGCCCGCCAGCAGGGGGAGACCACCGAGGCCGAGGTGCTGGCGCTGGGCTGGTCGCTGCTGGCGGCCGAGAACGACGGCGGCGAGTTCGACGGCACCATCGGCGCGCTGGGCCAGGCGCTGGCGGACGCGGGCATCGACCGCGGGGTGGTGGCCAACGCCGACGGGGCGGATCCGATCGTGCCCGGCGAACCGATCCACCGTGAGGCGGCCCTCGCGCTCGCCGATGACACGGGCGCGACCCCCTGCGGGCAGGTGGGACCCGTGCTCCTGGTGGCGGACGACAGCGCTCCGTTCGGCGTGCGACTCGACCGCGAGGCGGTCCTCGAGGCGATGGGCCGGTGCAGCACACCTGGCTCGGTGGTGCTCGTCGAAGCGTCCGACCTGCGACGCGCCGTGGCGTTCCGACCGCGCGCCACGCCACAGCTCGCGGAAGTCGCACGGCAGGCCGCATTGGCCGCCACCGACGAGCTGCTCGCCTCCATCCTCGAGCGCCTCGACCTCGAGCGCGACGCCGTCGTGGTTCTGGCCCCGTCGACGATGCCCGACGCCGGTCTCGGCGTGGTGGGCATCCGGGCGGCCGAGCACCCCGCCGGGCTCCTCACGTCGGGGAACACCCGGCGCGCCGGGTACCTGGTCCTCAGCGACCTGACCCCGTCGATCGCGCAGCTCGTCGGCGTGGAGATGGACGAAGGTGCCATCGAGGGGCGGGCGGTCGAAGACGAGTCGTCGTCGCTCGACGCCGCCGAGCGACGCGACGAGCTGGTCACCGGCGAGGCCGCCGGCCTGTTCCGCGACCGCATGCTCGAGTCGGTGGTGCTGACCGTGGTCATCGCGGTGAGCCTGTTGGCGCTCGCCGCCGCGGTGGCCATCGTCCGCGAGTGGCGATGGATGCTGCCGTGGCTCGAGCGGTGCGCGCTGGTGCTCCTGGCGTTCCCGACGATGACCTACTTGGCGGGCCTGCTCCCGTTCCACGACTGGGGAGCGGCCGCGTACTGGGGGTTCCTCGTGGTCGGCTCGTTGGCCGTCGGGCTCGCGGTGTCCACCCTGCGACGGCAGTGGCTCCTGCCCCTCACGATCGGCTACGGGCTCCTCGTCGCCGTGGTCACGCTCAGCGTGGTCGCCCTGGGCTCGCGCCTCCAGCTCGCCACCGTCTTCGGCGACTCACCGATCGTGGCGGGTCGGTTCACCGGCATCAACAACGTCACGTTCGCCTTCTTCGTGCTGGCCGGTTCGATGCTCGCCTGCATCGCGGTGGACCGCGTGCCGGGGGACCGTGGCCGCCGCCTCATGCTCGGCATCGTGGGCGCCGTCTTGCTGATCGACGTGGCACCGATGTGGGGTGCCGACATCGGTGGCGCGCTAGCCGGCCTGCCCGCCCTGGTCCTCGTGGCCACGGGCCTCGGTCGGTGGAAGGTCCGGTGGCGCACGGTCCTCATCGTGGGCGTGGCCACGGTGGTGCTCCTGGCCGGCCTGGCGTGGCTCGACCTGAGCCGGGACAGCGCCGACCGGTCGCATCTGGGCCGGCTGTTCGAGCGGATCGGAAGCGACGGCAGCCGCGGTCTGACGACGGTGATCGAGCGGAAGCTGACCGTGAACCTCCGTTCGCTCACCGAGAGCAGCTGGCGCTACCTCTTCGGGCCGCTCGCGATCGCGGCGGGCCTGGTCGCCTGGCGCGGTCGCGAGCACGTGTCAGCCGTCCTGCGCGCGTTCCCGGCGCTGCGCTGGGCGATGCCGGGGCTCGCCGCCCTCGCCATCCTCGGCTACGGCGCCAACGACTCGGGGATCGCGGTGCCGGCGGCCATGCTGGCCCTCGTGGTCCCCGGCTTCGTCTACCTCGCGTGCCGAGTGGACGGCGTGCCTGAAGGAGCGGAGCCGTGACCGCCGGCCAGCTCGCCTTCGGCCTGCTCCTCGGGGGTGGGGTCGTGGCGGCGCTCCTGCTCGAGCGGGCGTCGGCGCCGGTCCTCGGCGCGCCCGCGCTCCGGCGCCTGAACTACCGAGGTCACGAGCTGGCGACCGCGGGAGGGCTCGTCATCGTGCTGGCGGTGCTCGTCGTCGAGGCCGCTCGGACCGCGCTGGCCGAGTTCGGCGTGGGCGAGGAGCTCAGCGACAGCCTGCTCCGCTCGATGGTGCTGTTCGCCTGCTTCGCGTTCGCCTTCCTCGGCCTGATCGACGACCTGCTCGGCACCGACGGCGACCGCGGGTTCGGCGGCCACCTGCAGGCGCTGCGCGACGGCCGGCTGACCACCGGCGCCATGAAGCTGTTCGGGGGAGGGGTCGTGGCCATCGTCCTCACGGCGGCCCCAGGTGAGGTGAGCGGTCGGCGGCTGTTCGCCGACGCCGCGCTGGTGGCCCTGGCCGCCAACCTCGGGAACCTGTTCGACCGGGCGCCGGGACGCACGATCAAGGTCGGCCTGCTCGCCTACGTCCCGATCGCGCTGGCCGCCGGCACGTCGCCGGTGGGGCTGGCGCTGGCCCCGGTGGTCGGCGCCACCGCGGGCCTCCTGCCCGCCGACCTGGGGGAGCGTCTGATGCTCGGCGACACCGGCGCCAACCTCCTCGGCGCCGTCCTCGGCCTGGCGGTGGTGCTCGAGACCAGCCGGCCGGTGCGCACGGGTGTGCTGATCGCGTTGGTCTTGTTGAACGTGGCGTCCGAGCTGGTGTCCTTCACCAAGGTCATCGACGCCACCCCCGGCCTCCGCCACCTCGACCGCCTAGGCCGCCGCCCCACCTGACCCAGCTCACGCAGCCTGTGGTCGCCAGTTCCGTAGACCGGCAGTCACGACCACAGGTCGAGCAGTCGACGTGGCCCCCGCCCAGCCTGTGGCCGTGAGTTCCGAGGACCGGCACTCGGCACCACAGGCTGCGGTCGGTGGGCCCGACCGGACGACCGTGAGCCGGCGTGGCGGCATCGGCAGCCCGCGCTCTGCCGTCGCGCCCTGCCCTCCCTAGCCGGGCCGGCAGGTGGTCTTGACGTACATGGTTCGGCCCAGGTCGTCCTCGTCGGTGAGCTGGTAGCCGACGTCGACGAGGCGGTCCGGGAGGTCGTCGAAGGAGCCCCAGCGGGCGCCGCTGCGGACGACGACGGCGCAGACGTCGCGTTCGGCGGCGACGGCGGCCACGGATGCGCTGGTCAGGTCGCCGGTCTCGATCCGGAGGATCGATGCGTCCACGAGGTCCGGGGTGGTGCGCCGGCCCGCCCGCCACACGATGCCAGGGTCGTCGCTGATGGCGAGGGCGCCCGGTGGCAGCTCCCGCAGCTGCGTCACCACCCGTGCGGAGCTGCCCGAGTACTCCGATGGGTGGAGCATCGGCCAGGCGTGGACGACGTGGTACGGCAGGGCGAGCGCGAGGGCAGCGAGCAGCACGACGGTGGGGGGACGGTGGCGCACCGCCAGCAGCACCAGTGCGGGGATGAGCTGGGACACGTGCGGCCGCCACAGCGGGTGCTCGGTGAGCAGCACGAGGACCGTGCCGGCGATCCAGGCGAGCAGGAGCGTGTCGGGCGAGGTCAGCCGAGCCTCGGCGGCGGGCGGGAGCAGGCGCCGGCCGAGGAGCAGGGCGCCGAGCATCAAGACGACCGCGACGAGCACCAGCAGATCGCGGTCACCCATGGTGCTGAGCACCTTGCGGGCGTTCGCCAGTGGAGTGCGCTCGCCGGCCACCTCGAGGTGGTACTCGTACGACTGCTCCCACACCTTGCCCGGCCCCCAGGGCAGCCACAGCAGCAGGTGGAAGCCGATCGCGGTCACGGCGCCGGCGACGATGGGCGGGACCCGGCGACCCGCCAGCAGTACGAGGGCCACGGGGAGGATGACCGGGGCCAGCAACGCCTTCACCGAGATGGTGGCGCCGACGCCGAGGCCGAGCCACATGGCGCGGCGCAGCGTGACGTCGTCGCGCCAGCGCAGGGCGAGCATCACGGTGAGGGTGGCGAAGGCCAGCGCCGCGCCGTCAGCGGCGATGGGCCCGGTGATCCACAAGCTGGTGGCGGTGGCCGTGACGATGCCCGCCGCGATGATGCCGCCGGTGCGGTCGGAGACGATCCGACCGGCGACGTACGTCGAGCCGACGAGCACGAGCGCGGCCGCCATCGAGATCAGGCGCGGCGCGTTGGTGGTCCGCCACCCGAGCCCGTCGGCGGCCCACACGAGCGGGAGGAAGAGCGGGCCCTGGCTGGAGAACACGTCCCGGAACGGCTGGGCGCCGGCACGCATCGCCACCGCGGAGGCCCCGTACACGCCATCATCGAAGGTGAGGTGGCGGTCGGCCACGAACGTCGGCACTCGCAGCACCACGGTGGCGGCGGCCAGCACGAGGAGGTCGGTGCGCCGCGACCGGTCGGCGTCGATCGCAGGGCTCGTGGTGACGGCGGCCATGGGTGCTCGGGAGGCTACCGATCAGCCGATGCGCGATCGCCGCGCGGGAGCGGGATATGGTGGGCTCCCGTGTATGCGTCGCTCGAATCGCTCACGGAGGTCTCCCCTTGACCAAGCACATCTTCGTCACGGGGGGCGTGGCGTCTTCCCTGGGCAAGGGGATCACCGCATCCTCGCTCGGCCGGCTCCTGAAGTCGCGGGGCCTGCGGGTCACGATGCAGAAGCTCGACCCGTACATCAACGTCGACCCGGGCACCATGAACCCGTTCGAGCACGGCGAGGTGTTCGTCACCGACGACGGGGGCGAGACGGATCTCGACCTCGGCCACTACGAGCGGTTCATCGACGAGAACCTCACGCGCGACTCGAACGCCACCACGGGTTCGATCTACTCCGCGGTGCTGGCGGCCGAGCGGCGCGGCGACTACCTCGGCAAGACCGTGCAGGTGATCCCACACATCACCGATGAGATCAAGCGGCGCATCAACCGGCTCACGTCCGACGACATCGACGTGGTCATCACCGAGGTCGGTGGCACGGTCGGCGACATCGAGATCCTCCCGTTCCTCGAGGCGATCCGGCAGTTCAGGCTCGACGTCGGCCGGGACAAGGTCTGCTACGTCCACGTGACGCTGGCACCGCTGATCGTCGCCGAGCAGAAGACGAAGCCCACGCAGCACTCCGTCACCGAGCTGCGGGGTCGCGGGATCCAGCCCGACGTGATCGTGGTCCGGAGCGAGCAGCCGCTGGCCGGCGGCCTCAAGCGCAAGATCTCGAACCTGTGCGACGTGCCCATCGAGGCCGTCGTCAACGCCGCCGACGCCCGCAACCTGTACGAGATCCCGTTGGTGCTCCACGAAGAGGGCCTCGACGAGGTCGTCTGCGAGATCCTCCGGCTCGACGCTGGAGATCCCGACCTCAGCGAATGGGAGATCCTCGTCGACCGCATCGAGTCGGCCGAGCGCTCGGTCCGCATCGGCATCATCGGCAAGTACGTGAGCCTGCAGGACGCCTACCTGTCGGTCGCCGAGGCGCTGAAGCACGGCGGCTTCCACCATGGGTGCAGCATCGACATCGATTGGATCCAGGCTGAGGAGGTCGAGGGCCTCCTGGCCGAGGGTCGTCTGCGCGAGCTCGACGGCATCGTGATCCCGGGCGGGTTCGGCGAGCGCGGCACCGAGGGCAAGATCATGGCGGCGGGCTATGCCCGCGAGCACGACATCCCCTGCCTCGGCCTGTGCCTCGGGCTGCAGATGATGACGATCGAGTACGCCCGCAACGTGCTGGGCATGGCCGGCGCCAACTCGAGCGAGAACGATCCGTCGACGCCGTTCCCGGTGATCGACCTCATGGAGACCCAACGGGGCATCACCGACATGGGCGGCACGATGCGCCTCGGCGCCTACGTGGCCCAGCTCGACGAGGGTTCGCAGGTCGCCAAGGCCTACGACAGCACGGTCGTGTCCGAACGGCACCGACACCGCTACGAGTTCAACCCGAAGTACCGAGCCCGGTTCGACGAGTCCGACTTCTGGTGCTCGGGTTCGTCTCCGGACGGGCGGCTGGTGGAGTTCATCGAGCTGCGGACCCATCCGTTCTGGGTCGGCACCCAGGCCCACCCGGAGCTGAAGAGCCGGCCCACGCGCCCCGCACCGCTGTTCCGGGAGCTGATCGGCGCCGCGCTGGCTCGGGCTGAGGGCCGGTCACCGCACCTGTTCGACCTCGACGCTGAGCCGTCCTCGATCAGCGCCTAGTGACCGACGCCAGCTTCACCAAGCTGCGCGAGGTGGAGCTGGCCCAGGGCCACCTCTTCACCGTCGTGCGCGCCACCTTCCGCGGCCCGGACGGTGAGGAGTTCGAGCGCCACGTGCTGCACCACCCGGGCGCGGTAGCGGTGGTGCCGCTCCACGCCGACGGGACGGTGACGCTCGTGCGGCAGTACCGGGCCGCGCTCGAGCACGACCTGTTGGAGCTGCCCGCGGGCACCCGGGACGTGACCGGGGAGCCAGAGGAGACGACGGCCGAGCGCGAGCTGGTGGAGGAGGCGGGCCTGGCGGCGGCCACGTTCGAGCTGCTGGTCACCCTCCACAACGCACCGGGCCTGTCGGACGAGACGGTGTCGGTGTTCCTGGCGCAGGGGCTGACCGACGTGGCCGACAACCGGCAGGGCGTGGAGGAGGAGGCGATGACGATCGAGCGGATGCCGCTGGTCGAAGCGCTCGCGATGGTGGACGATGGCCGCATCACGGACGCCAAGACGATCATCGGCCTCGCGCTCACCGCCCGCCGCACCTCGTGACGATGGTCGCGGAGGAGGAGCCGCCGCTGCCGATCGAGGTCGAGGACCTCCTGATGTGGCTGACCGCGGAGCGAGGGCGGGCCGCCGGCACGATCAGCGCCTACCGCCGCGACCTCCGCACCTACATGGCTTGGCTGCGCGCCGGCGGACGAACGCTCGCCGACGTCGCCGAGACCGATCTGGTGGCGTACGTGGGCGAGCTGCGCGGACGCGGCCTCGCACCAGCGTCGGTGGCGAGGGCGCTCGTCCCCGTCCGGTCCCTGCACCGGTTCCTCGCCGAGGAGGGCCGCGCCTCCACCGACCCGGGCGCCCACGTCGAGCTGCCCAAGGTCCCGCGCGGGCTCCCCAAGGCGCTCAGCGAGGACGAGGTCGGCCGCCTCCTCGACGCGCCGGCGGGCGACGGTCCCGCGGTCCTGCGGGATCGAGCCATGCTCGAGGTGCTCTACGGCACGGGGGTGCGGGTGTCGGAGCTCGTCGGGCTGTCCCTCGGCGACCTGGATCTCGATGCCGCGCTCATCAGAGCGTTCGGCAAGGGCAGCAAGGAGCGGATCGTCCCCGTGGGCGAGCCCGCGGTGCGAGCCCTTGTGGCCTGGTTGGCGCCCGCCGGCCGGCCCGAGCTGGCCCCCGCGCAATGGCGACGCCGAGGCGACGCCGAGGCGGTCTTCCTCAACGTGCGCGGCGGGCGGCTCAGCCGTCAGGGCGCATGGGACGTCCTCCGCCGCTACGCCCTGCAGATCGGCCTGAAAGGGAAGCTGAGCCCCCACGTGCTGCGGCACTCCTGCGCCACCCACATGCTCGACCACGGGGCCGACATCCGAGCCGTGCAGGAGCTGCTGGGCCACGCATCCATCAGCACCACGCAGGTGTACACCCTCGTCTCCACGGAGCGGTTGTGGGAGGTGTACCGGAACGCCCACCCGCGTGCCGCACATGGGCAGTAGCCTGGGCCGATGCCCGAACAGTCTCTGCTCTCCACGGTGCGCGGCGACCTGGCCAGCGAGCGCGACCGCCTCGAAGCCCAGATCGCCTCGTTGGAGCCGGGACACGGCGCGTCCAGCCCCGACTTCGATGACAACTTCGCCGATTCCGGCCAGGTGGCCGCCGAACAGGGCGAGAACAAGGTCCTGGCCTCACAGCTGCGCAACGAGCTCGACGAGGTCGAGCGAGCCCTCGCCAAGCTCGACGATGGCACCTACGGGCTGTGCGAGACGTGCGCTGAGCCGATCTCGCCGGCCCGCCTCGAAGCCATGCCGGCCACCCGGTTCTGCATCGCCCACGCCTGAGCTGCGTTTGATGCGTGCTCCGGGCGTCGCGGCGCTCCTGCCTCCACCCGTGCCTCCCGGCGACCGGCGTAGCCGGCTCGCCTTCGGCTGAGCTTCGAGATGGCTGCTGCGTCGCACCTCGTCCGGCGGTTCTTCGGGTCGCTCTGGCCCGGTGGGCCACCCCCGTCCGAGGAGGCGTGGGTCGAGACGGTGCTGCTGCCCGGCGAGCACGCCTTGTGGCGCACGATGTCGGGAGCCGACCGCCGACACGCCGTCGGGGTGGCGCACCGGGTCGAGCGCGCGCTCGGCCATGAGGCGACCCGTCCCGTGCTGGCGGCGGCCCTGCTCCACGACGTCGGCAAGGTCGAGTCGGGCCTCGGCACCTACGGGCGGGTGATCGCCACGGTGTCGGCCAGGGTGGCAGGCGCGGAGATGGCCACCACCTGGCGGCGCCAGCGCGGGTTCGCGCGACGGGTGGGGTTGTACCTCCAGCACGATCGCCTGGGCGGCGACCTCCTCGAGCTGGCTGGCAGCGATCCGGTGACGGTGGCCTGGACCCGCGAGCACCATCGTCCGGTAGCGGAGTGGACGGTGCCCCGCCCGCTCGCCGACGCCCTCAAGGCCGCCGACGACGACTGACCGGACGGGATCTAGCGGAGGCCGACGGCTCGCTGGGCCCGCTCGAGGGTGGCGGCAGCCGTCACCCGGGCGCGGTCGGCGCCCTTGGTGAGCAGCTCGCTCAGCGCGGTGGGGTCGGTGGACAGCTCGGCGTACCGCGCCTGCACCGGCCGCAGGAGCTCGATGAGCGCCGCCGCCGCATCGGCCTTCAGTGGTCCGTACTGGCGGTAGCGCTCGGCCAGGGCGGCGGGGTCGGTGTCGGTGGCCGCTCCGAGGATCGACAGCAGGTTCGACACCCCCGGCTTGGTCTGGGGGTCGAAGCGCACCTCGCCGTCGTTGTCGGTGACTGCCCGCTTGAACTTCCGTTCGATGACCGACGGCTCGTCGAGCATGAGGACGGTGCCCTGCGGCGAGTCGATCGACTTCGACATCTTGCGGGTGGGCTCCTGCAGGTCCATCACGCGCGCGGCGACCTTCGGGATGTCGGCGACGGGCACGGTGAAGGTGTCGCCGTACCGGCTGTTGAAGCGCTCTGCCACGTCGCGCGTGAGCTCGAGGTGCTGGCGCTGGTCGTCGCCCACCGGGACCCGATCGGTGTCGTGCAAGAGGATGTCCGCGGCCATCAGCGCCGGATAGGTGAACAGCGCGGCGGAGACGAACTTCTGCTGGTCGGACTTCTCCTTGAACTGCGTCATCCGGCTCAGCTCGCCGAAGCTGGCCGTGCACTCCATGAGCCACGCCAGCTGGCTGTGCTCGGCGACGTGGCTCTGCACGAACAGGGTGCTCTGGTCGGGGTCGATGCCGCAGGCGAGGTAGAGGGCGCCAGTGTCGAGGGTGCGCTGGCGCAGGACGTCGGGGTCCTGGGGCACCGTGATGGCGTGGAGGTCGACGATGCAGAACACCGACGTGGTGGCGCTCTGGTCGGCCACGAAGCGGCGCAGGGCCCCCAGGTACGTGCCGAGGGTCAGCTCACCGGAGGGCTGGATGCCAGAGAAGACGCGGGGCACAGGGAGCGATGGTAGGCGGGCGGAGGACGGCGACCCGGCACTGGTTCCGGGAACCACACCGATGTGATTAGCATGGTCTCGATGCCGTACGAGGTGACGACGCCGGTCTACGAAGGCCCGTTCGACCTGCTCCTGCACCTCATCCTCCGCGAGCAGGTGGAGCTCTACGACATCTCGCTCACCAAGATCGTGGACGCCTACCTGCGCGAGCTCGAGGCGATGGAGAAGTTCAGCCTCGACGTGGCCACGGAGTTCCTCCTCATCGCCGCCACCCTGATCGAGCTCAAGACGCGACGGCTCCTGCCGGGCGACGACGATCTCGACCTCGACGACGAGCTGGCCCTCTGGTCTGAGCGCGACCTGCTGCTCACGCGCCTGGTCGAGTGCAAGACGTTCAAGGACGCCGCGGTGGCGCTGCAGTCCCTGGCCAACGAGGCGGGTCGGTCGTACGCCCGCCGGGCCGGACCCGACGAGCGCTTCATCGACCTGACGCCCGACGTGCTCGCCGGCGTCACGGCCGAGGACGTGCGCATCGCGTTCCTCCGGGCGGTCACGCCCCGGCCCCAGGCCCGCATCGACCTCGACCACGTCGCGCCGATCCGGGCATCGGTCACGGATGCGGTCGCCGAGCTGCTCGACGAGCTCCCGCTCGTGGGCACGATCTCGTTCCGAGCCCTCACCGGCGCCCTCGTCGAGCGCCTGGATGTCGTGGTGCGGTTCCTCGCCGTGCTCGAGCTGTTCAAGCAGGGCTTCATCGATCTCGACCAACCCCGCACGTTCGGTGACATCCAGATCGTGTGGCTGGGTCGAGACCGCTCGGAGCTCGAAGAGCTCGAACCGGTCGATGCCTACGATGGCTGACCTGATGCCAGAGATCTCGCAGGAGACCCGCCGGGCCATCGAGGCGGTGCTCATGGTCGCCGAGATGCCGGTGGAGCCACAGCTCCTGGCCCAGCTGCTCGAGGTCTCGGTGGCCAAGGTCGGGGAGCTCTGCGAGGCGCTGGCCGCCGAGTACGAGGCCACCGACCGCGGGTTCACCCTCGTGCAGGTGGCCGGCGGGTGGCGCTACCAGAGCCACGCCGACCTGGCGCCCTACGTGGAGCGCTTCGTGCTCGAAGGCCAGTCGGCCCGGCTGTCGGGCGCCGCGCTCGAGACGCTCGCCATCGTGGCGTACAAGCAGCCGGTGTCGCGCGCCCAGGTCGCCGCCATCCGCGGTGTCGACGTCGACGGCGTGATGCGCACGCTGCAGCAGCGGGGGTTCATCGCGGAGGTCGGGCGAGACCCGGGCCCCGGTCAGGCCGTGCTGTTCGGCACCACGCCGCTCTTCCTCGAGCGCTTGGGCCTGAGCGGGCTGCGACCAGCTGCCGCAGCTGAGCGAGTTCGTACCCGGCGCTGACGTGGTGGAGCACCTCGAGGCCGGGCTGCGCCCGCCGCCGGGCCCGAGCCTGGGCGAGCGCCTCGACGAGATCGAGGCGGCGGTGCGGGGCGGCTCCGATGCGCCGGCCGAGGTCCGCCTCGACGAGCTCGACCTCGACGACGTCGACGAGGACTGAGCTCCCAGTGCCCGTGGGCGCTGCAGAGGACGGCGTCCGGCTCCAGAAGGTGCTGGCCCAGGCCGGCCTCGGGAGTCGCCGGGTGTGCGAGGACCTCATCGAGCGCCGCCGGGTGCGGGTCAACGGCGAGGTCGCCGTGCTGGGGCGTCGCGTCGATCCTGAAGTCGACGTCATCGAGGTCGACCACGCGCAGATCGGGGTCAAGGCCGGCCTCGTGCACTACCTGTTGAACAAGCCCGCCGGTGTCATCACCACGGTCACGGACACGCACGACCGGCCGACGGTGGTCGACCTGGTGCCGCCCGAGCCCCGCGTGTTCCCCGTGGGTCGGCTCGACGCGGACTCCGAGGGGCTGCTGCTGCTCACGAACGACGGCGACCTCACCCACCGCCTCACGCACCCGAGCTTCGGCGTCGACAAGGAGTACCTCGTCGAGGTGGAGGGCGAGCCCCACCGTGGGGCGCTGAGCCGCCTGCGGGAGGGGGTGGATCTGGACGACGGCCGCACCGCCCCGGCCAAGGTGGCGCTCCTCGATGCCCGCCTGCTGCGCATCACCATCCATGAGGGCCGCAACCGCCAGGTGCGCCGCATGTGCGAGGCGGTGGGCTTCCCCGTGCGGCGCCTCGTGCGCACGCGGATCGGCCCGCTCACCGACCGCACGCTGCCGCCGGGGGAGTGGCGAGCCCTCACCCAGGACGAGGTGCGGGCGTTAGAACGTGCCGCTGCCGGGAAGCCGCGCAGGTAACGTCGACCCTCGTGCCCTCCGCCCTCCGTGCCCTCCGTGGTGCCACCACGGTCGATCGCGACGAGGAGGACCACGTCCACGATCGGATCGTCACCCTGCTCCAGCAGATGTGCGAGCGGAACGACGTCGACCACGACGACATCGTCAGCATCCTCTTCACCGCCACCGACGACCTGCACGCCACGTTCCCCGCCGCCGGCGCCCGCAAGATGGGGCTCGGTGACGTGCCGCTCATCTGTGCGCGCGAGCTCGACGTCGTGGGCGGCACACCCCGCTGCCTGCGCGTCCTCATGCACCTCACGACGGAGCGCAGCCGGGCCGACTTGCACCACGTGTACCTCGAAGGCGCGGTCACCCTCCGCGACGACCTGCCAGCTTGATGGCTCAGCGACGGGCGGGGGTGGTCGGCACCGGGCTCATCGGCGGGTCGATCGGGCTGGCCCTGCGCCGCAAGGGCTGGCACGTCACCGGTCAGGACCACGACGACACCACCGCCAGCCGCGCCCTCGAGCTCGGGGCGCTTGACGTGGTCGGCTCGGATCCGAACGCCGAGATCACCTTTCTCGCCACCCCCGTCCGCGCCGTCGCGCAGGTCGCGCGAGAGGCCCTGGCCGCCGGCACCGGCATCGTCACTGACGTCGGGAGCGTGAAGGGATCGATCGTCGACGCGGTGGGCGACCCGCGCTTCATCGGCGGCCACCCCATGGCCGGCTCCGAGCAGGACGGCATCGACGGTGCCGACGCCGACCTCTTCGCCGGGGCGGTATGGGTGCTCACGCCCACGGCCACGACCGACGACGCCGCCTTCGCGCAGCTCCGCGGCGTGATCACCGAGCTCGGCGCCGACGTCGTGGCGTTGGGCCCTGATCACCACGACGCGCTGGTGGCGGTGGTGTCCCACGTGCCACACCTCGCGGCGGCCTCGCTCATGCGGATGGCGGACGACCGGGCGACCGAGCACCGGGCGCTCCTGCGGCTCGCGGCCGGAGGCTTCCGGGACATGACCCGCATCGCCTCCGGTCACCCGGGGATCTGGCCTGACATCTGCGCGGAGAACCGCACGGCGATCGTGGACGTGCTCGACGGGCTGCTCGCTTCGCTCACGGAGGTGCGGGGCATCGTCGCCGACGACGACCGCGATGGCCTCCTCACCGTCCTCGAGCAGGCCCGCACGGCCCGCGCCAACATCCCCTCGCGGCTCACCGGCGTCGGCGACCTGTGCGAGGTTCGCATCCCGGTGCCCGACCGGGCCGGGGTGCTGGCCGAGGTCACCACGCTGGCCGGACGGCTCGACGTGAACATCGCCGACCTCGAGATCGCCCACTCGAGCGAGGGCGACCAGGGCGTGCTGATCCTGATCGTGGAGGCCCGGGCCGCCGAACGCCTGCGGGGCGGACTCGTCGACCAGGGCTACCGCCCGTCGGTCACCTCCCTGGAGTAGCGGTGCCGCTGACCGATCCGCTGCCGATCGAACCCCTCGAGGCACCCGTCGACGTCGTCGTCACGCTGCCTGGCTCGAAGAGCATCACCAACCGCGCGCTCGTGTGCGCGGCGCTGGCCAAGGGCACCAGCACGCTCACCAACGCACTGCACGCCGACGACACCGAAGCGATGGTCGAGGGGCTGCGGGCGCTCGGTACGGAGATCGAGTCCGATTGGCCGTTGGGCCGCCTCACGGTGATCGGCACCGCGGGTCGGCCGGTGGCGGACGTGGCCATGGTCGACGCCAGGGCGTCGGGCACCACCAGTCGCTTCCTGCTCCCGGTGGCCGGGCTCGGTGACGGCCTCCGGCGGGTGGACGCCGCCAACCGCATGCGCGAGCGCCCGATGGGGGAGGTGCTCGACGCGGTGCGGGCGCTCGGCGCCACGGTCCGGGACGTGGGCGCACCCGGGCACCTCCCGGTCGAGGTCGAGGGCGGGACGTTGGCCGGCGGCGAGGTGGCCGTGCGGGGCGACGTGTCGAGCCAGTTCTTGTCCGGGCTGCTGCTGACGGGCCCGGCCATGCGCACTGGCCTGGTGGCTCGGCTGGTGGGCGATCTCGTGTCGCAGCCCTATGTGGACCTCACCGTCGAGGTCATGGCCCACTTCGGGGTGGCCGTCGAGCGGCCGGACCCGGTCACGTGGATCGTCGTCCCCCAGGCGTACCGGGCGGCTGACTACGCCATCGAGCCGGACGCCACCGCCGCGTCCTACGCGTTCGCCGCCGCCGCGGTGCTCGACGGGCGGGTGACCGTGGAAGGGCTTGGTTCCTCGGCGCTCCAGGGCGACCTGGCCTTCGTCGACCTCCTGGAGCGGATGGGCGCCCAGGTGGACCGCGGCCCGTCGTCCACCACCGTGTCGGGCACCGGCTTGCTGCACGGCATCGAGGCGGACATGAGCCAGATCTCCGACACCGCCCAGACCCTCGCCGTGGTGGCGGCGTTCGCCGACAGCCCGACGCGGGTCACCGGCATCGGCTTCATCCGCGGCAAGGAGACCGATCGCATCGGCGCGGTGGTGACCGAGCTCCGGCGGCTGGGCCTGGAGGCCGAGGAGGACGCCGACGGCTTCACCGTGCACCCCGGCCCGATCCGGCCGGCGACCGTGCAGACCTACGACGACCACCGCATGGCCATGTCCTTCGCGGTGGCCGGCCTGCGGGTGCCCGGCATCCAGATCGCCGACCCGGGGTGCGTCGTCAAGACGTTCCCCGGCTATTGGCAGCTCCTCGACGAGCTGCGGAGCCCGTTGACCACCGGCACTATGGTCCGGCACCCATGAGGGTCATCGCGATCGACGGGCCGGCCGGGTCCGGCAAGTCGACCGTGGCGAGAGCCCTGGCCGACCGCCTCGGCCTCGACTACCTGGACACCGGCGCCATGTACCGCTCGGTGACGTTCGCGGCGCTGCGGCGCGGGATCGACCCGTCGGAGGTCGACCAGCTGGCTCGCGTGGTCACCGACATCGATCTCGAGGTGCGCCGGGACGGGGTGACCGTCGACGGCGTCGACGCCACCATCGAGATCCGCGGCCCCGAGGTGAGCCGAGCCGTGAGCATCGTGGCCGCCAACCCGGCCGTGCGCGCGGAGATGGTGCGACGCCAGCGCGAGTGGGTCGCGGCTCGCGACGGTGGCGTGCTCGAAGGTCGGGACATCGGCACCGTGGTGTTCCCCGACGCCGAGCTCAAGGTGTACTTGACGGCCGACCCCGAGGTGCGGGCCCAGCGACGCTCCCAGGAGGTCACCGACCTCGACTACCAGACGGTCGCCGCCGACCTCGCGCGGCGGGACGCGCTCGACCAAGGCCGCGAGATGTCGCCGCTGATCGAGGCGGAGGACGCCTTCCTCCTCGACACCACGGGGCTCACCGTCGACGAGATCATCGACGTCATCGCCGCCAGGGTGACCGGGGATGCCTGAGCCCCGGCCCGGCGACGACATCGAGATCTGGACCGGCGAGCCGACGCGCGGCACGCGGATCTCCTACGGCATCGTCCGAGGGCTGATCCTCCTCGTCGCCAAGCTCTTCGGTCGGGTGACGGTGATCGGGGTCGACAAGATCCCTGCCGACGGCGCCTTCGTGCTCGCACCAGTGCACCGCAGCAACGTGGACTTCGCCCTCACGTCGATCCTCACGCGCCGGCCGATGCGCTTCATGGGCAAGGACTCGATCTGGAAGTCCAAGCCGCTCGGGCGGTTCGTGTCGATGCTGGGCGCCTTCCCCGTGCACCGGGGCAGCGCCGACCGCGACGCGCTGAAGGCGTGCACCGACATCGTCACCGGGGGGAGCCCCCTCGTGATGTTCCCCGAGGGGACCCGCTGCACCGGGCCGGTGGTCGAGCAGCTCTTCGACGGCACCGCCTACGTGGCCGCCAAGTGCGGGGTGCCGATCATCCCGGTGGGCATCGGCGGGAGCGAGGCGATGATGCCCAAGGGCGCCAAGTTCCTCCACCCCAGCAAGCTCGTGCTGATCGTCGGCGAGCCGATCCCGCCACCGGAGCGAACCGAGCAGGGACGCATGAAGCGCAGCTCGGTGGGAGCGCTGACCCAGCGGCTCCACGGGGAGCTCCAAGAGCTGTTCGACGACGCCCAGTCGCTGGCCGGTCGCCCGAACCCACCCCGGTGAGCTCACCTGTTCGGCTGGTCGCCAGCGACCTCGACGGCACGCTGCTCGGACTCGGTGGGGTCGTCTCCGACCGCACCCGTCAGGCCATCAAGGCGCTGGTGGCGGCGGGGATCCACGTGGTGGCCGCCACCGGTCGCAGCCAGTGGACCGCGGAGCCGCTCGTGGAACCCTGCGCCGGCATCGAGCTCGTGGTGTGCTCCAACGGCGCGTCGCTGTACGACCTCCGGCGCCGGGTGTCGCTCGCCGAGCACCCGATCGCCGACCCGGTGATCGACGAGGTCCTCGTCACGTTGGCCGCGGCGCTCCCAGGCTGCTTCTACGGGTGGGAGACGGCGACGGACCTGCACTACGAGGAACGGTTCCTCGCCTACCGACCGGATCTCGATCGCCCCGCCAGCCCGGATCTTCCGCTCGGGGAGCGGCCGGTGCCGATTCGCAAGCTGATGGTCGCTCACGACGAGATCCACCACTACGAGCTGCTCGACGCCGTCACGCCGCTGATGCCGCCGGGGGCGGTGGCCTCGACGTCCGGAGCGCCGTTCGTGGAGGTGACCGGCGCGGGCATCGACAAGGCCTTCGGCGTGCAGCAGGTGTGCGAGCGACTCGGCGTCGCGTCCGGCGAGGTGATCGCGTTCGGCGACAACCACAACGACATCACGTTGCTGCGGTGGGCGGGGAGGGGCGTAGCGATGGGCAACGCGCACGATGCCGTGCGGGTGGTCGTGGACGAGACGACGCTCAGCAACGTCGAAGATGGCGTGGCGGCTGTGCTGGAGACGCTCGTCTAGCGTTCGGGGGCGTGATCCGTTCCCGGGCAGCCACCGTCCTGGTGATCGGCACCGGTGCGGCCGGGATGCGGGCGGCCATCGCCGCCCACGACGCGGGCGGCGAGGTCATCCTCGTCGGCAAGCGGCCCGCGCTCGATGCCCACACGGTGCTCGCGTCCGGAGGGATCAACGCGGCGCTGGGGACCCGGGATCCCGAGGACAGCTGGCAGCAGCACGCCGCCGACACCCTCCGCGAGGGCTACCTGCTGGGCGACGCCGACGTGGTGCAGGTCGTCTGCCAGGACGCACCGGCCGCCATCGCGGAGCTGACGGAGTGGGGCTGTCCGTTCGCCCGCACCGATGACGGGGATCTCGACCAGCGCTTCTTCGGCGCCCACCGTTGGCGGCGCACGTGCTTCGCGGGCGACTACACCGGCCGGGCCATCCTGCAGACGCTCGCCCGCGAGGTCGAGCGGCGAGCCATCACGATCGTGGAGAACACGTACGTCAGCAAGCTGCTCGTGGCCGACGGGGCCTGCTTCGGGGCGCTGGCGTTCGACCTGCAGCACGGCGAGCGGATCGCGTTCATCGCCAATGCCGTCGTGCTGTGCGGGGGTGGTCACACCCGCCTGTGGCGCCGCAGCTCATCGCGGCGCGATGAGAACTTCGGCGAGGGCATGTACCTCGCGCTGGAGGCCGGGTGCACGGTGCGCGACATGGAGCTCGTCCAGTTCCACCCGACGGGCATGGTCGCCCCGGAGGAGATGGCCGGCACCCTCGTCACCGAGGCCGTGCGAGGGGAGGGCGGCCGGCTCTTCAACCGCGACGGCGAGCGGTTCATGGAGCGGTACGACGCGCAGCGGCTCGAGCTCTCCACCCGCGACCGGATCGCGCTCGCCAACTACACGGAGATCCACGAGGGACGCGGCGGCCCCCACGGTGGCGTGTTCCTCGACGTCACCCACCTGTCGAAGGAGCAGATCCTCGAGCGCCTGCCGCGCATGCACCGGCAGTTCATCGAGTACCAGATGCTCGACATCTCGGCGACGCCGATGGAGGTGGCGCCCACCGCGCACTACACGATGGGCGGCATCGTCGTCGACGCGGAGACGCACGCCACCGAGGTGGCCGGGCTGTTCGCGGCGGGGGAGTGCACCGGGGGTCTGCACGGAGCCAACCGCCTGGGGGGCAACTCGCTCACGGAGACGATCGTGTACGGCCGCCGCGCGGGCGCCGCGGCGGTGGCGTTCGCCTTTGCGGGTGATGTGTCGGTGCGGCCTGGTGCCGTCATCCGCGCCGCCGCCGACGAGCTGGACGAGCTCGTCCGCCCTGGCACCGAGCTGGGTCGTCAGCTGCAACGGAACCTCCGCGATCTGCTCTGGGAGTGCTGCGGCGTCGTACGCGACCAGGCGGGGCTCGAGGCAGGGCTGACGCGCCTGGCGGAGGTCCGGGAAGCGATCCCCGAGGTGGACGTCAGGTACAGCGCCGAGGGCTGGGCCGACCTCGCCCACGTTCTCGACCTGCGGGCGGGCTCGGCGTTGGCCGAAGCGTCGCTGCGCGGCGCCCTGGCGAGGAACGAGACCCGCGGCTGCCACAACCGCACCGACCACCCCGACCTCGACCCAGCCATGCTCGTCAGCTTCCGAGCCAAGCTGATCGATGGACAGCTGGCCCTGGGGGAGGTGCCCGTCGGTCCGCCGCCGGCCGAGCTGGCCCCGTGGCTCGAAGAGGCCACGGACTTCGACTGGTCAGACCGCCTGCTCGAGTAGTCGCGAGGTGCCGTATCGTCTCTTGCACACAGGACGAGCGGGGAGGCGTCAGATGAGCGGTCGGGGTGCATGGCGGAAGATCGCGAGCGGGACGGCGTTCGCGGCAGCGGTTCTGGCGGGACTTCCGTCTGCGGCCGGCGCGCTGCCGGGCGCATCGGCGGTGAAGAGCGACTTCTCGACGAAGGTGGAGGGCTGGTCGGTCGCCGGTGACACGACCTCGGTGGCGGCCACCTTCGTTCCGACCGGCGGCAACCCCGGTGGGTACGCGGAGACGATCGACCAGGCAGTCGGTGGCGTCATGTACTGGGTCGCGCCGACCAAGTTCCGTGGCGAGCGGTCGGCGATGTACGGCGGCCGGCTCGAGTACGACCTGCGCCAGTCGGCGACCGACAGCCCGTTCACGACCGACGACATCGTCCTCGCGGGTGGAGACGTCACGCTGACCACGTCGGCCGGTCCGGCTCCCGGGACCACGTGGACGCACTACTCCGTTCCGCTGGTGGCGGGATCGGGATGGAAGGTCGGAGGCGTGGATGCCACCGAAGCACAGCTGCGCGCGGTCCTCGCCGACGTGACCGACCTCCGGATCCGTGCTGAGTACCGGACCGGACCGGACACCGACGGCCTCGACAACGTCGTGCTCGTCCCGGGTCCGCAGGCCTCCGTCAAGGATGTCGCAGGCGCGGAGACGGACGCGAAGAGCCGGGTGCGGTTCACGGTGAAGCTGTCAGATCCGAGCCCGACGGAAGTCGAGGTGACCTACTCGGTGGAGCCGGGCACCGCGGAGGTCGGAACCGACTACAAGGCGCGCTCGGGCGTGCTCACGTTCGCGCCGGGGCAGATCAAGCGGTCCGTGTCCGTGGTGGTGCTCGGTGACGACGTCGGCGAGCCGACCGAGACGTTCACCCTCGTGATCGGCAGCGATGACGTCGGCGTCACGCGGCCGATCGGCACGGCCACGATCACGGACGACGACGGATAGATCTAGAAGAGCTTGGCGCTGGCGAAGAGGGCGCGGACCCGATCCTCGAAGTGCTCGAGGGGGAGCGTGTCGTAGTCGGGATCGAAGGCCTTCTGGTCCCAGTCGTCGGCGAACTGCTCGGCGAGCTTCCACTCGTCGGCGGAGAGCGAGTCGCGGTGCTTCTCGCGGGCCTTCGGGTCGCCGCCGAAGTGGTGGTAGTAGTGGGCGCCCTGGAAGTCCTGGTGCACGAGGATCATCGTGTGGACCTCGGGGCGCACGTACGGCTTGAGGATGGCCGCCGCGATCTGCGGGTGGCCCGGCACGCTGATCGCCTTGCCGATGTCGTGACAGAGGCTCGCGACCACGACCTCGTCGTCGGCACCGTCGCGCTCGGCGCGGGTGGCCGTCTGGAGGCAGTGCGTGAGCTGGTCGGTGGCGAAGCCGTCGGTGATGTCCGCCAGCGACCGCAGCATGTCGAGCACCCGCTCCGCCACACGGGGCTGGTTCTTGGCCGTCTCGGCTCCGATCACGGCCCACTGCTCAGCGGTGGAGACGTCCATGGCGGTGAAGCTGGTGGTGGTGCTCATGGGGCACAGCGTACTGACCGGAGGGTCAAGCGTCCCGGGAACCAGATCGCGTCCCCACACCGTCAGACGGGCATGCGACCTCCCAAGGCCTTGACGGCCAGCCTCCTCTCCCTTCTCCTCCTCACCGGAGCGTGCAGCGACGACAAGGATGTCGCCACCGGCGATGGCATCAGCCGGGACCCGGACACCACAGCGCCGGATGGCGCAGAGGTGCCCGACCGCGATCCCGACCTGACCGGCACCATCACGACCGTCACGCCCTTCGTGCCGATCACCGAGGACTGCACCCCGGCCGAGGACGCCGACCCCGACGAGCCCGTCTCGAGCGACGACCCGCCGATCTGCACGCCGGCGGACAACGACATCCTGGGCACGGTCCTGGTCGAGGAGGATCCGAGCGATCCCGAGGGCGGCCGCAAGATCTCCTACACGGTCACGACCGACACCGCGATCGCCGGGGTCGCAGACTTCGACGAGCTCACGGAGGGCCAGACCGTGGACACGTGGACCACCGGCCCCTGCGCGGAGAGCTACCCCGAGCAGTGCGGCTTGGAGGCCATCCGCGTCACCGACTGACGCGTCAGGTGAGCTGCGCGAGCGCGTCGCTGGCGTCCAGATCGCGGTCGCGGAGGCCCGGGCGATCGGGGACGGAGCCGCCAAGGCTCAGCGTGGCGAGGACGTCGACGGCGGTGAGCAGGTCACGCAGCTCACGCGGCGGCGGGAAGTACTCGTCCTCGTCGGTGATGCGCACCTCCTCCACGCCCTGGACGGGGGCGAGGTGGGCGATCACCGCGTCCACGAGCTCCTCGGGAGCGGAGGCGCCGGCCGTGACGCCCACGGTGCCGGTGAGGTCGTGGGGGAGCTCCTCGGGACCGTTGACGCGGAAGACCTGGGGGGCGCCCGACTCGCGGGCGAGCCGCTCGAGCGCACGCGTGTTGGACGAGTTGGCCGACCCGATCACCACGACCGCGTCGCAGCGGCTGGCGATCTCGCCGAGCGCGGACTGGCGGTTGGTGGTGGCGAAGCACAGGTCGCTGCGGCCCGGCCGCCAGAGATCCGGAAAGCGCTCGGCGGCGCGCTCGGCCACCGCCGCCCAGTCGCGGTGCGACAACGTCGTCTGGGCGAGCAGCGCGACCGGCTGGTCCATCGCGGGCAGCGCGTCGACCTCGTCCACCGACTCCACGCGGTGGATGGCGCCTGGCGCCACGGCCATCGTGCCCACCGCTTCCTCGTGGCCCTCATGGCCGACGTAGACGATCTGGTACCCCTTGCCCGCTCGCACCTTCACCTCGTGGTGCACCTTGGTGACGAGCGGGCAGACGGCGTCGACCACGTAGCCGCCGCTGGCCCGGGCGGCCGCCACCACCTCGGGAGCGGAGCCGTGCGCCGAGAGCATGATCGGCCGGCCCGGAGGCACCTCGGCGATGTCGTCGACGAACACCACGCCCAAGGCGCGGAAGCGATCGACCACGAGCTGGTTGTGGACGATCTCGTGGTAGCAGTACACCGGCGGCTCGAACGCGCGCACCATCCACGCCAGCGCCTTGATCGCCATCTCCACGCCGGCGCAGAAGCCCCGGGGGGCGGCGAGGAGCACCTTGTCGACGGCCATCACCACCCAGGCTAGGGGGATCGAGCTGGAGCGCCGTAGCCTTGACCGATGCCTGCTCCTCGAGTCGTCGCTGTCGCGCCCGGGTCTCCCGCCGCGCTCGCCGGCGTGCAGGTGGGCGACGAGGTGCGAGCCATCGATGGCCAGGTCCCACGGGACATCATCGAGTGGCGGTTCCTCGTCGACGAGCCCGATCCCGTGCTCGACCTCGAGCGAGGCGGCCTCGAGCAGACGCTCGAGGTGCACAAGCGGGCCGGCGAGCCGCTCGGCGTCGAGGTGCAGTCCGCGCTGTTCGACCAGGTGCGCACGTGCGACAACCACTGTGAGTTCTGCTTCATCTACCAGCTGCCGCCTGGCCTGCGGAAGAGCCTCTACCTCAAGGACGACGACTACCGGCTGAGCTTCCTCTACGGGAACTTCACCACCCTGACGCGCTTCACCGAGTCGGACCTCGAGCGGGTGGTCACGGAGCGGCTGAGCCCGATCAACGTGTCGATCCACGCCACCGACCCCGAGGTGCGCAGCGAGATGCTGCGCAACCGGCGGGGCGCCACCAGCCTGCGCTGGCTGCGCGCGCTGCTCGACCACGGCATCGAGGTCCACGGCCAGGTGGTCGTGTGCCCGGGCATCAACGACGGTGCCGTGCTCGACGACACGCTGGCTGGCGTGCTCGACCGCTTCCCGGATCTCGCGTCGCTGTGCGTCGTGCCGCTGGGGGTCAGCCGCTACAACGACGAGCCCAGGATGCGTCCGCACACGGTGGCCGAGGCCGCCGCGGTCGTCGACTGCGTGGAGGATTGGCAGGACGTCTACCTCCGCGTCCTCGGTCGTCGCCTCGTGTTCGTGGGCGACGAGTACTACCTGCTCGCCGAGCGGTCGTTCCCTGGTGCGGAGGCCTACGAGGGCTTCGCGATGCACGAAGACGGCGTGGGGATGGCTCGCACCCTCGAGCTCGAGCTGTTCGGCCACAAGGCGGACGCCACCGGCAAGCAGGACGGCTTCTTCTCCTGGGCCGACTCGTCGAGCTCCGCCGACGCCGACTACGAGCCCTACCGCGGCACCCGGGCCACCGCCGGTCAGCTGCTCCAGGTGCGTCCGTCGCGACGGGCGCCCGTCGGCATCCTCACCGGTGCCTACGGCGCGCGCGTGCTCGCCCCGCTCGTGGCGCGGCTCGGTCGGGACGACGTCCGCGTCCTGCCCGTCGACAACCGGTTCTTCGGCGGCACCACCGGGGTCACCGGCCTGCTGGTGGGGGAGGACCTCGCCCGCACCCTCGCCGCCGAGCCCACCGGGCACCGCTACCTCCTGCCCGACGTCTGCCTCTCCAACGGACGCTTCCTCGACGGCACCGGCCCCGAGGACCTGCCCCGGCCGGTGGAGATCATCCCCACCGATGGCCATGCGCTGCGCGACGCGCTCGAGCGTCGGCACCCGCACGCTGGAGGGGGCACGATGACCCTCCCCACCGTGGCCATCGTCGGTCGCCCCAACGTCGGCAAGTCCACCCTGGTGAACCGCATCGTCGGCTCGCGGGTGACGATCGTCGAGGAGAAGCCCGGCGTCACCCGTGACCGAAAGGAGGTGGACGCCGACTGGCAGGGCGTGCCGTTCACCCTCGTCGACACCGGTGGCTGGATGCCTGGCGGCGACTCGCTCGACGCCAAGGTGAGCCGCCAGAGCGAGCAGGCCATCCGCGACGCCGACGCCGTGATCCTCGTGATGGATGCCATCACCGGCGTCACCGAGGAGGACAGTCGGGTGGCCGAGGTCATCCGCAACCTCGCACGCGGCAAGGTGCTCCTCGCCGTCAACAAGGTCGACGACGCCAACCGTGAAGGCCTGATCTGGGAGGCGCTGTCCCTCGGGCTCGGCGATCCGCTGCCGATCAGCGCCCTCCATGGGCGCGGCGCGGGCGACCTGCTCGACCGGCTGGTGGAGCTGCTCCCGCAACCGGAGGTCGAGGACGAGCCGGGTGACGACGACCTGCCGGAGGAGGACCGCATCTTCTCGGTGGCGCTGGTCGGACGACCCAACGTCGGCAAGTCGACCCTCTTCAACCGTCTCATCGGCGAAGACCGCTCGGTGGTGCACGACCTGCCCGGCACCACCCGCGACACCATCGACACGATCGTCGAGACCGACGAGGGCCCGATCCGGTTCGTGGACACCGCAGGCATGCGGCGGAAGGCGAAGATCGACGAAGCCACCGAGTACTACTCGCTCGTCCGGGCCCTCCAGGCGGTCGACAAGGCGGACGTCGCGCTGCTCATCATCGATTCGACCGTCGGTGTCACCGCCCAGGACCAGCGCCTCGCTGAGCGCATCGACGCCGCCGGCAGCCCGGTGGTGGTGCTGCTCAACAAGCACGAGCTGCTCACCGACGCCGAGGTGCGCGCCGACCTCGACTACCAGATCAAGGACCGCCTGCGCTTCATCGGTGAGGCGCCCGTGCTGAAGATCTCGGCCCTCACGGGCAAGGGCGTCCAGAAGCTCATGCCGGCGCTGTCGATGAGCATCGAGGACTACCACCGCCGGGTGCCGACCCACCGCGTCAACGAGGTGATCCGCGCCGCCCAGCAGGCCCAGCCCGGGCCCCACGGCGTGAAGGTCCTCTACGCCACCCAGGCCGCCGTCGACCCGCCCACCTTCACGTTGTTCTCCAACCGCGAGGTCCCGCCCACGTACCTCCGCTACCTCGAGCGCAGCCTGCGCGAGGGCTTCGACCTCGGTGCCACGCCCATCAAGATGCGAGTCCGCAAGCGCAGCTGAATCCGTCCAAATCCGGTTGCCCGCGTTCCCATCGCTGCGGCACGGTGATCCGAATGACCGCACGGCTCGTCGACCTCGGCTTCGACGCGAACGATCCGCTCGCTCTGGCGCGCTTCTGGGCCGAGGCGCTGGGCTGGCAGGTCGACGGGGAGACCGGAGACGAGATCGGACTCGTGCCCACGGATGACACCTCGTTCCGGTTCGTGTTCCGCCTCGTTCCGGAGACCAAGGTGGGCCGGAACCGCATCCACTTCGATCTGACGACCACCTCGATCGACGACCAGCGCGACGTCGGTCTCGAGGTTTCTCGAGCTGGGGGCCAGGCACATCGACGTCGGTCAGACCGCAGACGACACGCATGTCGTGCTCGCAGACCCCGAGGGCAACGAGCTCTGCCTCATCGAGCCCGAGAACAGCTTCCTCGCCACGTGCGGACGCCTGGGCGCGCTGTCCTGCGATGGTTCGCAGGCGGTCGGGTACTTCTGGAGCAAGGCGCTCGGTTGGCCGTTGGTGTGGGATCAGGACGAGGAGACGGCCATTCGCTCGCCGGCGGGCACCGGCCCCTTCATCACCTGGGGTGGGGGACCGGACACGCCGAAGATCGGCAAGAACCGCCTGCACCTCGACATCGCTCCACCTCCCGACGGTGATCAGGATGCCGAGGTCGACCGGCTGGTCGCGCTCGGAGCACGGCGCGTCGACATCGGCCAGGGCTCCGTCGACTGGGTCGTCATGGCGGATCCCGACGACAACGAGTTCTGC
>CAVQWY010000004.1:0-271642 GCA_963717755.1 uncultured Microthrixaceae bacterium | reverse complement strand
TCGGGCGCCGTCCAACGACCATGAGAGAGCTCCTCGTCGACTTCATCACGTCCCTCGACGGCTACGCGTCGGGTGAGGGCTGGCCCGGCTTCTGGGGTCTCCAGGGGCCCGAGTACCTCACGTGGCTCGGCGAGCAACCCGAGGTCACGTACCTCATGGGCGCGAACACCTACCGGCTGATGTCGGGCTTCGCGGCCGGAGAGGTGCCCCCGGGACAAGACGAGTTCACCGTCGACGAGGAGGGCTCCGTCGACGAGCTCACCCGAGCGACCAAGGTGGTGTTCTCCTCGTCCCTCGAGGATCCGCTGACGTGGGCGAACTCCTCGCTCGTGCGCGACGACGCCGTCGCGGCGGTCAGGGCGATGAAGGCGGACGGCTCGGGCCTGCTGAGCACGATCGGCAGCCTCAGCCTGTGCCGGTCGCTGCTGCAGGCCGGGCTCGTCGACCGCTTCCGGGTCGTGATGTTCCCGGTGATCACCGGCGCCACGGGAGCCGAGCGCATCTACGACGGCTACCCGGACGTCGCCCTCGAGATGACCGAGCACCGCACGTTCGACGGAAGCATCCAGCTGGTCGAGTACCGGCCGAGCGTGCTGGAGCACCCGCCGCTCGACACCGGTGCGTGAGCCGTCGGGTCAGCCCAGCTCGGCCATCCGGCGCTCCATGTCCTCCTCGGAGACGTCCTCGACATGGCTGGCGATGGTCCACTCGTGGCCCCACGGGTCCTTGAACATCCCGGAGCGGTCACCGTAGAACTTGTCCTCGACGGCCTGGATCTCGGTGGCGCCGGCGGCGAGGGCGGCACCGTAGGTGGAGTCGACGTCCTCGACGTAGACCATGAGCGACACCGGCGTGCCGCCGAGGGTGACTGGGCTCTGGTTGCCGACCTCTTGGCTCTCGTCGGCCAGCATGATCACCGAGCCGCCGAGGTCGAGCTCAGCGTGGCCGACCTTGCCGTCGGGACCGCCCATCCGCATGCGCTCGCTGGCGCCGAGCACCTTGCAGTAGAAGTCGATGGCGTCGGTGGCGCCGGCGACGTTCAGGTACGGGGTCACCCTCGGGTAGCCCTCAGGGATCGGTTGCACAGCCATGACGGACCTCCAGGTCGGTAGTGGGCCCCATGCTCGCGCCCGAACACTGACATCCGCTGGCAGGGACGCGCTCACCAGGGTCAGCCCTACGATGCCGACGTGGACCCCACGCAGCTGGTGGCCGTGCGGCGCGCGCTGTCCGCGGACCGGACCGTCGACATCGTCACTCGCGGGGCGAAGACCGGAGAGCGGCGGACGACGGAGATCTGGTTCACGCGGATCGGCGACGAGATCTTCATCACCGGGACGCCGGCGGGCGACGGGACCCCAGCGCCCCGACGCCGGAGGGACTGGTTGGCCAACCTGGCGGCGCACCCGGACTTCGAGTTCGTGCTCAAGGAGTCGGTGCAGGCGACCCTGCCCGCGCGCGCCGCGTTGATCACCGACCCTGACGAGCGCACCCGGATCTTCACTGCGTCAGAGACCAGCTGGTATCGGGATCAGACCGGGTCGCTCGATCGCCTCGTCGACGAAGCACCGCTCGTCAAGGTCACCTTCACCGGTGAGGCATCGCCCCTCAACGCCGTCCCCTAGCCCAGGTCGTCGGAGCGGCCGGCGGCGAGGCGAGACCACTGGGCGATGGGACGCCCGTCGATCCGCGTGTTGGAGCCGTCGACCTGCCACGACTGCGGCCAACCGGTGGGGGAGTCCTCCCACGGCTCCTGGCGACCGAACACGGTGAGGTCCCAGAGGGCGAAGCTGTAGTCCATCGCCTCGACGCCGCGGCCGGTGGTCCAGTAGGTCTCGAAGACGCGATCGCCGTCCCGCAGGTAGCACACGAGGTGCATCGAGCCGGTCTTGCCGGCGAGGATCGCGTCGAGGGACGACTGGGCCGAGTACCACGGCAGGTCCCACCGCATGAAGTCGCGGTAGCGGCGGCTCTCCTCGTAGGGCCCCTGACAGAACACCGCGAAGGTGATGTCGCGTGAGTGCAGGTAGGAGAGCTCGCCCACCTGGCTGGTGCACCACGTGCAACCCTCGCACTGCTCCGCCGCCGGCAGTCCCGGGCGCCACATGAAGGTGTAGGCGATGAGCTGACGGCGCCCCTCGAACGCGTCGAGCAACGTGATCGGTCCGTCGGGACCGGTCAGCTCGAGCCTGGAGTCGACTTCGACCATCGGCAGGCGCCGTCTCGCCGCGGCGATCGCGTCGCCTGCGCGCGAGTGGGCCTTCTCCCGGACGCGCAGCTCGTCGAGCTCGCTCTGGAACTCGGCCCGGTCGACGACGGCCGGGGTGGCCGAGCCATCCATCACTGTTCCTCCACCTCGCTCGCTCGTTGACGGTAGGGATCCCGGCCCGGACGCAGGTGCGCCCTGAACGCCGTGAGCCGCAGGATCAGGAAGGCACCGCCGCCGCTCATCAGTGCCGGCAGGAGCTCCTCGACGGGTAGGCCGCTCACGTGACCAGTCATGACGCCTCCGATCCCTCGGTCGACTGCGCGATCCGGAGCTGCACCAGGCCGGGGCTCTCCTCGCCGGCCGGCAGGGCGACGTCGTGCCAGGACCACCAGCTGTACGGCGGGTCCTGCGGGTAGCCCTCGGGCGAGTCCTCCCACTCCTCCTGCCGGCCGAGGGCCGTCATGTCGAGGTAGCTCCACGTGCTCCCCATCGCCTCGTCGCCCCGGGCGTTGATGAAGTAGGTGCGGAAGATCCGATCGCCATCGCGGATGAACGCGTTGGTGCCGTGCCACTCCTCGACCCCGAAGTCGAGGTCGAAGCGGTCGGTGATCGTGACCCAGGGCATCTCCCAGCCCATCCGGTCCTTGATCCGCTGGATGTCGGCCTGCGGGCCCCGAGAGGCGAAGACGAGGCTGGTGTTCCGGTTGTGCAGGTGGGCGACGTGGGCGACCTGGTCGGCGACCATCGAGCAGCCGACGCACGCGTGGTCGGGCCAGCCGTGCACGTCGGGCTCGAGGAACGCGCGGTACACGATCAGCTGCTGACGGCCGTCGAACAGATCGAGCAAGCTGACCCGCCCCGACGGTCCTTCGAACTGGTAGGAGGTGGTCACCTCCGTCCACGGCATCCGTCGGCGCTCGGCGGCCATCGCGTCGCGGGCCTTGGTCAGCTCCTTCTCCTTGACGAGCAGCCGGAGGCGTTCGGCCTCCCACTCGTCGGCAGACACGATCGGTGGGGTGTGCATGGCGGGCTCCTTTCGGGAGCGGTCGTCGGATGTGGAGACGGCGCGCGCGGGCAGAACCCAGCGGCCGTGGTTCGTGGTCGCCGGTTGACTACGGCGCTGGCGACGCTCGCTGGGCCTCGGCGTGGGCGGCCTCGGCGAGGCGCTTGATGCTGGCGAGCCGCTGATCCCAGCGGGCCGCGACCTCGGTCATGGCGTGGGTGGCCTGGTCGAGACGGTCGGCGTCGACCCGGAAGAGCACCTCGCGGCCCTGCTTGCGCCGCGTGATCAGACCGACCTCCTCGAGCAGCACGAGGTGCTTGGACACGGCCTGGCGGGTGAAGGGGACCTGGTCGGCCAGCGTGCTGGCGGTCGCCTCCCCCCGGTGCACGAGGAGATCGAGCACGCGGCGACGGGAGGGGTCGGCGATCGCCGTCCACAGCTCGTCGTCGGGCTCGGTCTGCATCGTGCCGTGCCTAGGAGGGCTCGGCGAGCAGCCGGGCGAGGCGATCCAGGAAGTCGCCCCAGCCGTGGTTGTGCTCGTCGGCGTACTGCGCCTTGTCGATGTCGGGCCGATCGATCGAGCCCAGGGCGCTCTCGCTGACCCGGAGCCGGGTGTGCGCACCCTCGGGGGAGAGGGTGAACTCCACCAGGAGGGAGTTGGTGGGCGTGGGGTCCTCGCCGGCGGGATGGTTCCACCGGAACGAGAAGCGGGTCGGCGGCTCCACCGTCTCGACGACGACCGGGCCGCCCTGCTCGCCGAAGCCCATGTAGCCCTGGGCACCGGGCTCGACCACCAGGTCCACCTTGTCGGCGAACCACTGGGTCATCTGGTCGGGTTCGGTGACGGTGCGCCACACCACCTCGACAGGGGCTTCGATCAGGATGTCCCGCTCGATCTCGTACTGGGTCGTGCTCACCGCGACCACCTTCCTCGTTGATGTGCAACCAACGGTAGCACGTTTGAGGTGGATGCGCAACCTCTGGTTGCGCATCGCTCAGAGGGCCTCGCGGGCACGGTCAGCCGCCTTCGAGCACCGCCAGGTCGCGGTTGGCGAAGAGGTGGTGCTCCCACTCCTCGATCATGATCGCCGCCAGACACCGGCGCACCGGGAACGACTCGGACTCCGGGTACCCGACCGGTTCGACCGGCTCGGTCATCTCCGCGAGCCGGTCGTCGGTGAGGCCCTCGATCACCTCACGCACGCTGGCCCAGCGATCGGCCCGCAGCGCCAGCACCTCGTCGAGCGACGGGCGGGCGTCGATGTCGTTGGGCATGTCGTCGATCTCGCCCATCTCGGTGAAGGGCAGGTCGAGGGCGTCGTAGGGCCACGGTTCGCCGAGCATCGCCCGCCGGATCCAAGAGTCGGTCGCGAACACGAGGTGACGGAGCGTCTGGATGAACGACCACTCCCCGTCGACCCGCTCGTGGAGCCTCTCCTCAGGGAGCCGACGCGCCCGCTCGACGGTCTCCGCCCACGCCTCCTCGTCGACCGCGAACGCGGCCCGGAAGCTGTCGGCGTCACCCTCTCGCACCGCGAAGACGACCTCCCGACCCGGGTAGCGGGCGTTGAGCTCGGTCTCCACGTAGGGGAGCACGTCCACGCCGTTGACCGTGAGGGAGCCCTCGACGTCGGCTTCGATGAGCAGGTCCTGGATCCACGCGCCGGTGATGCGCACGTCGCGCATGGCCAGGTCGTGGAAGCGCGACTCGCTCAGGTCCACGTGCTCGAAGCGGGACCCCTTGAGGTTCCTGTTCCTGAACTCCTCGGCAGCCATCGGGTCATCGTGCCACCGTCAGCCGACAGGAGCTGTCAGCGACGGACCAGCTGGACGTGCGTGACCTTCGGTTCGGGGGACGACACCACCTCGACGACCTCGAGGGCGTCGACCTGGTCGCCGATCGGCTCGAGGAGGCGCTCGCCGGCGCCGAACAGCAGCGGGGCGATCACCACGTGCATCTCGTCCACCAAGCCTGCCTGCAGGTACTGACGGATGGTGGCCGCCCCGCCGCCGAGGCGGACGTCCTGGCCGCCGGCGGCCGCGAACGCCTGCTCGAGCGCCGACTCGATGCCGTCGGTGACGAAGTGGAACGTGGTGCCCACCGTCTCGATCGGGTCGTGGGCGTGATGGGTGATCACGAACACCGGGTGGTGGTAGGGCGGCTCGGGACCCCACCAGCCCGTCCAGTCGCTGTCGCCCCACTCACCGCGCACCGGGCCGAACATGTTGCGACCCATGATCGTGGCGCCGATGTTGGTCTCGCCGGCGGCCATGAAGCGCTCGTCTGCCTCTGAGCCGCCGGACCCGCCGAACCGCGTCGTCCGCATGAAGCATGCGTGGAGGTCCTCCCCACGCTCGCCGAGCGGGTCGTCGAGCGACTGGTTGGGGCCGGCCGCGTAGCCGTCGAGGGACATCGCCAGGTTGTGGACGCGGAGCTTGGGCATGCCGCTACGACGTTCCCGCCGCGTCGGACTCATCGAACCCCTTGTCGATCACGCAGAAGCGATTGCCCTCGGTGTCGGCCAGCACCACGAAGTCGTGGGGCCGGTCGGGGTAGAGGTCCCAGTCGACGTCGACGGCGCCCAGGCCGATGAGCCGCTCCACCTCGGCGGCCTGGTCGTCCGCGTAGAGGTCGAGGTGCACCCGTGGGTGCTCCTGCGCGGGCGACTCGCTGAGGTCGAGGGCGAGGTGCGGGCCATCGCCATCGGCCGGCACGAGCACCACGAAGGTGCCGTCGCCCGGATCGCGCGGCACGTAGCCGAGCGCCGCCATCCAGAACGCCTTCCCGCGCGGGAAGTCGTCGACGCCCAGCACCGTTGTTCCGAGGATCAGCATCCCCGCATTGTTCTAGAAGCGCTCGGGCGCGTCCCGGCCGTCGAGGTCGGCGTTGGGGCGCGCGCCGGCGAGGAGGTCCTGGATGAGCTGGCCGGCGCCCGCCGGATCGCCGGCCGGGTTCGTCCCGTCCGGGCCACGGTGCCAGCCCTCGGCGACGGCGATCGTCTCGCCCCGCACGTCGAACACCCGACCCGTGACGTCCTTGCTCAGCGGGCTGGCCAGCCACGTCGCCACGGTGGCGACCCAGCGTGGGGACATGCGCTCGCGGATCTCGTCGCTGATGTTGTCGGCGCCGCCCATGAGCGGCTCCACGAGCCGCGTCATCGCCGTGGGAGCCAGGCAGTTCGCCGTGACCCCGAGACGGCCCAGCTCCAGCGCGCACACGAGCGTGAACCCGGCGATGCCGGCCTTGGCGGCGCCGTAGTTGGTCTGCCCTGTGTTGCCGTAGAGACCGGACGGGGAGGCGGTGTTGATGATCCGTGCGTCCACCGGCTCGCCGGCCTTGGACTGCTCGCGCCAGTAGGCGGCGGCATGGCGGGTGGGGCAGAAGTGGCCCTTGAGGTGGACGCTGATGATGTCGTCCCACTCCGCCTCGGTCATCGAGAAGATCATGCGGTCGCGGAGGATGCCAGCGTTGTTCACCAGGACGTCGAGGCGGCCGAACCTGTCGATGGCCTGCTGCACCATGGCGCCGGCCTCGTCGAAGTCGGTGATGTCGGCCCCGTTGACGACGGCCTTCCCGCCCATCGCCTCGATCTCGGCGACCACCTCGTTGGCCGGGCCGGGATCGGCACCGCTGCCGTCGGGTTGCGCACCGAGGTCGTTCACCACGACCGATGCGCCCTCGCTCGCCAGCATCAGCGCGTGCTCGCGGCCGATCCCGCGGCCCGCCCCGGTCACGATCGCCACTCGTCCGTCGCAGATCCCCACGCATCCCCCTCAGGCCGTTTCTGACAGTGGCGTCACCTTAGTGGCGGAGCCACCACCGCCCGGCGGGCTGGTGGCACGAGTGCGACATCCGAGGCGATGCGCGACGATCTGGTCGTTCCAAGGCGCGAGGAGGGCAGCACATGGGCGGCACACTGCTGGATCGAGTCGACGGGCTGGCCGACGTCATCGACTCCCACGCGGGAGCGATGGAGCAGGACCGACGGATCGCCGACGAGGTCGTCGCCGGCATCCGCGCCACGGGGCTCAACCGTGCGCTCATCCCGGCCGCGCTGGGCGGCGACGATGTCCCGTTGCTCGACGTGGTCGATGCCATCGAGCGCCTCGCCGCCATCGACGGGAGCACGGGGTGGTGCGCGGCGGTCGGGATGGGGTCCAACGTCTTCTCCGGCTACGTGGCGCCAGAGGCGGCCGCGGCGGTGTGGTCCGATCCAGACCAGTGCAACGCCTCGGCGTTCGGTCCGTTCGGTGAGGTCCGACCGGACGGCGACGGCTTCAAGCTCTCGGGGCGTTGGGGGTTCACCAGCAACTGCCTCCACAGCGACCACCTCGGCCTCGGGTGCATGTGGTTCGCCGACGGGGAGTCGCCGGAACCCATCCCGCGCCTCGTCTTCGTGCCGATGAGCGAGGTGACCGTGGAGACGACGTGGGACGCGCCAGGCCTCTCCGGCACGGGCAGCCACCACACCGTCGTGCAGGGGGCCGCAGTCGAGCGGGAGCGCTCCCTCACCTTCATCGACCAGTCCTGGGCCGACGGTCCGCTGTGGCGGCTGCCGTTGTTCTGCGTCCTCGGGCCGGTGCTCGCCATCACGCCCCTCGGGATGGCCCGCGGGGCCGTCGACGAGGTGAAGCGCCTCATCGCCGACAGCGTCGGGTCCACGCGCGGTGCGATCGCGGACGACCCCATCGCGCTGACCGACTACGCCATGGCGGACACGCGTCTGCGGGGGGCCCGCGCGGCCGTCACCGACGCCTGCGGCCGGGCATGGGAGGCCGCCGAGCGCGGCGAGCGCGCGTCGAAGGAGCTGCAGGCGCAGGTGATGCTGGCGCTCAACCACGGCTGCGAGGTCGCCGTCGACGTGACCAGCACCTGCCACCGCCTCGGCGGCGGCAAGGCGGCGTACGCCGGCAGCACGCTCCTGCGCCGCCTCCGCGACGTGGAGACCGCGCGCCAGCACATCATGTTCGGCTTCGGGTCTCGCCCGATCCTGGCCAAGGCCCTCAGCGGCGGGGACGTGTTCGCCCCGCCCTTCATCGTCTAGCGACCAGTCGCGAACGACGCTCAGCGACCCTTCCAGACCGGGTCGCGCTTCTCCGCGAACGCCTTCGGGCCCTCCTTGGCGTCCTCGCTGGCGAAGACCTGGCCGGCCAGCTCCGTCTCGATCTTGTACGCCTCCCGCTGGTCGACGGCCAGGCCCCGGAGCACGCTCTCCTTGGTGGCCTGCACCGCCAACGGCGCGTTGACCGTGATGCGCGCCGCCCACTCGAGCGCTCGGTCCTGGAGGTCGGCCTCCGCCACGATCTGGTTGAGCAGCCCGAGCTCGAGGGCCCGCGAGGCGGGGAACGCCTCCGCCGTGAGCAGGAACTCCATCGCGGCGGGGTAGGCGAGCTGGCGGGGGAGCCGGACCGTCGTGCCGCCTCCGGCGAACAGCCCCCGCTTGGGCTCCATCACCCCGAAGGTCGCGCGGTCGGTGGCGAGCCGGATGTCGATCCCGCCGAGCATCTCCATGCCGCCGGCCACGCACGGTCCGTCGACCGCGGCGATGATCGGCTTGTAGATCTTGAGGCTGCGCAGCACGGCGTCGGTGCCGTCGCGCAGCTTGCAGCCGTCGATCTCGTCGACCTCGCCTCTGGAGATCTGGTGTTGCAGCTCGGTGATCTGGGGGATGTAGGTCTTCAGGTCGGCGCCGGTCATGAAGTTGCCGTCCACGCCCGTCACGATGGCGACCCAGTCGGCGGGGTCGTCGCGGAAGCGCCGCCACGCCTCGGCCAGGTCGCGGAAGTGGTACAGGTCGAGCGAGTTCCGGGCCTCGGGCCGGTCGATGGTGATGCGGGCGACGTGCCCGCCCACCTGCTCGTAGTGGATCGGCATGCGGCTGCAGGCTAGATCCCGCCCGGCGCTAACGTGACACGATCGTTAGACAGCGTGAGGGGGACGGCGCGGCGTGACCATTGCCATCGGCGACGACCACCTCGCGCTGCACGACACCGTCCGCCGGTTCACCGATGCGCGGTGTGCTCCGGCCGTCGTACGCGCGGCCGTCGATGCGGCCGACGAGGCGCTCCCGCCGTTCTGGGACGACCTGGTCGGGCTCGGATGGCTCGGTCTCCACCTGCCGGAGGACGTGGGCGGCGAGGGCTACGGCTTCGCCGAGCTGGCCGTGGTCCTCGAAGCGCTCGGGCGGGCCAGCGCGCCCGGCCCGTTCCTGCCCTCGGTGTGGGCCAGTGCCGCCATCCACGCGGGCGGCGGCGACGGCGGGCTGCTCACCGAGCTCGCCAGTGGCCGCGCGGTCGGCAGCGTGGCGTACGGCCCGGCGCTCGATGGGAAGACGGGAGGCGATGGAGCGATCGTCGTCACGGGCACCACGGGCCCGGTGCTGTGCGGGACCCTCGCCGACGTAGTCGTGGTGCCGGTCGCGGTAGACGGCGAGGAGCGCTGGTGCGTGGTGCGCCGCGCGGCGTGGACGGCGACGGCGCTCGAGCCGCTGGATCCCACGCGCCGGGTGGCGAGCCTCGCGTTCGACGGCGTGGTCGTTCCGGCGCTGGACCAGCTGCCAGGTCTCGATCGCGGCACAGGTCGACCATCTCGCCGCCGCGCTCGTCGCCGCCGAAGCCGCCGGTGGCGCCGGGTGGTGCGTCGACACCGCCGCCGAGTACGCCGCCGTCCGCCGACAGTTCGGTCGGCCGATCGGCCAGTTCCAGGGTGTGAAGCACCGGTGCGCCGACATGCTCGTCGCCACCGAGCAAGCCCGCGGGGTGGCGTGGGACGCCGCGCTCGCGCTCGACGGGGACGACGGCGACGAGCTGGTCCTGTCGGCGGCCGCCGCCGGCGCGGTGGCGCTCGACGCCTTCGCCGACGTCGCCAAGGACTGCATCCAGGTGCTCGGCGGGATCGGGTTCACCTGGGAGCACGACGCCCATCTGTACCTGCGCCGCGCGATGGCGGTGCGGCAGCTGCTCGGCGGCGCCGGCCCGTGGCGCCGCGCCACCGCCGAGGCCGCCATCGCCGGCGGGCGTCGCCGGCTGACGCTGGACCTGCCGCCCGAGGCCGAGACGTGGCGCGAGGAGGTCCGCGCCTTCACCGACGAGGTGGCGGTCCTGCCGCGGGACGAGCAGCGACGGCGCGGTCGTCGATGCGGGCTACTACGTGCCCCACTGGGATCCACCGTGGGGGCGCGGAGCGGGAGCGGTCGAGCAGCTGGTCATCGACCAAGAGCTCCGGCGCGCTCGCATCCGGGTGCCGCACCTCGCGGTGGGGGCGTGGGCGGCGCCGACCATCGCCGCCCACGGCACGCCGGAGCAACAGGAGCGGTGGGTCCGTCCCACCCTCCTCGGCGACATCGCCTGGTGCCAGCTCTTCAGCGAGCCCGAGGCCGGGTCCGACCTCGCCGCCCTCACGACCACGGCCACCCGCGCTGACGGAGGTTGGCTCCTCAACGGCCAGAAGGTCTGGACGAGCATGGCCAAGGAGGCCGACTGGGGCATCTGCCTCGTCCGCACCAACGCGCAGGCGCCGAAGCACCTCGGCATCACCTACGTCATCGTCGACATGCGGTCGCCGGGGATCGACATCCGTCCGCTGCGGGAGATGACCGGCCTCGAGATGTTCAACGAGGTGTTCCTCGACGACGTGTTCGTCCCGGACGACTGTGTGATCGGCGAGGTCGACGGCGGGTGGCCGCTCGCCCGGACCACCCTCGCCAACGAGCGCGTGTCGATGGGCAGCGGCTCGTCGTTCGGTGGCGGGATCGAGGCCCTGCTCGGTCTGGTGGGGGAGCGCCTGGAGCACAAGCAGCTGGACGCCGATGCCCTCCTGCTCGATCAGCTCGGCGGGTTGGTGGCGGAGGCGCACTCGGTCGCGGTGCTGGGGCTCCGGTCGACGCAACGATCGGTGTCCGGGGCCAAGCCCGGTCCGGAGGCGAGCGTCCGCAAGCTGCTGGGCGTGGAGCACGACCAGCGCACCCAGGAGCTCGGCCTGTCGCTCCTCGGTCCTGAAGGTGCCACGACCATCGGCGCGGCGGCCCAGTGGACGTTCGGCTTCCTCGCCAACCGCTGCCTCACGATCGCGGGCGGCACCAGCGAGATCCAGCGCAACGTGATCGCCGAGCGCCTCCTCGGCCTCCCGCGCGACCCAGAACCGACCGGCTGATGGCCGAGATCCTTCCGGACCAGCTCCGGATGATGTCCGACGCGTTCCCCGACGAGGTCGCCTTCACCGACGTCTCCTCCGGTGTCGACCTCACCTTTGCTGCGTGGGAGCACCGCTCGAACCAGCTGGCTCGCTGGCTGGTCGGCGAAGGCGTCGTCAAGGGCGATCGCGTGGCGATCCACGTGCCGCCGGCGGAAGGGGCGACGTTCCTCCAGAGCTACTCGGCGGTGCACAAGGCGGGTGCGGTCGCGGTGCCGACGAGCACGCGGTTGGTGGCGCGCGAGCTGGGCTACGTGCTCAGCCACGCGGGCGCGGTAGCGGCGGTGAGCGGCGCGTCCACCACTCCCGTGCTGGCGGCGGCGCGCGCTGATCTTCCCGAGCTGCGCACCATCGTGACCACCGGGCCCGCGGCGGGCCAGGGCTCGGTGGTGTGGGACGACGCCACTGATCCGGACTGCTCCGCCATCCAGGTGCCGCTCGACGGCGACGACATGGCCGACCTGATGTACACGTCGGGCACGACGGGTCGGCCGAAGGGCGTGGTGGTGCGCCACCGGAACGTCGCCATGATCCCGAACGGCTTGCCGCAGTGGTCAGGCGCGGGGTGGCTGCACGCCTCCCCGATGTTCACGTTCGCGGGCATCGCCTCCACCTACAACCCGATGAAGCTGGGCATGCGGTTGCTGTACCTGCCGCGCTTCGACGTCGACGAGTGGTTCGACGTGGTCGAGGCGCGTCGGCCCGCCGCCACCTTCCTCGTCCCCGCCATGGCCGAGCTCCTCCTCGCCAGCCCGCGGTTCGACGGCGCGGACCTGTCGAGCATCACGATCTGTCCGCTCGGCAGCGCACCCGTGTCGCCCACGACGCTGCAGCGGCTGCAGGAGAAGCTGCCCAACGCCATGGTGTCGAACTCGTGGGGCATGACCGAGGCCGGTCCGGCGTTCTGCTTCATGCCGCCGGAGGAGCAGACCAGGCGGATCGGCTCGGTCGGCAAGCCGATGGCGCCCACGGAGTTCAAGATCGTGGACGAGGCAGGCACGGAGCTGCGCGGCCGGCGAGATCGGCGAGCTGATCGTCAGCAACCCGGGACGCGAGCGCGAGTACTTCAACGACGTCGAGGCCACGGCCTCCACCTGGCGCGACGGCTGGCTCCACTCCGGCGACCTCGCCTACCTCGACGAGGACGGGTTCCTCTACATCGTCGGCCGCCAGAAGGACGTGATCATCCGCGGTGGCAACAACATCCACGCCACCGACATCGAGGCCGTCCTCTACGAGCACCCGGCGGTGCGGGAGGCTGCGGTGGCAGGGGTGCCGCACCCCGTCCTCGGCGAGGACGTCGGTGCCTGGATCGTCCTGGCGCCAGGCGCGCAGGCCAGCGAGGACGAGCTCCGCGCCTTCTGCGCCGAGCGGTTGGCCGACTACAAGATGCCGCGTCGGTACACGTACCTCGAGGAGCTGCCCCGGAACGCCACGGGCAAGGTCCTCAAGCGCGACCTCCCCGGCCGCTAGGCCGGCTCACCCAGGTGCGTAGTGGACCGAGAAGATGCGGGCCGTCAGCTCACCGCGGGACGCGACGCCGACCTTGGCGAACACGGACTTCAGATGGTCTTCGACGGTGTGCTCGGAGATCTGCAGCGTCCGAGCCACGGCCTTGTTCGTGTGCCCTTGCACCGCGGCCTGCGCGACCTCCGCCTCGCGTGGAGTGAGGCCGTAGGCGAGCAGGAAGAGCGGCGCGACCTCGGCCGCCCGGGCGGGCTCGACCACCACGGCCACCTGATGCTCGCCACCAGGTCCGACCATCTCGGACGCGTGGATCACCGCCCACCCCCCGCTTCGGGTGCGGACCCGCACGTGCGGGAGCAGGTCGGTGCGCCCGGCCCGGATCGCCGCCAGCCGAGCCACGACCGCCTCCACCGCGAGCGGCAGTCCCTCGCCCTGCTCGAAGGCGGACAGCTCCCAGAGCCAGCACTCCCCAGCCGTGGTGGTCGCAAGGAGACCGCCGTCCGCGTCGAGGACGAGCACCCCGGGCGCGTGGCGCTCGGTGTCGGTCTCGGCGCTCCCGACGAGGAGCGCCCGGCGCAGACCCTCACCGACGTGCGTCGAGATGCGGGCGACCTTTCGGGCATCGGCCGGGGTGAAGCCCAACGGCCCGTCCTCCCGGTGGAGGCAGAGGAACCCCCAGCACTGGCCTCCCGAGCGGAAGGCGGCTCGCAGCTCGTCGCCGAGCCCCATCGGCGCCATGATCTCGCGGTACCGGGCGCTCTCCGCGCGCCGCGTACCGGTCACGTGGTCGAGCCAGTCGACCGACGGGCGGCCAGCGGCGAGCATGCGAAACTTGTTCACGTCGTCTTCGAAGAACTCGTTGGCCAGGAATCGGCCCGCCGCGTCGGCCGAGATCTCCCGGGTCACCGCGCCGGTGAACAGCAATGTCGACGGATCCACCGACGCACAGAACACCGCGTCGACCGCTAGAACCGCTCCGATCCGCTCGACCAGGGTGCCCTGCAGCGCCATGGAGTCGAGTCCGACGTGGCAGCGCGCGACCAAGTCCTGCACTGCACGCTCGGTGGCCGGGGCTCGCCCCATCGACGCCACCTTACGGCGGCGACGGATCACCCGCCTGGGGCCGGCGCGAGGCCGAGCTGCTGCAGGAAGCCGAGATCGTCCAGTCGACCCCACCGCTCGCAGATCTGCCCATCCCGCATCCGGAAGACGTTGATGCCGGGGAGTGACATGACCTTGCCGGTGGGGGCGACGCCCATCACCTCACCCTGATGCGAGCCGGTGGCGGTGAAGACCTCGGCTACGAGATCGCCCTCCGCGATCAGCAGGTGCACCTCGCTGTGCCAGTCGGGGAACGCTCCTCGCATCATCGCCCCGGCCGCTCGCATGCCTTCGCGGTCGGCGCTCACGCCGAATGGGGGATCGTGGTTGAGGAAGTCCTCAGTCAGGTGCTGGTCGATGGCATCGAGCTCGCCGCGGCTGAACAGGGCGTCGATGAAGTCGGTCACGATCTGCTTGTTCGCATCGTTTGGGGTCATGCCCCAACCTTGGAGGAGACGCGGGACTGGCTCCATCCCGGATCCCCGGGGGGTTCAGGAGGGGCCGAGCAGGAGGTCAGCCAGGCGCTGGCGCTGGTAGCCCTGACGGCCGAAGAGGACGTCGTTGGCCTTCACTCGCCGGAAGAGCAGGTGGCAGTCGATGTCCCAGGTGAACCCCATCCCGCCGTGCACCTGGATGTTCTCGCCGGTGATCATGGTGGCCGCCTCGGCCACGAAGCCCTTGGCGACGGCCGCCGCCGCGGCGCGCTGGGGATCGTCGACATCGCTGGCCCACGCGGCGAAGTGGGTGGCGACCCGGGCCAGCTCGAGCTGGTGGAGCATGTCGACGATCTTGTGCTTGATCACCTGGAAGGTGGCGATCGGGCGATCGAACTGCACGCGGGTCTTGGCGTAGTCGGTCGCCATCGCCAGGGCCCGGTCGCACGCGCCGACGCTCTCGCCGCACAGCGCGATCCCGATGTCGTCGATCGCCCGGGCGAGGGGTACTCGCTGATCACCCGGTGGCCCCACCCGTCGCGCCGACCGGCCGTCGAGCAGCAGCCGAGCCGTCTTGCGGGTCACGTCGAGGCTCGGGACCGGCGCACCGGCCGGCTCGTCGAGCGCGAAGGTCGCGAGCCCATCGGCATCGCGGGCCACCACGTATGCGAGGTCGGCGGAGTGGCCGTCGAGGACGACCGGCTTCAGGCCGTCGAGGATCCAGTGCTCCCCGCGCCGGCGGGCGGTGGTCGTGATGTCGTCGAGGGGATCACGGGTGCCCGACTCCTCGACGGCCAACGTGGCCCTCCGTCGGCCGCCGGCGAGATCGCCCAGCACCCCGGCGTCGTCCATTCGCATTGCCATGAGCGTCCCCGCGACCGCGGAGGAGAACCACGGTCCGGGCAGGGGCAACCGGCCGGTCTCCTCGCACACGACGACCGCGTCGAGCAGGCCCAGCCCCGAGCCCCCCGCCCGCTCAGGGATGAGCAGCCCCGGCCACCCGAGGTCGACGGTCCTGGCCCAGAACGCGTCGGTGACGCCGCGCTCGTCGTCGAGCATGGCGCGCACGTACGACGAGGTGGCTTCGGCCGCGAGGAACGAGCGCGCCACGTCGCGCAACGCGTCCTGCTCGGCGCTGAAGGTGAAGTCCACCGGCGGCGAGCCTAGGTGACGCCGCTGTTAGTAGGTTCGGCACGTGGACTTCGCCTACACGGCCGAGGACGACGCCTTTCGCGCTGAGCTCCAGGCGTGGCTCGATGCCAACCTGCCGGACTTCGTCGACCAGGGCGAGATCGGTGATGACCACGTCGACGGCCTCAACCGCACGATGGCGCGCCGGCAGGCGTGGCAGCGGCGACTGCACGAGGGGCGCTGGGCGGCGATCAACTGGCCGGAGGGGTGGGGCGGTCGCGAGGCCACCACGATGCAGAACGTCATCTACTCCGAGGTGATGGCGCAGGTGAAGGCACCGGGGATCTACAACGCCAACGGCATCTGGCAGATCGGTCCGATGATCATCCGGTGGGGGACCGACGAGCAGAAGCAGCAGTGGCTGCCCGGGATCCTCGACGCGAGCGACCACTGGTGCCAGGGCTTCACCGAACCCCAGGCCGGCAGCGACCTCGCCAACCTCCGCACCATGGCGGTGCCCGACGGTGACGAGTACGTGCTGAACGGCACCAAGATCTGGATCTCGACCGCGCACCTGGCCCGCTGGGGTCTGTTCCTCGTCCGCACCGACCCCGACGCCATCGCTCGGGGAACGAAGCACGAGGGCATCACGGCGCTCATCGTCGACATGCAGGCGGCCGGCGTGCAGTGCAACCCCATCCGAGAGATCACGGGCGACGCGATGTTCGACGAGGTCGTCTTCACGGACGCTCGCGTCCCGGTGGCCTACCGGCTGGGTGGCGAGGGCGAGGGCTGGAACGTGGCCATGGGCACGCTCACCCACGAGCGCGTCGGCACGGGCGGCCTGGCGATCGGTCTCCGGTCCGAGCTCGACGCCATGATCGCCACCGCCCGCGAGCACAACCCCGACGCCCTCGCGGACCCGGGTCTGCGCGAGCGGATCGCCCGCATGTACACGCAGGTCGAGCTCACCCGGCTGCTGAACGCCCGAGCGCTGTCCAAGGTGCTCAAGGGCGAGCGGAGCTGGCCCGAGGTGCCGATCGCCAAGCTCCAGTGGAGCCACCTCTCCCAGGCGCTGGCCGAGCTCAACGTCGACCTGCTGGGGTCGATCGGACTCCTCGCCAAGGGCGGGCCTGACGCCCTCGAGGGTGGCCACGCGGCCCACAACTACCCGTGGCAGCGGTTCACCTCGATCGGCGCCGGCGCGACCGAGGTGCAGAAGAACATCATCGCCGACCGCGCCATCAAGCTCCCGAAGCGCTGAGCGGCGTCAGGCGAGGCTCCACGCCTCGGCGACCGTCAGGAAGTCGCGGCCACCCTCCTCGTGGCCCTCGGCCAGGCAGAGCAGGCCGGTCGACACGCGCTCGACGTAGCCCCACTCCCAGATCCGCGACTCGTCGAGGCCGGTGTGGTGGGCGAGGACGCGGGCCCGCTCCTGGCCGAGCCGCAACGCGTCGCCGGCGAGGAGCTCATCGGTGAGCTCGCGCATGATGATGGCGAGGTCGTACTCCCGCTCGGCGACCAGGCCGTCAGCGTCGACCAAGCGGAAGGCATGAGATCGACCGGCGGCGGGGTCTTCGAGCGTGTTCCACGGGTGGGCGTCGCCGTGGACGAGCACCGCCCGGTCGAGATCGAAGGCGGCGACCCGTCGTTCGGCGTACTCCACCGCCCGGTCGATGACGCGTGGTGAGCATGGCTGGCCGAGGGCCTCCCAGGTCTCAGTCGTGAACCGCGCGAGCCAACGTCCCTTCTCGGTGAGGGTCGGCAGGTCGACGTCCCCCGGCGGCACGGCCCAGAGCTCGGTCAGCACGGAGCAGATGACCTCCATCTGCCGGCGCACCGGCAGGTCGAGCTCGTGCAGCTGGCGTCCGAGCCGCTCGAGGAGGACGGCTCCGCGCTCGGCGTCGTAGTCGAACGCCCGCACGCACCCGCGGCCGTCGGCCAGCCGCAGGGCGCGGACCTCCTTGACCAGTGCGTCACGGCCATCGTGCTCGCACGGCATGACCAGCTTGACCACCGCCGGCGAGCCGTCCGCTCTCGTGGCGGCGGCGACGACGGAGGCGGTGCCACCGGTCATCGTCTCGCCGACGACGACGTCCCACTCGTGCTCGAGCTCGGTGATCAGGTCCCCGAGGTCGTGCAGCCACCGGATGCAGTCGGGTCCTTCGACCTGCGCCTTGCGACGCACGGGATCCGGGACCTCGACCTGACGCACCGGGAGATCATGGCCGGTCCGCTCGTCGCGGCCGCGGCGAGTTCAGCCCGTGCGGTAGCTCATCGGGAGCAGCTCGATGAGCTGGCCATCCGGATCGCGGATCATCACGGCCATCCCGCCCAGGTCGGTGTCGGTGAGCACCTCGCCCCCGAAGTCGGCAACCCGGGCGCACGTCCCGGCGACGTCGTCGACGCTGAACGACAGGTGGGTGAGGCCGGGCTCGGTGAACGAGCGGTCCCGTTGGGGGTCGTTGCCCTCGCGGTCGAAGTGGAGGAGCTCGAGGACGAGGCCGTCGCGCTCGAGGTAGACGGCGGTCATGCCGACGGGCTCCGGCACGCGGAGCAGCGTCGACGACGGCGCGTCGGGCACCTGGAGGTCGCGCAGGTGGGTGAACCCCAGGAGCTCCTCGTAGAAGCGCCGAGACACGGCCAGATCGGTGACGCAGTGGCCCAGGTGGTTGAAGGCGGTCACCGCGGCGACCCTACTAACGTCGGCGTCAGCCAGCGGGAGGGAACGCGTGACCGAGCTCGAGGCCGACCTCTTCCTCCCGGAGCCGGAACCCCGCGAGGTCCTGGCCACCATCATCTCGGTCGACGACCACCTCGTGGAGCCGGCCGACATGTTCGAGGGACGCCTGCCCGCGCACCTCCAGGACCGGGCCCCGAGGATCGTGCTGGACGAGTGGGACCACGAGGTGTGGGAGTTCGACGGGCAGCGTCACTCCCAGGTGGGCATGAACGCGGTGGCGGGCCGCCGGCCGGAGACCGTCCACGTGGAGCCGTTCCGCTTCGACCAGATGCGCCGCGGCTGCTGGGACATCGACGCGCGAGTGCACGACATGGATCTCAACGGCGTGTGGGCGTCGCTGAGCTTCCCCTCGATGATCACCGGGTTCTGCGGCCGGGTGTACTCGCAGTGCTCGGATCCGGAGCTCGGCCTGGCGACCACGCGGGCGTTCAACGACTGGGTGCACGACGCCTGGTGGCAGCCGCACCCCGACCGGGTCATCCCCCTCGGCATCACCTGGCTCTCCGACCCCGAGGTCGGGGCGGCTGAGATCCGCCGCAACGCCGAGCGCGGGTTCCGGGCCGTCACCCTCCCGGAGCGGCCCCACCAGATCGGCTACCCGTCGATCTTCGACCCCTACTGGGAGCCAGTGCTGCGGGCGTGCGCGGAGACCGACACCGTCGTCTGCCTGCACGTCGGCTCGTCAGGGCTCGGTGAGTTCCCGCCGGGCTGCGATCGGGCGATCATGCCGCTGGCCGCCACGCTGTTCGGTCAGCTCTCGCTGCAGGCGTGCACGGAGTGGCTCTGGTCGGGCTGGCCGGTCGTGCTGCCCGGGTTGAAGGTTGCGATGGCCGAAGGCGGGATCGGATGGGTGGCGATGCTGCTCGACCGGCTCGACAACATCATCGACCGGTCGGGCTACGGGATGGGATGGGACGAGCGCCCGGCCGACGTGCTCCGGCAGAGCTTCTGGTTCTGCACCATCGACGATCCGTCCACCATCGACACGCGCCATGCGATCGGGGTCGAGAACATCATGGTGGAGGTCGACTACCCGCACGGCGACGGCACCTGGCCGGACACCCAAGCGGTGATCGAGGCGGCGTGGGGTCACCTGCCCGCAGACGAGCGCCGCGCCATGTGCAGCGAGAACGCGGCGTCCCTGTTCCGCCACCCCCTCCCCGAGGTCGTGCTGCCGGTCTAGGTCGACGGGCCGAGCAGGTACTGGCCGGTGTCCGGGTGGGGGTACCAACCGCCCGCCGCCGCGGTGCCGCCGTCGACGTGGATCGTCTGGCCGGTGACGTAGCTCGACAGCGACGACGCCAGGAACACTGCCGCGCCCGCGACCTCGTCCACGTGCCCGGTGCGCCCCATCGGCACCATCGCGCCCAGGTGCTCGGCGGTCCCCTCGGGCGCCACGCTGATGAGGCCCTCGGTGAGCGTGACGTCGGGGGCCAGCGCGTTCACCCGGATGCCGTGCGGGGCCAGCTCGAGGGCGGCGGTCTTGGTGAGGTTGATCACACCGGCCTTGGCGGCCGCGTAGGCGGCGTAGCCAGGGGCGGCGCGGGTGCCCTCGATGGAGGTCACGTTGATGATGCTGCCCGCGGTACCGCGGTCGACCATCGACCGTGCGACGCGTTGCGTGCAGAGCAGCACGTGCCCGAGGTTCGAGCGGATCAGCGCGTCCCAGCCGTTGGGCGTCGTCTCCAGCAGCGGTGAGCGGAACACGCCACCGGCGTTGTTGACGAGGATCGACACTGGGCCGAGCGCGTCGACCGTGCGGGCGAGGGCGTCGTCGATCTGGTCGGGATCACGGACGTCGGTGGGGCACGACAGCCCTCCGACCTCTGCCGCCGCGGCCTCGGAGGTCTCCTCGTCCCGTTCCCACACCGCGACCCGTGCTCCGAAGGCGGCGAACGCGTTGGCGATGCCGCGCCCGATGCCCGAGCCGCCGCCGGTCACGACCGCTACGGCCCCGTCCAACGCCGCCGCCCCCCGGTCCAGCACCATGGCGAGGACCGTACCGCCGCTCAGCGCAGCGTGAGGTCGCCGCGGTCGATGTGCACGCGGACCGTGGCCGCCGTCTCCTCGGGGGTGAGATCCGTCGAGTCGATCACGTGGCGCGCGAAGTCACCGAGGAGGTCGTCGGCGAACACCGGATGCATCCTGCCCACCACCGAGAGGTCCTTCAGCGGGTGCTCGCCGCGTTCGGCGGCCCGTCGCTCGGTGACCTCCAGGCTCGGGCGGAGCACCACGTAGGTGATGTCGCGCTCGAGTCCCCGGTACGGATCGAGCGCCCACGGGGAGAGGACCCCGTCCACGATCACCGTGTACCCCGCGGCGGCGAAGGTGTCGGCGGCTCGGGCAGCCGCGGCGGCGATCGTGATGTTCTGGTCGTGCGACTCCGGGAGCCACGGCTCGATGTGACCGGTGGCGACCCACGCGTAGAGGTCGTCCGTGTGCAGGTGGACGGCGCGGTCCCAGCCCCGGGCCAGCAGCCCGGCCACCGTCGACTTGCCGGCGCCCGGCGGGCCGGCCACCAGCACGAAGGGGTTCACCCCTCGACGCCGTCTTCCTCGAGCACGAGCCGGGCCAGCTTCTTCGGCGCCACGAGCGTGTAGGAGGTGCGGATCCACTCCTCGATCTGCTCCCAACGGGCGGCGCTGGGCTTGGCCGGAAGCTCCACCGACACCCACCCGTGCTTGCCGAGCCCGTACCCGCACGGCGACACGGCCTTGTCGCTGGCGATCGTGGCGGTGGCCTCCTCCTTGGGCAGCTTCACGGTGATGCTCGTGAACTCGGGATGGGCGAACACGAAGTTCTTCCCGTTGACCCGGAAGGTCGGCTCGCCATCCCACGCCTCGATGTCGACCCGCAACGCCTCCGGCAGCCGCCCGACCATGGCCTCGATCCGCTTCTCATGTCCCATGCCCGCGATCTTGCCAACGTCTGTGGTCGAAAACGTCCGCATAGCGGACGAAATCGTTCACAGACGTTGGATGACCTCCTCGCCGTAGCGCTCGAGGGTCTCGACGGCGTGCTCGACGGAGTCGCCGGGGAGCCCGACCTGGACCCAGGTGACGCCGAGGGCGGCGAGCTCGGCCAGGCCGAGGCGGTGGGTGTCGGCATCGAACGAGGCGGACGACGGGTCGCCGCCGGCCGGGTTGGAGAAGGCGATGTCGACGGTCGACGGGTCGCGGCCGGCGGCCTCGAGGCGGGCGTGCAGGTCGTCGATGGCCTCCGCCAGGCGCTCGGGGGTGTCGAGGGCGACGGTGCGCGCGGTCTTGGCGACGAGCGCGGGCGCCGGGAACGGGCACCAGCCGTCGCCGCGGTCCGCCACCCGCTGTCGGGCCTGGCTGCTGTTGCCCCCGATCCAGATCGGCGGGTGCGGGTCGCTGACCGGCCGCGGGTGGGACGTGACGCCCCGGGCGCTGAAGTGCCGCCCCTCGAAGGTCACGTCGTCGCCGGTCCAGATGGCCTTGAGCACGTCGAGCGCCTCGTCGAACAGCTCGTTCCGCTCGGCGTGGTCGACGCCGACGGCGGCGAACTCGCTCTTCAGGTAGCCGGCGCCGACCGCGAGGGTGAAGCGCCCGCCGGAGAGGACGTCGAGGGTCGCGGCCGCCTTCGCCACCACGAACGGGTTGCGGTAGGGGAGCACCACGATGTTGGGGATCAGCCGGAGCGTGGTCGTGTGGGCGGCGGCGTAGCCGAGGGCCACGAACGGATCGAGGGCGTCGTGGCCGCCGCCCTCCAGCCAGCGCTGCGACGGGGCCGGGTGGTCGGTGAAGCCCATGCCGTGGAAGCCCGACACCTCCGCGGTGCTCGCCACGTGGGCGATGCCCGCGCCGGTGACGAGGTCCGGGTGGTACGGGTGGGTGACCAACGGGTGGGTGAAGGCGAACTTCACGCGAGCATCCCCTCTCGGCCGGCGTCGGTGAACGCTCGGCGCAGCTCCTCGACGTCGTCGGCGGTCAGGCGCCGGTAGGCGTCACCGGCGGTCGGGCGCCACCACACCGGATCCGAGGTGTCCCAGCGCTCGGCGCGCAGTGGCTGGCGGTCGACCTTGCGGGTGGCCGTCACCGGGATGGCCTCGACGATCCGCACGAACCGCGGCGCCCACTTGGTGCCGAGGTCGGGCTGGGTGGCGAGGGCGGTCGCGAAGTCCTCGGGATCGAACCGAGCGTCGGCGTCCAGCTCGATGGCCGCCATGACCTGGTCGCCGGTGCGGGGGTCGGGCACGGCGTAGACGACGACGGCGCCCACGCCCGGCACTCGCGCCAGCACCTGCTCGACCGGTCCGGCCGCGAAGTTCTCACCGTCGACCCGCAGCCAGTCGGCCGTGCGGCCGGCGAACCAGAAGGTGCCGTCCTCGTCCCGGTAGCCGAGGTCGCCGGTCCAGTACCAGCCGTCGCGGCCGCGCTCGGCGGTGGCCTCCGGGTTGGCGTAGTAGCCCTCGAACGACGACAGGCCGTCGCGCCCCACGATCTCGCCGATGGCGTCGCCCGGGTTCAGGAGCTCGCCTCCGTTGCCGAAGCGGGCCCGCGGGCACTCGACCCCCGTGTCGGCATCGATCACCACCACGTCGACGCCGTCGTCCGGGCGACCGAGGGCACCGGCGGGCATGCCGGAGTACGGCTGGATCACCACCGCCCCCTCGCTGGAGCTGTAGCCCTCCACCACGAAGCAGCCGAAGCGACGACGGAGCTCCTTGCGGTCGCGCGGCGAGGCCTCGGATCCGAGGCACCACTTCAGGTCGTTGTCACCATCCTCGGGGGTCTCGGGCACGGCGAGGATGTACGAGAGCGCTCGGCCGACGTAGTTGAAGTACGTGCAGCGATGCCGGCGGACGTCGGGCAGGAACGCGGAGGCCGAGAAGCGCGACCGGAGCACGACGGTGGCGCCCGCCTGGATGGCCGGGAAGAGGTTCGCCAGCAGCGCGTTGCCGTGGAACAGCGGCATGGCGCAGTAGAGGACGTCGTCGCTCGTGAACCCCAGCGCTGAGGCGGCGGCGGTCCGGGCCGCTCGTCCCTGGCTCATCTGCACGGCCTTGGGCGCACCCGTGGAGCCCGACGTGAAGATCAGCAGGAACAGCGCGTCCGCCGTCGGGAGCGCGGCCGGCATCCCTGCTCCCCGGTGCTCGTCGATGTGCTCCGCCCAGCCGGGTTCGTCGACGATCGCCACGTCGGCGCCAGCGAGGTCGAGCCCCTCGAGCAGCGGAGCCTGCGCCCGGTCCGTGAGCACGAGGCGGCAGTCGGTGTGGCGGATGTCGCGCGCCAGCTCCCCGCCCCGTCGCGTCGGGTTGATGCCGACGATCACCGAACCGGACAGCGCCGCCGCCCCGAGCAGGAACACGAACTCGGGCACGTTCTCCAGCAGCACGCCCACGTGTCCCCCCGCGGCGGCGAGCAACGGCACCCGTGCCGCCGACTCGGCCACCACCTCCGCCCAGGACCACTCGGCATCGTCTGTCCGCAACCCCGGCGAGGGGTCGTCAGCCCGCGCCGCCAGCAGCTCGGCGATCGTCTCAGCCATCCCACCCCCCATTCTTGAGTCGCTTTGCTGCGAAGACCGCAGCGAACTGTCTCAAGAATCGGCCCTCCCGCGTTCTTGAGGCGCTTTGCTGCGAAGACCGCAGCGAAGTGACTCAAGAATGGGACGTGGGTGGTCAGCCACGGGGGAGGCCGAGGACGCGCTCGGCGATGATGTTGCGCTGGATCTCGGAGGCGCCGGCCGAGATCGTGTTGGCGAACGAGTGGAGGTACTGCTCCAGCCAGGTGCCCTGGGGCTCGTCGACGGCGAGGTGGCCGTCCATCGCCACCGATCCGATCTCCAGCGCCGACGCGCCCTGGATCTCGGCGGCGACGAGCGCCAGTCGCTGGCGTGCCTCGCTGGCGTAGAGCTTCATGAGCGCCTGCTCGGGGGCGGTGCCACCCCGGGCGAGCTTGGCGAAGCCGCGGTACCCGAGGCAGCGGGCGGCCTGGGTGTCGATGGCCACCTGCACGATCTGGTCGACGGCCAGCGCTCGTTCGGTGGGGGAGAGCCGATCGAGCAGCGCCGGGGCCTCGCCGAGCAGCCGCTCGAGCGACTCCTCCAGCCCCATCACCGCGCCCACCCACACCATCCCGCGCTCGTGGGCCAGCGAGCCGTTCGCCATCGCCCAACCGTTGTTCAGCTCGCCGACGAGGTTGGCGGCGGGCACCGAGACGTCGGACAGGAACACCTCGTTCAGGTCGGGGTGCTCCGGGTGCACGATCTCGGGGAGCGGGCGGACGGTGATGCCCGGCGCGTCCATCGGCACGAGCAGGATCGAGATGCCCTTGTGCTTCGGCACGTCGGGATCGGTGCGGCAGAAGAGGAAGCAGAAGTCGGCGTAGTTGGCGCCCGAGGTCCACACCTTCTGGCCGTTGATCACCCAGCGGTCGCCGTCGAGCACCGCTCGCGTGGACAGCGACGCCAGGTCGCTGCCCGCACCGGGCTCGCTCATCCCGAGGCACGCGGTGACCTCGCCCCGCAGGATCGGCATGGCGTAGTCGCGGATCTGGTCGTCGGTGCCGTAGTCGAAGAGGGACGGGGCGACGATCCCGAGGCCCTGGACGTTGGTGGTGCGGGGGACGCGGGCCTTGGCCAGCTCCTCGATGTAGACAAGCGTCTCGATCGGGCCGGCGTTGCGGCCGCCACGCTCGGGGGGCCATCCGGGGACGAGCCATCCCGCGTCGAACATCGAGCGGGTCCATCGCCGCGCCCACGGCGGAGCATGCCCGGTGGACACGGATGGGTCGGCAGCCATCTCGTCGGGCGACGGGCGGTTCGCCGCGACCCAGTCGAGCAGCTCGGCGCGGAACGCCTCGACCGACTCGTCGAACCGGAGCCTCATGCCGCTTCCAAGCCGAGGAGGCTGGCGAGGTGGGCGCGGTGGGTGGCCGTGGTCCCGAACAGCAGACCGCCGGACATGGCGCGCTTCAGGAGGAGGTGGAGGTCGTGCTCCCACGTGAAGCCGATCCCACCGTGGAGCTGCAGCCCGTCCCGGGTGAGGAGGCGCTGGCAGTCGCCGGCCGCCGCCTTGGCCATCGCGGTGGCCACCGCCCGGCGGTCGTCGTCCTCGGCGATCGTGAGCGCGGCGAAGTAGGCGAGCGAGGCGGCGCGCTCCACCGCGAGGTAGCAGTCGGCGAGGCGGTGCTTGAGGGCCTGGAACGATCCGATGGGCTTGCCGAACTGCTCGCGGTCCTTGGCGTACTGCAGCGTCGTCTCGAAGATGGCCCGACAGGTGGCCACGGTCGAGAGCGACAGCGCCGTCGTCGCCTCTTGCCGCGCCCGCTCGACCACGTGGGCCGCGTCCGGGTCGCCCGGCATCACCAGCACCCGCTCGCCGGTCACCTCGACCCCCGACAGCGTGACGGTGGCGACGGGCATGGTCGGGTCGATCACGGTGCTCGGCACCGCGGACACCGCGGCACCCGGCACGAGGAACACCCCTAGACCCGCGTCAGCGCGGGCGACCACGGCGAGCTCGGCGGCGCTGGCGCCGTCGACGACATGGGACTTGGTGCCGTCGAGCACCCAGCCGTCGCCGGCCGGTCGGGCCGTCGTCGCCATGACCGAGGGTCGCCACGCACCGTGTTCGGCCACCGCCAGCGAACCGGTGCAGCCGCCCGCCGCGATCTCCGCCATGAGGAACGACGACCCCGCCTCTCGGAGCATGGGCACGAGCTGCGTGGCGGTGGCCAGGAACGGGGTGGGGGCGGCCACCCGCCCGAGCTCTTCGACGACGATGCCGACCTCGAGGTAGCCCAGCCCGAGCCCGCCGTGCTCCTCCGCGAGGCCGAGGCCGGGCCAGTCCAGCTCGACGAGCGTCGCCCACAGCGCGCCTACGTCGCCGGCGCCCTCGTGGACCGAGCGCACCAGGCTCGGCGGGCAGGCGGCGGCGAGCACTGACCGCGCGTTCTCCCGTAGCTCGAGCTGCTCGTCGGTGAACTCGAAGTCCATCTCCGGGCTACTCGTCGAGGGCGAGGAAGCCCCGACGGATGGTGGTGACCATCGCTTCGATGGCGTCGCCCTCAGACGTGAACTGCAGCGTGTACACGCTGTACGGGACCCGCTCGATGAGGGCCAGGAGCATGGTGGCGTCGACCTCGGGGTTGCCGAAGTCGCGACCTTCGAGGATCCGCACGAGGCGGGTGAACACCGACGCCGCGACCTGCCTCGAGAACGCGGCCAGCTCCTCGTTCGTCTGCATCTCCTGCCAGGTGCTGATCACCCCGCCGTCCGCCTCGTACGTGCGGAACCAGTCCTGCAGCCATGCCCGCAGGTCGTCGACGTCGGCGTCGAGGCGCAGGCGATCGATCAGGTCGACCATCCGGCTCGAGGCGGCCTCGGCCAGGACGCGGAAGAAGTCGTCCTTGTTCACGAAGTATCGATAGAAGGTGCCGTGGCTCACGCCGGCGGCGTCGACGATGTCGTCGACCCGGGCGTCGTGGTAGCCGCGGGCGGGCAGCACGGATGCGCCGGCCTCCAGCAGCTTGAGCCGCGTCTGCTCGCCGCGGGGACGACGCGGACGTCCGTCGTCGGACGCCCGCGGGGCCGCCACCGCCACCCGACGGCGGCGAGCCGGCCCCGATCGGTGCACGTTCACGCCGTCGATGGGGCCCTCGAAGATGCGGTGGAGGAGCTGCGCCACGCCGTCCACGAGCGGCTGCGGGCTCATGTCGCCAGGGGTCTGCTCGGCGTAGAAGCTGCAGCGGATCAGGACGGCCACGAGGCTCGTGATCAGCCGGCCGTTGGGGCCGTCTTCCGCGGCGCCGAAGGCGCGCAGCAGCGCGATGCCCGTGCGGTCGCTGACGGTGCTGGAGCTGCGGGCCTGCGGCTCGTGGTCGCGGCTGGCCGCCTGGAAGGACGCGAACACCGGCGCCCACGCCGCGTGGAGGGCCATGAACTCGCCGATCCAGTCGGTGAGGTGGGCGAGGCCCTCAGCGTCCGGCGTGACCCGCTCGAGCCGCTTGGCCAGCGAGACCATCTCCTTGCCGAGCTGCCCGGCGAGGGTCCAGAAGACGTCGTCCTTCGAGGAGAAGTACTGGTAGAAGGCGGGCCGCGAGCAGCCGGCCTTCTCGGTGATCAGCTCCACCCTCGCCTCGGCGAACCCAGCCTCGTCGAACACCTCGAGGGCCGCCTCCAGGATCCGCCGCTGGGTGTCGCTGCCGCGCTCGCCCACGAGCGGGTTGCTGCCGAACGGCGGCCTCCGCACGATGCTGACGTCCATGCCGGCACGCTAATCTAACGTCGCCGTCACATCGCAGCCTTCGGGGGGAACAGCATGGACATCGACGATCTGATCCTGGTGAGCGTCGACGACCACGTGGTGGAGCCGCCCGACGTGTTCGAGGGGCGGCTCTCGAAGAAGGCGGCCGAGAAGGCGCCCCGCGTCGAGTCGCTCGAGGGCGGGCGCGACGTCTGGATGTTCGAGGGCCACGCACTGCCCAACGTGGGCCTCAACGCGGTGGCCGGGCGGGTGCCCGAGGAGTACGGGCTCGACGCGCTGTCGTTCAGCCAGATGCGCCCCGGTTGCTACGACATCCACGAGCGCATCCGCGACATGAACGCGAACGGCATGCTCGGATCCCTGAACTTCCCGAGCATCGCCGGCTTCACCGGACAGCTCTTCTACACGTGCGACGACAAGGAGATCGCCCTCGAGCTCCTGCACGCCTACAACGACTGGCACGTCGACGACTGGTGCGGCACCTACCCCGGTCGGATGATCCCGCTGTCGATCCCCCCGCTCTGGGACGTCGAGCTGATGGCGGCCGAGGTCCGCCGCATGGCCGAGAAGGGCTGCCACGCCGTCACCTTCTCGGAGAACCCCGAGAAGCTCGGCTTCCCGAGCTGGCACAGCGACCACTGGGACCCGTTCCTCCGGGCGTGTGAAGAGGCGGGCACGGTCATCTGCGTGCACATCGGCTCGTCGTCCGAGACGGTCATCACGGCCATGGACGCGCCGATCGACACGATGATCACGCTGCAGCCGATGAACATCGTGAAGTGCGCCGCCGATCTCGTGTGGTCGCCGGTGTTCCGCAAGTTCCCCAACCTGAAGATCGCGCTGAGCGAGGGTGGCATCGGCTGGGTGCCGTACTTCCTCGAGCGGATCGACTACGTGTACCAGCACCACCACGTGTGGACGAACCAGGACTTCGGCGACAAGCTCCCGAGCCAGGTGTTCAACGAGAACATCCTCACGTGCTTCATCGACGACGCGGCGGGGATGGAGGTGCGCCACCACCTCAACCCCAACCACATCCACTGGGAGTGCGACTACCCCCACTCCGACAGCACGTGGCCGACCTCACCGGAGACGGCGATGAAGTACCTCCACGGCCTGCCCGAGGACGACATCAACCGCATCACCCACCTCAACGCCATGGAGAACTTCAAGTTCGACGCGTTCAGCCACATCCCGCGCGAGCAGTGCACGGTGGGTGCGCTCCGGGCCCAGGCCACCGACGTCGACACGACCCCGGTCAGCCACGGCATCGACAAGTTCCAGGACGAGGGCATCGTCACGGCCATGACCCTGGTCGAGCGCATCGCGGCGAGCCGGTAGGGCGGGTTGACCGACCTTCCCTTTCGCGTCCAACCGCGCCTCGACGACGAGAACCGCTTCTTCTGGACGTCCGGCGAGGACGGCCAGCTCCGGTTCCTCCGTTGCCAGGCCTGCGGCTACTACATCCAGCCGCCGGGGCCCCGCTGCCCCGAGTGCTGGAGCAAGGACCTCGCGCCGGAAGCCGTGAGCGGTCGCGCCGAGGTCCACACGTTCACGATCAACCACCACCCGTGGGACGGCGGCACCGAGCCGTACGTCATCGCCATCGTCACGTTCCCCGAGCAGGCCGACCTCCGCCTCATGACCAACGTGGTCGGCTGCCCGCCGGACGACGTCCGGATCGGGATGGCCGTCCAGGTCACGTTCGAGCAGCACGACGACGTGTGGTTCCCGGTGTTCGAGCCGGCGACCGAGGGCGCGTCGTGACCGACTTCGAGCGTCGCTCGATCATCTCCGGCATCGGTCAGTCCGATGTGGGCCGCCGCCTCGGTCGGGGCGGGCTCGACCTCACCGTCGACGCCGCCTTGGAGGCCGTCGCCGACGCCGGGCTCACGATGGCCGACATCGACGGGCTCGCCACGTACCCGGGCGGCGGGTCTGGTGGCGCCGGCTTCGCCGGCCCCACCTCGCCCGAGGTCCACGAGGCGCTGCGGCTGAAGCTGAGCTGGCACTCGGGCGGCATCGAGGGCGCCGCGCAGCTGGCCGCGGTGCAGAACGCGGTCCTGGCGGTGAGCTCCGGCCTGGCGCGGCATGTGCTCGTGTACCGCACGGTCACCGAGAGCACCGAGCAGGGGAGCGGCGGCCGCCAGGGCATCGGGGTGGGCGGCCTGGGCATGGGCGGCGGCGAGGGCAAGGCGCCGAGGATGGGTGGGCCGTTCCAGTGGAACATCCCGTTCCGGTCGTACTCAGCCGCCAACTGGCTGGCCATGAACGCCCAGCGCCACTTCCACGAGTTCGGCACCACCTCCGAGCAGATGGCCATGATCGCCATCAACGCCCGCCGCAACGCGGGCCTGAACCCGAAGGCCGTGTACCGCGACCCGATGACGCTCGACGACTACTTCGCGTCCCGCATGATCACGACCCCGTTCCACCTCTTCGACTGCGACGCGCCGGTCGACGGCTCGACCGCGGTGGTGGTCTCGGTCGCCGAGCACGCGACGGCCGTCGACCACCCGGTGGCCCGGGTCGAGGCCATGGGCAGCGCGTTCCGCGGCCGCCCGGGTTGGGATCAGTTCGACGACCTCACGACGATGGCGGCCCGCGACGCCGGTGCGCACCTCTGGACCCGCACCGACCTCACGCCGGCCGACGTCGACATCGCCGAGCTCTACGACGGCTTCAGCTTCCTCACCATGACGTGGCTCGAAGCGCTCGGCTTCTGCGGCAAGGGCGAATCGGGTCCGTTCATCGAGGGCGGCCAGCGGATCGCGCTCGAAGGCGAGCTCCCGGTGAACACCCACGGAGGCCAGCTGTCCGCCGGACGGCTCCACGGGTTCGGGTTCATCCACGAGGCTGTCCTCCAGCTGCGGGGCGAGGCGGGCGACCGCCAGGTGGGCAAGACGGTCGAGGTCGCCGCCGTCGCCAACGGGGGTGGGCCCGTCGCCGGCACCTTGCTCCTCACCCGCGAAGGCTGAGCGGTGACCCTCCTCCTGCTCCTCGAGATGATCATCGGTGCCTTCGGCGACCGGGTGGCCGTAGGCGGGCGCGACGGTGGTCTCACCTACCAGCAGCTGTACGACCGGGCGGGTGCTGGCGCCGAGCTGCTCCGGCGCACCGGTGCGCGCCACCTCGCCTACGTGGGCTCGAGCGACGAGTCCTTCCCGGTGGGGCTGTTCGCCAGCGCGTGGGCGGGGGTGCCGTTCCTTCCGCTCAACTACCGCCTGGGGACCGAGGCGCTCGGATCGCTGTTGGCTCAGCACGACGACGTCGTCATCATCGCCGACGACGACGCGATCGGCCTGCTGTCGGACGTGGAGGCGACCGTCCTCTCCGTCGACGAGTGGAGCACGGCCACAAGGGAGCCCGCCGACCCGGAGCCGTCGACCGCCGATGGCGAGGACGTCGCGGTCCTGCTCTACACGAGTGGCACCACGGCGGCGCCGAAGGCCGTCGTGCTCCGTCACCGCCACCTCACCTCGTACGTGGTCGGCAGCGTCGAGTTCGGGGCCGCCGACGACGCCGACGCCACCCTCGTCAGCGTGCCGCCGTACCACGTCGCCGGCGTGGCCAACGTGCTGTCCAACGTCTACGCCGCGCGACGCCTCGTGTACCTGCCGTCGTTCACGCCAGAGGCGTGGCTCACCATGGTGCGCACCGAGGGGATCACCCACGCCATGGTGGTGCCGACGATGCTGGCGCGAGTGGTCGAGCAGCTGGGGGACGGCGAGCCCGCCACCACGCCGACGCTGCGGTCGCTCGCCTACGGCGGGGCGCGCATGCCGATCTCGGTCCTCGAGCGGGCGCTGGTCGCCTTCCCGGACGCCGACTTCGTGAACGCCTACGGCCTCACCGAGACGAGCTCCACCATCGCGGTGCTCGGTCCGGACGACCACCGGGCTCGACACCGCCTCGACTCCGTCGGTCGCTTGGTGCCGGGCGTCGAGGTCGACGTCCGCGACGGCGAGATCTGGGTCCGGGGCGAGCAGGTGTCGGGAGAGTACGTCGGCCAGGTGGCGGTCGACGCCGACGGGTGGTTCCCGACCCGCGACTGCGGATGGGTCGACCCCGACGGCTACCTCTTCATCGAGGGCCGGTCGGACGACACCATCATCCGGGGCGGAGAGAACATCGCCCCCGCCGAGATCGAGGACGTGCTGCTCACCCACCCCGCGGTGGCCTCCGTCGCCGTCGTGGGCCTGCCCGACGACGAGTGGGGCCAGCGCATCGCCGCCGCCGTGGTCCTGCGGCTCGGCACGTCCGTCGACGCCGGCGACCTGCAGGCGTGGTGCCGGGCGGCGCTGCGATCCTCGAAGACCCCCGACGTGATCGCGTTCCGCGACGAGCTGCCCATCTCCGACACCGGCAAGCTCCTGCGCCGCGTGGTGCTGGCCGACCTCCTCGAGAGCGCAACCTGATGGCATTCGATGTCGCCGGTCTGCTGGCGTGCCTCGAGCTGCGCGAGGTGGAGCCTGGGGTCGTGGAGGGGGAGAACCTCGACATCGGCTACCACCGCGTGTTCGGCGGCCAGATCCTGGCGCAGGTCATCACCGCCGCCGCCGGCGCGTCGCCGGACAAGTCCGTGAAGTCGCTCACGCTGCTGTTCCCTCGCGAGGGGGACGCCGCCAAGCCGATGCGGTACCGGGTCGTGCAGCAGCAGGACGGCCGCACGTTCGGCACCACCGAGGTGGTGGCGTCGCAAGACGGCAAGATCATCGCCGTCGGGCTCGTCTCGTTGCACGTCGACGAGGACGGCCTCACGCGCAGCGATCCACCTCCGGATGTCGGGGGGCCCGACGACGCCCTGCCGCTCGACCTCCCGATGGTGCCGTGGGAGGTCCGTGCGGTCGGCGGCATCGACCTGGCCGACCGCGGCGTGGGGCCACCTGAGCTCGAGCTCTGGATGCGAGCCCCCGCGCTGGGCGACGGGCGGGCCATCCATCAAGCTCTGCTCGCCCACGCCACCGACCTCACCATCATCGGCACTGCGCTCCGACCGTTCGAGGGCGTGTCGCAGGCCGACTCCACCGTCACGCTCCACACCGCCGTGACGTCGCACACGATGTGGTTCCACCGGCCCTTCCGCATGGACGACTGGGTGCTGCTGGCCCAGCGCAGCCCGGTGATGGCCCACGGGCGCGCCTTCGGCCGCGGCGAGGTGTTCTCCAGCTCCGGCGACGTCGTGGCGTCGTTCGCGCAGGAGTCGATGGTCCGCCAGATCGAGGCGCCGTCGTGAAGCGATCGATCCTCGTGGCCTCGCTCCCGCACGGGCCGCGCGACCCGATGGTCGGCACCCCACCGCGGCCCCTTGGATCAGTGCGGCGGACGACGGTGATCGACCAGCGCCGTGGCGACATCGGCGAGCCGATGGAGCTGGTGGCCAGCGGCCGCGATCTCCGCACCCGCGTGGACGGCACGATGCACGTCGTGGACGAGGTGACGCTGCGCGCGGCCATCGACGGGAGCGGCTCGATCACCTCGATCGAGTCCGACCCCCCGGTCCCGGCCCTCGAGGGGCTGGTGGGCGCCCACACCAGCCGCCGGTTCCGCGCCCGCGTCGACGAGGTCGTGGCGGGCCACCGCGACGCCGCCACCGTCCTGCACCAGCTGCTCGACGACGTGCCGATGGCGGCGCTCCTGTCCAGCTACGGGCTCACGCGTGAGCTGGGAGACGACTGGAACCTGCCGACGGAGCAGGCGGAGAGCATGACCGATCTGTGCGCGGGGTGGGCCGGAGGCGGCACGATGCTCGGCGCCATGGACGCCACCGGCACCTTCCCGATCCCGCTCGGACCGCCCGCGCCCGATCTCGCGGACCCGGACGATCCGCTGGCCTGGCACGTCCTCGACCCCATGGCGCCCCGCTCCATCCGTCGCCGGCGGCGACTCGACCTCGTCGACGGCGACCCGCTCACCCTCGACGTCCACTTCCGGGACAGCCACCTGGGCGACGACGGCCTCGAGGACGTGCTCCACGAGTACACGCTGGCCGCCCGCATCGACCCGACGTCTCTGGTGGTCCTCGACGCGACGGCGGTGGCTCGCACGCTCCCGTGGCCTGAGTGCCCGGGCGCCCTCGGCAGCGTCGGTCGAGTGGCGGGCGAGCCCGTGGCCGGCCTGCGGCACCTCGTGCACGCGGGCTTCCGCGGCACGTCCACCTGCACCCACCTGAACGACGTCCTGCGCTCGCTCGCCGGCGTCACCGCCCTGGCCGGAGCCCTGGCGTGACCGCGTACGACCTCGACGGCAAGGTGGCCCTCGTGACCGGCGCGTCCCGTGGGGTCGGTGCCGCCATCGCGGTGGCCCTGGCCGAGGCCGGCGCGAACGTGGCCGCCGCCGCTCGGTCGACGGCCGCTTCCCCGCAGCGCACGCCCGGCACGCTCGACGACACCGTCGCCCGCATCGAGGAGGTGGGAGGCCGAGTGCTGGCCGTCCCGACCAACCTGGCCGAGCCGGCCGACGTCGAGGCCATGGTCGAGCGCGCCGTCGACCACTTCGGTCGGCTCGACGTGCTGGTGAACAACGCCGCCATCACCTTCGTCGGCGACCTCGAGATCCCGCTCCGTCGCCACGAGCTGGTGATGGCCGTGAACCTCACAGCCCCGCTGGTGGCGTGCCGGGCGGCGGCGCCCCACCTGCGCTCGGCGGGCGGCGGGCGCATCGTCAACGTGTCCTCGGTCGCCGCGCTGCTGCCGATCCCGGGGCTGATGTCCTACGGCATCTCCAAGATCGGCCTCGAGCACCTCACCATCGACCTGGCCCGCGAGCTCCAGGGCGACGGCATCGCCGTGAACTGCTTCCGCATCGACGTCGCCGTGGCCTCCGAGGGGTTCGTCGCCAACACGCCCGGCGTCGACCGCTCCACCTGGGAGCCGTGCGAGGTCGCGGCCGAGGGCGTGGTGTGGATGCTGCAGCAGCCGACCTCGTACAGCGGCCGCCGCGAGAGCATGCTCGGCCTCCGCCAGCGCGAGGGGATCATGGCCACCCAGGCGCCCACCCCGACCTCGGACGGTACCCCGACGACCCAGCTGTTCGACGGCGTCGCCCCTGCCGGCGAGTCGATGTTCGCGGAGCCGTACGAGGCGGATCGACCCAGCTCGAGCTGACTCGGCGGCCATCATGGGGCCCGTGCCGCTGTACCACTTCAGCGAGGATCCCCGCATCGAGACGTTCGTCCCGCGGCCGGTCGAGATCCCGTCGGCGCGCCGGCCGGGGCAGGAGTGGCTGAACGGCCCGCTCGTGTGGGCGGTCAGCCAGGAGCGACAGGCGACCTACCTGTTCCCTCGTGACTGCCCCCGCATCCTCCTCTGGCGGACGCCCGACACCACGGCTGCCGACGCGGCCCGATGGTGGGGTGACCGCACGTGCACGATGCTCGCCCACGTCGAGTGGCGGTGGCTCGAGGCCATCCGGAGCACGGCGCTGTTCCGCTACGCGCTCCCACCCGACCACTTCGAGGCGGTCGACGGCGACTGGATGTGGGTGGCCCGCGATCTGGTCAAGCCGATCGGGGTGGAACCGTGCGGCGATCTCCTCGACGCCCTCGCCGCTCAGGACGTCGAGCTCCGCCTCATGGACAGCCTGGTGCCGCTCCGCGATGTGTGGTCCACGAGCCTTCACGCCAGCGGCATCCGGCTCCGGCACGCGGCCGGCTGGTAGCCGTCGCTAGAAGGGCTTGTCGCCGACGACGGTGACCCGCTCCATGATCCGGTGGGCGGGCAGGAAGTCGTTCGACACGATGTGCTGGGTGGCGCGGTTGTCCCAGAACGCGACCGATCCGGGCGCCCACCGGAACCGGCACTGGACGTCGACGATGGTCGACTGTCGGTACAGCCGCCGGAGCAGTCGTTGGCCCTCGTCAGGCTCCATCCCCACGATCGTGCGGGTGAAGCCGACGTTCACGTAGAGCGTCTTGCGCCCGGTCTCAGGGTGGGTGCGCACCATCGGGTGCTCCACCGTGGGGTGCTGAGCCCGCATCCGCTCCTGCACCTCCGGCGGTTGGCCGCGCCCGAACGCCGACGCGTAGTCGTGCGTCGCCTTCCGCCCGTCGATCAGCTCCTTGGTGTCGTCGTCGAGGAGGTCGTACGCCTTGCCCATGTCGGCCCACAGGGTGTCGCCACCGAGCGGCGGGAGCTCGACGGCGCGCAGGATCGATCCCAGCGAGGGCTCTGGTCGCCAGGTGACGTCGGAGTGCCAGTTGTCCGGGGCCCGGAACTTCCCGCCGGCCGGGATGACGAAGACCTCGGGCTGCTCCTGGTCCTTGGGGGTGATGGGGTGGATCTCGAGGTCGCCGAACCGGCGCCCGAAGGCGACGTGGCTGGCGCGGTCGAGCCGTTGCTGGTCGCGGAAGAACACCACCTTCCACTCGAGGAGCGCCTCCCGGATCTCCTCGATCACGGCCTCGTCGAGCTCGTCGGCCAGATCGACGCCGCCGATCTCGGCGCCGATGGTCGCGGTGAGCGGGGCAACGTCGATCATGGCCACAGGCTCCCGTCTCAGTCCGACGAGGGCAAGGGCTTGGCGCCCTTCACCAAGAGGGGGGTGTCGCCCACCGACAGCGCACCGGCGCCGCCCTGGGTGCAGAGGAGCTCGAGGCCGAGCTCCTCGTCGGCGTATCGCTTCCCGAGCAGGGTGGGCTCGCCGTCGCTGGTGATGGGCACAGGATCGCCCCCTGCCCCGAGCTCGCGCATGGGCTCACCACCGCAGCGGACGTCGACCGTGGTGGCGTCCGGGGGGACCCGGACGACGACGACCTGCGTCTCGCAGGTGGCGCTCTCGAGGCGGAGGCCGGGGCGAAGCTCCATCGGGTCGTGTGCTCCTAGCTGGTGGTGACGGGGACGGACGAGGGGCCGGCCACGTTGGCCATGTGGACGTACTGCACCGCGTCGAGGTCGACCTGGAGGTCGGGCCAGCGACGATAGAGCTCGGTGAACGCGGTGCGGCCTTCGAGCCGGGCCAGGTGGGCGCCGATGCAGTAGTGGATGCCGTGACCGAAGCCGATGCCGAGCGGACCGTCACGGGAGATGTCGAACCGGTCGGGGTCGTCGTAGGCGCGAGGGTCGCGGTTGGCGGCACCGGTGACGACGAGCATCGGGCTGCCGGCGGGGATCGTGCGCCCGTGCAGCTCCTTCTCGCGCAGGGAGTAGCGGCCTTGGTACTGCGACGGTGCCTTCCAGCGCAGGACCTCCTCGACCGCGGAGCCGGCGAGCGACGGGTCGGCCTGGAGGCGGGCCAGCTCGTCCGGGTGCTCGGCGAACGTCATCACGCCGTTCCCCACGAGCTTGGTGACGGTCTCGCTCCCGGCGGCCGTGAGCAGCATGACGAACTGCGCGATCTCGTTGTCGGTGAGGTGCTCGACCTCGCCGTCCTCCCGCTCGACCTCGGCCTCGATCAGGTGGCCGATCATGTCGTCGGACGGATGGGCGCGCTTGTCGGTGACGAGAGCACGCATGTACTCGCTCTGCGCGATGGCCCCTTCGATGCCGGCGGGGGTGGGGAAGGGGTTGCCGACCTCGAGCTCCAGCATCCGGTCGGTCCAATGCCGGATCTGCTGGCGGTCTCCCTCGGGCACGCCGACGATCGTGCAGATCACCTCGACGGGGAAGGGACCCGAGAAGTCGACCACCGCGTCGAAGGCGTCGCGGTCGGCGAGCGAGTCGAGCAGCCCGTCGATCACCTGCTGTACGACCGGCTCCCACTCGGCGATCCGCCTCGGCGTGAAGGCCCGGTTGACCAGCTTGCGCATGCGGTCGTGCATCGGTGGGTCCATCATGATCATCGACGCCACCTCCAGGGCCACGTCCCCGAACTCGGCGCTGCCGAGCTGGGCCAACGTGAGGCCCCGGGTCGACGTGAAGGTGCCGACGTCGCGGTGCACGTCGACGCAGTCGTCGTAGCGTGACACGGCCCAGAAGCCGAGCCGCTCGTTGTGGTACGCCGGCTCCTCGTCGCGCAGCCAGCGGTACATGTCCCAGGGGTCCTCGAAGAACTCCTCGCTGAGCGGGTCGAACTCCCTCACGAGTCAGCGAACCGCTCGACGAGGATCGCGGTGAGCTGGCGGCGATCGATCTTGCCGGAGTCGAGCCACGGGAGCTCGGTCTGGTCGCGGAACACCGCCACGTGCCGCGGCACCTTGTAGCTGGCGATCTCTTCCTTCACCCGCTTCTTCACGTCCTCCGCGTCGAGCGTCTCGCCCGGTCGGAGCGCGATGGCGGCCGCCACGTCCTCGCCCCGCTCACCTGCGGGGATGCCGGCTACGAACGCCATCGTCACCTCGGGCATCGCCTCGAGCACGAGCTCGACGTCGCGCGGGGTGATGTTCATCCCGGCCGACTTGATGAGATCACCCATCCGGCCCGTGAAGTAGAAGTGAGCGTCCTCGTCGAAGTAGCCGCCGTCGCCGGTCCGGTACCAGCCATCCGGGGTGAAGACGTCGGCCCGCTCCCGCTTGTGGAGCCCGAGCATCAGCGAGTAGCCGCGCAACCACAGCTCTCCGGTCTCGCCCACGGCCACGTCCTCGAGGGTGACGGGATCGACGATCTTGTGCTCCACGCCCGGCACCGAGAAGCCGAACGATCCGTCCTTCTCGGGCGGCAGCGGGTTGTCCTTGGAGTCGAACGTGTGGGGACCGAGGGTCTCGGTCATGCCGAGCGAGTTGGCCTTCGGGACCTCGGCGTCGGCCTGCTGGTCGGGCGGGAGCAGGGCGGCGTACGAACCTCCCCGGATCGACGACAGGTCGCGGTCCTCGAACGACGGGTGGTCGACGAGCGCCTTGGCCATGTGGGGCCAGCCGAGCACCTGGGTGACGTGCTCCCGCTCGATGAGGTCGAGCGTGGCGCCCGGCTCGAACTGCTCCTCGAACACGAGCGTGGCGCCCGCGTGGATGGCGGCGATGAGGGTGAAGCTGAAGCCGCCGACCCAGAACAGCGGCATGGGCGTGTACAGCACGTCGTCCTCGATGAGGTCGCGCATCTGCCAGAGGTTGTGGGCGTGGCGGACCGCGGCGCCGTGCGCGTGGATCGCGCCCTTGGGGTCGGACGTGCTGCCGGACGAGTACACGACCGCCATCGGATCGGCTGGCGTCACCTCCGCCTCGCACTCGCGCAGCAGCCCGTCGCTCACACCCGCCGAACGCGCGACGAGATCTGCCACCGGCGCCGCCCAGGGCCGGCGACCGTCGCCCCAGGTCCACACCGTGCGGAGGTAGGGGTGCGACTCGAGGAGGATCCGCTCGTGGGCTTGGTCGGCGAGGCCGGGGATCGCCTGCTCGAGGCGATCGAGGTAGTCGTGCCCGAGGTGGCCGTCGACGGTGAGCAGCACCTGGATGTCGGCGTGGCGGAGCACCCAGCTCAGCTCCTTGGCCTTGCCGTAGGTGTTCAGGAGGACGGCGACGCCGCCCATCCGGGTGATCCCGAGCCAGCCGACGATCCACTCGGGGCTGTTGCCCGCCAGCAGACCGATGCGCGTGCCCTTGCCCGCTCCGGAGGCAAGCAGGCCCTTGGCCAGGTCGGCGGACCGCGCCTCCGCGTCCACGTAGGTGAGCCGGTCGTCGCCGAGGACGGCCAGGACCTTGTCGCCGCGCTGCGCGGCGGCCGCCTTGATGAGCTCGGCGGCGGTCGGCGTGTACGCCGGGAAGCTGGGAGCGCGGTCGGGCACGGACAAGTCCTAGACGATGCGGGAGGCGCGGTCGCCCCAGTAGCGGTCCTTGAGCAGTCGCTTGTACAGCTTCCCGGTGTCCTGCCGGGGGAGGGCGGGGTCGAAGTCGATCGACCGCGGGCACTTGAAGGCCGTGAGCCGTGCCTTGCAGAAGGTGAGGAGCTCCTCCTCCATGGCCGGTCCGGCTTCGCTGGGGTCGAGCAGCTGTACCACCGCCTTGACCTCCTCGCCGAGGTCGTCGTTCGGCACGCCGAAGACCGCGACGTCGGCCACCTTCGGATGCATCACGAGCGCGTCCTCGGCTTCCTGCGGGTAGATGTTCACGCCCCCCGAGATGATCGTGAACGACTGCCGGTCGGTGAGGTAGAGGAACCCGTCCGGGTCGAGGTAGCCCACGTCACCGAGGTTGAACCACCCCTCCGGGCTGCGGGCGGAGGCGGTCTTGGCTGGATCGCCGTGGTACTCGAAGGCGGCGCCCGGCGTGTCGAACCAGATGTTGCCGACCTCGCCGACGGGCAGCTCGCGGTGGTCGTCATCGCAGATGTGCACGGTGGTGAAGCGGGGAAGCCCGACCGAGCCGGGGTGGGCGAGCCAATCCTCGGGGCTGATGATCGTGGAGCCCACGTTCTCGGAGCCGGCGTAGTACTCCCAGATGATCGGGCCGAACCAGTCCATCATCTGCTGCTTGATCTCCACCGGGCAGGGGGCGGCGGCATGGGTGACCAGGCGCAGGCTGGAGGTGTCGTAGCGATCCCGCACCTGCGGCGGGAGCTTGAGGATGCGGACGAACATCGTCGGCACGAACTGCGCGCTCGTCACGCCGTACTGCTCGATGGCGGCGAGGCAGGCCTCGGGATCCCACCGCTCCATCACGACGGTCGTCGTGCCCGTGCGGTGCGCCAGCGAGCACGTGACGACCGGGGCCGTGTGGTACAGCGGCGCGGGGGAGAGGTAGACGTCGTCCGGGCCGTTGGCGATCGGGCTCTTGTAGGCGAGGAGCGGGTGCTCGTCGTGCACGGTGCGGTCAGGGAGCGGGAACAGGATCCCCTTGGGCCGGCCGGTCGTGCCGGATGAGTAGAACATCCCGGCGCCTTCCGGCTCGTGGTCGAGGGGCGTGGCCGGTTGGTGCGCCACCGCCTCGTCGTAGCGCTCCCAGCCGTCGACATCGCCGTCGAGCACGAGTGGGATCTCGATGTGGAGCTCGGCGAGCTTCGGGGCCAGCGACGCGGACGCGATCACCGAGCGGGCGCCGCAGTCGCGGACGATGTAGGCCGCCTCGGGTCCGGTGAGGTGCCAGTTGACCGGCGTGTAGTACAGGCCCGAGCGCAGGGCCGCCCACACCGCGTCGAACCAGCCCGGGTGGTTCTCCAGCAGGATCGCCACGTGGTCGCCGCGACGCAGGCCGCGCTCGTGCCAGAGGTGGGCGAGCCGGTTCGACCGCTCGTCCAGCTCGCGGTACGTCACGGTCTCGCCGGAACCCGCCATCACGATGGCGGGGTGGTCGGGCCGCTCACGGGCGTGGAAGCCGGGGAACGTCATCGCCGGTCCACGCGGCGCTAGAGGTTGCCGATGGTGGCGTCGAGGTAGGCGCTCATCTGCTTGACGGTCTCGTCGTCGCCGGCGGACCGCTGCAGCAGCTCGTCGAACGCGACCCGCTGGTCGGCGGTCGGGTCGACGGCGTCGACCATCTCCTCGAACCGCTGCCGGGCCGCGACGAGCCGCTTGGGACCGAACTCGGTGGGCCAGAGGTCGGGCGAGGGCTGGTAGCCCTTCAGCACCTGGCGGGCGACGGAGATCTTGTGGACCTCAGTGGGCCCGTCCATGATCCCCATCATCACCCCGTAGCTGGCGCTGAAGCCCATGAGGTTGGACACGCCGAGCGCGCCGTGGAGGTGCTGGGCGCGCAGGCTGATGGCGCTGAGCACCTCGGCGGCCAACACCTTGCAGGCGGCGATCTGGCGGCGGGCCTCGGCGGTGCTCGACTGGTCGATGAGCCAGGCGGTGTGGAGCACCATCAGTCGGAACGACTGCAGCTGGATCCACGAGTCGGCCACCAGCTCCTGCACCATCTGCTTCTTGGCGAGCAGCTCGCCCTGCGTGGTGCGGCTGAGCGCCCGCTCGCAGAGCATGTCGAGCTGCTTCTGCGCACTGGCGACCGCTCGCATGGCGTGGTGGATGCGACCACCACCGAGCCGGCGCTGGGCCACCTCGAAGGCCTGGCCCTCGCCGCCCAGGAGGTTCTCGGCCGGCACCCGCACGTTCTCGTAGCGGACATGGGCGTGCATGCCCTCGCCCCACGACTCCGCGCCGAGCCCGATGTGGGCCAGCACCTGGATGCCCGGCGCGTCGCTCGGCACCAGGAACATCGACATCCCGCGGTAGGCGCTCACGTCGGTGTCGGTGACCGCCATCACGATGAGGAAGCTGGCCTCGCGCAGGTTGGAGGAGAAGAACTTCTCGCCGTTGATGACCCACTCGTCGCCGTCGCGCACCGCCGTGGTGGTGAACATGGTCGGGTCGGACCCGCCCTGCGGCTCGGTCATCGAGTAGCAGGAGAAGACCTCACCGTTCAGCAGCGGCTGCAGCCAGCGCTCCTTCTGCTCGTCGGTGCCGTAGTGGGCGATGATCTCGGCGTTGCCGGTGTCGGGGGCCTGGCAGCCGAACACGATCGGGGCCCATCCGGAGCGTCCGAGGATCTCGTTCATCAGGGCCAGCTTCAGCTGCCCGTAGCCCTCGCCGCCGAGCTCGGGATCGAGGTGGCACGCCCACAGCTTGCGCTCCCGCACCTGCGCCTTGAGGCCGTCGATGATCGTCCTCAGCGGCTCGTCGATGGCGTGGTACGTCATCCCCCCGAACAGCAGGTCGAGCGGCTCGATCTCTCGCTTGACGAAGTCGTCCATCCAGTCGAGCTGCGCCTGGAACTCAGGGTCGGTGGTGAAGTCCCACGCCATGGGTGCGCCTCGCCTACGCGACGTTCATGAGGCGGGAGAGGTTGCCGCCCATGACCTTGGCGGTGTCCTCGGGCGACAGCCCGTCGAGGTCGTCGACGAACGAGATCGGGTCGGACATGCCCTCGGGGTGCGGGTAGTCGGATCCGAACAGGACGTTGTCGGCGCCGATCACGCGGCACAGCCCTACCGGATCGTCCTCGTGGAACGGGTGCACGAAGATGTTCCGCTTGAACACCTCGACGGGGTCCTCCTCGAAGAGGTGCGGGTTGAACGAGTAGGCCGACTCCATGTCGTGCAACAGCGGGCGGACCCAGCCGCTGCCGTTCTCGACTGGGGTGATCTTCAGTCGCGGGAACCGGGTGCACATGCCGTGCCCGATGGCGGAGGCCACCGTGTCGATGATCGATCGGTGCCCGCCGTGGGTGATGGCGGCGAACGCGCCCCCGCCCGCGAAGGGGGTGAACTCGTCGTCGCGCACGCCCTCCCACTCGTTGAGGTAGCGCTGGTAGCCGCTGTCGGAGGCGTGCATGCCGACGACGATGTCCTTCTCCTGCACGAGCTCCCAGAACGGGTCGAACTCGGGCAGCGCGAACGAACGTGGGCCACGGAAGCCAGGCACCGGCGCGGGGCGCACGAGGATGATCCTGGCGCCGCGCTCGGCCACCCACTCGAGCTCCTCGATCGCCTTGTCAACGATGGGAAGCGTGATCACGGGGGTGGGGAAGATGCGACCCTCGTAGTTGAACGTCCACGTCTCGTGCATCCACTCGTTGAGAGCGTGGACCACCACGTGGATGGCCTCGGGGTCGTCGCGGAGCCGCTCCTCCACCAGGCTGGCGAGGGTCGGCCACATGAGGGCCCGATCGAGCCCGAGCTCGTCCATCAGCTCGAGGCGCGGGCCGGGTTCACGGAACCCGGGCAGCGCGTCCATCGCCCGTCCCATGATCTCGCGACGGGTCTTGCCCTCCTTGTTGCCGACCTTGAAGTACTCCTCCTGGGCGCCGGGGGCGGCGACGCGGTCGAAGGTGGGGTTGGGGATGTAGTCGCTGATGCGACCCTTCACGGCGATCTTCGTGCGCCCGTTCACCTCGACGTAGTCGACGAGACCGGCATGGGACTCGGGCAGGAACTTGGTCAGCGTGTCCTTCGTCTCGTACATGTGGTTGTCCGCGTCGAAGACCGGAAAATCGAGCTGACGAGACGGCATCGTGCACCCCTGAGCGATGATGACATTGGTGTTAGATGACTATACGCTGCGCCTCTCCGGGGGCGAAAGCGTGTCGACGAGGGAGTGGGTGTGGAGCTCGAGCTCAGCGAAGACCAAGCGTTCTTCCAGCTGACGACCCGCAAGTTCCTCGCCGCCGAGTGCCCGATCGCCACCGTCCGAGCGCTGGAGGCGGACCCCGCCGGGTTCACCCCTGACTACTGGAAGCAGGGCGCCGCGCTGGGCTGGACGTCCATGCTCGTGCCGGAAGCTGAGGGCGGCGGCAGCCTCAGCGAGCACGGCCTGCTCGACCTCGTGCTGGTCGCCGAGGAGATGGGTCGGCTCGTGTCGCCCGGGCCGCTCGTCCCCGTGAACGTGGTGGCCAGCGCCGTGGCGCGCGGTGGCACAGCCGACCAGCGGGCCGCGGTGCTGCCCGGCCTCCTCGCCGGCGAGACGGTGGCGGCGTGGTGCGGCTCGGCGCCTGTCGACGCCGAGCCGGACGGGGACGGCTTCGTGCTCACGGGCACGCTGGCGCCTGTCGAAGCCGGTGCGCAGGCTGCCCACCTGCTGGTGGCCGCCCGCACCGGTGATGGGCTCACCCAGCTGCTGGTGCCCGCCGACACGCCGGGCGTGGTGGTCACGCCGATGGACGGTCTCGACCTGGTGCGTCGCTTCGCCGAGGTCCGCTTCGAGGGTGCCCGGGTGCCGGGCTCGAGCGTCGTCGGCGCCGCCGGCGCGGCCGCGGATGCGATCGAGCACCAGCTCCAGATCGCCGTCGTCCTGCAGTGCGCCGAGTCGGTCGGCGCCGTGGACCGCATGTTCGAGGTCACCCTCGAGTACCTCGGCGACCGCTACTCGTTCGGGCGCCCGCTGTCCTCCTACCAGGCGCTCAAGCACCGAGTGGCCGACGACAAGATGTGGCTCGAGGCCTGCCACGCCATCGCCACCGGCGCCGCGCACGCGGTCGCCGCCGAGACGGACGACGCCGCCGAGCTGGTGAGCGCCGCCGCCGCGTGGATCGGTCCTCACGCCACCGAGGTGATCCAGGACTGCGTGCAGCTCCACGGCGGGATCGGCGTCACCTGGGAGCACGACCTCCACCTCTACCTGCGCCGCGCCACTGTGAACCGGCTCACCTATGGCACCCCCGAGGAGCACGCGGAGCGCGTGGCGGCTCTCCTGCTCGGAGCGGCGTCGTGAGCGACGTCGAGACCGTGGAGGAGTTCCGGCAGCGGGCTCGAACCTGGCTGGCCGAGAACCTGCCTCCGGCGCCACCCTGGTCGTGGGACCGCGGCGACGATGACCGACGTGACCTGGAACGGGCGCGCCAGCGGGAGCTGTGGGACGGCGGCTTCGCCGGCATCTGCTTCCCGGCCGAGTACGGCGGGCTCGGCCTGTCCGTCGAGCACCAGCGGGCGTTCACCGAGGAGTCCCTGCCGTACGACATGCCGTTCTCGCTCAACGTGCCGACGCTCGGGATCCTGGCCGCCACCCTGGTCGACTTCGGCACCCATGAGCAGAAGCTCCGCCACCTCCCCGCGATCCTGCGGGGCGAGGAGCTGTGGGTGCAGTTCCTCTCCGAGCCGAGCGGCGGCTCCGACCTGGCCGGCTGCCTCACCCGTGCCGACCGCGACGGCGACGTCTTCATCATGAACGGCTCCAAGATCTGGAGCTCGGCCGCCTTCGCCAGCGACTACGCGATGTGCCTGGCCCGCACCAACTGGGACGTGCCGAAGCACCGCGGCCTCACGATGTTCATCGTCAAGATCCACCAGCCGGGCATCCAGGTGGAGCAGATCCGACAGGTCGACGGGTCGATGGAGTTCTGCCAGGAGTTCTTCGACGACGTGGCCATCCCCGCGTCGCGACGTGGTGGGCGAGGTGGACGACGGCTGGACGGTCGCCACGCGGCTCCTCGTCCACGAGCGCAACGCGGTGGGCGGTGGCTCGCCCTACACGAGCGGACGCTCCTCCGGGCACGACTCGACCCGACCGGACGACAACCTGGCCGACATCGTCCGCACCACCAGCCGAGCCGACGACGCCCACTGCCGTCAGCTGGTGGCCGAGGCCCACATCCGCCAGGTGGTGGCGGGCCAGCTCGTCCAGCGCATCACGAAGGGCGTGTCGGCCGGGAAGATGGGGCCGCCGGCGGGGTCCCTCCTCAAGCTGTTCAGCGCCACCAACGTGATGCGCCGCTACGAGATCGGCCTCGAGCTGGCCGGCGACGGCGGGGCGGCCTGGCCGGCCGACGAGGACACCGCGGCCCGCCGGCTCGGCGAGCTGACGCTCTGGCGCCAAGGGCTCTCGCTCGGCGGCGGCAGCAACGAGATCCAGCGCAACATCATCAGCGAGCGGCTCCTCGGCATGCCCCGAGAGTTCGCGGCCGACCGGGAGATCCCATACCGCGAGGTCCGCCGGGGCGCGATGCCCGCCAAGGACTGAGGTGGACGGCGCCGAGACGCATCGGCGCGAGCTGCGGGCGTGGCTCGAAGCGCACTTCTCGCCGGACGTCGCCGCCGCCGTCCGCGAGCGCGATGCCGCGACGGCGCCTTCGAGGCGCACCGGGCGTGGAACGCCGCACTCTTCGATGCTGGCTACGCCGCGCCGGCCTGGCCTTCGGAGCTCGGCGGGCGCGACGCCGAGGTCCCCGCGCAGCTCGTCCACCACGAGGAGATGGCTCGAGCGGGCGCACCCGGCCCGATCAACGCCATCGGCGTCGCGAACATCGCGCCAGCGATCATGGCCTTCGGCACCGACGAGCAGAAGATCCGGTTCCTACGACCGATGCTCCGTGGCGACGAGATCTGGTGCCAGGGCATGTCCGAGCCCGAGGCGGGCTCCGACCTCGCCTCCCTCCGGTGCGCGGCGGTGGTCGACGGCGACACCTTCGTCGTGAACGGTCAGAAGACGTGGAACTCGAACGGCGACAAGGCTGACTGGTGCCAGCTCTACGTGCGCACCAACCAGGACGTGGCCAAGCACGAGGGCATCACCTGCCTGCTCGTCGACATGCGCACTCCGGGCATCGAGGCCCGCCCGATCCGGACGATGGCCGGTGACCGCGGCTTCAGCGAGCTGTTCCTCACCGATGTCCGCATCCCACGATCTGCCCTGCTGGGTGAGATCGACGACGGCTGGAGCGTCGCCACCCGCACCCTCAGCAACGAGCGCGCCGGCGTCGCCGGCCTCTACCTCGCCCAGCGCGGCAAGCTCGATCGACTGCTCGAGGCCGCTCGCCGTCCGCGCGCCGACGGCACGCGAGCGATCGACGCGCCCGTGGCACGCGACGCGCTGATGGCCCGCTACATCGAGACGCGCAACCTCGAGTTCCTGGCCAAGCGGAGCCTGGGCGCGACGTTGAGCGGCCGCTCCCCGGGCCCGGAGGGCAGCGTCATCAAGCTCGCCTGGTCGCTGTCCGACCAGGCGATGGCCAACACCGCGATCGACGTGCTCGGCCTCGACGCTCTCCACGGCAGCTGGGGGCACACCTTCCTCGGGTCTCGTTCGCTGTCGATCGCGGGCGGGACGACGGAGGTCAACAAGAACATCCTCGGTGAGCGCGTGCTGGGCCTTCCGCGGGAGCCGTCGCCCGAGCACCGGTGACCACCATCGGCGAGGATGGCGCCATGGGCGACCGCCTCGACGAGCTCGACCTGAAGGACCGGATCGGCAACAAGGAGTACCTCCGCCGGCTCGAGCACGCCCAGCGGCGGCTGCTGCAGCTTCGGCTCCACCTCGGCGGGCAGATGGGCGACATCGGCATCGGCCCGGCTCTCCTCGTGATCTTCGAGGGACGGGACGCGGGCGGCAAGGGCGGCGCCATCAAGCGGGTCGTCGAGAACCTCGACCCGCGCCACTACACCGTCCACGCCTTCGCCGCTCCGACGCACGACGAGCGGCGGCACCACTTCCTGTGGCGCTTCTACCGGACGATCCCCGGCCAAGGCGGCATGTGCGTGTTCGACCGCAGCTGGTACGGCCGTGTCCTCGTCGAGCGCGTGGAGGCGCTGGCCACCGAGGAGCAGTGGAACCGCGCCTACGACGAGATCGTGCAGTTCGAGCGCACCCTTGTCCTCGAGGGGATGATCATCGTCAAGCTCTGGATGCACATCAGCGACGACGAGCAGTCGAAGCGGTTCGCGGCGCGAGCGGCTGATCCGCTGAAGGCCTGGAAGCTGACCGAGGAGGACCTGCGGAACCGGGAGCGCAACCGCGACTACGACGTCGCGGCGGAGGAGCTGTTCGAGCGCACCGATCACGACCTCGCGCCGTGGGACCTCATCGGTGCCGAGCAGAAGCGGCTGGCCCGGGTGCGGGTGGTCGAGGCCCTCAATGACCGAATCGTCGCGGGCATGGAGCGCTGGGGGACGCCAGTGCCCGACGAAGACGAGATCGAAGTGCCCGGCGCCTGACTGGTTCTGGCCCGGACTTCCCGCGCCCCGGACCGACGTTCCCGGGCCAGAACGCTGCGCACTGGTTCTGGCCCGGACTTCCCGCGCCCCGGACCGAGGTTCCCGGGCCAGAACGTTGTCTGTCAGGCGCGGGCGGGTTCGAGGACCGTGGTGGCCAGGAGGTCGAGCTGGGTGCGGAGCATGTCGACGTCGAAGCCGAGGCAGAGCACCACGAGCCGGTCGACCCCGCGCTCCTGGTAGGCCTCGACGGCGGCCGCGTCGACGGGGTTGAAGTACGGCGACACGGTGAGCTGGAAGCCGTCGCCTCGCTGGCGGCCCGCGTCGGCGAGGATCGCATCGAGTCGGGTCAGCGGCTCGTCGAGCTCCTCGGGCAGGCGGTTGAACGAGTACCAGCCGTCGTGGCGAGCGGCTCGGCGCATGGCGGCGTTGCTCTCGCCGCCGACGTGGATCGGTGGGTGCGGCTGCTGGATCGGCTTCGGGTACAGGCGGCACGTGGGCAGCGTGTAGTGCTCGCCCTCGAACGACGACGTCTCCTCCGTCCAGAGCGACTGCATCACCTGGAGGTACTCGTCGGTGCGGGGCCCGCGCTGCTCGAACGGGGCCGCGACCACGTCGAACTCCTCGCGAAGCCAGCCCACGCCGATCCCGAAGTCGACGCGCCCGCCGGACAAGCAGTCGAGGTCGACCACCTGCTTGGCCGTGTAGACGGGGTTGCGCTGGGGGACGAGGCAGATGCCCGTGCCGAGCCGGATCCGGTCGGTGACGGCCGCCAAGTAGGTGAGGGCCGTGAGCGGCTCGAGGAGGCCGGTGTCGCCGCCGCCGGGGAACCGTCCGTTCTCGGCGTACGGGTACTCCGACTCGTACTCGTCGAACATCACCACGTGCTCCGCCACCCACACGGACTCGAACCCGCGGTCCTCGGCCTCACGCCCGAGCGTGCGGAGGATCTCCGCCGACGCGTTGCCATTGCCGAGCGGTGCGAACAGTCCGATCTCCATGGAGCGTGATGCTGCCACGCCGCACCGGTGGGCGCGCCACGCGGATCAGGTGCTAGCAAGCGGCGGGTACCAACCGCGCAGCAGGGGGACGAGACGTGAAGCAGCTCGACGGCCGAGTGGCCATCATCACGGGAGCGGGCCGGGGGATCGGGCGGGAGCACGCGCTCTTGTTCGCCGCCGAGGGGGCCAACGTCGTGGTGAACGACCTCGGTGGGTCGCCGGAGGGCACCGGCTCCGACGCCACGCCGGCCGAGGAGGTCGTGGCCGAGATCAAGGCGGCGGGCGGCGAGGCCATCGCCAACCACGACGACGTCACCGACTTCGACGCCGCGAAGCGCCTGGTCGACTCGGCCGTGGAGGCCTTCGGCGACCTGCACGTGCTGGTCAACAACGCCGGCATCCTGCGCGACCGCATGCTCACGAACATGACCGAGGCGGAGTGGGACGCCGTCATCAGCGTCCACCTCAAGGGCCACTTCGCACCGATGCGCCACGCCGCTGCCTACTGGCGCGAGCGGGCCAAGGCGGGGGAGACGGTGAGCGGGTCGGTGATCAACACGTCGTCGACCTCCGGGCTGTTCGGCAACGTCGGCCAGACGAACTACGGCGCCGCCAAGATGGGCATCGCCGCCCTCACGATCATCGGCGCGGCCGAGCTCGGCCGCTACGGCGTGCGAGTGAACGCCATTGCCCCGGCCGCTCGGACCCGGCTCACCCAGGACCTCGGGGGCGCCAGCTCGGCGCCCGTGCCGGACGGCGAGTTCGACCGCATGGACCCGGCCAACGTGTCGCCGTGGGTCGCCTACCTCGCCACCGAGGGCTGTCCGATCACGGGACGAGCGTTCCTCGTGTACGGCGGGAGCGTCGAGCTGTTCCAGCCGTTCGCCATCGTCGACAAGATCCAGAAGGAAGGCCGGTGGAGCATCGAGGAGCTGGCCGAGCAGGGCCCGCGCCTCGGCGAGGTCGCCTTCGAGCTGGGCAGCCCCTTCGCCCGCATGGGCTGACGTTCAGGGCGGCGCGCCGATGGTCTGGCGCACCTCTTCGATCAGCAGCGCGCGGTAGACGTCGGGCGACACCGGGCCCGGCGGCCGCCGGTGCCGCAGCCGGAGCTGCCGGACCCGCCGCGGTCCGGCGTCGAAGAACCCCGAGGCGGCGGTGTGGTCGCGACGTAGCGCCGGGCGCATGAACTCCGGTCGGGCGAGGGCTCGGTCGACCAGGTCGTCCAGTGGCCGCGCCGTCACCCCGGACAGGAGGTCGTGCAGTCGCGGAGCGGAAGCGGGATCGACCGCGACGTCGACTGAGGTAGGAGCCGACCGTGTCAGCGCCGCCGGCACCTGCGTGCCGGTGCCCTCGGCCGCCCAGAGGAGCCGGAGGAAGGCGACGTAGCCGTCGCGGCAGGCGATGCCCAGCCGTGAGCTCACTCCCTTGCCGAGATGGGGGAAGCAGCCGTACGCCCTCGCGGGTGGCGCCGGCACCACTGGCGAGAGCTCGAACCGGAGGGTGCCCGGCCGGCGGCCGTCGTGCACGACGAGGAACGGGACCGGCGCCTCGGCGGCTACGAGGCGGGAGCGACGGTTCGACTCGGCGTTGAAGGGTGGCCGCAGCGCGTAGATCAGATCGGCTTCGCGCCAAGTGGCCGCTTCCTCGTCCAAGGCCAGCTCCCAGCGGACCTGACGCACCTCCTCGTAGCGCTGGTGCAGGTGGGAGGTCGCGGGCCCCGCGGCGGCGTGCTGCTTGAGGCGCGCCCTCAGGTCGCCGGCCTTGCCGACGTAGAGGATCTCGTCGTCCTCGTCGAGGAAGAAGTACGTGCCCGGCTGCTTGGGCGCTTCGGCGGCGACCGTCGCCAGCACGCCTCGGCCAGGCGAACGTGCGCTCACCGTCGACCGATCGCGATGAGAGCCTCCAGTCGGAGGGACAGCGGCCCATCGGCTTCCATTGCGGCGATGCACGCCGACGCCTCGCTCCGGAGTCGGTCGAGCCGGTCGGGAGGCAGCTGCTCGAGCAGGCCACGCAGGCTGTACGACCACTTCCACGCCCACCACTCGTCGGCGTCGGCGAGCTCCACGTCGTGGTGGATGGCTTGCACCTGCACGTCGTCGAAGCCAGCCGCACAGAGGAGAGCCTCCAGGTCGGCGGGCTGATCGAAGGGTCGCTGCACAGCTCGGCGCGCGACGTCCACGTCGGCGAGCAGCTCGTCCTCCCAGGCCCAGCGGTCGTCCTCGACGCCCCACGTCGAGACCGCCACGGTGCCCCCGGGCGCGAGGACGCGGCGGAATCCGGCCATGGCGGCCTCCGGATGGGGAAGGAAGAAGATCCCGAAGCCGCTGACGACGGCGGCAAAGGTCGCGTCGGGGAAGTCGAGGCGCTCGGCATCCATGACGTGCAGCTCGGCGTCGACTCCGGCCTCATCGATCCGCTCCTGGGCGAACCGCACCATCTCCGGCGAGAGGTCCACGCCGACGACCCGACCGGTGGGTCCGACCTGCGAGGCAGCCGGCACGAGCACCGCGCCTCGGCCGCACGCGACGTCGAGGATCGCGCCGCCGCGTCGGAGGCCGGCGAGCTCGACGAGCCGCGCGCCGAAGTGGTCGTGGTACGCACCCGCCACGGCGTCGTAGGTCTCCGCCGCGCGGTCGAACACGCCGGCGAGCCAGGCCTTGCTGTCGTTGTCCTCGTCCGTGGGGCCAGCCTGGCATCGTGCGGCGGCGCGTGCTGGCTCAGCTCTCCCTCGACGTCATCGGAACGCGGGCCGTTCAGGTCGCGAGGATCGCGTGGCTGAAGGCGGTCGACCGCTCGTCGCGCTCCGGGAACCCCGCCGCCTCCATCGCCGCATGCAGGTCGGCGAGGGTGTGCCGGCGGACGGTGCCCTGGCGCTGACCGACGGCGGCGGCCACCCGCTTCAGCCTCTGGAACGCTCGGTAGCGGGCCGGCAGACCGCCGAGGTCGCGGCCGACATCGACGGGACGGGGGATCTCGACCAACACCGGTGCACCGGGGACGAGGACCCGACGCAGCTCCGTGACGAACGGGCGGAGCTGCAGGAACTGCGCCGAGTACACGCTCAGGGCTCCGCCGAGCGAGGCCGACCGAAGCGGCAGGTCGGCGGCGAGGTCGGCCTGGACCAGTCGGCCCGATCCCTTGGCGCTTGCCTTCACGAGCATGCCGCGGGTCAGGTCGACGCCGATCACCCGCACGCCACGCTCCGCGAGGGCCAACGAGTGGTTGCCCGTGCCGCAGCCGAGATCGGCCACCGTCATCCCGGTGGGCGTGGCAGCGGCCAGCCAGTCAGCGAGCTCGGCGATGTGCGACGCCACCGCCTCGTCGGCCAGCGCGTCGTCCCAGGTCCGGCTGTGCACCGACCAGAAGGCCTGCTCGAGGCGCCGTGGCATGGCACCCAGTCAACCGCTCGTCAGAGGACGGCGCCCGACTCCTTCATCGCGCTGATCTGGTCCCAGTCGTAGCCGAGGTCCATGAGGATCAGCTCCGTGTGCTCCCCGTGCTCGGGCGCCCGCTCGACGGTGACCGCCACCTCGTCGAACTGAGCCGGGCTGGCCACCAGCTGGATCTCCTCGCCGTTGCCAGTGGTCATCGTGGGGAGGTAGCCGTTGGCCTGCACCTGCACGTCGTCGTACAGCTCGTCGAGCGTCTGGAACGGGCTCCACACCCCATCGAAGCCGTCGAGGGCCTGCGTCCACTCGGCGAGGGTCTTGCTGCCGAACGCCTCGTCGAGCTTGGCGATGCACTCCTCGCCGTTCTGCGACCGTGCGGTCGAGTCGACGAACCTGGGGTCGGTGGCCATCTCGGGCAGGCCGAGCCGCTCGACGAAGTCGACCCAGAACTTGTCGCTCTGCAGGAGGATGAGCGAGATGAACCGGTCGTCCTTGGTGCGGTAGGTGCCGACGCCCGGGTTCGGGTTCTTGGTGCGATCGCCCGCGGGGATCTTGGAGAAGCCGAACAGCTTCGAGGCGATGACCATCGGCGACAGCTGCCACATCGCCGTGGCGAGCAGCGACACGTCGACGATGCTCGGCTCACCGGTGCGCTCCCGCTTGAGCAGGGCGGCGGCGATCGCCCCGGCGGTCGTGAGGCCACCCATCACGTCACCGAAGGCGGCGGTGGGCTGGCCCGGGGGCCACCCGTCCGGTCGCTCGGGCATCGTCATGCCCATGCCGCCGCGCGCCCAGAAGGACGCGCCGTCGTAGCCACCCTTCTCGGCGTCCGGACCCTTCGGGCCGGCGCCGGAGCCGCGGGCGATGATGATGTTCGGGTTGCGGGCGCGGATGTCCTCGGTGTCGATCTTGAGCTTGCGGCGGATCGGCGGCAGGTAGTTGGTGAGGAACACGTCGGCCGACTCCACCAGCTTGAGCAGTGCCTCGCGCCCGTCGTCGTGCGAGAGGTCGAGTCCGATCGACCGCTTGCCTCGGTGGGGCTGCTCCACCATGAAGTTCACCCCACCGGCGCCGCCGGGCAGGAGCCCGGACGTGATCAGGCCGCGCTGGGGGTCGCCGCTCATCGGCTCGACCTTGATGACGTCGGCGCCCCAGTCGACGAGGACCGAACCACCGGACGGGATGAACATCCAGCTGGCGACCTCGATGACGCGGATCCCGTCGAGCGGCCCCGACATCAGGCCGGCCACCCGACGGTCTTGGTCTCGGTGAAGATCTCGAGCCCCTCGATGCCGCACTGGCGGCCGATGCCCGACTGCTTGTACCCACCGAACGGGGCGTCGGCGCCGTACCAGATGCCACCGTTCAGGCCGAGGGTGCCCGTGCGCACGCGGCGGGCGAGGCCCTTGGCGCGCTCCAGGTCGCCCGAGGTGATCATCCCCGACAGCCCGTAGGGGCTGTCGTTGGCGATGCGGACGGCGTCGTCATCGTCCTCGAACGGGATCATCACGAGCACCGGCCCGAAGATCTCCTCCTGGGCGATGGTCATGCTGTTGTCGACGTCGGCGAAGAGCGTGGGCTCGACGTAGAACCCCGTGGGCAGGTGGGCCGGCACGCCGCCACCGCAGACGAGGCGGGCGCCCTCCTCCTGGCCCTTGGCGATGTAGCCGAGCACTCGCTCCTGCTGCTTCTTCGACACGAGCGGGCCCATGAGGTTCGACGCGTCGGTGGGGTCGCCATAGCTCACGCCCGCGAAGCCCGCGGCGGCCGCCTCGACGGCGTCGTCGTACTTGCTCCGGGGGATCAGCATGCGGGTGGGCATGGCACATCCCTGCCCGCCGTGGAAGCACACGGACGAGGACAGCGCGCCGATGTGCGAGAAGTCGGCGTCGTCGAGCACGAGGTTGATGCTCTTGCCACCCAGCTCGAGGAACACGGGCTTCAGGGTGGCGGCCGCCGCCTGCATGATGCGCTGGCCGGTCAGGGTGGACCCGGTGAAGGCGACCATGTCGACGTCGGGGGAGGTGGTGAGGACCTCGCCCACCAGGTGGTCGGACGACACGACGATGTTCACCACACCAGGCGGGATGTCGGTCTTCTCGGCGATGAGCCGCCCGAGGCGGGTGGCGTTCCACGGCGTGTCCGGGGCCGGCTTGAGCACCATGGTGTTGCCCATCGCCAGCACCGGGCCGAGCTTGTTCAGGATGATCTCGATCGGGAAGTTCCACGGCACGATGACGCCGATGACGCCGATGGCCTCCCGCCACACCTCGCGCTCGGTCTCCCGGCCCATGCCGAAGGCGTCCTTGGGGCCGAGCGAGCGCGTCCACGGGAAGGTCTCGATCTGCTCGGCCGGCCAGCGCAGCGCCTCCCGGAGCGGGGCGTCGAGCTGGGGCCCGTAGGTGATGAGGACGGGGCAGCCGACCTCGGCCACGAGCTCGGCGCGCAGCTCCTCCTGCTCGGACTCGATGGCCGCCTGCAGCTGGAGCAGGCAGTCGCGCCGGAAGGCGTGGTCGGTGGACCAGGTCGTGGTGTCGAAGGCGCGTCGCGCGGCCGCGATGGCGGCGGTCATGTCGGCGGCCGTGCCGTCCGCCACCGGCCCGAGCACCTGCTCGGTGGCCGGGTTGATGTTGTCGAAGGTGGCGCCGGCTTCGGCGTCCACGAGCTTGCCGTCGATGAGGAGCCGAGCTTCGCCGTTCACCAGACGAGCTCGAGGTTCTCGACGGCGCGGAGGCCTTGCGAGTAGCGGAGCTCGATGCCCTCGGGCAGCGAGTACTCCGGGATGGCGGCGTGCCACTCCTCGAGGGCGACGCGCAGCTCCATGCGGGCGAGGTGCGAACCGAGGCAGCGGTGAGCGCCGCCGCCGAAGGCGATGTGCTTGTTGATCTCGCGCTCGAAGTCGACCTCGTCGGCTCGCTCCCACGACTTCTCGTCGGTGTTGGCCGAGCCGATCATCACCGAGACGAGCTGGTGGGCGCCGATCGGGCAGCCGGCCAGCTCGGTCTCCTGGGTGGTGATCCGGATGACGCCCTGCACCGGTGACTCCCACCGCAGCATCTCCTCCACGGCGTGGGGGATCAGCGACGGGTCGTCGACGAGCTGCTGGCGCTGCTCGGGGTGCTGCGCCAGGTAGGCGAGCATGCAGTCGAGGGACGCGGTGACGGTGTCGAGGCCGGCCAGGAAGAACAGGTAGCAGATGTCCACCACGTCCTCGTGGGTGAGGCGGTGCCCGTCGACCTCGGCGTCCAGGAACGTCGAGATCAGGTCGTCCTTCGGCTCCTTGACGCGCTCGGCGAGCACCTCTTCGAGGACCGCGTAGATCTTCTTGCCGGTCTCGTTGACCATCGCCACGCGCTCCTTGGGCGTCTTGGCGGGCGGTCGGATGATGCCGTCCTTCAGCTCGACGAACTCCTTGGTGCGCGACACCGGCAGACCGAGGATCTGCAGGAACACGGTGCTGGGCAGCGGCTCGGCGACGGCGTGGTGGAAGTTGCAGCCCCCATCGTCCACCACGGCGGCGACGAGGTCGCGCACAAGCGCGCGCGTGCGGTCCTCGAGGAGGGCGATCCGCTTCGGCGCGAAGATCGGATCGAGCAGCTTGCGGAAGTTGCGGTGCTCAGGCGGATCGATCTGCAGCGGGATGAGCGGCCGCACCTGACCGATCTCGACGGCGTCGAACCCCGACGAGAAGATCTCCGGGTGGTGGAGCACCTCGTGCACCTCGGCATCGGTGCCGACGATGTGCATGCCCATGTCCTCCATGTGCACGACCGGTGAGGCGTCGCGCAGCAGCTTGTACATCGGCTGCGGGTGGGCGAGCGCCTCGAGGTCCATCTCTCCCGCCGCGCCCATGTCCATCATGCTCATGAACGGGAATCTAACAGAGGCGTCAGGAAGCGTCAGCGGCCCGGACGGTGGTCTTCTCGGCCGGCACGATGGGCGGCGCGTCCTTCCACAGCGGGGTGCCGTCCTCGGGCTTCGCCGCGGGGTAGCCGTCGTCGTGGACCTGGCCCCAGTGCGAGTGGTTGAGCTCGTGGATGGTGAAGCAGGCGTTGAGCGAGTTGTAGAAGCCCTGGTTGTCCTGGGTCTGGTTCACCGACTCCTTGATGAGCAGCGCCGCCATCGTGGGGACCTTGGCGATGCGCCGGGCGAAGTCGAGCGTGCGGTCACCCAGCTCGTCGAGCGGGAAGACCTTGGACACCATGCCGAGCCGGTGCGCCTCGTCCACCGAGAGGCTGTCGCCGGTGAGCAGCAGCTCCTTCGTCTTGCGAGCGCCGAACTCCCACGGGTGGGCGAAGTACTCCAGCCCGCACATGCCGAGGCGGGTGCCGACGACGTCGGCGAACACGACCTCCTCGGAGGCGACGATCAGGTCGCAGCTCCACATGAGCATGAGGCCGGCGGCGAACACCGGGCCGTGCACCTGGGCGATCGTGATCTTGCGCAGGTTCCGCCAGCGGAGCGTGTTCTGGAAGTAGTAGTGCCACTCTTGGAGCATCAGCTTCTCGGCGGCGGACCGGGTGCCGCCGTTGATCTGGACGGTCGGATGGGAGCCGAACTCCTCCATGGCGACCTTCGAGCCCATGTCGTGACCGGAGGAGAACATCGGGCCGGCGCCGCCGAGGATCACGACCCGGCACGCATCGTCGGCCTCGGCCCGCAGGAACGCCTCGTCGAGCTCGACGAGCAGGCCGCGGTTCTGGGCGTTCCGAGCCTCGGGGCGGTTGAGCAGGATCCGCACGATGGCGCCGTCGTCGTGCGTCTCGTACTGCAGGAACTGGTAGTCGCCCATCGGGGTCTCCTCGCGGTGCGGCCGGCGGCGCCGAAACCTGACGCCAGTGTCAGACGCAGACTAGGCGGGGTGGTGCTCCCGGTAGCGCTGCCGGCAGCTCTCGATCTCCTGCCAGGCGGCGTCGGCCCCCTCCCACCCGCGGACGCTCGAGTACTTGTCGGGCTCGAGCGCCTTGTACACCTCGAAGAAGTGGCTGATCTCGTCCGTGAGGTGCTCCGGCAGCCCGTCGAGGTCGATGACGTGGTCCCAGCGGGCGTCGCCGGCGGGGACGCAGATGATCTTGGCGTCGGGCCCCGCGTCATCGGTCATCCAGAACACGCCGACCGGGCGGGACGACACCCAACAGCCCGGGAAGGTGGAGTCGTCGAGGAGCACGAGGGCGTCGAGCGGGTCGGTGTCCTCGCTCAGCGTGTCGGGGATGAAGCCGTAGTCAGCCGGATACGTGGTGGCCGTGAACAGGCGCCGGTCGAGCCGGATGATGTGCTTCTCGTGGTCGTACTCGTACTTGTTGCGGCTGCCGCGGGGGATCTCGATGACGACGTCGATCACGTTGCTCACGGTGCGATCTTGGCAGCAATGGGTATCGGGCCGCCGAGGGGGCGGGAGTACCCTCGTCTGATGGAGTTCCGCCGCATCAACGGGATGCCCCCCTACGTCTTCACCATCATCGACGGCTTGAAGATCGAGGCGCGGCGAGCCGGGCAGGACGTCATCGACCTCGGCTTCGGCAACCCCGACATCCCGTCCCCGGCGATCGCCGTGGAGAAGCTGGCGGAGGCCGCCCACAACACCCGGAACCACCGCTACTCGGCGAGCCGCGGCATCCCGAAGCTGCGGCAGGCGGCGGCCGACCTCTACAAGCGCCGGTTCGACGTCGACCTCGACGCCGACACCGAGGTGATCACCACCATCGGGGCCAAGGAGGGCTTCAGCCACCTGATGTGGGTGCTGCTCGGCCCGGGCGACGCATGCATGGTGCCGTCGCCGTCGTACCCGATCCACATCTGGGGGCCGCTGTTCGCCGGCGCCGCGGTGCGCGAGGTGCCGATGACCACGGCCGCCAACGACGAGGGCCAGCTCCTCGAGCGGATCCAGTACGTGTTCGAGCACTCGTGGCCGCGCCCGAAGGTGATCGTGTGCTCGTTCCCGCACAACCCCACCACGGCCTGCGTCGACCTCGACTTCTTCCAGGAGCTGGTCGACTTCGCGCGTGCCAACGACGTCATCGTCGTGCACGACAACGCGTACGCCGAGCTCGGCTTCGACGGCTGGCTGCCGCCGTCGATCCTCCAGGCGGAGGGCGCCAAGGAGTGCGCGGTGGAGCTGTACTCGATGACGAAGTCGTTCTCGATGGCCGGCTGGCGGATGGCGTTCCTGGCGGGCAACCGCGAGGTCGTGCAGGCGCTCGCCAAGCTGAAGTCGTACCTCGACTACGGCGCCTTCCAGCCCATCCAGATCGCGGCCACCGTCACGCTCAACGAGGCGGTCGACTTCCCCCGCGAGGTGGGCGCGATCTACCAGACGCGGCGCGATGCCCTCTGTGACGGGCTCGACCGCATGGGCTGGGAGATGCGCCGGCCCAAGGGCACCATGTTCGCTTGGGCGCCGATCCCGGAGCCCTACCAGGAGATGGGCAGCATCGAGTTCTGCTCGATGCTCGTGAAGGAGGCCCAGGTGGCCACCTCGCCCGGCGTCGGCTTCGGCCCCGACGGCGACCGCTTCTGCCGCTTCGCGCTCATCGAGAACGAGCAGCGCATCACCCAAGGCATGCGCAACCTCAAGAAGGTCCTGACGAAGCTGGGTTGACGCCGAGGGCGGCCAGCTTGTGCCAGGAGCGCTCGACGATCAACGGGTAGGTGTGCAGGTAGTACGGCAGGGCCGCGCAGGCTTGGTTGATCGCCGCGCCACGGCTCCGGGCGAGCATGGCGTCGTCGACCGTGAGAGCGGCGAGGAACGCGCGCCGTGACTCGTCGGTGAACAGCGGCGACCACACGACCTGCACGTCCACGGCCGGGTCGCCGGCGCACGCCGACCCCCAGTCGACCAGCCCGCACAGGCGGCCGTCGCGGACGAGGCAGTTGCCTTCGAGGTCGCCGTGCACCCAGACCGGTGCGCCCTCGTGCGGAGGGGCCGCCAGGGCCTCCTCCCACACGGCGGTGGCGGCGGCGGCATCGATCAGGTCGGCGGCGGCGTCGATGGCGGAGCGCGTCGCCTCGTCGTACTCGTGCAGAGGACGGGCACGGTTCCGCGCGGCGGGGGCGCCCTCGGTCGAGCACGCTTGGAGCCGTTCGACGAGGTGGGCGACGTCGCGGGCGAAGGTCACCGGGTCGTCGAGGCGCGCCAGCGTGGCACCCTCGCCGGGGATCCAGCGGTGCACGGCCCACGGGAACGGGTACTCGTCGTCCGGTTCGCCCATCGCGATCGGCTCGGGCACGACCACCGGGAGGTGCGGCGCCAGGCGAGGCAGCCACGTGGCCTCGCGCCGGACCTGCCCGGTCGCCCAGCCGATGCGCGGCAGGCGCACGACCAGCTCCTCTCCGAGGCGCCAGATGCCGTTGTCCGTGCCCCACGGCTCGACCACGGTCAACGGGAGGTCGACCAGGTCCGGCATCTGGGTCGCGAGCAGGCGGCGGACGAGCGCCTCGTCCAGGTCGACCTCGTCCTCGTGCATGCGCCCCGTCATCGCGGCAGTCTTCCCGCCGCCGCGCGCGAGGTCGACGGAGTTCAGGTGGGGCTGAGCCCCTCGAGGCAGAAGGCGACGGCGGCATCGGCCACGCCGTCGGCAGGCTCGTTGCGCTCGTAGATGAAGATGCGCGTGAGGTGGCCGACCACGCCGACCATGGCGTGGGCGAGCACATCGGGGTCGGTGTCGCGGATGCGACCCTGCGCGATGCCCTCCTTCACGTGCTTCACGACGTCGGCGACGGCGATGTCCTGACCGCGGTGCAGCGCGGTGACGAAGGTGGCCTCGGTGGCGGCGAACTGGATGAGCTTGTTGTGGTGGCGGTGCGCCTCGGCCCACGCCATCGACGCGCGCGAAGCCGAGCTCGATGCGGCGGACCGGGTCCTCCTCGTCTCCGATGGCCTGTTGCTGCTTGCGCCGGAGGTCGGTCTGGGCCTCCTTGAGGATCTCCAGGAACAGCTGCTCCTTGGAGTCGAAGTACCAGTAGAAGACGCCCTTGCCCACGCCGAGCCCGGAGACGATCTCGCTCACGGAGGTGGGGTGGTAGCCCTGCTCGGCGAAGCGCCCCGCCGCGTAGGACATCAGCTGGTCGCGCCGCTCCTTGCCTCGCTGGGTCAGCCGCCGTGCCATGGCGCGAACGGTACTCCACTTGACCACGCGGTCAAGAAAGCCCGACTTCTCCGTCTCGTGCCCTTGGGGAAACACCCGGTTCACACGGCGTCCGTAGGTTCCACGGCCATGGACTCCTACGTCGTCCGCATGTGGCTGCCCGATCGCCCCGGTGCGCTCGGGCAGGTCGCCAGCCGGATCGGTGCCGTCCGGGGCGAGATCGTGGGCATCGAGATCCTGGAACGGGGAGCGGGACGGGCCATCGACGAGCTGGTGGTCGACCTCCCCGACGGGTCGCCGCTCGACCTCTTGGTGCACGAGGTCCAGCAGGTGGACGGGGTCGACGTCGAGGAGGTCCGCCCCCTGGCCGACTCCCTCCACGACCCCCGCCTCGACGCCTTGGAGACCGCCGCCATCCTCGTCGGCGCCACCGATCGGGACGAGCTGGTGCGGGCAGTCGTCGAGCACTCGCGGCGAGCGGTCGGGGCGGAGTGGTCCGCCGTGGTGCAGCTCGACGACAGCACGGTGCTGGCGGACGAGGGTCCGGCGCCGTCAGCCGCGTGGCTGGCCGCCTTCGTCGAGGGGAGCCGGTTGTCGGCTCGGGTGGCGTCGGGGGTGACGGGTCCGGACGACGTGGTGTGGTCGCCGCTGCCGTCGGCGGGCCTGGCGCTGGTGATCGGCCGCGCCGGCACCGCCTACCGCGCCGCGAGCGCCGGCAGATCGCGGCCCTCGCCCGGATCGTGGACACGCGCCTGCGCGAGATCATCCGCTACTCGTCCCGCCAGCACCATCCATCCGCCGCTCGCTAGGAGGCACCGATGTCGTACATCACCCCCACCGGTGGCAGCCGCCACCCGACGCCCAAGCCCGGTCCGAGCCTCGGACGCGTGTCGATGGTCGCGTGGCGGCAACCGACCGGCGGCGTCCGCTCCGCGTCGCTGCCGTCCCCCGGGACGCGGGGCTAGCGCCGGCCGACGACCCGACGGCTGGCCAGCGCGAGCAGCACGGCCACGCCGACGAGCGGCGCCAGGTCCGCGCCCCCCGTCGCCGGCAACGGCCCAGGCTGGGTGCCACCTGCGCCGGCTCCGGCGTCGCCGCCCGTCGACCCATCGGTGCCCGCGGTGTCGTCGCCTCCGCCGTCGTCGCCGCCGGGCGGGACGACGGCGGCCAGCGGGTCGGGCCGGCACGGTTGGCGGATGACGAGGCTGCAGGCAGGAAGGGTGCTGATGCGATCCGGGTCGTTGGGCACCCGGGGTAGCACCAAGCGGCTCGGGTGGTCGGCGTCGTGCCGCACCGAGACCGTGGTCGGGATCGGCGTGGGGGTGAACGCCCACAGCTGGGGCAGGAAGGTCGGCGCCTCGATCCACACTCGCAGCCGCGAGCCGGTGCGGAGCAGGTGCCCGAACGGGAAGATCTCCACTCGGGCGAGCACGGGTTCGCCTGGGACGAGCGGGGCCGCGTCGGCTTGGGCGTGGGTCTGGACCGGCAAGAGCTCGGTGGAGCGGGTCTCGTCGAGCGCGCGGTGGCTGGCCCGCAGCCACCCCTGCTGCACGAACTCCTCCTGGCCGTCGGGTCGCACCTCGGTGATCGTCACCTGGAGGTCGACATCGGTCGCCAGCGCGTCGAGCCACACGTCGAGCGACGCCGAGCCGAGCAGCGTGACGTCGTCGGTGATGGGCGCGGTGGTGAAGGCAGCCGCGGTGCCGGTCGGCGGGGAAACGTCCCAGAGGTAGCGATCGGGCAGGGAGCCGTAGCCGTACTTGGGGTTGCCGAGTCCTTGGCTGCCGGCGACGGGCACGTACAGGTATGGCGTGGCGCCCTCATCGGGACCCGCCGCCGCCTCCGACAGCGCCCCGCCGGCCCGCAGCGCGAGCCGCCAGGGCACGAGCTCGCCGGCACCGGCGCGCTCGGACTCCGACCAGTGGTCGAGCGCGGTGACCCAGCCAGGCGCGCGGGCACCGGCGTCGCGGCCGGCCTCCCACCACACCTCGACCCGTGAGCGGTCGTCCCAGCCGTTGTCCTCGCCGCGCAGGAAGTGGTCGTAGAAGCGCTGGAGGTCATCGAGCTCGCGGGCGGTGCGGGCCATGCCGTGGTCGCCGTTGGTGAGGGTGGCCCACCAGCTCGTCGACCCGGCGTCGTCGAGGGCCGACAGCAGGTGGGTCTGTCGGCTGGCCAGCTGCTCGTCCTGCCAGGCGAGTGTGGCGAGCATCGGGATGTCGGCGTCGAGCAGGTCGTCGAGCCGCGCGTCCGGCGAGCGCTCGGTGGTGAGGGCGTCGTCGTAGGGATGCTGGAGGAGCTGGAGGTACGGGTTGGTGAGCAGGCTCCGGAACTCTCCGGTCAGCCCGTTGGTGCAGCCGTAGTCCCCGTCGAGCACGTACTGCGGGCTGTCCTGCACCTCGTAGCTGGGACGGGCGATGAAGCTCCAGAGCGTGGCGAAGCCGTGGTTCGTGATGCCTCCGGGGCTCGCCACGTCGCGGTACGCGTTGGCGAAGAAGTGGCCGGGGGCGATGGCTTCGAGCCCGTCCGGGTCCTCGGCGGCGACGAACAGCTGGGTGATGCCGGGGTAGCTCTTGCCGATCATGCCGACCTTGCCGTCGGACCAGGCCTGGTCGGTGATCCACTCGATGACCGCGGCTCCGTCCTTCGCCTCCTGGGGTTGGAAGAAGTCGAACGTGCCCTCGGAGCAGCCGGTGCCCCGGAGGTTCACCCCCACGTAGGCGTAGTCACCGCTCCCTTCGACGAAGCGGTCGATGTAGCCGGCGTCGGGTTCGCGGCCCGGGTTGTAGCCGGAGTACTCGAACAGGGTGGGGAAGGGTCCGTCGCCGGCCGGCCGCACCACCGTGTACGCGAGCTTGGTGCCGTCGGCCATCGTGACGTACCCCTGCTCCTCGACGGTCGGCACGTCGGCGCCCGCGTTGGCCGTGGCGGTGGGCAGGCTCGCGACGAGCAACAGGGTGAGGACGGCGAGCAGGCGGCGCATGGGCCCTAGGTGGGTTCGCCGCGGCACGCCCGATCTCCCGTCAACCGTCGAGCTGGAGCTCCAGGATCCCGTCGTCGGTGACGAGGGCGGCGCGGATGTCGTTCTCGGCGCGGAGCACGCCCTGGGGGAGCAGCACGCGGAACAGCCCCTCGACGCCGTCCGAGTCGGCCTCCAGCTCGGAGCCACCCACCACCACGCCGTTCACCGCGAGGACGAGCTGCGCTCCGGCGGGAGCCCGCGGCACTCGCCCGGTCACCACCCCGGTCGGCGGCTTGTCGGTCGGGAGCTGGCGCAGCTCGTCGAGGGCCCCGATCTCCACGGTGCCCCCGTCGCCTGTGCGCAGGTCGTCGAGGTCGCGACCGAGGACGTCGTCGAGCCCGAGTAGGCGGGTCAGCCCGGCCAGCACGTCGTCGTCCTCGTCGATCGGACCGATCCAGCGGTCGTCGGCCCGCGGGAAGTCAGCGGCGTCGCTGAAGTCGAGGATGCCCCGGAGCACGAGGTCGGAGGAGCCAGCGATGTCGTAGATGTGCTTCTCGTCGCCGCGGCGCGGACGCCGGCCGAGCCGGCGGGCAGGCCGTCCACGTCCCAGTCGGGCGTCAGCCCCAGGCGCTCGGCGATGGTGGGGAGCACGTCGATGCTCGTCACGTTCGTGTCGTCGACCACGCCGGCGTCCTGGCCGGGCTCCTTCACCAGCAGCGGGGCGTAGGCGATGCCGTCCACCGTGGGCGGCTCGACGTAGCGCGAGTTCGTGCGCTCACCCAAGGCGATGCCGTGGTCGGCCGTGATGACGATCAGCGAGTCGTCGTAGAGCCCTTCGTCGCGAAGGGTGTCGAGCATCTGACCGATCAGGGCGTCGGTGTACTCGGCCTGCAGGAGGTGCCGCTGCTCGGACACCGCCGCCACCCATGGAGCCCACGAGAGCGAGACGGGTTGGTCACCCAGAGGCATGTCGCCCAGATGCCGGTCGTGGGGGTCGTACGCCTCACCGTCCTCCCGGTGCACCCATGGCCGGTGGGGGAGCATCAGGTGCAGGAGGTACAGCGCCGGGCCCTTGGTTGCGTCGAACGAGTGCCGGAACGCCTCGGCTCTCACGCTGGGCGCCACCTCCTCCTCGGCGGGCGGTGGATCGCTGCCTGCCGCGGACGGCGTGGTCGTCGTGGTCACCGGCTCCACGACCTCCTCGGCGAACTCGTCGACCTCGGGTGTCGTCTCGGGTCCGAGCGACACGCGGTCGAACCAGAGGTCGACGGTGTCGTCCACGAGGTCGTCGAGGTGCGGACCGGCCTCGTCGAGCGCGGCCGCGTCGGCGCCGCTCACGATGGGCGCGCAGCTGGTGTACGGGCACAGGCCGGTTGCGGTCTCGAAGACCTCGAGCTCGTGGGTGGGGGCCAGCAGCGTGAACAGGTTGTCGGGGTGGAAGCTGGCGACCGGCGGATCCAGCGTCGGGTTCTGTCCGGTGACGAGGGCGGGGAGGGCGACGACCGTGTGGGTGGCCATCGTGGTGTGGTGCCGGTACCACGTCGCCTCCTGGCTGAAGTCGGCGAGGTTCGGGAACCGGACCGGGTCGATCTGACCGTCGAGGTCGAGCAGGGACTTGGTGGGGAGCTCGTCGAGCACGATCACCACCACGGACGGGAGGTCGTCGTTGTCGGCGTCGCGCTCCGGAGGCGCCTCCGGCGACTGGATCAGCGCGGACGCCGGCGACGCCAGCGCGAAGAAGCCCACCGAGAGCACCGGGAGGATGACCGTGGCGCTCGCCCACATGGCGACGCCATCGATCCGTACGTACGCCACGGTGAACGCGATCCCCACGGCCAACGAGAGGACCCCGAGCGCCCACGCGCCCTCCAAGCCGCCCTGCTTGGCGACCTGGATGACGAAGAGCGTGGTCAGGCCGCCGACCGCGACCAGGTGCAGGCCGTGTCCGACCGGTTGCGACAGCATCGCCGCCACCGACGTCAGCCCCCACAGCACCAGTGGCGGGAGGAAGGCGATGGCGAGCGCGAAGGCGAGGAGCTCAGGCCCGTCGACGTGGTGGTGGGCGATCGTGGCCGGGTGGTCGCCGAGGACCGAGAGCACGGGCTGCCCGATGGCGAACCCGCACAGCCCGGTGAGGACCAAGAGCCGCCGAACCGCCGCCCAGCGACCGGCGCGCGGCGTGCGGACGTGCACCAGGTGGTCAGCGCTCCCAGTCGCGTGCGCGCTCGACGGCTCGGCTCCACGCCGCGTGCCTGGCATCGACAGCCGCGGCGTCCGCCTGGGGCTCGAAGGTCCGGTCGAGCTGCCAGTTGGCCGTGATGTCATCCGTCGAACCCCAGACGCCCTCCGCCAACCCGGCCAGGTAGGCGGCGCCGAGCGCGGTGGTCTCTGGGATCACGGGGCGCGACACCGGCACCTGCAGGTCGTCGGCCTGGAGCTGGAGGAGCAGGTCGTTGGCGGCCGCCCCGCCGTCGGCCTTGAGGGCGCGGATCGGGTACCCCGACGCCTCGCTCATGGCGGCGACGACGTCGCGGGTCTGGAGGCTGATCGACTCGAGCACCGCGCGCGCCAGGTGGCCGCGGCCCGTCCCCCGGGTGATGCCGACGATGGTGCCGCGGGCGTACGGGTCCCACCACGGGCTGCCCAGCCCGGTGAACGCGGGCACCAGGAAGCACCCCTCGGTGTCGGGGACCGTGGCGGCCAGCGCGGAGATCTCGTCGGCGTCGGCGATGATGCCGAGCCCGTCCCGGAGCCACTGCACCGCGGCGCCGGTGACGAAGATCGCCCCTTCCAGCGCGTAGGCGCGGGTCCCGTCGGCGAGGGTCCAGCCCACCGTGGTGAGCAGGCCGTCCACGGGATCGGGACACGTGTCGCCCACGTGCATGAGCACGAAGCTCCCGGTGCCGTAGGTGTTCTTGGTCATGCCCGGCTCGAGGCAGGCCTGCCCGAACAGGGCCGCCTGCTGGTCACCCGCGATGCCCGACACCGGGATGCCAGCGGGCACACCGGCGCCCGGCGCAGTGACCCCGAAGCGGCCGCTCGAGGGCCGCACCTCCGGCAGGGAGGCGAGCGGCACCCCGAAGCGGTCGAGCAGCTCGTCCGACCAGGCGAGCGTGCGGATGTCGAACAGCATCGTGCGGCTGGCGTTCGACGGCTCGGTGGCGAACACGCCCCCGTCGACCCCGCCCGTGAGGTTCCACAGCACCCAGGCGTCGATCGTGCCGAGCGCCAGGCCGGGCGTGACCGCCACGCCCCCCTCGGTCAGGAGCCACTCGGCCTTGGTGGCCGAGAAGTACGGGTCGAGGACGAGACCGGTGGTGGCGCGCACCAGCGGTTCGACGCCGTCGGCTCGGAGCGCGTCGCAGCGCGCGGCGGTCCGCCGGTCCTGCCACACGATGGCGCGGTGGACGGGCTGGCCGGTGCCTCGGTCCCACGCCACCACCGTCTCGCGCTGGTCGGTGATCCCGATGGCGGCGATGGGCTCGGTGACCCGCTCGGCCAGCTCGGCGAGGGTGGCCTGGACGGCGCCCCAGATCTCCGCGGCGTCGTGCTCCACCCAGCCGGGCTGCGGGAAGTGCTGCGTGAACTCGCGGTAGGCGAAGCCCGCCGCGGTGCCGTCCTCCCGCAGGGCGAACGACCGGACCCCGGTGGTGCCGGCGTCGATGGCGACCACGACGGACATCTGGCGCAAGTTAGGCGCTCGCGATCCCTATAGGTTCACGAGGACACCCAGGAGGAGCGCACATGCGAGTGGCCATGCTCACCGGCGGCGGCGACTGCCCCGGGCTCAACGCGGTGATGCGGGCGGTGGCCCGCAAGGGGGAGCGGGTCTACGGCGACGAGCTGGTCGGGTTCCTGGACGGTTGGAAGGGCACGCTCGAGGACCGGCTGGTGCCGCTCGGGGTCGAGCAGCTGCGCGGCACGCTGCCGCGGGGCGGCACCGTGATCGGTTCGTCGCGCACGAACCCGTACAAGGTCGACGGCGGGTCGGAGCAGGTGAAGGCGACCCTCGCCAAGCACGGCATCGACGCGCTCGTGGCCATCGGCGGGGAGGACACCCTGGGTGTGGCCCACAAGCTGGCGGAGGAGGGGGTGCACGTCGTCGGCGTGCCCAAGACGATCGACAACGACCTGTCCGCCACGGAGCTCACCTTCGGGTTCGACACTGCGGTGCAGATCTGTGTCGACGCCATCGATCGCCTGCACACGACCGCGGAGAGCCACGACCGCGTGATGGTCGTCGAGGTCATGGGCCGCCACGCTGGGCACATCGCCGCGTGGGCAGGGATCGCCGGCGGTGCCACGATCACGCTCATCCCCGAGCAGCCGTTCGACGTCGAGGCGGTCTGCGAGGCGATCCGCCACCGGCACACCGAGGGCAAGCGGCTGGCGTCCATCGTCGTCATCTCCGAGGGCGCCACCCCCAAGGAGGGGACGATGGAGCTCCAGTCCGGTGAGGTCGACGCGTTCGGCCACGTGCGGCTCGGCGGGATCGGCATGGCGGTGGCCGAGCAGATCGAGGCCCGCACCGGCTACGAGACCCGCGTCACCACCCTCGGCCACGTGCAGCGCGGTGGTACGCCGACCGCGTTCGACCGCGTGCTGGCATCACGGTTCGGGGTGGCGGCCATCGACGCCGTCCACGACGAGGCCTGGGGGACCATGGTCGCCCTCCAGGCGGGTCACGTGGTGCGGGTGCCGCTGGCCGACGCCGTCGGTGAGCTCAAGCTGGTCGATCCGGAGCTGTACGGCGTGGCGCAGGTGTTCTTCGAGTAGCGGCGGTCAACCAGGTGCCACGGCCGCGTAGTCAGCGCGGCTGACCGCCCCCTCCTTCTCCACCCCTTCCGCGTCCAGCACGAAGGTGGGTTCGCCCTCGACGAGGAAGCGCACGCGTCGGTAGCCGCCGCCGTCTGGCTCGGTGACGGTCCACACGATCTGCGCGAAGGCCTTGGCCAGCTCCTCGCCCACGATGGTGAACAGATCGTCGGACACGTCGACCACGAGCTCGTCCTCGTCGGTGCCGCTCACCGCGCTCAACAGCACCGTGTCGGGAGGGATCGCCGACGTGAGCCCCTCCGCCGCCTCCTCCTCGGTGGTGGGGGCGAAGAGGGCCGCGATGCGCTCGGTGGCCTTCGAGGCATCTGCGACGGGTCGCTCGACCGGCGCCAACCGCTGTGTGTCGCCCACCTGCTCGAGGAAGTACACCGTGACCGCGGTCGAGCCTGGCGACTCGGTGGGCGTGGTGCTCGACGCCGGGTTCGGGTCGAGCAGGTCGGGCGGGAGGTTCTGATCCGCGATCGCGTGCGGCTCGTCGTCCTCGCGGATGCCGCAGCCGGCGAACAGCACGAGCACCGCCAGCCCGACGAGCCCGAGTCGGCGGGTCATGCCTGCTCCTCCACGGGCAGCTGCACCACGAACCGGGCGCCTTCTCGGTCGTCCCGGCGACCCTCCACCCACACCTGACCGCCGTGCAGGTTGACGTGCTCGGCCACCAGCGCCAGGCCCAGGCCCACCCCGTCGCTGCTGCCCCGGCGCCCGGCGGCGGTGCCGCGGTTGAATCGGTCGAAGATCGAGTCGCGGTCTTCCTCGGGCACGCCTTCGCCGCGGTCCTCGACCGCGATCTGCACGCCGCCGTCCGCCTGTCGCAGCGACACGCTGGTGGCCCCGCCGCCGTACTTGGCGGCGTTGTCGATGAGGTTGGCGATCACGCGGACGATGCGTCGCTTGTCGGCCTGCACCACCACCCCCGCCAGCTCCGCGTCGAGCTCCACGGGCACGTCGGTGTCCGTCGAGTGGCTCACCGCCTGCATCACGAGCTCCGCCAGGTGGACCTCCTCCAGCTCGAGGCGTGCCACTCCCGCGTCGAAGCGCGAGATCTCCAGCAGGTCCTCGACGAGCTGCTGGAACCGATCGATGTCGGCCACCATCAGATCGAGGGCGGAGCGGGCGCGCTCGGGCAGGTCGTCGCGCTGGTTGTTCATGACCTCGATCGACGCCGCCAGCGTCATGAGCGGTGAGCGCAGCTCGTGGCTCACGTCGGAGGCGAAGCGGGCGTCTTGCTCGATGCGGTCCTGCAGCGCCTGTGCCATGTCGTTGAACGAAGCGGCGATCGGGCGCAGGTCGGGGTCCTCGCTGGTCTCCAACCGCGTGTCGAGGCGTCCGGCCGCCAGGGCCATGGCGGCCGTGGACACCCCCGTGAGCGGGCGCAGGGCTCGGCGGCTGGCCCACCAGCCGAGCGCGGCGCCAGCCAGGGTGGTCACGAGCGAGGCGCCGAGCAGGGAGATCCCGAGGGCGTCGAGCGTCTCCTCGAGGTCGGCGAGCGACACGATCTCGAAGTAGGCGACGTCGGCGGACGGGATCGGGATCCCCACCGCCAGCTGCATCTCGCCGCGAAGGTCGTAGCGCATGCGGGCGGGCTGGCCGGACACGACCATCTCGCGCAGCGCGGTGGGAAGGGCGTCCTGCCCGAAGGACGGCGTGAGGGACACGTACTCGTCGCCGTTGTAGAGGATCGGTCGAGCACCGGGGAAGAGGGAGCCCAGCAGCGTCTGGGCGTCCGTGTCCCGGGCCCGCTGCTGCACGATGCCGGCGTTCTGGTACACGACGGCCGTGGCCGAGTCCTCCCGCTGGTTCAGGAGGTTCTCGCGGGTGAGCGCCCAGGTGGTGGCCGAGAGCAACGCCGACAGCAGCAGCGCTCCGATGGCGAAGGCCAGGGTGATGCGAGCGCGGAGGCCGAGCCGTCGCGTGAGCGGAAACCGGGGCACGGCCGCCGCTCAGACCTGCAGCTTGTAGCCCAGGCCCCGGACGGTGACGACGTGGCGCGGGTTCGCCGGGTCGGCCTCGACCTTCGTGCGCAGCCGGCGCACGTGCACGTCGACGAGGCGACCATCACCGAAGTAGCCGTAGCCCCAGATCCGCTCGAGGAGCACCTCTCGGCTGAACACCCGCCCTGGGCTCTGTGCCAGCTCGACCAGCACCCGGAACTCGGTCTTGGTGAGGTGCACGTCGCGGCCGTTGCGGCGCACCACGCCCTCCTCCGGGACGATCTCGAGATCGCCGAACCGCAGGTGGGGCGAGCTCACCTCCGAGGTGCGGGCTCGGCGCAGCAGGGCGCGGATCCGGGCCGAGAGCTCCTTCGGGGCGAACGGTTTGGTGAGGTAGTCGTCGGCGCCGGCCTCGAGACCTGCCACCACGTCGTGGGTGTCGGCGCGGGCCGTGACCATCACGATCGGCACGTCCGAGCTGCGCCGGATCGAGCGGCAGACCTCGAAGCCGTCGATGCCCGGGAGCATGATGTCGATGAGGACGACGTCGGCGGGCTCCCGCTGGAAGTGCAGCAGGGCGTCCTCGCCGGTGGCCGCCTCGATGACCGCCCAGCCCTCGTCCTCGAGGGCGAGCTTCACCGCCGTGCGGATGCGCTCGTCGTCTTCGACGGCCAGGATGCGCGTGGACACGTCGGTCACCCTATGCGAGCAGGGGATTGTTCAGGTGTAGGCCGCCAGCAGGGCGGCGCGGCCCGGTCCGCGCCCGGTGCGGTAGTGCAGGCCGTCCGGCAGGTCGCCGCAGAGCTCGCGGCAGCGGACGAGGGCGACCACGCCGTCCTGGGTCCAGGACTGGAGGGAGCGGAGGTCGATGTCGACGCGCTCGGGGTCGGCGGTCAAGGCGGCCTCGGCGGCGGCCACGAGGGCGGCCCCGGTCCCGGCATCAAGGAGGTCGGAGAGCTCGAGGACCACGGTCGCACCACTGGTGCGCACGGTCACCGGCGCTCGTCGGGCGGCGACGGGCATCATGGGCGGTCAGCGTGGCGGGCGTCATCGGCGTTCCGGTGCCGTTCGGGTTGCGATCGGGTTACATGATCGGGTTGCCACCTGCTGGGCAGATGGCGGCCATCGCGCGCAGCGTCAGGCCGTGCTGGCCCCGGTGGTGGCGAGCAGGTCTCGCAGGGCCTGGGCGACCCCAGGGGCGGCGGCCACCACGGAGCCCGGGACGGCGGGGTCGCCGCCCAGGTCGGTCACGACGGCGCCGGCCTCGCTCGCGATGAGCCCACCGGCGGCCAGGTCCCACGTCGCCAGCCCCCGCTCGTAGTAGCCGTCGAGGCGGCCGCAGGCCACGGAGCACAGGTCGAGGGCGGCGGCGCCCTGCCGGCGGATGTCCCGCACACGGGGGAGGACGCGCACCAGCACCTCGGCCTGCCGAAGCCGTCGCTCCGGCTCGTAGGAGAAGCCGGTCCCGATCAGCGTGTGGCCGAGGTCGGTGGCGGCGGACGGTCGGATCGCGGCACCGTCGCGCGTGGCGCCGCGCCCCCGGACCGCGCTGAACAGCTCGTCGCGGACGACGTCGAACACCACGCCGACGGCCGGCTGCCCGTCCACCTCGGCCGCGATCGACACGTTGAAGCCCGGGAAGCCGTAGAGGTAGTTGGTGGTGCCGTCGAGCGGATCGACGATCCACCGCACGCCGCTGGTGCCGGCCCGGTCGGCCCCCTCCTCGCCGAGGATGCCGTCGTCGGGACGCGAGCCGAGCAACCCCGCCTCGATGAGCGCTTCGGACGCCCGGTCCATCTCGGTCACCATGTCCGTCCCGGTGGTCTTGGTGCTCGACCTCGGCCCGGATGCGGTCGACGCCGTCGAGCAGCAGGGCACCGGCCTCGCGGGCCACTCGCTCGGCCAGGGCGCGCAGCAGGTCGAGGTCCGGCTCGCTCGTCACCGGGCGAACGATAGGTTCCCCGACGTGCCTGACCCCCACGGCCGCGTCGACCTGCGCAGCGACACCGTCACCAGGCCCACGCCCGAGATGCGCCGGGCCATGGCGGAGGCGGAGGTCGGCGACGACGGCTTCGGCGACGACCCCACCGTCCAACGCCTCGAGGCGGCGTTCGCCGAGCGGGTCGGCAAGGAGGCGGCCCTCTTCGTGCCCTCCGGGACGATGGCCAACCAGATCGCGCTGCGCGTGCTGGCCCCGGCCGGCTCGGCGGTGCTCGCCGGGCGGCGGCAGCACCTGGTCGTGCGCGAGGCGGCAGCCGCCGGCACCAACGCACCCGTGCAGGTCGTGACCCTCGACGACGCCGACGGCACCCTCGACCCGGCGGAGGTGGCCCGGTGGGTGGCGGACGCGAAGGTCGGCTGGGTCGCACCGGCCGCGGTGTTCGTGGAGGACACCCACGGTGAGGTCGGCGGTCGGGTCTGGCCGTTGGCGCAGCTCGAAGCGGTGGCCGCGGTCGGGCTGCCCGTCCACCTCGACGGCGCCCGCCTCTGGAACGCGGCCGTCGCATCCGGCACCACCGTCGCCGAGCGTGCGGCCCACTCCACGACGGTCACCTGCTGCATGTCGAAGGGCCTCGGCGCGCCGATCGGCTCGTTGCTCGCGGGCCCCGCTGACCTCGTCCGGCGAGCGCGCACCGAGCGCAAGCGGCTCGGCGGGGGCATGCGCCAGGTCGGCATCCTCGCGGCCGCGGGCCTGCGTGGCCCTCGACCGCGTCGACCGTCTCGCTGACGATCACGCTCGAGCCAAGCGTCTCGCCCTCGCGGCCGCGGAGCGCTGGCCTGGGTCGGTGGATGCGGCGCTCGTGCAGACCAACATCGTCCGCATCGAGGTGGCCGATCCGGCGAGCCTGCTGCAGCACCTCGCCGCCGCCGGCGTGCTCGCCGTCCCGGGCAGCGCCACGACCGTGCGCCTCGTCACCCACGCCGACGTCGACGACGCCGACGTGGACCGCACGGTCCTCGCGCTGGGGTCGGCGCCGTGATCGAGGTCGACACCCCAGACGCGCGCCCTGGCCGTGTTCGCGCACCCGGACGACCCCGAGGTGGCGTGCGGCGGCACCTTGGCCCGCTGGGCCGCGCTGGGCAGCCAAGTGCACCTGGTGATCGCGAACCGGGGCGACAAGGGGAGCTTCGACCCCACCGCGGATCCGGAGGCCTTGGCCGAGCACCGGGCCGAGGAGGTCGCGCGCGCGGCCGCGGTGCTCGGCCTCGCCAGCGTCGAGCACCTCGGCTACCCGGACGGCGAGATGGACAACGACGCGGTGCTGCGCTCGCGTCTCATCGAGATCGTGCGCCGGCTGCGGCCTGACGCGCTGGTCGCCCCCGACCCGACCGCCATCTTCTTCGGCGACAGCTACGTCAACCACCGCGATCACCGTCAGCTCGGCTGGGCGGTGCTCGACACGCTGGTGCCGGCGGCCAGCCCGCTGTACGTGCCCGAGGCCGGCGCTGCGCACCAGGTGGGGATCGTGCTGCTGTCCGGCTCGCTCGAGGCGGACGCGTGGATCGACATCGAGACGGTGCTCGACAAGAAGGTCGAGGCGGTCGCGTGCCACGAGAGCCGCCTCGGCGGCGATCCGGAGCTGGTGGCCGACCTGCTCGAGCACCGCGCCGTCGAGGAGGGGCAGCGAGCGGGCATCCTCCACGCCGAGGCCTTCCGCCGCCTGCGCTTCCCGAGCTAGAGATCGTCGTCGCTCGCCTGCGGCGAGCTCCGCCGAGCTGATCGGTGCGCCTTCGGCGCGCTCAGTGCTGCTCGGGGACGGCGAAGCCGCCCCTCGCGGGTGGGGGGCTCCGGCGGAGCCTCTGCCCCCCACACCCCCCGCCGCAACCCACCGCGCTCAGTCGTCGGGGGGTTGGCGGGTGCGCCACTCGCCCATGGCGCGCAGGGCGAGGATGGCGACGATGCCCACGCCGACGGCACCGACCACGGCACCGAGCACGCCGGCACCGCCCGAGAGCGTCGGGCAGTCGTCCACGCACTGCAGGTCGGTGAACCCGTAGCCGATCAGCCCACCGCACAGCCCGCCGAGGAGGATCGCCACGAAGGCGAGCACACGGGCACCCGTGGAGGGGAGCGACGTGGGGGCGTACTCGGGCGTGTCGCGGGGCATCACCATGGCGCGGCCAGCGTAGGGAGGGCGGTTGGCTTGCGGCGACCCGAGACGACCGGCCTAGCGTGACCGCCCGTGACCGACGAGGCCTGGGCCGGGTACCGGAGCTTCGATCGATCGGAGTGGGCCGGGCTGCGCGAGTCGACGCCGCTGCCGCTGGCGGCGGACGAGCTCGAGGCTCTGCGGAGCCTCAACGACAAGCTCGACCTCAACGAGGTCAGCGACGTGTACCTCCCGCTGTCGCGCCTCCTGAACCTGCGCGTGGCGGCCACCCACGTGCTCCAGCAGACGACCGACACCTTCCTGGGTCGACCGCACCAACGGACGCCGTTCATCATCGGCCTCGGGGGCAGCGTCGCCGTCGGCAAGAGCACCACGGCGCGGGTCCTGCAGGCGCTGCTCGCCCGCTGGTCCGACCACCCGAACGTGGAGCTCGTGACCACTGATGGGTTCCTCCGCCCGAACGCGGTGCTGGAGGAGCGCGGGATCATGGATCGCAAGGGGTTCCCGGAGAGCTACGACGTGCGCCGGCTGATGCGGTTCCTCGAGGAGGTGAAGCGGGGCGAGCCCGAGGTGCGCGCCCCGGTGTACTCGCACGTCGTCTACGACATCGTCGCCGGCGAGGAGCAGGTGCTGCGCGAGCCCGACATCGTCATCCTCGAGGGCCTCAACGTGCTGCAGACCGGTGTGTCGGCCGGCGCCGACGCCCGCTTCGTGTCGGACTGGTTCGACTTCTCGATCTACGTCGACGCCGACGAGGCCGACATCGAGCAGTGGTACGTCGACCGGTTCTTCGCCCTCCGCGAGACCGCCTTCAACGACGACACCTCGTTCTTCCGCCACTTCGCCGCGATGTCGGACGCTGACCTCGAGGCGACCGCGCGCAGCATCTGGGCGTCGATCAACCAGCCCAACCTGCTCGAGAACATCCTCCCCAGCCGGATGCGCGCCGACCTCGTGCTGGACAAGGCCGCCGATCACGGCGTGCGCCGCGTGCACCTGCGCCTGAAGTAGCTACTCGGCGCGGAGGGGGGCGACCGTGCCGCCGGCGACCCGCACCAGATCGGCCGGCGCGATGGCGAAGACGTCCCGGGGTGTGCCGGCCGCCGCCCACACCTCGTCGTAGTCGAGCAGGTCCTCGTCGATGGCCGTGGGCAACGGCGCGGGGTGACCGAACGGGGGCACGCCCCCGATGGCGTACCCGGTGGCCTCCCGCACCCGGGTGGCATCGACCCGCTCGACGGTGCCGCCGCCGAGGATGTCGGCCAGGCGGCCTTCGTCCAGCCGGTTGCGGCCGGACACCAGCGCCATCACCACCTCGCCATCGAGCGCGAACACGAGGGACTTCACGATCTGCCCCACCTCGACCCCGATGGCCCGGGCGGCGTCCTCGGCCGTCCGGGTGCCCTCCGGGAACTCCTGCAGGCCGACCTCCAACCCGAGCTCCCGGGCGACCGCGGCCACCCGCTCGGCGTTCTGATGCACCGTCACACCATCGCGCGAGGATGGGGCCATGCGCGACTGGGTTGTCGGGGGTGCGCTCATCCTGAGCGACGAGGGCGTGCTGCTCGTGCAGAACCGCCGGCGCAACGGCAGCCACGACTGGACCCCGCCCGGCGGCGTGATCGACGAGGGCGAGAGCCTCATCGAGGGCCTCACGCGCGAGGTGCAGGAGGAGACCGGCCTGCGCGTCACCGAGTGGGCCGGCCCCGTCTACGAGGTGCGTTGCGAGGCGCCCGACATGGGCTGGCGGCTGCGGGTGGAGGCCCACGTCGCGGTGGCCTACGAGGGCGAGCTCCACGTCGACGACCCCGACGGCATCGTCGTGGACGCGCGCTTCGTCGACGTCGACACCTGTGGCTCGATGGTCGCGGGCGGGCAACCGTGGGTGTGCGAGCCGCTGGGGGAGTGGCTGGCCGAGCGCTGGCACCACGCCGACACCAGGCCCTACGGCTTCCACGTCGCCGGTGCCCTCCCCGACGAGGTCGTGGTCACGCGAGCCGAGGGATGAGCACGCGGGATCACCGCACGATCCTGCACGTCGACATGGACGCGTTCTACGCGTCGGTCGAGCAGCTGCGGAACCCCGAGCTGCGCGGCAAGCCGGTGATCGTGGGCGGGCCCGGCGCCCGCGGCGTGGTGGCGGCGGCGAGCTACGAGGCCCGGGTGTTCGGGATCCACTCGGCCATGCCGTCGATCCAGGCGCAGCGGCTGTGCCCCCACGCGGTGTTCGTGGCCGGTGACCACGAGCACTACGGCGAGATCAGCGAGCGGGTGATGACGATCTTCACGTCGTTCACGCCGCTGGTGGAGGCGATCTCGCTCGACGAGGCGTTCCTCGACGTCACCGGTGCGCGCCGCCTGCATGGCGACGGCCCCACCATCGGCACCAAGATCCGGGCGGCCGTGCTCGATCAGGAGGGCCTCACCTGCTCGGTGGGGGTGGCGCCGTCCAAGTTCGTGGCCAAGCTGGCCTCGGAGGCGGCCAAGCCCCGCATCGGCCGGCGCGGTCCGGAGCCGGGGCTCGGGGTGAAGGTCGTCGAGGCGGACGAGGTGCTCGCGTTCCTCCACCCGCTGCCGGTGCAGGCGCTCTGGGGTGTCGGTCCCAAGACCCTCGAGAAGCTCCACCGCATCGGGGTCGACACGATCGCCGACCTGGCGGATCTCGCGGAGCCCGCCACCCTGGCGGCCCTCGGGGCTGCCAACGGCGCCCACCTCCGGCGCCTCTCCATGGGCCTCGACGACCGCGACGTCGTGCCGCAGCAGCGGGCCAAGTCGATCGGTCACGAGGAGACGTTCGCCCGCGACCACCACGACCTCGCCACGTTGCAGCACGAGCTCGTGCGGTTGGGCGACGCGGTGGCGGCTCGGGTCCGGGCGGCCGGGATGGCCGGTCGCACGATCACCATCAAGGTGCGGTTCCACGACTTCCGCACCATCACCCGGTCGATCACCATGCCGTCCGCGGTGGACACCGGCCCCGACGTGGTGCGGGCGGCATCCGAGCTCCTGGGTCGCATCGATCCCACCCCAGGAGTCCGGCTCCTGGGCATCCACGTGAGCCAGCTGGCCGACGGTTCGACCCGGCAGCTCACCCTCGACGACGTCGATGCACCCTCCTGGGACGACGCCACGGAGGCCATCGACGCCATCCGGGAGCGCTACGGCCCTGGGGCCATCGTGCCGGCCTCCCTGGCGGGTCCGGAGGGTGTCCGGGTCAAGAAGCGTGGTGACCAGCAGTGGGGCCCGACGGATCGGAGCGCGTTGTAGACATCGGAGGCCTGTGGAAAGATGGGACGACGGCCAACCGGGTGAGGGGAGGCAGCGTGCCGCTTTCCGAAGACGAAGAGCGCATCCTCCACGAGATCGCGCAGCAGTTCTACGTCGACGACCCCGAGTTCGCGCGGGAGGTGGGGGAGACCACCCTCTACACCCACACCGTCCGTCGCATGAAGTGGTCGGGCTTCGGGTTCTTCGCCGGCGTCGTCTTCCTGGTGGTCACGCTGTCCACGAGCTACCTGCTCGCCTTCGGCGGCTTCCTCATGATGCTGGGCTGCGCGCTGTACTTCGAGCGCAACCTCCGCAAGCTGGGCAAGGCCGGGCTGGAGCAGGTCACCCGCTCCATCAAGGCAGCCGGGTTCCGCGACGCCATCGGCGGCGCACGGGGCCGCATGCGCGAGCGCTTCCGCAACGTCGACGACGAGTAGCGGCCCCGCGGGCCTCAGCCTCGGTCGCCGCTCCCCACCAGCTCCCGTTCCTGCTCGAGGTCGCCGCGCGCTGTGAGGGTGATGCGTCGTTGGCGCGCGGTGTGGCCAAGGCGCCAGTCGCGCACCAGCGTCCGTGGGTCGATCCATCGACGCACCCGCTGGACGCGGGACATCGCGGCCCGGGCGGCCTCGCCGATCTCGTCCGCCGCCTGCCACGAGGTGGCGGCGTCGTCTTCGTCGGCGCCTTCGGCGGAGTAGAGGGCGCCTTCGAGGCGAGCGGCCAGCGTGAACGCCGCCGCCTCCGCGTCGGGGAGCGCGGCGGACAGGTGGTGGGCCCGCTCGAAGAAGGTGTCGCTCGGCCGTTGCTGGAACCCGACGCCGGCTGCCTCCTCGACCGACTCCAGCCAGGCCAGCTCGATCTGCGCGGCGGGCGTGGTGGCTCGACGACGACGCCGGCGTCTCCACATCAGCAGGCCGAGCGGGAAGAGCACGAGGTAGCCGGCCACGACGCCACCGACCACCGGCAGCACGGTGGCCAGCGGCTTGAGGACGAGGCGCACGGGGAGGGCATCGGGCTTGTTCTCGTCGTTCTCCGACCCGCCGGCGTTGACGTTCTGGTCTGGGTCGCGGAACGTGGTGCTCGGGCCGCCGGAGGGGATCTCCTCCGGGGCGGTGGTGGGCGGAGCGGTGACCGTCCCCTGCGGGTTGCTCGGCGCCGCCTGCTGCTCGCGCACACCGGTGTAGGCCTCTGCGTTCGGCATGCCCCGGCCGGGCGTGGGCTCGTAGGCCACCCAGCCGGCACCGGCGATGAACACCTCTGGCCACGCGTGGGCGTACTCGCCCCTCACGGTGTAGAGGCCGGCGTTCTCCGGGTCTTCGTCACCAGGGGTGAAGCCCACCGCGACCCGTGCCGGCAGGCCGATGGAGCGAGCCATGGCCGCGAACGCACCCGCGAACTGCTCGCAGTACCCGACCTTGCGCACGAAGAGGAAGTCCTCGAGCGCGTTCTCGCTGTGCCCCGCCTGCGCATCGAGCGAGTACTCGAACGCCCGCAGGTGGTCCTGCAGCGCGAGCGCCTGCTGGGCGGGGGTGGAGGCGCCGGCCGCGATCTCCCGCGCCAACGTGGTCACCTCCGGGCTGAACCCGTCAGGCAGCGCGAGGAAGCGATCGCGGATCTCCTGCGGGACCTCGTCGGCGAGCCCGGTGAGGTCGTCCGGCGTGATGCGAGGCGACGCCGAGGTCACCTCGTAGGTGAGGCCGTCGCTGTTGGGCACGTCGTTGTCGACGATGAGCGTGGCCGAGTCCTCGTCGAACCGGATGTCGACGTCCTCGATCGACAAGGCGCGCGGTTCGTAGGCGGACGGCAGCCAGATGGCGGCGAGGGCGGCGATGGTGAACGTCTGCTCGAAGGGCTCGCTCGCCACGTTGGTCTCGACGGCCTCGGGGAGCTCACCGTCCGCCTGCCCGTAGCTCCCGCTGGACGCCCAGATGCGGCCATCGAAGCGCTCCAGCGAGGTGAGCCGCCAGTACGACCGCACCGGCGACTGCACCGTGAACACCTCGATCTGGGACTGGTCGACGAGCCGGGACTTGATGTCGACGAGCGGGCTGATCGTCACCGCGCGAGTCGTCGCCGCGCAGGTCGCGCGGATCGAGGACACCCGGGGAGTGCGCGCCGGGGAACGAGGGGCCGAGCACCGAGCCGGCCATCACGGCCACCACGCCGAGGCCGCCGCCGGCGATGAGCAGCGACCGGTGGCCGGCCGCGCGCCGGTCGGCCACCCAGTGGCTGCTGCCGTCGAGGCGGGCCATCCGGTGCATCAGCAGGAACCCCAGCAGCGCACCGGCGTACATGGCGACCGCCCACGCCCGACCCTTCGGCGCGCCGAGGAGCGCGGTGAACAGGAACAGCGTGCCGGCGGGGAGGGTGGCCTCGAACGGCACCCACAGCCGGAAGGCGGCCCAGTCGGCGACGTAGGCGACCACCCAGAGGGCGAGGCAGCTCGCGAGCACGAACCCTCGCTGCACGGGCGCGGGCGCGACGACGTCCTGGTACAGCGTCCACGCGTCACCGAGGTCCACGCGCATGGCCGACCACGTGTCGCCGGTGGGGATGCCGGCGGTGGTGGTGGACCAGTACGAGGTCCACGTGGCGACGAACGCGGCTGCCACCACCATCAGCGCACCGCTGATCGGGAGCGACAGGCCCCGTCGACGCAGAGCGGCGGCCACCACATGGGCGGCCATCGCGTTGACGGCCAGAGGTCCCAGCCACCCACCCCCGTCGAAGAGGCGGTTCATCCCGAGGACGGCCGCGAGGGTGACGGCCACCAGGCCGGCCTCGGCGGCCAGGACGAGCGGACGCCGGAGGGTCATCGGTTGGCTCCGATGGCTGACCGTCCTCGTCGCGTTGACAGGCGGACGTGGGCGTTCCAGCCCGAGGCGAAGGGCGACTCGCGGGTGACCCGCAGGGCGGGGACCCCCGGCGGGGGTCCGACGGCGGCGCCTGGATCCCACGCTGACCGGTCGATGTGCACGATCGTGAGGGAGCCGTAGCGGCCGCGCAGGTGGACCGTGGCGCGAAGGTCGTCGTCGGGCACCTCGGCGACGATCACCACGAGGGCGCCACCGGTGGAGCGGCGGCCCAGCATCTCGATCGAGCGGCGCAGGCTGCCGACCGGCGACGCCGGGACCACCGCGAGGTGCTCCATGATCGCCTCGACGTGGTCGGAGCCTGGCGCGAAGTCCGAGTCGGACCCTGCGGTGGTGACCAGGCGGATGAGGTCGTGACGCCGAGCGGTGGCGGCCACGATGCTGGCGGCGGCCGAGCACGGCCACCTCGAGGGAGTCGCCGCTGTGCGCCGCCTTGCGGACGTCGAGGAGCACGGTGGTGCGCCCTTGCCAGGGAAGCTCGTTCTGGCGGACCAGGAGCTCGTCGTGCCGCGCCGACGAGGGCCAGTGGATGCGGCGGAGGTCGTCGCCCACGACATAGGGGCGCAGCGCGTAGAAGTCCTCACCCGTGCGCCCGAGCGAGTTGGGCTGCCGGGCCCCGGCGAGCGGATCGTGACCGGTGGTGTACGGGAGCGGGTCGATCTGGTCGACGTGCGGGTACACGGTGAGCGCCACCAACGGGGCGGCGACGGTGGCCAGGTTGGTGAGGCCGAACGGGTCGCCCACCACCACGTCGAGCGGCCCGATCTGCACGAGGCCGCGCCGGTCGGTGGGGAGCCGGTAGGCGGCGACGGTGCGCTCACCTCGACCGAGGGGCGGCACGAGCAGGTCGGCGCCGCGGGTGCCCGACACGGGGTCGCGGAGTCGGAGCACGGGGGTGCCGGTGGCGCGCAGGTTGCGGATCGTGAGGTCGACGCGGCTCGCGGTGCCGACGTGGACGCGTGCGGGGTGCACCGCTCGGCCCACCTCGAGCTCGAGCCGAGCGGACCCGACGAGGACTGCCGAGCCGACGAGCAGGGCCGCCGCGACCATCCCCAGGGCGAAGAGCTCGACGAGTCCGAGCACGCGGCCCATCAGCAGCAGGGCGGCGGCGCCGAGGCCGACCAGCCACCCCTGCCGGGTCAGCACCCGCCGAGCCTCACCGGGGCTTTCCGGCGGGCACGGGCACGGCCCGCAGCACCTCGGTGAGGGCGTCGGCGGCCGAGATCCCCTGCAGCTGCGCCTCCGGCGTGACGAGCAGCCGGTGGGCGAGCACGGGTTCCGCCAGCGTCTTGAGGTCGTCGGGCACGACGTAGCTGCGCCCGCTGGCGGCGGCCCGCGCTCGCGCGACCTTCTGCAGGGCCAGCGTGGCGCGCGGCGACATGCCGAGGGCGAGGTGCGGGTGGCGGCGGGACGCGTTGGCCAGCTCCACGAGGTACGCCTTCAGCGCGGGTGCCACGTGCACGCCCTTCGCGGCATCGGCCATCACGCGCACCTCGTCGGCGGTGATCACGTTGCCGATGTCCTCGAGCGCATCGTGGTCGCCGTGGGTCTCCAGGATCTGCAGCTCGCTGTCGGTGGACGGGTAGCCCACCGAGATCCGCATCAGGAAGCGGTCGAGCTGCGACTCCGGCAACGGGTAGGTCCCTTCGTGCTCGATCGGGTTCTGCGTGGCGATCACCATGAACGGGCTCGCCAGCTGGTACGTGGTGCCGTCGACGGTGACCTGCGCCTCGGCCATGGCCTCGAGGAGCGCCGACTGCGTCTTCGGTGAGGCGCGGTTGATCTCGTCGGCCAGGACGATGTTGCCGAACACCGGACCCGGGCGGAAGTCGAACTCGCTGGTGGTGCGGTTCCACACCGTGAGGCCGACCACGTCGGTGGGGAGGAGGTCGGGCGTGAACTGGAGCCGGCAGAAGGTGCCGTCGATCGACGCCGCCAACGCCTTGGCCAGGCTGGTCTTGCCCACGCCCGGCACGTCCTCGATGAGGAGGTGCCCTTCTGCCACCAGGCAGAGCAGCACCATCTCGATCACCTCGGGTTTGCCCTGGATGACTCGCTCGATGTTCTCCAGCACGGCGGCGTGGTGATCGGCGAACGTCACACCACGAGCCTGCGTCTGCTGCCTGGTGGCCACCTGGTTGCTCCTCGACGGTCGTAGCGCGGCCGGAACAGGGTAGGCCGAGACGTACGAGTGTGACGCCGCGGGCCCACGGTTAGGTTCCGTGGCCGATGCAGACGGTGCTGGCGCTGGACGTGGGGGGCACCAAGGTGGCTGCCGGCGCGGTCGACGCCGACGGTCGCTTGCTCGCCCGCGCCACGCGCCCGACCCCGCCCGGCGACGCCGGCGAGGCGGTGCTGGCGGCCCTGCTGGCGGCGGCCGCTGAGGTGCGAGCGGGCGACGAGGTGGCCTGCGGGGTCGGATCGGGCGGGCCGATGACGCCGGGTGGCGAGCAGGTGTCGCCGCTCAACATCCCAGGCTGGCGCGACTTCCCGCTCCGCGCCCGCTTGGTCGACGCGCTGGGGCTGCCGGTCCACATCGACAACGACGCCAAGGCGCTGGCGCTGGGCGAGGGCTGGCGGGGTGCCGCGCGGGGTGAGCGGGCGTTCATCGCGATGGTGGTGTCCACCGGCGTCGGCGGCGGGATCGTGCTGGACGGCCGGCTCCTCGACGGCGCGGCCGGCAACGCGGGGCACATCGGGCACGTGATCGTCGAGCCCGATGGGCGCGCGTGCGCCTGCGGCAGCCACGGGTGCCTCGAGGCGGAGGCATCGGGTACGGCCATCGCCGCTCGCACCGGTGCCGCCGCGGAGCACGCACCGCTCGCGGAGCGTCAGCGCGCCGGCCGCTTGGTCGGTCGCGCGGTGGCGTCGACGGCGGCCCTGCTCGACCTGCGCCTCGCGGTGGTCGCCGGCTCGGTGGCGCTCGGCTACGGTGCCGACTTCTTCAGCGCCGCGCAGCAAGAGCTCGACCGCTCCGCTCGCATCAGCTTCGCGAGAGGGGCGACGATCCGGCCGGCGGGCCTCGGTGCCGAGGGTCCCCTGGTCGGCGCGGCGGCGGTGGCGTGGCATGCCCTGGGCCACGCGATCCTCGGCTCGGATGGCTGACCGGCCCGGCACTACCCTCCCGAGCGATGGATCCGACCTACCCACCTGAGGCCGACGCCTACCGAGAGAAGGTGCAGGGGTTCCTCGCGGAGCACCTCCCGGGCGATTGGGAGGGCATCGGAGCCCTCGACCGCGAAGGCGCCGAGGCGTTCACCCGCCAGTGGCGCGACACCCTGCGCGACCACCACTACCTCGCGTCGTCGTGGCCCACCGAGTACGGCGGCCCGGGGCTCACGGCGCTCGAGCAGGTGATCCTCGCGGAGGAGTTCGCACGCGCCGGCGTGCCCACCGGCGGCACCAACGACGTCTTCTCCATCCAGATGGTCGGCAACACGCTCCTGCAGTGGGGCACCGACGAGCAGAAGCAGCACTTCATCCCGCGGATCCTCTCGGGCGAGGACATCTGGTGCCAGGGCTACTCGGAGCCGAACGCCGGGTCCGACCTCGGCAACATCGGCTGCCGGGCCACGCTGGACGGCGACGAGTGGGTGATCAACGGCCAGAAGATCTGGACGTCGGCCGGCCACCTCGCCAACTGGATCTTCGTCCTGACGCGCACCGATCCCGACGTCCCGAAGCACAAGGGCATCACGTTCCTGCTGTGCCCGATGGGCCAGCCCGGCGTAGAGGTCCGTCCCATCAAGATGATCTCGGGCGACTCCGAGTTCAACGAGGTGTTCTTCACCGACGCCAAGTGCCCGAAGGAGAACGTGATCGGCGAGGTCAACGGCGGCTGGGCCGTGGCCATGACCCTCCTCGGCTACGAGCGCGGCGAGGCGGCAGCCACGTTCCCGCTCATGTTCCGCACCGAGCTCGACCGGCTGATGGCCCTCGCGAAGGAGACCGGCGCCAACGAGGACCCGGTCATCCGGCAGCGGCTGGCGTGGTGCCACAGCAAGGTCGAGATCATGCGCTACCTCGGGCTGCGCTCGTTGACGCAGTTCCTCGGCGGGCACCAGCCGGGGCCTGAGTCCGGCACGTTCAAGCTGTTCTGGAGCGAGTACCACAAGAAGGTCACGGAGCTGGCCGTCGACATCCTCGGTCCCGAGGCGATGGCGCCGAGCGGCCGCTGGCCGACGTCGTCGTTCCAGACCGACTCGCCAGGCGCGCCGAACGACAGCGCCAGCTGGGTCGGCACGTCGTACAACGCCCGCGCCGGCACGATCTACGCGGGGTCGAGCGAGATCCAGCGCAACATCCTCGGCGAGATGGTGCTCGGCCTCCCGAAGGAGCCGCGGGGCGCCACGCCCACCACCTGGCGCGACGAGCAGGCGGCCCGATCCTGAGCTCCGGGTGGGCGGGGCGGGCAGTGCTCGCCGTCCTCCCGCACCCGTCGCTCTGGCTCACCGCGGTGAGCCAGGCGCGACGGCTCGCCCGCCCCGGGTGGTGGCGGCGACCGCCGTTCCTGCCGCTGCCCGCGCCCGACTACCTCCGGTTCCGGATGGAGACCGCCTACGGCGGCGCCGGCGACCAGCCACCTGCGCCGGGCGACCTCGTCACCTACCTCCGCTGGTGCCGCGACTTCCCCGGCTGAACTGCCCGTCGCGGCGCGGGTCTCACCAGTAACGTTCCGGCGATGTCGCGGGCACTCGTGCTCAACGCCACCTATGAGCCGCTGTGTGTGGTTCCGAGCCGCCGCGCCGCGGTGCTCGTGCTCGACCACAAGGCTGACGTGCTGCACGACACAGGCGAAGCCCTCCACTCCGAGCACCTCACCGTGCCGATCCCGTCGGTCATCCGCCTGCGCCACTTCGTGAAGGTGCCGTACCGACGTCGTGCGCCGCTCAACCGGCGCGGCGTGTTCGCCCGCGACGGCCACCGCTGCCAGTACTGCAGCGGCGTCGGCCGAGAGCATCGACCACATCGTCCCCCGCAGCCGCGGCGGCGAGCACACGTGGGAGAACGTGGTGGCCGCGTGCCGTCCGTGCAACGTGCGCAAGCGCGACCGCCTGCTCCACGAGACGACCATGGTGCTGGACAGCCGGCCCACCGCGCCGCGCGAGCTCACCTGGGTGATCGTCGCCGTCGGCACCGTTCCCGAGAACTGGGAGCCGTACCTCCACCCCGCCACGCTGTCTGCGTGAGCTGGGAGATCGAGCGGTTCCGGGAGGCGCCCAGCGCCTCGCACGCGCGCGACCTGCCTGACCCGACGGTGCGCGCGGTCTGGGTGTTCGAACCGACCGTCCCGGCCCTCGTGCTCGGCAGCACCCAGCCGATGGCCGTGGCGGCGGCGGGCGACGTCGAGGTGGTGCGCCGTCGCAGCGGCGGGGGAGCAGTGCTCGTCGTGCCCAGCGACATCCTGTGGGTCGACGTCCTCGTCCCCGCCGGCGACGAGCTCTGGGACGACGACATCGGCCGCTCGTTCGGCTGGCTCGGCGAGACGTGGCAGGCCGCGCTCGCAGACGTCGGCGCGGCGACGACCGTCCACGCGGGCGCGCTGGTCCGCACGCGCTGGTCCGACCTCGTGTGCTTCGCGGGCCTCGGTCCAGGGGAGCTGTTGAACGAGGCAGGGGAGAAGGTCATCGGCCTCTCGCAACGCCGCACCCGCGACGCCGCTCGGTTCCAGTGCGCCGTCCTCGGCCGCTGGGACGCGGCGACGCTGTTGGATCTGTTGGCGCTGTCACCCGACCAGCGAGCACTGGCGCTCGACGATCTCCAGACCGTCGCGGCCGGGATCGCGACCGACCTCGACGCAACCCTCGAGGCCTTCCTGCACCGCCTCCCCTGAGAGGCGCGCGCGGTGACGCGACGCAAACCGGACGTATCGAACACTGGCCCGCGCGCGTGCGCGAGAGGGGCCTAACGTGCGGACGTGGAGATGAGCCAGCGGGCCGAGCGGAGCGCCAGGTCGACGAACGTGGCGACGGTGCAGGCGATGTGGCTCTGCCACCGCGAGGGCCGGATCGACGACCTGCTCGCGCTGGCTGCACCCGACCATCATCTGGTGGCCGATGTCCCGTCCGGGTCGAGTGAGCTACTCCGGGCACGACGGGATCCTCCAGATGCTCGTCGACATCCGGGCCGCCAACGGGAACCACTGGATCGAGCTCGACGACATCGTCGAGGTCGAGCGCAACCTCATCAGCGCGAGAGGCCGGGTCGTGGCGCTCGACGCCGACGGCGAACCGGTCTCCGCGGCGATCGAGATGCTCATGACGATGCGGGACGGCCTCGTGCACCGCGTCGAGACCGGGCCCCGCACGACGTCCTGAGGCACGGCCTCCCCGAGCACCGACGCGCCGAGGCGACCGGAGCCGAGCCGCCGCGCGTCCGCGGCTGACCTCCATCCCGGCGAGCCCCTCACCGTTCTGGGGCGATCTGCGGCGCGCCCCTCGCCACAGATCGCCCCAGCACGGGTCTTCGCGCCTTGCTGGGGCCGCCGCGGTGGCCGGATGGTGTCGTCATGGTGGCCGAGTGGGGATCAGTGGTTGACCGTGGCACGTTTCAGGCATACCTTGGCACCTGGCGGCACGGGGGAGGGGCTCTCGTGGCGCCGAGCGGAGGACGAGGGCGCCACGTCGGCACCCCCGGAGAGCACCAAGGCAGCGGTTTCCCATGGCAGAGCACCGGGCCCGATTCGTCGGGACCTTCGAGCACGGACTGGACGACAAGGGCCGCATGGTCCTGCCGTCGCGCATCCGCGCTCAGCTCGGGGAGACCGGGATGCTCGCCATGCTCGACGGCTGCGTCGGCCTCTGGTCCGTCGACGGGTTCGACGAGATGGCCGACGAGATCCACCGCCGCGTCGACGCCAAGGAGGTGTCGATGCTCGCCTTCCGGCAGTTCATGGCCAACGCCGCCGAGGTGACCCCCGACCAGCAGGGCCGGATCGTCGTCCCGCCCGTGCTCCGTGACTACGCCGAGCTCGGTTCGCAGGTGGTCATCAACGGTCGGCACGACCGGGCCGAGATCTGGGACAGCGCCCGCTGGACCGGCATGACCCCCGACGGCAACGCCGACCTGGCCAGCAGCGTGGCCGAGCTGGGCCTCTGATCTGGCGGCACCACCCCGGTGACCGCACCACCCACCCACCAACCGAACGAGAGGAGCGAGACGACAACCGAGATGCGAGGAGCGGTGTCGCTCCCCTGCAGTCCCCCGGGCAGCGCGATGGAAGGCCCCCTCTCCGCCCGCTTCCCATCGAGTCCGTTCCGGGGAGACATCCCGGCGGGCATCAGCTTCCCGGGGGGCTGCAGGTGAGCGACACCGGCGGCGAGGCGGACCAGGTCTACCGGCACGAGCCGGTGCTCCTGGAGCGCATCGTCGAGCTCTTCACCCCCGTGCCACCCGGTTGGGTGGTCGACGCCACCGTCGGTGGCGGGGGGCACGCAGCGGCGCTGCTCGAGCGGCACCCGCACCTCACGGTGCTGGGGCTCGACCAGGACAGCGACGCCCTCGCAGCGGCGGCAGAGCGCCTCCGGCCCTTCGGGGACCGTGCGCTCTTGCATCGCACTCGGTTCGACGCCTTGAACGACATCGTGGAACAGCTGGAAACGACACCGGTGAGCGGCGTGCTCTTCGACCTCGGGGTGAGCAGCCCCCAGCTCGACCGCGCCGCTCGCGGGTTCAGCTACCGCCACGAGGCACCGCTCGACATGCGCATGGACCGGCGCCAGACGCGGTCCGCCGCCGACGTCGTGAACGACACCGACGAGCGGGAGCTGGCCGGGATCCTGCGAGCCTTCGGCGACGAGCGCTACGCCCGTCGCATCGCCAGGGCCATCGTGGCCGCACGGCCCGTGGCCACCACGACCGAGCTCGCCGAGCTCGTCCGCGACGCGATCCCTGCCCCCGCCCGCCGCACCGGCGGCCATCCGGCCAAGCGCACGTTCCAAGCCATCCGCATCGCGGTGAACGCCGAGCTCGACGTGCTGGCGCCGGCCATCGACGCCGGGCTCGCGGCGCTCCAGCCCGGAGGGCGCTGCGCGGTGCTCTCGTACCACTCGGGGGAGGACCGCATCGTGAAGTCCCGTCTCCGCCACGCCGCCACCGGCGGCTGGCGCGGCCCGGCCCACCTGCCCCCGCCGTCCGACGTGCACCCGACCGTGCGCCTGCTCAAGGCCGGTGCCTGGAAGGCGCCCGAGTCGGAGATCGCCGCCAACCCCCGCGCCGGCAGTGTCCGCCTGCGGGCCGCCGAGAAGCTCCCCCCGCCCACCGATCCCGAAGCAGCCACGCCATGAGCTCCCAAGTCGCCGCCCCCGAGCGCGGCCGTCGCCCCGAGCCGCCGCGCCACGCCTACGTCACCCGCGGCGCGGCCGCGGTGGCCGTCGCGCCCGCGCCCGCCCCGGCACGGCGGCCTGGCCCCACCGCCGAGCCCCGTCCCAACCACCTGCGGGTCGTCGCCCCCGCCGAGCGCGCCCGCCGGCGCCTCACCCCCGCCATGGCGGTGCTGCTGACCGCGATGCTGTTCGCCACCCTCTTCGCGGTGGCCATGGCCCACACGGTGCTCGTGGAGGGCCAGGTCAAGCTGGACCAGCTCGACGCCCAGCTGACCCAGGAGCAGGCGCGCTACCAGCAGCTCCGCAAGAAGGTGGCCGAGCTCGAGTCGCCGGATCGCGTCGTGGCGGCCGCCCAGGCCCAGGGCATGGTGACGCCCGACGACCTCGTGTACCTCCAGCCCAGCGCCCCGGACCCCTCCGCGGTGGGACCGACGACGGGTGACGATGACGAGCCCGCCGCCGATCCCACCGTCGGGGCCGACCCGGACCGCACCTGGTCGACGATGAAGCCGTTGCTGGAGGCGCCCACCCCATGACGCCGGTCGGGCCGCCCCGCACGCCTCCCCGCGGCCACCGCCGCCCGGCGACGAACCGCCCTGCCGCTCCACGGCGGGGCGGTGCCGCGCGCGGCGCCCGTCCCGCGGGGCGCGCCTACGACCGCCCGCGACCGTCTCGCCCCGCCCCCCGCCGCCTCGGCCGTCCCGGCCGTCCGCGGGTGCGCCTGGTCGGCACCCTCGTCCTGCTGGTGCTCGCCTTCGGCGCCATCGTCGTCCGCCTCGTGCAGGTGCAGGCCCTCAGCGGCGAGGAGTACGCCGCCTTCGGCGCCTCGCAGCGCTTCCAGGACATCACCCTCCCGGCCGACCGCGGATCGATCTTCGACCGCAACGGCAACGACCTGGCCGTGAGCCTCCCGCAGCAGACCATCTGGGCCAACCCGTCGCTCATCGCCCATCCCCTCGAGGTGGCCACCGCGCTGGCGCCTGCGCTCGCGCTCGACCCCGCGGGCACCACGGCGTTGGCCGAGAAGCTGGCCGGCGACACCGAGTTCACCTACGTGGCCCGCCGGGTGGCCGACGACATCGCCGCGAACGTCGAGGAGCTCGACCTCCCCGGCATCGCCTTCCTCGAGGAGCCGAAGCGGTTCGCGCCCGCCGGCGACCTCGCCCGGTCGGTGCTCGGCGAGGTGGGCGTCGACAACGACGGGCTGTTCGGGCTGGAGAAGCAGTACGACGACGCCCTGACCGGCGAGCCGGGCGCGCTCGTGATCGAGAAGGACCCCGACGGTCGCACGATCCCCGGCGGCGAGCACGAGCGGCGGCCCGCCGCAGCGCGGCGACGACCTCGTGCTCACGATCGACCGCTCGATGCAGTACGAGACGGAGCGGGCCCTGGCCGCCCAGATCCTCGCCAAGGACGCCAAGGGTGGGACGGCGATCGTGTCCCGCCCCGGCGACGGGCGAGATCCTCGCCCTGGCCAACTTCACCACGGACCCCGAGACCGGCGAGATCGTGGCGACCGGCAACAACCTGGGCGCCACCGCGGTGTACGAACCGGGCTCGGTCAACAAGGTGATCACCGTCGCCGCCGCCCTCGAGGAGGGGTTGGTCGAGCCGAGCACGGAGCTCACGGTGCCCGACCACCTGCAGGTGAGCGACCACCTCTACACGGACCACGATCCGCACCCGACCGAGAGCTACTCCGTCACGCGGATCCTCACGGAGTCCTCGAACATCGGCACGATCAAGCTGGCGGAGCATGCTCGGCAAGGAAAAGTTCGACACCTACCTGCGCCGGTTCGGGTTCGGGGCCAAGACGGCCCTCGAGTTCCCGAACGAGGCGGCCGGCGTCCTCCTCCCGGCGGAGCGCTACAACGGCACGTCGATGGGCTCGATCCCGATCGGTCAGGGCATCGCCGTCACCGCCATGCAGATGCTCGAGGCCTACAACGTGCTGGCCAACGACGGCGTGTACGTCCCGCCGAAGCTGGTGCTCGAGACCGTCGACAGCCACGGCACCCGTCACCCGGTGGAGGCCGGAGAGACCCGCCGCGTCGTGTCCGAGCCCACCGCGGAGCAGATGCGAGAGATGCTGGTGAACGTGGTGGCCAACGGCACGGGGACCCGCGGCGGCATCACGGGCTACTCGGTGGCCGGCAAGACCGGCACCGCGCGCAAGCCCCAGCCCGAAGGCGGGTACGGCACGCCCGGGCAACTACCACTACGTCGCCAACTTCGTCGGGTTCGTCCCGGCCGAGAACCCGGAGCTGTCGATCATCGTGGTGATCGACGAGCCCGCCGGTGACATCTTCGGCGGCACCGTCGCCGCCCCCGTGTTCGCCGACCTCGCGCAGTACGGCCTGCGGCTGTTCCGCATCCCCCCGCCGCTGGTCGAGCAGGCGCCCGCTCCCGACACCGCGGCCGCTGACGCCGAGGCGGCGGGCATCGTGGACGCCCTCGAGCCCGAGAAGGTGCGGGCCACCCCGGCGTCCACCACGACCACCACGACCACGGTCGCCGGTGACGAGGGCACCACCCCCACCACGGCGCGCGACGACGGCGGCTGAGCGGTGCGGCTCGACGCGCTGCTCGCCGACACTCTTGGGGTCGCGGTGACCCTCGACCGGCCGGCGTCGGGTGACAGCGACATCACCGCGGTGGTCCACGACTCGCGCGACGTGGTGCCGGGCGCGCTGTTCTGCTGCGTGCCGGGCCGCACCGTGGACGGTCACGACCTCGTCACGGCGGCCGCCGCGGCCGGAGCGGCGGCCGCTCCTCGTCGAACGGCCGGTCGTCACCGGCTGCCTCAGGTGCAGGCCGCGTCGGTGCGGCAGGCCATGGGTCCGGTCGCGGCCGCCTTCTGGGGCCACCCCTCCGAGGCGCTCACGCGTGGTCGGCGTCACCGGCACCAGCGGCAAGACCACCACCACGCACCTGCTCGGCTCGGTTCTCGAGCGCCACGGCTGGCCGGCCTCTGTGCTCGGCACGCTCAGCGGACCGCGGACGACGCCCGAGGCGCCGGAGCTGCAAGCGCACCTCGCGGCCGAGCGCGACGCGCGGGCGTCGCGCCGTCGCCATGGAGGTGTCCTCGCACGCGCTGGCCATGGCCCGGGTGAAGGCGACGCGCTTCGCCGTCGCGGTCTTCACCAACCTCTCGCACGACCACCTCGACTTCCATCGGGACCTCGACGACTACTTCGAGACGAAGGCATCGCTGTTCACGCCCGAGTACGCGGCGGCCGCGGTGGTGAACCTCGACGACCCGCGCGGCCAGCGAGCTGCCTCGACGCGCGCTCGTGCCCACCGAGGGCTACTCGCTGGACGACGCAGTCGACCTCGCCGTCGGGCGCGACCGGAGCTCGTTCCGCTGGCGCGGCGAGCCGATCGAGCTGGCCCTGGGCGGGCGCTTCAACGTGAGCAACGCGCTCGGCCGCCGCGTCGGCGGCGGCCCGCCTCGGCATCGCCGCCGGCGACGATCGCGGCCGGGCTGAGCGAGGCGCCGAGCGTCCCCGGTCGCTTCGAGCCGGTCGACGAGGGCCAGCCGTTCGCCGTGCTCGTCGACTACGCCCACAAGCCGGGGGCGCTGGAAGGCGCGCTGGCAGCCGCCCGCGAGGCGCGCTCCCGGCGGCCGGGTGCTGTTGGTGGTCGGCGCGGGCGGCGACCGCGACACCAGCAAGCGACCCGAGATGGGTGAGGTGGCGGCCCGCCTGGCCGATCGGGTGGTCCTCACCTCCGACAACCCGCGGGGCGAAGACCCGATGGCGATCATCGAGGCCATCCGGGCGGGCATGCCCGACCGATGCCCCCGTCACCATCGAGCCCGACCGGGCCGGGCCATCGCGTCGGCCCTGGCAGAGGCGCAGGACGGCGATGTCGTCGTCATCGCCGGCAAGGGCCACGAGGCGGTCCAGGTGATCGGCGACATGACGATCGAGTTCGACGACCGGGAGGTGGCGCGCGCGGCCCTCCGTGCCCTGCGAGGATCCGGCCGGTGGTAGCCCTCCTCCTCGCCGCGTGCCTGGCCGGCGCGACGTCGCATCTTCGGCACCAAGCTGCTCATGGACTTCCTGATCGCCCGCAACATCGGCCAGCCCATCCACGAGGACGTCCCCGAAGGGCACACGGTGAAGGCCGGCACGCCGCCGATGGGCGGGCTGGCCCTCGTCGGTGCCGCGGTGGTCGGCTACCTCGCCGCCCACGTGCGCGGCAACGTGCTGTTCACCCGCACCGGTCTGCTGGTGATGGGCTGCATCGCCGGTGCCGGGCTGGTGGGGTTCCTCGACGACTGGATCAAGGTCACCAACGAGCGGAACGCCGGCCTTTCGAAGACGGCGAAGACGGTCGGGCTGCTGGTCGTGGCCGTCGCGTTCGCCGTCGCCACCGTGCTGTGGACCGACGTCGAGACCACCCTGTCGTTCACACGTTGGAACAGCCCCGGTTGGGAGCTCGGGAACGTCGGCTGGTGTGCCTGGGCCGTGCTGCTCATCTACGCCACCACCAACGGGGTCAACCTCACCGACGGCCTCGACGGGCTCGCGGCAGGCTCGGCGATCCTCGTGTTCTCGTGCCTGATGGCCATCGGGTTCTGGGGCTTCCGCCACTTCGACACGTACCAGATCAACCATGCGCTCGACATCGCGGTGGTGGCCGCTGCGATGGTCGGCGCGTGCGCCGGGTTCCTCTGGTGGAACGCCGCGCCCGCGCGGATCTTCATGGGCGACACGGGGGCGCTGGCGATCGGGGCGGGGGTCGCGTCCATCGTCCTCGTGCTCAACGTGCAGCTCCTCCTGCCGATCGTCGGCGCGCTCTACGTCACCGAGTCGCTGTCGGTGATCGTGCAGGTGACCAGCTTCCGGCTGTTCAAGCGGCGCGTGTTCCGCATGGCCCCGATCCACCACCACTTCGAGCTCGGCGGCTGGCCCGAGATCACCGTGATCGTGCGCTTCTGGCTGCTGGCGGGCGCCTGCACCGCCCTCGCGCTGGGCCTGTACTACGCCGACTTCATCGGCACCGGCGGCCTCGATTGACGGACCACGTGGTGCTGGGCCTCGGCGTCACGGGTCAGGCCGTGCTGCGCGCCCTCGTCGCTCACGGGGAGGATGCGGTGGCGGTCGACGACCGGCCGACGCCGGCCGGCCGGGCGTTGGCCGAGGAGCTCGGCGTCGAGCTGGTCGAAGCACCCGATCCGGTGGCCCTCGGGGAGCTCGTGGCCCGCGCCGGCGCTGTCATCCCGAGCCCCGGAGTGCCCGACCACCACCCGCTGTTCGAGGCGGCCGAGGCCGCGTCGGTGCCGGTCCTGTCGGAGTTCGACCTCGCGGCGCGGTGGGACGACCGGCCCCTCGTCGCCATCACCGGCACCAACGGCAAGACGACGGTCACCGAGCTGACCCGAGCGATGCTCGCGGCGTCGGGCCGCCACGCCCTGGCGGTGGGCAACACCGAGCTGCCCCTGGTGGCCGCCATCGAGGATCCCACCGTCGATGTGTTCGTCGTCGAGGCGTCGTCGTTCCGACTCCTCCACTCCCGGCACTTCGCGCCGGATGTCGGGACGTGGCTCAACCTCGCGCCTGACCACCTCGACAACCACGCCACGCTCGAGGCCTACACCGCCGCGAAGGCGCGCGTCTGGGACGAGCAGACCCCCACGCAGGTGGCCATCGGCAACGCCGACGACGCCATCGTGGCCGCGCACCTCGCCAAGGCCCCGGCCCGCCACGTCACCTTCGGGCTCGGGCCCGACGCCGACAACCGCGTTGAGGGCGACCGGCTCGTGCTGGCCGATGGCCAGGTCCTGGCCGAGGTCGGCGAGCTGGCGCGCTCGTTCCCGCACGACCTCGCCAACGCGCTGGCGGCGGCGTCGTCATCGATCCACGGCGGCGGGACGGCCGAAGGCGCCCACGAGGCCGTCGTGGCCTTCCGTGGGCTCCCCCATCGGGTGAGCCTGGTGGGGGAGGCTGGAGGCGTGCGCTGGTACGACGACTCCAAGGCCACCGCGCCCCACGCCACCCGCACGGCGGTGCGCGGGTTCCCGTCGGTGGTCCTGATCGCGGGCGGTCGGAACAAGGGCCTCGACCTCGCCGAGCTGGCCGAGGAGGCCGAGCACATCCGTGCCGTCGTGGCCATCGGAGAGGCCGGCCCCGACATCGCGGCCGCGTTCGACGGTGTGCGGCCCGTGCGCACCGCCACCTCGATGGACGCCGCGGTCGCGCAGGCCGCCTCGCTGGCCCGGTCCGGTGATGTGGTGCTCCTCTCGCCGGCCTGCGCATCGTTCGACTGGTACGGCTCGTACGGCGAGCGCGGTGACGACTTCGTCCGCGCCGTCACCGACCTCCTCGCGGCGGGAGGTGCCCGATGACGCCGAAGAGCCGTCGACCGAGCACTCCGAACGACGACGTCTGGTCTTCGCGTCGCCGCCATCCCACCGCGAAGCCGGTGGGGCCACGCCGCCGGTCGAGGACGTTCGTCGGGCTGCTCGCCATCATCGCCACCCTCAACCTGCTCGGGTTGGTGATGGTGCTGTCGGCCTCTTCGGTCGTCGCTCTCGACGACTACGGGTCGTCCTGGTACGTCGTGATGCGGCAGGCCATGTGGCTCGCGTTCGGCACGGCGGCGTGCGTCGTCCTGCTCCGGGTCGACTACCACCGCTGGCGGCGCTGGGCGTTGCCCGCCCTGGGCGTCAGCGGCATCCTCCTCACGCTGGTGCTGGTCCCCGGCATCGGCCTCACCGTCAACGGTGCGTCCCGTTGGCTCGGCTACGGGCCGTTCTCGATGCAGCCGTCGGAGCTGGCCAAGCTCACCGTGCTGCTCTTCGTCGCCGACCTGCTGGCCCGCCGAGCCGCCTGGATGGACGACATCCGCCTCACGCTCGTTCCCGTCGCCGTCGTGTTCGGCGCCGTGGCCGTGCTCCTCATGCTCCAGCCGAACCTCGGCACCACGCTCGTGCTCGGCGGCATCGTGCTCACGCTCCTGTACGTCGCCGGCACCCCGCTCCTCCCGCTGACGGGCATCGCCGCCGCCGGTGCGTTCGTGGCCACCGGCCTGGCCCTGTGGGCGCCGTACCGGCGAGCCCGCGTGCTCGCGTTCCTCGACCCGTGGGCCGACTACCAGAACGCCGGCTACCAGAACATCCAGTCGCTCGTCGGGATCGCCTCCGGCGGGATCACCGGCACCGGCCTGGGCGAGAGCCGGGCCAAGTGGGGGTTCCTCCCGTACGCCCACACCGACTTCATCTTCGCCATCATCGGGGAGGAGCTGGGCTTGATCGGCGCGCTGTTCGTCGTGTCCCTCTTCATCGGCCTGTGCGTCCTCGGCGCCCGGGCCGCCCTGCTCGCGCCGGATCGGTTCGGCATGCTCCTCGCCGCTGGCATCACCGTCTGGTTCGGGGTGCAGGCGTTCGTCAACATCGGCGCGGTGATCGGCATCCTGCCCGATCACCGGTGTCCCGCTGCCGTTCGTCAGCTACGGGGGGTCGTCCCTCCTGTTCAGCATGATGGGCGCCGGCCTCCTCCTCAACGTCGCTCGGCAGGCGCAGCTGCCCGACGCACCGGCCCGCCGCCAGACCCCGCCCCGGCGGGCGGTCGCAGTGTCGCGGTGAACGACCCCGTCGAGGCCACCTTCGCCATCGTCACGGGCGGTGGCACGGCGGGTCACGTGCTCCCCGCTCTGGCCATCGCCGACGCCCTCGTGGCCGCGGGTCACCCACGGGGGGCCATCCACTACGTGGGCGCCGAGCGCGGCATCGAGGCGCGCCTCGTGCCGCCCACCGGCTACCCGATGACGTTGCTGCCGGGCCGCGGCATCCAGCGCAAGCTCACCGTGGCCAACGTCGGCGCCATCGCCGGCCTGCTGCGCGCCGGGGTGCAGGCGATCCGGCTGGTCGGCCGCCTCCGACCCTCGGTGGTCGTGGCTGTGGGCGGGTACGCGAGCGTCGCGGTGGGCTTGGCCGCCGCGCTGCGCCGCGTGCCGATCGTGGTGGCCGAGCAGAACCAGACGCCCGGGGTTGCCAACCGCCTGCTCGGTCGCTTCGCCAAGGCCTCGGCGGTCAGCTTCCCCGACACCGCCCTGCCCGGTGCCGTCGTCACCGGCAACCCGATCCGAGCCGAGATCACGGCCCTCGACCCGCAGCGAGATCGCGGCGCGGCCAAGCGCGCCGTCGGGGTGGGGGAGGGGCGCCGCCTGCTGCTGGTGTTCGGGGGCTCGCTGGGCGCGCTGCGCATCAACGAAGCGGTGCTCGCCGCCCTGCCCGCGTGGTGCCACCGGTCCGACCTGGCCGTGCGCCACATCGTGGGCCGGCGCGACTGGGACGCGGTGGTCGCCGCCACGCCGACCGACCTCGGTGACCTGCAGCTGCAGCAGGTGGCGTACGAGGACGACATGCCCGGCGCGCTGGCGGCGGCGGACGTTGCCCTGTGCCGGAGCGGGTCGAGCACCTGCTTCGAGCTGGCCGCCGCCGCCCTGCCATCGATCCTCGTGCCTTCGCCGTTCGTCACCGCCGACCAGCAGACGGGCAACGCCGGCCACCTCGTCGCTGCCGGGGCCGCCGTCCTGGTCCGCGACGCCGACCTCGACGGGCCGCGGCTGGTGGCCGAGGTCGACACCCTCCTCGGCGACGGCGATCGCCTGGCGTCGATGGCCGCCGCCGCCCATCGGTGGGCCCGTCCCGACGCGGCGAAGGCCATCGCCGCCCTCGCTGTCGCCCACGCCCGTGGCTGAGCCCACCCTCGACCTCGCGGGGCGCCGGCGCATCCACGTCACCAACGTCGGCGGCGCCGGCATGAGCGCGGTCGCCACCCTGCTGGCCGAGATGGGCCACGCCGTGAGTGGCCACGACCCCTCCGCCGACACACCGTTCCTCGATGCCCTGCGCGCGCTGGGCGTCGAGGTGGCCACCGGCGACCCCGGCGCGTTGCCAGAGGTCGATGCCGTCGTGACCTCCACCGCCACCCCACCCGACCATCCCCACCTCGTCGCCGCGCGGGCGGCCGGCACCCCGGTCGTGCACCGGTCGGTCGCGCTGACCGCCATCTGCGCCGGCCGCCGAACGGTCGCGGTCGCCGGCACCCACGGCAAGACCACGACGTCCGCCCTCCTCGCCACCCTCCTCGTCGAGGCCGGTCTCGCGCCCGGCTGGGTCGTGGGCGCAGGCGTCGCCGGTCTCGGTCACAACGCGGCGTGGGGTGGTGATGGTCCGCTGGTGGTGGAAGGCGATGAGAGCGATGGCACGTTCCTCGCCCTCGGCGCGGAGGCGGCCATCGTCACCAACGTCGAGCCGGACCACCTCGAGCACTGGGGCGGGGAGGCCGAGCTCCGGGGAGCGTTCGAGCGGTTCGTGGCGGCGGTGCCGGGTCCGGTGGTGCTGTGCGCCGACGACCCCGGGTCCGTCGCGCTCGTGGCCCGTGCCGCCCAGGCCGTCACCTACGGCACCGCGCCCGACAGCGACTACCGGATCGACGCGGTGGCCACGGAGCGAACCGGGGTCCGCTTCACGATCCACCACGGTGACGAGGCCGTCGAGGTCGCCGTGCCTGCGGCCCCTGGCGTGCACAACGCCCGCAACGCGGCCGCCGCCCTCGCCCTCGCCCACCAGCTCGGGATCGACCTGGCCCTGGGGGCGTCCGCCCTCGGGCAGTTCCGCGGGGTGGCCCGGCGGTTCGAGGTGCGTGGCGAGGCGGCGAGCGTGGTGCTGGTCGACAGCTACGACCACCTCCCCACGGAGGTGGCGGCCGCCCTCGCCGCGGCGCGGGAGGGCGGGTGGCGCCGCGTGGTGTGCTGCTTCCAGCCGCACCGGTACAGCCGCACCGAGGCGCTGGGCCGAACCTTCGCCGACTGCTTCGCGGACGCCGATGTCCTCGTCGTCACGGACATCTATCCCGCCGGCGAGACCCCCCGGCCCGGCGTCACCGGCAAGCTCGTCGTCGACGCGGTGCTCGACGCGCACCCATGGAAGCGCGTCGCGTGGCTTCCCGCCCTCGACGACGTCGTGTCCTACCTGGGCGCCACCCTCCGCCCGGGCGATCTCTGCCTCACCCTCGGAGCCGGTGATCTCACCGCCATCCCCGATCGCGTCCTCGTCGGCCTCGAGGGACGGACGCGATGAGCGACGCGACGGTGATCGCGTCCGCGGCCACCCGGCTCGGCAACCGCGGCGAGCGCGATGCCCCGCTCGGCGCGCTCACCACGTACCGGGTGGGCGGTCCGGCCGCGCTCCTGCTCCGGGTGGACGATGACGACGACCTGCAGGCGCTCACCGACGTCGTGACGACCACCGGCATCGACGTCCTCGTGGTCGGCAAGGGGAGCAACCTCCTGGTGGCGGACGAGGGGTTCCCGGGTCTCGCCGTGGTGCTGGGCGAGGCCTTCGCCGCCATCGACGTCGACGGCACCGAGGTGGAGGCCGGCGCGGCCGCCGCCCTGCCGGTGGTCGCGCGACGGACCGTCGCCGCCGCCCTCACCGGGTTCGAGTGGGCGGTCGGCGTCCCCGGCTCGATCGGTGGCGCGGTGCGGATGAACGCCGGCGGCCACGGCTCCGACATGGCCGCCGTGCTCCTCGGGGTCCGCGTGGTCGACCTGCGGAACGGGGAGGATGGATGGGTGCCTGCCGCCGCCCTCGACCTGGGCTATCGCGCCTCGAACGTGGCCCCGCACCAGCTCGTGGTGGCGGCCCGCCTGGCGCTGGCGCCCGGCGACGTCGACCAGGGCACGGCATCGCTCGCCGAGATCGTGGCGTGGCGCCGGGCGAACCAGCCCGGCGGACCCAACGCCGGCTCGGTGTTCACGAACCCAGCAGGCGACTCGGCGGGTCGCCTCATCGACGCGGCGGGCGGCAAGGGCCGCCGGCGGGGCTCGGCGCAGGTGTCGGCCAAGCACGCCAACTTCATCCAGGCCGACGACGGGGGCCGGGCCGGCGACGTCCGCGCCCTGATGCTCGAGGTGCAAGCGCTGGTCCAGGACCATGCCGGCGTCCTCCTGCACCCCGAGACGCGCTTGGTCGGGTTCGACGGCGACCCTCGACCTCAGATCGAGGGTTGATGGTGTCCGACCCCACCTCCGACACCCTCGAACGGCCGGCGACCCAGATCGACCCGCGCATCCGCGCGCGCCGCATCGAGGTGCAGCGCGGGCGCGGCCGCCGGCGCCTGCAGCGGCTGGTCGACGTCGGCCTGCTGCTGGCGGTGGTGGCCGGGTTCGCAGGCGCCCTCCGGTCGCCCCTCCTCGACGTCGACGCCGTGGTGGTGCAGGGGAGCGACCACACCCCTGCGGCCGAGGTGATCGAGCGCACCGGCATCGCCCGCGGCGACCAGCTCATCGACCTCGACCTGGCGGCGGCGGGGGAGCGGGTCGCTGAGCTGCCGTGGGTCGACGCAGGTCGATCTCCACCGGGGCCTGGACGGGCGCGTGGCCCTCCGCATCACCGAGCGCATCGCCGTGGCGGTGGTGGGCGCCGAGGCCGATGCCATGCTGGTGGACGGGGCAGGGCGGGCGCTGGCGATGCTCAGCGACGAGCCCGCCCTGGGCGCCACCCTCGTGCGGCTGACCGGTGTCGACGAGCGGCCCGCCCTCGGGGACCTGCTCCCCGAGCGGCTGCACGGGGCGCTGGAGCTGGCGGCCCGCCTGGCCACCGTGGCCCCGGGGCTCGTGCCCGAGCTGTCGGTCGACGGACCCCTCGTCGGGGTCCTGGCCACGGGCGAGGAGCTGCGGTTCGGGTCCGCCACCCGCCTCGAGGCCAAGGTCCGTGACCTGCAGGCCGTGCTGGACCAGGTCGACCTGACCTGTGCTGACGTCATCGACGTGCGGGCGCCCGGCAGCCCGGTGTTGACCCGGGAGGAAGGGTGCTCGTAGCCTTCCTCGCGTTCACAGGGGTCACGATCCACCTCGACCTCACCTCGACCTTCAGGCCGGTACCTGCAAGGAGAGCCTCTTGGAGGTAACCAGACCCATGGTCGGCAACCCGCAGAACTACCTCGCGGTCATCAAGGTCGTCGGCATCGGCGGCGGCGGCGTCAACGCCGTGAACCGCATGATCGACGCCGGGCTCAAGGGCGTGGAGTTCATCGCCATCAACACCGACGCGCAGGCGCTGCTCATGAGCGACGCCGACGTGAAGCTCGACATCGGGCGCGAGCTCACCCGGGGCCTCGGGGCCGGATCCGACCCGGAGGTCGGCCGCCAGGCATCCGAGGAGCACCGCGAGGAGATCGAAGAGGTCCTCAAGGGCGCCGACATGGTGTTCATCACCGCGGGCAAGGGCGGCGGCACCGGCACCGGCGGCGCCCCCGTCGTCGCCGAGATGGCCAAGAACCTCGGCGCCCTCACCATCGGCGTGGTCACCCGACCGTTCGCCTTCGAGGGGCGTCGCCGCTCCGTGCAGGCCGAGCAGGGCATCCAGCGGCTCAAGGAGAAGGTCGACACCCTCATCGTCATCCCGAACGACCGGCTCATCACCGTGTCGAACGACAAGACGTCGATGCTCAACGCCTTCAAGATGGCCGACGAGGTCCTCCTGCAGGGCGTCCAGGGCATCACCGACCTCATCACCACGCCTGGCCTCATCAACACCGACTTCGCCGACGTGAAGATGATCATGAGCAACGCCGGCTCGGCGCTCATGGGCATCGGCTACGCGAGCGGCGAGGGCCGGGCCCTCAACGCCGCCCGCGGCGCCATCTCGAGCCCGCTGCTCGAAGCGTCCATCGAGGGCGCCCGCGGCATCCTGCTCACGATCGCTGGCGGCAGCGACCTCGGCCTCTACGAGGTCAACGAGGCGGCCGAGATCATCCACGGCGTCGCCCACCCCGACGCCAACATCATCTTCGGCACCGTCATCGATGACGACATGGGCGACGAGGTGCGGGTCACCGTCATTGCCGCCGGGTTCGATCGCTGGGACGACAAGAAGGGCAGCGGTGGTCGCGGCAGCAGCGTCGACGCCGGCAGCGTGTTCGGTGACGACGACGATGGCGACGACGACCTCGACATCGAGGGCGACGACGACTTCGACGTCCCGTCCTTCCTCAAGTAGCTGCTCGCACCCCGCTTCGCCTGGACCAGTCGGGTCGACGGCGACCTCGCTGGGGATCTCAGCGCCACCCGCCCCGCGTGGACGTGGCTGCGCCAGGTCCACGGCCCGGAGGTCGTGACCGTCACCCAGCCGGGAGAGCACGCCGGAACGGCCGCGGACGCGGCGGTGACGGCGATGCCCGGGTGCACGCTGGCGGTCCGCACGGCGGATTGTGCGCCGGTGGTCCTGCTCGGCGAGCGCACGGTCGGCGTGGTCCATGCCGGGTGGCGCGGGCTGCTCGCGGGGGTCGTGGAGGCGGCGGTGGCCGCGATGGCCACGCTCGGGGATGCGCCGCGCACGGCGCACCTGGGCCCGTGCATCCGCGCCGGGTGCTACGAGTTCGACGGCCCCGAGCTCGCCGACGTCATCGCTCGCTTCGGGTCGCCGGTCCGCGGCACGACCACCTGGGGCACGCCGGCGATGGACCTGCCGGCCGCCGTGCACGCGGCCCTGGCGGAGGTCGGGGTCACCGAGGTCCACGACGAGTCAGGGTGCACCGCGTGTGACCGGCGGTGGTACAGCCACCGGGCGCGTGCCGAGTCGGAGCGGTTCGTCACCACCGTCTGGCTGGAGGAGCGGTGAGCGACCCCCCCGAGGACGTGGCGGTGCGGCTGACCCGCATCCGCGCCCGCATCGAGGCGGCCGGCGGCGATCCCCACCGGATCGCGCTCGTGGCCGTGTCGAAGGGCCAGCCGCTGGCGGCAGTCGAGGCGGCCGTCCATGCCGGGCTTGCCGACGTCGGCGAGAGCTACGCCCAGGAGCTCATCGCCAAGGCCGACGAGCTGTCGGACGGGCTCGCCGTGCGCTGGCACTTCATCGGCGGGCTCCAGCGCAACAAGGTGCGGCTGGTCGCGCCGCACGTGCACCTCTGGCAGTCGGTGGACCGGTTGTCGCTCGCCGGCGACATCGCCCGGCACACGCCGGGGGCGGCGGTCCTGGTGCAGGTGAACGTGAGCGGCGCCGAGCACCAAGGCGGCTGTCCCCCCGAACGCGTGGCGGCGGTGGTGGAGGGGTGCTCCGACCTCGGCCTCGACGTGCGCGGGCTGATGGCCATCGGCTCGCAGGGCCCTGACGACGTCGTGCGGGCGGGGTTCCGTCAGGTGCGTGCCCTCGCTGACGACCTCGGCCTCGCCGAGCGGTCGATGGGCATGAGCGCCGACCTCGAGGCCGCCGTTGCCGAGGGCAGCACGATGCTGCGGATCGGCACCGACCTGTTCGGTCCCCGGTAGGGATCACGAGCCGTGGGAAACTAGGGTCCAGCGCAGGAGGATTCGATGGCATCGATGTGGCGTAGGGCGATGCTCTACCTGGGGCTGGGGCCCGACGACGAGTACGACGACTACGACATCGACGACGAGCCGATGCCGGAGCGGCACCGACCCGCGCCCGCGCAGAGCCGGTACCCGGCCGGCGGTCCGCCCCTTCGCGACGGCGAGCGGGAGCCGGAGATGAGCTCGTCAGGGTCCGTGCGCACGATCGGCGCGCCGGCCGTGCGCCCGCAGCCGTCCGGCAGCGGCGGCGACCCGTCCGAGCGGCCGCGCACCGCGGTGGTTCGCCCGCTGCAGCCGGTCTCGTCGGCCAAGCCCCACGTGGTGGCGCCCACCTCGTTCAACCACGCCCAAGAGGTGGCCGACAAGCTCAAGGTCAACCAGCCGGTGATCGTGAACCTCCAGAACGTCGACCGCGACCTGTCGCGTCGGATCATCGACTTCGCATCGGGCCTCTGCTACGGCATCGGTGGCCAGATGGAGCGGGTGGCCAACCAGGTATTCCTGCTCACGCCGTCCAACGTCGAGGTCTCGGCCGAGGAGCGGCGACGCCTCCAAGAGCACGGCTACCACGAGGGCTGACCGACCGTACGTGGACGCCGTCTGCACGATCCTCCAGATCTACATCCTGATCATCTTCGCCAGGGTGATCTTCTCGTGGGTGCGCGTCACCCCCGGAACGCCCATCGCGAGCATCTACTCGGTCGTGTTCAACCTCACCGAACCGGTGCTCGGTCCGCTGCGTCGCGCCATCCCGCCCATGCGCATGGGAGTGGCGGCCATCGACCTGTCGCCGCTGATCATCATCGTCGGCGTCCAGCTCATCTGCCGCTGAGGGCATCGCGACGGCGGGCGGGAGGCTGGGTACTATCGCCAGCATGGATCTCACGACCGAGCTGCTCGACAACGCTGCCTTCCACCCGGCCAAGCGGGATGGGTACAAGACCCAGGAGGTCGATGAGTTCATCGAGCAGGTCAAGGCCGAGTACCACCAGCACTTCGCGCTGATCAAGGAGGCCCGCCAGCGGATCGAGGTGGCCGAGGCGCGGGTGGCCGAGGCGGAGAAGCGGACGGCCGAGGCGTTGGAGCGGGCCGACTCCAACAGCGATGCGGATGACACCTTGAAGCGCACGCTGGTCCTGGCGCAGCGCACCGCCGACGCCGCCATCAAGGAGGCCGAGGAGCAGGCATCCCGCACGCTGTCGGCCGCTCAAGACCAGGCGGCGCGGCTCCTGGCCGACGCGCAGGAGGCCACCGCTCGGGCCCGAGCCGAGGCGGAGAGCGAGGCTCGGCGCGCCCAGGAGGAGGCTCGCACCCGCGTGCTCGGTGAGCTCCGCGACCTCGAGGCCGCCCGCGACCACCTCCACACCGACGTCGACACGCTCGAACGTCACATCGAAGAACAGCGCGACCGGTTGCGCCTCACCGCCCGCGAGCTCCAGCGTCTCCTCGACGATCCCACCGCGCTGCGCGAGATCGCCGTGCCGGTCGTGAGCGAGGTCGTGGTGCCCGTGCTGTCGGAGCCGGCCATCACCGCCGAGCCCGACCCCATCGTCTTCGACGAAGGGGAAGAGGACGAGGGGCCCGAGGTCTGGACCCCCGACGACGAGGCCTGGCAGGAACCGGAGGCCGCCGCCCCGCCCCCGTCGCCCGCCTACGCCGACGTGCCCGACGATGGCCCGAGCACCGAGTCCGTCGACGTCCTGTCGGAGCGTGACGCTGACGATGATGCCTACCTCGCCGAGCTCCGGAAGGCGATGACCGACGAATCCCCTCTCGGGCCGCGTGAGGAAGGCGACATCGATCCTCTGTTCGATACTGGCACCGAGCCCAGCCGTTCCCGCTTCGGTCGCCGTCGCTGAGCAACCGCATTCGCGTGTGGGCGTGGTCGGATGCCTAGGATGCTCCAGTCCTTGAACACCCCCTGGGGAAGGTGACTCTGTCGTGCTCGTCCTGTTGAGCTTCGCCCTCGTGCTGGCGGCCACCGTTCTGCTCGTGTTGGGCTTGCTGAACGATGACGGTCTGACGCTCATCTATGTATCGATCGCGAGCAGCGTCGCCGCCGCCGTGGTCCTCATCGTGGCGCTGCGCCGCAACCGCCCCAAGACGGAGCTCAAGACGCCTCCGGCCCCGCTTCCCGTGGGCGATGCCCCCACCGCCGTGGCCCCGAGCCCGCCGCCCGCGCCCCCGCCGCCGACGCCGAGTGGCTGGCCACCGACTGGGAGGAAGGCGAGGAGGTCGACTTCCCGATCGCCGACTACGACGACCTCACCGCTGGACAGATCCTGCCGCTGCTGCCGCAGCTCTACGCGGACGAGGTCTCGGTGGTCGAGGAGCGCGAGCGCAACACCAAGGCGCGCCCCGAGATCCTCGAGAAGCTCGCACAGCTGAGCGGCACCACCGCGGCGGCGACGCCCCCCGCCGCCGCCGCCGGCACCTGGGACGACGACGAGGACTGGTTCCCGATCGAGGACTACGAATCGCTGTCCGCCGCCCAGATCCGTCCGCTGCTCGGTGAGCTCGATGCCGACGAGCTCGGTCTCGTGCGCACCCGGGAGCTCAGCCTGGGCCGTCGCCGCAGCCTGCTCGACGAGATCGACCGTCGCATCGGCACCCCGGCCCGGAAGGCGCCGGCGAGGGCCACGGCCAAGAAGGCGGCGCCGGCCAAGAAGGCCCCCACCAAGAAGGCGGCTCCGGCCAAGAAGGCCCCCGCCAAGAAGGCGGCTCCGGCCAAGAAGGCCGCGCCGGCCCGCAAGGCCGCCGCCCCCGCCAAGAAGGCGGCGCCGGTCAAGAAGGCCGCTCCCGTGAAGAAGGCGGCTCCCGCCAAGAAGGCCGCTCCCGTCAAGAAGGCGGCGTCGGCCACGAAGGCCGCTCCCGTGAAGAAGGCGCCCGTCACGAAGGCCCCCGCCAAGAAGGCGGCACCGGCCAAGAAGGCGGCCCCCGCCAAGAAGGCCGCCAAGCGCCGCTGAGCTCCCGTTCTTGAGTTGATCTGCCGCGACGACCGCGACGAATCAACTCAAGAAGAGGTCGTGAGGCTGAGCTCCTCGCCGTCCGATGGCCGGACGCTGACGGCCAGCGTCTCGGCGGCGATCCAGTCGGCGTGCTCGAGCAGGTCCGTGTCCGATGCGGGCAGCAGCAGGTGGATGCGGTCGGTGAGGGCCAGGCCCTCCTCCTTGCGCAACGAGTTCACCTGGTGGATGAGGTCGTACACGCGGCCCTCGCGGCGCAAGTCGTCGTCGAGGGAGAGGTCGAGCGCGACGGTGGCGCCGTCGGAAGCGGCCACGGCCCAGCCGGCCTTCTCGGTGCGCTCGATGAGGACGTCGTCAGCGGTGAGATCGACGTCGGCGACGCGCACGCCACCGTCGGGGAGCAGCTCGAAGTCGCCCGCGGCGAGGGCGGCACGGATCGTCCCCAGCGCGGGGCCCAGCCGTGGCCCGAGCACGGGCAGGTTCGGACGGACCTGGAGGTCCGTGGCGTCGACCGGTCCGAACACGACCTCCTTGACGCGCAGCTCGTCGGCGACCTCGTCGAGGTAGGGGGCGGCGCGGTCGAGGCCCTCGGCGACGAGGCGGGGGAGCGGCTGACGCAGCTTCATCTTGGACGCCACCCGGGCCTGCCGTCCGAGGTCGACGAGCCGCCGCACAGACGCGACGTCGTCGAGCAGCTCATCGTCGGCGTCGCTCATGGAGGGCCACCCGGCGAGGAAGACCGACGCCGGCGCGTCCGGTGCGACACCCGTGACGAGGACCTGCCACAGGTGCTCGCTGAGGAACGGCATGATCGGTGAGACGACCCGCAGCGCGTCGACCAGGGCGGTCCACAGCGTGCGCAGCGCGGCCTCCTCGCCGTTCCAGAAGCGACGGCGGGAGCGTCGGACGTACCAGTTGGAGAGGTCGTCGACGAAGGCGTCGAAGGCCCGCAGGGCGTTCACCGTCAGGTACTGCTCGTAGGCGTCGGTGACCTCGTGGACGAGCCGGCGCGTGCGGGCGACGAGCCACCGGTCGAGCGACGTCAGGTCGCCCGTGGGGCCATCGGTGAGGTCGTCGTAGGTGGGCGTGAACCCGGCGATGTTGGCGTACTGCACGAAGAACGACGTGCTGTTCCAGAGCGTGAGCAGCTTGCGCTGGATGTCCTGCCCCGGACCAAACCCGAACAAGAGGTTGCGATCCGGCGGCTGCGCGCAGTACTGCCAGCGCATCACGTCGGCGCCCATCCGGGCGAACGCGTCCTCCGCCTCGATCATGTTTCCCCACGAGCCGTGCATCTCGCGCCCGGACTCGTCGAGCATCTTCTCGTAGCCGAGCACCTTGCGGTACGGCGCTCGCCCGGTGAGCGCCACCGACATGAACAGCTGCGAGTAGAACCACAGGCGGATCTGCTCGCGCATCTCCGACACCCAGTCGGCCGGGAACCACTCCTCCCAGTAGGGGTGGTCGGGCAGGTCGGCTTGCGTGAGCCCGTTGGCGGCACCGGTGGCGTAGCCCTCCGCGATCCACTCCGGGTTCTCCCACCCGAGCGTGGAGAACGGCACGATGCCCGCGTCGAGCCACACGTCGCCGACCTCGGCGATGCGGTGGACGTCCCCGCCGCACTCCGCGCAGCGGATCACCACGTCGTCGATCCACGGACGGCGCAGCTCCTCCAGGCCGTCGAGCGGCCCGGTGGCCAGCTCGGCCAGCTGGGCGCGGGACCCGATGACCGTGAGGTGCCCGCAGGAGCAGGGGTAGAAGGGCAGGGGGAGCCCGTAGTAGCGGCGCCTCGAGATGTTCCAGTCGGACATGTTGACGAGCCAGTCGTCCATCCGCTTGCCCATGTACTCGGGCGTCCACTCGACCGTGCGGTTCGCTTCGCGCATCGGCTCGCGGATCTCGTCGACGCCGATGAACCAGTCGTCGGAGATGCGGAAGATGAGCGGCGTGTGGCACCGCCAGCACTCGGGGTACCGATGGCTGATGGTGCCGGCGTCGACGAGGATGGCGCGCTGGCGGAGGTCGGCGATGATGTCGTCGGCAGCGTCGTGGGCCGAGCGCCCGGCCAGCCAGCCGTACTCCGGGTAGAAGCGGCCGGACTCGTCGACCGGGGTGAGCACCGGGAGGTCCTCGACCTTGCTCAGCTCGAAGTCCTCCGTGCCCGCCCCAGGTGCGATGTGGACCACGCCGGTGCCCTCCTCGAGCGACACCTCGTCCCAGCCGATCACGCGGTGCGCCACGGCGGCTCCGGGACCGAGCGCGTCGAACGGGCCCTCGTAGCGGAGGCCGACCAGGTCGGCGCCCCGCACGACCTCCTCGAACGGTCCACCGTCGCCCCGCTCGACGGCGAGCCAGTCGCCGTTGGCCAGGCGCCCGTACTCGGCCGTCGGCGAGACGGCGGCGGCAACGTTGGCGGGCAGCGTCCACGGGGTGGTGGTCCAGATGACGATGGCCTGGCCGGGCCGATCGAGCAGGGGGAACCGGACCGTCAGCGACGGGTCCTCCCGATCGACGTAGCTCCCCGCCAGCTCGTGCGCCGAGATGGAGGTGCCGCACCGCGGGCACCACTCGGTGGCCCGGTGGCCCCGGAACAGCCACCCGCGCTCGTGCACGATGGCCAGGAAGCGCCAGATGTACTCGATGTTCGTGTCGGAGAAGGTGAAGTAGTCGCGGCCCCAATCCATCCACTGGCCGAGCCGGATCGAACCCTTGGTCAGGTCGGCGGAGGACTGCTCGACCACCGCGCGGCAGCGGCGGGCGAACTCGGCGAGCCCGTACTCCTCGATCTCCCGCTTGGAGTTGAGCCCCAGCTCCCGCTCGACTCCCACCTCGATCCACAGGCCCTGGCAGTCGAAGCCGTTCTGATAGCGCTGGTGGTATCCGCGCAGCGCCTTGTACCTCTGGAACACGTCCTTGAGGGTGCGACCCCAAGCGGTGTGCACGGCGAGGGTCTTGTTGGCCGTGACAGGGCCGTCGATGAAGCTGAACCGGGGCCCGTCGGTGTTCTTCGCCCGCAGCTGTTCGAAGGTGCCCTCGCGATCCCAGCGCTCGAGGACGGCGCGCTCGAGCGCGTCGTGATCAGGCTTGTCGGGCAGGGCGGAGAACATGATCGGGTCATCCTACGGGGCGGCCACAACCGCCCCAGGGTGGTTGCGCGAGGTTGTCTCCGGTGAGGAGGGTGCCTACAATGCCGCACCCTTTGCGGGGAAGCGGGCGCTCGAGAGGACGGCACCACACCATGGCAGCGACGACCAAGGCGGCCACCAAGGCCACCAAGGCACCGGCGAAGAAGGTCGTAGCCACGCGCGCGACGACGGCGAAGGCGCCGGCCAAGAAGGCCGCCAACGCCAAGAAGGTCGCGCCGGCCGGCAAGAAGGTGGCGGCCAAGAAGGCGGCTCCCGCCAAGAAGGCGGCTCCCGCCAAGAAGGCGGCTCCCGCCAAGAAGGCGCCGGTCAAGAAGGCCCCGGCTGCGAAGAAGGCGCCGGCCAAGAAGGCGCCGGCCGCCAAGAAAGCTCCCGCCAAGCAGCTCGCCTCGCCGCCCAAGCTCCCCGCCGCCGCTGGCGCCGGGCAGACCGTCAAGAAGGCCCCGCCGAAGCGCAAGGGGCCGCTCGACAAGTTCCTGCTCGGTCAGGTCGAGGCCCTCACCGGCGAGCGCGTCACCTACGTCCGGCAGGCCGCGTCGCTCAAGGCGGAGGCCGACCTGCTCGTGGCCGAGCGCGAGCCCGGCGACGTCCAGTTCGACGAGGAGTCGGGCGAGGGCGACACCCTCGCCGTCGAGCGCGAGCGCGATCTGGCGCTGAGCGCCTCAGCCTCGGCCGCGGTCGAGGAGATCGACATCGCGCTCGCGAAGATCAAGGACGGCACCTACGGCGTGTGCGAGCAGTGCCACAACACGATCCCGAAGGAGCGACTCCGGGCCCTCCCGTACGCGGCCCTCTGTGTGCAGTGCAAGAGCGCTGGCTTCACCAGCCGCTGAGTCGATCGTGGGTGCCCCGGAGGCCCGTCATCGGGGGACCTTCCTGGCGTCGGCCGCGGTCGTCGTCGCCCTCGACCAGCTGACCAAGCATTGGGCACTGTCAGCGCTGGCCGACGGTCCGATCGACCTGGTCGGCTCGCTGCGCCTCAACCTGGTGTTCAACGACCGGGCCGCGTTCAGCCTCGGCGGTGGTGGCAACACCACGTTGATCGCGTTGATCGGGCTGGTCGTGGTCGGGGTGGTCGTCCGCATGGGCCTCCGCTCCGATCGCCGAGGGTCGTCCCTCGGGTTCGGGATCATCCTGGGTGGGGCGCTCGGCAACCTCTCGGATCGGGCGTTCCGCGAAGGAGACGGGCTGCTCGGTGGTCGCGTGGTCGACATGGTCGACCTGCAGTGGTGGCCCGTGTTCAACCTGGCTGACGCCGCGCTCTGGGTGGGCATCGGCGTGCTGCTCCTCTCGACCCGCCGCGACCCCGAGCCGGCGTCGTGATCCTCCGGGATGTGGTGCCCGAGGCGATGGCTGGTGAGCGCGTCGACCGCATCGTCGCCATGATCACGGGGCTCAGCCGCGCCGAGGTCGCGGTGCTGATCGATGCGGGGGCGGTCGTGGTGGACGGCGTTCCCGCCCAGGCCCGGTCGACGCGCCTCCACGCAGGGAACGAGGTAGCCGTAGACGCGCCGGACCCGGCGGAGGCACGGCGCCTGATCCCGGAGCCCGACATCGACATCACGGTGGTGCACGCCGACGACGACCTCCTGGTGATCGACAAGCCGGCGGGCTTGGTCGTGCACCCGGGGGCGGGACAGCGCACCGGCACGCTCGTGCACGCTCTGCTCGCGCGCTACCCCGAGCTGGTCGGCGTCGGTGGCGACCCTGGCCGCCCTGGCATCGTCCACCGCCTCGACAAGGGGACCTCGGGCCTGCTGCTCGTGGCCCGCACGCCCGGGGCCTACGACGCGCTCGTCGGCGCGCTGTCCGCCCGTGCGGTCCATCGTCGCTACCGGGCGCTCGTGTGGGGCACGGTGGCGGCTGCCCGCGGTCTCATCGACGCGCCGATCGGCCGCTCGACCCGAGAGCCGACGCGCATGGCCGTCGACGAACGGGGCAAGGACGCCCGCACGCGGTACGAGGCGCGGCGCACGTTCGTGGAGCCGGTCGCCGTGACCGAGCTGGCGTGCACGTTGGAGACGGGGCGCACCCACCAGATCCGGGTGCACCTCCGCTCGATCGGCCACCCCGTGGTCGGGGACGCTCGCTACGGCGGCGCGCGCCAGTCGCTGCCGATGGCGCGTCCGTTCCTGCACGCGGAGGTGCTCGAGCTGTCCCATCCGGTGACGGCGGAGCACCTGTCGTTCGAATCGCCGCTGCCGGCCGACCTGGTGGCCGTGCTCGCGAGCCTCACGGAGGGCTAGAGCTCAGGTACCGGCCAATCGGCTTGGCCACGCGCCATGGTGGCGATGTCGGCCAGCGTGAAGCTGTCGAGGTGGCTGCGGATCCGCCCGCTGATCCCCGCCCACACTGCCAGCAGCACGCACTGGCCTTCGTGGTCGCAGGCTCCGTCCTGGTGCGGCTCACCGAAGTCGCCGACCGCGATGGGGCCGTCGACCGCGGACACGATCTCCCCGAGCGTGATCTGACTCGGCTCCCTGGCGAGGATGTAGCCACCGCCGACGCCGCGCTTGGAGCGGACGATCCCCGCGCCCTTGAGCGCGAGCAGGATCTGCTCGAGGTAGGGCTGGGGGAGACCGGTGCGCTCCGCGATGTCGCGCACCGACGTGGGCCCCGACTCGTCGGGGTGCAGAGCGAGCGACAGCAGTGCCCGGCTGGCGTAGTCGCCCCTCGTCGACACCTTCACCACCTGGACTGTAGGGCAGGCCACTAACGTCTGGACGCTCTCCTTCCCATGTCCGATCTCCCGCTGCTCCCCGCCTACGACGCCGGCTGCATCACCAACGTGGTGCCGGCGCTGCTGCACCCGCCCGACGACGTGCCCGCGTGGATGCCCGCCGCGGCGATGGAGGCGAACCGGGTCGTCCTCCTCGTGATCGACGGCCTCGGCTGGAACCAGCTGGAAGCGCGTCGCCACCTGGCGCCCACGCTCGAGCGCGATGGCCGGCGGCGCGATCACCACCGTGGCCCCGAGCACCACCGCCACCGCCCTCACGTCGCTCACCACGGGGTTGCCCCCGGGGGAGCACGGCGTGATGGGCTATCGCATCGCGGTGGAGAGCGAGATCCTCAACGTCCTGCGGTGGACCACCGCCCGCGGAGACGCTCGCCGAAGCATCTCGCCGAGCGTGCTGCAGCCGAACGCGCCGTTCGACGGGCAGCGGCCGCCGGTGCTCACCCGGGCGGAGTTCCTGGGGTCCGGGTTCACCCTGGCGCACCTCGACCCCGTTCGGTTCACGGGCTACCGCACCCTCGGCACGCTGACCGCCGAGCTGGTGCGACTGTCGCGCGCCGGTGAGCCGTTCATGTACGGCTACTACGAGGGGCTCGACAAGGTGTCCCACGAGTACGGCCTCGGCGAGCAGTACGACGAGGAGCTGCGGTGGATCGACCACCTGGTGGCCACCCTCCTCGAGTCGCTCCCGCCGGGCACGGCGCTGACGGTGACCGCCGACCACGGCCAGGTGGAGACCGGTGACAACGTGGTCGAGCTTCCGAGCGATGTCCTCACGCACGTCGCGGTCCAGTCCGGCGAAGGTCGCTTCCGGTGGCTGCACGCCCGTTCGGGCCGCGCGGCGGCGTTGATGGAGGCGGCGGAGGCCCAGCTGTCCGACGTCGCGTGGGTGCACACGCGCGAGCAGGTGATCGCGGAGGGCTGGTACGGACCGAAGGTCACCGACGCCGCCGCCAGCCGCCTCGGCGACGTCCTGCTCGCGGCCCAGGGCACCATCGCCTTCTACGACCCCAACGACACGGGGCCGTACGTGCTGGTGGGCCGCCACGGGTCGGTCACCGAGGACGAGATGCTCGTCCCGCTGCTGGTGGGTGTGGCGGGAGGCTGAGCCGACCCCGGTAGGTTGACCGCCATGTCCGAGACCACCCCCGCCGACCCGCCCGACGAGGACTTCGTGCTGGTGCCCGCCGTGGTGCCCGAAGCAGGCGAGGAATCACGCGAGTCGGTCGAGTCACCGGGCAAGGTGATGCGCATCGGCTCGATGATCAAGCAGCTCCTCGAGGAGGTGCGCCAGACCGAGCTCGACGAACCGAGCCGCGAGCGCCTGCGCGAGATCTACGACACGTCCATCACCGAGCTGTCGTCGTCGCTCTCTCCTGATCTGCAACAGGAGCTGGGACGCCTGGCGCTCCCGTTCGAGCCCGACACCGCGCCCACCTCCGCCGAGCTCCGGATCGCCAAGGCCCAGCTGGTCGGCTGGCTCGAAGGCCTCTTCCACGGGATCCAGGCCACGCTCTTCGCCCAGCAGATGGCCGCCCGTCAGCAGCTCGAGCAGATCCGCGGCCAGATCGGCCCGGGCGGCCCGCAGCAGGGTCCGCCCCCGCCAGGCGACGAGGGCTCGATGCCGGGGACCTACCTCTAGCTAGGGACCGATGAGGAGCTTGCCCTCGATGGAGTAGCTCTCGCCGGCCTCGAGGCGGAGGTCGAACTCATCGGAGGCGGTGTCACCCGCGCGGATCTCGCCGATGTCGATCGGGATCAGCGTGTCGTCGAGTCGCACCTGCACGGACCCGCGCCAGCCGTAGTCGCTGTGGTTGGTGATGGCCAGGGTGACGTCGGCCCGGTTGTTCCGACGGCTGCCCATCAGGACGTCGAGGGTGAGGCCGCCGCACATCTCGTTCACCTTCACGGTGCCGTCCGGGTTGCGCTCGATCACCGCCGACGACGAGATCGTGGGTGGCCCGTCCACCGGCACGTCGATGCTGAACGCAGTCGCGCTGTCCTCCTGGCAGGTGAGGATGTGGGTGAGGCCGCGGAGCGACGAGGTGCCGATCGGGATGAGCAGCACCGCGAAGAGCCCGATGAGCGCGACCTGGGCCCGCAGCGCTGACGGCATGCCGTCACAGTAAACCCTGGTGGTCGTCCACCGATGGGTACGCTTCGGCCCCGTGGGCGCCACGTTCTCCGACCGGCTGTCGCAGCTGGGCTACCTCAAGGCACGGCGCCTCCTGGTGTTCACCGGCCTGGTCGTCCTCGCGGTCGTGGCCGTGGTCATGTACGCCCGCCGCGTCGACGGCATCGAGGTGGCCGCCACCCTCCTGTTCGTGCCGATCTTCCTCGCGTTCGTGTTCCGCGGGTTCGTGGGCGGGGTCATCGCCGCGGTGGCCGCCATCGCCATCTACGCCGCCTTGCGCTACCCGGCCATCGACGCGGTCGGGGTGGGGGAGTTCTCCGGGCTGATCGTCTCGCGCTCCGCCGCCTACCTCATCTTCGGAGCCATCGGCGGGTGGTCCACCCAAGTGCTGGAGGGATCGCTCGAGAAGCTCGAGCTGTACGACGAGATCGACGACGAGACCGGGCTCAACAACGCCCGCCACCTCCTGCACCAGACCGACCTCGAGATGGCGCGGGCTCGCCGCTACCAGACCCTGTTCTCGGTGGTCGTGCTCGACCTGCCGGCCGCGCCGCTCAACGCGCTGAAGGCCCGCCAGCGCCGCACGGCGCTGCGCGACCTCGGCCGCCAGCTGCGCGAAGGCGTCCGGAACGTCGACCACGTCGTCCACGCCCACGACGGCGGCACCCATCGCCTCGTGGCGATCCTGCCGGAGACCTCCCTCGAGGGCGCGGAGATCTTCCGCAGCCGGTTCGACGAGCGCATCCGTGGGTTCCTCGCCGACCGCGGCGCCGCCATCGCCGACACGGACGTACGAGCCCGCTCGATGACGTTCCCAGGCGACGACGAGGGCGTCGACGAGCTCCGCGCCGAGTTCCAGCGCATCGACGCCGCCCAGCACCGCTGACCGGGGGCGGGACCGTAGCGGTCGCCCGCGGGGCGGTGCTACGGTCGAAATCACACGGGTGTGATTTGTCCACAGCCTGTGGACAAATCCCTGTGGATGGCCCTGTGGACGACGAGAGGAGGGTGGGTTCGTGGCGGACAGCTTCACGCACCTCCACGTCCACACCGAGTACTCGATGCTCGACGGGGCCGCCCGGATCGGCGAGGTCGTCGGGGCAGCGGTCGCCGACGGCCAACCTGCCCTCGGCATCACCGACCACGGGAACATGTACGGGATCCTGGACTTCTACAAGGAGTGCCGGGCGCAGGGCATCAAGCCGATCATCGGCTCCGAGCTCTACATGGCCCACGAGAGCCGGCACGAGCGCCCGAACCGGCGCGGGCGCCTCGACGATGGCGGGGGTGAGGCGGACGGCGGCGCCAAGCTCTACTACCACCTCACCGCGCTGGCGGAGACCGACGAGGGCTACCGGAACCTCATCAAGCTCTCGAGCGAGGCGTTCCTCTCGGGTCACTGGTACAAACCGCGGGCAGATTTTGACCTCCTGGCGGAGCACAGCAAGGGCCTGATCGCCACGTCGGGCTGCCTCGGCGGGCACGTGCTGCAGCACCTGCTGCGCGACGACTACGAGGGCGCCGTGAAGACGGCCGGTCGGCTGCAGGACATCTTCGGCCGCGACAGCTTCTTCATCGAGCTGCAGGACCACGGCATCCCCGACCAACGGCGCACCAACCCGCAGCTCCTCGAGCTGGCCAAGCAGCTGCAAGCGCCGCTGCTCGCCACCAACGACAGCCACTACGTGCACCGCGAGGACTCCGTCGCCCACGACGCGCTCCTCTGCGTGCAGACGGGCTCGCAGATGAGCGACCCCGACCGGTTCAAGTTCCACGGCGACGAGCACTACCTGAAGTCCTCGCAGGAGATGCGCTACCTGTTCGACGAGCTCCCGCAGGCGTGCGACAACACCCTCTGGATCGCCGAGCGCGCCGACGTGACGATCGAGTTCGGCAAGCCCCAGCTCCCGAACTTCCCGCTGCCCGATGGCTTCGCCACCGACACCGACTACCTGCGCCACCTCACGATGGAGGGCGCGCGCCGGCGATGGGGAGCCGGGCTCACCGACGCCATCGTCGAGCGGCTGAGCTACGAGCTCGGCGTGATCGACAGCATGGGGTTCTCCTCGTACTTCCTGATCGTGTGGGACCTCATCAAGCACGCCCGCGACAACGACATCCGCGTCGGTCCGGGCCGAGGGAGCGCGGCGGGGTGCGCGGTGGCCTACTCGCTCTGGATCACCGACCTCGATCCGATCAAGTACGACCTCCTGTTCGAGCGCTTCCTCAACCCGAGCCGGATCTCGATGCCCGACATCGACATGGACTTCGACTCCCGCTACCGGGACGAGATGATCCGCTACGCCGCCGAGAAGTACGGGCGCGACCACGTCGCCCAGATCGTGACGTTCTCCACCATCAAGGCGCGCGCCGCGGTGCGGGACGCCGCCCGCGTGCTCGGCTACCCGTACATCGTCGGCGACAAGGTCGCCAAGGCCATGCCGCCGCTCGTGATGGGGCGCGACACGCCGCTGTACGCGTGCCTGGAACCGCACGAGAAGTACGCCGACGGCTACAAGATGGCCGCCGACCTGCGGAAGATGCGGGACGAAGACCCCGACGCCGCCAAGGTCATCGAGGTGGCCAAGGGCCTCGAGGGCCTGCGCCGGCAGGACGGCATCCACGCCGCCGCGGTGGTGATCACCAAGGAGCCGCTCACCACCTACCTGCCCGATCCAGCGCAAGCCGGTGGGCGGGCAGGACCCAGAGGACGCGCCGATCGTCACGCAGTACGAGATGCACGGCGTCGAAGACCTCGGCCTGCTCAAGATGGACTTCCTCGGGCTTCGGAACCTCGACGTCATCAGCGACACGCTCGAGATCATCCGCGACACGCGTGGCGTCGATCTCGACATCGACCAGATCCCGCTCGACGATCCGCTCACGCTCGCGCTGCTCTGCCGCGGCGAGGGCATCGGCATCTTCCAGCTCGAGGGCGGGCCCATGCGTGCGCTCACCGCGCGCTGGCTCCCACGAGCTTCGAAGACGTCGCCGCCCTCGTGGCCTTGTACCGCCCCGGCCCGATGGCCGCGAACATGCACAACGACTACGCCGACCGCAAGAACGGGCGGAAGGCGGTCGAGTACTTCCACCCGGATGCCGAGGAGATCCTCGCCGACACGTACGGCCTGATGATCTACCAAGAGTCCGTGATGCGGGTGGCGCAGAAGTTCGCCGGCTACTCCCTCGCCCAAGCTGACAACCTCCGGAAGGCTTGCCTTCCCGCCGGCACCCTCGTGCTCACCCGCAGCCGCGGCTACGTCCCGATCGAACAAGTCGCCCGCATCCGCGACAAGCGGGTGCACACCATCGACACCACATCCGCCACGAGCCGCCACGAAGCCGTCGACGACGTGTGGTCAGTGGGAGCGAAGCCCGTCCTGCGTCTCACCACCTCCACCGGCTACACCATCGAGGCCACCGAGGAGCATCCCTTCCTCGTGGAAGACCGCTGGACGCCGCTGGGAGACATCACGCCCGGGGACCTCGTCGCCGTGGCGGCTCACACACACACGCATGGTGGCAGCAAGGTGTCCGACGCCGAGGTCGTGCTCTCGGCTCTGCTCATCTCCGAGGGGTGCACCCCCGACCCCAACGGGCCGTCGCGTGCCGCGCACTTCTGCAACACGGATCCGGAGCTGCTCGAGGCGTTCCGCATCGCTTACCACGTCTACTTCGGTCGTCCCCACGAGCGTGAGCACCGCGCAGGGTCGGTCACACAGCTTCGCCTCGCGCGCGCCGAGCTCCGCCAGCTCGCCCCGCTCGTCGGGCGCTTCGGTCTGGCGGGCGACAAGAGCATTCCGCTGTGCATGGTCAACGCACCCCGCCGCAAGGTCGAGCTGTTCCTCGCGCTCTACTTCGCCGCCGACGGGTGGACAGATCGGTTCGGAACCCACTTCGGATCCAAGAGCATCGACGTGTGCCGGGCGTTGAAGCGGATGCTGCTGCGGTGCGGTGTGCTCTCGAATCTCCACCATCGAGACATCCCAGGGCACGGGCGCCACTACACCCTGTCGATCGCGGACAAGCTGCAGGCAAAGGCGTTCGCCCAGGTGGTCGGTCCCAACCTGCCCGCCGCGAAGTACGAGAAGCTGATGCGCTGGTCGGCGGGGTGGGGCGATCGGTCGAGCGCCTCGAACATCGGGATCCCCACGTCGTTCGTGCGCTCCGAGCTGGCACGACGCCTGCAGGCCACCGGTCGCACGAAGCGAGCCCTCGGGGTCGATGGAAGTGCCCAGATCGCGACGCGACTCACGCACCGCTCGAACCTCGCCGGCCTCCTGCACTCGGAGCGCCTGGAAGACCTGCGCACGGGCGACCTCGTGTGGGACACCGTCACCTCGATCGAGCCCGTGGGCGAGAAGGAGTGCTTCGACTTCCAGATGGTGAACGGGGAGCGCCCGTACGCGGTCATCGAAGACTTCCTCGTGCACAACTGCGGCAAGAAGTCGAGAGAGGTCATGGCGAAGGAGCGGGAGGCCTTCGTCGACGGTGTGGAGGGCACCGGCTACGAGCGGTCGCTCGGCACGATGCTGTTCAACATCATCGAGCAGTTCGCTGACTACGCCTTCCCGAAGTCGCACTCGTTCGGGTACGGGTACATCGCGTACCAAACGGCGTACCTCAAGGCCCACCACCCCGCTGAGTACCTGTCCGCGCTGCTCACGAGCGTGAAGGCCAACCTCGACCGCGCCGCGATCTACCTGGCCGAGTGCCGCACGATGGGCATCGAGGTGCTCGTGCCCGACGTCAACCGATCGGTCTCCGACTTCACGCCGGTCGTCGAGGTCGACGCCGACGCGGGCACCGAGAAGCGATCGATCGTCTTCGGGCTGTCCGCGGTGCGCAACGTCGGCTCTGGTCTGGTCGGGCTGCTGATCGCCGAACGCGAGGCCAACGGACCGTTCGTCGACTTCTACGACTTCGTCGAGCGGGTCGACTTCCAGGTGCTGAACAAGAAGACGATCGAGTCGCTCATCAAGGCCGGCGGGTTCGACTGCCTGGGCCACCCGCGCCAGGGCCTGCTGCGCTCGTTCGAGCACATCATCGACAGCACGGTGTCCCGCCGGCGCGAACGGGACATGGGGGTCATGTCGCTGTTCGGCGAGATCGAGGACGCCGGCGAGATGTTCGACGAGCGCCCGCCCATCCCGGCCGTGGAGTTCGCCAAGCGGGAGCGGCTCAGCTTCGAGAAGGAGATGCTGGGCCTCTACGTCAGCGACCACCCGCTCATGGGCGCCGAGGCATCCCTCCGCCGGCGCTGCGACGGCCGCCTCACCGACCTGGCCGAGCTCGACGACGGGGCCATCCGCACCTTCGGAGGGGTGATCACAGGGCTCCAGCGGAAGTGGACGAAGAAGGGCGACCTGATGGCCGTCTTCGCCTTGGAGGACCTCCAGACCTCGGTGGAGGTCATGGTGTTCCCCAAGTCGATGACCGACCACGGCCACAAGCTGGCCGACGACGCCATCGTCGTCGTGCGGGCCCGCGTCGACGCCCGGGAGGACCAGCCCAAGCTCATCGCCATGGACATCGAGCCCTTCGAGCCGATGTCGGGGGAGGCGTTCCCGCTCCGGGTCAAGGTGGCCGCCGCCGCGCTGTCGGAGGTCCTCATCAAGGACCTGAAGCGCCTGCTCGGGGAGCATCCCGGCGACTCGCCGGTGCTGCTCCACCTGGGCGAGGAGAAGGTGCTCCGGCTACCCGAAGCGTGGACGGTCGACGTCGTCCCAGGCCTCCTCGCCGAGCTCCGCGTGCTGCTCGGGCCCACCGCGATCATGGCCTGAAGGTTCCTTGACCCGCGGGTCACGACCCTTGAGCAGGTTGTTCGCGATCTGTCAAGCCGTTCCCGAGTTGCGCCGGAGCGCCGCGTCTACTGGACTAGAGGGGTCCGAACCACGAGTGATCCGGGGGCTGGCAAGCGAATGTCGATCCAGGTCGAGACCAAGGACTGCACTGCGTTGGGGGACGCCGAGCTCGCGGAGCTCGCTGATCTATGTGCCGAGGGACCCATCCCGTACGAGATCGGGGTCCTCTCCAAGCAGGCGGAGGCCTGGGTGCTCGTCACCCAGGTCCGCGAGAACGACAAGCTCAAGGGCTTCGCGTTCTCCACCCTCGAGCGCATCGGTGGCACCCCGTCGGTGCTGATCGGCCTGGCGTCGGTCAAGCGCGGCGCCAAGCGCGACACCGTGCTGCGGGCGATCATGCACGACGAGCTGCGGCGGGCCGTGCTGGCCTTCCCCGACGAGGATGTCCTCATCGGCACCCGGCTCACCACACCGTCGGGCTTCGAGGCCTTCAAGGCGCTCAACGACGTCGTCCCCCGCCCTGACCACAAGGCCAGCGGCGAGGAGCGGGCGTGGGGCCGGCGCCTGGCCAAGCGCTTCGGCGTCGACACGGCCGCCTACGACGACCGCTCGTTCACCGCCACGGGCAACGGCAACCACCCCGAGGTGTTCGATCACGACAGCATGAAGCCGGAGGCCATCGCCGCTGACGTGGCCGCCTTCTTCAAGGGGTTCGACGCCAAGCGGGGCGACTCGCTCGTGGCCTTCGGCTGGGCCATGGCCGAAGACCTCGCCAAGCTCGCCTAGCCGCCGGGCCTTGGACCTGGGCGACGCCGTCCGCCGCCGGCGGATGGTGCGAGCCTTCACCGCGGAACCGGTCGATCCCGTCGTCGTCGACGACCTCGTCGACCTCGCTCGGCGCGCCCCTTCAGCCGGGCACAGCCAGGGATGGGCCTTCGTGGTGCTGGAGGGCCCCGAGCAGACGGCGACCTACTGGGACATCACCCTGCCCGCCGAACGGCGAGCGTCGTTCGGCTGGCCTGGCCTGGTCGACGCTCCTGTCCTGATCCTGGCGCTGGTGCGCCCCGACGCATGGGTGGAGCGCTACGCCGAGCCCGACAAGGCGTCCACTGGCCTCGGAGCAGGCGCGGAGGATTGGCCGGTGCCGTACTGGTGGGTCGACGGCGGCATGGCGGTCGAGCACATCCTCCTGGGCGCCGTCGATGCCGGTCTGGGTGCGTGCTTCTTCGGCGTGTTCCAGCGCGAGGCCGAGGCCCTCGCGGCGCTCGGCGTGCCAGACGGCTGGCGCGCCCTCGGCACCGTCGCCGTCGGGCATCCGGCCGCGGGGCCGCCCGGCCAGTCCGCCCACCGCGGTCGCCGCTCCCTCGAAGAGGTCCTCCACCGCGGCGGCTGGTGACCCACCGTTCTGGCCCGGAAACCTCGGGCCGTGGCGCCTCATGTCCGGGCCAGAACCAAGAGACCAGCATCTGGCCCGGGAGATCCGGGCCAGGGACCCAGGCATCCGGGCCAGAACGCGTGGGCCGCGTTCGGCGTCGAACGCCTCAGGTCGCCGCGAGCAGGCGGTCGAGCTTGGCCTCGAGCCGGGCGACGTCCTGACCGGTCGCCGGGCCCTTGGCGGGCTTCAGCGTGAGGACGATGCTGCCACCGGGCGCCAGCACCGCGTTCTCGACGTCCTCCACGCGGAGCGCGCCTTGCACGCGCAGGGCGAGGATGACGTCGTCCTTGCGGAGCCCGAGCCGGGCGAGCGCGTCGGTGTCGAGCTGGCCGTCGCGCACCAGCGTCGTCTCGGACCCCTCGAGCAGCCGCACCGCGGCGTCGTTCCGCAGCGCAGTCCGCGCGATGGCCGAGTTGACCGCGATCAGGGTCGCGGCGCCGAGGAGTCCGCCGAGCAGGCTGTCGTCGGGACCGATGATGGCGTTCTGCACCACGTTCGACAGCAGCAGGAGGACCACCAGGTCGAACGTGTTGAGCTGGGCGAGGTCCCGCTTCCCGGCCAGCCGCAGCACGAGGAGCAGGCCGGCGTACACCGCGATGGTCCGGATGACCTTCTCGGCGACGGGGATGCCGATCGTGAAGAGGTCGTCGGGGATGCTGGCGAGCAGATGGGCGTGCATGCGTGGAGCCTGCCCCGGATTACTGTCCGGCCGTGGCCGAGCTGACGAACCACCGCGTGCTGCTCGCGCAGCGACCCGACGGGCTGGTGCGCGACGACGACTTCACCCACGACACCCAACCCGTGCCCGAGCCGGGCGACGGCGAGGTCCTCATCCGCACCGAGTGGATCGGGATCGATGCGACCGTGCGGACGTGGCTCTCGAAGGCGGAGGGCTACATCCCACCGGTCGAGATCGGTGAGGTGGTCCGCAGCAGCGGCATCGGCCGGGTGCTCGCGTCCCGGAGCGACAAGGTGCACGAGGGCGACCTCGTGGCCACGCTCACCGGCTGGCAGGAGTACGCGGTGGTGGGCGACGACCCGATGCTCACCACCCCGCTGGCCGAGGGGACCGACCCCCAGGCCGCGCTCGGCGTGTTCGGGGCCAACGGCCTCACCGCCTACGTCGGCCTCACGGACATCGGCCACGCCAAGGAGGGGGAGACGGTCGTCGTGTCGGCGGCCGCCGGCGCCACCGGATCGATCGCGGTCCAGATCGCCAAGATCTTCGGCTGCCGCGTGGTCGGCATCGCCGGCACCGACGAGAAGTGCACCTGGCTGGTCGACGGCCTCGGCCTCGACGGCGCCATCAACCACCGCACCGACGACATCCCCGCCCGCCTCAAGGAGCTGTGCCCGAAGCGGGTCGACGTCTTCTTCGACAACACCGGCGGGCCGATCCTCGACCACGTCCTCGGACGGCTGGCCGACCACGCTCGGGTGGTGCTGTGCGGTGCGATCTCGTCCTACAACGACCACCACAAGCCGCCGGGGCCGCCCAACTACCTCAACCTGATCTCCAGGCGGGCTCGCATGGAGGGGTTCATCTCGTGGGACTCGTGGGGCCGGTACGCCGAGATCATGGAGACGCTCGGCGGCTGGGTGACCTCGGGGCAGCTGCGCCATCGCTCCCATGTGTTCGAGGGACTCGAGACCGCGCCCCAGGCGCTCAACGCGATGTTCACCGGCGAGAACATCGGCAAGGTGATGATCAAGGTCTGACCTACCAGTCCGCGGCGAGCGCCTCGGGCAGCCCGTCGATCGGGACCCGATCGGCCGACTCGTGGCCGTGCTGCTCCTGGATCACGCCAGCCTCGTCGACCCAGAGGATCCACTCGTAGGACGCGTCCTGGCGCATCGCCAGGTCATCGTCGACGGGATCGCCGGAGCTGATCGACAGCGTGCCGTCAGCGGCCCAGGAGACGAAGGTCCCTGGGTTGTCCGGCTTCCCCGTGTCACCCACGGTGAGGGTGGTCCCGTCCCAGTCGAACAGCACCACCTCGTGGGGGGCGTCGACCAGGCCGCCTTGCACGACGGCGAGCTGGGAACCATCGGGCGACCACGCCAGCCTGGAGTAGCAGCACTCCAGCTGGACGCTGGTGACCGCGTCGACGCTCTTGTCGACCGGGGTGATGATGACGAAGTCGCCAGCGCCGGTGGCGAGGAAGCGGCCGTCGGGGCTGAGCCGTGGGTAGGCGCCGACCGCGAACAGCGCCGGCTCACCACCGCCGATCGGGATCCGGTAGGTGCTCCCGCTGGCCGGCTCACAGCACGTGCTGAAGTACACCCACTGCCCGTCAGGCGAGAGGTCGACGTCGTCGATGAACTGGGGACCGCCCTCCTCCTGCCCCGACGGCGGGGCGCTCGGGTCGCCGCCGAAGTGGAGCTCGGTCTCCTCGCCGGTGGACAGGTCGACGAGGACGAGCCAGCCGTCCTCCCGGACGAGCGCGACGACCGTGGGCCGCTCACCGGTGGGATCGAGGGGCGGGTTCGTGCAATCGGAGCTCAGGGTCGCGGTGACGCCGGGCAGGTCAGACACACTCCCGCGTACGGCAATGTCGTCCTCCTCCGTGGCGGACGTGGCCAGGAACGCGGTCGGGATCGAGCGCGCATCCCACTCCGCTTCTGGGGCCGCGTCCTCGAGTGCGGCGACGACGTCGGCTTGGGACACGAACCTGACGGTCTGGACCCGGGCGTCGGTCTCCAGCGCGGTCCTCACCGCGTCCGACTCGCTCGCGCTGGCCGCCGGCGAGAGGTAGAAGCTCGTCTGAAAGCCGGAGGCGCACGGGAACGACGTGCCCAACAGATCGAACATGTTGGTGGGGGTCGGAACGGCCGTCGTGCTCGTGGTGTCGGACGGGTTGTCGACGACGTCCAGCGTCTGGTCGTCATCGCGCATGGCGACGGTGGCTCCGACGGCGACGACCACGGCGGCGGCCGCCGCAGCAAGGAGCCATGGCGCCCGCCCAGCCCATCGGGAGGAGGTCGACCGCGAGGCGGCGTGGATGCGATCGAGGAGGTCGGGGCCGGCGTCGACACCCTCGGCCTCGGCGTGGAGGGCCGCGCGCAGGACGTCGTCACCGGGATCGGGGGTCTGGTCGCTCATCGGAGGGCCTCCAGGAGGTCGGTCAACGTCGCTCGGGCACGGTGCAGGTGGGTCTTGACCGAGCCGGCGCTGATCCCCAGCACGTCGGCGATCTCGGTGTCGGACAGGTCGCCGTAGAAGCGCAGGACGATGCAGTCGCGCTGACGGGTGGGCAGGGCGCGGACGGCGGCGACCACCTGTCGCTGGCCATCGCGGCGGACGGCGTCGACCTCGGCGGCGGCGTGGTCCATCGACGGCTCGGCCCGGTGACGGCGTGTCACCCGGAGATGCCGGTGGTGCCCGTGGGACAGGTTGATGACCGACCGCCGCAAGTAGGCCAGCTCGGCGCCCGCCGCCGGCGTGGAGCCAGACCGCTGGAGGCGGACGAAGGCGTCCTGCACCAGCTCCTCGGACAGCTCCAGGTCGCCGGTGAGCACCATCGCGAGCCGGAGCAGGGGAGTGGCGTGGGCGCGGAACAGCGCGTCGACGTCCACCTTCGTCCCTGTTGGTCGCACCGCCATCGTCGTCACGGCCCCCTAGACGCGCAACGTGCCCGATCGGTTGACGCGATCGCCGACGCTATTGGAGCTGCCGCTCCAGGGTGTCGGCGTCCCCGGCTGGGAGCTGGCAGGCGTACTGGCGGCAGACGTAGGCGCGGCCGTCGGTGCGTCCCTCCCAGAGCGGGCTCTCGTACCGCTCGCCCCAGGCCAACACCGCGGTCGGTCGGAAGCGGGCGCGCGCCACGGCGAGGAGGTCGGGCCGATCGCCGGCCACGACGATCTCGGTGGCGCCGCGGGCCACGAGATCGACGGCGGTGAGCACGTGCCCGAAGGCGGTGGGGTGCGTGACGGCCATCGAGCCCAGGAGACGGACGATCGCCTCGCCCCGATCCCGGTAGCGGTCGTCACCGGTGAGGGCCGCGAGGCGGAGCAGGCCGACCGCGGCGAGCCCGTTGGCACCGGGGGTGGCGTTGTCCATCAGGTCCTTCGGACGCGCGATCAGCGCCTCGGCGTCGTGACCGGTGGTGAACACGCCACCGCGGTCGTCGTCCCAGAACAGCTCGAGCAGCGCGTCGGCGGCGGATCGAGCGTCGGTGATCCAGCGGGCCTCCCCGGTGGCCTCGGCCAAGCGGGTGAAGGCGTCGACCAGCGCGCCATGGTCGGTGGCGTAGGCGAGGTGACGGGCGCCGGCCTCGCGCTGCCACGCGCGCAGCCAGCGGCCGTCGTCTCTTCGCAGGTTGGCGAGCAGGAACTCAGCCGTCTCCACCGCCGCGGCCACCCAGGTGGGTTCGCCGGCGGCGGCGCCGGCCTCGGCCAGCGCCGCCACCAGGTAGGCGTTCCACTCGGTGAGCACCTTGTCGTCGAGCCCGGGTCGCACCCGGGTGGCGCGGGCGTCGAACAGCGCCTGCCGCGCCGCCTCGATGTCGGGTGGCCGGGCCAGCTCGCCGCGGGCGTGCATGCGGTTCGGGATCGTGGCGCCGTGCTCGAAGTTCCCGCCGGGCCGGAAGCCGTACCAGTGGCGGGCCACATCGGCGTCCTCGCCCAGGACCTCCCGCACCTGGGTGTCGGTCCAGACGTAGAACTTGCCCTCTTCGCCCTCGCTGTCGGCGTCTTCGGCCGACGAGGTGCCCCCGCCCGGTTGGCGCAGGTCGCGCAGGACGTAGTCGATCGTCTCCGTCAGGGTCTGGCGGAAGCGATCCTCGCCGGTGAGCTGCCACCCGTGCAGGTAGAGGCGGATGAGCAGCGCGTTGTCGTAGAGCATCTTCTCGAAGTGCGGCACGAGCCACACGCCGTCCACCGCGTAGCGCGCGAAGCCACCGCCGAGGTGGTCGTAGATGCCGCCGGCGGCCATGGCGTCGAGCGACGTGACGAGCGCGTCGCGCGCTCGTTCGTCTCCCCGGGCGGCGGCCGCGGCCAGCGCCTCCTGGGCCATGGGCTGGGGGAACTTGGGGGCGCCGCCGAGCCCGCCCCACTCCGGGTCCGACGCGGTCAGGAGCTTGTCGATGGCGTCGTCGACCTCCGCCACCGACGGCAGCCCCTCCTGGGCCTCGACCAGCGCGGATCGGCCCAGGGCCCCGGTGAGCTGGTCGGCTTGGTCGAGCAGCTCGTCGCGCTTGGTGTGCCAGAGCTCGTCGATGCGTTCGCACAGCTCGACGAAGCCGATCGTTCCGCCCCGCCGCTCCTTCGGGAAGTAGGTGCCGGCGAAGAAGGGTCGGCCGTCGGGCGCGCACACCACGGTCATCGGCCAGCCGCCGTGACCGGTCATGGCCTGGGTGGCCTCCATGTAGATGTCGTCGACGTCGGGTCGTTCCTCGCGGTCGACCTTCACGTTGACGAAGTGCCCGTTCATCACCGCGGCCACGTCGGGATCCTCGAAGCTCTCGTGGGCCATGACGTGGCACCAGTGGCACGCCGAGTAGCCGATGGACAGGAGGATCGGGACGTCGCGCTCGGCGGCCGCGGCGAACGCCTCGTCCCCCCATGGGTACCAGTCGACGGGGTTGTCGGCGTGCTGCCGGAGGTACGGGCTGGCCTCGTCCGCGAGGCGGTTCTGGGGGGACACGTCGCCCACCGTACCGATGGCAGGAAGGGATCATCCGGCCGGTGGCGAACGGGGTGGCACCATGCGGACGGCGCGCGCGACGGCACCGGTCGGCGCCAGTCCGGCCACCCCTGCCGACGCGTGCGCCACCCAGGTGCCGCCCTCCGGCTCCCGACGCCGCGGCGGCGGCCAACCCCGCGGATCGCCTCATCGTCGTGATGCCCACCGCGTACCGCGTCACCGGTGCGACCGAACCGCTGGTCATCGCCGACGGCGTGGGCCGCCTCGAGGTCGTGGTCGACCTCGCTCCCGCTCCGGCCCAGAGTCCGCAGCCGAGCCCTGGCCTGGTCAAGGGCCGCTCGCTCGACGCACCCGCGGTCGCGGCCGTGGGGGGTTCGACGCACCTGCCGGCCACCGGTGGCGCGGGGCCCGTCTGGCTGGTGGCGCTCCTGCTCGTGGCGGCGGGCGCGGCCTCGGCACTGCAGCGCCGCGCGTCGACGCCGTAGCGATCCCCGGTCCGGCTGAGAGGCGGGTACCGTCCGGCCGTGGAGATCTCACTGGCGGGCAAGGTTGCACTGGTCACGGGCGCCTCCCGTGGCATCGGCAAGGCGATCGCCCAGGCCTACGCGGACGCCGGTGCGTCGGTGCTCATCTCGTCGCGCAAGATCGACGACCTGAAGGCGACGGCGGCTGAGATCGGTGGCGACATCGACGTGGTGGCCGCCAACGCCGGCGATCCCGCCCAGGCCGAGGCGGCCGTCGAGCACTGCATGGATCGCTTCGGTCGCATCGACATCCTGGTGAACAACGCCGCCACCAACCCTTACTTCGGCTCGACGATCGACATCGACCTCCCGCGCTACGACAAGACGTGGGAGGTCAACCTCCGGGGGCTGCTGGTGTGGACGCAGCTGGCGTGGCGCCGATCCATGCAGGAGCGCGGTGGCTCCGTGATCAACATCGCCTCCGTGGGCGGCTTCACGGTCGAGCCCGCCATCGGCATCTACAACGCCACGAAGGCCGCCCTTCTGCACCTGACGCGCACGTTGGCGGCCGAGCTGGCGCCCGACGTGCGCGTGAACGCCATCGCGCCGGGACTGGTGAAGACGGACATGGCCCGCGCCCTCTGGGAGCCCAACGAGGCCCGGATGGGCGCCGCCATGCCGCTCGGTCGCCTGGGTGAGCCCGTCGACATCGCCAACGCCGCGCTGTTCCTCGCCAGCGATCTGGCCTCGTGGATCACCGGCCATGCGCTCGTCGTCGACGGGGGCGGCATGCTCGGCGTGGTACCCCGGCGCGCGCCGCAGGGGTGAGAGGTGGGGCGCCGCGACGTTGATCCGCTTCCGCCGATCGAGGTCGTGGGCGCCGAGCCGGACCTCTCGTCCACGCAGCACGTCGCCGTGGGTCCGCGCTCCCCACGGGGCCGCGGGAGAACGGCACTGGCTGGCGCAGGCGCGCTGGCGGGTGCGCTGCTCCTCGGCCTCTCGCTCGGCGGGGATGACGACGCCCCAGGGGGAGCGGCCCGAGAGGAGCGTGACAACCGCGAACGGGCCGCTCTGAAGACGACCACGACCTCTGGCCGGTCGAGCACCACCGGTCGGCCGACCACGACGACCACCATCGTCGAGGGACCGGTCTTCGGCGAGGCGCTCGAGGGTTGGCTGCTGGTCTTCGGCGATGGCGAGTGGTGGTCGGTCGACCTCGCGACCGGCGCCCGCGTCGAGCTGGAGGCCTCCATCGACAACCCATACGACGCCCGGAGCGTCCGCGGCGGGATGGTGATGGTGACGGCCGCTCCCGGCCCCGCTGGGACGACGGCGGCGGTGTACTACGACCTCCGGCCGGATGGGGCGGACCCGGTCGTGCTCGGCTCGGCGTCGCAGGTGATGGTCGGCGGCAACCCGGACGAGGTGTGGCTCATCGACGGGTCGTTCGAGAGCAACCCCCCTGGCCCCACCTCCGAAGCCACGCTCGTCGACCTCACCGGAGCACGGCTCCGATCCTTCGAGGTGCCGAGCCCGTACGTCACGGGTGCGGTCGACGAAGGTGTCGTCATCGCACGCGGTGGCCGGTCCTACGTCGTCGACGAGGACGGCACCCATCCGTTGGGCACCGGCGAGGTGCTCGGCACGACGGCTGACGCGGTGGTGGCCTTCGCGTGCGACGACCGCGCGGCCTGTGCCCTCGAGCTGCAGCCGATCAGCGGACGGTCGCCGGTGGTGCTGTCAGCCGTCGGCGGCCGGGTCGACCTCGGGTTCGCGGCGATCGCCGGTCCCGAGGGTCGGATCGCGGTGCTCCACTACCCGGGCGACGTGGGCGGCGGTGAGATCTCGCTCTTCGATGCCAGCGGTCGTCTGCTCGGCACGGGCTCGATGCCGTCACTCCAGGGCGAGCCCCGGTGGCTTCCGGGCGAGCTCGGGCTGGTGTCGCCGTCAGGCGGAGGCGTCGAGTGGATCCACCCGGACGGGGACGGGTGGGACGACGTCGGAGGTCCCGACGCTGGACGGGCTCGCGGCTGAGGTGGTGCTCGTCATCCTGCCGTGAGGTCGTCACGCCGCACCTTGCCGCCTGCGTTGCGCGGAATGGCCGCGACGACCTCCATGACCGTGGGGGCGGCGTGGGGGTGCAGCCGCTCCTTGGCGTGCGCTCGCAGCTCGTCCAGGCTCGGCGGCGCGCCCGCATCCACCGGGACCACGAAGGCCACCACCCGCTCGCCCCACTCGGGATCGGGCCGGCCGACCACGACCACGTCGGCCACCCTCGGGTGGCTCAGCAGGGCTCGCTCGACCGCCGCCGGCCACACGTTCTCGCCACCGGTGATGATGAGGTCACCCCGCCGGCCCTCCACGCGAAGGACACCGTCCTCCATGGAGCCCAGGTCCCCGGTGGGGAGCCATCCGTCCGCTGACCGTGGGTCGGACCCGTCGCGGTAGGCCCGCAGGAGCATCGGACCGCGCAGCTCGACCTCGCCCTCGGCTGCGATCCGCACGTCGACGCCGTCGAGCGGGACGCCGTCGTAGACCACCCCGCTGCCGGACTCGGTGAGCCCGTAGGTGGCGACGACGTGGGGCGGGCGATCGGCCGGCGGCGCCTGACCTCCGACGAGGATGCGCCGAAAGCGATGCGGATCGATCCGCGCGAGGGCGGCGGGCACCAGCGAGATGAGCGTGCACCCCTCGTCGGCGGCTTCCTCCACGTCCTCCGCGTCGAAGCCGTCGTGCACGGTCAGATGGGTGCCGGTCAGCAGCGCTCGGGTGACGACCGACAGACCGCCCATGTGGGCGAGCGGGAGGCAGGCGAGCCACCGGTCGCGGCGTGGCGTCGACCCCCAGCCGGCGGCTGGTGGCGGCGGCCGACGCCGCCACCGCCTCCTGCGTCAGCACCACCAGCTTCGGCTGCCCGGTGGTCCCGCTGGTGGCGACGACGAGCGCGTCGCCCGTCTCCACCGGGTCGTCCGGGCGGGCGGCGAGGAGGAGCGCGGCCCGCGCCGGCGGCGGCAGCTTGGGGTCGAGCGGAAGCACGGCGTCCCCGGCGTCCCAGGCCCGCTGCAACCCCTCCACGAAGGCGAGGCCGGCAGCCTCGAGCACGACCAGGCGCGGCATGGTTGGCAGCGTAGGGACTGGCCGGGTGAGACTCCCCACCGCCATGGGACCCGCTGACCCTCCTCCCGGCCCGCCCACCGGCTGGCGGTCGTGGCTGGCCGGGGCCCGGCCCCGCACGCTGCCCGCCGCCGTCGTGCCAGTGCTGGTCGGCACCGCGTGCGCAGTCGACGAGGCCGCCGTCGTGCCGTGGCGTGCGCTCGCCGCGGGCGTGGTGGCGCTCGCGCTGCAGATCGGTACCAACTTCGCCAACGACTACAGCGACGGTGTGCGGGGCACCGACGACCCTGGACAGCGGGTCGGCCCCGTGCGGCTCGTCGGCTGGGGGCTGCAACCGCCCGGCGCGGTGAAGCGGGCAGCGCTCCTGTGCTTCGGCCTGGCCGGGGTTGCGGGACTGGCGCTTGCCATCGCCGTCGGCCCGGAGCTTCTGGTGGTGGGCACGGCGGCGATCGCGGCGGGCTGGTTCTACACGGGCGGATCGCACCCGTACGGCTACTACGGCTTCGGCGAGCTGTTCGTGTTCGTGTTCTTCGGCGTGGTGGCGACGGCCGGCTCCACCTACGTGCACACGGAGTCGCTGACCGCGCTCGTCGCTCGTGGCCTCGGTGCCGGTCGGCCTGCTGGCCACGGCCCTGCTCGTCATCAACAACCTCCGGGACATCCCGGGTGACACCGACGCGGGCAAGCGCACGCTGGCGGTGCGCATCGGCGACGCCCGCACCCGCTGGCTCTACGTCGGCATGCTCGTCGTCGCCTTCGCCTGCGTGCCCGGCGGTCGCCGGCGGCTTCGGCCGGCCCGCCGCCGCCGCCGCCCTCGTCGGGGTGGTGCTCGCCCGCGGTCCGGTCCTCGACGTGTTGGAGGGCGCCAGTGGCCGCGCCCTCATCCCGGTGCTCGGCGCCACCGGCCGGGTCCAGCTCATCACCGGGTCGCTGCTCGCGGCCGGCCTCTGGATCAGCGCCTGACCGTCAGAGGTCGTGAGAGGCGAGCCAGGGTCGGACGACGGCGAGGAAGCGGTCGGGCTGCTCGAGGTGGGCGGCGTGGCCGGCGCCGTCGATCAGCGCCAGGGTGGCGTTGGCGCCGATCTCCTCGGCCATGCGCGCGGCGAGGGCAGCGAACTTCGCGTCGTCGGCTCCGGCCAGCACGAGGACTGGCATGGCCAAGCGCTGGAGCTTGTGCCACGACGGATCCTGGGAGCCGGTGCCGGCCTGCTCGATGCTGCTCATCAGGCCGTCGACCGTGTTCTCGAGCCGCTCTTCGCGGAAGGCTCGCTCGGCCGGGAGGTTGGCGAACAGTGGCTGTGCCAGCCAGATGTCGAGGAACGCCGGGACCCCCTCCTGCTTGATCCGCGCCGCCGTGCGGCGATCCTGTTGACGGCGCGCCGCCCGCTCGTCGTTGTCCTCGATGCCGGCCGTCCCGCCGAGGAGCACGAGGCCGCGGACGAGCTCAGGGTTCGACAAGGCCAGGTGGAGGCAGAAGCGCGCCCCCATCGAGTAGCCGAGATAGGTGGCGACGCCGCCCTGATCGGCGATGAGGCGGCCGCCGGTGCGCAGGCCCGCCATGATCTCCGCCGACCGCCCGTGCCCCGGTGCGTCGACCCGCACCACCTCGTGGTCGGATGCCAGCGCGGCGGCCTCCGGCCCCCAGCACCGGTGGGTCTGGGTGAAGCCGTGCACCAGGACGAGGGTCGGACCGTCGCCCTCGCGCTCGGCGTGCAGGTACATGACGTGGATCCTGGCAGACGGTGTGTGCTCGGATGTGGCTGCGATGGCGCCCCGACCCGAGGACCTCCAGGCCACCTTCTGCGCCACGCTCGTCGACGAGTGGGTGCGCGGCGGCGTCGAGCATGCCGTCGTGTGCCCCGGCTCGCGGTCGACGCCGTTGGCGCTCGCGCTGGTCGCGGACGGTCGCGTCTCCGTGCACGTGCAGCACGACGAGCGCAGCGGCGGGTTCATGGCGCTCGGGCTGGCCGCGGGCACCGGCGAGCCCGTGGTGGTCGTCACCACCAGCGGCACCGCCGCCGTCGAGCTCCACCCGGCCGTGGTCGAAGCCGACCACGCCCACGTGCCCCTGCTGGTTTGCACGGCGGACCGCCCGCCTGAGCTGATCGACGTCGGCGCGGCGCAGGCCATCGACCAGACCCACCTGTACGGCGCGTCCGTGCGGTGGTTCCACGCACCGGGCGTGGCCGAAGAGGCCGCCAGCGCGCGACTGGCGGCCGCTGGCGGCTCGGGCCTACGCCGAGGCGGCTGGACCCGACGCGGGCCCGGTGCACCTCAACCTCGCGTTCCGGGAGCCGCTCGCCGGCACCGCCGGGCCGCTGCCACCCGGGCGAGTGGCCGGGGGGACCTGGACGTGGCGCCCCGCGACCACGATCGTGGCCGCGCCGGTGATCGGCGTGGCCGATGACCTGGCCGGGCGGCGGGGCCTCTTCGTGGCCGGCGCGGGGTCAGGGCCGGCCGAGCCGCTGACTCGGGTGGCCAACGCCCTGGGATGGCCGATCCTCGCCTCGCCGGCCGCCCCCGTGTGGACCTCGCCGGAGGTCGTCCGCGCCCACGACGCGCTGCTCCGCACCGATCTCGACCTTCAGCCCGAGGTGATCGTCCGTCTCGGCGGGCTGCTGTCCTCGCGGGTCGCCGGTGAGTGGCTCGCCGCGTCGGGCGCCGCCGAGATCGTCACGGCGGGTGAGCGGGCATGGCTCGACCCCCACGGCACCGCGGCGGTCGTCCTCCCGGTCGCGCCGGCGACGCTCATCGATGCGTGGCTGGCCGAGATCGACCAGGTGCAACCGGTCGACGCCGGCGCCTGGCGGGACGGCTGGCAGCAGCGCAGCCAGGAGGCGCTCACCGCCATCGAGAAGGCGTTGGCATCGGAGGCCGCGCCGACCGAGCCCGGGACCGCTCGTGCCCTCGTCGACGCGTTGCCGGCCGGGGCTCAGCTCGTGGCGTCCTCGTCGATGCCCATCCGCGACCTCGAGTGGTACGCCCACCCGCGCGTCGACCTCGACGTGCACGCCAACCGCGGGGCCAACGGCATCGACGGGGTCGTGTCCACGGCGGTCGGGATCGCGCTGGCGGACCGTGCTCGTCCCACGGCGCTGCTCATCGGCGACGTGGCGTTCCTGCACGACACCAACGGGCTGCTCGGTGCCGCCGACCGTGGGATCGACCTGGTGATCGTGGTGGTGGACAACGACGGCGGGGGGATCTTCTCGTTCCTCCCGCAGGCGGACGTCGTGGCTCCCGAGTCGTTCGAGCTCCTCTACGGCACCCCGCACGGTCTCGACCTCGTCGCGGTGGCGCAGGCGTTCGGCGTCTCCGCCCGCGCCGTGACCGACGTGGGTCCGGCCGTCACGGAAGCCATCGCCGCCGGCGGCGTCCAGGTGCTGGTGGTCCGCACCGACCGCGCCGCCAACGTCGAGGTCCACCGCCGCCTCAACGCCGCCGTCGCCGAGGCCCTCGGGATCTTCAGACGCGGGTGAGGGCGGCGAGGACGGCCTGGAGCTTGATCTGGGTCTCCGCCAGCTCGGTGTCGGGATCCGAGTCGGCCACGATGCCGTTGCCGGCGTAGAGGCGGGCCTGGGTGCCGTGGACCTCGGCGCAGCGGATGCTGACCGCCCACGTGCCGTTCCCACGGCTGTCCACCCAGCCGACCGTGCCGGCGTAGTGGCCCCGGTCGAAGCCCTCGTGCTCGGCGATCCAGGCCTGGGCGAGCTCTCGGGGGAGGCCGTTCACCGCCGGGGTCGGGTGCAGCGCGGTGACGAGCTCGAGGATCGACGGCGGCGGCTGCGACAGACGCCCCTCCACGAGGGTGGCGAGGTGCTGCACGTTGGCCACGCCCACCACCGACGGTTCGGCTTCGTAGTCGAGGTAGGAGCACCAGGGCAGCAGCGTGTCGTACACCATGTCGATGGTGATCTGGTGCTCCTCCCGATAGGTGGGGGAGGCGAGCAGGCCGGCACCCAGCCGCGCGTCGGTGGCCGGGTCGCCGCCGCGGGGCGCGGTGCCGGCCATGGGCTGGGCGCGCACGACGTCGCCGCTGCGGCCGACCAGCAGCTCGGGACTGGCCCCGAGGAAGCCGTCGACGTGGAACAGGAAGCACCCCGGGTACGCGGTGCGCAACCGATCGAGCACGACGGCGCGATCGAAGGGAGCGTCGGCTTCGACCACCACCTCCCGCGCGAGCACCACCTTGCGCAGCCCGTCGGGCCCGGCCTCCCGCATCGCCTTGGTGGCGCGGGCCACGACCTCGCACCACCAGGCCGCCGACCGCTCCGGTCGGACGGCCACATGGGTCGGACTCGGCACCGGGGTGGGATCGTCGGGCAGCAGTGACAGCTCGACGGCAGGGGCATCGGCCGGCGCGATGGTGGTGACCCAGCGCGTGCCGTCGTCCGCCCGACCCCACACGATCTCGGGCACGATGAGCTCCGCGGTGGGATCGGCACGGAAGGGCAGAGCCCCGAAGGCCACGGCGCCGGTGCCAGGCACGCCGACCTCGTCGTCGGCCTCGATGGCGGCCAACGCGGCGTCGGCGTCGGCCAGGGCGATGCGCCCGGCGACGCCGCGGCCAGCCAGGCCCACGCGACCCCGCTCGAGGAGCACGCCGTCGCGCCCCGCCAGCGCGAGCAGGTCGAGGTCGTGGTCGACGCGGCGGGTCCGGGCGACGAGCGGTGCCATCACGCCTCGGGACGACGGGTGGCGGTCACCAGCTGCGCGATGCCGACCGACAGCAGCTGTCGTTCGACGTCGGCGAACCCGGCGTCGGCCAGCTGACCGAGCATCACGGACGGTTCCGGGAGGTACGCCACCGAGCGCGGCAGGTAGCGGTAGGCGGCGGGATCGGAGAGCAGGCCGCCGACGAGGGGGACGACCTTGCCGAAGTAGATGCGATGGCCGAACCGGAGCAGCCGGTTGGGTGGCTCGGCGACCTCCAGCAGCGCGATGCGCCCGCCCGGCCGGACCACCCGCGCCAGCTCGGCGAAGAACGGCGGGAGGCTCTCGAAGTTGCGCAGGGCGAACCCGCAGGTGATGCCGTCGGTGCACCCGTCGGGCACCGGGAGGCGCAGCGCATCGCCGTGCACGAGCGGCGCGTCCGTGCGCGCGGCCGCCAGCATCCCGAAGGACAGGTCGACGCCGATCGGCGCGAGCTCGCTCTGCGACAGCTCCCGGCACAGGTCGCCCGTGCCGCACGCCAGGTCGATCACGGTCGCGCCCGGCGACAGGGAGAGGGAGCCCACCGTGCGACGGCGCCACCTGACGTCCATGCGGAAGGTCATGATGCGGTTCACGAGGTCGTACCGGGGCGCGATGGCGTCGAACATCGTGCGCACCGCCTCCACCTTCTCCTCACCTTCCGGGAGGGTCTCGGGCATGGTGAAGCCGGGCATCGGGGTCATGGTAGGAACCCCCCGTGCCCGACCCCCAACCGGTGATCTTGCTCCCGCCGTCGGAGGGCAAGGCACCTGGGGGCCACGGACCCAGCTGGTCGGCCGGCACCATGGCCGACCGTCGCCTGGACCGACCCCGCCGCGAGGTCCTCCGGGCGGCTCGGGCCGCCGGCGCCACGCCGAGGCGCGCGGGCACCCTGCCAGCGATGGAGCGCTACACCGGCGTGCTCTACCACGAGCTGTCGTGGTCGACGCTGGCCTCCGGAGCACGAACGCGCGGAGAGGACCAGGTGCGCACCGTGTCCGGGCTCTGGGGCTTGGTGGCACCCGATGATCCCATCCCGCCGTACCGGCTCAAGATGTCGGCGTCGCTCGACGGGCTCGGCCGTCTGGCGACGTGGTGGCGCCCGAGGCTCGCACCCGTGTTGGCGGAGCTCACCGCGGGACGGGTGGTGTGGGACCTCCTCCCGATCGAGCACGAGGCGGCCATGGACTGGTCGGCGTGCGCACCCGAGCGCCGGGTGACGATGCGGTTCCTCGACGCGGAGGGTCGCACGGTGAGCCATTGGAACAAGCTCCTCAAGGGCAGCCTCGTGCGCTGGCTCCTCACCGAGCAGCCCGCCGGGCCGGAGGCGCTCGGCGACTTCCACCACCCGCTCGGCTATCGCTTCGACCCTCGGGAGTCGTGCCTGGACGGCAGCGTCGCGACGGTCGTGCTCCGCGCCGCCCCGTAGGCTCACGCCCGTGTCGGCCAAGCCTCACTTCAGAATCGCCGGCATCCCGGTCCGCGTCGAACCGATCTTCCTCGTCATCTCTGGCCTCTGGGGGCTGCGCTACCTGGACTTCGGGCTCGACATCGTCCTGGTGTGGATCGCGTGCAGCTTCGTGTCGATCCTGGTCCACGAGCTGGGCCACGGCTTCGCGCTGAAGCTCTTCGGCCAGCCCTCCGTGATCGTCCTGCACGGGTTCGGCGGCGTCACGATCAGCCAGCGCCGGTCCACGCTCAGCCGGGCGAAGAGCATCTTCGTGAGCCTGGCCGGGTCGATCACCGCGCTCGTCGTGCTCTGGCTGCCCACCCGCACCCTGCTGGCATCCGACTGGGGTGTGCGGGAGTTCGTCGACTACGCCACCACGCGCGACCTGAACCTCTGGTTCCCGCTGTACTTCCTCTCCTTCCAGAACCTCTGGTGGTCGATCGCGAACCTGTTGCCCATCCGGCCCTTGGATGGCGGCAACGTGACCGCCGAGCTGTTCGGCATCGATCGCGCCAGGCGCATCTCGATCGGCGTGGCCATCGCGGGGGCCATCTGGGCGTTCACGCACGACCAGAGCTACGCGGCGTTCTTCGCGCTGTTCCTCGCCTTCAACAACTGGCAGGAGATCCGCGCCGCGCAGGGCGGCGCCGACGTCGACGCGTTCCACGTGGACGCACCAGAGTCCGGGCGCACGCCGAACCGGCGCGGCCGACGCCGGGCGAACCTGTCGGTCGTGGGTCCCACGCCGTCGCGCGTCGGCGCCGTCGATGGGATCGCAGGACCCGGCGCGCGTCCACCACCTCGCGTGGGCAGCCCTGCGCGAAGGCGACCCCGCCACCGCCAAGCGGCTCACCAGTGGGCTCGGCGCCCAGGCCGACCCGTACCTCCAGGCCGCCACCGCGCTGGCGACCGGTGACAGCCAGGCCTTCGAGCTGTTCGAGGCCGCCTACGTGCGCGAGCCGAACGGCCCGCCCAACCTCATCGCCACCGAGGTGCTCGCTCGTGCTGGCGCCGCCACCGCCGTCGCCCGGCGACTCGTCGGGCGCGCCGACGGCAAGGGCCGCGAGGGCGCGGGCACGTTGCAGACCCACCTCCACTATGCGGACCGGTTCGCGGAGGCCGCCGAGGTGGGAGAGGTCGTCTTCGCCGCCAACCCGCCCAGCAAGGCGCAGACCGCGTTCGAGGTCGCGTGCAGCTGGGCCAAGGCGGGCGACGTCGACCGCGCCGTCAGCTGGCTCGACCACGCGGCCGACGCGGGGTTCCGCGCCGCGACGGTGGTGGACGGCGAGCCGGACCTCACGGCGGTGCGGGCCGATCCCCGCTGGCCGCTCCTGCGGGCGCGGCTGGCGTGACCAAGCCCTTCCTGCTCGGCGTGGCCGGCGGCAGCGGCAGCGGCAAGACCACCGTCGCCGAACGGCTCACCGGTCTCATCGGCGAGCCCGACCTCGCCCTGGTGCGCCTCGACGCCTACTACCGCGATCGGAACCACCTACCGTTCGAGGAGCGGGAGGCCATCAACTACGACCACCCGGACGCCTTCGACTGGCCGCTCCTGCTCGACCACGTCGATGCGCTGCTGGACGGCCTCGAGGTGGAGGTGCCCGTCTACGACTTCGCCACCTACCTCCGCCTCCCCGAGCGGGTCACCATCGCACCGGCGCGGGTCGTGGTGGTGGAGGGCATCCTCGTGCTGTACGAACCGGAGCTGCGCGAGCGCTTCGACCTGCGGGTGTTCGTGGACACCGACGCCGACGTCCGCTTCATCCGCCGGCTCGAGCGCGATGTGGCCGAGCGCCAGCGGTCGGTGGAGAGCGTCGTCGAGCAGTACCTCGCCACCGTTCGCCCAAGCCACGAGCAGTTCATCGAGCCCTCGAAGCGCCACGCCGACGTCATCGTCCCGCACGGCGGCATGAACGCGCCGGCCCTCGACGTGCTGCTGGCCCGGGTCCGCGAGCTGCTCTGACGCGCCACGACCCGCCCGATGGGCGGGTCGTGGGCCTCTACAGGCTGATCCGCGGGAGGCTCGCTTCGAGCCAGGCGCGATGTCGGGCCTGCTCCACCTGCACGTGGGAGATGGGCTTGCGGCGGGGACGGATGTCCGCACGCGCTCGGTTCACGTTGATGCGCACGTCGTTCACCTCCTTCGGGGGGACGTGCAGGCGCGCCGAGGCACGCCATCAGCTGGGCAAGGGGCTCGACCGCGCGTCAGAGGATGCGGGGAGCCGCGACGAGGGTCCCGAGCGAGCCGAGGTCGTCGCGGGTGCGGTTCGGCATGTGGGTCCTCCCTTCATCGCGGGCACCGGGTCGGTGCGGGGGAGCGCATCGTGCCGGAGTCGGCGGCGTGGGTCCAGCGATTTACCCCCGCTGGAGGGCATGGCGGGATCGCACCGCTGAGCGGGAACGGACATCGCCGACCGCGAACCGTACCCATGACGGACGGTCTGCTGGGGGTGGCGAAGTGGCGATCTCGGTGGGGCCAGCACGCGGCGTGCGCGCGGTCCCTCCGCTCGCCACCTACGCGGCAGGAGGCGCGGCGGGGCGGCCTGGGGGTGCAAGATCCTCGACCACCACATCCTGTGGCGCCCGGCGCGGTTCGGTCCGCCGCGGAGCTCTTGGCCCGGGCGGTCGCCAACGGGTACCTCCTCATCCGTCTGTCGCGGCGGGATCTCATGGCCCAGGCCGCCTCGGCCCTGCACGCCGAGTCGCACCGCCACCACTACCGCGACGGTGATGGTGAGCGCTTCACCCCGTTCACCGCTGAGGTCGCGACCTTCGTCACGACCCTCCACCTGCTCGACGCCAACGCACGCCTGATCGACGACGGTCTCGCAGACCTCCCCGCCGTGCACCTCACCTACGAGGACGATCTGGCGACCCCCGAAGCCCAGCAGGCTGCCAGATCACGCATCTGCGCCGCGCTCGGCCTGGAACCGGTCCAGGCATCGACGACGCCGCGCGGGCTCGCCTCTGCGCGTCCGGCCGACCGCCTCGCCAACTGGGAGGACATCGCCGCCGCGCTCCGACTGACCCGGTCTGCTGATCTCGTCCCCGACGGCTGAGGTTCAGCCGTCGAGCGCGACCTGCTCCTTGGCCCAGCGGTAGTCGGCCTTGCCGGCAGGAGAGCGGACGACGGCGTCGCGGAACACGAACGCCTTCGGGAGCTTGTAGCGCGCGACGTGCGTCGCCGCCTCGGCGAGCAGGTCCTCCTCGGTGGCGGTGGCGCCCTCGCGGAGCTGCACGACGGCGACGACCTCCTGGCCCCAGCGCTCGGACGGGCGACCGGCGCACACGACGTCGTACACGTCGGGGTGGTGGGCGATCGCCTGCTCGACCTCCTCGGCGAAGATCTTCTCGCCGCCTGAGTTGATGGTCACCGAGTCGCGGCCGTACAGCTCGATGATGCCGTCGGCGGTGAGCCGGGCCCGGTCACCGGGCACCGAGTAGCGGGTGTCGCCGATCACGGGAAAGGTGCGGGCTGTCTTGTCTGCGTCTCCCAGGTAGCCGAGCGGGACGCGCCCCTTCTGCGCCAGCCACCCCACCTCGGCGTGCCCGGCCTCGAGGGAGGCGGTGAGGTCGTCGCTCACGATGGCCGCGCCGGGACCGGGAGTGAACGTGCCGGTGCTCGCTGACTGCCCGGCGGCGCTCATGTGGGACATCTGGCTGCCGGTCTCCGAGGCGCCCACGGCGTCCATCACCATGACCGTGGGGAGCTGCGCCAGGAACCGGTCCTTGATGGTCGAGTTGAGCGGGGCCCCGCCGGAGATCACCATCAGCATCGATGAGAGGTCGTACGGCTCGCCCTTGTCGGCCACCACCTCGAGCTGGTCGACGAGCGGCCGCCCGAACGCGTCGCCGACGATGAGGAGGATGTTGACCTTCTCCCGCTCGATCGTGCGCCACACGTCGTCGGGGTCGAGGCCGACCGTGTCGTCCTGGATGCAGATCGTGCTGCCGCCGGTGAGGGCGTTGAACGCCAGCCAGTGGCCGGCACCGTGCATGAACGGTGGTGCCGGCACCAGGCGGGCGCCACCGTTGGCCGCGGCCTCCACCACCTGCTCCATGCTCTCCCACTCGCCACCGGTGCCGAGGTTCCGGCCCCCCATGGCGCCCACGAAGATGTCGGCCTGCCGCCACAGCACGCCCTTGGGCATGCCCGTGGTGCCTCCCGTGTAGAGGATGTAGAGGTCGTCCGGGCTGCGCTCGATCTGAGGCGGCTCCGGGCTGGACGCGTCCAGCGCGTCCTCGTACCACTGCGCGCCCGCGAGAAGGCCGATGCCCGAGCCGTCGTCGACCTGCAGGAGCACGCGCAGCGACGGCAGGTCAGGCAGCACCTCGGCCAGCCGATCGGCGAAGGCCGAGTGGAAGACGATGGCGGTGGCCGCCGCGTCGTTGAGCAGGTAGCGAAGCTCCTCGGCGACGTAGCGGTAGTTCACGTTGAACGGCGCCACCCGGGCCTTGTAGGCCCCGAGCATCGCCTCGATGTACTCGTTGCCGTTGTGCATGTAGCAGGCCAGGTGGTCCTGGCCGCTCTCGTGACCCCCGAGGGCGGCGCGGTCGGTGTGCGCGCCGAGGCCGGCAGCGATCAGGTGGTGGGCGAGCCGGTTGGCACGCGCGGCCACCTGGCCGTAGGTGAGGCGCCGATCTCGCCACACGATGCACTCGCGATCGGGCACGGCGGCGCTGACCGCGTCGTTGACGTCAGCGAGGTTGAACTCCATGCGACCGGTTCCCCCCATGGGCTCGGTGGTCGGGCGCCTCGGACAGTAGGGGCGGCGAACTCCGGCGGTCGAACTAGCAGCGGGCGCCCCGTTCCGGCACGACCAGGTCGACGAGGTAGCGGGTGGCCCGCTCGGCGGCGCACTCCGAGTCGCCGAGCGCCACGTGGCCCTCGAGCTCGACGGTGAGCAGCGCAGCGCCGTCGAGGTTGTCGGTCACCGCGACGGCCGACTCGTACGGCGTGGCGGCATCGCCCGTGCTCCCGATGACGAGGATCGGCGGGGCACCCTCCGCGTCCACCGCCTGCGCCTGGTACGTGGCCTTGGGCCAGAACGCGCACGGGAGGAGCTCGTTCGCCAGCACGCGCCCGAAGCGGGGAGACGTCCGGACGGAGTCAGCGGCTGACGCCTGCCAGGCGTCGTACCCGATCGGGTGGCCACCGTCGAGGCAGGTCACGATGGCGAACGGCGCGTACGGCACCAGGCTCGTGTACGACGCGGCCAGGTCGGCGACGCCGGACAGGTCACCGGCCAGCCCAAGGTCGATGGCGGACCAGAGCAGCGGCCACGTGTCGACGTCGTAGGTCGCGTAGAAGGTGGCGTAGGCGAGCTGCGTCGGTCCCACGCCGGGGGCGGCCACCTCACCGGCCTCCAACCGACGGGCCAGCTCGTCGTAGGACGCCAGCGGGCCACCTGTGTCGGCGAGCGGACAGGCAGGGTCGGTCGAGCAGGCCTCGTCCATGGCGTCCGTGACGTCGTCGACGCCGTCTGCCTGCTCGGATGACGTGGTCGCGCCACCGGAGGCGGGGTTGACCACGCCGTCGAGCACGAGCGCCCGGACGGAGCCGGGGTACCACTCGGCCCAGAGCTGACCGATCAGCGTGCCGTACGACAGCCCGACGAAGCTGACCCGGTCCTCGTCGATGGACCGTCGGATCACCTCGATGTCGTGCACCACCTCCACCGTGCCGAGGTGCGCGAGCCGGTCGCCCTCCGTGGCGAGGCACTCGTCGGCCACCGCCTTGGCGGCGGTCTCCAGCGCGGCTTCCTCCTCCAGGGTGTCCGGCGCCAGGTCCACCGCCCGGAAGGCGGGCACCGAGCTGCCGCAGCTGATCGGGGTGCTGCCGCCGACCCCGCGGGGATCGAACCCGACGATGTCGAACCGGTCGGCCACCTCCTCGCTCACCCGAAACCCGCGGGCGACGCGCCGCACGCCGGACGCGCCCGGACCGCCCGGGTTCATGAGCAGGGTCCCGATCCGCTCGTCGGGGTGGTCGGCGGGGTTGCGGACGAGCGACAGCTCGAGCGTGGGCCCGGTCGGGTCCTGATAGCTGATCGGGACGGTGACCGTCGCGCAGTCGAGCCCGCCGCCACAGCTGCGCCACGTGATCGGCACGGCGGGGGGCAGCTCGACGGTGGTCGTCGTGGTGGGTGGCACGGTGACGATGATCGACGGCGCGGTGGTCGTCGTCTCCTCGGCACTGGTGGAGCTCGAGCTCGACTCGTCCGAACCGCTGCACGCCGCGACCACCGCGATCACCGAGATGACCCAGACACCGCGGCGCGATCGCACCAGATCCACGCTAGAAGGGAACGCATGCCTCTCACGTTCGGTGTGTTCGTCCCGCAGGGTTGGAAGATGGAGCTGGCCTCGATCGAGGACCCCCAGGCCAAGTGGGCCAAGGCCGTCGAGGTCGCGGTGCTGGCGGAGGAGCTCGGGTTCGACTCGCTCTGGGTGTACGACCACTTCCACAACGTCCCCCGGCCCGCCCAGGAGACGATGTTCGAGTGCTGGACGACGCTGGCCGCCATCAGCCAGCGCACCAGCACCATCAAGCTCGGCCAGATGGTGGGGTGCTCGCCGTACCGGAACCCGGGCCTGCTGGCGAAGATCACCTCCAACCTCGACGTGATCTCCGGCGGTCGCCTCATCTGGGGCATCGGGGCCGGGTGGTACGAGCACGAGTTCAACGGCTACGGCTACGACTTCCCGAAGGCATCCGACCGGATCCGCGTGCTCAGGGAGACGGTCGAGATCGTCAAGGCGATGTGGAGCGAGCCCGACGTCACCTACGAGGGCCAGCACTTCCAGCTGGCCGGCGCGCAGTGCGACCCGAAGCCGCTCCAGCAGCCGCACCCGCAGATCCTCATCGGCGGCAGCGGCGAGCAGCTCACGCTGCGGGTGGTCGCTCGTCTGGCCGACGCCTCGAACTTCGGGGGCAAGCCGCACGAGTTCAAGCACAAGACCGAGGTGCTGCAGCAGCACTGCAAGGACGTCGGGCGCGACTACGACGAGATCCAGAAGACGATGTCCGGTGAGATCTTCATCCGTGAGTCCGAGGACGAGATCAAGGCGGCGGGCACGAAGTCGATCGTCGGCGAGCCGGTCGAGTCGTGGACCGAGGGCAACCTGGTGGGTACGCCGGAGCAGGTCGTCGAGAAGATCCAGACCTACATCGGCCTGGGCGCCACCGGCTTCTACCCGTGGTGCAGCGACTACCCGGACACGCAGACCGTGCGGCTCTTCGCCGAGCAGGTCATCCCCGCGCTGCGGTAGGCGTCACTCGTAGTAGCGGAAGAGGTTCTCGCTCACGCAGCTGGGCTTCGGCGCGCCTTCGCACTCGAACGTGAACCGCATCTTCACCTGGCAGCCGCCGGCGATGTCGGTGACGTCCAGCAGCTCGACGCCGACCCGCACGTTGGCCCCGACGGGGACAGGGGAGGGGAAGCGCACCTTGTCGCAGCCGTAGTTGACGCCCATCTTGATGCCCTCGACGCGGATGACCTGCGGCACGAGCACAGGGCCGAGCGACAACGTGAGGTAGCCGTGCGCGATCGGTCCGCCGAACGGGCTCTCGGCCTTGGCCCGATCCACGTCGACGTGGATCCACTGGTGGTCACCGGTCGCATCGGCGAACAGGTTCACCCGCTCTTGGGTGATCTCCATGTAGTCGCTGTAGCCGAGGTGCTGTCCCACGAGCCCCTTGAGCTCGGCGGTCCCGTTCACGGTGGTCGTCATGAGGCGATCATGCCCGAGGTCGGCCAGAAGTCACCACCACGGGGCGCGAGGATGCACGGATGCAGGGACTGGTGGGGGTCGTGCTGGCGGCGGGACGCGGCACGCGCCTGCGGCCGCTGACCCGCCTCCGCCCCAAGGCCCTGTGCCCGGTCGGCAACGTCCCGCTCGTCGACCTCGCCCTCGACCGGGTCCGCCCGGCCGTGGACGACGTGGCGGTGAACCTCCACCACGGACGCCGAGCGCTCGACCTCCACCTGGCCGACGACGTCCACCGGTCGGTCGAGGAGGACGAGGCCCTCGGGACGGCCGGTGCCCTCGGCCAGCTGCGCCCCTGGATCGACGGGCGCGGTGTGCTCGTGGTCAATGCCGACGCGTGGTGCCCCGGCTCCCTGGCGCCGTTCGCCGAGGGTTGGGATCGGCGAGCGCATCCGCCTGCTGCTCGCGGGCGAGGACGAGCTGGGCCCCGAGAGCAAGGTGGCTGGTGCGCTGCTGCCGTGGTCTGATGTCGCCGCCTTCGACCCTGTGCCGTCCGGCCTCTACGAGGTGTCCTGGCGCGCGGCACAGGAGGCCGGTCGGATCGACGCGGTCCGCCACGACGGACCGTTCGTCGACTGTGGCACCCCGGAGCAGTACCTGTCCGCGAACCTCCTCGCGAGCGGCGGGCACAGCGTGATCGAACCGGGTGCCCGCGTCGAGGGGCTGGTCGACCGCTGCGTCGTGTGGTCGGACGCGGAGGTGCGAGCGGGTGAGACCTTGTCGCGGGCGATCCGGGCCCGCTCCCGGGTCACCGTCCTCGTCCGCTGATCTTCACCTCGGTGGGAGGGGCGTCCGCGTGGGTGGCGCGCAGCTGGCCGCAGGCGGCGTCGATGTCAGTGCCACGCGTCCGTCGCACGGTGGCGTTGACGCCACCTTCGCGGAGCAGGTCCCGGAACTCGCGCACCCGGCGAGCGGAGGACCCCTGCACGGCGTAGCCAGGGGTGGGGTTGAGGGGGATCAGGTTGACGTGGGCGGGGAGCGGCAAGCTGCGGGATCGCTCGACGAGGAGCCGGGCGTCCTGGTCGCGGTCGTTCACGCCGTCGATCAGCGCCCACTCGAACGAGAGCCGACGACCCTTGGCCAGCAGGTAGCCGGCGCACGCGTCCATGAGCGTGCTCAGCGGGTAGCGCTTGTTGATCGGCACGAGCTGGTCCCTCAGCGTGTCGTCGGCCGCGTGCAGCGAGACCGCGAGGTTCACCGGCAGGGCCTCTGCAGCGAGCCGTCGGATGCCGGGCACGATGCCGACGGTCGACACGGTGAGGTGGCGCGCGGACAGACCGAGGTCGGTGTGGAAGCGCTCGATGGACGCCCAGGTGGGGTCGTAGTTGGCCATCGGCTCACCCATGCCCATGAACACCACGTTGGACAGGCGCCGCCCGTCGTCCCGCGCCCGGCGCCCCGCGCGCACGACCTGCTCCACGATCTCGCCGGTGGTGAGCTGGCGGTCGAAGCCGGCCTGCCCGGTGGCGCAGAACGTGCAGCCCATCGCGCAGCCGGCCTGGCTCGACACGCACACCGTCGACCGGTCGGCGTAGTGCATGAGCACGGTCTCCACCTGGGTGCCGTCGGCGAGCGCCCAGAGCCACTTGACCGTCTCGCCCCTGTCGCTCGTCTGCTCGGTCAACGGGTCGAGAGCGAGGGGCAACCGCTGGTCGAGGTCCGCGCGCAGGGCCTTCGGCAGGCTGGTGAGCTCGGCGGGGGAGGCCAGCTGCTCGTACAGCCCGGCCCACACCTGGTCCACGCGGTACCGCGGCTGGTCGCCGAGGAGGGAAGCCAGGTCGTCGCGGGACGCGCCGTACCGGCTGAGCTCGCTCGTCACGCGCCTGCCACCTCGACCGTGTAGCTCGTGTCGGTGTGGTGCACCGTGAACCCGAGCTTGTCGTACAGGCGCAGCCCGCCCTCGTTGCCACCGTCCACGTAGAGCATCCCGACGTCGAGGCCCGTGCGGTGCAGGTGGTCGAGACCGGCCAAGGTCAGCGGCCGGCCCAGGCCGTGGCGACCGGCGGCGGGGTCGACGGCGATCACGTAGATCTCGCCGAGGTTCGGCTCTACCCCCCGGTGGGCCTTCGTCCAGCAGAAGCCGACCAGCCGGCCGTCCTCCTCGTGCAGGAGGAAGCCGGCGGGGTCGAACCACGGCTCGGTGAAACGAGACTCCAGGTCGGCGCGGTTCCACTGGCCCTGCTCGGGGTGCCAGTCGAAGGCGCGGTTGTTGACCTCGAGCCACGCGTCCTCGTCCCGGCCGAGAACGAACGGCCGGACGTCGAGCTCCCACGGTTCGTCCACCGGCAGCGGACGACGGAGCTGGTGCAGCTCGCGCTCCTTGGTGAGCCCGAGGGCCAAGCTGGCGGCGGTCGCCACCGGGTCGCCGCCGCGCACCCAGTGCCGTGCGAGCCCGCCGCCCTGCTCGGCCACCGCGGCCAGCGCGGCGTCCAGCACGTCGCGAGCGCTGTCGACGTCGGTCTGCGGATCCACGTCGATGGCCCACCCGGTGGGCACCCGATCGATGTGCGCCCGGCCCGACGGACGGACGATCTCGAGGTGACGCATCGCAGCCACGGTATCCGTAGGTACTCTCGCCACCCGATGCTCGAACCGGTGCCCGCCCCCGCCGAACGCCGGCCCCGAACCGCCGCGGGACGCGCGCGCCGCACCCTCGAGCGCCTCTCCGTCGAGCATCCAGGCTCCGCTCGCGACCTTTGCGCCCTCGATCACCGGAACCCGTTCGAGCTGCTGAGCGCCACGATCCTCTCCGCCCAGTGCACGGACGAGCGGGTGAACATGGTGACGCCCCACCTCTTCGCGCGGTACCCCACGGCAGAGGACCTCGCGGTGGCCGAGCCGCTGGAGGTGGAGGACATCATCCGATCGACGGGCTTCTACAAGAACAAGACCAAGAGCCTCATCGGCATGGCCACCGGTGTGGTCGAGCGCTTCGGGGGCGAGGTGCCCAGCCGGATGGAGGACCTCGTGACCCTTCCGGGGGTGGGGCGCAAGACCGCCAACGTGCTGCGCAGCGTGGCGATGGACCTGCCGGGTCTGCCGGTGGACACGCACGTCGGCCGCCTCTCGCGCCGCCTCGGCCTCACCGAGGAGACGGACCCGGTGAAGGCCGAGCTGGCGCTCAACAGGATGATCCCGGCCCGCGACCGCGGCGTCTTCAGCCTCCGGCTGATCCTCCACGGGCGGGCGGTGTGCGTCGCTCGCAAGCCCCGATGCGGTGACTGCGTGCTCGCCGACTTCTGTCCCAGCGCAGGGACGGGGTAGCCCGGCGCACTCGTACGATTGTCACCAAGTCGGACAATTCTGGCACTGCATGTGACATCGGCCACCTTGTTCCTCACGCTGCGTGAGGTAGTTCCGGTCGCAACCGTCGGATACGATGTCCCCGGACACGTGCGACAGGCTCACGCCACTCGCCGGTCCCTGCGAGGTCGGGATCCGCCGCCTGACCTCGCCAGACGAGGGCGCTCTCCGGAGCGCCCTCGTCGATTTCTCAGAGCTTGGCGATGAGCGCGGTGAGGCGACGGCTGGCGGCGTTGAGGTGGCGCTCGACCTCGTAGAGGTCGGCCGCGACGTCCTCGCGCGGCGACTCCTGGTACCCGTCGGCCAGCGTGGTGATGCGCTGGGTCAGCTCGCCGAGGGCGGTCGAGAGCGACGAGAGCTGGGGGGCGTCGAGCGGCATCCCGCCAGTGTGGCGCACGACCAACGCGTTTCGGGCCGCTCGAGAGGCGCACGTATCCTCACCGGGTGCTGCAGCGACTCGACCTCCGTGGCGTGACCGGCGACCTCCGTGGTCGCCTGCCGCGGCCCCAGGCCCAGGTCGAGCCGCCGATCGACGAGGTCCGAGCGCTGCTGGCCGACGTGCGGGAGCGGGGCGACGTCGCCCTCCGCGAGCTCACGGCCCGCTTCGACAAGGCCCAGGTCGACGAGCTGCGGGTCCCCGACGCCGACGTGAAGGCCGCCGTGGATCAGATCGCCCCGGACGTACGTGCCGCCCTCGAGGTCGCGCATCGCAACATCACCGCCTACCACCAGACCCAGCGCCACGACGACGGTGTCCACCGCAACGGCGGCATCACGGTGCGCGAGCTGCAGCGGCCGGTCGACCGAGCCGCGTGCTACGTCCCGTCCGCGCTCGCGCCGCTCGTGTCCACCGTCTTGATGACCGCGGTGCCGGCCAAGGTCGCGGGCGTGGCCGAGGTGGTGCTGGTCACGTCACCCCAACCTGACGGCACCGTCGCCCCCGGCATCCTCGCGGCCGCCGCCATCGCGGGAGTCGACGAGGTGTATCGCGTCGGCGGCCCCGCGGTCATCGGCGCACTGGCCTACGGCACCGAGTCGATCCGAGCGGTCGACGTGATCGTCGGTCCCGGCAGCGCCCGCGTGGCCCAGGCCAAGCGCGAGGTCGCGTCGGCCGGCCTCGTCGGCGTGCCCAGCGCGTTCGCGGGGCCCTCCGAGGTGGTCGTCGTCGCGGACGGGTCCACACCGGTGGCGTGGGCCGCCATCGACGTCGTGCTCCAGGCCGAGCACGGTCCCGACGGCCTGGCCTGGCTGATCACCTGGGACGAGGCGGTGGCGGACGGCGTGGCGGCGGCGGTGGCGGAGATCGTGCCGCGGTCACCGCGGCGCCAGCACCTCGAGGCCACGCTCGCCGAAGGCGGCTACGCCGTGCTGTGCGACGGCCCGGAGCATGCGATCGAGATCGCCAACGCCATCGCCCCGGAGCACCTCGAGCTCCTGGTGGACGATCCGGACGCGCTCCTGCCCCTCGTGCGGCACGCCGGCGCGGTGTTCTGCGGACCGTTCGCCCCGGCGTCGGTGGGCGACTACCTGGCCGGTCCGAACCACGTGCTGCCCACGTACGGCTCGGCGCGGTTCTCCGGCGCCCTCCGGGTCGACGACTTCCTCAAGCACGTCCACGTCGTGTCCGTCGACGAGGGTGCGCTCCGCGAGGTGGGGGAGCACGTGATCGCCCTCGCCACCTACGAGGGCCTCGACGCCCACGCGGAGTCGATCCGCCTCCGCCAGGGGCCGACGTGATCGCGCCGCGCGATGACCTCGCGCTCATGGCGGGGTACCACTCGGCCCAGGTCGACGTGGCCGTTCGCCTCAACACCAACGAGGCGCCGGAGCCGCCGCCGGCCGGCTTCGCCGCCGCGCTCGCCGAGGAGCTGGCGACGCTCGAGTGGCACCGCTACCCCGATCGCTCGTACCGCGCCCTGCGCGAGGCCATCGCCGCCCACCACGGCGTCGACCCCGCCCAGGTGTTCGCGGCCAACGGCTCCAACGAGGTGCTCCAGACCCTGTGCCTCGCGTACGGCGGGCCGGGTCGCTCGGCCGCGGTGTTCGAGCCCACCTACGCGCTGCACAGCCACATCGCACGCGTCACGGGCACGGGCGTGGCCACCGGCGAGCGCACGAGCGACCTCGCCCTCGATCTCGACGAGGTGCGTCGGGTGCTGGGCGAGGCGGCGCCTGCCATCACCTTCCTGTGCTCGCCCAACAACCCCACGGGCATGCTCGACGACGAGGCCACCGTGCGCGAGGTGCTCGACCGGGTGCCCGGGCTGCTCGTGGTCGACGAGGCCTACGGTCAGTTCGCCCCGTGGTCGGCGCTCGACCTGGTGACCGACGACGGCGCGCTGGTCGTGACGCGCACCTACTCGAAGACGTGGTCGATGGCGGCGGCCCGGCTCGGCTACCTCGTCGGCCCTCGCTCGCTGGTCGCCCAGCTCGACGAGGTGGTGCTGCCGTACCACCTCGACTCGGTGAAGCAGGCGGCCGGCCGCCTCGCCCTCGGCTTCGACGACGCCATGCGCTCGCGGGTGGCCGCGCTGGTGGAGGAGCGGGGGCGCCTCGTCGCTCGCCTGGCCGACCTGCCGGTCACCGTGTGGCCATCGGCCGCCAACTTCGTGCTGTTCCGCCCCGAGGCGCGCGACGGCGCGGCGGTGTGGCAGGCGCTGCTCGACCGCTCGGTGCTCGTGCGGGACTGCTCCTCGTGGCCTCGCCTCGACGGCTGCCTGCGTGTCACGATCGGCACCCCTGCCGAGGACGATGCCTTCCTCGCCGCTCTGGAGGACGCCCTCGCATGACTCGCTCGGCCAGCAAGGAGCGCACCACCAAGGAGACGAGCATCTCCGTCCGGCTCGACATCGACGGCCCCACGGGCACGGTGTCGGCGAGCACCGGTCTGCCGTTCTTCGACCACATGCTCGACCAGCTCGGGCGCCACGGTGGCTTCGACCTCGACGTGCAAGCCACCGGCGACCTCCACGTGGACGGCCACCACACCGTCGAAGACGTTGGCATCGCCCTTGGTGAGGTGTTCCGCGAGGCAGTCGGCGACAAGGCTGGCATCCGGCGCTTCGCGAGCGGCCTCTACCCACTCGACGAGGCGCTGGTGGAGGTGGCTCTCGATCTGTCGGGTCGTCCGTTCACCGCCTACGACGTCCCGTTCGGCGAGGTGCTGCCGCTGGGCGATCCGCCGTTCAACCCGGAGATGGCCGAGCACTTCTGGCAGTCGTTCGCCACCGCGGCCGGCATCACGCTGCACGTGCGCCTCCGCGAGGGCCGCAACACCCACCACATCGTCGAAGCCACCTTCAAGGGCGTGGCCCGTTGCCTGCGCGACGCGGTGCGCATCGAGGGTGGGGGAGTGCCCTCCACCAAGGGCGTGATCTGAGCAGTGACCCTCATCGCCGTCCTCGACTACGAGATCGGCAACCTCCGCTCCGCGCAGAAGGCGCTCCAGCACCTCGGGGCGGACGCGCGGCTGACCGCCGATCCCGGGTTGGTTCGCGACGCCGATGGTGTCGTGCTGCCCGGTGTGGGCGCGTTCGGTCGCTGCATGGAGGCGGTTCGCCGCACGGGTCTCGAGCCGCTCGTCCACGAGGCGGTGGCGCGCGAGGTGCCGTTCCTCGGCATCTGCATCGGCATGCAGATGCTCTTCCAGGCATCCGAGGAGAGCCCCGGGGTGGCGGGCCTCGGCGTGCTGCCGGGCACCGTACGCCTCATCTCCGGTGACGTGAAGCGCCCGCAGATGCAGTGGAACCTGCTCGAGCGGCGCGGCGACCCGGAGCTGCTCCGCCTCGCCCCGGATCCCGCGTGGGCCTACTTCGTGCACTCCTACGCCGCCGACACCGACGACGCCATCGTCACCGCCACCTGTGACTACGGCGGACCCGTGGTCGCGGCCGTCGAGCAGGAGTCGGTGTGGGCGACCCAGTTCCACCCGGAGAAGTCGAGCCGCACGGGGCTCGCGGCCTTGCAGGCGTTCGTCGAGCGCGCCGCCGCTCGCGTCCCTGCCTGATGGACCTCTACCCGGCCATCGACCTGCGGGGCGGGCAGGTCGTCCAGCTGATCCAGGGGGACTTCGACCGCGAGCGCATCCACGGCGACGACCCGGTCGCGGTGGCTCAGGCCTTCGTGGCCGCGGGGGCGCCGTGGATCCACACGGTGGACCTCGACGCGGCCCGTACCGGGGAGCCGGTGAACCGGCACCTCATCGCGGCCATCGCCGCCGCCGTCGATGTGCCCGTGCAGGCGGGCGGCGGCGTCCGCAGCGCCGAGGCGGCCGCCGCGCTGGCCGACGTCGGCGTCGCGCGCGTCGTGATGGGCACGGTCGCGCTCGAGGACCCCGACCTCATCGCGACGATCGCGAGCCGGCAGCCGGTCGCGCTGGGTCTCGACGTCCGTGGCCGCGAGGTGGCGGTGCGCGGGTGGTCGCACGGCTCCGGCGTGGAGTGGCCCGATGCCCTCCGACGGCTGTCGGACGCGGGGGCGGTGGCCGTCGTCGTCACCCAGATCGAGGTCGAGGGCCTGATGGGCGGGGCTGACACCGACGGGCTGGCCGAGGTCCTGGCCGCCACCGACCTGGACGTCATCGCGTCGGGGGGCGTCGGCACGCTGGCCGACCTGGTCGCGCTCGATGAGGTCGCGGCGGGGGATCGGCGCCTGGCGGGGGCCATCGTCGGCACGGCGATCTACGAGGGACGCGTCGACGTCGCCGAAGCCGTGGCCGCCCTGCAGGGGAGCGGCACGTGAAGACCGCTCGCATCATCCCGTGCCTCGACGTGGACGCCGGCCGTGTGGTCAAGGGCGTGAACTTCGTCGACCTCGTCGACGCCGGCGATCCGGTGGAGCTGGCCGCTCGCTACGACGCCGAGGGCGCCGATGAGCTCGTGTTCCTCGACATCACCGCGTCGTCGGACGCGCGCGACACCACCGTAGAGATGGCCGCTCGCGTGGCCGAGGAGGTGTTCATCCCGTTCACCATCGGCGGCGGCATCCGCTCGGTGGAAGACGCGCGGCGACTCCTGCGCGCCGGTGCCGACAAGGTGTCCGTGAACAGCGCGGCTGTCGATCGTCCTGACCTGATCCGCGAGATCGCCGACGAGTTCGGCACGCAGTGCTGCGTGGTCGCCGTCGATGCCCGGCGCACCGACCTCGGCTTCGAGGTGTTCGTGCACGGCGGCCGCATCCCGACGGGCATCGACGCGCTGAGCTGGGCCAAGCAGGCGGAGGAGCTCGGCGCGGGGGAGATCCTGCTGACTTCCATGGATCGTGACGGGACGAAGCAGGGCTTCGACATCGAGCTCACCCGGTCGATGACCGACTCGCGCACGATCCCAGTCATCGCGTCCGGGGGAGTGGGCACGCTGGCGCACCTCGTGGAGGGGGTGCTGGCGGGAGGCGCCGACGCGGTCCTCGCCGCATCGATCTTCCACTTCGAGGAGCACACCATCGCCGCCGCCAAGCAGGCGATGACCGACGCCGGCATCGACGTCCGTCCGATCTGAGCGCGATCGCTACCCGGGCTCGATCCCACAGGTCTCGGTCGCGTAGTCCTCGACCTGTGCGACCTCCTCGTCCAGGCGCTCCCCGAACTCCTCGTCGAGGTCGGCAACGGCCGCGTCAGCCGCCGTTTCGAACTCCTCCATCGTCGTCGGTGCCTCCGCGGCGATGCTCGTCGCCAGCGACTCTGCAGCGGACGCGAGTGCCTCGGTGCCCTCGGTGAGCTCCGCCGGCGACAGGTCAGCCATCTCCCGTGCGGCGACCGCGCTGTCAGCCAGCGCCTGGAGCAGGACCTCGACGCTGCTCACGTCGACATCGTCGAGCAGGTGCCGGTAGGTCTCCGCCGCCTCGCAGAACTCGCCTGACGACGTGGTGGTCGTCTCCTCCTCGCCGGATCCCTCGGCGCCATCACCGTCCGAACCGCAGCCCACCGCACCGACGGCCAAGGCGGTCAACGCAACGACTCGCGCGGTTCGTCCCATCGGCCGATGCTGTCACAACAGGTCCGGGGTGTCGGTGGTGGGGCGGGTGGTTTTCGTGTGGCTCGTGTGGCGAAAGCTCCAGAGAAATCCTGGTCAGAGGCCATTTCGGGGCCTGTTCTGTCACACGAACTGGTGTACGCTTGGCAGATGTTCGAGGCGTTGGCCGAATCGATCCAGACCCTGGAGATCCCGCCTTGCAGCGCCGCCGTGGTCGAGGTGGCCCAGCAGCACACGACCCTCACGGCCAAGCTCACCATCGCCCTCGCGAAGCTCGACCTCAGTGGGGAGTACGAACAGGACGGCTACGCCTCGATGACCGCCTGGATCCGCAACACGCTGGGCTGGACCAACCAGACCGCCAACCGGGTGCTCAAGACCGGTCGCCGGCTGCGTGATCTGCCGGCGACGTCCGAGGCGTGGTTGGCGGGACAGCTGACCGATGGCCAGGTGGAGATCATCGTCGCCAACGTCACCGATCGACGGGCGCCGCTGTGGGCCGAGCACGAGGGCGAGATCGTCCCGCTGCTCGAGCCGCTGGATCTCCAGTCCACCGCGCGAGCGATGCAGGACTGGGCGGCCAAGGCCGACGCCATCCTCGACGAGAAGGAGCCGCCTGAGGAGGTCCAGGCAGAAGCGATCCTCGTGAAGACGCTCGACGGGCGGGGCTACCTCAAGGGCTCCTTCGACGCCGAGCACACCGAGCTGATCGCCACCGGTCTCCGGTTGGCCGACTCCGGCAACCTCGAGGAGTCCTCCGCCAAGCGGCAGGGGCAGGCGCTGGCCGACATCTTCCGGTTCTACCTCGACCACCAGGACCAGAAGCTGGGCAAGCGCCACCGTCCCCACCTCAACGTGGTCGTGCCCGAGGAGGCGCTGAAGGACGAGCAGCCGGGCCGCACGCTGAGCGGGCGTGCCGCTGCCCGGGTTGGTCGTCCGCAAGATCGCCTGCGACGCCAACATCCACCGCGTGATCACCGACGGCCTGTCGTCGATCCTCGACTACGGCCGCTCCACCCGCACGATCCCGCCCGCGGTGTACACGTCGCTCGTGCTGCGCGACTGGGGCTGCCGGTTCCCAGGCTGTGATCGCCCGGCCGAGTGGTGCGAGGGCCACCACATCCTCCACTGGGAGGACGGTGGCCCCACCAACCTCGTCGAACCTCGTGCTGCTGTGCTCCAAGCACCACCACGTCGTGCACATGAAGGGCTGGCACATCCGCCTCGATCCCAACGGCACCGTCGAGGTCACCGACCCCGACGGCCGGCGCCGAGACCAGCGACCCACCCGGGCAAGCCGGCGGCCGCCTGAATCGACCGCCGCGGCGATCCTCGTGTCCGCATCGAAGAGAAGCCCGCGGTCGATGATGTCCCGCGTGGTGTCGACCGCCGTCGTTCGGACGATCGTGCTCAGCTTGTCGGGACGCCGCCCAGCCCTGACCACGTGAGCCAGCCACCGTCTCGGGCGGCGATGCGGTGATGGCGCCGGCGAGGAAGTGGTCGCAGCCGTCGACGTCCTCGATGGCCGTGTGCGGCCATCCGCTCCTCGCGGCCCGGACCGCGTCAGGCCCGCCGTACTGGTCGTGGGCGGGACCAGCACGAGCGACGGCGTGTCGTCAGCTGGCGCGGGTACGTCAGCCATCGACACCGGCGGGGCCACCAGCACTCGCGCCGCCAACCCGGCCGGCGAGGCGGTCGCGGCCACCATCGAGCCCCACGAGTAGCCGACGAGCAAGATCCGCTCGACCCCGACCTCCGCCAGCAGCTCGGCGGCGACCGGCTCCAGCCGGGCGGCCGACCGCTCCACGTCGGGATCGGTAGGATCGACCCGCAGTGCGGCGATGCCCGCGGCGGCCAGCCCCTCGGCGACCGTGACCACGAGCGGGTGGTGGCGGTCGCCGCCCATGCTCGGATGGGGGTGCAGGACGACCGCCGCCGCCGTCGGCGCGCCGCTGGCAGGGAGGTGCAGGTCCCGGCCTGAGTCGTCGCTCACGGGCGGGGAACCTATCGTGGGCGCGATGACGGCTTCCGAGGAGAGCGAGAAGCTCCCGATCAAGATGCTGAACGACCGCATCTTGGTGAAGCTGACCGCGGAGGGTGAGCGCAAGAGCTCCGGCGGGATCCTCATCCCGGCCACCGCGGAGATGAAGAAGCGGCTCGTGTGGGCCGAGGTGGTGGCGTCTGGTCCCAACGTCCGCACCATGGAGCAGGGCGATCACGTGCTGTTCAGCCCTGAGGACCGCTACGAGGTCGAGGTCCGCGGCGACGACTACATCATCCTGCGGGAGCGCGACATCCACGCGGTGGCCGCCAAGCGGCTCGAGGACGCCAGCACCGGTCTCTACCTCTAGCCGCCGCGGTTCAGGACGTGAGCGCGATCCAAGCAGCCTTCAGGTAGGGCGGGTCGCCGGGGCCGCTGCGGTGATCGAGCGGCAGGGTCCGGGTGTCGACGTCCCCGGCGCGGCCGGTGGCGTCGAGACCCCGATGGAGGTGGTCGACGAAGGCGGGCCAGGTCATCCGACGCAGGTTGGTCGACACGAACAACGACCCGCCGGGAGCGACGACGCGGGCGGCGCGCTCGACGAGCAGGTGCAGGTCGCGCTCGGCCACCCAGCGGCCGCGCCCGCGTTTGCGGGGGGTGCTGCTGCTCGGTGGGTCGACCAGGACGACGTCGAACGTGCGACCCCTCTTGGCGAACCGCTCGAGCCACTCGAGGGCGTCGCCGAACACGAAGTCGTGGTCCTCGGGGTCGAGGGCGTTGGCACGCAGGTTGTCCCGAGCCCAGTCGAGGTAGTTCGGGCTGAGGTCGAGCGTGAGCGTCTCCGCGCCGGCGAGGGCGGCCGCGACCGACAGCGATCCAGTGTGGGCGAACGTGTTCAGCACGGTCCTGCCCCTGAGGTCGCGCGTCAGGAGCTCCCGCCGCGTCTCGCGCTGGTCGAGGAACAGGCCGCTCGACGTCGCGCTGGCGTCGAGGTCGATCCGGTAGCGCACCCCCAGCTCGGCGACCTCGAACCGAGGGTCGCCCGCCCCGGCCACGCGCTGCGCCGGGGCGCCCCCGCCGCCCTTCGGGTGGTGGTGCTCGTAGACGGCGGAGGGCGCCAGCGTCGTCTCGATGGCGTCGAGCCAAGTGGTCGGGAGGGGCGCGTCGTCGTAGCGGTGGACGAGGGCGACGTCACCGAGCCGCTCGACCCGTACCTCGGGAAAGCCGTCGTGGTGGCGGTCGATCGAGACGTAGGCGTTGGTGTCAGCGGGGTCGAACAAGAGGGCTCGCGCCTCGTGGGCGACCGTGGCGGCGACGATCGGGTCGCCGGGATCAGCGCCGGCGAGCATCTCGTCGAAGCTCGCCGGCCGCTCGACGGACAGCGTTCTCTGGTCTCCGTCCGGATGCTCCACCGCGAGGGAGGCGGCATGCAGGAAGAGCCGCGGCGCGGGCGCCCCGTTGTGCTCAGCATCACCGAGGATCGGGATGCCGACGTGGGTCGCGTGCACGCGGATCTGGTGGGTGCGGCCTGTCTGCGGGCGAGCGTCCCAACGCTCGACGTCGACCCCCGTCGCCTGGCGGTCGAAGTCGGTGGTGGCGTCGGCGCCGTCGATGGGAGCGCGGCCGGCGAGCGAGCTGGGACGCTGGTCGTCCCGCACCACCAGCAGCTCGTAGCGCTTCGCCGTCCGTCGGGCCTCGAACTGCGCCGTGAGCGTCCGGTTGGCTTGGGGGGTCTTTCCGAAGAGGAGGATGCCGGAGGTCGCCTTGTCGAGCCGGTGGAGCACCGACAGGCGGTGGGTCGGCCGCTGGCGCTGCACCCACTCGTGCATGCCGTCCTGGGCGTGCTCGTCGGCCCGATGGGTGTTCACCCCGGCGGGCTTGGCCACGGCCAGCAGGTGGTCGTCCTCGTAGCGCACCCACGGCTCGGTCACCTCGGGAGGCTATGGCCGCAGGGGTGGCACCCTCCCCTCGGTACTGGGGGTCAGCGCCCTTCTACGACGCCGCCGGGACGCCTACGGTCAGAGCATGGGCAGGCATCGTTGAGCGCGGTCTGGGCGTGGATCCGCCACGACGTCCGCACCCGAGCCCGGTCGCTCCTCCTGTTGTCCGTGCTCGTGGCGCTGACCACCGGTGTCGTGCTCACGGCGGTGGCCGGGTCGCGGCGGGGCGGCACCACCGTCGACCGCCTCCTCGACCGCACGTTACCGGCCACCGTCGCGGTCCTCCCGAACGAGGCTGGGTTCGACTGGGACGAGGTGCGCGCCCTCCCCGGCGTCGCGGCGGTCGCCCGCTTCCCGCTGGTGACGTACACCGTCGAGGGCGTGCCCGAAGACAGTGACGGCGCGGCCTTCGTCTGGCTCGACGACGAGATCATGCACGACATCGAGCGGCCGGTCGTGCTGGAGGGCCGGCTGGCGGACACCACGCGGGATGACGAAGCGGTGATCACGGCCCGCTTCGAGGAGACCTACGGCAAGGGCGTCGGTGACACGGTCACCGTCACGCTCAACACATCGGAGCAGGTCGACAACCACTACAGCGTCGAGGGGGAAGCGGATGGGCCCCCTGCCGGACCGGTGATCGAGGCCACGATCGTCGGGATCGTGCGGGCGCCCTGGTTCAGCGACTCTGGCGCCATCGCCGACGGTGCGCTCACCCCGTCGCCGGGCCTGTTCCACCTGCACGAGGAGAACTTCCTCGGGACGCAGGACGCCGTCCACATCAACGCGCTGGTCCGACTGGACCAGGGAGCCGCAGGAGTCCCCCGCTTCCGCGAGCAGCTGGCAGAGGTCAGCGGCCGTCGGGACATCGACTTCTTCTACCTGGCGGCCGAGGGACAGCACACGGCGGACGTGGCCGGCTTCGAGGCCGACGCCCTCATGGTCTTCGCGCTGTCGGCCTTCATCGCCGCCCTGTTCCTCGTGGGGCAGTCCGTGGCGCGCTTCGTGGCCGGCAGCACGCGCGACCTCCAGGTGCTCCTCTCCATGGGCATGTCGCCGCGGCACGTGCGCGGAGCCGCCGCGTTCACCCCGACGGTGGCGGCGGTCATCGGCGCGGTCATCGGTGTTGGCATCGCCGTAGCGGGCTCGTCACGGTTCCCGATCGGGACGGCGAAGCCCTTCGAGCCGTCACCAGGTCGGCACGCCAACCTGGCGGTGCTGGCGGCCGGCGCCGTGCTGGTCCCGCTGCTCGTTGCCATGGGAGCGGTGCTGGCGTCCCGGCGAGCGTCGCGCTCGCTGGTGGCCGACGGCGTTGGACGGCGATCGCTCGTCGCCAACCTCGCGGCGCGGACCGGTGCCCCCGTCCCGCTCACGGTGGGCGCCAGCTTCGCGCTCGACCGCGGTCGCGGCCCCCAGTCGGTGCCCGTGTACCCCGCGCTCATCGGGTCGGTCGTGGGGGTGCTCGGTGTGGTGGCGGCGCTGACCTTCGCGGCGGGAGTGGGGGACGCGGCCGATCACCCAGAGCGCTTCGGTCAGGTTGCGCAGCTCCAGACCTTCGCTGGGTTCAACGGGCAGGACTTCGTCCCCGCCGAGGACCTGGTGCGAGTGGTCGCCGAGGACGCTGACGTGCTCGCCGTCAACAACACGCGGCAGGGAGTGGTCGAGTCGGGGCCGGTGCCGGTCCCCGCCTTCGTGCTCGACGCGGCCGGTGACATGCCGGTCGTCCTCACCGAGGGTCGGCTCCCCGAGGCGGCTGACGAGGTCACGCTCGCGCCGAGGTCCGCGGAGGACACCGGGACCGAGGTGGGCGACACCATCGAGATGGTGGGATCGCGCTCGACCGGTTCGTACACGGTGACCGGGATCGCCTTCGTCCCAGAGGGCTCGCACAACTCCTACGACACCGGGGCGTGGATGCGCCCGGACACCTACGACGAGCTCATCACGGGCTTCAAGTTCCACAACATCGACATCGTGCTCCGCGACGGGGCCGATCCAGAGGTGGTCCTGGAGCGCCTCGTCGCGTCCCTCGCCGAGGCGTTTGAGGTCGCCCCGGAGGAGGTGGCCTCGGTGATCGCGCCGATCGGATCCCCGCCCCGGTTGGCCGAGCTGGAGGAGCTGCAGCGCCTCCCGTTGTTCCTGGCGGCGTTCCTGGCCCTGCTCGCCGTGGCGGCGGTCGGGCACGCCCTCGCCACTGCCGTTCGACGCCGACGCCACGACCTCGCCGTCCTGCGAGCGCTCGGCGTCACGCGGTGGCAGAGCGTGGCCGCGGTGCTGACCCAGGCGACCCTCCTGGCCCTGGTCGGGTTGACCGTGGGCGTCCCGCTCGGGTTCGCACTCGGTCGCACCCTGTGGCGATCGGTCGCCGACACCACGCCGATCGAGTACGTGCCCCCGTTCGCGGTGTGGGCGCTGGCCCTCATCGCGCCGATCGCGCTGCTCGCCGCCGCCGTCCTGGCGGCCTGGCCGTCGCACCGCGCCGCGTCGCTGCGCGTCGGGCCCGTCCTACGGACGGAGTGAGCCGGCGCAACCGGTTGGGGCCCTCCTGACGAGCCCTCGTACGATGCTCGCCATGCCCGTCGCCACCCCCATCGCTGCCACGGACGACCAGCTGGGCCTCGTGAAGTACGACGACGCCGGCCTCGTGACGGCGGTCGTGCAGGAGGAGGGCACCGGCACGGTGCTGATGGTCGGGTGGATGAACGCCGAGACGCTGCGCATGACCCTCGAGCAGGGACGCACCGTGTTCTGGTCGCGCAGCCGGCAGGAGGTGTGGCGGAAGGGCGACACGAGCGGCGACCGCCAGTTCGTACGCCAGGCCTTCTACGACTGCGACGGCGACACCTTGCTCTTCGTCGTGGAGCAGGAGGGCAAGGGCGCCTGCCACACCGGCGCGCGCTCCTGCTTCTTCCGGGCCTTCGGGTGACGCTCCGCCCCAGCCGCGAGGAGTTCCGCTCCCTCGCCCGCGAGCACACGGTCATCCCGGTCTGGCGCGAGGTGCTGGCCGACCTCAGCACCCCTGTCTCGGCCTTTTTGCGCGTGGTCGGCGACGAACCGGGGTTCCTGCTCGAGTCCGTGGACCATGGTGACCGGTGGGGACGCTGGTCGTTCATCGGTCGCAATCCGCTGGCCACCCTCACCGCGCGCGGCCGCACGGTGGAGAGGTCCGGCCAGCTGCCCGAAGGCATCCCGGTGGACCAGGGCATCCTCGCCGCCATCGAGCACCTGCTCGAGGTGTGGAAGGCGCCCACCCTCGACGACCTCCCGCCGCTGCACGGCGGGATCATGGGCTACCTCGGCTACGACGTCGTGCGAGAGGTCGAGCACCTCCCCGACGTGCCGCCCGACGACCAGGGCCACCCCGATGCGATGGTGGCCGTGATCGGGCAGCTGGCCGCCTACGACCACTGGCGCCAGCGCGTGCACCTGATCGACAACGTGCTCGTCGAGCCCGGCCTGACCGAGGCGGAGCTCGACGCTCGGTACGACGCGGCCGTCGCGCGCATCGACGAGCTCGGTGCCGACGGCGCTGGTCCCCTCGACGAGCCGCTCGTGGAGCCGCCTGATCCCGAGGACCCGTTGCCCGATGTGCGGTCGGTGATGGGAGCGGAGAGCTACTGCCAAGCGGTGGAGGTCGCCAAGGAGCACATCCTCGCCGGCGACATCTTCGAGGTGATCGTCGCGCAGCGGTTCGATCTCGACCTCGACGCCCACCCGTTCGACGTGTACCGGGTGCTCCGACAGATCAACCCGAGCCCGTACATGTACTTCGTGCGCCAGCCGGGCGTGACGCTGGTGGGCTCGTCGCCCGAGCCGCTGGTCAAGCTGCTCGACGGCACGGTGATCTCACGGCCCATCGCCGGCACCCGTCGACGCGGGCGGACCGACGAGGAGGACCGGCGCATGGCCGCTGAGCTCGTCGAGCATCCAAAGGAGATCGCGGAGCACATCATGCTGGTCGACCTCGCGCGCAACGACGTGGGTCGGGTGGTCGAGTTCGGCTCGGTCAGCGTCGACGAGATGATGACGCTCGAGCGCTACAGCCACGTGATGCACATGACGTCCCAGGTGTCCGGCCGGCTCCGGGAAGGCAAGAACGCCATCGACGTGCTGCGCGCCACCCTGCCGGCGGGCACCGTGTCCGGGGCACCGAAGGTGCGGGCCATGGAGATCATCGACGCTCTCGAGCCCACCAAGCGCGGACCGTATGCAGGGGTCGTCGGGTACCTCGACTTCGCGGGCAACATCGATACGGCGATCGCCATCCGCACGCTCATCGTCGGCGATGACGGGCGAGCCTCGGTGCAGGCGGGCGCGGGCATCGTCGTGGACAGCATCCCCGAGCAGGAAGACCTCGAGTGCCACAACAAGGCGCGCGCTCTGCTGGCGGCCATCCCCGCCGCTCGCCGCATGACGGCTCGCCGTCGGGCCCATGCGGGCGGCTCCCCGTCATCCGCTGGGTAGCGTCGGGCCCATGGGGGACGTCGACCTGCGAACCACGGTGGGCGCGGTGCCCATGGTCCGGGACGTCGTACGGGTGCACGGACCCGAAGCGATCGGGTTCCTGCAGGGCCAGCTCAGCCAGGACATCGAGGGGCTGGCCGTGGGCGAGTCCGCCTGGTCGCTGCTCCTGCAGCCCACCGGCAAGGTCGACGCCTGGCTCCGCGCCACGCGGCTGGCCGACGATGACGTCCGCCTCGACGTCGACACCGGCTACGGCGAAGCCGTCCGGGCGCGGCTGGCGCGCTTCAAGCTCCGCACCAAGGTCGAGCTCGAGCTCCTGACGCAGGCAGGCCACGCGGTGCGCGGCCCCGGGTCCGATGCGTTGGCTCCTCCGGGCGCCGCTCCGGCCGGGTGGCCTGGCGTCGAGGGCTTCGACGTGCTCGACGGCCGAGCGCCATCGGGCGTGCCGCTCGTCGATGCCAGCTCGCTCGACGCGCTCCGCATCGAGGCAGGTGTGCCCGCCATGGGCGCCGAGCTCATCGAGACCACGATCCCGGCCGAAGGCGGCCAGTGGCTCATCGACTCGTCGGTGAGCTTCACCAAGGGCTGCTACACGGGGCAGGAGCTGGTGGCGCGCATCGACAGCCGGGGCGGCAACGTGCCCCGACCGGTGCGCGGGTTGCTGGTCGACGGCGAGCCCGTGCCCGTGGGCACCACCGTCGTCGTGGACGGTGCGGAGGTCGGCACCGTGACGTCGTCCGGCCGGTCCGCGGCCCTGGGGGCGATCGCCCTGGCGCCGATCGCTCGGTCGGTGGCCCCCGGCACCGCCGTGGAGCTCAGGGAGCCCGACGGCACGACCGCCACCGCGACCACCGCGGCATTGCCGTTGCGGTGACCGCTCGCGCGCTGCTCGTCCCCCTGGCGCTGCTGGTCGTGGGGTGCACCGATGACGACGCCGGGCCGCCTCCGACCACCCGCGCCACGACGTCGACCACGGTCGTCGACCGGAGCGGCGTGGTGCTCCCCGGCGTGGGAGGCGAGACGACCACGACCATCGATGACAAGGGGACGGCCGCCCTCGTCGGCACGGTCCGTGGGCCCACGGGACCGCTCGCAGGGGCCACCGTGCGGATCGACCGCCTCGTGGCCGGCCACGAGGTCCGCCACGACGTGCTCACCGCCGCCGACGGCCGTTGGGAGCTGCGGGGGGTACCGGGAGGCCGCTACCGCGTGCGGGCGTTCCTCGCACCGGCGTTCGCGCAGACCGCCGCCGAGGCGCGCTTCCTCGCCGACGGGGAGGAGCACTCGTTCGACCTCGTGGTGGACGACCAGCGTGGGGTGCTGGTGCGGGCGGACGTGGCTCCCGACCAACCCACCTTGGATGCGGCGGTGAACCTGGTGGTGTACGTCGTGCAGCGGACGGTGGCCGCCGACGGGGTGGTGCGCTCGACGCCGGTGTCGGGAGCGGTCGTCGAGCTCAGCGGTCTCGGCCGGTGGATCCTGCGCGACGACTCCAGCGACGGTGGCTCCACAGACGACGGGTTCACCGATGACGGCAGCTCGTCCACCAGCAGCACCACGTTCGTGGAACCGCCGAGCCCGTCGGTGGCGCTCTCCAGCGGAGGTCGAGCTCGGTTCGAGCTGCTCTGCGTGCGCACGGGCGCGTCCGGGCTGACGCTGCGCGTGCCGATCGTCGTCCGGCCCGCGCCCGGCGCGCCGCCACCGGCCTCGCCCACCACCACGACGGAGCCGGCGGTGACGATCCAGTCGGTGGCGCTCGAGCTGCCACCGTGCATCGACCCCGAGCGCGGCGACGACCACCACCACCACGACGGCCCCATGACGCACTACGACGTGCTCGGGGTCCTGCCCTCGGCGTCGACCGCCGAGGTCCGAGCCGCCTACGTGGCGATGGCGCGCCAGCACCACCCGGATCGATCAGGTGGCGACGCCGGCACGATGCGGGCCGTCAACGCGGCGTGGGCCACGCTGAGCGACCCCGGTCGCCGGGCGCTGTACGACCTGACCCTGCGAGGCGGGACTACGTCGGTGGCCGAGGAGCCGCGGGTGGTGCGCAGCGACGAGGACGACTTCCGCGCCGATCTGGAGGACGACACCCCCCTCGGTGGTCGCGTGGTGCTGCCGCGTTGGCTGTCCCTGCTCCCGGTGGCGGTGTTCGCGGCGTCGGTGGCGCTCGGGTGCATCGGGATGATGTTCGGCTCGGCGTCCGCCATCGTCGTGGCGATGGCTCTGTTCGTGCTGTCGTGCGGGATGTTCCTCGCCGCACCGTTCGTCGCGCTGCTCAGCTCACGGCGGCCGAACCCGTGATCGCCGGCCGGAGTCCAGGCGGTAGGGTCCCCGCCCCGTGGCGACGTACCTCGACCGCATCCTGACGGCGCACCGCGCCGCGGCGGCGGCCGACGCGCGGTCGCTCGAGGATCTCGTCGACGAGGCGCGCGGGGTGGCTCCGCCTCGGGGCTTCGCGGCCGCGCTGCGCGCCGCGTCCGCCAGGGAGCTGGCCGTCATCGCCGAGGTGAAGCGCCGGTCGCCCTCCAAGGGTGAGCTGGCCCCCGACCTCGACCCCACGGAGATGGCCCAGGCCTACGCGGCGGGCGGCGCCGCCTGCCTGTCGGTCCTGACGGACCAGGAGTGGTTCGGGGGCTCGGCGGCGGACCTGCAGGCGGCGCGCGCGGCGGTGGCCGTACCCGTCCTGCGGAAGGACTTCACCGTCGAACCCCGCGACGTGTGCGACGCGCGCCTCATGGGTGCCGATGCGGTGCTGCTGATCGTGGCGGCTCTGACCGACGACGAGCTGGCGGAGCTGCATGCCCTCGCCGTCGATCTTTCGCTCGACGTGCTGGTCGAGGTGCACGACGAGGCCGAGCTCGCCCGTGCGGTCGCGGCGGGCGCGTCGCTCATCGGGGTCAACCAGCGCGACCTCGTCACGTTCGACGTCGACACCGAGCGTGCGGTGCGGGTGGGGGCGGCCATGCCCGATCACGTGCTGCGGGTGGCGGAGTCGGGCATCCGTGGGCCCGAAGACGCCGCCCGGTTGGCCGACGCCGGGTTCCACGCGGTGCTGGTGGGGGAGTCGACCGTCACCGCCGCCGATCCGGCCGGGGCGGTCACCGCTCTCCGGGCAGCGCGTCGGTAGCCTCAACGCGTGTTCGTCAAGATCTGCGGGATCACGTCGGAGGAGGACGCCCTCCTCGCGGTGGCCATGGGGGCCGACGCGGTGGGCTTCAACTTCGTGCCGTCCTCGCCCCGGTTCCTCGCCGTGTCCCGGGCGGCCGACATCGTGAAGCGCCTACCGCCGGAGATCCTCACCGTCGGCATCTTCCGCGATGAGGCGAAGGAGCGGGTCGTCGACCTCGTGAACCAAGCGGGCGTCCGAGCCGCGCAGCTGCATGGCCACGAGTCGGCTGAGGCGAGCCACTGGGTCCGGTCGAGGGTCTCGCTCCTGATCAAGGCGTTCCCGGGTGGCGACCCCGAGCTGGCCAAGGCGGCCGGCTACGGCGCGGACATCGTGATGGTCGACTCGGCCAGCCCAGGATCGGGCGAGGTGTTCGACTGGTCCCTCGCGGAAGGCGCGCCGTCTGGGTTGCGACTGCTGCTGGCGGGCGGCCTCACGCCGGAGAACGTGGGCGAGGCGATCGAGCGGGTGCGCCCGTGGGGCGTCGACGTGGCGACCGGTGTGGAGTCGGAGCCGGGCATCAAGGACCCCACCCTGGTGCGGCGCTTCGTGAGCGCCGCCAAGGAGGCCGCCCCCGCCGACTACCACGGCAGCGAGGACGACCGCCCCTTCGACTGGATGCTGGACGACTGACCGAGCGGGGTCAGATGCCGCCGACGTGCGAGCCGGGTCCGAGCCCCAGACACCCGACCACGTTGCCGTCAGCATCTAAGGCGTCGATCCTCGCCAATGGGAAGGGCGCATCTTGTGGTGGCGCGACACCAGGGGGCCCGTCATCACAGACGCCATCGGCGGCGCCAGGATCGTCGACGAACACGACCGCGCCCCACACGTCGGTCCCGGGCACGCGATGCAGCGGTGCGGTGGCTTGGTCGGACCGGGTGGTGACCCGCACGGAGGCCGCCGGCAGCGTCGTGCTGAGGATCACGAACTCAAGGCCGTGCTCCTCCTCGATCGAGTAGGCCACCCAGTCGTGTCCTGCACTGCTCATTCCCTGCCCACACGCCCGCGTTCGGTCCGACAGCTTGAGGCACTCGTCGACACCGATGGTGGGTGGGTCGGGTTCTTCGTTCTCGAGGAACTCGGTGTCGGAGTACGGCGCCGTCTGGAGCAGCCAACCAAGGGCGCCGACCTCTCCCCGCGCCAACTCCGTGCGGTCCGCGTCGGCGTGCAGCCCAGGTCCCCCGGTTGCCTCGATGACCAGCTCCTCCCACGCGGCATCGTCCGCTGGCGCCACAGACAACAGGAGTTCCAGGAGACGGTCCCGCGACGGCAGCTCATCTCCGACTGCCCTCACCGTCAGCAGCTCGCCCCAGGGAGCCTCCATCCAGATCGCTCGCCGGTCCGAGTAGTCGGGCGGGCGGTCCTCGTCGACCACGATGTAGTGGCGGTCGTCGACCACTCCGGCGGTGACGGTCGGGTCGACCCACCCCAAGACCACCTGACCGACCGCGATCGCGTCGAGGTCCGCCGCGCTGCCGGGCAGGGCGACCAGCCCGAGGGTGCCGCTTCCGTCGTCCTCACCTACCCACCCGACGCTCCGAGCTGCGGAGGTCCCGGGGACGTAGTCGGAGCTCGCGACCACGCTGGCGCGCGACGCGACCGCCGCGTGCGCATCCATCGAGCCGACGATGTGCATGCCCTCGGGTGGTTCGATGGACGGTGGTTCCAGCCGCCCGTGCGTCTCAACCCGCTTGAACAGCTCGACCAGCTCACCGCGGGTCGCCTGCGGTGTGGTGACCCGAACGGCGAAGTCGTCGGCGATCGCGACCACGAGGTCGGACCAAGTGCGGCTTCGGCTGCTGTCCCCGGGAGGGCTGTAGATGGCGTCGTGTCTGTCGAGTGAGAAAGCCTGCTCATCCGATCTGCCGAACGCCGATTGGCTGAGGCCGCCCTCCTGTCCCTCGAACCCCGTCACGGAGATCAGCACCACGCTCGCGTCACCGCTGGTTGAGTCCTCCTCCAGCGCGGTGAACGGCTCGTCCGTCAGATCGCCGTCGGATCCCCAGATCTGCTCTGCGGTGCCCACCCCTGCCGACACCGCTCGATAGCCAGCCACCTCGAGATCGACTGTGAACGGGGCCGCCGCGCTCGCCCCATCGTCCGAGCCGGCTGGGGGCCCTGCGTCGCAGCCCGAGGTTGCGAGCAGCGCCACGCACCAGATCACGAGGTGCCAACCTCGCCTCGAGCGATGTGCTGTGCCCGTCACCGGTCACCCCTGGTGCAGCAGCGTAGGCGCCGCGCAACCGACTGGCGCTCGCCCGGCTCCACGGTTCACGCTCTACGGATGTCCGCCGACCTCGTGATGGGTGACCCCGGGTCCACGGGGCGGTTCGGCGAGTTCGGGGGCCGGTACATCCCGGAGACGCTCGTGATGGCGTGCGCCGAGCTCGACCGGGCCTTCCGGGAGGCGTGGGCGGACCCTGGCTTCCGCGCCGAGCTGGATCGCCTCCTGCGCGACTACGCCGGGCGACCCTCGCTGCTCTACGAGGCGCGCCGGCTGTCGGCCGAGCTCGGGTGCACGCTCCTGTTGAAGCGGGAGGACCTGAACCACACCGGCTCGCACAAGATCAACAACGTGCTCGGTCAGGCGCTGCTCGCGCAGCGGATGGGCAAGCCGCGGGTGGTGGCCGAGACCGGCGCCGGTCAGCACGGCGTGGCCGCCGCCACCGCTGCCGCGCTGCTGGGCCTCGACTGCGTCGTCTACATGGGCGAGGTCGACATGGACCGGCAGGCGCTCAACGTCTTCCGGATGCGTCTGCTCGGGGCCGAGGTGCGGCCGGCGTCGTCCGGGAGCCGCACCCTCAAGGACGCCATCAACGAGGCCATGCGCGACTGGGTCGCCTCCGTGGAGTCGAGCCACTACCTGCTCGGCTCGGTGATGGGTCCGCACCCGTACCCGTGGATGGTGCGCGAGCTGCACCGCGTCATCGGTGACGAGGCGCGGGAGCAGTGCCGAACGCTCCTCGGGCGCGACCCCGACGTCGTCACCGCCTGCGTGGGTGGCGGGTCCAACGCCATCGGCCTCTTCTCCGGGTTCGCCGAGCTGCCCGACGTCGACCTCGTCGGGGTGGAGCCCGCGGGCGGGGCGGCGGTCGCCCACGGCGTGCCGGGCATCGTCCACGGCTCGAAGTCGTACCTGCTCCAGGACGAGCACGGGCAGGTGGTGGAGGCAGAGTCGATCTCCGCGGGCCTCGACTACCCGGGCATCGGCCCGGAGCACGCGCACCTCGCCGAGACGGGCCGGGCCCGCTACGAGAAGGTCACCGACGCCGAGGTGCTCGACGCCTTCCAGGTGCTGGCCCGCACCGAGGGCATCATCCCGGCGCTGGAGTCCGCCCATGCCCTCGCCTGGGTCCTCCGCGCCAAGGAGGAGCTGGCGGGCAAGACGGTGATCCTCAACCTGTCCGGCCGGGGGGACAAGGACGTGGCCCAGGTGGCCGACATCCTCGGGCGGGGCTCCGGTGCCTGAGCCGACGACGCTCGAGGCGCACCTCCGGGAGCGTCGTGACGCCGGCCGCAAGCTGTTGGTCCCCTACGTCACCGGCGGGCTCGGTGACGACTGGACGGAGGTCGTCAGCGCGTTCGCGGCCGCCGGCGCCGACGCCATCGAGGTCGGCATCCCGTTCTCCGACCCGGTCATGGACGGCCCCACCATCCAGGAGGCGTCCGAGGTCGCCCTCGAGCAGGGTGCGAACCTCGGCGCCATCCTCACCGCGCTCCGTGAGGTCGACGCCGGTGTCCCGCTGGTGGTGATGACCTACGTGAACCTCGTGTTCCACTCCGGGTACGAGCGGTTCGCCGCCGAGGCGGTGGCCGCGGGGGTTTCGGGGATCATCCTCCCGGACCTGCCGATGGAGGAGCTGGGGGAGTGGGAGCCCCACGGACGAGACGCCGGCCTCGCCACCGTGCAGCTGGCCTCGCCGCTCACGCCCGACGATCGACTGGCCAAGCTGTGCCAGCGGTCGCAGGGGTTCGTCTACGGCGTCAACCTGCTCGGCGTCACCGGGGAGCGGACGGAGGTGGCCGACTCGTCCACGGTGCTGGCCAAGCGCCTCAAGGCCACGACCGACCTGCCGGTGATCATGGGGTTCGGCATCGCCACCCCGGACCACGCCGCGCACCGCGTCGTCGCACGCCGACGGGGTGGTGGTGGCCTCCGCGCTGATGCGCTTGCGCCTCGACGGCGGGACACCCGAAGACCTCGGGGCCGTCGTGGCCGACTTCCGCGCCGCCCTCGACGAGGGCTAGTCGAGGTAGGTCCGGAAGAACGCGAGCGTCCGGTCCCACGCCAGCGCGGCCGCGTCTCGGTCGTGCTCGGGTCGGTCGTCCTCCGCGAACCAGTGGTGGGTGCCGGGGTACCGGTGGAACTCGACGTCGAGGCCGTCGAGGTGGAGCTCGGACTCCAGCAGCACGAGCTCGTCGTCGTCGACGTACGGGTCCTCCTCGGCGTAGTGCCCGAGGAACGCGGAGCGGGCGTCCACCATGTCGATGTCCTGGCCGCCGTAGAAGACCACCGTGGCCGCCACCGCCTCGGGGACCCGCGCCGCCAACCAGAGCGCCATCGACGCGCCCATCGAGTAGCCCAGCAGGCCCACCTGGGCGCCGTCGGTGACCGGCAGGTCCTGGAGGGTCTGCAGGCTGGAGCGGGTCAGGTGGGCGAGCGCGTCGGCGTCGGCGGCGTGCAGCTGTCGTTCGGCGTCGGCCACCTCCGTGGCCACCTGCCCGTCGAACAGGTCGGGCGCCAGCGCCACGTACCCCTCCGCGGCCAGGAGGTCGCACACGCCTCGCACGTGATCGGTGAGGCCCCACCACGCATGGAGCACGAGGATCCCGCGTCCGCTCGGGGCCTCCGGGAGGGCGAGGTAGCCCGTGCCGGCGTGCTGCGCATCCATCGGGTCGAAGGTAGCGGTGCGATGATGCGCTGATGCCCCACGGCGAGAAGTCCGACCGCTGCGACCTCTGCGAAGCGGCCAAGATCACCCATTGGTTCCACGAGGACGACGTCTGCTGGATCGCGGAGTGTGAGATCTGCGACACGCCCATGGTCGTGTGGCGCTGGCACGGCATCGATCCCTCGCCGGAGGACCTCGCCCACATGCACGGCGAGCTGGCCCGGGTGACCTCTGCGGTCTTCGACGGCCACTACGTCGACGACAACATGCGCAACATCCCAGACCACTACCACGCCCACGCCCGTCCGGAAGGCGGCTTCTTCGGGCACGGCCGGCGCAAGGACAAGCAGCGCTAGCGTCCTCGATGGGGGGTGACGAGGTGAACGTGCACGACGCGGTCGGGGGCGAGGCGTTCTTCGTCGACGTGGTCGACCGCTTCTACCGGGGGGTGGCCACCGATCTGCTGCTGCGGCCGCTCTACCCGGACGACCTCACCGACCCGGCTCGACACCTCGCGTTGTTCCTCACGCAGTACTGGGGTGGTCACGGCACCTACAGCGAGGAGCGCGGCCACCCGCGGCTCCGACAGCGCCATGCCCCGTTCGTGATCAGCGAGGCGGAGCGGGACGCCTGGCTCGTGCACATGACCGCGGCGCTCGAGGCGGTCATCCTCGAGCGGGGGATCGAGCCCTCCATCGGGGCCGGGATGCTCGAGTACTTCGTCAGCACCGCGGACTTCCTCGTCAACGCTCGCTAGCGCACGCCACGACCTCGCCGGGTCCCTCGGGCTCGACGAGTCCTCCGCCTGATGCACCGCCCGCCCGGTACGGTCTGCGAGTGCCCACAGACACCGTCGCCGTCGACCCGGATCGACCTGACCCGTCGCTCCTCTCCTTGCTGGTGCGGTTCCCCGGCAAGCTCCTCGAGGAGGCGCTGCTGGTGCCGTGGACGCTCGCTCGGGTGCGGCGCTCGCTCACCGACCTGCCGGGGCGGATCGACGCCCTCAACGAGTCGCTCGCGGAGACCACCGCGGTGCTCCACCAGATGCTCCCGGAGCTCGACGACCGGCTGGCGGGCGTGGCGACCGACCTCGGGCGCTTCCGCGACGCAGTCGGGTCGATCCCCGGCGTGGGCCGAGCGCTGCGCGGCTGAGGTCTTCTGTGCGAGGGTGATCCCGTCTGGGGACCAGCGGGGGGATGCGTGTTCGCGCAGATCGTGCACGTCGACGAGTCGAACAAGCTCCTGTTCGAGCTGATCTCGATCCCGCTGTTCACGGGCGTCATCGGCTACATCACGAACTGGTCCGGTGTGCTGATGCTGTTCAAGCCGGTGCGCTACTACGGCTTCCGGGTGCCCGGGCTCAAGGTGCTGTTCCCGTTCCTCCCGCGGCGGGTGCAGGTGATCCCGGTGCTCTCGAAGGACGGGCGCTTGGGCTGGCAGGGCATCGTGCCGTCGCGCGTCGACAAGATGGCGAGCATCGCCACGGACAAGGCCTTGTCCAAGGTGGGCAGCATCGGCGACTTCTACCGGGAGCTCGAGCCGGAGAAGATCGCCGACCGGCTGCTGGCCACCGCGCGGGCGGAGATCCGCGGCGTGGTCGAGCGGATCATGCAGCAGGAGCACCCGCAGCTCTGGAAGGACCTGCCGCCGGCGCTCAAGGAGTCGGTGTTCACGCGGGTGGAGCAGCAGCTGCCCGCCATCGTCCACTCCGTGACCGACGAGATCGGGGCGCACGTCGACCAGCTGATCGACGCCAAGCTCATGATCATCAGGTACTTCCGGGAGCACCCGGAGATGATGAACGCGATGTTCCAGGACATCGGGGCCAAGGAGCTGCGGTTCATGCAGAACTTCGGCTTCTACTTCGGGGTCCCGATGGGCTTCATCCTCGTGTTGATCGTGCGCGCCTACCCGTTCTGGTGGGTGCTCCCGATCGGCGGCGTCGTGATCGGCTACATCGTCAACTACCTCGGCATCACGATGATCTTCGAACCGGTGGAGCCGAAGCGGATCGGGCCGTTCACGTTCCAAGGCCTCTTCCTCAAGCGACAGCCCGAGGCGAGCGACGTGTTCGCCGAGCTGATCGCCACCAAGGTCATCACCATCGAGAACGTCGGCGACGAGCTGCTGTACGGCCCGCGGTCCGACCGCACGCACCAGATGCTCGAGTCGGTGCTGCGCCCCGCGGTCGACAAGGCCCTCGGGCCGGCCCAGTCCGCGGTGCGGGTTGCCATCGGCACCCGGGAGTACGACCGGATCCGCGCGTCCGTGGCGACAGAGGCCACAGGGTTCACCTCGATCTTCACCGACGAGTCGTTCAACCAGGAGCAGGCGGAGAAGATCAAGGTCTTCGTCGCCCGGCAGATGCGGACGCTGTCGTCAGAGGAGTTCTCCGAGCTGCTGCGCTCGGCCATCAAGTCCGACGAGTGGCTGCTCTTCGTGCACGGCGCCGTGCTCGGCTTCGGCGCCGGCCTCATCCACCTGGCGATCTTCGGAGTGTGACGTGACCGTTCCCGAGCGCCCGGACGTCGACACCAGCCTGCTCGGCGCCGTGCCTGGGCTGGCGCGCGTCGCGGTGGCGTCCGCGACGCGGATCGCGCGGTGGTCGGTCGAGACGACCACGACCGCCACGTCCGAGGTCGTCAAGGCGATGGCCGCCGGGCGGTCACCCGCGCCGGCCATCGCCGAGCTGGTCGGTGAGCTGCGCTCGATGGCGCGCGGGGTGCTGGGCATCGAGACCGAGCCGCGGTCGGCACCGGCGTGGCGTTCGGGCCCCACCGGCGAGGAGCTGCGGGCGCGCGGGGCGGAGCTGCTGTACCAGTCGGCGGACGTCTGGTTCGCGGAGGACACCCACCCGGCCTACGCCCGCATCCTGGAGGAGCTGACGCCTGACGAGGCCCGGATCCTGCGGTTCCTCGCCATGGAGGGCCCGCAGCCCTCGATCGACGTGCGCACCAACCGCCCGCTCGGTGTCGGCTCCGAGGTCGTCGCGTCTGGGCTGTCGATGATCGGCCTTCAGGCCGGCGTCCGCGCCATGCACCGCACCAACGCCGCCCTCAACAACCTCTTCCGGCTCGGCCTGATCTGGTTCTCGCGGGAGCAGGTGTCCGATCCCACGCGGTACCAGGTGGTCGAGGTGCAGCCCGACGTCCTGGAGGCGCTGAAGGAGGCGGGGCGCTCGCCGAAGATCGTGCACCGCAGCGTCCAGATGACGCCGTTCGGCGAGGACTTCTGCGCGGAGTGCCTGCCGCTCGATGGTCCGCCGTCCCGCCCGCCCCCGACGGAGGCGTGAGGGTCAGCTCGCCTGGGACCAGCCGCGCATCGGCCGGATCAGCCCGTCGACCACGGCGAGCAGCGCGGATGCCGAACGCGAGCGCGACATCCGGCGCAAGACGGCGCGATCGGAGTTGAGCGCGACCACCGCCACCTCGTCGGCCATGCCCTTGACGGTGACCGGGTCGTGCTCGTCGGCCGCGACCCACTCGGGGAGCTCGAGGTCCTCGGTGGCGGCGAGGATCTGACCGGGTGCCGCGACGTCGCACAGGCGGGAGGCGAGGTTGACCGCTCGACCGACGTAGTCGTCGCCCTCCAGCAGGATCACGTCGCCCGAGGCGACGCCGCCGCGCAGCTCGAGGCTGCCGAAGCGGGAGTGGCGCTGCTCGATGGCGAGGGCGGCGCCCACGAGGGGCTCGGAGTCGACGCCGACGAGCATGAGGCCATCGCCGAGCCACTTCTCGACCCGGACGCCGAAGAGGGGAGCGACCTCGCGCACGGTGGCCCGCAGGATCTGCAGCTCGACGACGGCGCCGTCATCGCCGCGCTCGTCCACGAAGTCGGTGAACCCGCACAGGTCCACGAAGGCGAACGTGCGGTGGACCCGGTGATCGGAGGTGATGGCGGCGAGCTCGGAGGTGTCCATGTCGCCCCATTGGACGCCCCCGGACCCGGTTTCGTGCCCATTTGTGACGGAGATCACATGAGTTCCTCGTCACGCGGTCGTCGCGGTCGACGTCGCAGATGTCCATCCACCTAGTCTCGTCGCATGCCGCTCAAGCCAGGTGACAAGGCCCCCGACTTCACCCTCCTCGACCAGGAGGGCAACTCCGTTCACGCTCTCGAAGTCGCTGAAGGCGCGGAAGGTACGTCACTTCATCTTCTTCTACCCGAAGGCCGACACGCCGGGCTGCACCACCCAGGCGTGCGGCATGCGCGACATCCTCGGCGACATCGGCGACACCGCCGTGCTCGGCATCAGCCCCGACAAGCCGGCCAAGCAGGCCAAGTTCGACGAGAAGTACGGCCTCGGCTTCCCGCTGCTCGCCGACGAGGACCACGCCGTCGCCGAGGCGTACGGCGCGTGGGGCGAGAAGTCGATGTACGGCAAGAAGTACATGGGCATCATCCGCTCGGCGTTCCTGATCGACGAGACGGGCAAGATCCAGGAGGCCTGGCCCAAGGTCAGCCCGAAGGACACCCCCGCCAACCTGCTCGCCGTCGCTTGGCTGACCTGCCGGCGCCGGCCGACGTCCTCCCGCACCGGCCGCCGTTCCTCTTCGTCGACGAGCTGACCGCGGTCGTGCCGGGGGAGTCGGCGGCCGGTCGCTGGCACCTCACCGGCGACGAGGCGTTCTTCGCCGGGCACTTCCCCGGCCGCCCGACGCTCCCCGGGGTGCTGATGGTCGAGGCGCTGGCGCAGGTGGGCGCCGTCGCGGTGCTGCTCGAGCCGCGCTACGCCGGCAAGCTGCCGCTGTTCGGCGGGATCGACGGCGTGCGGTTCCGCCGCCAGGTCGAGCCGGGCGAGACGCTCGACCTGCGCGTCGAGATGGGCCGCCTGTCCGCCGCGGGCCGGCAAGGGTCACGGCATCGCGTCGGTCGGCGGCGAGACGGCGTGCGAGGTCGACCTGCTGTTCGTCATCGTCGACGCGTGATCTCACGCGGCGCGCGGTCCGGGCGTTGACCTCGCAGTGAACCTGCCCCCGTTCCAGCAGCTGCTCGACGCGCACGGCGCCGACCTGCACCGCTTCTGCGTCGCGCCAGGCCGGCCCCCACCACGGGCCGGACTGCTTCCAGGAGACGATGATCTCGGCGCTGCGGGCGTACCCGACGCTGCCGCGACGACCGGAACCTGCGGGGCTGGCTGTTCACGATCGCCCACCACAAGGTGATCGACCACCACCGCGCCACCAGCCGCCGACCGGTGCCGGTCCCCGACCTCCCCGACTCGGGGGTCGTCGACCGCCCCGGCCGTCGACGACGACCTCTGGAACGCGGTCGGTCACCTGCCGGAGAAGCAGCGTGGCGCCGTGGCGCTGCGCTACCTGGGCGATCTTCCGCTACGCCGACATCGGCGTCGTGCTCGGCTGCTCAGAAGCCGCGGCGCGTCAGAACGTGCGGGCCGGCCTCGCCGCGCTCCGCCAGGAGGTGTCCCCCGATGACCACCGACCCCTCGAGCAAGCGCTGCGTGGTCCGGCCACCGACGCCGCTCGCCGACCTCGCCGCCGCCCTCGCCCGGGCCGACGGCGGAGGGCTGGTCGACGTCGCCTACGCCACGACCGACAGCCCCATCGGCCCGCTGCTCGTGGCCGCCACCCCCGCCGGCCTCGTCCGCCTCGCCTTCCAGCGAGAGGACGAGGACGAGGTGCTCGAGCAGCTCGCCCACCGCGTGAGCCCCCGGGTCCTGGAGGCCCCGGACCGGCTCGACGAGGTGCGCCGCGAGCTCGACGAGTACTTCGACGGCCAGCCGCGACCACTTCGAGCTGCCCGCTCGACTGGCGGCTCTCGCGCCGGCTTCCGCAAGACGGTGCTCGAGCGCCTCTACGCGGACGTCGACTACGGCCGCACCGTCAGCTACCTCGAGCTGGCCACGATGGTCGGGCAACCCGAAGGCCAGCCGCGCCGTCGGCACCGCCATGGCCACCAACCCCATCCCGATCGTCGTCCCGTGCCACCGCGTGCTCCGCACCGGCGGCCACGCTCGGCGGCTACGGCGGCGGCCTCCCGGTCAAGGTCAAGCTCCTCGAGCTCGAGTCGCGGCGGCCAGACCCTGTTCTGACTCCCGAGCCTGTGTCGCACGACATCGGATCGCTATGCGGTCGAGACGACCACAGGCTGTCGAGGGATCAGCCGCGCCGGGGCCAGGACCAGGGTGCCGTTGTGGCCGCCGAAGCCGAAGCTGTTGCTGACGCGTCGGGCCGGGCTCCCAGGCGCGGGCCTCGCCGAGGACGAGGTCGATCGGCGGCAGCTCGGGGTCGATGCTCCGTGGTGACGGCGGTGGGCGGGATCAGCCTGCGCCGCATCGACTCGATCACGGCAACGGCCTCGATCGCGCCGGCGGCACCGAGCGCGTGCCCGGTCACGCCCTTGATCGACGTGACGGGCGGGCCCGGGGTGCCGAACAGCTTGGCCATCGCCTCGGCCTCGGCGGCGTCGTTGAGCGGCGTCGACGTGCCGTGGGCGTTGATCTGGACGACGTCGCCGGCGTCGAGGCCGGCCGACGGCGAGCGCGATCTCCATGCACGACGACGGCGCCGCGACCGCCGGGCGCGGGGGCGGTGATGTGGTGGGCGTCGGCGGTGGACGCGCCGCCGAGGACCTCGCGCGAGGATCGTGGCGCCGCGAGCCTCGGCGACGTCCCACGCCTCGAGGATGAGCACGCCGGCGCCCTCCGCGATCACGAAGCCGTCGCGGGTGGCGGCGAACGGCTCCGACACGCCGCGCGATGACATCGCGGTCATGTTGGTGAAGCCGGCCAGGCTCACGGGTGTCATGGCCGCCTCGCTCCCGCCGGCGACCACCACGTCGCACCGGCCGGTCGCCACCCACATGGCGGCGTCGACGAGCGCGTGGGTGCCCGCCGCGCACGCGGTGCTCACCGTCTGGCACGGGCCCTGCCAGCCCCAGCGCATCGACACGGTGGCGCTCGGGGCGTTGGGCATCATCATCGGGACGAGGAACGGCGACACCCGGCGGCGCCCTTCTCGGCGTACAGGGTGATCTGCTCCTCGAGCGTGCCGATGCCGCCGATGCCAGTGGCGATGAGCACGCCCCGCCGGAGCGGGTCGCCCTGGATCTCGCCGGCCTGCTCGAGCGCCTGGGTGGCGGCGGCCAGCGCGAGCTGCGTGACGCGGTCGGCGCGCCGCGCCTCCTTCGGGTTGTCGAACACCGACGCCGGGTCGAAGTCGCGACGCGCCGCTCGCCCTCGGGCGGGGCGCGCGTTGAGGCCGTCCCAGAACGCGTCGACGCCCGTGCCGCAGGACGACAGGACGCCGACGCCGGTGACGGCGACCCGGCGCAGCTCCATCGCTACGCGGTCGCGCCGAGCTTGGCGCTGACCATGTCGAACGCCTGCCCGACGGTCTTGATGTCCTCGAGCTCGTCCTCCTCGACGGTGATGTCGAACTCGTCCTCGAGGGCCATCACCAGCTCGGCGAGGTCGAGGCTGTCGGCGTCGAGGTCGTCGGCGAAGCTGGCCTCCTTGGTGACCTTGTCGGCCTCGACGGCCAGCACCTGCACGGCCAGGGCCTGGAACCGCTCGAAGGTGTCGCTCATGGTGTTCGTCTCCTGTCTTGAGGGGGGTCAGAAGCCCATCCCGAGGCCGCCGTCCACGGGGACGACGGCGCCGGTGATGAAGGCGGCGGGTTCGGAGGCGAGGAAGGTGACGGCGGCGGCGACCTCGTCGACGGTGCCGATGCGACCGACCGGCACCTGCGCGCCGAGCAGGGCTCGCTTGTCCTCGGGCATCGCCTCGCCAGCATGTCGGTGTCGATCGGGCCGGGCGCCACGACGTTGGCGGTGATGCCCCGGGGGCCGTACTCGCGGGCGATGGAGCGGGCCAGGCCGATGAGGCCGGCCTTCGACGCGGCGTAGTTCGCCTGGCCGGGAGCGCCGATGTAGGCGCCCACCGACGACACGACGATGATGCGCCCCCAGCGCGCCTTCATCATCTTCGGGCACGACGCGCTTGGCCAGGCGCCACGTGGCGGTGAGGTTGGTGTCGATCACGTCGGTGAAGTCGTCCTCGGACATGCGCACGAGCAGGCCGTCGCGGGTGATGCCGGCGTTGGCCACCAGCACCTCGACCGGCCCGAGCTGCTCCTCGACCTGGGTGACGGCCGCCTCCACCTGCGCGGGGTCGGTGACGTCGCACTTCACCGCGAGCAGGCCGGCTCGTCGACCGGAGTGGACGACGACGTCACCGCGACCCGGTGGCCGGCGGCGGCGAACGCGCGGGCACAGCCGAGGCCGATGCCCTGGCTGCCCCCGGTGACGAGGACCGTCCGCGGTGTCGTCGCACCCATCACGTCGCCCATTCGATCACGGCCGAGGCCCACGACATGCCGGCGCCGAAGCCGATGAGCAGCACGGGGTCGCCGGGCGAGAGCCGCCCGGCGTCGGCGGCGTCGGCGAGCGCCATCGGGATCGACGCCGCTGACGTGTTGCCGGTGGTCGCCAGGATGTCGGCGGTGCGCTCCTCGGCGATCCCGAGCTTGGCGCAGGCGGACGTGATGATCCGCGAGTTGGCCTGGTGGGGGACGAACAGCGCGACGCTGGTCGACGGTGACGCCCGCCTGCGCGAGGGCCCGTTCGGCCGACTCGACCATGATCCGGCACCGCCCGGCGGAACACCTCGGGGCCGTCCATCTCGATCGTGCCGCCGAGGTCGGCGTGCAGGATGTGGCGCAGCGACCCGTCGGAGCCGAGGTCCCAGCCGAGCACGCGGCCGGGGCCCGTCGCCCCGCTCGAGCACGACGGCGCCGGCGCCGTCGCCGAACAGGATGGCGGTGGATCGGTCCTCCCAGTCGATGATGCGCGACATCGTCTCGGAGCCGATGAGCAGCACCCGACGCATGCCGGCTCGGAGGAACCCGTCGGCCGCGACGAGCCCGTAGACGAAGCCGGAGCACGCGGCGTTGAGGTCGACGGCGCCGCCGTGCACGGCCGAGCGCCTGCTGGACGACGCTGGCGGTGGCCGGCATCGTCTCGTCCGGCGTGGACGTGCACAGGAGCACCAGGTCGATGTCGGCCCCGGCGATGCCCGCGCGCTGCATGGCGCGCTCGCCGGCCTCGATGGCCAGGCCGCCGGTGGTGCCCCCGACGCGCCGTTCGCGGATGCCGGTGCGCTCGACGATCCACGCGTCGCTGGTGTCGAGGCTCTCCTCGAGGTCGGCGTTCGTGACCACCTTGTCGGGCAGAGCGGCGCCCCAGCCGGTGATGCGGGCGCTGGAGGGGGGCACGCCGGTCATCTTGCTGGATCCGACGCCCGGATGGGCCCGTCGGCGGAGGATGTCACCGAGCCGTCACGCAGTGCGCAGCCAGGCCACGGGCTGGCTGCGGGTGAGGCGCTCGCCGGTGACGGCGAGGACGCCCTTGACGGTGCCTCGGAACGGCGACCGCACCTCGTGGCCGGCGACGTGCCCGACCAGCTCGCCGCGCTCGATGTGCTGGCCCTCGGCCACATCGCCAGCGGGCGTGAACACACCGGCGGCCGGGCTGACCACGAGGCGCTCGGAGGCGAAGAGGTGCTCGCCCTCGTGGTGATCGACGGCGCCGGCGGCCGTGGCGGCCTCGACCACCGCGTCGAGGGCAGCCGGTTCGGCGGCGGCATCGGGCGGTGGCGTCGGGCGCGGAGCGCTTGGCCATGGCCGTGAGGACGGCGCCGGGACCGAGCTCGAGGAACGTGGTGATCGCCGTCGTCGACCATGCGCTCGACGGTCTGGCGCCAGCGCACCGGCGCGGTGAGCTGGGTGTCGAGCAGTCCGGCCCACTGGTCGGCGTGCTGGTGGGGGAGGGCGTCGACGTTGGCGAGCACGGGCACTTCGGCGTCGGCGAACTCGACGGCGGCCAAGGCGGCGCGGAGCCGGTCGGCGGCCGGTGCCATGAACGGGGTGTGGAAGGCGCCGCCGACGGGGAGGGCGAGCACCTTGCGGGCGCCGAGCTCCTTGGCGAGGTCGCCGGCCTTGGCGATGGCGTCGGGGTCACCGGCGATCACGACCTGGCCGGCGCCGTTGCTGTTGGCGATCCACACGTCGCCGCCGGCCTTGGCGCAGGCCTCCGCGACGATGTCGTCGTCGGCGCCGAGGACGGCGGCCATGGTGCCGGGGCGGGCGTCGGCGGCGGCCTGCATGGCGGCGCCGCGCTCGGTGACGAGACGGACGCCGTCCTCGAGGCGGAGGGCACCGACGGCCGTGAGCGCGGTGTACTCGCCGAGGCTGTGGCCCGCGGCCACGGTGCAGCGCACGCCGAGCTCGCGCACCGCGTCGTGCACGACGAGGCTGAGCACGTAGGTGGACAGCTGGGCGTTCTCCGTGCGGCGGAGCTCGTCGGCGTCGGCGTCGAGGAGGAGGGCGGCGACATCGCGGCCGCTCGCGTCCGCGGCCGCGGCGACCAGCGCCCACGAGGGGTGGTCGACCCAAGGGCGGCCCATGCCGGGCTGCTGGGATCCTTGGCCGGGGAACGTGAAGGCGAGCATCGAGAGGGTCCGACCACCCCCGCTTGCCCCACGTTTCACAATCGGGGCAAGTTCCCCCTGGGTAATGCCATGCCCGCTCGTGAAGGTGGCCCGAGCACCACCCCGTGCCCCGGGTGGGACTCGAACCCACACTGTGCGGAGTTTGAGACCGCTGCCTCTGCCAATTGGGCTACCGGGGCGACGCGATGACCGTAGCGCCTGCCCCGCTGGCGCCCGAGCTCAATGGACGAGGCGGGCGCCGTTGCACTTCATGTCGAGGGCACCGATGTCGGCGCCGCCGATGTTGAGTCCCAGCAGGTCGTTGAGCTGGTTCGCGACCAGCGCGGTCAAGGCGGTGCTGATCGGGTTGATGATCGAGTCGTTCAGCGCGGTGGTGAGGGCCGGCAGCGGCACGGAGATGACGCCGAGGCTCCTGACGCTCGTCCCGGGGGTCAGCGTCAGCGGGCCGGGGAGGGTGAAGCTCGTCGTGTTGGCGGGCTTCATCGTGCCGATGCCGACCGACGGCAGGAACTCGCTCGTGTAGAGGAACGATGCACCAGTGGACGTGCCGGTGGCCGCGATCGGTGTGGTGAACGCGATGTTGGCCTCGGCGATCTGGAGGAGGGCCGGCGGCGGGGGGAGGGGACCCAGCAGGTCCACGACGGCCGCGATGTCGAGGTCGACCCCGGCGGTGATGCTGATCGGGTTGGGTGTGAGCCCGACGTCGATGCCCGGCCGCAGGCAGTCGATGGCCGTGAGGGTGCCGGTGGCCCCCGCCACGCTGATGTTCATCGGGATGGTGCCGGAGATGCGGAGGCCGCCGATGAGAGGCAGCGTGATCCCCGTGAAGTTGGTGAGGACGGTGTTGATGCCGATCGACGCCTGCTGCGTGGTGACGGAGGCGCCGACGCGACCGAACTTGATCCGCGGTCGCTCGGTGACGTTGAGCGTGATGGTGCTGGCGGCGCCGGGCACGGCCACGGTGAGCCCCGGGATCGACAGGGTGCTCGTGCCGTCGATGGCGAAGATCGAGCCGGTGATGAGGCTGAACAGGTCGACGCTGGCGTTGGCGGCGGCTTCCTCGCCGCCCTGCTCGACCTGCATGAGGTCCCCGACGTCGAGCGTGGTCGACGTGGTCGTCTGGGCGGCGATGGCCTGGAGGGCGGTGGCCGCCGCGGTGTTGCCCTGGTTCTCCATGACCTGGGCGGCGGCCAGGTAGAAGTCGTTGGCACTGACGGTGGCATCGGCGAGCTCATCGGGGCTGCCGAAGCCGAGCTGAGCCGCCAGCTGGGCGAGCGAGATGTTGGCGCCGAGCAGCCCCTGGTACGAGACCGCGCTCAGGTTGAGGGAGCCGCCGATGGTCTGGCTGAACAGCGAGTTGAGCAGCGCCGACTGGGTGGAGTCGATGGCGAGCAGCCGGCTGCCGATCTGGAACCCGGCGATCTCGTTCACCGTGGCGACAGCGGTGCGCGTCACGGTGCCGGAACCCGGCTGGAAGAAGTAGTCCTGCTCCTGACGGGCGACGACCTGGACGGCACCGGGCACGTCGCTGGGGCCGGTGGGGGTGAAGGCGGTGCCGTTCCACGTGCCGAAGTCGACCGTGAGGGCCGACACCGGCACCTCGTTCCGCGTGGCGGAACCGTTGAGGAGCAGCAGGTAGTCGGGGTCGGCGAGGATGGCGGCCTCGGTGCGCCCGTCGGTGAGCCGCACCATGTCGAGGGCGACGATGTCGGCACGGGCCTGCATGGTGCGTCGGTTCGAGCGCTGGATGCCGAGATCGACCGCGAAGGCCACCATGAGGATCAGGACGGGCAGCAGCAGGGCGACGATCGGCACCGTGGCGCCGCGGTCGCGGTGGTGAGCTGGTGCGACCCTCACTGGTTGATCCTCGCGACCGACACGCTCCGGACCTCATCGGGCATGAACTGGTCGACGAGCGGCATGCGCCCGAAGAGCGGGTGGTCTCCGTAGTTGTACGCGAGCTCAACGGTGACGCACTGCTGGCTCGGGTCTTCCGTGCAGGTCCCAACCGTGACGTTGCTACTGCAAGATGTCCATCCCGCATGCGAGCATCCGACCCCGTCGAAGGACCCACCAATCGCTTCGACCGCCTCCTCGGTGGCGGTGACCGCGGCAGCCTCCGCCGCCTCGGCGAACGTCTCGGAGCCGGTGGGGACGGCGACGGCGCCGGCGCGGGCGCCTTCGGCGGCGGCGCGCGTCACGTCCTGCTTGAAGGACAGGATCAACCCGAACTGGATGATGCCGAACAGCAGCGTGAACAACAGGATGGCGACGAGCACGAACTCCACGAGCGCCGCTCCGTCGTCACCGCGCCCCCGGGGAGGCCGCTCCCGTTCGGTCCTGTCCCTCATGTCGTCTCCTGTCGGCGCAGACCCACCGCTGCCCCTTGCGCCAGCGTAGGCGTCCTTCCGGGGCAGTCGACCGGGGACGCCCGTTGGGGGCGGTTTGTCCCGAACAGGTATCGACCAGAACCGCCCTTCGCACCATGGCCCGAGCGGGTGGTTTTCGGATGGTCACTTCGGACTAGTCCGCCCGCCCTTCCGCCAACGCGTCGAGGACGCGCCTCGGGAGGGGGTCGGCAGGCAGATGGTCGAGCTTGGCGGGGAGCGCGATCGACCAGTTCGGGCGCTCGGTCGGTCGTCCCGGGTCGGTTCGGGCGCGCGACCACGCCCAACGCGTCCTCGAGCGTGGCGAGGGCGAGGGCCGCCGGGCTGCGCCCGAGGTGGCGGTGGACCTCGATCGCCACCTCCTCGACCGAGCGCCCCTCGATCGCGGCCGACGAGCCGCTCCAGGTTCTGGCGCATCGCCGCCGGGCTGTCGGTCCCACCGATGCAGGCCGGCGAGGGTCGGCAGGTCGTGGGTCGTGACCATCGCCAGGGCCTGCTGCGGCCACCGCTCCGGCGGGTCGCGCTTCGAACCAGACGACCCGCGTCGAGAGGATCCCCGTCTCCGCCAGCTCCTCGCGGAATCCCGGTTCCACGGTGCCGAGGTCCTCGCCCACCACCACGGCGCCGGCGCGGGCGCTCTCCAGCGCCACCAGCTCGAGCAGCTCGCGCCCGTGGAACCGCACGTAGGCGCCGTCCGCCGGGTCACCGCCGTCGGGCACCCAGAACAGCCGGCGCAGTCCCATGGCGTGATCGATGCGCAGCCCACCACCCGAGAGCATCGACGCGCGCAGCAGCTCGGCGAGCGGCCGGTAGCCGAGGTCTCGCAGCCGCCAAGGGACCCACGGTGGGAGGCCCCAGCTCTGCCCGTCGGGCGGAAGTCGTCCGGCGGCGCGCCGATGCTGAAGCCGTCGGCCAACAGGTCCTGCCAGAGCCAGCCATCGGCGCCGCCTGGGTCGGCGCCGACCGCGAGGTCCTGCACGAGGCGCAGGCCCACCTGGCGCGCGGCGTCCAGCTGCTGATCGACGAGGAGCTGGAGCCACGCGTGGAAGGCGACGCGGTCGGCCAGCTCCTCGGCCGAGTGCCGTACCGCGGCCGAGTCAGGGTGGCGCAGCGCGTCCGGCCAAGCGCGCCAGCTGTGCCCGTGACGCTCGGCGAGCGCGCAGAACCGCGCCCAGCCCTCGAGCGCCGCGCCGTGTTCGGTGCGCCAGCGGCCGAGCCGCTGATCGTCTTCGGCGGTCGCGCGCCGCCCAGACCCGCTCGAGCGCCGCCAGCTGCAAGGACCAGCACGCATCGCGGTCGACGACCTGGTCGGTCGCCAGCGCGCGCGCTCGAGCACGGAGCTCCTCGACCTCGGGTGTCGCGGCGCCGGCCACCTCGTCCACGCGGATCAGCAGCGGGCTCCGCCAGCGCCGGCTCGACGGGTAGTAGGGGCTCGTCGGCGATCGGGTGGATCGGGGTGGGGGCGTGCAGCGGGCTCAGGGCGATCGACGCCGGCGCCGAGCTGCGCCAGCCAGCCGGCGAGCGACCGCACGTCGGCCAGGTCGCCGATGCCCCAGCTGCCGGTCGATCGGGCGGTGGGCACCTGGACGGTGACGCCCCAGGTGCGGAGGTCGGTCGGCAGGTGGCAGCGGCCGGGGCTCGACGAGCAGGGACGTCACGGGTCCGCCGTCGACCGGCGCCAGGTCGTGGATGCCGAGCGGCAGGTCGCCTGGCAGCCGGTCGACCTCGCCGACGTCGGTCCCGTCCTCGAGGCGGAGGTGGCACGGGTCGATCAACGGCTCTTCCGCACCCGGTCGCACGACCCACACCGGCCGACCCGGCGACGGGTCGCCCATGCAGCTCGCGGATCGCGTCGATGGTGGTCGGGGACGCCGATTGCCAGCGCCCCTGCGTGTCGATCCACCCGTCGTCGATGCCCCAGGGGTCGGTGGCCATCAGGCCGTCAGCCCTCCGGGCCCTGGCCGAGCCGCTCGTCGACGAACTCCTGGAGGGCGATCAGGTCCACCGAGTCGCAGGTGCGCTTGAACAGCCAGGCAGTGGCCACCACGGGCTCCGGGAGGTCAGGGTTCGGCGCCACCACCACACCGGGGCCGGCCAGCTCCGCCAGCTCGGCCAGGGGTCCCGCCGCGAGGTCCGGATCGTGCTGGACGAGCACGTCGCCTCGCTCCAGGATCCCCACCTGGACGGGCCGGCTGATCGGCTCCTCGACCACGCCCTCGACCGGCGGGGCCGGGCTGGTGCGGGCCCGACGTGGGCGGATCGGAGGTGTACTCGACCCCCCCGTCGTCGCCCACGACGTGCACGAGGTAGGCGGGATCGAGGGCCTCGCGGGTGATCGGCCCGCACGCTCCGTCGCCGCCGCTCCCGCCCCCGCACGCCGACCGCGGTCGCCACGATGGCGGCCACGGCGACCACCCGGCACCAGCGGGCGGAGGTCCAGGCCATCGGAGCATCGTCGCAGATCCGGGGGATCCGGCGGTCGGGCGTACACTGCGCGCCGATGTCCCGGTCCCTCGTCGAACGCCGCCTCACCGAGGTCGGCGCGCGCCTGAAGCAGCTGCGGGACGAGCTGGCGGTCTCCGACGAGCAGCTCGGCCACCTGGCCGAGGCGGCCGACGACGCACGCCTGCGGTCGCTCGTGTCGGAGACGCCGCTGGCCGACCGCGAGCACCAAGACGCCCAACGCCACGCCGATGCCATGCAGCGGCATCGCGCCGACGTCGTCGAACAGATCAGCCGCCTCGAGCAGACGCAGGACGAGCTGCTCGACCGCCTGATGGCCGAGACCCGGTCGTAGCCCCAGAAAGGAAGCCACGGTGACCACCCGCGTCGTCATCGCCGAAGACGAGGCCATCATCCGCCTCGACCTCAAGGAGACCCTCGAAGAGGAGGGCTACGAGGTCGTGGGCGAGACCGGACGCGGTGACGAAGCCGTCGAGCTCGTCCGCGACCTGGCACCCGACCTCGCCATCCTCGACATCAAGATGCCTGGCCTCGACGGTCTGGCCGCGGCTCGCGAGATCACCGCCGACCGCCAGGCGGCCGTGCTGATCCTCACCGCGTTCTCCCAGCGCGACCTGATCGAGCAGGCCCGCGACGCGGGCGCGCTCGCGTACCTCGTGAAGCCGTTCCAGCGCTCCGAGCTGATCCCCGCCGTCGAGGTGGCGCTGGGCCGGTTCCGGGAGATGCAGGCCCTGTTCGACCAGAACACGAGCCTCGAGGAGCAGCTCGAGACGCGCAAGGTCGTCGACCGCGCCAAGGGCCTCCTGATGGACGGCCATGGCCTGACCGAGTCCGACGCGTTCTCGTGGATCCAGAAGCGAGCCATGCAGGACCGTCGCACGATGCGGGCGGTCGCCGATGATGTGATCGCAGGCGACCTCGTGCCCGAGGCGTAAGGACGCCGTGCCGCGCACCGTCCTCCTGATCGACGGCAACTCGCTCACCTACCGCGCGTTCTTCGCGCTGCCCACCGACCTCGCCACTGCGTCGGGTCAGGTCACCAACGCGGTGTTCGGGTTCACGTCGATGTTCGTGAACATCGTGAAGGAACGGAAGCCCGACGCGATCGCCGTGGCCTTCGACCTGCCGCAGCCGACGTTCCGCCACGAGCGGCTGTCGACGTACAAGGGCACCCGCGATTCGGCGCCCGACATCCTCCGCCAGCAGATGGGGCTCGTGCGCCAGGTCCTCGAGACGCTCCAGATCCCGATCTTCGAGGCGCCCGGGTTCGAAGCCGACGACATCCTCGCCACGCTCGCCACGCAGGGCCGCGAGGCGAAGGACGACGTCCTGATCCTCACGGGCGACCGGGACGCCTACCAGCTCGTCGAGGATCCCGCACGTCCGGGTCGTCTACATCAAGCGGGGCGTGTCGGACTACGCCGACTACGACGAAGCGGGGATCCTCGAGCGCACCGGCGTCACCCCCACGCTGTACCCGCAGTACGCGGCGCTGCGCGGCGACCCGTCCGACAACCTGCCCGGTGTGCCCGGGGTGGGGGAGAAGACGGCCGCCAAGCTGATCACGACCTACGGCGGCCTCGACGGCATCTTCGAGCACCTCGACGAGCAGACGCCGAAGCTCCGCGAGAACCTGGGCGCCAACGAGGCCAACGTGCGCCAGAACCTCGAGCTGATGGTGCTCGTCCGCGACGTGCCGCTCGACCGCTCGATCGGCGACGTCACGTGGGACCAGAGCACGATCGACGTCGAAGAGGTCCGCCGCCTGTTCGAGTTCCTCGAGTTCAACACCCTCTTCGACCGACTGGCCGAGGCCCTCGACACCGACCTGGGCCCCGCGGCGGCCGAAGCGGAGGTGCTCGAGGCGGAGGTCGAGTCGTTGGATGACCCGGCCACGATCGCGAAGGTGCTCGCCGGCCTGGCCGGGGAGGGCCCGCCGCTCGCGCTGGCCGCCGCGTGGACGGGCGCCGAAGGCCGGTCCGAGCTCGGAGGGCCTGGCCCTCGTGCGCGACGGTGCCACCGGCGACGTCGTCTGGATCCCGGGGGCGCGGCTCGCCGATCCCGCCGTGCGGGCGGCGCTGGCCGATCTGGCCGGCGCCGACGGCCGTCCGCTGGCCGCCCACCAGGCCAAGCCGCTCGTCCGTGCGCTCACCAGCCTCGACATCGACGTGCGGAGCCTGGCGCTCGACACCGCGCTGGCGGCCTACCTGCTCGATCCGGCGGAGAGCCGCTACCTGCTCGAGGAGCTGGTGGTCCGCTACGCCGGCGCGCGGATCCCCGACGGCGACGCCGCCGCGGAGGGCCAGCTCGACCTCGAGGGCTCGACCACCCCGGTCTCCACGGCCACCGCCCGCCGGGCCCTGGCCGTCGACCGGCTCGTCGCACCGCTGCTCGACGCCCTCGACGCCCAAGGGCTGCGCGCCCTCAACGACGACATCGAGGTGCCGCTCGTCGGCGTCCTGGCCCGCATGGAGGACGCGGGGGTGGCGGTCGACCGCGTCGAGCTCCAGCGGCTGCGCGACCGCCTCGTGGCGGACGTGGAGCGCCACCGCACTGCCATCGTGGAGGCCGCGGGCCACGACTTCAACGTGAACTCCACCCTCCAGCTGCGAGAGGTGCTGTTCGACGAGCTGGCGCTGGCGCCGCAGAAGAAGACCAAGACCGGGTTCTCCACCGACGCCGCCAGCCTCGAGAAGCTGGCCGGCCAGCACCCGATCATCGAGCACCTCCTCGCCTACCGCGAGGTCGAGAAGCTCCGCTCGACGTACGGCGACGGCCTCCTCCAGGAGGTCGGCCCCGACGGCCGCATCCACGCCACGTTCAACCAGACCGTCGCGCGCACGGGCCGCCTGTCGTCCGACCAGCCGAACCTCCACAACATCCCGGTGCGCACCGAGCTCGGACGCGAGTTCCGCAAGGCGTTCGTGCCGGCGGCCGGCTGCGAGCTGCTCGTGGCCGACTACAACCAGATCGAGCTGCGGTGCATCGCCCACCTGGCCGAGGACCCAGGGCTGATCGACAGCTTCGAGTCGGGCCGCGACATCCACACGGAGACCGCGTCGCGGATCTTCAGCGTGGAGGCCGGCGACGTCACGACCGAGATGCGGTCGAAGGCGAAGATGGTGTCGTACGGCCTCGCCTACGGCATGGAGGCCTACGGGCTCGGCCAGCGCCTCAACATCCCCACGGAGGAGGCGGCCGAGATCCTCGACGCCTACTTCGTCGCCTTCCCGGCGGTGAAGGCCTACATGGAGCGGGTCGTCGCCGAGGCCCGGGAGCGCGGCTACACCGAGACCCTGTTCGGCCGTCGTCGCCAGATCCCGGAGCTGGCGTCGTCCAACTTCCGGATCCGCCAGGCCGGCGAGCGCCAGGCCATGAACGCCGGGATCCAGGGCCTGGCGGCCGACATCTTCAAGGTGGCGCTCGTGCGCCTGGACGAGCGGCTCGTCACGGATGGCCTTGACAGCCGCCTCATCCTGCAGGTGCACGACGAGGTCCTCCTGGAGGTGCCACCTGCCGAGGTGGAGCGGGCGGGCGAGCTGGTCGTCGAGGTGATGGCAGGCGCCGCGGAGCTGTGCGTGCCACTCGAGGTGAACCTCGCGGTCGGACCGAGCTGGGCGGCGGCGAAGGGCTGAGCAGAGGAGGAGCGATGGCAGGCGGCAAGAAGCTCGATCGACGGGGGAGCGGACCGCTCTGGTTCGTGATGCTCCTGGTGGTGGTGTTCGTCCTGTACTCCGCGGCCGTCGCGCTGGCCGGTCAGAACGACTGCAACGGCGGCCCGAAGTCATGGCAGTTCTTCCCGCCCGACTGGACGTGTGACACCACGCCCGGCTTCGGGTGACCCAGCCGCCTGACCACTGGTTCGAACCGGTCGCCGAGCACCTCGGGCGCGGCGTACCTGCGCTACTCGTTCACCAAGGGCACCGAGCAGGAGGTCGAGTTCCTCGTGTCCGCCCTGGACCTCGTGCCGGGGACGCGGCTGCTCGACGTCGGGTGCGGTCCTGGGCGCCACGCCCACGCGCTGGCTCGGCGCGGCCTCGAGGTCGTGGGGATCGACATCAGCCAGCGCTTCGTCGACCTGGCCAGCGCCGACGCGCCGCCGGGCGCGACGTTCCGCCGGGCTGACGCCCGGAACCTGGCCTTCGACGCCGAGTTCGACGTGGCGCTGTCCCTCTGCCAGGGCGCCTTCGGCCTCACCGGCGGGCCTGGGGCCCCGCTCGACGGTGACGGGGCGGTGCTGGCCGGCATGGCCCGGGCCCTGCGGCCGGGCGGCCGGCTCGCGGTGTCGGCCTTCTCGGCCTACTTCCAGCTGCGCTACCTGGAGGATCACGACACCTTCGACGCCGACGCCGGGGTGAACCACGAGCGCACCGAGGTGCGCGACGAGGCGGGCACGGCGGCCGAGGTCGACCTCTGGACCACCTGCTTCACCCCTCGGGAGCTGCGGCTGCTGGCCGCCGCCGCGGGGCTCGACGTGGAGCACCTGTGGTCGGTCACACCGGGCGCCTACGCGCAGGCCGTGCCCACCAGCGAGCGGCCGGAGCTCCTGTTGGTGGCCCGCCGGCCGTGACCTGGGCCGGAGGCCCGGTGTACGCTGCCCGGCGCGCTTCGCGGCACCAGCCCGGCGCGCATCCCTGTCCCCGATCCCCTGAAGGCCTACTCCCTTGTCCGACGACACCCTGACCTACGAGCCCAACCCGGAAGCCACCGACGCCCCCTCTGCCCTTCGGCACCTTCGCCGAAGACGGCACCTACACCCCCCGCCAGATCACCGATGACGATCTGGCCGGCGGCTTCGAAGACGCCATCGACGGCACCCTCGTGTCGGTCGAGGACGGCCAGCTCGTGGAAGGCACGGTGGTCAAGGTCGACCGCGACGAGGTCCTCCTCGACATCGGCTACAAGTCCGAGGGCGTGATCCCCAGCCGCGAGCTGTCGATCCGCAACGACGTCGACCCCAACGAGATCGTGTCGCTGGGCGACAAGATCGAGGCCCTCGTCCTCACCAAGGAGGACAAGGAAGGCCGCCTGGTCCTGTCCAAGAAGCGGGCCCAGTACGAGCGGGCCTGGGGCGACATCGAGCGCATCAAGGAAGAGGACGGCGTGGTCACCGGCCCCGTCATCGAGGTCGTCAAGGGCGGCCTGATCCTCGACATCGGCCTCCGCGGCTTCCTCCCCGCCTCCCTCGTCGAGCTCCGCCGGGTGCGCGACCTGCAGCCCTACGTGGGCAAGACGATCGAGGCCAAGATCATCGAGCTCGACAAGAACCGCAACAACGTCGTGCTGTCCCGCCGGGCCTGGCTCGAGGAGACGCAGAAGGAGCAGCGCGAGGACTTCCTCACCAACCTCAAGCCGGGCGAGGTCCGCAGCGGCGTCGTGTCCAGCGTCGTGAACTTCGGCGCCTTCGTCGACCTCGGCGGCATGGACGGCCTCATCCACGTGTCCGAGCTGTCGTGGAAGCACGTCGACCACCCCGGCTCCGTCGTGGCCGTCGGCGACGAGGTCACCGTGCAGGTGCTCGACGTCGATCTCGACCGCGAGCGCATCAGCCTGTCGCTCAAGGCCACCCAGCAGGATCCGTGGCAGGAGTTCGCCACGTCCCACCGGGTGGGCGAGCTCGTCTACGGCCGGGTCACCAAGCTGGTGCCGTTCGGCTCGTTCGTCCAGGTGGGCGAGGGCATCGAGGGCCTGGTCCACATCTCCGAGATGTCGGCCCACCACGTCGACCTGCCCGAGCAGGTGGTCACCCCCGGCGAGGAGCTGTGGGTCAAGATCATCGACCTCGACCTCCAGCGCCGCCGCATCAGCCTCTCGATCAAGCAGGCCGCCGAGGGCGGCGTGGTGGCCGACGAGTACAAGGAGCACTTCGGCGAGCACCAGTACGACGCCGAGGGCAACTACATCGGACCGGCCATCGAGCACGACGAGGCCGCCGAGGCCGCCTGGGCCGAGTACTTCGAGGAGCCGGCGCACCCCGGAGCCGCCGCCCGCCGAAGCGGCCACGATGCCCGGCCGATGACGCCGAAGCGGAGACGCCGGCGAGGTCAACGAAACCTGATCGTGCCGGGGCTGGTCACGTAGAGCGGTCACGATCTAGGGCTAAAGGTGGGGCTAAGGTTCGGCCGACCTTGCGGAAGGTCCTATCGGAGAAGAGGTGGGTGTGAGCTCTCGTCGAACGCTGATCCTGATCGCGGCTGCGCTCGTGGGCGCCGTCGCGGCGTACGCCCTGTTCACGTATGTCGGAGGCATCGAGGACGAGGCCAACGACAACGCCGAGCGGGTCAAGATCTTCAAGATCGTCCAGGACATCCCCAAGGGCACCTTCGGCGATGAGGCCTTCGCACAAGGCCTCATCGAGGAGGACGTGATCGCCAAGGAGTACCGTCCGGCCACGGCCATCACGCAGCCATCCCAGATCGACGGCCTGGTCGCCATCTCCGACCTCCCGGCCAACCAGGTGGTCGTGAGCAACCAGTTCGTCACCCAGGCGGCGTCGCTCTCGACGTTCTCGAGCCTGCTCAAGAACAACGAGGTGGCGATCACGGTCTCGGTCGACCAGATCAGAGGCGTCGCCGGCCTCCTGGTGCCAGGCGACTTCGTCAACCTGCTCGTCACCACCCAGTCCGCCGTCGACGGCGACCGAGGGCGGCGGCGCCCCGCGCCGAGGGGGCACCGGGCGACGAGGTCTACGCCCAGCCCCGCCCGCCTGCTCTTCCACAAGGTCCAGATCCTCGCGGTCGGCCAGACCCGGAAGCTGGAGCCGGGGGAGACCGCGGCCACCAACGCCGACGGCACGCCGGCGGCCACCACCACCTCAGGGCCTGATCACCTTCGCGGTCCCCATGGACGCCGCCCAGAAGATCGCCTCGGTGGAGGGCAGCGAGTTCTACCTGACGCTCGTCGCCAAGGACTACCAGCCCGCCCCGCTCGGACCGCTCGACACCAACGCAGCGCTCCCCGGCGAGACGGACACCCAGCTCACCCCCTACGGCCCGGAAGGGCGACCGGAGTCGTAGGGGTACCACCGAAGCGCACGCACCACCGACACCCGTGTTGAGACAAGGACCAGCCCCCATCGCTACCAACCCGACGAACCTCGTGCCGGTGGCCGTCCTCGACGATGACCCGGCTGAGCGCGACCGCTCTGGTCGCGCAGCTCGGCGTGCGCGCGGAGGCAGTCGAGTCCATCGATGCGCTGCAGACCCGCCTGCGGGGGCTGCCGATGGTGATCGTGCTCGGCCCCTCGTGCGCCAACCCGTCGTGGCTGGCCGACATCGGCAAGACCCTGCAGGCCCACCGGGAGGTGGGCACCGTGCTCGTCACCGACGAGCTGTCCACCGATCTCCTGCAGACCGCCCTCCGGTCCGGCGTCAACGACGTGCTCGCCGCCCCGGTGAGCGCCGAGCAGCTCGCCACCGCCGTCACCCGCGTGGTCGAGGGCCTCGACCTGTCGACGAGCGCCGGCGACGGCGCCTTCGGGGTCGCCGACGGCATCGGGGACGGCGCCGAGCTCGGCAAGGTCATCACGGTGTTCTCCACCAAGGGCGGCGCCGGCAAGTCGATGCTGGCCGCCAACCTGGCCGTCGTCCTGGCCAAGCGCTCGAAGGACCGTCCGGTCGTGCTGGTCGACGCCGACCTGCAGTTCGGCGACGTCGCCGTCATGCTCAAGCTGGCGCCGCAGCACACCATCGTCGACGCGGTCGGCTCGCTCGACCGCCTCGACCCCACGCTCCTCAGCCAGTTCCTGATGCGGCACGAGCCGTCGGGGCTGCTGATCCTGCCCGCGCCCCTCGAGCCCTCCTTCGCCGACCAGATCAGCGCGGCGGAGATGGTGCAGATCGTCCGCTTGCTCCGCACCTTCTGCAGCTCGATCGTGATCGACACGCCCGCCTACTTCAACGAGGTCGTGCTCGGCCTCATCGAGGAGAGCGACGAGGTGCTCCTCGTCGCCGGCATGGACATCCCCAACATCAAGAACGTCAAGATCGGCCTGCAGACGCTCCGGCTGCTCAACGTGCCGATGACCAAGCTCCACCTGGTCCTCAACCGGGCCAACTCGAAGGTCAAGCTCGACGTCAGCGAGGTCGAGCGCACGCTCCAGATCAAGGCCGAGTCGCTCATCCCGAGCGATGTGGTGGTGCCCCAATCGGTCAACAAGGGAACCCCGGTGGTCCTCGACGCCCCGAAGTCCGGGGTCGCGAAGTCGATCGAGCAGCTGGCCAACATGTTCGCCCCCGACGACGGTCGTCGGCGGCGCTAGGTCTGAGGAAGGAAGGGCGGGATGAGCCTCTACAAGCGCTTGCACGAGGTCCAGCAGGGTCCGGCGGCCGCAGGCAGCACGAAGCGCCGCGACCCGGTGCTCGACGAGCTGCGCCAGCGGATCCACCACCACCTGATCGACGAGCTCGGGCCGATCCTCTACGACAAGCGGCTGTCGGAGGACGACCTCCGCCGCCGTGTCCACGAGCAGCTGCACGCCGCCCTGGCCCAGGAGCGGGCCCCGCTCAGCGCCGCCGACAAGGCGCAGCTCATCCAGGACGTCTCCGACGACATCCTCGGCTACGGCCCGATCGACCGCCTCCTCAAGGACGAAGAGGTCTCCGAGGTCATGGTCAACGGCCCCGAGTCCGTGTACGTGGAGCGGGCCGGCCGCATCGAGCGCACCAACGCCAGCTTCGTCGACGAGACGCACCTCCGTCGGATCATCGACAAGATCGTCAGCCAGGTCGGCCGTCGCATCGACGAAGCCACCCCCATGGTCGACGCCCGCCTGCCCGACGGCTCCCGCGTCAACGCGGTCATCCACCCGCTGGCCATCGGCGGTCCGTTCCTCACGATCCGCAAGTTCTCCAAGGACCCGTACCAGATCGACGACCTCATCCGCTTCGGCACCCTGAACGCCCACTCGGCCCGCTTCCTGCAGGCCTGCGTCGTCGGTCGCCTGAACGTGATCGTCTCGGGCGGCACCGGCACCGGCAAGACGACCACCCTCAACGTGCTGTCGTCGTTCATCCCGGCCGAGGAGCGCATCGTCACCATCGAGGATGCCAAGGAGCTCCAGCTCAACCAGGAGCACGTGCTCTCGATGGAGGCCCGCCCGCCGAACATCGAGGGCAAGGGCCTGGTCACGATCCGCGACCTCGTCCGCAACGCCCTCCGGATGCGGCCCGACCGGGTCGTGGTCGGCGAGTGCCGTGGCGGCGAGGCGCTCGACATGCTCCAGGCCATGAACACGGGCCACGACGGCTCGATCACCACCATCCACTCGAACAGCCCGCGCGACACGCTGTCCCGCATCGAGACGATGACCCTCATGGCGGGCTTCGACCTGCCCGTCCGGGCCATCCGCGAGCAGATGGCCTCCGCCCTCGACCTCATCGTGCACCTCACCCGCCTGCGGGACGGCACCCGCCGCATCACGCACGTCACCGAGGTGCAGGGCATGGAGGGCGACGTCATCACCCTGCAGGACATCTTCCTGTTCGACTTCGGCATGGGCATCGACGAGCACGGCCGCTTCAAGGGCCACCTGAAGGCCACCGGCGTCCGTCCGAAGTTCGCCGAGAAGCTCGCCGACCTCGGCATCCGCCTCGGACCAGAGGTGTTCCAGCCGGAGGCCTTCGCCCGCCGGGCCCAGGGAGCCGGCTGATGCGTCGGGTCCTCGCCGCCCTCGGTGCCGCGGTCGCGTTCGTCGCGCGTCGCTGCTCGGCGGCCTCGCGCCGGTCGGCGCCCAGGACGCCGACGCCGCGCTGGGCGATCCGCGAGGTCGACGCCACCGACCCGGACGCGGTGCGAGGTCACCTTCTTCTACGCCGGCGACCGCAACGACCTCAGCGGCCTCGCGCGTGCGCGAGGACGGCGACCTGCGTCGAGACCACCGCCGCGGTCCCGCTCGACGACCAGCGGGATCTCGGCGTCGTGCTGGCCGTCGACGCCTCGAAGTCGATGGAGGAGGGCGCGCTCATCGAGCGCGTGCTGGAGGCCGCCCACGCCTTCGTCGACGCCAAGGCCGCCACCGACCAGATCGCCATCGTCACCTTCAACAGCGAGGTCGCGCGTCGTGCAGGAGTTCACCACCGACAAGGCCGAGCTCAACGCCGCGCTCGACAAGATCGCGCTCGAGCCGGACACGTCGCTCTACGACGGCATCGTCCGGGCGGCGGCCCTCTTCGACGACTCCGAGCTGCAGCCCAACATCGTCGTGTTCTCCGACGGCAAGGACAGCACGTCCACCTCGCCGATCCGAGCGCAGGCCGAGGCGGCGGTCGACCGCGGTCGGCGGCGCCCTGTTCGCCGTCGGCGTCGAGAACCCCGGCTTCGGCGCGCTCGCCGCAGATCGCCGCCGAGACCGGCGGCACGGCCACGCGTCGCCGACGACCCCGCCGGTGTCGGTGCGCTGTTCGAGGGCGTGCAGGCCACCCTGCGCAAGCAGTACGTCGTCACCTACGCGTCGCAGGCCACCGACGGCACCGTGCCCCTCCAGCTCACGGTCGGCGACCGACGAGGCCGTCCGCCGAGTTCGTGGCGGGCAGCTACCAGGAGGGGGCGGCATCCCTGCGGCCCGCAGACGGTGCAGAAGCCGTCGGGCCCGGCCTTCTTCCGGTCGTCGACCGGCTTCGCGGTCGGCCCTCGGCCTGGTCGCCCTGGCGGCGCGTGGCCGCCGTGTTCAGCATCGGCAGCTCGTTCTTCGGCAACGACGGCAGCCTCGACCAGGCGCTGCGGCCGTACGCCGAGGGCTACGTCGCCGACCCCGACGCCGACGACGGCGGCGACGGCAAGGGCCAGCAGCTCGCCCAGACGCCGCTGCTCCAACGAGCGGTGGAGGCCACCGGTCAGTTCGCGGAGCGACAAGGGTTCCTCACCAAGGTCGAGGGCCTGCTCGAGCGGGCCAACCTCCCGCTGCGTCCGGCCGAGGCCCTCTTCTTCTACGTCGCCGGCGTGGCCGTCGTCGCCCTCCTGCTCGTCGCGGTGCGCCGGCAACCCGCTGGCCGCGCTCATCGGGATCGTCGTCGTGGCGCTCATCCCGCCCGCGGTCCTCTCCTTCCTCGCCAACCGGCGGCGCAAGCAGTTCGAGTCCCTGCTGCCCGACACGCTCCAGCTCCTCGCCAGCACCCTGCGGGCCGGCTACTCGCTCATGCAGGGCGTCGAGGCCGTGTCGCAGGAGGTCTCCGAGCCGATGGGCCGCGAGCTGCGGCGAGTGGTCACCGAGGCCCGCCTCGGCCGCCCGCTCGAGGAGGCGCTCGACGGCGTCGCCAACCGCATGGAGTCGGGCGACTTCGCCTGGGCCGTCATGGCGATCCGCATCCAGCGCGAGGTCGGCGGCAACCTGGCCGAGCTCCTCGTCACGGTGGCCGACACGATGACCGAGCGGGAGCGCCTGCGCCGCGACGTCAACGCGCTCACGGCCGAGGGCAAGATCAGCGCCATCGTGCTCGGCATCCTGCCCATCGGCCTCGGGTTCTTCATCTACACGCTGAACCCCGAGTACATGGACCCGCTGTTCGACACCACGGTCGGCAAGGGCCTGCTCGTCGGCGCCGTCCTGCTGGCCGTCTTCGGGTTCTGGTGGATGAAGAAGACGATCGAGATCGACATCTGATGGTGCCTCGACGGGCGACGGAGGTCCGAACATGCTGATGGTGGCCGTGATCTGCATGGGGGCCGCGGTGGGGCTCGGTGCTGTTCGCCGTCCTCAGCCAGGCCGAGGAGAAGGCCGTCGTGCGGTCGTCGCTCCGCCAGCTCGACGACTACGAGGTGGAGTCCGTCCGCGAGAAGGAGCTGCTCACCCCGATGCCGGAGCGGGCCATCGCGCCCGTTCCTCGCCGGCCTCACCGGCCTCGGGCAAGCGCTTCACGCCGCAGTCGGCTACACGGACCAGGTCCGGGCCAAGCTGGTGTCGGCCGGCAAGGGCGACCAGGAGTACGCTCGACCGCTTCCTCGCCGTCCGGGTCGTCACCGTGGTCGCTCGCGCCGATCGCCGCCTACTTCGCCTACAAGTACTCGCCCGTCGGCGGGCATCGGCCAGCTCCTGCTCACGGCGCTGGCCGTGATGGTCTGCGTCCTCGGCCCCGACGCCATCCTCAACCGCCAGGTCGAGGAGCGGCAGTACCAGATCCGCACCCGCCTCCCCGACGTGATGGACCTCCTCGTGATCAGCGTGGAGGCCGGCCTCGGCTTCGAGCAGGCGCTCGACCGCACCGTGGCCGCGGTGCCCGGTCCGCTCACCGACGAGTTCTCCCGCATGCTGGGCGAGGTGCGGGCCGGCGCCAGCCGCGCCGACGCCATGCGCGCCCTCGACGCCCGCACCAACGTGCCGGAGATCCGATCCTTCGTGCTCGCCATCCTGCAGGCCGACACCTTCGGCGTGTCGATCGGTCGGGTGCTGCGGGCCCAGGCCGACGAGATGCGCATCAAGCGCCGCCAGCTCGCCCAGGAGCGGGCGCAGAAGGCCCCGGTGAAGATGCTGATCCCGATGGTGTTCTGCATCTTCCCGGCGCTGTTCGTCATCGTGCTCGGCCCGGCCGCGATCAGCATCTCCGAGAACTTCTGAGCCGAACCACGCGTGGAGCGCCAGGCCGCCGCCCCGCCGGCGCGCCGCGGCCTGTCCTGGGGCGTCGCCGGCGGCATCTGCATGGTGGCGGCCGCGCTGGCCATCGGGCTGCGGCCGCTGTCCGACAACTCGTTCCTCACCCACCTGTCCACGGGCCGGCTCATCCTCGACCGGGGTTCGGTGCCGTCCGCCGATCCGTACACCTTCACCGCCCACGGCGACCCGTGGGTGGTGCAGAGCTGGCTGGCGTCGGTCCTCTACGGCACGGTCGGAGAAGCGTCGGCGGCGCCCTCGGCCTGCGGCTGCTCGTCGGGCACTGGTGGCCGCCGCCCTGACGCTCCTCGCCTGGCGCCTCACCCGCCCCGCGGAGGGCATCGTCGTCCGCCTGGGCCTCTGCGGGCTGTTCGTGGGCGTCGGGGCGGGCCTGTGGGCCGAGCGGCCGTTCATGCTCGGCCTGCTCGCCCTGGGCCTGCGTGGTGCTGGCCGCGGAGGACGGCCTCGATCCCCGCTGGCTGGTGCCCGTCGGGCTGGCTGTGGGTGAACGTCCACGGCTCGTTCCCGCTCGGCGTCGCCTACCTCGTCGTGCTGCTGATCGGCCGAGCCGCTCGACGGCGAGCCGCTCGAGGAGCTCCGGTGCCTCGCGTGGCTCGGCTCGGCATCCTCGCCGGCGCCATCAGCCCGGTCGGCCCGCGGCTGCTCGTGTTCCCGCGTGGAGCTCCTGCAGCGCCAGGACGTGCTCAAGAACGTGATCGAGTGGCGGGCCCCGGCCTTCGACAGCCTCAGCCAGCGCCTGTGGGTGCTCCAGCTCGTCCTGGCCATCGTGCTGCTCGATGCGGCGGCCGTCGTACCGGAGCGGGCTGGTGATCGCCGTGTTCGCGGCCGCCGCCCTCCTCGGCGCCCGCAACCTCACGGTGGCGTCGCTCGTCCTCCTCCCGGCCATGGCCGCGGCGGCGCCGCCGGTCGGGTCGCTGCGCTCGCTCGGATCGAGCCCGGCGCCGCCCGGCCTGCTGGCCGTCGGTGGGCGTGGTCGGCATCCTCCTCGTCGGCCGCGGTCCGCCTGGACCAGCCCGACTTCGAGCTCGGCGGCTACCCGATCGACGCGCTGGCCTACCTGCGAAGAGGAGGACGTCGACCTCGAGGCGCACCACATGGCGGCCCCCGACATCGTCGGCAACCTCCTCGAGCTGCTCTACGGCCCGGGGGAGCGGGTGTTCTACGACGATCGCTTCGACATGTTCCCCGATCGACGTCTCCGCCGCCCACCTGGCCTTGGTGCGAGCCGCGCCCGGAGCCCGTGCGGCGCTCGACGAGCACGGCATCGAGCTGGTGGTCTGGAGCCGCTCCAGCGCCATCGCCCAGCGCCTCATCGTGGACCCCGACTGGCGCCTCCTCTACACCGACGAGCACTGGGTCGCTGCTCTGCCGCCGTGACGCCGACCTCGGCGGCACCCTCGGCCGCTGCTGACGGCGGGCGGTTCAGCCGAGCGGTGATGTTGCAGGGGCCGGTGAGGTGGTCGATGCACGGCCGGGGTGAGGGCGTGGTGCCTCGGGGGTGCTGAAGCAGGGCATCCAGCTGGTCGGGGCCCACGAGCGGCCTCCACGACGGCCTCCACGACGGCACGGTGGCGATCGTGTCGATCGCCCAGGGTGCCTGGTCACGTCGGACCCTGGCAGATCGGCACGGACCCAGCCATGGGCCGCAAAACGACGAAGGGGACGGGCCGAAGCCCGCCCCTTCGTGCTGAACTGAGCTGAACTAGTTGATCGCGCTGCCGGTCGAGGAGTAACGACGTCGAGGCGTTCTCGCCGAGGATCGTGATGGCCACGATGCAAACGACGGCGATGAGGGCCACGAGGAGTGCGTACTCCACGAGGGAGGCGCCACGCTCGGAGTCCGAGAAGCGGGCCCGCAGCCAAGTGGCGAGGAACTCGTAGGTGCTGATCATTGGATGGTTGCTCCCTAGGTGATTTGCGCCCCGGTCACCCGGGTGCTGGCTTCCTGTCGAGAGAAGTATCGTCAGCCACCCTCATGACTTGAATAGGTCATGTGGACCATTCCCATAATCCCTGGTCGAGAGGCCTGATCTGGGCCCGTCAGGTGAGGTGGACGATCCCCATCCGCACCGCTTGGAGCACCGCCTGGGTGCGGTCGCGGGCGTCCAGCTTCTGGTAGATCGACGCCAGGTGGTTCTTCACCGTCTTCTGGCTGATGTAGAGCTGCTCGGCCACCTCGGGGGTGGAGCAGCCGTCGGCGATCAGCTGGAGCACCTCTTCCTCCCGCTTGGTGATGACGCGGTCTTCCTCGGAGGTGTCCGGCACGTCGAGCCGGCGGACCTCGTCGAGCATGGTGGCGGCCAGCTGGGGCGACAGGGCCGTGTCGCCCTGGCGCGCCATGCGCACCGCGTCGGCCACCTCGTCGGTGGAGCAGTCCTTCACGAGGTAGCCGGAGGCGCCCGCCCGGATGGCGTCGGCCAGCACCTCCTTGTCGGCGTGCATCGTGAGCATGATCACCTGGGTGGCGGTCTCGGCGCCCCGGATGATGCCGGGTGGCCTCGACGCCGTCCATCTCGGGCATCGACACGTCCATCAGCACGACGTCGGGCTGGAGCTCGGCGGCCATGCGGACGGCCTCCTCGCCGTTCTCCGCCTCGCCGACGATGTCGAAGCCCTCCTCGGTGAGCGACCGTCGCAGCCCTTCGCGCAGCATCCGGTGATCGTCCGCCAGCAGCACCCGGATCGTCACGCTCACGCCCTCCACCTGCGGCCCGGCTCGCTCAGCGGGCATCGAGCGTGCATCGTACCCGCGTGCCGCGGCCCGGGCTCGGAGTCGATGACGAGGGTGGCGCCGATGCTGGCGGCCCGCTCGCGCATGCCGAGCAGGCCGTAGGAGTCGAGGCGGCCCGCCTTGCCGACCGGGAACCCGATGCCGTCGTCGGCGACCTCGAGCCGCCCGGCGGTGCCGTCGCAGCGCCAGGAGATCGTGACCTGCGTGGCCCGGGCGTGCCGCTCGACGTTGGTGACCGCCTCCTGGGCGATCCGCCACAGCTCGCGCTCCTGGAGGATGGGCATGCGCCCGGTCTCCTGGGCGCGCAGCTGGCACTCGAGGCCGCTGCGGTCCTGCACCCGCTCGAGGAAGGACTCGAGCGTGGCGGACAGGCTCTGGGCCTCGGTGACGTCGGTGCGCAGGTCGTACAGCGTGTCGCGGACCTCGCGGATGACGCCGCGGACGTCGGTGCGGAGGTTGTCGAGGGCGACGGTCGTGTCGGCGCCGCCGGCGCCGTTCTTCACGATGCGGTCGAGCTCGAACGCCAGGTAGGCCAGCGACTGGCCGATGCGGTCGTGCAGGTCGCGGGCGATGCGGGTGCGCTCCTCGTCGGCCCCGACGGTGCGCAGCCGGCCGAACCAGCGGGCGTTGTCGATCGCCAGCGCGGCGGGCTCCACGAACCCGCTGAGCAGCTCGACGTCGCGCGAGGAGAAGTGGTGGGGGTCGCCGTGCTCGATCGTCACCAGCCCGATGATCGAACCACGGGCCGGCAGGACGGCGTAGAGGCCGGAGGACGAGCTGGGGTTGAGCCCGGGGCCGCCGCCCGCCAGCAGGTTCGGCTCGCTGACGAGGCTGCGCAGGCGGACGGCCCGCGCCAAGGGCCTCGGCAGGTCCTCCTGGGTGATCGTGGTCGGCGGACGTGCCACCCTCCCGCCGCAACGTGTGCCAGCGCAGGTCGGTGTCGTCGAAGAGCAGGATGGCCAGCGAGTCGGCGTCGAAGAGCTCGCGGAGCTGGACCATGGTGGTGTCGAGCACCTCGTCGAGGTCGAGCGACGCCGGCAGCGTCTGGGTGACCTGGTGCAGCTGGAACAGCAGCGCGTTGGCGTCGGACAGCCGCCCGAGCCGGTCGAGGGCGAGGATCTGGCGCTCGTCGGCCTCGCCGGAGATGCGGCGGGCGTAGCCGGCCACCAGGGCGACGAGGAGGACCTCCACCGACCACTGGACCGACGTGCGGAGGTTCTCCTCCACGTACATCTGCTCGAAGGCCCAGGGGATGCTGACCGCGAGGATCGAGGCGGTGGCCGTGCGCACGCTGAAGCCGAACCCGCGGGCGAAGCCGGCCACGGCCACGGCGGTGAGCATGGAGAAGGCGAGGGGCGAGTCCCAGTAGCCGGTGGCGGTGAGGGCGAGGACGGTGGCGGCGACCTCGCCCAGCACCCGCAGGAGCCCGGAGGTCTCGTCGCCGAACCGGAGCGGCCGGACCGTGCGGTAGACCGTGTAGGCCAGCAGCAGGGCCGACGCACGTGAGGAGCCGGGCGTCGCCCTCGCGGATGTCGGGGCTGGCGATGGCGAGCGACACCGCGGTGGTGCCCCATCGGATGACGAGGATCGCCTGCCCGAACGGGCTCAGCGTGTCGATGAGGAGGTTCTGCGCCGGCGGCCGGCTGCCGCTCAGCCCCCGAACGCGTTGCCGATGTCGGAGGCCGCCGGACCCAGCAGGACCACGAAGATCGCCGGGAAGATGAACAGGACCAGCGGGAACAGGATCTTCACCGGCAGCTTGGCCGCCTTCTCCCGGGCCCACTGCTGCCGCTTGGAGCGCATCTCCGTCGCGGACGTCTTGAGGACTCGCCCGACGGGCATCCCCAGGGCGTCCGCCTGCGTCAGGGTCAGCACGAAGTTCGATAGCTCCGGCACCTCCGTGCGTCGCTTCAGGTTCTGCAGGGCCTCCCGGCGGGGCAGGCCCAGCTCCATCTCCCGAAGCGTACGCGCGAACTCGTCCGCGAGTGGGGAGTCGAAGTTGTCGCAGACGACGCCGAGGGCGCCCTCGAAGCCCATCCCGGCCTCGACCGAGATGGCCAGCAGGTCGAGGGTGTCGGGCAGGTCCCGGCGGATGTCCTCGACCCGGTCCTGCGACCTTGCGCTCGAGCCACGACTTGGGCAGCTGCGCGCCCACGACGGGGAGGAGCACCAGGCCCGCGATGGCCAGCCCGCCGCTGAGGATGTCGGACGCGGTGAGGAAGACCGCGAACAGGAACCCGACCACGGCGCCCAGCACCTGGAGGCTGATGATCTCCTCGGCGCGGAACTGCGCACGCCATGCCGGCGTAGAGGAGCTGGAGGTGGATCCGTCGCGGTAGTTGCCCGGCAGGATGCCGCCCACGAGCGTCGAGGAGGCTGCCGGCGATGGGTCGCACGACGCGTCCGAGGAACGGCTCGGCCAGCAGCTGCTGGAACTCGTCGGGATCTCCTCGTCCCGGTCGAGGCTGCGGAGGTACGTCTCCGGCGTCGTCGTCGTCCGGTCCGGCGCCTTGGCGCGAGAGCCCGACGAGGGCGAGGACCGCGCCGCCGAGGCAGAGCAGCACCGCAAGGGCGACGTCCATCAGACGTCCACCTTCACCATCCGGAGGATGACGAGCATGCCGAACGCGATCGACACCAGGGCGCCGCCCATCCAGATCCAGCCCCAGCCCTGGAACATCGGGTCGAGGTAGCCGGGGTTCGTCACCTGGATGAACAGCCCGAGGAAGATCGGGAGCGCGCCGAGGACGTAGGCGGAGATCTTGCCCTCGGCCGTGAGCACGTCGATCTCGCGGCGGATCTCCTCACGGGCCCGGATGAAGTCGGCCAGGGTGTGGAGCAGGTCGGCGAGCTTGCCGCCCACCGTCTGCTGGATGCGGATGGCCTGCACCACCCAGTCGACGTCGCGGATGTCGAGGCGGGTGGCCATGCGGGCGAGGGCGTCGACCAGCGGGTCGCCGAGCTGCGTCTCGGACACGACCCGGGCGAACTCCTCGGAGATCGGCGGCTCGGCCTCCTCGCACATGAGCTGGATCGACCGGAGGAACGTGTGGCCGGCCGACAGCGAGGATCCGATGAGCGTGAGGGCGTCGGGGAACTGCGCCTCGAACTTCCGGCGTGCGCTTGGCGATGCGGCGGTTGAGGTAGGCGACCGCGAGGAACGGGCTCACGAACGCAGCCGCGAGGCCGAACGGGATGCTGGATGGTGATGGCGGCGATGAAGGCGCGCGAGCACCAGCGCCGCCCGAGATCACGAACAGCACGAACTCGCCGGGGCGGATCGGCAGCCGCGCCCGCTCGAGCAGCGTGAGCAGGTTGCCCTTGGCGTCGACCTGGTCGATGAGCTTGCCCGCCACGCCGATGGTGTTCTCGACCAGCGATGAGTGCTGCTCGACGCTCGCGTTGAGGTCGACGTCCTGCTCACCCCACGGCAGGTCGAGGATGTCGGCCAGCTGCTCCTCCCGCTCGTAGACGCGGGAGAGGAGCCCGACGACGAGCAGCGCGAGGCCACCGCCGACGAACACCATCGCGAGCAGCTGGGACGGAGCTCAACGAAGCCGCTCGCGGTCCGCCACCTCACGGGCGCTCGGGACGCGGACCTTGCGGCCACGAGTACCGGAGCTGACCCGCCCGGGGGCGCTGCCGGCCGGGGCCTTGAAGGCGGAGGCGGGCACCTCGACGGCGCTCTCGCCGAGCTTGTCGAGGAACTTCGGGCGCAGGCCGGTGGCCACCAGCTCGCCGGTGGACTTGCCCGCCGGCGCCGGGCACGGTGCGGTACTTGAAGATGTCCTGCAGGAGGATCGTGTCGCCCTCCAGGCCCTGCACCTCGGTGACGCGCGGTGATCACGCGTCGACCGTCGGGCAGGCGGGACACCTGGAGGATGAGGTCGAGCGCCGAGGCGATCTGCTCGCGGATCGCCCGCACCGGGAGCTCGAAGCCGGCCATCAGCACCATCGTCTCGAGGCGGCTGATGGCGTCGCGAGAGGCGTTGGCGTGGACGGTGGTCATCGAGCCCTCGTGGCCGGTGTTCATGGCCTGGAGCATGTCGAGGGCCTCGGCCGCGCGGCACTCGCCGACGATGATGCGGTCGGGTCGCATGCGCAGGGCGTTCTTCACGAGGTCGCGGATCGACACGGTGCCGGTGCCCTCGGCCGACGGCGGCCGGGTCTCCAGGTTGATGACGTGGGGCTGCTGGAGCTGGAGCTCGGCGGAGTCCTCGATGGTGATGATGCGCTCGCCGTCGGGGATGAACGCCGACAGCACGTTCAGGTTCGTCGTCTTGCCGGTGCCCGTGCCGCCGGACACGCAGGATGTTGAGCTTGCCCGCGGACGCACGCCTCCATCACGGTGACGAGGTCCATCGGTCCAGGTGCCGAACGCGATGAGGTCCTTCGCCGTGTACGGGTCCTTCGAGAACTTCCGGATCGTGAGCACGGAGCCGTGGAGCGCGAGCGGCGGGATGATGGCGTTCACGCGGGAGCCGTCGGGGAGGCGGGCGTCGACCATCGGTGACGCTTCGTCGACGCGCCGGCCGACCGCGGAGACGATCTTGTCGATCACCGCGCGGTACTGGATGTCGTCGGTGAACGACAGGTCGGTGCGCTCGATGAGGCCTTCGCGCTCGATCCAGATGTCGTCGTAGGCGTTGCACATCACCTCGGTGATCGTCTCGTCGCCCAGCAGCGGGTCGAGCGGGCCGTACCCGAGGGTGTCGGACATCATCTCCTGCACGAACCGGCGGCGTTCGAGCGGGGTGACCTCGACGTCTTCGCGCTGGAGGATCTGGTCGAGGGCGCTCTTCACCTCGACGGCCAGCTCCTCCGGCGAGAGGCCCTGCATCCGCGGGGCCACCTCGTCGAGCACCAGCTCGCGCACCTTCTTCTTGGTGGCGTCCCACGTGCTCGCCGTGCGCGCCTTGCCCGTCGGGCGGGCTCGCTTCGTGACGCCCGCGGTGGGGGCGGTCGGGGCCGGAGCGGCCTCGGCCGCCTCCCGGTTCTCCTCTTGCTCGAGCGCAGCCAGCTTCTCTGACAGCTTCATCGTTGGCCTCCTGGGCTGGTGCCTGGCGCTAGGACTTCGACCGGCGGCGGAACATGCCGGTCTTCTTCGGGGTGGAGTCGGCGGTCGACGCGGACCTGCACGTCCTCCGGCAGGATCAGCTTCATGCCGCCGGCCATGAGGCTGCTGATCTCCGCCGTGGGGGAGGCCGCCATCACGGGCATGCCGAGGTTGATCGAGCGGCTCACCTCCTTGGCGTAGGGCAGCACGGACTCGAACCCCTGCGGGAACAGCTTGGTGACCTGCTCGATGTCGATGCCGACGTCGCTCTCGGCCTTGTTGAGGATGAGGCGCACGTTGTCGGTGGGCACCTTCAGGCGATCGAGCGTGCTCAGGAACACGCTCATGTTGCGCACGCTGGGCAGGTCGAGCGTGCACATCACGTAGAGCATGTCGGAGAGGTCGAACGCCACCAGCACCGTCTCCGCCAAGGCGGGCGGGGTGTCGACGATGACGTAGTCGAACCGCTGGCGGACCGCCTCGAGGATGCGGGTGACGTCGGGCGGGGTGATGCGGTCGGCCTCGGACGGCTCCCGCGGGGCGGCCAGCACGCTGATGCCGGTCTCGTGCTGGACGCAGTACTCCTCGATGTGGGCCTGGAGGTCGGTCTCGTCCGTGTCCTCCCGCTGCAGGGCGTCGAAGATCGTGTACTTCGGGCCGCAGGCGGAGGGCGGTGGACACCTCACCGAACTGCAGGTCGAGGTCGACGATGCACACCCGCTTCTGCGTGTAGCGCGTGAGGAAGTAGGCGAGGTTGGTGGCGTAGAAGGTCTTGCCGCAGCCGCCGGTGGCGGACGCGATCGTGTACACGGTGGCCGGTCCGTCGGACACGGCGGCGGCGCCGGCCACCGCCGGTGCGGCGGCCGACGCTGGCGACGGGGGCGGTGCCCGCCAGCTCGAGCCCGCGCTCGACGGCCTCGGCCAGCTCCTTGTCGTCGATCGGGAGCTGCAGGAGGTCGACGGCGCCGGTGCGGACGATGTCGCGCAGGCTGGCGTCGGGACGCCGGCTGAACGCGAGCACCAGGCTCATCGCCGGCAGGTCCTCCCGGATCAGCCGCAGGCGGGCCAGACCCGGAGCGGGTGCCGAGGCTGGGCCCGGCCACGAGCACGTCGAACGGCCCTTCGGACTCGAGGACCTCCGCGACCGAGCCCACGCGGGAGCAGGGCACGACCTCCGGCTTCGGCTCGACCTCGGCCAGCGCGAGGCGGAGCTGCTCCGCGAGGGTCTCGCTGCGGTCGAGGACGAGGATCTTGGGTGCAGGCACGAGGACCCCCTAGCCGTTGAAGGCGGCGTTCGGCTCTTCGGAGAGGATCGTCTCCGGGTCACGCCCGGGGGTGGGACCAGACGGCTCCGCCTCGTCGCCGGCGAGCGAGGCGTACAGGTGCTCGAACTCGGTGGCCCAGACGATCTTCTCGATGTCGTCGGTCCGGAGGGCGAGCAGGTAGGTGACGTTGTCGCCGGTGGCCCGCGGGGCACTGGCATCGGCCGCATCGACCGCCGCGCCGCGTCGGGGCGGGATCGTGAGGTTCACGTCGAGGACCTCGACGTTGGTGAGGAGGAGCTCGGCTCGGGGCACCAGCTTCCCGGCGAGGGCCCCGTCGATCGAGGCGTAGAGGTTGATGTGGTCGCCCGGGTTGACGTAGCCGGCGCCACCGGCCACGAAGTCGATCTGGACGGCGACGGCGTCGAAGCCCTCCGGCACCACGAACGTGCGGGCGGCCTGCAGCTGCAGGCCGAGGCTGGTGATGGGCTGACTGGCGGCGTAGCCCTGCACGAAGATCGCACCCTCGAGCTGGTTGAGGCTGCTGATGGTGCCCGGCGGGAGGGCGTTGGCCGAGAACTCCTTCGTCTGCAGCTTGCCGGCATCGATGAGCTCGTCGGCGAGGGCGCCGGGCGAGATGTCCTCGGTGCCCACGACCACGGTGACCCGGCTGCCGCCGCTCGACCCGCCGTCGTCGTCACTGGTGAGGAGGTAGACGATCACGCCACCGACGACGAAGAACGCGATCCCGAGCAGCACCAGCATGTTGGAGCGTGAGCGCACGAAGCCTCCACGGTTGGCCGCGCCCGGCCGGGCACGAACGAGGATGTCGACCCACCGGGGCCCTCGGCGACGGAGCGTACCGTCCGGGCCCGAAGGCTGCGGAGGGGCGTCTTCGTCGACGGGGGCTCTGGCGTGGTTGGGGAGATTGTCGGCATTCGCCGACTTGGAGAACACCCCCCAGAGTGACCATTTCGCGATGGCCCGAAGGGACTAGTCAGCGCCCCTCACGCGCCGCGCGGGCGCGGGGAGGCGCGGAGCCACTCGGCGAGATCGGCCGCGTCGTACAGCCGATGCATGGTCGGGTGCTGCGGCGCCTTGCCCACCGCCGACCCGTTGGCCGCCGTTGCCCCACCACCCCTCGTAGAACTGTCCGGGCCGGTGCGGATCAGGCACCGACCGGGGCGTGGTGGCGACGTCGAGGTCGGCGGCCTGCCAGGCCGGCTCGTCGAGGAACACGACCGTCCGGGGCGCGCACGTGCGCATGGCGGTGTCGAGGTGGGATCGGTCGCCGCCGACGTGCACGAGGGCGGTCAGCGAGAGGCTCTCGGCCGTGCTCCACTGCGGTTGGCACAGGCGGAACAGCTCGAGCGACCAGCGGCGCACCTCGTTCCAGAACCCGATCGGGTCGGGGTAGAGGAAGCCGTCGTGCGGCTCGCCGAGCGTGAGGGGCCCGGCCGGCCACGGGTGGAGCGGATCTCGCCAGCTCGGCGTCTTCGTCGTGACGAAGAGGAGCCAGGCGTTCCGGGCGCCCGGAGACTCCGTGGGCCAGCCGCTCGTGTCCCCGAGCCAGCGTCGGCGGGCCCGCGGGGACAGGTTCCGCGCGGCGGTGAGGCGCACCGCGGGGTTGGCATCGAAGAGGGCCTCGTCGTCCGCCACCACCGCACCCTAGGCAGGGGGTTGGCGGGAGGTGCCGGCGTCGGGGACTACCGTCCCCCGGCGTGGTGCTCATCGGTCTCACCGGCGGGATCGGTTCTGGGAAGTCCACTGTGTCTGCGCTCCTCGCTGAGCGAGGGGCCGTGGTGATCGACGCCGACGCCATCACCCGGGAGCTCCAGCAGCCCGGAACCGCCGTGTTCGCCGCCATGGTGGAGCGGTTCGGCCCCGTGATCCTGGCGGCGGACGGGTCGCTCGACCGCCAGGCCGTGGCCGACATCGTCTTCGCCGACCCCGAGGCGCTGACCGCCCTCACGACGATCGTGCACCCGGCGGTGGGGGTGGAGATCGCACGCCGTCTGGAAGCGGAGCGGGGCACCGACCACGTGGTCGTGCTCGACGTGCCGCTGCTGGTGGAGTCCGGACGGGACGACCTGGCGGCGCTCGTGGTGGTCGACGTGGACCCGGAGGTCGCGGTGGAGCGGCTGGTGCGCAGCCGCGGCATGCGCGAGGACGACGTCCGGGCGCGCATGGCCAACCAGGTGAGCCGTGAGGACCGCCTGGCCCGGGCCGACCACGTGATCGACAACCGCGGCTCGATCGACGACCTCACCGAGCGCGTGGCCGAGCTGTGGCCGCGCCTCGTGGCCCTCGGGTCCGAGGGGTAGGTGGCGCTCCGACGGAACCCCTCGGGCCCCGACGGGGCCAGCGGCGCCGAGCACGAGGGTCTCGCCCTGTTCTCGGTGATGTGGGCGATGGCCGCCGTCTGGCACCTGCTCGGCAACACGCAGGTCGCGTCGGGCTGGGCGCAGGGCCTGCTCGCCATCGGGGTCGGCCTCGTCCTGTGGCGGCCTGGATCGGTGACCCCGCTCGCGATCCTCGCCGTCGCGGGTGTCGCCACCGTGTGGGACGAGGCACCGGTGATCGGCAACCACTGGCTGCTGGCCGGGTTCGTCGACCTCGCCATCCTGATGGCGGTGGCCACTGCGGCCCTCCGGCGGCGGTGGGGCGACCGGGCCGACCTGGCCGCCCGCCTCTTCCCCGTCGCCCGCCTGTGCCTCCTCGGGTTCTACGCCTTCGCCGCCTTCGCCAAGCTCAACTCCGCCTTCTTCGATCGATCCACGAGCTGTGCCGTCTACTTCTTCCGCGAGTCGACGGACTCGGTGGGGGTCAGCGCGCTGCAGCTCGGCGGGGCGGTGTGGCTCCAGTGGGCGGTGATCATGGGGACGGCCGCGGTGGAGCTGTCGATCCCGGTCCTGCTCGTGGTGCGCCGCACCCGCCACCTCGGCGTGGTGCGTCGGCCTGGTGTTCCACGCCATCCTCGCCATCGACCGCACGCACCAGTTCTTCGACTTCTCCTCGGTGCTCGCGGCGCTGTTCGTCCTCTTCCTTCCCGCGTCAGCGGGCACCTGGGTGGCGGAGCGGGTCGGGTCGGTGCGGGCCCGGCTGGCCCTCGTCGACGAACGCCTGCCGCAGCTCGTCCACGCGGGCGCTGGCCATCGTGCCGGCCGCCGCCGGCCTCGCCGTGGCGACGGAGCTGGTCGACGCCGACCTCGCCCTCGACCTCGGGTGGTGGCCGTGGCAGCTCTTGGCGATCGTCGGCGTGGTGCTCACGCTGCGGTACCTCGACCAGCGTCCGCCGGCCCCGACGTCACGGTCGTTGCGGCCGCACCACGCCCTGTTCATCCTGATCCCGCTGCTCGTGATCGGCAACGGGCTCACCCCGTACCTCGAGCTGAAGACCGGCTACGGCTGGAACATGTACTCGAACCTGCGCACGGTCGACGGCGACTCGAACCACGTCCTCGTCCGCCGCACCTTCCCGGTCACGAACGCGCAAGCCGACCTGGTGGAGATCGTCGAGCTCCGACGACCTCCGATTGGAGAGCTACGCGAAACGGGGGTACGCCCTCACCTGGCGCCAGCTCCGCGCGTACCTCGCCCGTCACCCTGACGTCCGGATCACGTACACCCGCGGGGCGTCCACGGTGTCGCTCCACCACGCATCGGACCGCCCGGAGGTGGTGGCCCCCGTCACGGAGTGGGAGGAGAAGCTGCTGCTCTTCCGGCCCGTCGACCTCGGATCGCCGGAGCGCTGCGTGCCCGCCTTTGGCCCCGCTCGCTGACAGGACCTGTCAGGGATGGTCGGTAGCATCGACCGAGTGCCCGCCTTCACGATGGTGTCCGACTTCGAGCCCGCGGGCGACCAGCCGACCGCGGTCGCGGCCCTGACGGAGAGCATCGAGCGCGGCGATCGGTACCAGACGCTGCTCGGCATCACAGGCTCCGGCAAGAGCGCCACCATCGGCTGGACGATCCAGAACGTCCAGCGCCCCACGCTGGTGCTGGCGCCCAACAAGTCGCTGGCCGCCCAGCTCGCCAACGAGTTCCGTGAGTTCTTCCCCGACAACCGGGTGGAGTACTTCGTCTCCTACTACGACTACTACCAACCCGAGGCCTACATCGCCTCGTCCGACACCTACATCGAGAAGGACTCGTCGGTGAACGACGAGATCGACCGGCTGCGCCACGCCGCCACCTCCGCCCTGCTCACCCGGCGCGACGTGATCGTGGTGGCCTCGGTGTCCTGCATCTACGGCCTCGGGTCGCCCGACGAGTACCGCAACAACATGCTCCACCTGCAGGTGGGCACCGAGATCGACCAGCGGGCCACGCTTCGGAAGCTCGTCGACATGCGCTACGAGCGCAACGACATGAACCTCGTGCGCGGCAAGTTCCGCGTCCGCGGCGACACCATCGAGGTGCACCCGGCCTACGAGGAGACGGCGGTGCGCATCGAGCTGTTCGGCGACGAGATCGAGCGCATCCAGGTGGTCGACCCGCTCACCGGGCGAGCAGGTCACCGTGCTCGACGAGCTCGTCATCTGGCCCGCCACGCACTACGTCACCGGCGACGAGCGCATGCGGGACGCCATCGTGCGCATCGAGAAGGAGCTCCAGGAGCGCCTCGCCCAGTTCGAGAAGGAGGGCAAGCTCCTGGAGGCCCAGCGCCTCCGCATGCGCACGCAGTACGACCTCGAGATGATGCAGGAGGTCGGGTACTGCAACGGCATCGAGAACTACTCGGCACCGCTCGACGGCCGGGGGCCGGGGGAGGCGCCCAACACGCTGCTCGACTTCTTCCCCGACGACTTCCTGCTCGTGATCGACGAGAGCCACCAGGCCGTCCCGCAGCTCCACGGCCAGTACGCAGGCGACCGCGCCCGCAAGGACCAGCTCATCGAGCACGGGTTCCGGCTGCCGAGCGCGGCCGACAACCGGCCGCTGCAGTTCGAGGAGGTGCTCGAGCGGGTGAACCAGGTGGTGTTCCTCTCGGCCACGCCGGGGCCGTTCGAGCTGCAGGTGTCCACCCAGGTCGCCGAGCAGATCGTGCGACCCACCGGCCTGGTCGACCCCGAGGTGATCGTGAAGCCCACCAAGGGCCAGATCGACGACCTCATCGAGCAGATCAACCAGCGGATCGCCGTCGGCGCCCGGGTGCTGGTCACCACGCTCACGAAGAAGATGTCCGAGGACCTCAGCGAGTACCTGCTCGAGCAGGGCCTGCGCGTGCGCTACCTCCACTCGAACGTCGACACCATCCAGCGCATCGAGATCCTGCGCGACCTGCGACTCGGCGAGTACGACGTGCTCGTCGGCATCAACCTGCTCCGGGAGGGCCTCGACCTGCCCGAGGTGTCGCTGGTGGCGATCCTCGACGCGGACAAGGAGGGGTTCCTGCGCTCGGAGACCTCGCTGATCCAGACGATGGGCCGCGCCGCTCGCAACGTCGACGGTCAGGTGATCATGTACGCCGACTCGGTCACCGACTCGATGCGGCGGGCCATCTCCGAGACGCAACGCCGCCGGCAGCTCCAGCTGCGCCACAACGAGGAGCACGGCATCGATCCGGTGTCGATCCGGAAGAAGGTCACCGACATCCTGTCGATGCTCCGGCCGGCCGAGACGGCGCCGGTCCCTGGGCGCGACCAGCGCTCCCGGCAGCACGACAAGGTGCGCAAGGAGCTGGCCGACCTGCCCGGCGACGAGCTCCGCCGGCTGATCCTCACGCTCGAGGAGGACATGCACGACGCCTCCACCGAGCTGCGGTTCGAGTACGCCGCCCGCCTCCGCGACGAGATCAAGGACCTCAAGCGGGAGCTGCGCGAGGTGGGCTGACCTCCCGCTCGGCGCGCACGGCCACGGCCAGGAGCGCGCCGGCCGCGAGGGCGAACGCCGGCAGCAGCCAGCGGGCGCCGCTGGCGGAGGCCGCCAGCTCGTACGCGGTGGTGCTCCAGCGTCCTCCGAACAGGTCCTGCAGCCAGGTGCGCACGACGTCGTCGGCGTCGCGGGGCGCCAGCGGGGTCGTCCAGGTGGCGGCCAGCATCACGACGCCGCCGATGACGGCCAGCGCCGAGCAGGCGCGCGCCCACCTGACCCAGGCGGCCGCCAGGCCCGGCGCGAGGAAGACGGCCGCCGCGGCTCGCGTACCGCGCGCCAGGGGAGTCGCCCCCCGTCGGGTTGCTCCACATGCACTGGACGGCGACGAGGGACAGGGCGCTGGCTCCCGCGCAGAGGTAGGCGCCGCGCCGCTCGCCGGTGGACTCTCGGATGAGCAGCACGGTGCCCACGAGGCCGGCCACCACGATGGGCGTGATGAGGAGGAGCCCCCGCCCGCCGAACAGGACCAGGCGGGCGTTCTCGATCGGTGAGAGGTCGAGCGTCGTCAGGCCGGCGGCATCGGCGCGGGTGCCGAAGGCGGAGCTGGCGTAGGAGAACTCGAGCGGATCGCCGAAGGCCAGCCACTGGTACCCGGCGAGCGCGAGGGCGAACGGAGCGGCGCCGGCCAGCCAGGGCAGCACGCGGTCGCGGCGTGCGTGCAGGAGGTAGAGCCCGACCATGACGGCCGGCAGCAGCATCGTGTACTCGACCAGCACGGCCGCGCCCAGCAGCGCGCCCGCCGCGAGGCCTCGGGCCCGCGTTGGCCCGTCGGCGGTGGCCACGCCCCAGCCACCGATCGCGAACAGCGCCCCGAGGACGTGCCCGAACAGGAGGGACGACAGCGGCAGGAGCAAGGTCGCCAGGGCGGTGGCCACGGCGACGGCGTCACCGACACGAGGGTCGACACGGCGGGCGAGGTGTCGCACGACGACCGCCAGCGCGGCGGCGGGCAGCGCGCTGCTCCAGAGGCTCGCGACCCAGAGGCCGAGGTTGCCCTCGACGCGCTGGATCTGGGCCGGCTCGCCGCCGACGGCGCGGTAGGCGGCGTAGGCGGGCAGGGCCCACAGCGGCTGCCCGGGTGCCTTGTCGGAGTAGGTGTGGCCGTCCCGTTCGGCCCGATCGACGCCGAGTGGGTAGCCGTCGATGCGCACCGACCCGTCGTCCCACACCGCCGCGGTGAGCGCCATGCGGCTGGCTTGCTGCGCCCCGAGGTCCTGCACGATCGGCGCGGTGATGGCCAGGACGACGAGCGCGAGCGCGAGGTCGACGCGATGCCGAGCGATCCAGGTCCGGAGCCGATGATCCTGCGCGACCATGCGACGCCAGCGTGGCACCCGCGCCGGGCATCGCCGGTGATCCGGCATCGCGGTCTCGGTGCGGCCGTCCTCATACCATGGCGGCGATGAGGACGGCGGAGCCGGACGTGGATCCGTCGCTGGCCGCCGACGCCCCTCCTGCCTCCCGCTTCCGGTCCGACATCGGGGGCCTGCGCGGGGTCGCCGTGCTCGGGGTCGTCGCTGTTCCACATCGATCCGCGGCTCGTGCCGGGCGGCTACCTCGGGGTGGACGTGTTCTTCGTCATCTCCGGCTTCCTCATCACCCGGACGATCCGCGACGAGATCGAGCGCACCGGACGCCTTCACCTCGGTGAGTTCTGGGCCGCGGCGCGTGCGGCGCCTGGTGCCCGCGCTGGGGCTGGTCGTCGTCGTCACGCTCATCGCCAGCGCCTTCGTGCTGTCGCCCCTCGAGCTCGCCCGCGTCAGCCGCGACGGGCTGATGAGCGTGAGCTACACGTCGAACATCGGCTTCGCCATCGACGGGTCGGACTACTTCGCCGAGGACCGCACCGGGAGCCTGTTCCTCCACACGTGGTCGCTCGGCGTGGAGGAGCAGTTCTACCTGCTCTGGCCGTGGCTCTGCATCGGGGTGGCGCGCCTCGCTCGCCGTCGTCGACGTCGAGGGGCCGTGCACTGGCTGGTGTGGTCGGGCCTGGTCGTCGCCTCGTTCGCGCTGGCCGTCCGGCTGACGTCGGACGGGTCCGCTTGGGGGTTCTTCGGGCTGCCGTCGCGGGCGTGGGAGTTCGGGGTGGGGGCGCTGCTGACCACCTCGGCGGTGTCGTCGTTGCGCAGCTCGACCCGCGCGGGGACCGCCTTGCAGGCGGTGGCGGTGGCTGCACTGGTCGCGTCGATGGTGTGGTTCGACGGGGCGACCCCGCACCCTGGGTGGGCCACCACGATCCCGGTCCTCGGCGCTGCCCTCGTCATCGCCTCCGGCTCGTGGGCGCCGGGCGCGCCCGGCGTGCTGGGATCGCGCGTCCTCGGCTACCTAGGGCAGATCTCGTACGCCTGGTACCTGTGGCACTGGCCGGCGATCCTCCTGGCGGTGGCCGCCTTCGGGGCCTCCACGACGACGCGGCTCGTCGCGGCCGTGGTGGCCATCGGGCTGGCCGACGTCACGCGGCGCTGGGTGGAGGACCCGATCCGGTTCCACCCGTCGCTCCGTGCGTCCGCCCGTTCCACGTTCGCGGTCGGCCTGCTCGTCAGCCTCGTGGCCGTGCTGGGCACCGTCGGGCTCGACCGCTACGCCACCGACGCGGGGGACACACTCTTCTTCCACGCGCTGTCCGCGGCCAAGGCGGACACCGCCCGGGCCGCCGTCGACCCGATGTGCCGCGACGAGGTCTCGCCCGGAGGTGTCCCGTACTGCGAGCTCGGTGATCCGACGGGCGAGCCGCTGATGCTGGTGGGTGACTCGCACGCCGCGCACTGGGCGCCGGGCCTCGAGGCCGTGACGTCGGAGCTCGGGCTGCGGCTGATCGTGCGGACCACCGGAGGCTGCCCGGCCGCACCCGTGACGGTGAGCGGGTTCGCGGTGCGGGGCGTGGCGCTGGCCAAGTGCGACGAGTATCGGGAGGCGACGAGCCACCTCGTCGACGAGCTCGACCCCGTCGGCGTCGTCGTCAGCGCGCGCTCGGGGGAGGACCGGGTGCTCGAGGGCACGGGGGGGATCGCGTCCACGGCCACGGCAGCGCGCTTGTGGGAAGAGGCCGCAGTCTCGCTGGCGGAGGCTCTCCGAGCTCGGGGCGTGTCGATCGGCGTGATCCTCGACACGCCGACGTACTCGCTCGACCCCATCGTGTGCGCGGGCCGTGACGGGTCGTTCGCCGACTGCGGCGTCGACCGGTCGGACGCGCTGGGGCCGATCGAGCCGTTCCGGGACGCCGAACGTCGAGCGATCGGCGGCGCTGGCGGGATCGTGTTCGATCCGATCGACCTCGTGTGCTCGCCCTCGCGCTGCGACCCGGAGCAGGACGGGGTCGTCCGCTACTCCGACGCGACCCACCTCACGGCCTCCTTCGTGCGGAGCATGGAGCCGCAGCTCCGCCAGCTCGTCGAAGCGGTGGTGCTCTCCAGCGCCGGGGTGGCGCGGTGAGCGGGGCGGCGGGATGCCCTGGGGCAGGTCGCTCGGCGACCGTGGACGGCCGCCCTGCTCTTGTTGGTCGGCTACGCCGCGCTCTCCGTCCCGATGGACCCGGCGGGGTTCCTGGGCACCGACACCGGCGCCAAGGTGGCCACGCTCGAGCACATGGAGCGGGGCGACGGCACCACCCCCGACGTCGGCTACTGGGCCGAGGAGTGGGATCCCGAGGGCACGGTGCACCCGCTGTACCAGACCTACCTCACCACCGACGGCACCTGGGTGGCCGTCACGACGCTGCCGATGCTCGAGGTGGCGCGCCCGCTGTACGAGCTCGGTGGATACCGCCTCACCCTCCTCCTGCCGATGCTGGGCGCGGTCGCGTGCGCCTTCGCGGCGCGGGCCATCTCCACCCGGGTTGGCGGTGACGGGTGGACCGCGTTCTGGGTCGTCGGGGCGGCGTCGCCGATCGTCGTGTACGCCCTCGACCTCTGGGAGCACTCGATCGGGGTGGCCGCCATGGTCGGCGGCGTCGCGCTCGTGCTCGACGTCGTCGCCGAGCGTCCGGGTCGCTGGCGCGCGCTGGCGGCGGGCGGGCTGTTCGGCGTCGCCGCCACCCTCCGCACCGAAGCGCTCGTCTACGCGTTGGTGGCCGTCGGGGTGGGCGCCGGCACGGTGTGGATCCAGCAGGGGAGCGTCGCCCGCGCCGTGCGGCTCGGGGGCGGGGTCGTTGGTGGGGGTCGGCGCCGCCTGGCTCGCCAACGCGGCGCTGGAGGCGTCGGTGGGCGGGCCTCTCGCGCACGGAGCGCGCCGGTGGCACTGCGGGCCGCCTCGGCGAGGAGCTGGGCGAGCGGCTGCGCGAGGCCTCGGTCACCTTCGTCGGGATGAAGGGGGCCGGCGGCGCGTCCGTGCTCATCGGCGTCGGGGTGGTCGGCGCGGCGGTCCTGGCGGCCCGCGCCGAGCGGCGCGGCGATCGATCCTTTGCGGTGATCGCCCTCGTCCTGGCGGCCATGCCGTACGCGCTGGGGGCGCTCAGCGACCTGTCGTTCATCCCCGGCCTCCTCACCGCCTTCCCGATCGCGCTCGGTGCCTTCCTCGTCCCCCGCGCCGGGCCAGGCCCGGCTCGTGCTCGTCATCGCGCTGGCCGCGCTCCCGCTCGTGTGGGCCTTCCAGTACCTCGGGGGCGCCGGTCCGCAGTGGGGGGGCAGGTACACCCTCACGTCCGCGGTGCTGTTCGGCGTCGTGGGCACCATCGGGCTGCGCGAGCGCGTCCCGGTGGTCGCCCGCGGCCTCACGCTGCTCTCGGTGGGTGTCGCCGCGCTCGCGGTCGTGTGGCTCGGGGTCCGGTCCCGGTCCGTCGACGACCTGTTCGACGACCTGCGTGCCGTGGAAGCCGACGTCGTCGTCGCCCGGGGCGCGTTCGTCCTCCGCGAAGGAGGCGCCGCCACCGTCGGCGAGCACTGGCTCAGCGCCGACAGCGAGGACGCCTACCTCGTCGCCCTCGACGTGGCCGAGCGCTCCGGGGCCGACACCCTCGCGGTGCTGGAGTACGGCACCGCCACCGTCCCGGCCGCGGCGGCGCCTCCGGGGTGGGAGGAGGTCGAGCACCTGGTGCTCGACCTCACCGGCACGCCGATCGGGGTCGCCGTCTACCGGCGCTGACCCGCGTTGTCAGTGACCCGCTGACGAACATGCGTTCGCCTGTCGTCGCCACCCGGTAACCTGTCTGGGTGTCTGATTCCCTCGTCGTCCGCGGCGCGCGCGAGCACAACCTCAAGAACGTCGCCGTAGAGCTCCCACGCGATCAGCTCATCGTCTTCACGGGCCTGTCGGGTTCGGGCAAGTCGTCCCTGGCGTTCGACACGATCTACGCCGAGGGCCAGCGCCGCTACGTCGAGTCGCTGTCCTCGTACGCCCGCCAGTTCCTCGGCCAGATGGACAAGCCCGACGTCGACTTCATCGAGGGCCTGTCGCCCGCCATCTCGATCGACCAGAAGTCCGCCTCCCGGAACCCTCGCTCCACCGTCGGCACCATCACCGAGGTCTACGACTACCTGCGGCTGCTCTATGCCCGGATCGGCGTGCCGCACTGCCCGGAGTGCGGCGCCCAGATCGTCCGCCAGACGCCGCAGCAGATCGTCGACCGCATCCTCGAGCTGCCCGAGGGCACCCGGTTCCAGGTGCTCGCCCCGGTGGTGCGCGGGCGCAAGGGCACCTACGAGACCCTCCTCACCGACCTCGCCGCCCAGGGCTACGCCCGCGCCCGCATCGACGGCGAGGTCCACGAGCTCACCGACAAGGTCGACCTCGCCCGCTACGAGCAGCACACCATCGAGGTCGTCATCGACCGCCTCGTCGTGCGCAAGGGCCTCGAGCGCCGCCTCACCGACTCGCTCGAGACCGCCCTCCGGCTGGCCGACGGCGTCGCCGAGGTGCAGCTGGTGTCGCGCGACGGCGAAGCCCTTGGCGGCGCCGACGACGGCGAGGCGGACGACACCCTCACCTTCTCGCAGCACCTCGCCTGCCCGAACGGCCACGGCTCGTTCGAGGAGCTGGCGCCCCGCAACTTCTCCTTCAACTCGCCCTACGGCGCCTGCGAGACGTGCGACGGGCTCGGCACCCGATTCGAGGTCGACCCCGAGCTCATCGTCCCGAACGTCGACATCTCGCTCACGGAGGGCGCCATCACGCCATGGGCCGGCGGCACAGCCAGTACTTCAAGCGGCTGGTGGAGGCGGTGGCCGAGGAGCTCGGCGCCGATCAGGACGTGCCGTGGTCGAAGCTCACCAAGAAGCAGACCCAGGCGTTCCTCTACGGCACCGGCGTCGGCAAGGTGCAGGTCCGCTACAAGAACCGCTACGGCCGGGTCCGCTCCTACACCGCCAACTTCGAGGGCATCGTGCCGTACCTCCAGCGGCGGCACAGCGAGTCGGAGAGCGACAACGCGCGGGAGCAGATCGAGGGCTACATGCGCGAGGTGCCGTGCCCCGCCTGCGCCGGGTCGCGCCTGGCGCCGCTGCCGCTCGCCGTCACCATCGATGGGCACTCGATCGCCGAGATCTGCGACATGTCGATCGGGGAGGCGGCCAAGGCGCTCGACGGCCTCGAGCTGTCCGAGCGCGACCGCATCATCGCCGAGCGGGTGGTCAAGGAGGTCAACGCCCGGATGGGGTTCCTCCTCGACGTCGGGCTCGACTACCTGAGCCTGTCGCGATCGGCCGCCACGCTGGCCGGCGGTGAGGCGCAGCGCATCCGGCTGGCGTCGCAGATCGGCTCGGGCCTCGTCGGCGTGCTGTACGTGCTCGACGAGCCGTCCATCGGGCTCCACCAGCGCGACAACCACCGGCTGATCGACACGCTCGTGCGGCTGCGCGACCTCGGCAACACCGTGATCGTGGTCGAGCACGACGAGGACACCATCTCCGTCGCTGACTACGTCGTCGACATCGGCCCCGGTGCCGGTGAGCACGGCGGCGAGGTGGTGCACGCCGGTTCGGTGAAGGCGCTGCTCAAGAACAAGGCGTCGATCACCGGCCAGTACCTCTCCGGGAAGCGCTCGATCCCGGTGCCCGCGCAGCGGCGGCCCCGCGGCGACGCGCAGCTCGTCGTGCGCGGCGCCCGCGAGCACAACCTGAAGAACCTCACGGTGGAGGTGCCGCTCGGGCTGTTCGTGTCCGTCACCGGGGTGTCGGGGTCGGGCAAGTCCACGCTGGTGAAGGACATCCTCTACCGCGCCCTCATGCAGCGCATCTACACGTCGAAGACGCCCCCCGGCCTGCACAAGACGGTCGACGGGCTCGAGCACCTCGACAAGGTCATCAACATCGACCAGAGCCCGATCGGTCGCACCCCCCGTTCCAACCCGGCCACCTACACCGGCGTCTGGGACCACGTGCGGAAGCTGTTCGCCGCCACGCAGGAGGCGAAGGTGCGCGGCTACCTGCCGGGGCGGTTCAGCTTCAACGTGGCCGGCGGCCGCTGCGAGGCCTGCGCCGGCGACGGCACCATCAAGATCGAGATGCACTTCCTGCCCGACGTGTACGTGCCGTGCGAGGTCTGCAAGGGCAAGCGCTACAACCGCGACACGCTCGACATCACGTTCAAGGACAAGAACGTGTCCGACGTGCTGGAGCTGTCGTGCGAGGAGGCGCTCGAGTTCTTCAGCAACCAGCCGGCCATCTCGCGCCACATGCAGACGCTCGTCGACGTCGGCCTCGGCTACGTGCGCCTCGGGCAGCCGGCCACCACGCTGTCCGGTGGCGAGGCGCAGCGCGTGAAGCTGGCCAGCGAGCTGGCCAAGCGCTCCACCGGTCACACCATCTACATCCTCGACGAGCCCACCACGGGCTCCACTTCGAGGACATCCGCAAGCTCCTCACCGTGCTGTCGCGGCTGGTCGACCAGGGCAACACGGTCCTGGTGATCGAGCACAACCTCGATGTGATCAAGACAGCCGACTGGGTGATCGACCTCGGGCCGGAGGGCGGCACCGGCGGAGGCACCCTCGTGTGCGAGGGCACGCCCGAGCAGGTGGCCGAGGTGCCGGGGAGCTGGACAGGTCAGTTCCTCAAGCCGCTCCTGGCTGGGTGACACACTCGTTGGGTGCACGGGCGCCCCACGACAACCCGCCGCGGCGTGCTGCTGGGGCTGGCCTTCCTCGCGCTGGTCGGGCCGTGGGTGAAGCCGATCAGCGCCCAGCCCGCCTCGCGCATGGCGCTGATCGGGGCGATGGTCGACGACGGCACCATCCGGCTCGACGACTACCGCGCGGTGCTCGGGGTGGACTACGTGGAGCACGAGGGCCACGTGTACTCCGACAAGGCGCCCGGGCAGCCGCTGCTGGCCGTGCCGTTCTACGCCGCTGCCCGCGCGGTCGGCGCCGACCCGGCGAGCGACCGGCGGGTCGACGACAACCTCACCTTGTGGTGGGTGACGCTGTGGACGTCCGCGATCCCGGCTGCTGTCCTCGTGGCCCTGACCTACGCGCTGGTCGCCCGCACGCGGCCGACCCGCGCCGTCGTCGCCACGGCCGCCATCGCGCTGGGGTCGCTGATCCTGCCGTTCTCGGCTGAGCAGTACGGCCACCTCTCCTCGGCGGCGCTGGTGCTCGGCGCGTGGATGCTCCTCCGCGACGGGCCACCGTCGCGGCGCGCACTTGTCCTGGCCGGCCTCTGCATCGGCACCGCGACGCTGATCGAGTACCAGATGGTCCTCGCGGGCGCTGCGCTCGCCGCCGTGGCCGTCCTGCGCGGCCGCCAGCGGGTCGGTTGGTTCGCGCTCGGCGCGCTGCCCGCGCTCGCGGTGCTGCTCGTGTACCAGTGGGCCGCCTTCGGTTCCCCGTTCAGCACCTCGTACAGCCACAACGTCGGGTCGGGCAACGCCGCCGACGCGGGTGTCCCGGATCCGGGGCAATCGTTGGCGGTCCTGTTCGGCGCGCGCGGCATGTTCCTCTACGCCCCCATCACGGCCTTCGGTCTGGTGGGTCTCGTGCTCATCGTCCGCCAGCGCGCGCACCCGGCCCGCCCGGACGCGGCGATCGGCCTGGTGGTGTTCGCGCTGTACTGGGCACTGCAGGGTGGATGGGCGAACCCGTGGGGCGGCGACATGCCGGGGCCCCGCTACCTGATCGTCGCCCTGCCGTTCCTCGCCGTCGGCGTGGCGTGGCTGTGGGATCGAGCGGCCCTGCTCGCCACGACCCTCACGGCGGCGTCCGTGGCGGTCATGGTGCTGCCCCTGATCACGTTGCACCTGATCCCGCGGCAGGGGGAGATGGTGCGGGCCCTCGCCCGCAACGTCGACCACATCGGCGTGTCGCCCTCCGTGTGGACGATGGCCATCGGATCCGCGGGCTGGCTCCTCCACGCCGCCACCGTCGGCGGGCTGGTGCTGTTGGCCCTCCGCCCGGGGTCGGCCCCCGCCCTTGAGGCCGACGGCCCAGCCGCCGATGCACCTGCCATGTCCCCGGCCCCTGGCGTGCCCTGATGAGGCGCCTCGCCCGACCGCTGCTGTACGCCGGCGTGCTCGTCGTGGTGTTCGGGCTGGCGCGCATCCACGCCGCCTTCATCGGCGAGTACTCGTTCACGGGCACGAGCCGGTTCGGCTGGACCGTCGCCTATGCGGCCATCCTGTGCGTGCTCGCCTACGGCGTTCGGGCTCCCCGACGTCCCGCGGACCCGCCGCGCCGCGTTGGGCGTCGTCGGTCGGTGCGTCGTTCCTCGGCGCCGGCGCCATCTCCCTGATCCAGCTGTTCGTCGGCGACGCGCTCCTGCCGCGGTTCGTCGTCTTCGGCTCGGCGCTGCTGCTCCCCGATTGGTACCGCGTGTGCGTCGGCGTGGCGCTCGGCACGCGCGTCGCGAGCCGAGGGGCGCGACCGCGTGCTGCTCGTCGCCACGCCCGAGGAGCTGGCCGCCCTGGAGGCGGAGCTCCAGGGCTCACCGGAGCGGCCCGCGTCGATCGTGCGGGCGCTGTCGATCGAGGCGGCCACGCCGATCGGCGATCGGCGACCGTTGGAGGAGCCCACCGCCGAGGACGTGCCCACCGTCCTCGTGCTCGACCGGGACGCCCAAGAGGTGCCCGGCATCGTGACGCAGGCCGCCGCGCTGCACGCCAACGGCGTCCGCGTCCGCTCGCTCACCCAGTTCTACGAGGAGTGGCTGGGCAAGCTGCCGATCTCGGAGCTCGAACGGGTGTCGATGCTGTTCGACATCGGTGAGCTCCACCGCACCGCCTACGGCCGGGCCAAGCGCCTGGTCGACGTGCCCCTGGCGGCGGTCGGCGGCCTGGCGCTCCTGCTCCTGATCCCCGTCGTGTGGATCGGGAACCTGGTCGGTGGGCGCGGGCCGCTCTTCTACCGACAGGAGCGCGTGGGCAAGGGTGGCGCCACCTTCATGATCCTCAAGTTCCGCACCATGGACCCGGGCACGCCCGGGACGGTGCCGGACGAGTGGACGGCGGAGGACGACCCGCGCGTCACCTCGTTCGGGCGAGTGCTGCGCAAGACGCACCTCGACGAGCTGCCGCAGGTCGTCAACATCCTCAGGGGGGAGCTCGGGGTGGTCGGGCCCCGTCCGGAGCAGCCGAGGTACGTCGCCGAGCTGGAGGAGAAGCTCCCGTTCTACGGCCTCCGCCACCTCGTGCGCCCCGGGCTCACCGGCTGGGCGCAGGTGAAGTACGGCTACGCGGGGAGCGACGCCGACACCCTCGAGAAGCTCCAGTACGAGTTCTGGTACCTGCGGCACCAGAGCATCCGCACGGACGCTCGCATCGTGGGCCGTACGATCCGCTCGGTGTTCGGCGGGGAGGGCCAGGGTCGGTGAACCACGTGCCGCTGGTGTCGGTGGTGATCCCAGCTCGCAACGAGGCCGCCGACCTCGACGCGTGCCTGGCGGCCATCACCCGGCAGGACCACCCGATGAACCACCTCGAGGTGATCGTGGTCGACGGGGACTCCGAGGACGGCACCGGCGACATCGCGCGCCGCGCCCTCGGTCGCAGCGGGTTCGGGTCGCACGCGGTGGTGTCGAACCCGCTCCGGTCCACGCCGAGCAACCTCAACGCCGGGTTGGCCAAGGCGCACGGCGAGATCGTCTGCCGGGTCGACGCCCGCACCCTCATCGAGCCGCACTACGTCCGCACGTGCGCCCAGACGCTCGCCGCCCACCCGGAGATCGCCGTCGTCGGCGGTGGGCAGGTGGCCATCGCCCGCGACCCGACGGCGCGCGCGGTCGGCATCGCGCGGGCGCTCAACAACCGCTGGTCGATGGGCGGGTCCCGCTACCGGAGCGCATCGGCCAGCGGGGCGAGCGACACCGTCTACCTGGGGGCGTTCCGCCGGTCGGACCTGGAGGCGGTCGGCGGTTGGGACGACCGCCTCGAGCACGAACCAGGACTACGACCTCAACCGGCGGCTGGCGCGAGCACGGCGTCGTCTGGTTCGACCACACCCTCCGTTCGGGCTACGTGCCGCGGGCGTCGCTCGGCTCGGCTCTGGGCGCAGTACCGGCGGTTCGGTCGGGCGAAGGTGCGGTACTGGCGGCTCACCGGCGACCGGCCCAAGGCCCGCCAGATCGCGGCGCTCGTGGGCCTGCCCCTCGTCGTGGCCGCCGCCGCGGTGGTGCTGTGGCTCGATCCGAGGTTCGCCGTCGCCGTGGTGGCCGGGGTCTTCGCGGTGGAGCACTTCGGCTCGACCGGCCCGCGAGGCGGGCTCGCCGCTCGCATGGTGGCGGCCGGCGCCATCGGGGTCGTGACCGTGGCGTGGTGGTCGGGGGTGGTCGGAGCCTGGCTTCGACGAGATGGGTGAGCGGCCGGGCCGGCTGCGGCCGTTGCTGCTCAGCCGGGTCGCCGACCAGGGGTCCCTGGCGCTGGCGTCCCTCGCCATGGCGCTCGCGCTCGAGCCGGCCGCCTACGTCCAGGTGGCGGTGGCGCTCATCGTGGCCAGCTGCTCGGTCCAGCTGTCCGACTTCGGGCTCGGCTTCGCGATCATGTCGCGCGGTCGCCGTCGGTTGCGACGAGCGACGGCCGAGCGGGTGCGGCGGGCGAACCTGGCGCTGGCGGTGGCCGCCGCGGCGGCGGGCGCCGTCATCTGGGCCGTGGGCGGGTCTCTCGACGCCGCCGCGCTGGTGGCCTACGGCGGGCTGGTGTGGGCGGCGACGGGGGAGGCGTTCATGCGTCGCTCGGCTGCCCTCACCGACGACCTCGTCTCGACGGTCGCGCGGGCGGAGGTGCTCGCCTCGGCGGTGCTGGTGGCGGGGACGGTGGCGGCCGCCTTGTCCGCGGCGCGTCGACGTGCTCGGGGTCGCCTTGGTGCTCCGCTACGTCACCGAGGCCTGGCTGTTGCCCTCGTGGCAGCGCGGCGTCACCGACGACGGGGAGCCCCTGGGGGCTCCGCTCGAGTGGGTCAGCCAAGCGGTCACGTTCGCGGCCGCCAACGTCGACTACGCGGTGGTGGCCGTGGTGTTCGGCGGCAAGGCGCTCGCCGTCTACACCTTGGCCTTCCGCACCGCATCGGGTGCCTTCGCCCTGCTCGCCAACCCGCTGACCCAGCGAGCCCTCGTCGACCTCGGCCAGGCCGGCCCCGACCAGCCCGAGGAGCTCGACCGCCAGCTGCGCACCGTCCTCCGACGCCAAGCCCTGGCCGGCGCGGCGGCCGCGGTCGTGGCCGTGGTCGTGGCGCCGTTGGTGTCGTGGGCGCTCGACGCCAGCTGGGACCAGACCCTGGCGCTGACCATCGTGCTCGCGGCCGCGCTGCCCGCCCGGCTGCTCGTGGGACCGGCCATCGCTCTGGGGCTGGCAGTGCGCCGACGCTGGCTCGTCATCTGGGTCGAGTGCGGCCGGGGGATCCTGGTGCTCGGAACCGGCGCGCTCGTGGGGGCCCTCGACGGTTCACTTCGCGAGCTCACGGTGGCCCTGACCGCGGCCACGGTGGTCGGGGCGCTGGGTGCTTCGGCGATCGTGCAGCGCGCCGCGGGTCGGCCCGTCGGGTACCGACTCCTCCAACCGGCTTGGGTCGGCGCCGCGGTGGCGGCGGCGGGATGGTTGGCGATCAGCCCCTGACGGTCAACGGCGCTCGTAGCGAGCGCACAACCAATAGGGGTGCCGTCGCTTCGGGAGCAGGCGCTCCGCCAGCCGGGCGGCGAAGGTCGGCGCAGCCGGTGCGGCGCCCGGCACCGCTCGGGCGGCGCGGGACGCGTCGTAGAGCGCCCCGCACTGGGGGCACGTCGGGCTGCCCGCGGGTGAGCAGGCCGCGACGCTCGAGCAGGAGGCGCGCCGCTCGCGGGTAGACGGGATGCCGCGGGCCTGCCTCCTCGAGGGCGGTGAGCGGAAGGCCCGGGAGCAGGTCGGTGAGGTCGTCGGGCGTGAAGGACCGGAGGTGCCGGTCAGGGTTGTACCGGCACCCGCACGCCGAGCAGTCGATGGCGCCCCGACGGCGGTTCTCCCGGTTCGGCACGGTGACGATCACGCTGTGCCGCGCGACGCGCGCCAGCTCGGTGCGCGCGGCGTCGTACAGCCCCGCGGGGAGGTGCTCGAGGACCTCGCAGCACAGGACGACGTCCACCGATCGGTCGGCGACGGGCACCGCGTCGAGGCTCGCCTGCAACCGAGGGAACGGGTTGGCTCGCAACGCCGCCTGGCTCCGATCGGCCGCCAGCACCTGCAGCGCGGGGTCCGCCGCCACCAGGTGCTGGAGCACGCGACCGTCCCCCGAGCCGAGCTCGAGCACCGTGGTGGTGCCGGGCGGGATGAGCGCGCGCGTGGCCTCGAAGCGCATGCGCTGGTGGTCGCGGTTGGCGTCGTGGCTGGGATCCCACAGCGCGTCCCGTTCGTAGTGGCCGGCCTCGCCGATCGCGGGGGCCACCCTCGTCAGACGATCTCCAGCATCCGCTGCAGCGCCACCCGCGCCCACTCGGTCGGTGTCGGGGTCGACCGTGATCCGGTTGACCACCTGACCCTCGACGAGGTTCTCGAGCACCCAGCACAGGTGGGCGGCGTCGATCCGGAACATCGTCGAGCACGGGCACACCAGCGGGTCGAGGGAGACGACGGTCTTGTCGGGAGTCTCGTCGTTGAGGCGGTTCACGAGGTGGATCTCGGTGCCGATGCCGAGCGTGGCACCGCTCGGCGCCTCGTTCACCGTGCGGATGATGAAGTCGGTGGAGCCCGACGTGGTCGGCCAGCTGGCACGTGTCGTACCGGCACTCCGGGTGGGTGACGACGATGCCGTCGGGGTGCTCGGCGCGGAACGCCTCGACGTGCTCCGGCAGGAACCGCTGGTGCACGGAGCAGTGGCCCTTCCAGAGGAGCAGCGTGGCCTCCTTGCACTCGGCCTCGGTGAGCCCGCCGCGCTCGAGGCGCGGGTTCCACACCCGCATGTCGTCGAGCGTCGTAGCCCATGGCCAGGCCGGTGTTGCGCCCGAGGTGCTGGTCGGGGAAGAAGAGCACCTTGTCGCCGCCGCCGGTGGCGCCGACCGACTCCTTGCCGGCCCGAGGTCCCTTGCCGAGCGCCCAGTCGAGCACGGCCCGGGCGTTGGTGGACGTGCACACGGCGCCGCCGTTGCGGCCGACGAACGCCTTCAGCGCCGCGGACGAGTTCATGTAGGTGATCGGGATGATGCGGTCGATGTCGGTGACCGCGGCCAGCGCCTCCCACGCCTCCTCCACCTCGTCGAGGTCGGCCATGTCGGCCATCGAGCACCCGGCGTTCAGGTCGGGGAGGATCACCTGCTGGTGGTCGCCGGTGAGGACGTCGGCGGACTCGGCCATGAAGTGGACACCGCAGAACACGATGAACTCGGCCTGCGTCCTGCTCCTGGGCGAGCACGGAGAGGCGGTAGCTGTCGCCCCGGGCATCGGCCCAGCGGATGACCTCGTCGCGCTGGTAGTGGTGCCCGAGGATGAAGACGCGATCGCCGAGCGCCGACCTTGGCGGCAGCGATGCGCGCGTCGAGCTCGTCGAGCGGTGCGTCGGCGTAGCGCTCGTCGAGCGGTTCCTGGAGTCGGAGCATGTTGTGGGTGGCCTCCACGTCGGGGGCTCCGGTTGGCGGACGGCGGGGACAGCCCGGTCGCCTCTCCCGCGGGGATGTCGTCCCCGGAACCGATATGTCGCCGGATACCGGGCCGGCGTGTGGTCAGGCTAGCGGCGACGGCGATGAACCGACGGCATTCCCCCGTTGGCCGGGATGACCCCCCTACAGTCAGCGACGCGGCGCGTGCCGAAGACGTCGGTGACAAGGCTCGCGAAAGGGAAGAGACATTGGTCAGGTCGGTGGTCGTGCTCGAGCTCAACGAGCTCTGCCCGCCCTTGCTCGACCGCTTCATGGCGGCGGGCGACCTGCCGGCCTTCTCCCGTCTCCGCGCCGAGTCGGCGTGCTTCGTCACCGAGGCGGAGGAGCCGCAGGAGCACCTGAACCCGTGGATCCAGTGGGTGACCGCCCACACCGGCGCGGGGTACGAGGACCACGGCGTCTTCAAGCTCGGGGACGGGGCGCGGCTGCAGCTCCCGACGCTGGCCGACGTCGTGGCCGGCGCCGGCGGCACGGTGTGGATGTGCGGGCCGATGAACGTCGTGCCGACGGAGCCGGTGCACGGCAGCTGGCTGCCGGACCCGTGGAACCCGAGCCACGCGCCGGTGCCGGAGGACCTCGAGCCGTTCAGCGCCTTCGTGCGCGCCAACGTGCAGGAGCACACGAACGTCAGCGCGCGGCTCTCGTCGGCGCGCGTACGTGCGGTTCCGCGTGGTTCATGGCTCGGCACGGCCTGTCGGCCTCCACGGTCGGCGCCACCGCCGCCCAGCTGGTCGGTGAGCGCGTGCGCCGTCGCCACCGCTGGCAGCGAGCCGCCCTCCTCGACCGGTTCCAGTGGGACCTGTTCCGGCGCGTGCTGGCGCCGGGATCGCCCCCAGCTGGCCACCTACTTCTCCAACACCACCGCGCACTACCAGCACCTGTACTGGCGCCACATGGATCCCGACCCGTTCCCGCTGGCGCCGACCGCGGCCGAGGTGGCGCGCTTCGGCGGCGCAGTCCGGTTCGGCTACCAGGAGATGGACCGCCTCGTGGGGCGCGCCCTCGCGATGGCCGGGCCGGACACCGCCATCGTCTTCTGCACCGCGATCAGCCAGCAGCCCTACGTCCTGAAGGACGACGACGGCGGCAGTCGGTTCCACCGCCCGTTCGACATGGCCGACCTCGTCCAGCGGCTCGGGGTGGCGGATGTCGCGCAGGTCGCCCCTGTGATGGCCGAGCAGTTCCACCTCTTCTTCGGCGCCGACGAGCAGGCGGCGGCCGCCGAGGCCCGGCTGGCCACGGTCGCCGTCGCGGGCCGCCCCGTGTTCGAGCTGCGTCGCACCGGGACCGACCTCTTCGCCGGGTGCGCGATCAAGGACGACGTCGACCCCGACGCCCTGCTCACGGTCGACTCGACCGCCACGTCGCTCCGATTCCACGACCACCTGTACCGGGCCGAGACCGCCAAGAGCGGCTACCACCACCCCGACGGCGCGCTGTGGATCCGCGTGCCGGGCCGGGAGGGCTCACCCACCGACGAGCGCGTGCCGCTCCGGGCGGTGGCGCCGACCGTCCTCGACCTCCTCGGTCTCACCCCGCCGCCGTCGATGCGCACGCCGCCGGTCGCGGTGGCGGTGTGAGCGTCACCACGCCGACCCCGTCACGGGGGGATGCCCGAGCGTTCGTGCGCCGCCACCTGGCGGTGCCGTCGTCGCCCATCGACCTCGCCGTGCTGCGCATCGCGTTCTTCGTGCTCGTGCTGCCCGAGGGCCTGTCCCGCGTGCCCGCTCGGATGGCCGACCTCCCGGAGCCGCTCCGGAATCCGCCGACGCTGGCGTCATGGATCTACGACCTGCTCCCTCCGGACGCCGGCCTGGCGCGTGCTGGCGGGATCGTCATGGTGCTGAGCGCCGTGGCGGGCTTGTTCGGCTGGCACGCGCGGTGGGCTGCCGCCGTGTGGGCGGTGACCGCCACCTGGGTCATCGGCATCTCGAACCTGTTCGGCAAGGTGGACCACGTCCACCACCTCGTGTGGCTCGCGCTGCTCCTCGCCGCCAGCCCGTGCGCCGACGCGCTGTCGCTCGACGCGCTGCGCGCGCGACGTGCCCTGCCCGAGCCGGCGGTGCGGTACGGGCTGCCGATCCGGATCTGGTGGCTGCTCCTCGGCGGGATCTACTTCTTCGCGGGCGCATGGAAGCTGGTGCGCCAGGGACCGATGTGGGCCAGCCCGGGGAACCTCCGTCCCCTGCTCTACGAGCAGTGGGCGGTCGCGGACCGGTTCGTGCCGCCGCTCCGGATCGACCACTGGCCGCTGGTGCTGGTCGCGGTGGGGGTGGGCACGCTCCTCTTCGAGCTCGGGTTCATCGTGCTCGTGTTCAGCCGGTTCCGGTGGCTGGCGGGCGTGGGCGGGGTCGCCTTCCACGTCGGCACGCTCGCGTTCCTCGACATCTCCTTCACCTCGTTGCTGGTCCTGTACGTCGCCCTCGTGCCGTGGGCCGCCACTCTGGGCTTGGCCGCGCCCTCGCCCGGCGATGGCCGAGCTCCTCCGCATGGTCGGGTCGACCGCGGCGGGCGGGCCATCGCCGGCGTCGGCGGCGTGCTGGTGGTCGGCCTGTTCATGTTCGGCGTCAGCGAGACCACCGAGGGGTGGCCGATGGCGTGCTACCCGACGTTCTCGTACCCGCACGACGGGTCGCGCACCTCGCTCGAGTTCGAGGTCACCGACGACCGCGGGCGGACGGAGGCGGTGTCGCTGGACCAGCTCTTCGAGTGGGCGCCAGGGGCCAGCCGCCAACGTCTCGCCCTCGGACTGCTCCGGCTCTCCGATGCCGACAAGGATCGGGTGCTGCGCGAGATCGAGCTGCCGGACGAGCTGGTCGACCGCGCCACCTCGATCGCGGTGTTCCGCACCGAGCACTCGACGGACCCCGATGACCCGCGCCAGCTCTCGCGCACGGAGATCGCGGAGGTGGCGCTGTGACCTCCGGTCGGCTGGCCCGCTGGCGGGCGCCCCTCGCCCTCGCGCTGCTCCTCGCGGTGGTGGTGGGCCCCGTCGTGCAGGAGTACACGGCCCCCACCGCGCCGCGCTACACGCTGGCCGCCGCGATCGTCGAGCACCACACCCTCGAGCTCGATCGCTATCGCCGGAACGTGTTCATCGATCGCCTCGAGCTCGACGGGCGCCTCTACTCGGACAAGGCCCCTGGCCAACCGTTCTTCTCCGTGCCGGCCTACGCCCTGGCCAAGGGGCTCGGAGCCGAGTCAGCCACCGTGGTCCGACTGCGCGGCAACCTCGGCGCGTGGGCCGTCACCGCGTGGTCGTCGCTCGTCCCCGCGCTCGTCCTCGTCCTGCTGGTGTACGGATCGGCTCGCTCGCTCGGCGAGCGGGCCGCCCTGGCCGGCACCGCCGCCGTCACCTTCGGCACCCTGCTGCTCCCGTACGCCGCCCAGCTCTACGGCCACCTCCTCGGCGCGTGCCTCGTCTTCGGCGCGTGGCGAGTCCTGCGGGACCGACCGCCCGACGCGCGCCGGTGCCTGATCGCGGGACTGCTCGCCGGCGCGGCCGTCGCGGTGGAGTACCAGACCGCCATCGCGGTCCTGGTGGTCGGGGGATGGCTGGCCGTGCGAGCAAGGCGACAGCTCGGGTGGTTCGTCCTGGGCGGCATCCCGGCGGTCGTGGCCCTGGCCGCCTACCAGACCGCGCTGCTCGGCAGCCCGTTCGCCAGCTCGTACAGCAAGAAGCCGGCCCACTCGGCCGCCACCCCGCTGGTCACCGGCATCCCCAAGCCTCTCCAGGGGCTCGAGATCCTGTTCGGCAGCCGCGGCCTCCTGCTCTTCACGCCGATCGTCGTGGCGGCGGTGTGGGGTCTCGTGCACCTCGTCCGGACCGATCACCCCCGCCGGGACGACGCCGTGGTGGGCCTGGTCGTCCTCGGGGGCTTCTTCCTCCTGCAGGCCGGCTGGCCCAACCCGTGGGGCGGTGAGATGCCCGGCCCTCGCTACATGATCCCCGCGATGCCGTTCCTCGGGATCGGGGTGGCGGCGGCGTGGCAGCGCAAGCCGAAGCTGGTGGCGATCCTCACCGGCGTGTCGGCCTTCTCCATGTTCTGGCCGCTGTACGCGCGCCACCTCGTCCCCGACGGCGGTTGGCTGATCTCGAGCCAGCTCACCGACGTGAAGCTGGCGGGCTTCATGCCCACCCTGTTCACGATGGCGATCGGGTCGTTGGGGTGGGTCGTGCACGGCGCGCTGCTGCTGGGCACGCTCGTCCTGCTCGATCGAGAGGCGCGGTCGCTGCCGGCATCTCCGTAGCGATCGAGGGAGCGCCAGGGAGGACCTCCCGGTCCCTATCCTCGACTCCGATGGTGCAGCGACCGCCCACCGGCACGATCCCCGACGCTCCTGGGTCCTACCAGTTCAAGGACCGGGAGGGTCGCGTCATCTACGTGGGCAAGGCCCACTCGCTGCGGCAGAGGCTGAGCAACTACTTCCAGAAGCACCTCCCGCCCCGCACAGCCGCGATGGTGGCGGCCGCCGAGACCGTCGAGTGGATCCAGGTCCGCAACGACGTCGAGGCGCTGATGCTGGAGAACACCCTCATCAAGAGCCATCAGCCTCGGTTCAACGTGCGGCTCCGGGACGACAAGAGCTACCCGTTCCTCGCGGTCACGATGGACGACGAGTGGCCGCGTCCGATGGTGATGCGCGGCCGCAAGCGGAAGGGCGTGCGCTACTTCGGCCCCTACGGCCACGCCTACGCGATCCGCGAGACCCTCGACCTGCTGCTGCGCACCTTCCCGCTGCGGACCTGCTCGGACAACAAGTTCGGCCAGCACCAGCGCCTCGGCCGACCCTGCCTGCTGTTCCACATCGAGAAGTGCTCGGGTCCGTGCGTGGGCGAGGTGACGAAGGAGGCGTACGACCAGCACGTCGCCGAGCTCCTCGACTTCCTCGACGGCGACACCGACGAGGTGGTCGACCGCCTCGAGCGGCGCATGAAGGAGGCGGCGAGCGAGCTCGAGTTCGAGCAGGCGGCCCGGCTGCGCGATCGGCTCACCAGCGTCCAGAAGGCCATCGAGAAGCAGCAGATGGTCGCCGAGCGGTCCGAGGACTTCGACGTGCTGGGCATCGCGGACGACGAGCTGGAAGCCGCCGTGCAGGTGTTCCTCGTGCGCAAGGGGCGAGTGGTGGGCCGCAAGGGCTTCATAGTCGACAAGGTGGAGGACCTCAGCCCGGGTGGGCTCGTGAGCAGCGTCGTCGAGCGGCTGTACGACGACCCTCCGCAAGGCATCCCCAAGTCGGTGTTGGTGCCGGTCGAGATCGAAGACCCCGGGCTCTACGAGGAGTGGCTGTCCTCGCTCCGCGGGTCGAAGGTGACGGTGCGGGTACCGCAACGGGGGACCAAGCGCGAGCTGCAGGAGACCGTCACCCGGAACGCGCGCGAGGAGTTCGTGCGGCACCGCCTCCGTCGGGCCACGGACCACAACAGCCGGGCGCGGGCGCTCAACGAGCTGCAAGACCACCTCGGGTTGCCGGAGGCCCCGCTGCGGATCGAGTGCTACGACATGAGCCACATCCAGGGCAGCGACTACGTGGGCTCGATGGTCGTGGTGGAAGACGGGCTCCCGAAGAAGTCGGAGTACCGGCGCTTCAAGATCAAGGGCGACCAGGGCAACGACGACTTCGCGGCGATGGAGCAGGTCCTGACCCGGCGCCTCACGGCCTACCTCGCGGAGCGACGCCGGCCGGCCACCGAGGTCCCCGGCAAGTTCTCCTACCCGCCGCAGCTCCTGCTCGTCGACGGCGGGAAGGGCCAGCTCGGTGTGGCCGTGCGCGTGCTGGAGGAGCTCGGGCTCGCGGACGAGATCCCGGTGGCATCGCTCGCCAAGCGGTTCGAGGAGGTGTACGTGCCCGGCGAGGCGGACCCGGTGCGGCTGCCTCGCCAGTCCGAGGCCCTCTACCTCTTGCAGCGCATCCGCGACGAGGCCCACCGGTTCGCGATCACGTACCACCGGGAGCTGCGCGGCAAGCGCATGACCACCAGCGTGCTCGACGGCATCAGCGGGCTCGGCGAGGTGCGCAAGAAGCGGCTCGTGAAGGAGCTCGGCGGCGTGAAGGCCGTGAAGCAGGCCAGCCTCGAGGAGCTGCGCGCCCTGCCGTGGCTCCCGGATGCGGTCGCCGTCGCCGTGCACGACAAGGTCCACCGCCTGGCGTCCCGCCGCTCGTGAGCAAGCTGGCGCGGCGCCTGCTCGTCGCGGCCCTCGCCGCAGGGGCGACGGTGACGGTGGTGGCACTGGTGGTCGAGCCGTCCGGCCCCGACTACGACGCGATCCAGACCTGCCGCCTGCCGTCGGTCGTCCCCGACCCGGAGGTCGAGGTCGTCGCGGCGCCGCTCACCGGCGTCGAGCTGCAGACGGTCGCCGACATCCCGCGCGGGACTGCGGTCGTCGGCTGGCCAGACGGCGAGCGGCTCGCGGTCGCCAACCGGGACGGCGGCGTGTGGCTCGTCTCATCGGCGGGCGGGGAGCCCACCCAGATCCTCGACCTCTCCGACCGGATCGTCCTGAACGCCGAGGGCGGGATCGTGGGCATGGCCCTGGCGCCCGACGGTGAGCACCTCTACACCCACCACACCGATCGGGAGGGGGTCAGCCACGTCCTCGAGTACGCCACCACCGACGACGGGATCGACGAGGCGACCGAGCGACAGCTGCTCGAGCTGCCGCACCCGGCCCTCGTGCACAACGGCGGCGCCATGGCCTTCGGGGCAGACGGAGACCTCTACCTGGGGTTCGGCGACGGCGGCGGACGGCCCCAGGACGCGGCACGCGTCGCGGACCTCGGCGAGCTCGACGGCAAGCTCCTCAGGATCGACCCGGCGCCGTCGGGCGACGACGCGTACTCGGTGCCCGCGGACAACCCGCTGGTCGACGACGAGGATGCCCGCGGTGAGGTCTGGCTGACCGGCCTGCGGAACCCCTACCGGTTCAGCATCGATCCCGTCTCCGGCGACATCTGGGTCGGCGACGTCGGCGAGGCCTGCTACGAGGAGATCTCCGTCGTCGATGCCGACCAGGGCGGCGCCGACCTCGGCTTCCCCCGCTTCGAGGGCACGCACGAGTTCCTCGGTGGTGAGGTCGCGGGCACGGTGTTCCCCGTGTACACGTACTCGCACGAGGACGGGTGCGCCGTGATCGCCGGCGAGGTCGTGCGCGATCCCGCCCTGCCGATGCTCGCCGGCCGGTTCGTGTTCAGCGACTACTGCGCTGGCGGGATCTCCTGGCTCGAACGAGGCGCCGACGGGGTGGCGAAGGGGACGCTCGACGTGGCCATCGAGGGCGTGCAGTCCTTCGGCGTCGGGGGCGGGGGAGAGGTGTACGTCCTCACCGCCACCTCGGTGCTGCAGCTCGTCCCGTCATGACCATCCGCCGCGCGCACCTCCCGGCGCTGGGTGCCTACGCGCTGCTGACCGGCGCGTGGCTCTGGCCCTCGGTGGCGCACTTCCGTGACCGCCCGATGATCGGCACGGGCGACAGCTCGGTGTTCATGTGGGCCTGGTGGGCGATGCCGAGGGCGATCGCCGACGGCCACAACCCGTTCACCTCCGACCTCATCTTCCACCCCGTCGGCGCCGACCTGTCGCTCACGACCACCGCCCCGCTCGTCAGCCTCGTGACGACCCCGGTCCGGCTGCTGTTCGGCGCCACGGCCCAGGTGAACGCCGCCCAGCTCGGCGCGACCTGGCTGGCGGCGATCAGCGCCTACTTCCTCGCCCTCCGGCTGTGCCAGCGGCGGGGCCCGGCGTTCCTCGCCGGGATGGCCTACGAGTTCGCGCCGTTCCGGTTCGTGCACCTCGCCGACCACCTGAACCTCGTCCACACGGCGTTCCTGCCCCTGGGGGGGCTCGCGCTGCTGCGGCTGCTCGAGCGCCCGACCACATGGCGGGGGGCCCAGCTGGGGATGGTGCTCGGGGCGGCGTTCCTCACAGAGCCGCAGCTGGCCGTGCTCACCGCCGCAGTGGTGATCCCGCTCGCGGTCGTCGAGCGCGCCCAGGTCACGCGCGCCCACCGGCGTCCGCTCGTGGTGGCCGGGATGGCGGCGATCGTGGTGGCCGCGCCGCTGCTGCTCCCGTTGCTGGGCGGTCTGGCCGGCGGCGAGAGCAACACGGTCGCGGCACGATCGATGGTCCCGTACTCGTCCGACGTGACGCGCTGGCTGCTGCCTCCGGTGAGCCACCCGGTGCTCGGCGGGCCATCCGAGTGGATCGGCGGGTTCCCGGCCGACGAGGGGCTGGCCTACCCCGGGCTCCTGGTGCTCGGCCTGGGGATCGCGGCGGTGCGCCTGGTCCCGGGTCGGGAGCGCCGCGGGTGGGTGGCCGTCGGCCTCGTCGGGTTCGTCCTCTCGCTCGGGCCCTTCCTCTCCATCCATGGGCGCTACCTCGGGATCCCCCTGCCGTTCCTCGTGGTCGGGTGGCTGCCCGGCCTGAGCGCGTTCCGGGTGCCGGGTCGGTTCGTGCTGGTCGCCGTCCTTGCCCTCGACCTGCTGGCCGCGCTGGGGCTGGCGGCGCTGGCGGCCAAGCACCCCGGGAAGGGGAGAGCGCTGATCGCGGCCGCCCTGGCCGTGGTGCTCTTCGAGCTCTGGCCGGGCGCGGTCGTCGATCGCAGTGACGACGTGCCGGTGCCCTACCGGGCCATCGCGGCCGACGCTGGCGACGGCGCGGTGCTCGAGCTGCCGCTGCAGTGGTCCACCGGTGAAGTGGTGATCGGCGACCGGTTGGCCGGGCGGGACGACACGATCTTCATGACCTACGCCCTGGAGCACGAGCACCCGATCGTCGGCGGTTCGGTCTCGCGCTACCCGGATCGGCGCCTTGACCAGCTGCTGGCCGAGCCCGTGTACCAGCAGATCCTGGCCCTGCAAGGGGACCCGGGCTACGACGCCACCGCGACGTTCGACGAGGCCGATCTCCGCGCCCTCGACGTCGGGTACGTCGTCTACCACCGCGACCGGCCGTTGCCGGCGGCGCTCCGCTACGTCGAATCGCTCGATCTCGACGTGCTGGCTGACGACGGCACCGTCATCGTGTGGAGGGTCGACACGTGAGCGCGTCATGCTGGGTCGATGCGGGACACGTCGCAACCGGCTGAGCCCGACCTCTGGGAGGCCAACGCCGAGTGGTGGCAGGCGGGCTTCACCGAGGGCGCCGACCCTGAGTACGAGGAGCAGATCCTTCCGCTCGCGGTCACCCACCTCGGCGGCGCGCGACGCATGCTCGACGTGGGATGTGGCGAGGGTCAGGTGAGCCGGCTGGCGCTGGCCGTGGGAGCCGACCTGGCGGTCGGGGTGGACCCCACCCGCGCGCAGGTGGAGGTGGCGGCCGAGCGCGGCGGCGGGCCCCTCTACGGGCGCGCCGACGCCGCCGGGCTCCCCTTCGCGTCGGGGTCGTTCGACGCGGTGGTGGCGTGCCTGGTGTTCGAGCACATCCCCGATCTCGACGCGGCGATCGCCGAGGTGGCCAGGGTGCTGGCGGTGGGCGGCCGGTTCCTCCTCTTCCTGAACCATCCGTTGCTGCAGACGCCCAACAGCGGGTGGATCGACGACCAGGTGCTCGACCCGCCCGAGCAGTACTGGCGCGTCGGCGCCTACCTCGTGGAGGACGAGACGCTCGAGGAGGTGGAGAAGGGCGTGTTCATCCCGTTCATCCACCGCCCCCTGTCGCGGTACCTGAACGCGCTGATCGCCAACGGCCTCACCCTCGCCCACATGGCCGAGCCCGCCCCGCCACCGGGCTTCCTCGCTCGGGCCGCCGAGTACGCGGCGGCCGCCACCATCCCGCGCCTGCTGTTCCTGCACTCGGAGAAGCGGTGAGGCCGTGGCTCGACGCGACCACTGGCTGCTCGACCCCATCATCGTGCTCCTCGTGGCGACCGGGGTGCTGCTCGGTTCGTACGTCGGGGAGACGTCTCGCAAGGTCGACATCGACGAGGAGCTGTTCCGCTCGACCCTCGTGCACATGCGGGAGGGCGACGGCTACTACGAGGCCAGCGAGAAGGCGCTCGTAGAGAAGAGCGGCGCCCCGCCGTCCCAGGTGCGGTCCGTGCGCACGCCGGTCGTGGCGATGCTGCTGCGGCCCTTCCCTCCAGTCGCGTGGCGATGGCTGGCGATGGTCCCGGCGATCGCGCTGTGCCTGGCGGCGGCGGCCGTCGCCGGCCCTGATCTGGTGGCCCGCCGGACCGCGGCGGGCCTGGCGGCCCTCTGGATGGTGGTGTCGCTGCCGCTCCTCTACCTCCACCAGGAGCTCTGGGGCGCGGCCTTGCTCGCGTTCGGAGCCCTCCAGCTCCGCCAGGGCAGAGACGGACGGGCCGCGCTGCTGTGCCTCCTGGCCACCGCGGTGCGAGAGCTCTTCGGCGTCTCGCTGCTCGTCGGCCTCGTCGTGCGTCGGGATCGGCGGCCGTGGGCCGTGGCCCTGGTGGCGGCGGTCGCCGGCGCCGCCCTCCACGCGCGCTGGGCCCAGGAGGTGGTGGACCCAGCGGGGTTCGATCCGCCGCTGCGGGCCACAGAGTCCTACCTCTCGTATGTGTCGCCCGGCACGGGTGGGGTGGCCCAGGCGGTCGGCCTGGCGCTCCTGCTCGCGGCCGCGGTCGGGTTCTGGCGTCGGCGCGACCTGCCCGACCAGGCCTTCCTCATCCTGGTGGCCATCCCGGTGGTGCTCGCCACCGCGCTCACCGGCCGCATCTACTGGTCGCTCACGTGGTGTGCCGTCACCAGCGCCGCCGCCGCCATCACCATCCGCGCCGCCGCCGCGGCGGTGCGACCGAGGCTCGGCCTCCCGTCGGAGGCCCCCCAGTAGCCTCCGGAGGGCATGACCGAGTTCGTCATCATCACCGGCTTGTCCGGAGCCGGCCGGTCGCAGGCCGCTGACGACCTCGAGGACCTCGGGTGGTTCGTCATCGACAACCTGCCGCCCGAGCTCATCCCGAAGTTCGTCGAGCTGGTGCGCTCGCCGGCCTCGTCGTTCCCGCGGGTGGCGCTGGTGGTCGGCACCGGCGCACACCGACGCCGATCTGATGCCGGCCCTGACCGCCCTCCGCGCGTCCGGCTCGCGGGTGCGCCAGCTCTACCTCGAGGCCAGCACCGACGTCCTCGTGCGGCGCTACGAGAGCTCGCGTCGGCGTCACCCGCTGCTCGCGTCCGGGGAGGGGCTGGCTGACGCCATCGATCGCGAACGAGCGCTGCTCGAGCCGCTCCGGGCCGAGGCCGACGTGCTGGTCGACACCTCGGCGCTCAACGTCCACCAGCTCCACGACCGCATCGTCGGGCTCTTCGGCGAGGCGCACGCCGATGTGGGGATGCAGACCCGTGTGGTGTCGTTCGGCTACAAGCACGGCCTCCCGGTGGACGTCGACCTCGTGCTCGACTGCCGGTTCCTCCCGAACCCGCACTGGGTCGAGGAGCTGCGCCCGCTGACGGGCCTCGACGACGCCGTGCGCCGGTACGTCCTCGAGCAGGAGCACACCGAGCCGTTCCTCACCCACCTCGACGCCCTGCTGGAGCTGCTGGTGCCGGCCTACGTGGCCGAGGGCAAGTCGTACCTGACGCGTCGCCTTCGGGTGCACCGGCGGACGCCATCGCTCCGTGGCCATCGCCGAGGAGGTCGCCGAGCGCCTGCGTCGAGCGCGGCACCACCTCGACGGTGGTGCACCGGGACGTCGACAAGTGACCCGAGCCCAACTGGAACGCTGTGGCGCGATCTGCTCGGATGGCCCTACCTCGCCCACTGATCTGTAGGAGCACCACCTGATGAGCATCCGCGTCGGCATCAACGGTTTCGGTCGGATCGGCCGGAACTTCTTCCGAGCGGCCAAGCAGCGCGGCGCCGACATCGACTTCGTGGCCGCCAACGACCTGGGCTCCAAGGAGCTCATGGCCCACCTGCTGCGCTACGACTCGATCCTCGGCACCTGGGACGCCTCGGTGCGGGTCACCGACAACGGCATCGAGGTCGACGGCGACGAGCTCCAGATCCTGGCCGAGCGCGACCCCAAGGCCCTGCCGTGGGCCGACCTCGGCGTCGACATGGTCATCGAGTCCACCGGGTTCTTCTCCAGCAAGGAGCAGGCGTCGATGCACCTCGACGCCGGCGCGCCGTTCGTCATCGTGTCGGCGCCGTCGGCCGGGGCCGACGCCACCTTCGTGGTCGGCGTCAACGACGACACCTTCGACCCGGCCCAGCACAAGGTCGTGTCCAACGCCTCGTGCACCACGAACTGCTTCGTCCCGATGGTGAAGGTCCTCGACGACGCCTTCGGGATCGTGAACGGCCTCATGACCACGGTCCACGCCTACACCGGCACCCAGTCGATCGTCGACGGCCCCTCCAAGGACCTCCGCGAGGCCCGCGCCGCCGCCATCAACATCATCCCCAGCTCCACCGGCGCCGCCCGGGCCACCAGCCTCGTGCTCGAGTCGATGAAGGGGAAGCTCGACGGCACCTCGCTGCGGGTGCCGGTCCCCGACGGGTCGATCACCGACTTCACCGGCGTGCTCGTCCAGGGAGGTCACGGTCGACGAGGTCAACGCGGCCTTCAAGGCCGCCGCCGAGAGCGGCCCGATGTCGAAGGTCCTCGTCTACAACGAGGAGCCCATCGTGAGCAGCGACATCGTCGGCTCGCCGGCCTCGTGCACGTTCGACGCCCCGATCACCATGGCCAACGGCAACCTCGTGAAGGTCATGGGCTGGTACGACAACGAGTGGGGCTACTCGAACCGCTTGGTCGACCTCATCGAGATCACCGGCAGCAAGCTCAAGGGCTAGGCGTTGGCCGACCTCGGCCTCCCCACCCTGGAGGACCTTCCGCCCCTCGAGGGCAAGCGGGTGCTGCTGCGGGCCGACTTCAACGTCCCCGTGCAGGACGGCCACATCACCGACGACCTGCGCATCCGGGCCGCCCTCCCCACCATCACCTGGTTGCAGGAGCACGGCGCCACGGTCGTCGCCGGCACGCACTTCGGCCGGCCCAAGGGGACGCCGGACGCTCGGTACTCGGTCGCTCCGATCCGGGCCCGGCTCGCGGAGGTGGCTCCGGGCGTCGAGCTGCTTGAGAACCTCCGCTTCGATCCGGGGGAGGAGGCCAACGACGCCGCCTTCGTCGCACGGCTGGTTGACGGCTTCGACGCCTACGTGAACGACGCCTTCGGCGCGTCGCATCGTGCGCATGCCTCCATCGTCGGGCCACCCAGGCTCCTGCCGAGCGCGTCCGGCCGGCTCCTGGCCAAGGAGGTCGAGGTGCTCACCGGGCTCCGGGAGCGTCCCACCCGGCCGTTCGTCGCGGTGCTCGGTGGATCGAAGGTGAGCGACAAGCTGAAGGTGATCGACGCCCTCCTCGGCGTGGCCGACGAGGTGCTCATCGGCGGCGGCATGTGCTTCACCTTCCTCAAGGCACAGGGGCACGCCGTCGGGGCCTCGCTCTGCGAGGACGACATGGTCGCCACGTGCCGGGCGCTGCTCGACGGCGGTGCGGCCATCCGGCTGCCCTCGGACGTCACCGCCCTCGGGCCCGGCGGCCAGATCGGCGATCCCTCGGCGGGAGGCGACGTCCGCCAGCTCGGGGCCGACGTCCCCGACGGCTGGATGGGGCTCGACATCGGGCCGGGCACCTCCGCGGAGTTCGCCGACGCGGTGCTCGACGCCCGCACCGTGTTCTGGAACGGCCCGATGGGCGTCTTCGAGGACCCGCGGTTCGCCGCCGGCACCCGCACGCTGGCGGAGGCCGTGGCGGAGTCGTCTGCCTTCACGGTCGTCGGTGGGGGAGACTCGGCGGCCGCGGTCGCCGAGTTCGGCCTGGCCGATCGCATCGATCACATCAGCACCGGTGGCGGCGCCTCGCTCGAGCTCCTCGAGCAGGGCGACCTCCCCGGCCTGGCTGCCCTACGAGAGAGCTGGACGCGCGAGTGACGAAGAGCGACCGCAAGCCGCTGATCAGCGGCAACTGGAAGATGCACCACAACCACTTCGAGGCGCTCCAGCTCGTGCAGAAGCTGAGCTACCTCATCACCGCCGACGACCACGACGCCGTCGACGTGTCGGTGCACCCGCCGTTCACCGACCTCCGCACCGTGCAGACCTACTTCATCAGCGAGAAGGAGCCGATCCCGATCGCGCTCGGCGCGCAGCACTGCCACAGCGAGGAAAAGGGCGCGTTCACCGGCGAGGTCTCGGCCGCGATGCTCGCCAAGCTCGACGTCCGCTACGTGATCGCCGGCCACTCCGAGCGCCGAGAGCTGTTCGGGGAGACCGACGAGCTGGTGAACGCGAAGGTGCACGCCATCCTCCGGTCGGGCATGACGCCGATCCTGTGCTGCGGTGAGACGCTCGACGAGCGCGAGGCGGAGGCGACGGAGGCGAAGGTGACGGGCCAGGTGGAGGCCGGGCTCGCCGGGCTGAAGCCGGAGCAGGTCGGTGGGCTGGTGGTCGCCTACGAGCCGATCTGGGCCATCGGCACCGGGCGCACCGCGAGCAGCGACGACGCCCAGGCCGTCTGCCACCTGGTGCGGGCCGTGGTCGGCCGCGTGGCGGGCGCCGAGGCGGCCGGGACCGTGCGGATCCAGTACGGCGGCTCGGTCAAGCCCACCAACGCCGCCGAGCTGATGGCCGCAGCCCGACATCGACGGGGCCCTCGTCGGTGGGGCCAGCCTCGATGCCGATGACTTCGCGAGGATCGTCCAGTACCGCCTCTGAATCGTCACATTGCCTCGGGGCATTGGACGATCCGCCCATCGGCCCGGCACCGATTGGGCGAAGTGCGTAGGCCTTTCGGGGTCGAGCGGGCGAAGGGGTGTGTCGATCTGGTTACCGACTGCACGCGATGACCACCGCGCGGCCGATTCTCTGGGCACCTGCGCCTACAAGCCTCCCCTGTGACGAACGACCCTGCTATGTCACCACGCCGTTCGCCCTGGACCGGTCATCACGTCTGGATCCGGGGTGTGCAAGCCGGAGAGGGGGCCCGCCCCCCACGGCGTCCTGACCATGCCATAGGGAGGTCCACCACGTGAGACTCAAGCGCAGGGGCATCAAGCTCCTTGCTCTCTTCCTCGGCCTGTCGCTCATCACCGCCGCGTGCGGTGACGACGACGAGCCCGGGGGCCAAGGAGAAACCGACGGAACCGAGGTGCCGGACGGTGCGGCGGGCGGCGAGCTTCATCGACCTGGGCACCTTCGTCGGCGACCCGCCCGAGCACATCGACCCGGCGCTGAACTCCACGCTCGACGCCTACCAGGTCATCAACTCGGTCTACGACGGTCTGACCGACATCGATGCCAGCGATCCGGACAACCCCGCAGATCGTGCCCCACGTCGCTGAGTCGTCGACCGCCAACGACGACGCCAGCGTGTGGACCTTCAAGATCCGCGAGGGCATGGCCTTCTCCGACGGCGAGGAGATCCTGCCGAGCACGTTCCAGCGTTCATGGGAGCGCGCCGCCGACCTCGCCGGTGACTACAGCTACCTGCTGGGCTTCATCGAGGGCGGGGCCGAGCGCCTCGACCGGCGAGGCCGGTGTCACCGAGCTGGCAGGCATCGAAGCCGACGACGAGAGCCATGACCCTCACGGTCACGCTGTCACGCGCCGTACTCGAACTTCGACGCCGTCGCCGGCTTCCAGCTGTTCTTCCCGCTTCCCGAGGCGGCCGTCGAGGCCGGCGCGGAGTGGGAGAACGGCGTGATGATCGGCAACGGGCCGTACAAGCCATGGAGTCCGCTCGCACCGACGAGGAGATCGTCGTCGTGAAGAACGACGACTGGACCGGCGACGCCAACGGCGACACGTGGGATGACCGGCTCGACAAGATCACGTTCCGCGTGACCGCCGACCCGGACACCTCCTACAACTCGTTCGAGGCTGGCGAGGGCGACAACGCCAACATCCCGCCCGCTCGTGTGGCCGACGCCGAAGAGGCGCTACGGCACCACGCTCGACGTGTCGATCCTCGGCTCGTACCACTACGTGTTCAACACCGCGACGAGCCGCGTCGGTGGCGACGGGAACCAAGCTCTTCCGGCAGGCCATCTCGCAGGCCATCGACCGCGAAGAGATCAACGACGCCGTCTACAACGGCAGCCGCACGACGTCGCACCGGCATCACCCCGGAGGGCATCCCGGGCTGGAAGGCCGACATCTGCGAGTACTGCAGCCTACGACGCCGAAGCCGCCAAGGCTGCGTTCGACGAGTGGAAGGCGGCCGGCAACGCGCAGGCCGAGCCGCTCCCGATCCAGTTCAACGCGGACGCCGGGCATGAGCCCGTCGTGCGCGATCTTCATCGACAACCTCGCGGCCATCGGCATCGACGCAGTCGCTGATCCCGTCGCCGACCGAGACGTACTTCACGGAGCTGGCCGACGGTGCATGTGTCCTCTGCCGGGTGGGTTGGTTCGCCGACTACCCGACGTACGACAACTTCATGTACGACCTGTTCCACAGCGACTCGCTCGACGGCAACAACTACGGCTTCGTGAACGATGAGTTCGACGCCCTGGTTGACGAGGCCAAGTCGACGCCGACACCGACGCGCAGGCCGCGCTCTTCCAGGAGGCTGAGCAGATCCTGCTCAACGACCAGATCATGGCGTCCGCCGATCAACTGGTACCGCGGCGACTACGCCTACGACCAGGACAAGGTCGTCAACTTCCCGCAGACCAACTTCGGTCTGATCATCTGGGAGCAGGTGAAGCTCAAGGCCGCTTAGGCGACCATCGGCGAGCTGGCCCGGGGGGCGCTACGGCGCCCCCCGGGCTCCTCGTCAGCCCGACTGACATCCACATGATCAGCTACATCACCCGACGAGTGCTGCTCATCGTCCCGACGGTCTTCTTCGCGCTGTCGTTCCTCTTCCTCCTCTTCTTCACGCTTCCAGGCGACCCGGTGACGCTCATCGCCGGCGGCGCCGACCGCAACCCCGATCCGATCCGCATCGCAGCAGATCACCGAGCGCTACGGGTTCGACGACCCGCTCGTGGTCCAGTTCAAGGACTACTGGGAGCGGACGATCACGCTGGGACCTGGGTGAGTCCTTCCAGACCGGTCGCAGCGTCAACGACCTCCTCGGCGACAAGGCCGTGAACAGCGTGCGCCTGTCCATCTGGGCCCTGATCCTCGAGGTGGTCGTGGGCATCGCGGTCGGCCTCGTGTCCGCGATCCGGAGATATTCGATCGCCGACAAGCTCACCACGATCGTCACCGCCGGCGCGTCCGCCGTTCCGGTGTTCGTGCTCGGCTTCATCCTCCAATACGGGTTCGCGGTGATCCCGAACCAGCACGACTGGCCCGGAGTGGGCGCGCATCTACACGTCGCGCCTCGGCCCTGACAGCTGGTCGTTCTTCTTCATCCCCACCGGGGATCAATGGCGGTTCCTGCTCCTCCCCGCCGTCACCCTCGCGTCCGTGTCCACGGCCCTCGCTGCGCGCATGACGCGCGGTTCGATGCTCGAGGTCATGCGAGCCGACTACATGCGCACCGCCCGCGCCAAGGGGCTCCGCGAGCGGCAGGTCGTGGCGCGGCACGGCCTGCGCAACGCGATGCTCCCGGTGATCACCCTGATCGGCATCGACTTCGGCACCGTCATCGGCGCGGCCGTCCTCACCGAGACCGTGTTCTCGTGGCCCGGTCTGGGCTCGGCCATCGCCGACTCGGTGATCGAGCGCGACCTGCCGATCACCCTCGGCCTCACCCTCGCGGTGGTGGTGGCGTACTCGGTGATCAACCTGCTGGTCGACCTGTCCTACGCGTGGTTCGACCCACGCATCCGTCTCGGCCAGGGAGAGGCACATTGACCGCCATCCACAACATCGGCCCGTCCACCGAGCTCGAGGCCATGGAGCCCGGCGGCGGCGATGGCCTCACCGACGTCGCCGCGGCTCGTCCGCTCCGCAAGGACGTGTGGAGGCGGTTCAAGCAGAACCGGCTCGCCATGGTGGGGCTGGTCATCGTGATCGTCCTGGTGCTCGCCGCGCTCGTTCGCCCCGCTCATCGCCCCCTACGTCGATCACCGACCGCGACTCCGGGCACTTCCGCGAGGGTCCCTCCGGAGCCCACTACTTCGGCACCGACACCATCGGTCTCGACGTGTTCAGCCGGGTGGTCTACGGCGCGCGGGTGTCGCTCAAGATCGGCATCGCCGCCACGTGCGATCGCGCTGATCATCGGCCTGTTCCTCGGCGCGGTCGCCGGGTTCTTCGGGCGGTTCCTCGACAGCCTGATCATGCGGGTCACCGACATCTTCCTCGCCATCCCGTACATCGTCCTGGCCGTCGCCATCGCCTCTCTGCTGGGGAGGAGCGAGAACACCGTGATCATCGTGCTGGGCTTCACGGGCTGGCTGGGGATCTGCCGCATCGTGCGGTCGAGCTTCCTCTCGTTGAGGCAGCTCGAGTACGTGGAGGCGGCCAGCGCCCTCGGGTACTCCAAGTGGCGCATCATGTTCCGCCACATCCTCCCCAACGCCCTGCAGCCGATCATCGTCTACGGCACGATCGCGGTCGGCTCGGTGATCCTCTCCGAGGCGGCCTTGTCCTTCCTCGGCGTCGGTCCCACCGATCCCACGCCCGCGTGGGGTCTCATGGTCGCCGACGGCAAGAGCGCGCTGGCCAACGCCCCGCACATGCTGTTCTTCCCCGGCGCGGCGATCTTCGTCACCGTCCTCGCCTTCGTGTTCATCGGCGACGGCCTCCGCGACGCACTGGATCCCAAGCTCAAGTGAGCCTCACGCCCGCCAGCACCCGCGAGGTGCTCCTCTCCGTCCGCGACCTCGAGGCCAAGTTCTCCACCGACGACGGCGTGGTCCGAGCCGTCGACGGCGTTTCGTTCGACGTCCACCGCGGCGAGGTCTTCGCGATCGTCGGCGAGTCCGGCTCCGGCAAGTCGGTGACGGCCATGACCATCCTCGGCCTGATCCCCACGGTCGAGGTCGACCGCGGTGAGATCCTGTGGAAGGGCCGCGACCTGCTGACCCTGAGCGACGAGGAGCGCCGCAAGGTCCGCGGCGGTGAGATCGCCATGATCTTCCAGGACCCTCTCACCGCGCTCAACCCGGTGCACACGGTGGGCCGGCAGATCGGCGAGATGGCCCGGATGCACGAGGGCATCAGCAAGAAGGACGCCATGGTGCGGGCCATCGAGATGCTCGAGCTCGTCGGCATCCCGGAGGCCAAGAAGCGGGCCAAGATGTACCCGCACGAGTTCTCGGGCGGCATGCGGCAGCGGGCCATGATCGCGATGGCGATCACCTGCAAGCCCGACCTGCTGATCGCCGACGAGCCCACCACGGCCCTCGATGTCACCGTCCAGGCGCAGGTGCTCGAGGTGCTCCTCGACATCAAGGACGAGATCGACTCGGGGATCATCCTGATCACCCACGACCTGGGGGTGGTGGCGGGTCTCGCGCGACCAGGTGATGGTGATGTACGCCGGGCGCCAGGTGGAGATGGGCACCACCGAGGAGATCTTCTACGAGTCCCGGCACCCCTACACGCTGGGACTGCTCGCGAGCCTCCCTCGGCTCGACGATGAGGGCGACGAGCCCCTTGTACCGATCACCGGTGCGCCTCCGTCGCTGATCAACCGCCCGTCCGGTTGCGCCTTCCACCCGCGGTGCCGGTTCGCGCAGGTCCCGGGCCTCTGCAACAGCGAGGTGCCAGAGCTGCGGCTGGTGGCCGGCGACGCCCATCGGGCAGCGTGCCACTACGCCGAGACGCTCGAGGACTTCGACGTGGAGACGCTGCGCGCCAAGGTCGAGGCGGGCGAGCTCGAGGTCCCGGACCTGGACAACGTGGACGTGGACGCCGCGGCCCTGGACGTCGCGTCGGACGTCGCGTCCCTGGACGCCGGGGAGCCGGTCGAGTGACCGAGGCCACCGCGGCCGCCCCGCCGCCCGCCACCGGCAGCGACGCCTCGGGGGCGCCCTTGCTCGTCGCCACCGACCTGGTCAAGGACTTCCCGATCCGCGGCGGCGTGCTCGGCCGGGCGATCGGCCACGTGTCGGCGGTCGCGGGCGTGTCACTGCACGTGAAGCGCCATGAGACGTTGGGGCTGGTGGGCGAATCGGGCTGTGGGAAGTCGACCACGGGCCGCCTGCTCCTCGACCTCATCGCGCCGACGGCCGGCGAGGTGCTGTTCGACGGCGAGTCGCTCACCCGCACCAAGGGCAAGAAGCTGGCGAAGATGCGCCGCCGGTTCCAGATCGTGTTCCAGGACCCGTACGCCTCCCTGAACCCGAGGATGACGGTCGGGTCCACGCTGGCCGAGCCGCTGCAGGTGCACTTCGGGTGGCGCGACGACCAGATCGCCGATCGAGTGCAGGAGCTGCTCACCATCGTCGGCCTGTCACCGGAGCACGCCAACCGCTTCCCCCACGAGTTCTCCGGTGGCCAGCGGCAGCGAGTCGGCATCGCTCGTGCCCTCGCCCTCGAACCCGAGCTGATCGTGCTGGACGAGCCGGTGTCGGCGCTCGACGTGTCGATCCAGGCCGGCGTCGTCAACCTGCTCGAGATGCTCCAGAACACGCTCGGGCTGGCCTACGTCTTCATCGCCCACGACCTCTCGGTGGTGCGCCACATCTCCGACCGGGTCGCCGTGATGTACCTCGGCAAGATCGTCGAGGAGGGCACCCGCGACGAGATCTACGGCCAGCCGGGGCACCCGTACACCCAGGCGCTGCTGTCGGCCGTGCCGTTGCCCGACCCGCGTCGGGAGCAGGCGCGTGAGCGGATCATCCTCCGGGGCGATGTGCCGTCGCCGGCCAACCCGCCGAGCGGCTGCCGGTTCCGCACCCGGTGCTGGAAGAAGCTGGAGCTCGAGGAAGGCGGCGTCGACACGTCCGCGTGCTCGGAGCAGGAGCCTCCGCTCGACTCCGCCACGCTGGGCCACCCCGTCGCCTGCCACTTCACCGCCACCCGCGACGTCGTCTGAGCCGCTCTGGGGAGCGCCGATGCGCCCCTGCTAGCGTTCCGGGGCCAGCCGGGCCACCCATCCAGGAGATCCCCCCGTGCTCACCGCAGTCGTCATCGGCATCCACCTCATCGCCTCCGGCATGCTCATCGGCCTGGTGCTGCTCCACAGCGGCAAGGGCGGAGGCCTGTCCGACATGTTCGGTGGCAGCGTGGGCGCCACGGCGCTCGGCTCGGCCGCCGCGGAGCGCAACCTCGACCGCATCACGGTGGTCGTCGCCCTCACGTTCGTCTTCACCACCACCGGCCTCGCCTTCCTGCTCGACTGACACCATGGCTGTCGGTGGAGGGCGAGCCGTCCGGGCGCTGGGCGCCGGACTGGTCCTGCTCCTCGCCGTCGCGGCGTGCACCGACGGTGGCGACGAGGACCCGGAGGAGGGCACCACCACCACGAGCGGTGAGCCCGTCGACGGCGGCACCGTGCGCCTCGGGATCGGCGGTCCGCTCGTGGTCGACCCGGCCGCCGCGTCCCTGGCCTCGCCGAGCGACCTCATGGTCGTGGACCTCCTCTACGACGGCCTCACCCGGGTGGGCGAGGACGGGGTCGTCCAACCGGCGCTGGCCAGCGAGTGGGAGGCCAACGACGAGTTCACTGCGTTCCGGTTCCGACTCGACCCCGACGCCACGTTCGCGAGCGGCCGACCCATCACCGCGCTCGACGTGATCGCGTCCCTCGAGCGGGTGATGGCGGGTGGGGACACCTCCCTGGCGGCGCTGTCGCTGGAGGTGGTGAGCGGCTTCCGCGCCTTCGTCGACGGCAAGGCCGAGCACGTGAGCGGCCTGAGCGCCCCCGACGGCCGCACGGTCCGCGTGGGTCTGGCGGCGCCGCTGTCCGTGCTCCCCGAGGTCCTGTCGAACCCGTTGCTCGGCGTGGTCGACGTGGCGACAGCGGCCGGCGACGACCTCGGCGCGCTCGACCTCAGCGGCAGCTGGGCGGTCGCGGGAGCGGAGGGCGGCGGGTTGCGGGTGGAGCGCCGGGAGGGGGCGGCCGGGAGCCTCGACGCCGTGGAGCTGGGCAGCTTCGAGGACCCCGAGTCGGCGTACGACGCCTTCGAGGACGGCGACGTCGACTGGGCCACCGTCCCGTCCAGCCGCTTCGGCCAGGCGCTCGAGGACCACGGCGACGCCGCCTTCGCGCCGTTCCACGCCGAGCTGTTCTTCGGGTTGAACGTGAGCAGCCCCAACCTCGGTGATCAGGCGTTCCGGCAGGCCATCCTCGCGGCGATCGACCGGGAGGCGATCGTGGAGGCTGTCTACCCCGACCTCGCCGACGCGCTGCCCACCGTCGTGCCAGCCGGAGTCGCGGGACACGATCCCGACCGCTGCGCGGCCTGCGCTCACGACCCCGAGGCGGCGGCGGACATCGTGCGGTTCGTGTTCCCCGGCGGCGCGCCGACCGTGCGGATCGACTTCGACGAGTCCATCGCCCAGGAGGCGATGGCGCGGATCGTCGCCGACGACCTCGAGGCGGTGGGCATCACCACCGAGCTGCGCCCCCAGCCGCTGGAGGCGTACAAGCGCTTCGTGGTGTCGGGCCGCCAGGAGCTCTTCAGCTTCGGGTGGATCGGCGCCTACGGCTCACCCGACGCCTACCTCGCGCCACTGTTCAGCTCGGCGGCCAACGACAACCTCACCGACTACCGCTCCGTGAACGTCGACGGGTACCTCCGTCGAGCGAGGAGCGCCCGTGACGACGCCAAGAACGCCGAGCGCTGGGCCCTCGCGGAGGTGCAGATCCTCGAGGCGGCGGTCGTGGTCCCGATCGCCCAGTTCCGCACCCAGGTGGTGCTGGCCGACCGGGTCCTGGGGTTTGCCCACGCCCCCGACGGCACCGTCGATTGGGCCCAGGTGCAGGTCACCGGCTGACCGCGATCGGTTGGCCGGTTCCCGGGACGTCCGTGTACGGTGACCACTCCCCAGGGGCGACCCGAGGGGCCACGTCGGAGTGGCGGAATTGGCAGACGCGCCAGCTTGAGGGGCTGGTGTCCTCAGGGACGTGGGGGTTCAAGTCCCCCCTCCGACACGAACCTCACGGACACCTGGGTCGGCCTCGATGTCGACCGATCGAGTGTCCGGGAGGTAGGTGCCGAGGACGCCGGCTTCCTCGTAGAAGCGGCTGCGGAGCTTCGCGTCGCTGACCTGCAAGCCCGCCGAGGTGCTCGATCACTTCGCGGACATCGGCAGCGGTGTTGATGTCCGCGGCGCGACGGCTGTAGGTGCAGACCCAGGTGAACACCAGTCGAAGGACGGTATCAATCTGATACCGTCGGTCGCATGGCAATGACCTTGCGACTGACGGATGAGGAGCAAGCGGCGCTGCGGGACCGTGCCGCGCAGGAAGGCATCTCGATGCAGGACGCTGCCAGACGGGCTGTGCGGGAGTACGTCAGTCGTGGGGAGCACCGGAGCCGAGTCGCCGCTGCCGCCGAGAGCGTGAAGGCCGCTCACGCCGAGGCCCTCGAGCGCCTCGGTCAGTGAGCCCGGAGTTCGAGTACCTCGATACAGACGACCTCGTCGACCTGGCCATCGGTCTCCTCGGCGATCCGCCGCCGATTCGCGATCTCGGCTTGCTCGGCTCCGCAGCCGCGCGGCCCCAGGCGACGGCCTTCGGCGACGACGCCTATCCAGACCTCTGGATGAAGGCGGCGGCGCTGCTGCACTCGATCGTCAAGAACCACGCCCTCGTCGACGGCAACAAGCGTCTCGGCTGGCTCGCCACCGGCGTGCTCCTGGAGATCAACGGGATCCAGGTCACCCACGTCTCGAACGACGCGGTCTACGACTTCGTCTTGGCTGTCACCATCGGCCGCGACGAGATCGTTGCGATCGCCGCTGATCTGCGGTCGCTCGTCGAGCGCTGACCAGCGAGTTCACGTCAGCTCGATGCGGGTCCGCAAGGGGTCGAGCGCCCCTCCGACACGACCCATATGCAGCCTTTGGGCTGCGGCCGGCCAGTCGGCTCTCGTAGGCTCGTCGCTCAATGGCGGGGACAGCGACGGTCTCGATTCTGTTTGTCGACATGGTCGGCTCGACAGACATCCTCCGCCGCATCGGCGACGACGCGAACGATGAGCTTCGAGGTCGCTACATGGCGACCCTTCGCCAGGCGGTGAGCGAGGCGGGCGGACGGGAGGTGAAGAACCTCGGAGACGGCCTCATGGCCGTGTTCGAGCACTCGGTGGCCGACGCCGCGAGCTCGGCCATCGCGATGCAGCGTGCCGTGAGCAGGCTCAGCCAGTCCGATCGTCTCGTACAGATCCAGATCCGTGTCGGGTTGTCGGTCGGCGAGGCGTCGACGGGTGACGGCGACTGGCACGGCACACCGGTCGTGGAGGCCGCCCGCTTGGAGCCCAAGGCCCGGCCCGGCCAGATCCTGGCGAACGACGTGGTCCGTCATCTGCTGGGGAACCGCGGCGGATTCATCTGCACTCCCGCCGGCGAGTACGAGCTCAAGGGCTTCACCGAGCCGCTGGCCTGCTGCGACATCGCGTGGGAGCCCGACCTGGGCCTGCCCGAGGTCCCGCTGCCCGCCGGCCTCATGCGAGGCGTGCTGGACCTCGCCGGACGCGATCGGCGAGATGGAGACGCTCCGGACCCGGTGGGAGTCCGTGGCGAGTGGGGGCAGCGTCGCCCTCGTCATCACCGGGGAGCCAGGCGAGGGCAAGACCCGGCTCGGGTCGGAGCTCGCCGTCGCCGTGCGCGAAGAGGGCGCCACCGTCCTCTACGGACAGTGTGACGCCGAGTCCGTCGTGCCCGACCAACCGGTCGCGGAGGCGCTGCGGTGGTACGTCGCCGCGTGCGAGCCCGACCTGCTCCGCGAGCACGTCGGCGCCAGCACGGTCCTCATCAGCCTCGTGCCGTCGCTCGCCGCCCGACTTCCGGACCTCGCGAGCCCGTCGACGCCGATCGTGGGGCGCGCCGAGCTCACCAGTGCCGTTGTCGGCTTCTTCACGCGCGCAGCCGCCTCGAACCCGATGCTGCTCGTGTTCGACGACCTCCAGGACGCCTCGCCGCCAACGGTCGACCTCGTGGCCGCGCTCGCGACCGCACGGGCGCCCGGCTTGATGTTGCTCGCATTGTCGCGCCACGACAGTGAGCTCGCCGGGATGGCGGAGATGGAGCGGATGCCGCTCGATGGCCTGTCCTTGGACGGCGTGGCGAAGCTGGTCCGCGAGCGAATCGCCCTGCTGCCTGAACCGGTCGGCGTCGACGTGGATGCCATCGCCGCCACCGTCGTCAGCGAGACCGCGGGCAACCCGGATCACGTGCTCGAGGTCCTCGACCGCCTGTTGTCCGGCGGCGCCCTCAGCGCCGATCCTGTGGCGCAGCGGATCGCGGTGGTGGCAGCCGCCGCGGAGACGTGCCCGTACAAGGGCCTGCTCGCGTTCCAGCCCGAGGACTCGGAGATCTTCTTCGGCCGGGACGACGACGTGGCGATGCTCCTGAGCCGGCTCGCCGGGCAACACCTCCTTGCGGTCGTCGGCGCGTCGGGGAGCGGCAAGTCGTCGATCGTGCGCGCTGGCGTCTTGCCCGCGCTGCGCCGAGGCGCGCTGGTGGGCAGTGATCGATGGCCGATCGTCGTGCTCACGCCCGGACCTCATCCGCTGACGGAGCTGTCCGCGGCGTGCTCGGGGCCGCTCGGACAGAGCCCCGGAGCGTTGCTCGCCCGACTCGAGCAGGACCCGGCCGGGCTCGCCGCCGCGGTGCGCGATGCCGCCGTCGAGCGGCTCGTGGTGTTCGTCGACCAGTTCGAGGAGACGTTCACGCTCTGCACCGATGCCGTCGAGCGCAGCCGGTTCGTCGACGCCCTGCTAGGGGCGGCGACCGCACCCGGTGGCCCAGTGCTGGTGCTGGTCGCGATGCGCGCCGACTTCTTCGGGTTCGGGGCCTCCGTCCCTGGGCTCGGTGCCGCTCTCGAGGCGTCGACCTCGCTGCTCGGGCCCATGGACGAACCGGAGCTCCGCAGCGCGATCGAGGGCCCCGCTCGCATCGCCGGGCTGAAGATCGAACGCGGGCTCGTCGACTTGATGCTCCGCGATGTGGCCGGGGAACCGGGCTCGTTGCCGTTGTTGTCCCACGCGCTCCTCGAGACCTGGAAGCGCCGGACGGATCGCACCCTGACACTCGCGGGGTATCGCGAGTGCGGCGGCGTGCGTGGTGCTATCGCTCGCACCGCCGAGTCGGTCTACGTCGGGTTGCCTGAGGGTCAGCAGCAGCTGGCGCGGTCTGTCTTCCTCCGACTGACCGAGCTCGGCGAAGGCACCGAGGACACCAGACGCCGCGTCGCTCTCGACGAGCTGCGCTCGGAAGGGGAGGGGTCGCCCGAGCTCGAGCAGCTGCTGGGCACCTTGACGGACGCCCGGCTCCTCACCACCAGCGAGCACACCGTCGAGGTCGCCCATGAGGCGCTCATCCGCGAGTGGCCGCGGCTTCGCTCCTGGCTCGACGAGGATCGCGAGGGGATCCGGACGCTCCGACATGTGACCGACTCGGCGCGCTCCTGGGACGAGCTGGGCCGCGATCCCGCCGAGCTGTATCGCGGCCAGAGGTTGGTGGCGGCGCTGGACTGGTCGAACGGCCCGACCGCCACGTTGAGCCCCCGCGAGCGCGAGTTCCTCGATGCCAGTCGTGACCACGCCGATCGCGAGCGACAAGAGGTCGAACGCCGCGGCCGTCGCCTTCGCGCGCTCCTCGCCGCGACCGCGGTCTTCCTCGTGCTGTCGGTGATCGCTGGCGTCGTCGCCTTCGGCCAGCGGAACGAGGCGCGCGAGTCGACCGAGGAGGCCGTTGCTGCCCAGACGGCTGCCGAAGCCCGACGGCTCAGCACGCTCGCCCTCACGGTCGACGACTTCGACCAGGCGCTGCTGCTGGCGGTGGAGGCCAGGCACTTGGACGACTCGGTCGACACGCGGTCGAACCTGCTGGCGGTGCTCAACCAGAAGCCGCAGGTGATCGGCGTCATCGGCAACACCCCGGGCGACAGCTTGTTCGACTTCGTCGTCACCGGAGACGGCCAGCACCTCGTCGTCCCCCAACCGAGCGGCCTGCCGATCTACGACGCGACGACGTTGCGACCGACGGACGCGTCCGTCGCGGTACCCGTGAACTGGAACGGGGCGACACCCACGGCGGACGGTGAGGGCTTCGCGATGCTCGACATGCGGCCGCCGGAGGAGGACCACCCGGGGCCCGGCGGTCCGGTTCTTCGACGGGGCGACCGGTGAGGAGACCCGAGAGGCCCTTCCCCTGATCCCGCGAACCGACCTGGACGATGGGTCGGGGTTCTGGCCCGACCCGACGCTCGCGTTGAGCCCCGATGGCCGGTGGCTCGCCGTGAGCAACGCGGCCAACCCCGAGCAGGGAACACCGGCGTACGAGATGATCTGGGACCTCCGTGATCCCGAACCCCTCCCCGCGGAAGATCGAGTACGGCTTCGACTTCCCGGAGGTGCGGTTCACGTTCGACAACCGGCTGGTGGTCGCGGGCGACGGCAGCGGCCCAGGGTCCGGGGTGTTCGTGATCGATCCCGCCACCGGCGCGCTCCTGTCGACGATCCCTGACGCCCACCGCCCGATCGCGCTCGACCCGACGGGACCCCGGATCGTGGCCCGCACGAACGACGTGATGTCCGTCCGGCACCTCGCTACCGGCGCGGTGGAGCACGCACTGCCGAGCAGCTCGGTCATCGAGGTCGTCTCCTTCGCTCCGGACGGCCGGTCGGTCGCGTCGGGATGGCAGGACCGCAGCATCACGATCTGGGATCCGGCGAACGGCGAGCTGCTCCAACGCCTCGCCGGCCACACGTCCCCGCCGGCGACGCTCCAGTTCGTGCAGGACTCGTCCACGCTGTACTCGACCGCCGCCGACGGGGTCGTCATCGCGTGGGATCTGGCGGGCGATCGTCGAGTGGTGAGTCAGGTCCATCCCAACGGCCACTCCGAGCCGTTGCCGATCGTGTACATCTCCCCAAGCCCGGATGGGACATCGATCGCCTACAACTACGAACCCGACGGGGGCGGCGATCTGGGGTTCTTCGACGTCGCGAGCGCGGAGCTCGGCCCCCTGTACGAGACGAAGCACGGCCGGGTCGGATGGCACGACTGGACCGCCGACGGGCGGTTCCTCGTGACGGTCGGCATCGACGACACCATGGCTCGGCTCTGGGATCCGGAGACGGGCGAGATGGTGGCAGAGCAGGCGCTGCCGTTCGACTCGACCCAGTGGGTCCGTCGGCTCGCGCCCCGGGGGCACGTCGGTGTTCGCAGGGCTGCACGAGGGCGGCGTGGTGGAGCTCGACGCGACGACGCTGGAGATCATCGGCGAGCCGATCAAGTACGACACCTACGTCAGCAACGTGGACATCAGTCCCGACGGCAAGACGCTGGCCGTGGCGCTGAGCTACGAGGACGACGACTTCACCCAGACCGTCCTGCTCGTTGACTACGAGACCAAGAAGGTGCGCGTGACGCTGGAGGGCGTCGACGCGTCGTGGAGGCTGTTCTTCAGCCCGGACGGGTCGACGCTCGCGGCCGGCGGCGCGAACGGGCTCGTCACCCTCATCGATCCGGAGGCGGGAGCGCTGATCGGCGGTCCACTGCAGGGGGTGGACGGGCCGGTGGTCTCGGCGGCGTTCTCGCCGGACAGCAAGCTGCTCGCGGCCGGCAGCTTCGACGGCACGGTCGAGCTCTGGGAGGTCGACCGCAGGGCCCGAGTCGCGCGGGTCACTCCGGGCGATGCGAACGAGACCACCTACGTGGGGTTCGACGCCACCGGCGAGAACGTGATGGTGGCGAGCGAGGACGGCGGGGTGTGGACCTTCCCGGCGAACCCCGACGACTGGGCAGCTCGCGCCTGCGCGATCGCCGGTCGCAACTTCTCGCGGGACGAGTGGAGTGAGCTGATGGGCGATCGCCCCTACCGGGTCACCTGTCCGGACCTGCCCGAGCCGGAATAGGTGGCGCCGAAGACGATGCATGTCCGCGGGGGATCGAGCGCCCCTCCGACACCACCAATCTGCTCGCGGGCGCCTAGGCCGACTTCGGCGAGCGTCACGTTGATGGGGAGCGATCCGTGCACTTGGACATCGAGGTGGCCTGGGTAGACGGCGACTCGGTCGAGTAGCTCGTCGAGGAGTGTGCGGCGTCCTTGGTCTGTGGCTGCTTCCCAGAGTCGGTCGAGGTCGAGCTGAGTCAGGATCGTTGTGGTCTGCTCGAGCTACAGAGCAGTGCGGACTCTTCGCCCACACCCGAATCCTACGGCCGCTCCGAACCTGTGAGCCGAGCAAACAGGCCCGACTCCACGACAGTGGCGCGTTCCGTAGAACAATGGGCCGATGGCCTCGATTCGTCGCACGGCCCAGGCATACGACGCCGTGGCGACCGACTACGACGAACGGTTCAGCGACGAACTCGACGCCAAGCCGCGAGACCGCGAACTCATCGACGCACTTGCGGTCAGAGGACCCGGACTAGTTCTCGACGTCGGTAGCGGGCCAGGCCACGTTGGAGCCCGCATACGCAGGTTCGGCCGTCCCGTCGTTGCCCTCGACCTCAGCGAGGCGATGGCCACCCTGGCCGCGACCCGACTCGACGCGGCGGCCGTCGCGGACATGACCCGCCTGCCCATCGGTACCGCGACCGTCGCCGATCTCATCGCCTTCTACTCCGTCATCCACCTCCCCCGGTCAGCACTCCCGGCCGTCCTGGGAGAGTTCGCCAGGGTCCTCGAGCCGCACGGCCACGCCCTGCTGTCCGCACACGAAGGAACCCGAGACGTCACCGTCGACGAGCTCCTCGGGCACCGAGTCGAGCTGACCGCAGTCTTCCTGACCCTCGACGAACTGATCGATGCAGCCCACCATGCAAGGCTCGCTGTCATCGGTGCGGAGCGTCGCGCCCCCTACTCGAACGAAGGCTCGACTCAGAGGCTGTACGTGGAGCTCGAGAAGGCGTGAGACCGGCTCGAGGACTTGTCTTTGGAAAGCTCCTTCACGGCCGATGGCGGCCGCATCTGCTTCGCCGGCTGACTTGTTGCCAACGGCCAGATCGGGCACGACGAGCGCGTTGACAAGGAGGAGCGCTCGAGCGCCTGAAGGCTCCCCGCTTCAGCAAGAACTGCAAGGATTGCGCCGTGGCGGGTGTGCTGTTCACCGACCTCGAGCGGTCTACATCGCACTTGCGCGCCCTCGGCGAGGCCTACGCGCCGACGCTTGCCCGCCATCACGCGCTGGTCCGACGCGCGATCGCGGCGCACGGAGGCACCGAGGTCGGCTCGGAGGGCGACAGCATCGCGTCGGTGTTCGGATCACCCTCCGCCGCGCTAGCGGCCGCGCTGGACGCGCAACGTGCTCTGGCCATCGAGCCGTGGCCGGGAGAGCCGTGGCGGGTACGGATGGCAGTGCACGCCGGGGCCGTCGACATCGGGCCCGCCGGCGCCGTCGGCGCGGCGCTCCACGAGGCAGCACGACTCCGGTCGACCGCGCACGGCGCGCAGGTCGTCGTGTCCGACCCTGCTCGGCTGCTCCTGGCGCAGGGGCTGCCAACCGGGGTTGAGTTGCTCGATCTCGGGTTCCACGACGTTCGAGACATAGATGGCGAGATCCGGGTCTGGCAAGCCGCGACCGACGACTTGCCGCGGGTGTTTCCGCCATTGCGGGCCACGACGTCACGCGCTGTGCCGCGGGCGCGGACGCCTTTTGCCGGCCGTGCGGCCGAGGTCCGCGAGGTGCTGGCGTTGCTGGCCACGCAGCCTCTCGTCACGCTGGTCGGACCGGGCGGCAGCGGCAAGACGCGGCTGGCGTATGAGGTCGCGGCGCGTGTCGACGGCTTCAGCCGGGTCTCCGTGGTGGAGCTGGCGCCTCTCAGCGATGGTGCCCTCGCGGACCTGTCGATTGCGAGCGCCCTGGGCGCCGCCTCGCTCGAGGACGTCGCGGGTGCCCTTGGTGACGAGCAGGTCCTGCTTGTGCTCGACAACTGTGAGCACGTCGCAGTCGCGGTTGCGGAAGCGGTCGCGTCGCTCTTGCGGTCGTGCCCGGGCGTGAGCGTCCTAGCGACCAGCCGGGAGCCCTTGCGGATCTCGGGCGAGCTGGCCTGGACAACTCCGCCGTTGGCCGCGGCCGACGCGGCAGCCCTCTTTCGTGACCGCGCGGGTCGCGGTCATCGGTCCGGCCGCGACAGCGCATCTGGACTCGCGGCTGGTTGACGTGGTTTGCCGACGCGTCGAGCGGCTCCCGTTGGCCGTCGAGCTGGCGGCGGCGCGGCTGCGGTCGCTCGGCATCGAGGACGTCGTGGCCCGCTTGGACGACCAGCTCGGGCTGCTGACCGGTGGCGTGCGGGACGAGCCGCGACACTCGGGGTTGAGGACCACGCTCGATTGGAGTCATGGGCTGCTCGAGGACCACGACCGGGTCGCCTTACGTCGACTCTCCGTGTTCGCCGGAGGGTTCACCGCTTCGGCGTGCGAAGCCGTTGTCGGTTTATCGTCGGGCGACGCGCTCGACCGGCTCGACTCGCTAGTCAACCGCTCGTTGCTGGACTTCGACCGACTCCGGTCGCGCTATCGGATGCTCGAGCCCGTGAGGCAGTATGCGGTGGAGCATCTGCACGCGGCCGGCGAGTCCGAAGCCCTGCACGTCGAGCACCTGTCGTGGGTGGTCGCTTATGCCGAGCCGACGGCGCGCCAGATGTTCACCGATCCCCGCCACGCCACTCGGATGCTCGACGCCGAGTCGGCGAACATCGCCGCTGCCATCGGAATGGCGCTGAACACCGGTCACGATGTCGAGGCGCTCCGCCTCGTCGGCGCGCTCGGCTACTACTGGTTTCTGAGCCAGAGAAACGACGCACAGGTGTGGGCGCCGCGCGCCGTCGAACGCATCGACCGGGTGCCCGAGCGCGTCGCGGTTCGGGCACTGCTCGGCGCTGGGACGGCCCTCTGCGATCAGATCGACGACGACCGAGCCGCGGAGTGGCTCGCGGAGGCGGTGGCCCGCTACCGCCTCGTTGAGAACGACGCCGGCTTGGCGAACGCCCTGTTCTGGCTCGGTCGCGCGTTCGCCCTGCGCGGAGACCCCGAGCAGGCGTGGCCGTGCTTCACCGAGGCAGACGAGCTTTTCACCCGCGCCGGGAACATCTTCGGCACGGGATGGGCACGGGGATGGCTGGCGAACCTTGCCTTCCAGTCGGGCGACCTCGAGACGGCGGAGGCGATGGCCAAGGCCAACCTGGCCCTCGCCGAACGTCACGGCGAGCGGCACGTGTTGGGAGCGACGCTCGGCGACTTCGCAATGTTTGCCGCGGAGCGTGGCGACTTGGCCGAGGCCGTCGCCTTTGTCGACCAGAGCATCGCCATCTACCGCGAGCTCGGCGACCGCTGGCAGGTCACGGTGCACTTGCTCCGGCGTGCGACGTATCGGTTGGAGGCCGACCCCGCCGACGCGGCGCGCGACGTGCTCGAGGCCATCAACCTCAGCGCCCTCATCGGTGCCGACGACGACTTCCGGCTCGAGTTGCGCATCGCCGCCGCGCTACTGGAAACGGCAGGTCGGCGGCCGGAGGCGGCGACGCTCGCGGCGCGCGCAGCGGGGCGCCTGCGGTTCCCGTACCGCGTCAGCGACATGGCGCACCTCGCAGATGATCCGGCCCTCGACGCCGCGACCACCTGCGGGCGGCGCATGGGGCTCGTGCCCGCCGCCGCACTGGCGCGCGAGTGGTTGGCCGACGCCTACCCCACCAGCGTGCCGACTCCCCCTGGTCAAACGAAGCGACCGGGTTGAGCGTGTGACGCTCGGTGTGCACCGCTCCACCCGGTGCCCTCAATCGCTTGCTCGCCAGCAGCGACGCGCGCCGACTCGCCGGAGTCGCCAGGCCCGGTCCGAAGGACGTCTCCGTCCGGGCGCAGGCCCGCACCCAGAAGTGAGATGGCCGGAGCTTGTCGCCGCAGCGCTCGCAACGCTCAGCGGCGAGGCGCCCTGATCCGGTGCTGGTGCGACCGAGCGACAGCTATGGCGCCGTCGCACCCTGGGTGTCCCGACTCCTCGCGAGGTGCGACGCGTCACCGTGTCAGACCGGCGACCAGGTCTCCAGGGCGACGGCCACGGTGTTCGTCCACCAGCTCAACTGGCTCATGGCCGAGGCCCGTTTCTCGTCGCCACCGTGGAGCACGAAGTCCAGGACCGGGTTCGGTCCGAGCTGCACCATGCCGCCGATCAGTGCGAGCTGCAACGCCCTCTCGTCGAAGCGGTCCCCGTAGAGCGCACGGAAGTCAGCGATGACGTCGTCACGCGAAACGTCCATCCGAGCTGCGTCGAAGATGAGAAACGACGCCAGCTCGACGGCCGCGGGAGCGGGACCTGTCCGCTCGCCCCAGTCGATCAGGACCACGCGGTCGTCGGGAACCCCAAGGTTGCTGAACCGCACATCGCCGTGGACGAGGGTCTGCTCACAGCGGTCCAGCTGCTCCGCGAGCAGGTGCGGCTGATTGGCCAGCGTGAGGATGGGCACGGCGATCTCGTCCGGGACCAACTCAGCCCAGACCTGCCAGCACCGATCGATGGTGTCACCCACGGGGTTGTTCCGCTCGGCCTCGCGCCGTGCGGTACGCGGTGAGAGCAGGTGGTACCGATCCTCGAGTGAGCAGAGACCGGAGACGGGTTCGCCCCAGAACCCATGGTGCAGCTCCGCGAGCGCCGCCAGGATCCTCCGAACTGCCGCTCGGTCGAGCACCTCCTCGTCCCCCACGAGCGCACCGGAGACGTCACGCATGAAGATGGTCCAGCCATCGTCCTCCACCTCCACGGCGACCGTGGCGTGATCGATCGCAGGCGGGATCCGATCGAAGATGCCGCCCTGCCACATCGCGAGGGCTCGACCGTCGTCGCCGGTCGCCCTGGAGATCCAATCCCACTCGGGCGACACCCTCTTGCGAATCAGTTCCGTCCCATCGTCCAGCGTCACTCGCTCGACCTTGTTCCCGGACGCACCCGCCGAGCCAAGAGGTTCGAACGTCACCACGCGATCTGAAAGCTGCTTCGCTCCCATGGCGACAGATTGCCGTAATGGGAGCGCTACTGCATCTGCAACCCGCGACAGAACGACGGCCGCGGGTGTCCCCCCTCCCGATCGGACAACCCGATCAAAGCCGGTGATGCGATGATCCACTGAGACCAAGCCGGCTCGGCGCCAGGGGCAGGCGAGGCTGAGCGCTTGCTGGCGGACAACCTCGGGAGCGAGATCGGCGCCGTTCGGCCATACGACGGTGCCGAGCTCGGCATCTACTGCCACCGTCGCGAAGTAGTCGACATCCCGAAGGGGCTCGAACATCGGGCCGTTCGGGGCCTGGAACCGTCGCCTGGTGGCGGACGTGCTCTCCGCGATCGCCGAGGATCGCCGAGCGGCGGCCCTCACCGCGATCGCGTCGGTCGCTGACCCGGCGTCGGTCACCGGGATCAGTCCGACGACCGGCGACGCGTCGGGCGCTGCTCTTCGTGCTCGGCAAGATGTACCTCGTCGGCTTCGCCGCCTCGTAAGCGTCTTGAGGGCCCCAGCCGGGCTGGTCGCTGCGGATCGGAACGGGAACGTGCGCTAGCCCTGGGCGGCGACGAGCAGCCTGGCGAGCGGCTCGAGCGCGGTCACGAGCTCATCGAGCTCCTCTGGCTCGAGGCTCTCGTAGGGCTTCGCCGCGAGGTCGTCGGTGAAGGCCTCGACCCGCTGCTTGACGCCGCGACCTGGTTCGCTCAGCCAACCGTCATCTCCGATCAGGCCCCGAGCGCGCATCCCGTCGATCACGGCGGCGAGCTGCGACGCCGGGAGGTGGTGGATGCGTCCGAAGTTCTCGGCCGGCATGCCCATGTCGAGGGCGAAGAGGACGTGCGCCTCGAGGCCGCCGATGCCTTCGATCATCAGGGCCGCGATGTGCCCGTCGCTGCGGTGCTCGCGCAGCAAGGAAGCGGCATGGAAGAGACCGGCCACCACGTCCTGGGGGATCGGGATGGCGCGCAGCGCGGCGTACATCGGCCGGCCCTCGAACGGTGCGTCGGTCGCCGCCCTGAGCAACAGGGCAGTGGCGCGGGCGAAGGCGGGAGAGTCGACGTGATCGCCGAGGATCCGCCGCAGCGCCTTCACGCAGCCCATCTGACGAGCGGCGATCGCCGCTTCGGGCGTGGTGGTGCTCCACACCTTCGGGATGTGGCGAGCCACCTCGCCGGGGGCGAAGTTGTAGAAGAGCGCGTCGACCACCTCCGCCGGGGCGAGGCCCAGGGGCGCCGCCCGTCCGGCGAAGTAGGTGTCCCAGTAGTCGGTGAACCCCAGGGCGAACATCGCCTCGTTCGGTTCATCGGCTGAGTAGGGGATGACGCCGATCGGCTCCACCAGCTCGAACATCCGGCGTGCCATCGAGCTCATGGTCTGCTCCTCCTGCGGCCGAGCCAGCGCCCATTGAGGATGCTCACCATGCGCCGGACGATGCCGCACCGCGAAGCTCACCGCAAAACGACAGTACGGTCGCCGTCATGACCTCCAAGCGGGCACTCATCACCGGTTGTTCGACCGGTATCGGACGGGCCACGGCGGTCGAGCTCCACGCTCGCGGCTACGAGGTGATCGCCACGGCCCGGCGACCTGAGACCATCGGGGATCTCGAGGTGGCCGGAACGATGGCGCTCGACGTCGACTCCGACGAATCGGTCGCCCACGCCGTCGCCGAGGCCGGACCGATCGATGTGCTCGTCAACAACGCCGGGTTCGGTGTCGAGGGCTCGATCGAGACCGTGCCGCTCGATGAGGTGCGACGGATGTTCGAGACCAACGTCTTCGGGTCAGCCCGGATGATCCAGGCCGTCCTCCCCGGGATGCGGGAGCGCGGCGCCGGGACGATCGTGAACGTCACCTCGACGGCGGCCATCGCCGCGCCGCCACTGGGCGGCTACTACGCGGCGACGAAGTTTGCCATGACGGCCGTCTCGGAAGCGCTCAAGCTCGAGGTCGGTCACTTCGGCATCCGGGTGTTCGCGATCGAGCCGGGGGTGATCGAGACGAGCTTCGGCTCGAACGCGCTCGACCACCGCGCCGAACCGGGCCCGTACGAGGAGCTCGGCACGTTGTGGACGAAGGCGGCGGAGATCCTTGGCGGAGGGGAGGCCGCCCCCGGGCCTGAGCTCGTCGCCGCCGCGATCGCCGCCGCCCTCGAGTCCGACGGCTCCCAGCTCCGCTGGCCCGTCGGAGCGGATGCCGAGCTCGTCGCGGCGGCGCGCAACGGGACGGACTACGACGAGTTCGTCGCCGGGATGCGCGCCGTCCTCAACCTGGACTGGTAGCGGCGGTACCCGCCCACGCCCAGGCCCGGGGGCCGGGCTTCGCATCGGTCGAGGCGATCACGATGCGAGAATGCAGCGTGGCTGTGCGCAGTGAGCTGCCCACCGGGATCGTGACCTTCGCGTTCACGGACATCGAGGGATCGACGCGGCTGCTTCGGCGGCTCGGCGACCGCTACGGGGACCTGCTCGACCGGCACCTCGAGCTGATGGCTGAGGCATGGGACGCGCACGGCGGGCATGTGATCGACACCGCCGGCGACGGGGTGTTCGTGGCGTTCCACGACGCCGACGACGCGGTCAAGGCCTGCGCCGACGCCCAGCGCGGGCTGCACCGTGAGCCGTGGCCATCCGACGGCGTGCTCCGGGTGCGGATGGGGCTGCACACCGGCCTGGCGGCGCCCCACGGCACCGACTATCGGGCGCTCGCCGTCCACCAGGCGGCACGGGTGATGTCCTCCGCCCATGGCGGACAGGTGCTGCTCTCCGCCGCGACCATGGACAGGCTCTCGACGCTCGACGACACCACCGTGGTCCCGCTCGGCCACTTCCGGGTGCGGGACTTCGAGGGACCCGTCCGGCTCTTCCAGCTGGCCGGCGAGGGCCTGCCGACCGGGTTCCCGGCGGTGCGGGCCGTGCCGGCCGACGGTCACAACCTCGTCCTGCCGCCCACGTCATTGCACGGGCGCGGCGAGGAGATCGACGAGGTGCGGGCGCGGATCGGTCCGGGGCGTCTCGTCACGCTCGCGGGACCCGGTGGGGTGGGGAAGACCCGCATGGCCACCGAGGTCGGTCTCCGCGTCGCCGACGACTGGCCGGACGGCGCCTGGATGGTCGACCTCGCGCCGATCGACGAGCCGTCGCTCATCGCCCCGGCGGTGGCTGCGGCCCTCGGGGTGCCGGGGCGGGGCGACGACCGCTGGGTCGAGGTGCTCGGTCACCTCGCCGAGCGCCAGGCCCTCCTGATCGTCGACAACTGCGAGGGCCTGGCCAACGACTGCGGTCGCCTGCTCGAGGGCCTGCTCGCCGCCTGCCCGGCGTGCGGTGCCTTGGCGACCAGCCGCGCGCCGCTCGGCACCCCCCGAGAGGATCTCGTGCGGCTGGGGACTCTCGACGTCGACGATCCCGACGGCGGACCTGGACCTGCCGTCGCGCTGTTCCTCGACCGCGTCACGGCGGTGCGGCACGACTTCGTCGCCGACGCCACCGTCCTCCCCGTGATCGCTGACATCTGTGCGCGGCTCGACGGCCTGCCGCTGGCCCTGGAGCTGGCCGCCGCCCGGCTCGCGGTGATATCGCCCGGGGAGCTCCTCGACGGGCTGAGCGACCGCTTCCGGCTGCTGCGCAGCCACAACCCGGCCATCCCGGAGCGACAACGGACGCTGGAGGCCCTGCTCCACTGGAGCGACCGGCTCCTCAGCCCCAGCGAGCAGACCTGCCTGCGGCGCCTGGGCGTGTTCGGCGCCAGCTTCTCGATCGAGACCGCCACCGCCGCGGTCGCCTCCGGTGACGTCGACGCCTACGAGATCCCCGAGCTCGTGTGGTCGCTGGCGGAGAAGTCCCTCGTCACCGCGGATCTCACCGCCAGCGCCACGCGCTATCGACTGTTGGAGTCCGTCCGCGACTTCGCCCGTCAACGCCTCGACGAGCACGGGGAGTCCGAGGCCACCGCGGTGCGGCTCGCGTCCTGGTACCGGGATCGGCTCGGCCCCGCGCGTCGGCACCAGCGGACCTGGACGAGCGAGGTCGGGCTGGAGCTCGGCAACCTCCGCTCGCTGGTGGCACTCGTCGCGTCGCCCGCACCCGCCCTCGGGCAGGAGCTGGCCTTCACGATCGCTCGGCACATCGACGCGGTGGGGCAGTCGCTCAGAGAGGCGATCGAGGAGCTGGAGCGGCACATCGAGCTCCTGAGCACCGCGGCGCCCGCGGCCGTGTCGTTGCACACGACGCTCGCCGACCTCTACCTCCGGTCTGGGGACCCATCGTCGGCCAAGCGAGCGCTCGCAGATGCCGAGGCGCTCGTCCAGGAGGTCGGCGCGCTGCCGGACTGGGACGACGCTGCCATCGAGCGGACGCGCGGTGACGTCGCGCTCCGATCGGGCGACTACGTCGCGGCCTTCGAGGGGGCGACACGGGCACTCGCCGGACGTCTCAGCCCGGCGGGACGGGCTCGCATCTGCAGCCAGCTGGGGATCGCGGCCATGTCCCGCGGCAACCCTGATGCGGCGGAAGCCGCGTTCGAGGAGGAGCTCGAGACCTGGCGGCGCATCGGCGATCCCGTGTGGGAGGCGTCGGCGCTGGGAAACCTGGCCGAGGTGGCGCTGCGGCAGGAGGCCTGGTCCACGGCGGCGGGGCACCAGCGAGGTTGCCTCGCGCTCGGGCTCGAGCTGGGGGCGCCGGCAGCGGTCGGCATGAGCCTCATCGTGGCCGCCCGCATCCTGGCCGTCGACGAGCGGTGGGAGGAGGCCACCGTCCTCCACAGCCAAGCCGAGTCCATCCTCGATGCCACCGGCTTGGTCCTCTACGAGGACGATCAGATCCAGAGCGACCTCATGCTCGAGCAGGCGCGGCACAACCTCGGCGGGTCCGCCTATGGCGCCGCGCGCCAGGCGGGCCACGCCCTGACCCTGCCGGCCGCCGCCGCGGAGGCGGATCGGGTCCTGGCTGAAGCGGCGGAGCGGTAGGGTCGGCAGATGGCTCCATGTGAGGTGGGCCGGCGCTGGCGGAGTCGTCGATCATGAGCGACATCCCCGTGCATGACGCCCTCAAAGGCTGGGCGGGCACCGTCGAGTTCGCGCCGGGCCCCGACGGGTTCGCGTATCGGCCCGAGGAGGTCATCGTCGGGGGCGAGCAGGGTCGCGACCGCGCCCAGGCCATGTTCGGCGGCGCCCTCGGTGCAGAGGCGGAACCGGTGTTCCCCGACGTCGACGAGGACCTCGGTCTCGGGCGGCTCTACCGCCTACGCGGCACGGTCAACGCGATCGATGCGGTGGAGGAGCTCCGGGTGGAAGGCGTGCTCGCCCAGCCGAACCACGTGATGTTCGCCCACGCCGACGGCTGCGGCTGCTGCGGTCCGCACCCGTCGCTGCGATGGGGCGGCCTCACCGGGTCACCGATGCACGCGTCACCCATGCATGCCTCGCCGATGCACGCGTCGCCGATGCACGCGTCGCCGATGCACGCGTCGCCGATGCACGCGTCGCCGATGCACGCGAGCGAGCTCCAGGCCACCGGGCGGCGGCGGAGCAGCGCCGTCCCGTCGGAACCCCGACCCCGCCCCGCACTGCCCGGGGCCCCGGCCCGCGTGGTGCGCATCACGGTGCTCGACACCGGCATGGCGGCCGACGGCCTCCGACCGCAGGCCCTCGATTCGATGGCGCCGACGCAGCGGTACCACTTCGAGCGGCCCGACACCGACGCCGACGGCTTCCTCGACCCCGCGGCCGGTCACGGCACGTTCATCGCCGGCCTCATCGACCTCGTGACCCCGGGCTGCGCGATCAGCGTCGAGAAGGTCCTCTCGAGCTACGGCGAGGGTGACGAGGTCGCCGTGGCCCGGCGCGTCCACGGGCTGGCCGGGACCGTCGACCTCCTCAACCTCTCCTTCGGTGGCTACGCGCTGGAGCAGATGCACGTGCTGGCGGCCGCCGTGCGCCGGGCGTCGCAGCTGGGCACCGTCGTGGTCGCCTCCGCCGGCAACGACGCCACGTGCCGCCCGACCTATCCCGCCGCCCTCCGGGGCGTCGTCGGCGTGGGGGCGATCGGCCCGTACGGGCCGGCCCCCTTCACCAACTACGGACCGTGGGTCCGAGCCTGCGCGCCCGGCGTGGACATCGTGAGCTGGTTCTTCTCCGAGTACGACGGGTTGAACACTGCGCCGGCCGGAGCACCCGACCCCGACCGGTTCCGGAGCTGGGCCAGCTGGAGCGGCACCTCCTTCGCCGCCCCGATGGTCGTCGCCTCGCTGGCCCGGGAGATGGCCACGTACTCGGTGAGCGCGGCGGATGCCGTGAAGCGGGTGATCGACGACCCGGGTCTGCTCAGGCTCCCCGACCTCGGGACGGTCGTGAACATCGCATAGCGGGAGCCCGGCAGCCTGCGCACTCGAGCCGCGGGCGGCGGTGGTCGGGGCTACCGTCTGAGGCCCACCCGATGTGCGCGCGAGCGCCGGCGCAGGGAGGCGAGATGGCAGCCAGCTTGGTCCGTGCCGCGTTGGTCCAGACGACCTGGACGGGCGACAAGGAGACGATGATCAAGGCCCACGAGGAGTACGCCCGCGAGGCGGCCTCGCAAGGGGCGAAGGTCATCTGCTTCCAGGAGCTCTTCTACGGGCCCTACTTCTGCCAGGTGCAGGAGGCGGAGTACTACGAGTACGCCGAGTCGATCCCCGGCCCCACCACCGAGCGGTTCCAGGCGCTGGCCGCCGAGCTCGAGATGGTGTTCGTCCTGCCGATGTACGAGCAGGACCAGCCGGGGATGCTCTACAACACCGCGGCCGTCGTGGACGCCGACGGGTCGTACCTGGGCAAGTACCGGAAGCACCACATCCCGCAGGTGAAGGGCTTCTGGGAGAAGTTCTACTTCCGGCCCGGCAACCTCGGGTTCCCCGTGTTCGACACCGCGGTGGGCAAGGTCGGGGTGTACATCTGCTACGACCGGCACTTCCCGGAGGGGTGGCGGGCGCTCGGGCTCAACGGCGCCGAGATCGTCTTCAACCCGTCGGCGACGCACCGCGGCTTGTCGTCGTACCTGTGGAAGCTGGAGCAGCCGGCCTCGGCCGTCGCCAACGAGTACTTCGTGGGCGCCATCAACCGGGTCGGGATCGAGGACCTCGGCGACAACGACTTCTACGGCACGTCCTACTTCGTCGACCCGGAGGGCAAGTTCGTGGGCGAGCCCGCCGATGCCCACGAGCCGGAGCTCGTCGTGCGCGACCTCGACATGGACCTGCTCGCGGAGGTGCGCAATCGCTGGGCCTTCTACCGCGATCGGCGCCCCGAGGAATACGGGCGAATCACCGACCAGTAGGGGGACCGTCCATGGCACGCACGCTCATCACCGGCGGCACCGTCGTGAACCCGACCGGTGCCATCGCATCCGACGTCCTCGTCGACGGTGAGGTCATCGCCGCGCTCTACGCGCCCGGGGTGGCCGCCGCGTCGGGCGTCACCGCCGATCGCACCGTCGACGCCACCGGCAAGTACGTGGTGCCCGGTGGGATCGACCCGCACGTGCACATGAACCTCCCCTTCGGCGGCACGTTCTCGTCTGACGACTTCGAGACCGGGACGGCGGCGGCGGCGTGGGGCGGCACCACCACCGTCATCGACTTCGGCCTCCAGACCACCGGAGCGATCGTCCAGGACCAGCTGGCCGCCCGCCACGCGGAGGCGGCCGGGGTCTGCGCCATCGACTACGCGTTCCACATGATCCTCGGCGACGTCACGGAGGACGCCCTCAAGGCCATGGACGAGCTCGTCAACAACGAGGGCGTCACCAGCTTCAAGCTGTTCATGGCCTACCCGGGCGTCTTCTACAGCGATGACGCCCAGATCCTGCGGGCCATGCAGAGCGCGTCGAACAACGGCGCCACGATCATGATGCACGCCGAGAACGGCATCGCCATCGACGTGCTGGCCGCCCAGGCCGTCGAGCGGGGTGAGACGGATCCGGTGCACCACGGCATCGTCCGTCGCTCGGCCCTCGAGGGCGAGGCCACCCACCGGGCGATCGTGCTCGCCGACGTGGCGGGCAACGTGCCGCTGTACATCGTGCACCTGTCCGCGTCCGAAGCGCTCGAGCAGGTGGCGGCGGCCCGCGACCTCGGTCGCAACGTGTTCGCCGAGACCTGCCCGCAGTACCTGTACCTCACCCTGGAGGATCAGCTCGGTGCCCCCGGCTTCGAGGGGGCCAAGTGGGTCTGCTCCCCGCCGCTGCGCACGAAGCACGAGCACCACCACGCCGACCTCTGGAACGGGCTGCGCACCAACGACCTCGCCGTCGTGTCCACCGACCACTGCCCGTTCTGCTTCAAGGACCAGAAGGAGCTCGGCGCTGGCGACTTCCGGGCCATCCCCAACGGCATGGCCGGGGTCGAGCACCGGATGGACCTCATCTACCAGGGGGTCGTCGACAGGAAGCTCTCCCTCGAGCGGTGGGTCGAGACGTGCTCGACGACGCCAGCGAGGATGTTCGGCCTCTACCCGCGCAAGGGGATCGTCGCGCCCGGCTCCGACGCCGACCTTGTGGTGTACGACCCGGGCCGACGCCAGACGATCTCGCACGCGACGCGCGCACATGAACGTCGACCACTCGTCGTGGGAGGGCTTCGAGGTGGAGGGCGGCGTCGACGTCGTCCTCTCCCGCGGCTCGTTCGTCATCGACGCCGGCACGTTCACGGGCCGGGCCGGCCACGGCCAGTTCCTGAAGCGCGCCACGAACGGCTACCTGCAGTGAGCGTCCGCTGATGGACATCGGGGTCGTCCTCCAGACCAACCCACCGGCGGCGGCCGTGGTCGAGCTCGCCCGCCGGGCCGAGCTGCTCGGCTTCACGCACGTCTGGACCTTCGACTCCCACCTGCTCTGGGAGGAGCCGTTCGTCATCTACAGCCGGATCCTCGCCGAGACCCGCAAGGTCGTCGTGGGGCCCATGGTCACGAACCCCTCGACCCGCGACTGGACGGTCACCGCGTCGCTGTTCGCGACCCTCAACGAGATGTACGGCAACCGCACGGTGTGCGGGATCGGCCGAGGCGACTCGGCCGTGCGGGTCACCAACGGCGCCCCGGCGACGTTGGCCACGTTGCGCGAGTCCATCCACGTCATCCGTGAGCTCGGGAACGGGCGGGAGGTCGAGCACAACGGCTCGACGCTGTGCTTCCCGTGGGCCGGTGGGAGCGCCCTCGAGGTGTGGGTCGCCGCCTACGGCCCCAAGGCGCTGGCGCTGGCCGGGGAGGTCGGCGAGGGCTTCATCCTCCAGCTGGCCGACCCCGACATCACGGCGTGGACGGTGAAGGCGGTGCGGGACGCGGCGGCGGCCGCCGGGCGCGACCCCGACGCGATCACGATCTGCGTGGCCGCCCCTGCCTACGTGTCCGACGATGTCGGCCACGCACGAGACCAGTGCCGCTGGTTCGGCGGGATGGTCGGCAACCACGTCGCCGACCTGGTCACCCGCTACGGCGATGACGTCGCCCACTCCGTCCCGGAAGCGCTCACGTCCTACATCGAGGGCCGGCACGGCTACGACTACAACGAGCACGGCCGGGCGGGGAACACCCACGCGGACTTCGTCCCCGACGACGTGATCGACCGGTTCTGCCTCCTCGGCCCGGTCGACGCCCACGTGGCCCGGCTGCGGGAGCTGCAGTCGCTCGGCGTCGACCAGTTCGCCGTGTACCTCCAGCACGACGCCAAGGATGCGACCCTCGCCGCCTACGGCGACCACGTCATCCCGGCGATGCGCGACCAGGTCGTGGCCAAGCGGTGACACGGGCGCCCTCTGGTCAGTTCAGGACGAGAAAGCTGAACGAGAGGGCGGTCGGCGTGAGGGTGGTGAGCTCCACCGTGAAGGATCCCGTCTGGATCCGCACCCACTCCACGGCGTTGCCGTTCGGCGCGTCGTTGAGGGTGACGAGCACGACGCTGTCGTTGTGGACGGC